>NC_005861.2 GCF_000011565.2 Candidatus Protochlamydia amoebophila UWE25
AAGAATTGATCAATGATAAAGTCAAATTAAATTTAACTGGGTATTTAATTAACTGAATTTTCACAAACGTTGATTTTGCGTATAATAGAGTTATCACAAAAGGAAGTTCTTATGGGACAGACTCATAAAGCTAGATTAAGCGTAGATTGTATAACAGAAGAGAAGATGTATATTATTAAAATGTTAGCAGCAAAAAAGTAGATGGCTATTAACAAATATTTTTTATCTTTTGCCTGACAAGAGGTACCCAAATGTGCCGGCCATGATTGCAACAAAAGCCATGAGCTTAATGAAGAGACAGCGCAAGTTTTAAGAAAAACTAAGAGAGGTGAAAACATAGAAAGCCACGAATCCCTAGAAGACTTTTGGAAAGCAGTGGGGATGAAATCGAATACTTCAGCTTAAAAATTCGACTAAGTTCAAAAAAGATTTAAAGAAATTTCAACACCAACAGCACATAATTGGCGAACTTAATACTGTCGTTACCGCTCTGCTCAAAAAACAAACACTTAATCCTAAATACATTGACCACTCCTTATCTGATGATGGGGTTGATTATTACAGAATGCCATGTAAAACCAGACGTTTTACTGGTCTATTGGATAGATGAGGAAATAGGTTCTCATGCTAATTTGTTTAGAAATAAAATGGGTAAAAGTTTGCCTGATAGAGTAGAAATCAACTTTGGGAATTTAAATTTAACGCTGAAAGCGGGTTTATCAGCCTTACCTCTAAAATTAATGTAAGTTGCAAATAACTAATTTGTTAAAAACAATTGCTACTAGAATTTCTAACACTCTAATTTCAAATTTATTAGATGTTTTTGTATGAAATTTTTTAGGCATCGGTCTTGATATCACGCCAAGTATCCCAATAAATTTTCCAAAATTATGTTCATTCCAAATTTATTAATAGTGATCGATTTAATTTTTGGGAGTTTTTCCAATACTCGGGTGAGAGTATTTCCTATATAAAGAAAAATATTGTAAATTTACAAAAAACTCCCGCTAATGCACAAATTTGTATTCCTGCTTTTTGATTGATCAAACGTTTATTGTGTGAGAAAGTGAATAAAGAAAAAATTAATACAATTTTAAGCTTAGTCAAAGCTCCTCTTAATCATCCATTTTTTTATCCACGAATTTTTGCTTTAATCGCTAAACAAAAAAAGCAAGAAAGATTAGCAGCGGATAAAATTTGTGCTTATATAGTTGAAGAATACGAAGAAATTTCTCGACGGTTAGATCGTTCGCAAATTCAAGAAAGTTGTTCTGTTCGCAACATTTTACGAACAGGCCATTTAGCGGCCCTTTTAATCGATGATAAAGGTGAAATTAATTTCGCGGTCTTGCCAACGCTTATTCAAAAATTTAAATCCCATTTATATTCTCTTGGACCTAACAGACAATATGATTCTAAACGTCAAGAGCATATCTTGAAAGTTTTACAATTTTTGTTAACTAATAAAGAGCTAGTCCGATCCTTAAAAAAAATTTCAAAACCTTTATCGAATAAAATTGCTGAAGACATTATTAAGCAAACGTTGCAAATTCCTTCACAAACCGTTATTACAGATGCGCATGCAAAAAGAGCTGTTTTAGCTGCCTGGTTATGTTATTTACGGCAAAATGTTGGATCTTGTTTTGCAACCGCACCGGCTGAAATTATTCAAAATGAACAGCCCGAACAATTTTTGCAGGATATGACCGATTTACTCGCGACAGGCCGTTTAAAACGTACATTTGGGGGAGCAGAATATTCAGTTCCCATTAGTGCAAGTTGGGGAAGTGGGGATTTAAAAAAACCTTTGCTCCTTTCTATCTCTTCTAAAAAAATCTCGCCTGAGATTTGGTATTCTCCTGGATTAATAGTCGCTTTTGAAGCTGTTGGATTACTTCAAAAAAATGAAAAGCTTAAAGATAAAATCAAAAGGCTTAAAGATTGGATTGATCCAATCATTTTACAACATTCGCGTCACACTAATTATTGCATAGTGACAGCAGAAGTGATTTTAAGAACTATTTTAAGGCAGTCTATAGGACTTTCAGAACAACAAATTAAAGATTACGAAGAGCGTCCTAGAGGCATGATTCAAAGTAATTTAATGCAAATACCTGCTATTGGTAAACAAACAGGAGGAATTGGAGAAAAATGTGCTAATTTTCTTTATTTGTTTGAAATAGGTAAAAATGCTTTTAAATCTTTAGCTGATAATGCCTTACTAAAAACTTGGGAATTTACTTTAGCTTCTTTTTCCGAAACTAAATTAGAGTTTACGACTTGGAATTTGTATGCCAGTTTAGGAATGGGTTCCCACGAGCAAGGAGGAATTGGACATTGTATCCAAGAGCAGATTCAATATAAACTAGATCAAGCAAATAAACTTGTTCAAGATGCTCAATATGAGTATGAGATGATGTATACGCATGTCAAAACTTTAGAATCACGCATTAGGCATGCCAGTGAGAAAGAAGCTCAGTGGTTGAAAATGGAATATCAAAACAGAGCTAATGAATTATATTTTATCCAAGATCAACGAGACGATGCTCATCAGCGCGCTTCTGCTTTAGTTAATCTTTATGAATCTCTTTATAAAATCTATTTAGAGTTGTTTAGAGAGTATTTCCAAGAAGTTTACGATGCAGATATGCAAGAAGTGTTGACAGGTCCTTTTGATGATAGTCCTGCAGGATTCAGGTTGCTTTATAAGCACGGAAGAAGCAATTCTTCACAATGGACAAGAATCAAAAATCAAACAGATTTTATTGATTCATTAACATCTTTTTTTGTCGCAACAGAACCTCAAATTGCCTCCATGTTACAAAATTTAGGGTTAGAAAAAGATCTTGGTGAAGTTGTTACAGCTATTGTTAATCACGTAAAAACTAAAGAGTTTTTAGAAACAGCTTTTTATCGCATGGCAGCAGCTCATCGTATGCCCATTCCTCAAAATCCTCTTGACCATTTAGACCAAATAGAAAAAAAACCTTGGGTTTATACCTCTGGAGGAACGATGAATACGCTTGTTAGTTGTTATTATCGAATAGAAGACAAGCCACAGGAAGGGGCGAAATGGGTAGAAAGTGAGATGGAATTACTCGTTTTTTTTGCCGATACTTTAAAGCATATTCCACGAAAGCAGATGGAGCCTTACTT
Organism: Candidatus Protochlamydia amoebophila UWE25; assembly: GCF_000011565.2. NCBI lineage: Bacteria > Pseudomonadati > Chlamydiota > Chlamydiia > Parachlamydiales > Parachlamydiaceae > Candidatus Protochlamydia > Candidatus Protochlamydia amoebophila. The sequence goes on from NC_005861.2 coordinate 3,157, forward strand.
AGAAGGAAGGCGGCAATCTATGCTAATTCAATCACCTACACATGCTTTTTTATTAAAACCCAATTTAACTCCTTTTAAGGATGCTTGGATAGGTGATGAATTTACGTATACATCCGTTCGAGATAAATTTGTTAAACCGGCTGAGTTTTTTATTGAAAAAATTGTTTTAGATCACAATATGATCCATTCATTTTTACAAGAATTAATAGAAAAGATTCCGGAAAATTTTCAACCTCGTTTTAAAGCTGTTTTTCAGAATTTGACAGGTCCTTTAAATCCCCTATATTTTAGAGAAATTATTGTAGATACTTTGCAACAAGATAGAGGATTAAATATCGGTAAAAAATCCATCTTATCAGCAGACGAATTAGATAGCCTTTTATATTCTAGACTTCCTTATTTTTCAATTTATGAGCTGAAAGAAAAAATTTATCAAATTTTAATTCTTTTACCAGGCATAACCTCCTCAAAAGCAGATGAAATTTTGAGCTATTTTGATCAAATTTCTTTATCTAAATCTCAGTACGTCATGAGCGCTAATCAGTTGCAAGATATTTGTAAAGCATTGATTTGCCTCTCTGAAATGCAAACAACTTTTTCAATCGATTATCATTGGCATATTAGTTTTACTTGTCAAAAACTTGGTTTTGCTATGCCAGCTCCCATTATCTTTGCAGATACAAATTGGGTGAAAGATGAATTTGGGTTTGTTGTGAATCCTGGTACAGGACGTTTAGAATTGTGGCGAGTTGATTATACAGGTTCTATTGGATATCCGATGTCTATTTGGAAAGAATGGGTAAATGGAACCCGCACAGATCTAAAATGGGGAATTTATATAAAGCCAACCGAATATGGACAAGTTTAACTTTCCTACGTATAGTTTGTATTACAAAAATAATAATAAAAATATGTAAGTTAGAATTAATTTAATTTTGTTTGCAAAACCCTAACTATAATCAAAATTATTTTCCCACCAAATTTTTAAAAAAAGATAATGAAATTTCAAATTGAATGATTATAAGTTACTAGCATAGAGATGCTTAATCTATTCACGTCTATCTCTCGAATAAGTTACTATTGACTTTTACTTTTAAAAATTTAAAGATATCAGCAAAAATTTGTGAATTAATGTTAAATAATGAATTTTCTTTTCTCCTTATTCATCTCTTCAATTTCATAAATTTTCTTATAGAAAAAACTAATTGGAATCTTCGACTATATTCCTAAAAACATAAAATGGAGCCAATATGAAACTTGTAAAGTATCTGATGCCTATTTTGATGGCAGCAGGGTTTACATCTGCGACTATCTTTGCTCAGCAACAAGAAACCTCTTTTGAGCGTCAATTAAATGAAAACGACGATCAATCTCTAAGAGAGTTTGTACAATCTAAAGACAATATTGATATAAAAAAGAAATCCAAGAATTTAGATATTAGTGGTGATATCCGCTTTGAATGGCGTACAATCCGAGAGAAAGGGGTTGCTTTATACGCGGATGACTCTAGTAAGTTTTATGAAGATTACAGAAGTTTACGTGGTGGTTCTCATGTCGATGCAAAAGGATTACCGATTTCTCATAATGACTTTGACGTTGAATTTAATTTCAAATTAAAATATTCGTTTGGCAGATCTTGGGCTCAAGCACACCTTCAATTTGACAATCCAGCTGGTTTAAGAGGACGTAACGATTGTTCTGGGAAATTCCCCATTTATAATAAACACGGAAGTGAAGTGATCAAATCGCTCCCTCGCAATATGCAATGTTGCGGAAAAGGAAGTGGAGAATCGAATTTGATTAACTTGAAACGTGCTTATATTGGTTATAACGTTTATGCAGATGGTAAGCATCGATTTGATATGGAAATTGGACGCCGTAAATTAGATGATGTCTTTGATTCAGAAATCCAATTTTCTAGCCGCTTTGATGGTGTTTTATTGAAATTTGCAAGTGCAATCGATGAAGTGATGGATTGGTATTGGGAAGGAGCCGCTTTTGTGGTCGACGAAAGAGTCAATCATTTTGGCTATGTGACAGAAATTGGGATTTTAAATCTTTTTGATACAGGATTGGATCTTCGTTATTCTTTTATTGATTGGAAAAAGACTGGAATCAATAGATGTCACGTTCATAATCCATTAGGAACTCAATTTACTAATTCTCAAATTAGTTTTGCTTACACGATTGAGCCTGAAATTTACTGTAAAAGAATTCCAGTAGAATTCTATGGTGGTTTTTTAATCAACCATGCAGCAAAAGCAAAAGCAATTACTCATCATAAGAAAAAAAACTTAGCTGCTTATGGAGGAGTTTATATTGGGCAGGTACATAAAGAAGGTGACTGGGCTCTTGATATAGAATATATTTACGTACAAGCGCAAGCTGTTTCTGATTTTGATGTAGGAAGTATCGGACGTGGAAATCTTGTTAATGACGATTTTGCAGATTATATAGAAACTAGTCATTTGCCTTCTACAAGTGATTACTCTTCGCAAAATGGTTATTATTATCCTGCACGTGGTAATGCCAATTTTAAGGGTTGGAGATTTGAATTTTTATACGCCATTACAGATAACTTTTCTATCGACACAATCTATGAATTTAGTCGAGCAGAAGACAGTAGGATAGGTGGACGTCATAGTTATTCAGATTTTGAATTAGAGGCAATTTACGCTTTTTAATGACCTAATTGTTTCAAAAACCTTTCCTTGAAGAGAGGTTTTTGAAATTTTTATTCTAAATCCTTCTCATTCTTTGCCGTAAGGCCACTTCCAATTTTTTACTGAAGGCATATCTTCTCCAAATTGATGAATATACTCTTTATGTTCGATCAATTTATGACGCATCTCTTGTTTAGTATACGCCGCTAAATATCCAAGTTTTGGGACTCGATCAATTACATCGCCTACTAAATGAAACCTGTCAACTTCATTCAATACGACCATGTCAAATGGAGTTGTCGTTGTTCCTTCTTCTTTATAACCCCTGACATGAATGTTAGAATGGTTTGAACGTCGATAAGTTAAACGGTGAATGAGCCAAGGATAACCATGATAAGCAAAAATAATGGGCTTATTGGTCGTGAACATTTCATCAAAGTCTGTATTAGAAAGACCATGAGGATGCTCTTCTTTGGGTTGTAAAGTCATTAAATCCACAACATTAATCACTCGAATTTTCAAAGTGGGAATGCTTTGTCGTAAAATATCAACGGCGGCCAAAATTTCTAGGGTTGGGATATCTCCTGCACAAGCGAGAACAACATCTGGTTCCCCTCCTTTATCATTGCTAGCCCATTCCCAAATTCCTATGCCTGCTGTACAATGTTTGATTGCTGCTTCCATACTTAGATATTGTAAAGCTGGTTGTTTTCCAGCGACAATCACATTGATATAATTTAGACTTCTTAGGCAATGATCTGTTACCGATAAAAGAGTGTTAGAATCAGGAGGAAGATAAACGCGGACAACGGCAGCTTTTTTATTCATGACTAAATCTATGAAACCTGGATCCTGATGAGAAAAGCCATTGTGATCCTGTCTCCAAACATGAGAACTTAATAAAATGTTTATTGAAGGGATAGGAGCTCGCCAAGGTATTGTGAGTGTTGTTTGCAGCCATTTAGCATGTTGGTTAAACATGGAGTCGATAATATGAGCAAATGCTTCGTAGGTAGAAAAAAAGCCGTGACGCCCTGTTAAGATATATCCTTCCAACCATCCCAAACAAGTATGCTCGCTTAAAATTTCTAACACGCGCCCTTCTAAAGATAAATTTCCCCCATCAGTGTCTTCTGGTAAATATTCTGCAAGCCACCTTCTTTGCGTAACTTCGAATAAATTAGTAAGACGATTTGAAGCTGTTTCATCAGGACCAGTTACAAGAAAGTTGTGAGGATTTAACTTTAAAACATCCCTTAAGAAAGATCCCATGATACGAGTCGACTCTGCTTCGACCACTCCTGGAGTGACAACTTCTAATTGGTAAGAACGGAAATCTGGAAGTCGTAAATTTTTTCTTAATAATCCTCCATTTGCATGGAAATTGTCTCCCATCCTTCGCTTGCCTTTTGGAGCTAATTCGGCTAAAATTGGGAATAATTTACCTGTTTCATCAAAAAGTTCTTCCGGACGATAGCTTTTTAGCCATTCTTCTAAAAGCTTAATATGTTCTTCTTTCATATCTGAAAAAGGAACTTGGTGAGATCGCCAATAATTTTCCGTTTTTTTACCATCTACTTCTTTTGGTCCTGTCCAACCTTTAGGTGTGCGTAAAATAATCATTGGCCAAATTGGACGTTTGACGATTCCATTTTTTCTAGCGTTTGTTTGTATTTCCTGGATTTCTTTTATTATCATATCAAGCGTTTCGGCCATGAGGCGATGCATCAATTGAGGATCTGATCCTTCGACAAAATAGGGTTTATAACCGTAACCTACAAACAAGCTTTTAAGTTCTTCTTGACTGATACGAGCTAAAATAGTGGGATTTGCAATTTTATAGCCATTCAAATGCAAAATAGGAAGCACAGCTCCATCAATCGCTGGATTGAGAAATTTATTAGAGTGCCAGGCGGTTGCTAAGGGGCCTGTTTCAGCTTCTCCATCACCAATAACACATCCTACGATTAAATCAGGATTATTAAAAGCCGCACCAAATGCATGAGAAAGAGAATAACCTAATTCTCCCCCCTCATTAATTGATCCAGGAGTTTCCGGAGCTACATGACTTGGAATTCCTCCAGGAAAAGAAAATTGTTTAAACAATTTTTGCATTCCCTCGGCATCTTGGGAAATGTGAGGATAATATTCGCTATAGGTTCCTTCTAAATAAGTATTCGCTACAATCCCAGGTCCTCCATGTCCAGGGCCGATCAAATAAATCATATCTAAATCAAATTTTTTGATAATTCGATTGAGATGCACATAAATAAAATTTAATCCTGGTGTTGTTCCCCAGTGCCCAAGTAAACGAGGTTTAATATCTTTAATAGAGAGGGGTTTTTTTAGTAAGGGATTATCGAGCAAATAAATTTGCCCGACAGACAAATAATTAGCAGCTCTCCAATAGGCATTTATTTTTTCTAATAGTTCGTCAGATAAACTATTGTTAGATTCACTAGTAGGGGGCAACTTTGTTATCATGACAAACCTCATGGTTAGCTATTAATCTTAACAGCGGATGAAGAGGAGATGGAAAACAAAATGAATGAGTTACTGATTATCGAGATTTATAAATTTTCTTTTGGAAGTTAAAATTTTGCTTTCACGCTCAAAAACCGATTCGTTATTAGTAAAAACCAAGTTTCATGAAAAACTTCCAAACTCTGGTTAATTAGCTTTGTAATTCAAATAGAATTAAAAAAATAGCTTATAGACGCGAAATAATGGCAGATTCCTCAGAAATTTTTTGCCTACCAATTAATTTTAAATGCCATAAAAGGGTTGAGATAAAGTTTAAGATCTTCATATATTCTTGAAGTTTCGCACCAATAAAAAATTGTTCAAATGTTTCTTTTGTATCCAATAAAGGAGCATAAACTCATCTTGCTACGAATTCTTTTTGTGAATTTTTCTTTAATTCTTTTCTTTTTCCATTAAAAAACCTGTCCTTTATTCAATTTTTTTATTTAAAAATAACTGAATAACATAATAAGCCCTCGAAATGAGAAAAATTTGTGGTTAAAAAATTCAGGGACAAATGTAGAAGTAAATTGAGTTTGGATAGATCGCTCTAAAATAACTCTGGCACGCCTAATGCGAAAGATCAGAAAAAGGATTAGAATGGACTAAAAAAGACGTGTATTAACTTAAATATTATTTCCTGCTATTCGAAATTTATTATTTCTTCCTTTTACCTAAAATCCGCTGTTATTTTTTATTGAAAGTGTTTGAGAAGGTGAATCTTTGCACTTCCATTTTGAATTTTCATGTAAATTAAAAAAAGCAGATAGAAGGGAAGCCAGGTATTTATCGATTTTGCTAGATGAGAGTGATTAAATGCATTTTGGTAGCTTTGAGCCATGGGAGGTGAGTAAAAAATTCGCAAAAAAACGGAGGAAAAAAGTTTAAAATATAAATTTTCATACATTGCGCAAAATTTAAAAGATGATCATTTTATATTTGAAAATATTTAAATTAATCCTTTTAGCACAAAAGAGTTTTCGAAAGCTTATTCTTTCCAGTCCTTTCTTTTGCTTCATGCTTCCTAGACTCAAGCTAAACAATTCAGGCAATCAATCCTCAAAATAGAGGTCATGCTCATGTTTACTTTTTAAAATAGATTGATGCCCTGTGTAAATTAAATCTCCAAAAACGACAGAAGCTGGTACCCTGAATTTTTTTAATGAATTTGTTAAAAATTGGAAACGAGGAGATTTAATTCCTTTTTGAATGTAAACTGGAATGATCGGATAATTAGCTTCTTCGATAATGTGGTTAAAAGGGGTAGAGTGTTTGAGCTTTTCTACTTCAGAATAAATATCCCAACTTTGAACAAAAATACATACCGAGATTCCTTTTTTAAGAGTATTGCGAATCTCAGTTAAACAAGCTTGATTCTTTTCGAGAGGTTCAATATCAGGGATAAAGACAACCCGAAGTAGTCCGTATAGACGCCTTAACCAAGGAGAATGATGTTGTTCTTGCTCAATAAAAAACCGAATTCTTCGCCTTTGTGACCCTAGAATGAGTAAAGTATCATTCCAGGCTGTATGCGTACAAACATAAACTGCTGGGCAATCAGGAATATTTTCTTTGCCTTTAAATATTGTACTAAAATGCAGCTTGGATAAAATCGAGGCAATAAAGCGAGTCAAATAATCAAAAAATTGAAACATAAAAATAATAAAAATTCCGAAAGTAATAAATCCAATTAAACTAAATCCTTTGTCAGCTGAAATTTGAAAAATTTCTGAATTCAGATAAATCAACCCAGAAGCTAAAAGGACCCCGATAAAACTTAAAAAATTTGTAGCTGCAACCATTTGTCCTCGCATTTGTTTAGGACTAGCAACTTGAATGTAAGAGTCGAGAGGAATCTCAAAAATCCCTCCAAAGACTCCTAGTAAAGTCACAATTGGAATAACTGCCCAGATATTTTCTGAATATATATCCAAGAAAAATGCACATACCGAAATACCAAGCGCTCCAATAGGAACTAACCCTAGTTCTACAATTCTTCCAGAAATTTTGCCTGCAATCAAAGCTCCTGTTCCTATTCCCAAAGCTGTTAAAAAAAATAAATAGCCGCCTTGAATATCTGAAAGTTGAAGAGATTGGACAGCAAAAGGAATAATATTAAGTTGAGTAAATGCACCAACAAAAAGAAAATAAGCAGCGCCTAAAATGGCTGGAAGCAAAGAAATTTCTTGGCGGGCAAACTTCAAGGTTTGAAAAATTTGTTTTAAGAAAAAAATTTGAATTTTCTTTTCGGAGCCTGCAGGTGGTGTATGTTCAATACAAAAACTAGCCACAAGACCAACTAAAGCAATAAAGGTACAGAAAATCGAAGAAACAATAAAATTGCGTCCACTAATTTGAATAAGGAAAGAAGATAAAAATGTGCCTAAAATGATTGCAAGGAATGTAAATGAGGTCATTAAACCGTTGGCTTTAGAAATCTTATCTTTAGAGACTAGTTCTGGGACAATTCCATATTTTGAGGGGCCAAAAATCGCACTTTGGGTAGCCAATAAAAATAAAATTGCATAAGAACCCCATTTGCTTTGAAAAGCAAAAGCGCATACCCCAAGAGCCATAATTACCAGTTCTAAAATTTTTGTTGTAACGATGATATCTCGTTTGCTGAAACGATCTGCCAAAGTTCCTGAAAGCGCCGAAAATAGTAAAAAAGGGATGACAAAGGTAGCACCGGTTGAGGCTAGAATCTGGTGACTATACTCCATTCCTTCTAATTGAATGAAAAAATAAACAATCAATAACTTATAAATGTTGTCGTTTAAAGCCCCTAAAAATTGGGTTACATTTAAATAAGTAAAAGATGAAAATCGTTGTAAAAATGAGTTTAGCATATACTCTTAATTAAGAAGTTTGTATTATCTTTATTAAAAAAATTAAATATTTTTCTTATAACGCAAATTTGTTTAGTTTGTTACTTGAACATAAAAATTGACTATTGCTCAAAGCTTACTTTTCTTCCTGTAATTCTTTTCTAATACCCGCGTGTTCAGGTTAAAATTTACAGTGCTCTTTATCTCTGCAAAATGAAATAATTTTTTGAAAAATTTATCTTTATTATAAGAGTATGGATGGTTGAACCATTAGGCTCAAGCTTTTTATTAATAGATTAAAATGTTTTGATAATTTATTTAATTTAATACTTGTTTTTTTAAATTAACGTTATCAATGCGTAGATTTTACAATTATTTGTTACTAATTATTTGGTAATTTTAAACAGATAGTGATTTAATTTTTTATTTTATGACTAGCCATTATTTTTATACAGATGAAACAGAGATATCTTACTTTAAAAAATAAGTTTTATGGTCGAATAAGTATGGTTAACCTTTCTGTATTTCTAACCTTCCCATTTAGATAAAAAAACTTAAAGTTTGGGTGTATAAGCTTGTTACATTCATATGTTCTTGCTAAAATTTTATGTTGGATTCAACAAAACTGTATGCAAGGAAGGATGTAAACTTCTAACCCTAACAGTTGATACACCAAAAAGTGAGCCCTTTGTGAGCGATTTAGAAGTTTTTTTTAGTAACCAGCTATCAATCCTCTACGAGCAGCTGAAGAATAATCTTTTCGGTTTTAAGCAAACGCCTTTCAAAAAGCGACTTGTGATTGTTTATGGACCAGCCATGCAAACATGGCTAACTTTAAAAATGGCGCAAGACCCTGATTTAGGAATAGCAGCTGGAATTGAATTTCTATATCTTAATCAGGCTTTTGAAACACTCATTCACTATTTTCAATTAAAAAATGAAAAGATACCTTCTATTTTAGAGCTATCTTTGGCCATTGAAAAAGAATTATTAACTGTTTTGCAAGATTATCATCGGTTAAGTGATGAAGAACAACAAGACTGGTTAACTTTGATTTATTATTTAAAATTAAATTCTAAGCAGGTGGGCGAAAATCTTAAATTAACACGTAAAATGGAAAAGCGATTGACAGGTTTAAGCTATCATTTAGCTAAAATTTTTCAAGAGTATGGAAAATATGCTTATTCATTAGTCTCTAAATGGGAAAAATCAGAACATAGAGGTTGGCAGAGTCGTTTATGGAAAAGCCTTTTTGGGGGCAATCAAGGATGGACTTATTGGACTAAAGCCTTCCAAAAAACACTTAAATTTTTTCCTGAGTGTGAAGTCCATTTTTTCTCAATCAGTTTTATTTCTAAAGCTGAATTTCAATTTTTATCGAAGCTGGCGAATGTTGCCCCTATTTACTATTATTTACTTTCTCCATGCGCAGTTTTTTGGAGTGATATTCGTTCCGATAACGAGACAAGATATTTGCAAACCTACTGGCAGCAGAAATTAGGCTCGAAGGCTTCTCAAGTTTTACAATTAGAAGAACTTTTAAGAGATCGAAATCCCCTTTTAGCTAATTTTGGAAAACTTGGAAGAGAAATGGCTTATCAAATTGAGGAGAGTCAAGCTACTACTCACGCTGGTTATATCCTTCCAAGTCATGTGAGTGAATTGAATGATGAAATATTTTTTCAAGAAGATCTTTTTTTAAAGGAGTCTTTACAACCTTTGACTCTTCTTCATGCAATTCAAGCTGATATATTGATGATGCGTAACCCTGAAGGAAAGCCTCCTTTTAATTTTGAACGAAAAGATGATTCAATCCAATTGCACATTGCTCCCTCGATTCGACGTGAAATACAAATCCTTTATCACAATCTTTTAAAATTATTTGAAAAAGATTCTACTTTGCAACCCAATGACATTATTGTGATGGCTCCTCAAATTTCTGATTACGTCCCTTACATTCAAAGTGTTTTTGGTTTAGAAGAAAGTCAATTAGATTTTCAAATTCTTGATTTGGGCATGCAAGCACAAAGTGAAATCGTCCAAGGTTTTTTCCAATTGATTCGGTTAAGTGAAAGTCGTTGGGAAGTGAGTGAATTATTACAGTTGTTTGGGCACCGTCTATTTCAACGATGTCATCAATTGACTCAAAGTGATTATTATCTCATTCAAGAATGGATTCAACAAGCAGGCATCCGTTGGGGAGAAGATTGGCTACATCGAAATGAGTTACTTCAGAGGCATCATTGTGAGAAAGAGATGGTAGATTCTAGCTCAGTTGGAACCTGGAATTTTGGTTTAACTCGTTTGTTACTTGGATTAACAACAGTTGTCAAATCTGCCGATTCTCATTCTTTTGATTCTATTCCATGTGAAGGAATTGACTTTTCTCAAGCAGAATTAATGGAGAGGTGGATTCGATTGTTGCATTCTTTACGAGATGATTTATCGCCATTACATGATCGCTCTCAAATGTGTATGGAAGAATGGTCTTGTTATCTCTCTTGTTTATTAGACACTTATTTTAAGTGTGAATTTGAAGATTCTCAGTCGATAGCAGACTACGAAGAATTAAAATCTCAATTTAAGCTTTTAGGTGATTCTGCAAAAACTTTTAAAGAAACAAAATTTTCTTTCCAAACTATTAAATTTCATTTGAACAATCTTTTACAACAAAGAGGAATTACTTATCGAGAAAGCCACCTGCAAACCATCCGATTTTGTTCCATGATGCCTCTTCGTTCTATTCCTGCCAAAGTAATCGCAGTACTAGGAATGCAAGAAGGAGCTTTTCCCCGCGCAGGCTATCATACTTCATTGAATTTAATGGTTGGGCAAGACAATCTTGACTATAACCCAAACTCTACAGATTATGATCGTTATTTATTTTTAGAGGCTCTTCAATCTGTTACAGACGTTTTCATCGTTAGTTATCAAGGATATACCTACCAAGATTCCAAAGTATTGCAGCCAAGTTTGATTATTGAAGAGTTTTTCACCTATTTGGATAAATATTATCTCATTCAAAATAAAAAAATTTCTGAACAATGTGTAAGTAAACATCCATTTGATGCATTTGACGTCTCTTATTTCAAACCAAATTCTATTTTAAATAATTACTCACAATTCGACTATAGAATTGCTGAACAATACTACCAAACTCATAAAACTCCTTCTCATCGATTACTTAAACAATTTATTTTAAGTAACTACTCTCTTGAAGATATCCTTCCTTCTCACACAGTGATTGATTTAAAAACTTTAAATACGTTAGTTCGCTCACCTGTTAAATTTTATTTGAATAGAGGGTTAGACATTTATTTGGAGGGCTATGAAGATCGGATTATTAAAAACCAAGAAGAGCTTGGATTATCAGCCTTAAATAAATATCAGCTCAAACAATTTGCATTAAAGGAACCATTTGAAAAAGTGATGCAGATTGCAGATAAAGAAGGAAAACTTCCTTTGGGAATGTTCAAAACAGTTGCGACAAAACGTTTCAAAGATGAAATAGATGAAGTGCATCAAAGATTGTATAAACATGGTATTAATCCTTCCGAACTTTTTCAAATCGAATTTTGTACTAGTTGTTCCGAACCTTGCCAAATTCAAAAAGATCAATGGTTACTTCCAGCTCTTCAACTGAATTATTCTGATCAATATCAAATTTCTATAATTGGAAAGTTGCCCTTTGTTTCTAAAAAAGGCCTTGTTGTTTTAAGTCAAGGAAGTGGATTTTCAGATGCTTGGAAAGCATGGCCCCAATTTCTGCTTTTTAATTATGCTACAACTTTTAATATTGAGGCGATTGAAAGAAACCTTATTCTTTCAAAATCTTCAGAGGTCAAAAAGGCTTTTTTTAAAGATAGCATTCCTTATTTAAAGCATTTGATTAATTATTATGCACTATCTATGCGCAATTTTTCTCCGCTCTTTCCTGATTGGATTCCTTCCCTTATTGAAGGGGATGAACAGGCAATTCAAAATTACATGAAACAGGTCTTTTCAAATTCTTTTGGAGCTTTTTTAAATCAAGAATTAAGGTGGGTTTTTAATAAAGACCATCTACCTTGCCCGAAAATTTTAATCGAATCTTGGCAAGAGATCGGTAAACAACTAGCCGGAGATTTGATTCAATTATGGTATCCTCCTAAAAAGAAGAAAGGGGAAGATGCATGAAGAATTTTAATGTGTTAGATAGGCAGTTAATCCTTCATCAACATTACCTACTTGAAGCATCTGCAGGAACAGGAAAGACTTTTTCTATTCAAAATATTGTAGTCCGTTTATTAATTGAAAATCAGCTAGAACAAGAAGCCTTACCGCTAAGTAAAATCTTAGTCGTCACATTTACGAAAGCTGCGACCCGAGATTTAAAACTACGTATTAGATTGAATATTGAATATGCCTTAGAAGTATTTAATGAATGGTTAAGTCATTCAAATGTATTAGAAAATACTCCGGACTATTTAAAGGCCGTCATTGAAGCAGGAATAGAAAGTGTTTTAAAAGCAAAAAAAAAGTTACAGCAAGCGTTGTTTGAGTTCGATCAAGCGCAAATTTTTACAATACATGCTTTTTGTGCGCGCATGCTCAGGCAGTATGCAATTGAAAGTGATATAGGCTTTCATGCGAGTTATGGGGAAGAAACTTTTCCTCCGTCAGAAATTTTAGCGGTCATTCAAGATTTTTTTCGAACAGAGATTCGTTTAGAAAATTTTAGCCCTGCACAACTTGAAATTATTTTAAAACATGATCCTGATCAAAAAAAACTATTAAGAGCTATTCAAAGTGGCTATGAGTTTGAAGAACTGCCTACATTTCAACAAATTTATCAACAGTTTCTTGAAGGCATGCAGAATTTACAAAGAACTTATTCCATAAGTTCTTCTTTATTAATGGAAGATTTTCAAGAGCAAGCTCCCTTTTTTCGGAATTATAAAGGAGCCAAATCCAAAGCTGATACATTAATTAAAATTTCTCGATTTGTTGCTTTGTTTGATCAAACTGAGTGGACTGTTGAAAACTTTGATCAATTAATTTGCGATGGTTTAGAATGGGTGCTAGCCTTAGATCCGAAGTTACTTAAAAATCCTGCAGCATCCTTTCGCTTAAATTATCCAGGTTTTACAGCTTTATTGCATCACACTTTAGAGAGAGTCGTCTATTTAGCACGGGATGAATCTATATTAATAGCTAGACTTGCCAAAGCCTGCCAAAAGCTATTGCGCAATTACCAAAGAGAAGAGGAAAAGCTTTCCCCGGACGATTTATTAAGAAAAATGGATTGGGCAATTGGGCAAGAAAACTTTTTAAAACAAATTCAAATGATTTATCAAGCGGCTATTATTGATGAATTCCAAGATACAGATCCTTTACAATGGCAAATTTTTCGACGTTTATTTCTTCCTCAAGATAAAACTTGGAAAGGTTATTTATATTTAGTCGGTGATCCTAAACAATCGATCTATTCTTTTAGGCAAGCAGATATTTATACTTATTTGGCAGCTGCGCAAGCACTCGGGCATGAGCATTGTTTTTCTCTTGATGTAAATTATCGTTCTCAACCAGCGTTAGTGAATGCTTTGAATGTCCTATTTTCTCCAGATCATACTCCAAAGTTTATTCCTCTTCCTAAAACAAATTTTCATTTAACTTATCAACCTGTTTTTGCTTCTACTTTCAATCAAACACGTTTATTTGAGGATGAAAAAGGAGCTGTCCACTTTTTTATGGGGGATGGAAGCAATAAAAAGAATTCAACCATACAAGATTTAGAACAAAAAGTATTTTTCCCTTTTATTGCACAAGAAATTAGACGCTTAAGGAAGCAAAAAACATTGGCCTATAGCCAATTTGCTGTTTTAGTAAGGGATCGTTATCAAGCGTTACGTCTCGCCGAATATTTTGACTCCTATCAATTACCTTATTTAAATCAACGAGGGACTAGTTTAGCTGAATCACCTGCATTGAACGCCTTAATAGATCTTATTAAAGCTGTTCTTCATCCGCAAAACATAGGGACTCTTAGGACACTGTTAGGCAATTCTTTGATTGGTTGGTCTCATGAAAAGTTGCATGATTCTTCGAATTTAGAATCGATTTTGTCAGTGATTCAATCTTTAAAGCAAGTTTTGATAGAGCAGGGATTCTCCATCTTTTATGATCGTTTCTTACAAAGTTGCTGGGGGAAAAATAAACTTTCTATTCTGGAACAATTATTAGCGAAGGAGGGAGGTGTTGATTTTTACCATGATTTACAGCAAATTGCTGAAATTGTCATTAATCATCAATATCATGAATGGAATGGTCCTGAAGGGTTGATTCCATTTTTAGATCAATTTCAAAAATGGGATGAAAATGAAGATCCCAGAGTTAAGCGGTTTCAAGATCCTTCTAAAGATGGAATTAAGATCTTAACATTACATGTGAGTAAAGGTTTAGAATTCGATATCGTTTTTGCTTTAGGTTTAATTCAACGTAATTCTTTCAAAGATGAATTGATTCCTATTGAAAAAGAAGGCAAATTTGTTTTAATTCCTTTAGAAGAATCAAGTGAACAGCGACTTCACTATTGCGAAGAAATTGACGCAGAAAAAATGAGGCAACTTTATGTTGCCATGACGCGCGCGAAATATCAGCTTTATATTCCGATAAGTCTCCATATTCCTTCTGAGCAAATTAAATATGGTGAGGCATCTCCTTTAGATCTTCTTTTAGGTAGACTCGGACAGACTGAGTGTAGCTATGAGACCCTTTATGACCGCATCCGACATTTCAATGGTCAAAGTTTTATTAAATTTATGGAGGAAATAGGTTCTCAAAATGACATGACCTATTCGATTCACAGAGAAATTTTTCTAGAAAAAAATAAGAAGGATTCTGTTCCCTTTATTGATCTTGAGCCACCTAAGTCTATTTCTATTTTAACAACACCCTTATTAATGAGTTCTTTTTCAAGCTTAAATCGAATCTCTTCTTTTTCACTATCGCAGACTCCTCCTCACGATTTCAACAATTCTATTAAAACTGAACATACCTTACCAGCAAGCAGTGAAACAGGTATTCTTATTCATGAGCTATTAGAAAAAATTTCGTTTCGTGATTTTAAAGGGATAAACTTAGCTGTTGAAACTCTTCCTTTGATTCGTCCATGGATCCAAAATGAAATGTACCGACCTTGGGAAAATGTTTTAGCTGCACTAGTCTATCAAGTCCTGAATGTAGATTTAGGCATTTATTCTTCCCCCTTTTGTTTAGCGGATATTGAGCCATCGAAATTGGTTCGTGAAATGACTTTTCTTTTTCCGTATGAAAGTGATTTAGCAATAGAGGGATTGGTAGAAGGGCAAGGATTAATTAAAGGTTTTATTGATTTGATTTTTGTTCATAAAGGTAAATATTATATTGTCGATTGGAAAAGTAATTGGCTTGGATCATCAAACGAGTGTTATGATTTTTTTCATTTACATCAAGCTATGTTGGACCATAATTATTTCGTACAAGCTAAAATTTATACTGAAGCACTGAAACGATATTTAAAATTGGTGGAAACACGAGCATTTGAAGAATGCTTTGGCGGATTTTTTTACTTATTTTTAAGAGGAATTCAATCTAATAAACAATCAGGAATTTATTTTTGTGACGCGCAGGATCTAATAAAAATTTTCTCGCCTAAAAATTACGAGTGAAGGTAATGGAAAGAGGATTCGCAAAGCAAAATTTTTTAGAATCATATAAGTTAGCTCCTTGGTTGGGCACAAAAAGAGCTCAAGACTTACCGAATTGGCCCCTCGTTAATCAGTTATTAAGTAAAAATCAACTTTCTTATTTAAACTATCTTTTAACTTTAGAAATTATTAAAGATCAATGGATCAATCAAAACCTTGTGTTGTTTATTTGCCATCTTTTGATGGCTGCTCAAGAGGGGCATTTATGCGTGGAAATCAGGAATCAGACTTTATTTCCTACGGTAAAACAACTTTGGACGAATGAAGCGGCAGCACCGTTATCTAATGAAGAGTTAGAGAATTTAACCCATTCAATTTTGCAGGGATCACAAAATATTCCGGTTAATTTTGTGACAGCTATGGATAGCCTTGAAAATTCTGTTTATCCGAATACTCCCATATGTATGCATAAAGGCAATTTTTATTTGCAAAAACATTGGGTTTTGGAAACAGTTTTTCTAAAAAATTTAAACAAACATTTACAAACATCCCCAACGCTTGAATTAAATCGAGTTGTTCTTGAACAACACCTTAATGAATGTGTGTTGAAAAAAAAATTGTTATTGGAACAAGCTCAAGCAATTTTAACAGGATGCTTATCGTCTCTTTCACTTATTACTGGTGGACCTGGAACCGGAAAAACTTTTACGGCTGGCCGTTTTATTCAAATTTATTGGGATAGTTTAAAAGAATGTCAGAAAAAAAACTGCCAAATTGCTTTAGCAGCACCGACGGGTAAAGCTGCTGCAAATTTACAAAAAAGTTTGAGTTTAGTCACCGCGCAGTTAAAAGATTTTCCTCCTTTAAAAGCAAAAACTTTGCATCAATTATTGGGAATTAATAATCGCTCAAGAAATGAATCTGGTATAAGATTAGCAGCGGATTTGATTATTGTAGATGAAAGTTCGATGATCGATGTCAAAATGATGGCTTATTTATTTGAAGCTTTAAAAAAAGGCTCGCGACTGATTTTACTCGGTGATCAGCATCAATTACCTTCTGTGGAAGCAGGAAGTTTATTTGCTGATTTGACGAAATTAAAAACAAAAATTCCCTGTACAGAACTGAAAGTTTGTTTACGCACAGAATTAAGCTCTATTGTTTCATTGGCGCATTATATTAATCAAGGAAAGGGTCAAGAAACGTTGAGCATGCTTAACGAAACACAGATTGCTGGGATTTCTCGTTTAAATTTGTCTCCAGATAGAAGAGAAGCGCAAAAAGAATTTGTCCAGCACGTTATGAATCATTTTCCTTTATCTATAAAAGTTCACGATAATCAAAAAATATTAGAGCTTTTTAATACCATTCGTATTTTATCACCTATGCGAAAAGGGTATTTTGGAGTAGATAGCATTAATCAGCTCATTTGGAATCATGTGAGCCAAATAAAACTATCACCAGGGTGGTTAGCAATTCCTATTATTATTGTCACGAATGATTACAAACAAAATTTGTTCAATGGCGAAACTGGTGTGTTAATTCGAAAACTACCTTTAAAATCAATAACGAGCGAAGATTATGCTTTATTTCCTTCTAAAGATGAGGGAGAAAATATGCGTTGTTTACCCGCTTGTTTACTTCCTAAGTATGAATTAGCTTATTGCTTATCTGTCCATAAGAGTCAGGGCAGCGAATTCGAGAGAGTCATTTTAATGTTACCTGAAGGATCGGAATGCTTTGGTAGAGAAGTTTTTTATACTGGCGTTACGAGGGCTCGTAAACATATTGAGGTGTGGGGAACCGATTTCACAATTGAAAAAACAATTTCTCAACAAAGTTTTCGCTTATCTGGGATTCAAACGCGTCTGGAAAAATTTATTTAATTAAATTAAATTGATTAACCTCACCCACAATAATTTAAAAATACGAGAACAAAAAATTTGTGCTAAATAAAGAATTTATTTCAAACAAGGGTTGTTAAAGACTTTGATGAAAAAGAATTTATAAGAGTAAATTGTTCATTTAAAACTTTTTTGGGCTATGAAGCATCACCAAGTCTTGCTCTTCCAATCGCTATCAAATCAACATTCTTTTTTTCTAATCCCTCGATTAAATAAACTAAAGATAGCTTAGTAAGTTTTTGAGGATTTGTTTTGAAAAATTTGAATAAAATCTTCATTTAAACTAACCGATCCGACAGTTATTATTATTGCTTTGTCAGTTAATTTTTTGGTCCGCAACTGGCTAAATTAAGATCGAAAATCTACAAATTCTTGTTTTCAAAATTGCCTGTCTTGTGCCGCAATGAAAAATAACTAATCCGGCATTAGCCAAGAGAATCAAAAAGTTTTTTATGGATCAATTAAGCCATCATATAAGTAATCATAAGTTCATGAATTTTGATGTCGCCAAATCCAATTGTTTTGGTATCAAAGTAGTCTTAGCAACAGACTTAAAGTGTGAGACAATGAATTCATTACATCGATTTTGGATTTTATTTGTGGTTTATTTTAGAGATTTTTTAATAAACTAAATATTTGTAAGACACCTACATCATTCAAAGTGAGTTTTTTGTGGATATTGCAACTTTTTATATTTATATTGCTATGTATGTATATGGTTTTTCTTTGATGTTGTGGGCTATCTTTTTTGATAAACGCCCTACTAAAAGAACCCGGAACGGTGCAATTTTTGGAATATTTGCTTTAATTTGCACCTTATTTTATTTTTTTTATGTCTTAGCAACAATTGGAATAACTTTTTCATAAAACGGCAAGATAAAGTCAGTGTCAAGAGAATAGGAGTTTAAAAAGATGCTTTTAATAGACTATATACCATTTTTATTCGATCCAAGAAGTTAAAACCTTGTGGAAGGGAGGCGCGAGGATTCACTTTCAATACTTTAAATTTAGGGGTATTGTCTGTAACAACTCTAACTGCTGGCCCATTAGGATCAAAAATGGATTTATCAAAATCATGTTTTCTCTTTGAAGGAAGATGAGGGTGAAGGTGTCTTAACATTAAACGTTCAGCGACTAGACCAGTTCGATCTTTAGCACTTAAACAACCTAAAGAAACGCAAAAAGTTTTAGAGGATAGAAGAACCATGATTAATTCTTCTGCAAGTGTATAACTTGTGGATGAATCTTCTAATAGTGATTTTTTAATCTCCGGAAATTTATCAAATAAATGTGGATGGGAGATAAGTAATTGTCGAAGCTGCTGGGTATTTATCTTTAATTGTGTTTTATTGTTATGTGTATTGCCTTGTACAGATGTATTAAAAAAGGCCGTTGCTAAGGGAATTGTGACAATTTCTGAAGCTTTGATTTGATAAGGAAGATAAACCATATCCCCATCGATCAAAGGTCCCGTTCCATTAAAACACAATTTTTTTCCGTTAAATTCTGCGAAAATTTCTTGCATATCTTCCATTTCTACCCGTTCATCATGTACCCAACCCGTAGAGCCCATTTCACTTTTTCTTTGGTTAAGCAGAGCGACATGCACCAAATCAAAACTATTTCCTGCTTCAAAGGCTTCTAAAACTTTTTGAGGATTTTGGCGGACTTGACCTGCAATGAGTTGAACCATTTGTTGTTCAATCATCATTTTACGTTCCTGATATACTATATCAATGTAAGATGGGCTTCCTCTCATAATTTTTAAATTATTAAGAGCATTTTCAATAGAGACTCGTTGATCATTTGTAAGCTTAGAATTCAATTTTTTTGATAAATTTTGGATTAAATCATTTACCTTTTTTGGTTCATTTTTAAAAGATTTTAAATCGGATAAACTATAGAAACCATTTCGCATATCAGACATGATTCCCACCCTATAAAATCCAACCTCTTTTTTTCCATCAACTTGCAGTTCTTGATATCGCATATTGACGGGGGCTGAGACATAAGATTCTGTAGCTTGAGCAAAGCCTGATTCACGGATCTGTCCTCGAAAATAATCCGAGCTTAACCAATCTTCATTTTCTCGAAATTTTTTAGCATTATTTAAGGAATTTTCATACAAACGGAGTTTGGACATAATTTTTGTTTTGTCTTCTTCTGAAGCTTTCTCCAATTTTACCCTTAAATGAGAAATCATATTTTTACAGAATTCAATTGTTTGATCGACTGTTGTGTCTCTTGTGATGTATTGAGTCGCATAATCTTGTCCATCGATAGAATAAGTGTGAGTGATCACTTGTTCGCTAGGCAATGTTTTTGGTCCAATTAAACGTGCTGAAGTTTTAGTGAGGGGTTCTTCATTACCTGGCATCCCATCTAATTCTTGTCCGTCTCCATAGGCACTTGAAAATTGAATTTGATGTTGCGCAATTGTTTGAGTTGTTTTAACTCTTTGAATATTTTCAGCTAAGCAGCTAGGAAATTTTTTCTTGAACTCTTGATGAATTAATCGATTGACTTTTTCTTCTTTCACACTTTGAGTGTCGGTTGAATCTTTATAATTAACAGTGACTGCAGTGGTTTTATTAGGGGTCGCCATGATCCCAATAGAATTCAGGTCATTTCTTTTTAAGTTTAAAGAAGAAACGGATTTAAATAATTTATCTGCTATTAAAGCAATACTTTGCAATTGTTCAGAACTAAGTTTACTAACTTCAATTTCTTTTCCATCTATTTTAAATTTACTAATAAAGTATTGTTTTCCATTAGGTAATATAAAATTGTTATTTTTTAATTTAATTTCTTCTGTATTTTGAGGGTTTGATTGTATTTTTTCTAAAGGATTTGTACTAACAAATTCAATTGGCATAATAATAACCATGTTTAATTTGTTAATTATAATTATATAATAAAAACAATTAACTTATTTAATTATATAATTAAATTATAAAAATAGATTTTATTTTAAATTGAATGAAAAAAGCATGCCAAAATGCTTTAAATAATTAATTAATTTGAGATTTTAGTTTTAAACTTTTAAAAACTTAGATTTTTGAGATATAAACCCTTTGCATTCAGGCTAATGGTTGACAGCTTCATAAAAATTAGAGGAAAAATTCTTGAATTGGGTATGGTAACGAACTAGATCGCATCGTCCAACGAGCGTGAAAATTTGTTGTGTTGGAATAAAACATAGGTTGTTCGCCATGCAGGTAGTTTCTATTCTTTGCTTCTGCTTAATGTGTTATTTTAAGCTTTTTGCTCAGGAACATTTAAAAGAAAAAACAGTCATACGAGTGGGACATTTTGCGACCATCACTCATGCGCAAGCTGTCATTGGTCATGGGTTAAGTCGAGAACAAAGAGGATGGTTTGAAAGCTTTTTAGGTCCGGATGTAGAGATTCAATGGTATGTTTATCAAGCGGGATCGAGTGCAATGGAAGCTCTGTTTGCAGATTCATTAGATTTAACATATGTAGGCCCGAGTCCAACAATTAATGCTTACCTGAAAGCAAAGGGAAAAACAATTCGCGTTGTTTGTGGTTCTTGCAGCGGGGGTGCTTCATTGATTATTCAATCGAATCGAATTAAAAAAATTTCAGATTTTCAAGGAAAAATAATTGCGACTCCTCAGTTAGGGAATACTCAAGATGTGGCAGCTAGGGCTTGGCTCTATTCGAATGGTTTTGAATTTAACTTATTTGGGGGACAGGTCACGGTTATTCCAATGGAAAATGTGGATCAATTCACCCTTTTTCACCAAGGAGATTTAGATGCTGCTTGGGCAGTTGAACCTTGGGCAAGCCGATTGGTTGAAGAAGCTAAAGGAGAGGTTTTTTTAGAAGAAAGTTCTCTTTGGAAGCAAACTGGTGGAAAGTATGTCACGACGCATTTAGTTAGTACTGAAAATTTTTTACAAAATCGGCCAGATTTAGTCAAAAAGTGGATTTTAGCTCATATTAAATTAACGGAGTGGATTCAGGAAAACAGTGAGCAAGCTAAAGTTTTTTTTAACCAAGAATTAAAAAAAGAAGTATTTAGAAATTTAGCGAAAGAAATTATAGATCGGGCTTGGGAAAAAATCGAATTAACGTATGCACCTATTCAAGCTTCTCTATATCGCTATGCTAACTGGGCTTATGAGATTGGTTTTTTTAAGCAACAGCCCCAACTTAAAGGATTGTATGATCTTCGCCTTCTTGCTGAGGTATTGGAAGAAATTGATCACTCCAAAGGTTTAATTCATGACAGAAGTTGAACTCACCCTTGCAGAAATCATTATCGATAATGTTAGTAAAACATTTAAAGCGAAATCGGGAAATGTGCAAGCTCTTGAGCGTGTTTCATTAAGCGTAAATGTTGGAGAATTTGTCTGTTTAGTAGGGCCTTCAGGTTGCGGTAAAAGTACGTTATTAAATTTAATTGCAGGATTAGAATTTCCTGATCAAGGCAAGATTTATTGCGAAGGTAAAGAAATTACCGGACCTGGGAGTGATCGATTAGTGATGTTTCAAGAGTCAGCTCTTTTTCCGTGGTTAAATGTGATTGACAATGTTTTATTTGGATTAAAATTAAAGCCCGGACTGACAGCAAAAGAAAGAAAAGAATTGGCTCATAGTTATTTAAAATTGGTTGGCCTAGATAAGTTTGCTTACGCACACACACATGAATTATCAGGAGGAATGAAACAACGCGTTGCTTTAGCACGTTCTTTAGCTCCAGATCCCCATATCCTTTTAATGGATGAGCCTTTTGCTGCTTTAGACGCATTTACAAGGGAACAACTTTACGAAGATATCCAAAGAATTTGGGAACAACAAAAGAAAACAATTGTTTTTGTTACACACAACGTTGCGGAGGCGGTTTGTCTAGGGGATAAGTTATTTTTATTTTCTTCCCATCCAGGACGTATTCAACAAGAATTTTTTATTCGATTACCACGTTCTAGAGATATTCGAAGTATAGAAGTAGCCCAATTTGCTAGTGAAATTACGCATATATTAAAAAATCAAATGCCTTTAATAGAAAGAATATGAATTTACAAAGAATCTTTCATGCTAGTTTATTTTTTTTAACTTTAACTGTCCTATGGCAATTACTCGTTTACGCTGAAATTTGGTCACCTGTTTTAGTTCCTTCGCCTCTTCAAGTACTGCACTATTTAATTAGTTCCTTACAAGATGGCACATTAATTTCAGCGAGCTATGTTACTTTAAAAAGACTTATTCAAGGATACCTTGTCGGATTATTAGTGGGAATTCCTATAGGGCTGTTAAATGCTCGTTTTCAACTATTTGAAGATACAATTGGTTTTTTAGCACTTGGCTTGCAAACGCTTCCCAGCGTTTGTTGGGCACCTTTAGCCATATTGTGGTTTGGCCAAACAGAAAAAGCGATGTTTTTTATTGTTATTATGGGATCTATATGGTCTATCGCTTTAGCAACTGATGCAGGGGTTAAAAATGTTCCTCCTCTTTATGTCAGAGCGGCACGCACATTAGGATCTCAAGGCTTTCACACTTGGTTTAAAGTAATTGTGCCCGCAGCGTTGCCATTTATTATTAGCGGAATGAAGCAGGGATGGGCTTTTGCTTGGCGATCCTTAATGGCTGCAGAAATTTATATTACCATTTTAACAGGTTTTGGATTGGGTAATTTATTGCACTATGGCCGAGAGCTTCACGCTATGGATGCAGTCATTGGAGTGATGTTTGTAATTATTGCTGTTGGCTTACTTGTTGATAAAGTGGTATTTTCCCCTTTAGAAGTTTTCATGCATGAAAAATGGGGAACGCATACTAAGCGTTAAAATAACA
The DNA here is from genome assembly GCF_000011565.2 of Candidatus Protochlamydia amoebophila UWE25. Taxonomy (NCBI): domain Bacteria; kingdom Pseudomonadati; phylum Chlamydiota; class Chlamydiia; order Parachlamydiales; family Parachlamydiaceae; genus Candidatus Protochlamydia; species Candidatus Protochlamydia amoebophila. The sequence goes on from NC_005861.2 coordinate 26,565, forward strand.
TAAAATTTAATATTTTAATGTTAGAGCACAGAAAAGAAGAAAATTTCTATTTTTCTATCTATGCAGTACTTTCGAGCTTCCAATTCAAGTCTGTTAATGATTAGCAAAAGTTTTGCTTTGTATAGATGAAATTTTTGTGCACTAAAAAACTAATTTTGCCACCTTTTTTAAGGTTCTACATACAAGGTTTTTGCTAAACGATTTTTCCATTTATTTAATAAATCTGCTGTCGGATAGTAAAAATCAGCTGCTAATTCTATTAAGTTTGAAGAAGGTTCTAAACCCGTAATCGACTTTAAAATTTCTTTTTCACGATAGATAAGTGCTTTTTGAACAGATTCTAATGAGTCATTTCCTTGAAAGTTTTTTAAAGGAGCAAAACAGTGGTGACGTGGATATAATAAAGCGAAAACTTTTTTAGAATATTGTAACCAATCAAAAATGAAAGTTTCAAATTTCCAAGCGATGGGATGGGAAGACAGTGTAGTAACTCCTTGCTCGTTCACAAATTTTGCTGCTTTCCAAGCTTTATGTAGAGGCAAAAAGGGGTGATTTGGGAGCGTATTTTCAATAAAAGACATGGAAAAACAAAATAAGCTTAAATTTGCACAACAGTATTGAAGACGACCGTTAGCTTCGCTAGCATTTTTATGCTGATCAGGTAATTCAGAATATTCAATCACTTTTACTCGGTGATTTTCTTTAACAAGAATTCCGACTTTTTCTTGAGGTTCGTGCTTTTCAGTACATTTAATAGTAATTTCAGCTTTTTGTTGATGATGGAAACCAAGTAATTCTGCATCAAATGGATCTGCCAATGGATTATCCACTAAGATAATATTAATGTATTCAATACCCCGTTGTTTCCATACGTCGTATAAGCCCGATTGATAAAAATCATGTAGACAATGCCCATTGCCATTAGGCCCTTCGGCTATACGGCTTTTGGTTTCTAAAAATAGAGACCCTTCTGCATTTAGCAAAGGGAGGGTACTTTGGCAAAAAAATGAAATTTGACCTTTAGATAAACCCCAATAGTCATTTTCAACAAAAAACTGTTTAGTTGCTTGATCATTTTTTGGTGAAGTCATAATGGCGAGAGATAAAGGAAAGTTAACTTGTTTACTCGCGGCAACAGTTTTTTCTGCTAAAAGTTGAAATAATGACTTATGCTTAATAACAGAAACAGGAAAAAGTCCTTTAGGGCCTTCAAAACAAAGCCTGGTTCCTTGCCCACCTGCGAGAACAATACACCCCATCTTTCCGTTTTGAAGGAGTTGCTTACCTTTTAATTGCAGCTTTTCATTTCCTGCAAACGCATAATCTTTAAATGGTTCAATAAAAGAATCAACTGATTTAGATGGGTTAATTAAAGCTATTTGTTGATCGAGAAGAGTGCGATTAATTTGTTTTATTTGAAGCGTTAAATTTTGTTGTTCTTGTTTTGATAAGAGAGTCCAAAATTTTAGAAGAGGATCATTTGCTTTTTTTGCTAGCATGATTGAAGAAAATTTTATTGAAATAAAAGATCTAGTTTCTAATTCAAGATAGTTATACCAATTGTTAAGAAAATTAAAACAGGAATTTGTAAACTGCCGGTTATTTCATAGATTGATGAAAATTAAAACTAGGCCAGATTTCTATTAAATAGCTTATTCAACGAATAAATATTTAGTTAAATGCTTCCAATGACAGTTTTGGTTATACTTTACTGACTGTGCTCTGTAAATTTATCTATATTTTTTAAATATCCAAATTTTTTTCAAAACGTATGAACACCCTTTTTTGAAAATGGCGGGAAATTAGACTAAAATGATTGCTAGTTTAATCGAATTATTTACTGAGATTACGAATACTCCATTACTGTAATTTAATTAATTTTTTTAGCCAATTTAACCGATAAATCTGCAAAAAAAATTAAAAGGTTAGATTCGTAAAATTTAACTTCGCTGATGAATTAAAGAGGAAGATAAGAACAAATTGACTGATAAACTTCCTCGACTTCAATGCGTTTCATACACCGAAAATCAATGGGGCATTCTCTTCGATAACAGGGTGAACAAGGAACATGCTTATGGATGACCGTTCCTCCTTGATAGGGGCCTGTTGCGATATCACTTGTGGATCCAAATAAAGCAATAAGAGGAGTATTTAAAGCAGCAGCTACATGCATAGGTCCACTGTCATTTGTTAAAAAGACATGGCAAAGCTTGATATAGGCCATTAATTCTCTGATAGAAGTTTTACTAGCCAAATTAATGACGCGGTCTGGCAACCCTTGGCAAATTTCATTGACGAGAGGAGTTCCTGTTTTATCTCCAAAAAATAAAATTTTTGTACGAGGATTGGTTAATAATTTTTCTGTGAGATCTTTAAACCTTTCAGGTAACCAACATTTTGCTGACCCGTAGGCAGCTCCAGGATTGATGCCAATGATTAGATCTTGAGGTTCAACCCTATGAGAAATCAATTGTTGTTGAGTATTCTCTAATTCTTTTTTTGTGAGGTAAAGCGTTGGGGAGTTATTAGAGAGCGAAATACCCAGAGGCTCTAATAACTGTTTATAGGTTACAACAAGATGTTGTTGAGTATAATTAGGTGAAAAAGGGATGGCATGATCAAGCAACCAACTACGCCAATGTGTAGAATATCCGATTTTATTTTTAACGTTTCCCTGCCAAAATTTCCAAGCAGAAGAAAATGAATTTGTGAGTAAAATACCTAAATCATAATTTCCTTTCTTCAAAGAAATTAACAAATTTTCATTGCATTTTTGTGATTGCTTCCAACTTTTAGAACGTTCAAAGGAAATAACATGGTGGATATGTGGATCATGTTCAATGACAGCTCCCAATAATCCTTGGCAGACGACTGTTAATTTTGCATGGGGCCAATAGTTTTTTAAGTCAGCAAGGATAGGTGTTGCCATCACCAGATCTCCTAGCCAATTAGGCATACGAATAATGATGTTTTGCGGATTTAAAGATAAAAAATTTTTTTTTGACAAAGCGATTTTCCTTTTTAATTCAAGCGACGAATTTTAAAGTCTTACTTATATCAAAAAACAGAAATAAATTTCGAAACCTGCTTTAAAATGTGACTATGATGAATCATTTTCAAAAAGGCCATTAGCCAATTAAACGTGAAAAACTCCATTGCAGCTATGCTATTCAAATCAAAATTTTTATTTAGCAATTTGAATTTATAGATTTATTTTTATCATGGGTTAAACATACAAAAACCATTGATCTTCTAAGGCTAAACTCTTATCTTTACAGCTAAATTCACTTTAATTTTAGAGATATCTCTTTGGCAAAACTTATGCAAACAAAAGATCATGATTCTTCTGACTCTTCCTCTAATGAAGTTAACTCTTTAAACGAGGCTGCACAAATTTTGCATTTGAAAAGATTATTAGTTACGCTTAAACAACAAAGTGAAAAAGAGATAAAAAAACTTCAAAACCAATTGTTTAGCCAGGAAAAAATAAGTCAATCATTAAAAGAACAATTACTTCAATCTAGTGCAAAATTTAAAAAATTGCAAAGTAATCATGATGAAGAATTAGATGCTTTAAGAGACCAATTTATTTCTCTTAGAAATCTTCTTCAACAAACTCAAGAAGAATTAAGATTTCAAAACGATCAGGCTGTTCATGCGTCGAATAAAATGCAAATTATTCATTCGAATCAAAGAGAGGAGGAAGCTAGTGGTAAAGAAACAGAGCGCCTGCGCGAAGAATTAAGCGAGTCGAATTTAAGAACTCAAGAAATGCAAGCCCTAGCTTCAAAAAATTATCAAAAATATGAGCAAGAAATTCAACATCTTAAGCACTTATTATCGCAACGAGAAATTGCCGAACATCAAACAGAAGTGATTGCTTCTCATACTGTTTCCTACCAACTTCGCTTAGAACTAGAAGAAATTAAACAAACTCTCAAGCAAGGTAATTATGATACAAAGGCTTTAGAGACGCATTATGTCGAAGTTTTAAATGAAAAAGTCAAACTTGAACATCAAATTAAACAATTGCAAATAGAATTGGAGCATCAATCTTCTAATTTAGCGGCTTTTCAAATCCAAATTCCAGACTTGAATCAAAGTAAAAAAGAGCTTGAGGAGTGTCTAAAGGAAAAAGAAAATTTATTAAATCACACACTTGAAAAACAGGAACAATTAAAAGAACGTTTATTTCAAATGGAACTTTCTTCTCAAGAAAAAATGCAGATTCAAGAAAAATATGAGCTGTTGAAAGAAGAATGGAACCAACTGAATGAAAGTTTAGAAGAGGCGTTAGATATTCGTGTAAAATCTGAACAAGAAGTCATACGTTTTAGTGAGCTTTTGAAAGAAAAAAATCAAATATTGTCGGAAAAAGAAGGGCAAATTTTTCAGTTATTGCGTGATAAAGAAAACCAAGAAACACATCTACATGAAATGAATCATTTAGTGAATGAAAGCGAAACTCGCTTTAAAATTGCTCAGCAACATTTAGCAAAAAAATTGAAAGAAGCGGCTATTTTATCTGAAAAAGTTGAAGGTCAACAAAGAGTGTTAGAAGAAATTTCTCAAAATAACGAAAACTTCAAAATTCAAATTAATCAGCTTCAGGCTAGTTTAGGAATTTCTCAAAAACAAGAGAAAAAACTTCAAGAACAATTACATGATGCTTTAAAAAGCACTGAAAGCCAAGTTTCTAAATGGGAAGAAAAATACTTTTGCATGTATGACAAATGGCAAGAAAGTGAAAATTGCGTTAAGAAATTGAAGAAAATTGAAGAGAAACACCAACAAATGCAAAACCTTATCGCCAATTTAGGGAATTTCATGGGTGGACCTTCCTCTCAGAATTTTTTACACACCATGCAAGAATTAGTAGATAAGTCAAATCAACAAAATAATAGTGAAGAAGAACAGCCCGAGTCCGTTCAACATCCAAGCCAAGAAGACGAAGAAAAATATGATTTGTTTGGTATGAAATTTAGGCAAGATAAACCAAAACCAAATTCCCTTTCATGAGCAATCAAGTTATTATTTTAGGATTAGACCCTGGGACAAAAATAACTGGTTTTGGAGTCATTCGCATTGAAGGCCATCAGTATGTTCCTGTCGATTACGGTTGTATTCGCCCTCCTTCTCATTATAAATTGTCTGAGCGTTATTTAGTCATATGTCAAGGAGTTGAACAGTTAATCGATCAACATCAGCCTCATGCTGTCGTTGTGGAAACACAATACGTTTCTAAAAATGTTCAAAGTGCTATGAAATTGGGAATGGCAAGAGGTGTTATCATGATTGCTGCTAAAAAAAGAGGAATTCCTATTTATGAATATGCTCCCTCAAAAGCTAAATTAGCTGTTGTTGGGACAGGAAGAGCAAGCAAATATCAAGTTCAAGGCATGGTTCAGAGGTTACTTAATCTATCAATTCCTCCAACGCCAGAAGATGCTGCAGATGCTTTGGCATTAGCTATTTGCCATGCACAAATGCCCATTTTAAAACAAAGTCAATATGAAACTTGAGGAGCTAAATTAAATACTATGTTTGCATATATAAAAGGAGTATTAGCTTTTTTCAATCCTTCTCAAGCTATTGTTGATGTTCATGGTGTAGGATATTTACTTTTTATCCCTTGTCGCCTATTAGGGCAACTTCCCCAAATTGGGGAGCCAGTTCAATTTTATACCACTTATGTAGTTAGAGAATTTTCTCACACGCTTTATGGATTTTTAAGTTACCAAGAACGCGATATTTTTGAAATTTTAATGAATGTTACAGGTATTGGTCCTAAGATGGCTTTAAGCTTAATCGGACATCTTTCGATGAGCGAGCTTCAAATAGCTGTTATGCGACAAGATTTATCTACACTCTGCCGTGTCCCAGGTGTTGGCAAGAAAACTGCGGAGCGTTTAATTGTAGAATTAAAAGATAAGTTAGCTGCCATTGGGCATTTAGATACGTCTGATCATATAGAGCCTTTAACGCAAGATCCCAAATCCAAATCTGTTCAAGATGCCATGTTGGCCCTTATAAATCTTGGTTATAATCAAACCACAGCCCAAAAAGCGATTAAACAAGGGATGAAAGAACTTCCAGAAGAAATTGACTTAGCTCAATTAATTACCGTTGCTTTGAAACACGTATGAATTGGAGCTTATGCCTAGGATATCAAATTGGATTTTCTACTATCCAAGAACAAATAGGGCAAATGGGAGTTTGATGTGAGCGGGCTTGACAATGTTCTCTTGCAAAATAAATGATTTGTAAATGAAGACGAGTCCAATCTTTTTTGGGAAAAAGAGATTTTAAATCTTTTTCTGTTTGTTTAACATTTTTCCCATTGCTTAATCCCCATCTTCGAGCGCAACGGTGAATATGAGTATCCACAGGGAAAGCGGCTTCCTGAAATGCTTGAGACATGACGACAGAAGCTGTTTTATGTCCGACCCCAGGTAGCGACTCTAATGCTTCAAATGAAGCCGGAACTTTTCCTTCATAATCTTTGATTAGCCGATCCGAAAGTTCCCAGATATTTGTCGCTTTACGAAATCCGAGTCCACATGAATGGATAATAGATTCAATTTCATTAATGGATAGTTTCACCATTTCTTGGGGAGTGCTTGCTTTTTTAAATAAAATAGGGGTTACTTTATTAACTCGTGCATCGGTGCAATGAGCGGATAAAAGAACAGCGATAAGTAAGGTATAGCTGTCATGATGACTTAAAGGAACTGCAGGAGCTGGGTAAAGTTCATTGAGAATACGCTGAATATTTTTTGCTATTGTATGCTTATTCATTTTCCTATACAAAATTTAGAAAAAATTGCTGATAGAATATCTTCAGAGATATTAGTTCCAATGATTTTCCCGAGTTCTAATAAAGATTGGCGCATATCTAAAGTTAGAAATTCAGGTGAAACTTGATGTCGAAGACCTATTTTTACACGTCTTAAAGATTCAATCGATTCGATAAGAGCTTCTTTATGTCTAACATTTGTAATAAGGATTTCTTCTTTGGAAGGAGGGCCATCTTGCCAAATAATGGTATCAATTGTTTGATGCAGCTCTTCTAATCCTATTTTTTCTTTAGCAGATAAATGAACAAGAAAAGGAACCTCTAAGCAAGGAAGATTTCTTGGATTGAGATCAATTTTATTCCAAATGACGATTGTTTTATGAAAAGGGACTTGTTTTAATAATTCCTGATCTTCTTTTTCCAATCCTTTATGCGCATCTAAAACGAGTAAAATTAAATCGGCTTCTTGCATAGCTTTTTTAGAACGACGAATGCCTTCTTGTTCAACGCTTTCATTAGCTTCTCTAATCCCTGCCGTATCACTCAATTTGATGTGTAGTCCATTCAGACGTAGATGGTCTTCTAAAACATCTCGAGTGGTGCCAGGAATGGGGGAAACAATAGCTCGATCCTTATCTAGCAGAGCGTTCATCAAAGAAGACTTACCTACATTTGGGCATCCAATCAAGCAAATAGAAAGGCCATCATGTAAAATTTTTCCATTGTGAAAAGAATTCACTAACTTTTCCATGTCTTTAGCAGTCCTTTCTAAGTCTTGATCCAATTCATCCATGGTGGCAAATTCTAATCCTTCTTCAGGAAAGTCAACCCAGGCTTCTAAAATCGCTGCAATTTGAGTTAAGGTTGATTGAAAGGCCAATACCCGGTTTGATAAAGAACCTTTTAGTTGACTTTCTGCCGCGCCTAGGGCTTTTTCATTTTTTGCACAAATGAGTTCTTGAACAGCTTCGGCTTGAGCTAAATCAATTTTACCATTCATGTAAGCTTTAAAAGTAAATTCACCAGGCAATGCTGCTCGAGCTCCGGCTGCTAAAACGACTTCTAAAACTTTGCGAGTAATTAAACTTCCTCCGTGACAATGAATTTCTACAGTATTTTCTCCTGTATAAGAGCGTTTACCAAGCATTATAAGGACCAAAACATCATCGACATGTTCGCCTGATGAATTATAAATTTGCCCGTAATGTGCAGTATGTGAGCGATAGCTGAAAATGGGGCCTGAAAAAATTTTAGCAGCTACTTCAAGAGATTGATCGCCTGAAATGCGGATAATCGCTACTCCTCCCTCACCTGGAGGGGTTGCAATTGCTGCAATTGTTTCACCTGGGTAATAGGGTTGATGAATAAATTCCATGATGCTTTAAATTTGTATTTGTGATTCTTGATATAACAATGAGAAATATGTTATATTAAATCTATTTTTGATGCATCTATTTGATTATCAATTAGCATCGAATTATTTGCATAAGTTGAGGAGTGGGCGCCATGTCTGACATTATTTACGTGGATCGTTTAACGGGAAAAAAACAAATTGAAAAAGTTTACAAAGGAGCTGTCATTCGTTTTCTTTATGGAGATAGCAAACTAAGTCGCTTAATACAACCTTTTCTTTTACCTCCATTGGCAAAATGGCCTTTTATTTCTCATTGTTACGGACTTTTACAAAAACGCCCTTCTAGTGTAAAAAAAATTCTACCCTTTATCAAAAATTTTGATGTAAATATTTCAGAATTTTTAATGCCTCTAACCCATTTTAAATCATTTAATGACTTTTTTATTCGTCGTTTAAAGCCCGAGTTCCGCCCTATTGCACTAGGAGAGAAAATCGTTTCTATGCCTGCTGATGGACGCTATTACTTTTATCAAGATATAGATCAAGTTGATGGATTTATTGTAAAAGGCAAAAAGTTTAGTTTAGCTTCGCTATTAGAAAATAAAGAGTTAGCTCAGAAATATCAGGGAGGAAGTATGGTGATTGTCCGACTTTGTCCCTCAGATTATCATCGATTTCATTTCCCCTGTGACTGTATCCCAGGCGAAACGCGGCTACTTAATGGATATCTTTACTCTGTCAACCCTTTAGCGATTAAAAAAAATCTCAATATTTTTACACAAAATAAACGCACTATTTGCGAGTTAGCAACCACACATTTTGGAAAAATTCTTTATTTAGAAATTGGAGCGACAAATGTAGGTAGCATTCAACAAACCTATTGTCCATTTCAACCTGCTTTAAAAGGCGATGAAAAGGGATACTTTGAATTTGGAGGATCTTCGTTAATTTTATTATTTCAAAAAGGAAGGATTCGATTTGATCAAGACTTGTTAGATGCCACCCAATCTGGTTATGAAATACGCTGTTTGATGGGACAGCAAATGGGAACTCTTATTCAGAAGTTTTAAGGATACAAAACTCTGTAAAGAGATTTGAATTTTAAAGCGTCCAATTTCCTTGAAAATAACCCAGAAAAACTCGAATGCTGGGTTTTTCTGAGTTGTAAAAGAAAGAGGTTATTATTTTTTAGATTTTTGGACGACTAACAGGAACAGTCGCAAAATATTCTTCTAACCCTTCATTAGAAGGTTTAAAAGCCTTTTGGCCGTGCTGCCAATTCGCTGGACAGACTTCTCCATTTTTTTCGAAATAAAGAAGAGCATCTAAAATACGAAGCGCCTCATCAACTGAGCGTCCCAAGGGTAAATCATTGATAACTTGATGACGGACAATTCCTTCTTTATCAATTAAAAATAGGCCACGGAAAGCAATGCCTTCATGAGGAATTAACACATCATAATCATGTGCAATGGTTTTGTTTAGATCGGAAATTAGAGGGTAATCGATACCTTCAATTCCTCCTTTACTTTTAGGGGTATTCAACCACGCTAAATGGCTATAACAGCTGTCAACAGAGCATCCAATTATTTGTGCATTTCTTTTTTCAAATTCTTCAAGTTTTTCTTGAAATGCATGTAGTTCTGTTGGGCAAACAAAAGTAAAATCTAAAGGGTAAAAAAATAAAATGACATTTTGTCCTCTGAAGTGTAACAGAGAAAAATCGTTTACAATTTGACCATTCACGACGGCTTTTGCTTTAAAATCTGGAGCATGTTTGCCAACTAATAATCCCATAATCACCTCACTTTTAGAGTTCTCTTTGTTTAACCAAAATTTTCGATTTTAAAAACTTTAAACTCGGTTTATTTGATCAAATGCTGTTCCTATGTTCCCACATTTCTTCAAAATTTAATAATAAAATCCTGCAAAAAAAGGAGTTTTAAATTTTAAAAAGTTTTTTAAGTATTATTTTTACTGAAATAATTGTTTGGCTTTAGGAAGCCAATTCTCATTTCCAATTGTTGTCATGGGACCATGTCCTGGATAAACAGATGTAGAAGGGGGTAATTGCGCTAGCTTGTCCAAAGATGTCCACATTAAATCTGGTTGGCTGGTAGGAAAAGAGATATTTCCAATGGATCCTTTAAATAAGGTATCTCCTGATAATAATTTGGATTGTGAGATTTCATAAAAGCAAACACTTCCCGGAGAATGTCCCGGAGTGTGAATGACTTTAAAAGTTAATTGACCAACAGGGATTAGATCTCCATCGTTTAGAAAAATATTGGCTTTAACAGGTTGAATAGTAAGCCAACAAGGCAAACCATCCGAACCAGGTTTTTCTAAATTCAGTTGATCCAAAGGGTGCACATAAATGGGGATGTCATAGAGTTTTTTGATGGAATTGATATCAGCGATGTGATCCCAATGGGAGTGGGTGAGTAAAATAGATTGTAGGATAAAATGATGTTTCCTTAGACAATCAAGGAGAAGATTTGCTGATTCTGGAGCAGGGTCAACAATAATCGCTTTTTGCGTAGACAAACAAGCAATAAGATAGGCGTTAGTAGAAAAAGGCCCCGAAGGAAAAGGTTGTATAAACATTGCACCGGAGAGGATTCGAACCTCTAACCGCCCGGTTCGTAGCCGGGTACTCTATCCAATTGAGCTACCAGTGCAAAGAAGACGAAATTATAATTAGGATCTTTCTTTTTTTCAAGAACTTTTAGACAATGTTATCTGAAACTTTCCATGATGGCTATTCAAATTCGCCTTGTCTATGTCAATTTTGAATCAAAAAAATCGCATTCATTTTACGTTGGAGCAAATTCTGCTAAAAATTGTTTACCATAAAATTGAATAAACGGAGAATAAGTTGGACCGCTTAAAAAATGATCTCCAGGCCAGCCTCCCCAAAATAAAGGAGAAAAATCTCCTTGAAATTGTACATTCGTATCTGGATCGAAATAATTACGGAAATGTCCAAATGGTTCAAATAATGTGCTGACACCATCATTGACACTGACGATATTTTTGACACTTTGAAAACCGTTATTGGGAATAAGCGTTGCCGAGCCAAATGAAATCACTCGAATCATTTTTTGTTCTTCAGGTGTTAAAAGATCTCGCGCACGTTCAGTCTCTGTTCCTCCTAAACTATGGGCATAGTGAATAATGGTTCCTCCACCACTAACACCTCCCATTTCATGAATTAAGGAACGCCATTGAGCAGCAAGTAAATGCGCATGCATAGAGCGGAAGCCTAAGTTAAAAGCTAGTTTAACCATTATAGCACGGCTCACATCCCAGGTCCATCCTTCAGTAGGACGAAAAATGTAATGCACTTTTACCCCTCCATGTGACTCTGAGATGAGTTCTAAATTGCTCAACATATCTTGATAAGTGGTTAAAATTCCATTAATAAAAGTGACTCGTACCTTATCGCTAATTTCATTTTCTCCATAGGTGTTTATCTCTGTTTTTTCGTAAGAATGGCCCATTAATATGTAAGTTGTATTGCCAAAAATATTTCTGTTAATTTTCTCAAAAGTATTGGCAAAAGACTCAGGCAATTTCAATTCACTATGGAGTTTAATTTTGAAATGATGGGCCGAAGTCTGAATTTGTCTAAACGCATCAAAGAAAAAAGGAATAGTAGAATCCCAAATTTCAGAAATAGAAAAAAGTCCGTATAGATCGTAATGATTAATACTATCATTGCGAACGAACGTATAAAGGTTAGGTGTATCGTAAAAAAATAGAGGATCAGGGGTTATCCATCTTCCAATAGTTGAATCATAATAACGTTTCCCAAATCCAATCAACCCTGTTTTTTCTTCAATTCGCTTACTAGAAAATCGCCAGGGATTTTCAATTTGCGAAATAGTAAACTTTTCTCCGTAGGTATTATAAATACTTTCTGAACCAAAAGCAGAATAGCGATAAAACTCCGCGATTTCTTTAGTTTCCGTGTCAATTAAGCAACGAATCGAGCCCTGATGATCGTGAATAGGAGCATAGATCTTGTTATTTAGCTCAAGAGCTACAGCAGCATTAATTTCAGCCCCTTTCCCTATTCCCAAAACTCTTAATTGAGTTAACTGCCGCTCGGTATTTAAACAACCAATTTCTTTTTGACCATCAAAGAGATAGAAATTTGAATCCGCTAATATCCACTTAGAATTGTCTGCATCCCAGTGGTAATTTTGCTTTTGTAAACACCTGTCAAACGAATCATAAATAAAGTGAATAGCAAAATCATTCGGAGTTGAGACACGAATAAGACGATTTAGAGCATCATATTCATAATAAACAGATTCTTTCCCTTTTTTTTCGACCAAATTTCCATTTAAATCATAACGATAAAAAGCTAAGGGGGTTTCAATCAATTGATTTAGAGAGTCGGTTTTCCATTGTTCTGAATTAAATTTTAAGCGATTAAATAAAGAGTCATATTGATAAGTATGATGAAGTTCTCCATCTCCGGTTTCTTCGACCAATTGATGATCTTCACCATATTGATATGTTTGAGAATAAGTATTCAAAGAATCTTTAATGGTTACTGCCATTAAACGTCCTTTTTGGTCTAATTGCTCAAATATTTCTGACCACCAAGGAGATAGGGTTTTTTGTAAACGGTCATGCTCGTCATAGTAGTAAGAGAGTACCCCTATGTCTTTAATAAGATGACTTTTTTGAACTTTTCCAGAAGGGATCTCATAAAAATAATCGTGATGATAGTGTAATTGTCGATCTGCTTGATATCTTTCTACAGAAGTTAATAAAGATCCTTCATAACGATAATGGATGCTTGAGTTATCTGGTAAATCGATTTTGGTTTTTCTACCGGCTAAATCATAATCAAAAGAGAGAGTGGTTTCAGGTTTTCCTAAATTTTCCTCAATGATTTGATCAAAGGCATTGTACTGACGTGTTTGAATCCCTTGATGGACCAAATCTTCGATGGCTATTAATCGCTTATTTTGGTCATATTGATAACGATAGGCAAATGAATTATCACTGGCTTGATATGAGCTTAAAAGATTGTTTTCATCATAATAGTAGTGAATTTGTTTGCCATCAGGTTTAATAACTGTTGCGAGTTTACCACTTTCATGATATTGATAACGGGTAATTTTTTGTTGGAACGAACCGGCTGCTTCATGAATTGCTACAAGCTTTCCATCTTCATCATAATCCCATTTAATGATATATTGACCGCTATCTTTTCCATTTGCGATGATTTGATGTTTTTCTGAAACCTTCTTTCCAATTTTATTGTAGCGGACCTGATATCCTCTAATTTTTTCTCCAAGAGAATTAATTTGTAAGCAACTTTCCAATCTATTCAGAGCATCATATATTTTAATGTCTCGAACACCATTTTCATCAATTGTTTCAGTTAATTTAACATATTGACCTAATTGGTTCTGCGTCACTGATTCTTGCAAAAATAAAGTTTCTTTTATTGGAAAAGAATGTTTTATTCTTTGCTGAACAGAGCCCTGAGAATCTTCGAGTCTTGTCGCAACTGTTTGCTGCCAAGCATCTTTTTCTTCTATTTTGGTGACAAAATCTGAGTCTAATGCACTAAACCATTCTCGCGTTTCTGTACGCTGGCCACAGGCGTCGTAAAACCATTCAATTCGCTTTGTTCCATCTGCTGTTTCATGAAGAGAACGAATTTGACGACCTGCTCCGTCATATTCAAATCGAATGATATGATCTTTTTTTTCATCTGTTATTGTAGAAACAAGGTTACCTAAGTAGGAATAATTCAGAGCACGTATTAAAAAACCCTCTGATAATTTTTCTTCTACACGGCTAATTCTTCCACTCAAATCTCTGATAAAAGAGGTTTTAACGCGACTTTTGTTAATTTTTTCTTTCAATTCCCCATCTAAGTGATAGACGTAAATTTCTTCTAAACCATTGGGATATTGAATACGGGAAGGTTTCCCCCTTGCCGTATAACTTGTTTTTGTAATACCTCCTTCCGCATCTTTCATTTCGATGACTTGGTCGGAAATGTCATAAAATTGTTCTAGCTTCAGCTGCACCGGATTGTCATATTCATCTAAAACTGTAGGAAGATGAGTTTTGATTAATCGTCCAAAAGAATCATATTCAAACGCGGTTTCATTTCCGTAGCTATCGACGGAGGAGATGCGGTGCCCCTCTTCATCAAATTTATCTTGAAAAAGAGAGGAAGGAGCTTCAACAATCTCCCCTCGACTATCTTCTGTAGATTTTAGATGTCCTTCTTCATCGTAATGATAACTAACATGATAACGGAGATTGTCGTCAGCATCATAAAAATTTTGTTGAAGAAGCTTTCCCTCGGAAGAATAGGTGTAGCGGGTTCGATCTAACAATTTTTCTTGCTCATCTAAGAGATCAAAATATTTATTTTCTACCATTAAAGGTTGAGAAAAGGCTATTCCATCTCGGCAAGATTGAATATTTATAATACGTCGGTGAGTCACTCCTTTCAAGTCAGTAGCGGATTCGTTTTGTCCATCATCTAAGATAGTTTGGCAAAGCAATCCTAAATCATCGTAGCAATAAAATGTTCGAGAAAGTAACCCTGCTTGGTTTCCTTGGAGTTTGGCTTCACACCGTTTAGTTTTAAAATCATAATGGTATGTTGTTGTAGCTCCATTATCTTCTCGAACCATCCAAATAAGATCTGGGTGAGAAGGATAATAGCGGTAAACACTGGAATAACTTTCAATTCCATTAAAACTGGGGATACCGTCTGCTTGGATGAGCAATGGAATAGAGCAGGAGCCTGATAAATTTCCATAAAGTGTTTGTCGGATGAGTTGACCCTGGTCATTATAGCTAAATTGGGTGCAGTGTATAGCTTGTCCCTTTTCGTCCGCCAAGACTCTACTGCTAATCAAAGGAATTTTTAGGTCAGTTTTCCAAAAGAATTTTTCTTGTCTATATAAATCAGATGAGCCAGAGGAAGCCTGATATTGCTCTACACTCTGAATCAAATTGTTTGAATAACGATAGATGGTTTTTCTTGCTTGCTGATCAATAATTTCTGTTAAACCTGGTTGGTAAAAAAAGTAAATACAAGTTCCTTTTTCCTCGTCCAGAACCTGAGCTTTAACTCTACCTATCCTGAAATCCCCTCTGGGGAGATTAACTGTTATGTTGTTTACTCTATTAATTCCTTGTGTATAAAATTCATGTTTGTTTCTCGAAGGTTCTGTTCCTTCTAAATGTCCACTTATGACATTGATAGAGTTAACCAAAGGTGTTGGAACGGAAGGATCAGTAGCCTCTAATAATGAAATTAGAGAAAAAATAAAAAATATAACAAAACGGATATTATTCATAAAAATCTAATATAATTTTAATTAATATAATGAAAGCATTATAAAAAGATTTACATTCTGTTGCAAGTTTTCATTAAGTTTGGGGAGAAAACTTAAAAATTAATTTAAATACCAAAAACAGTGAAAAATGCCCTTCAAGAAAAATATTAAAGAATTCATTTTCTCTCTATAATCATTACTTTGCTAAAAATTTTGCTAAGCATGAAAAATGAATAAATAAAAAGAGAATCGGAATGAAGGAGCTTTACAAAATTACCTTGAAGAATGATCTAACATTGGAACAAGCCTGGGAAATTTTGGAAGAAAATGCTTTCGAATTAGCCTATGGGGAAGAAGAAGAGAGTAGGGGAATTCTTTATCTTTATTTAAACTCTGTGAATGAGGTTTCCGCTTATTTTTGGATTAAAGAAATTGAAAAGGTACAATTACCTAAAATTGATTGGGAATCACAATGGGCTTTGTATGGTTTAGATTTTAAAAATGGGTCGGTCCACCTTTCTTTTGACAAATTTGGAAGGAAAGCTGAGCCCATTTTACTCAAACCTGGCCCGGGTTTTGGAGATTTATCTCATCCAACGACTTTACTTGTTTTAGAACTGATGAGTCAATATTTAACAACACAAAGTGTCATCGATATTGGAAGTGGAAGTGGTGTTTTGACTTTAGCTGCCCTTGCTCTAGGTGCTTCGTTTGCATATGGAGTGGACATCGATCCAGCAGCCATTGGACACGCTCAAGAAAATGCTAAGTTTAATCAAATGGAATCTCAATGTATTTTTATGCTACCAGAAGAATTTCAATTTCATTCTATTACAGTTCCTTTGATTGTGATGAATATGATTTTTTCTGAACAAAAAATTGCCTGGAATGCCCTTTCCTCTTTGCATCGCTTACCGGGTTTACGTCTAATTTCCGGAATACGTCAAGAGGAGCGAGACGTCTACTTTGAGCAAACAAAAAACTGGGGGTGGAGATTAAAGGAAGAAAAAGAAAAAGAGGGATGGCTAGGCTTTGTTTTTGAGTGTTAAATTAAAGAAGTGGTAAACTTCGATTTTAATTTAAGGCATTTTAAAAGATTTTTAAGTTCTTTTTGCTGTTTATCCTGAAATAGCACTTTCTTTGTGGAAACGTCGGAATAAATATCATAAATATAGTACCTTCATCTCATTTTAAACTTTTTAAAATGGCAATGGCAATATTCTCATTTGCCTAGATCTCCCTGATGAATAGTTGAAGAAAACTAGTCTGTTTTTCTTGATATCTTATAAAGATAATTTTTTTTAAAAAAATAGCCACAAATTTTCACTGTTGCGATAAATAAGGATAACAAGAGCTTTATCTATTTAAAAATGGCTCAATGTTTTTATATTGATATTATTTTTTATGGGCAGCAATTGAATGAGATTTTTGGTAAATAAAAAAAGCAGGGTCTTATTGTAATAAATAAAAGATATTGATATAGTTTTTATTAACTAGTAAGGTGGTTATATGCTCTTAACAAGCACTTTCTTAAATTTTTCAGTGAATCAACCAAAATTTTTATCTGATTTTGTTAACAGATCGAAAGACTATTTCAAGTTTGATTTAGCTAACCGTGTGAAGCAAATTGCAAAAGAGATTTTTTCAAAATTTTCTGAGACAATACAAAAAAATAATAATAACAATCAACGTTCCAATCAAAATAGCGTCAAAGGAATTTCGATGCTTTTTTGCGTAACAATAATTTTATTACTTTTTAATTCTTTTTTTCGCCGCTCAGACTCTTCATTTCCTCTACCTACTCCAAAGATGAGATGTGACGATAATCTACCTAGTGGAAAAATTAATAAGCGCAGAGCGGCACAGATTTAGATTAAACCCAATAGTTTAAGGATGGCTATTACTCCTACGGGCACGCCTAAAATCCAAAGAAGTGCCATTCTTCCTAATCCCATATCTATTCTCCTGTTTAAAAGTTTTATCCAAATGATTCATGGGTCACATTTCTTGTCATGAACACTTTTTATATTATATAATTGTTATTTATTATATTTAAATTAAAAATAGATTTAAGAGTTATTTCTTTTTTATTTGATAGAATAAAAATAGATTTACATCATTCAAAGTATTTGATCGGCAACTAGATAAGCCAAATAATTAGATTAAAAGCGATCGTTGGCTTTTAGTTTTTAGGTTCCGAAGAACAAGAAGAATTTTTTCCGCAAGGACAACTCTGATCTGAAGTTGATGATGAAGGATAATCCGTAATATAAAATCCTGTCCCTTTAAAATGAAGTCCTACTCCTCCTCCAGGCTGTCTTTGAAAATTATTTTGTCGACAAGAGGGACAAATTTTTAAAGGCTCTTCGCTAATTTTTTGAAAAACTTCTTCTTGATAGCCACAGCTTGTACAGCAATAATCGTAATGGGGCATAATAACCTTTGACTGAATAGTCCTGTTGCTAAATTGATTAAGTTTATACTTAGTTTTAAACTTCAGAGTTTATCTAAAGCATTTAGATCACGAAGTGATTAGCTTTCTTTATTCTTTCGGTAATCTCTGAAGGATTTTTTTAACAAGAATATTTAAAATCCATCCCTTTGTATCTCAAAGGGATGGATTATTTAAATGGGTGAGAAGCTTACATCATTCCCATGCCGCCCATACCACCCATGCCACCCATTCCCATACCACCCATGCCATCCATGCCTGGCATGCCAGCAGGTTGAGATTTAGGTTGGGGTTTATCAGTAATCATTGCAGCTGTTGTAAGTAAAAGTCCTGCAATAGAAGCTGCATTGATTAGCGCGCTTTTGGTGACTAAAACAGGATCTATTACTCCTGCTTTTAACAAATCTTTAAATTCGTCGGTTAAACCATCATATCCATAAGAACCTGTTGCTTCATAAATCTTTTCAGCAATCAAATTTCCTTGTTTCCCACAGTTATTAGCAATAGCTATTGCTGGCGCAAAAGCGGCTTGCTTAATAATGGTTACGCCTATCGCTTCATCGCCTGTAAGTTGCAATTTTTCAAGGGATTTAACAGCGCGAAGAAGAGCGACTCCGCCACCCGGAACGATTCCTTGCGCAACAGCTGCCCGTGTGGCATGTAATGCGTCTTCCACACGCGCTTTCTTTTCTTTTAATTCTGTTTCAGTCGCTGCTCCGACATTAACAACTGCAACACCGCCGACCATTTTTGCTAGTCGTTCCTCTAATTTTTCTTTGTCATATTTAGAAGTACTTGCATTCGCAAGTTCAGCTTTAATTTGAGCAAGGCGGCTTTTCACCTCATTTGATTGTCCAGCTCCATCGATAATCGTTGTTTCTTCTTTTGAAACCTTAATAGTCTTTGCTCTTCCAAGAACTTCTGGTCCTACTTCATCCAATTTTAGACCTACTTCTTCTGAAACGACTTTTCCTCCTGTCAAAATGGCAATATCTTGCAACATAGCTTTACGTCGATCCCCAAAACCTGGTGCTTTTACTGCACAAACAGTCATCCCTGCTTTTAGTTTATTGACGACAAGAGTTGCAAGAGCTTCTCCATCAATATCTTCGGCAATAATGAGCAAAGGGCGTGCTCCTTTTTCCATAATTTTTTCTAAGACAGGAATAATATCTTTAGCTGCGGATAATTTTTTGTCTGTGATTAGAATATCTGCGTTTGAGAGCTCAACACTCATTTGTTCTGCATTGGTGATAAAGTAAGGGGAAACGTATCCTTTATCAAATTGCATGCCTTCTACATAATCTACATGTGTTTCAATTCCTTTTGCTTCAGCAACAGTGATGATTCCATCTTTACCCACTCTTTCCATTGCTTCTCCAATAATACGGCCGATCTCGCCATCATTATTAGCAGAAATTGTGGCAATCTGTCTAACTTCTTGGGCTGTATTTACTGGCGTAGAAAGGTGATCTAGAGAGCGAGTTATTGTTTCAACAGCTTGATCTATTCCCCTTTTTAAACTCATTGGGTTTGCACCGGCTGCCACGTTTTTGACACCAGCAGAATAAATGGCTTCAGCTAAAACAATGGCTGTTGTTGTTCCATCTCCTGCTACATCAGATGTTTTAGCAGCAACTTGATTAACTAATTGAGCACCCATGTTTTCAAATTTGTCTTTGAGAACAACTTCTTTGGCGACTGTGACACCATCTTTAGTAGAAAGAGGAGAGCCAAATCCTTTGTTGATGACAACGTTGCGCCCTTTTGGGCCTAAAGTGACTTTAACGGCTTTAGCAAGCGTTTTTACACCTTTTAAGATTGATTTTAAGGCTTCTTCGTTAAATTGTAATAATTTTGCCATAAACGGGTCCTTGCATTAAAAAGATTAAGATAAAATTCCTAGAATATCGTTTTCGGATAAGATTAAATAATCTTCATCATTATCTTTAACCTCTGTACCAGCGTAGGCTCCAAAAAGAATGCGATCACCAACTTTAACAGAAATAGGTTCAAGTTGTCCGCTTTCACTCATTTTACCAGGACCTGCGGCAATGACATGTCCTTCTCTTGGTTTTTCTTGCGCTGAATCAGGAAGAAGAATGCCGCCTTTTGAAGTAGCAGCTTTTGCTCGTTGAACTACAACGCGATCTCCCAAAGGTTTAATTTTAGTCTTAGTTGTCATGTCTATTCTCCTGTTATTTTCATCTGTTTTATTGACTCTGAAAAAAAGCATTTTAGGATTGAAAACGATTTATGTCAAGGAGCTGAAATAAAATTTTAGCAGTTACTTGTTGTAATTGCTAGTTTTGCTAAATGGAAGGGTTCAATAGAGGAGGTAAGAAGCTCTTTTATTCACAAATAAGGCCCGTTCTTTTTCATGAAGAGAGCGTAATTTCCAAAGAATATATTGCTCTTCTTTAATGATTCTAAACACTTCTGCCGTTCCATTGACTTTATTAAACATGTCTTGTCTATGAGAAGATTGATTTAATGCAGCTTGAAACTCTTTGGGATATAAACTTTTTAACATGCCAATAAGCAAATATTGGGTAGAGACAGGTAAATATTTTTTGGGGTTAGTTAAGATTATTAAAACACCCTGACAATTTTGATGAGCAAAGCGACCAAAAAAAGGGCGATAGTAAAAGGGGTGAAAACGGACGCCTGGAAATTTTTGTTCATTAAGTTTTTTTGCAAATTTTTCTGCATTAATCCACGGAGCCCCAACAACTTTAAAAGGTAGAGTGTAGCCTACACCAATATTAACAAGTTGAAGTTCTCCAAGCAACCCAGTGATAGGATAATAAAGAGAAGTTTCTGCTTCGGGAATATGAGGGCTAGTTGGGATCCAGATGAGTCCTGTCTCATTAAATGTCATCTCTCTTTTCCACCCTTTCATGGGAATAACTTTGAGTAAACAGTTAATTTTATATTCTCCATTAAAATAAGAGGCTAATTCTCCGATTGTCAGTCCGTGACAATAAGGAATATTAACGTACCCCACAAACGAACGCCATTTTTCTTCTAGTAAGGGCCCATCAATTGTTAAGCCATTAATGGGATTCGGTCTATCGAGAACAATGACTGGAATTTTGAGTTTAGCTGCTTCTTCCATCACATAAAATAGGGTAGAAATGTAGGTGTATGAACGCGAACCGATGTCTTGAATATCATAAATTAAAACATCGAGATTTTTTAAAGACTCTTGTGTTGGCCGTCTTGTAGATCCATGTAAACTGTAAATAGGAATCTCTGTTTCACAAGAATCTTTAACGATTTCATCTGCATATTGAATTCCTTGTAAACCATGCTCTGGAGCAAACAGAGCTTGCAGTTTAAATTCAAAAAAAGAAGCATTTTTTTTTAAACAATTGATGGTTGTCTCACCCTCATGATTGATTGCGGTATGATTTGTGACTAATCCTATACGTTTACCTTTGATTAATTCTACGTAAGAAGAATCAAACAGAGAATCAATACCTACTGTAACTTGTGTAAATCCAACGGTTGGAATTACAATAAATATAAAAAAAAGGAATAAAGTTCGTAGGATTTGCATAAGTAAACAATCTATTGATTAAAAAACTCAAAATTATAGCAAATCTCAAGAATAAACATACAAATTTGAATATCTAACACTTGCCATTTTAAATTCTCAATTTCTTGACATTTGTTGGTTGCATACACCATTTTCACTACAAATTTTCAGGTAATGGGTTAAGAAGTACATTGGAAATAATTCAGTATACGAAACGCTTTTTTTAAAGAGATAAGTTTGTTATAAAGAGCGCTTGGTTTTGCGTTGCAAAAGGATCAATTAATCCTCTATCAAACCTGGGTTAGAACATGAAAAAGTCTTCTTTGATTGAAAATGCCTTATTTCAAATTCATTCAGTCAAAGGAAAAAAACTTTCATTACAAGAAAGGCAAGATCTGGCGATTTCGTTAGCAGCTAAAATGTTAAAAGAGGCGCAATATATTCAAACAAAAGTTGAAAAAAGGCAACAAGCAGAACTTGCTGGAATGATGAACGATTCCGTTGGTAAGATTTTTACAACCGTCTTAACAGACCAGTGTTTTAGAAGTCTTCAAAATAGTAGAGTGGCTGATCAGCTTGCGCAAGTCATTCACAAATATGGAATCCCCATCTACTTATCGGATAAAAAACGACTAGCCTTAAAAGCTTTTAGCCTAGTTGGTAAAATTCTCTCTTCTTTAGCAGTTCCTATTACTATTCGACTGATTCAGAAAGAAACAAGGCATATTATTTTACCAGGAGAGCCTCAAGCGTTTGCTAAACACATGAAAAAGAGGTGTCAAGAGGGAGTAAGAATTAATCTTAATCATCTAGGTGAAGCAATTTTAGGAGAAGATGAAGCCAGGCGTCGTTTGCAAATTTATCTGGATGATTTAGCAAATCCTTTGATCGAGTATATTTCTATTAAAATTTCTACTATTTATAGCCAAATCCATTTACTGGCTTGGGAAGAAACGTTAGAAATTTTATCTGAAAGACTTCGCTTATTGTATCGAGCAGCAATTAAAAATAAATATAGACGAGCAACGGGTGAAGTCATATCGAAATTTGTTAATTTAGATATGGAAGAATATCGAGACTTAAACCTAACAGTCGCACTTTTTAAAAAAGTTTTAGATGAGCCTGAGTTTTTTCAATATCAAGGCGGAATTGTTTTGCAAAGCTATTTACCCGATTCCTTTTTAATTCAACAAGAGCTAACGCAGTGGGCGATGCAAAGAGTTAATCGGATGGGAGCTCCTATCAAAATCCGCCTTGTAAAAGGTGCTAATTTAGCGATGGAGCAATTTGAATCCGCTGTTCGTTTATGGCCACAGGCTCCTTACACAACTAAAGCAGATGTAGATGCAAATTATAAACGAATGGTCACGTATGGATGCGAGTTTCAACGTGCTCAGGCAGCTCATTTAGGGATTGCTAGTCATAATTTATTTGATATCGCTTATGCTTTATTACTCCGTTCTGAAAATCACGTTGAAAAAGAAGTCTGCTTTGAAATGCTGGAGGGAATGGCTGATCATATTCGACGAGTTGTTCAAACTTTAGCAGATGACATGCTTCTTTACTGCCCAACTGCCACTAAAGAAGAATTTCAAAGCGCCGTTGCTTATCTTGTCAGACGTTTAGATGAAAATACAGCTCCTGAAAACTTCTTACGACATGCTTTTGATTTAAGGCCTGGCACTGATGATTGGAATAATCAAGTTCATTTGTTTAAACAAGCTTGTCAAAATTACGAACAAGTTTCCGATCAACCTAGGCGTTTACAAAATAGATTGCATAAAGATCGTTTGCTCAATCAACGAAAATGTTTCCAAAATGTGGCAGATACTGACTGGTCATTATCTCACAATCGCCAATGGGCGAAAATAATTATTGATCAATGGAAAAATAAAAAACATCCAGATGTTCCTTTAGTCATTAATGGCTTCCACTATACTTCAGAAAATCGCTGGGGAATTGGAGAAGATCCCTCTTTTCCTGGAAAAATTTTGTATCGCTATGCGTTAGCTTCCAAAGAACAAGTTGATGAAGCTTTAGACGCTGCCCAAAATGCTTATTTAAAATGGTCTGCGACAACTTCTCAAGAACGGGCCAATTTATTAATAAAAATAGCGCAAGGTTTAGAGCTGCATCGTGCTGATTTGATTGGAGCTATGATTGCTGATACGGCTAAAACATTGATTGAAGCAGATATAGAAGTTTCCGAAGCGATCGATTTTGCTAATTATTATCGCTTCAATTTATTAGAATGGATGTATTTGGAAGATGTCAAGTGGAGTGCTAAAGGTGTTGTTGTCATTGCTCCTCCTTGGAATTTTCCATGTTCGATAGCGGCTGGCGGTATTTTAGCAGCATTAGTTACTGGCAATACGGTAATTTTAAAACCTGCTTTTGAGTCTGTTTTAGTTTGTTGGCATTTAGCTCAAATTTTTTGGGAGGCGGGAATTAGCCAGCAAGTGTTACAATTTGTTGTTTGCGAAGATGAACCTGTGGGAAGCGCCTTAATTCAAGATTCTCGAGTGAATGCAGTTGTCTTAACTGGTGCGACAGAAACTGCAAAACTTTTTTTACGCTTAAGGGCAGATTTGGATTTAATGGCCGAAACGGGTGGTAAAAACACAATGATTATAACCTCTATGGCTGATCGTGATTTAGCGATTAAAGATTTGGTTCAATCGGCGTTTAGTCATGCAGGACAAAAATGTAGCGCATGTAGTTTGGCTATTGTAGAAGCAGAGACTTATGATAATCTTCACTTTCGTCAGCAATTAAAAGATTCTGTAGAAAGTTTATCAATCGGTTCCCCGTGGAAATTAAAATCTAAAGTTAATCCTTTAATTCGTGAAGCTAACCCCAATCTGTTACGTGGTTTAACGCAGTTAGAGGAAGGGGAAGAATGGCTTGTACAACCTAAGCAAGATCCTCAAAATCCTTATCTGTGGAGTCCGGGAATTAAGCTTGGTGTAAAACCAGGGAATTTTACCTATAATACAGAGTTATTTGGACCTGTTTTGGGGCTTGTAAGAGCAGAAAATTTCGATGAAGCCTTACACATGATGAATCAAACAGGCTACGGTTTAACAGCAGGTATTCATACCCTAGATGAAAGAGAGCAGAAGCAATGGTTTCAAAAAATAGAGGCAGGGAATTGTTATATTAATAGGACTATGACAGGAGCTATTGTTGAAAGACAACCATTTGGAGGGTGTAAAGAAAGCAGTTTTGGAAAAGGATCGAAAGCTGGAGGTCCTAATTATCTAGTGCAGTTTATGCAAACTTCTCAAAAAAACTTACCTACAGAGCAAAAAGAGTTAAAAGAAATGCCTCTGGCATTTCTAAAAAATGTTCAGAGACTAAAGTATTTGAGTTCCGAAGAATATGAAATTTTTAGTTTAAGTATGAAAAATTATGCTTTCTATTATGATTTATATTTTTCTCGATCTCATGATCCTAGTTTAGTTAGAGGGCAAGATAATTTACAAACTTATCGCCCGCATAATCAAATTTCGGTTAGGGTACAATCACCTGATCGTTTAGTAGACTTATTACGTTTGATAGCAGCCTCTATTATTTGTTCTACCCCTTTAATGTTGAGTACAGATAATCAAGAGACTTACCAAAAATTCCAGTCTTTACGTTTACCTCCTTTCATTTCTTTTAAATTGGAGGCTGAATCGACCTTTATCGAAAGATTAGAGCGAGGTGAGATCAAAAGAATGCGTGTGTTAAGCCCTTTCTCTAAATCTTTAGAAAATACTTTAGCGAATGCAGCTTGTCATTTAAATAGAGGGGAAGTAATGGCCAATGGACGATTAGAACTTCTTCATTTTTTAAGAGAAGTAAGTTTAAGTTTTGATTATCACAGGTATGGAAACCTTGCCGAGCGAGAAAAAGAATATAGACATCCATTACCCGGTCATAAAGGAAAAACCTGTTTACCTTGTGGAGCTTGTTGTTGTGATGGATAATTTATTTAATTTAAATAAAGAGCAAAAAGATGCTGTGACAACCTTAGAAGGTCCAGTATTAGTATTAGCGGGGGCGGGATCTGGAAAAACGCGTGTTGTTACCTCTAGAATTGTTAATTTGATAGAAAACGGAATTTCTCCTTCTAATATTTTAGGAGTAACATTTACAAACAAAGCCGCTCAAGAAATGAGAGAACGCGTTTGTAAGTTGACTCAACATCATGTTCTCATTTGTACATTTCATAGTTTAGGAGCAAAAATTTTACGGGAAAGCATTCATGTATTGGGATATCAACGTGATTTTACAATTTATGACGAAGAAGATGTTAATAAATTAGTCAAAGCCTGTTTAATGGAACTGAATTGGCAAGACAAAAAAGTAGATGCCAAGCCTTTTCGCCAAATGATCTCTCAAGCGAAAAATATGTTGCAACAACCTAATCCACACTATGATAAAGAGGTAACTTCCGATTTTGATGAAGCCTTTCCTCATGTCTATGCACTTTATCAAAAAAAGCTTCAAGAGTATCAAGCAGTTGACTTTGATGATCTCCTTTTTTTAACAGCTAAAATTTGGCGTGAATATCCCTCTGTTCTTAATTATTACCAAGATCGCTGGCCCTTTGTTTTAATTGATGAATATCAAGATACTAATGCTGTTCAATATACCATGACGACCTTGCTTGTAGAAAAAAGACGTAATCTATTCGTTGTCGGTGATCCTGATCAATCTATTTACTCTTGGAGAGGAGCAAATGTTCAGAATATTTTAAATTTTGAGCGAGATTATCCAGGTGCTAAAGTTATCCAATTAGAGCAAAACTATCGTAGCCGTACCAATATTTTAAATGCTGCTAACGCTTTAATCAGTCATAATACGAATCGTTTTGAGAAAGAATTATGGAGTGAACTGGGTGCTGGTGAGAAAGTTAAACTCTTTATTGGAGATGATGATCGAGCTGAAGCTGAATTTGTGGCTTCGCAGATTTCTTATCATCACAAAGAACATCAGATCTCACTCAGTGAAATGGTAATTTTTTATCGAACGAATGCCCAATCAAGGGTTTTTGAAGACTACTTGCTTTATCGTGGAATACCCTATGTCATTGTGGGGGGGATCTCTTTTTATCAAAGGCGTGAAATTAAAGATATTTTGGCATTTTTGCGTTTTGCGCAATCTGGTGCAGATTTTGTAGCCTTTGCTCGAACAATTAATTTACCTAAAAGAGGCCTAGGAGAAACGACAATTGAAAAAATTCGGCAGAGCGCTAATGAAGAAAGAATGACGATTTACGCTTTTTGCGAGGCATTATTAAAAAATACTCCCATGAAATCTATTGTTCGATTAACAGCCAAGCAGAGAGAAGGTTTAACTGAGTATTTAGCAATTGTCCAAGAACTACGTACTTTAAGTAAAGCTGGGTCTGTACGAGAACTTGTTTTAGCAGCGATTGAAAAAACAAAATATTTGAACTATTTGATGGAAGATAAAGAGTCCTACGAAGACCGTAGAGAGAACTTGGATGAATTGATTACTAAAGCTGTTGAATGGGAAATTTCTGCGACAGATCCTTCATTAGAGGCCTTTTTAGAAGAACTTTCTCTAAAATCAAGTTTAGATGAAGCTAATCAAGCTGTCGAACGTTTAAGTTTGATGACTATCCACAATGGCAAAGGTCTTGAATTTACTACTACATTTTTAGTTGGGCTAGAAGAAGATTTATTTCCTCATGTGAATTCTAAAAATAACCGTGAAGATGTGGAAGAAGAACGGCGTCTTTGTTATGTGGGTATTACAAGAGCAAAAGAATATCTTTACTTGAGCTTCTGTCATACCAGGTATTTATGGGGAAATCTTCGCTTTCAAAGGCCAAGTCGATTTCTTAAAGAGCTGCCCTCAGAATATCTAGAAAAATGTCAACAATCCCAAATAATTTCTAAGCATGCTTTACAAAATCAGCAAAAAGAACGTGTTACGTATGTGGAAAAACCGCTTCCTAGCGGCGAAATTTTTGCTCCCAGCGATACAATTTTTCATAAAGATTTTGGAATTGGGCAAATCAAGGAGGCTTATGAAGGCTCGATGGGGTTAACATATAAAATTTTTTTTACAAAAGACAATAGTGTCAAAACTCTCGTGGCAAAATATGCCGTTTTAAACAGAGTATAACTATTAAGCTGTTACAAACAGAGGAATTATTGTTAGGGGAATGGAGTTAAAAACAAAACAGCTTATTTTGAGGCAATTTACAATTGATCTCCACATTTTTGCCTATTTGATGGCAGATCCAGAGTTATGCAGTTTTCGCTGAGTGGCCCTATAGCAAAAGAAAAGGCTCAAGTTTATTTGCAAAAGCGAATACTCGATCATTATACTCAATATGGATATGGTCTATATGCCGTTGAGAAAAAAAAGATTGTCAATTTGGCGGATTTGTGGGGTTAATTAACCAATCCATTGAACAAGAACAATTAATAGAACTAAGGTATCGCTTTCACCCTAATTATTGGGGCAGAGGATTGGCAACAGAAGCCGTATTGGCTGTGTGCCAATATGCATTTGATCAATTAGGAATTAAAAAATTAATCTCAATTATTGATCCTCAAAACTTTCGTAGCCTTGGAGTTGCTAAGCGAGCGGGATGGCTTTTTGGAAAGAAACAATCTTTCATGGACTACCTATGCATATTTATAGCATGGCTAGTCGATGTTAGTTCAACATCGACTAGCCATTAAAATGCTTATCGGTTGTAATAAAGGTTATTGCTGATAAAAGTTATCTGAGGGATTGGTGTATTGATTGGTTCGTGAGTCAAAATTTTGTGTCGTACTGTATGGGTAAGCTGATTGGTCTGAGTAACCTTTATTTGAAGGCTGTGCACAATAATTGTTCCCATCTTCTTGAGGCGCTCTTTTATAATATCCTTCTCGATAAGTAGGAGCTGTGCAATTACTATTTTTTTCATATTGAGGGTGATATGTTGAACGATCAGTCGCATCATAGCCTATTCCACGTAGACCTGGATGCCTTTGATCATAGGCATCCGATTGTGTTTCTCCATTATAAAAAGCTTGCTTATCATAACGCCAGTTTTCTTTGTAATCCCAATTTCCTAAGTTTAAATTTTTCTCATAAAGGGTTTTATCTTCATTCCGATCTGCAAAAGCAATTTCTTCTCGCTCATAACGTGGAATGTTTTGCGGCGCTGAAGAAGCATTAGAATTTTGTGGGTTAGGGACAATCGTGGAAGGTAAAGAATTCCCGTAAAGGGAAGTGATCGTTACTAAGGTTAGTTGTAAACCAACATAAAAAATTTTCTTAGAAAAATAAGCGATGTGCATAAAACCCCCAAATGATCATGTTTATAAAAACTTTTTTTTGCCTACTAAATATGAATATGTCAAATAAAAATTTTACAGTGTAGTAATTTCTCTTCATTTAAAAAATAATGTAATGAACTACATCGTGGAAAACTACCCATTAGCCTTACAAACTTTTCTCGGTTTTGTACTTTTTTCAAGATTATTTAATATGTGCATGGGGTTAAGAAAACTATGACGTAAATTAAATTGTAACTAGTTAAAACTAGGGAAAAGCCTTTTTATGGCTAAACAAATAATCAAACTTATCTCGCTTTAATATAATTAATAAGACCTGATACTGATTAATTTTGGCAGACCTTGGCAAAATTTCCTAGATTTGAAACTTGGCGTACAGGTTCTAAAACTTTAGAATAAACAGGGTAGAAAACATTTTTAGATCATTGCTTTTAAACGGTTGTTTTGATTCTTTCCTGTTAGCACTTTTTTATATTCAAATATCGCTTTCTAAGCATTTATAATTATTTTTATAATTTTAAAAGTATATTTCATAAACTTAATTTTTTGAACAAGAGAAATACAAAGGAGCTGAATGCTTTTTCTTTGAGTTGTGGATTAATAACTCAACTAGTGATAAAGTTTATTTTTGTTGATATATGAAAATGTTTTAAATTAAATAATAAAATAAATTTTTTAAAAAATAACATATATGCAAGTTTAATAAAAATAATTCATTAAAATATAGTTCCATTTTATAAAAATAATTATAAAATGGTGGAGTAATACATATGAACTTTTCAGAGTTTCCTTTTAGGCAAAATTATTCTTCTAATCCACCACGACGACCTTATTCAAATCCTAATAGCATGGAACAAATAAAATCTCATTACGGAATAGAATGGGATTATCCTGAGCCGAATATTAAAATTTACACCATGTATTATGGGCGAGAAGTTTGTAAAAATAATCAAGGTGCAACTTCCATAGATCCTGTCGCTGCAAAACTTTATAGCACCGTAAAGAAAGTTTACGAATTTTTTGAGGATGTTTTTGGATTAAGAGGAATTGAGGGTCAAGGTACTATTACTGATCTTTACATCAATTGGCAAGAAAAGAATGCTTTGTGGAGTTGCCCTACTTTAAATATCAATGAGATAAGTTGGTTTAATTTTAATGATAACTTTGCAGTAACAGAAGAAGTTGTTGCTCATGAATACTTTCACGCCGTTATTTACAACAAACTTAATTATCAGGGACAATCAGGTGCATTGAATGAATCGTTAGCAGATGTATTTGGAATCGCTTTTAAACACTGGTTGATCGATGAAAAAAATTTACAAAGTTCTAAAACATGGTGGATTGGAAGCCTTCGCGATTTATCTATTCCATCTAAAATACCCCGAAATTACAAAGTAAACCTTAATGAACATAATTTTCCTATATATGTAAAAGAAAATGATTATGGCTATGTACATAATAATAGCTGTATTCCAAGTTATGCTTTTTATCTAGCAAACCAATTAGAAGGTGGTAGAACATGGGGGATCATTGCTCAAATTTGGTTTAAAGCTGCTCAGGACACGACACTAAAAAGCGATGAAACTTTTGCATCATTTGCTCACAGAACTATAAGGAAAGCTAGTGAATTTGGTATGTCACGTATAATTTTTCAAGCCTGGTCAGCTGTAGGTGTTTTATTCACACCACAAATACCAATGATGAGTTCGTAAGTTTTAAAATATTTAATTTCAAATTCGTATAATTGAGCATTATTTTTATTAAAATAAGAATTCCATTAGTAGATATGTAACACCAATACAAGAAAAAAATTAAGTGAATCATTTTACATAAAATAAACTCATTTAAAAGCTCCATAAATTTTATTTATATTCACAGAAAATATTAGCTGAGGAAAGCTAAGGTTGCAATATATGCTGGATTCCAAATTGTTTTTTCATTGATGTGAAATTGTGAAAAATAAGCAGAGACGGCTTCCCCATCTTCAATATCAATCTCATTCATTTTATTTGCCTTGACTTGCTCACAAAGTTCAGCAAGTTGCTCATAAATGGATTGACGCGATTCAAACTCAATTTTATTTAAAAGAGAGTCGATAGTGATAAATTGCGAATCATTGGAGTTTAAATTTAGGTTATAAAAGGCCCGTAATTTTTCAATATGAGATGTACTGAGTTGTGATTTAACTGCGTTCATCCAAAATGAACTAGCCATTAAAATGTTTGTTTGCTGTTCAAATGTTGAGGTTTTCCTTAAAATACGTTCTTTAGCTATTTGAATATTTTGCTCGGATAAGCACGCCATCCTTTCATAAAGCATAGAATTTGTTTCAATCGGTAATTCTAAAGCCTCTTTTAAATGAATTTGATAGCACAGATGAACCTCGATAGGATCGGTCATTCTTTGGGAAGCAGATGTTTTTTGCGCAATCTTAAATAGTTTATTTAATCTGGCTGAACCAATAATCAATGTTTTTAATTCCTCAGGGCTTAAATTTTGACTCTGGCATAATCGCATATGAAGCATCAGCTCATTTACACTTGTTGCCATACGATCTCCACATGTACTTGTCGCATCGGCCAAAATTTGATAAGCCACTTGCAAATAATCTAAATTATTTTCGTTTGCCATCCAATCAAGAAAAGAAGAAATTTTTTCTTTAGCGGCTTGTGGATTGGAGGTATAAAAAGGAGTGCTTTTTACCCTTGAAAACCAATTTAAGAGATTGTTTTTGGCTGTTTGAGGTAAATTAGACAGTAATTTGGTTTGGCAATTTTTATTACACCATTCTTTTAAGATTGATTCAAAGTTTAGAAAAATTTGATTAGTCTGATTATTATGAAAGCTAGGGGTATAAATTGATACATGAAATCTTGGCCCTTGATAGTTTGATTGGCTTGTCCTTCGATTTAATTGATCAAGTATTTCTCGACTTAAAGGATTGGCTTCTAAATAAATTTCGCATTCAGATGATAGATGGAAAAGGCATTCAGGAATAGTCTCAAAATTATTTCCAGTAAGGTTAAGATTTCGAAGGTTTGTTAAGTTTGTAAATGTTTCAGGTAATGTTTGAAGTTGATTGTAGTTAAGATGAAGTTCAGTAAGATTGATTAAGTTTGAAAATGTTTCAGGCAATATTTGAATTTGATTATTATACAAATAAAGACATTGAAGTTTTGTTAGGTTTCCGAAAGACTCTGGAAGTGAATGAAATTGATTATTTGCAAGGTTTAGGTAGTTAATTTGATTTAAATTTCCAAAAGAATTAGGCAATGTTTGAAGATTGTTATTATTCAAATCAAGCGTTTGAAGATTGACCAGATTTGTAAGCGACCCAGGTAACGATTGAAGCTGGTTATAGGCAATGTGAAGATCTCTAAGTTGAGTTAAATTTCCAAAAGAATGGGGTAGGACTTGCAGTTGATTATTGCTCAGGTTTAGGACGTGGAGCCGATTTAAATTTCCAAAAGAGTCAGGTAACGTTCGAAGATTGTTATTATTCAGATCAAGCGTTTGAAGATTGATCAGATTTGTAAACAATTCGGGTAGCGATTGAAGTTGATTATAAGCAATTTGAAGTTTTTTAAGTTGAGTCAATTTTCCAAAGGAAGTAGGGAGCAATTCGAGTTTGTTATTGTTAAGATAAAGTTTAGTAAGGTTTGTTAGATTTCCAAAAAATTGAGGTAATATTTGAAGTTGGTTATTTGCCAGATTGAGTTTGTTAAGTTGGTTTAAATTTCCAAAAGAAGTAGGGAGCAATTCGAGTTTATTATTGTATAAATAAAGAAATTGAAGATTTGTTAGGTTTCCGAAAGAATCTGGCAGTGTCTGAAGTTGATTATTTATAAGATTTAGGAAGAAAAGATTTATTAAATTTCCAAAAGAACTAGGCAATAATTGAATGTTCTTTTCTGTTAGGCTGATCATACTAGTATCATGAATTTCAAAAAATCTACAAAATTGTGCTAGTGCGTCATCTAATAATATAGGTTCGGATCTCGGGATAATCTGATCCATAAGTTCACTGCAAAAGCTAGGTGTTGGACTGGATACCTGAAATTTAGGTCCCTGATAATTTGTTTGATTCACTCTTTGATTTAATTGATCAAGTATTTCTTGGCTTAAAGGATTTTCTTTTAAATTAATATCACAGGCGGATGGTAAACGGAAAAGGCAATCTGGAATCTCGCTGAACTGATTATTACAAAGATTAAGAGACCGAAGATTCGTTAAGTTTTCGAAAGAATTGGGTAGGGTTTGAAGTTGGTTATTTGTAAGATCTAGATGGTTAAGTTGATTTAAATTTCCAAAAGAACTAGGCAATATGTGAAGGTTCTTTTCTGCTAGGCTGATAATCCTTGTGTTGTAAATTTCAAAGATTTTGCAAAATTGTGCTAATTCGCTATCCAAGGTCGTTAGATAAGCATTCGTTTTCATTAAAGAACTGGATGATAATGGGGGAATTAAATTTGTACTTGGTAAAGATACATCAGATCTTGGACGTATGATAACATTCTTAGAAATGACACTTTTTTTTTGATCCCATACAATCTTTTTCCATTGAGATCGAAGCTGATTTTTATCGAAACAGTCAAATATTAAATGTAACAAAGTTTGAAAAATTGTTTTGCATAATAAATTAATCCGGCTAGAAAATTTTAAAGCTTTATTGGATTGTTGGTAATCATGATTGTCTGAAAAGGCTATGAGAGTAGTAGGATTAAGGTTGTGATTAACTTTATTCAAAATTTCCATCCAAATTAGTTGTATGATTTATAAATTACTTATTTAAAAAACAAAACAATACACATGCGAAATTTTTACAAATTAATTTGTAATTAAAAATTAATCGTTTAAAATATAAAAAGTAACAAATTTAAGACGTTCTCTCTGTGTATCCAAGACCCTTATAGCTTCGTTAGAGTTGTTGTGATAAAAAAGAGATTTTCTAGCAAACATGCATAATAGCTGCTACTTGCATTCAAATATTTGAAATAAGATTTTAAAGATAGGTTTTTTTATGCAAAAAATATTTTTAAAAGTTCACAAAAGTCAAAACAGGAAAAGAAAATAGGCAAATAAGAACAAGTAAAACTTCACAGCTTTTTACCTTATAGTCTTTTGCTTAAGAAACTTGTATTTTTCTTTCCATCCCATCAATTGTAGGGGGATATAAATAACCTCTTTTGTTTTTGATTTAGCAACCTAATCTTAAATGACTCTCTGTATTGACCAGATGGCGGGTTATTTCTTCTAACACCTTTGACAAGTCATCATATTGATCTGGGCTTAAATAAATGCCTTCGATACATAGCGCGGTAATCCTCCAAAATTAACGCGCACGCAGGCATTTTAGCTAATCCAATCTTTTGAAAGCTGAGCTGCTTTTAGAATCCTAGCTTTCGTTCAATTTCAAGATATGCAAAAGCTATTGAACGCGGAAATATTAAAAAAATTGCTTTAATAAATTTTGATTGTTATTATTTAAAGTATTTAAATAGAGGAAGCTACTATGGGTCCTGGGAATACGTCTATATTACACATTACCGTTCCTGCTTGGGCAGCTGCTGGATACATTTATGGTAAAGTTGCAAATACTTCTCCAAAAATGTGTGCCCTCATTTTTGCTGTTTCTAAAATTGCTGATGTGTCGCTTTCAATATGTCATGCTCTTTTTAGTTATAAAACAGGTTTTTGCGCGAGAGTTTCTATTAATCGTGCTTATGCAGTTACAAGTTTGATTGTAAATACAATCACTATTATTGCCATGTATCGTTTAAAACTTATTGCTCAAACTGGTGTTGCTATATTTGCAGGATTATCTGTTTTATATTCTATAATTAACTATAACTTTCGTTGAAAAATCGGTACTGAATTCGTTAACCATAAACAGGGCTAAAGTCATTAGGCTTTTCTGTTTGCTCTTGTATCCATTTTAAAACTTGTTGTGAGTAAAGTTGAAATAATAGAGGAAGTATTTAACGAAATTATTTTGTAAATCACCTGCAGTATTACGCTGCGACTAAATTCAGACGTCAAGTTTTGCATATAAATTAGTTAAAATAGATTTGTATTTTTTTTAAATTTTTTACTCAGATACATGCTTTAAAGAAGCGGAAACAATTGTTTTCTTTATTAGCATTAGAGATAACCATTGTTTCTAGATTGCATATTCGATTGACATATTTTAATTTTTTAATCGCCATAATTCCTTTAAGAATAGCTTTACCCACAAACATATCTAGCGCATATTTTCCAGTCGTATAAAACCAATTAATTATCCTTTCTAAGGTTTAATGAAAACAACGTTTCCAAAAATCTAGACTATCCAACTCAATAAAGTTTGCTTATATGTAAAGTCAAAAATTATTGCTCTCGAATAGGGACAAATTTAATTTAGTTGGTGATTAGCTATTTACTAGGTGGCTAATCTTTTAATAAGTAGATTCTAATTGTTTATTCGATTAGTCCTGATAAGAAAAAAGCTCCCCATAAGTGAGGCTTTTCTCGTTTTTGCTTAATGCCCACTAGCATAGCTTTTTGCAAAGCTTGCGCTTTGTTTAATTTTTTCGTTTCTATGCCCAAAAGATGTCGATAAAATGTGTCAACCATCTGAAGCGTCAGATCGCTATCCGGTAGTTGCCAATAAGTTGCGACCGTTGACAAAGCACCTGCGGCAAGAAAAGACCAGATGGGACCAACGCTTCCTTCTCCGTGAAGCTTGCCTCTACCAGAGAAACAAGCACTCATAAAAACCAGTTCTGTACGAAGAGTCAGCGACGCAATTTCTTGTGCATGGAGATATCCTTGAATATGCTCTTCATCCGGAGCAAGCTTAAAAAGCCCTTCAAAAACGGAATGAGGATCGAGTTTTTCTTCTGGCTTTGCGCCTGTTGACCCATGACAGGCAAGATGAATCCAACGCGCATCCACCATCCCTTCTAAAACACGCTGGGCTGTGGCATTTTCTTGTAAAAGGGTTCTTTTCGGAGTTGTTGCAAGGAGAGGAGCAACAATTGCTTGAGCTTCTTTTTCCGCCAATGGTAATGCGTCTTTTGAATGGGGTGTTGTAGGGTTACCAATGACGAGAGAATTTTCTGAAAAATTTTTAGGAATTTCATCCAATAATTTGAGTATTCCCATAGAAGGGGCAATGGAGATGGGATGTTTTTCTATGAAATATTTTCCCCCTTTATCTAAAAAAGCAGCGAAGGGAATTTGAGCAAGAAATCCGTCAGGAATAATCGTCACGACCTGCTGAGGATCTTTGGGGAGATAGGATTCAAGTGGAGCAATGAGGGTTTCATACCAAAGAGAAAGGCGTTCTTTAAAAGATTGCAAAACAGCAGAGTTTGTACTCTCATCTGGATCTCCTCGGGTTAGCTCATCTAGAAAAGTATACGTAGCGGAACTACGCGTTTTTTTCGGACGAATAAAAGGTCTTCTTTTAGCAACTGTTGGCTCAACAATAAAAGGAAACTTTTTGAAAACCTGTGTTGATTCTTGGACCTCTTCTGTTAAAATTCCAATAGGAAGCTGCTGGCAGATGATTTCGCCCTGCGGAGGAATAATCCAAGCAGTGATACAGTCTGTGCTTTTGGAAGCAAAAGAATAAACGATCAAGCAAGTGTTCAACTTGTGGGCAAGAGCTTGCATTTCTTGGACTGTGAGTCCTGAAGAGATTAAAGAGTCATCCTTTTGAAATTTAAATTTTTCTGTCAGAGCGGAGATCAAGGCATGTGAACGTCTAAAATCTGTGATTTGCAAGGCGTCATCAGTTTTACCTTGTTTTAGAAAAAGTCTCTCCAAGCTTAAAAATGTCCCCGCTTGCTCTTCAAAAAAAGTAATCTGCCACTGGTTGTGTCTTTTAAGCTCTTGATGCAATACAGCATAAACAGCAATACTTTTGCGATAATTCTCCTCTGCTAACTTAAGATCAAATTTTTTATATAATTCGGCTAAGTTATGGTATCCCATCGCTTCGTTAAGGCGATCTTCAGACTGTTGAGATAAACAAATACATTCTTCAATCCAGTCTATTGCCTTTTTTGTATTTCCCATAGCATCATAGCATAGACCTAAGCCATAAAAGCTGTCTTTTTTTACTTTTGGATTATCAATCGTATTGGCTTTTTTATACAGCTCAAGTGCCTTAGGAAATCTACCGAGGAAAAAAAAAGCATGTCCCAAATTTACTAAAATTTTAGCTTGTATTAGGGCCTCTTCTGCTACTTCTAATGCTTTTCTATAATATTTTATGCCTTCAAGATAATTTTTATCATGGCAATATGCATTACCAAGATTACTATATGCTATTTCTAAAAACTGTGGAAAAAAAATTGATTTCTCATTAATCTCTAAAGCTTGCTTTTGATAATCAATTTCTCTTGGATAATCTCCAATAGTACCATAAATGCTTCCAACAGCTATTAACGCATTAAATTTATGCTCAAGTGCTTCTAAATTCTCTTCTTGAATTGATGGATGCTGAATTAGCTCTAAGATTTTTTCAGCCTGGGAAATAGCTTTTTTATATCGGCCAAAATCATTAAAAAAGCCAACCAAGTTTTCATGAATTCTTATTGCGAGAAACAAGTCGCTTTGGGGAAGAAATTCAAGTGCCTTGTAATAAGCCTGTTTAGCTTCCTTGTACTGCTGGGCATTAGCATAAGCGCGACCGATCCCGGTGTAAATCCAGGCTTTTTCAGCATTATTTTCTGTCAAACTCAATGCAGCTTGAGAACATGAAAACGCCTCATCATTTTTATTGATGTCAAGATAAGCGCCTGCAAGATCAGTAAGAATTTGACTTTTACTTTTAAGATCTTGTAGCGTTTCGGCAATAGTTTGAGCTTTACTATAAAAAGGAAGTGCGCAATCATCTTGTCCTTGCTTCACGTGAAGGGAGCCTATATATTTTGAATAAATGGATATTTTATAAGAATCGCCTAATGCTTCCGCTATTCTCAGGGCTTCTTCGCTATAAGAAATAGCTTTTTGATATTGCCTAAGCAGTTGATTCCAGATTGAAAGTTGTTTATTAATCTGCATGATTGGAGCAAGCCTTTCTTCCTTCATTTCTGAAAGTCCCTGTCCTAAAAGTTTTAAAAAAACTTCTGCATGGAAAATGGCGCGAGGGAAATCTCCTTGGTCGCTGCAAACTTTCATCATGATTTCTATAATCCTTAAAGTCATTTCTCCGCATTTATGAATGACAGATTTTTGTTCCTCAATTTTTTTTGCATCAGCTTCAGGTAAGGGCTCAAAAAGCCTTAAAACGGCCTTCTCTAAATTTTTTGGAATAAAACGACTAATTCTCTTATCGCTAGCCAATTGATCAAAACTGTCTTTCCAGCGCTCCATCTTACTTAGAATGGCGTTTTTATTTTGAATAAGGAGGTTAGCACAGTGATTGCCAAATTCGAGATAGGGGAGCAACCACAAGTGCTCTAAGATCCCTTGATAGATCGTGCAAATATCTTGTATAAAATTAATTTCATTGGATTCTAATTTTACTTCTATGATTTCACTAACGATTGCTTCAAGTTGAATGAGGTGTTGAGCTTGATTGTGCTGAATATCATAATAAAATGTTTCCCAATCAAAGAGAAGCGTTACCTCTTGTCCTATCAAATTTTGTACTTCTTCGATCTCTAATTTTAGCATGCGACATAAACATTCACGCTTGGCACCAATATCTGTCAATTTGTTTACCTTTTCGATAACCAATTTTGCACTGAGAATGATATTCTCTTTGGAATTGGATTTTGTTTTATATACCTCAATTAAGCCTTTTACATAATCTAATAGGGATATTGTAGGAAGAAGAGGATAGTGAAGTTCGTAGGGAGTGCTAAATTTAACTGAATCTACATGCATAGCTCAATTCCTTAAAAAAATATTGAAAATATTTTTATTTTGTTGAGAGAAATAGTCAAGTTTTAATTTGACTAACAGTTTTTAATTATTTATTCATGTAGTCCCGATAAGAAAAAAGCTCCCCATAGATGAGGCTTTTCTCGTTTTTGCTCAATGGCCAACAGCATGGCTTTTTGCAAGGCTTGGGCCTTATTGAGTTTTTCCACTTCTATGCCTAAAAGATGGCGATAAAATATGTCGACCATCTGAAGGGTTAAATCACTATCCGGCAGACGCCAATAAGTTGCGATTGTTGACAAAGCGCCTGCGGCAAGAAAGGACCAGACGGGACCAACGCTTCCTTCTCTGTGAAGCTTGCCTCTACCAGAGAAACAAGCACTCATAAAAACCAGCTCTGTACGAAGAGTCAGCGACGCAATTTCTTGCGCATGGAGATAGCCATTAGAATTCTCTTGTTCGGGAGCTAGCTTAAAAAGCCCTTCAAAAACGGAATGGGAATCGATTTTTTCTTCGGGTTTTGTGCCTGTCGATCCATGACAGGCAAAATGAATCCAACGCGCATTTAACATCCCCTCTAAAACGCGCTGCGCAGTAGCGCTGTCTTGTAAAAGAATTTTTTCCGGAGTTGTTTTAAGCAGAGGAGCGACAATCGTTTGAGCTTCTTTTTCCGCCAATGGTAATGAGTCTTTTGATTGAGGTGTTGTAGGATTACCAATCACGAGAGAGCTTTTTGAGAAATCTTTAGGAATTTCGTCTAATAATTTGAGTATTCCTATGGAAGGAGCAATGGAAATGGGATGCTTTTCAATCAAATAGGTTCCCTCTTTATCTAAAAAAGCAGCGAAGGGAATTTGAGCGAGAAATCCGTCGGGAATAATGGTGACGACTTGCTGGGGATCTTTGGGGAGATAGGATTCAAGCGGAGCAATGAGAGCTTCATACCACAGAGAAAGGCGTTCTTTAAAAGATTGCAAAACAGCAGGGTTTGTACTCTCATTGGAATCCCCTCGGGTTAGCTCATCTAAAAAAGCATACGTAAGCGAACTACGAGTTCTTTGTTGACGAAGAAAAGGTCTTCTTTTAGCAACCGTTGGTTCAACAATAAAAGGAAACGTTTGAAAAACGTAAGTTGTTTCTTTAATCTCTTCTGTCAAATTGCCAAGAGATAGTTGTTGGCAGATTATTTCCCCTTGAGAAGGAATAACCCAAACAATGATATTGTCCCTATTCTCGAAAGAAAACGAATAAAGGATAAAGCACGTATTCATCTTATGGGCAAAAGCTTGCATTTCTTGGGCTGTGACTCCAGAAGACAATGAATCGTTCTTTTGAAATTGAAATTTTTTTGTAAGGGCGGAAACCAAAGCACGCGAGCGTCTAAAATCTGCGAGCTGTAAAGCCTCTTCGTTTTTAGCCTGTTCTAATAAAAGGCTCTCCAGGCTTAAAAGGGAGATTGCCTGCTCTTCAAAAAAGGTAATCTGCCAGTGACTATAATTTTTAAATTCTTGATGTAATAAAGCATAAATATCGATACTTTTTCGAAAATTCTTTTCTGCTAGCTTAACATCAGATTTTCTATATAATGTTCCTAAGTTTTGATAGCCTGCTCCTTCGCCGCGACGATTTTCTGATTGTTGAGATAAACAAATAAAATTTTTAAAGGTTTGAATTGCCTTTTTTTCGTTTCCTATAGCAGCATAGCATAGACCTAAGCCATTGAGGCGGCTTGCTTTTACTGTTAGACTATCGCTTATTTCATTAGCTCTTTTATACTGTTCAATTGCCTTAGGATACATACCGCATTTATAAAAAATATTTCCCAAATTTGTTAAAATCTTAGCTCGTGTAATGGGCCCTTTTGCTATTTTTAATGCTTTGATATAGTATTCTATGCTTTCAGAATACTTTTTCACATGACTATATGCACTGCCGAGATTGCTATATGCTATTTCCAAGATACCCAGGAAGGAGGGATTTAATTTCTTAGAGATTTTTAAAGCTTGCGTAAGATAATCAATTTCCGTTTCATAATCTCCTATAGTACCATAGAAATTTCCAATATCTGTTAATCCGTGGAATTTACTATCCAATGCTTCCAAGGTATCTAATTGAACTGACGGATGTTTTGTTAGCTCTAACGTTTTTTCAGCATGAAAAATAGCTGCTTCATATCGTCCCCAATCATTAAAAAATGCAGTTAAATCCCCATGGATTTTTATTGCAAGAAGAAGGTCTTCTTGTGGAAGGAACTTAAGCGCCTTTTGATAGGATTCTTTAGCTGACTGGTAACGTTGGGCATGAGCCTGGGCGCGACCTATCTTCGTGTATATCAAGGCTTTTTCAGACTTATTTTCTGTTAAATTTAATGCATCTTGATAGCACCGAATTGCATCTACATTTTTATTGAGGGAAAGATAAGCTTCCGCAAGATTAGCAAGAATCTGGCTTTCACTTTTAGAGTCTTTTAAAATTTGTGTTGCAGATCTAGCTTCTGTAAAAAAAGAAAGGGCGAGCTCGCCTTGTCCTTGCTTGAAGTAAAGGAAGCCTAAGTCCTTTGAATAAATAAATACTTTATAAGTATCGCCTGACTCTCGCGCTATTTTCAATGCTTCTGTGCTATAAAAAATAGTCCTTTCATACTGCCCAAGAAGTTGATTCCAGATTGAAAGTTTTTCATTAATCAGCATGATTGAAATAAGCAAATTTTTGTTTTGGAGCATTTTCGGAAGTTTTTTTCTTAGAATTTTTAAAAGAGTTTCTGCATAGAGGATAGCCCGATAAAAATCCTTTTCGTCGCTATAAATTTTTGCCATGATTGCTAAAAAGTCTGAAGTTATTTGCTTGCTTTTGTTAATGACAGATTTTTGTCTATCTATGTCTTTTGCAACGGCTTCAGGTAAGCGTTGGAAAAGCCTTAAAACAGCCTTTTCTAAATTTTTTGGAATAAACGATTCAATTTTCTCCTCGTTAGCCAATTGATCAAGGCCATCTTTCCATCGTTCCATATGGCTTAGAATGAAATTTTTATTTTGGGCAAGTAGATTAAAGCAGTAATTGTTAGATTCAAAATAGGGAAGTAACCACAGGTGCTCTAGGATGTCTTGATAGATCATGCAGATAGGAAATAGAAAATTAAGTTCATTTAAGCTTAACTTTGATGCGATAATCTCACTGGTGATTTCTTCAAGTTGAATTAACTGTTGAGCTTGATCATGCTGAATATCATACAAAAACGTTCTAAGATCGAAAAGGGGCTTCGCTTCTTCTACTATCAAATTTTGTATCTCCTCCCTCTCTATTTTTAGCAGACGACATAAGCATTCGCGCTTAATACTAATATCTTCTAATTGACTGATCTCTTCAAGGAGCCATTTGGCACTAAGGATTATATTTTCTTCGGTAGTAAATTTTGTGTTATAGGCTTCAATCAATCTTTTGACATGATCTGAAGGAGATATTTCTGAAATTTGGAAAGAAAGTAAATTGAACCAAGTATTGGATTCAAGAGACCCTACATTCATAGCTCAAATTCTTAGATTGATAAATTAGTAAAACTATTTTTATAAAAAAATAAACAAACTATAAATAACTAACAATTTTTAAATATTTATTCGTGTAGTCCCGATAAGAAAAAAGCTCCCCATAAGTGAGGCTTTTCTCGTTTTTGCTCAATAGCCATTACCATAGCTTTTTGCAGGGCTTGGGCTTTATTTAGTTTTTCCAACCCTATGCCCAAAAGGTGGCGATAAAATGTGTCGACCATCTGAAGGGTTAGAACACTATCTCGTAGTTCACAATAAGTCGCGACAGTTGACAACGCTCCGGCTGCGAGAAAGGACCAGATAGGACCGACGCTTCCTTCTCCGTGAAGCTTGCCTCTACCAGAAAAGCAAGTACTCATAAAAACCAGCTCTGTACGAAGAGTCAGCGCCGCAATTTCTTGCGCATGGAGATACCCTTGAATATGCTCTTCATCGGGAGCAAGCTTGAAAAGCCCTTCGAAAACGGAATGAGGATCAAGCTTTTCTTCTGGCTTTGTGCCTGTCGAGCCATGACAAGCAAGATGAATCCAATGCGCATCTTTCATCCCCTCCAAAACGCGCTGGGCTGTGGCGCTGTCTTGTAAGAGAGTTCTTTCCGAAGTTGTTTTAAGCAGGGGAGCGACAATGGTTTGAGCTTCTTTTTCCGCAAATGGTAACGTGTCTTTTGACTGAGGTGTTCTGGGATTACCAATCACGAGAGAGCTTTTTGAGAAAACTTTAGGAATTTGATCCAATAATTTGAGTATTCCTATGGAAGGAGCAATGGAAATCGGATGTTTTTCAATCAAATAGGTTCCCTCTTTATCTAAAAAAGCAGCGAAGGGAATTTGAGCGAGAAATCCGTCAGGAATAATGGTGACGACCTGCTGGGAATCTTTGGGGAGATAGGATTCAAGTGGAGCAATGAGGGTTTCATACCAAAGAGAAAGGCGTTCTTTAAAAGATTCTAGAATGGCAGGGTCTGGATTCTCTTCATCCTCGCCTCCCCGGGTCAACTCATCCAATAAATCATGGGTGGTAGAGCTGCGAGTTTTTTTCGGAGGACGAAAAGTTCTTCTTTTAGCAACTGTTGGTTCAACAATAAAAGGGAATGATTTGAAAACCTGCGTTGCTTCTTTGGCCTCTTTTGTCAAAATTCCAAGAGGAAGCTGCTGGAAGGTTATTTTGCCCTGCGGAGGAATAATCCAAGCTGTGATACTATCCTTGCTTTTGGAAGCAAAAGAATAAACAATAAAACAAGTCTTCATCTTATGGGCAAGAGCTTGCATTTCTTGGGCTGTGAGTCCAGAAGAGATTAAAGAATCAACCTTTTGAAATTGG
The DNA here is from genome assembly GCF_000011565.2 of Candidatus Protochlamydia amoebophila UWE25. Classification (NCBI taxonomy): domain Bacteria; kingdom Pseudomonadati; phylum Chlamydiota; class Chlamydiia; order Parachlamydiales; family Parachlamydiaceae; genus Candidatus Protochlamydia; species Candidatus Protochlamydia amoebophila. The sequence continues at coordinate 70,090 of NC_005861.2, forward strand.
AATTTCTCTGTCAAAGAGGATACTAAGGCACGGGAGCGCCTAAAATCTGTAACCTGCAGAGCTTCCTCAATTCTCTTCTGCTTTAAGAGAAGGCTCTCCAATCTTAAGAGTGGCAGCACTTGCAATTCAAAAAAGGTTATTTGCGAGTGACTATAATTTTTAAGCTCGTGGTGTAACAAAGCATAAATTTCGATACTTTTGCGATAATTCTCTTCTGCTAGCTCAAGATCAGTCTTCCTATATACTTCTCCTAAATTATGATACCCTTGCGCTTCGCTAAGGCGATCTTTTGATGATTGAGATAAGCAAATAGATTTTTCAATGCATTGAATTGCCTGCTCTTTGTTTCCTAACGCTCGATAGCATAGACCTAAGCCATTAAAGCTGTATTTTTTTATTTCTTGATTATCGATGATCGCATTGGCTTCTTTATAATATCTAATTGCTTCATCGAATTCACCGAAGTAATAAAAAGCTCGTGCTACATTTACTAAAATTTTGGCTCGCTTAGGAGTCTCTACTATTATTTCTAATGCTTTGATATAGTAGCTTATGCCCTCAGGATAATTTTCCATATGACAGTATGCACTACCTAAATTGGTATATGCTATTCCCAAAAAAACTGAAGAAAAATATACTTTCTTAGCAATCTCTAAAGCTTGCATTTTATATTCAAGTTCTTTTTTGTAATCTCCAATAGCACCATAAATGCTTCCAACAGCTGTTAACGCATTAAATTTATGCACAAGTACTTCCGAATTCTCTTCTTGAAATAACGGATGTCGGATTAGCTCTAAGATTTTTTCGGCCTGCGAAATAGCTTTTTCATATCGGCTAAAATCATTAAATAAGGCGGCTAAGTTTTCATGAATTTTTATTCCGAGGAACAAGTTGTCTTGGGGAAGAAATTCAAGTGCCTTGTGATATGCTTCTTTAGCTGGTTGATAGCGTTGAGCGTTAGCATGGGCTTGGCCTATTCCAATGTAGATTAGGGCTTGTTCGGATCTCCCTTCTGTCAGATTTAAGGCATCTTGATAACTTTGAATTGCCTCTTCATTTTTATCAATGACAAGATAAGCGTCTGCAAGATCGACAAGAACTTGGCTTTCACTTTTAGGATCTTGTAGCTTTATGGTGATAGTTTGAGCTTTTCTATAAAAATGAAGTGCGAGCTCGCTTTGTCCTTGCTCCATGTGAAGGGAGCCTATCTTCTTTAAACAAATGATCATCGCATAAGGATCACCCAACACGTACGCTATTTTTAATACCATTTCGCTGTGAGAAATAGCCCTTGGATACTGCCTAAGGATTTGATTCCAGACTGCAAGTTTTCCATGTATCTGCATGACTTTAATAAGCTCTTCTCTATTTTGGAACGTTTCCGGAAATTCCTTCGTTAAAATTTTCAAAATAATCGTTGTGTGGAAGATAGCGCGAGGATAATCTCCTTGACTTCCGTAAAAATTTGCTATGATTTCTAAAATCCTTGAAGTTATTTCTCCGCTTTTATGAATAACAGATTTTTGCTCCTCAATTTCTTTTGCAACATCTTCAGGTAAGGGTTCGAAAAGCCTTAAAACAGCCTTTTCTAAATTTTTTGGAATAAAATGATTAATTTTTTCCTCGCTAGCCAATTGATCAAGGCTGTCTTTCCAGCGCTCCATATGACTTAGAATAGCGTCTTTATTTTGGATAATTAAGTGAGAACAGTGGTTACCAAATTCAAAATAGGGAAGCAACCAGAGGTACTCTAGGATGTCTTGGTATATCATGCAAGTAGGAAACAGAAAATTAAGCTGATTTAAGTTTAATTTAGCTTCAATGATTTCACTGAGGATTCCTTCAAGTTGAATTAATTGTAGAGCTTGGTCATGCTGAATGTCATAGAAAAACGTTCTAAAATCAAACAAAAGCGCTACCTCTTCTACTATCAAATACTGTATTTCTGCAATCTCCAATGTTAGTAGTCGGCAAAAACATTCCCGCTTAACACCAATATCTTCCAATTGAACGATCTCTTCAATGCGCAATTTTGCATATGTAATTATATTCTCTTCTGTCTTGGATTTTGTTTTATAAGCCTCAATTAAACCTTTTACATGATCTAATGTGGATATGATTGGCGAATTTTGAAAAGAAAGAGAATTATACTGACTACTGGATTCAATCGATCTTACATTCATAACTCAACTCATTAGATATATAAAATGTTAAAAATATTTTTATTAAAGATAAATAATCAATGTACAATTTGAACAGCAAAATCTACCAAACTTTTTTCTCGTATAGCTAATTATTTAGATAGAGAAAGCTCTGAATATTTTTCTTGGATGAAGCTAGAGCATTGTCACTGGTATTAGAGAAGTTTAGTTAGATAAAAACTTGGTAAATCAATTACCAAATTTGTTGAATAGATAATGCTAAAAGTTATACACAGGCAGATTGTTTAAGTTTATAAACCTATTTTTTCCACCCTTTTTCAATCCTTTTGCTTCTCAGAAATAACCACTTTAGCTATTCCCTCGAAGCAAAAGACAAAGTCTCAGGCAAATCTTTTCTAATTATTAGCTATAGGAATTCCAAATTGCTTCAAGACGATTTTCATACTCTTCTTCTTCATCATGAAGTTCTTCTAATGCCTTTTCAACTAAATACATGGCTTCAAGATCGCGCTCTATATTTCCTTTTTCCTCTATGTCGTTTTTAAGCTTTGCTTCTAATTCTTCAATATCATCTTCGCCTCGTTGCTTTTTCCCTTTTTTAGCTGCCAGGCTTGACTCATCTTGTTCAATAGCCTTCTGAAATTCTTCCTTGTCTTCTTCTAATATTTTGAGACTTTTCTGAATTTCCTCTTTTTCTTCGGCGTGGATAGAATGCGTTCGAACCTCTCTTAAACTTTTTATACTATCCCGGATATATTCTTTATAAGCCGAATCTTCAGCTAACTTTTCTAAACTCTGCATAATCAGAGAACGAGTTTTCCAATAGCGATCTTCATTTTTGACAGTTTTCTGAAGAAGTTTAACATTTGGAAATTTTCCTAGAGCTCGTTCTGTAAGCGTTGATAATCTATCCTGGTCTCTAAGAAGAAAAAGGTTTGCAAGCTGTTCAGAGGCTAATTTTCTGACATTTTCAGTCACACCAGGATTTTTAATCAAATCCACAAAGGTCAGGGCTAAGCACACAGTGTATTTTTTTCCTTTGTCCTGAAAGTCTTTGAGTCTTGTTCCAATAATATTTTTAAAATCTTTTTGGGTTTTAATATTTGCAGAAAGCCATCGTAGTTCATGAATATAGGGATACCATGCTTGAAGCCAGTCTTTTTTGACATCTTTATTAAGCTCTTGAAAACCTTTTATAACTCCAAAGAAAGAACTTCCTTCGGCTGATTCCCCAATATTAAGGATATGATTAGGATATTTCTTCCAAATACTCTTGACAACTGTTAAGCATTTAGCTGCTTGTTCCGCACAACGGTATTCAAACCGTGTGCCAATTTCTTTTTCTGGCAAAATGGAATGAATGCTTCTAGAATTTGTGATAATTGAATCGCGAGTTTTGTTCCAGGTTGGCAAAGAACCCTGGCGCAAACATTGGTACCAAGTGATCTCTATAAAGAGGCGATAAACTTTACTTAAGGATCGATGAAAAGAAGCTAAGTGTTGAGTGTCTTCTAACGAAACGATCTCATTTAATCTACAGACAACAGGGGAAACAACATCTTTAAAAATAGGATTCGAATTGACTTCAGCAATAACTAATTGAACTCCTTCTTGATAAAGATTATCTGCCTCTTGTGTCGCTTGTGCATGGTCAAACTGTCCATCTTTTAGACAACTGTGAATTCTGTAGGCTCCCTCAGTTAAACTTTGAAGAGTAGTATTATTTATCATAAAAAACCTCCTTAAGGTAATAATTTCTAAAACATTCAATTAACCATTTTTTAATAAGCTCTAAAATTTTTTTCTTGTTTATTCATGTAGTCCCGATAAGAAAAAAGCCCCCCATAGATGAGGCTTGTCTCGTTTTTGCTCAATGGCCGTCAGCATGGCTTTTTGCAAGGCCTGGGCCTTATTGAGTTTTTCCACTTCTATGCCTAAAAGGTGGCGATAAAATGTATCGACCATCTGAAGAGTTAGATCACTATCTCGTAGTTCCCAATAAGCCGCGACAGTTGACAACGCTCCGGCTGCGAGAAAGGACCAGACGGGACCGACGCTTCCTTCTCTGTGAAGCTTGCCTCTGCCAGAAAAGCAAGTACTCATAAAAACCAGCTCTGTACGAAGAGTCAGCGACGCAATTTCTTGCGCATAGAGATAGCCTCTGGAATGGCTTTCGTCAGGAACCAGCTTAAAAAGCCCTTCGAAAACGGAATGAGGATCGAGCTTTTCTTCTGGCTTTGTGCCCGTCAATCCGTGACAGGCAAGATGAATCCAGCGCGCATCTCGCATCCCTTCTAAAACGCTCTGAACTGTAGCCTTTTCTCGTAAGAGAATTTTTTCCGGGAATGTTTTAAGTAGGGGAGAGACTATTGTTTGAGCTTCTTTTTCCGCCAATGGTAACGTGTCTTTTGGATAAGGTGTCGTGGGGTTGCCAATGACGAGAGAATTTTCTGAAAATTCTTTAGGAATTTCGTCCAATAATTTGAGTATTCCAATAGAAGGAACAATGGAAATGGGATGTTTTTCTATGAAATATTTCCCCTCTTTATCTAAAAAAGCAGCGAAAGGAATTTGAGAGAGAAAACCATCGGGAATAATGGTGACGACTTGTTGAGGATCTTTGGGGAGATAAACTTCAAGTGGAGCAATAAGTGTTTCATAGCAAAGTGCAAGGCGTTCTTTAAAAGTTTGTAAATCTGGGGAATTCGATTGATCACCCGATTTTCCCCGGGTTAAATTCTCTAGAAGAGAATGAGTAGTGAGACTGCGAGTTTTTTTTGGTGGAATAAAATCCCTTCTTTTAGCAACTGTTGGCACAAAAATAGGAGAGAATGTTTTGAAAATGTAAGGTGCTTCTTCAACCTCTTCTTTCAAAATTCCAAGAGGCAGCTGCTGGCAGATTATTTCTCCCTGCGGAGGTACAACCCAAACTGTAATGCTGTCTGTGTTCTCGACGGAAAACGAATAAAGGATAAAGCACGTATTTAACTTATGGGCAAGAGTTTGCATGTCTTGAGATGTGAGTCCAGAAGACAATGAGTCGTTTTTTTGAAATTGAAATTTTTTTGTCAAAGCGCAGACCAAAGCACGCGAGCGTCTAAAATCTGTAATCTGTAGAGATTCCTCGATTTTGCTCTGTTTTAGGAGAAGGCTCTCCAGGCTTAAAAGAGTTTTTGCTTGCTCTTCAAAAAAAGTGATCTGCCATTGTTGATGATTTTTAAGCTCTTGATGCAATACAGCATAAATGGAAATGCTTTTGCGATAATTCTCTTCTGCTAGCCCAAGGTCATATTTGCTATATACTTCTCCTAAGTTATGGTATCCCATTGCTTCGTTAAGGCGATCTTCAGACTGTTGAGATAAACAAACACATTCTTCAATGCATTCTATTGCCTTTTTTGTATTTCCCAACAAATTATAGCAGAGACCTAAGTTACCAAAGCTGGTTTTTTTGGTATCTTGATTACCAATCATATTGGCTTCTTCATACAATTCAATTGCCTCAGCAAACCAACCTAAGGAAAAAAGAAACTGCCCCACATTTATTAAAAGCTCGGCTCGATTAGAGTCATCACCTATTATTTCTGATGCTTTGTTATAATATTTTATGCTCTCAGAATAATTTCCCTCATCGCAATACGCATTGCCGAGATTGAGATATGCTAATCCCAAGTTGTTTAAGTAAACATCTGCTTTTTCAGCAAATTTTAGAGCTTGCGTATAATAATCGATTTTCCTCGCATGATCTCTAAATGTATTATAGATGCTTCCAAGAATTGTTAACGCACCAAATTTACTTTCCTGTGCTTGTAATTTATCTACTTGAACAGACGGATGTTGGATTAGCTCTAAAATTTTTTCTGCGTGGTAAATAGCTTTTCCATATCGGCTAAATTTTTTAAAAAATTTGGCTAAGTTTTGATGAACTATTATTGCCATAAGAGGGTTGTTAATTTGAGGAAGAATTTCAAGCGCTTTTTCATAGACCTCTTTAGCTTCTTTGTACTTTTTGACTCTAGCATGGGTTCCACCGATCCAAGAGTAGATTAAAGCTTGTTCAGATTTCTCTTCTGCCAAATTTAACGCAGCTTGATAACATCGAATCGCTTCTGTACTATTATCAATAATAAGATAAACTTCTGCCAGGCTACCAAGTAACATCTTTTCACTTTTAGGATCTTGTAGCGTTTGCGCTATAGACAGAGCTTTTTGATAAAAAGAGAGTGCAATCTCATTTTTTCTTAGTCTCACATAAAGGAAGCCTATATCTTTCAAATAAATACATTCTTTATAAGGATTGCATAGTTCTTGCGCTATTTTTAATGCCTTTTCACTATGATCAATAGCCGTCGAATATTGCCTAAGAAGTCGATTCCAGCTTGAAAGTTGTTCATGAATTTTCATGATTGAAGTAAGCAACTCTTTTTTTTGAGATATTTCCGAAAGTCTCTGTATTAGAAGGCTCAAAAAAACTTCTGCATGGAAAATGGCGCGAGGAAAATCTTTGTGGTCGCTGCAAACTTTCATCATAATTTCTAAAATCCATGAAGACATTTTTCCAGTTTTATGAATGACAGATTTTTGTTCCTCAATGTCTTTTGCGACAGCTGCAGGTAAAGGTTCGAAAAGCCTTAAAACAGCCATTTCTAAATTTTTTGGAATAAATGATTCAATTTTCTTCTCGTTAGCCAATTGATCAAGGCCACCTTTCCATTGCTTCATATGGCTTAGAATGAAAGTTTTATTTTGGACAAGTAGGTTAGAGCAGTGATTGCCAAATTCGAGATGGGGAAGTAGCCATAGATGTTCTAGGATACCTTGATAGATTGAGCAGATAGAAATTACAAAATTAAGCTCATTGGATTTTAACTTTACTTCCATGATTTCACTGACGATTTCTTCAAGATGGATCAACTCTTGGGCTTGATCATGCTGAATATCGTACAAAAATGTTCTAAGATCAAAAAGAGACGTTGCTTCTTCTACTATCAAATTTTGCACTTCTTCTATCTCTATTTTTAGTAAACGACATAAGCATTCCCTCTTGATACTAATGTCTTCTAATTGACTTATCTTTTCAATGAGCAATTTGGCACTGATAATGATATTTTTTTCGGTAGTGAAACTTGTTTTATAGGCTTCAATTAATCCTTTGATATGATCTGAAAGAGATATTTTTGAAATTTGGAAAGAAAGAAAATTGTACCAAGTAATGGATTCAAGAGACCCTACATTCATAGTTCAACCCTTCAGATGATAAAATTTTAAAAATATTTTTATGCTATGAATAGAAATAGTCAAGATATAAATTGACTAGGGGAATTTTAATTATTTATTCATGTAGTCCTGATAAGAAAAAAGCCCCCCATAGATGAGGCTTGTCTCGTTTTTGCTCAATGCCCACTAGCATAGCTTTTTGCAAGGCTTGGGCTTTGTTTAGTTTTTCCAACCCTATGCCCAAGAGGTGGCGATAAAACGTGTCAACCATTTGAAGGGTTAGATCACTATCTGGCAGACGCCAATAAGTCGCGACCGTTGACAAAGCGCCTGCGGCAAGGAAGGACCAAACGGGGCCAACGCTTCCTTCCCTGTGAAGCTTGCCTCTACCAGAGAAACAAGCACTCATAAAAACTAGCTCTGTACGAAGAGTCAGCGACGCAATTTCTTGCGCATGCAGATAGCCTCTGGAATGGCTTTCGTCAGGAGCTAGCTTAAAAAGCCCTTCGAAAACTGAATGGGGATCGAGCTTTTCTTCTGGCTTTGTGCCTGTCAATCCGTGACAGGCAAGATGGATCCAGCGCACATCCCGCATTCTCTCTACAACGTGTTGAACAGTAGCGCTGTCTTGTAAAAGAATTCTTTCTGAAGTTGTTTTAAGCAGAGGAGCGACAATGGTTTGAGCTTCTTTTTCCGCCAATGGTAATGCGTCTTTTGAATGAAGTGTTCTGGGGTTGCCAATCACGAGAGAGCTTTTTGAGAAAACTTTAGGAATTTCGTCTAATAATTTGAGTATTCCCATGGAAGGAGCAATGGAAATCGGATGTTTTTCAATCAAATAGGTTCCCTCTTTATCTAAAAAAGCAGCGAAGGGAATTTGAGCGAGAAATCCGTCGGGAATAATCGTCACGATTTGTTGGGGATCTTTGGGGAGATAGGATTCAAGTGGAGCAATGAGAGCTTCATACCACAGAGAAAGACGTTCTTTAAAAGATTGCAAAACAGCAGAGTTTGCACTCTCATCGGGAACTCCTCGGGTTAGCTCATCTAGAGAAGCATATGTAGCGGAACTGCGAGTTTTCTTCGGACGAATAAAAGGTCTTCTTTTAGCAACTGTTGGCTCAACAATAAAAGGGAACGTTTTGAAAACCTGCGTTGCTTCATTGACCTCTTCTGCCAAATTGCCAAGAAATAGTTGTTGGCAGGTTATTTCGCCCTGCGAAGGAATAACCCAAACAGCAATACTATCAGCGTTTTCGAAACAACGCGAATAAACGATAAAACAAGTATTCATCTTGTGGGCAAAAGCTTGCATTTCTTGAGCTGTGAGTCCAGAAGAGATTAAAGAGTCATCCTTTTGAAATTGGAATTTTTCTGTCAAAGCGGAGACTAAAGCACGAGAGCGTCTAAAGTCTGTAACCTGCAGAGCTTGCTCGTTTTTAGCTTGTTCTAATAAAAGGCTCTCCAGTCTTAAGAACGGCAATGCTTGCTTTTCAAAAAAAGTAATCTGCCACTGGCTATGATTTTTAAGTTCGCGGTATAATAAAAAATAAATTTCGATGCTTTTGCAATAATTCTCTTCTGCTAGCCCAAAATCAAACTCTTTATATACTAACCCCAAGTTATAATAACCTAACGCTTCGTCAAGGCTATTTTTTGAGGTTTGAGATAAGCAAATAAATTTTCCAATGTTTTGAATCGCCTGCTTTTTGTTTCCCAGAGCATTATAACTTGCACCTAGGCCAAGGAGGCTGTCTTTTTTCGTATCTTGATTACCAATCCTATTGGCTTCTTCATAATATTCAATTGCTTCAGAAAACATACCGGAGGAAAAAAGTATCTGCCCCATATTTCTTAAAATCTTGGCGCGTTTAGAGTCAACTTTTAAAATTTCTGATGTTTTGTTATAGCACTTTATGCCCTCAAAATAATTTCCCTCATAAAAATAGGCACTGCCGAGATTGGCATATGCTATTCCCAAGTGGTTTAAATGAACTTTTATTTCTTCAGCGAAATTGACAGCTTGCGTGAAATAATCGATTTCTCTCGCACGATCTCCAAGCGTACCATAAATGTTTCCAAGAGTTGTTAGCGCATCAAATTTACTTTCTTGCGCTTGTAATTCATCTACTTGAACTGACGGATGTTGGATTAGCTCTAAAATTTTTTCAGCATGGTAAATAACTTTCTCATATCGGCCAAGTCCTTTAAAAAATGTGGCTAATCTTTCATGAATTATTATTGCGAAAAAAGGATTGTTAACTTGAGAAAGAATTTCAAGCGCTTTTTTATAGGCTTCTTCAGCTTCTTTATACTGTTGGGCGCTAGCATAAGCTTCACCAATCCCAGAATAGTTTAAAGCTTGTTCAGATTTCTCTTCTGTTAGTTTCAGTGCATCTTGATAATATCGAATTGCCTCTGCATTATTATCGATAACAAAATAAATTTCTGCAAGGCAACCAAGAATCTTACTTTCATTTTCAGAATCCTTTAGATTTTGAGCTATAGACAGAGCTTCTTGATAAAAAGGAATCGCGTCCTTATTTTTTCCTTGCGCTATGTAAAGATAACCCATATTTTTTAAATGAGTAATGATTTCATAGGGGGTGCCTAATGTTTTCACTATTCGCAGTGCTTTTTTGCTATGATCAATAGCCCTTGGATACTGCTTAAGGAATTGGTTCCAGCCTGCAATTTTATCATGCATATGCATAATTCCAACAAGTATTTCTCCCTTCTGGATGTTTCTAACAAGTATTTCTTCCTTTTGGGATATTTCTAAAAGCTTCTGTTTTAGCATTTTTAAAAAAACTTTTGCATGGAAGATGGCGCGAGGGAAATCTCCTTGGTCGCTGCAAATTTTCATCATGATGTCTAAAAGCATTAAAGATATTACTCCGCTTTCATGAATAACAGATTTTTTTTCCTCAATTTTTTTTGCGATATCTTTGGGTAAGGGTTCAAAAAGCCTTAAAACAGCCTTTTCTAAATTTTTTGGAATAAAACGATTAATTTTTTCCTCGCTAGCTAATTGATCAAGGCTGTCTTTCCAGCGTTCCATATGGCTTAGAATAGCACCTTTATTTTGGATAAGTAAGTGAGAACAGTGATTACCAAATTCAAAATAGGGAAGCAACCAAAGGTGTTCTAAGATGCCTTGATAAATTTCGCAGATAGGAACCAAAAAATTAAATTGACCTGAAGTTAGCTTTGCTTCAATGATTTCACTGACGATCTCTTCAAGTTCAACTAATTGTTGAGCTTGATTATGCTGAATGTCATAGGGAATTGTTTTGTGGTTAAAAAGGGGCATTGCCTCTTCTACTATCAAATTTTGTATCTCCTCCCTCTCTATTTTTAGCAGACGACATAAGCATTCGCGCTTGATACCAATATCTTCTAATTGATTGATCTCCTCGAGGAGTAACTTAACACTGAAGAATATATCCTCTTCTGAACTGGACTTTGTTTTATACGCCTCAATTAAACCTTTTACATGATCTAATAGGGATATTGTGGGCAAAAGAGGGTAGTGAAGATAGTAGGGAGCGCTAAATTTAACTGAATCTACATTCATAACTTATCTACTTATATAAATAAATTGTTAAAATATTTTCGATTTATAATATTAAATAAACAAAATAATAAAAACAAGTTAATATTTATATTATGAATTAATTTAAAATGATTATAATTAATAAATTATTATTTTTTTTCTAATTCATCGTTTTTAAAAAATGTTAATAAATTTATTTTTTTAAATACCTATATAAATAATCAATTTAAAATAAATGTTTGTCTAAAAATTTATTAATAATCAAATAAATATTTAAAATTTTTATGAAATAAAAATGAATAGCTAAAATACAAATTAATTAACGATTCCTAACTATTTATTCATGTAGTCCCGATAAGAAAAAAGCTCCCCATAGATGAGGCTTTTCTCGTTTTTGTTCAATGGCCATCAGCATGGCTTTTTGCAATGCTTGGGCTTTGTTTAATTTTTCTACCTCTATACCCAAAAGGTGGCGATAAAATGTGTCAACCATCTGAAGGGTCAGGTCGCTATCCGGCAGTCGCCAATAAGTTGCGACTGTTGACAAAGCACCTGCGGCAAGAAAGGACCAGACGGGACCAACGCTTCCTTCTCTGTGAAGCTTGCCTCTGCCAGAGAAACAGGCACTCATGAAAACCAATTCTGTACGAAGGGTAAGTGGCACAATTTCTTGCGCATGGAGATACCCTTGAATATGCTCTTCGTCGGGAGCGAGCTTGAAAAGACCTTCAAAAACGGAATGAGGATCAAGTTTTTCTTCTGGTTTTGCACCTGTTGACCCATGACAGGCAAGATGAATCCAACGCGCATCCCGCATCCCCTCTAAAGCGCGCTGGGCTGTAGCGTTGTCTTGTAAAAGAGTTCTTTCTGACGTTGTTGCAAGGAGAGGAGCGACAATGGTTTGAGCTTCTTTTTCCGCCAATGGTAATGCGTCTTTTGAATGTGGTGTTGCAGGATTACCAATGACGAGAGAATTTTCTGAAAAATTTTTAGGAATTTCATCCAATAATTTGAGTATGCCAATAGAAGGGGCAATGGAAATGGGATGTTTTTCAATCAAATAGGTTCCCTCCTTATCTAAAAAAGCAGCGAAGGGAATTTGAGCGAGAAATCCGTCGGGAATAATCGTCACGACTTGTTGGGGATCTTTGGGGAGATAGGATTCAAGTGGAGCAATGAGGGTTTCATACCAAAGAGAAAGGCGTTCTTTAAAAGTTTGCAAAACAGCAGAGTTTGTACTCTCATCGGAATCTCCTCGGGTTAGCTCATCTAGAAAAGTATACGTAGCGGAACCACGCGTTTTCTTTGGACGAATAAAAGGTCTTCTTTTAGCAACTGTTGGTTCAACAATAAAAGGGAACGTTTTGAAAACCTGCGTTGTTTCTTTGACCTCTTCTGTTAAAATTCCAAGAGGAAGCTGCTGGCAGGTTATTTCGCCCTGAGGAGGAATAACCCAAGCAGTGATATAGTCTGTGCTTGCATTTTTAAGGTCTGTACTTTCGGAAACAAAAGAATAAATGATAAAGCAAGTGTTCAACTTGTGGGCAAAAGTCTGCATTTCTTGAGACTTTAGCCTAGAAGAAGATAACGAGTGATCTTTTTGAACTTTGTATTTTTCTGTAAGAGCAGATACCAAAGTACGTGAACGTCTAAAATCGCTGAAACTCAATGCTTCTTCTTTCCCTTTATTTTGTTGCTTGATTAAAACAAATTCTAATCCCAAATAAGCTCTGGCTTGGCGTTCAAAAAAAGTAATATTCCACTCTTTATTGGATTCTATTTTCTTTTGGATAATGAAAAAGTCATCGATGCTATTTTTAAAACACTCTTTCGCTGCATTCAAATCATTTTCAAGGATATAGAATAACCCCAAGCTATAGTGAGCTTCCGCCTTCGTGCTCAGCTCTTCTTGGGCGTGATAGAGAGGAATAACTTTTTGCAGGTATTCGATCGCTTTAATATGTTCTTTAGCCTCCAAACACGCTTCAACTAAACCAAATGTTAGTTGATCATCAATCGTTTCTAAATGCTCTTGATCTAGTCTTAAACCTTTTTCATATTGTTTTATAGCTTCATGAAAATTTCTTTGGGAAAGAAGTAAATGGCCTTTCTTATAATAATCTGAAGATGTTTTTGGAGAATCTTCATCACGGGGATGAAACATAGAAACAAAACTATATCCAGCTCTTGCTAAATCCTTTTTTCCAGAGCTATTATCCATGTAGGCTAGTTGTTCTATTAATTCGGCCCCAAAAGAGTTAGGAATTTCTTTCTCTTCAAATATTGAAGATTGAAACTTTCTTAAGGCTTTTTCAAAGTGGTATTTACCCCTCGAAAAATCACCCAAATACATGTATAACCCTCCTAATTCTTTGTGAATTTTTGCTAGCTGTAGGCTATTATTTTCTTGCTTTCGGGCTATTTTTAATCCCTTTTGGAGGAAACACAAAGCATCTGAATATTGGTCTTTAACGATAAACGCTACGCCTAGCCTAGTCCATAAAGTTATATCTTTATCCTCACTCAGCAATTGAACCTGTTCAAGAGAATTTGCTGCTTGTGGACAATTTCCATTTCTAAAATAAACTGTTGAAAGAAGCTTGTGAGTATTTACTAGCTCATCTTTGCTTAATGATTGCGCAACTTCCAAGGCTTTTTGAAAGTCAAATTGGGCTTGTTTCTCATTTTGTTGTTTATAATGTAATTCTCCAAGTGCAATATATAGATCAATTTGATTTTCTTTCTTTTTTTCTTCTTGGGCTATTTTCAACAATTTGCATAGAGTTTCAACTGCTCTTGGATCTTTACTACCTGCAAAAAATTCACTATTCATTTGATTTAAAAAATACTGTCTTAAAGGTCGTATACTCTCACACCTTAATAGGGCATACTTATAACAATCAGTCGCCTGTTTCCAATTACCCATTTTAGTGCATAGGGTGCCTATTTGGAGAAATGCGAGTTTAGGTTCGGACTTCATTTTTTCTATCGTTTCTAGTAAAGAAGAAGAGAGAGGTTTTTGAATTTGCTCTAGGGTGTTGGCAATTTCTTTAGCAGTGATCGTGAAAGATTCTTCATCTTTTTCTTTTAAAAGTAAAAAGAACCATTCCTTAGTGGATAAATTCACTTGTGTAATGGCAAGCTGAGAAGTTGGATCTTCCATTAAAAGTGCATGTAAGGCTAACCAATAAATGATATTTTGGTATAGAGCTAGCAAAAAAGACAATGTTTCCCGATCTTTTTTATGATGAACATGAGTATCAAGTAAAGCACTGACTTCTTGCTCTAAGTCAATAAAAAAGCGAATTTTTAATTGAGAGATATCATCTAAGAAAAAGGCAATACTCATCGCCGCACATATTGTCTTAATGATTTCTGATTGTAACTCTTCAATCTGAAGCTTAAGAAGCTTGCAAAGTCCCTCTCTTACAACATCGATCTCATCTCTAGATGATTCCATCCATAAAGTTATTTTTTCTCTAGCTTTTTCTATCACTTTTTCTTTAGTAGACGGGTCTTGAAGATATTCATTGACCAATAGAGCAATGTCATCAAGTTGTGATTGCGGTGCGTGTAAGGGCAAGGGAAAAGATAAAGAAGTGGTACTATTCACAAACATGAAATACCTCCACGAAAGATTTACGAAATAAATTTTATTTTTGTAAACTTTGAAATCTGTCTAGCATGAAACATAGTGTAATTTATTAATTCAACTTAATAAAACATAAATTTATATGCATCCAAAAACATAACTACCATGGATCAATCAAATGACTCAAGGCAACGTGTTATGGCTATATAGGTGGGGAGCTGTATTAGCAGCTGCAACAATTTTTGTTTTAAGCCTTAAAATAGCTTAAAATTGGATCCAAAAGAAAAAAGGAGAAAACCTATGATCGAAAATAGAGTGGCTTTTTCTAGGAAGGTAAAGAATAAAATTTTATTAGATTTATTTTATTGTCTGCAGCGATCGATTATACCTTTTAGCATATGCATAACAAAATCTTTCATTTTTAATTTAATCAGCTGTAATTTGTAATTGAGTATTAAATCAATTTTTTTAGCAAAGAATAAGCGACGCGATAAGAATGGCTTCTGTCGGGAGCGAGCTTCGAAGGTCCTTCGAAAACAGAATGGGGATCAAGTTTTTCTTTTGATTTTGCATCTGTCGAACCATGACAGGCAAGATGGATCCAACGCGAATCCTGCATCCCCTCTGAAACGCGCTGGGTTGTGGTGCTACCTTGTAAAAAAAAATTTCTTGGGTTGTTTAATTAGAGGGAAGGGACAATTGCCTGAGCTTTTTTCGCAAACGGTAATGTGTCTTTTGGGTAAGGTGTTGTAAGATTCCCAATGACGAGAGAATTCTTTGAAAAATCTTTAGGAACTTCATCAATAATTTAGCTATTTCTATGATACAGTTTAGCTTTTAAGGATGTCAAATGTGCTAATTCAGATCGTTATAAGAATGGTTTTTTAAATCAAAATTAAATTTGGATTAGCTAATAAAGTTCTAAAATGCGTTAACTTAAATCTAACATCAGCGAAATGTTCGCAATGATTCAAATTTAGTTGCTGTAAATTAGTTAAGGACGTCAAATGTGTTAGCCCAGCTTCAGTAAGATAAATGCATCCGCTCAGATTTAAATGTTGTAAAGCCACTAAGGATGCTAAACGTTCTAATCCAGCATTGGTGAGACTATTGCACCAGCTCAGATCTAAATGTTTTAAAGTTACTAAGGGTGTCAAATGCGCTAATCCTGCGTCAGTAATAAAAGCGCATCCACTGAGGTTCAAATACTGTAAAGCTACTAAGGGTTTTAAATGCGCTAATCCTGCGTCAGTAATAAAAGCGCATCCACTGAGGTTCAAATACTGTAAAGCTACTAAGGGTTTTAAATGCGCTAATCCTGCGTCAGTAATAAAAGCGCATCCACTGAGGTTCAAATACTGTAAAGCTATTAAAGATTTAAAATGCGCTAATCCTTTATTGGTGAGCTTATCGCAACAGCTTAAATTCAAATATTGCAAATTTGTTAAGGATGTCAAACTTGCTAATCCATCGTCAGTTAGATTGTGGCAGGCCTGAAGATGAAGTGCTTTTAAATTTTTACAATTTTTTAACGCTAAGAGATGGGCATCGGTCAAGTGGGCATTTTCTGAAAAATTGAGTTTTTCTATCTCATTTGAGAAGTAATTTAAAATTTTTTTAAATTCTGCTAAATGAGGCGTCTGGTTTAATAATAAACTTGCAACTATGGGCTGTAAATAATTTTTTAAAGCACTTAAGCGATATTGATGCGCGAAATTTAAGGATTCTCTTAATTTTGCTAGGTTTTCTTCGTTGAAATTAAATAAGTCAAGTTCCTCTGATTTATAGGCATCAATCAGCTGTTCTTCTAAATTTTTCACAACATCTGTCAGTAGATAATAATCTGCTAGCTGAATGAAAGAAGTAATGTCTTCCACAGGAACTTTAAAATTAGCATTCATTAGACAAAAGAGTAGACTGGTAAACTCTTCTTTTTGTGTCAAAACGAGAGGATTTTGAAGAGTTTCTTTAAAATTTCCCGACCAAAGGACCCTAAAATAGGGCGATTTTTCCATTAACAAAGATTTTTGAGAACTTGTAATGTTTAGAAAAGTGTTATTTTGAAATCTTACTTTAAATACTTGAGGTAAAGGTGAAAGACTAGAAGATTGAATTGCAAATGCCTCAATTCCTTCTAGGGTATTTGAAGGTTCTAATAAAACTTCGTTTTCGTACTCAAGATTATTAATAGTTTCCTGAGAGCGGATTCTTGTTAAAGATATATCAGATGATGGAGGGCGACTTGTAATAAATTTGGGAATGGTAATTTCTTTTCTGCTCCAAAAGTTTTCTCTCCATGGAGTTTGAAGCTGATCTTTTTTGAGATAACCAAAAAATAGGTTTAGGAAACTCTGGAAGATTGTTATGCAAAATAAACTAACACGTTCAGAGAACTTTAAACAGTTATTCGATTCATAGTAGTAGGTAGCTGGATTGGAGAAAGTAATTTTAGGAGTAAACCTTAGATTATGAATAGTCAAATTCACCATCCAAATTGTATAAATAATGTATTTAATTTTTTAATATAAAATATGAGTGAATATTATTGCAATAAAGACCCAATTAAATTTGAAAGAAATTTTAATTTTATTGATTAATAGGGCTGTTAAAGAATCAGTAAAAATTGATATGGATTAAATGCAAAACATTAATCTTTAATATCAAAGATAATATATCAAAGTTGCCTAAGTTCATCGAATCAAGGCTAAAAAAAATATTTTTTTAGCAATAGTTAGTGAGAATTTTTTGCAGACTAATGGTGAAAAGATTAAACAAAAATAAGCTATATGAGTCATCTTTGAATACCTTCTCAAAATAGTTCCTTTTCACTATGTTCTTTTGAATTGTTAAATTCTTTGATGAATAAATTGTCTTTATAACTTTCGTCTATGTTTCTTCGACTGGAATTAGCACAGACATTAAAAAACTTCTTTTGACTTTGATGAAGTAGATTTGAGATTTTCTAAGAAATCATTTATGATGATGGGCTATTAACTTTCTCATTTCTATTTTATATCTTTTCATTACTTCTAGTTTTTGGTGTATAAGTTCTTTCATGAATTCAGGGATTTTGTTTTAAAACAGTATATCGCGGTCTAGTAAAATTGACCTGCCCATTTTTCCAGCGCACTAACTAAATGATGATTTTAGAAATTTCTTTGTGATTTACAGGAGAGTAATCTGCAAGAGGAGATTAAATCATTTAAATGTGCTGGCATATTTAATACTTCGCTAAATTTTAAAATAAATCACTTTTGTGAAATAACATAAAAAAATTACGTTCTGTCCGCTTTGTTATAACTAACGATATAGCCCTAAATTTTTTATTCTCATTTGGATTGACATTGGCACAAGTTCTAGGCAAAAAATGGATTGATAATGATTCATAGCTAATTGAGCAAGGTTTGGACAAGCTTGAGTTAATCTAAATTTGAAATTTTTTTCAAATTTAGATTAACCAAAACAAAAATTTTTATTTTGTCTCTACTGGTGGATAATATTTTTCTATCTTATTTTTTAGTTCTTTTAACTTTCTTCCTTCAGCTTCAATTTCTGTATCAGTTATCGTAGATTTATTAAGAAGCTCTTGTTCTTTAAGCGTTATATTTCTTGTGGAAATAGCATCGTTATAACGAGGAAAAAGGTATGAAAATAGTCTATCTGCTGCACTCATTGTCTCAAAATTCTTAACTTTTTTCTCCAAAATGGTATTTTTATCCTTAAGAATAGAACACTGGTTTAAAATATTAGCACTTGTATTTAAAGATTCTTTTGCGTCGCGTGCAAGAGGTCTAAAATCTTCTAAGAAACTTTTATGATCTTCTAGTAATTTTTGTATCTCTAATTTATGCTCTCGCTTTTCTATTTTATGCTCTTGCATAAGTTCTTTCATTAACTCAAGGGAGGTTTTTTTTTCAGAAGTATACTTTTTAGTAAATTCTTCTACTTCTTCTTGGGCACTAGCTAAATTATAATTTTTAACCAGTTTGTTCACATCTAGAATTTTACTAGGGTCCATAGGACATGTAAATGGAGTTCCTCTTGCAATTGCTCTGTTATAAATTTGCATGATTGCTTCTTGTTCAAATGTATGTCCACATTCATCTACAACCGGATCTACAAATGGGCTGAGAGTAATAGGGCAATTAAAGGATGTAAAAATTACTTCTTCTTCAACAGGAAGCATATTCTTGGCTATGACAGAAATTTTATTCTCGGAAGTAAGAGAACAATTATTCATTTCACATACATTTTCTTCCCATACAACTTCTTTTGGTTGATTTAAAGAATCAATGGGATTACACATTGAAGAATTTAAATTTATTGACATATTTAACACTCCTATAAAATTTAAAATAAAATGTTTCTCTGAAATGAGATAAAAACCGTATTTTATTACGCTTTACCTTACTTAATCTAGATAAACAACAAAGCTTTAAATTTAATTTAGAAAAGTAATTGTTATATAACTGCTTATTCATAGTTATCAAAGGATATCTATATGAGCAATACAAAAACTTTCCCTTTTTTTTATCAATCTTTTTTTAAAAAAATGATAAATAGATGGCAATTGTCTAATCAAATTATATCTCTTAACTGCAGTTTTTTAATTTATGTTAAAATGAAAAGAAAGAGGAGAAAGTACACGAAATAATTAGTTTTTTTGGAATTTTTGTAACGATGATTATGATGTTTTACAAAAATTATAAACTTTCATTTTTTCATGTAAAATATGGAGAGTACAAAATCAGCAAATTACAATTATTTAAAGTTTACCTGTCTCCAAATAATTGCTAACGATTGCTTTCAAGGGTGTTTTTTTTCATCTTTTTCTTTGTAAATTTTACTCAGTTTATTTTTTGCATAATGAATGAGCTGAGAAATATAATTAAATAGTACTGGATGACTGGAAAGATGGTAAGTCTGATTTTTATTAAATCAGCTGCTATGTGGCTGAAGTCGCATAGGAAAAAAAAGCTTCTGATAGCTCTGTAACTAACTTATGATATTTAGAAAATTGATAAAAAAATTATGAATAAAGAGTAAATATGTAGGTTCTCGTTTGCGGAGCAAATGAAAACCCAATAAATCTAATTTTATAAGTTGAGTTAGGTTAAAAATCATCCAACGTCTTGGATAAGGGTAAAACTTTCTTTAAATACTTTAATAATTCTTTGAGTGGGATAAACATTATTTAATAAATAATCATTTCCTATTACCCTTGTTAATATATGATAAAACTCAGGCTGCCCTTCCTTATTGTATGCTACATTATAATGAGGATTAGGGGAAATCGCATAAGTAATTTGAGAATCTGCTACTCCTTCCTTGTGAATCCTGATCCATCTATTGCCTTTCCCTTCGCCTATTTCTGTATAAAAAAACTTAGCAATGACTAGTTGTTTTTTAATTGGATCAGTAAACTTTACATGACCGTTTATCCTTAGCTTCTCCTCTTCCATATCTCCTGGTTTTACTGTTAAGGGTGACCAATTTAAATAACTTGAATCTACTACTTTAATTTTTGAAAGTATGTAGTCAGCATTACGGTCGCCTCCTTTTTGTGCTTGTTCAAGTATTGCGTAAAGTGCATTCATTGTTAGCCCTTCACTATTTCCCTGGTGCATAGCATGGACATAGCCATTCTGTAGAAACATTTTAGGAGCTCCCGATTCTTCAGGACTTGTTTGAGGAGAGGCTAAATTTTCTCGCATAGTATAAGGTCCACTCACAGGAGTAAAAGACCTCGCGTACATATTTAAAGATGAACCTTCTAACTTGCGATATATTTGAACCGAATCTCCTACGCCTGTGTTCAAATCTAAAATGACTGGCTTGAATCGACCTTCTTTTATCCATAAGATGGCGAAATCTACCCCATAGTTAGATCCATCAAAAACAACTTCTATTGGTCCAAAAATTCCTCTAATTTCAATTTCTCCTTCCAAACAATGTCGACATGTCAATAGAAGATTTGGAGCTATAGCAAAACAATTTCCCTTAAATGAACCATGAATTCCTACAATGGAATAGATTGCGTCACCAAGGTTTTTTACAAAATATATTATTGGGGAGCGTTGGTTCTGTAGATATTCATAAATCCTTATTTCCCGGTTAATTTCATTAGAGTTAAAGATAGAATAAAATTGTGCACCACCAGAAATTGGCATCATATAAATATTTCCCTTAGATAAATTTTAAGTCATTTAATTTTAGATCATTACATCCAATGGCTAACCACTTTTTATTTTTTAATCATTAAATATATTTTGAGGTTAAATTTTGGCGTTTTTACGTTAAAAGAATGATGTGTGAAAGTAAAGAAATATGACATTTCAAAACAAAATTAACATGTTAAAATGGGAAATAGGCTTAATTTTGCAACCATTGCTCAATGGTCCTTGGATCCCATCAATATTTTGATGAAAGAAGACTACGCTTAACAGTATAAAAAAGAAAAACTAAGTTTAGTGGTCAAGATAAAAGCTAAAGGCTATCGAATAAAAAGTTTAACAATAAAGCAAAAAATGCAGAAGGAATTAAAGAAAATTACTGAAAAAAATTTTAAAAATTATTAATCATATCCAGTAAAAGATTTTTCATTGTTACTATTTAGATAGCAGAGACGGCTGCTAGAAATATAGATTTACCAATGTAAAATGGAATTTTAATTTTTAGTTTGTGTTGTCTGTTTCCATACTGTTTCCTTTAACGAATATTAGTTTAGAACTATTCGAGAATAGCATTGTTCTTCTGTATGTATTTTTATTAAAAAATATATAAAGTTTTTATTTCTAAATGTACTGTTTTTCCGAAGACCTCGTTAGCATTTAACGTTTATCTTATTAGAAAAATCTCCACACATAAAGCAGAAAGCTTTCTGGGTAAATAAGTTGGTATATTCGTTATCTAATTTGATAATGATTAGTAAATTCTGCTTAAAGTTTGTAAAATTTTTAGACAAAATACCGTAAAATTTCTTTTTTCTTTATTCATGTAGTCCCGATAAGAAAAAAGCTCCCCATAGATGAGGTTGTTCACGTTCTTGTCTAATAGCCATTAACATGGCTTTTTGCAAAGCTTGGGCCTTATTTAGCTTTTCCACTCCTGTTCCTAAAAGATGGCGATAAAATGTGTCGACCATTTGAAGTGTCAGATCACTATCCGGCAGTCGCCAATAAGTTGCGACCGTTGATAAAGCGCCTGCAGCAAGAAAAGACCAAACGGGACCAACGCTTCCTTCCCCGTGAAGCTTGCCTCTACCAGAGAAACAAGCACTCATAAAAACTAGCTCTGTACGCAATCTAAGCGCTGCAATTTCTTGCGCATGGAGATAGCCATTAGGTTTCTCTTGTTCGGGAGAAAGCTTAAAAAGGCCTTCAAAAACGGAATGGGGATCGAGTTTTTCTTCGGGCTTTTCGCCTGTCGAACCATGACAGGCAAGATGAATCCAGCGCGCATCCTGCATCCCCTCTAAAATGCGCTGGGCTGTGGCGCTGTCTTGTAAAAGAGTTTTTTCTGACGTTGTTGCAAGGAGAGGAGCGACAATGGTTAGAGCTTCTTTTTCCGCCAATGGTAACGAATCTTTTGGATGAGGTGTTGTGGGATTACCAATCACGAGAGAATTTTCTGAGAAATCTTTAGGAATTTCATCCAATAATTTGAGTATGCCAATAGAGGGGGCAATGGAAATGGGATGTTTTTCTATGAAATATTTTCCCTCTTTATCTAAAAAGGCAGCGAAGGGAATTTGAGCAAGAAATCCGTCAGGAATAATGGTGACGACCTGCTGGGGATCTTTGGGGAGATGAGATTCAAGTGGAGCAATCAAAGTTTCATACCAGAGAGAAAGGCGTTCTTTAAAAGATTGCAAAACAGCAGAGGTTGCACTTTTATCGGGATCTCCTCGGGTTAACTCATCTGGAACATTATACGTAGCAGAACTACGAGTTTTTTTCGAACGAATAAAAGTTCTTCTTTTAGCAACTGTTGGCTCAACAATAAAAGGGAACGTTTTGAAAACCTGCGCTGCTTCTTTGACCTCTTCTGTTAAATTGCCAAGAGATAGTTGCTGACAGGTTATTTCGCCTTGAGAAGGAATAACCCAAACAGCAATATTATCCGTGCTCTCGAAAGGAAATGAATAGATGATTAAGCAAGTGTTCAGCTTTTGGGCTAGATCTTGCATTTCCCGAGCTGTGACTCCGGAAGATAATGAGTCGTCCTTTTGGCACTTGAATTTCTCTGTAAGAGCCGAGACCAAGGCACGGGAACGTCTAAAGTCTGTAATCTGTAAAGATTTATCGGTTTTACCTTGTTCTAATAAAAGGCTTTCTAGCCTTAAAAGTGGCTTGGCTTGTAATTCAAAAAAGGTAATTTGCCACTGGCTATGATTTTTAAGTTCGCGATGTAATAAAGCATAAACGTCGATGCTTTTTCGATAATTCTCTTCTGCTAGCCTAGTACCAGTCTTCCTATAGAGTTCCCCTAAGTGATAATAACCTGCCGCTTCACTGCGGCGATCTTCTGACTGTTTAGATAAACAAATAAATTTTTCAAAGCATTGAATCGCCTGTTTTATGTTTCCCATAGCATCATAGCATAGACCTAAACCATTGAAGCTGGATTTTTTTACCTCGGGATTATCACTCGCATTGGCTTCTTTATATTGTTCAAGTGCCTCATCAAACATACTAGCGAGGAAGTAAATTTCTCCCAAATTTAATACAATCAATCCTCGCGTAGAGGTCTTCTTTACTTTTTTTAATGCTTCAATATAATATTTTATTCCCTCAGGATAATTTTTTAAATTGCTACAAGCACTACCGAGATTCATATATACTGTTCCCAAGCAGTCTAAAAATGATTCTAATTCCCCAGGAGTTTTTAAAGAGTTTAATTTTTTAGCGATTTTTAAAGCTTGCGTATGATAACTAAATCCTCTCTCATAATCTCCAAAAGTATTATAAATCTTTCCAAGAGCTGTTAACGCCCTAAATTTACTATCTAATGCTTGTATTTCATCTATTTGAATTGACAAATGCTGTGTTAGCTCTAAAGTTTTTTCAGCATGGAAAATAGCTTCTTCATATGGACCAATATTATTAAATAATTCCGCTAAGCCTCCATGAATTTGGATTTCTTTAATAAATTCGCCTCGAGGAATAATCTTGAGGGCAATTTGATATGCCTCTTTAGCTAGCGGATAGTTTTGGGCGTTAGCATGGATGTGACCGATCCCAGTGTAAATCAAAGCTTGTTTGGATTTCTCTTCTGTCAAATTTAATGCAACTTGATAACATTGAATCGCGTCATCGTTTTTACCGATGGAAAGGTAAACTTTTGTAAGTTCAACAAGAATCTGATTTTCAACTTCAGGTTCTTTTAGAATTTGCGTGATAGATTGAGCTTTTTTATAAAAAGGAAGTGCTAGCTCGCCTCGTCCTTGCGCTACGTAAAGGGAGCCTATGTTTTTTAAACAAATAATTATTGCATAAGGAACGTGTAACTCTTGCGCTACTTTCAATGCTTCAGTGCCATGAAAAATAGCCATTGGATACCGTTCAATAAGTTGATTCCAATCTGCAAGTTTTCCATGAAGTTCCATGATACGAACAAGTGATTCTTTCTTTTCTGACCTTTTCGGAATTTTTTGTGTAAAAATTTCTAAGAAAGCTTTGGTATGAAGGATAGCGCGATGAAAATCACCTTGGCTTCCGTAAAACTCTGCCATGACTGTTAAAAAATTTGCAGGTACTTCTCTGCCTTTATTAATGATAGATTTTTGCATATTTATATCTTCTAAAACACTTTCAGGTAAAGTTTCGAAAAGCCTTAGAACAGACTTTTCTACATTTTTTGGGATAAATGGCTGGATTTTTTCTTCACTAACCAATTGATAAAGATTTGCTACCCATCGCTTCATATTGCTAAGAATAGAGTCCTTATTTTGAATAAGTAGGTTAGAACAGTGATTGCCAAATTCGAGATAGGGAAGCAGCCACAGGTGCTCTAAGATGTCTTGATAAATCATACAGATAGGAAATAGAAAATTAACTTGGCCTAAATTTAATTTCGATTCGATGATTTCACTAACAATTTCTTCTAGATGAATTAACTGTTGAGCTTGATTGTACTGAATATCATAGTAAAATGTTTCCGAATCAAAAAGAGACACTATCTTTTGTAGTATCAAATTTTGTATTTCTTCCATCTCTAATTTTAACAGTTGGCAGAAACATTCCCTTTTGATACTAATATCTTCTAATTGACTTATCCTTTCAATGAGCAATTTGGCACTGATAATGATGTTTTTTTCGGTAGTGAAACTTGTTTTATAGGCTTCAATTAAACCTTTTACATGATCTAAAGTGGATATGATTGGCGAACTTTGGAAAAAAAGAGAATCATAAGTAGTACTGTATCCAGTTGACTTTACATTCATAGCTCAACCCTTCAGGTAAATAATTGTTAAAAATATTTTTATTTCATAAAGATAAATGAGCAAACTATAAATAACTAACAATTTATAATTGTTTATTCATGTAGTCCCGATAAGAAAAAAGCTCCCCATAGATGAGGTTGTTCACGTTTTTGTCTAATAGCCATTATCATGGCTTTTTGCAAAGCTTGGGCTTTGTTTAGCTTTTCCATTTCTAATGCCTAAAAGATGGCGATAGAACGTGTCGACCATTTGAAGGGTTAGATCACTATCTGGCAGTCTCCAATAAGTCGCGACCGTTGACAAAGCGCCTGCGGCAAGAAAGGACCAGACGGGACCAACGCTTCCTTCCCCGTGAAGCTTGCCTCTACCAGAGAAACAGGCACTCATAAAAACCAACTCTGTACGCAGCCTAAGCACCGCAATTTCTTGCGCATGAAGATAGCCATTAGGATTCTTTTGTTCGGGAGCAAGCTTGAAAAGACCTTCAAAAACGGAATGAGGATCAAGCTTTTCTTCGGGCTTTTCGCCTGTCGAACCATGACAAACAAGATGAATCCAGCGTGCATCTCGCATCCCCTCTAAAACGCGCTGGACTGTAGCGCTGTCTTGTAAGAGAGTTTTTTCCGGAGTTGTTTTAAGCAGAGGAGCGACAATGGCTTGAGCTTCTTTTTCCGCAAATGGTAACGAATCTTTTGGATGAGGTGTTGTGGGATTACCAATCACGAGAGAATTTTCTGAGAAATCTTTAGGAATTTCATCCAATAATTTGAGTATGCCAATAGAGGGGGCAATGGAAATGGGATGTTTTTCTATGAAATATTTTCCCTCTTTATCTAAAAAGGCAGCGAATGGAATTTGAGCGAGAAAACCATCGGGAATAATCGTCACGACTTGTTGTGGATCTTTGGGGAGATGAGATTCAAGTGGAGCAATCAAAGTTTCATACCAGAGAGAAAGGCGTTCTTTAAAAGATTGCAAAACAGCAGAGGTTGCACTCTTATCGGGATCTCCTCGAGTTAACTCATCTGGAACATTATACGTAGCAGAACTACGAGTTTTTTTCGGACGCAGAAAAGGTCTTCTTTTAGCAACTGTTGGCTCAACAATAAAAGGGAACGTTTTGAAAACCTGCGCTGCTTCTTTGACCTCTTCTGTCAAAATTCCAAGAGAAAGCTGCTGACAAACGATTTCGCCTTGAGAAGGAATAATCCAAGTGGCAATGTCATCTGTATTTTCGAAAGAAAATGAGTAAAGAATAAAACAAGTGTTCATTTTGTGGGCAAGAGCTTGCATTTCCTGGATTGTGACTCCAGAAGTTAAAAAATCTTCCTTTTGAAGTTGAATTTTTTTTGTAAGAGTAGAGACTAAGGCACGCGAACGTCTAAAATCTGTGATTTACAAGGCTTCGTCAGTTTTCTCCTGTTTTAGGAGAAGATTTTCCAAGCTTAAAAGTGTCTTTGCTTGCTCTTCAAAAAAAGTAATCTGCCACTGACTATGACTTTTAAGCTCTTGATGTAATGCGGCAGAAATGGCGATGCTTTTGTGATAATTTTCCTCTGCTAACTCAGGATTAGTCTCTTTATATACTATCCCTAAATTATGATAACCTAACGCTTCGTTAAAGCGATCTTCTGAGGCTTGAGATAAGCAAATAAATTTTTCAAGGTATTGAATCGCCTGCTCTTTGTTTCCCAGAGCATCATAACATATGCCTAGGCCAAGGAGACTGTCTTTTTTCGTATCTTGATTACCAATCTTATTTGCTTCTCTATAATATTCAATTGCTTCAGAAAACCTACCGGAAGAAAAAAGAATCTGCCCAATGTTTTTAAAAAACATGGCTTGATTAAGGTCACCTTTTAAGATTTCTGATGCTTTGTTATAATATTTTATGCCCTCAGAATAATTTTCTTCATCGCAATAGGCACTGCCGAGGTTGCCATAAGCTATTCCCAAGTAGTTTAAACGAACATCTGATTTTTCAGCGAACTTTACCGCTTGCGTACAATAATCGATTTTTCTCGCGTGATCTCCAAGCGCACCATAAATGTTTCCAAGGATTACTAACGCAGAAAATTTACTTTCTTGTGCTTGTAATTCATCTACTTGAACTGACGGACGTTGGATTAGCTCTAAAATTTTTTCTGCATGGTAAATAGCTTTTCCATATCGACCAAAATTTTTAAAAAATGTGGCTAATTTTTTATGAACTATCATTGCCATAAGTGGGTTGTTACCTTGAGGAAGAATTTCAAGCGCTTGTCCATAGGCTTCTTCTGCTTCTTTGTACTGTTTGGCCCTAGCATGGGCTTCACCGATCCCAGAGTAGATTAAAGCTTGTTCAGTTTTTTCTTCTGCTAGTTTTAGAGTAGCTTGATAACATCGAATCACCTCTTCATTATTACCTATGTGAGTATAAACTTCTGCAAGGGCACCAAGAAACTGCTTTTCACTTTCAGAATCTTGTAACGTTTGCGCTATAGTCAGAGCTTCTTGATAAAAAGAAAGCGCGAGCTCATGTTGTCCTTGCGCTACGTAAAGGTAACCTAACTTTTTTAAAGAAATAAATATCGCATCATGATCACTCAATTCGACCGCTATTTTTAATACCCTTTCACTATGATCAATAGCCATTGAATACCGTCTAAGGAAATGATTCCAGTCTGCAAGATTTCCATGCATCTGCATGATTTTAACAAGAAACTCTTCTTTCTGGGATGTGTTCGGAAGTTCCTGTATTAAAAGATTTAAAAGAATTTCTGCATAGAAAATGGCAAGAGGGAAATCGCGTTGGTTTCCGTAAAAATCTGCTATGATTTCTAAAAGTGTTAAAGATATTTCTTCGTTTTTATGAATGGCAGATTTTTGTTCCTCAATTTCTTTTGTGACAGTTTCAGGTAATGGTTCGAAAAGCCTTAAAACAAACTTTTCTAAATTTTTTGGAATCAATGGACTAATTTTTTCTTCTTTAGCCAATTGATCAAGGCTGTTTTTCCAGCGTTCCATATGGCTTAGAATAGAGTCCTTGTTTTGAATAAGTAGATGAGAGCAGTGATCGCCAAATTCGAGATAGGGAAGCAACCAAAGGTGCTCTAGTATACTTTGATATAGCATGCAGATAGGAATCATAAAATTAAGTTCGTTGGATGTTAACTTTACTCCCATGATTTCGCTGATGATTTCTTCAAGATCGATTAACTGTTGAGCTTGATCATGCTGAATATCGTACAAAATTGTTTTGTGATTGAAAAGGGGCATTACCTCCTCTGCTATTAAATTTTGAACCTCTTCTATCTCCAAATTTAGCAGACGACAGAAACATTCACGCTTGACACTCATATCTTCCAATTGAATTACTTTTTTAAGAAGCAATTTGGCATTAACGAATATATCCTCTTCTAGATTGGATTTTGTTTTATATGCCTCAATTAAACCTTTTACATGATCTAATATGGATATCGTGGACAAATGAGGATAGTGAAGATAATAGGGAGTGCTAAATTTAACTGACTCTACATGCATAGGTTAATTCCTTAAAAATAAAATATTAAAAATTCTTTTCTCTTATTTATTCATGTAGTCCCGATAAGAAAAAAGCTCCCCATAGATGAGGTTGTTCACGTTCTTGTCTAATAGCCATTAACATGGATTTTTGCAAGGCTTGGGCCTTATTGAGTTTTTCCACTTCTATGCCTAAAAGATGGCGATAAAACGTCTCAACCATTTGAAGCGTTAGATCACTGTCCGGCAGTCGCCAATAAGTTGCGATTGTTGACAAAGCGCCGGCGGCAAGAAAGGACCAGACGGGACCAACGCTTCCTTCTTCGTGAAGCTTGCCTCTACCAGAGAAACAGGCACTCATGAAAACCAGTTCTGTACGCAGTCTAAGCGTCGCAATTTCTTGCGCATGAAGATACCCTTGAATATGCTCTTTATCGGGAGCAAGCTTGAAAAGACCTTCAAAAACGGAATGGGGATCGAGTTTTTCTTCGGGCTTTTCGCCTGTCGAGCCATGACAGGCAAGATGAATCCAGCGTGCATCCCGCATCCCCTCTAAAACGCGCTGGGCTACAGCGCTGTCTTGTAAAAGAGTTCTTTCTGGAATTGTTTTAAGCAGGGGAGCGACAATGGTTTGAGCTTCTTTTTTCGCCAATGGTAACTTGTCTTTTAAATGAGGTGTCGTGGGGTTGCCAATGACGAGAGAATTTTCTGAGAAATCTTTAGGAATTTCGTCTAATAATTTGAGTATTCCCACGGAAGGAGCAATGGAAATGGGATGTTTTTCAATCAAATAGGTTCCCTCTTTATCTAAAAAAGCAGCGAAGGGAATTTGAGCGAGAAATCCATTGGGAATAATGGTGATGACTTGCTGGGGATCTTTGGGGAGATAGGATTCAAGTGGAGCAATGAGAGCTTCATACCACAAAGAAAGGCGTTCTTTGAAAGATTGCAAAACAGCAGAGTTTGCACTCTCATCGGGATCCCCTCGAGTTAACTCATTTAGAAAAGCATACGTAGCCGAACTACGGGTTTTTTTCGGACGCAGAAAAGGTCTTCTTTTAGCAACTGTTGGCTCAACAATAAAAGGGAATTTTTTGAAAACATGAGTCGTTTCTTTAATATCTTCTCCCAAAATTTCAAGAGGCAGTTGCTGGCAGGTTATTTCGCCCTGCGAAGGAATAACCCAAGCAGTGATATTGTTCATGTCTTCAGGAGAAAGAGAATAAACAATAAAGCAAGTATTCAGCTTTTGTGCTAGAGCTTGCATTTCTCGGGCTGTGAGTCCAGAAGAGGTCAAAGAATCAATCTTTTGAAATGGGAATTTTTCTGTCAAAGCGGATACTAAGGCACGGGAACGTCTAAAGTCTGTAACCTGCAGAGCTTCCTCGTTTTTGCTCTGTTTTAGGAGAAGAATTTCCAGACTTAAAATTGTCTTTGCTTGCTCTTCAAAAAAAGTGATCTGCCACTGGTGATGATTTTTAAGCTCTTGATGTAATGCGGCAGAAATGGCGATGCTTTTTCGATAATTCTCCTCCGCTAAACCAAGATCAAACTTTGTATATAATTCGGCTAAGTTATGATAGCCTACCGCTTCGTTAAGGCGATCTTTTGATGCTTGAGATAAGCAAATAGATTTTTCAATGCATTGGATCGCCTGCTCTTTGTTTCCCATGATATCATAACATACACCTAGGCCAAGAAGACTGTGTCTTTTTATCTCTAGATTACCAATTTTATTAGCTTCTTCATACAGTTCAATTGTCTTATCAAACTTACCAAGTTCACCCCAAACATTCGCCATATTTAAAAAAATCTTGGCCCGCAAAGTGACATCTTTTGTTATTCTTAATGCTTTATTATAGTAGTCTATACTTTTAGAATAATTTTTCACATTGCCATACGCGTTACCAAGATTGCCGTATGTTATTTCCAAAGACTGTGAAAAAAAATTTGGTTTCTCATTGATCTCTAAAGCTTGCGTATGATAGTCGAGTTCTCTTGCATAATCTCCAAACGTACCATAGATGTTTCCAAGAATTGTTAACGCTCTTAGCTTACTATCAAGTGCTTTTGATTCCTTTTTTTGAACTGATGGATGTTGGATTAGCTCTAAAATTTTTTCAGCATGGGAAATAGCTTTTTCATATCGGCCAAAATTGTCAAAAAAGTTCGCGAATTTTTCATGAATTATTATTGCGAGAAAAACGTTGTCTTGTGGGCAAAAATGAAGTGCCTTTTGATAAGCCTCTTTAGCCAGCTGATAGCATTGGTCATTAGCATGGACGTTACCGATCCCGATACAAATTAATGCTTGTTCAAATTTATTTTCTGCCAAATTCAATGCAGCCTGAAAACATGAAATTGCCTCATCATTTTTATCGATGGAAAGATAAGCGTCTGCAAGATCAGTAAGAATTTTGCTTTCACTTTTAGGATCTTGTAGCGTTTGCGCTATAGCTTGAGCTTCTTGATAAAAAGGAAGCGCAAGTTCATTTTTTCCTTGCTTCACGTAAAGGCAGCCTATATTTTTTAAGCAAGTAATTATTGCAGGAGAATTATGTAGTTCCTGCGCTGCCTTCAATGCTTCTCCTTCATGAAAAATAGCAATTTGATTCTGTCCAAGAATTTGATTCCAGACTGCAAGATTTCTATGAATCTGCATGATCCTAATAATTAATTTTTCCTTTTGGGACATTTCAGGACGTTTCTGTCTTAGAAATTCTAAAAAAACTTCTGCATGAAAAATAGCGCGAGGAAAATCTCCTTGGTCGCTGCAAACTAGTATCATGATTTCTAAAATCCTTGAAGACATTTTTCCAGTTTTATGAATGATAGGTTTTTGTTTCTCAATTTCTTTTGCAATAGCTTCAGGTAAGGACTGAAAAAGCCTTAGAACGGCTTTTTCTATATTTTTTGGGGTAACCGGTTCAATTTTTTCCTCGCTAGCTATTTTGAATAAGTAGGTTAGCGCAGTGATTACCAAATTCGAGATAGGAAAGTAGCCATAGATGCTCTAGGATGTCTTGGTATATCATGCAGATAGGAAACAGAAAATTAAGTTCATTTAAGCTTAACTTTGATTCCATGATTTCACTGACAATTTTTTCAAGATGAACTAATTGTTGAGCTTGATCATGTTGAATATCATACAAAAATGTTTTAAAATCAAAAAGAGGTGCTAGTTCTTGCCCTATCAAATTTTGTATCTCTTCAATCTCTAATTTTAGCAGGCGACATAAGCATTCACGCTTGACACCAATATCTTTTAATTGACCTATCTCCTCGAGAAGCCATTTGGCACTGATGATTACATTCTCTTCCGTAACGAATTTTGTGTTATAGGCCTCGATTAAACTTTTTACATGATCTAAGGTGGATAGTTTGGGCGGACTTTGGGAAAAAGGAGGAGGGTAGTAGAAAAAAGTACTAGATTCAATTGACTTTACATTCATAGCTCAACTCATCAGGTAAATAAAATTTTAAAAATATTTTTATTTTATAAAGAGAAATAGTCAATGTACAAATTGAACAGTAGAACCTACTAAAACTTTTTCTTGTATAGATAAGTATTTGAATAAAGTTACATCATTGTTACTGGTTTTAAAGAAGATTAGATAAATAACTTGGTAAATTAATCATCAAATTTGATGAATAGATGATTGCTAAATGTGGCACATAAGCATACGATCAGAGTTTAATGAAATTGCTTTTTAAAGCTCTTTCGTTCCTTTTGCTTCTCAGAAATAACTACTTTAGCTATTTCCTCGAAACAAAAGGCAAGATTTCAAGTAAATCTTCTTTGATTATTGGTTATATGAATTCCAAATTACTGCAAGGCGATTTTCATATTCTTGTTCTTCTTCATGAAGTTCTTCTAATGCCTTTTCAACTAAATGCATGGCTTCAAGATCGCGCTCTACGTTTCCTTTTTCCTCCAGGTCATTTTCAAGCTTTGCTTCTAATTTTTCAATATCGCCTTCACCCCGCTGTTTTTTTCCTTTTTTAGCTGCTAGTATTGCTAAGTCTTCTTCAATCGCTTTTTGGAATTCTTCATGGTCTTCTTTTAATATTTTGAGGCTTTTTTGAATTTCATTTTTTTCTTCGATATGGATAGATTCATTTTGAACTTTAACTAAACTTTTTAAAGTATCTTGAATATAATCCTTATGAGCATCGTCTTTAGATAATTCCTCTAGGCTTTGCATAATCAAAGAACGTGTTTTCCAATAGCGATCTTCATTTTTGACAGTTTTCTGAAAGAGCTTAACCTGCGGAAATTTTTCTAAAGCGAATTCTGTAAGAGTTGATAATCTATCCTGGTCTTTAAGAAGAAAAAGATCAGCAAGACCTTTGGCGGCTAATTTTCGGACATTTTCGGTCACTTCAGGATTTTTGATTAAATCTACGAAAATGAGGGCTAAGCAGACAGTGTATTTCTTTCCCTTTTCCTGAAACTCTTCAAGTTTTGTTTCAATAATATTTTCAAAGTCTTCTTGAGTTTTAATATTTGCAGAAAGCCATCGTAGTTCATGAATATAGGGATACCATGCTTGAAGCCAATCTTTTTTGACATCTTTATTAAGCTCTTGAAAACCTTTTATAACTCCAAAGAAAGAGACCCCTTCAGCCGATTCTCCAATATTAAGAAGATGGTTACAAAATTTTTTCCAAATACTTTTAACAGGGACTAAACATTTTGCTGCTTGCTCCGCACAGCGGTATTCAAATCGTGCGCCAATTTCCTTTTTTGGCAAAACAGAGAGAATCCTTTTAGAATTTTCCATGATTGTGTCTCGAGTTTCGTTTAAGGTCGGCAAAGAACCCTGACACCAACACCGATACCAAGTGAGCTCTATAAAAATACGATAAGTCTTGCTCAGGGATTGATGAAAAGAGACTAGATGTTGAGTAGATCCCAAAGAAACGATGTCATTTAATGTACAGACAACCGGGGAGACAATCTCTTCAATAATTGGCTTTGTATTCACTTCAGCAATGGCTAATTGGACCCCTTCTTGATAAAGATTATTTGACTCTTGTATTGCCTTCTTATAGTTAAACTGTCCATCTGTCAGACAGCCGTAAATTCTATAGGCTCCTTCTGTTATGCTTTGAAGATCTGTTACGCTTTGAAAATTAGTATTACCTATCATAAAAACCTCTTTAGTTAATAATTTCTAATTGTTTATTCATGTAGTCCCGATAAGAAAAAAGCTCCCCATAAATGAGGCTTTTCTCGTTTTTGCTCAATTGCCACTAGCATGGCTTTTTGCAAGGCTTGGGCCTTATTGAGTTTTTCCACTTCTATGCCTAAAAGATGGCGATAAAATGTGTCAACCATCTGAAGGGTTAGGTCACTATCTGGCAGTCGCCAATAAGTTGCGATTGTTGACAAAGCGCCTGCGGCAAGGAAGGACCAAACGGGACCAACGCTTCCTTCCCTGTGAAGCTTGCCTCTGCCAGAGAAACAAGCACTCATAAAAACTAACTCTGTACGCAGTCTAAGCGCTGCAATCTCTTGCGCATGGAGATAGCCATTAGGATTCTCTTTTTCGGGAGCAAGCTTGAAAAGCCCTTCAAAAACGGAATGAAGATCAAGCTTTTCTTCTAGTTTTGTCCCTGTCGAGCCATGACAG
The DNA here is from genome assembly GCF_000011565.2 of Candidatus Protochlamydia amoebophila UWE25. NCBI lineage: Bacteria > Pseudomonadati > Chlamydiota > Chlamydiia > Parachlamydiales > Parachlamydiaceae > Candidatus Protochlamydia > Candidatus Protochlamydia amoebophila. The sequence continues at coordinate 104,198 of NC_005861.2, forward strand.
GCAAGATGAATCCAGCGCGCATCCCGCATTCCCTCTAAAACACGCTGGGCTGTGGCGCTGTCTTGTAAGAGAGTTCTTTCTGGAATTGTTTTAAGCAGGGGAGCGACAATGGTTTGAGCCTCTTTTTCCGCAAATGGTAACGTGTCATTTGACTGAGGAGATGTTGTGGGATTGCCAATCACGAGAGAATTTTCTGAAAAAGCTTTAGGAATTTCATCCAATAATTTAAGTATTCCCATGGAAGGAGCAATGGAAATGGGATGCTTTTCTATCAAATAGGTTCCCTCTTTATCTAAAAAAGCAGCGAAGGGAATTTGAGCGAGAAATCCATCGGGAATAATAGTCACGACTTGTTGGGGGTCTTTGGGAAGATAGGATTCAAGTGGAGCAATGAGAGCTTCATACCAAAGAGAAAGGCGCTCTTTAAAAGATTGTAAAACAGCAGAGTTTGCACTCTCATCGGGATCTCCTCGGGTTAGCTCATCTAGAAAAGCATACGTAACGGAACTACGAGTTTTTTTCGGACGCAGAAAAGGTCTTCTTTTAGCAACTGTTGGCTCAACAATAAAAGGGAACGTTTTGAAAACCTGCGTTGCTTCATTGACCTCTTCTGTTAAATTGCCAAGAGATAGTTGTTGGCAGATTATTTCTCCTTGAGAAGGAATAACCCAAGCAGTGATATTGTTCATGTCTTCAGGAGAAAGAGAATAAACGATCAAGCAAGTGTTCAGCTTTTGGGCTAGAGCTTGCGTTTCTTTAGCTGTGAGTCCAGAAGAGATTAAAGAGTCATCCTTTTGGGATTTAAATTTTTCTGTCAGAGCAGAGACTAAGGCACGGGAACGTCTAAAATCTGTAACCTGCAGAGCTTCCTCGATTTTGCTCTGTTGTAGGAGAAATCTCTCCAGTCTTAATAGCGGTAATGCTTGCTTTTCAAAAAAGGTAATCTGCCACTGGTTATAATTTTTAAGCTCTTGATGTAATGCGGCAGAAATGGCGATGCTTTTGCGATAATTCTCTTCTGCTAGCTTAGGGTCTGACTTTCTATATATTTCTCCTAAGTAGTGATAGCCTACCGCTTCACTGCGGCGATCTTCTGATTCTTGAGATAAACAAATAGATTTTTCAATGCATTGAATTGCTTTTTTTGTGTTTCCCATGGCATCATAGCATAGACCTAGACCAACGAGGCCGTGTTTTTTTATATCTGGGTCATCAATCTTATTCGCTTTTTTATAACATATAATCGCTTCAGCGAACTTACCGTAAAAATTAAAAGCATGTCCTAAATTCACTAAAAATTTAGCTTGATTAGGGCCATATTCTGTTATTTTCAGTGCTTTGATGTAGTATTTTATGCTCTCAGAATAATTTTTCACATGGTTATACGCATTGCCGAGATTGTTATATGCTGTTCCTAAAGACGTTGAGAATAAAATTGATTTTTCAATGACTTTTACAGCTTGTCTTTTGTAATCAAGTTCTCTTGCATAATCTCCAATCGAGCTATAGATTTTTCCAAGAATTGTTAACGCTCTTAGTTTACTATCAATGGCATCTAATTCATTTACTTGAATTGGCGGATGCTGTATTAACTCTAAGACTTTTTCCAGCTGGGAAATAGCTTTTCCATATTGGCCAAAATGATTAAATAATATGGCTAAGCTTTCATGAATTTTTATTGCGAGAACAAAGTCATCTGGTGCAAGTAATTCAAGTGCCTTTTGATAGGTCTCTTTAGCCAGCTGATAGCGTTGGTCTTTAGCATGAGCATGACCAATCCCCGAGTAAATCCAGGCTTGTTCGGATTTCTTATCTATCAAATTCGATGCAGTTTGAAAACATGAAATTGCCTCATCATTTTTATTAATAAAGAGGTAAGCGTATGCAAGACCATTAAGAATTTGGCTTTTATCTTCAGAATCTTGTAGCGTTTGCGCTATAACTTGAGCTTTCTGAAAAAAAGGAAGTGCAAGCTCGCTTTGTTCCTGTGCTGCGTAAGTGAGTCCTATGCCTTTTAAAGAAATAATTATTACATAAGGATGGCATAACTCGTGGGCTATTTCTAATGCTTTTTCACTATGATAAATAGCCATCGGATACTGCCTAAGATGTCGATTCCAATTTGCAAGATTTGTATGAATTTGTATACTTTTAACAAGTATCCATTCTTCTTTATGGAATATTTTCGGAAGTTTCTGTATTAGAAGTTTTAAAAAGATTTTTGCATAGGGTATAGCGCGATTAAAATCCAGTTGATTCCCATAGTAATCTGCTAGGATTTCTAAAAGTGTTAAAGATATTTCTCCGCTTTTATGAATGTTAGATTTTTGTTTCTCAATCTCTTTTGCAACAGCTTTAGGTAAAGGTTCAAAAAGCCTTAGAACAGCCATTTCTAAATTTTTTGGAATAAAACGATTAATTTTCTCCTCGCTAGCCAATTGATAAAGGCTGTTTTTCCAGCGCTCCATATTCTTTAGAATGGCGTCTTTATTTTGATTAAGTAGGTGAGAGTAGTAATTGTTAAATTCGAGGTGGGGAAGCAACCATAAGTGCTCTAGAATGTTTTGATATAGCACACAGATAGGAATTATAAAATTAAGTTCATTTGATTTTAACTTTCCTTCCATAATTTCACTAAGGATTTCTTCAAAATCGATTAACTGTTGAATTTGATTATGCTGAATATCATAGGACAATGTTGTAATAAAAAAAAGATCTGCTACTTCCTCGATTATCAAATTTTGAACCTCTTCCATCTCCAATTTTAGCAGTCGGCATAAGCATTCACGCTTGATACCAATATCTTCTAATCGATTGATTTCTTCGAAGAGCAATTTGGCACTTGTAATTATGTTCTCTTCTGTCCTAGATTTTGTTTTATAGACCTCAATTAAAACTTTTACTTGATCTAATATAGATATTTGCGAATTTTGGAAAAAAGGAGAATAGTAAGGAGTGCTGAATTTAACTGATTCTATATTCATAAATTATCTAATTATATAAATAAATTGTTAAAATATTTTCGAATTATAATCTTAAATAATATAAATATTAAAAACAAGTTAATTTTCATATTATTAACTAATTAAAATTACCTGATAATTAAAAATTTAATAATATTTTTAATTCCATGTTTTATGAAAATATATAGATAATTTTAAAAAATCATGTAAATAGTCAAACTAAAATAATATGATTGGATCTAAAATTATTAAAATAAATAAACTAAATATAAATTAATTAACAATTCCTAAATCTTTATTCATGTAGTCCCGATAAGAAAAAAGCTCCCCATAGATGAGGTTTTTCCCGTTTTTGCTCAATGGCCATTTTCAGGGCTTTTTGCAAAGCTTGGGCTTTGTTTAGCTTTTCCACTCCTATTCCTAAAAGATGGCGATAAAACGTGTCGACCATTTGAAGCGTCAGATCACTATCTTGTAGTTCACAATAAGTCGCGACCGTTGACAACGCTCCAGCTGCGAGAAAGGACCAAACGGGACCGACGCTTCCTTCTCCGTGAAGCTTGCCTCTGCCAGAAAAGCAAGTACTCATAAAAACTAGCTCTGTACGAAGGGTCAGCGACGCAATTTCTTGCGCATGTAGATAGCCTCTAGAATGGCTTTCGTCAGGAGCAAGCTTAAAAAGCCCTTCAAAAACGGAATGGGGATCGAGCTTTTCTTCTGGCTTTGTGCCTGTCAATCCGTGACAGGCAAGATGAATCCAGCGTGCATCTCGCATCCCTTCTAAAACGCTCTGAACTGTGGCCTTTTCTTGTAAGAGAATTTTTTCCGGGAATGTTTTAAGTAGGGGAGAGACAATAGCTTGAGCTTCTTTTTCCGCAAATGGTATTGTGTCTTTTGGATAAGGTGTTTTGGGATTGCCAATCACGAGGGAGTTTTTTGGGAAATCTTTAGGAATTTTGTCCAATAATTTGAGTATTCCAACGGAAGGGACAATGGAAATCGGATGTTTTTCTATCAAATAGGTTCCCTCTTTATCTAAAAAAGCAGCGAAGGGAATTTGAGCGAGAAAACCATCGGGAATAATGGTGATGACTTGTTGAGGATCTTTGGGGAAATAAGATTCAAGTGGAGCAATAAGTGTTTCATAGCAAAGGGCAAGGCGTTCTTTAAAAGTTTGTTGTAAGTCTGTGGCATTCGATTGATCACCCGATTTTCCCCGGGTTAAATTCTCTAGAAGAGAATGAGTAGTGAGGCTGCGAGTTTTTTTTGGTGGAAGAAAAGGCCTTCTTTTAGCAACTGTTGGCTCAAAAATAGGAGGGAATGTTTTGAAAATGTAAGGTGCTTCTTCAACCTCTTCTGCCAAAATTCCAAGAGGCAGCTGCTGGCAGATTATTTCACCCTGCGGAGGTACAACCCAAACAGTGATGCTGTCCGTGCTTTCGAAAGGGAACGAATAAATAATAAAGCAAGTGTTCAGTTTTTGGGCAAGGGCTTGCATTTCCTGGGCTGTGAGTCCGAAAGAAGACAATGCGTCGTCCTTTTGAAATTTTAATGTAAGAGCAGAAACTAAAGCACGCGAGCGTCTAAAGTCTGTGATTTGCAAGGCTTCCTCAGTTTTCCCTTGTTTTAAGAGAAGACTTTCAAGATTTAAAAGAGGCAGCGCTTGCTCTTCAAAAAAGGTAATCTGCCACTGGTGGTGATTTTTAAGCTCTTGATGTAATAAAGTATAAATGGCGATACTTCTGCGATACTTTTCCTCTGCTAGCCCAGGATTAGACTCTTTATATACTATCCCTAAATTATGATAACCTATTGCTTCGCTGCGGCGATCTTTTGTCTTTTTAGATAAACAAATAGATTTTTCAATGCATTGAATTGCCTGGTCTTCGTTTTCTAACGCTTGATAGCATAGACCTAGGCCTAGGAAGCTGGCTTTTTTTGTATCTTGATTACCAATCTTATCCACTTTTTTATAATTTCTGATTGCTTCCTCAAATTCACCAGAATTAAAAGAAGCATTTCCCAAACTCAATAAAATATTAGCTTGTGCAAGAGATTCTTCTGTTAATTTTAATGCTTTGTTATAACATTTTATGCCTTTAGGAAAATTTTTCTTATGGCAATAGGCACGGCCAAGGTTGCTATATGCTGTTCCCAAGGAATTTGAAAATAAATCTGATTTTTTAGCCATTTTTAAGGCTTGCGTTTGATAATCGATTTCTCTGTCATAGTCTCTAAACGTACCGTAGATGTTTCCAAGTAGAACTGCCACGCCAAATTTGCTATCAAATGCATCTAATTCATTTTTTTGAACTGACGGATGTTTTGTTAGCTCTAAAGCTTCTTTAGCATGAAAAATAGCTTTTTCATATGGACCAAAATTATTAAATAAGGCGGCTAAATTTCCATGAATTTTGATTGCAAGAAGAACGTCGACTTGTGGGCAAAAAGAAAGAGCTTTTTTATAGTCCTCTTCGGCTAGCTGATGTTGTTGGGCGTTGGCATGAGCACGACCAATTCCCATATAAATCCAGGCTTGTGCGGACTGATCTTCTGTCAAATTCAATGCAGTTTGATAACATGAAATTGCCTCGTCATTATCATCAATGGAAAGATAAACGTCTGCTATGATTTCTAAAAGTGTTAAAGGTATTCCCTCGCTTTTTTTAATAACAGATTTTTGCATATCGATTTCTTTTGCGATAGCTGCAGGTAATGGCTCAAAAATTCGTAGAATAGCCTTTTCTAAATTTTCGGGGATAGACGGTTCGATTTTTTCCTCACCAGCCAATTGATCAAGGCTACCCTTCCAGCGATCCATATGGCCTAAAATAACTTCTTTATTCTGGATAAGTAAGTGAGAACAGCAATTACCAAATTCAAAATAGGGGAGCAACCACAGGTGTTCTAAGATGCTTTGATAAATTTCGCAGACAGGAACCAAAAAATTAAGTTGACTTGAAGTTAGCTTAGCTTCAATCGTTTCACTGACGATCTCTTCAAGTTCAATTAATTGCTGAGCTTGATTATGCTGAATGTCATAGAGAATTGTTTCAAGATTCAAAAGAGGTGCTAGTTCTTGTTCTATCAAATTTTGTACTTCTTCAATCCCTAATTTTAACAAGCGACAGAAACATTCACGCTTGACACCAATATCTTCCAATTGAATTACTTTTTTAAGAAGCAATTTGGCATTAACGAATATATCCTCTGCTAGATTGGATTTTGTTTTATACGCCTCAATTAAGCCCTTTACATGATCTAATACGGGTATCGTGGACAAATGAGGATAGTGAAGATAATAGGGAGTGCTAAATTTAACTGACTCTACGTGCATAGCTCAATCCTTAGATAAATAAAATTTTAAAAATTCTTTTCTCTTATTTATTCATGTAGTCCCGATAAGAAAAAAGCTCCCCATAGATGAGGTTTTTCTCGCTTTTGCTCAATGGCCAATAGCATGGCTTTTTGCAAAGCTTGGGCCTTATTGAGTTTTTCCACTTCTATGCCTAAAAGGTGGCGATAAAATGTGTCAACCATCTGAAGGGTTAGATCGCTGTCCGGTAGTCGCCAATAAGTTGCGACTGTTGACAAAGCGCCTGCGGCAAGAAAGGACCAAACGGGACCAACGCTTCCTTCCCCGTGAAGCTTGCCTCTGCCAGAAAAACATGTACTCATGAAAACCAAGTCCGAATGAAGAATAAGAGCCGCAATTTCTTGCGCATGGAGATACCCTTGAGGATGCTTTTCGTCGGGAGCAAGCTTGAAAAGACCTTCGAAAACGGAATGAGGATCAAGCTTTCCATCAGGCTTTGCACTTGTCGATCCATGGCAAGCAAAATGAATCCAGCGCGCATCCCGCATTCCCTCTACAATGTGTTGAACAGTAGCGCTGTCTTGTAAAAGAATTCTTTCTGGAGCTGTTTTAAGGAGAGGAGAGACAAGTTTTTGCGCTTCTTTTTCTGCAAATGGTAAAGAGTCTTTTGAATAGAGTGTTGTGGGATTTCCAATGACGAGAGAATTTTTTGAGAATTTTTTAGGAATTTCATCTAATAAAGTTAGTATTCCAATCGAAGGAACAATGGAAATGGGATGTTTTTCTATGAAATATTTTCCTTCTTTATCTAAGAAGGCAGCGAAGGGAGTTTGAAAGAGAAAACCATCGGGAATAATGGTGACGACTTGTTGAGGGTCTTTAGGAAGATAAGATTCAATTGGCGCAATGAGGGCTTCATACCAAAGAGAAAGGCGTTCTTTAAAAGATTGCAAAACAGTAGAGTTTGCACTCTCATCGGGATCTCCTCGGGTTAGCTCATCTAGAAAAGCATGTGTAGTGGAGCTACGCGTTTTCTTCGGACGCAGAAAAGGTCTTCTTTTAGCAACTGTTGGCTCAATGATAAAAGGAAACGTTTGAAAAACGTAAGTCGCTTCTTCAAACTCTTCTTTCAAAATTCCTAAGGGCAGTTGCTGGCAAGTTATTTCACCCTGAGGAGGAATAACCCAAATAGTGATGCTGTCCATATCTTTGGAAGCAAAAGAGTAAACGATAAAGCAAGTGTTCATCTTGTAAGCAAGGGCTTGCATGTTTTGAGATGTGAGTCCAGAAGAAAAAAAAGAGTTATTTTTCTGGAATTGGAATTTTTCTGTCAGAGCGGAAACTAAAACACGCGAACGTCTAAAATCTGTGATTTGCAAGGCTTCCTCAGTTTTACCCTGTTTTAGGAGAAGTCTCTCGAGGCTTAAGAATGTCTTTGCTTGCCCTTCAAAAAAAGTGATCTGCCACTGGTGATGATTTTTAAGTTCTTGATGTAATGCGGCAGAAATGGAAATGCTTTTACGATAATTCTCTTCTGCTAGCTCAAGATCAGAATTTTTATATACTGTCCCTAAATTATGAAAGCCTAACGCTTCGCTAAGACGATCTTCCGAGGCTTGAGATAAGCAAATAAATTTTTCAATGCATTGAATCGCCTGCTCTTTGTTTCCCAGAAAACTATAACATATACCTAGGACAAGGAGGCTGTTTTTTTTCGTAAATTGATTACCAATCTTATTGGCTTCTTTATAATATTTAATTGCTTCAGGAAACTTACCGGAGAAAAAAAGTATCTGCCCAATATTTTCTAAAAATTCGGCTCGATTAGAGTCACCTTTTAAGATTTTTGATGCTTTGTTATAATATTTCATGCTCTCAAAATAATTTCCCTCATCGCAATAGGCACTGCCGAGATTGGCATATGCTATTCCCAAGTTGTTTAAATGAACATCTATTTCTTCAGCGAACTTAACAGCTTGCGTACAATAATCGATTTGTCTCGTATGATCTCTCATCGTACCGTAAATGTTTCCAAGAGTTATTAACGCGGAAAATTTACTTTCTTGTGCTTGTAATTCATCTACTTGAACTGATTGAACTAACGGATGTTGGATTAGCTTTAAAATTTTTTTTACATGGTAAATAGCTTTTCCATATCGGGCAAAATTATTAAAAAATATGGCTAAGTTTTGATGAACTCTTATTGCGATAATAGGGTTGTTACCTTGAGGAAGAATTTCAAGCGCTTTTTCATAAGCTTCTTCAGCTTCTTTGTACTGTTTGACCCTAGCATGGGCTCCACCAATTTTAGAGTAGATTAAAGCTTGTTCAGTTTTTTCTTCTGCTAATTCTAGTGCAGTTTGATAGCATCGAATCGCCTCTGTATTATTATGGATAGTAAGATAAACTTCTGCCAAGCTATCAAAAAACATCCTTTCATTTTCAGGGTCTTGTAGCGCTTGCACTATAGACAGAGCTCCTTGATAAAAAGAGAGCGCGAGATCATGTTGTCCTTGCGCTACGTAAAGATAACCTATCTTTTTTAAAGAGATAATTATCGCATTATAATTATCCAACTCAAGCGCTATTTCTAATACCCTTTTACTATGATCAAATGCCATTGGATACTGCCTATGGGAATGATACCAGTCTGCAAGTCTTCCCTGAGTCTGCATGATTTTAACAAGAAACCCTTCTTTTTGGGATATTTTCGGAAGTTCCTGTATTAAAAAGTTTAAAAAAACTTCTGCATAGAAAATAGCGAGAGGAAAATCACGCTGGTTCCCGTAAAATTCTGATATGATTTCTAAAATTGCTAAAGATATTTCTCCACTTTTATGAATGGCAAATTTTTGTTCCTTAATTTCTTTTGCGAATGCTTCAGGTAACGGTTCGAAAAGCCTTAAAACAGACTTTTCTAGGTTTTTTGGGATAAACGGTTCAATTTTTTCATCGCTAACCAATTGGTCAAGGCTACCCTTCCATCGCTCCATTTTGCTTAGAATGGCGTTTTTGTTTTGAATAAGGAGGTTAGCGCAGTGATTGCCAAATTCGAGATGGGGAAGCAACCACAGATGCTCTAGGATATTTTGATAGATCGAGCAGATAGGAATGATCAAATTAAGTTCATTAGATGTTAACTTTACTTCCATGATTTCACTGACGATTGCTTCAAGTTCGATTAACTGTTGAGCTTGATCATGCTGAATATCGTAGGTCAATGTTTTAAAATTAAAAAGAAGCGCTAGTCCTCGTTTTATCAAATTTTGTACTTCTTTTATCTCTAATTTTAGCAGGCGACATAAACATTCACGTTGAACACCTATATCTTCTAATTGATTGATCTCTTCGAGGAGCGATTTGGCACTGACGAGTATATTCTCTTCTGTCTTAGATTTTGTTTTATACGCCTCAACTAAATCTTTTACTTGATTTAATGGGGATAGTGTGGGTGGAATTTGAGGATAAAGAGGGTAGTAGGGAGTACTGCCTTTAACAGATTCTGGATTCATAGCTCAACTCATTAAGTAAATAAAATTTTAAAAATATTTTTATATTATGAAGAGAAATAGTCAAGCTAGAAATGGATTAGCATATGTTACTAGGTGTTATTTTCTTATAAATAATTACTTTCACAAAGTTTGAAACATTTTTTGTTAAGGCTACGTTATAGCCAATCGTGTTAAAAAAAATTTGCTATTCTTTTAGTCTGTGCCAAAAATCAAGGCTATTGCAAGTATTTCGGCTTTAACTTTTGCTTTAAATCTCTCTCATTTTTTTTATCTTATAACATCTGATAAATTGATAAATATATTCAGCAACAACTTGTTTGACCGCTTTTATCTAAGTAACAGATGGCAGTTAGAAATATAGTTTTATCTATATAAGTTTAAACTTTTTATTAAATTTTATTCCTAAATGAACAGTTTTTTAGGGATTGAATCATTATTTAATGACTTACCTGGTTAGAAGTATTCTGTGTGTATGTTAGAAAGCTGTTTGAATGAACAATTTGGCAGAGCAATTATCAAATTTGTTTATAGGGGCATTATAAAATTGGATAGATTCTTCTAATTAATCAATAAAGTTTGACTTCTCAATCTGTTGCTTTGGTTGACAGAAGAGAACTATTTTCAGGAAATAGGTTAAGAGTTGGATTTGCCGACCGCTGTTGCTTTGCGATGGTTGGTGTTCCTGAACATGTTATCATGAAGCAAAAGAGACATAAAAATTAACTATAATTAGAAGATATAAACGGTTAGTAAATATGGGGGCTGAAAATGCTATCACTAAAATTGGGTTATAATAAATGGCATCATTTATTGTTTACTGAAGGCAAGTTCCCAACTTAGATTAGTAATTTTCTTAGATTTGGCATTTTTTTAATCAGCTCAAGGTCAATTTTTCTCAAATCTTACCAGGATAATTTAAACTGGGGAAATTTGATCTTTCCTTTGGGAAAAGAAGGGAGGTTTGGTCCCAAGCATCTATAATTGCCTCTTTAACAAATTCACGACGATGAAAAATTTTTTTTCTAGCAACTTTGATTGTCATATCTCTAAACCCCCTAAATGATTTATCTTCAAGATCTAACATCGACTTAAACCAAATTTTAAAGAGTTCATTACAATCTATTGAATTATGGCTCAGTTGTTTTGAAGCTAGATAAAATGTATGACTGATAATCCAGCTATTTTGATGCACATGGCCGTAATCATTTTCGTGAGTATACGTACTTGCAGGTTTAAATGGCTCAGGTTCTGTGCTTAGGTCACAAAGATGACTAATTTTCCACAAATTATCAATTAAACCTACCTTTTGTTTAAATTCTATAGTAACGACATCTGCAATTGCTTCATCTAATGCTCCCGATTCTCCTTTATGGTCAAGTGGATTATTATGTTTAATCACAGCGTGCGTCATTTCATGACACACAATATCTGGCTGAGAAGCAAATTCGTTATTAAAAGCGAAATGCTTCAGCTTTGAAGCATAATAGGCATTTTTTTTGGGATAATAAATAAATAATGGCGGAATTATTCTTTCTTCGTCTATATCGACTAGTTTAAAAGTATCCCAATAAAATTTTTTTACTATTTCTACTGTTTGTTGAATTTTTCTACAAAGTTTTGTTTCCTGTGGGGTTCTGCAAGCAAAAATTTGATCATTTTTTTGCAAAAATTCCTGTTCAGAATATGAAAGAACCAGGGTTGCTTGATAAGGTGAGAAATTATTATAAGTTTCTGACAAATTTGCACCCATTTTTATTCCTTGGTTCTTTGATTTATTGAATAGAAAATAAACTTATTGGTTCCTTTTAGCAACGACCAAGTAAACTTAAAAATTTATATATTCATCGTAGCTTAAATTTGAGGAAATGCCATTTTTTTAAACTGTCACTCTAAAAATTTAAAGATGTATTCAATAAAATACCGTTAGTTGAAACATAAACTTTTATTTTTTCTTGTTAGTTCTTTATCGTGATAATCTTAAAAGATGGATTGAGCATTGCTACACTATTGGGACTAATCACTTGCTCAACAAAATGGAATAACAGAGTACTAATGGTACCTATTGCATAGTATTAAAATTTCTTAAAATAATTTACAAAGAGTTTTTGAAAAATAAATTGAATTTGAAAAATTTAATTCATCCCAACTTTCTTTTTTTCAGGGGCACTTTTAAATTGATTGAAGGGAACAAATGGGTTGATTAGTTAAAATTAGAGACTTTAACTTCTTGTCTTCCTTGTCAATCTTCTAGTGTCAAAACTTTAAAAAATGCGTTGGGATCGCTACTTTTTGAGATCCAATGAATTGATAGGGTAACACAATGTTTTCGGCACATTCCTTGTGAAAAAGATACAAAGGCCTTTTGAACACATAGACATTTTGATAGGCTTTTGTCAAATTTCGTATACATCTCTAATTTAGATCAATAACCTCTATTTAATCGAGGACACTGGAGTATAGATGGTCAGAAAAAAAGTATCTTCCATTATTTCAAAAGTTGAACGTCAATTTGCTTATGAACAAAGATTTTTTTTACTTGTACAATTAATTACACATGCATTAACGAAAGATGAGAACGATTACGTTACTTGTGATTATTACAGCAATAAGGATTCTTAGAGCGCATATTGGAAAAAGTCATAAAAGTTTAGTGCTGCCTATTTATCAAATTTAATTTCATGAAAACTTAATTGTGCGGATATGAACCTCATCTTTGAGACTTTGCTAAATCCCACATAACGGTGCTTATTCGTCACCCTTTATTTGACACAATTTTCCTCTTATTCGCGTAAAGTTAGGAATAAACAAAAGGTTACTAAAACTTTTGTAAAAGCAAAAGTGATTCGAGCTGAGAGAGTCTTTTTCAAATATATCTGCAAATTGCTTGGGCTTCTGCAAACAATAATTTATTTTACAATTGCTTTATTATTATATTTATGCAGGCGTGAATCAAATAGGCTGAATACAAATTGGATAGTCATTTTTCCAAAAATTTACAATATTTGAAACTTCATACGAAATAATTTCATTCGATGGATAAGTTTTCTGCAGAATTTGCTCGAGAGCAATTTGATTAGAAGAATTTAACCACATAGCTTCATCTGTTTTTTGTAGAATAACAGGCATGCGATTATGTATAGGATTCACCACTGAATTGGAAGCTGTGGTGAGAATTGCAAAGCTTTTGATTTCTTCTCCATTTTTATCCTTCCAAATGTCCCATATTCCAGCAAAAGCAAATAAATCACCATTTTTTAACGTGATTCGAAATGGAATTTTTCCTGATCTCGTGGCTTTCCATTCGAAAAAACCATCCGCAGGGATTAAGCAACGCCTAGTTTTAAATAAATTTTGGAAAGAGGGTTTACTTTTTAATGTTTCAGAACGCACATTAATCATTTGATAATTAGATCTTTTTTCTTTGCTCCAGTGGGGAATTAATCCCCAAACCATTGAATCGATTTGTCTTTGTTGATTTTCTATGAAAATCGTAAGGCATGATTGGGAAGGAGCTATATTAAAGCGAGGAAGCCATGTGAATTCTTTCAAAGGGATTTCAAAACGCTCGGATAGATTAATAGCCTCTGCAGTCAATGTAAAACGCCCGCACATGTTTTAACCTCATTTTATGAGTCCTAATATTATAAAAATTTCTGGATTTGATGCTATAAAGTTATAATTTTCCTCTTTCTAGATGTATGAATGATAAGACTAATACTCAAATTAAGATTAAATTATTACACCTGAATGTTGCAGAAGAATCCTAAAAATATTTCCGAGGAATAATATAAACTAGTCAGCATTTTTATCTAATTCAACATGTATGCAAAAAGTCTAAACTTTTTGATACAATGGATTAAAATTATTGACTCAAGTTGGTCGCGATTAATATGTCAAGAGGCTATAAGAAGGTAACTCTTAGTAAGATGGAAATTATTGGTCCCAGATAGGAGCTAATTTTCGCCCGTTTTTACCCCAGATATTTACCAAGTAGCTAACTTGATTAATTTGATCAGGATAATCATGGGTAAGGATCTTTTTTAAACATTCTCTTGGCGCGTCGCTGTATAGATAACCAAGTCGCTCGCTAATAATTTTGCAAATAGATGGTTTAGCGTGCTCAATTGTTAAGCGTATGAGTTTGGAATCAGAAGGAATTTTTAACTCTTTTGCAAAATAGCGCATTAAAAAAGCATCATCCGTTGCTTGAACTTCTATTATTTTACTATATTGTTTAAGAATATTCCTAGCTAAATGATCAATACTCTCAATTGTAGCTGGTTTTAAATTGCTTTGCGTTTTGAATTTTTGATAAATGACTTTCAATTCTTGTTCCATTTTGTTGGAATAAAAATTACTAATCTTATCATCAAGCCATTTATCAAAAAAGCTATGAGAGTTCAGAGGAGCTAATACTCGCCAAATGGCAATTTCTTCTGTAGGAAGCTCATTTAATACTTCAATTGGAATGTCAGGATCTTGGATATGCAACCATTCTGCAAAGGCATCTTTACAGACAGCTTTTACTTTAGCTTCTAATAATGCAGGAGCTGAAACAGACTTATTAAGTCGCCCTGTTTTGCATGAAATATCTTGGTTGCTATGATAGCATCGCTCGGGAGAAGGAATGTGTGAATGAATCATAAATCTCCTTAATTGAAATTGTTAATTGTAAACAAATTAAACCTATTCTATTTTAGATGAGTGATTCATTTTCAGTTTATCTGGTATTTTTTGATAATTTTTCTTTCATTATGTTCTCATGATCAAAAAATAATCACCTTAATTCTTAACACGAATAAAATCAAAGTGTTGCTACAAAATTCAGCAGCTCTTTTACAGCTTTGTAATTAAATCTTTACTTAACTAGAAAGAAAAGAAATGAGAGATGTTAAATCGCTTTTATAAACCAGCCTAACTGCTTCTCACATATCAAAAACCGATCTGTTTTTTTCTTGCAGCAATAAAATTAATAAGCATTTTACCTATTTGTCTGGCTATTTTTTCTGTTAAAAATAGGGTAAATTTTTTGACCATTATATTCGATTGCTAGTTTAATCATAGAATGTTTTGCTGTCACTCTGTTAAAAATGGCCTTTTAAATATGGCTAAGTGGTTTATTAATCTATTAAACAGTTTCTAATTTTACCAGAAAACCTGTCTGTTGATTAAATGTTATAATTCCTTGCTATTTAGCTGATACGATGTTTTTAGAATACTAGTTATAGGACAGATAAGCTCGTAAGTAAAAGCTTACCTGCTGAGGAAGGGAGAAAAGTTTAAGATGAACAAGACGTTAGTTGAGAAAACATAATGAATTTTATTGTTGCATTGCCTTCATTAATCCAAATGTTCCTAACTCTTTCAATTCCTTTTCTATTTTTAAATTAATTTCAACCATTAGATTTTTTAATTTAACAATTTTTTCTACTTCTTCTCCTTCGTCGATTTGCACATCTTTCTGTTGTAAAGCACGTTCTATCTTTTTTAATCTACTTGCAGTTGAAGGATGCAAAAAATCAAATCTGTTTTCACCACTAGAGGAGATGACGAGTTTTTTCCATATAGTTGTGCGGCTTTCCAAGTTAGTTTGTTGTAAACTCATTAATAATCTTCTTCCGCCTTTCAACTCTTCAACAGAACTTTCAGTTATCGCTAAATCATCTGCTTTTCCTTCACGATATTGAGAAAATATGGCTTGAGCAATAAACCCTACACTCATAGTTATTAATAATGCAGGAATGATAGGCATCATGAAAGCAGAAAATGTGGCTGCAGCTATTGAGCAAATAGCAGGTATCAAGGGCATAGTGAAACAATCGTTATTTTTAATGTGGCAGGCCTCATGTTTCATTACCCAATGGCAGGCACCTTTATCTACCTTGTGAAATTTAGGAGCTACCCAGATGACAGCATCGCCTTTAGTAAAAAAATTCGTACCTTGAGCTCCGCAGAACCCTAGATTAAGTCTTTCTATAACGATAATATCCTGTCTAATCCCTATTCGATCAAAAAATGGCTGTAATTCAGTTTTAATATTATATCCAGGGAAAGATTTAATTTGCTGATTATATTCTTGCGACCCTCTATAAACTCGTTTCTGATTAAAAAGGCCGTCTATTACTATTATAGGTATTTCAATACAGGTACTTTTATAAGCTTGTAGACTATAGCCGCATGGACTAGATAAAAATGGCAAAACAAACATATAATTTCCTTATTGTTAATGTAACTATACAATAAATTATATTAGATGATATATTTTAAATCAATATTAAGTTTGTTTAATTTTTTTTAATATATATTATTAATAATAAATTAAAGTTTTTAATTATTTTTTTTGAATACTAAAGTTTTTTTAAAGTTTCCTTACAAATATTCGCTGTTAAATGCTCATAAACATATGCTGGATTGCATCGACACGTGCGTCAAACTCTAACGAATAACTTAGTCAATAATGAATGACAAAAAGTGACCTGTAAAAGAGAATTTTTTTGTTGGTTGATTTGTACCACAGAAATGAATCGTTTTATTGGCTGAACGACTTAAGTAGTATAAGGGCAAAAGCAGGTAGATTCGTTGATTCATGACATTCAAGCGCTATAATTAGCATAAGAGCACTTATCCAAAGAAAATAGCTATTAGATCTAAAAAAGGTGTCTATTTGTTTTTTTAACCTATAATTTAATCAGATTTTGATTGACAGAGGGCCAATTCAGGCAAGAGGATAACGTTTTACATCAGCTTTCTTCCACACTCTGTGTTTTTCCAATTCGATTGGCATTGCTCGAGAGTTCTTTGCCAACTTTTATATTTATTTCATCCAACAATTGCATGAGAACCTATTGTTTAGGATGATTAAATTTTGATTTTGAAAAAAGGATGCGATAGGTGTCTTTGATTGAATAGTGTCACTAAACATTTTTATAAGTAAAATCCTTTTTAGCACATCAAAATCTATATTGAAAAATGATTAAAAATGCGAATTAGATAAAATGGTCTTGCTTCAATGCATCAAACCCAATTTACTTGATAGGTTGACCTTGCTTTAAAGGAGAAAATTAGCGGGCGATGACCTACTCCCAATGTTTTAAATTTTGGAGCAGGTCAACAGAGACGGCCTGTAACCTTTTTTAACTACATGCAAGGTTGAATCTAACTTGATTTTTGCATGATGAGCCTCAAGCCATTTATTGCTCAGCTATGCTATTACTCTTTTTTACTATTTTCTGTGAGTATTATTACTCCAAAAAATATGACTACTATTGCTACAACTATCAATGGATCTATTGCATTTTTAGCCTGGATTTTTTTAACTTTCGCTATAGGATTGGAATGACTTGTTTCTTGTGCCGGTGCTGGACAATAAGGAAAAATATCTCTTTGAGTAATAGAACAACTTAAACAATTTCGATTTTTTGTTTGCGCTTGCCCTTTTTTGTATAGATGGTCAATCATTTGATTAAATATATGACCAATTCGGCCATCATTTGAAACATGTAACTGCACTTTTAAAAGAAGATGTAAATTAGCACTAGCAATAATATGAGGAGCCTTATAATGAATAAACTCTTTGCTTAAGCTTGTGCCGTCTAAATAGTAAGCAACAAGATTTTCATCTTCGTTACTCCAACATTTGATATCTTTTAGTGATAGATTGCCAATGATGGGAGTATGCATGATTGTTTTAGCTGCTTGTCTAGCACAAATATTCGCAAACTCCCAATTTGTTTTGTCAAAATTCTTTTTTACCTCATGAAGTAAATAATCTACCCAACATGTTTTTGCGAACACTGAGATATTTAGGTAAGAGACTGCATGAGCAACCAGCAATCCTCTTAAAGTACCGGCCAGATGAGAATCATTTAAATCTATGTTATTAGATAAAGTCTGATCGGGTCGATGACATCTCAAAAATGCAATTAAGCCAATTGCAGCAGCCGGACCCATATATAGAATAGCCATCACATCAGCACCGATCTCGCTAAACCTGTTACCCCAGTAGTTAGCCCAATTTTTCTTTATATCCTCTGGGTAATATTCCAAAGCTTGATAAATGTCTTTCTTAATGGCATTTGATAAAATTTTTTTAGCTTTTGGATTTGTTTCCAAAATAGTGTGAGCAGTTTCACGGGCTAATACAAGCCAACTTAATATTCCTTTAGAAGAATAAGATAAAGGAAAAGAAACAATAGGAATAGAGTCTTCTAGTCCGTTTATAGAAATAGCACGCTCTTTTTTAATAGAATGCTTGAAAAGTGCCCAATGACCTATCTCATCTTCTGCCCACTTAGCAATGGGTGGTAAACAATGGCTAGCCGTACAGAAACTAGATGAAGCAACAAACGTATTCCACATGTCGCATACCATCAGTTGTAAAGCGCAGGTTTTTTTCCATTGAAAGCTACTGCTATGTTGCAGGATTATTTGAGCAATATTATGAGCAGTTTCGTATATTTTTAATTGTGTGCGTGCGGCCTGATGGGTAATTCTTTGACTATTTAAGAATTCTACATAAATGGAGGGGTTATTTAGGTATGTAAACTCCCAATCTTCAAAACATTCCAAATGCTTAATAGCATGGCCCCAAAAGCTGTTATGATAAGAATTTCTTAAATTGCGCTGCTTTTCTTGAATCGCTTTAAAAAAAGCTTTTTTAGTTTTTAGCGAAGGTAAGCTAACAGTTTCTTTTGCAGTTTCTGCCAACTCTTTAACAAGAATTTTCATATTTGAAGATAGAGTACTCCACTGTACTGGTAGCCTATCTTGAAAAACGGCAGAAGTAAAATTCATATAGCCCTTGATACTGATTTTATTTGAAAAAAATATATGAGGAAAATCTTGTAATTTTCAGCAAAATAAAAATTATTTTTTAATTTAAAAATTTTAACTTGTTTTAACTAAGGCTAGCAATCCAGCATTTTTCAATTGAATAGCTATATATCTTCAGATTAAAATAAAAGTGAAAGGAATAAAAAATTCTTTAATGTTTTCCTCTAATTTTTTATCTATTTGAAATTTTAATTCACTTATATAAATAAGTATTCATATTTAAATTAGGTAAGCTGTTTAATTCCCACATAAATATCTAAAACAATATTTTGACGATCGGTGGCTCTTTCATCATAAATTTCAAAATCTACATTATATCGGCGCTCTCCGCCTAGCTCTGAGGCTGACATTTTCCAGATATAATTCCATGCATTCACAATCACATCAGGCATGGGAGCTGGCGCCGTTGTAAATTTTGCATATTGCTGCATAGGAATGAGTAGTGTTTGAAATTCTGTAGATAGTTGATCATCAAATAAGAGAACTTCTTCTCCTATAAAATAGGTATAAGAGCCTTTATAATCACTTTCATAATCTGTATAAACGTAAAAGGTTGTCCCCGGCTTTATTCTATGAAGAATTTTATCAGCAAGCTTTTCGTGAAAATAGCGTTTTACACAAGGAAAAATAGCGCTTTCCATTTTATCTAATTCTTGTTTATAGCTAGTTCTAACACTAACTCCAACTAGTTTTATTTGAGGTTTGGAGATTAAAATTGTCTGCATTATTCTTTCCAATAGTATTTTTGACTGCTTAATGATTTCTTCAACCATAGGGGGGCGTAAAGAGATGCTTGGCCGCAACGATATCCCAATAACTTTACTGCTGTTTGTAAAAGAGCATAAGGAATAAAGTGTGGTTGTTTTTGTTTTAAAGTCTTCAATAGGGCTTTTAAATAATGAAATCCTCGTTTTGCATCTTTCCCCCCCTTTTCCAATAAATGTTGGTAAGAAGTTCTGGCATAACCAATATCAAAATGACGGTAAAATTCTTGTTTAAGTGTATAGTCATGCGAGTGATGCACTTCAGCTTCTGCAACATAAGCAATTCGATGATTTCTTTGCAGGAGTTGTGCAACCGCAACTGTGTCTTCGCCGAATAAAACAGGTGAAAAACCGCCAATTTCATCTAAGGCAGCGTTTAAATAAGCGGCACAAGAATTAGAACAAAAAAAAGTATAGACTCCATATTTCTTTACATCTTTAATGCTTCTGATATGACCTTCTGAAGGGTAATTGAATTGACGTGGAAAGCTGGCAAAAAAACCTGCTCTCTGGTGAGGTATTTGCCTTGCGTAAGAAACACAAGCTTCTCCGAGAAGTAAAGGACTAATTAATTTTTCTAACATACTTGCAGATGTTGGATAGGCATCTTGTGTCATCATGACTGTTATGGTTGTATTGAGAAATTGTCTGCCTTTTTCCCTCGTTAATCCATGATTAAACTCAGTTTGTGGAATAGTAAGTGTTTCAACACCCATGGCTTGCGCAATAGAGATTGTTTCATCTGTGGAAGAAGAATCAATAATGAGAATGCGTGGTTTTAGGCGAGATTGGATGAGAGGTCCTAAACAGAGAGGAAGGTGTTTGGCGGCCTGAAAAGTGGGAATAACAATACCTATAGAAGGTTGCATAAAACAAGTGTTCCTAATTAACTAAGTTTTTTATATATCCAACGGGAGGGATGACGAATACTAAAGATAAACTTTCTAAATCCACACTTAAAGGAATAGCTTCAATCTCATAAAAATAATCTCCCTCTTTAAGTAAATGAATTTTACTAATTGTGGCTACTTTCAAACCTGCTGGAAAAACTCCATCCATTCCTGTTGTGACTAAAAGATCATACATTTTTAAAAGGGGAACAGCAGTACCTTCTTGATTCAAAGGTTTACCTGTTCTTAAATCTCTTCCATTACCCTCCTCGTCAGCAAAATCATAGTTAAATCCTGTTCCTTTTAAAATAAACGATTGTCCTCGTATATTTGGTCGTTTAATTCCTTGTAAATGACCTTTAGCAAGATACCAAGTCTTTTTATGAGTTTTTAAAACTGTTTTTAAATGAGATAAAAACTTAGCAATCTGATCCGAGTCTTCTTTTGAAATAATTTTAGTGTTTTTTCGTTGTAATTGAATAAAAATAGATTCAATTTGTTCAGCAAGGAATAGCTCTTGTTCACCACCGCGAACTGCTCTTACAGAAGGGGTTAGACCTGTGTCTGTAATTAATCGAACGCGAGATTGGTGAGTTCCTACATAATCGATGACACCAACAATTGTTTGTCCTACTAACACAGGGCTGTTTTTAGCTATAATTTTATCATTTGGGGGATTATCAGATTCTCCAACATTAATCCACAAAGATTGGTTCCAAGTATCTAAAGAACGAAATATAACACGAGCAGGCTTGGTTTGGATTTGTAACTGAAGATTGGTAAAAAATTGTTGTTTAGTATGTTCTTGTTGTTTTTGTAAAGCTCGAAGCTCTTGAGGATATTCAGTAGCTAATTTATTTAATTGAAATTGTAAAGACTGCTGTTGATCTAATAGTTCGTAAAGAGTTTTTAAATCATTATTCAACAATTGATTTGTAAGTTCAAGTTTTTGATTTTCTTCTTGGAGAGTAAAAGTTGTTTTGGAAGGCGGAGCTTCAAATGGGTGTAAAATAAAATGTTTAATATAAAGTAATTTGTTCCACAAAGGAGCCAGGAGAGCGACGGACTCTCCTCTAAGCTTGTCAGAAATCGGTCTTGAAAGGCTTAGAGAAAAAATTAAAGCGATAAAGATAATAAGATAGGAAATGGCAAATTTTTTGTTCACTTAATATCAAAGCTCAAAAAAAAAATATATATATAAACGTTTTATAACTTTAAAAAAGATGATTACCTTTGTTTCAACTTAATGTCTTTATCTCACCAAGTTGTGAGGGAATTCGGATTTTTTAAGGTCGAGATGAATCACATTATTTAAACTTTCGGAGATTATTTCTTTTCAATATTTTGCGAATAACGCGGTAAAAAGTAACTCCTTTACATGTCCTTAAAAATAGCCTGAAGCCACAAGATCGCTATCTTATTATGCCTGTTGAATGTTTGGATAGTTCATTTTTGAACCAACCTTGAAGAAACACCTTTTAAGTTATTCACCAAAAAAGAAATCGTTACTTTAGTTGAATAGTTAACAAAGATACGCAGGTTTTCTTTTACTCCGTTTAAAAAGACTAAATGCACAAGCATGAGAAAAATACATATTCTTTCTGTTTTTAAACTTGTTGCCTGATTCATAAGCTAAATTGTAGCATGGATTTATAATTATTCGAAAAACATTTCAATTCCTTTTATATCCGGTAAAAACAGGCTAAGGCACCACAAACCCAATTTGATAAATGCAGTTTTCTATACAAAATGAGGTTGCATTCAATGCGATCATCGAAAAAACATTGGGCGAAAGAACGCATTGCTGTCCTGAATGTGAAATAAGGCTTTAAGAGATTTTAACGCAGTGCAAAATATTTTATCCTTCGGATTAGTTGGCCTGAGAATGGATTTTAGAAGCTTTCACCTGTAAGCGGGAGCCTTCACTACTCCATAACAGATGAAATTGCATTGACTACATATTCAATATTTTGAGTGTTTAATCCTGCAATATTGATTCGTCCGTCGCTAGGAATATAAATAGCAAATTCTTTCCGCAAACGATTGACTTGGGAATAATTTAATCCACAAAAACCAAATAAACCAATTTGTTGTTGCAAGTAGTTTAAATTTTTATCTTCTCCTTTGACTAACAAAGAAGCAATAAATGTTTTCCGCATTTCAACAACTCGGTCACGCATATTTTTTAATTCTATTTTCCATTCTTCGGTTAATTCTGGTGAACTCAAGATTGTAGAAACAATTCGAGCTCCTTGAAGAGGAGGATTGGAGTAATTAGCACGAATTAAAACCTTTAATTGACTAGCTATAGATGGTATTTGTTTTTGTTGAGATGTCACAACAGTCAAAAAACCTACTCGTTCCCCGTATAAACCAAAATTTTTAGAAAAAGAGTAAGCGATCAACATTTCATGGCCTTCACTAGCAAAGTACCGAATAGGTTGTGCATCGAGTTCTAAATCTTTCCCAAATCCTTGATAAGCGATATCAAAAAAAGGAATGAGTTCATGTTTTTTAATAAGCTGAGAAAGCTCTTTCCATTGTTCAAAAGTTGGATCGACCCCTGATGGATTGTGACAGCAACCATGCAGAAGGATAACGCTTCCAGTTGGCATTTGGCGGATGGCTTGGCACATCCCTGAAAAATTTAATTTGTATGCATTAAAATCGAAGTAAGGATAGGAATCAATTTTTAAACCTGTTTTTTCAAAAACCTGTTTGTGGTTTGGCCACGATGGTTGAGAAATAAAAATTTTTTGGCAAGTAAGCTTATTTAAAAACTCTCCTCCTAATCTTAAAGCGCTTGTTCCTCCAACGGTTTGAACAGCAAAAAATTTTTTATTGGTAAACAAAGCGTGGTCTGAACCAAATAACAGCTCTAAAGAATTTTTTAGGAAAACACTATTTCCCTCTATCGGTTGATAATCTTTATTGAGATGTTTTTGAAGCAGATCAATTTCTGCTTTTCGGACACTGGTGAAAACTAGCGAATGCCCATCTGCAGTTTTATAAGTTCCTGCACTCAAATTAATTTTTTGAGGATTTTGATCAAGAGAGAAGTCTATAGAAAGATTTAAAATTGGGTCTGGTGGCAAAAGAGAAATATTATTAAAAAAAGGCATGGGATCCCTTATCTCAAATGACATAATAAAGCTATGTCAATTGTTTATCTAAATGTCTAATTACTTCGAATGCAGAACTTTCCTGAATTTTTTAAAAACCTTTATTATACAAGAGCTTTAACATATCGGATGAATAAAGAATATTGAAAAAATGGAATTTCATTGCAAACTTTAGTCAAATCGATATGAAATTCGTGGAGGAAAAAAAGTGATAAAATAGAGGCCATCCATCACATTTTTGATTTTTTCAAAAGTTCTTAATTGAATGTCATATTGAGGGGAGAGAGCAGGCAAAAATTTGCGGCCATAAAAATCATAAGCGAAAGTTATTTTTCCCCATGTATGACTTTCCAATTTCGCACGCAAAAAATTAAAAGCACCAGGCTTGGCGTACAACAAACTTAAGGACATGGTCTGTTGATAAATACCTAAATAATTTGAGTGTATTCAATTTAATTGACTACCAGCCTTTCCAATAGAAAAAAGGGCAAACCCTAAGATTATTTGAGCAATGCCATATCGAGAACGATAAGTCGTGGACCATTGATGAAGCTTAGGAAATGTTTGCTGAGGCAAATATCCAATTCAATTAAAAGTCTTGTCAGTTAATGTAAAAAATGAATTTAAATGAGAAATTACTGTCGACATGCTAGATATAATTTCATTGCATTATGAATAATGTAATTTGTTTTAAAACCAATTGCGATATAAAGGCTGACTCAAATGAAGAATAATTATTTATTTGATCAAAAAAAACAAGATCATTACCATTGCTTTTCTTTTGGGGCGTTAGCTCAGTTGGTAGAGCGCAACAATGGCATTGTTGAGGTCAACGGTTCGACTCCGTTACGCTCCAACTTCTTGTTTTCTTTTTCTGGCATTTAATTATTTTTTGAGATGAGCGCTTAATAAAGTAGCCATTTTAAACATGTCTACAGGTTGTGTTGTTCCAAAAACTTGCGAAAGCTTGGCATCTGGTATAATTAGCCGTTTATTGTTTGTATCTTGAAGTTGGTGTGTTTTAATATAATCCCAAACTTTTTTCGTCATGTCGCCACGGGTTATTTCTGAAACCTCTATAATCCCTCTTAATTCAGGAGAAACTTGATAAACAGGCATTTGCCTTACTTTCTTTGGTTTATCGGGGGTCGATTTGATTTTTTTAGTCGCTTTTGAAGCGTTAGCTTTTGCAGTTTTCTTTGTTTTTTCTTTAGTAGCTGTTTTAGCTGCAGCTTTTTTTCCTTTTTTCTCGTAGGGTGTGCGCGGATGATTGGGATATTTATTTTCTACCTGCTCTAAATTATTAACAATGACATCACATTCGGGGAAAGTCGAGCAAGAATAAAAAATTTTACCAAAACGAGATTTTCGAGCTACCATATGGCCGGGGCATTCGATAGCTGGGCAAGAAGGAAGATCTTGCTGCGATAGCGCTTCCTCACCTTTTTTAGGAATATTGATAATACCTTTGCATTCAGGATACTTTGTACAACCTAAAAATGCTCCGTAACGTCCGTGTCTAATTTTCATTTCAGAGTTACAATTAGGGCAAGGCTGCTCCCAATCAAAGTCAGTAGCATAATCTTCTTTATTAAATGTAATTTCTTCCACAGGGGAAGAATAATCACATTCAGGATAACGAGAACATCCAAAGAAATACTTAGAACGAGCCCAAACTTTTTGTAGCTTGCCAATTTTACATTTCGGGCAATCAATTTCGGTCATGACTTTAGGAACAAATGCTTCTTTAAGAGCTATTTCCAAAGTGGGGTTAAATTGTTCCCAAAAATCTCGAATAAGGGTTTTCCAATCTTTCATATTTTCGGCTACACGCTCTAAATCGTCTTCCATAGCTGCGGTAAAGCCAATATTCATGATTTTTTGAAAACTAGTTTCTAACATTTGAGCAATAATTTGACCGAGTTCCGTGGGTTTGAGCCTTCCGTTTTCTTTAACCGTATAATCCCGACTTTGAATTTTATTCATAATTGCAGCGTAAGTCGATGGTCTTCCAATACCCGATTTTTCTAGTTCTTTTACTAAAGAAGCTTCTGTAAAACGAGGCGGAGGTCTTGTGAAAGCTTGCTCGGAAGTTAATTCTTGCAGGAAAAGCGTTTGTCCTTCTTCCAGTTTAGGCAACATTCGATTTTCATCATCTTTTTCGTCGTCATCATTTTTTTCTTCATAAACAGCTAAAAAGCCCTGAAATTTGATAATCGAACCTGTCGCTCTGAGTAAAATTCCTTCACCAGCTAAAATATCAGCTGAAACAGTATCGTAGATAGCAGCGACCATTTGAGAAGCTAAAAATCGTCGCCAAATCAATTGGTACAATGAAAATTGTTCTTTAGTTAGGTATGGCTGAACTTTTTCAGGTGTATTTTGCAAACTGGCAGGCCTGATTGCTTCGTGAGCATCTTGCGCGCTTTTTTGAGTACTGTATTGTTTAGGATCCGATGGAATAAAATCGCTACCATATTGCTTTTTTATGAATTCGCGCGCTTCTTGAACGGCCTCTGGAGAAATGCGAACTGAGTCTGTACGCATATAAGTGATTAAACCTTCTGGTCCGTCAGATCCAAGATCAACACCTTCATAAAGCCCTTGAGCAATGTTCATCGTACGAGCGGAAGAAAAACCGTGGTGTCGGCTAGCTTCTTGCTGAAGAGTAGAAGTGATAAAAGGAGGAACTGGAAAACGTCGTTTTTCTTTACGTTCAACTTTTTTGACCTGATAAGGACCGGGTTTCATCCGTTTTAAAATCGCGTCAGCTGCTTCTTTATTGTTAATAATTGTAATCTCTTTTCCTTCAATGGGTTCTTTCTCAAATCGTTTTCCATCGACAGAGTACAATGCAGCTCGAAAAAGGCGATCTTCTTGATTAGTTTTTAAAATGGCTCCGATATTCCAATATTCGATAGGTTTAAAAGCTTCAATTTCTTTTTCACGATCCACCACTAACTTTAAAGCAACAGACTGAACCCTTCCAGC
Organism: Candidatus Protochlamydia amoebophila UWE25; assembly: GCF_000011565.2. Taxonomy (NCBI): domain Bacteria; kingdom Pseudomonadati; phylum Chlamydiota; class Chlamydiia; order Parachlamydiales; family Parachlamydiaceae; genus Candidatus Protochlamydia; species Candidatus Protochlamydia amoebophila. Next base: position 130,588 of record NC_005861.2, read on the forward strand.
CGATAAGAAGTTTTCTCGCCCTCGTTGAATTCGTCTATTGAGTAAAGGGGAAATTTTATATCCCACAATGCGATCTAATAATCGTCTCGCTTGTTGGGCATTTACTAAGGCAATATCAATTTCTCTAGGATTTTCCAATGCCTTAACAACAGCATCTTTTGTAATAGAATTGAAAGAGACTCTTTTAATATTTGTATTAGGAGGAAGAACTTGAGTAATGTGCCAAGCAATAGCTTCTCCTTCTCTATCAGGATCTGGAGAAAGGTAAACGACATCACACTGTTTAGCTGCTTTTAAAAGCTTTGAAATGACTTCTTCTTTGTTAGGCATAATCGTATATTTAGGTTCGAAGTCATTCTCAATATCGATTCCAAATTCTCTTTCAGGTAAATCGCGAACATGGCCGATCGACGACTCAAAAATAAAATTTGTGCCAAGAAATTTTTTCAACGTTTTAATTTTAGCGGGTGATTCGACGATAATCAGCGCTTTACCCATGTTGTCATAACTCCGTGATTGAAGAGCATATGTTAAATTTTATTGTAAAACTAAAGCTCTCTTTGATGTCTCTTCATTCTATTAAATTTTTTTATAAAATTTACCAGGAAATTCTTTAATTATTTTTTTTAAGACCAAACTCATTAGCAAGCTATTAACTTGTTGAATAGGGAGTTGAGCTCGTTTAACAATTTCTTCTATAGATAATTCTTCGACTGGCAATTTTTGTAGTAAATGGATCTCTTCTTGTTGTAAATGCACCAGATCTAAATGTTTTTGTTCAATTGGCGTTGTAAAACAGAAGGTATCAAGACATTGTACTATATCTTCGATATTTTCAACTAATATTGCTTTTTTGTTTTTAATTAGGGCATGATTTCCTCGAAAATTTACTTGGTCAGCTCTTCCAGGTAAAGCCCAGATATGTTTTTTTTGTTCAAGAGCATTTTCAATTGTGAGGATTGCTCCACTTTTTTGAGGAGCTTCTATCAACAGTGTGCCTAAACTCATTCCACTCACTAAACGATTTCGTTTAGGAAAATGACTGCGGTGAGGAGGTGTTGACATGGAAAATTCAGAAATAACAGCTCCTTTTTTTGCTATTTGATCAGCTAAATAATGATTTTCTTGAGGATAAATATTTGCTAATCCCGAACCGATAATGGCTAATGTTCTACCTCCAGCTTCTAAAGCTCCTATGTGTGCAGCTGTATCAATTCCTCTGGCTAAGCCGCTTACGATTGTAAAGCCTGCTTGGGCAAGCTCGTAACTAAGTTTTTTTGCCATTTCCAATCCATACAGAGTGGCTTGTCTAGTCCCAATGATAGTTATACTTTGATTATCTTGAGGCTTTAATTCTCCTTTTAGGTATAAAAGTGGGGGATGATCAGGAATATTTTGTAATTGCTTGGGGTAAGAAGGATCTTTAAAAGAAATAAGATGCGTGTGGAATTTTTCTACTAATTGAAGATTAGCAAAATGTTTTTTAGACCGGATGTGTTCTTGCCATTGATCTAAAATTTTTTGTTTAAATCCGGGTAAATGGCTCAGTTCCGTTATTGAAGCAGAAAGAGCCTTTTTTGCAGAACCAAAATAGTCTACTAAAAAACGCACTTTGACAGGTCCAATTAACGGCATATCCGTCAAAATCATTAAGGCTTCTAATTCTTCCAAATTCCCTCAATATTCTTCATACATTGCCACTATTTTTAAAATGAAAAATTAGATTGTTTTGAAAATAGAAATTGAAAAATCTTTATGTGTTAAGACTAGTTCTTTCTTTTTTTCTTTAAAAATTTCGAAAAAATTCTATTATTTTGTCATTTTTGTTGACAGAGTATTTTTTATTAAATGAGGGTCTACATCAAAAATTTGTGTCACTTTACCAACTTTTTCAGGCAGAATGAGATTAATAGAACCATTTCGTCCCTTTTTATCTTTTGCCATTAAATAAGTGAAACGTGTAAGCGGAAAATGAGGTAAATGAATAGGTAATTGAGCTTGTTGACAAAGTGCATCTTGCCTTTGCATAGTTTCTTGCGTTGTTAAACCCATTTGACAACTTAAATAAGCAGCGCAGCTCATTCCAATAGAAACTGCTTCCCCATGTAAATATTGATAACGGCTCATCATTTCAATTACATGACCAAATGTATGGCCGTAGTTCAGCTGGGCTCTTATTCCCAAATCTTTAAAATCAGCTTCAACATATTTTTTTTTAATTGCACATGATTGTTGAATGATAATCTCGAGTAATCCTTCATCTCTTTGTTCTATAAGGGACCAAGAATTTTCAAGAAATTCAAAAAGTGAGGGTGAGGCAATCATTCCATATTTAATAATTTCTGCAAAACCTGCTTGATAATGCTTTTTTGAAAGTGTTTTTAAAGTAAAAGGATCTATTAAAATTTTTTTAGGTAGATGGAATGATCCTATAATATTTTTAGATTTACTTGTGTTAATTCCTGTTTTTCCACCGATACTAGCATCAACCATGGCAAGAAGGGTAGTTGGAAGATAAATCGTATCGATTCCTCTCATATAGCAAGAGGCTACAAATCCCGCTAAATCACAGATAACACCGCCTCCTAAAGCGACCACAAGAGAATATCGATCTAGTTGGTGTTTGATAAAATGTCGCCAGCATCTTGTTGTTTGTTTTAAGCTTTTACTCGTTTCACCTTCAGGGATCAGTAAAACGGAAAAATTCCAGCTGAGCTTAAACAACTGCTCCGTTATTTTCTGCTCATACATTACCCATAACTGAGGATGAGTTATGATGACAACTTTTGAGTAAGATAAAGACTCTAAATAGTATTTTAAATCATCTAAACAATGGCTTTGAATGACATAGTTTGATGAGTTTAACATATTAACCTTACGTTTCGAATTTATTTAATTGAAAATCAAAAACTTCGTTAAATTTTTTTTTGCTAAGAATTTGAATGTAGATTGATAATTCTACAAAATTAATGATAAAAAAGAAGCGGCTAATCATCGATTAGCCGCAAGTTTTCTTTACTAGAAAGAAACGGTAATAGTTCCGCTGACTTTAACCACTTGGTAAAGTGGTTGAGTGTCTGCTGAATTAGTACCTATGGATAGATGTCGCGCCGGAACGAGTAAATTTAATTCTGAATCTACTCTTGCATATTCGTGAACATCTTCTAACGCGAGCGAGCTGTTATAATTGCTCACAATTATTCTCCATCTACCTTTTGAAAGGTAGTTAATCGAGAACGAATTTAAGCCGTCACTGAATGACACTCCTTTTTTGGTTTATGGGACGCTTAATTGTATTAATTCAACTAGCATCTTTAGCCAGAACAAAGAGAGCTATAGCTGATATCACCAAAGCTAACTCATCGTCCTCTCAAATTGATCTTTATCTCGCTTATTACGAGTCTTATTTTTTTTATGGCTTCGAAAAAATTCCCAGACTTGTGGCTTCGAGCAATGATAGCCTAATGTCACCTCCTTTGGTGCTCCGTTGTTCCACTCTTTGAGAAATACAAGGGTCCCCACTCCCATCTACCAAAACTAGACAAGAGGATTTGCTCTGCTTTGCTTTAAAGATAAAAATTTAAAACAAATCTGAACAAAAAATAATAATTATTATTTTCATTTATCAAATAAAGATTAAATCTGCAAGTTTGCTTCATCCAAAGTATTGTTTTTGATAAATGTTAATTTTTTAATTTATGATTTTTGTTGGTTTTTTCTTCCTTCAACAAATTGTTCTAAATTTATTTGCCCTGCTTGAAATAATTTTGTTGTGACGAGTTCAGCTTCCAAAAAATCTTTATTTCGATTGAGTGCGAGTAATTGATCCCAAGTGGCAACTGCTTCTGAAGCTTGGTCCAATTGCTCATATAAAAGGGCTAATCGAATTAGATTATAGACAGAAAGCACAACATTTTCAGGAATTAGGGATAATTGTTTTTGTAGTTCATTCGCTTGCATTAATGCTTCTTTGTAAGATCCTTCACTAATGAGTAATGAGGTTTTTGCGTAATTTACATATAAATTTAGTTGATCAGGTTTTACTCGTTCAAACGTTGATTTAGCTAACCGTTTTGCATCTGATGGTTGATTTTGAATAATGAAATATTGGGCTAAAGCACCATCATATTTAGCATGGAGTTCAGGATGGCGAGCCATAATAGCTAATAGCTCTTGAATATGAGTTTTTTTAATGTCGGAAGAGCTTGTATTTTGTTCAATTTGTTGAAAAGCATTCGCAGCTTGTATAAAGTCGTTTTCAGCGTTTAATGTTTGTAAAGATAAAAAACGGTAGATAAAAAGCAAAGCGACAAATAAGCCCAATAATCCCCATAAAAAAAAATGTTTGCGATCAGATATCCACAAAATTAAAGGATGATCAACCCAATCATCAGATAAGCTTGGTGATTGAAAAGGAGAAAATGTCGTTTTTTTATTCATAAGTATCACTGGTTTAAATTTTGTTTAACGAACTGTTGTGAAAAAATTTGTTAACAACCTTTTCTGCACATGCAAAGCGTAAATTCTTATAGATAATCTTTTTGATTAAAAAACTATAAATAAAAGCATGATATTTTTCAGCTATTTCTTGTAAAATTAAAAGTCCTTTATTAGCTATCACCTATCAAATCAAAGTTTGAAGACTTTATATTAAAACTCAGACTAATAATTTTTTTCAAAATTCTATAATTATAATAATTTATTAAAACATGCATGAAGAGACGACAAAAGAAAATAGAGATGATTTGAGAGAAGTGCTTCTTTCTCAAATTCAAATAAATCCTTACCAACCCAGGCGTGAATTTAAGAAAGAGGAACTACAAGAGCTGGCAGACTCCATTAAAGCGGTGGGCATCATTCATCCGCCACTTGTTCGTATGCTTGGGGATTCTGAAAAATATGAACTCATTGCAGGAGAAAGAAGATTTCGAGCTTCTCAAATTGCTGGTTTAAAATCTATCCCTGTTTTAGTTCGAAAAACTTCTTATGCTCAATCAGCGCAAGCTGCTTTAATTGAAAATATTCAACGCATAGATTTGAATCCTTTAGAAATAGCTAAAGCCCTTAAACAACTGATGGATGATTTCAACTTTAGCCAAGAACGCCTTTCACAACAAATCGGTAAAAAAAGATCAACAGTGGCTAATTATCTTCGTTTATTGACTTTGCCTATGACAATTCAAACTAGTATTTGGCAAGGGGCAATTAGTATGGGGCATGCTAAAGCTATTCTTGCTTTAGAGTCAGAAGATAAGCAAAAACTATTACATGATTTGATTTTAAGGGACACTCTTAATGTACGAGAAGCTGAACAAGCGGCGGCTAGAATTAACCAAAAAGCAAAAAAACAACAATTGAGCTATGTTACGAGGGATTTTTATTTAGAACAATTGGCGGAAAAAATTCAGCAAAATTTAGGAACAAAGGTCGTCATACAAGGAAAAGGTAAGAAAGGACGTATTTCTATTGATTATTATAACCTTGATGATTTAGATCGGCTGTTAGATATATTTGGAATAAAAGATTAATTAAGACTGAGGATAGAATGGAGAAAAAAAAATTGTTAATTCGAGGGATGCACTGTGTTTCATGCGCGCAAAATCTTGAAAACAGTTTGAAGAAAGTTTCTGGATTACAAGAGATTCATGTTGATTATTCGACTAGTCAAGCTGATATTATTTTTGACGAAAACAAAGTTTCATTTGCCTCACTAGAAAAGCATATAAAAAAAATGGGATATGAGAGTTATTCATTTAGGCCTTCTTTAGATGAAGATAGACGAATAAAGCAAAAAGAAATTCAAAATACTTTTAAAACCTTTTTGATCGCTGCTGTTTTGTCTTTGCCTTTTGTGATTCAGATGTTGGCGATGATGTTAGGATATGCTTTTTCCATTCCTCCAACATGGCAATTTTTTTTAGCCACCCTTGTACAATTTGGGTGTGGAGGAACATTTTATCGATCCTCTTTTTATGCTCTTAAAAACTGGCAAATTAATATGGATGTTTTGGTTGTTTTGGGATCAACTGCGGCTTATCTATTTAGCTTTTATGTTTATCTTTTAAAACTTTCTTACTCTTTTTATTTTGAAAGTAGCGCGCTCATTATTACATTGATTTTATTTGGACGTTGGTTAGAAGCCGTCACTAAAGGAAAAACCTCTAAAGCACTAGAGCGTTTATATCATTTACAGCCTAAAATTGCTCGTATTGAAAAAAATGGTGAAATTATAGAGGTTGATGTTGCCTCGATTCAAGTAGGTGATATTTTTATGGTACGTCCTGGAGATCATATTCCAGTTGATGGATGGGTGATAGAAGGAGAGTCTTCCATCAATGAATCTTTGTTAACGGGAGAAAGTTTGCCGGTTTATAAGAAACAGGGATCGAAACTTTATGCAGCGACAATCAATGAAACTGGTTACTTGAAAGGGCAGGCCTCTTCAGTTGGATCCGATACAATTTTAGCTCAGATACTTCGAGCTGTAGAAAAAGCTCAATCTTCGAAAGCACCTATTCAAAAATTTGTGGATAAAATTTCTGCAGTTTTCGTTCCCTGCGTACTTCTAATCAGTTGTTTGACGATATTAATTTGGACATTTCTAATAGGTGATTTTACAAATGGATTGATTAATGCGGTCTCTGTTCTAGTGATTGCATGCCCTTGTGTTTTAGGATTAGCCACGCCGGCAGTTCTTGTGGTAGCAAGTGGGGTTGGAGCACAATACGGAATATTTTTTAAACAAGCTTCATCGATCGAGCAGTCTGAAAAAATCAAATTTTTATTTTTAGATAAGACCGGTACCTTAACGAAAGGAATTCCTTCTGTGATGGGAATCTATCCAAATGCCAAATATCTTAAAAATGACGTATTACAAATAGCAGCTTCGCTTGAAAATTGCTCTTCCCATCCTTTAGCTAAGGCTATATTAAATGAGGCCAAAGAAGAGGGAATTCTTTTAAAAATTGTCAAAGAATTTAATTCATTTATTGGAAAAGGAGTTACAGGAACAATTGATGAAAAGGTTTATTATTTAGGCTCTGCTAACTTTGCAAAAGAAATGGGAATTGAAATCGACCCTGCTTTTTCTCTTCTTGAAGAACAAGGAGAATCACTGGTCTTTGTTTGGACAGACCATCAATTATTAGGCATGATTACCATCATGGATGAGCTAAGAAAGGAAAGTATGGAAGTAATTCGTTTGTTGAAATTGAAAGGAATTTATCCCATCCTTTTAACTGGAGATCGAAAATATGTTGCTGAAACTATTGCAAAAAAATTGGGGATTGAAGATGCGCGGTTTGAATTGCTTCCAGACGATAAAATGCAGATTATCCGAGAAGCTAAAAATAGTGGAAAAGTAGGAATGATTGGAGACGGAATTAACGATGCTCCAGCCCTTGCAGAAGCTGATGTGAGTTTTGCTCTTGCCTTTGGTAGCGATATTGCTATTGAAGTCGCTGATATTACTTTAATACGAAATGATTTAATGAGTTTAGTGGACGCTATAGATCTTTCCCAGCAAACCATGCGTAAAATGAAATATAATTTATTTTTAGCATTTATTTATAATGTTCTTGCGATTCCTTTGGCAGCTTTTGGACTACTTAATCCAATGATTGCGGCAGGAACAATGGCAATGAGCTCTGTTTCTGTGATCGCCAATGCGTTATTACTACGTTATTGGAAGCCAGAAATAAATAGAAATAATGTGGAGAGGATTGTCAAAGTTTAAAATGGGAAAACAAATTTTTATTACAGGAATAGCCGGATTCATTGGCTTTCACCTCGCGCAAAAACTTGCAAAAAGAGGAGATCGTATCATTGGATATGATAATTTTAATCCTTATTATGATACCCAGTTAAAACGCGATCGAGCATTAAAGTTATCAAAATTGGGCATTGAAATTATTGAAGGGGATATTCAAAACTATGAAAAGCTGCAAAATAGTATCCTATTGCATCAAACGACCCATTTGATCCACTTAGCTGCACAAGCCGGTGTTCGTTATTCATTACAAGAACCGGCCACTTATCTTAAAACCAATGTAGATGGATTTTTAAATATTCTAGAAATTTGCCGCTCTCATCCCCATTTAAAATTAATTTACGCATCCTCGTCTTCCGTTTATGGCCTAAATACGAAAGTTCCTTTCTCTTTAGAAGATCGTACCGATCAACAAGCAAGCTTATACGGAGTGACTAAGAAAACTAATGAATTAATGGCTAAAACTTATCATCATCTATTTGGAATCTCTTCAATTGGGCTACGTTTTTTTACAGTTTATGGGCCTTGGGGTAGGCCAGATATGGCTTATTTCTCGTTTGCAAACGCCATTGTTCAAGGAAAACCTATTGAAATTTTTAATGAAGGTAAAATGCAAAGAGATTTCACGTATGTGGATGATATTGTGGAAGGAACCATCGGAGCCATAGATACTGAAATTTCATTAGGCGTTTTTAACTTAGGTAATCACAGACCAGTTGAATTATTATATTTTGTGTTATTGTTAGAAAAAGAGCTGGGGATTGAAGCTCATAAAATATGGCTGCCCATGCAGTCTGGTGACGTTGTTGCTACCTTTGCTGATATCCAGGAAAGCACGAAACAACTTGGCTTTCAACCTAAAATTTCTATTGAAGAAGGCCTTTGTAGATTTGTGAAATGGTATAAAAACTACTATAATTTATAAAAAATTAGGGATTTTATTCATTATTTATTATCAAAGTATTTTTTGATTGGTCGTTATAAGGTTAGCCGGTTATATGTCAATTTATTTCGATTCGATATATGTCAATACGGAAATTCACCAAGAGGAAAAGTCTTGCTCTTAGCTCAAATTTCTGAGATTCAATATAAATTTGCATTTTTTTATTTTTTTATTTTCTCTATTCGATTAATTTGCAATATCAACCTAAATTTCTGGGTGGATTTGCTCAAAAATCGTTTAGCGCGTTAATTAATTTCGGAAAAGTCTAATTTGAAAAGACAAAAGGATCTTTTATGCATCGTTTAACACTTTGGTTGGTTTGTACAGCTATTTTGATTTTAACCAGTTGCCAAACAAAAGTGATAGGAACTGGTCCTTGGGTAAAAAAAATTGATTCTGAAGAATTATCAAAAATTGTGATTAGTTTTTCGGCTAAGATGAAAATAGATAAACATTTAGAGTTAGAAGATTCGTGGGTATCTTATGAAGATTATATCAAAAAATTGTCTTTACATTATTCTTCTCAGAGACTTTTAACTGTTTATGACGCTCGTCTCTTATTGGTAGAATTGGTTGAAGAGCTTCTTTATAGAATTAATAATAATTCTATTATTAGCTACGAAGTAGAACATTTTCCTTTTACAGCTGATGATCTTGATCTGAAAATCAATTTTGAAAGTTTTTACGGTCGTTTTGCTGACGAACAATATGTAGGTTTGATTTCGTTACAAGCCGGATGTGCTCATTTTTATGCTTTTGACCAAAAAAACCGAGGTATTGATTGGACAAATGATCGATTTGAACCGTATACGAAAAGCCGTGAATTAGCATTCATTAAAAGAGAAGTAGACCTTCCTTTCACCGATATGCATGAAACAAATTCTAGAGGTCTTAATAAAGGCAATTTAGATGGAACTTATTTTCAATTGCAATCACAGTATTGAATTAAAGTTAACTAGTCAATGCTGAATAACAAAATACTTTGTTTAAAGCCTACCGAGAGGTAGGTTTTGTGAATATAAAAACTTGCTGGAGATTGAGCTTTCATTTGTTAAAGCTGTAAATTGCAATTAAATTCACTTATATTAATTTAATCTCTAAAACCTGTTCCTTTAGATATACAAGGTCTGCTTTGCATTGGAAAACAATTAACGATCGAAGATTAATATAGTTACTGAGTAAAAGGCCAGCAATAAGCTTTGGCTCTCAATAACAAACTCTGAAAAAAAGCGATTATTGTTTTTACTATCTTAATTTGGGCAACAAAAGGTAAAAGCTAAGAGGATAGTCTTGTAAGTAGGAGTTGTTTAGATTTGCTTTGTGTAACCAGAAAGTCTTAAATCTAATGAGCTTTTGTAGGTGTCTTGAAAACTCGCGTGTTTATATTCGAGATTATTTTTCTCTAATAAGCTACCTTAATATTTGATTAATATTGCTTACATCCTAGTGTCGTTTCGCAGGGAAAAAGAACTCGAATTCGGCATCGACCATTTAAACTGATTGTTCAAGGGCATGATAAGCCAGATTCAAATGATCAATTAAATCAGAGGCAATCATTCCTCTTTCTGTCAGTCTTTTGCTTTTAGCTATATCACCAGCTAAGCCATGTAAAAACACTCCTAAAAGGGCTGCTTGATGGCTTTCCAAGCCTTGAGAAAGAAAAGAAGCGATAATTCCTGTTAAGACATCCCCACTTCCAGCCGTTGCCATTCCACAATTGCCTGTTGGGTTAACATAAATCGGTTGATTAGGATGAAAAATAAATGTTGGAGCTCCCTTTAAAATGAGAGTGATGTCATGTTGCTCTGCATATTGCTGACATTTTTTAAGGATGTTTTCGTTTAATATCAGGTGAGAGGTTTCTTGTAGTAACTTTTGCATTTCTCCCGTATGCGGAGTAAAAATAGTTCGTTTCGGAAGTAAAAAGGGAGTTTTTGTGTATAAAGTCAGAGCGTCAGCATCTAGAACACAAGAAGCGTTTAAATGAGGTAAACAACTCCTTAGTAAATGATCGATGGGTTGTGTAAGACCAAGACCCGGTCCGACAAAAATGGCCTTAGCTTTTTGAAGTTCCTGTAAAACTTTTTGAGTGTCTCCCAATGCATAAGGCGTTTTAATTAACTCATAAGGACTATTATTTAATTCACATCGCATGTCTTCAGGATATAACAGATGTACCATACCACTTCCAGCTCTTAAGGCAGCTAAAGAAGACAGCAATGCGGCGCCAGGCATAGAGCGCGAACCTGCTAAACCCATGACGTAACCAGCTTGATATTTATGCCGATTACGTACAAGTTTGGGTAATAAATTTTTAATGAAAGACTTTGTTAATAAAACAAAACTAGCATTTTCTTTTGAAAATACGTTGAGTGGCAAACCAAAATCTACGAATTTTAATTGACCAACTACATTCCAACCTTGTTGTAAAAAAAATCCTGTTTTGGGGAAGCCAAGACATATTGTTTCATTCGCTCGAATGGCTAAACCATTTATTTCTCCTGTGGATCCATTCAATCCTGAAGGAATATCAATTGATAAAATAGGAGCATGACTTTGATTGGCTTTTTCAATTAATTTTGTATAAAGCTCTTGAATTTTTCCTTTGAATCCTGTTCCAAATAAACCGTCGATTAGAAGCTGGTTTGAGTCAAATTGGATCTGCTGAGAAATCGTTCCGCCAAGGTTTTCAAAACGCAGCGCATTTTTTTTACAGAGTTCAGAACAATTTTCTAAAGATTCTAATTGAATAGATGAGACACTATATCCATAATTTAATAAATAACAACCTGCTACGTAGGCATCTCCGCCATTATTGCCTTTCCCACAAAGAAGTACAATGTGATTGATGAGAGGATGTTTAAGAATAAATTCTTTAATGGCGAGTGCAATCCCATATCCAGCTTTTTCCATAAAATCTAATGCACTAAAACCCTGCTTAATAGCTGATTTTTCTAATTCCGATACCGCTTGGGCTGATAAGACTTGCATGATTTTATAAATGCTCTTCTTTGATCGTTCTTTTCATTAATGCACTCACAGCTTCAATAGGTTTAATAGTCCCTTGAATAATATTATAAACGGCTTCAGAAATTGGCATGATAATTTTATGTTGTTTACTTAATTGCAATGCTGAAACACACGTATAAGCTCCTTCTACAACCATACCAATTCGATTTCTTGCTTGTTCTGTGGATAGCCCTTGGGCTAAAAGTGTACCAAAACGAAAATTGCGACTAATAGGCGAACTACAAGTCACACATAAATCACCCATTCCTGCTAGCCCATTTAATGTTTCTGCTTTACAACCACATGCAACGGATAATTTTCGAATTTCGTGCAGACCTCGCGTCATTAAAGCTGCTTTGGAGCTGCATCCCAATGCTAGGCCATCGGAAATCCCACAAGCAATGCCAATAATATTTTTTAAAGCTCCTCCAAATGCGACTCCTAAAATATCAGTGTTAGGATAGACTCGAAAAGTAGGGGTCATAAATGTTTCACAAATCTCTTGGATGACTTCGACCGTGTAACCCGTTCCAACGACAGAAGTTGGGAGTTCACGAATGACTTCTTGTGCAAAACTAGGACCGCTTAAAAAACCTATCAATGATCTAAACTCTTCACCTAAAACTTCAATAACGACTTCTGGTAGGATCATTCCTGTATCTTGCTCAATCCCTTTGGAAGTAATGACAATAGGGCAATTAGGTAATCCTAAAGAGCGTACTTGTTCAAATACAGAGCGTAAACCTGCAGAGGTGACTGATTCAACAATCATATCCACATCTTTTAAAGCTTCAGACATATCTGTTGTGAAAGTCATTTCTCCTTTTGATAGATGACCTGCTAAAAGAGGATGTTCTCTCGTATCCGTTAGATGTTTTGCTAATTCAGGTTTTGTTGTCCAACAGACAACTTTATGCCCCTTTGAAGCTAGTAAAGAAGCTAGGCAATAACCCCAAGCCCCTAATCCAAGGTAGCCAATTTTTTTCATACCAATCCTTTCGATGTCATCTTGATCTCCAAGAAAAAAGATCTCTCATTTTATTTTATAAAGATTTGAATTTCTGACTGTCCAATCTGCTAACAAGCAAAATGAAATCAAAATTCTTACTAAACTGAAGTTTTGGTTATTGAATGATCTTCAAACTTTTCCATTATCTTTTAGTTCGATTTTACAAATTTATTATTACCATAACACGCCATAGAATTACCGCAAAGTTGTTAGGATTTTTCGACGTCTTGATATGAAAAATGTTTTAATCTTGCTTCGAAAACTTTTTCCCATCGCTCCATTTGAGTTGGAGCATCAATAGCAAGGGGTGGAATTTTGGGGAAAGGGTCTTCTTTTTCTTTAGGCTTTCTGGATTTTGAAGGCGTTTTTTTGTCCAATGCCGGTTCTTTTTTTAGAAGTTTTTGATACTCGTTTTCAAAAATTTGCTGATAATAATCAGTTGAACCTTCAATTTTTTGATCGACTTTAGGATTAGAAGGATTAGAAGGAATTGAAGTTTTTGGAGTAGTAACTGGATTAAAAAATTTAGAGCGATTTGTCAGTTTCTTTAGTTTATTTTTATAAGCTTTATTTAACCATTGAATAAAATTTTCTACGCTTTCTGTTTGAGCCTGTTTATTTCGGGCTAACTTTGCCAGTTTTTTATCTGAAGTAATGATAATTTCTTGTTGAGGTTGAGAAGAATATTTAAGAGCATCTAAAATAAATTCATCTGCTGTTTCTCCCTGGGCGGTGAATAAAATTTCAACGTTATTGAAGTGGGAACGCGTTCCTTCTCCTTCTTGAAAAGTTCCATCAAACACAATTGAAACATCTATTTTGAGTATAGAAATTTTTTTATCTAAATCTAAAATAAATTGCTCTCGAGAACTTTGCAAATTCTCATAAGCATGAACTAATCTAAAAAGGAAATTGTATCCATCAATATAATAATGCATTTATTTAATCCCGAAGATTTTCTAAAAATGCAGAGAGTCGTTCAAAAGCTTTTCTTCTATGAGAAATACGGTTTTTAACGGCTTCGTCGATCTCGGCAAAAGATTTTTCGTAATCGTTTTTTACAAATAACGAGTCATATCCAAATCCATTCCGTCCTCTAGCTTCATTGAGAATAAACCCTTCACAAATTCCCTGAACGCACTTTTGTAAACCAGTTGGAGAAGACAGCGCTAAACAACATTCATAATAAGCTGTACGATCTTCTTTATTTATTAGTTGTCTCATTTCTAAAAGAAGTTTTTTACGATTTTCTTCATCAGTTGCCTCTAATCCAGCAAACCGACGAGAATAAATACCTGGTTTTCCGCTTAACCGGGGAACAACTAAACCAGAATCATCAGCAAGAACCCATCTATTGAGGTGTTTAGCTGCATGTTCCGCTTTAGAAATAGCGTTTTCTTTAAAATTAGTTCCCACTTCTTCTGGACACATGTAAGCTGGAAATTGATGAAGAGATAAAATTTCTAGATGAGCAAAAGCTTTGCACATTTCTTTAAATTCACGAATTTTATGCAAATTAGTAGTTGCCAGAAGAATTTCCATAGGAACCAATTTTTTAAGGTTAGGAAGAGCAGGGTTTGGCGTTATGACCTAAATTTGGGTTTATACTGCAGTTATAACATGCATTAGAATTAATACCAAATGACAGAAATAAACTCATTTTCTTGGTTAAGCAAAGGCGGATTTATTCAAGAAATTCGAGGAATTTGCAAAAATGGATAACATCTTTGCAAATTTCTGAACTGAAAAGATAAACTATAGATTAAGACCTTAAATAACTATGTAAGCTTAAAACTTTGAAAGTTTCATCTTTAAATTGAAACTGATCCCCAATTTTTTTTCCTATCATTGCTTGTGCAAATTTTGAATTGAGAGAAAGTATATTTTTTTCCGGATCTGCGTCCCAAGGCCCTAAAATTGAATATCTAATTTTTTGTCCTTGACTATCAATTAAATCAATGACACTACCAATTCCTACTTCATCAGTAAGAATATCATCAGGAGTGATAATTCGAGCACGTCCGAATTGTTCCGATAGTGTTTTTAACTCTGATTGTAATCTAGCGCGGCGTTCTTGAGCAAATTTAAATTCAGAGTTTTCGCGTAAATCTCCCAGAGCTCGAGCGGCTTCAATTTCTCGCGCATTTTCTACAACTTCAACTGTTCCGATTTGACGAATTCTATCTTGAATTTTTAAGTATCCCTCTTCTGTAGTCCAAATTTCTTCATCATCTGTTTTTGCTTGTCCTTTGCGTGGTTTGGAAGAAGCGAGGGAAGGATGAACAACACCTGCTAAAGAGCGTAAAATTGTCATATCATGATCTGTTAAAGACTGACATTTAGAAGCTAAAAGTAAAATCTCTTTCGTATATTCTAAGCTTGTACCTTGTAAAAGTTCCCGTACAAGCGCGTATCGTTTCCCTGATAACATGGAATACATTTTTTTAGAAAGATCTCTATATTCAGGTCGGTTTTCTAGAGCACTAAACAGAATAAAGAAAGATTCAAAAAATTGGCCAAGCCCTAACTTTGATTGAAAGGGTAAATTTTCTTCTTTGCTTAGAAGTTTCTGGAAATACCAAACAAACAATTCTGGCGATAGGCTCGGATTATCAATCAATTCTTGGAGTTTAGATTCTAAGGCTGGTTTAGTAGTGAGACCTTGATTTAATTCTTTTAATAAATAATCTCGTAATTGAGCTTGGGGTAATTCGAAAAGTAAAGTTAAGAAAAGTGAGGGCCAATCCGATCTTTGTTCTTTAACATAAACTAATGCACGTTTTTTAAAGGCAACAATGTCAATATCTTGGATAAGGGATTCAATTTTTTTAGTGCTTTGTATCAATTTACAAATTTCTTCTGTAGATGATTTATTAACAAAAAACTGTTCAAGCAATAAATGAATTTGTAACAATTGTACTTCACTTAGATCGGGAAGCTCTAAAAGATCTGTTAGTTTTGTTTGCAAAGATTTTTTTGTGTCTGTATTTTTTAAAGCATTGGCTGTATCACGCACAAAAGTATAGGTAGTTTGAATAATTTGATCTACTTCTGTTTTATTGTGCATAGCATTTTTAAGACGTTCTTCCGTGGATAACTCAGCTTTTCTTAGCAAGAAAGGTTCTCTTAAATGATCAGGGGTTTCGATCATAGGGTCTTTTTTAATTTTTGCACGGGCTCCTTGCCACCATTTTGTCCAATCTTTTTCTGGGATAACAAGTACGCAAAGTTCATCTTTTATTTCTGCTGCCGTCTTTGGCCCAATATCATGAAGAAGAAGTTTAATAAGTTTAACAGGATTATCACGTCCTTCTTTTTCTAAACTGTCGGGGTCAGCAAAACGTCTTGCTAAAAAATGTTTAGGGGATAAAGGAACTAGGGTTTTAAGTGCATTAGCAAAAGAGAGGTCTTTACGTCCTGAAATATTTTCGAATTCAATGACCAAATGCTCCCGAACAAAAGAGACATCCATGATTTCTCCTGTTCCCCAGCCAGCATTATGGAAAACCATATTACCTTTTGCTAAGTGACTAATTAAATCATATTTAGAAATGGCCCCCTGGAATTGATCTTTGTCTCTTAATCCAGCAAGTTTTAATCTCTCTTGAAATTTAGGATGATTACCATGATATTTTTGAAGGGTTTCTAATGTTAAATCTATTAAAGTGGGATGGTTGGTAGTTTGTATGTCAATGAGTAATCGCAAAATTTCGTAAGATTGCTCAGGGTCAGTTATTGTTTTCCAAAGAGGGAGGGCTGTTTCGATTATTTGTCCAAAGTGTTTGCTTAAATCGGATGATTTAATTGCTTTTAAAAGTTGGCTAAATTCTTCGAAATCTACCGTATCACTTGTGCAATATTCCTCCCATAAAACGAGAAATTTATGAAAATCCCGATTATTGATTTGCGTCAAAAACTCCTTCAAATACCCCATTACCGAACCTTAAGTTATGTCTCCATTTTAAGAGAATCTTCAGATGTCATGGTTGATGTTGAGTGGAGAATATTAATCAAACACACACGCTTTCTCATTCCTTTTACTATAAACAAATCTTTACTTTTTACAGATAAGAGTAGTTTCTATTTGGGATCGCAACGATGAAAGCGAAATTGAACAACCAATCAATTTTTCAAATTCTCTAAGTCCAAGACTGTTTTTTCATTTTTTATAAGCGATTTGTGAAGCAAATATAACCTTTTCAGTTTATTAATTTCAATGTTAGTTTATAAAAACCTTTTGAAAGTATAATAATCTCAATTTTGAATATTTTTTTTGAATTTCATGCCCTTTTTGATTAAATTTCTCTAAAGAGAAGAATCTTTTAATTTCCTCTTATTTCGAAGTTTTCGTGCGAAAAAAAGTTAAGAAAAAAATATTTTATCAAATTTTCGATTTGAGCTATGTATCAAATAATTTTTTTATGTTAAGCTATAAATTGATACAAGCATTGAGGTGATTATGGCTCTCCCAGATAAGTCAAAAAGCAAAAAAAAAGAATCCACTCTTTTTGGATTAGAAAATAAATCTAGTCCTTTAACCGAGTTGGATCAATTCGACCCCGATAAAATGACGCTTTCAGATGTGGAAAACATGATTTCTAAGGTGAAAATTTTACATGATGAAATTGATCGAAAGCTAGATGATATTTTTCAAAAATCGGGTTGGACTTCTAAACAGATTAAAACTTATTTAGATAATCCCAATAATTTTACCGTGGATGAATGGGAAAAAGTTCAAAGAGACCGTCAAAAATTGATGAACACTCTAAAAACAGGAAAAGATTTACAAGCAGCTTCCATTTCAAATGCGAAGACAGAGCAAAACTCAAAATTAACGCGAGAGCGTCGGGGCAAAACGATTGGAGCTCGCCGTAATTGGATTTCCATGCAATAAGATAGAGTGTTTTTTTATTCCTATTAGGTGAAGCAGTAGCTAAGCGTGGATTTGAGGATCTTAAATAAGCGGGACTAAATTTTAGCGAGATTTTCAAAAAAGCATTCCAGCGTTGTTTTATACTCTTTTTTCATTATTATTGTTATTGGCTTTTTATACTTTTTTAAAAATTGATAGGGTAAATTTTTGTCGATCAATTTGAAATTTCAAATTTTTTTCTGAAAATTCTCTTTTCGCTTGTTCAATTTCAGATTAACCTCTTAATTCAGGCTAGCAAATCAATTGAAGTTAAGGTATTCGAAATATCCAAAATTTTGTTGTAGACAGAGGAACCACTATGAATTTAAAAAAAGTCTATCTTTTTTCTTCAATCACGACGCAATACGGAGTGTTAAATTATTTTTTAAAAGAACTTAATAATGCCTTAAATAGACAAGGTATTATTTGCCGGATTATTGAGGCTAAAAAAGATGATCCTCGTTCTTTTTTAGAAGAATTATTAAATGATCCTCCCGATTGTACTTTATCTTTTAATGGATTGTTACCTGATGAAGAAGGACATTTTTTAGCAGATATGATCAAAATTCCTCACGTTGCTTATTTAACCGATGCTCCTCATCATTTTTTTTCTTTAGCTAAAAGTTCTTACACTATTATTGGTTGTATTGATCGCAATTTTTGTCAAACATTTCGAGATTTTAAAGTTCCGCATGTTCTTTTTTTGCCTCATGCAGTGAGTAAAACGTCAGCCCCCTCTTTTGCACATAAGCCAATTTACGATGTTTTAATGCTAAATTCTTTTATTGATTATGAGGCCATACGTCAAGAGTGGAAGGAAAAATATCCTTCAGAACTTATTCAGGTATTAGAAGAGGCGGCGGAGTTAACACTCAATGAGCAACAGATATCCTATATGCAGGCCTTAATTCAAACTTTAGATCAACATTTGCGAGCAGGTAAAGCTATTGATCCAAGGCAAATTAATTTTGAATTACTTTTAGATGATTTAGAGGTATACGTTGGAGGAAAAAGTCGTGTAGAACTTATCCAAGCTATTGATGGGGCAACTGTTCATATTTTCGGATCTCAACCACACATCGGAGGCTGGAAGAAATACCTAGGTCAAAAAGATAATGTTAAAATTCACGCTCCTGTTCCTTTTAGTGAAGCTCTTGAATTAATGAAGCAATCTAAAATTCTTTTAAATTGTACCCCAGAAATCAAACAAGGTGCTCATGAAAGAATTTTTAGTGGTCTTGCGAGCGGAGCCGCTGTGTTGACTTTAGATACTCCTTATATTCGAGAACAATTTGTTGATGAAGAAAATATTTTAATGTTTGGCCCTCGAAAATGGAAAGAACTTAATCAAAAAATTCGCACTTATTTATCCGATGATGAAAAGAGAAATCGAATCGCAAGTAAGGGACGTGAAAAAATTATGCAAGATCATACGTGGGACCAACGTGCGATCACTTTAATTCAAGAATTACCTTCTATGTTAGAAAAAATACGCTCTCAAAATCCTGAATAGTTGTTTTTGAGTTTATTGCTTATTAATGGTACAATTTTTACAAGTAAATGAAAAAAAATTTATTTACTTGTTTATTGTTTCCAAACACAATAATTTATTTATTCACTCACTAATCTACTTAGCTTTGATTCTTTTTAATGTCTTCTTCTTTCCCTAATGAAAAATTAAAAAAATGGTTCCTGTCTTCAAAAAGAGATCTACCTTGGAGACAAAATCCAACACCTTATGCAGTTTGGATTTCTGAGGTCATGCTGCAGCAAACGCAAGTTGCCGTTGTCATTCCCTATTTTAATCGTTGGATGCAAGCATTTCCCTCTATTGAAGCTTTAGCTATAGCATCTTTAGAAGAAGTAATTAAAGCTTGGGAAGGGCTTGGATATTACTCGCGAGCGCGTCATTTACATCAAGGAGCTCAATATTTAGTTGAACATTGCCAAGGTGAACTTCCAGCAGATGAAAAGGAATTAAAAAAAATTAAAGGACTAGGACCTTATACTATTGGAGCTATCTTAAGTTTTGCTTTTCATCAAAAAAAAGCAGCTGTTGATGGAAATGTTTTACGTGTTTTAGCTAGATATTTTCAAATTGAAGAAGATATCGCGAAAACTTCCACGATAAAAAAATTGCGGGATTTTGCAGAATCTATTTTGCCAGATGAAGAGTCTTGGATATCTTCTGAGGCTTTAATTGAATTGGGAGCGACAATTTGTAGCCGTAAAGCGATATGTCAGGAATGTCCATTAAAAAGTAATTGTCAAAGTTATTTGCATGGATTAAGCGATAAACTTCCTATTAAAACGAAGGCAATTAAAACACAATATTTGTATAGAGCTGTTGCGATAGTGAAATGTGGGGATTATTTTTTAGTAAAAAAAGGAAAAAAAGGAGAAATTATGTCCGATCTTTACGAGTTTCCCTTTTTTGAAGTCTCTCAAGAGGGAATTACATTTAAAGAATTACAAGAAAATATCAAGTTGCATTGGAATTTAACTGTACATCTTTTGCAATCACTATCCTCTATTGAACACGGCTTTACTCGTTATCAAGCGAGGTTAGACCCTTGTGTTTTCAATTGTCTAGAAATGTCTCCTGTAAAAGATCTGGAATGGCTAGATACGAAGTCTCTTAAGCAGAAAGCTTTTTCTTCAGGTCACCGTCGCATTTTTCAGAGCCTTCTTTCTTTAGATATCGATTAATTTCAGCAAGTTTTAAATATTTATAAAAGGCTGTTGAGCCATTATAAAAACTGATTTCGAATCCCTCCTGCCCATCTAAAAAGCCTCTTTTAATAATATAGCTTTTAAAAAACGAAAAAAGTCCGTGTGATAAGGCTTTCACAAATGAAGAAGATTTGCGTCCTTTATATTGTTCTGCAAACAAAGTAGAATAGGATTGCATTTTAGAGAGAAAGTCAGATATTTGATCATATGAGTAGTGTTTCAAAGGAGATTGAAGATGAACGTGAGTCAGCTCTGTTGCGATAATGGCTTCATGGACTTGAACATTAGTAAAATGTGTTTCTTGTTTATTGTAAAGTCGAATTTGCCTATCTGGGCTCCATCCACACCCTTTAATCCATTTTCCTCGATATTCATTGCGTCTGGGAAACGAATACACATGTTTGGATTTTAGCTGTAATTCGGAAATTTCAATCGCTAACTCTCTTGTGACAACTTCATCACTATCTATTGATAAAATCCAATCATTTTTAGCTAGGTTTGAAGCTGTATTATGCGTAGGTCCAAAACCTTTAAATGGTTCATGATAAATTGCGACATTTGTAAACTGTTTAGCAAGCGAAACAGTTTCATCTTGCGACCCTGTATCACAGATTACAACCTCATCAAAATCTTCCAAAGCTTGTAGGACTTCTCTTAGATATTTTTGGCTATTTTTTGTTAAAATAGTGACACTAATGGGAAAAGAAGAGGTCATATCATTTCACCATTCTTTAATATTTGAATTGCCTTTAAAACACGTTCAGCATGTCCATCAACTTGAGCAGGACTTTCAATCCATCTTATTAAACCTTTAGCATCTACGATGAAAGTAGATCGTATAACTCCCATTTTTGTTTTACCAAAGATTTTTTTTTCTTGCCAAACTCCAAATAAGTCACACATTTCATGGGAAGAATCGCTCAGTAAAGTAAAATTGAGTTGATACTTGTGACTAAATTTTTCATGTGATTTTAAGGAATCGGGGCTAATTCCAATAATACGTGTTTCAAATTTTTCGAAAGAAGTTTTGATATCTCTAAATTGGCAAGCTTGCAACGTACAGCCAGGGGTATCATCTTTGGGATAAAAATATAGAACATAAATTTGCCCCAATAAATTAGTTGAAGAAAAGAGTTGATTTTGTTCATCAAATGCTTTGAATGAAGGCACTTGTTGCCGGACTGAAACGGGAAGATTCATAATTTGATCCTAAAAAATTTTCTTGATTATTAACCTAAACTTTGGATTTATTATAATATTAAATCAAAAAAAACACATATTCGTTTATTTTTAAATTTAAAAAACTTACTTTATCTATCCAAGATGGTATGATCCCTAAAACCATCTCTATTTAAATTATGAAAATATATGAACTGTTGCTTTGCATGAAATTATTAATACGTTTTTATCTATAGGTTTTTTTGATGGAAAATAAAACTTTTTCTTCATTCCCTCCTGTTTTTTTACAATCCAATATCATTAAAAGGCCAAGAAGAAATAGACGTACAGCCGCTATAAGGGGTCTTGTTCAAGAAAATCATTTACATCCAAGTCAACTAATAGCTCCACTTTTTGTTTTAGAAGGTAAACAACAACAAATAGCCATTAAAAGCATGCCAGGCATTTTTCGTTATTCGATCGACGAAATGTTAAAAGAAGTAAAGTCCCTTTATCAATTAGGTATCCGCGCTGTAGATCTATTTTGTTACATTGAGGGCGACAAAAAAGATTCTTTTGCTTCAGAAGCTGTTAGGTCAGGAAATTTATTTTGTCGAGCAATTCAAACTTTAAAAGAAAATTTTCCCGATCTTTGTGTGATGATGGATGTGGCTTTAGATCCTTTTACAAGTCATGGACATGATGGAATAACCAATGAAAAAGGGGAAATTGATAATGATCTAACTTTACCTATTTTAGCTCAAATGTCTATCTTGGCAGCAGAAGCTGGAGCAGATGTTGTAGCTCCGAGTGATATGATGGATGGGCGAATTGGCTATATTCGACACGCTCTTGATCAAGAAGGTTATCAGCAAGTAGGTATTTTGTCTTATGCAGCCAAATATGCCTCAGCATTTTACGCTCCATTTAGAGAAGCTCTTCACTCTGTTCTTCAATTTGGAGATAAAAAAACCTATCAGATGAACCCCGCAAATTCAAGAGAAGCAATGCTAGAATGCCAACTGGATGAACAGGAAGGGGCCGATCTCATTTTGATCAAACCAGCTTTGGCTTATTTAGATATTATAGCAAAAATTAAAGAGCAAACGCATTTACCTGTTGGTGCTTATCATGTCAGTGGAGAATATGCTATGGTAATGGCTGCAGCATTAAATGGTTGGTTAGACGCTGATAAAGTATTTGAAGAATCACTTCTTTCCATAAAAAGAGCTGGAGCGGATTTTATCTTAACTTACGCAGCTCGTCGAGTAGCTGAAAATCTTCAAAAGCAATTTTGAACTAAAATCAAATTAGATGATTCGAGCAATCTTATATCTATTATCTCTACTGGCGATTTTGATTGATCATAAGATATAACTCTGTTCCGGTATAAGCTCTGACACCAATATCCCTTAGCCAAGCAGACATTCCGTACCCCCATTTAGAGCGGCTACTTTTTGTATAAAAAATATCAAGAGGAAGAGAAAAATAAAGTCCTTTGTCATGATAAGTTTGTCCATTGATGACATCATGACCATTAGTATACGTTGCCCAAAAGCCAATCCTCAAGCCACTTGGAAAATAGCGGGAAATTTCAGTCCGGACTCCAAAATCATCTGCCAAGAATTTTCCAGCGCTTATCTTAAATTCTAATCCTGTATTTTTCCAATCATAATAAATATTCAGGAAATATTGAGAGCCAATAAACTTTAAATAATGAGGGGTAAACCCATCTAATTTACGAATTTTACTGGTAAAATCGACACCATGTGGAGTACGTTTTTTTAAGATAGCAAAATCCATTCCAATCGCCCAGTTAGAATTAACAGGGTAATAAAGCCACTCTGTTCCCACACCACCATACTCTTGCTCTAACAAACCTAATGAAATTCTGGTATACCATCCACTACCCCAATTCCAAATTTTTTCGAGATAAGCCTCATCGATTGTGATAGATTTTTGTTGAAAATAGTTAATAATGTCCGTTCGAACGTTAATCAATTGAGAAGGGTTTAAGCGATCAACACTATGAATATCGTGTAAATTGGACAGGGCAAAATATCCAAATTTAATAGAATAGTAAACATTGTTTTGAAGAAAGCCATTCAAAGCTAGTGTAAGACCAAGCGCATATTTAAATTTACCCCGCGAACTTCCAAATAAAGTATGAACTTTAGGAAGCAATTCTAAATTAAACCACTCTCGTTTCTTTGTGAAGAGAAGTTTAGATTTAAAGGGATTTGGATAACTAACTTCATGCATAGGGGTTAAAATGCCCAATTCATAGCCACCTATGGCTTGTTCTTTGTAAAGTCTGATATACTCCATGTTAAAGTGATATTCTTGAATAAGTGCTGGGACTGCATCAAGAACAACAATAACTTCATCAATATTTTCAGGTGTTAATGCTCCAAGAAGAGCATATAATCTTTCTCTGAAGCGTTGTTCTTCTCGATAAGCCATATTGCACACTTTTAGTCGCAATGTGAGTTTTTCTTGTTCATTGCTTAACCAAGCTTCTAATAAATCGATTCCTTGATCACGCATTGCATACGTCAAATCTTGAACGATGGCATCATCAGGTCTTAAAGCTCCTATTGCTTGCGTGTTAACAGGTGATTTATAAGGCAGGGGATCTGAGATTTTTGGAATCATTCCTTTTGTTGATCCAAAATTATAATAGCTGGAAGCACTAAAGGCTATAGCATCTCCTCTAATATAAGAGACGGATAAATCGATACTATCCCAAAGGCGATATTTAATACCGATATTCCAATGAGTATGTTTAATTCTCCCTTTAGGGTGCCTTTCTAGCGTCTCATCTTTATAAGGAATAGCGTCATATTCTAAAATAAAAGCGAGGTTTTGAAAATAAGTCCATTTTGTTTGCCTAAAAGGAAACCAAGTCATACCCCCAAACCATTTATGGATACGATGAGCTCCATAACCTAAGCTAATTTCCAGATTATTCTTAAGAAATACCTGTGTTAAAACAATATAATAAGCTTTAAAAGCTTGTGTTCCTAAAAAATCTTCCATTCCTATGGCTAATCCAGGTAAATCATAATGACTTGCTTCTGGGCTAAATAAAGATAGTTTAACGTTAGCACCTTTATCAGAAAAATCTCCAAATCCTAAAGGTGTTAATACAGGGTCATCTACTCCTCTAAAAACCCGGTAGTTTCCCGATATTTCCAAAAAGTCGACCAACTGAAAACGTAAATTATAAGAGTAATAAGGAGGAACCCAAGCATAGCCAGTACCAATTTCGCCTTCTTGTCCCATTCTTGCAGAAGGCATTGCAAAATAACCACCTTGTAAGAGATGATTATATGTCACAGGTAAGCGTTCATTTTGTCGTCTATTCCAATACTCCACTACCTCAAGATCTTCCATCAAATTAGCTTGAGGATCATCGCAAACAAACTCTAAAGAATAAACGTTTGAGCATGTTAGGATAAGAAAAAGGGGGATAAGAGAAGATAAGATTTTTTGATAATCGAGCATAATCAGAAGAAACGGCTTGACACTTTACTTTAACTTAATAAACTTTGAAATAACGACTCGTGATATTTACACTTTTCATCTATTGATTAATTTAGGGCATGAAAATTTATTTTTTTCATCAATGTGCGTCTAAAATAAATAAATTATTCTGATGAATGGTATAGGAAGAAAAAGCATAAGACGCAAATTGCTTAAAAGCAAGAATTATACTAATTTTTGGAGAAACAATAGGAGGAAAGGTGTTAATTCAAAATTTTTTTCTGCAATTAGTGATCATTCTGTTTGCAGCTCGTTTCTTAGGTGAAATTGCTTCGAGGTGTAATATTCCTTCTGTCATAGGGGAACTTTTTGCAGGTATTTTGATAGGGCCAAGTTTATTTGGATTGATTGCTCCCACAGACACCATTAAACTTTTGTCAGAAATTGGTTTAATTTTATTGCTTTTTGAAGTTGGCTTAGAAACTGACTTATCAAGATTAGCTAAAACTGGTTTTAAACCTTTTCTTGTAGCATTAGGAGGGATTATTTTTCCTTTTGCCGCGGGATTTATGATTAGCTACAATATATTTTATTTGAATTTACTCACTTCTTTATTCATTGCCAGTACGTTAACTGCAACAAGTATTGGGATCACTATTAGAGTATTAACAGATCTTAAGAAGCATGCGAGTGATGAAGCTCAAATCGTTTTAGGAGCAGCTGTTGTTGATGATATATTAGGGATTATTATTCTTTCTATGCTTTATGAATTTTCTGTAAGTGGGGAAATAGATCTGTTAAATGTTAGTAAAATCATTATATTAGTTTTCTTATTTTTATTCCTTGCACCGATTGCTGCTAAGTTGATATCGCAAATCGTTAAATATTATGACGTTAAAAGTGCAACTCCTGGATTAATTCCCACCATTATCATTTCATTGATTTTATTCTTTGCTTGGCTTGCTCATCAAATGGGCGCACCGGCATTACTGGGTGGGTTTGCAGCGGGTTTGGCCCTTTCAAGACAATTTTTTATTCCATTTCTTTCTATGCAGCAAAACATTCATTTTGCTCATCGTGTAGAAGAACAAATGAAACCAATTGTTCACCTTTTTACCCCTATTTTTTTTGTAACGATTGGATTATCCTTAAATTTGCGAGCCATTGATTGGAGCTCATTCTTTATTTGGTCTTTATCATTAGCGATTTTAGCAGCGGCAATTTTAGGAAAATTTGCGTCAGGATTTTTATTATTTAAAGATTCTAAATGGGTGAAATGGGCTGTCGGATTAGCGATGATACCACGGGGTGAGGTGGGGTTAATTTTTGCGGAAGTTGGAAAGAATGTGAAAATTTTTAACGATGATATTTACGCCTCAATGGTTATTGTCATTACCATCACAACAATTATT
The DNA here is from genome assembly GCF_000011565.2 of Candidatus Protochlamydia amoebophila UWE25. NCBI lineage: Bacteria > Pseudomonadati > Chlamydiota > Chlamydiia > Parachlamydiales > Parachlamydiaceae > Candidatus Protochlamydia > Candidatus Protochlamydia amoebophila. Next base: position 157,018 of record NC_005861.2, read on the forward strand.
GCTCCCATATTGCTGAGAATGTTTTACTCTTATAAAGAGAAGAATTTTGTTAAACTTTTAAGTAAAGACAAAGCAAAGTAAAAATTGAGTATGACGTTGCGCTTGCTTAAAACCCATTTTTCAATTAATTTTTGTTTTTTAATCGAATTTTAAGGATGAATGAAATTCATGAGCCATATAAAAATCACTAAAGGATTAGATATTCCCATCAAAGGAAAACCGGAAGGAATTCCTAAACTTTTAGTGGCGAGTGGAGAAGCACATGCATTGAAAAATCCTGTTCAAATTGCTCTTGATTTCAATCCTTTTGAAGATTTGCGTTTTAAATTATTGGTTCAAGTTGGTGAAAAAGTAAAGTTAGGACAGCCTTTAGCAGAAGATAAGGATACACCGGGGCGCTATTTTGTTTCTCCAGCAGGAGGGGTCGTTCGGGAAATTCGAAGGGGGCTTAAAAGAAGACTTCTCGATATTGTGGTAGAAACTTCTAATCACGAAGAGGTTAAAAAACATCCTCTTTTAAGTTTAAATACAGCATCTAGAGAAGAACTTGTTGGGGCTTTAATGACAGGAGGGCTATTTGCTCGGATTCGGCAAAGACCATTCAATTTTTTAGCAAATCCTCAGCAAATTCCTCGTAGTATTTTTGTTAAGGCTGTGGAATCAGCTCCCTTTACTCCTCCACCAGACATGCAGGTAAAAGGATATGAGAAAGAATTTCAAGAAGGTTTAAAAACGTTAGCAAAATTAACAAATGGAGCGGTTCATCTTATTTATCAAAAAGATAATTTAGAGCCAGCTTTTTTTAATGCGGAAGGTGTTCAAAAGCATACTGTAGAAGGGCCTCATCCTATTGGAAATGTTTCTTTACACATTCAACATATTGATCCTATTTATTCTCCTCAAGATGTTATTTGGACCTTAGATGTACATACTGTTGTTGCAATTGGTTATTTTTTACTTCGCGGTGAATATTTGGTTAATCGGGTGATAAGTATAGCTGGGACAGGTATTTTAGAAGGTAAGACAGGATTTTTTCAAGTTCGCGAAGGATTCCCTATTTCTTCCCTGATTGCAGGTCGCGTTGCTAAAGGGGTGGTGAGGTTTATTTCTGGTAATCCGTTAAATGGGCGTCAAGTATCCGCAGAAGATTTCCTTGGTTATTATGATTATGTGTTTTGCGCTATTCCTGAAAACATCAAGCGGGAATTTATGCACTTCTTCCGTTTAGGAATTGATAAATATACGTTTAGTAAAACGTATTTATCAGGTCATTTAGATAACTCTCAACGGGAATATGATTTTACAACAAGTCAACATGGTGAAGAGCGTGCTTTTATCGATAGTACTTTATACGATAAAGTGAATCCTCTTTCTGTTTCAATTATGCATCTTGTAAAAGCAGTTTTAGCAGAAGATTATGACCTTGCAGTGGAATTAGGTTTATTAGAAGTTGATGCTGAGGATTTTGATTTGGCTACATTTGTAGATCCTTCTAAAATTGAAATGAACCAAATTATTCGACAAGGATTAAAGCGTTACGCCGCAGATATTCTTAAGTAATATTTTTGGTTTTGGATTGACGGGGGCGAAGTCTAGGAATTGCGTTAAGAAGCTCTTTTGTATAAGTACTTTGGGGATTTTCAAAAATTTGTATATTGGAGCCACTTTCGATTATTTTTCCTTTATAAAGCACAACAATGTTGTCAGCAATATGTTTGATGACAGAAAGATCGTGAGAAATAAATAAATAGCTTAAATCTAAAGTTTCTTTTAATTCGATGAGTAAATTGAGTATTTGTGCCTGAATTGAAACATCCAAAGCAGAAACAGCTTCATCACAAATAATTAATTTTGGATTCAAGGCAATCGCACGTCCAATGCAAATACGTTGTTGCTGACCTCCTGAAAATTCGTGAGGGTACCTATTCATAATATCAGGAGAAAGGCCAATTTTTTGTAAAACATCCACTACTTTTTCAATTTGTTCTTCTTTAGTTTTTACTATGCCATGATAGAAAAGAGCTTCTCCTATACTATCAAGGATTGTTTTTCTTGGATTTAAGGAGGCATAAGGATCTTGAAAAACTATTTGAATATTTTTTCTTATTTTTTTTAGTTCATTTTTAGAGAGATCTCGAAGAGATTGCCCCGAAAATAAAATTTGCCCTTCAGTCGGTTCTATGAGTCGCACAGCTGCTCTAGCAGCAGTACTTTTTCCGCTCCCGGATTCACCAACCATTCCTAATACTTCACCTGTTTTAATTGAAAAATCAATATCATCAACGGCTTTAAAGACTTCAATCTCTTTTCGAAATAAACCAGCCATGATTGGAAAATATTTTTTTAGCCCTTTGACACAAAGTAAAAATTCTGTCATGGCCTCTCCAATGGAGAATTTTTAAGTTTGGTTTGACTTTCTAAAGAACTATCATACAACCAACATTTTACTATATGGTTATCTGGCAGAGAAAAACTAAGGACCTCTCCCTGACGACATTTTTCCATAACAAAAGGGCAACGAGGATGGAAGCGACACCCTTTTGGGAGTTTTTTATAAGAAGGTACTTGTCCGGGAATGGGCTTTAATTTACCTTGCTTACCTTGTAAAGAAGGTTTAGATTCAAAAAGACCTAAAGTATAAGGATGCGCTTTGTGGTAAAAAATATCTTCTACATGCCCTTTTTCGACACTTTGTGCTGTATACATGACGATCACCTCGTCGGCCATTTCTGCAACAACACCCATGTCATGAGTGATTAAAAGAAGGGCCATCCCGTTTTTTTCTTGAAGATTGCGAATTAGTGATAATACTTGTGCTTGAATAGTGACATCTAAAGCTGTCGTTGGCTCATCTGCAATTAAAATATCTGGTTCACACATTAACGCCATCGCAATCATTACGCGTTGTTTGAGTCCACCTGATAGTTGGTGTGGGTAGGCATTAAGTTTACTTTCTGCATCGTTTATTCCAACTGCTTCTAAAGATTCTTTAGCTCGTACCCATGCCTCGTCAGGATCAAGGTTGAGGTGAAAATAAGCTACTTCAATTAATTGATTACCAATGGTATAAACAGGATTTAGCGCACTCATAGGATCTTGAAAGACCATGGCAATTTTTGATCCTCGGATATGACGCATCTCTTTTTCCATTAGCTGAATCAAATTTTGGCCTCGATAAAGAATTTCTCCTTTTATGGGCAAGGTTGGAGGGGTTGGCAAAATACGAAGAAGAGAATGGGCTGTCATTGATTTACCACAGCCTGATTCTCCTACAAGCGCTAAAGTTTTGCCAGAATATAGTTCAAAATCAAGCCTATCGACAACATTCCAACAATCTTTGCCGCTGCGTAACTGAATCGTTAGATTGCGAACTTGTAAAATTGGTGGTTGATTAGACATTAATCCTCATATTAGCCTTGCGAAAAGTTTATAATGGTGAGGATTCTATTATTTATCAAAATAATAAATGAGAGAGATTAGAAGTTTTGATAAAAGGGAATTTCCCTCGATTTAGAATTCAAAATCATCTATACTTGTATAGGTAAGTCATTTAATCAATGCCGACTTTTACATTCAATGACCTAAATTGTTCTAACAAGCGAAAAAAATCACTTATGCTGACGATTTTACGTTTATTTGGCCGTTCTCCGTTTGCCCCTTTGCAATCTCATATGGAAACTGTTGCTTGTTGCGTCCATCAATTGCCATTTCTTTATGAGGCAATTGAAAATCGTGATCAACCATTAATTGAGAATATTGCCAATGAAATATCGGCAATTGAGCATCAGGCTGACACGATGAAAAATGATATTCGTAATCATCTTCCAAAAAGTTTATACCTTCCGATTGGCCGTGAAAGTTTATTAGATATTTTATCGATCCAAGATAGTATCGCGGATACTGTTGAAGATATCGCAGTAGTCGCTACTTTTAAACCCTTAGAAATTCTACCAAGTTTTAAAGAAGAGTTTAAGCAATTTTTGCTCAAAAATATTGAAACATTTGATGGAGCTAAGCTTATTATCAATGAATTACATGAATTGATTGAATCTTCCTTTGGAGGAAAAGAAGCTGAAAAGGTTAGAGCAATGGTGGAAGACGTGGCTTTAAAAGAACATGAGGTTGATCTTATTCAAAGGCAATTATTAAAAAAAATATTTCAGTCCGAAGAAGCGTTGACTTATCTTACTTTTAGTCAATGGCAACGCTTAATTGAAAGTTTAGCGTCAATTTCTAACCTTTCAGAAAACTTGGCAAATCGCGTTAGAATGGTTTTAGAATTGAAATAAATCTTATGACCATTTGTTGCTAAAGGAATAAGTAAGAGATTCAATAAGGAGTTATGGATACTGCGCTACTCATTTTGATTTTGATCACCGGATTTTATATGGCTTGGAGCATAGGAGCTAATGATGTTGCCAATGCTATGGGAACATCTGTTGGTTCAGGTTCATTAACTTTGCGCCAAGCTGTTCTGATTGCCGCTGTTTTAGAATTTTGCGGCGCTTTTTTCTTTGGTTCCCATGTTTCTAAAACTGTGCAAAGTGGGATTATTGATCCAGATGTTTTTAATTATGATCCCAAACTGCTAGTTTTTGGAATGCTTGCTTCTTTAGGTTCTGTAGGAATGTGGCTTCAATTAGCATCCTATTTTGGTTGGCCTGTTTCAACGACACATTCAATTGTTGGCGCGATTGTAGGCTTTGGTACTGTTTTTGGAGGGATAAAGGCCGTATACTGGAAAGAAGTGTGTTATATTATTACCAGTTGGATTTTTTCTCCTATTTTAGGAGGGATTATTGCTTACTATATTTTTTCTCTTTTAAGAAAAAGAATTTTTTATGCTTTAAATCCTCTGGAAGAAACGCGTCGTTTAACACCATTTTTAGTTTTTGTGGTTACCATTATTCTAGCTGTGGTTCTTATTTTTGAAGGGCTGCATAATTTAAATGTAGAATTTTCGTTAACAAGTAAAATTTTGATGACACTTGCGATTGGCTTGATGGGTTCTTTCGTTAGTTATTTATTAGTACGCCGAATTCCTATTATTCCCCAAGAAAAACTCTCTGTTCCTTACAATTCTGAAGCTTTACATTCTTTGGAAAAGGTTCGTAAACATCTGCAAAGATTTAGAATGAAGTCTGCTGGAGAAGCTCAATACACTGCAGGATTATTATTAGAAGAAGTAGAGGCCCTTTCAAAAACTTTTGAATCAAAAATTAATACAGATCATACACATGTTGAATATGTTCAAGTGGAAAAAATATTTGCTTATTTGCAAATTATGACTGCTTGTATGATGGCTTTTGCACATGGAGCTAATGATGTTGCTAATGCTATAGGTCCTTTATCAGCTGCAGTAGCTATTTTGACAACTGGTTTATTTGCTGTGGATGCTCCCGTTCCTACTTGGGCTCTTGCATTAGGTGGAAGTGGAATTGTTATAGGGTTAGCAACCTGGGGGTGGAGAGTTATTGAGACAATTGGAAAAAAAATTACAGAATTAACAGCTAGTCGAGGTTTTGCTGCTGAATTTGGAGCGGCTACAACAATTGTCATTGCTTCTAGGTTTGGTTTACCTATTTCAACAACGCACACGCTTGTGGGTGCTGTTTTGGGAGTGGGGTTTGCTAGAGGTCTTGAAGCAGTTAATTTAACAACGACCCGTGATATTTTAGTTTCTTGGATCGTGACGGTTCCTATTGGAGCTTTGTTAGCAATTATATTGATTTATCCGATCCAAGCAATATTTGGATAAATAGACAAGAGAATTGGTTTAATCGAAGGAGATAAAAATGTCTAAAATTTCTCTACCATCAACGCGCTTGTTATTTAAGCTAGGGCTAGGCTTTTTAGCTACTTTACTTTTATTCGCAAGAATTGGTTATAGTTATGGTCAAACGAATCATTCTATATCTGATGCAATTTTGCAAGGATCTATTCAAATCCAAGCCTCTAAACTCATCGATCCAAATTCCTCAGAAAAAGTTCAGCCAGGAACTCCTGTTCAACTATCTGTTATTGTTGAAAATAAGGGATCTCAAGCAAGCCCTAAAGGTGATATCTATTTGTGCTATGGATTTGCAAAACCTTTAGATAAAGAAAATGGCAGCATTCTTTTCCAGACTGAAAAACAAACATTTCCTTCGATTGATCCGGGTAAAAGCGTGATTATTTCTTTTTCTACCCCTCATCTACTGCCTTCCATTTTAGATTTTGTGCGAAATGATTGGACGCTACGAGAATATCAAGCTATTGCTGTTCTTAATGGAGAAGAGCATTTGATTGGTTCACTTGCAATGACATTTTCAGCTTATTATTATCCAGGAATGCATAAGGAATTTCCAACAATAATTTCTGTTCCTTTACCCTAGTCGTAGGCACCCTGAGTTAGTTAAGACGATTGTACCTAATTTGTTCGTTAAAGATATTTGAACAAATAACACAATTAGAGTGATTTATTCAATATCAGCAAAAATTCAAAAAGAATTTGAAATTCTTTATCAATTTTTTTTGAATCAGCTTATATATCATGCGAATGTAATTTAGGATCGAGTGCATCCCTTAATGCGTCACCAACAAGAGCGATTGCCACTAGAAGAATAGTAAGTAAAGTGGCAGGGGGCCAAAGTAAATAACTTTCAGAAGGAAAAGCAGTTCGTCCCTCATCCATTAAAACTCCCCAGGAGCTAGATCCTTCTTCTCCTAAACCTAAAAAGGAAAGCCCTGTCTCGCTGGTAATAGCTCCCATAATGGCAAAAGGAACGAGAGTAAGTAAGGGGGGGATTGCATTGGGAAGAAGATGAGAAAACATGATATACCGATTACTAAATCCTTGTGCATGACAAGCTTCGACATATGGTAGTTGTTTCTGTCTAAAAAATTCTCCGCGAATAAAACGGCTAAATCCTGTCCATCCAAATAGACCAATGATGGCAATCACTAAGAAAATCGATTTATTTTGTAAAAAAGCGACAATCATTAATAACATAAAAAAGGTTGGCATTGACTCCCAGATTTCAATTAATCGATATATGATTATATCTATTTTGCCTCCATAATAACCTGAAACGGCTCCAACTGGAATTCCAATCAGTAGCGCAATCACGATAGAAAGAAGGCCCACTGAAAGGGAAACACGGATACCAAAAATTAAAGCAGCGACCATGTCTTTGCGATTGACTCGTGTTAATTCCCACCAACTTATGTGTTTGTTCAAAGCTTGTTCTCCTCCTGCATCGTCTTCCCAATGAAAAGGGCGCAATAAAGGCATAATTTCATACTTAAGCTTGGGTATTTGGTTTTCAAGCCATACTTGTTTATCATGAAGATAATTCAATTGACTTTGCGCACGTTCGTAAGTGTCAACAATGTTTTTTGAATTTAGTAAGCTCTCTTTCTCTTGAGGAGAAATTTTGGTTAAGTATTTACATGTTTGCCAAGAAGGTAAGTGATCGAGAGAGCTTGTTTGACATTTATCCATCAATGCGTTTATATGTGCCTTAGCCTGCGGATAAACTGCTTGATTTTGAGTGACTAAAATTTGTTGCCTTTCAATTTCTTGTTTTTCGTGTCGTTTTTCTTGTTGCCATAAAGAGGCAATTGAGTAACTCTCATTTTTTTTCATTTTTTCAACAGTCAAAAATGCATGAGCTTCGGCTTTTAATCGTTGATCTTGATTAAGTCTTTGTTGATAACGTAAAACCAAATTAAGCCTAGCATAAGGGGTCATATACGATAACTCTTTTTCCCAATTCGGAGTAAAAGAAGGCGCTAGAAGTGGATTTGCTTTTTTTAAATCGAGTTGTTTTTGAATAGATTGCTGTCTTTTCTCATTAAGTTCTAAGCTTGCTGAAGGGTCTTGATCATTATGATATAAAATCCCTAAAAACAAAATGATTTGTAGAAGGCATAAAAAAATAAAAGTCCATAGGCGGTAAGTGTGTCGTTTTTTTAATAAACACCAAGTGGCTATAAAAAGTGGTAAAGTGAAAATGAGTAAATTGTAGAAAATATCAAGGGGTTTTGTGAAAAAACCAGGAAAAAAGAGATAGCGAAAAAGAGGGAAGTACCAATTTCCTTCATATTGGACAACAATAGGTTTACTAGAAGCTAAAAAAGGAGCGTAGATACCCGCTAAACAAAATAAACACACAACGATTAAAGCAAATATGGCGAGAGGATTTTGTTTAAATTGTTTCCAAACAGTCTGCCAATAAGTGTAAGAAGAATGATGATGCATAAGGATACCAAATATCAGTCTAAAGTAATGCGAGGATCTAACCACATATAGGCTAAATCGGCTAACAAATAGCCCATTAATGTTAAAAATGATCCAGCCAAAGTCGAAAACATAATGACATTATAATCTCTATTGATAATGGCATCATAAAAAAATTTTCCAAAACCATTGATATCAAATAGGGTTTCAACAATTAATGACCCTCCTAACAAGATGCCGAGAGAGCTTGCTAATGAGGTAACAATCGTAATAGCGGCATTACGTCCTACGTGTTTAAATAAAATCTTAAAAGGAGGTACGCCTTTTGCTTTAGCTGTTCGAATGTAGTCTTGTCTTAAAACTTCTAAAACGGCTGTGCGCGATAAGCGAGATTCTGCGGCTAAACTCCCATACATAACCGCTACAATTGGAAGAGCAATATGTTGAATGATATCAAATAGACGCTGATAAGAATTTTCCTGATGATAGATTCGATCGGGATTTGTAAAACCACTAATCGGAATAGGAATATCTGTAAAAGGAAATGTATTGTGCAAGGCAACTTTTTCGATTAAAAAAGGAGCCACTACAAAAATAGGAATGGCATATAAAACTAGAAAAATAAGATTAAGGGTATAGTCAATCCATTGATTGTGTTTATAAGCCATAATGAATCCAAAAAATTGACACAATACAAAAGTGATGAGCATGGGCAAAAGTGAAAGGGTTAAAGAATATTTAAATCGCTTCGTGACTTCGGTAAGAACAGGCTTACTTGAATCATTACGCAATGTGCCAAAATCTAAATGAAGAATGCGACTCATATACCTTGTGAAGCGTGTTTCGGTAAAAAATATTTTCCATAATTCTTTTGACGGATCTAAACGATAAAAAGCTTTATTTTTTTCGTACCATTCTTGTATGAGTTTAATTTTTTTAGATACTTCTAAAGGGGATGCAGAAGATTGCCAAAGAAGAGTGCGCAGATATTGATTATCTTCAGCGACTTTTTTATTCCAGGCTTTTTGTTCAGGGTTAATGTTAGATCCAATATAACCTTGCCTAGAACCTCCTCTCACAAAAAAATGAGAAGCTAATCTGCGAACGTTTTCTGAAGTCTCGGGATCAACTAAAATAATGATCAATTTAGACATGAGATAACGCGATTGATCTCCAAAAGTGACTCGTATGGCATCATAATCTTTAACGGGAAGTTCATTCAAACTTTCTGGAGTCAGTTTCCGATTCGCAAGCTGCCACAATGTTTGTTTAACATAATCTTGAGATAAAGAGGGCCAATTGTTAAACAAAACAGGCAACGTTAAGCCGTAGAAATCTCTAAATTGCAAATAACGTTCATCACCACCACATGCTATGGATCGATCTTCTCTTCGAGTGGCTCCTTCTTGTGAGATTTCTGCAAAAGAAACGGGGTCACCTGGAGCGAGATTAATAATGATAAAATTTATTAAAACAATAAAGAAAAGGGTTAGTGGAAGAAGAAGAAATCGTCTTAAGACATAATTCCACATCTTTTAGTTCCCAAGGTATTTTTCTTGTTTTTTAGAAGTATCTTTAATCCAAAATAAGTTTGCAATAGGTTCGCCTACATTAGCTCCCGGGATTAAATCTTGCCTTTCAGCAGGGATGAAAACATTTTGCAAGTAATCGCGGTAAAGAAGAGTCTCTTTGGGAGTATAAATAAATGTATAGGGAGCTTCATCATAAATAATGCGATCAAATTGATGGTAAAGTTCAATACGTTTTTCGACATCATATTCAAAAGTTAATTTGTCAATGATATGATCTACTTCTTGATTGACAAAACCAATTAGATTTGAAGAGCCTTTTTCTTTGGCTCCTGTTGAATACCACAGCTGCCTTGGATCTTCAGGAGGCGATCCAAGAGCCCAAGCCATATAAATAGCATCAAAACTTTTATCGTCCACTATAGCAGATAAATCTGCTACATCTACCCCCTCAATTTTACAAACAATCCCAATTTCTTTTAAAGCAGTCGAAATGTATTCACAAATTGATTTATTTGTTGGGCTTTTGACAAAATATGTCAATGTAAATTTAAAAGGGGTGCGTTGACCGTCAATGACTTTTTCTAAGACACCCGTTCCTGAACTATCGTACCATCCATCTTCTCTTAATAATTCCAAAGCTTTTTGAATATTGTAAGGATAGGGTTTTAATGTCGCGTCATAGGAGGGAGAAAAAGGGAAAAAGGTTCCCGTTGTTTGCATTCCCATTCCATTTAAATTTTGACGAATAATGCGTTCTCTATCAATAGCCATCGTCAAAGCTTGTCGAACTTTTTTGCTTTTAAATAAGGGGTTAGCTTGGTTCCATCCAATGTAATAATATTTTCGACTAATATAGTCCAATCGATGAATTCCCGATCCATTTTCTTTTTGTTTGGCATAAGGGGCACTTTGTAAAAATCGATCTAACTCTGCAAGCTGATTAGGAGGAATTTCAAATAAATCTAAAGAATCAGTTTTAAATTCTTCCCAAATTCCATCTGGAGAGTTTTTAAATTTGAATTCTAGCGCTTCGGTTAGGGCAGCATAAGCATTAAAATAATCAGGATTTCTTTTGAATCGTATTTCCCTTTCGGTCATGCCATCGAATAACCACGGACCACAACTGACAATGACATTTTTTGCCCAGTGATGGGAAAAATTTTGTGCCCAGATAGAATTAGTTTGGTAAGTGTTAGGGTGGCTATCTTCTTCAATAATTTTTGTGCCATCCGCAAAATACTGATAAACAAAGGAAGCTAAAGGACATAAAGATCCTGTCCAAGATTTTGACAGATATTTCATTTTTAGTTCTTCTTTTCCATTTTCTCCTACGGTTTTTTCCGTTTTCCATCGCACAATGAAAGTGTAATCATCGAGTATTTTAATTTCTTCAATATCTCCAAAGTAAATTCTAAGGGAAACGGCTTTGGCTTCTTCCACGTATGGATTCATGATTGCGTCAAAGTAAAATTTAAAGTCATGAGCAGTGACTGGGTGTCGGCGTAAAAAATGAGGGGCTAAAATAATCCCTTCAGCAAATTGATTTTGTTGAAGGGGAGCCCAAAATACATCTTGCCTTAGAAATACCCAATACTCGGAAAGACCTTTTTCATTAGTTCTTAATTCTATTCTTTCAGCCATTTCTGGAGCCATTGTTTCATATTTACCCACTTCTTGGGAAGCTAATGAAATAGAGCACAGATCGTTCCATGAAGAAACTTCTAACCAGGGGCTAAAAGGGTGGAGATGATCCGGTTTTCTGAACGTTGCCTCTTTGCGAACTCCCTGCGGGGTAAATTGAGGTCCTAGTAATCGAGGGAGGGTGATTTGATAAAAAGGATCTACTTTAAGAAGATTTTCACCCTGCGCAGCTTTTTTGTTTATTGTTAAAGGGAAATTGGCTGTTTCAGATGAAGAACTGTTTTGGCTTAAAGGGTGATTAATAAGTGTTTTTAAGATATCCGTACGAATTTTTTCTGTTTCAGAACGAACGGTATAAATATCATTTTTGATTTGAATCAGGTCTTGTCTTAAAAATTTTAACTGGTTTTCAATCAGAGCAGATGACCAATACAACATAGCCATGAACGCGAATAACCCAAACCCTAAGATAAATCGGAAGATATATAAACTAATAGGCTCTTTATTCATTAGAAAATCACTATATGATAAAGGGGTGAAGAGTCAGGATTTAAGACAAAATGTGAAATCCACCCCAGTTCTGCAAATCCTCTACAACAAGCTAAAATTCCGACGAAAATCGAGCTTAATCCTAAAATAATATTGGAATATTGCTTTAGTTGGTTAAAAAATTTATAAGTATGCATAGCCAAAACAAGCGAAGGTGTTGTTAAAATAGCAAAGGCAAATCCATTTCCTAGGCCAATGAATGCATCTCCCGTTAAAGCACAAGCTGAAAAAACAACGAGGGTTTGACCGCAAGGTAACATCACTGTAAAAAAACCAAAAAAAAAGGTCGCTTTCCAATTATTTTTCAACATCAGTTGAGAAAGAGTCAAATTGATTGTCTGTAATAAATTCCATTGCGTGATACTTTTAAAAAAATTCCAATTAAATAACAAGTTTAGTCCCCAATAGATAATCAAGACTCCAAAAAAAATACTTATAATTTCTGCCAAATAGTAGTCTTTGAGAAAAATTTGAGTGACTGCTCCAGCCTCTCCTGCAACTAAGCCTGCTAAACTAAAAGAAAGGATTCTACCTATGAAGTAAAAATATCGATGATGATGTTTTCCAAGTAACAGGACTAAAGGACCGCACATTCCTAAACAATGCACATTTCCAAACAAGTAAAGGGGAAAAAGAGTAAAAAATAAAGTCATTATTGTTCGTGATGAAGAAAAACAGGATCATTTATAGATGTTTGTTTATCTTGAAGCGAATCATAGCGTACTTTTTGAATACGGGCCATGTCTAAACCCGCTGAACCTGAAAGGCGTGTAAAAGCTACATAGGTGACATAAATCATCAGCCCTGTAAATAAAGCCAAAATTCCATAAAAGACAAATTGAAATTTTTGAGAGCGGTGCATTTTTTTAAACCTTCAATACTCGCTGATAAATAGATCATATGCTAAGTTAAAATTTTTGGTAACTAGTTTTGAATTTTTCTATTTTAGAAAGGGGGATTTCATGAGTACAGTAAATATAGATTTACTAGCTGAAGAATTAATTCGCAGAGTCAAATCTTATTTAATTAGTACGATTGGAAGAACAGCAGAAGAGGCCGATGCTAATGAATTTTATCGAGCTTTATGCTATGCGATCAGGGAAGAAACAATGATTAATTGGCAGGCGACAGCTCGTACAATTGCCAAAAATCAATCTCGCCAAATTTATTATCTCTCGATGGAATACTTACCTGGAAGACTTTTTGTGAATAATATCACAAATTTATGTTCAAAAGATGTTGTTAAGCTTGTCTTACAGAAAATGAATCGGAATTTAAGAAGCATTGTTGAGCAAGAGGAAGACCCTGGTTTAGGTAATGGCGGTCTTGGTCGCTTAGCCTCTTGTTTACTCGATTCTTTAGCCACGCATCACTATCCTGCTCAGGCTTATGGTTTGCGTTATCAATATGGAATTTTTGAGCAACAACTTTGGAATGGCGCACAAATTGAAGCTCCCGATTGCTGGCTTTTAAATGAAAATCCTTGGGAATTTAGACGGGATTTAAGAAGAGTGCATGTCAAGTTTTGTGGAAAACCTCAAACAACGTACAATATCCATGGGGATGAAATTTTAAGCCTCACAGAGGCTGAAGAAGTAGGGGCTCTTCCTTATGATATACCAATTGTTGGTTATAGCAAAAACTCTAATTTCTCAGTTGTGACCTTACGTCTATGGTCTACTAAAGATTCTCCGCGGAATTTTCTGTTACAAAAGTATAATGCAGGGAGGCTTGATCAAGCAGCAGAAAATACGACTTTAACTGATGTATTATATCCAAGTGATAACAATGATATTGGAAAAAGGATCCGATTAAAACAAGAATTTTTGTTAGTTTCAGCCTCGCTACAGGATATTGTTCGCCATCACTTGGCGCAATATAACAATTTAAGGCAATTTGCCGATAAAGTACGCATTCAGATCAATGATACTCATCCCTCACTAGTCATTGCAGAGCTGGTTCGCATTTTAACTAAAGATCATGATTTACCTTGGAAAACAGCAGTCGAAATCACAGAGGCTTGCACAGGTTATACGAACCATACGATATTGAGTGAGGCGCTAGAGCAATGGGATAAAGCTCTTTTCTATTACTTACTTCCACGTCAATGTCGAATTATAGAACGAATCAATCTCGATTTTTGTAATGCGATTAGAAGTCGCTATCCTCAAGACGAAGAACGAATCAGACGATTATCCATCATCGAAAATGATAAAGTACGAATGGCAAATTTAGCCATTGTAGGCTCGCATAAAGTCAATGGAGTAGCAAAACTTCATACGGAGATTTTAAAAAATTCGGTTTTTAAAGATTTTTATGAATTTTTTCCTGATAAGTTTGTTAATATTACAAATGGGGTTACCCAAAGACGTTGGTTATTGGAATGTAATCCTGAATTAGCTAGATTTATTACTCAAAGGATTGGTGACAAATGGATTACAGATTTTTTGACAATTAAAGAATTAGCGAAGTTTGCCTCAGATCCAGAATCGCAACTGGAATTTCTAGCGATTAAAAAGAAAAATAAATTTAAGTTTATAGAATATATCAATAGAGAAAATCGTTTGAGGGATGCAAATGGAATTATTATTTCTCCTCCTCCTCTCCTCGATGTTGATTCAATTTTTGATGTCCAAATCAAGCGAATTCATGAGTATAAAAGACAACTTATGAATGCGTTACACTTAATCATGCTTTATCAAGAGATCACACAAAATCCCAATCATCAAAGAATCAAACGCACGGTCGTGATTGGGGGAAAGGCAGCTGCTGGTTATGAAACTGCAAAAGATATTATTCGGTTGATCTATTGTATTGCTCGGAAAGTTAACCAGGATCCAATTGTAGGACCATTTTTAAAAATTGTCTATTTAGAAAATTACAATGTAACTAAAGCCGAAATCGTTATTCCTGCATCAGATCTTTCAGAGCAAATTTCTACAGCTGGGACAGAAGCGTCTGGAACGGGTAATATGAAAATGGCTATGAACGGGGCATTGACAATTGGAACGCAAGATGGCGCCAACATCGAAATGGAAGAAGAGGTCACTCCTGAGTGGTGGCCTTTTTCTTTTGGCTGTACAGCAGAGCAAATTGCCCAATTAAAAATGACAAATTCTTATTCTTCGAAAGAAATTTATGATAATAATCCCGCAATCAAAAAAGCTGTGGATGCTTTAAGAGATCGCTCTTTTGCTCAAACAGAAGAAGAGCATCAAATATTTAGTGATCTTTATCATAAACTAATCGAAATGCACTACGGAGGTGCTCCTGATCGCTATTTCATGTTAAAAGACCTTCAAAGTTTTTATGATACACAGCTGAAAGTGGAAGAATTATATAAAAAACCGAAAAAGTGGGCTGAATATGCCATACATAATATTGCTGGGATGGGAAAATTTTCTACTGATTTTTCGGTTCATAACTATGCAGCACTGATTTGGGGAATTGAGCCTTGTCCAATTGATCAAGAGCTCTTAGATCGTGTGCGCTACGATTATGCAGCGCACAATCGATGCTGAAGGAACTTCAGCATCGATAAGGTGAGGGTTATGCAATGATTTCGCTATACGGAAGACCCATGGCTTTTAATGTCACAATTAATTCCATGTATCTTTCTTTAAAGCTAATATCAGAGATTTTTGGAGAAGTAATTTCTAAATTAGGTAGAACAATCCAAGCTCCTTCTTCCGTTGATGAAATAGTGATGCTAGATTTTAAGATACATTCTGGATGCCCTTCTAACTGTGCGTCACGAGAAATGCATATTTTACTTCCAAAATCGTCCCATTTAATATTTACCTTTTTATTCGATTCTGGTAAGTCTGTAATGAGTTTAGATTCTATACCCCGAATGAAACGCCAGGCATTCTCAGTTTCTCTATGAATAGAAATGAGCATATCTTGTCTTAAAATTTGTAAAAAAGGGAGAAGTTTTTTAATTTCACTATTCTGGCTTTCTGAGATTTTGCTAAATACTTCATTAAATCTTGTAAAGATAGTGGAAATGCTAACTTTTTCTTTTTCTACAGATCCCATGATAGATAAAAGCTCTATACATTCTTGTTGTTGAAGATTTAATTTTACTCCTTGCATTAATAACGTTAAGAAAGTTTTCAAACTTTTCTTTAACCTGTTAGAGACTTTGTGATGAACGCTCTTAAGATTGCTTAATGTTTTCTCGACATCACTGAAGTCCCAGTTTTTCTCATTAAATTGCTGCTTAAGCCATGTTTTAAATTCATCGGGAAGATTTAGCTTATCTGAATAAAAATAGTGTTCTTGTAATTCTTTTTCCCAATTTAATCCTGGAGGTAGAGCAAGTCCTTTGATATGCAATCCATAGCTGCATAAAATTCTTCGCATATCTGCATCCCAGCTTCCTTTATCATTACTAGTGATAGTTTCAAGAATACGATTTGCAATTTGCTGATAATCAGCCCCAGCTTTATTAACAGGTTCTTTATAAGTGATATAAAGGGTATTTTCTAGTTTTTCAACATAAAGATGAACACTTCTTCCCAATTGTTGACAAAAACGGACAATGTCACGAGGTGTTTTTTTGAATTTATTGTTTAAACTTTCTATAAATTTTGTGATTAAGTCCTTCAGATTTTTATCATTAAAAGAAGGTTTTGGTGGTATGTTACTCAAATTAGAAAAGTGTTGAGCTACTAGTTGTAAATGCTGCATGTAGGTAAATAGAGTAATTGTGGGGCATTTTGCAGAGGTTAAATAGCCAGGATTTACTTCGTTTATCTCACTATTTTCAGAAAGATCATCAATACACAAAGGCTTGTAATAAACATTGCAAATATAATTTCCATGCTGCGTTTCATCTTTTATACTTTCTAAGTTTTTTGCAACATCTGATCTTGAAGGAATTCCCCTTGAAACGCTTTCTGTTAACTTTTTAATGCTTTCATCATCAGGGCTGAAACTTAGCCGTCGACTTTTAGCGGAATTTTGAGAAGTATTAACGTGACTGGCAAGCTGTTTCCACTGGCTATCAAGACGCTTCCAAACCTTTTGGGCCAGCTTACTTTCATCTAAGCCATTATCTGAATCCGCAAGCGCAAAGCCAGTAGCAAAGTTTATGCGATTTTTAAATTCTTCTGGTAACTCATCCACTTCTTGTTGTAATTCTTGTCTGATTAGCGATAAGGTGGAGGTAAAGTTTTTTGCGAAGTTGTGGAGTTCTGATTGAACAGATTCTAAGGAAACAACTTCAGAACTTTGCGTTTCTTGAGTCAGTGGTAATTGTTTTGAAGAAGCTCTCTTTACTTTTCTGTCTATAAAATCAGAAGGTCCTGATTCAGTTTTGGTTGAAGAAATAGAAGAACGCCTATTTGCCAGAGGTTTTTGAGCACTGGCTTTACTCGATTGAGTTATTGGATTAACATTTGTAAAAATCGATTCTGCTTTTTTTGTTGTCGAACTGGAGCTACTAGAAGGTTTACTGAAGCCGAATGGATTAAAAATACCACCACTTTTTTTTGTTGAAGGAGCAGTAGGTTTTTTTGGCAAAGTTCTTTTCGGATCTAAAGTTGATGCAGGATTAGAACTTGACGGGGGCACAGGTTGAATATGAGGACTAGACATTTTTACCTATACTTTATTTAAAATTAAGCTTAATAATTGAATTTTTAAAATAAAACTTTAATATATTTAGATTTACAGTTGCAAAGCATATTTATTTTTTCATAAATATTCAATCACTATGATTGATCTTCTGTCATGTTTAATTTTCAAATATTTATTCTGTTTGTAAAAATTAATATTTTTTTATTCTAAATAGAAAATTAAATATTAATCATATTTTTATATTTTTTATGAATTTCGCCATTAATCTGGAGTTGAATACAGGAAATATTGAATTTGAATTTTTTAAATGACTAAAAAATTGTTTATCGATTCAAATGAAAGAGCAAAAACAAATGAGCCTTTAATAGCAGAGAAAGATAAAGATTAAGGCTGATGATC
This sequence comes from Candidatus Protochlamydia amoebophila UWE25, assembly GCF_000011565.2. Taxonomy (NCBI): domain Bacteria; kingdom Pseudomonadati; phylum Chlamydiota; class Chlamydiia; order Parachlamydiales; family Parachlamydiaceae; genus Candidatus Protochlamydia; species Candidatus Protochlamydia amoebophila. The sequence continues at coordinate 174,943 of NC_005861.2, forward strand.
CATTTTCTCGACATTTAGAAAACCCCAACGATCAAGAAGTTGTTGATAAGTGTTATTGTCTCGAATTTTTTTCAAGCCCCTATTAAATAATTTGATCAATTCTTGTCCATTTTCTGTTTTTAAGGCTACCAGGCGTAGACTCTCATTTGTAAGAGGAGCAGTAACAATTTTCAATTTTCCTTCATAAAAGGTTTGAGTATAAACATAAGCAGGGATAGCAGGAAAGATGGCTCCATCAATTCGCCTATCATCCAAGTCTGCTAAAGCATTTAAGATATTGTCATATAAACGCAGTTGAATGGTTGGATCTTTTTCCAAATTAAGTTTATCTGATGTGCCGGATTGTATACCGATGAGCTTGATCGCTTTTTCATTCCAACCTTTCAAAGGACTTTGCGAAGAAATAATAAGCACAGGACCTAAAGGAAAATAAGGTTCTGAAAATGCGTATAAAGACTGATTAATTGGTGTAGGAGAAAGGCTTGAAATAATACCATCTAAATCTCCACTTTCAAGTCGCCTCATCAAAAAGTTTCGAGGAGTAGATTGCAAACTGAAGGGAGTTCTCTCTTCTTTGGCAATTGATGTAAGTAAATCGAGATTGAAAGCCGATAATTGTCTCTCTTTATTCATCACATCAATAGTTGACCATTGTGTATCTTGACCGATGGAGTAAGTGGGTTTTGTCAAATCTGAGGAAGAACACCCTCGCATAAGAGAAAAAATAAGAATTAAAACGATTGCTAAAGCTAACCAATAAAGTCTTTTTGCAGAAGCAAAAAACTGACTTATTTTATCTTTTAGCTTAGAAAAATCGAACATGAACACAGCCTATATCTCAATTATAAAACAAATTGTCATCATAGTTGATGAGTCAATTTTTTCCCTATAGAAACACGAGTTTTATATGAGATGAATAAAATACCAGACAAAAACATTTTTTACATTTTTCATTTCTCGTTTTTTGAAATTATTTTACTTTTTACAGAGAGAAAAAAAAATTTAAACTTGATAGTCTTTGCTTTTAATAAAAGCTATGCTACGGTTCATTTTTTGACCGAACTTTACCCCATGGGCGAGAAAATGAATACATTAACAATGTTAAGGCAGCGTTCTTCTCAAGTTGTAGAAACTTCTGATTCTCAATCAGTTGATATGCGTCAAGTGGCTAGTTTAATTTTAAGTGGGGGAGAAGGAACACGTTTACACCCCCTAACTTTAGCACGTTGCAAGCCAGCTATTAATTTTGGTGGGAAATATCGACTCATTGATGTTCCTATCTCTAATTCTTTACATGCAGGTTGCAAAAAAGTATTTCTACTGACGCAATTTCTTTCGTCTTCTTTGCATCAACATGTTTTTCAAACATACATGCAAGGACCAGGCGCTGGTTCTATTGAAATTTTAACAGCAGAACAAAAACCTTCCAAGAAGAATTGGTTTCAAGGAACCGCTGATGCAGTTCGTCAAAATATTGATTATCTTTTAGAAAGTCCTTTTGAATATTTTTTAATTTTATCGGGAGATCAACTTTATAATATAGATTTTCAGGAAATGGTTCATTTTGCTAAAAAAAATGATTCCGATGTTGTTGTTGCAACTATCCCAGTCAATACTCAAGATGCTAAACGGATGGGAATATTAAAAGTTGATGAACAAAATTCTATTACATCTTTTTATGAAAAGCCGCAAGATAACGATTTATTACAACAATTGCGAAGTCCATCGAATATTCTTGAAAAAGCAGGAGTCGCGCCGACAGGCGAACGAGTTTATTTGGGATCAATGGGAATTTATTTATTCAAACGAAAGGCATTAGTTGAGCTTCTTTCTGAAGATATTCGAGAAGATTTTGGTAAACATTTGATTCCCACAAAAGTTGCCTCTGGGAAAATCTCAGCCTATCTTTACACAGGGTACTGGGAAGATATCGGAACGATTGAAACATTTTATCAGGCCAATCTTGCTTTAACTGAAACCAACCCTGTTTTTAACTTTCACAATGAGGCACGTCCTATTTACACATATCGATATGATTTACCACCTGCTAAATTTACTACTTGCCAAATTCAAAAAAGTATTCTCTGTGAAGGCTCTATTATCGAAGCAGACGAAATTACTCATAGCCTTTTAGGTCCGCGAACAGTCATTGGTTCTGGGGCAATCATTCGTGATTCTTATTTAATGGGAAATGATTATTATGTTTCTCCTGTAAATGATCATTGTAAACTTCCGTCTGAACCTCAGATTGGAGAAAATTGTATTATCAAAAAAGCTATTATAGATAAAAATGTTCGTATTGGAAAAGGCGTCCAGTTGATTAATAAGCAACAGTTGACTCGCTACGAAAGTGAGCTTGTTTTTATTAGAGATGGTATCATCGTTGTTCCACGCGGATCAGTCCTTCCAGACGGATTTATTTTATAATTAATATTATCTATTTCATCACTCACCGAACGTATTTTTTAAGTGAGTGATTAATTTTTTTAGGTTAATATGTTCTCAATTTGGGCAATTGCTGACCTTCATCTTCCTTTTGGTGCCCCTAATAAACACATGAGGATCTTTGGCCCACAATGGGAAGAATATACTGACAAAATTAAACAATCTTGGCTTGAATTGGTTGCTGAAAATGATTTGGTTTTAATTCCAGGTGATATTTCTTGGGCTATGCGCTTAGAAGAAGCTCGGTTGGACCTTGATTGGATTGGTCAGCTTCCAGGGACAAAAGTATTGCTTAAAGGAAATCATGACTATTGGTGGGGATCATTATCCAAGATTCAGTCGATTTTGCCCCCTTCTTGTCATTTGATTCAAAATAATAGTTTTTTTTGGAATGGGGTAAATATTGCAGGAGCTCGCCTTTGGGACATTCCAGGAATCAGTTTTAATGAGTGGATTGATTTTAAGGATTTTGCGTGTATCAAAAAAATTAATGACGAAGATCATTCAGAGGAAAGTCAAAAAATCTATGAACGCGAATTAAAGCGACTGGAAACAAGCTTGAAAACGATGCATTCTCAAGCAAAGTTGCGTATTGCCATGACTCATTATCCTCCTATTGGAGCGAATTTAGAAGAAACAGAGGTAAGTCGTTTATTAGAAAAATATCACATTAATATTTGTGTATTTGGGCATTTACACAATGTTAAAGCTGACCGTGAAATTTTTGGTATGCATAACAATATCCGTTATCAGTTAGTTGCTTGTGATTATCTTCACCAATTTAAACCTATTAAAATAGCAGATCTTTCTCCTTTTTAACTATTTCAGTTTTAAAAACGTATCTGACCATTGGCAAAAAAATCGACCTTCGGTTTGACCAAAAAAATTAACTTGAAGTAAGCGATTTTTTTCACATCTTATCTCTTCTCTTTGCCGCAATTGATAAAAAGCAAATTGGCTGTTCTATTTTGGATGAAGCTAAAAATAACCAAAAGATAGATGGGAGATGCATGTTATTGTAAAGGTTCTTATTTCTGTTTAAAAATTGTTGAAATTCATCTGTTTGAAAGTGTCAATAAGTGAGCAAGTGTTTTTTGCGAGTGTAATATTATTAAGATATGGGCACCATCTGGGGCAAATTTTAGATGCAAATAAATATGAATGAACTTTGAAAGATCAATTTTTTTGAAATACGAAATACTGGCTTTTAGCTGAATTTATATAAGATCAATTAAAATAAACAAATTAGACTAAAACTTAAAATAATATCGGCTTTTTCTTTCTTTTGTTTATATATCGATAGACGATGCTGGTTTTGCAGCAGCATCGTCTAAAAGAATATTATCGAATAGGGCAGGCGCCATTAGCACAGGCTTCGGCTAAATCATCATCGCGAATATGAATACCGGAGTAATCAATATCTGACAATTTTGCGCAATACGTTTCATATGCTTCTTTTGTAACAACTTCTTGAGGCAGATAAGCATAGCCTAAATCTTCAGCATTTTTAGTTGGATCGTTTCTAAATAAGAATGACACTCCAACGTAGCAGTCCCAATTTTTCATGAACCAGTCAATAATGGCGGGAACTTCAGAGGGATCATAAGAAATGGTGTTCGAAACGTTTTGTTCGCACCAAGTCGTTTGAAGAATGCTGTATAGTTCTAGCTGAGCTACAGCTGAATCGGTATTGATTTCTACTTCTTCTATTTTTCCATTTTTTCTTGTCACCGTTGTGCGTGTGAAAGGCACATTTTCAAATTTAACGGGAAATTTGACTAACACAGATTCTGGTTCATAGGGTTTTTCAATAACGGTATAACCGGCTGCGCGGAATTTTGTGACTAGAGGGTCATGCTTAGAGTAAGTGATGTTATTAAATAAATACTTTCCAAGTGGCATGTGAATACCTTCAGGTACTTCTCCCCATTCTTCTGTTCCCATGATTTTGCTTATGGTTCCACTGGGTTTGATACAAGTCACATTTTTTGGTAAGGGGGAATTGAGTTCATTCGCCATGCTGTATGCAGCACTAACTGTAATATTACGCATTCGTTTAAAATCATAAGCTGTCAAATCAGGACGTGCCCTTACACCAGTTAATCCTACCCCACAAAGATGTAAGAAGTCATTATTAAGGTGCCAAGCTTCTTGTAAAATTTCGTCTCGTAGGTTAACCATCGTTTGGCGGTAGTTCATACGACCAGCAAGGTAAAGAGCTCTTTCTAATCCAACTTTATCTCCTCTAAAAGCTAATACGTTGACTTCTGTCAAATTACAAAAACTTTTGTTACCCAAAAGTATTTCGACGCAAGGATTGCATCCTTTAAACCAGGGTGCTCTTCTTTCAGCTTCTGCGGCGTTAATAATACCAGGTTCAGATCCTCCTGAATCCAACATTAATTGAAAGACTCTTTCTAATTCTTCTCGATTTGGTTTTGAGCGGAAAAGAAGGCTATTATTAGATTGTTGACGATGAGCATTGCCTTTTATCCACCATTCTTTTTTAGCGATGGCAAAATCTTCCCATTCTGGTTGATCGTATTCAAATAAAGCAATTTGGGCTGAGCGGCGGCTAGATAAAATAGTTCCCAGCCAATTGACAATATCGAGGATATCCATGCGGGTCAATAATTGATCCGATCGATCAGATAAAATTTTCGCAATAGCTTTAAAAGCTTTAGCAATTTGTTCATCTCCAGAAGAAATCCAACCATAACCTTTTAAACGGGTTCCCGCCGGACGGATTTCTGAAAAATCGAGAACAAGAGTTTGAGCAGGAAATTTACCAGCTACCAATTTACCGACAGCTTTTGCCCAAGCAATGGCAGAATCTCCAACTTTAATCGTCCATATATGTGTTTCTGGATCATAAGTTTCAACGTTATTTTGAATACCGCCTTTTTCAGTTCGATTTGAACGAATAACTTTGATTTCTTGAAGAGGTCTTCTAAAACCATTTAAAGTTCCTGTAATTGGTCTAAATCCAACACCACAACCTTGAAGGAGCAACCATAAAACATCCACTACATCATAAACTGTTTCGACATGTGTATATGAGCAATTAAACATGCTAGATTCGCGCGTGCGACTTAGCTCAGTCCCACCTAACCACAAAGTACGGCCCGCAGGTGCGATTTGTCGGTTTGAAATGAGAGAGCGAATTTCTTCTAATTCGTCCTCTTGAGCTTCGTTAAGAGTGCGCCCTAGTGCTCGTTCCCATAACCATCGTTGGTGAGAAATAACGCGTTCAACAACCTGATCCCAATTTTCTAGTTGTGTATCCCCTTCTTTGACGGGGCGATGATAAGTGCGTAAAGCGGTAGCCATCGCTCGAGCTGTTGGTTTGGTCATAGTGGTCCTCTATCTCTTTTAATTATTAATACAAGATCTTGTAGTTGCTTACTCAGAAAATTACAACGGGTTGTAGTAAAACTGCTTTTGTTATCTATTTTTTCAACTATAAAGTCAAGATACAGAATTTATTTTAACCTATTCAGAGTGTCTTCTGAAGCCTTTTTTAAGCTGTTGATATTGAAGCATTTCGAATAAATGAAAAAAAAGTAAGATGATTTGAAAGTCTTGATAGCGAAGTAATTAGCAACTTTTGAGGGATTTTATCATAATTATTTAAATATAAGTCAGTTAAGAAAATTAAAGTTGTGAAAAAGTGATCAATCAATTTTTGAGGACTGATCGCACAATTAAATTTAAAACTTGGATGATTACTCAAAAATTTGTAATAAAATTTTTAGAGCAGGATCATTGGAATTGAAAGGATGGAGTAATTCTTTATTTGACCGTTGATGGATAAGAATATGAATAGATTTTTCTTTGTTTTCTTGATCGAGTCGGTGACAATAGTCTGCACAGATAAATAAAAAATCTTGAAAATCTTCTTCCGTCTGCAAAAGAGGAAGCGTGCTTTGTAAAACTTCTTTAAATGTATATGGATCCCCAATTTCTGTCATAAATGAAAGCAGCTCTAAGTTAAACTCAAGATCTTGCTTATCTAAATAATCTTCTAAAAGTTGAGAAAGTTGTTTAGTTGCGATTTTTCGATTAGAAAGACTCGAAAGTCTTGCCCGCAATAAATCAAACCACTTATTGGTTCCTAAATAGGTAGAAAAATCGTCTAATAAATCTAAAGCATAAGCTTCATTTTCTTCTTCAATTCTTTCAGAAATAAAATCGTAAAGGAAAGTTTCAATGTCATTTGCACAATAGGTAGAAACTCCGGTAAAAACTTCTTGAGGAGGAATTCCTTGATCTGCATTTTCATCTAAAAGAGTAATAAATTGATTTAGTTGATCTTGTAGTAACGTAGAGTTTTCAACTTTTCCTTGATCATATTGATAAATGAGTTGATCAAGCTCATTACATATAATTGATAAAGAAGGTTTTTCACTTAAAAGCCTTCTCCAAAGCTCAAAAATTAATAAATAAACCTGATCTTCGTTTTGAGCTTTAAGCTCCCGATCTCCCACTAATTGTTCTGTCAAATCTTCGGGCGATTCGCACTCATCGGCATAAGCAATAAAACTACTTTTATCGAGATTAATGTTTAATTTCTTTAATCGTTCAAATAATGTTTCAGTTGAAAAAATGCGATAATCGTCTACTTGCCAATGATCGACTTTCATCTGAGGATTATTAAGCCAGTTCATACGTAATAGATTATATAATGCGCGTCTTTCTATTGCTGTCATATGATTAATTAATTTAAAATGTGAAGAAATTGAAATTAAAAAGATTCATTTTTCGATATGAAAAGTTTTTAGATTATTTTAAGACTAAGTATAAAATAATAAATAACTTAGCTGTAACTTGTTAACTCGAAAAGGTCCAAATTTATTATAACAAAACAGTTAATAAAAATCTCATATTTATTAAGCTAAATTTTAAGAGCATTTTTTAATTGTTCATCATAATCAATTAAAAACGCTCTTAAATAATTCGAATTGATTGACTGGGTACGTAGCCAATTTGATGATTATCGTCTATTACTTTTAGCCAGTTACCTTGATGAGCTATATCAATAACTTGGATTTTTTGCCCTGCAAGGAAAGGTATTGTAGACAATTGAGGTTCTTCCAAACTAGGAGCGCGATATAAACCAGTAGAAGTAATAAAAATAGCATAAATTGGAATAATATATAATGAAATAATTAAATTTAATAAGCTGTATAAGACTAAGCTACCTGTCAAGAAAGAAAGAATTTTAGTAAATTGCGTTCGAATCCAAATAAAAATTGTCATAAAAAAGACAAAAGAAAGAAAAGAGTAAAAAAACATATAGACTTTATCAGAAAAAGAAAGATAGGAAGAGAGTAAATAATCATTAATTCTAGAGTTTTTCATAGGTGTTAATCCTAGCTTGTTTTGAGTAATATAAAGATGCTCTTGAATAATTGAATTGCGAGGATTTTGTTCTTTAGCACGTTCATAGTACAAAATAGACCAAGGATATTCTTCGAGTTGGAAGTAAGTATCAGCAATCGCTTGGTTAAGTTTGCTAGAACTTCCTTGTGCATTTTCGACGCTTAAATACAAATGAAGGGCTTGATTGAAAGCGTTTTTTCTTTCTTGAAAAGTAGATGCTCGCAGGCCATTTTCATAGTATTGATTGGCCTGTTGGAGCGAGGCTTCTTGATAAGCTTCTAAAGGAAAAAAGAAGAAAAGGAAACTTACAAGAAACATCATGGTTTATCTATAATAATCCAAAAGAGAATGAAAGAAAAAAGAATCAAAGCTGCTGTAATTAAACCTAAACCGAAGAATGAAGGGTGGTCTGAAATAGGATTTGAAAAACCAATTTTTTTCAGACTTTTCCGATAACTATTTAAAGCAAAAAGAAAAATACAAATTCCCCATAAAATAAGGAACTGTCCCATTAGATGAGCTGTTTTTTGGTGAGAGGTAGTTTGAAAAAAAACAAATCGCGCAATTGCAATCCCTATTCCAATACCAGTTAACCCAGTCCTAAGCCATGCTAAAAAAGTCCTTTCGGCAGCTAAACGAGTCCTTTCCTGAGCGAGAAGGATTCGTTCATCTACAGAAGGTTGAGGATCTGTCATTTTTGTCCTTATCATCTCAATTTAAAATAAATGAATTCAAAGCTTAACTTAATAATTTTTGGGCTTGTACTTTAATATCAGCTATTTCCATCCCTGTACTTGGGCCATACTGTAAAGACTGCAACTGGTAAATAAACTGTCTCATTTTTCCGGCTTTCCCTTGAGTAGAAAGATCTTCTAAAGAAGTAACTTTTATAGGGAGAATGCCTTCTTCCCATACTTTCCACCAAGTAGCTTTTTCAAGCAACTGCAAGATTTCTTTTTCCGAGTTTTTTTTGATTTTTAAAGCTTGCTCTAAAAGAATTAAACTTTGCTTTTTGATTTTTTTAGGCTTTAAATCCCATAATTTTTTCCAATATGATTGAAGGGTTAGCCAACTGATTCCCAAAGGAATTACTAATAAAATCCATGGAGTTTGCGTCCAATTATGGCTCAATCTAGGCAAATTTTGTGAATCTTTGATTTCAAGAGGGCTAAGTGGCCATGAAGAAGAATTCCACAGAATTTTTTCGTTGGGGATTTCATTTTCTTTTTCCAAAGAAATTGTGGGATAAGGTGCCATTGGCATTGTTTTAAGATCAATAGGAATAGGATCCGTTCTTTTAAGGATATAGCGGCTCGTTACAGGATCGAAAGAGGAAATTTCAAAAGAAGGAATCGTATTAATAAATGTAGAAACGGGAATAAGTTCGATTTGAAAATATTTTGAAGATTCTTTTATTTCTCCTGTCAGAGGGAGGTCATTGAATTGAAAAAAACCACTAAATCCAGGCTGACAATAAAAATCTGGGAGTCGAAAATCTTCTAGATTTTCGACGCCAGAAATATACATATCTATCAAAATTTTATCTTCTAATTGTCTTTCAGAAGATGTTCTCATTTTGATTTTAACATCAACGACACCCAATGCTCCATTAAAAGAATAGGGTTTGTTTTCCAAAGGAAAGGGCTTTACTTGCAAGTAGACAGCTGGAGCCTCCGCTTTGAGGAGTGGCTGTTGATAATTTTTCTTACCGAAAAAATTAGTTTGGTAACTATAACCCGAAATTGAAGAAGGCCCTAACTTAAAACTTCCTATTTGGTTTGCTTCCACTTCTTGAGAAATTTCTTGCACTGTGATCTCACCATTTTGAAAGTCTCTAATATGTGCATCCCCAATTTTTTTAAAGGCGTCAGCATGAATGAAAGGAAGAAGAGACTCTGTTAATTCAACACTTTGATTATAAGAAATGCGGTAAAATAAATTGGTACGTTGGCCTGGATACAGTAAAGTAGGGCCTTTAATACTTGCCTCTAATTTGAAAATCAAAGCATTAGAAGCAGAGGAACGTTTTAATTGTATAGAAGCAGAGGAAAATTTAGAATTTTTTGGGTTTAAAAGTGAACTTTTCAGCTCTTTCACTTCATAAGAACTGGGTGGGCTACTTTGAATTTTATCTCTTATTTTAACTGAAATAGGAGGTAAAACATACAGTCCTTTAGCTTGCGGAGAAAGAGTGAAATGATAAAAAGATACAATAGTTTTGGGTAATTCTTCAGAAACATTTACATTTTTAATAAAAGTAACTGAAAGAGGCTTTCCCTCTATTTGAAATGAATTAGAATCAATTTCGTCTTGAATTTGATGAGTAATACTAATTATTCCTGAAAGGGGATGATTTTCTTGATTGTTTTGAGAATCAATAGAAGCCTCAACCTTTATGTTTACGGCTGATAAAGTTGACATAAAGGAAAGAAAATAAATGCATAAAGCTTTGATCATTTTTTTACCATGAATGTCTCTCTTTAGAAGATTGACCTTTTTGGGGTTGATCATTTGATTGCATTTCTTGGAGAAGTCGAAGGGTTTCTTGAATGTCTTGACTTGTTTTTGGCTTACTATTGGAATGAGAAGGATCTGGATTAGGATTAGGGCTTTGCTCTGAAAATGAAGGAGAATTTTCTAATAGTTTTAAAGCTTGTTGCCAATTAATAATGGTTTTTTGTTGCTCATTTAAAATAGCAAAAAATTGTAAAGGAAAACTTTTCATCCAAATTTCAGTTTGCTTAGCTGCTAGTAATCCATTTTCAAATAAAGGAATGACTTGTTCCCAGGGTTGTTTTTGACAAGCTATTTTGGAATCTCCTGCGTTAAAATTCATTTTTTCTTCTTTTAAAGCGTTTGGAATAAAAGATAAGGATTGCTGAATTACTTGATGTTGCTTAGCTTGAACATCTTTTAGCATGATTTCCTTGTTTGCAAAATCTTCAGATAGTGTGACAAGTTGTGTGAGCTCATTTCCTCTGATAGCGTTTTGTAGAGCTTGTTGAAGGATTTGTTTGCAAGATCTTTCTTCACTTTCCTCAGCTTGTAAGTTCTCAATCTCACTCAAAGCACAAATGACATAAAAACGGGAAATAAAAGGACGATTAATTTGAATTTCTTCAATGGCTTTTTTTAAAAATTGTGAGGATTGCTTGAGGAAATCTTTTTTATCAAAAGAAGTTTGTGTATCTAGCAAAACTTTTAAAATGACTTCATCAATCCTATTTAAAAGCGTTAACCGGTAGCGTAATATAAGAGTTTCTAAATCGGATTGCGAAGCAAATTTTTGAAGAGAATCCTCTGAAAATTGGAGGTGATTCTGAACATTTTCCCAATTGCTGTTTAGTGAAGCATCTAAAGCATTTGTGAAGTTTTCGAAAGCAATTGTGATTATTTTTCGCTGATCATCAGATAAAGAAATTTTTTTTAAACCATCCCAAAGGGGTTCTATTGTTTTCATTTGAAAAGTAAAATATTTTAAATAAGCAGCATTAAATTCATGAGGAATTATCTGCTTAGTAAAAAATAAGGAAAAATGAAGAGCTGTAGCAAGACTTTGTCGCAGAATCGCCAATAAAGAAGCTAAATCAAGATTAGCAAAAAATTGATCTTTGAGCTCTTTATTAATCTGATTGAGTGCTAACACCCCTTTATTTTGAAGAATATGAATATCTATTGGAACTACTAAGCAGTCAGAAAGATTTTGTTCAACTTTTTGGATACGACAATCAATATCTTTTGCGGCTTCTAATTCTTTTAAACTTTGCCAAATGAGGTAGCGTCTTTCTCCTAATGAATTTGTATCATTTTGTGCGGATAATAGCTTCGCTTGTCCTAAACGTGCAGCAGCTCGATTGAGAGTTACAGATCGTAAAAGTTGGGGAGAAGAAATTGAAGAAAGGGCAATTCGATTAAAAATTTTTAGGGCAGCCTCCCACTCTTGCTGAAGAACTTTTACTGTTCCCCAGTTGTATAAAATAAGGGCTTGTTGCCAATCAGGTAAGCTTTGTGTGGAAAGCTTTTCATAAAGTTGGCTTGCTTGCTTTAAATCGCGTGTTTCGGCAAATGCCTTTGCCTGGCTCCCCAATTGCGAAATGGATTCATTAGATTCCAATCCTTGAAAATATAAGAATCCCATATAAAGAAGAAAAATTCGTTTTTTCATGGCCGCCGTGCATCAGGTAAAATTAAGTATAAAAGAAGAAGAAGAATACTTATTCCTAGAGGAATTTGATAATATAAATCTGATAGAAGTTCGTCTCGTTTTGCAAGACGAACTTTTCTTTCGAGAGATTGAGCCGGTTCGGTTTGTTTACGAACGGATTCGTTTAAAAGCTGTTTATTTAATTCTTCCGTTAAGTTTTTATTTGTCCAGGATTCAGCGAGATAGTATTTACCTTGATAGTGGGTAGCAAGTTGTTCTAACAAAAAGGGCTCTAATTTAGAATAAACAGGTTTACCTTCAAAAAGCACGTGCGGGATAAGTTGAGGTTGAGATGATCCCATGCCAACTGTCAAGAAATATAAATGATCTTTAATTGAATCGGGAAAAATACTTAAGATATTTTGAATCGCTTTTTGCTTATATGGATCTTCTAATTTTTCAAATTGTTCATCACCTCCGTCACTAAATAAAATCAATGTCAATAATTTTTCTTTTGGAAGTTCAAATAATTTTTTCTTGAGTAAAGTAAGAGCTGTTTCAAAGTTCGTTCCTTCTACATCTCCTTCATTAATGGATAAGCCTTTAATCATCATCCGTGTAAATAAATAATCGTTTGTTGAAGGGACCATAGGAGTTAAAGTAGAGGTAAAAGCATAAAGGGATACCGTTTGTCCTGTTAATAAAGAAATAAGGTTATCCATGATATCTTTTACACGTTCTAATCGCGTTTCTCCATTTGGATTATCTTTTACATCCATCGAAGCTGAGGTGTCTACTAATAAAATAATTTCATGCGAATGAATTTGTTTAGCCAAATCAATCGTTTTTTGTGAAGGAATTCCTCCCGCAAAAGAGAGGTAGCGAAGGTTGCTTTGAGGATTCATTAAAGCTAAACAAGCAAATAGCCAACAAAGTAAGCAAATCATCATTTTGCAGAGATGGACAAATTTTGAACGAGGAATTAACAAAGTTTTTAAGACTTTGTCAGAAGCAAACGCTATTGTTTGTTTTTGTCGATAGTAAAAGAGACAACCTTGCAAAAATAATAAAGGCAACAAAAATAACATTAGAAAGCTTGCTTGGGGAAAAACAAAAAAGAGATTACGGATAGACATCAACACCTCTTTCAACACAAATTTTGAATAAACACTGAAACTTTACAAAATTTCGTTTTGAAATAAAAAAAAATGCCACATGATCTTCATTTTTTTTATTCAAAATTTGTATATTCATGGAAATTTTCTCAACCAAGTACTCTCTAAAAAAATAGCTAAGAACAAACAACTTAATCCAGCGGCAATGAAGTAAGGATAAAACGATACTCGATGTTTAATCACTGGGGAAGAGCTAAATGAATCCAGAGGTAGTGAACTTTTTTCTAATCGATCAATAGTATCAAATACACGTTTTAAGTCTTTCTCTTGATTGGCTAAATAAAGTTGACCTCCTGTTGATTCTGCTAAAGTCTCTATTTGTCGCCTATGGGGCGCAAATTGTGGGGAGGAAAACTTTGGATCTACATTAATAATATAAAGATGAATTCCTGCATTTTTAGCATAAGCAATGGCTTCATCAAGCTCAATTGTGCGTAATCGATTACCATAATCCAATCGATTAGGATCTTGGAACCCATCAGTTAAAACAACCATAATAGCATTTTTAATTTCGTAGGCAGGCTTACCCTTTTTTTGTAATTCTTGTGCAAAATGTTTTGTAGCAACAATTAAATGAGCTGTTTTATAAATCGCATAGCCCATTGCTGTTCCATCTTCTTCCATGGAATTGATGGCCTTTAAATCATTTAATTGATTGATAAGTAGTTCATGATCTAGGGTCAGAGGAGATAAGATTTTAGGAACTCTAGCAAAAGCAACGAGTCCGATTAAATCTGAAGGACGATGTAAAATAAACTGACCAGCCATTACTTTAAGTAGATCAATTTTAGTAAAAGACCTTCCTCTTTCAAAAAAACTGTTTGAAGAAATTTTTTCGTTCATAGAACTAGATTGATCGACGATCAAATAAATCGCAATTCCTTCTGTAGGAATTGGTAAAGAGGGTTGTGCTAATGGATCGTTTTTAATAAATAAAAAATGAGGATCTATAAAAGCTATGCACCAAAAAAATAAGGTTAATTGATAAAGTCTGTAGGGTAAATGAGAGAATTGGCGCCGTTTAGAAGAACGATCGATTGATTCTAAATCAGAAAATGCTAAAGAAGGAAGATAAGGAGTTTGCCATTTTTGCTGAAGCCAATATGCCATAAACAGGAAAATTCCTAAGATAACTAAAGCTAGATAGTCAATCGTCAATGGCAAAGATTCCTCCTTATTTTAAATTGTTTTTTTTATATCTGTTCTTTTTTCTCGAGTCTATTTGTTTTTTATATAAAGTATAAGAATAAGGAGCCATTCTTACAGTTTCTTTGCTTGAAATTCCAATTATAGTCAGACATACTACTTTTATCACAGAAAGTAACGTGGAAAAAATTAAAGACAATTTCTGTGAGTTTATATTTTAAAACTTTCTTTTCTGGTTTTTCATGATTCATCCTTCGGTAGTAGCAGCTTTTGATTTTGACAAAACATTGACAAATCGTGATTCATTGCTTCCTTTTCTTTATGAACAGACAGGTTTTTTTCAAGCTTCATGGAAAATAATTCAATTAGCTCCCGTTTTCTTAAAATTTTTTTTTGGCAAACTTTCTAGACAAGAAATAAAAGAAAAAATTTTAACACAGTTTTTCAAAGGTATACCTATGCGACAGCTTAAGGCTGTTTGTAAACGTTATGCAGACAAAAAATTAGATGCTTATTTAAACGCTCAAGCTATTGAAAGGCTAAGATGGCATCAAAGGCAAGGCCATCGTTGCATTCTTGTGAGCGCATCTATTGACCTTTATTTACGTCCTTGGGCAGAAAGATATGGGTTTGAAGAAATTCTTGCTTCGACATTAGAAGTAGATTCTAAAGGGAATGTGACAGGAAAATTAAAAGGAAAAAATTGTTGGGGAGTTGAAAAAACTAAACGTCTTACGAATTACCTTGGCCCTAAAGAAACTTATCAACTTTATGCTTATGGGGATAGTCTAGGCGATCAAGAACTTTTAGCATTAGCCGATTACCCTTTTTATAGAAGCTTTAAAACTAAAATTTTTTAATCTATTTTATCCGCAACCTGTACGATGTTTGTTTAAGTGAGTTGAGATCAAACAGAAGGTTTGGCCAATTGTTTGACAAAATAGCATTAATTTTCTTCACCCAATTGTTGTAGAAGTTTAGCATTGTTGTAAAAGTTTGGCGATAAGAGCTGTCCATCCTGTTTGGTGATTTGCTCCATGCCCTTCTCCTGTATCCCCATGGAAAAATTCAAAAAAGAGAAAAAGATTCTGCCAATCCTCTTCGTGATTAAAGGGGCTATTTTTTTGGTAGATAGGTCGCGTTCCATCAGCACGTTTTAAAAATAAAGAGATAAGGCGATTAGAAAGTTGTTTAGAAATTTCTCCTAGGTTCATGAGATTTCCCGATCCAGTCGGAAATTCGACTTTAAGTGAATCTCCATAGTAGTGATAGAATTTTTGTAATGATTCAATTAAAAGATAATTAATAGGAAACCAGATGGGGCCTCTCCAGTTGGAGTTACCTCCGGCAATAAGGCGAAATTCTGCCTCTCCGGGATGATAACTAATAAAGTGTTCTTGATTCCAAATTTTTAATGAGTAGGGGTGCTTTTCATGATATTTAGAAAGAGAGCGAATCCCATATTCCGATAAAAACTCGTTTTCATCAAATAAATAGCCCAGAGTTTGAACAAGACGTTCTTTATCTAAAATAGATAAAAGGTGTCTCGCTCCTGTACTCGTTTCTTCTACTGAAGCTAGTGTACTTGTATAGTCCGGCCTTTCTTTCAAGAACCATTCTAATCGCTGTTTGTAAATGGGTAAAGCATCCAGAATTCGACGGTCAATCGTTTCAACAGCTAAAATGGGTAATAAACCAACTAATGATCGAATACGCAAAGGAATGACATCATTACTTGTGTGAAGAGCATCATAGAAAAAACCATCTTCATTACACCATAGCGAATATCCCTTTTGCTCGGGTTTGATCATGGCACTGGCGATACGTAAGAAGTGTTCAAAAAACTTTGTGGCAGAATCTTGATAAACGGGATTTGTTCTGGCCAGCTCGATAGAAATTTTCATCATTAAAATGCAGTAAAAACTCATCCAAGCTGTTCCATCCGCTTGATCAATGCGAGCATCATTAAGAGGGGAGCTTCTGTCAAAAATACTGATGTTATCTAAACCTAGAAAGCCTCCTTGAAAAACATTATTTCCTTTTTCATCTTTTTGATTAACCCACCAGGTAAAATTAAGCAAAAGTTTATGAAAAATGGCTTCTAGAAAATTTCGATCAGGTTTTCCTGTTTGTTTCCCGTCAATTTTATAAATCCTCCAGGCTGCCCAAGCGAGAACGGGAGGATTGACATCGCTAAAGTTCCATTCGTAAGCGGGAAGTTGACCATTCGGATGCATATACCATTCTCTTGTCATAAGAATAAGCTGACGTTTGGCAAAGTCTGGATCAATCAATACCAGTGAGATACAATGAAATCCAAGATCCCAACTGGCATACCACGGATATTCCCATTTGTCGGGCATTGAAATAACATCAAAGTTGACAAGATGAATCCAACCTTGATTACGGTCATTTTGACGCTCCAGAGGAATTTGCTTATCTCCTCTTAACCATTGTTCAATATCATAATAATAGAGTTGCTTGGACCATAAAAGTCCCGCAAAGGCCTGTCTTTGTAAATTTTTTGCATCTTTATCTAAGGCTTGATTTTGAACTTGTTCATAAAAAAGATCCGCTTCATGTTTTCTTAATGAAAAGATCTCATTAAATCCTTCAAATGGGTGTTTAAGGAAATTTTTACATAAACGGAGGTGAAAAATTTCTGTATGTTTGGCAGGGAGGATCGATTTATATAATGCAGCGCCTTTGGAACCTTTTTTAGCAGGATTTACTGCTGTTTTGTCTTGATGGACTAAATAACGGTCAAAAGCATCTTTCACATAAGGTGTTGGATTGGGTTTTCCCATTAAACGTTCAAAGTTTGTATCATTTTCTGTGAAAATCCAATCGGGATTGTCTTGAGCATAAAGATAATAGGTGCGTAAAGCAGGATGTTCGATTTTAATAAACGAACGATTGCCTTCTTGTTCTTGAAATAAAAAAGGCTTCGTCGGTATATCTTCCATGGGACCTTCGGGGTATCCCCAACTCCACGTATTTCGAAACCAAACAGTCGGTAATAAGTAAAGAGGAGCAGCTTCAGACGCTTGATTAGTAATCGATAGACGAATAAGAATATCTTCATGCCCTGCTTTTGCATATTCTATCTGGACATCGAAATAGCATTTATCTTGAAAGATGCCTGTATCGATTAGTTCATATTCGGGATCACGAGAAGAGCGCCTTTGATTTTCTTGAATAAGCTGTTCGTACGGGTAAGCTTGATGTGGATATTTATAGAGCATTTTCATATAACTATGAGTCGGAGTATTATCTAGGTAAAAATAATACTCTTTGACATCTTCACCATGATTGCCTTCTTGAGGATTTAAGCCAAAAAAACGTTCTTTAATAATCGGATCTTTTCCATTCCACAAAGCAACTGCAAAACAAACGTATTGATGCCGATCCGAAATTCCTCCAATTCCATCTTCATTCCAACGGTAGGCTCGCATTCTAGCATGGTCATGAGGGAAATAATTCCACGCATTTCCGGTTTCACTATAATCTTCACGCACAGTTCCCCAAGCACGATCACTTAAGTAAGGCCCCCATTTTTTCCAATTCGAATGACGTTGATGATGCTCTAGTAAACGTTGGTGTTCTGGAGATGAAGTCATAAATATCTGAAGCAAAAGCTTAATTTAAATTTAAATTTTTTTGAGTACATATTGTCTTACTTGACTCATAACATTTATTGGAATTTATCAAATCAACATTGCGTAAATTATTTATTAAAAATTAATTTGTTTTTATTTTTTGACCAAATTTCTTCAAATTATTTTTTGAAATTCATAAAATTTTTAGAATTTTTTTAAGAATCATTTTTTTTAAAAAGGAAAATTTAAGTATTTTTAGTTTCAACTAACAACTGCCCAATCAATTAATTAGGTCTTAGAAAATATCGCTGCCATTTTTCTTTTAGTAGGAGGGAGTTGGGATTATGAATATCACGCTAACAAACATATTTGAAAGCACAGATAAAATTGAAATTAGGCGGCCGTAGGTACAAATGAAAAGCATATCCTGTCTCAAGTTTCTAATAGAAAATTTATTATTGGCATTGGCGGGAGGCTCTGCTTGCTATATTTGTGGGGTTTCTTATTTTATCAATCAATTTTTACGTTTATTTAGTCATAAAAATTTAATTTGCGATGAGTGTTATTTTTTTGAATCAGCCTTAAGCTTAAAATTCATGAATTTTCTACTCTAAAAATTCGGTACTGAATTAATATCGTCTGCAACAAAAAGCGCTCAATAGCATTCACTATCGGTAGAAATTGTTAAGGGAGAAATATGAAAGGAATTGTTCTAGCCGGAGGAAGTGGCACAAGACTGCATCCATTAACATTGGGAGTGACTAAACAGCTACTGCCAGTTTACAACAAACCGATGATTTATTATCCCCTTTCAGTTTTATTATTAGCCGAAATAAAAGATATCTTGATCATTTCCACTCCAGAAGATATGCCTGTTTTTAAACGACTGCTTGGGGATGGATCTCACTTAGGTGTTCGTTTTACCTATGAGATGCAGCCAAAACCAAACGGTCTCGCCGAAGCTTTTATTATTGGTAAAGATTTTATTGGAAAGGATTCTGTTTGTCTGGTGCTGGGAGATAATATTTTTTATGGGAGCCATTTGAGCAATCTTTTAAAAAGTGCCAAAGAGAAAAAAGAGGGGGCTACTTTATTTGGCTATGAGGTAAAAGATCCTGAAAGATATGGTGTCGTTGAATTTGATGGGCAGGGTAAAATTTTGTCGATCGAAGAAAAGCCTAAAATTCCGAAATCTTCTATTGCTGTGACAGGTCTTTATTTTTATGATAATCAAGTCGTAGACATAGCTCATGGCTTAAAACCCTCTGCACGAGGAGAATTAGAAATCACAGATGTCAACCAAGAGTATTTAAATAGAGATCAAGCATGTGTTCATGTGATGGGAAGAGGATACACTTGGTTAGATGCAGGGACTTATGAAAGCCTTATGCAAGCAAGTCAGTTTGTTCAGGTGATTGAGCAAAGACAAGGACACTGCATTGCTTCTTTAGAAGAAATTGCTTACAATCAAAAATTTATTTCTCAAGCCCAGTTAAAATTGTTGGGTGAAAAACTCGGGAAAAGCTTGTACGGACGTTATTTAATGGAAATTGCAGAAAAAGGACCTTACTATGGAAATCATTGATTTGCAACTTAAAGGGTTAAAATTGGTGAAGCCTAACGTATTTAAAGATAATAGAGGTTTTTTTCTAGAAAGTTTTCAGCAACCCCTCTATCAAAAAATGGGGATTCAAGAGACTTTTTTACAAGATAATCATTCTTTTTCTCAAAAAGGGTGCATTCGTGGAATGCATTTCCAATCTTTTCCAGGTCAGGCAAAACTTGTGAGAGTGGCTGTGGGAAAAATTTATGATGTGGCTGTTGATATTCGTCCTGAATCTCCTACATTTGGACAGTGGGAAGGGATTATTTTAGATGATAAAAAACACCATCAACTTTTTATTCCAGTGGGATTTGCGCATGGATTTTGCGTTTTGAGTCAAGAAGCCCATGTAATGTATAAAGTGAGCACTCCCTATGATCCTCTCTATGAAAAAGGTTTTCGTTGGAATGATTCACAATTAAATATTCAATGGCCTATAGAGCAACCAATAGTTTCTGAAAGAGATAAACAATCTCCTTCCTTTCGTGAAAGCATGCTTCAATTAACTGAGATTAGAAAATGAAAAAGATTTGGGTATGTGGCGCATCGGGTATGCTTGGTTCTCATTTCAAACGTTTATTAAACAAACGGCAACTGTCTTTTGTTGCCAATGATGATAAAAAAATTGATATTACCAATTTAGAAGCCGTTTTAGATTTTGTAAGAACAGAACAAATCACTCATATCATCAATTGTGCGGCTTACACAAAAGTTGATAAAGCTGAAACAGATCTCAAACAAGCTTATCTCGTCAATGCCTGTGGACCACACCATCTTGGAATTGCAGCTCGGCACCAGAATGCGCATGTCATTCATTTCTCGACTGATTATGTGTTTGATGGAAAAGAGAACTTGCCTTATACCGAAGAACATGCTTGCGCTCCCATTGGAGCTTATGGGATAAGTAAATTAGCTGGAGAAATCAAACTCTTAGATGAATTTGATCGCTCTTGTGTCATTCGCACATCTTGGTTATTTGGCTTACCAGGCAAAAATTTTGTTGAAACAATGTTAAGATTGATGAATGAAAAAGCACAGATCAAGATTGTTTGCGATCAGATGGGAAGACCGACTTATGCGCAAGATTTAGCTGAAGTTGCTTTACAATTTTTGGATAAGTCGGGAATTTATCACTTTGCTAACTCTTCTGAAACTAACTGGTATGAGTTTGCTAAAGAGATTTATAGACAAGGAAAGGAATTTCAATTGATTCAAAGGGATTGTCAAATAGAACCTATTATGACTCATGAATATCCGACACAGGCCAAACGACCTGCTTATTCTACTTTAAATACTCAAAAAATAGAGTCTGTGCTTAGATGGAAACCACGTCCCTGGCAAGAGGCATTAAAAGATTATTTGACGATATATAAAAATTTCCAAGATAGGCAACAGGTGAGCTAATTATGCAACCAAGAAAAGTTCAAAATATTCTCGTGACTGGAGGAGCAGGTTTTATTGGATCAGCTTTTATTCGTTATTTACTTGCCCCTGAAACTGAATTTAAAGGAACTTGTATCAATTTTGATGCTTTAACATATGCGGGAAATCTAGAAAATTTAGCTTCCCTTTCAAGCGATCCTCGTTATATTTTCGAACAAGGCAATATCTGTAATGAAGCATTTATTGAACATGTCTGTCAAGAGCATGCAATTGATACAATTATTCACTTTGCGGCAGAAAGTCATGTAGATCGTAGTATTTTAGGGCCAAAAGTGTTTATTGAAACAAATATTTTAGGTACTTTTTCTTTATTAGAAGTGGTGAGAAAAAATCCTCACATTCATTTTCACCACGTTTCAACAGATGAAGTATATGGAACATTAGGGGCAGAAGGTTATTTTACAGAAGAAACAGCTTATCGACCTAACTCTCCTTACTCGGCTTCGAAGGCTTCATCTGACCATCTTGTTCGCGCTTATCATCATACCTATCATTTATCCACTTGCATTTCTAATTGTAGTAACAATTATGGACCTTATCATTTCCCTGAAAAATTGATTCCAGTCATGATTTTGAACTGTTTGGATCGTAAACCCTTACCTGTCTATGGACAGGGAGTTAATGTGCGTGATTGGTTGTATGTAGAAGACCACGCTAAGGCTCTTTACTTATTGCTTCAAAAAGGAAGAAGTGGGGAAACTTACAATATTGGTGGAGAAGCAGAATGGCGAAATATTGATTTGATACATGAAATCATCAGACAAATTGCAATTACTCAGCAAATAGAAGTTTCTGAACTTGAAAAGCTCATCACTTATGTTAAAGATCGGCCTGGCCATGATTTGCGTTATGCTATTGATTGTTCTAAAATCAAAAATGAGTTTGGCTGGTCTCCTTCCCTCCGTTTTGAAGAAGGTCTCCATAAGACTATTCAATGGTACATACAAAATGAACAATGGGTAAAAAATATCCAAACGGGTAGTTATCGAAGATGGATAGAGCTTAATTACGCCGATCGTTAAATGAAGAGACTTTTTTTCGAAAGAGATCCCATTAATCCATGGCGACTTGCTGAGTTTTATTTGTGGTATTTTTTTTGCATAACCAAATTAAAGGAATGCAGGCCAAGAACACCCATCCTGTTAGCCAAAAGACATCATTAACAGCTAATAAATACGATTGAGCGGACAATAAATCTTCCAGAATAAGATTGGATTCAGGTTGACTTAAGCTAAGTGATTGTTTTAAATTTTCGTAAAATTCCCATGTTAAAGGGTCATAGATTGTCGTTGCTTCTGTTAAACGGCTATGGTGAAAAATTTCTCTACGATCCCATAAAGTAACATACAAAGCCGTTCCGAATCCTCCTCCAGCAATTAATCGAATAAAATTAAAGATTCCTGAGGCGCCCGCTAATTCGTGATTAGGAATGGGAGACAATGAAATTGTTACAAGAGGGATAAAAAAGAAGCTGAGACCGATTCCTTGAAAAAAGCGAGGAAGCATCAATTTAAATAAACTGACAGAAGGGGTCAATTCACTAAACCAAAAGAATGTTAGTCCAAAACTGATAAAACTAAATGTTGTCATGATTCTTGGATCAAATCGACTAACACTTTTTCCGATTGTAGAAGATAAAAATAGAGGAATTATTCCAATTGGCATAACAGCAAATCCTGCCCAAAAAGCCGTGTAACCCATTTCTGTTTCTAACCAAAGGGGAAGTAAGACAGCGCTTCCAAAAAACATGAGAAATCCTATCGCTCCCAAAATTGTTCCAATTGTAAAGTTACGATGTCTAAAATAAGAAAAATTCATGACTGGATGTTTCGCATAATAGTTCCATGGAATAAAAATTGTAAAAGCGATTACGCAAGTCACGATAAGGACACGAATAGTCAAAGAGTTTAACCAGTCTAATTCTTGCCCTTTATCTAAAAAAACTTGCAATGAGCTAATGCCAATGGTTAAAAGTAAAAGACCAGTCAGGTCAAGAGGAACTTTAGATTTTCCTTCGTGAGGAGGATCTTGAATTAAAAGACCTGTCATCCAAGCCGATAAAAAACCAATGGGAATGTTAATATAAAAAATCCAGGGCCAACCATAATTATCTGTAATATATCCTCCTACAATTGGTCCTAAAATAGGGGCTACAATAACGATCATCGACCAAAAGCCAAGTGCGACTCCTTTTTTTTCTTCCGGATAATTTGTTAACAATAAAGCTTGTGATAAAGGAATTAAAGCTCCAGCAGATGCTCCCTGTAATGTTCGAAAAAGAATAAGTACATTCAAATCCCAAGCCAAACCACAAAGCCATGAAGTAATTGAAAAAAGGCTAGTGGACCAAATGAATAAACGAACCCGTCCAAAACGAGCTGCTAACCAACCTGTGATAGCTAAAACGATTCCGTTGCTAATGGCAAATGAAGTAATTACCCATGTTCCTTGGTTAGGGCTAACTGCTAAATCACCGGCAATGTGAGAAATTGATACGTTAGCAATTGAACTGTCTAAAACCTGAATAAATGTTCCAAGACCTAATGCAAGTGTTAAAATAATTAATGCCGCTGGGCTTAAAGTTTTAACTGGCATATCAAGATTTGTGGTTTAAATTAGCTTGAATAATACTATCAATAAGTTCTTGAGCAGGCTGCATAGGAATTTCATAAACAGAAGTTGTAAGTATGGGGTTGTAAACAGGATTGGAGGCTAATCGATCGCCTAGTTGATTTTTCGTGTCGACAACAACATAGGTGGATAGACCTAAAAACAGGGGGAATTGTCTAAGTTCGTTAGAATCAAGAGAAATTCTAACTGGAACACGTTGAACAATTTTGATCCAGTTTCCAGTAGCATTTTGAGGAGGTATTAAAGAAAAAACACTTCCAGTTCCAGCTAATACTCCTAATACTTTACCATGATAAAGCACGGAAGAACCATACATGTCACTTTTAACAGTGACGGGTTGTCCTATTCGAATATCACGCAATTCTGTTTCTTTGAAATTGGCATCTATCCAAATTTGATCGAGAGGAATAATACTCAATAGAGAGCGTGTTGTTGAGACCCATTCTCCTACTTGTATTTTTCTTTGAGAAATAAAACCTGAGACGGGAGCTAAAATTTTGCATCGCTTTAAATTGACATAGGTTTGCTTCAGTGCAATTTCTTTATTCTGAATATTGGGATGATTCTCCAATGATGTTGAGCCTATAGCAGCAATGGCGCTATTTAATTCATGTTTTGATAAGTTCGTTGCAGCTTGTGCAACAGTTAAATTAGCTTGTGCATGATTGAGATCTTCAATCGAAATAGCTTCAGTATTTCTTAAGGAATTACGACTTTCAAAATCTTCTTGGGCTCGTTTTAAATCGGCTTGTTTTAATTCAAGAGCGGCTTTTTTTTGTTGGACAGTTTCATAAAGTTGTTGAACTTCCCTGACAGCTAAAGCTAGCTCAACTTGAGCTTGTTCAAAAGCTAATTGATAGAGTGTTGGATCAAGTTCTATCAGTAGCTGGCCTTGTTTTACAAAATCTGTATTATCTGCATAAATAGCTGTAATGGTTCCTTGTTCAGGAGACATCAAATTAACAATGTTACCATTGACATAAGCATCATCTGTCGATTCATGAAAACGGATGAACAAATACCAATAAATAGTTGTTAGAATAGTTAATAATAAAAAAACAAAAAAAATCTTTAATAAAACTTTATTTCTTTTTTTCTTATTGAGAAGATCTAGATTAAGAGAAGAAAAATCTTGATTAGTAGTTGTAGGTTCTTTTTCAGTCATGTTTTTATTATCTTATATCTTCTTAAGAAAGGGGTAAAATTTCTAAATAAATTTGTAGCTGACTAATGTTCAAATTAGGATGTTTAGGATTTTGAGAGCTAATTGGTTCAATACACACAAATGATGCGTCTTTAGGATGATAAAGTTGCCAACAATTTTCTTCACAAACAGATTGATAACGTGTTTTTAAAGAATAAGTATCTGTTTCTAATAAAATTTCTCCCATTAAAGGGTCTGGGAAAGGCCTAAAAGTAAAATCTGCTTCTTCTTTTAAATCAAAAACTAATTGTTGTTTCAAATCAAATGACCAAAATGAGGGAATCGATTGAAGGCAATCTTCTATTCTCACTTTATCTTGCACAAAACTAGTTATTTTCCCTCGATGGTTGGGAAGAGAGTAGTAATAGTGAATACCTACAAGGGAATTTGTATCACTAATAATAGAAAGTTGTAGAGAAAGTCCAGTCGTCGTTAAATCAGCTTGTAATTCAAACTTAAAATTCTGTCCTTCTAATGTGGAAAGAAGAACCCCATTCCAGAGATCTTTTCCTGTTAGCAGGCCATTTAATTGAGTTTGAGTAAATGTCGTTTGCCAAGGAGCATAACGAGCAATACCATGTGAAAATGGGTCTTGAGTCCCTTTTGCCTTGACTCTACCAATGTGGGGAAAAAGTGTTTCATCTGCAATTTTAGGAAGGCTTTCTGCTCGTCGGCGATGAAAGTGTGGACCAATTAATGCTCCTAAACCAGCAAATCGCTCTTCAAAAAGATTCCAAGTCGATTGTTCAATGACTTCAATATTTCCTCTTTTGAAGCTGATGAGATTTAGTCCATGGTCAGGAGCAAAAGTAGCCTCTAGTTTTTCTCCGTCTTCAGTTCGATTTTCTAGTTTAATTATATTCATGGAGCAAACAACTATCGGTTAGATTCTTTTAAATGTGCATCATGAATAAGAAATCTTTTTTAACAAAGTAAAAATTTAATTTTTATATAAAATTACTCGACGGTCAAGCCAAAGTAAGTAAAAGATAAGGACCCACAAAATGAGAGTGTAAAAAATTTTTTTGAAAGGAAAATTTTTTTCCAAAGTAGAGAAATTAGGAGCTGAAGAATCAAACCAAACTTGTAAATTAGCATTTGCTAGCCTATCAATAGCTTCTTTTGCTGCGAATGGATTGAGATAATGTTGTTGAAAAGAAGTGTAACCTGAAATTCTTTCTCCTTTGTAGGTGAATTGATAAAATCCTTTGGGAACAAATGTTTCATCATTAACTTTTTTTATTGACCATTTAATTTCGTTTGCTGGAAGGGAGCAGTTCAAGCGCTGATAATGATAGAAATCTAAAATAGCATTAATTGTGTAAAAAAACGTAACGATAATGATAAGACTAAAAAATGCAATCCAAATAGGGTTACGGTGTAAAATCATTTGGGAATCAATCGGTAAAATTCTTCGGGAATCGGGGATTCAATACGAATGATTTTTCTACTGATGGGATGTTTAAAAGCTAATAAATGAGCATGTAGACAGAGTCTTTTTAAGGGGTTGGTATGAGCTCCATATTTTTTATCACCAACAACTGGATGTCCAGCAGATTGACAATGAACGCGAATTTGATTTTTTCGTCCTGTTTCTAAAGTAAGTTCAACTAAAGAATATTTTTTTAATGTTTTCAAAGTTCGGTAGTGGGTAATGGCTAGACGACCATAGGTTTCATCTTCGGTTTCATGAACGAAATATTGGCTATCTTCATAAAGATAGCTTTTCCAAGTTCCCGAAGGGGAAAGTAATTGACCTTCTACAATAGCTGTATAAGAGCGGCTAATATCATGAACTTCAAATAAATCTTTCAACCCATTACAAGTCTTTTCGTTGAAAGCAAAAACCATGACACCTGAAGTATCTTGATCTAAACGATGAACAACAAAGACTTTTCTAGGTTTATAATGAGCTTTTAACAAAGCGTGAGTAGTTTCACCCTTTTCGAAAGCTGTTGCTACACTTAAGAGTCCTGACGGTTTATAAATGATGGCCAAATCAGCATCTTCGTAGAGAATTTGAATGCCACTCCCGACGATTTTTTTTCTTTGGTTTAGGCTTATGACTTGTCCTTCTAAAACTTCAAAATGATTATTTTTTACAACAATTCCATCCACTTCAATTCGACCTTCTTTGATCCAAGAACGAAGAGTGTTTTTAGAACTTTGCGGAGAAAGAAGTGCTAAAGCTTCAAAAATCGGGAGATTGGTCTGACAAGTTAATTTCATAAATTCTTTAAATTTTTAGGTTAGTAAGGGCATCATTTTGCTAGGAATGAAACTTTTTTCCAAGATAATTGTATTTTAAGTTTCGACTATTTTATTTGCTTTATCGTTTCTATTTGGAGAAAACAGATGAAATAAGGTAATGAATTAAAAAAAATATTTTAATAAGTATTGGATGCAAATAAAATAAGCTTGATTTTGATATTGTTTTGCAGCAACAGGGGAACGTTGACTAATAACAACCGACTAAAAGAAGAATAGCTTTAATTCTGAGTGCAGGAGGAATGAATTGCGATCTAAAAAATGATTTAGCTTGGGATTAATTCAATAAAAATGGCGAAAAGAAAGCTAAAGGGTTAACTAAGACATCTCTCGATGTTTCTGTGGCATTATTAACTCCTTATAAAGGCAGTTATTATATTTGGCCAATAAATTTTAAACTGGCAACTCTGGAATAAATTAAGTAATCTTTGACGAATTAAGTTGCATTTCCTATAATTAAATCCTCCAAATGAAAAGTTATTAACCCTTAGAGGAAAAATGGCAAAACAAGAAGTAGCAGCAAAGAAAGTAAAGCGGCCAACAGCGCTTAAGCGCGATTTGCAAAACAAGAAAAAGCGCCTTAACAACAAAATTTACAAATCACGTGTTCGAACAGCTGTACGTTCTTTTCAAGAGTCTTTAGTAAAAGGTGATGAAACTTTATCTAAAGCTAAACTAGATGAAGTGTATAGTATCTTAGACAAATGCGCGAAAAAAGGTGTTTTTAAGTTAAATAAAGTTAGCCGCACAAAATCTCGTTTAGCCGCTCGTGCTGCCGCTAAAGCGTAAGTTGCTGATTACTGATAACCGAAAACTTTAGACCTTAAAATATAAAATCTCTTGTATAACTTAATTTGGATAAAGTTGATGTTAAACAAGAGATTTTGTGTATTTATAGATTTTAAATTTATCTACAAAACAAGCTTGTGATGATGATTCGTTTATATACATGTATTTTTGTATTTCTTTTAAATATTTTAGGGTCTGAGGAGCTTAAACCAGATTTAACAATCATGGTTCCCATGAGAGATGGAGTATCTCTTCCCACAGATCTTTATTTGCCAACTCCAGAAGCTCGAAATCTTCCTTGCATTTTGATTAGAAGCCCTGCTGGTCGCGATTCGACATGGAAAAGTTTCGCCTCAATGGCAAAAGCAGGATATGTGATTGCAATTCAAGATACGCGTAGTGTATTAGATCTTGAAGGAAAAACATTTCCTTTTTTGTCAGATGGATGGGGAAAATTGCAAGATGGATATGATGCGGTAGAATGGCTGGCTAAAAGTCCCTATACGAATGGAAAAATTGGAACATGGGGTTCTTCAGCTGTAGGAATCACGCAACTACTCCTGGCTCCCACTCAACCTCCGCATTTGGTTTGCCAATACATTATTGTAGCTGCAGCGAGTTTATATCATCATGGACTTTTTCCTGGAGGACTTTTGCTCAAGCATCAAGCTGAAAGTTGGCTTGGTTATTACGCTCGTGACACTGGTGTTCTTAATTACGTTTCTCAACGGCCTTTCTATAACGAGTTTTGGAAACAATTAAATACCTCTGAAATGGCCCATCGAGTGAAAATCCCCGGAATGTTAGTCGCAGGTTGGTATGATACTTTCTTACAAGGAACTTTAGATGCATTTGAAGCAAGACAACGAGAAGGTGAAGAAGGGGCTAAAGGAAAACAAAAATTAATTATTGGCCCTTGGACACACTTTTGGCCTTTATCTAATCATTTCGGTGATTTTAAAATCCCTGTTGCAGGGGAAAATCCTCCTATGGATATTTCTCCAAAACGTTGGTTTGATCATTATTTAAAGGGAGAAGTAAATGAAGTTGAATCTCTACCGCCCGTCCTTTATTATGTGATGGGGCCATTTGATGGATCAACTTCAAGCGGAAATATTTGGCGTACATCTGAGGTATGGCCTGTACCCACTGTGGCTACAGCTTTTTATTTAACTTCTCAACACACACTTCAACAAACTCCTCCCTCTCTAGGCCTTTTAGCTTATACGTATGACCCAACTAACCCTATTCCCACTAGAGGTGGGCGTAATTTATTTTTAGAATCAGGTCCTGTAGATCAACAAAATATTGAAAAAAGAAAGGATATCCTTGTATTTACAACACATCCTCTGAAGGAAGATCTAGAAATAACGGGAAAGTTATCGGCAAAATTGTTTGTTACCTCAGATCAACAAGACTCAGACATTGTTGTTCATCTTACAGACGTTTATCCGGATGGTAAAAGTGTTTTGATTTCAGAAGGGGGTATACGTTTAGGAGTATTTTGTTATCAAAATGATTCAAAAATTGACTTAAAGCCAGACCAACCAGTTGAAGTAGATCTCGACTTATGGTCCACAAGTTTAGTTTTTGCGAAAGGACATTCAATTCGAATTTCTATTAGTAGTTCTAACTATCCGCGCTACGAAAAAAATCTTAATGTGGGATTAATTGGCAGCCAGAGAGGAGAATTTAAATCTGCACACAATACCATTTATATGGGAGAAAAATACCCTTCACAACTTATTTTGCCTGTTGTTCGTAAGGGAGAAACTTGGTTGACAAGAGAGCAACCATCTGTCAAGCCTATGGAAAATTCCTTATGAAAGTCGTAATTTTAGCAGCAGGAAAAGGAAGTCGATTAGATCATTCGGAAGGACATGATCCTAAAGCTTTAACTCGTTTAATCAATCGTCAAACAATTTTAGAGTATCAATTAAATGCTTTAAAAACCTATATTTCATTAGATCAAGTTTTCATTGTCGTTGGTTATCAGAAAGAAAAGATCATGGATATTTTTCCTGAACTTCTGTATGTTTATAATCCTGACTTCGAGCAAGAAAACACAGCTAAGAGTCTTGCAAGAGCCCTTAAAAAAATTGATGAAGACGTTTTATGGATAAATGGAGATGTTATTTTTTATCCTTCTATCCTAAAAACTCTTCTGGATTTTGATCAAACAGCCATGATTGTGAATCGTACGAAAGTAGCGGAGGAAGAAGTTAAGTATCGGACTCATAAAAACGGCCAGATTATAGAAATTTCTAAAACAGTTGAATTTCCTGAAGGGGAAGCTCTTGGCATTAATTTTTACAAAAAAAGAGACTTAAATTTGTTAAAAGAGTCTCTAAATATTTGTGAAAATCAAGATTATTTTGAAAAGGCTATTGAGAAATGTATAAAGAAAGGACAAGTTGTTCAACCCGTCTTAATTGAAATCAATCAATGTGCAGAAATAGATTTCCCCGAAGATCTAGTTAAGGTTAATCAACTTTTGCAAGCTTGGCAAAATTTTTAAAATCTTCGTTTTTATTTAAGGATTAAATCGTGTCTCGCTTTCGTCGTCAAAAACGAATTGATTTTAATCATTATGATATTCCGACTAAAGCTAATCGAATTTTGAATTGTATTTTGATAGCGATGATTTTGATTATCATTAGAGTTTGGAATTTAGCTGTCATTCAATATGATCAAAAGTTGGAAGAGTCTCAAAAGCCGCAACGAAAAGTTGTCATTGAACCTGCAACGCGAGCAACTATACGAGATCGATTCAACCTTCCTCTTGCTCTTAACCGCCCACAGTATCAAGCCACTATTCTTTATTCTCAATTAAAAGATATTCCATCTTTTGAATGGCAAAAAAATGCACAAGGAAAAAGAGTCAAGATTTTCAAAAGAAAAATATATATTCGTGATTTAGCTCAATTACTAGCTTCTGAATTAAATTTAGATGCTGAACGCATTGAAGATTTGATTCACTCTAAAGCTTCTTATTATGCACAAGTTCCTTTTGTCATCAAAGAGCAAATAAGCGAATCGGAATTTTATCGCCTTAAAATGTTAGAAAAGGATTGGCCTGGGATACATACTCGTTTGTTATCTAAGCGATACTATCCTAAAGGAAGAGTAGGGGCTGATATTATTGGATATATGGGAGCGATTAATAAACAAGAATATGAAAAAATTTTTCACGAAATTAAAGGATTACAAACTTTTATTCGTGAACGGGAAGAAGGGATAGAAACCGAGTTACCCTTGGGTATTTCAAGCTCTTTTCATGCTCGAAAAAGACTTAAAGATTTAGAAGAAAAAGCCTATACGATTCATGATTATATTGGTAAAACTGGAATAGAAGGTATTTATGAAGAGGATCTTAGAGGTTTTTATGGCAAACGGAACTACTATTCTGATTCAAGAGGAAATTTTTTGTGGGAACTCCCAGGTTCAAGAACCCCTTTGTCGGGTCACAGAATACTTTTAACGATTTCTGCTGAATTGCAAGAGTATGCCGAACAATTACTTGCACAAAATGAAGAATTAAGGTTAGTACGTAAGTCAGCTTTAGGACCTGTAAAAAAAACAGTAATTGCACAAAAAGAGCCTTGGATAAAGGGAGGAGCTATTGTGGCAATGCAACCTTATTCTGGGGATATTATCGCATTGGCTTCTTACCCTCGTTTTGATCCTAATGATTTTATTTCATTTGGAAAAGGAGGTGATTTTAAGCAAAAAAAAGAAAACATTAATCGTTGGTTTGAAAATGACGTATATTTAGCTGATCTTTGGAATCAAACTTTACCGTTGCAAAGAGAGCGTTATGATCAATTGACGCAAACATTTTATGATGAAAAAAAAATATTAACTTGGCAAACGTACCTAGATTTTATTCTTCCAGCAAAGAGTCTGTTAAGATCTAAAATGGACCATATGCAAACCATTGGCCAAGCGATTCAACTCCAAAGATCAGTCGAAGCTTTGCGTGCTCTTTATCCTGACTGGAATCTTTATACTTTATTTAACTGTCTTTATGCAGATGAAAATCATGAAGCTTTTAAGCCTATTTTAAAGTTATCTGAAAAGCAAAAATTGTTAATTGATTTTCAAAAACATCAGGATGAAGCTGCGCTCATTAAAAAAGATTTAGATCCCTATTTAGAAGAGCTTTCACAAAATTATGATAAAGTTTTGTTTATAGATTTATGTCGGCTTGCTTTAGATGAAACTCGTTTTTCAGAAGATCTTTTAAGGGAAGTTAAAGATCAATCGCTAGCCAATTTTCGAGATTGGACGGGAAGCTTTGTCAAAATTCAGTCAGTTGTCAAAGAAATGACAAAAGAATTATTTCATGATATCGATTTTAAAGATTGGCGTATCCACGAAGAAAAATCTTTTTTAAAACAGAAGCGGCTAGAGGAGAAGTCGGCAAAAATTTATCCAAAGCCTTATTTAGATTATTTAGATCAAGAAGAAAATAAACTTTTTCAGAATTTTTGGTTAACCTATCAGTGGGATTTAATCGAAGCTTTTTTAAATGGAAAACAAATTTTAACAGAAAATACGCATTTAATGATTTATCTTGACCATTTCCGAAAATGGCATCAAGAGTTAATCCAAGGGGCTCATCAAGCTGTTGAATGGAAAAAAGAATTTGACCATTTGCAAAAATTGCCTAACTTAGCATCGGATAATTTTGTTAGTTATTTACAAACAATGCGTTCATATGACGAGCTTAAACGTCCTCTATTTGGTAAATATCGGTATTTAAGAAACCAAAAAGAGCTATTAGAAAAGCATTTAGCAATGGCTTTTTATCCAGTTTATGGATTTGGATATGCTCGTTCTCATGCTTATCGACAAGCAACAATTCAAGGATCATTATTTAAACTAGTGACAGCTTATGCGGCGTTAACTCAACGTTACCAAAAACTAGATAAAAAAGTTGTGACATTTCATGATTTAAATCCTTTAACAATGATCGATGAGATTTTTCATATTGGAAATACCCGTTATATTGGTTATACAGATGAGGGGAAGCCTATTCCACAATTGTATAAAGGAGGACGGCTACCGCGAAGTTTAGCACATCGGCATACAGGCAAGTTAGACCTTATCAAAGCTTTAGAAGTTTCTAGCAATCCTTATTTTTCTCTTTTAGCGGCAGAACATCTAGATCATCCCACCGATTTGGCTGATGCAGCACGTCTTTTTTCTTTTGGAAGTCGTACTGGAATTGAATTATCTGCTGAAATTTCAGGCAAGGTTCCGACTGACCTGGAATCAAATCGAACTGGTTTATACGCTATGGCAATAGGCCAACACTCTCTTGTTGTAACTCCTTTGCAAACGGCTGTGATGTTAGCTGCTATTGCAAATGGAGGAAAGATTTTGAAACCTAAAATTGTGCATTTGACTGCAGGTAGAGAACCTTTGCGAGGAAATGATCAAATTTCATGCCCTCCCCATTTTCTTTATCAGAATAGTTTTGCTTTAGTGGGATTGGATTTTCCTCTTTTTACAGCAATTTCTAATCAAAATCAGGAAAGTTTAGTAAAAATTATTGCCACTGAAGTTAAACGAGAAATTTTTATGCCTGAAATTGTTAGACAGATGCTTTTAAAAGGATTAAAAGCCGCTGCTATGAAATCTCACCAAGACAATCTTTCTAGTTTGACAAGAATTTACAAACAGCATCCTGAAGCTATTCGACAATTTACTGAAATGAAAGACCAACTTCTTGGAAAAACAAGTACTTCTGAATCTGTAGAAAATATTGATTTAGATTTAGCAGAAGGAACAAACATTTATACGCATGTTTGGTTTGGCAGTATAGCCTTTGACCAAGGGAAAAGTGAAAAACATAAAAATGTTTTTATTTTTAAAGATGAGTTCGGTCAACCAGAACTTGTTATTGTCGTCTATTTACGCTATGGGGGATATGGGAAAGAAGCGGCTCCTTTAGCTGCTCAAATGATTAAAAAATGGCGGGAACTTAAGCTGAAATATCAGAATTAAACTTAAGTTAATGATAAGAATTTGAAAAAAGCCTGTTGCATAAAAATAATTAAATAGGAATAATATTGCTCATTCCACGCGCCTGTAGTTCAATGGTAGAACAGTAGCCTTCCAAGCTACGAGTGTCAGTTCGATTCTGATCAGGCGCTATAGATTCGTACCAAACCGGTATTATAATCTTTATGAGCTTCGATCGAGGCCATATTTATCAATAAAAACATGTTTAACCAAGACCGAAATCTTGCGTATCAGCAAGATGCCGTCGTCAACATAAAGGGACAAGGCTTGGCTCAGAATAAAAACCAAACACTACCTATTTCCATTAAAGATTTGCTAGAAGCAGGGGCCCATTTTGGTCACCAAACTAGCCGTTGGAATCCGAAAATGAAGCGTTTCATTTTCGAAGAACGCAATGGTCTTTACATCATAGATCTTGCAAAAACATTACAACAAATCCGTAATGCAGTAGACATTGTAAGAGATGTTGTTGCTAAGCATAAATCTATTTTATTTGTCGGAACAAAAAAACAAGCAAAAGCTGTTTTACGTGAATTATCTGAACAATGTGGTGAGTTTTACGTTTGCGAAAGATGGTTAGGTGGAATGCTTACGAACCTTTCAACTATTCGCCAATCTGTTAAAAAACTAGAGCGTATTGAAAAAAGAATTTCTACTGGCGGCGAAGGTTTAACTAAAAAAGAAATTTCTTTGTTAACGAAAGATCAAATTAAATTGGAAAAAAACTTATCCGGTGTACGATCTATGCGTAAACCACCTGGATTAGTCATTGTTGTTGATCCAAGTAAAGAACATTTAGCGGTAGCAGAAGCTAATAAATTGGGTATTCCTGTCATGGGATTAGTCGATACAAATTGTGACCCAGATCCAATCGAACATGTTATTGCTTGTAATGATGATGCTTTAAAAAGCATTAAGTTGATTCTTGAAACATTAGCAAAAGCTATTATTGATAAGAAAAATGATATTAAAGTTTATGCTAGTAAAGAAGAACAAACTGAAGAAGCCGAAGAAGAAACTTTATCTTCTAAGTATCGTGAACAAGATTTTCAAGAAGCT
Organism: Candidatus Protochlamydia amoebophila UWE25; assembly: GCF_000011565.2. Taxonomy (NCBI): domain Bacteria; kingdom Pseudomonadati; phylum Chlamydiota; class Chlamydiia; order Parachlamydiales; family Parachlamydiaceae; genus Candidatus Protochlamydia; species Candidatus Protochlamydia amoebophila. The sequence goes on from NC_005861.2 coordinate 209,861, forward strand.
AAGAGTGGTGCAAGAGGAGAAAAATAATATGGCGGCTGTAACTCCTGCGTTGATTAAAGAACTGCGCGAACGCACTGGCGTTGGCATGGGAAAATGTAAAGAAGCATTAGAAGAAGCAAATGGTGATATGGAGTTGGCAATTGCCAATCTTCGTAAAGCTGGAATGGCTTCTGCAGTAAAAAAAGAAGGCCGCGAAACGAAAGAAGGTATGATCGGTACAGCTGAAAATGAAAAAACAATAGCAATTGTTGAAGTCAATGCTGAAACTGATTTCGTTGTGAAGAACGAAAGATTTAAAGAATTTCTTGAAAACATTGCTCGTGAAGTAGCAAATACTAATCCTTCTTCTCTAGACGCATTTTTACAGCAAAAGTATTCAAAAGAATCTTCTTTGACTGTTGACCAATACAGAGCAACAATCGTTCAAACGATTGGTGAAAATATTCAGATCAAACGTATTATGACTCTACAGAAAAGCCCAGAGCGTTCATTTGGTATTTATTCGCATTTAGGCGGAAAAATTGTAACGATGGTGGAAATTACTGGTAGTAATCAAGAAGAAGCCTTAGCTAAAGATATTGCGATGCATATTGCGGCTACTGCACCTGACTACTTATCTCCAGAAAAAATTCCGCAAGAAATTATTACAAGTGAAAAAGACATTGCAAAAGGTCAAATTCAAGGAAAGCCTGCTAATATTGTCGATAAAATCGTAGAAGGAAAAATTAATGCATTCTATGATACTAATTGTTTAGTGCGCCAAAAATACATCAAAGATGATAGTTTAAGCATTACAGATTTAGTAAATCAACGTAGCAAAGTAGTTGGCAAAGAATTAGCTGTTACAAACTTCATTCGTTGGAATGTGGGCCAATAATAATCATTTATCTTAATGATTTCATTCAAAGGGTTTAGATAAAAATTTATCTAAACCCTTTTTTATTTAAAGTGCCTCTAATTCATCAAAATTTACTAAGCACATTTGAAACTTTTCTTTGTATAAACTGAAAGTTTATAAACTCGGGAAAAAGAAAAATAAGAGCACTAATTTCAAAACGACCTTTTCAGAATCCAAGGATTGCTTTAATTGCAACTGACATTAAAAATTAAATTTAAAAAAAATCATTGCAAATAATTTTTAAAAAAAACTACAGTGAAAAACTGGTAAATATTTTGTATTTATTTTAAATTATTGATTATAAATCATTTATGTATTCAACAATAAAGTTTTTTATGAACACCAAAAAATTCTTTTTCAAAATCCTGATCCTCTTTACTGGATTTTACCCGTTAGAAAATAGTGCACAAGCGCAGACCGATTTTTTTTATGAAGATTTGTATACCAATGATACTGGTATTTTCCCTGCTTTGAACCAATCGGAAGAGTTTTTTGTTATCCATGAGCCTGATGGTAAATTAATCACCTATTACCATCCATCAGGGACTAACATTGTCATTAAAGAAATTAAGCAGCAGTCAGATAAACCTTGCGTAACTAGTCTATATTTAATTGAAGATCAAGGTATCTATGTAAAAACTGTCACTGATGCCAATTCCATTGAGACTTTAGAAAGAGATGATAAAATCATTTTGGCTCTTCACGAAGCTATTTATGCCAATTCATGTGAAAAATTAGAGTTATTATCTTTAACTAAAAATTTGGAAAAAGATCCAAAAACATTAGATAATGTTGTTAATCTTTTAAGAAATTCCTGTCATAGCAAAAAATGCCCTAAAGGTCCTCCTGGACCTCAAGGAGCAACAGGTCCACAAGGCCCTCCGGGACCAACAGGTGAAGGTGCAGGTCTAACAGGACCAACTGGTTTAACGGGAGCCACAGGATTGACAGGAGCTACAGGATTAACTGGAGCGGATGGTTTCCCAGGAGCTGATGGTATGTCAGGGTCTAAAGGTTTGACAGGAGCCACAGGTTTGACAGGAGCAACGGGATTAACTGGTGCTAGTGGACCAGCTTTTGGCAATAATTATGTTTTTGCCTATGGAATAGAGACACAATCGGTAAATCCATCTCCAGTTAATTTGAGCTTTGATGTTTGTCCAATTTTAGATGGTTGGGTGCGTCCAACTAACACAACGTTCACTTGTAAACAAACAGGAATTTATTTAGTTCAGGTGAGAGGACAATTTACTCTAAATGTAATGGATGCCACATGCGCTCTTTGGGCAACCTTTAATGGCTCCCAAGTTGAAGGAAGCCAGGTTTTTGGGGAATTGAGTGGAGAACTAACAGCAGACACCATTCCATTGACTACAAATTTTTTATTGAATGCGACAAGTGGCCAAGATCTTATTATCCAAGCTGTCGCTAATCCTGGTGGCCAGTTTATCGCTCCAGTTGGGGAAGGTAGTCCTCCAACAGCTTGTGCAATCACTATTATTAGGATTTTATAATTTAACTCCAAACTCAACATAACTGTTGAGTTTGGAAGCTAGCTATCAAAAATTTATAATTTTAAAAACTATTTAAAAAGTACCTTTTATACGAAATATAAATTCTGGAGTTTCTTTAGAAATTTTGATGGAGAATTTTTTTTATTTTTTATAGATTTAAAAAGTTGAATCTTGAGAAGGGAAATAAGAATATTTTCGAAATAAATCAGCTAGCTCTTGAAGTTTAAAATAGGCAAAAATAGGAGATCCTGAGGGGCTAAGATAAGGCATATCGCACATAAAAAGTTGATCGACTAATCCTTGACCTTCATCGATTGATAATTGGATATTTTTAGAAAAAGAAGAACGGCTAGCAGTTAACGCAAGCTTTTCTGTTATTTTTATCTGGAGTTGCTGACTCTGTTGTAAAGTTGACAAATCTTGAATCATTTCTAACAAACAAGTTTCAATTTCTTGTTCAGACATTATAGAAGGAAAAGCATCTAACACGAATGTTTGATTTCCAAATTCACGCATCGAAAAACCTAACTGATTTAAACTTTCTAAGTGTGTCTTTAATAACGTAGTTTCTGGAATAGAAAATTGGAACGTCAGAGGGACAATTAATTGCTGAATAGCTTGCTTTCCTTTGAGATTAAAAAGCAGTTTTTCATATTTAATACGCGAATAGGCTTGTTTTTGATCGAGCAATAGAAGTCCATTCAATTCTTGATTGCTATTAAATGTTCCTTTTACTTGACAAGCATCTAACAAACAATAGCCTGTTAAAGTTTGTAATACTTTAGGCGCTTTTTGTTGATGGGAAATAAAAAAAGTTGGTTCTTCTTTAGTAGGAAGAGACCTAGTTTGGATAAAAGAAGAGGGATTAAAAGTTTCATTTTTTAACTCTAAATTTTCTATGTTTTTAATAAAAGTGGGGTTTTCATCGATCGATGTAGAAAATTTGTGATTAGGTTTGAATTCCCATGACTCTTCTTTGACCTGAAAAGGAGTTTGAAAAGAGGGGGCTGACCAAGGATAAACGCAAGTTTCATTTTGAACTTGGTTAGCCATTTCGGAAAAGGCTTGATGGGGATTTTCTTGTCTTAAGGCTTTTTGAACAGCATTGATTAAAGTCTCTTTAAGTTTTTGCTCCTGTCTTAAGCGCACTTCTTTTTTTTGTGGGTGTACATTAACGTCAAAAAGTGAGCCTGGAAGGCGGAGATGTAAAATAAAAACGGGATACCTATTTGTACCGAGCATAGTTCCATATCCTTCTCGAATAGCTACCCCAATAAGAGGAGAATAAACAGCGCGGCGATTAATGAATAGGTATTGACTGGTTCGGTTGGGTTTATGAATAGAAGGTAGCCCAATATAGCCTTCTATTTCATAAGGAGGAGAAGAAAAAGTAAGAGGGCAGAGAGAATGAGAAAATTCTTTACCTAGTAATGTTTCGATTTTTTTTAATAATTGCTGTTGATGATTAATATCGATTGAAATAAGAGGCATTTTCAAGATGGATTTTTGATCGCTAATTAGCTCAAAAGCAATATTTGGATAAGCTAAACTCAAATTTGTCAGAATTTTAACGATTTCTTGTGTATCATAATTAGGTGAGCGTTGAAATTTACGTCTGACTGGCACATTAAAAAAAAGTGATTTAACTTCAATTGTTGTACCAGGAGAACGAGTCGCTTTCCCATGTGATTGAATACGCCCACCTTCGACAATTGTCAAAGACCCTTGCATTAATTTATCAATTGAACTAACGCCTGATTGAGGTGTGGTAAGAAGTGAAAATTTCGAAATCGAAGCGATTGAAGGGATAGCTTCTCCTCTAAATCCCATAGTAAGAATATTTTCAATATCGTCCACATTTTTTATTTTGGATGTAGCGTGTCTTTCTAAACACAAAAGAGCGTCATCTTCGCTCATTCCACATCCGTTATCAGAAATACGGATAAGTTGTCGCCCTCCTCCCTGTATTTCAACGCAAATCTCTGTTGCTCCAGCATCCATGGAGTTTTCAACTAATTCTTTGACTACCGAAGCGGGATTTTCAATAACCTCTCCAGCAGCAATTTGATTAATAGTTTGTTCAGTTAAAACATGGATTTTAGGTAACGAAGCCATAAGCCTGCCTGATTCGATTGAAAATGGGCCTTTTAAAACTAAATCAGAAACTTTTAAATCTTATTCAAAAATCGCATTTTTTTAGAAAATTTTAGTTATCCAATGTAGCGAAAAATTTTTGAGAATTACTTTTAAATTGATATGATCAAATATCAGTGAAAAATGATCTTCAAAAAATAATAATTAAATGAATGGAATTTGCAGATTTATTTCTGATATTTGATATGATTATACTTTTATAATCATTAAATTTACACGTTTAAAAGATATAGATATCTCATGGATGTTTTTAAACAAGCTAAAATTATCGTAACTAAATTGGTGAAAGCAGGACATACAGCTTATTTTGCTGGTGGATGGGTAAGAGACTATGTAATGGGACATCCATCAGAAGATATTGATATTGCCACAGATGCGACTCCTGCACAAATTATGGATATTTTCCCTAATACGTTGTTGGTAGGGCTTGCTTTTGGGGTGGTCATTGTTGTTTGGGAAGGCCATCAATTTGAAGTGGCTACGTTTCGCAAAGATTTAGATTATGTGGATGGGAGACACCCATCAGGTATTGTTCTTTCAACAGCACGAGAAGACGCTTTGCGGCGTGATTTTACAATTAACGGAATGTTTTACGATCCTTTGAAAGAAGTTATTTATGATTTTGTGAATGGACAAGAGGATATTCGAAGGCATCTTATTCGAGCGATTGGAAATCCTCATGAGAGATTTCAAGAGGATCGGTTAAGAATGCTACGAGCATTTCGCTTTTCTGCGCGTTTTGGATTCGCCATCGAACTTGAAACTCAGCAAGCTATTTTTGAAAATGCCGAGCAGCTTTTCCCAGCTGTAGCGATCGAAAGAATTTGGCAAGAATTTAAAAAGATGGCTATGTATCCATGTTTTGATCAGGCTATTGTAGAGATGCATAGATTGACTTTATTAGATGTCATTTTTCCAGAGTTAAAAGGATTACCAATTAATGAATTGAGGCATTTAGTAGAAGCCTATAAACGATTCCCTAAAAATTGTGCGACTATTTTTTATTTGATAGTATTGATGCCTAGGCTGAATCGAGAAGAAAAGATAGAAGTGGCTAAACGTCTTAAGGTCACAAATCGTGATCTTAAGCTTCTTCACTATTTTGAAGATTTAAACCAGCTAATTAAAAAAGAAAAAGAAAACGGATTGGAAGATCTTTATCCTTGGGCTCATGCTTTAGCTAATCCTGATTTCTCTATTGTAGTAGAAGTGATTGCAGCAACTTTTCCCTTAAATAAAGGGAATGAATTGTTGATTCAACTTAAAAACCGTTTTGAAAAGTTAAAATCCCACATTGAACGAATTCAACAAAAAACACCTTTGATTTCTTCTGCACTTTTACAAGCTAATGGAATTTCGGCAGGTAAGCAGATGGGTATACTTTTAACAGAAGCTGAGAAATTGGCTATTAATAATGATTATCAAGATTCGCAAACGGTATTGAACGCTTTAAAACAAACAATGTTATGGAAAATATGACACCTCATTTTATCACTAGTTTACAACATCCTTTTGTCAAACATTTGGTTAAATTAAGGGAAAATAGTCGTTATCGTTTAGAACATAAAGCATTAATTTTGGAGGGAAGTAAGCCAATTCGAGAAGTTCTTTCTTTCGTTAAAAAGATTATTTACACTTCGGCCTATGCTCCGTATTTAACCTTTGAAGGTTTCGAAAAATGGCAAGTCACTGAGGGAATTATGAAAAAAATTTCTGGGAATAGTACTCCGGAAGGAGTGATTGCAGAGATACAAATGCCTCCTTTTTCTTCTCTTAAGCAAGCTCAAAATATTTTAGTTTTAGACGGAATTAATGATCCAGGAAATTTGGGAACTTTGATGCGAACAGCACTGGCTTTTGGGTGGAACGGAATTTATTTACTCCCTACCAGTTGCGATCCTTACAATGAAAAAGTTTTAAGATCAGCACGGGGAGCCCATTTTAAAATCCCGTTGAGAAGAGGAAATATCAACGAATTGGAATTGTTAGCGAAACAGGGTAACTTCCAAACGTTGGTTGCAGATTTGAAAGGCCAAATTCTTAAATCAACGGTCTCTAAAAAACGAAAAATTTTGATCATGGGTAATGAAGCTCATGGACCCTCTCCAGAAGTGTTTAAATTTGCTGAGCCTATCTGTATTCCCATGTCTGGAGAAATGGAGTCATTAAATGTCGCAGTAGCTGGCGGAATTTTATTATATGCTTTAAATCAAATGAATTTTTAGATAAAGAATACAGTGTCATCCCTTATCCAAAATTCATGTTAACTTGGAATTGTTGAATGAGTAATGCAGATGATGATCGCTCTTATTGGAGAGATCCTGAAGAAGATTATTTCCAACCACGTAAAGAAAGCCGCATGCAAAGAAAGTTAGCGGTAGCGAAAGATCGGTCAAAATATAAAAAAACAGATCAAGAAAAATATTTAAAGAACCTTGAAAAAGGGCATCAACAAAAAATTAGTAAGCAAGAATGGCTAGAGGGACGAGTTGTTTCTATTATTCCGCAAGGAATTTTAGTTGATTATCAAGGTGAACGAATTAGCTGTGTCTTGAAAGGTTTGCTTAAACGAGATAAGACACAAGCTAAAAATCTTGTTGCCGTAGGTGATTTTGTTTTATTTGAGAAAACGCACGAAGGAGAGGGAATCATTGCCAGTGTAAAACCTCGCAGAACAATTCTTTCTCGGGCAGACAATCTTTCTCGTCGAAAAGAACAATTAATTGCTGTAAATATTGATCAAGTAATTATTACGGTTTCCGTGGTTAATCCTCCTTTAAAACCCTCTCTAATCGATCGATATATTATTGCTGCTCATAAAGGAAACATGGATCCTTTAATCGTGATTAATAAAGTAGATCTTTTTGATGCGGATGATGAAGATCAAATATTAAGAGAACAAGAAAAAGATCTTTATCAAGAGCTATTAAAAGCTTATGCGGTAGCTAAAGTACCTGTCATTTCAGTTAGTGCCGCTAAAAATGAAGGTTTAGATCTTCTTCGTCAGGCTATGTTGGGAAAATCTTCTGTTTTTTCTGGGCAGTCTGGTGTAGGAAAATCTTCTTTAATTAATGCTATGACAGGTTTGGATCTGCGCGTAGGGGAAACTGTTGAACGAACAAAAAAAGGTTCTCACACAACGACAACGACTCAATTGATTCCATTGGAATTTGGAGGATGGTGTATTGATACCCCGGGAATTAAAAGTTTTGGCATATGGGATTTGGATAAAAGTGAAGTAGAAGGTTATTTTCCTGAAATTCATGCATGTGGTTTAAATTGTAAATTTCCCGATTGCACCCATTCTCATGAAGAACAGTGTGCGGTTCGTCAGGCAGTTGAAGAAGAGCATATTTCTTTTGTTCGTTATATGTCTTATCAAGTATTAATGGAAACTAGTAATGAGAAGCATATTAGAAGATAACTGAAGAGGAATTATGTCATATATAAGATCTGTAAAAGGAAGAGAAATTTTAGATTCTAGAGGTAATCCAACTGTTGAGGTTGAACTAATTACAGATCAAAATGTCATGGTTAAAGCGTCTGTTCCTTCTGGAGCTTCTACAGGAGAAAATGAGGCATTAGAATTACGTGATGGGGATCTCAATTATTACTTTGGTAAAGGAGTTTTAAAAGCAATTGCTAATATTAATGGTCCAATTGCACAAATTCTGGTTGGAGAGCAGGTCTATGATCAAGAAAGATTAGATCGGATGTTAATTGAAGCTGATGGGACAGACAATAAAGGTCATTTCGGAGCCAACGCGATTTTAGGTGTTTCGCTAGCTTTAGCACGGGCGGGAGCGTTGACAGCAAATCTCCCTTTATATCGCTACATTGGAGGGGTTCATGCCCATCTTTTACCATGTCCCATGATGAATATTATTAATGGAGGGGCTCATGCTGATAACTCTCTTGATTTTCAAGAATTTATGATTCGACCTGTTGGAGCTTCTACTCTTCGTGAAGCGGTTCGGTGGGGAGCTGAAATTTTTCACACGTTAAAAGGAATACTTAAAAAAGCTGGGCATGTGACAGCTGTTGGAGATGAAGGGGGTTTTGCACCTAACCTTTCCTCAAATGAAGAGGCTTTAGAATTGATTTTATTAGCGATTGAAAAAGCTGGTTATCAACCTGGTAAACAAGTGGTTCTAGCAATGGATTGTGCAGCTTCGGAATTTTATGATAAAACTACTAAGCAATATTTTGAAAAGAAAAAGAAACAAAAGAATCAAGTATTTGCGGAAAGAACCGCTGAAGAGCAAATTGCCTATCTTGAAACCCTTTGTCAAAATTATCCAATTGATTCAATTGAAGATGCGTTAGCTGAAGGAGATTGGTGTGGTTGGCAACGATTAACTGAAAGATTAGGACGAAAAATACAAATTGTAGGAGATGATATTTTTGTCACCAACCCCAAATTTCTGGAAAAAGGAATTGAACTTGGTGTGGGGAATGCAATTTTAGTGAAAATTAATCAAATCGGAACACTAACCGAAACGCTGCAAACAATTCGTTTGGCTCAAACTAACAATTATGCTTGTATTATTTCTCATCGATCTGGCGAAACAGAAGATAGTATCATTGCCGATATTAGTGTAGCGGCTAATACAGGACAAATCAAAACAGGTTCTCTTTCTAGATCTGACCGAATTGCTAAGTACAATCGGTTATTAGCTATTGAGGCAGAATTAGAATCGACAGCGCTTTATCAAGATAGTAATCGATTTCAGATTTTCTAAGGTAAATTGATGGATACAATTTATACAATCGTTTTATTTGGAGAGGCTGAACGCGGAGAGTTTCGCACGGCTTATCTTTGTCAAGGATTAGAAGATTTAGATAAATATCTGGGAAATCCACCTTATCAAAGTAAAGGGTTATATTGCGCTGTGCAAGCACTTCTTTTTAAACGTCGCCTCATTTATTTTCGCGTTTCGGAAGAGGGGTTTAGTATAAATGATTATCTCATTGGCTTGAAAATGTTAGAGCAGCAAACTTTCATTCCTAATTTGGATGCGATTTATATGCCTGGAATAGGAAATCAGGAGGTGTTAGATGCGGTGCAACCAATTTGTAAATTTTATCATAGTATTTTGTTGACTAATGAAGCCGATTTCTATGACTATCTTTATTATAAGTAAGTCGATGTAGATAGCCTACATCGACGACTGATTGAGAATTAACGACGATCGTTAAGTTTAGCAAGCAAACGTAACATTTCAATATAAAGCCAAACAAGCGTTACCATCAAAGCAAATGCCCCATACCATTCCATATATTTAGGAACGTTGGCTCGCGCCCCTTGTTCAATGAAATCAAAATCAATAATAAAATTTAAAGCAGCAATTCCTACGACAAACAAGCTAAAAAGAATGCTAAATAAACCACTTCCGTTAATAAAAGAAACATTGATTCCAAAAAATCCTAAGACAATAGCGACTAAATAAACAAGAGCAATTCCTCCTGTAGCGGCCATGACTCCTAGTTTAAAATTTTCAGTTGGTTTAACTAGTCCGGTTTGGTAAATAACTAACATGGCAAGTAAAGTAGCAAGTGTCAAACTTATTGCTTGCATGACAATTCCTGGATAAGAAGTTTCAAAAATACTTGAAATTCCTCCTAAGAATAGACCTTCCATAATAGCATATAAGGGCGCTGATAATGGAGCCCACTCTTTTTTAAACACAGTGACTAAAGATAAAACAAATCCGCCGATCAAGCCAACCATCATCCAAGTTTGAATAGCAGCTGGATTTTGTCCAGCATTAAAAAAAGTTTTCCAAACCCAGATGGCAGGAAGAAATACTAGTAGGAGTAAGATAGCTGTTTTGTTGATTGTTCCACGAATTGTCATGGCACTGGATTTGGACGCAATGCCAAATCCTGAAAATGGATTCCCAGCAAGAGCAGGATTAGAAGATCTCATAGAGCACTCCTTATACTTTGGTTGTAAAAAAAATAGATTACTTCTTCAGAGCCTTATTTGACAAGTCTTTACGAGAGGATTAAAAGCTTTGAAAGAAAAGATTTATTCTCTATTATTATTCATTTGATCTTTCTATGTCGCTAAGACATGTTTCTTTAGCGGATGTAAAAGATTTTTAAGATCTAAAAACCTGAATTTTGAGTTTTTCTCCTGGAAATGCAGTTTTTTTGGTAACTTAAAAGAATCGGTTCTTGAAAATAGTTGTTACTATTCTTCTTAAACCACTTTTCCTTTTTATCGAACAAACCGTTGATTTTTTAGCAGAAATTTTCGAGATATCAAACTAAAAATAGCGTTTGTTTATATACAATGTCAATTTAAAAGAGATGTATAGATATGTTTGGATTCCTCAAAAAAATCTTCGGCAGTGCTCATGACCGCCTATTGAATAGATACCGAAAACAAGTTGAAGAAGTCAACAAATGGGATCAGAAATTTCAATCTTTGAGTGATGAACAATTAAAAGCTAAAACGGCTGAATTTCGTCTGCGTCTCAAAAATGGAGAAATGTTAGACCAGCTTTTACCAGAGGCCTATGCGGTTGTTAAAGCTGTTTGTCGACGTTTAAACGGAACAGAAATTCATGTTTCTGGTTATAACCAACGTTGGGATATGGTTCCTTATGATGTGCAAGTCCTAGGTGGAATCGCTATGCATAATGGAGCTATTGCAGAAATGCACACAGGCGAAGGTAAAACTCTAACAGCAGTGATGCCTTTATATTTAAACGCCCTTACTGGTAAACCAGTCCATTTGATTACAGTTAATGATTATCTAGCGCAGCGAGATTGTGAATGGGTGGGAACTGTTCTTCGATGGCTCGGATTAACAACAGGCGCTTTAACTAATAGTGTAGCTATCGAAAAACGTAAAGAAATTTATGAAAGCGATGTCGTATATGGAACTGCTTCTGAATTTGGATTTGACTATTTACGTGATAATTCGATGGCTATGTCAAAAGAAGATCAAGTTCAACGAGGCTATTACTTTGCAATTATCGACGAAGTGGATTCGATTTTAATTGATGAAGCTAGAACGCCTTTAATTATTTCAGGTCCAGTTCCAGATAGCCGCCAAATGTACGACGAGTTAAAGGAAGGAGTGGCGGAACTTGTTAGACGACAGCGTGATTTATGTAATCGATTAGCTTCTGATGCTCGTAAAGTAGTGGAGGAAGTTGAAGCATTAGGAAGTGGAAAAAAAGATAAGAAGTTAGAAGAGTCTGAACAAGAAGCTTATCGAAAACTTTGGTTAGTTGGAAAAGGAACACCGCAAAATAAAATTCTCAAACGTTTAAAAGAAAATCCAGATATCCGAGCCGCTATTGATAAATGGGATCTTTATTATCATGCTGAGCAAAATAAAGAGGAGCGCACTCAGACTTTGGCAGAACTTTATATGATTATTGATGAAAAAGGTAATGAGTATGAATTGACTGACAAGGGAATTAACGCTTGGCAGACTTATACAAATGGAATTGGAAGTCCAGAAGACTTTATTATGATGGATATCGGTGATGAATACATCAAAGTTGACGAGGACTTATCTCTTGATGCGGAATCTAAGATGGCTCGTAAAATGCAAATTAAAGAAGAAGACGCAAAACGCAAAGAAAGAGCACATAACCTTCGTCAGTTGTTGAGAGCTCATCTATTAATGGAAAAAGATGTCGATTACATTATTCATGATAATAAAATCGTTATTATTGATGAGAATACAGGACGCCCTCAACCAGGAAGACGCTTTTCAGATGGCTTGCATCAAGCAATTGAAGCAAAAGAAGGTGTAGAAATTCAAAAAGAAACGCAAACTTATGCGACAATTACTTTGCAGAATTTTTTTCGCATGTATGAAAAATTGTCTGGGATGACGGGAACAGCAACAACAGAAGCTAATGAGTTTAAAGAAATTTATAAGCTCGATGTTTTAGAAATACCTACGCATCGAGCTAATCGACGTGTTGATTTCAATGATGAAATTTACATGACTGAAAGAGAAAAATATAATGCTATCTTGAAAGAAGTCAGAGAAGTACATGAAAAAGAGCGTCCTATTTTGATAGGAACAGAATCTGTGGAAGTATCTGAAAAACTTTCTCGTATTTTTAAGCAAAATGGGCTTGAGCATACCGTTTTAAATGCTAAACAAAACGAACGAGAAGCTGAAATTATTGCTGAAGCAGGGAAACGTGCCGCTATAACCATAGCAACTAATATGGCAGGTCGAGGGACGGATATTAAGTTAGAACCAGGAGTCGCCGATTTAGGTGGTTTGTATGTTATGGGAACTACGCGTCATCAATCTCGTCGTACTGATAGACAGTTAAGAGGTCGTTGTGCGCGACAAGGGGATCCAGGAAATTCTAAATTCTATATCTCCTTTGAAGATGCATTACTCCGTTTATTTGCTTCTCCTAGGATCACAAGTGTTTTACAAAAGTTTCGTCCACCTGAGGGTGAGCCTATTTCAGCGGGAATGCTTAATAAATCTATTGAAACAGCCCAAAAAAGGGTAGAACAACGTAATTATACTATGCGTAAACATACTTTAGAGTATGACGATGTCATGAATAAACAAAGACAAGAGATATATGCTTTCCGCAATGAAATCCTTGGAGTTGGTAATATTGAACCGGTCGCTATTGAAATTATTGAAAGTGTGTGTTCAATGGGCGCAGATCAATTTTTTAAAAGTCGCTCAGAAGAAGGGGGATGGAATCCAGAAGGATATCGTCAATGGCTTCTTCATCTTTTTCCTGTTACTTTTGATGAGTATTTTTTTGATAAGGAACATTTAGAGATAGAAGAAATAGAGCAAATGGCAGCCGATAAAGTAGTTGAGGCTTTAAAAGAAAAGATTGCAAGCGAGAATGCAAAAGTTCCAGGTCATTTGATTGCAATGGGAGAGTCTCCTTTTCCAGCTCATACTGCTATACGCAATTTAATGATCCGTAAAACTGATCAAATGTGGCAAGAGCATCTTTTACGTATGGACCACTTACGTTCTGACGTGACATTAAGAGCGGTAGGGCAGCGAGATCCTTTGACAGAGTTCAAACACGAAGCTTTTGCCTTATTTGATGAATTGAGTCGCAATTTAAGAACCGAAGTAGCGCGTTCTATGTTTAGGTTTGAAATTATTGCTCCTCAACAAACTTTGGAACAGCTTCTTCAATCAGGCCTCCGTTTAGAAACCAATCGCTCTCTTTTTGTAGACTTACAAAATGAGCAGCCTTCACAAGAAATGGCAGCGGATGAAGAGACGCAAGAAGAATCAAAGATAGAAGAGAATAAGCCTGAACCAATCGTAGTAGGCCCACGTGTTGGTCGCAACGATCTTTGTCCCTGTGGAAGTGGCAAGAAATTTAAAAAATGTTGTAATAAGGTTGAAATTGTATAACATCAAAATAGAAAAGCTTTTTCGATTAATCGAAAAAGCTTTTCTATTTAAAAAATCTGTATTCGTTGATTAATGGATTTACTTTTAAAGAAGAATTAAAAAGCTAAAAAATGCAAAACAATTGTGCTTTTAAACCATCAGCCTGACAGGCATTTAAAAAGCTTAAAAGTTCAATAAATATTTCTTTGTTACCTTTTCTTAAAAATAAATAAGTTTTTAGTAAGAGCATCACAGCTTAATTTTTCATTACATATAGTGTTTAAAATTAAATTTTTATTCGAAAAGTTATTAATTTTATCAATGGAATCTATATCCTCAATAGGAATGTCATTGAGAATGTTTTTTTCAAAAGTTAGAATTACCTCAAATGATAAATTTTCAGGAATTTGTTCAACAAATTTTTGATGTCGCATTCATTAGACCCCATTCTTTCAGCATTAAATTTAAAGCGGAAAAGAGGACTTAGTAACTATTTTTTAAATGTTTCTAACGGTCTTCTGAAGTCAATATACAAAATGATACGTTCTTCATTAGAATGATTCCAAGCGCTATGTTCTAAGTTGTCATTAAAAACAATCCCATCACCTGGCTTTTTCCAAATGAAGGTTTGATCTTTGACTTTTAATCCGCATTGTTCTTCAGCAGGAATAATTAATCCTAAATGGCAAATAAATGAGAGAGGATTGTTGTGTCGATGAGGGGCTAAGTTGCTGTGAGGATGAAGCCTTGAAAGAGCGACGAAATTAATGCTAGGGAAATGTTTTAGAAGAGCTGTCGTTTTAGGAAATCGGATAGGAAGAGAATCTAATACTTGTTCCCTTTGCTCTAGAGTTAAGCCTGCACTGACTTCCATTCCGTGGCCTGAATAGTTCCCAAAATAGATGGGAAAAACAGTCCAATTCCCGCTTAGAAATTGACAATGACCTGATTGATCATAGGTATCACTACCCCATCGGAGCCAAACTTTATTTTCGATCAACTCATCTTGAATGATTGGAAGATTAATTTGAATATCATGAATTTCTTTAAAACGTTTGATTGGAAAAAAGGGAGTTTCTTCATCAAATTCAAATAAAATCATATATACCTTAATAGTAAAATCGTGGTTATAAGAGTATTTTTAAAACATCGGATGACAATTTATGTTTTAATCAAGAAGTGATTTTGTGTATAACAAATTTTTATTTAATTGATTGAGGCATGATGATTTCTTTGGTGATCTTTGTAGCCTGCTATATTAGCTTTGTCTTAGTTCCTCAGCATAAAGCGATGTTTTCATTAATAGGCGTTGCTGCTTTAATTATTTTACAACAAATAGGGTTGTTAGCGGCTTTTCATGAAATTCACTGGAACGTTATGGGGCTTTTCATGGGGACATTGATTTTGGCAGAGTTATTTCTGTATTCGCGAGTCCCAGCTGTGTTTGCGGAATGGTTAGTTGACCGTTCAAAAACAGTAAGAAGCGCTTTAATTAGTATTTTTCTTTTATCAAGCATTATTTCTATGTTTGTTGAAAATGTTGCTGTTGTTTTGTTAATTGCCCCAGTTGCCTTGGCGCTTTGCGAAAAATTAAAAATTTCACCTGTAAAACCGCTGATTTTATTAGCCATGTTTTCCAATTTACAGGGAACAGCAACGTTGATTGGGGATCCGCCTAGTATGATTTTAGGCACTTATATGAAAATGACTTTTGGTGATTTTTTTGTTTATTTAGGAAAGCCTGGTATTTTTTTTATTGTGCAAGTGGGTGCTTTTTTTACACTGTGGTTGGCTTTTTATCTTTTCAGAAATTTTAAACAACCTGCTGAATTGATCAAACTCGAAAAGGTGAAATCTTGGATTCCTTCGTTATTGTTAGTGATTTTGATTGTAGGATTATCTATTGGCTCTCCTTTTGATCCAGATTCTTCTTGGATGGTAGGATCTTTTTCAATGGGTTTGGCTATAATAGGATTGATCTGGCATCATTTAGGCCCTAAATGGGTATTTACAGAACAGATTCTCAAGACGTTAGATTGGAAGACAACTTTTTTTTTGATGGCTCTATTTATTTTAGTCGGAGCTGTTCGTTTAGAGGGGTGGATGGACGCTTTAGCAAAGTGGATTGTGAGTCATGTTCCTCCTAATCTATTGATGGTTTATTTTTTTTTAATTTTTATTTCTTTAATCATATCAGCATTTGTCGACAATGTCCCTTATCTTCTCGCCATGATTCCTGTCGTGCAACAGGTAGCGGATAATACGGATTTTTCTTTGTCTCTCTTAATGTTTGCTTTATTTATTGGAACTTGTTTGGGAGGAAATATCACTCCTGTTGGTGCATCAGCAAATATAGTCGCAGTGAGTTTTTTGGAAAAGAATGGGTATTCTGTTACTTTTTCAACTTATACGTACTACGGACTTTTATTCACAGGAATGGCTATTATTCCGGCAACCATAACTTTGTGGGTCCTATGGTCTTAATGATCAAGCTTGAGTGAGTTTTTATAAATTCATCCAGATTTATTATCTGCAAAATAATAAAATTTAGAGGGTCATTTCAGGAAATACTACTCATTTTCCAGCGTCTGTAAAAATCTCCAACCTAAAAAAATAAAAGGGAGGCTAAGACCTAAAAAAACACTCCAATAATGGCTCTTCCATTGCAGGGTAAGAGTTCCTTCTTGTGAAAAAAGAAGCAGGACGACTCCAAACAAGAAAAAAATAGATCCTGACATCAAAAATAAAGTAGGTAAAATGTCTTTTTTGAGAAGAGTCCAAGACATTTCTATCGTAACAAACGATCCTTCAGCTAATTCGGTCTGTTCCTTAGATTGAAATTCGTTTTGTTCATTTTCTTGGATTTGGTAGAGAGGAGTCGGAATTTCTTCTTCTTCTTCCGATGAGTGGTAAGATGGTCTCCAACCTGAGTTTTCTTCATCTACAGCGTGAATATATACTCCGCAGTAGGGGCAATTATCTACGTTTTTTGCGACATTTCCTTCACAATTCCAACATAACTTTTTTTTAGGTACTGCGCTCATTAAAACGCCCTATTAATCTTATATAAATATTTAACTTTTTAACTTATTATTGGGATGCTCCGATCTCCATGTAGAAGGATTATAAACACCTATTGACATATTATCTTTTTCTTTATCAAAACGCAAGCATTAGAGAAAAATTTCATATAAATTTTGTCAAGTCCAAATTAAATAGAATTGCATATCCAACTTAAGTTGTTATTAATTAGGCGATTGTGTTTTTTGACTTAATTTAATTTAAGTAAATAAAAAAGTTGTTTTTAGCCTTTAAAGATTGTTGAAAACAGCAAAAATAGCTAATTTTTAGAATTATTTTTTATGAAAAATCGAATTCTAATATTATTATTTAGAAAAGTCTTTTAAATGCACTTTTAAAAGACTTTTTTTCTTTCTTTTTTTGTTTTTATTAACTTAGAAGTAGATTTAGATCCTTATTTTATTTTAATAATAAGTTTTTTATATGGAAAGACTATTTGAGATCTTATTTTCCTCTTGTTTGATGCATTTATTTCCAAATTTTTCAAAGAAGTATGATGATTCTGAATTGACAATTGTATATGCTAAACATCTCATTTTGGAGTTGATGCTAATTAAAAATTTAGGAAGTTTTAACTCTAGTGACAAGTTTATCGAAGGAGAGAATGATGGAAATAAAAAAATTCGATGTGGCTGTTCTTGGAGGAGGCCCTGGCGGCTATCCAGCTGCGATTCGAGCAGCACAACGAGGTAAATCTGTTGCATTGATTGAAGCCAAAGAATTGGGTGGTACTTGTTTAAATAGGGGGTGTATTCCTTCAAAAGCTCTAATTGCTGGAGCAGAAGTTGTTGATCGCATCCATGAAGCGAAAGAATTTGGAATTCATGTGGGTGAAGTTAATATCGATTATGCTCAACTTGCTTTCCATAAAGACCGAGTGATTGAACGGATGCGTAAAGGCTTAGAAGGGCTTATGGCAACTAATAAAATTACTGTTTTTAAAGGATTTGGACAATTTATTTCCCCTCGAGAAATTAAAATCAAAGGTCAGGATAATACAAGTATTACCGCCGATCAAATTATCATCGCGACAGGATCAGAACCGCGTAATATTTCAGCTTTCCCATTTGACTATGAACGCATTCATGACTCTACCTCACTGCTAGCCATGAAAACTCTTCCTGAAAAACTTATTATCGTTGGAGGGGGAGTCATTGGCTGTGAATTTGCCTCTCTTTATGCCACTCTTGGTGTCCATGTGACAATCTTAGAATTGTTGCCACGTTTAATTTCGTCTGAGGCTATTGAAGTATCACAAGCATTGACAAAAGCATTTATTAAGCGAGGTATTCAAGTAGAAACAGGGGTAAAAGTTCAAAAAATTGAACAAGTTGAGATGGGAATACAAGTTCAAGTAGAAGAAGGAAAACATTACGTTGCTGACTGTTGTTTAGTCGCAGTAGGTCGTTCTCTCAATACTAAAAACATTGGACTTGACAAAGCAGGTATTTTAGTTCAAGAAAATGGGATGATTGCTGTCAATGATAAAATGCAAACAAACGTTGATGGTATTTACGCGGTAGGGGACATTGCATCGAAGTGGTGGTTAGCTCACGTTGCTTCTCACCAAGGCCTTATAGCAGCAGACCAAATTTGTGGAAAAAGTAGTCGTATGTATTATCACGCGATTCCTTCCGTAATCTTTACTCATCCTGAAATCGCAACAGTCGGATTATCACTTGAAGAAGCGACGAAAAGAGGATATAAAGCTAAGTTGGCGAGCTTTCCTTTTCAGGCGCTTGGAAAATCTCAAGCTGCTTTACAGGCAGAAGGATTTGCCCAAATTGTTGTCGAAGAAAAATCAGGACAGATTCTTGGCGCTCAAGTTGTTGGTTATGAAGCCTCTGTAATGATTGCAGAAATGACTCTCGCTATTGCGAACGAATTGACCGTGGAATGTGTGGCAGAAACCATCCATGCCCATCCTACTCTACCGGAAGCTTGGCTAGAATCAGCACTACTAGGGGAAGGTTTACCCTTGCATTTACCCCCTAAAACGCAAAAAAAGGGATAAGATTCAATTTTTAAAGGACTGCTGTGATGGAAAACTCTCCAAAAACTCGTCGCTTAAATATCCTACCAGATAATCCTGAAAATACTGGAGATGGTGTGGTAGGGCTTGGCCGCTTTCCTTCATGGTTGCACCGGCCACTTCCTAAAGGAAACCAACTTCAAATTACTGGGCAAGTCATCAACCAAAATCGCTTACACACTGTTTGCGAAGAGGCTAAATGTCCCAATCTCTTAGAATGTTGGACTAAAAAAACTGCCACATTTCTTGTAATGGGTAAAGAGTGTTCACGTAACTGTGGTTTTTGTGATATAGACTTTTCAAAAAATCCTAAACCCCTAGATCGAAGTGAACCGTCGAGAGTTGCTTTATCTGTCCAACAGTTAGGATTAAAGCACGTTGTAATCACAATGGTAGCACGAGATGATTTGTCTGATGGAGGAAGTTCTCATCTCGTCGAGGTCATTGAGGCGATTAGGCAAACTAATGAAGATGTAACTATTGAGGTCTTAACTTCGGATTTTGAAGGAAATCGAAAGGCTCTAAGCTTTGTTTTACAAGCTAAACCTGAAATTTTTAATCATAATATTGAAACAGTTCGCCGTTTAACTCCACGTGTTAGACATAAAGCCACTTATGAAAGAACTTTAAGTGTACTTGAACAAGCTGCCCAAAAGAAATATCACTCCCAACTTAAGGTTAAATCAGGGATAATGGTGGGGTTAGGTGAGACTGAAGAAGAAATTTTTGAAACATTATTAGATTTAAAAAGGGTAGGATGTGAAATTGTCACCATTGGACAGTATTTACAACCTAATCGGCAAAAACTCCTTGTAAAATCTTTTGTTCATCCTGATATATTTAAAAAATATGAACAATATGGATTGAGTATAGGAATACCTCATCTTTATTGTGGACCTTTTGTTAGATCTAGCTATAACGCAAATTTAGTTCTTATGCGTGCAAATCAAAAAGAAGCAATTGTTAACAGCGAATAGTAATTAGGTGAATGATGCAAGAATCAGGCGAACCATTTGAACATTATCCTTTAGTAGATGCAATGGATCATGAAATTTTGATGCATCGAGACGCTCATTTTGGCGGTCTCTTTTCTGTCATGTTAGATTATTATAAAGGAGAAGGAAAAGGAATTCAGCCTGACTTTACAATTGAGAGGATTGAACGATTGGCAACTCTCGAAGCTGAAATGAAAGAAAATTTAG
This sequence comes from Candidatus Protochlamydia amoebophila UWE25, assembly GCF_000011565.2. Lineage (NCBI taxonomy): Bacteria > Pseudomonadati > Chlamydiota > Chlamydiia > Parachlamydiales > Parachlamydiaceae > Candidatus Protochlamydia > Candidatus Protochlamydia amoebophila. The sequence continues at coordinate 230,109 of NC_005861.2, forward strand.
CAGCTTTATTTTTTACAGCATCGGAAGCGCAAAAAGTGGCTGACGCGAGAGCAGCGTATCAAAATTTACGTTCTATTTATGAAATTCAAAATCAACAAAATCGTTTTCCTCGATTGATTGCTGATTTAATTTTATCTGAAGACGAAGAAGCAGAAAAAGAAGTGAATGCCATTGTGGCAGAGAAAGATAAAATTGTTCCTCTTCTTATTGAATGTTTGGGCAATGAGCAATTTTATGATCCAATTTTTCCTGGCTATGGATTGCTACCCTCTTTGATAGTTAAATGTTTAGGTAAAATTGGAGATAAACGAGCCATTATTTCTTTATTTGAAGCGCTTGGTCAAGGAGATTTTTTTGCAGATGAACAAATACTTAGAGCGCTCAAAGCAATTGGGGATCCTGCAAAGGCTTTTTTATTAAAAGTTGTTTGTGGGAAACCTTTGAATGAAGATAATGAACGTGCTGCGATTGGTTTACTTGCTTTTAAAGAAAATCCTGAAGTTGCAAATACATGTTTTAATTTATTAAAAAACGAAGATATTCAAAAAAGACCTTGCCTCTCCACTTATTTGGCTTTAGCTTGCATAGGTTTACAAGATGAGCATTTAAGACAAGAATTTCGGCAAATGGTTACCCAGCCGCAACTCAATGCAATGTTGAAAGAGGATATGAAAGGAATTCTTCACAGTTGGGATCATCTCGATCAATAAATCCTCGTATTTTAATAATCAATAGAGTTAAAAAACAATGAAGCTAAAAACATTAACGAACAAATAAAAGAACTTGCCAGAAAAGCTCTTTGAGAAAGGGTGTTTCTTCATAGAGTTGGTAGAATTTTTGAGGTAAGGATGCCATGGCTGCTAGATTTTATGAATTTCATTATCAATGATTTACTTGAGGGAAGATTTAAATACCCAAGTCAGTTGTCATGAGAACGATGAGTTGAAAATGACCAGTGGTTATGGCTTGTCTTCCATAAAAAAATTGCCAAGTGCTTGCTAGGCTAGTGGATCCTCGAGATAAAAAAACCGCCGGGCTTCTTTTTGCAAAACTGCCTGAATCCTTAAAAATAAGTTCTCTATTTCGCTGATAAATTTAATGTCTATTATGAAACCATTTCTTGGAGCCAACATCAACCAGTTAGCAAGCCATCTGGTCAGACAAGCTACCTTGAAAGATTAATTGTACTCTCAGACAAAGGTGTGCAAGACTTGTAAGGAAAACACTTTTATTTTCTAAAAAGCTAACTAATCCCATTGGGTTAATAAAATATTTTATTTGTGATTACCATAGATAATTGAGAACCTTACCTATTTAGCAATATCCTTAAATTTATATTTAATTATAATTTTATAATTAAATATAAAAATTAAATTGTATATTATGTAAATATATCTTATTATTAATAAGAAAAAACAAAATATTATAAAGTTTACTAATAAATTAAAAAATAGAATTCTATGCAATTAAAATATATAGATGGCGATGCTCCTAGCAACTACTTTGCTCTTTCTTCTAGCCCAGATCCAAAATTAAGCCAAAGTACAATAAACAATGGTAAAACATATATCCTTTTAGGAAGCTTTGAAAAAACATACCCTTTAATGCGTAGAATTGGAATTGGAATATATATAACTTTTAAGACTTTATGTACGTTAGGCTTGGGGCTTTTTTCTGAAAATGTTCGAGAAGATTGGAAGTCTTTTTGGAGCGGTAAAAAAAGTAAAATTATTTACTCTTCTTCTCCCTCATTTTTACCAATTAAACTTTTGGCAGACCAAGGCGATGCAAAAGCTCAATATAAACTTGGAGTCATATATGCCAATGGGCGGGGTATTACACAATCAGATACAGAAGCTTTTAAATATTTTAAACTCGCTGCCGATCAAGGTCATGCAGTTGCTCAATATAACCTTGGAGTCATATATGACAATGGGCAGGGTATTACACAATCAGAGCAAGAGGCTATTAAATATTACAAACTCGCTGCCGATCAAGGTGATGCAGATGCTCAATATAATCTTGGAGTCATATATGCCAATGGGCAGGGTATTACACAATCAGATGCAGAAGCTTTTAAATATTTTAAACTCGCTGCCGATCAAGGTGATGCAGATGCCCAATACGAGCTTGGAGTCAGGTATGCCAATGGGCAGGGTATTACACAATCAGATACAGAAGCTTTTAAATATTTTAAACTCGCTGCCGATCAAGGTGATGCAGATGCTCAATACAACCTCGAAGTCAGATATTCCAATGGACGAGGTGTTATACAATCAGATCAAGAAGCTTTTAAATATTTTAAACTCGCTGCCGATCAAGGTGATGCAGATGCCCAATACGAGCTTGGAACTCTGTAAAAAAGGGGCAAGAAGTTGAACAATCCAGTCAACTAGTTCTAAGGTATTATCAACTTGCTACTGAACAAGGGAATGCTCAGGCAGCAATAAAAATTGGCTTTATTATTTCTCAACAAAACCAACTAAATTAGTTTAAAATTAAAGTTTATATTTTTATAAATTAAAAAGGAAATCATATATAATTAAAATTTATAGCCGACTTTCCTCTTAAATAAATTGCTTTTCTCCGCTTGAATTAGGACAATTACTCTATCCAATTAGATCTGTTTATTAGAATAGCCTTAACTATTTAGCACTACCCGAAAAATCTATAAACAAACAAATAAAATTTAAATAAAAATAATTAAATTTTCTATAATTATTTTAAATAAATTTATTAATTTAAAGTTGTTTTGTTTAAATTCTATTTAGTAAGTTACCATCATTAAATATAAGAATAGAAATAAAAATTAACTGAGAAGTTTTTGATCGAAGTGCATGGATGTTTTTAAACATTTTTGAAATAATAAATAGGAGCTAGCTCAATTTGTCACTTCAATCAATAATTGCAACTTAGTCTTACGTTTAATCACAGATTAAATAAGAAGAGATTGTTGTTTATCAATTTTTCTTTGTTCTTGATCGAGTCTTCCTAATTCGTATCCTTCGTAATCGACAAATTTAAAAAATCTTTCGAAAGCAGGAAAGGCTTCACAGGTTAGTCTAGCCATTGTTTGAGCTATATGGCGATAACTTGGATGACCTGCTGGAGCAGAACGTAATTCGCAGAGCCACTGAAGTGCACGCAAATTCACATGAAAATACCAACGAATATTATACGCCATTGGAACGATATATTGAGCTTCTTCAGGAAGTTCGCTTGAAATCAAATCAAAAACTTCTTTAGCTTGGTTGAGTGCATGACAATATGCTTCTTCGTAAGGAGTGTTTTGAATTTCTGGAGGAATATAAAATCCGTAGTCGCAACAAAGAAGTTGTCGTTCTTGCGTTAAAATGCGATGTCTATGTAAATCTCGATAAGCGCCAAAATCTGAGATGATTTCGAAAGTAAATTCAGCATGTTCGAGAGCTCTTGGAGATTTTTGTCGCCTATTTTCACGTGCATTACAACCGGCATCTAAAATTCGCGCGAGCTCTTCATCGGACAACCGCTTACATTGATTCCAAATGTCTGCAAATCCTTTGTCCCCTAGTGAAAACAGAAGAGCAGCGGCGACCTTAGTGACAGCTTCTGGATCGGAAGAAACCAGACGAACTCCGGGTTGAAGTGATCGATCACATTTACCAAGATATTGCTCGGCAATTAGTCTAAGTTCCGATTGCATTGTTTCTAAAAACTGGGCGTAACTTTGATGCGTACGATGGGTTGGATCTGAGCGGCGTACAAACGAAGGAATGATTTTAGAAAGCTCTTGATGACTTCTTTTAGCGATATCTTGTAATTCTGCCAAATTTTGACAGTTCATTCTGTGAATAAGATGTTCAAAAAACCGACCATTTCCGTAAATTCCCATATTGGTAAGGGTTCCGGCAGGTAGTAAGCCTCGTAAACAGTCTAAAACTTTAGCTCGCAACGCGGCTGTATAAGCGGTTTTAGAAATAGAGGGATCTTTGGGGAATCGTTGTTCAATAATAGCTGTCATTGGAGGAATTAAACGACTATACGTATCGAATAACATATTACAGGTTTGCACATAACTATCGCGATAAGCTGAAGTCATTAAAATTGGTTCTCGATAGAAAAGGTATTCTCCATTCACTTTTTGATCAAAATAAATATAGCGAGTCGATTTTTCAAGAGGAGATCCTCCAATACGATGGTCTTCAATCAGTTTAGCGGCCATCATAGAAACATTTTCAATCGCTAGATGAGCTCCTCCTAATTCGCCAATTGAGTCATCTCCATAACCATCTAAAATTCGATCGTAAAAAGCTTGCGCTTTTCTAATGGCCTCACTTTGATGAGTTTGTTGTTTCTCTTCTTCTTTGAAAGCTACTCCAACAATATCTTCAAATGCCGTTTCATCATTGTTAGAAATGAATTCTTTAAGTAATAAACTTCTTAATCCCAGACTAGATCGCGAATAACGCGAAAAAAGCGCGCCTTTAATGACTTCGGGTAAATTTCTCAATGCGAAAACATGACTAGATGTATTGGTAACATATCGCTTTAATGTTTGAATTTGCGATTCAGTGAACTCTTCATAATCATCTGTTAGCATAACGGATCCTCAAATCTGCTCATTTTTGGGAAATAAACAGTTCTAGCCTGCCATAAAGCCACTCGTCTTTCAAGTAAAATGTCATTTTTCTCTTCAATGGTGATTTTTTAAGGGGATTTCAATAAGGGATATTTGATTTCTATCGATCTATTCATTATAAACTTATGAAATTAAATGTTAAAATTTTGACAGTAAATTAAGAAATTTTTATGAGTAACTTAAATAAACACAATGATTGGGAAAGATGGAATCAAGAAGGATTTATCCCTGGCCCGGAAGAATCTGAAGTAAATTTTAATCAACGTGTTGCTTTTTGCGAAAATTTAAAGCAAAAACTCATTCAAAATACCGGACCTGATATTCCCTTTGAAGAAAGCGATCTTGCATCCCAAGTTATGTTGCAAGAAGCAGCCAAAGAGACTAAGCAAATTTATGGAATAGCACCTCATTGGCCCCCTCTTTTTTTTAACAACTATCAATTAGCTCCCTGGCATGCTGGTTGCGCGTGGATTTTTCAATTAGACGAGCAAACTCCTACAGCAGCTTTTTTGCAATTACGAGCTCAATTTAAGGAGCGGTCGAATTACCTAGGAATTTATAATCGCAAAGAATTGTTGGTTCATGAATTAGCTCACGTAGGTCGCATGATGTATACAGAACCGCAATTTGAAGAAATATTAGCCTATCAATCTTCTCCCTCTCGCCTACGTCGTTTTTTAGGACCTATCGTGCAATCTTCAAAAGAAAGTTTGTTATTTATTTTGCTTTTAGGTGTTATTTTGGTAGCAAACTTAGCTCTTCTCATGACTAATATCTCTTTAGCCACAACTTTTATGCTAGGATTGCAGTTAATCCCTATTTTTTTTGTTGGATTAGCTTTAGGACGTTTATTTCGCAAGCAATACCTCATTAACCAGTGTCGAAAAGTATTGGAAATCTATTTGCCAAATAAACAAGTAGCTAACCATTTCCTCTATCGTTTATTAGATTCGGAAATTCGAATGTTTGCACGCTCTTCTCGAACAGAAATGCAAACCTTTATACAAAATCAAGCAGTTAATAATTTTCGTTGGAAATTTTTAGTCTCTTTATATCCTCTTAAAAAGGAATAAATATTTCTCCTTTTTAAAAATAATTTTTACCTTATTTAAGGTGGTAATTTTTTCTCCTGATTTGCCTTTAGAAAACCTATAAATTTTTTTCTTTACTTACTTCAAGTAGAGTTGTCGCTTTTCTTTTTCTTAAGAGTTTTGTCGGGAAATATAAAATTTTTTCAAGTTATTCTTTATTACTTTTTTCTGCCAAGGGTGGGGGTTATTCTTTTTGGCAATTCTTCTTCACATTTTTCAGTTGTGGTTTCTTCCAATATAGATAAAATTTTGAATGTGCCTGACTTAAACGAGGAGTTTTATTTAGTTTACTTTTAGTAGAAAAAATTTGATTAGCAATTAATGAAATAGGAGCAAATACGTTCCAAGCTTCTATTTGAGGTGAACTTGAAGGGAAGATGTTATTTTTAGATCGCGATAATAAATGTGATTTATTTAGGTCTTAGTTAATATACTAACATTGATAAAAAATGGATTTTCTGTTGTATAGTGGAAAAGGGATTTTGAGCCATAGTTTTAATACATTATTGCTGAGAGTTTTTAAGAGGATTTCCTTAGATTAGAAGAAAACATAGAATTATTTTTATAATAAATTTTAGTTTTATTTAACTATACTATTATATCTAGAATTAAAATAAATTTCTAACTCATTAATTAAAGCTTCCGCGGGTAATTCATCTATTGTTTGTGTAAAAATTGCCAAATCTTTTTGAGTTTTTTGTATCAAATCTTGAATAAAATCAGTAGTTGGGTCAATAGGTTTTTCCATATCATCAAGAAAAACTAATAATTGTTCGAACGCACAAAGCTGAACCTTTCTTTCAAAATCGCTAAGCATAGGAGGGGCGTAACCGATTTTTTCAGAAAAGTATTGTAGAAGAATATTTTGAGAGGCTTTGCCAAGCGCCGAACCGATAAGACGGATATAAGCTGATATGTCATTTTCTTCTAAATCTGAAATATCAGAAATCATTTGTTCTCGGCTTGTTTCTAGGATGGTCTTAGCTTGTTGGAATCTTTCAGCTGGAGTTCCTTTACGAAGAAGAGTTTGATTGCCTTCTAACCACTCGTCTTCCAGTAGCTTAGCTGGATATTGAATAAATTTCCTTGTAATTTCTTCTTGAAGAGATGTGAGAAGATCGAAAGGAGAAACAGACGAATGAATTTTTTCATAAAAAATGGAGAGTATTTTTTTGTTGTTTTCGGTAAATAGAAAACAACCTTTTAAAATAGCTTCTTGTAATTGCCTATGCAAAGGTAAAATAATCGCTTTATTTTTATCAAAATTTTCTCGCTTGAGTTTGAATTGTTGATAGCTTTTAGCAATATAATCAGGATCAAATAATAAGAGTTGGGAAAGTTTTTTTTTGCGAGATTCAATTTGTCTATATAAGGGGATTTGCTCTGTTCTCAGAGTATAGGCATGCACTAACTCATCTATTAACGCCCATCCACAGTGTTGAGAAGGATAGGGAAACCCGGAATGTGTGGATTCCGAAGAGAGTTGAATATGATCAATAATAGGCATGCTCATTAAATCGGAAGACTGCTTAAATGATCCAAATAATATAATAATAGACCCTGGACCTATAGTTAATTGCTGTCTTATTAATACAAGATCATTTTCCAATTCCAAGTTAATAGGGCTTTGAGTAATGAGTTGTAAAATTTCAGCAGTTGAATAGGATTGCGGAAGATGCGATTGTATCATCCGAATCGCCTTCATGCGAAATGTATCAAGCATGAATTGTTCAGCTTTTTTATGCGTAGTTTGCTTAACGGCATGCGTTTTTTTAAAAGAGTTAGCTTGAAATGCTATTCCTAATTCTTTCAAAGTTGTTTTAGTTTTATCGGAATAAACACTTGCGTCGTATTTAATAGAAACGGTATGAGGCAATTGAATCAGTTGTCCTTTAATTTCTTTATCGGATAAAAGATTATTACGCTCATAATTATAGAAGTCATATCTTGCTAAAGATTTATAATCTTTTTTTAAAATTGAATTATAACGTTGGATGGCTTCTAAAGCGGAATTGGCTAGCTTTTGCTGTGAGGAATCTCCAGTTTTTAATTTTTCAATTAATGAGGAGTGACTTTGTAAAACGTCTCTTGCTTGCAAAATTTGTTGCTTGAGATCATATAGTTTTTTTTCTTGTTGATGGCGTATTGTTGCAAACAATAAGGGCCCCATAAAAGACTTTGCAAACCCTAGAAATTTTTCGAGGCGGTTTTTTTTCTTCGCAATTAAACTTCCGTCCTCTTTGACTTCTAAACTAGACGCTTCAGGTTGTGTAAAAATATCGATTTTCTTAATTGCAGTCTTTAGGATATCAACAACATGAGACAAAGAATGAGGGGGAATTTGATTTTTGCCATCTTCGTTTTTCATCACGTATGGTCGGTCCGTTAAACTTTTCATTTGGAAATTAATTTTTAAAAAAATTTTGATAAATGAAAATAAAAATAGAGGCAATCTATAAATATTAGATTAAGAAAATTTTAAATTTGCAAAGATTTATAGTTATTCAGGAATATCTTGTAAATTTTCTTCAGGCAAGGGTTTATTTAAAGCAGCTTCTACTTTAATCCTAGTGCCAACGACAATATCAAATAAATTCCCTTTTTCTAAAGCTTGATCTATAGAAATCAATTCGCCTCTTTTTAAATATTCAAAAGCTTTTGATTCTAGAGGGTGCTTAGTGAGGTGAGTTCCTAAATTTTTTTTGCCATCTGTTCCACATAAATAATAACGAGTCCCTGTTCGTGTTTCAATAGGGGGGCTAATAATACGATAAAATTGTTTAGGTGGCAAGTCTGGCCAATGGACATGTGGGCTTCTAAAAATGACGTAGGACATTTTGAGTGATCCTAAGTTAATTTGGGCAGCTCGTTGAATTTCTTTTAATAAATAAGGTTTTTCCAGCTCTCTTTGCGCATAGCAGGGGCTGTTTTTAGTTTGTAAAGATGGACATTCTCCACGCCAAACGCATGGAGCTTGCACAGTTATTTGATCTTTAACTAGGTGATCTCTAAGATTTAATAAACGGCGATTAGAATGCAGTAAAGAGCTTTCAACAAGCAATAAATGTCCTTGTGGGGTCAAACGTTCTAAAAGGGAGTGAATCCATGTTTTTTGAGCTTCAAACCAGTTTTTTTGAGTGTCGGGGAATAACTCTTCTAAACAGTGTCCTACAATAATTAGATCGAAAGTTCCATCCACAGGCAAATCATCGTTTTTGAGATCATGTCGTCGTATGGTTAAGGGATAACCATATCTTCCGCAGACGTCTGCTGCTAATTGAAGTGCCGTCTGATTTTTGTCTAAAGCAATCACTTCTCTTGCTCCATGGTGAAGAGCGGCAAAAGAAAACGCGCCAGGCCCACTACCAATATCTAAGACGCGAACGGGAGTTTGGGGAATTTCATTGATGACGCTCAATCCTTCTTGATAATGGATGGGCCATTGATAAAGAAGATAAGCACCTAAAAGATCTGATTTAGAAAAATAGTCTTGTCCAACTAAATCCCGCCCTGTTTCTAAACCTTTTTGCAAAGTTTGGACTGCTGAGACAACACTGCGAAATTCTCTTGTTTGCAAAGCGTCAGCTGGGCCAGATAATTTATGAAAACGACGCCAAGCATTAATAAGCAGCGGCATCACTGTTTCGAAATCTGTAGAGGGTAATTTATTTGATTTCATAGTATTTTAGTTAGAAAAAATAGATTTTTTTTCAGTTTCAGTTAAGGGACGCCAATTTCCAATTGGCAAGCGACCTAAATGTAAACCACCAAGTCGAATACGTGTAAGCTCTTGTACTTTTAAACCTGCAGCACTTAAAAGCATTCTCACTTCTCGTTTTTTTCCCTCTCCAATAATGATTTTAATGGTTCCTTTACGTACTTTTTGAACTCTAATCGGTTTTACAAATACTCCTTCTACAAGAGTTCCATTGGCAATAGCAATCAGATGTTCATGAGAAATTTCTTGATCTGTTTTTGCTAAATATTCTTTTTGAATATTGGCAGAAGGGTGAATAATTTGATTTGCAAAGTGGCCATCATTTGTGACAATGAGTAGGCCTTGCGTATCTTTATCTAATCTTCCCACAGTAAAAAGTCTGTGGTCCTCATCTTGAAAAAGATCTAATATAATTTTTGTTTGACCACTTTTTCGTGCTGAACAGATATAACCAGGAGGTTTATTTAGTAAGTAGTAAACTTTGTCTTCTTTTCTATTAATTACTTCATCCCGTACAGTAATTGTATCGATTTCGGGATTAACTTTTGTTTGAGGAACTTTAATGACTTCCCCATTAACTTTTACGAGACCTTGAAAAATCAATTCTTCACAAGCTCTTCGTGAAGCAATTCCTGCGGCAGCTAATACTTTACTTAATCGATTTGTTTCCACAAAAGTCCTGACTAATAGTTAATAAGATGATATCTGAATTTTAGATTCAGATGAATCCTATAGAAAATGATCTATTACATTGAATAAAACTGAATCGTCTATTTTTTGAGCAGAATTTGTAAATTCTTATTAGTATGAATTATGATTCAAATGGCATTCTTTTTTCTATTTCTTCCTTTTTACGAAAGAACTATTAATAATAGTTCTTAAAAAATTAAAAATCAATAAAATGGGGAAGAAAATTTCTTGATTAGATGGAGTAAAGGTAAATGGTTAAATTAATTTTGATGCGTCACGGCCAATCTCAGTGGAATTTAGCAAATTTGTTTACTGGTTGGGTAGACATTCCCCTGTCTTTTAAAGGAATTGAAGAGGCTATAGAGGCAGGAAAACAAATCAAAAATTACCCTATTGATTTAATTTTTACTTCTTCCTTAATTCGTGCTCAAATGACAGCAATGTTGGCAATGTCTGTTCATACATCTGGTAAAGTCCCTGTGATTCTTCACACAGGTGAGGGGCGACTAGAAGAATGGGCAAGTATTTATAGTTCCGAATCTCAATCTCAGACAATACCTGTCATTCGTGCTTGGGAATTGAATGAGCGGATGTATGGAGAATTACAAGGAATAAATAAAGAAGAAATGGCTAAAAAATATGGAGCTGAGCAGGTGCATATTTGGCGACGAAGTTTTGATGTTCCCCCTCCAAATGGAGAAAGTTTACAAATGACAGCAGCTCGGACCATACCTTATTTTGAAAACACCATTGTCCCTCATTTGAAAGAGAAGAAAAATATTTTTATTGCTGCACACGGAAATTCCCTGCGTTCGATTATCATGAAATTAGATGGGCTGACAACAGATCAAGTCGTTAAGTTGGAACTGGCAACAGGGGTGCCTGTGATCTATGATTTCAATCACGATGAATATATTAAACAACAAAAGTAGAATAGCATGGTTAAATTGCCTATTTATTTAGATAACAGTACAACTAGTCGTCCATCTGATTTATCAATTAGCCAAATGATGCCTTATTTAACAGATCGTTGGGGTCTTCCCTCAGCACCGCATCAAAAAGGTCAAGAGCTTTACCCAGTCTTGAAAGAGTGTTATAAAATTCTTTATGCATTTTTGGGAGCTCAAGAAGCAGATCAATTTGTATTGACCTCTTCAGGAGCAGAAGCTGTTAATCAGGTGATTTCTTCCGTTTATAGAGATGTCACGCTCCCAAGTGGCAAAAATCAATTTTTAACTTCTAATGCTGATGAAGCACCAGCGTTAATGGCAATGGCACGCTTAGAGCCCTTAGGTTGCGTTGCAAAAATAATTGAATCGAATCAATATGGTATTGTAACTGCAGAAGCTCTAGCCGAGGCTATTTCACCGCGTACTGCGTTGATTTCTCTTTCTTGGGCTAATGGTTTGACAGGAGTTGTCCAGCCACTGGGAGAAATAATTGCGCTCTGTAAACAGCGTGACATCCGTCTTCATTTAGATGCCACGCATGTATTGGGTAAATTATTTTATGAGTTTGATGAACTTTCTGTAGATTTTATGACGTTTAATGGAGATCAGCTTCATGCTCCCAAAGGAACGGGGGGATTATATATTAAACAAGGAATTAAATGTTCTCCATTGATTGCTGGAGGTTCTGATCAAGCTGGGCTACGGGCTGGAGGTTTAAATATGGCATCATTAGTGGCTCTAGCTTATGCTGCCAAAGAAACTTTAGAATGTCGTGATTTGCTTTGTACTGAGACAGCAAGACTCAAACATAAGTTGGAAACAGGAATTGTGAAAGCTTATCCTCAAGCCAGAATTTGTTTTAAAGAATGTGAACGATTGCCTCATTGCACAACTCTTTTGTTTCCCGGCATTGCTAATGAGGCATTACTGTTCAATCTTAATCGTAAAGGAGTTTATGCGAATATTGGAGGGGGAAATTTTCAACAACTTGGCTTACTATTAAGCGCTTGTGGCCTAGAAGAAAATTTAGCATATAGCGCCGTTTCATTTAGTTTATCTCGCTATACAACAGAGGAAGAAATTGATCGAGCTATTGAATTGGTTGTTGAAAGTGCTTGGCAGTTGAATCGAACTTCTTATAAATTATTTGAGACAGAGAGAAAAATTTAATATGACTTTGCAAACACTCACTCAAAGTTTTCCGTGGACACGTTATAGCAAAAAGTTACTAGCTAAAATTGATAAACCACGATGTATGGGTTTTTTTAATAAAGAACAATCAGAAGAAAGAGCGATGCGTTTAATTGAAGGGCGGGAAGGAAAATTAGCAGATGGTAATTCTGTTATTTTATATTGGCTTGTCGACCCCGATGATGGCATTATTGTTGATGCTAAATTTCAAGCTTATGGACAATCGGCACTTATCGGAGCTGCTGAAGTTGCATGTGAACTTGTGATCGGTAAAAATTATGATCAAGCTAAGCGAATTAGTGTAGATCTCCTCGATAAACAAGTAAGAGATAAACCCGATGAAGCAGCTTTTCCTAAAGAGGCATCACCACATTTAAATATTATTTTAGGGGCGATGGAAAATGCGGCAGAAAAATGTTTAGACATTCCTCTTGCTTCTAGCTATGTGGCTTCTCCGACTCCTTTGGATATTGGAGAAGTTTTAGAAGGGGGGTATCCTGGATGGATTGAGCTTTCTTTAAAACAGAAAATTAATTTGATTGAAGAAGTATTAGATCGAGATGTACGACCTTATATTGAGTTAGATGCTGGAGGAGTAGTAGTTTTAGATTTAGTCAATGATTGGGAACTTCATATTGCGTATCAAGGTTCTTGCACTTCTTGTTTTTCGGCGACAGGAACAACATTATCTTATATTCAACAGATAATAAGGGCTAAGCTACATGCAAGCCTTATGGTAATACCAGACTTATCCACTTTTCATCACCATTAGTAGAATTTGCGATGGATTTTCGTAAATTCTACTTCATTCAATCCTAATTGAATTTATCTCGAAGTTTGGGTATTTGTAGAAAAAGAATTTTGAAGAATACAATTCCAAAACGAGGGGAAAAATGTTCTACGTGTCAAAATAGATACCCTTCCTTCTCCAACTCTTTGAGAATTGCCATTAAATGCATGGCCGAGATCTCTCAATGAACTCATAAGGGTATTTGTAAAACCGACAAATTTATTTTCATCATCTTTTGTCATATTTTGACTTATGACAAACAAATCATGTCCAATAGCAAAAACAAAAAATCCACTAACAGCTCTAAAAATTGCTGGAGAAGCTGAAGTTAGAGCTGTATATGTTCTAATTACACCGACAGCCATTAAGCCTAAACTTAAAAAACGTAGTGCTATCAAATTCACTTTCAGATCAAATGACCTTTGCTCAGGATTTTTTTGAAAGAAAACCTTTAAATATTCAACATCTGCCACTACAGTGTTATAAAACCCTTGAATCATAATACCTCATCATATTTCTTTATTAATAATAATTTAATTCAAATCAACTTTGACAAAAAAATTTAACAAAAACTTGTTTAAAGTAATCTCATTTGGTTGTTCTATTTTAAAAAAATCGTTTCTTAAGACCATACAAATTGAGACTGACACTTATTAATTCTATAAATGCCGCTTTAACAGTCGCTTTTACTAAATTAAGCACTGCCGCTAGCTATTTTAACCAAACTTCTAGATAAATAATATTGCCCACTTAAACCAATAATTCTTTTTTTCATGTGACTAACTGTCGAATACAAATCTGTTAAAAAAATTCATAAGTCACATCTATCTTATTTCAAGAAAATATTTTATTCTTAAATAACTAAATTGTCAAATTTGTTTTGTTTATTATAAATAAAACTTTTATTTAATTAGTTTTTAATGTCTTTATAAAATTTATATGAAATCTTCAAACATAAATTCTCCAGAATAAAATTTTTTTGAAGTTCCATCCAATAATTTAATTTGTACTGAGCCATCTGGATGTAAACTTTCAAAAATTCCTTCAAGTAGGGTTTGATTGTGGTTAAATTGAATAAATTGACCTTGTTTAAAGGTTGAACGTAGTTGAAAAGAAGGAAAAAATGCATCAAAACCATGCTTTAGAAAATGAGATAAATAACTTGTAAACTTGACGTCTAATTGTTTTAAAAGAATATTAAGATCAAATTCATGTCCTCGCTCTTTAAAAAGAGAAGTGGCAGGCCGATCAATTTTGTTAAGCAGCTCTGTCGGCATATTAACGTTTAGTCCTATGCCGTTAATCATATACCGTTTTTGCTCTAACATCATTGTTTCACATAAAATTCCCGCGACTTTTTTTCCGTTGAGCAAAATGTCGTTAGGCCATTTTAAAGCTGGATGAAAATTTAAATCCTCCAGAACTTGGATGGCAGCTAAAGCTAAAAGTTGTGGAAGATGTCCAAAATCGGAACGATTAGAATCAATATAAAAACAAAAAGTTGCATAAATATTTAGATTAATAGGAGATTGCCAGCGTCTTTTAAAGCGACCTCTTCCTAAAGTTTGTTCGGATGCAGAAATGAGAGTGACACCCTCAGGATCTATTTGATCCACATTTTCTTTTGCCCAAGTGTTGGTGGAACCTATGGTTTCAAAATGGTAATGCAAGCAAGATGATTTCATGAGGTTTTTACAAAATAGATGATCATTAAAAATAGAGCAAATTCGGAATAAGCATTTTGATAAAATTATTTTTACTCAAAAAGCCAACAAATTTTCAAAAAATTAACTATGTTTAATCTAGCATTTTATCATAATAAATGATTTGCCTTGTGGATTCACCTATTTTCGTGATATCTTACTACTTTATCGATTTATATAGTGATATTTAAATGTGGAGTCCTCGTTATCTTGCTCGATTAGACTTTAGGGTTATTCCCGTTATTTTAAGTCTGATGATTATCAGCTTGTTAGTTGTCTCATCTTATACAATTGACCCTTCAACAGATCATGCGGAAGAGTTATTTGTCACACCTATCGTAAAATCTCAATTTCAATGGTTCGCAATTGGAGTTGTTGTTTATTTCTTTTTTGCGGGCTTTGACTATCGTAAATTACGAGAATGGACCTGGATTTTATACGTTTTAGTATTAATTTCTTTAGTAGGACTTTTTTTTACTGATTCGATTCAAAAAGTGAATCGCTGGTATCGTATTCCTTTTATTAATATCAGTTTTCAGCCTTCAGAGTATGCGAAGTTTGTCGTTGTGATTACTTTAAGCTGGTTTTTAGAAAGACGTAGATCAGTCGCCGATTCTTGGGGAACTGCTTTTTATGCGTCGATTATCGTGGGAATTCCATTTATCCTCATTTTAAAACAACCTGATTTGGGAACTGCTTTAGTTTTATTTCCCATTACACTTGTGATGTTTTATTTTGGAGATTTAAGGCCTTCGATTATTAAAGCAATGACAATTTGCGGAGGACTGGGATTATGTCTTGTTGCAATGATTTTTTTAGGGGTTCTACCCCATGAAACATTGCGTCCTTATGCAACAAAAGTACTAAAAGATTATCAATTCGATCGACTTGATCCTGCCACTCATCATCAAAAAGCGGCTGCTACTGCTATTGCATTGGGGGGAATCACAGGGACGGGATGGAGAAAAAGTGAGTTTAGCGGTAGGGGGTGGCTTCCAGCCCCTTATACAGATTCTGTATTTCCAGCTTTCGGGGAAGAGTTTGGTTTGCTGGGATTGCTGTTATTAATGGTTCTTTACTACGCTTTGATTTATTTTAGTTTTCAAGTAAGTGCAGTTGCTAAAGATCCATTTGGGAGGCTTTTATCAGCTGGGGTGACTGTTTATTTAGCGATGCACATATTAGTCAATATTGGAATGATGTGTGGATTTCTTCCAATTACAGGGGTACCTCTTGTTTTGGTGACTTATGGTGGCTCTTCTATTCTTTCCACGATGATGGCTTTAGGAATTTTACAAAGTATTTATAGCCGAAGGTTTATGTTTTAATAAATGATAACTATTTGACTGACAAATTTATTTTTAATTTTAGAGGTTCAATGACTCAACCTGAATTTATTTTTACCCCAGGTTTATGGCTAGGAGAAGGGAAAATTACTTTTAGTGCTTCGCAAGAATTTATCAAATTTTATACACGATGGCATATTATTCAAGAGTCAATAGATTTCATTCGAGCTGTACAAATTGTTGAAATGCTAGGAATTGAAGAACCTGTGACTAATACCTTTGCGTTTTATAATATTCATCCTCATTCTTTTAAAATTTCATTTGAAAATGAATTCGCAGGAAAAGTAAACGGAAAAGGTTTGCGACAAGACAATACAGTTGCCTGGGAGTTTAAAGGTAATAATAATTTTGAAGGGTTTGAGGTTTATGAAAAGCAAGACAACGGAGATTATTTTTTACATGCTGAGTATGGATCTTCTAATCAATTTCGAACGATTATTGAAGGATTGATATGGTATAAGGGAGAAGTTTCAAATGGATAAAAAACAAACTTTTTGATAAAATTTTTCCAAATTCTAAAAAAAATGTAGACATTTGTGATTTAATATAACGATAAAAAAAATTTTCGATTCAATAATGATGCTCTTATTTCATTTGTACACATTTTTTCCTTTCTTTTTCTTTGCTTGGCGTTAATGCCCATTCTTTTGCATTTCCCTCTTTTTTAAAGTGATCAATAAAAAACATAAACAAGGTAGATATGAAAACTTATGCAACCCAAAAGGGAAGTCTCTTAGGAGGAATCTTATTAGTGGCTGGTTGTTGCATTGGAGCTGGAATGTTAGGCTTACCAGTGTTGAGCGCAATGGCTGGTTTTATCCCTAGTGTCGCCATGTTTATGACTTGTTGGGCTTTTATGGTTTGCACAGGCCTTCTGTTGTTAGAAGTGAATTTATGGTTTGGCCAAGAAATTAGTATTATTACGATGGCAGAAAAAACTTTGGGAGAAGTAGGAAAAGGTGTGAGTTGGTTTGTTTTTCTTTTTCTTTTTTATTCGCTAATGGTGGCTTATGTAGCGGCAAGTGGATCTTTAGTTTCAGATTTAGTTGAACAAGGGTTCAATCACTCTTTTCCCCAAGGGTTAGGAAGTGTTTTGTTTTGCTTACTTTTTGGAGTGCTCATTTATTTAGGTATTGGGGCTGTTGACTGGTTTAATCGATTTTTAATGTGTGGGTTAATTTTGACTTATGTTTGTTTAATGATAACGGGAATTCCTTATATAGATGCTTCTCTTTTAAAACATCAAGATTGGAATGCCGCGACTTTAGTTCTTCCAGCAGTTATTGTTTCGTTTGGGTTTCATAATTTGATCCCTAGTTTAACAACCTATCTTAACAGCGATCGAAAAACTCTTTTAAAGGCTATCTTGATTGGAAGCGCCATTCCTTTAGTGATTTATTTAGCTTGGGAATGGTTGATTTTAGGATTGGTTCCTCTTGGAGAATTTAAAGAAGCTTTAGATAAAGGGGAAATAGCAACAGAAGCTTTAAAAGATGTGGTAGGAATTTCTTGGATTCTCGATGTTGCACAAGGTTTTGCTTTTTTTGCAATAGTCACTTCTTTTTTAAGCGTAGCTATTAGTTTTGTTGACTTTCTAGCAGATGGATTAAATATTCAAAAAACTGCCGGAGGTAAAATGTTTTTAGCAGGACTTGTACTAGTTCCTCCACTTATTTGTTCTATAGTTTACCCTAGGATTTTTTTGTCGGCTTTAAATTATGCTGGAGGATTTGGAGCCGTGATTCTTTTTGGTATCTTGCCGGCTCTCATGGTTTGGAAAGGTCGTTATACAAAAAAGATTAACTTACCTCAAATTGTTCCCGGAGGGAGGCCACTTTTAATTGGCGTCATTCTATTTTCTCTATGGATTATGGCCCTTCAACTTATTTAATAAATACTCAGGATGTAGCGAAATGACCAATGATAAATATCGTTTATTAGGCGGTATTCTCCTTGTTGCTGGAACGACAATAGGAGCAGGGATGCTCGCTCTTCCAATTGTAACAGGATTTGCAGGGTTTATTCCTTCGATTGTTCTGTTTGTGATTTATTGGGTTTTTATGACTTTCACAGCCCTTTTGATGTTAGAGGTTAACTTATGGATGGGAGAGCATACTAATCTGATTACGATGGCTAAAAAAACGCTTGGAAGAGGTGGACAAGCGATTAGTTGGATGATTTACCTCTTCCTTTTATATACATTGACAACTGCGTATGTAGCGGGGGGAGGTCATATCATTGTTGATTTTGCAAGGCAAGTTACTGAATGGAATCTGCCAAGCTGGATAGGGCCTCTTCCTTTGTTGGGAATTTTTGGTTTTTTTGTTTATAAAGGAGCTCGTTCAGTAGATTATGTTAATCGAATTTTGATGGGCGGATTAGTTTTGACTTATGTTTGCATGGTCTTCTTTTTATCATCTCATATACAACCGATTCTTTTAAAACATCAAAGGTGGGATGCGCTTTGGATTGCAGTCCCTATTGTGTCAACCTCATTTGGTTTTCATATTATTATTCCTACCCTGACTGACTATTTGAAACGAGATGTCAAGCAAATTAGAAATGTCATTTTAATCGGCGGTGCAATCCCGCTTTTGATTTACGTTAGCTGGGAATTGCTAACACTTGGAATTATTCCATTGCAGGGAGAAAATGGGTTGTTAATGGGATATGAAAAAGGTTTAGATGGGGCCACTTTAATGAGTCAATTACTTGAACACTCTGAACTTTCTCTTTTAGCAAGGTTGTTTTCCCTTTTTGCCATTCTAACTTCATTTTTAGGGGTCTCATTGAGTTTGCGAGATTTTTTATCTGACGGATTGAAAATTCAAAAATCAAATAAAGGAAGATTTGTTCTTTATTTACTGACATTTATTCCTCCTCTTCTTCTAACTTTAACAGATCCACGGGCGTTTTTAAATGCCTTAGAATACGCTGGGGCATTTGGAGTTGTTACCTTACTTGGCTTGATTCCTATTTTAATGGTTTGGCGTGGACGTTATCATTTAAAATTGCCTTCAACTTTTAAAGCTCCTGGAGGCAAAATAGCTTTAATCTTAGCATTACTTGTGTCATTAGGCGTGATTGGAATGGAAATTTTTAATAAAGTGTAGGATAAACGGAATATATCATATGACAGAAAAAAAACGGATTTTAACAGGAGACCGTCCAACAGGTCTTCTGCATTTGGGACATTATGTCGGCTCCTTAAAAAATAGAATTGCTTTACAAGATAGTTATGAATGTTATTTTATTATTGCTGATCTTCACACGTTGACGACAAAACCTTCTAAAGAAGAAATTCTACAGGTTCGTGAAAATGTGCGGACAATGGTGATAGACTATTTGGCGTGTGGAATCGATCCCAAGAAGTCGACGATTTATCTTCAGTCCGCTATTCCTGCCGTTTATGAGATGAATTTAATTTTTGAGATGCTCATTTCACTTAATCGTTTAATAGGTTTGCCAAGTCTCAAAGAAATGGCTCGAAATGCTCATCTAGATAATGACAATATGCCATTTGGTCTTATTGGTTACCCTATATTGCAAACAGCCGATATTTTAATGCCAAAGGCTCATTTAGTTCCCGTCGGGAAAGATAACGAAGCTCACATTGAGCTTGCACGTGATATAGCGAGACGCTTTAATCAATTTTATGGAGATGTCTTTCCTTTACCTGAAGTGTTATTAAGTCAAACTCCTACTCTTGTGGGAACAGATGGTAAAGGGAAAATGAGCAAATCGGCAGGAAATACAATTTTCCTGGCAGATGATGCAAAATCTGTTGAGAAAAAAGTTAAAGGAATGTTTACAGACCCGAATCGCATTCGCGCAGATATGCCAGGAACAGTAGAAGGCAATCCAGTCTTTATTTACCATACGTTGTTTAACTGTCGGCAAGATGAAATTGAAGATCTTAAGAAACGGTATCGGGAAGGGCGGGTAGGAGATGTAGAAGTAAAAGAAAAATTGATTATTGCGATTAATGAATTTTTAGATCCGATTCGCGAAAAACGGAAAATTTTTGAAGAAGATAGGGGACTTGTTGAAGAAATTATTTATGAGGGAACAGAAAAGATGCATGACATTTCTCAAGCGACAATCAAAGAAATGCGAAGCGCGATGGGGTTGATGGGTACTTGGAATAAAATCTCTCGCGTGGCCAGGGATCGGAAAAAAAAGCTTCAAGGATAACTAAATAAAACTTAATAAATTATTAATTTGATTAATTATTTGTTAATAAATTAAATTTACTTGCTTATATCAATAATTCAAGGGGCCTTATGCCAGCAGAGTTTATTAATGATCGTAGCCAATTATTAAAGCTTTCATTTTCACAATTAGAAAATAGAAGCAATCTCCTAAAAAAAACTCATAAGGGTCATACTTACGTTAAGGTAGGGGAAATCAAAACTAATTCTTCCGCATGGATGCGCGTAGCCTATGTTATCAAGGGAATTACCACCCTGGTTTTTGCTTGTTTCCTTCTTCCTTTATTATTACCTTCTTTCCGCTCTTCTTTAAGCCATTCCTGGAAAATAGCTTATAAAGGCCATATAAATATAAGTGTTTATTTAAAAAAAGCTTTATTAGCCTCTTCTGCAACAAATGAATCTTCCTCTAAGGTAACTATTTTAACGCAAGAAGCAAGGACACTCAAAGAACAAGGAAGATATTTTGAAGCGGCTCTTTTCTATCAAAAATCTTTAGAAGTAAATCCTAAAGATGCTCCTTTGCGAGTTGAATATGCAGAGGTATTAAAAAAGCAAGGTATAGGAGCAAAAAATTTACTACGGAAGCTATATAGAGAAGGACTAAAGCTTGCACCTAATAATATGATCATTCTTTTCAATCATGCTAAATTTGATGTTGCAGATAAAGAAGCTGAAAGAGATTACAAACAAGCATTTGAAACAAATCTTGACAACACAGAATTAAGAATTGCGTATGCAAAGTTGTTAATAAAACGCTATGAAGATTCAAAATCTGTTTTGCTAGACGATGGCGATAGCTTGAAGGATGAGGTGCATAATATTTATAAAGAGGGTTTAAAAAAACAACCGAAGCATCCAATTTTACTTCTGAAATATGCAAAATTTTTGATAAAGCATTTAAATCAAACTCAGGAAGCAGAGGATTGTTATGAAAATGCACAAATCGATTCTAGCAATATTGACTTTCACATGAGTTATGCAGATATATTAGGTGCAAAAAATCCGATCAAAGCTCAAATAATTTATCAAAAATGTTTACAGCAATATCCGCACCATGCGTTTTTACTCTTAAAATTTGCAGAATTTTTGGAAAAATTCTGTTGGGTAGCCAGTGAGGACATAATAGCTTATGGTGAAACAGCATTAGAAAAGAGCCCAGATTCCGTAGAAGTTCACTTACGTTTTGGAGATTTATTATCTCGATTAGACCCAATAAAAGCTCAAGCCATTTATCAAAAAGCTTTAGCAATAGATCCCAATAACGCTGAACTACGCATACAGTATGTAAATTTTATTTGGGATAGTAACAGAGAAGAAGCTCTTTTAATTTTGGAAGAAGGCTTAGATTTGCAACCTTGCGATGAAATTCTTTTGGAAGACTATGAAAATAAATGCAAACAATTGCAAAAATCTCAGATGGCTGTTGAAAGATTTCAAAGAGCGCTAGAAGTCGATCCAGATAATAATAAGCTTTTCTTCAGATTTATCGATTATTTTACCGATTATATAGATGAAAGTCAAAAGCTTACAATGTTTGAAAAATTCATCCAAAAACAGCCGGAAAATCCGCTAATTTTATGCCTATACGGATATTTCTTAATCGAGAAAAGTCGCCAAAATAGTGTTGCCGACGAAAATATGCAAAATTTAGCTTTCAGTCAATTAGAAAATGCTCTCAAATTAGATCCAATGAATATAACTCTCATACTCATTTACACTCAGGCATTACAAGAGCTAGGAAAATATGAGGAAGCAGCAGCGCAATATCAGAAAATAATAAATTTAGATTTTTTTCTTACTAATGAAATGCGATTAAAATATTTTGAAACTTTAAAAAAGTTGAATCAAGAAAGTAAGATTGAAGTTTGTTATCAAACAATTTTACAAAACCATTTCGAACTCTCCCTTCATGAAGAATATATTGAATGGTTAATCTCCCAAGATCGAATGCAAGATGCACTGAATGAGCTGGAAAAAACTTTAAATTACCAAATGCGGTATGACAAGTATATGCACCTACTAACTGATATTCTAAGTAATAGGGCTAGGATTACACGAGAAGAAATAGATGAAACATGTGAAAATTATTTATTAGGAAAAATAGCAGAGCAACCACAAAATGCCATTTTAAAATGGTTTTTAGCGCGCTTTTTAGAAGAAAAAAATCAGTTTGATAAAGCGATAGAGCAATACAAAGAAATTTTAAAATTACATCCTCATGCTTCGAAAATTCAAGCTAAATATGTAGAGCTTTTAGAAAAGAATGGAAACTGGGATGATTTAGAAGCATATGCAGAGAGTTTGAACCAGAACCGAGCTCAAGATGCTCGGATTCTGTATCTGATTAAGGATATTTTTAAATATGCAAATGAGGTTCCCAGAGTAATTCGATTATCTGAAAGAATGTTGCCTATTCTATCGGATGAGCAATTAGAAATTTATGAAAATTTTCTTCAAGATGATGCCCATGACCCAAATGCTTTGGAAAAATTTTATGAATTTAAAAATAAAAAAACAGAGTTACTAGCCGATACAGCAGAATTATCCTAATTCAAGTTTTGATTAGCATAAAAAAGTAAGCAATTTTCACATTGCTTACTTTAAACTTTAAAACCATCTCAAATTCATCAACTAAGGAATGTATGCTTTATTTTTCTGCTTAAATTTTTTTCTATTGCTAGAATTACCGAAATAAATAGGCAAAGAATTTATAAAACAAAAACCTATTTTTTCAATTACAGACAAACTTGAGTTGGGTAACTGATAAGTAAAATTAAAAAACAAAGTTACTCTTAATTTACAAAAAAGCTAAAAAAATCTAAAAAATCTAATTATCAATCTTAATAAATTATTAATTTGATTAATAATTTAGACTTAAAATAAACTTCCTATTTTATCTTAATAGTTTAAGGATATTTTATGCCAGCCAAGTTTATTAATGATCGTAGCCAATTATTAAATCTTCCATACTCGCATTTAGAAAATAAAGACAATCTCCCGAAAAAAGTTCATGAAGGTCATACGTATGTTAAAATAGGGAAAATCAAAACCAATTCTACCGCATGGGTGCGTGTAGCTTATGCCATTAAGGGAATTATCACCCTGGCTTTTGCTTGTCTATTACTTCCTTTATTATTTCCTTCTTTTCGTTCTTCTTTAAGCCATTCTTGGAGTCAAGTTTGGAATAGTTCTAAGAATACCAGCATTTATTTAAAAGAAATCTTATTACCTGCAACTGAAAGTAATGGATCTTCACAAATTGGTGGACTCAATAAGGCTAAATCAATAACTGACCTTCCTGTGACGGATGTGCCTTCTTCTAACGCGACCATTTCAATTCAAGAAGCAAGGAAACTTAAAGAGCAAGGAAGGTATTTCGAGACTGCTATTTTCTATCAAAAATTTCTAGAAGGAAATCCTAAAGATGCTCCTTTGCGAGTTGAATATGCGGAGGTATTGAAAAAACAAGGTGAAGAACACACAAAAGAATTGCGAAAGCTGTATGAAGAAGGGCTAAAGCTTTTACCTAATGATATGACCGTTCTTTTCAATCATGCTAAATTTAACATTAAAGATGAAGAGGCGGAAAGAGATTACAAAAAAGCTTTAGAAAAAAATTCTGACAATGCAGAGGTAAGAGTTACTTATGCAAAATTATTAATAAAACGCTATGAAGATACCAAATCTGATTTGCTAGATGGTGGAGAGAGTATTAAAGAAGAAGTACTCGATATTTACAAATCAGGCTTACAACGGCAACCGAAGCATCCACTTCTGCTTTTAAAATATGCAGAATTTTTGATAAAGCAACTAAATCAAACTCAAGAAGCGGTGGACTGTTATCAAAACGCACAAATCGATTCTAGCAATATCGACTTTCATGTGAGTTATGCAAATATATTGCCTGAATATCTTCAAGAAATGGCTCAAGAGATTTATCAAAGATGTCTGGACCAACAACCAAGTAACGCGCTTTTACTTTTAAGTTATGCGAAGTTTTTGCGAGATTGTGTTCAGGATATAAATGTTGATGAAATATTATTTTATGGTGAACGAGCATTAGCGATTAGCCCAAACTCTGTAGAAGTTTATATTCGTTATGGAAATTTATTATCTTCTATAGACCCTGCAAAATCTCTCTCTGTTTTGGAAAAAGGCTTAGATTTGCAACCCTGTGATCAAACTCTTTTAAAAAACTATGAAAATGCTTGTCAGAGATTGAATTACCCTGAAAAGGCAGCTGAAAGGTATCAAAGAGCATTTGCAATTGATTCGGATAATAATAAGTTTTTTTTCAAATTCATCAAGTTTATAGATGAAAATCAAAGGCTTGTATTAATTGAAAAACTCGTTCAAAGACAGCCGGAAAATCCACCAATTTTATTCCTATATGGAGGTTTTTTAATCGGGAAAAGCCGCCAAAGTACTGCCATCAACGAAAAAATGCAAAACTTAGGTCTCAGCCAACTTAAAAATGCTCTCAAATTGGCGTCGACAAACCTAGATGTGGTATTGTTTTATGCGGAAATATTACAACAGATAGAAAGATATGAGGAAGCAGCAGAGCAATGTCAGAGGATATTAGATTTGAATCTTTCTCTTACTGATATAATGCGTGCAAAGTATTTTGAAATATTAAAAAAATTGAATCAGAAAAGCAAGATTGAAGTTTATTATCAAAAATTTTTAAAAAATCATTCCGATCTTTCTCTTCATGAAGAGTATATTAAATGGTTAATTTGCCAAAATCGAATGCAAGATGCGTTGAATGAATTGGAAAAAACTTTAAACTATCAAATGCAGTATGATAAGTATATACATCTATTAACCGATATTCTAAGTAATAGGGGTAAGATAGCGCAAGAAGAATTCAATGAAACATGTGAAAATTATTTATTAGGAAAAATAGCAGAGCAACCACAAAATACCATTTTAAAATGGTTTTTAGCGCGCTTTTTAGAAGAAAAAAATCAGTTTGATAAAGCGGTGGAGGAATACAAAGGAATTTTAAAATTACATCCTCATGCTTCGAAAATTCAAGCTAAATATGTGGAGCTTCTAGAAAAGAAAGAAAGCTGGGATGATTTAGAAGTGTATGCGGAAAGTTTAGATCAAAATCATCCTCAAGACGTTTGTATGATTGTTCAAATCATCAACATTTTTAAAGATGAAGATGAATTTGGAAGGGTAATTCGCTTATATGAAAAAATATTACTTGTTTTATCAAATGCTCAGTTAAATGATTATGAAAATTTTCTCTATAGAGGTCACGATGATAGAACCACCCTTGAAGCATTGCATGAATTTAAATGCAAAAAATATCCGACGATAGAAAATTTGGAAAGTTACGGATGTTTTCTAATTGATAAACAACCTGAGGAACGAATAGCTGAAATTTATTTAAGATTATTACGAACTAATGCTGAAAGCATACAGAGTAAAAGTCTTCAAAAAAATTATTTTTCTGTCTTGGAAAAATTGAATCAACAAGATAAAATCCAAAAATTTTTTGAGGATTTATGTCAAACATATCCTACAATTGACAATCTAGAGCATTATATTAATTATTTAACAGTACAACCTAACTTTGATGAACGCAAGGTTACTCAACTTCAAAATAAGCTGCTTGACTGTTACAAAGAAAAATTAAGTGATTCCAGTGTTCGAGAAAATTACTCAAAATATTCTCAAATAAGGCAAAACTATTTTAGTTTGTTAATTAGAACTGGACAGCAAACTCAACTCTATAATTATTTTGAAAATGAAAATAGATACTATGAACGTAAGTCTACCATTCAACCACAATTATTAAAAGATTACGGATTAATGCTTGCTGACTGGTCAGCGCATGTAAAAGGAGAAAAAAAGCTTTCATTAATTCAAAAATCGGTCGATTTATTAGCCAAGGCTCTAGAAAAAGCAGATGCGCAGCTCTATTTAGATTTAAAAAATATCTTTCCAGAACAATTACTAAAATTAAATCAATTAGATAAAATAGAAAACTTTTACCGAAAAGGACTAGCATTAAATCCCCATTCCATTCCCATGCGATCGCACTATGCGAAATATTTAAAAGACAACCAAAATTTTGAAAGGGCTTTGACTGAATTTCTTTTAATTATTGAAAAAGTAAAAGCATCTAGAAACGTATGGGATATATCTATTTATTATCTGGAGGCTGCTCATACGTTAGAGCAGCTAAATAGAATTGAAGAGGCAGCTTCCTACTATAAAAAATATGGGGAACTTAGTCTATATCATAAAGATCAAAAATATCAGGAATTTAAAAAACAAAAATCAGATTTGCTAGCTAATGCGGCAGATTTACCCTAATTCAAATTTTGATCAACATTCAAAAGTAGGCAATTAGAGAATTGCTTACTTTTGAAATTCAAAACCATTTCAAATCTATCAACTGATGAATACATCCCTTATTTTTTCTGCTTAAAGTTTTCTTTCTATTGCTAGAAGCTTCGAAACAAATAGGTAAAGAATTTATAAAACCAAACCAACTTTTTTTCAATTACGGGCAAACTGGAGTCGTGTAACTAATAAGAAGAGGTTGAAGCAAAATTTTTTATGTCGCAAGAGATCAAAAACTTAAAGAATGTAAATATGAAAAATTAATATTTTTATATTTTGATTAATAAATTAATTATAAATTAAAATATTATTTTTATTAATATTTTAAGGATGTTTTATGCCTGCTGAGTTTATTAATAATCTTAGTCAATTATTGAAATTTACATTCGAGCCAATAGAAACGGCAGTCATTCCTCCAAAAAAAACTCATGAAGGCCATACATATGTTAAAATAGGGGAAATCAAAACCAATTCTTCCACATGGGTGCGTGTAGCCTATGCCATCAAGGGAATTGCCGCTATGGCTTTTGCTTGTCTATTGTTACCTTTATTATTTCCTTCTTTTCGTTTTTATTTAAGCCATTCCTGGAGTCAATTTTGGAATAGTTCTAAAAATACCAATATTTATTTGAAAGATACTAGTAGATCTTCACAAGTTAGTGGGCTTAATGGTGTTAGTCAAGTAACATCGCTATATCCTCCTTTTTTGGGCACAAACATTTTAGCGCAAGAAGCAAAGAAACTTGAAAAGCAAGGAAGATATTTTGAAGCAGGCCTTTTCTATCAAAAATGTCTAGAAATTGATCCTAAAAATGCTCCTTTGCGAGTTGAATATGCGGAAGTATTAAAAAAACAAGGGGAAGAACACACAAAAGAATTGCGAAAGTTATATGAAGAAGGGATAAAGCTTGCGCCTAACAGTAAAACTCTCCTTTTCAATCATGCTAAATTTGATGTTGAAGATAAAGAGGCGGAAAGAGATTACAAAAAAGCTTTAGAAAAAAATCCTGACAATGTAGACCTGCGAATTACGTATGCAAAGTTGTTAATAAAACGCTATAAAAATTCAAAATCTACTTTGCTAGATGATGGAGAAAGAATTAGGGATGAAGTACTCGATATTTACAAAACAGGCTTACAACGGCAGCCGCATCATCCACTTCTGCTTCTAAAATATGCGAAATTTTTGATAATGCATTTAAATCAAACTCAAGAAGCGGTGGACTGGTACCAAAACGCACAAGTCGATTCTAGTAATATCGACTTCCACACGAGTTATGCAAATATATTGCCTAGATATCTTCAAGAAATGGCTCAAGAGATTTATCAAAGATGTCTGGACCAACAGCCAAATAACGTGCATTTACTTTTAAGGTATGCAGAATTTTTGCAAAACCAATTTTGGCATGCAAATAATGATAAAATAATATTTTATGGTGAACGAGCATTAGCGATTAGTCCAGACTCTGTAGAAGTTTATTTTCGTTATGGAAATTTATTATCCGTAATCGACCCGGCAAAAGCTCAAGTCATTTATCAAACAGGTTTAGACTTACAACCTGACAATTTAAAGCTTCTTGGTAAATCCTTCCATGATGAGACAGAAAATGCACTTAATGAATCTATCCATCGTTATCAAAAAGGTTTAGCAATAAATCCTAAAAATACTGAACTTCGCATCGCTGCATATTCTCATTTAGCTTGTAGAACGAGTCAACAAAAAATTCTCCATTTTTTGGAAGAAGGTTTGGATTTGCAACCGTGCGATCAAATTCTTTTAGAAGAGTATAAATTTGCTTGCGATCAATTACATCAGCCTGAAAAAGCTATTGAAAGATATCAGAGAGCATTTGAAATTGATTCAGATAATCATTATTTTCTCACGGAAATTATCCAAAATTCAGATGAAAATCAACAAGTAAAGTTAATTGAAAAAGCCATCAAAAGACAACCAGACAATCCGCAAAACTTAATCACTTATGGATATTTATTATATGCCAAAATTCAACAAGCAGATGTCATTGACGAAAAACTAATAAACTTATGCCTTAGTCAATTTAGAAAAGCTGCCAAATTAGCGCCGACAAACGGATGTTTAAGAACGAAATATGCTCAAGCTTTATTCTACTTTGAAAAAACTAGTGAGGCTGTTGAACAATATAAAAGGATGATCAATTTAGGCATACCTCTTTCTAGAGAAAGCCGAGCAAAATACATTGAAGCTTTAGAAGAGTTGAAGCTAGAAAAGGAGATTGAAATTTATTATCAAACTTTTTTACAAAATAATCCCAACTTTTTTCTTCATGAAGAATATATTGAATGGTTAACTTGCCAAGATCGAATGCAAGATGCGTTGAATGAACTGGAAAAAACTTTAAATTATCACATACAGTATGACAAGTATGTGTATTTACTACACCATATTTTAATTAATAATGGCAGGATAAGACGAGAAGAAGTAGATGAAACATGTGAAAATTATTTATTAGGAAAAATAGCAGAGCAACCACAAAATACCATTTTAAAATGGTTTTTAGCGCGCTTTTTAGAAGAAAAAAATCAATTTAATACAGCAATTGAACAATGCAAAGAAATTTTAAAATTGCATCCTCACCTTTCAAAAATCCAAGCTAAATATGTGGACCTTTTAGAAAAAAATGAAAATTGGGACGATTTAGAAGCGTATGCAGAAAGTTTAGATCAAAATCATTCTCAAGATACTAGCACGATTTTTCGAATCATTAGTATTTTAAAATATGAAAATGAGATAGAAAGAGTGATTCGATTATACGAAAAAGTACGACCTATTCTATCGAATGCTCAGTTAGAAGATTATGAAGATTGTCTCTTAAGAGGCGATAATAGAACCGTTGCTGTTGAAGCCTTGCACAAATTTAAATGTAAAAAATATCCTTCTGTAGAGAATTTTCAATCTTATGGAACTTTTTTATATACTTCAGACAAATCAGATGAGGAAAAAGCTAATATTTATTTCAGATTACTCTCTGCTTCTGATGAATGCATGCAAAGTGGCATAAAAAATTTATATATTGAGATACTACAAAAGCTTAATAAACAAAAAGATCTTCAAAACTTTTTAGAAAGACTTTGCAAGAAATACCCTACAATAGACTCTTTAGAATATTACATGGATTATTTAAGAGATTGGGCTAATCCTGATGAACACAAGCTTACTCAAATTCAAAATATTCTTATTGAGCTTTACAAAATAGAATTGGATAACTCCAACATGCGAGCCAATTATTTAGAACATTCTGGTTTACGAAGTAGATATTTTAATTTGCTAAGCATAACAGGACAAGAAGATAAAATTTGTAATTATTTTAAAAAAGAAGATGAATATTATCAACATGCCTATCTGACTCAACCGCAACTAATAAAAAGTTATGGTTTAATGCTCAATGACTGGTCAAAGTATTTAAAAGAAGAAGAACAATTTTTCTTAATTCAAAAATCCGCGGATTTATTAGCTCAAGCCCTGGAAAAAGCAGATGCGCAACTTTATTTAGATTTAAAAAATATTTTTCCCAACCAATTACTAAAATTAAATAAATTAGACGAAATCGAAGCTTTTTACCAAAAAGGATTAGTGTTAAATCCCGATTCTATTCCCATGCGATTGGATTATGCGAAATATTTAAAAAACAGACACAACTTTGAAAAATCCTTGGATGAATTCCTTTTAATTATTGAAAAAGAAAAAACATCTTGGACCTGGTATGCTACGAATATATCTACTTACTATCTAGAGGCTGCTCATATATTAGATCAATTAAATAGATTGGACGAGGCGGCGTCCTATTATAAGAAGTATGAAAAGCTTTCTCGACATCAAACAGATGAAAAATATCAGGAATTTAAAAGAAAACAATCAAATTTACTTGATTGTGCAGTAGATTTACCTTAATTCAAATTTTGATCATCGTGCAAAAGTAGGCAATTAGAGAGAAATGCTTACTTTTGAATTTGAAAATGCCTTAAATTTATTGTCTAATAAATAATTTTTTTATTTTCCCATTTAAAGTTTCTTTCTGTTGATTTTATCAAGAGAGTATAGAAATATCGAAATAGATATTTTCACTTATTTTAGAAATATCTCTAATTTTTTAGAGAAGGGCCCAAGCATAGGTATTTAAGGAAATTATGAATCCAAGCCAACTTTTTCAATTACACACAGAATTTGAACCATGCGGAGATCAACCAGAAGCCATTAATCAACTAGTGGCAAGCATTTTGCAAAACAAACGTTCGCAAGTTCTTTTGGGAATTACAGGGTCTGGAAAAACGTTTACAATGGCGAATGTGATTGCCAAGGTACAACGTCCAACATTAATTTTGGCTCATAATAAAACTTTAGCAGCTCAACTTTATCAAGAATTTAAGGCTTTTTTTCCTCACAATGCGGTAGAGTATTTTGTTTCTTATTATGACTATTATCAACCGGAAGCTTACGTTCCTCGGACAGATACCTATATAGAAAAAGACATGTCGATTAATGACAAGATAGACAAAATGCGTTTAAGTGCGACACGCTCGCTCCTTGAGCGTTCCGACGTAATTATTGTTTCTTCAGTTTCATGCATTTATGGCTTGGGCTCTCCAGAGTATTATCGAGGAATGAATTTGACACTTTCTCAAGGACAAATGCGACGACGAGATGATATTTTGCTCCATTTAGTAGAAATGCAATATAAAAGAAATGACTTCGAATTTATTCGATCAACGTTTCGTGTGAGAGGTGATGTACTAGATATTTTTCCAGCTTATGAAGAAGATTTAGCCATTCGAGTTGAAATGTTTGGGGATGAGATTGAGCAGATCAGCGAAATTGACCCCTTAACAGGTAAAGTTAAACGACGCATCGCTTCTATTACTATTTATCCAAGTTCTCACCACGTTACGCCTGAAGAAATTCGGTTAAAAGCGATGGAAACTATTCGAGCAGAACTTGATGAGCGAAGGCAATTTTATGAAACGGAAAAAAAATATTTAGAGTTAGAGCGAATTCAGCAACGGACAATGTACGATCTAGAAATGTTAAAAGAAGTGGGAACTTGTAAAGGAATCGAAAATTATTCTCGTCATTTTAGCATGCGTCAGCCAGGTGCGCCACCCCCGTGTTTATTAGATTATTTTCCTTCAGATTATTTACTTGTTATTGATGAATCTCACCAAACACTTCCTCAGGTCCATGCGATGTTTAATGGAGATCGCGCACGGAAGCAAACTTTGGTCGATTTTGGATTTCGGTTACCTTCTGCTTTTGATAATCGACCTTTGCGCTTTGAAGAGGTTTACGGACGGATTCATCAAGTTGTTTATGTTTCTGCAACACCCGGTGCTTGGGAAGTTCAAGAAGCTGGAGGGGAGATCGTCGAACAATTAATTCGACCGACAGGTCTTTTAGATCCCATCATTGAAATACGTCCTGCATCTGGTCAGGTAGACGATTGTTTAGCAGAAATCCGTTCCCATGTCAGTAAAGGAGGGCGTGTTTTACTCACCACACTCACAAAGAAGCTTTCGGAAGAATTGACGACTTATCTCAATGATTTAAACGTGAAAGCTAAATATCTTCATTCGGATATTGATACAATTGAACGTGTACAAATTATTCGAGATTTGCGTTTAGGGGTATTCGATGTTTTAGTAGGAATCAATCTTTTAAGAGAAGGATTGGATATTCCTGAAGTTTCTCTTGTGGCTATTTTAGATGCCGATAAAGAGGGATTTTTGCGCAGTGAAACTTCTTTAATTCAAACTTGCGGTCGAGCGGCGCGAAATGCAGAAGGTCGGGTGATTATGTATGCTGACAAAATCACTAAATCTATTAAACGAACTCTAGAAATCACAGAATCTAGGCGTGCTCTACAAATGCGTTATAATGAGCAGCATGGCATTACACCCCGAACGGTGAAACGGGAAATTTCTGTATTAATGGAATCTGAAGAAGATCAAGTCACTCATCCAACCAAACTGGAAGAAGAAATTTTTAAAGCAGCAGAAGAGGCGCATCATTATTTAACCTTGGATGAAGTGCGTTTAAAAATTAAAGAATGCGAAAAAGAAATGAAAAAAGCGGCCAAAGAATTTCGATTTGAAGAAGCCGCAGATTGGCGAGATCAGATGCGGCGTTATCAACAAATCGAATTAACATTGGCCTGATTGGCTCAAAGATTAAGCAAGCATTTGGTTAATACTATTTGCTAAATATTGAAGCTCAGTTAGTTCTTCATTGTGCGATTCAGGGACACCAATAATACGTTTCTTACTTATTGAGCACCCTTGATCCAATAAGACTTTAGCTAATGTTGCATTTTCAGGGATGATTCCATCGTAGATAATTTTTGAACTATTCGTCAATTCTTGATAATTAGCGACAGAGGCTGTTTGTAGAATAATTTCGGGAGCTTGTAATGTTTTAGAAGACTCTACACAATCAATATTCCATCCTATGACTTTCACTAAAAGCCCCAAGGCTTTATTGGTAATGAGGCCAGCAGTAGTTGCTAAATCAGAAAAGGTTCGGCTTTTTACCCAGACATATTTTATTCCTGATTTTAATGCGTGGCCTTTCAAGGCTTCTGCTTGAACTCCTGCTCCAATGGAATGTCCATATCCAATAATTTCTTTGGCTGCTATTCCTTTTTCTTGATCTTCTAAAAAGCGTAAGAGCGCTTGATAAGCTTTTGTCATGGCATTTTTATTGGGTAAATTTGAGCTGGCGCCGACTCCCGGATAGTTAAAAAAGATGGCGTTACCATTAATTTGAAAAAGAAGTTTTTTGAATTGTCCATCGAGCAATTTAGTCTCATAAAATTCTGCATTCCCGTTAGAAACTAGCACCCATCTTCCGTTATGCAACGTTTCTTTTTGGCCCATGATCATGGCATCAATCTTATAGCCATCGACTTTTATTGTTAAACGTTTATATTTCCATGAACTTTGGAGATCAATGGCCATTCTTACCTTATGAGCAAAATTTTCTGAACGTTCAAGTAAAGTAGGAGAGGAGGCGGGAAGTAGGGCTATTTTGCCGGCGATAATATGCATGATAGTAAAGGGAAAAATAATTAATGAAAAAACGTCTTTAATAATTCGAATAATTTTATGTTCCGCATTCCATCGATAAGTAGTAGACAAAGCGTGAGGGAAATTAAAGTCTTCCTTAGTAGATGTTATGTAGTCAGAGTGATCATAAAATGCTTGGTTTCCTGTCAGTCTAGTTTGAAAAGAGATGGGCCCATTCATTTTGTTATGTCTCCGTAATTGTTTTTAATAAAAAAATTGTATAATAAAGTGAATTAAATTTCAAAAAAAATATGAATTAATAGTTAAAAATTATTTAATTTTTTAAAATCTATTTCAATTTTTTTTATTTTAATAATAGAAGTTTTTAATCGATTAACTAGTTTCGCTGATTTTTTGATAGTATGGGCTGCATTTTCCTCCTTCCATTATTTGAGGCACTTGGCCGCAGCGTTCAAGTATATTTTTAAAAATATCCAATCGACAGAATAAGCCACCTTTTTTTTGAAGTTCGATTGAATAAAATTTTCATCAACCGCAATGAACAAGTCTATATAAGCTGCACTAAGGCTTAAGTTTTAATACTGATTGATTCCTAGATGACTTAGGAGAATGGATTTTGTTTGACCAAATGGTAAGTTTTTCGATAAAAATCTCCCATTTTTGCCCACAACTGCTCGCTATTAATAAAAACTTTTTCACAGGCAGGAAGACTGTTTAAAAATTGCTTTCCGTATCCTTTTGTAACTAATCGAGTATCTAAACAGACAATACATCCTCGATCCCATTGATTGCGAATCAATCGTCCAAAGCCTTGTTTAAATTTGACAACTGCCTGAGGAACGGAATATTCAAAAAATGGCTCTCCTCCTTTTTCGATAATGGCTTCTGTGCGTGCTTGAATGAGCGGCTCAGTAGGAACTCTAAAAGGAAGTTTGACAATAATGACACATCGAAGTGCATCACCAGCGACATCCACTCCTTCCCAGAAAGAATCTGTACCAAATAAAATGGCTCGATCTGTCGTTTTAAATTTATGTAATAACGTCTGCCTCGCTTCTTCCCCTTGTTTAAATAAGACATATGCATGCTCATGCATACGAGCTGATAATTTCTCCGCACACTGTTGCAACATAGAGTAAGAGGTGAAAAGGACAAAGGCTTGTCCACGGCTAGCTTGAATAGCTTTCCAAATGTTTTCAAAAGCAATCCAATTAAAATCTGGGTGCGATGGGGGAGGCATATCCGTGGGAACAGCTAGTAGTGCTTGTTTATGGTAGTCGAAAGGAGAATCATAAATATATTCTTCAATTTGTCTATAAGGAAGGTGCTTATCGGTTAATCCTAAACGCTTACGAATAAACTGAAATTGTTGATTAGAAGTTAATGTCGCGCTACATAAAATAACGGTAGGAAATTTGCTAAATACAAATTCAGCTAGCGATTTCGAAATGTCTAAATCTGCATCTACTAAGTGTACATTGATTAAAGATTTCAATTTGTGAGCTTCGATCCAACGCACTTTATTGGGTGAAGAAGGGGGCAAAATAAAGTGATTAAGCAAAGAAATTGAAGTTTCTAGCCGATTGGCAAGACCTTGAATATCTAACCGAATACTTTTAGTTTGTTCTTGCAATCGTTCATTTTCAATTAATTTAAGTTCAGCCTCTAAATTAGTAATGTTTAGACGATAGTTTTTAAGAGAATCGATAAGCTGACTAGCAGAGGGATGAATTTCCTCTTTCCACTTTGTGTGGTTCATATGTTCGTTCAAAATGCGTAGTTTCTGCTCATTTAAAGACACTTCTTCGCCTAATAACCGAGAGGCAGGGTTTTTGATCGCTTCAATAAAGTGAGCAAAGGCATCAAATGTTTGGTTAATTTGTTCATGGATGACATGGCGAAGAGCAGGTAAATCTATTGTCAAGCGCATCACGATTTGACTAATTTCTCGCGGTGGAGTTTTATTATATAAAAGTTGCAGTTTCTCTTTTAAAATAGGAAGTTTACCTGGTTGTTGACTATGCCTTTCAGAACCTAAGCGACCCATTGTGCGCATCAACTCAATACGATGTAAATGTGAAGCAAAATATTCTGTAGCAATATCTTCAACATGATGAGCTTCATCTAAAATAATTCTGCGATAGGTGGGAAGAATGCTTGTTTCGCTGTAATTGGCAGTGTCTGCTCGGCGCATAAGATCAGCAAATAAGAGGTGGTGATTCACAATTAAGATGTGCGCATCTTGTGCTTGGCGTCTAGCTTTAAAAAAGAAACATTGCTGGTAATGAGGACATTCATGATGAGAGCACGCTTCATTTTCTGCTCCAACTTTCTCCCAAACAGAATGAGTCGGAGCGAAAGAAAGTGAAGAGCGCGATCCATCAACTGTTTGTTGGCGCCAAGCCTCAATTTTCTCAATTTCTTGGGCTTCTTCTGAAGAGACAATGCTCATTTCCATCTGAACATCTTCTAGTTTACGAATACAAAGATAATTATGCATTCCTTTAACAAGTACCGCTTTCAAATTCAAATCAAGTGCGTCTAAAAGGTTTGGAATGTCTTTTGATAAAAGCTGCTCCTGAAGAGTAATGGTATTGGTCGAGATGACAGTGCGTTCATTGAAACGTGCTGCCCAAATTAAAGCCGGAATCAAGTAAGCTAGACTTTTACCTATTCCTGTTCCAGCTTCGATGAGAGCAATCGAATCATTATTGTACGCCTCGATAATATTTGTCATCATCTGCTGTTGCTGGGGACGAAATTCAAAGCCTTTTAAGCTATTAGCAAGTAATCCATCAGGTTTAAGAAGTGAAAGAATTTTCTCTGATTGAAGACCTCGGCTTTGTAATTGAGAATGAGACATATTAAAAATGGAGCCTAAGGTTACAAGACAAATATCCCCTCTTTTATTAAGAGAGGATATTAATTTATTCTGCTTCTAATAAATCAAGGAAGGCTTTGAGTTGTTTAGAACGGATAGGGTGTCGCATTTTGCGTAGAGCTTTTGCTTCAATCTGGCGGATACGTTCACGAGTAACATTAAACTCTACACCTACTTCTTCCAGTGTTTTAGGTTTACCATCTAATAAACCAAATCGTTGAATAAGGACTTTTCGTTCTCGATCACTAAGTGTTGAGAGGACTTCTCCCATCTTATCTTTCAAAATTGAATAACCCGTTGCTTCTGCAGGAGAATCAGCTCCCGTGTCTTCTAAGAAGTCTCCGAATTGACTTTCACCTCCATCACCCACTTCGGCTTGAAGTGAAATAGGATGTTGAGCAATTTTATAGATTTCTCTCACCCTTTCGGCAGTAATTCCTAGTTCTTTAGCTAATTCTTCAGGACTTGGCTCGCGACCAGTTTCCATCATTAATTTCTTTGCGCCGCGTAAGACTTTATTAATTGTTTCAATCATATGAACAGGAATACGGATGGTACGGGCTTGATCGGCAATAGCCCTTGTGACAGCTTGTCTGATCCACCATGTTGCATAAGTAGAAAACTTGTATCCGCGACGATATTCAAATTTTTCGACGGCTTTCATGAGCCCCATATTTCCTTCTTGAATGAGATCCAAGAAAGAAAGGCCTCGATTTGTATATTTCTTAGCAATAGAAATAACGAGCCTTAAGTTAGATTCTACCATTTCCCGTTTAGCTTCTTGGCTTTTATCCATCCAGCGTTGAAGCATTTTCACATCTTTTTTGAAATCATCTAAAGATCGCCCTGCTGCAAGTTCTCGTTTGTTGAGTTTTCGTTGAGCAGCGGCAAGCTTTGCACCAGCAAACTTATTTCTTTCCGCACGAGGTGTAAGTTCCTGAATTTCCTTTTCTAGGAAAAGGAAGCGATCATAAGCACGTAGAATAACTTCGACGAAATCGTCGATGATATTGTGTCTTAAATGCAGTCGGCGTAGGTAGGCTTGCATGCGGATACGACATTTTTCAATGTCTTCAATTAGCTTTAAGCGGTCATTCTTTTTGATATTAGGATCATTAATTTGCTCTAATAATCTTTCTAAAATGAGATCTTCT
The DNA here is from genome assembly GCF_000011565.2 of Candidatus Protochlamydia amoebophila UWE25. Lineage (NCBI taxonomy): Bacteria > Pseudomonadati > Chlamydiota > Chlamydiia > Parachlamydiales > Parachlamydiaceae > Candidatus Protochlamydia > Candidatus Protochlamydia amoebophila. The sequence goes on from NC_005861.2 coordinate 267,874, forward strand.
TCTTTTAATAACTGACATATTCTAGGAAGCAGATTCATGAATTCTTGTTTATTCACGACTTCTTTTTCGGTAATAGATTTATCAAATCGTTCTTTACCAGTAAGAAGATAGTTAGCTATAGCAATGGCTTCAGAGGTTGCGTACCGAAAGCGTAAAATAATGCGTTCAATTTGGACTTGAGCTTTTTCAATGCGTTTAGAAATTTCAACTTCTTCTTCCCGGCTTAAAAGAGGGACCGAACCCATTTCTTTAAGATACATGCGCACCGGGTCATCAGGAGATCCTTCTGATCTTTTTGGCATGCTTTCTAATTCTTTCGCTTCTTTCTTGCGCTCTTTTTGACGATCTACCTCAGATTGGTTAAGAACTTGAATGTCCATTCCGCTAAGGAAAATCAGGATCTGATCAATTTGATCAGCGGAATCAAAAGACATAGGGAGAATTTCATTGATCTCCTCATAAGTAATAAAACCTTGGTCTTTTGAAATAGCGACAAGCTCATCAATTTTTTGCTGATGTTGTTGAGAAAAATGATTTTTGAAGTTCGTTTTGTTCATGCTTTCCTAAAGTAGAAGAAGTAAGAAATACGAGTAAGTTTAACAAATTTGCCTTTTTAAAGCGAGTTTTCGCTAAGCTCAATAAAATTTGCTTATTTGGCATTAGATAAAATAATCAAGGTTGTGCGAAAAATTTCAGATTCGAACGTAATAAATCAAACATTCATATTTAAAAATAATGGTGTATTTTCAATTTATCAATTTTGAAAAATATCTTAATAAATCTTTTATCATGAATTTTGAACATAATGAAAAAATTATTAAACTCGAATATACTTTGAAATTTCTCTAAAGCTGTTAAGTTATGCAAGAAATCTATTTTATCACAAGGATTATCCATTAATTAATGAAAGTTTTAGATGATAAAATTGTTTACTTGAATGAAAATTATCTTGGTGGTTATGCAAATTTATGCGTTAAATGAAAAAAATGAGATTATTCATGCTTATCATGCCCATAAAAAAGTAAACTATCGATGTATTGAATGTAATGGTCATCTGCGATCTAGAGGAGGTGCGCTTCGCCAACGCCATTTTTATCATTTAGAACCTAATCGAGCTTGCCATCTTCATCGGAAAGGAATCATCCACATACATATTCAAAATCATTTCTATACTTGTTTGCCAAAAGGAGATTGCCAATTAGAATACCGGCTGCCTGAAATTGGTCGTATTGCTGATGTTGTATGGCTATCTAAAAAAATAGTTTTTGAAATTCAGTATTCTCCCATTACGGCTGAAGAATTAAGCAAACGGAATCACGATTATCAGAAAATGGGATGGTCTGTCGTTTGGGTTTTACATGACAAACTTTATAATCAATTTCGTTTGAGCGCCGCGGAACAAGCTCTCCGGTTTTTACCTCATTATTTTACGAATATGGATCGTGAAGGAAAGGGAATTTTTTATGATCAATTTGATTACATACAAAATGGTTTACGTTTATATAAGATGTCTCCATTACCCGTTGATTTTTCAAAATTTTCCTTGATTAACGCTCAAGAATTAAAAGAAGATTGTCTTTATCTTATTAAACAAAGAGCGAAAAATTGTTCTTATTATTTCTTCGGTGATTTAATCGACTTAGGTAATACGTCTTCTACAAGCGCTTATTACCAAAAAGCACAAGAAAAAGAAAAAGCTCAATTAGTTCAAGCAAAACAAAAAAAAATGAAGTATTTATTGAAGAGGATAAAGAGAAGAATTGAGCAAACTTACCAAAGTATTTTTCGTTTTTTGCTTGAAAAAGTTTGTCATTAGGATCTTTTAACATTCAAAGGCTAACAAAAGAATTATAGGCAACTATTATATTGGCTTTTATCTATAAAAGGAAAGACTCTTACATCGAGGAATAATGAAAAGATATATTAAAGGGATACGAAGAAGGGTTAAACATTTCCAAAATAGAATAACAGATGTTTATCAAGCCCTATTTGCAAATCAAAAATCTAGCCTTAATCGCTACTGCGATGCTTTCCCTCATCCTCAAAATGCTTTAAATATTTTCCCTGATGATTGGCGATCTTGTTTTCCACCCCCATTTCATGAGCTTCAAGCTGGAGAAACACCTTTATTTGATGACTTGGGAGTCAAATGGTGCATAAATCTTTTAGGAGGTGTTGAAAATAAAAAGGTATTAGAGTTAGGTCCTCTTGAAGGAGGGCATACGTATATTTTACAAAATGCAGGAGCTCAATCTATTGTTTCTATTGAAGCGCATCCTAGAGCCTATTTAAGATGTTTAATAGTTAAAGAGGTGTTAAAATTAAATCGGGCTGAATTCCTCTTCGGAGATTTTATGCAATATTTGCGGCAATCTTCTGGCCAGTTTGATCTGGGTTTGGCTGTGGGCGTTCTTTATCACATGCAACAACCTGTTGAACTTCTTGCCAAAATGGCAGATAAGTGTCCGCAGTTATATGTTTGGACTCATTATTATGAAGAAGAACATTGCAAGAAATTCTTATTAAGAAAAAGATTTGGAGCCGCGACTTCAGCCACTTACGAAGGATTTAATTACTCAACGTATCTCTATCGATATGGTTCAGCTAGAAAATGGTCCACGTTTATTGGGGGACCGGCTAATACAAGTCAGTGGTTAACTAGGGAAGATATACTTAATTGTTGCTACCATTTTGGCTATAACCGTATTGATATTAATTTTGACCAGCTGAACCATCCTCATGGACCTTGTTTTTCTTTTGTGGCTCGGAAATTCTGAAGTGGAAAAATAGTTTCGAATTTAATTTTTCGGCTCCAATGCAGGCAAGGTTGTTCAATGTAATGATAAAATATGTGAGCAACCGCAAGACTTGGGAGAGTACCCATTATAAGAAGAATAGAAGCTGGGATTTCGTTAATACCTGTATTTAAAGCATAGGAAATAAGACTGATCAATTTAGTCCCGACGCACCAGTGAGTCAAGTATAAGCTATAAGAAATCTTACCTAAGTATTGAAAGGGATAAGAGCTTAAGTAGCTGTGGAGTTTATTTTTCTTTATGCATAATTGAATAGATAAAGCGACAGCTGAAGTGATCAAAATATCTTCATTTTTTCCAATCACATAAAAAAGAAGCATGGCAGTAAAGAATAAAAAAAGCTGAAATTCGGATACTAAGCTCAACATCGCCCAACAAAGCAAAGAACCAATAAAAAAGCTATACCAGAAAGGCAGAAAAAAACCAGGTAATTCCAAAAATAATCCTATATGAGACATCTGCATGAGGGATAAGATGAATAAAAACCAAAATAAACCTGTTGCATATTTTGTAGAATAGTTGAATTCAGAATGATTCATTTGAATATTTAAAGATTGTACAGATTTAAGAAGAAAAACGAAGACAAAGTAGAATTGAAATTCTAAGGCAAGTGTCCAAGCAACAGGTAAAATACTTTTTAACTCGAAAAAATTGTGAATATAAAAAGCATTGAGAAACAGGTGCTGGTAGCTAGGTACATACTCTATCCCTCTTTGAAAGAAAAAGGGTCCGGCTAAAATCAGCCCAGTCAAAATGAGTAAAGCTGCCCAATACGGGGGATCTAAGCGAATAGATCTCCGAATAAAAAAACGAGCAATGAAAGGAAAGGTAATAATGTTTTGTCTAATGCTATAAGCTATAACGAAACCGCTCAAGACAAAAAAAATGTTAACTCCTATATGTCCATGTGGCAATATTTGATTAAGAACCCAAGAAAATTGATTAGTAGACCTTTCATTAATGAGCGTATGAAAATGAAGGAGAACGACCCATAAAGCTGCTATTCCTCTGAGTCCATCCAAAAATTGAAAACGATCACTTCCTTGAGTCATGGCTTTATAAGTGCTTTGACAGGAACCAACGATTTCCTAAGCTAATTCCATCTTTGTCAGTTCCAAATTCATATTTGGATTGTTGGATTTGTGAAGAATAAACAATAAATTTCAATAAAATTTCACCTTGTAGGATTTTCTTTTTGTTTAAAATAGAACATTCTAATCGGATTTGATATTCGCCAGGATGGAATAGGCTGGGATCTAAAGCGTAGTTTAAATGATGGCGCCCCATTTTTGAAATGAGATCGTAATATTCATCATGATCGCAAAGGCGAGATCTTGCAATAATTTGATTGCGACTATTTAAAATACTAATTCCTAAAATAAGGTCGGGTTGAGTTTTCAAAATTTCAAAATCGATGCTGATAATTGCTTGTTCATCGTGGTAAAAAAGGGCCGAACTAGATTTAGGAGTGGATAATTTTGTTTGAAAAAATTGAACATGCTCATCTCCCAAGGTTCCTTTCCACTCAAGTCCTGCAGCGGGACAACTGTTGATATAGCGGTTAACGCAGGTTTCAATTGGCTCCAGAGCTTTCAGTCTTCCTTTTTCGAGAAAGGCTCCTTTATTGCATAGAGAAAGCACAGAACTCACACTGTGACTCACAAATAAAACAGTACTTCCTTGCATTCCCATTTCATTCATTTTTTTTATGCATTTTTCTTGAAATTGTGCATCTCCTACAGCTAAAACTTCATCGACAATTAGAAGATCAGAATTTAAGTGGGCGGCAATAGCAAATCCAAGCCGCATATACATACCACTAGAGTATTTTTTGATTGGTGTATCTAAGAATTTTTCTATTTCGGCAAAATCAACAATTTCATCAAATTTAGTTTGTATTTCTTGATAACTCATTCCCATAATTGCGCCGTTCAGAAAAATATTTTCTCGACCTGTTAAATCAGGATGAAACCCTGTTCCCACTTCTAACAAGCACGAAACACGCCCTCGGATTTTGATTTTGCCTGTTGTAGGTTCTGTAATGCGCGAAATTAGTTTTAGTAATGTTGATTTACCCGCTCCATTCCGCCCTAGCAGAGCAATTCGATCTCCTTGCTGAATATTTAAATTGATATCTTGGACTGCCCAAAACTCTTCACACTGTTCCACAAAAGAAGTTGAAGGGGAAGTTAAACGTTTAAAAGAATTTTTAAACCAATCAGTAGCAATTTCTTTTAAAGAAGCGTAAGGATTTTGATTTTCATGAGAAATTAAATATTTTTTAGATAACTGCTCGATTTCAACGATATTCATAGTTTACTCAAATAATGTCTGCAAAAATACGTTCCATTTTACGGAAATATCTAAATCCGGTGATTAACAAAATGAAGTTTATCAGACTAGATAAAAGCAAGGCTAAAGGAAGATCGGTATGATATATGCCTAAACAACACCAACGGAAGCCTTCAATAATACCTGCCATCGGATTAAGAAAATAAAGCCATCTCCACGGTTCTGGCACTAAAAAACTTCCATAACCAACCGGAGAAATGAACAAACCGAATTGGACGATAAAAGGAATTAAAAAACGAAAGTCTCTAAAGCGGACTGTAACGGCTGCCATCCACAGGCTTATTCCTAAACAAAGAATCAAATTCAAACTGATAAAAATAGGAAGTAGTACTATTGTCCAAGTCGTTAATGCGCCTGAAAATAAAAATAAAATAAATAAAAGCAAGAGAGTCACAATGAAATCACAAAAATTCACGAGGATATTACTAATGGGTAGAATCATACGAGGAAAATAGACCTTGGAAATCATTGCTGCATTATTCACTAAAGTATTACTAGTATCAATCACACAACCTGCAAAAAGTAACCAAGGTAGCATTGCAGCCAAGACAAATAGAGGATAATTTACTCCGTCAGAAGGTAGATTAGCAATTTTGCCAAATACTAAAGCAAAGACAGACATATTTAAAATAGGACGAAATAAAGCCCATAAAATCCCAAGTGCTGTCTGTTTATAACGAACAATAATATCTCTCCACGTAAAAAAATAAAGTAATTCTCGATAGCGATAGAGATCTTTTAAGTATTCTTTTTGAATTCCAGAGGAATCAATGACGATGTCAAATTGTGCATGATCGGACATATTTTCTGATTATTTAATATTAGGGAAAGTTAAAATAAATACTATAAAAAATGAAATTTAATAATAAATTTAAATGTTTGATATGGTGCAAAATGCATCAATATTAGACATTTTTTTTAATAATCAATTACAAACTTGAAATTGTTTTCTATATTGTAAGAACATAACAAGGGAGAGAATAGTGTGCAACTTAAAACGATATTTATTAAATCATTTGCTATCAATTTATTGAAGCTATAATGATTAGAGAAAATAGGAGAAAATTTTTTTGCAAACAAAACAAGCTTGGAAAGAAGTCTCATGTCCCTTTTAATATCGATTGTGTATAGTTGGATTTATAATGAATCAGGAAATCGTATTTTTTAGTATGAAATTTAAAACAACAAATCGACAGTTTTTTTCTGCAGCCGTTATTTTTTTCTATCTTCTCCCTTTATTATTTTTTGTTACCTATAGCATAGGGTTAATGCCCCATCAGAAAAGTTGGTCTATCCTTACTTTAGGACTTCTTCTAGTTGCCATTGGATCTATTTGTCTAATTTTGCTTGCTTATTACTGGGAAATAGGCTTAAAAACGAAGTGGCAGGGAGAGTCAGCGATCCTTTCTTCTCAAAGCAGTTTTACTTCTGAAAAAGAGAATAAAGTGACGGCATTGGATCCCGCATTTACATTAGTGCCTTTGGAAGAAGCTCCTTCTTTTACAACTAAAGAAGAGGTGACTTTATTAAATTCGCTGGAAAACCTCAACGATGAACAAAGAAAAAGGGAAGAAGAATTAGCTCTTAAGCAATCTGAAATTCAAAAATTAGTTGAAGAAAATCAATCCCTTATATCGCAAACTCAGCAAACTCAACAAGATTTTGCAGACTATAAACTTTTTTCTGAAGAACAATTAAAGCAAAAACAATTACAAATTAACTTTTTACAGCAGACAATAGAAGATCAGCGTAGCGAAATGGAAAAAAGACAAGATCAAATTTTTCATCTTGATACAAAGGTGCATGATTTGAGTTATGAAATTAAAACTCTATTATATTTGCATGAAACAGAATCAAATACTTCTAAAAAAGAAGAATTGTTTAAAAATAACTCCAATGGACCATTTATTGAAGACTTCGATGATTTTCCCACTCATACTTCTATCATTCCTTCGTTAGATCTTAAAAACGGTTATTGGGTCAAAACGACAATTGAGGCTAGTGCATTATTGAAAAAATGTATAAATATGGCTCAAAAAATGACTGGGGCTAATTATTACAATAATGAAACTACTCGTTATAGAGAATTTTCAACTTCTAACTATGCTATTGATCAGCGGCGTCTTTTTGACAATTTAAAAAATGAAGAAGGTGGGTTGATTGTTGTATTTTCTCAGAAAGATCAAAAATTATTATTTGCCAATCAACAGTCCAAAGCCTTGCTTGGATGGAGTGCAGATAAGCTCATTTCAGATTTTGCTCAAATTATTCAAGAAGGATTGAACGAATGGAGAAGAGGATTAGCTGCTCTTACAACGGCAGCCGAGTCGCAAATTCGATTGCTTGCTAAAAATAAAAATGGGCAAGAAGTTCTATTGAGTTGCCAACTTGGCATTATTCCTTCAGGTTTGTTTAGAAGTTATGTGATTGCTATCTTTTACCCAACATAAAATGTTGTTCTATCTCATTAGGCAACTAAAGTGCTCAGATTGTCACTAAGAAAAGAATATTAATTCAGGTTTTAACTGGTTAGCACGAGTAGAGCTAGCAGTTAAAGAGTGATTATGCTTAGATTCAAAGCAGTAACCAGCGGCAAATAAGTAAAAACTCATTGTTTTATAAGCGAGGTGAGCATCAAAAAAAATCATATTGATGAGTAAAGAAATTGTCATCCATTTCATTTGTTGGTTAATTTTGTAAATAGATCTAAAAAAATTGAAAAAAAGTAGAGAGCCAATTAGGCCATACTCTACAATGATTCTTAATATTCCTCCATCTAATGCCGACCAGGCAAATCCAGGTCCTAATCCTTGTAAATAAACTTCAGGATGATTGACAAAAGCTTTAGTCACAAAAATCCATTTATGGATGCGCAGCCACCAGCTCATATCATATTCATCAGTCTCTATCAATTTTTTGCTAATGGGATCTTGAGTTAGATCAATTTTATCCCAAACAATTTGTGCTAAATGAATATTTTTTATAGAAAGTAGGCTGGCGCTACGGCTATAGATAGAATCTGTTTGTATCACCATATAAATAATGATTCCCATTAAAAGAGGAAAAGCAATTGTCAAAGAAACAAAAGATCCAATCGATTTCCAATTAATTTCCTGTTTGAGTTTACCTAAAAAACAGATCAAATGGGCAAGGAGAGAAATACGATTACCTGTAAATATCACAAAAATGCCAATGACGATAAACAGAACATATAAATAGCTTTTGCGAAGAAAATAGCGATAATAAGGAGGGAATATCTGAATGATTTTCGATCGATAGCTATCATCATATATCATGTAGCAAAATAATAGATTAAGTAATAATCCCATCTCGGAAGGGAAAGAGGCGATTCCTTGCACCCTTGTTGAAACATCTTTTTCGTATCCTAAATTTGTGATAGCTCCTGCTAAATTTAACTTTTGTAAAGTCATTAGGAAAAAATTCCATAAAAAGAACGCTTGTATAAAGCCTTTACTCAAATGAAATCGAAAAGCCAAAGTTCCAATGTAGAAAAATAAAAAATATTCTAGCAGGCGGACTGCGTAAAAAATTTTTGCATCTAAAAAATGATATCCAAGCGAAATTAAAAACCGATTAGAAGCAAATGACAGAATGCCAAATAAAGTTAAAATGAGCACCCAAATTTCAATCATGTACAAGCGTTTATCTAAAAGAAGGTGAGCCCAAATTAACAGTGTGCCAAAGAAAAGGAGAAATAGATCATCAATTCTCAAACCTGCCGTTTCGGAACCAACTGTTAAGAGGTTGATTTTAGGGAGAAAAAAGAGAGGCATCAAAAAGATAAGAATGATTAAAGAGAGTTGTTTATCAAAAAAACGTGCCATATAATCTAAACTCAAATGTGTCAGTTGATGATTAAAGCATAACCCACCAATCTTGAAAAGGATATCTTCGCTATCTCACCTTATTAGTTTGAGCTTACGATTAATGACCGATCATGAGTTAAAATAATTTTTGACTAATAAAAAGACATAACAAAAAATGCTTGGGTTAAAGCGGTTTAGAAAGAGAAAATGCTTTTGATTTAATATAAAATAGGCTAAGAAAGATAACTCCTAAAAGTTTAAAGTTTTAAAGTTTGTAACCTCTATGATGAAATATCTTGCATTTTGCCTCCTCTCCCTCCTTTTTTTTCTCAGCTCTTGTAGTACACCTTGTCATAATTATGACGTGTTTGGTGCAGATGAATTTGTGATTGATTCTTATAAAATTCGCCAGGGGAAGTTGGCAATTTTGGATATGGAAGGATCAGACGTTAAGGAATTAGATTGCGATGCAATGGAAGAATATCAAGATGTCATTTCTGAAGATGATATTTTGAATATTGCGATCTATCATCCGAAACGACGCGATGTGATGGATGCTATTCAATTTATTAATGCAACAATAGGCTTTCGTGTTAGTGAAGGCAGGGTCGATTTTCCAGATATCCCATCCGTTGAAGTAGCAGGTTTATCGCTTGAAGAGGCTAGACAGAAAATACAGCTTTGCTATCAAGAACAAATTCAAGACGTTGAAGTTTTCTTGAATTATCGAAATAGACTTTCCAGAAAAGTTGAACTCACAGGAGCTGTAGCCACTCCTGTCATTGCTGTCGATGGAAAAATTCGTTTATATGAAGTTTTAGCACTAGCTAAAGTACCCAATAATGCCAATTTTTTTAAAAGTTATGTGGTGAGAGAAGGAAAGCAGCTTCCCATAGATATTTATAAATTGATGAATTTAGGGGATATGAGTCAAAATATTGTTATGCGTGGAGGAGATCGTATTTTTATTGCCGCTCCAAGTGACTCGACAGTTATGGTGATGGGCGAAGTAGGACATCCGATGGCTGTTAATCTTCCTTATGGTTTTATGTCTTTACGACAAGCACTTGTCTCTGCTGGAGGTATTCCTTTTACAGGTAATCGTGATTGTATCCAAGTCATTAGGGGAAATTTACAAAACCCTAAAATTTACGTTCTTTCTTGGAATCACATTATTCATCTACCTAATGATAGTTTACTCTTGATGCCAGGAGATACGGTTTATGTATCTGAGAAACCCATTACGCAATGGAATAGGTTTATTGATCAGTTACTGCCAAGCTGCTTAGGGGTTCAAGCAGCTTATGGAACTTACAGGCTTTTTAGAAATTGATCGCTTGGAGATGAGTAATTGTTTTTGTATATAATAAGTACTTTAAGATATGTAGATTAGGTTAGAAATGAGTAAGACAACAGATAAAGATGACAAACTTCTTATTACATCGTCAGATATTTTATCTTTATTTCGAAGGTCTAAAAAACGTATTTTGTATTTTTCCCTATTTTTTGGGGTTTTAGGGGTTCTTTTTACCTTGATTAGACCTGTAGTTTATAATGCAGAGGCAACATTTAGAGAAAAAAGTAATAAATCTGGAAATATTTCTACTTCATTAATTGAATTATTAGGAAGTGATTCTAACACGCAAGAAAACGAAGCTAGTTCTTTATTTAAATCACGTAAAATTTTACAGGATGTTGTCGAAAAATTGCACTTACAAGGCCATCTTCAGCAAGATTGTGAAATGGAAGGCTGGGGAAGTAACATTAAAAATAACTTATTAATCTTTAAAAGAGCTTTTTTTAAATCTTCTCATCCTGTTTTACCTGATATTCATTGCCCCATTCAATTATCGTCTCTCAATTATTCTGGAGAAATTCCTTTAACTTTGACAATTACTATAAATGACGATGATTCATTCCATGTCAAGGCTCCTTCAAACTCAAAAATAACTGAAAACAAAGGAGAATTCGAATTACCCTTTATATCAAACCAACTGAGCTTTACCCTGACAAAAGTTTCTGATAAGCTTAAACCTTCGCAAACCTTCTTTTTAACGGTAAAACCTTTAGTTGCTACCTGCGATGAATTGTCTAAAAAACTAGAAGTTGAAACAGTTAAAACAGATAAAGGCGTTCTTAAGCTCTCCTATATGGATCGTGATCGTCATCGTTCGAGTATATTTATCAATACCACAATGGAATGTTATCAAAACTATTTGAAAAAAAACCATGATCGCCTCGCTTTAATACAAATTGATTATTTACAAGACAGACAAAACCAGTTAGGTGAGAAATTAGCTGATTTAATGAAGAAACATGCAGATTTTTTAAAAGATGATCTATTCAATTCGGGATTTGTAGATTCCAATAAAGAAATGGATTTTTTAGCAAAAAGTCAACATGAATATAGAGATAAATTGCTTGCTAATGAGCTGGAATTAAAAAGGTTAGAGAACGTTCAATCCAGCAACTATGTTTATTATGATAGTTATCGGCTCCATGAAGGGGATTCTCAAACCATTAATACAGTATTAACTGAAATTCGCCATTTGAAACAAAGGCGAGATGGGTTGGAAATAGAGCTGCAAAAAAAGACAGCTCTGAAAAAGGATAGCCTTCATTTTTCTTTAGACAAGCAATTAGATGAGCTTAAAGAAACTCAACAGCATATGGTAGACCTACAAGATGTAATGGATAGGTTTCATCAAAACTTACCACCAAGCCCTTCTTTGCTATTGAGTGATCCTAGATTTTTGATTCAAAATTGGTTTGAGCGGTTAAACGATTTAGAAAACATAGACCCTATTGAGTGGCAAAAATCTAGAGAAAATTTTCTTTATTATTTAGGCAATTTAGAGCGTTTATTTTCTGTGTATGAAAAGATTTTACAAACTCGATTAACTCATCAGCAAAGTTCGTCGGGTGAATATCAAGGAATCAATTTAAAAATTGCTGAAGAGCTTTATGTAGATTATTCTAAACGATTGATCGATTTAGAAGCTACGATTCGGCAAAATCTTTTCTTTATTACTCAAATGGAAAATGAAAATTTCGAAGTTACTTCTTTAAGTGCCGGTTTGATTGATCCAATTAGTCAGGAAATGATTAAAAAAGCCAGTCATTTAGTCTTAACGTTAAAAGATCAAAACAATCAGAGTGTCAAAGAACAAGAACGTTTGAAGAATGAATTAGCATTGCAACGAACTTTTTTAACTTTACATCTTAAACAAATGATTGAATTGATGGAGCTGAATAAAAAATTGATTAATGAGAAAATCTATGTTTTGCAAAACGTGAGTTTAGAGCTCATTCATCAACAAATGTCGCTCTTAGAAAATACATTAAAAGATTATGTTGAATCTCGTTTGGAAAACTTGCGTCAAGAAAGGGTGTTAATTAGACAACATTTGAGGAATATTCATAAAGAGATGGGTGGCCTACCTCAGAAATGGGTAGCAGAGCAACAAATTGATCAAGAATTGCAAACCAATCGATTAATTGTCGAAGAAATTGCAAAAATGGTGGAATCTAAAAATATTTCACATAACTTGGAAATGATTCAATCGGCACCCATTGACTTGTCTGTTACTCCTGTCCATCCGGTGACACCTAAACTAATCCCATTTGCTCTTTTGGGGAGTTTATTTGGTGGGATGCTCGGAGCGGGATTAACTCTTGGATCTACGTTAAAAAAAGGGCTGACTATTTCCCAGGATAATTTGAAACTGCTCGGACACCATGTTTCTGGAGTTTTGTCTTCTAGTTATTGTGAGGGTTTTCAAAATATGATCTTTAATGATGATTTAGAAACCTTAAGACGATTAAGAAGTTTTCTTGTTTCTCCTTTAGAGGGATCTTCCATAAGAATCAACAAGTTACTTTTAATAGAAGGAATGGGGCCTGATTATTCTTCAGATCTTGCTAATTTATTTGTGAAAAAAGGTAAAAAAATCATCCGAATTTTATTAAATTTTGGTCAAGCTGAAACTTCTTCGAATGGACTTTTACAATATTTGGAAGGGCAAATTGAATTCCCTTCAATTGAAAAAACAGTTTATGGAGATCAAATTGTTGCAGGAGGAATGAGCCGTTATTCTGCTGAGTTACTGAGTTCAAAATCATTTGAAGATTTGATTCAAGAATTGCAAAAACAATATGATTATATCATTGGTGTTAGCCCCGCATTCCCCATAAGCGCTGAGGCAGAGAGTTTAATCCCTCTATTTAATTCTGTTGCAGTTTCTGTCAGTAAAGAAAAAGTTGAAGAGTTAGATTTTTATGCTCGTTTGAGCCGAGATAATAAGCACAAAGTAACTTTTATTGTTGTTGATTCAGATATGATTTAGCAAATAAAATGGCTGAGTTAAGGAGTGAGAATTTGAACCAAAAAAAATTTTGTGCTGCTATTATTGTTACACATAATAGCCAAGAATGCCTTTCTTTGTGTATGAAAGCATTATTTGCACAAACTCGCTTGCTTGATTTGATTGTGATTATTGATAGTGGTTCAACAGATGCTTCTTATTTAAAATTAGATTATTTATCCGATCCTTCGGTTAAAATTTGTTTACTTAAAAACAATGTCGGATTTTGCCAAGGTAATAATATCGGCTTGTCTTATATCCCTAGTGATACTGACTATCTTTTGTTTTTAAACCCAGACACCTTTTTAACTCCCCACTTTATTCAAGACGCTCTTGCCTTGATGGATAAAGAAGCATTTGAGAAAGTAGCGGCATTATCAGGTTGGCTTTTGGGCTTTGATTTAGAGCTTCAGCAAGAAACAGGAAACATCGATTCGTCGGGAATTTTTCGCAGTTGGTATGGAAGATGGTTCGATCGCTACCAAGGAGAGCGTTATCGAGAAGATTGGAAAGGGGGTTTTGAATTTGTACCAGCGCTTTGCGGAGCCCTTATGTTTTGTCGTTATTCGGCCTTGGAATCCGTTCTACTAGGTCCTAATCAAATCATGGACCCTTCTTTTTATATGTACAAAGAAGATATTGATCTTTCGGTGCGATTAAGGCAACAAGGTTGGGTATTAGGATTCGATCCGCAATTAAAGGCTTATCATTGCCGAGGATGGAAGAAGGATCGAACAAAAGTCGCTCGTCATTTTCGATTGATATCGGCTCGCAACGAGATGAAGCTATACCGTCGAATGAAATCTCCTTTTTACCTATATGCAGTCCTTAAATATTCGATGGTTAAAATCTTTGATCTCTAGTCAAACTCTTGAGGCTCCGAAAGGAAATACAAATTGACACTCCTTTTTAGATTCGTTATGATCTTTGATAAATACTATTGAAATCATCTTAATAATTATTGTGATTGAAGATATAAATAAACAAAATTTTATTTTTAAATTTTGTTATTTGTTTACGTGAAATAGACAATTAAAATTTGTGTTTATTTTTATCGAAGTAATTTCTTAATAACCCAAAGTTCAGGTTAATAGACCTCATTTTGTGGATCTAATGACATTAAACAATTTAATAAATAAATAAAGGATCAGAATGAATGCAGAATTGTCGCCATTTAGTCACGAATCATCCGATTATAAATATGGGTTTGTGACAGAAATAGAAACCGAAAGCCTTCCCAAGGGATTGAATGAAGAAACGATCCTCGCGATATCTGCAAAAAAAAATGAGCCCGCTTTTTTATTAGAATTCCGATTGAAAGCTTATCAGCGATGGTTAGAGTCCGAAGAACCAATTTGGGCAAATGTTAATTATCCTAAAATTGATTATCAAGATATCACTTATTATTCAGCTCCCAAAAAAAAACCTGTTTTAAATGATTTAAGTGAAGTTGATCCTGAAATTATCAAAACTTTTGAAAGGTTAGGAATTCCTCTAGAAGAACAAAAACGATTAAGCAACGTTGCTGTTGATATGGTTTTTGATTCGGTTTCTATAGGAACAACTTTTAAGAAAAAATTAGAGGATGCGGGAGTGGTCTTATGCTCTATTTCAGAAGCAATGCATACCCATCCAGAGCTCATTCAGAAATATCTTGGTAGTGTTGTTCCAATTGGGGATAATTATTTTGCTACTCTTAATTCGGCAGTTTTCAGCGATGGATCTTTTGTATATATTCCAAAGGGAGTTCATTGTCCGATGGAGTTGTCTACCTATTTTCGCATTAATGATAAGGAATCGGGTCAGTTTGAACGAACCTTGATCATTGCTGAGGAAAACTCTTACGTGAGTTATTTAGAAGGGTGTACAGCACCTGCTTTTACTAATAATCAACTTCATGCCGCTGTCGTTGAACTAATAGCCCTTGATAACGCGCAAATTAAATATGCAACGGTTCAAAACTGGTATTCAGGAAATCCAAAAACAGGCGAAGGTGGGGTATTCAATTTCGTTACTAAACGAGGCAGGTGTGCCGGTGTCAACTCTAAAATTTCTTGGACGCAAGTTGAGGTAGGCGCTGCAATTACTTGGAAATATCCTAGCTGTATTTTACAAGGAGATCATTCTGTTGGAGAATTTTACTCTGTCGCATTGACTAATGGGCAAATGCAAGCTGATACGGGAACTAAAATGATCCATTTAGGAAAAAATACAAAATCTACGATTGTTTCTAAGGGGATTTCAGCTGACCTTTCTCATAACAGTTATCGAGGTTTGGTAAAAGTAGCTCCTCGAGCAACTAATGCGCGTAATTACACTCAATGCGATTCGATGTTGGTTGGAGATAAATGCTCAGCTAATACTTTTCCTTACATCGAAGTTGGAAATGCCTCTAGTCAAGTTGAGCACGAAGCTTCTACCTCTAAAATGAATGAAGAGCAGCTTTTTTATTTTCAATCTCGAGGAATTTCAAAAGAAAATGCTGTGAATATGATTGTCAATGGGTTTTGCAAGGATGTTATTCAAGAGCTTCCTTTAGAATTTGCGACTGAAGCTCAAAAACTTCTCGCAATTAAATTAGAAAATTCTGTTGGATAATCAGTGAATTTATTGCGCTGTTCAGTTTACTTATTAAAGTGCTTTTGGCGCTAAAATAGAATGAAAGAGAGATTAAAAATCTTTAGATATTAGATTAGGAATGAATCATGCTAAAAATTAAAGAATTAACAGCAACCGTAGAGGGAACTCCGATTTTAAAAGGGGTTAATCTTCATATCAAAACGGGAGAAATTCATGCGATTATGGGCCCAAATGGGGCAGGTAAATCGACTTTGGCAAAAGTATTAGCTGGCCATCCTGCTTATGAAGTAACAGGGGGGGAAGTTTGGTTTAAAGGACAGAACTTACTTGAGTTAGAACCTGAAGAACGCGCTCATTTAGGTTTGTTTATGAGTTTTCAATATCCTGTTGAAATTCCTGGTGTTAGTAATAGCCAATTTCTTCAAATTGCTTTGAATGCCAAACTTAAAGCTGAGGGGAAATCAGAACTGACAACGGCTGAATTTGAAAGGTTACTAAACGAGAAAATGAAGCAAATGGAAATTAAGCCAGAACTTCGATCGCGTAATGTAAATGAAAATTTTTCGGGCGGCGAAAAAAAACGGAATGAAATTTTACAAATGGCGGTTTTAAACCCAAATCTTGCTTTATTGGATGAAACTGACTCAGGTTTAGATATTGATGCGATGCGCGTTGTGGCAAAAGGAGTCAATCAATTAATGAATCCTGAAATGGGTTTATTATTGATCACTCATTATCAACGGCTTCTTGATTATATTAAACCTCATTTTGTGCATGTCATGTTAGGTGGAAAAATTGTTCAATCAGGTGGGCCTGAGCTTGCTCTCGAATTGGAAAGTAAAGGATATGATTGGCTCGTTCAATCACCGAAAGAGGGGGTTGTCTCATGACATTCGAATTGGGCCTAGAGCAAAAAATCTTTACAAGTTTATTGGAAAAGCATTTGGATGCCATTAATCAAGGAGATCCTTTGCAGAAGGCTCGTCAGAAAGCTTGGAGTCAATTTTTAGAGCGAGGTTTACCAACAAAGCAGTCGGAGGCTTATCGCTATATTAAGCTTAG
Organism: Candidatus Protochlamydia amoebophila UWE25; assembly: GCF_000011565.2. Taxonomy (NCBI): domain Bacteria; kingdom Pseudomonadati; phylum Chlamydiota; class Chlamydiia; order Parachlamydiales; family Parachlamydiaceae; genus Candidatus Protochlamydia; species Candidatus Protochlamydia amoebophila. Next base: position 284,875 of record NC_005861.2, read on the forward strand.
ACATCTATTTTCTCAGAATTATGAATTTCCTAAAGAAGAGAGCATCACTAAAGATCAAATTGCTTCTTTGGTTTATCCTGAATGCCAACACTCATTTCTCGTTTTTATCAATGGTCAGTTTTGTTCCGAATTTTCGGAGACAAAAAATTTACCTTCGCAGGTAATAATTTCTACTTTACAAGAAGCAAATCAGACATTTGGAACTTTTTTTAATAATTATTGGTCGAAATCTCTTAAAGAAGAAAATGACTCATTTGCTCTAATCAATAGTGCTTTGCATCATCAGGGGGCGTTTATTTATATTCCCCCTAAAACTATTGTCGAAACCCCCATTCAAATTTTGCATTTGGTGCAAGCGCAAGGTCAATTATTGATGTTGATGCCAAGAATAAATGTCTGTGTTGGAGCTCAGGCAGAAGTTAAATTTGTTTCTTCTATTCATCAAAAATCCATGAATGGATATTTTATTAATCAAGTCACCGATTTTCTTGTTGAAGATCAAGCATATGTTCACTACACGCAAATTTTGAATGAGGAGCACGTTCAGGCATGGCATTTTGAAGCCGTTAGAGCACATCTAAAAAAACAATCGACGTTCAAGACAGTGTGTATTACTGAAGGGGGAATGACAGTTCGTAATGATTATCATATTTCTCTCTCTGGAGAAAATGCAGAAGTTTTGCTGAATGGAATTTCGATGTTAGAAGATAAAAGAGAAGTACATACACACATTTTTATTGATCATCAAGCACCAAATTGCCGCTCTTACCAGCTTTTTAAAGCTGTATTAAACGACTTTAGTCGATCAAGTTTTGAAGGAAAAATTATGGTTCGACAAAAAGCGCAAAAAACAGAAGCTTTTCAACTGAATAATAATTTGTTATTAAGTGATCATGCCCATGCAGATAGCAAACCTAATTTAGAAATTTTTGCAGATGATGTAAAAGCTTCTCATGGAGCAACTGTCGGTCAACTGGATGCAGAACAGCTTTTTTATATGAAAACCCGTGGATTTCCTGAAATGGCTGCTAAAAATTTATTAATTTATGGTTTTGCTGAACAAGTCATCGAAATGATTCCTATCAATTCTATTAAAGAAGCAATTTCTCAAAGGGCGCATCGTTATCTAACAAAAGGTTGATTATGAATCCTTTAGAAAAATCTGCTGTTAACAGGCTCAGGCAAGACTTTCCCATGTTGAATAAAATGATGCATGGACATCCTCTTATTTATTTCGATTCTGCGGCAACAACTCAAAAACCGAGCGCTGTTATTGATTGTATGAGTGATTTTTATCGGAATCATTATGGAACTGTTCACCGTGCTGTTTACGAATTAGCCATTCATTCCACTGAAAATTATCAAGACACACGTTTAAAAGTTCAACGTTTTATCAATGCTGCCAATACAGAAGAAATTGTTTTTACTCGAGGCGCTACAGATTCGATTAATATGGTTGCCTATTCCTTTGGCAAGGTTTTTGTGAAGCCAGGTGATGAAATTTTGATTAGTGCCATGGAGCATCATGCAAATATTGTGCCTTGGCAAATTTTATGTGAAGATCGAGGAGCTGTTCTAAAAGTTATTCCTATGAATAAAAAGGGAGAACTACTTTTTGATGAGTATGTAAAGCTTCTAAGCCCAAAAACTCGCCTTGTCGCTATCACTCATGTGGCAAATTCTCTTGGAACGATTAATCCCATTAAAGAAATTATTAAAAAAGCGCATGAAGCAGGGGCAAAAGTTCTCGTAGACGGTGCACAAAGTGCCCCTCATCTTAAAATTGATGTGCAAGATTTAGACGCAGATTTTTTTGTTTTTTCAGGTCATAAACTAATGGGACCTACCGGCATCGGTATTTTATATGGTAAGGCGGAAATTCTCGATCAAATGCCTCCGTATCAAGGAGGAGGAGATATGATTGAAAAAGTGACGTTTGTTAAAACAACTTATAATCAACTTCCTCTAAAATTTGAAGCAGGCACTCCTATGATTGCAGAGGTCATGGGATTGGGGGCAGCTTTAGATTATCTTAATCAAATTGGGATAGAGCGTATTCAAACTTATGAACATACCCTGTTAGAGTATGCGACCAAGAAATTGATGCAGATTCCAGATCTTCATATTATTGGTCAAGCAGTTAACAAAACTTCTTTAATCAGTTTTGTGATCGAAGAAATTCATCCTTTAGATATAGGAACATTTTTAGATTTAAAAGGAATTGCAATTCGTACCGGACATCATTGTGCACAACCTGTTATGCAATTTTTTAATATTCCTGCCACAGCACGGGTATCTTTTGCTTTTTATAATACGGCTGATGAAATTGACCGGCTACATTTAGCTTTAAGTGATATTATTAAGCGGTTAAAATAAAATTTATGCGTATTAATGTGGAAGAAGCGATTGAGAAATTGTTAGCGAATCAATTAGTCGCAATGCCGACAGAAACAGTTTATGGGTTAGCAGCTAGGCTGACTTGCCCTGGAGCAATCAAAAAAATTTTCGAGATAAAAGGACGCTCTCTAGTAAATCCTTTGATCATTCATGTTGCCAATCCTATAGATGTGTGTGCGTATGCGATCGCTCTACCTCCCCATTTTGACGCGTTAACCCATGCCTTTTGGCCGGGTCCGCTCACGCTCATTGTTCCAATTCAATTAGATTTAGTAGATTCCATTGTCAGAGCAGGGCTTCCAACAGCAGCTTTTAGAATGCCTTCTCATCCTTTAACTTTGCATGTCATCCGAGCTGTTGGTCCTTTGGTCATGCCTTCTGCAAATTTATCAGGAAAGCCCTCTTCTACCGATGTAAAACATGTAGAAATGGATTTTGGCTTAGATTTTCCCGTCTTAGATGGAGGGCCCTGTCAAGAAGGTGTTGAATCGACAATTTTACATTATCGAAATTCTCAGTGGGAAATAGCACGTCTAGGAGCCTTATCAGCTACTGTTTTTCAACCTATTTTAGGTTATGAGCCCATCTATCAAAAAATAGTTAAAAACGATCAAATTATTTCTCCGGGACAAATGTTCCGTCATTATGCTCCTCAAGCAACCCTATTTTTAGGGGACCAAAAACAGATAACAGAAGCTGATTTTATTGTGGGATTTACAGAAAAATCCTACCCTGTTGAAAAGCGAGTTTTATATCTAGGTTCGCTCTCCAACCCTCATGAGGTTGCAGAAAACCTCTATGCCGTCTTACGTCAGCTCGATTTCGAGAAAGCAAAAATTGCTTGGGTAGACATGGACTTTCCTTCAGAAGGGCTTTGGAAAACCATTGCCGAGCGTTTATCTAGAGCAGGAGAAAAGTAATTGAGCCTTCTTTCCATATTTTTAAATTAGTTTTCAAGATTAAAGAAAAATTCTTTTTATACCTCTAATTCGCAAGCCACTAAAGAAAAAATAATTTCTCTTCTTAGCCATCCCATTGCTATTTTAGATAGTTTATATTTAATAAAAATAAAGTCTTTTAAAAAAAGGGTTCAGGTGACAAATTTTTGTAATTGTCTTTATATTGAACTACTCAAACAATTATCACAAAATTTTTTTATTTTCGACTACGTACACGATTTAATAAGCTCTTTCCCTTTTGTAACCATTTTTTTATTTATATGCTTAAAAAGTAGGTGAGATTTGCTTAAATTATAGTAGCGTAATTGTTAGAAAAAAATAAATCAGTCCTTAAAAATTTTTTTGGTAATAGCTTTAATGTTTTGAATAGTCATTTCTTCTAGTCTTTGAATTAAATCCATATCGAAATCCAGTCTGGAATTAGGATCAAAACCAAACTCTGAATCATCCGCGGCACTTTCCATTGTTAATGGTTCTCTTAATTCTTTAAGGTAAACAATGTTTTTTTCTACAATTTTTTCTGATAAATCTGGTCTATAAATTGCCATCTGCTTTTTATAATCTTCATCTGGAAGTGGATTTTGAGAATCTGATAAATCACAGCGTATTTTAAAAACAGGTTTACCACCTGAAAAAAGTTTATTTGCTAATTCATCACTTACAGCTTCTAAGTCTATCGGTTTAGTATTGTATTCTTCAATAAGGACTTGCTCAAGCTCTTTTTCTGTTATTCCTTCACTCTTTAACCCCAGACCAATAAATTTTTCTTGGCCAGGTGTGGGGTCAAGGCAAATCACATCGAAAGATACGGCATCGCCTCTCATTCCATGCTTTATATTGTATTTCGATACATTATTGAAAACTACTCGCCAGCCTTTTTCTAATTTTACTTCGTTTATTGGGCATTTTTCGCTATTTTTAATTATGTATTTTGTCAAGAATGGCATAAGTGGATTATCTATAGCGTAACTACACAAAACTAACGGGCTTCCTGTTTCATGACCAAATAAATAATTAAATTTTTCTTCCCCTAACACTTCGAGTAAAGCTTGGTATTGACCAAGCTGACAGACCGTTGCACAATCCACTAGGGTTGGACCTCGTTGTGCCGATTTTAAAGCCTCTGAAGGGCTAACACCTTTTTTTATTCTGATTTGACATTTGACAAAGCCTGTTTTATGTATAGCATCAGCTGAGGGAATAGCCTCAAAATCTTTAGAGTAAAAATGGTAAAAATAATTTTTAGAAACCATCTTTCTTAAACGAGTTATTTGGTTTTTTTCTTTTAGCGCTTTAAAGTAGGCATTTGGCATCCAAATACCTCCATCTAAACAACTAACATTCTTTTTATAACCTTGAAGACGAGCTTCATAATCTTGTGCAATTTTTTGAACTGTAGAAATGACGATAGAATGGATGTTTTTATGAAGTTGTGTATTATGACTAGGTTCAAGTGTTAATGAAATTAACCTTTCTTGAATTGAAGAGTTGTTTTCTTGTGCCCCTTCATTGTTTAATGTAACGTTCATAAAAAATTCCCTAGTTTAGATCTATAAAAAAACAATTTTTTATCTTAGCCTGTTTACGTTAAACTGGCTTTAAAATTAAAGAAAATAATTAGATACACGCCTAATAATATCTATCTGCCCAAATCCTTCATGACACAGTCTAAACTTTATCAGTTCTATAAATGTTTCAGCTATCATCAATTAAATAATTTTTCTATCACTTAGCATTTAATCTTTAGATTTTTTGAGTCCATTGGAAGCTTTTCAAGGCTAAATTCAACGACACATGATAGATAGTTTTTGTTTAACTAACACTAACAACGTAACATTCTCTAATTTATTAGCTGTATATCATTAGAAAAAATTAAAAATAAAATAAAATAAGAAAATTTACAAAGTCTTTTTTTAGTTTTCATTAGAGGACTAATGGTTATTATCGATTTTGAATTTGCTATATAACCGAGCTAGGGTAAGCATCAGAACAAGCAGGGTCGGAAGCTTGTCATTGTTCATTGTTTATGGAAAAAAAATTGTCAACTCGGTTGGTAGCTTTTTTAATTTCCCATTTTTTAATACGTTTTATGTCATTTGTCTAGAATGTTAGCAGGGCCCAAGTCAACCAACTAAATTTGTTAACATTTTACGGAAAAAGGGGTGAGGTTTGTTCCCAAGCATCGGAGATAGCGTTAATAACAATCCTACCGACTGTATGAATATTCTCATTAGCAACTTTGATTGTCTTAGCTCTAAATCCTTTAAAAGTTTTATCTCCAAGAGCTAACATCGACTTAAACCAAATGTTAAAGAGTAATTTACAATGAGTTGAATCATGAGACAGATTTTTTGAAGCAAGATAAAATGTATGGCTGATAATCAAGCTATTATCATGCACATAGCCGAAATCATTGCCGAGGCTATATGTAGGAGAAGACTTAAATTTTTCAGGGATTTTGCTTAAGTTACGCAAATTACCAATTTGCCAATCATTTTGACTCGTACTCTCATATTGTTTGAACGCTATAGCAGCAACATCCGCAATTGCTTCATCTAACGCTCCTGATTCTCCTTTATATTGTAATGGATTATGATACGCTATCACGGCGTGTGTCATTTCATGACACACAATATCTAGGCAAGAAGCAAATTTGTTATCAAAAGCGAAATGTTTCAGCTTAGGAGCATAATAGGCATTTTCTTTAGGATAATGAATAAAAAACGGTGGAATAGCTCCCTCTTTATCCACATTTACACCTATTAGTTGAAAATTCATCCAATAAAATTCTTTTATTGTTTCTACTACTGCATTGATTTTTAAACAAAGTTTTGCTTCTTCTTGGGTACTGCAGGGAATAGCTAGGTAACCTTTTTGCAAAAGTTCTTCTGTAGTATATGAAAGAACTTGTGTTGGTTGATATGGTGAGGGACTATTAAAAGCGTGCGATAATTCTGCCATTTTTATTCCTTTGTTTTTGAATTATTTGATAAAAAATAATTTATTTAGTCATTTCAGCACGAACAGAATAGCTTGAAGTTTTTATATTTAATTGGGCGTAATGTTGAGGAGGAACTACTACTTCTTTTAAAATACTATATCTGCTGCTTTTTTTAACTTTTTGGACTATTACTCTAAAAATTCTAAAGGCGTATTCGATAGGATTCTTTTGTTTAGAAAATCTAAAAACAGCTTTTAATTAACTTTTTCGATCTTCTTTTTCATGTCTACAATTCTACAAGGATTATCTGTATATACGGCGTCTACATTTAATGTAAGGGCCTCTTCCCATTCATCCTTCTTGTTAATCCCGAATAACACCAAAAATAACTTCGTAGTAGAATTTCTTAAATAGGAAACGAGTTGTGGTGTCCACAAATGAAATTCTACTGTACTATTTCCATTTCCTAGCGTGAATGTTTCTGTAACCATCATTTTTCTTTTAAGCTCAAAACCCATCCAAACTGAGTCAATTGGTAGAGCAGATTGAGCTGTTTGGCTAAATTCTAAAAATCTTTGTCGGGTAAGATCTCTTTTTTCAAACGTTATCCAATGAGCTTTGTAAAAGTTTAATAAATCGATATGCTCGGCATTAGTTGAGTAAAAAATAAGCCGGATCGATTCTTCATCAGAAATTGCTCGTATTAGGGCTTTGATTAGAGTCTCAGTAGGTAAAGACTTCATATCTACAATGATTAAAGTCTTTGGAAAATGATGTAACACCTCTTCTATTCTTGGAATATGTAAGTTTTTATCTCTAAATGGATACCCGCATTCCGGCTTATAGTTGTAGCCAGCATTGAGAGTTGATATTTCTTCCCAAGTATATGAGGAGATGGCTCCATAACCATTTGTCCATTTTTTTAAATCTTCTGGGTGATAAACGACAACAACACCATCTTTTGTTACTTGTACATCTATTTCAATGGCATCACATCCAATTTCCATGGATTTAGAAAAAGCGAGAAGTGTGTTTTCAGGAAAGTTTTCTCCTCCACCCCTATGAGAGATGATCCACGGAGCAGCATAAGCCGATTCTACTACTAGGATGGTAAAAATTAATACTCTATAAAATGGGAATTTCATTATGAAATGTTCCTTAGATGAATAAAAGCGTTAACATAAAGTGTACTTGTAAAGTATTTTTTATAATTATAATTAAATAAGCTAGTTTAATCCACAATTAGTTGAGATAAAGGAATCTCTAAAACATCTCCCTGAGTATAAGTAGCAGATATTTTGCCTCTAAAGTCTTTATATTTTTTTAAGAAGGTCCATAGTTTTACAATTTCATGATCCTGTTACGAAGCGTACAGAGCCGATCATTAATTAAAATTTGAGTATCGATAAACTCTATGTAGAGACACCCTTTCCAAAAGAGGTTTTCTGACAAGTTTCTTTGTTTGTTCGTTAATGATTTTAGCTTCATTGTTTTCGCTCCACTTGTTTGCCACGCTCTAAACAGCGAAAATTCTGATCCGCAGTGTGTACATTTCATTGTTTTTCTCTGCTTGAATTAGAAAAATTACTCTATTCAATTAAATCAGTTTATTGGAATAGCTTTACCTATTTAGCACTACCTAATTTTTAATGAATCTCTATTGATAAAGGTAAATTTTTTTCTTTAAATGTGACTAACTATTTTATCTCATGACTATTGCAATAATTTTTTATCTATAAATAATACTGTTAAAACATCTATAAATTAAAATTTATTTAACCCATTTGGACGGTCGCTTTGAATATTCCTACTCTAAGTTATAGTTATCTTGTCAATACAATGACCACTTCTGACTATCAATCTCAAGTAATTAGCGATCCTCCTAGAAATGAAGATAACTCCTTAGGCAATCCTTTGGCTAATCTAGAAGAAACTGGTGCACCAACGATTCAAGTTCCCGATCTTTCATCTTCATCTGAAGAACTTCAACTAAGTTTTCAAGAGGGAACTTCTCTGAATATTTCTCATTCTCAGTTAGCCATGTTAAGAGAAAAATCCCTTTATTTTAAGAATCTATGGTCAGGAAATTTTCAAGAAACTCTTCAACATCCTCTCGCTTTGACACAAAAGGAGTTTACGCATCTGCTTAATTGTGTCATGGATGCTAATTTTAAAGTTCCTTTGGAAGAGATCACTTCTTCCATTCAACTAGCCGATTATTATGAGCTAACAGAAGTGGTAAAAAGCTTAGAAGAGCAGCTAATTAATGGGTATAAATCACAGAGATTTGAGCTATTTAACTCCTACGAAGACAACTTAGTAGAATTAAAAACGCTTTTAAATTTTGCGCAACAATATCAATTAAATACTTTAAAAAATTATTTAGAGCTCACAGTTGTGAGTGCATTATTAAACCAGACTTCTCAGTTAACGGAATTTGAAAAAATTTTAAACCATTTCTCAAATGAAATAGAAGCAATCCATTTTTCAGACAATGTTTATTTGACTGATGCCCATCTTTTAACGTTAAAAAATTGTAAAAATTTAAAAGTGCTTCAACTTCAAGCGTGCCGCAATCTCACGGATGTAGGATTAGCGCATTTGGCACCCTTAGAGGCTTTAAAGCATTTAAATCTGAGTGAGTGCGATAATCTCACGGATGCTGGATTAGCTCATTTGACTCTCTTAATCGCTTTACAATATTTAGATCTGAAGGGGTGTGCTAAGCTCACTGATGCTGGATTAGCGCGTTTGAGGCCCTTAGTGGCTTTGCAGCATTTAAATCTGAAAGGGTGCGATAATCTCACGGACATTGGATTAGCGCATTTGAGGCCCTTAGTGGCTTTGCAGCATTTGGATCTGGATGGGTGCAATAATCTCACTGATGCTGGATTAGCTCATTGAGACCTTTAGTGGCTTTACAACATTTAGAACTGGGGTGCTGTAAGCTCACGGACGCTGGATTAGCGCATTTGAAATCTTTAGTGGCTCTGCAGCATTTGAATCTGAGTTGGTGCGATAATCTCACCGACACTGGATTAGCGCATTTGACTCCCTTAACCGCTTTACAGCATTTAAATCTGAGTGTGTGCGGTAAGCTCACGGGCGCTGGATTAGCGCATTTGACTCCCTTAGTGGCTTTAGAAAATTTAGATCTGAGTCAGTGCGGTAAGCTCACGGACGCTGGATTAGCGCATTTGACTCCCTTAGTGGCTTTACAACATTTAGGTATGAGGGGATGCCGTAAGCTCACGGACGTTGGATTAGCGCATTTGAGGCCCTTAGTGGCTTTGCAGCATTTGGATCTGGATGGGTGCAGTAATCTCACTGATGCTGGATTAGCGCATTTGAGGCCCTTAGTGGCTTTGCAGCATTTAAATCTGAAAAGGTGTGATAATCTCACGGACATTGGATTAGCTCATTTGAGGCCCTTAGTGGCTTTGCAGCATTTGGATCTGGATGGGTGCAATAATCTCACTGATGCTGGATTAGCGCATTTGACTCCCTTAGTGGCTTTACAACATTTAAATCTGAGGGGATGCTTTAAATTCACGGACGCTGGATTAGCGCATTTGACACCCTTAGTGGCTTTGCAGTATTTAAACTTGAGTGATTGCAGTAATCTCACGGACGCTGGATTAGCGCATTTGAAATCTCTAGTGGCTCTGCAGCATTTGAATCTGAGTTGGTGCAGTAAGCTCACGGGCGCTGGATTAGCGCATTTGACACCCTTAGTGGCTTTAGAAGATTTAGATCTGAGTCAGTGCGGTAAGCTCACGGACGCTGGATTAGCCCATTTGGCACTCTTAACCGCTTTACAGTATTTAAACCTGGAGAGGTGCCGTAAGCTCACGGACGCTGGATTAGCGCATTTTAAAACCTTGGCAGCTTCAATCTATTTAAACCTTCAATAAAAAAAGAAACTTGACGCCGAAAATAAGAGTTACCTGTCCTAAGAAAATAAAGGATGAAGTTTTATTAAAGTTTATTAAGTCTCATCCAGATAGCCTATTTAAGAGAGACCTCCGCTCATTTTGGTGTCACTATACAAGCAGTTTTTAGGCTTGTAAACGACAAAAAATACTTTTAAAAAAGACGCTATTCTATCAAGAATAGGAAGGAGGGAAAAAGAACAAAGTTTCAAAAAAATAGAAAATCTCAATAAAAAATAGATGAAGAAGAGTTAATTCTTACGTTTGTAGACATTTTGAAACTAGAAGATTTGCAAGTAAATCCAGAAATCAAGGCCTATATTTTACCTAATCAACCTATCTCATCAAATGTATCTTTAAGCCAGTTTAAGAGCACATTTGAGAAAGTAGAAAAGCTAGGCTAGTTTTCCTTCTAAAAAAAATTTAAGAATTTAAAACTCTTTGCTTTGGTTAAACTTAATACGTAAATTGTAAAAAGAAATAGAGTGTAAAGTTTTTTTAAGTGCCTTCTTTAACTAATTTTCGCGATTAGAAAATCCGGATAACCTTTGATAAAGTTAAGTCTAATCAATAAAATTGTTTTGCTTACTGAAGCATTAGCAAACTAGTCAAAGGTTTCGATTTCTCTTTTAGAATTTAAAAAGCTGCTGTGGATTTATCTTTAGTAGGCGGGTTGGAACTGATCTAGCAATTTGTAGAGATAATTAACCCAAACATAGCTTTCGTCTACTATTTGTTTTAAAAATAATTGCCAACCAAAAAAAACAATTGCTAAAGCAAGAAGTGATTTAAGAGGCATTCCTAAAAAAGTAATTTGAACTTGAGGTGCCAATCGGTTGGCTATTCCTAAGAAAAAGTCAGTCATCAGGATCATGATTAAAGCAGGAGCCGCTAGCTGGGTGCTCAAGATCATGACTTTTCCCACTATTTTCATAACATCAATGACAATATTTGAATTCATTGTAAAAAATTTGGCTGTTAGAAATTTATCGGGAGGTAAAATTGAATAGGATTGAGAAATAATATCTAAAATCATGAAAGGACCATCGATCATAAAAAAAAGATAAATCAAAACGAGGTTAAAAAGTGTTCCCAAAGGGGAGGATTGATTTTGCAACGTCGGATCATTGATCATTAAACTAGATCCTCCTCTTTGATGGTCAATTAAAATTCCACAGTTTTGCACGATGATAAAGGGTATACTGATAAGGTATCCTAACAACAACCCTACAAACAGTTCTTTAAAAAAGTAAAGAACAAGTAAAAGATTAAATGTGATGGGTGTCGTTGTAACAAAAATAAGTTGAGGTAAAAAAATTACAAAAAAAGAAATTGCTAGCGTAATTTTAACGGGGTGAGGGAGAACTCGGGCTCCAAAAAAGGGGGCAAGTGCAATGATTGGCAACATACGACCAAAAAAAAGAAATAACAAAGAAAAAAAAGCCAGCGGATCATAAACAGAAAAAGCCGTGTTGATATAAAGTGTCACGTAGTCATCGGTCATGACGGCTCACATCCTGAAATTGAAAAGTTTCTGATGCTTTAACGAGCACTTTGGACACTCCATTGAGGGAAATTAACAAAGATGTCATTGGCAAAAGACATGATTTGGGCTCCAAGCCATCCCCCCAAGAAACATCAAAGTTAACGTCACGGCAACTAGTTTAATTGTAAAGGATAAGGTTTGCTCTTGAATTTGCGTGGCAGCCTGAAAGATAGCCACAATAATTCCAAAAAACATACTCACTAATATAGGAGGAGCAGATAAAATCAGAATCAATAGCATTCCTTGGTAAGCAAGTTGAACCACTTGGCTTTGAAACATAAATTTTTACTCCGCTATTGAAATGTTTTGACTAAGCCTTCGATGAGGATGGTCCAACCATCTAACATCACAAGTAAAAAGAGCTTTAAAGGCATTGAAATTGTCACAGGTGATAGCATCATCATTCCCATCGCCAGTAGAATGTTTGAGGTGACAAGATCGATTACAAAAAATGGGATATAAATTAACACACCAATTTCAAAAGCATCTTTCAATTGTCCTGTTATATAGGAAGGAACAAGAACAATAAAATCATCGGGTTTTAAAGTTTCACGATAATCTTCAGGCAAACCTCTATACACCAACCTATAAAATAAAGCTTGATGGCGAGAAGAACTATTTCGTTTTAGGTATTCTTTCATGGGTCCGCTGGCTGCAGAAGCAACCTCGATCACATAAGTAGAAGAGCCTGGGGAAAGAAAAGATTCGGGTACGTTTGGTTGATTGATAGCAGTTTGTGCAGCATCATACATTTTTATTGCTGTGGGATACATGATGAATAAACTCAATAAAAATGCCACACCATTGATAATTTGGTTAGGAGGCGCTTGTTGAACACCTAAAGCTGTTCTTAATAAAGACAACACCACAACAATTTTTAAAAATGAAGTTAATATCATGATAATGAAGGGAAGGAGCGAAAGCAAGGATAGTAAAACAGCTTGTGTAATCAATGAGGGTCGTTTTAATTCACTAATTTGTGCCTCTGTGGCTTGATAAGCCTTTTGTTCGTCAGTTAGCGGAGTTGGTTTTTCTGGTTTGTAAGCAGGGCGTGGAATAGGTTTTAAGGGGCGCGGCGTCGTTCTGACACTTGTTGTAGACCTTCCTGAAGAATTTGGAATTGTTGATTGAGTTGTACTCGTCGTTGGAGAAGTAGAAGTGGAATTAGTTTGCGAATAAACAGTATCTGGTGCTAGCCCAAATAAAACGAGAAGCCCTAGCAAACAAAGAAGGGATTTAAAGGAAATGTGTTTATATTTATACATGGAAAATACCTTAACTACTTTGTGCGGGAGGTTCTATGGGAGATTGTTCTACAGGAATTTTGACTAAACTTTCAAAAGCTTTTTCTAAAACCTGCCAACGATGATCTAGCTGAGCATTAATAATTCCTATTTCGGTTTCAATAATGCATCCACCGGGCTTGACGTCATCTCTCGGACGAATAGATAAACTTTCTAAACTCTCAAAAATTTCTTTTAAGCGAGGTTTGTTTTTATCTAAAATATCGAGGTCTTTTTTATTAACATAGATAGTTGCGTGTTTGTGTTGGGTAACGGCTTTTAAATTATTTGCTACAATATCTAAAATAATGTCAGAAGAAAGTTCAATTTCTTTACTCACGATTTTTTTGGCTGCTTTCAATGCAACAGGGAGAACGAGTTGCTGTAATTCTTTGTGAACTTTTTCAATTTCCTTCTCCAGTTTGACTAAATGTTCAGCCCACTTTTTGAATCCCTCTTCATAGCCTGAATTTTCTGCGTGTTCTTTAATTTCTTCGCATTCTTTAGCGATTTGCAATCGATATTTTTCGGCGTCTTCTTTAATGTGTTCTAAAACACTTGAGGCATCCGCAAGTTTAGAAAAAGATTCGCTTGGGATAATCTTTGTTTTGGGGGCTGCGTGAATCTGTTCCCCATAAATTAAGGTGAAAAACTTTTTACTCACATGGACTCACTTTTAAAAAAATTCATAAGATTGATGACTTGTCCTTTTAAAAAAGGAGTAACCTTATCAATACTTTCTTTTTGATAAGCATTCAAGATAAGCTTTCCTCTACCCGTATCCAAGGTATGAGCAAGATACCAAATAAAATCAGGATGTTGCCCACATAAAGCTTTGCTTAAACGGAAAAGACCTCTTTGATGGATAATACGTTTAAGTTTAGTACAATCTTTCAGAGAAGGGTCTATGCCAAGTTTAGGAACCGATAAAACTTCTTTCTGATGTAAACAAACTTTTAGATAATAGAATTGTTTTGGGGTCAAACAGGCATAAATATTTTTTAGATGATTTTTATCTACTATATGTCGAACTTCGACGGCAAGATCATGTAAGCCCAAAAAATCAATTAAAAGTGTCAATTTATCTTTATTCCAGGTTCCAAGCTCTGATAAATCTGTCTCAGGGAGATAATCATAGGGGAGACGCTCATCAGCTTTTAAAAAGCTATAAAGTTGATTGATGATAAATGTTTTAACGGGTTTTGATAGGGTAAGTGATTGCGCGTTTTGGAGGCCTGACGCTTGTTCACTTGTTAAAGCTGCTTTAACTAAAGGATAGAGACGTTCAGGAAAATTTTCAAGAAGGGGAGCAATCCATGAATAATGCATTCTTCTCAACAAATTTTGAGGTTGATAAAGAAGAGGGCTTAAATCAGTAGAACGAATTGTTTGACTTTGCAAAGCCTGAGCTTCTTCTGTGGAAAGATATTTTAATAATATCTCTCCCCCTTTGAGATGGTATCGGTTGATGAAAATACGCATCATCATCCAGCCTCTTTTATCCATAACAATCCTTTTAATCAATGAAACGCTTAGGTTTCATCAACTCCTTGATTTAGGGTGTTATCTTCTGTCTCTTTTTTATTAGATTGCTCATTTTTTTGTTTTTCTGAAGTCTCTGCTTCGATGGTATCACTCTTTTTCGCCTTATTTAAAAGGATAGGGTGAAATGATAATAATTCTTTAAAACCACCAGTTTCTTTCAAGACTGGAAGAAATTTCCAGAGGAGCCAAATGAGTGTTAATAACAAAACAACCAAAGATATGGTGAAGGAGAAGAAAATTATTCTAAAACGTGATAAAGAGTCTTTTGCCAAAATAATTGACCAAACATTCACGTATTGTCTATCATCTTCTCCAAGATTACCCATTATTCCTAAGGCAGAATCTCCGTAACGGGCTTTATCACCAATGACAGTGACATAATCATAATCTAAACCATTAATACTGCCAGCAACTAAACGCTTTATACGTGTAATTAGGTGGGCATTAGGATCATCTAAAACACCATTATGTTTGACGTAAACGGAAGCTGTGATTTTTTGTTTAGGTGCATTTGGATTGAGTGGATCTTCATCAGGAAAAGAAATTTGAACATCGGCATCTAGTACGCCATCGATTTTTCTGATGGTACTTGCGATTTGTTCGGCAAGCCCAGCTTGATAGCGGATTTTTTCCTGCATGCCTGAAGGAACTAGAGAGGTATTAGCAAAAATACCAAGTAAGTTTTGTCCTCGTCTTCTTGGTAATCCAACTTGATTTAATAAAGCCATCGCTTCATTAGCTTGCCCTTCTTCCACACTGATATTCCATAAAACTCCTTTTGCACCACCACCACCTTCGGAAACTGCTTGAACTTTATTGGCATTGATTCCTTTATTGGATAGAAAAACGAGTATTTCGTTAGCTTCTTTTTCTTCTAATCCATTTACAATGACGCGTCTTGATTCACAGCTTGTGACCAACCCCATGAGAGTGATTAATAAGAAAAATTGACGAAGAAAATAATACAAATTTGTTTGTGAAAAAGTATTTTTGGTAGTCATGAACCGCTCTGGATTAAGCTTATTTTTGAGAGATAATTTTAACCAGATCCTAGCAGAATAATGAATTTAGCTATAGATCTTCTAAGCAAAACAATGAAAATTTCTAAAGATTCGAGGGTTAAATAGATTTTGGAGTTCCAGAAATACACTTTTTTCAAATCATTTTGCAATAAAATTTGATAATTTTAGGCAAAATTCAGATGAATAATGAATAGCCAAGATAAAAAAGAGGCCGGATTATCCGGCCTCTGAAGCTGAAAACTCAATTACTTCAAACGATTAAGCTTTAATTTTAATGTCTACCCCTGCAGGGAGAGTCAATGTTTTTAAAGCATCAATTGTTTTACTCGTAGGATTGAGAATGTCGATTAAGCGACGGTGCGTACGAATCTCAAATTGCTCGCGAGATTTACGGTCAATGTTTGGAGAACGGAGAACCGTAAATTTTTCACAGCTTGTAGGGAGAGGAATTGGGCCTGCTATTGCAGCACCAGTTCTCTTGGCTGTCTCGACAATGTCACCTGTTGAACGATCTAGCAGACGTTGATCATAACCTTTCAGTCTGATGCGAATTTTTTGTCTTGCTGATTTAGGCTGCTTTTCTTGTTTTGCCATAAATAACCTTAAAACTCTTACTTCTTAATAATTTCTTCCTGAATTTTCGATGGAACACGCTCAAAATGGCTAGGTTCCATTACGTAGGTAGCACGCCCAGAAGAGAGCGAACGCAGCAATGTCGAATAACCAAACATTTCACTCAAAGGAACTTCAGCGTGAATAATCACAGCTCCTTTATGGTTTTCTTGACCAACAATTTGTCCACGACGACGATTCAAGTCACCAATAACATCTCCCATGTGAGCTTCTGGAGTTGTTACATCAACTTTCATAATAGGCTCTAAAATCACAGGCTTACATTTGCGAGCCGCTTCTTTTAAAGCCATCGATCCGCAAATTTTAAACGCCATTTCGTTAGAGTCAACATCGTGGTAAGATCCAAAGACAATATCAACGAGAACATCGACCAAATTAAAGCCGGCAAGAACCCCTGTTGATAATCCTTCCTCGATCCCTTTAATTGTTGGTGCAATATATTCTCTTGGAATGACACCACCCACAATTTTACTGACGACCTCGTTTCCTTTTCCTTTTTCATTAGGACGGATTTCGAGCTCGACATGCGCATATTGTCCGCGACCACCTGACTGTTTGACAAACTTAGTTTGGCTGCTACCAGGTATAGTAATTGTTTCTTTGTAGGCTACTTGTGGTTTACCAACATTAGCTTCAACGTTGAATTCACGTTTCATACGATCGTGCAAAATTTCTAAGTGAAGCTCACCCATTCCGGCGATAATCGTCTGACCTGTTTCTTCATCTGTTGTGACTCTGAAAGTAGGGTCCTCAATTGATAATGAAGATAAAGCCATTGCAAGCTTTTCCCGATCCCCTTTAGATTTTGGCTCAATAGCCATTGAAATTACAGGTTCAGGGAACTCCATTTTTTCAAGCAAAATAGGTCTTTTTGATGTACAAAGAGTATCTCCAGTCGTCGCCTTTTTCAAACCGATACAAGCAGCGATATCACCCGTGTGAAATTCATCTTTTTCTTCTCGTTTATTTGCGTGCATTTCAAGAAGACGAGAAATTCTTTCTTCTCCACCTTTTGTGGTGTTAAGTAAAGACGTTCCTTTTGTCAAAGTACCGCTGTAAATACGAATGTAAGTTAAACGGCCGACATAAGGATCAGTCATAATCTTAAACGCTAAAGCAGCAAGTGGCTGTTCATCATCTGGTGTTAAGAGAATTTCTTCATCCGTATTTAGGTCGTGAGCTTTGATTTGACCTCTGTCTAAGGGCGAGGGCATCCAAGCGACAACCGCATCTAAAAGCTGTTGAACCCCTTTATTTTTGAAAGCTGAACCGCACAAGACTGGATTGAACTTGTTTTGGCAAACGCCTTTACGAATCGCAGCGTTAATCTCATCTTCTGTTAAAGAGTCAGGGTTTTCTAGCACTTTTTGCATGAAGTTTTCATCATCTTCATCAAGAGTAGCGAGTTCCTCTAAAAGCTCGGCTCTCATCTTTTTACATTTTTCAAGGAGATCGGCTGGAATGTCTGTTTCATCCCAATCTGCTCCGAGAGTTTCGTCATGGAAAAGATAAGCCCTCATTTTTACAAGATCAACCATTCCTTTGAAATCAGCTTCTGCACCGATTGGGCACTGAACCGGAATAGCATTTGCATGTAATTTTTCACGCATTGTTTTAACTGCATCAAAAAAATCTGCGCCCATACGATCCATTTTATTAACAAATGCAATACGTGGAACACCATATTTATCAGCTTGACGCCAAACTGTTTCTGATTGGGGCTCTACACCGGAAACAGAACAGAAAAGCGCAACAGATCCATCTAAAACGCGTAATGACCGTTCAACTTCAATTGTAAAGTCAACGTGTCCAGGCGTGTCGATAATATTGATTTTTGCGTCTTTCCAAAAAACGGTTGTGGCTGCGGAAGTAATTGTGATTCCACGCTCTTGTTCTTGAGCCATCCAGTCCATAGTTGCAGCACCTTCATGAACTTCACCTATTTTATGTGAACGTCCACTGTAATAAAGGATACGTTCTGTGGTTGTCGTCTTACCAGCATCGATGTGAGCCATGATCCCGATATTACGCAAATTTTTAAGATGCTCTTTAGCAGGTCTTGCCATGTAGTCTCCTTATTACCACTTATAGTGGGCGTAAGCTTTATTCGCTTCAGCCATGCGGTGGGTGTCATCTTTCTTCTTAATTGTCGTACCTTGGTTGTTATAGCAATCGCTAAGTTCAGAAGCTAAAGCATCTTCCATAGAACGGCCTGCTTTTCCTCTAGAATGTCCGATAATCCACCGCATAGCCATCGATGAACGACGGTTAGCAGGAATTTCGATAGGTACTTGATATGTGGCTCCCCCAATACGGCGAGATTTAACTTCTAAGGAAGGTTTAGCATTTTCTAGAGCTTGTTCAAATGCTTCGAGAGGATTTTCTGCTTTTATTCTCTTCGAAAATTTTTCTATAGCATTATAAACAATGCGACGGGCAGTCGACTTTTTACCACTTTCCATCACTTTATTAATAAATTTTGACAAAACTGTACTGCCGTATAACGGATCAGGTTCTGTCGGTCGTTTTTCTGCACTGTGTCTTCTTGACATGATTTCCTCAAAAAATGAGCGATTAAATCTAATTTGATAATAGAAGATCTCGTTGATTCACCTGGAATCAGGGATCTTAATCCCTTAACACCTGCGCGTGATTGGCGTTTATGTAGCAAAAACGCTAATCGCGAACCAGGATATTCATTGATGCAATATCCTAGTGTTACTTCTTACTCTTGGGACGTTTTGCCCCATACTTGGATCTTCCTTGTTTACGGTCTTTAACAGCCGCACAGTCTAATGCACCACGTACAATATGATAACGCACCCCTGGTAAATCTTTTACACGACCACCACGTACGAGAACAATGCTGTGTTCTTGGAGATTGTGTCCTTCCCCTCCAATGTAAGCAATAACTTCTTGACCGGTAGAAAGGCGTACCCATGCTACTTTACGTAAAGCAGAGTTTGGTTTTTTTGGAGTTTTTGTTTTTACTTGCAAGCACACACCACGTCGTTGTGGGCACTTTTGGAGTGCAGGTGACTTGCTTCGTCGCTTTTTCGGAGCACGTGGCTGGCGAATGAGCTGTTGAATTGTCGGCATGTTTGCCTTCTCCTGATAATAGGGTTAATAAAATCCCTCATTAAAAATCAATTTAATAAGAGATACCCATTAAGTATAGAAAACTAAATGATTTTTGACAAAGATAAAGAATGATAACTGATGGAATTGAAAATTAGCTTTTCATTCGTTCAAGCATGGAAGAAATTCTAAAAATTTCTTTATGCCTTGATCGTTGTTGTGATGAACTTAAAAGAGAACGCTCATTTTTTTCTACTTTTGCAGCTATTGCTGCTTGCCTTGCTTTGTTTACGCTCTTTTAAATTGTTTCAGATATAGATCGACCGATATACTCTATGATTGCAACAATAATAGAAGTAAACATTCCTCCCACATTTCCATAAATCATAGGGTGTTACTTTTTAAAGTTCCGGTAATAATTATTGTGAGTAGGATTAAGTAGTGTGAATAGAATTAAGCTTGATAGAATAAAAAGACATGGCTATCAATTTAATTTTTTATTAATTATATAAAAGTTAAAAAATTATAAAAATAGAATATGTAATGAATATTATGTTTTAATTTAATAATATTATTTTAATTAAACTTCATCTAAATGTTCATCCATTTTTAGAAAAAAATAATAAGAAGATTTATGGAAATAATTTACTTAAATATTATGATTTAATTTTTTCTAATTCGCTTAGATCTTTTAAGCCATAATGTTTGAGAAATTCTTTAGTAGTTCCATACAGACTGGGGCGACCTGGGGCTTCAAGTTTGCCAACCATTTCAATTAGTTGACGTTCAATTAATTGACTAAGTATGCCCGAAGAATCAACACCTCGAATCGCGTCAATTTGAGGTCTTGTAATAGGTTGTCGATAAGCAACAATCGCCAATACTTCAGTGGCAGCACAAGAAATTTTTTCCGTTCTTTTTTGCCGATGTAAAATATCTAAATAGGGGGCATATTCTTCATGTGTGCGCAAAACATAACCTTGAGAAATTTCTTCCAATTTGAAAGCACGTTGATGAGCAATGAATTCTTGTCTCAAAGAATCAATAATTTGCCTTAATTGCTTAGGTCGTAAAGGATAAAGAGTATCTGTAATTTCACGAATTTTAGATAGTGGAAGAGGGTCGGAACTTGTGAAAAGCAGTGCTTCAATGACTTTTTTAATGGTTTGTTGTATTTGATGATCGAGTTGAATTATTTCTTCGATATCATCAGAAGGTTCTTGCTTATGATATTCATTTGAGATTTCAACGTTGAGATTTGGTTTTTCATGAATAGAGGTTGAAGTAGTAGGAGATGGTTTTTGATCTCGAGACGAAGGAAAAGCAAATTCAGCCTGAAAAAAATTCCACTCTTTACTCATTTATCATCCTTTTGCTTAAGATATACCAAAACCTGAGATTCGGGATTTTTGCCAATACCTATACTTCCAATTTTCATCAATTCTAAAATAGCTAAAAAGATGACAATTAATTCTAAGCGAGGCATATCTGATAAAAATAAATAATCAAAAGGAAAAGAAGATTGTTTTTGTAGTTGTAATTTTATGAAGCGAATTTTATCACTTACACGCCAATTTTCTTCTAGAATTTTTCCTTTCACTCGTTCTGCACGTTTGGTCATTTCCTTAAATAAAATTGATAATTCTTCTAGTGAAATATCTTTTAATCCCAAAGGTTTTTTCCACGCATTCTCTGAAGTTCCCCGGAAATAGCATGCTAGTTGCTTATCCTGTCTGGCTGAAAGTTCTTTAGCAGCTTGCTTAAAACGACAGTAATCCAAAAGGTGATGAATAATTTCAAAATGAGGATCTTCCTGAACTGTTTCTGCTTCTAAAGAAAGTTCCTCAATTGGTAGCAACATTTTACTTTTCAACCAAACTAAATAAGAAGCGCTTCCTACAAATTCGGCTCCTTTTTCTAAATAATGAGTTTCCCATTCTTTCAATTTTTCTAGAAATTGTTGAGTGAGCTCTTGAATAGAAACATCATAAATATTGATTTCTTCTTTTTGAATCAATGAAAGGAGAAACTCTAGGGGTCCTTCAAAATTTTCTAAAGAGAAACGATTGTAAGTTTGAATCATAAACAAAAATCTATATTTTCTAGTATTTGCAGAATAAAATACCTAAATCTGATTTCTTATGCTACTGAGATTGTGTTGATTTAAACATTTAACATGTATCTAAAATTAGATGTAGCAAGTCTAATCGTGAAAGATTTGGCTAAAAGCGAAAAATTAACTGCCATTTCTTAATTGGATAAAAAAAAAGATAAAAGTAACTAAGAAATTTTTTACAGCCTGATTGAAAATAAATTTTAACATGTTTGACAAGTAAATAATTATCAATTCTAAATTTAAGTGGAGGCGAATAACTTTTCCTATGCTACGCGATTTGTAACAATAATAACTTGTGTTTTCCACACGAAATACTAGATATGGCTAATAAATCCTTCAACTTCTTCAAGTGAATGAATATATAATAAGCAACTTAATTGGGTTAAACAGCATCCAGTCTCTAGGGGTTTTCACGTTTAAAAGTTACGTAAGGTTCCCAAGTTTACAACTTCATTACCGATTAAAAAAGTATTTGCTTTTGTATGGAATGCGATTCTTTGAACATGTAGTTTTTTTTGGATATAAAAATATTTACAGAAGAAGGACAATAAAATTGTCTTGTTGAAGGCTTATCTGGATAAAATGGATATGCAAACGAAGGATAATCAATGAGACACAATGTTCAACCTCCTCCAATAACCAGCTAGTTTTAAACCGTACTTTTCAAAAGTTTTTATTTCGGGTTTGATTTCATAAAAATTCGAATTAAGTATTTTATAGGCTATTTTTTTCTCCTAAAAGGAATAACAAATCGCTATCGTCATTCCAATCAATAAAAGATTTTTGGCATGCGAATCCAATAAAAATCTCCCCAAATGCTACAAATGTAATGCCAAATTCTTCCGCGACTTTATTAAATACTCGCATATGTGATAAATTAAACTGATTGTTTCAGGTATTAATTCCAATTCTTTGATAATTTGTTTTTGAATAGCTATTTCTTCTTCAATAAAATTAGATACAGTTGGGAATATTAGCCTTAATTTTTGATAACTAATTTGATGATTTCAAAGCGACAGGCATTGTAATCTTATAGATTAAGCAGTTCTTTAAGGGAAATTTTATGAAGAAAGATGATTAAATTTTGTTTGAATATGTTTTGTTTAAAGAATAGAGGTTATAGCATCTAAAAGAAATTCAGGTGAAAAGGTAATGGCAGTAAATCCAAGCTTATTTTGTTTCTTAAATCATTACATAAAATAAGTATTATTTTCATTAATAGTAATATAGTTTATAACTTTTAATTTATTAGAGTTAAAAAAGTTAGGATTTTTAGTTTGTCCAGCTGTTAAATGTTACGGATTTTTCAATGAATTATAGTAAGAAAATTATCAGTTAAATTATTATTATAAAATTGATTTTCTCTATTTTTTTTATAAAAATATTAATATTTTTTTGTTGTTTATAATTTATAAAATTTTATTTTAACTTTTAAAGTGTCAATTTTTTTTATATATTTGTATATAAAAATTAACTTTAATAAATACTCCAAAAAAACGATTGTTGTTTTAATAGACTTCTTGCATAACTCGCTTTTGGTAGATATTTTGGCTAATTTTAAAGATGCCTAAAGTTTTTGCCGATCTCTTAAATCCATCACATTTGAATATACTGGAAATTTTGAATTGAGAGTGGATAAGATTAAAAGTCAATGATCATTTCCTTTTGGTAAAAATAGTTGTTTCAAGGAGCGTTATTTATGAATAAAAATTGGTTGAAGATATGGTTTGTAACTTTGATGACTATCTTAGTTTCTCTAGAAGCTCGAGAGCAAGATTTATTAAAATCTAGTGATATCGATCGAATCATGAGCCAGATTTTAAGCCAGCATGTCGATAAGCGAACCATGACAAGTAAAATTTTGAATAGCTCTATAGCGATTTTTATTAATCAATTCGATCCTGAACGTATTTACCTACTAGAGAGCGAAATAGCTCCTTATGCGCATTTAACTCAAAAGCAACTTGATGAATTAGTGGAACAATATAAACAAAACAATTTTGAATTTTTCGAGCAAATAAACAAAGTTTTTCAAAATGCTATTGAGCGTTCAAAAAAACTTCGTCATGAAATAGAAATTAAAGATAAAGAAGCCTTGTTTCAAACAACAAGGCCCTCGGTTCAAAGAATTGAAGAAAGATCATTTGCTAAGGATGAAAAAGAATTAAAAAAACGGCTGCTAGAAAATTTAGAAAATTTTATTAGCCTATATAAAAGTCGTCATGGAGAGCTTTCTACAAGTTCTAAAAAAGAATTTGTTTTGAAAACTTATGAAAATCATTTAACAGAATTCGAAAATCAATATCTTTATCAAGATGATCAGGGGAAACCTTTATCTTACGCACAACAAGATAATTTATTGACGATTCATATTTTAAAAGCCCTTGCAAGTAGTTTAGATTCTCACACGACTTTTTATCAAACTCACGAAGCTTATGACATGAAAGTTCGATTGCAAAAAGAATTTCAAGGAATTGGACTAGTTTTACGCGATCAAGGAGATAAAATTATTGTATCTCGAATGTTAGAGGGTGGGCCAGCCGCAAAAAGTGGAGTTATCCAGGCAGGAGATATTTTGCTAGGGGTAGATGGAATTCCAACAGAAAAACTTTCTTTTGATAAAGTCATGGAAATGTTGCATGAATCTAAACAAGCACAAGTAGAGCTGTCTTTCAAACGAAAAAAAAAAGATGAGATAGAAGATAAAATTTTTAAAGTAGAACTTCAAAAAGAAGAAATTGTTTTAAACAATAATCGAGTTGATGTTAGCGAAGAAACTTTTGGCAATGGAATTATTGGCAAAATTACTCTTCATTCTTTTTATCAAGGAAATGGAATTTCCAGTGAAAAAGATGTTCGAGACGCGATTATAGAATTAGAAAAAAAAGGTAATTTAAGAGGGTTGATTTTAGATCTTCGAGAAAATAGTGGCGGATTTCTTTCGCAAGCTGTTAAAGTAGCAGGCCTTTTTATTACTAACGGGGTCATTGTTATTTCTAAGTACTCCACTGGTGAAGAGCGCTTTTATCGCGATGTGGATGGAAAAATAGCTTATGATGGACCTCTCGTTGTTTTGATTTCTAAAGCTACGGCTTCTGCAGCAGAAATTGTGGCTCAGGCGTTACAAGATTATGGTGTCGCAATTGTGGTTGGAGATGAGCATACCTATGGGAAAGGGACCATTCAAACCCAAACCGTAACCGATGATCAAAGTACGTCTTATTTTAAAGTAACAGTTGGAAAATATTATACAGTTTCTGGAAAGACTCCTCAAAAAAATGGGGTAAAAGCCGATGTCATAGCTCCTGGACCTTGGAGTCTTAAAAATATTGGGGAAGTAGATTCTAGCTCTCTCACTTCCGACTTCATTTCTGATGCTTATGAAGACAATTTATCTGACATCGCTCCGGATGTTAAATCGTGGTATTTGAAATATTATGTTCCAACCATTCAGAAACGTACTGATCAATGGAAAGATTTAATTCCCACACTCCGAAAAAATAGCGAATATCGACTAGCACATAATAAAAACTACCAATTATTTCTAAAAGGAAAAGCGCTCGACCTAGAAAATGAAGAGCAGGATGAAGAGTCGGAATGGTTATCAACTGGGAAAAAAGCTAAGAATTTTGGGGTTGACGATTTGCAAATGCAAGAAGCTGTCAACGTAATTAAAGATATGATTGTTCTCTATTCTATTGAAAAGAAAAAATAGAGGTGTCAAGCCTCCTGATACAGATTCAGGAGGCTTGATAAAAGGTAAGAAAAGAAACTTGTATAAAAACGTTGCACAAAAAACAACCATTCAATAAAGTACTTTCTTTAAGTTTGGCCAGATAGCTCAGTCGGTAGAGCAGAGGACTGAAAATCCTTGTGTCGCTGGTTCGATTCCAGTTCTGGCCATTCTTCTTTATTTCACTCATTAGTCAACTCTCGACTTTTATACTTATATTATGGCTGCCATAATGAATGAAAAATAAGAAAATTTGAGTCTGACTGTTAAAAATGCAAATTCCGTTGAATTGAGATAAGGAAATGTTTTTTAACTAACTTAGAATCGGAAGCTTAGTTTTTTCATTAGCAATCTAGTGCAATGTAAGTGACGAATATTTAAAATATTATGATCGGCTAAGAGAAAAATAATAAACGTGTTGAAATTAGATGAAAGTTTTTTTCTGATTGATTTCAAACGATAATTAGGGTAAACTTCGTTTTCTATTGATTTTTTAAACATCAGAAGACTGATTATTTATTGTTAAGGGGTTCACAATGTACGCCATTATTAAAACAGGTGGAAAGCAGTATCGTGTGCAAGAAGGAGACATCATTGATGTAGAACTGCTCAATACCGACCCAGGCGCTCAAGTTGAGTTTGGAGAAGTCTTATTCGCTTTTGACGGTGCGAAGACACAGATTGGCAAACCGGGTATTCCAAATTTTCTTGTTTACGGCGAAGTGGTAGGAACAGTTAAAGGGGAAAAAGTGACAAGCTTAAAATACAAGCCTAGTCATAATCAGTGTCGTAAGTGGGGTCATCGCCAGCACTATACACGTGTTAAAATAACTGGTATTGGAAGCAAGCGTAAAGGAAAGGAAGGAAATCATGGCTCATAAGAAAGGTCAAGGGTCAACCCGTAACGGAAGAGATTCTCATTCAAAACGTTTGGGAATCAAAGTCGGTTCAGGCGAAGTTGTTAGAGCTGGAAGCATTCTTGTTAGACAACGCGGTACAAAATGGCATCCTGCTAAAAATGTTGGCCGTGGAACAGATGATACTCTTTTTGCTCTAGCAGATGGAGTTGTAGCCTTTCGTAAGTCTAACAAAACTTATATTTCAATCGAAACTGGTGCATAATCTCCTCTCGATTCTTTTGATTTGAAACCTAGCTTAACTAGGTTTCAAACTTTCTTTGTTTTTTCTTCTTTATCTGTCAAATTTATATTAATTACTTATTGTTACTCCTAGAGGGATCATGTTTGTTGATCGTGTAATCATTGAATTGATAGCTGGCAAAGGCGGAAATGGTGTTGTGGCATGGCGTAGAGAAAAATATATTCCTAAAGGTGGTCCGGCTGGAGGAAATGGGGGGCGGGGAGGTTCTGTTATTTTAGAAGCAGATACTCAAATTTCATCTTTGGATTGGTTTCGCCATCGTCGCATATTAAAAGCTCAGAGTGGGGGAGATGGAGGAGGGAATTGCCGCCAGGGAAAAAATGGAACAGATTTGATTTTGAAAGTTCCTTGCGGTACTCTCCTTAAAGATGCCAAATCAGGTAAAGTCATACATGACTTTGTAGAAGATAAAGAAAGATTTGTGCTCTGCAAAGGTGGGAGAGGAGGAAGAGGCAATGACAGCTTTAAGACTCCTACTCATCAAGCTCCTAATATTTGTACAGAGGGAACACTTGGTGAAATTCATCACATAGAGCTGGAGCTAAAGCTAATTGCAGATGTAGGATTGGTTGGTTTTCCAAATGCAGGTAAATCAACTTTGATTTCCTCATTAGCAGGATTAAGAGTGAAAGTAGCAGCCTATCCTTTTACTACACTACAACCTAACTTGGGATTTATTGAACTAGATAATTATAAACGCATTTATATTGCTGATATTCCAGGAATTATTGAAGGAGCTAGCCATAATCGAGGTTTGGGATTAGAGTTTCTAAGGCATATTGAAAGGACTAAACTTCTTATTTTTATTTTAGATGCATCAGGCATTGATGGAAGAACCCCTTCTCATGATTTTCGAATTCTCCGTGAAGAAATTGGAGCTTATAATCCTGAATTATTAGAAAGGCCTTATCTAGTGGTATTAAATAAAATAGATACAGAAGATTCGCCTTCTCATATTCAAGAATTTGAAAAAAACTTCTCTATTTCATCCGATATGCTTTTTAAAATTTCAGCTGTTTATGGCGAAGGTTTACAAGAGTTAATTGAAAAAATGACACAACGTCTTTCTCAGAAAAAAGAAATCGAGTATTAGTCCAGTTTTAGTTCTTGCTTGGTAAAAGCACAATACGAAATATTAATCTTTGCTAATTCAATAAATGGTGAAGTTTGTTTTAAAATAAATTTTTTTTAAAAAACTATTTTTTATTTATTAGAATTAAATTTTAACGAAGATCGTTTATGATGAGTCAAACCTTTTCAAGGTTTGACTCATCAAAATTTTTTGAGTTTCCGTTTAGCTATTGCACTCGTTGACTAAATGAAGCAGGTTGAAAAGGTTGGCCAGTCAAAGCATTCCATTCTGATGCTGAAATTGAACCGTCTGGATTAAGGACCTCAAAACGGTAAACAGGTAAGAAAATTTCTTTTTCATTTCTAATTTTGAAATCGTTTCCAAAAGCCACTTGAGCTAAATTGACGATTTGATTACGTGTATAAGTTTTGCTAGCTTTTTGATCATTAGTAACAGGTTTTGAAACAATTTGCTGTTTTAGCCTGGTTTGAGGAAGGACTAAAAAACGTGGATTTTCAAAATGAAGCTGTAAAATTTGTCCTTTTTGGATAATAAGATGTTTTTGTTTAGCGCTTTCAATCCAAGGTTCAAAAATTTCTTTTTCAATTTTTAATTCTTTTTGAAGTTCATCTATAGTTAAAGCTCCTTGACGTCGAGCTAGAGCTTGGATAATTTTAAAATCATTTTTAGAAGCTCCACAATCTAAGCAATCTTTAAACCCATGTGTCGTTTCCCATGTATCACTATTAAGAACAATTTCTCCATTAGTTAATCCCCAAAGAACAACTCCTTCTCGAGGCCTTTGATCTTCTGTGTATTTCACATCTAAAAGTAGATAGGGGTAATATTTTTGAATGGGTTCTTGAAGTGTTTTACGATCACTATCGACTAGTTCTTGTCGATGAGTATTAATAATTTGTTCGGGAGAATACTTGGATTCAAGGGTTGAGATATCTTGATTATCCACGTAATGCAAAAGGCGATCTTTCCAGTCTGCTACTAATGTACTGTTTTCCCAAGCCCACCAACCACCAACAGATGCAGCGATTAATAAGATAATTAAAAAGGGACGAAAAAAAGGCGGTTGGTTATGCTGTTCTTTTTTACTCATACTTCACTCCATTTTCTGTTAAGAGATATGGGAAAGCATAATAAGACAGGTTTTTGTCGTCAATGCCATCGATTAATTTTGTTTCAAAATCGAATGTAAACAATCGTTATTTGTAGAGAGAAATTTTATGAAAAGGGCCTGAAGTTAAAGTTCAGACCCTTTGAGAGATTAATCTTTCATGGAGAGAAGAAATTCCACATTGCTACCTGTTTTTTTCAAGCGCCCTAATAAAAGGTTCATTGCATCTCCCGGAGCTAAGTCGGCAACAGCTTGACGAAGTAGATAAATTTTTTCTAATTCATTAGGATGATAAAGTAACTCTTCTTTACGAGTTCCACTCTTGATCAAATCAATAGCTGGATAAATGCGACGATCAGCTAAGCGGCGATCGAGCACTAATTCCATATTACCAGTTCCTTTGAATTCTTCAAAAATGACTTCATCCATGCGCGAACCTGTGTCGATCAAAGCCGTTGCAATGATTGTTAGAGAACCGCCTTGCTCAATATTACGAGCAGCTCCAAAGAAACGTTTAGGTTTATGTAAAGCATTTGCATCAATACCACCTGTTAAGATTTTACCAGAATGTGGTTGGATAGTATTATAAGCGCGCGCTAAACGAGTAATCGAGTCTAAAAGAATGACAACATCATTTCCATGTTCCACTAAGCGACGGGCTTTTTCAATCGCCATTTCGGCGACTTGAACGTGTCTTTCAGGAGGTTCATCAAAAGTGGAAGAAATGACTTCGCCGCGCACAATACGTTGCATGTCTGTTACTTCTTCGGGGCGTTCATCGATAAGCAAAACGATTAGTACAATTTCAGGATTGTTACAAGCGATCGCGTTGGCAATATTTTGTAAAAGAATGGTTTTACCTGATCTTGGTGGAGCAACGATTAAACCTCTCTGACCTTTACCAACAGGAGCGGCTAGGTCTAATACTCGTGTGGATAACTTTTCCTTGGATGTTTCCATCACCATTCGTTCATTAGGATAAAGCGGGGTCAAATTTTCAAATAAGATTCGCTCTTTTGCTTTTTCTGGTGGTCGACCATTGATTTTATCGACTTTGAGTAATGCAAAATATTTCTCTTTATCCTTTGGTGGTCGAATTGTTCCACAAAGAGTATCTCCCTTTTTTAAATCAAAACGCCGAATTTGTGCAGGAGAAACATAAATGTCTTCAGCCGAAGGGAGATAATTATAGTTAGGAGAACGAAGGAAACCGAAACCGTCTGGAAGAATTTCTAAAACACCTTCTCCATATAAAACTTCATTTGGATTTTCAGAGATTGCTTTGACAATTTCAAATACCATCTGAGACTTAGTTAAAGAGCCAAGGTGTTTAAGGCCAATTTTTTTGCCATATTGATTGAGCTGATCAATATTCATCCGTTGGATATCGGCAATTTTAGTAATTATCTCAGGTTGTTGAGATCTTTCCTGAACGATTTGTTGATGATATTGTTCAGGGTTTTGCTTATCAACTGAATTGTCCTCACATGTCAACGAGGTATCAACTGAAGTGTTCTCTTTGTTCTCTGGGTCCATTAAAAATAAGACTCCAATGTAAATGGTTAATAGTTAAATATATATTTTTAATTCTTGGTATAATTCTCTCAGGGATTGTTGAAGTTCTGATAAAGTTCCATTATTTAAGACGACATAGTCGGCTCGAATAGCTTTTTCTAATGGCGATATCTGCCTTGCCATTCTGCTTTGAAACTCTTTTTCACTCTTATGAGTATGTGTTTTGAATCTCTGAAGGCTGATTTCTGGATCAGCAACAACCGAAATAATAGTGTCAAAAAATTTTGCACCGTCACTTTCATATAAGAGGGGAACTTCCGCAATGAAGAAAGGAAACTGATTTTTGCTATCCTGTTGTTTTTGATATTGTTGTTCTATTTCGCCATACACAGCCGGATGCAGAATTTTTTCTAAACCGGTTAAAAGTCGATAATTTTGAAAAACTCGCTCTGCTAATAAAGAACGATGGATTTGATTGTTTTTTAGAATAGATTTTCCTAATAAATCAACAACCTTTTGGCTAACGTTTACATCGGATGACAATAAGTGATGGACAATTTCGTCAGCGCTTACAGCGTAAGCCCCAAGTTCTTTTAAGATACGGCAAACTGAAGATTTACCACATGAAAGACCGCCTGTTATGGCTACTTTTCTTAATTTTAACATTCTTTCCAATTTTTGCCAATATGGATATTAACAATCAACGGTACCTTTAGATTTATAATATTTTCCATGGTATTCTTAACTAAATGAGAAATGGATTCTAACTCTTGATTGGGAACCTCAAAAATAAGTTCATCATGAATTTGTAAAATCATAAATCCTTTTTTCTTTTCTTGTATAAGAAGTTTATTGATTTTTAGCATGGCCATTTTAATCAAATCAGCTTGCGTCCCTTGGATAGGGGTATTTACTGCAAATCGATCTGCTGTTGCTCGAATCATGGCATTCTGACTTCTAATTTCTGGAAGCAGTCTTTCCCTCCCATACATTGTTACAGCCTTGCCAGTCTCTCTTGCTGATTGTTTGCAAGCTTCTAAAAATTCTTTGACCTTTCCATAACGCTCAAAATAACGTTGAATAAAAGCAGCAGCAGTTTTTGTATCAATTCCTAGTTCATGAGCTAAGCCAAACGCTTGTTGTCCATAAATCAAACCAAAATTAACCGCTTTAGCTTGATAACGTTGTTCAGAGGAAACTTGTTGAAGAGGAACATCAAAAATTAAAGAAGCGGTATATTTGTGAATATCTTCATTGGATAAGAAAGCTTTGATTAGCACAGGATCTTCGCTTAAGTGAGCAAGCAAACGAAGTTCAATTTGAGAATAGTCTGCTGACAAATAGCTCC
Organism: Candidatus Protochlamydia amoebophila UWE25; assembly: GCF_000011565.2. Lineage (NCBI taxonomy): Bacteria > Pseudomonadati > Chlamydiota > Chlamydiia > Parachlamydiales > Parachlamydiaceae > Candidatus Protochlamydia > Candidatus Protochlamydia amoebophila. The sequence goes on from NC_005861.2 coordinate 316,285, forward strand.
AATCTTCTTTTTCAGGTCGAAATGCCTCTCTAATTTGACGACCGACTTCAGTGCGGACAGGAATATTTTGTAAATTTGGGTCTTGGCAAGACAGTCGACCTGTTGCTGCCATAGACTGATTAAAATTACAGTGAATACGTCCAGTTTTAGCGTTAACTTGAAGGGGTAATGAGTTAACATAAGTTGAGCGAAGTTTTTCTAAAGTCCGATATTCAAGAAGTTTTTCGGCAATTGGATAAACATGTTTGAGAATTTCTAGAACTTCCGCATTTGTTGAGTGACCTGTGGCAATTTTTTTAGGGGGTTTGATTCCGAGTTTATGAAATAAAATTTGACTGAGTTGTTTGGGAGAGTTGAGGTTAAAAATTTCTCCTGCTAACGCATAAATATTTTGTTCTAAGCAATGAATTTCTTGCCCAATAAACTGGGATAAATGTTTTAGATAAGCCGTATCAATAAAAATCCCATTTCTTTCCATTTGTGCAAGAACGGACAATAAAGGAAGTTCTAAATCAAATAAAAGAGAAGTTAATTTTCGCTCCTCTAATTGAGATAACAAAATGTTTTTAAGTCTAATGGTATAATCTACATCTTCACAACAATAATGGCATATTTTATCTAAAGCCACATTCTTCATGTTAAGCTGGTTTTTTCCTTTCCCGATTAATTCTTGTATAGCGATTTTAACCTTATCAAATAATTCTAGAGCCAAATGATCTAATGAATGTTGTCTTTTATGAGAATTGAGAAGATAAGAGGCTAAAATCGTATCAAAACTTATATTTGCAACAGAAATATTGTGATTTCTTAAAACATGATAATCGTATTTAAAATTGTGTCCATAAAAACCAATTGAAGGATTTTCAAGTAGTGGTTTAAGTTGACTTAAAACGAAATCACCATTTAATTGCCCGTTCAAGGGAATGTACCAAGCTTTTTTGGGTTCTACACCTAAACCAATTCCGACAAGTTGGGCTTCTAAAGGACGAAGATCCGTTGTTTCAGTATCTAGACAAATTTCTTTTTGCTGCGATAGATAGGAAATAAGGTTAACTAAGGTTTCTTCATCATTAACAAGCTGATAAACTACCTCATTTTGACTCTCTAGGTCTGAAAAACTAATCCCACTTTTTACAGCTTCCAACTCTCGAATTAAAGAAGAGAAATTCATTTCCGCGTAAAATTCTTTTAAGCTTTGATAAGCAGGGGATGTTAATTTAAAAAAATCTTCTTGGTTGGGAAAGGAAACAGTTGTATCGACAATAACAAGTTTTTTACTTAACAAAACTTTTTCTTTTTCAGATATTAGCGTGTCTTGTTTTTTTTTGCCTGAAACTTCCAAAGGATGCTCTAAAATATAATCTAATGAACCAAATTTTTCTAGTAAGTCGGCAGCAGTTTTAGGTCCAAAGCCCGTAAGGCCTGGAATGTTGTCGGATGCATCTCCTATTATTGCTAAGTAGTCAATCATTTGTGCAGGCATCACACCAAACTGTTCTTTCACACCATTAGCATCAATAATTAAATTATCCTTAAAAGTGTTCAAAATCAAAATTTGGTTGCTGACAAGTTGGCACATATCTTTATCGCTAGTACATATATACGCTGTGGTGTTGAGGGTTGCAGCCCATTTGGCAATGCTGCCCATTGTATCATCAGCTTCAACACCTGGAACCATTAATTCTGGAATCCCCATCAGTTGACAAAATCTTTGCGACCATAAAATTTGGTAAAGCAAATCTTTAGGCATCTCTTTTCGATGAGCCTTGTAGGCAGGATAGAGTTCTGTTCTTTTTTGGGAGTTGTTAGGTCCATCAAAAACAGCTACAAGATGAGTTGGATTAAAATCTTTAATTAATTTTAAAACTGAACGGATGAAACCAAAAAGAGCATTGGTAGATTCACCTCTGGCATTGGTCATTTGTCGAATCGCGAAATAAGAACGATAAATGTAGCCAGAGGCATCTAGAATATAGAGTTTATCCATGATAAATCATTAGTGCCTTAAATTTATTGGGGATAATAAAGGTAAAGGTATTGATTTTGCAACAAAAGGTTGATGACAGGAGATACAGAAGCTTCATGTTTAATTGTCCCATTCAGCAAAGAGGACTGAGAAGAAAACAATCCTTTCCACCATCCTTTGTTTTCAAGTCTAATCACTTGATAATGGTCATTATCAATACCAATTGTCATTAATAGTTCTTTGAGGGTTTCACTGATTGTAGCTCCGCTTACATCAATATACCCTTTTTCTACAGCATTTGGAGCAGGAAAAACATGAGCTCCATAATCTTTTACGAGTTTTTCTTTAGAAAGAGCAGGGCGATGAGAAGAGACAAGATCAACAAAATGAGTATAGTAATAATCAATAATTTGTCTATAGTTGTCTTCTTCCCCTGGTTTCCAAGGGCGAAGTGGATTCATCGCGTCTTTATCTTTACCCGCTGAAATGGTAAGTGTTTCAACTCCCAATTTGTCCAATAATTTTGTGACATTCATAAATGTAGGGGCAATAACGCCCACACTTCCAATCAAACTAATGTCACTAGCGTAAATTTTGTCGGCTGCAAGAGCAATATACATACCTCCTGAAGCACATAAACCATCGATGTAAGCATAAACAGGGACTTGATATTTTTTTTTGTAATCAGCGAGCAGTTGGAAAATTCCATCTGCATCAGCAACAGTTCCACCGGGCGTATTAATATAAAGAAGAAGGGCTTTGACGCGATTATTTTTATAAGCTCCTTCCCGAGACTCGATTAGCTGCTGTCTTATCGTCTGTGTATTTAAATTTTCTGTTCCAATGATTCCATCAATGTTCAATTGTAAAATGACGGGTGCATCACTTGCCACAACTTCTCGTTTACCTTTAGCATTAGGTAAAATTTCTTCTGTATTCACAAAGCTAATTTGGCTATCTTTTGAGGTTCCAGACAATCCTATCAGTATTCCTATAGCCAAAAAGCCCAAACAAATCCCAATAATAGCGCAAAAAGCGACGAATAGTGCTTTAAGAGCAGAGTAAAAAATAGAGTCGCGCATAAATACCAAACCTTTTTACAAGTACGTGATAAAATAATTTGTCTTACTTGTTAGTTGATGAGTGAAATAAAAAAATATTGTTATAAACAATTACCTGTTTTTAGGAAAGTAAACAAGGAATTTGTTTTTATGCTCAAGTACACTTAAAACGTTACTTTTGCGAATAATTATTGTAAATAAATATAAACTTTTAATCTTAAAACATTTATATTTTATAGGAGTCTTGCTAAAATTAAAATTTTTTTTGAGATATCAAATTTCGTACTATTTTTCTTGCTTGTCAATTAGTTGAGTATAATCAAGCAAGGCAGTAGAATATTTCTCTGATGCAAAAAAGTAGGTTTTTTATGAGAGTTTGGAAATTAATTATTTTAGTGGGTTTGTTTGGTTGGAGTATGACAAATGCAACAATTTCATCTCAGGAGTCGACCACTTTAATTCCAAGACATCTTCTATTTGGAAATCCTGAGAAAACAAATCCTCGATTATCTCCAAATGGTCAATATTTGGCTTATCTAGCGCCTGATGCACAAAACGTTTTAAATGTTTGGCTAAAAAATTTAAAAACAGCAGAAAAAGACAGACAAGTTACGACAGATAAAAAAAGAGGAATCCGCTCATTTTTATGGCAATTTGACGGGGACCATATTTTGTACGAGCAAGATAAAGATGGGGATGAAAATTGGCATCTTTATCAAACGCATATTCAATCTAATCTTACAAGAGATTTGACTCCATACGAAGGCGTGAAAGCTGAAATTGTGCAATACGATCCTAAATTCCCCCAAGATTTGTTAGTACAATTGAACCTGCGCAATCCTCAACTCTTTGACGTATATCGTCTCGATTTGCAAACGAGAAATTTACAGCTTGATACGGAAAATCAGGCAAATGTCATTAGATGGGTGGCAGATCACAATCTTTGTATTCGGATTGCTCAATCCTATAATGATGATGGATCAATGCTAATTAGAACAAGAGAGGGTAAAGATCAATCTTGGAAAGAATTTTTGAAACTTGATGCTAGTGAAATTAACGGGGAAGTTTACGGTTTTACAGCTGATAATCAATCAATTTATTTAATCTCTAGTTTGCAGGGAAATACGGCAGGTCTTTTATTAGTTGATCTGACGACAGGAAAACAAAATTTAATTGTGGATGATCCCGTATACGATTTATCCACTTTGATGACTCACCCAACAACTTATGCTCTTGAAGCAGTAGGATTTGATAAGGAAAAGTTTGAATGGAAAGCTTTAGACAATGCCGTCAAAATTGATTTTTCTTTATTATCAACGAAATTAAATACTCCTTTCAAGATTATTAACTCAGATCTAGCCAATCAAAAGTGGGTTGTTGCTTCTTTGTCTGATCAGCGCCCTGTTCGTTATTATCTATATGAAAGGCAATCTAAATTTTTAACCTTTCTTTTTAGTGCTCAAAGTTCCTTGGAGAATTTCACTCTAAGTGCCATGTCACCTATCTCCTTATCGGCAAGAGATGGAATGAAGCTTTACGGTTACCTGACTTTACCGTCTGGAAAAGAACCTAGAAACTTGCCAATGATTTTACTTGTTCATGGAGGTCCTTGGGCAAGGGATTCTTGGGGATTAAATCCAACTGTTCAGTGGTTAACTAATCGCGGTTATGCTGTCGTGCAATTGAATTACAGAGGCTCAAGTGGATACGGCAAACATTATTTGAATGCGGGAAATCGAGAGTGGTCTAAAAAAATGCACACTGATCTACTGGATGCAAAGCAATGGATGATTGACCAAGGATATGTTGATCCTCATAAAGTAGCTATTTATGGAGGTAGTTATGGTGGGTATGCTACGCTGGTAGGGCTGGCATTTACTCCTGATGAATTTTGTTGTGGGGTTGATATCGTCGGCCCTTCTAACCTCGTAACTCTTTTGCAAACACTCCCTCCCTATTGGGCTCCTTTAAAAGCAAAAATGGAGCTTCGTTTAGGGAATTTAGATACAGACGCCGAATTTTTAAAAGCATGTTCCCCTCTTTTTAAAGTTGACCAAATTAAAAAACCTCTCTTAATCGCGCAAGGTGCCAATGATCCTCGGGTAAAGCAGTCAGAGAGTGATCAAATTGTTAAAGCGATGCGAGAGAAAAACTTACCTGTTGAATATTTATTATTTCCTGACGAAGGCCATGGTTTTGCAAGGCCGGAAAATCGATTGAAATTTGCAGCTGCGGCAGAAGATTTTCTGGTGAAGTATTTAGGTGGAAGAAGTGAGCCCGCCTCTTCAGCCGAAGATTGGAAAACTCTTAGAAAATAAAGGATTTTATGAATTATTCTACATATAATAAACAAAATCCTTTTTTAGCTACGATTAGAAATCGATACCAACTATCAAAATCTGGATCTCAAAAAAATACGCAACATCTTGTTCTTGATTTGCGAGGATCTCAGTTGACTTATGAAGCAGGGGATAGTATTGGAGTTTATCCCAAACATGATCCAGAACTTATTAATAAAACATTAATTGCAGCAAGAGCCAGTGGCGAGGAATACATTCAATCAAAACAAACTGGTGAAACAATTTCTTTAAGAGATTTCTTTTCTAAACAAGGAAATATCACGGACGTAAGTCAGAAACTCTTAAAAGAGTTATATAATAGGCAAACAAATTTAGACAAAAAACACCAATTAGAACTGCTTTTAGATGAAAATAATCGAGTAGCATTGAAAGCGTACTTGGCTTTACATGAAGTTTGGGATTTATTATTATTTCATGTAGAAGTGCATTTCACTCCTCAAGAACTTGCTGATTTGCTAATGCCTCTTTTACCCCGTTTTTACTCTATTTCTTCTTCTCAGAAATATGTGGGAGAAGAGGTGCACTTAACAATTGCTCATTTAGAATATGAAACAAATGGTCATAAAAGAAGGGGAGTTTGTACTCATTATCTATGTGAATTAGTGAAATTGCATAATCCTGAGGTTCCTGTTTTTATTCAGCCTTCTCACAGTTTTAGATTACCTGAAGATTTACACGCTCCTCTTGTCATGGTTGGACCTGGAACAGGTGTTGCTCCTTTCCGGGCATTTTTACAAGAACGGGTACTGCACCACCAAACCAAAGGAAAACACTGGCTGTTTTTTGGTGAAAGGAATCGCTCTTCAGATTTCTTTTACGAAGAAGATTGGCGATTATTTGAACAACATGGACATTTACGATTAGATGCTGTTTTTTCGAGAGATCAGGAAGAAAAAGTTTATGTTCAACATAAGATGTTTGAACATGGGGAAGAGTTATTTAAATGGCTTGAAGAAGGGGCTTATCTTTTTGTTTGTGGTGATGCAGAGAGAATGGCAAAGGATGTTGAGATAACTCTCCTTGCAATTATTCAAGAATTTGGTAAAAAAGATTTTCAAGAAGCTCGTGAATATGTGAAACGCCTACGGCAACAAAAAAAATATTTAAGAGATGTGTATTAACGTTTTGATCGGGACTATTTTAAAGTAGTGATTCAAGATTTTATTTTATGACTGTTTCAGGGTATTTTTTAAATATCGGAGCATTTGATGAACATTTCTTGCTCTAATTGCCATTCCACCTACCATTCCTAAAAATGATGCGTGATTCGCCCCGGAAAACAAAAATAGGAATGTCTTGCATGTCGGAAGCAGTCCATTGAGAATCTCCGAAATAAAATCATTTCAAAAAACATTATCTTTTTTAAAAAAATAGAAAGCTTTTTTGAAATTTAGTAGTCATAAAAAATAATTAATTTTTTTAATTATTCAGTCGTTGTGACAATAGCAAATGCTTGAACCCCATCTCCGCATCCAAAATCGGTTAATCCTTCACCTGAAGTCGCTGTCACTCCTACCTGAGTAATATCAAGGTTCATGACACGAGCAATATTTTGGCGCATTTCAAGAAGACGATGCTTAAATTTGGGTTTTTTTCCTTCTATAGTAATCGCAACATGAGTAACTTTTTGCCTTTCTAAAGTTTTCATCGCTTTGATTAAATAGATTTCACTATCAGTAATCCCATCTTTCAGACATAAATCATCAGCGATATTTCCTAGAATAAGAATTCCTGTTAAGGATGTAATGGCATTACAAATTGCATGAAATACGACATCTCCATCAGAATTAGCATTAAAACCTGGGGCATCATCAAAAATAATTCCTCCAATAATGCACAATTTAGATGAGTCTTGAGGTAAAAAACGGTGGCTATCTTGCCCAATACCAGTACGCACAGTCATAAAATCTCCTTTAGATAACCAGAAATTTACATAGCTAAGGGTTTTAATTTCATAAAATTTTTTGAATTAAACGGAATTTTCTCACAGGAATTCTTTAAAGTGAAAGAGAAAAATTTAAACATTCTTTTATCATGCTACCATAAATTAAAGTAATGATAAGTAAAAAAGAAATATTTTATGCCTGTTTATTTGAATAATACTGATTTTGAATTTGAATTGGCTAACCCTAGGCAAACGATATCTCAAAACTGGGAGCAATACCCTTTATGTCAACAGCTTCAATTTATTCCTCTTTTATACGCTTGTTCAGATGATTTCATTGCTGTTTCCACTTTTCCATCGGAACAATTCTTATGTTATTTACACAATTTAAGTTGGAGAAAAAATCAACCTTTAGCCAAATTAGTTAACTGGCAAGATAAATGCGCATTTAAAAAACAGGTTGGTCGAGTTTGGGGTGCTTCTCAGCAAACTCAAATTTGGGCAGAAGAAAGAGAAATTTATTATCATTTTCCAATTAATTGGGAAATGATACGAGAAATTAATAGCAAAGCTTATAGCTTTAAATACACTACTCTTTCAAAAGCTGCTTTGATAGAAAATTCTGTTCAGTTAGAAAAGTGGTTTGAGCAAGTTAAGGGTGAAAAAGTACTCAAATCATGTTTTGGATTATCTGGAAAAGGAAATCGGTTGATTAAACAATCGACTCTAACACCAGCTACATTGAATTTTTGTGAAAAGGAATGGAAAGCTGGCAGAGTCATTATTGCAGAACCTTGGCTTGAGCGTTTTTTTGATTTCAGTTCTCAGTGGGTAATTCATTCAAATGGATCTCATGAATTATTAGGCTCAACCGTCTTTGAAACCGATCAAAGAGGGATGTATTTAGGAACTTTAGCCGGTGATGAAAAAAAGCTTTTTAAAATTTTTTTTAAAGAACTTTTGGAACATTATCACTTTGTACAGAGAGTTTTAGATGATTTATTCAAAAAAGGCTTTTTTGGAAATGTAGGGATTGATGCTTTTCTCTATCATTCGGGAGCTAAAATCCACCTTTATCCAGTTGTGGAAATAAATGCTCGACAAACAATGTCTTTAGTCGCTTTACGCTTACAAAGAAAATGGTTCCCCAATCAAACGATTCGGTTAAGATTTGCCTCCCTTCAAGATTTACAACCTTCTCTTTTACCTTTAGAAATTTTTAAAGAGCAGGAAAAAATTCCTTACCAATTTTTTAAAAGAAAGCTTGTTTTAGATGTTATTTAATATGTATAAAAAAAATGGCTAAATAATTTACATATTTTGGAAAAGAAAATTTTTTGTTAAGTGAAAATTTCTACCTTGACTTATAATAATTTATTATCCTTTTTATTCGGATTAATGACATTATTTCTAATAAATGATATAAGCTTGTTCTCAATTAAAAAGTGATAGGTAATAGGGATGGATGTGTTAAAAATTACAGGTGGGATTCCCTTAAAAGGGCAAGTCAAAGCTGCCGGAGCAAAAAATGCCATGACCAAATTGCTGGTCGCCTCTCTTTTATCTGATAAAAAATGCACTTTTTATAATGTTCCCAATATTGGGGATGTTGAAGTAACAGTTTCACTTTGCCAAGAAATTGGCATGGAAGTGAGATGGGATCGCGCAGCAGGAATCATGGAAGTCATTACAAAAGAACTTAAAACTTCCTATATTCCACAAAGATTTTCGGGATCTAATCGCATTCCTATTTTGATGATAGGGGCTTTATTAGGAAGAACAGACCAAGATATTATAGTTCCTACAGCTGGAGGATGTCCTATTGGACAACGGCCAGTGGATTTTCACATTCAAGCATTAGAGCAGCTTGGAGCAGTCATTGAATATCGAGGAATGAAACGGGAAGGGGCCTACTTCGCGCATGCTCATAATGGTTTGAAAGGAACGCTTATCACATTGCCTTATCCTTCAGTTGGGGCGACAGAAAATACGATTTTAGCCGGAATCACTGCACGGGGTGTAACTGTCATTAAAAATGCTGCAATTGAACCTGAAATTGTTGAATTGATTCTCTTTTTACAAAAACTCGGAGCCATTATTACAATTGATGTCGATAGAACAATTCGAATTCAAGGTACTCGCCGTTTTTATGAAGTCGAACACACAGTTATTCCAGATCGAATTGAGGCAGCTTCTTGGGGTATGGCAGCGATTAGCTCAAAGGGAAAAGTGTTTGTAGAAGGGGCTCAGCATTTGAATATGATTACTTTTCTTAATAAGCTTCGAGAAGTAGGTGGAGGATTCGATGTTCGTAGCAATGGGATTGAATTTTTCTATGATGGACCTTTACAAGGAGGCTTACATCTGGAAACAGATGTCCACCCAGGCTTTATGACAGATTGGCAGCAACCCTTTGTCGTTTTATTAACGCAGTCTTCTGGCACATCTGTGGTTCATGAGACAGTTTATGAAAATCGTTTTGGCTATACAGATACTTTAAAAGAAATGGGTGCTGATATTACCCCTTTTAGGCAGTGCCTGGGTGGTAAATCATGTCGATTTGCTTCACAAAGTTTTAGCCATAGTGCGATTATTAAAGGGGCAACACCATTAGTTGGAAAGGAAATTCGCATTCCAGATTTAAGAGCTGGTTTTGCTTATATTATGGCAGCTTTAATTGCTAACGATACAAGTACAATTTCAGGACTTCCTTTTATTCAACGTGGTTACGAAAACTTTATTGGTAAATTAGCTGATCTTGGAGCCAATGTCAGTTTGGTTGAGGAAGAAAAAAACGTAAAAGAGATGCCTGAAAACTCCTCCAAACTTCCTTTATTTGCCGAATTGCAGGTGAATTAAAATAAATGAATAGTTTGTCTTCAAACACTGGATGTTAAAAAAATCTAATAAACTTACGATAATTTAAAATCATTATTTTAGAATTGTTAAATGCTATTTTGTAGCAGTCCTTTTTATTTTGATATTTTTCTTTAAACATTTCTTTAACCAATTCTATGATTAGTGTAAAAACAACTTTTAACTTGATTGCTTCAAAATCCCAATGCTTTATTGACTTGAATTCCCCAGAATCTTGGCGCCTTATCCAGAGAAAGAATTTCACGAATTTAAAAATTTTAGCAGATTTTTTAGCTTTAAATTTTGAGCAAAGAAAACAGCTTTTAGATAAACCTACCTTTGCAATTAATGTTCCTTATCGTCTCGCGCAAAAAATGACAAAAGGGAGTTTAGAAGATCCGCTAGTAAAACAATTTTTACCTTTCAAAAGTGAATTTGAAAATCATAATCTCTTTGTTCAAGATCCTGTGGGAGATGAACAATGTCGCCGCACAGCTCAATTGTTGCACAAATATCGGGGACGTGTTCTGTTGGTTTGTACAAGTGCTTGTGCTATGCATTGTCGTTATTGCTTTAGACAAAATTTTTCCTATCAATCTCATGATAAGACTTTTCTTAAAGAATTAGACCTCATCCGGCAAGATTCATCCATTCATGAAGTTATTTTAAGCGGCGGGGATCCTCTTTCTTTATCTAATGATATTTTGGCTAAATTATTCGAAGAGTTAAATGGAATTTCTCATCTTAAGCGAATTCGTTTCCATACACGTTTTCCAATTGGTATTCCAGAAAGAATAGATAAAGGATTTTTAAATATCATTGAAAACTGTCCTAAACAGATATTTTTTGTCATTCATTGTAACCACCCTTTAGAATTAGATGAGGATATCTTTGAGCGTTTGAAGGCTCTTCACCTTAGAGGTTGCGTACTACTTAATCAATCAGTTTTATTAAAAGGAGTAAATGACCGGATAGAGGTTTTAGAAGAACTCTGCGAGCTCCTTTCTGATCATGGAATTATTCCTTATTATCTTCACCAATTAGATCGAGTAAAAGGAGCTTCTCATTTTGAATTAGGAGAAAAAGAAGGGGCAGCTTTAATTCAAGAGCTATCCAAACGCTTATCTGGATATGCAATACCTCGCTATGTAAGAGAGATTGCTGGAGAAGCTCACAAAACACCTATTCAATTATCATTTTAGTCATTCAATTCTACATTTTATCAACTGTTGTCAATCCAAGAATGGTTAATCCTTGTTTGAGAACTTTGGCAGTAGCTTCGCATAAAAGTAGGCGTGTGTTTTGCTGAGGGGTCCCTTCCACGCGACAATCTCTAAAAAAAGCATTGAATTTCTCTGCGAGTGTATAAAGATAATCTGTTAAACGATTAGGAAGTAAATCATTAGCCATTAAATTTAGTGTTTCATGAAAACGTAGTATATGGAGCCCTAATTCAATTTCCGTCGAGTGTTCTAAGTTTATATGCGTGTTTTCTAAAACAGCAGGAAGATTTGCTTTGAGTCGACGTTTGATCCCAGCAATCCGCACATAAGCATACATTAAGAAAGCTGCCGTATTTCCTTCAAAACGAAGCATTCTATCGTAACTAAATGTATAATCTCCAACGCGATTACAAGACAAATCCGCGTATTTAATAGCTCCGATTCCAAGTGATTTGGCTAGATGACGTCTCTCCGATTCTTCCATTTCTGGATTTTTTTCACTTAAAATTTTATCCGCGCAATTAATAGCTGTCCTAAGAAGATCGATTAATTTTTCAGTTTCTCCAGAGCGAGTTCTAAATTTCTTGCCATCTGTTCCTAAAACCAATCCAAAGGGGACATGGTCAACTCGAATTTGTGTTGTGTCAAGATACTTCGCCTTTTCGGCGGCTTTAAAAATCATTTGAAAATGGGTAGCTTGCCCAGCGTCAGTGATGTAAATTAAGCGATCTCCTTTTTCATGATAAATGCGGTGATAAATGGCCGCCATGTCCGTTGTGTCATAATTATAGCCCCCATCAGATTTTTGAATCATCAAAGGAAGATTTTCGCCTTCACGATTTTGAAACCCTTCTAAGAAAATACATTTTGCCCCATCAGAAATTTTAACTAATCCCTTTTTTTCTAAATCAGAGACGATGTTTGGTAAAAAAGGATTGTAAAACGATTCACCTCGATCTATGATTTTGACATCTAAAAGTTGATAGATTTCTTGGTAGGCTTTTTGGGAGATTTCGCAAATCATTTGCCAAGCTTCCCGAGCTTTTTGTTCACCTTGTTGCAATGCTACTACTTCAAGTTGTGCACGACGTTTAAATTCGGGTTCTTCATCAAATTTTTTTTTGGAAGAGCGATACCAGCTCACTAAATGAGTCAAGTCTGTCTTTTGTTCTCCGGACAAAACATTAGGAGCTTCTTCTTTCATATAGGCAATTAGCATTCCAAATGCTGTTCCCCAATCTCCTAAGTGATTGAGGCGAATAACATGATGACCCAGAAATTCAAATAGACGTGCGAGGCTATCTCCAATAACTGTTGAGCGAAGATGTCCCACATGCATTTCTTTGGCAACATTGGGAGAAGAAAAATCAATAATAATTTTTTCTGGTTTTTCGGGAAAAGGAATTCCAAAATGAGCATCTCGTAATAAAATATCGAGATTCTTAGAAAGAAAATCTGTCGAAAAAGTCATGTTAATAAAACCAGGCCCCGCAATTTCGATTTTTGATAGGGGGGGCAAAGAGTCGGTTAATTGATTGACAATAGCTTCTGCAACTTGTCTAGGATTTTTTTTAAGAAGCTTAGCGAGCTTCATCGCGGAATTAAATTGATAATGGCCAAATTTTTCTTGAGTACTTGGAGTGATTTCAGGTTGAAAATTGGGATCCAAAACAGAAAGATCTGGAAACGCATTAGCTGTGGCTTGTTGAAAAAGATTTGCTAAAACTGATAAAAGAGTATTCATAATTGTTAAGATAATTTTAAGTTAATTCGGAAATGAAGTTAGAAATTTGATGATCATGCCTGTTGTAGAATTATTTCTCAAGTCACTTACACATATCCAAAAACGTTCGAGAATCCAATGATTAAGATCCTTTCAAAATCTGATTTTTACTAAATTTTTATCAATTGATATAAAATAATTAAACTGTTTAAACTAATTATTGAATATTAAAAAGGATTTAAAAATGAAAAAGATTCTTTTAGTAATTAGCTTTTTAGCTGTCTCTTTAATTAAAGCAGAAAATTTATCCATAACCACTGAAGAGAAAGAACTAACTTTATCTTTACAAGAAATTGATCATTTACAAGCTTGGTGGCCTTGGTCAAGTACACCTAAAGTCGTCAATCCTAAACCTTTATCTCCTTTTAACGTATTAGAACTAGAAAATAATTTAAGAGAAAAAGTGATTGGGCAGTCGCAAGCTGTTAAAAATACGGCTAATGCATTATTGTGTTATTATGCAGGAATTAATGATCCAAATAAACCTATTGCTTCGTTTTTGTATGTAGGTCCGACGGGAGTGGGTAAAACAGAGCTTGCTAAAGAGCTTGCACGACAGCTTTTTCAGGATGAAACTAAATTACTTCGTTTTGATATGTCAGAATACGAATCTCAGGTAGGAATTAATCGATTAATAGGGGTTCCTAATGGTTATAAAGATTCTGAACACGGAGGGCTTCTTTCTAATGCAATCTTAGCGAACCCTCATGCTGTTGTTTTACTAGATGAAATTGAAAAAGCTGATCCAAAAGTAAGAGCTCTATTTCTACATATATTTGACGAAGGTTATTTTACGAGTGGTGTCGGCGAATTGGTTGATTGTCGCAATTGTGTGTTTATTGCTACAACAAACCTTGCCAGCCAAGCCATCTTAAATATTCATCCTTTTTCTTATGAGAAAGCCCTTGATACAATTGAGATTTATCTCATTAATGCTTTGACTCCAGAATTTTACAATCGAATTGAACCAGTCATTTTTCAAGGGTTAGATCGGGAAATGATGAAAGAAATAGCCCAAATTAAGTTAAATCAATTAGCGCAAAATATTTTAAAACAAAAAAAAGTTAAAGTTTATTTTGATGAATTCGTTGTAGACTATATTCAAACAAAGGGATATCATCCTGCGCTGGGCGCAAGACCTATGCAAAGATTGATTAAAAATGAATTAACACCATTAATAGCAAAAACAATTTTGCATGCTCAGTATTTACCTGGTGATGTGATGCATATCTCTTATTTAGAGTCAGAATTGATTATCAGTCGGCTCGCAGAATCAGAAGCTAACGAAATTTTGAGTACTAATCCTTAAAAATGAAAGAAACCAGCATTAAATTATCAATTTGGTGCAGACAGTTAAAATAGTGTTTTAAGCTAATTCTAAGTGGTAACATACAAGTAAGATTAAAGTTTGCAGATGTTATCAACCCCTTGAGTTTTAATTATTCAAAGTTTAAATTTTCCGAATTTTTTGCATCAAATTCTCCTTGTGAGATAGATGAAAATTGTCTTGTATGATAATATTTTACAAGCTAATCTAATTAGCAGTAATCACAAGTTTATACAATGAACGCAAAAAATCTTTTTTTTAATTCATTCATACTGGTCTAAAATTAGGCTTAAAACCGATTTTTTAAAACCAATAAAGAAAAGAATAGTTCGCTCAAAAGTATAATTTTAATCTTAAATTTCCGGTAGAGGTTTTCATGACAAAAGTTGTTATAACTGATGAACAAAAAAAAATGTTAGAACAATTTCTCGATGAAAATCGCCCAGCTGAATTAATCAATACCTATCTGCATTTTATTGAGAGCAAATTCCAACTACAACCCGTACTTTTTCCTAAAGATAAAATTATCTATCAAAGTGCGGAAGATTGTATCAAAAACCTAGAAAGGGAAGGAAAACTTTGGCATGAAACAGAAATTAAAATTGGTTTTGGTCATGCAAGTGTTAATGAGGAAACTAAAAAAGTTTACATTTGCCCATTCACGGGAAAAGTATTTGGAGATAACACGCATCCAAACCCTCAAGATGCTATTTACGATTGGGTATCTAAATGTCCAGAAAATACTGAAAGGATTGGCGGTTTGAGAGTCAAACGTTTCTTTGTTTCAGAAGATCCAGAGGTCATCAAAAGTTATATCGATAAAACTAAATCACGCAGAGATGCCATTAAGAAAGTTGTTTACTCTTCGGTTTTAAGTGGGAAACTCTTCAATAGTAAAGAAGCTGTGATCGAAGACTTTAAACGAAATTATTTGAAAAAATTGTCTTTAGTCGAAGTACAAATTCAAAATAAATTTAAAATTGAGGATCACTTTTTGGCCTTTATTCAAAAACATTTAGTAGAAGATAAAATCGCATCATTTGTGGAAGCATTAGCGGAGTTTGATGAATTTCTGCCATACGTTGAGCGTTGGGTAGAAGCAGAAGATTAATGCAATGAATTGTTTGCTTAATTTGATTTGTGATGCTCTATGTCTACATTAATACACTATTATTCAAATTCTGCTGAAGAAACACAAGAAGTTGGATTTAATTTTGGTTTAACATTGCCCGCCAACTCTGTCATCTGTTTTTTTGGTGATCTAGCTGCTGGCAAAACAACTTTTATTAAAGGTTTGGTTGCAGGAGCATCTCAACTTGATCCAAATATTGTGCAAAGTCCAACTTTTTCTTATCTTCACATTTATGAGGGAAAGCAAATTGTTTACCACTTTGATTTATATCGCTTGAAAGATGTAGATGAGTTTCTGAGCATGGGATTTGATGAATATTTTGAATCTGGCGGAATTTGTTGTGTGGAATGGTCTGAACGAATTCATTCGATACTCCCTCCTAATTGCTTATTTGTGATATTAACTCATCAAACAGAGAACCGCAGAGAAATTAAGATTATTGAGAAGGATACAAAATGAAAAAGGCGGTTCAGGCTAAGTTTATTAAAACTGCTATTTTGAATAAAGATTATCCTATAATCCGTTCTCCGTCTGGTGATATTCTTCCCGAAGTCGCAGTTGTAGGAAGATCAAATGTAGGAAAATCTAGCCTACTCAATCATTTATTTGAAGCTAAGCATCTAGTGAAAACTTCTGCCACACCTGGTAAAACGCAAGCTTTAAATTTTTTTAGCTTAAATGATCAGATTGCTTTCGCTGATTTGCCCGGTTATGGCTATGCTAAAGTGCCTCCTTCTGTTAGAAAAGAATGGGGACCCATGGTTCGCTCCTATTTGGAAAGTCGGGAAAGTTTAAAACTTATTTTATTTTTGTTGGATATTAGACGCATTCCTAATGAAGAAGACATTCAATTTTTAGAGTGGGTTCTTTATCACGAGAAAGCTCTTATATTAGTTTTAACGAAAATTGATAAAGTTAATCAGAAAGAATTAAGGCTCAATACGACAAAAATCTTAGATACGCTAAGTTTAATGAATTTACACCACCTTTATTATTCAGTCCCTAAAAATCGGGGTAGAAAAGAGCTCATGATAATGATTCAAGATGCTTTGAATGATGAAGATAAACAAGAATAGAGACTATGCCCGATATAGAAAAAAATAAATTTATTTGCATTGATTGTGAAACAACTGGTTTAGATCCTCAACAAGATCGTATTATTGAAGTAGCTGTCATGTGTTTTGACGGGAACCAAGTTTATGCACAAATGGAAAGCCTTATTAATCCTGAATGTCCGATACCTGAAACGTCTATAGCTATTCATCATATTACTCAAGATATGGTAAAAGATAAACCGACAATTAATCATGTTCTACCGCAAATTTTAGAATTGATTAGCGATCATATTATTATTGGTCATGGTGTAGGATTTGATATTGAAATTCTGGCAGTTGCAGCGGAAAGGCATGGCATCCCTTGCAAAATCAGAAAAAATCGATTTTTAGATACTTTAAGAATGGCCCGACTTTATGGAGAAAGCCCTGTTAATTCTCTTGAATATTTACGCAAGCACTTTAATATTCCGCTTGAAGGAGCTCATCGTGCCATGAGTGACGTAATTGTCAATAAAGAAGTATTTAAACATTTATCGAAGCGTTATCGAACTACAGAACAACTTTTTGAAGTTTTATCAAAGCCAATTTTGATGAACACAATGCCTCTTGGTAAACATAAAGGACGGCTTCTTAAAGAAATTCCCTTGCAATATTTACAATGGGTTTGCAATAAAGATTTTGATCAAGATTTGCTTTTTTCTGTACGAACCGAGTTAAAAAGACGTAAACATGGAAATCAGTTTAATCAATCCAGTAATCCTTTCTTAAAACTTTAATGCATAGGGGTAGACATGGGACAATTTAATCAAACTGAAAAAGGATCATTTGAAATTAAAGTTGCCTTGGCAGAGATGTTGAAAGGAGGAGTGATCATGGATGTCACGAACTCAGAGCAAGCTAAAATTGCAGAGGATGCTGGGGCGGTTGCCGTTATGGCTTTAGAAAGAATTCCGTCTGATATTCGTGTTCAGGGCGGAATCGCCCGCATGTCAAATCCTGAACTTATCCAGAAAATTCAAGAAACAGTTTCGATACCTGTTATGGCTAAATGTCGAATTGGACATTTTGTAGAAGCACAAATTTTAGAGTCATTACAAGTTGATTTTATTGATGAAAGCGAAGTTTTAACGCCTGCTGATGAAGAAAACCATATCGATAAACATATTTTTAAAGTTCCCTTTGTTTGTGGTTGTCGAGATTTAGGGGAAGCTTTAAGAAGAATTGGTGAAGGGGCTGCAATGATTCGAACGAAAGGGGAAGCCGGCACAGGAAATGTTGTCGAAGCTGTTCGACATATGCGGGCCATTAATCGAGAAATCAGGCATTTAATGCTGATGGATTCTTCGGAACTCATGGCAGAAGCTAAACGATTAGGTGCCCCCTTTCATTTAGTCCAAATGGTTGCAAAATCTGGTGTGCTCCCTGTGCCTAATTTCGCTGCAGGTGGAATTGCCACTCCAGCAGATGCTGCTTTGATGATGCAATTAGGGGCACAATCTGTTTTTGTAGGATCGGGAATTTTTAAATCAGAAGATCCTGCAAAAAGAGCTCGTGCAATAGTCGGGGCCACCACATTTTTTCAAAATCCTGAAAAATTAGCTCAATTTTCGATGGATCTTCTTGATGCGATGAAAGGGATTGATATTAGACAACTTAAACGAGAAGATTTGATGGCTCAAAGAGGTTGGTAGAGCATGCTGATAGGTATATTAGCATTACAGGGAGATTTCTTTAAACATCAAGAAATGCTTCATTCTCTTGGTATAGAAACGATCCAAGTTAAAACTCGAAATGAGTTAGATTTTTGTGATGCTCTTATTATTCCTGGTGGGGAATCTACTGTGATGATGCGACAACTTGAAACAACAAATCTTAAAGAGCTATTAGTTCATTTTGCGATCCATAAACCTGTTTTTGGAACTTGTGCTGGCCTTATTTTAATGTCTTCTCACGTTCAAAATTCTGCAATGATGCCGCTTGGACTGTTACATATTGCTGTCGAACGAAATGCGTTTGGGCGGCAAGTCGATTCTTTTCAAGTGGATGTGTCTGTTTATTTAAAACCAGGAGACGAAATATGTTTTCCTGCTTTTTTTATTCGAGCTCCACGTATTCGAACAAGTGAAACTCCCGTGCAAATTCTTGCTTCTTATGAAGGGGAGCCTATTTTGGTTCGGCAAGGGCATCATTTAGGAGCATCGTTTCATCCGGAGTTAACAGTCAACCCTTCTATTCATCTTTATTTTCTTGAAATGGTCAAAGAAAACTTAGAAAATCATAAGAAATAGAACTTTCTTCATTAGTCTTTTGTCTGTTAATAAGAAACTTGACAGAACTTTTCGTTTAAGTTATTAACTCATTTCATAAATGAATTAAGGAGGGTGAGGGTGAAGGATAAATTATCGATTCGCGATTTAAATTTGAAAGACAAGAAAGCCTTAATTCGTGTCGATTTTAACGTCCCTTTAGAAAAAGGTTTGATTACAGATGATAGTCGTATTCAAGCCTCTCTTCCCACAATTCAATATGTTTTAGATCAAGAAGGAGCCGTTATTTTGATGAGCCATCTCGGTCGTCCTAAAGGTTTGTTTGATTCTAAATTTTCGTTGGCTCCTTGTGCTAAACGTTTATCAGAATTATTAAATAAGCCTGTAAAAATGGCTGCAGATTGTTGTGGATTAGACGTTGAACAGATGGTTCGTCAGCTAAAATCAGGAGAAGTTTTATTGCTTGAAAATTTACGTTTTCACAAAGGCGAAGAAAGGCCTGATGATGAACCTAATTTTACAAGTGCTTTGTCAGAGTTGGGAGATGTTTATATCAATGATGCTTTTGGAACTGCTCATCGTGCTCATGCTTCGACAACAAAAATTGCAAAATTTTTTCCCAATCGTGCAGCAGCGGGTTTGTTACTTGAAAAGGAAATTTCTTATCTAGGTTGTGCTTTAACGAATCCTAAACGTCCTTTTTGTGCAGTGTTAGGAGGTGCAAAAATTTCCACAAAGTTTAAAGTCATCGAAGCTTTACAGTCTAAAGCAGATGTTTTATTAATAGGGGGAGCGATGGCTTTCACTTTTTTCAAATCTGAAGGAATACCTATTGGGGATTCGCTTTACGAAAGCGAATTCGTTGCTGTCGCTCGTGAATTGTTAGGTGTTGAGACACAGTCTCGCTGCCGCCTTTTACTACCCATAGACTTGGTCATTGCTAAAAAAATGGATGAATCCTTCACTGAAACGAGAATTATTTCAGTTAAAGAAGGAATTCCTGATGGGTATCAAGGGGTAGATATTGGGCCAGACACTATTAAACTTTATCAAGAAGAATTGAACAGAGCAGCTACGATTTTTTGGAACGGCCCTTTAGGAGTATTTGAAGTTCCTGCTTTTTCTAAAGGGACTCAAACTATTGCTCAAACTCTTGCTGTTGTCAACGCGATTACTATTGTTGGGGGAGGGGATTCCTTAGCTGCTATAGAACAAGCTGGGGTTTCTAAACAAATAAACCATCTTTCAACTGGAGGGGGTGCCTCTTTAGAATATATAGAATTTGGGCAATTACCTGGGATTGAAGCTCTATCAGATAAATAAATCTTAGAGTTCGAATTTATTTGAACTACAGCTAGTCAAAAAAATATAACACTGCTAAGAAGTTTAATTTTTAACTCTCGGTGTGATATAGCTATCCTTTCTATTACGACCAGTTGTCCAGTTCTTCCAAACTCCTTATTTTTTATTATCCTGTACAAATCTCTTAATGATCATTAAAATCATTTTCCCTTTCTTTATTTTCGATTTTTTTTATTTTTAATGCAAAAATTAAATATAGTTTAATAAATAATTTGTTTTTATTATTATTAAATAATATAATTTATATCAAGTTAATTTATTGATAAATAACGGTTTTATGCAAATCAGAAATGGCTTGATAAAATAGGCTTAAAACTGTATAAAGTTAGATCTAAGGTTTTTCATTTAGCTAAAAATGAGGTAAAGAGAAAATTTAGAATCTAACCTGTAAATAAACTGAAAGGTTAGAAGCTTGCGAGTATCCTTATTTGTGAAACTTAAGGATAAAAAGTTGCCGATCTTAATCATAAGAAAAGGTTAGCATGTCACAGACACCAACAGGGTCCCGTGAATTTAGTCCATGGCGGAGCAATCTTTGGCCCGTTCATCGCTATGAGCTTAAAAAACTCATCCCAATGTTGTTAATATTCTTTTTTATTTCTTTTGATTACAACATATTACGTACTTTAAAAGACTCACTACTTATAACTGCAAAATCTTCAGGTGCTGAGGTCATTCCTTTTGTAAAGGTTTGGGCTATGTTCCCTGGAGCTATTTTAATGACCCTTTTGTTCACTTGGTTGTCTAATCGCCTGTCAAGAGAAATCGTTTTTTACCTTATCACTTCTCTTTTTTTATCTTATTTTTTTATTTTCACTTTTATTCTCTATCCTATTCGAGATATTATCCATCCTCACGCAACTGCTGACTATCTTGAAACAATTTTACCGATTGGATTTAAAGGGCTAGTTGCGATGTTTCGTTACTGGACTTTTACTATTTTCTATGTGATGTCAGAACTTTGGGGAAGTACTGTTTTATTTGTCTTATTTTGGGGTTTTGCTAATCAAGTGACTAAAATTAGTGAGGCAAAAAGATTTTACGGTCTGTTTGGGGTAGGTGCTAATCTTTCGGGTATTTTCGCAGGACAAGCTTCTGTGTACTGTTGTCAATTTAATAAGCAGAACGATTTGGGAATCCTTGGTAGTGATCCATGGTATCAATCATTAGTGATGATGGTTTCTTTAATTTTATTATCGGGTGCTTTAGTTTTAGCTTTATTTCGTTGGATGAATGTAGAAGTCTTAACCGATAAACGTTTTTATGATCCTTCTTCGGTTAAAACAGAAGGAGAAGCTAAAGGTAAGCTTTCTCTAAAGCAAAGCTTTTCCTATCTTCTTCGCTCTAATTACTTACTTTGTATTGCTCTTATTGTTATTTCTTATAACCTAGTTATTAACCTCACAGAAGTTTTATGGAAACATCAAGTCCGAGAGCTATATCCTGATCCTAATGATTATACTTTATATATGAATCATATCGTATCCATTATTGGGGTAGTAGCGACCTTAAGTTCCCTTTTCGTATCAGGAAATGCGATTCGCAAATTTGGGTGGACCACTACTGCTTTAATTACACCTATCATTTTAGCTGTAACAAGTTTGGGCTTTTTCTCCTTTTTCTTCCTTAAAAAGGCATCTCCCGAAATTTTCTTATCTTTTTCCGGAGTAACTCCTTTGGTTTTAGTGGTTTTCTTTGGAACTGCTCAAAACATATTGAGTCGAGGAGCTAAATACTCTGTATTTGATGCCACTAAAGAAATGAGTTTTGTTCCTTTAAATCCTGAATCCAAACTCGTTGGAAAAGCGGCGATTGATGGAGTTTGTTCTCGCCTCGGAAAATCGGGTGGATCTGTGGTTCATCAGAGCCTTCTACTTTTGTTTTCTACAATTAATGCAAGTGCCCCTTATGTAGCTATCGTCTTGTTCGCCGTAATTCTAGTCTGGGCAATGGCAATTCGCGTTTTAGGTAAACAATTTAATGAATTGACAAGTCAGGTAGAAAACAATGAAACTTCTGGGACATTGATGACTCCTATTCGAGCTGTTAATATTCTTTCAGACACAATTTTGAAAGAACAGAAAGCTGTATAATTTTAAAATCAAAGCACATTAGTAGTATTTATTATTAATGTGCTTTTTATTTTTTTATTAATTAAATAAATAGTTGAGAATTAATAAAAAATATAATATACTATTTTATAACAAAAGGTTTAAAATGTCTCAACAAGAATCAGAGTTTGGTAAATTGAGGGCATTTTTTTGGCCTATTCACGGCCATGAAGTCAAAAAAGTGCTGCCGATGATGTTGATGCTATTTTTGATTTGTTTCAACTATAGTATTTTACGCAATGTTAAAGATGCTATTGTTGTGACTGCTAAGGCTTCAGGGGCTGAAGTTATTCCATTTATTAAAGTATGGGTGCTGTTACCCACGGCAGTCTTATTTACTTTAATTTTTACTAAGTTGTCTAACCGTTTTAGCCAAGAAAAAGTTTTTTATATTGTCATTTCTACATTTTTGCTATTTTTTGGTTCGTTTACTTATATTTTTTATCCTTTACGTGACGTACTACATCCTCATCAACTATGCGATTACTTAGAAACGATTTTACCAGCGGGATTTAAAGGATTAATTGCCATGTTCCGTAATTGGTCATTTACTTTGTTTTATGTAATTTGTGAACTTTGGGGCAGTATTGTTTTAACTGTCCTTTTTTGGGGATTTGCGAATGAAATCACAAAAATGACTGAAGCTCGTCGTTTTTATAGTATGCTTGGTGTCATTGCAAGTTTTGCCGCGACGATAGCAGGAATCATAGCCAATCTTCTTTCTAATGATCAAAGTTGGGAACAGACTTTAAATATTCTCATGGTTGCTGTAATTGTAAGTGGAACGATAGCCATGGTTATTTTTCGTTGGATGAATAAAAATGTACTCAATGGCCCAGAATTCCAAGAATTCCATGAAGCAAAACGCATTCAAAAAATGAAAAAAAGATTATCGATCCGAGAAAGTTTTACCTATCTCGCTAATTCTAAATATCTTATTTGTATTGCAGTTTTAGTTATTTCTTATAATCTTGTCATTAACTTAGTTGAAATTGTATGGAAAGACCAGCTTCGCCAACTTTATTCGTCAGCCCTTGATTATAATCGCTATATGAATAACATGACATCAGCAGTCGGAATTATTGCCACAATCACATCCTTATTTATGTCTACAATGATTACTCGGTTTGGATGGACACGGACAGCTCTAGTAACACCGACTATTATGCTTGTCACAAGTGTGGGATTTTTTGCTTTTATGCTATTTCGAAATGATTTGGCTGATCCTGTTTATATATTAACAGGAACGACACCTTTAACTATAGCCGTCTTTTTTGGTGCAGCTCAAGTCTGCATGAGTAAAGCCTGTAAGTATTCTGTTTTTGATTCTACAAAAGAAATGGCTTTTATCCCTCTGGATTATGAAAGTAAATTGAAAGGAAAAGCTGCGATTGATGGTGTGGGTTCTCGTCTTGGTAAATCGGGCGGTTCCTTAATTCATCAAAGTTTATTGATGATTTTTGCAACTGTTAGCTCCAGCGCTCCTTATGTAGCTGTGATCTTAATTGGCGTTATCATTGTTTGGATGCTCTGCGTACGTTCATTAGGTAAGCAATTTGCTGCTATTATTGGGGAAAAGGCTCGAGAAGATATTGGTGAATCTACTCCAAGAACGAGTGAAGAGCAAGTTTTACATCCCTTAAAAGCTGCATCTTAATAATATCATGTTTTGGTGCAGCAAATTTTACTAAAAAACAAGCGTTAAGGGTGGATATATATATATCCCTATATATATGAGTTTATTTTCAAATATCATTTAATTGGAGGTTTGTTGTAAGTAAATCTTCGATTATACATAAATGAAAATTGCTATTCTGCTCTTTTTGATTTTTGCAATTCGAAAAAGCTAATTTATTTAATACTTTTATAGTGCGTAAGAGAATTTATCCATGTTAAATTGAATTGTTGGTTTAATTTAGTTTATAGGGACATAGGACGGGCGATTTTAATCTTTAATTCTTTTTTTTCAACGATGTATAGTTCACATAGAGCTACAAAACCTAGCAAAATGAAAGAATAAAATACGAAGTGAGGAATCGTATAGTGAAACGTTAAGGCTAATAAAACAAAAAATTGTAAAGCTGTTGTCACTTTACCAGACCAGATAGAGCGAAATCGAAATGCCCAATTTCCTTTAATAGCTAGATAAAGCCCAAACAATAATACAGCGAAGTCTCGCGAAATTAAGGTCAAGGCTTCCCAAGTCTCCAATCTCCCTTCATACATAAATATAAGAGCAACTGTAAAAACAAATATCTTATCCATCAAAGGGTCTAAGAAAGCTCCAATCTGGCTTGTCATTCGAAATCGACGAGCAAGATATCCATCTAAGCTATCTGTTAACATGGCTAAAATGATTACTAAACTTCTATAAAAAGGATGATCAACAATAAATGCCAGTGCGAGTGGCCCTCTTAAAAAAGACAGAACATTTGATGGTGTAAAAATTAGCATAAAATTAAAAAAATTAAGTGGTTGAGTATATATAAGACTAATTGTAACTTTTTTGGCTGTTTATAGCTACTACTACTAAAGTTCTCACTTGTTGTACGTGTTGATTAAGAAGAAGTGGATAATGATGGTTTTGATGGTTCCACATTAGGAATCAATTGCATTCCGGATGCTATCTGAATAGTTTGTGGAGAGATAGCAATAGAGGCTCCGTGACTTCGAATAAGGTCGGCAATTTTTAATAAAATATCCTGCCGAATACTGGGGAAATCTGCCTGGCCTAAATGAATATAAGCAGAAATACTAATATTTAAAGCAAAATCTCCAAAGCTTACAAAATAAACATCTACTCTTTGTTCATGATCTACCTGTGGATGCTTAAGAAGCATTAATTTGATATCAGCAACTATTTGTTTAATAGAATCGATATCACTATAGCGCAATCCAATTGTATGAAAAAAACGTTCATGACTCATTCGAGAAGGAGTAATGACAATCGTTTGTGTAAAAACTGAATTGGGAACATAAATAGGTCGTTTGTCTAGATTCCGAATACGTGTCATGTACCAACCAATTTCTTCCACATGTCCTTCAATTTTTTTTTCAGGAATATTAATGAGTTCTCCGATGCTAAAAGGTTGTGTGAGATAGACCATGACTCCGCCAAAAAAATTTGCAATGGCTTGTTGCGACGCAAAAGCAATGGCTAAACCACCAATTCCTCCAAATGCAATCACCGTTTGCATGTCGCGACCCGTAACATCCATGGCTAGAAAAACTGTTAAAAAAATAATAACAATAGTCGCTAGCTTACTAATCAAATCTAATTTAGCAGGAGTAAGATTAATGCGGTGCTGGTAGCTCATACTCAGCATGTCTTGTAAAACTTTATTATTCCATCTTAAGAGAAACCAACCGATGGCTAAAACTGCCCCTAGATTTAGAATGACATGTACATTAAAAAGATGATGTTCTAAAAATCGATTGATTGCTGCGTCAAGAGCGCAAATACAAGCAACAAACCAAGCATAATAATTAAGGGGTTTTTCTATCGCTGAAACAAAACTAGAAGACCAAATTTTATTTTGACTTAAAAAACGTTTTTTTAATTTAGTTAAACCAACTTTAATAAGAAAATTAAAAAATAGTAAAAAAAGAACAATACTTAAGATCTGTAAAAATAGTCCATAGGAGCCTTCTAAGACTTGAGAAGACACTTGAAAAAAAGAAAAAGCATGTGCAGTCATATCCATTTTATCTCTCCTATACTTGCATAAATCAATGCTGAATTAAATCTCATTCATCCAGCATTAATTAAAAGAATTTTTAATCCTTGATCATGAGCGGTTGACCGCTTTTTTCTTGCCAGGCCTTTTTGAGGCTGGCCATTTTTTTATTTGAAATTCCTCCTAAATATTCCATCGCTTTAAGCAGTCGCGCACGTGTACGATCTTTCCCTAAAAGGTTGACGGAATCAAAGAGAGGAGGACCTTGTGTTTTACTCATCAAACTAGCAAAGAGAATTGGCATGACAATTTTCTTATGATTGACTCCAAATATTTCTGCAATCTCTCTGGAAGCTTGATTAACACCTGTTCCGTTCCAATTTTCTAATTCATCCAAACGCCAAATTAAAGATTGAATCAAGTAGCAAATTTGTTCTTTAGATAGATCTTTAACGACAAATATCGCATCATTATAATGAAGATGATTGATGAATAAAAAGTTAAACAGATCCATAAAATCGCCAAAAGTTTTAATGCGAGAATGGCAAAGAGGCATTAGGCGTTGCATAAATTCATCGTTAAAGCTCCATTCTTTGATCCTATCCCAAAGTTGCTCAACAGGAATATTTTTAATGAGGTACTGTTGGTTCACCCAGTCTAACTTCTGCACATCAAAAATAGCTCCGGAGACGCCAATCCGCTTGTAATCAAATTCTCGTATAATGTCATCTAAGCTATAAATTTCTTGATCGCCAGTCATACTATAGCCCATCAATGTTAAGAAATTGATGAAAGCTTCGGATAAATAACCGCTATCTCTATAAAAAAAAATGGAAGTCGGATTTTTTCGTTTAGACAATTTTTTACCATCTTTACCTAATAAAAGAGGCATATGCAAGAACGTTGGAGGAGTCCATCCAAAGGATTCATATAGCAAGATGTGCTTTGGAGTAGAACTCATCCATTCATCGCCTCGAATCACATGAGAAATTTTCATAAGATAATCATCGACAACGTTTGCCAGGTGGTAGGTGGGAAAACCATCTGATTTGAGAAGAACTTGATCGTCTATATCAGCCCAAGGAAAGGTCATTCGTTTTTTAATCGCATCTTCATAAACACATTCACCGTTTAAAGGGACTTTTAAACGAATAACATACGAAAGCTCGGCTTGCTCTCTCTCAATTATCTCATCAGGAGTCAGGTGTCTGCAACGTCTATCATAACCTTGTCTTCCACCCTGTTTAGCGCTCAATTCTCTCATTTCATCAAGTTCAGCAGCAGTGCAAAAACATTTATAGGCTTTCCCTTTAGATAAAAGTTCTTCAGCATATTGTTTATAAATATCAAATCTTTCTGATTGTCGGTAAGGACCATAAGCACCCCCAATATCAGGGCCTTCATCCCATTGGATATTTGCCCATTTGAGGGCTGAATAAATATTTTCTTCATATTCTGGTCGGCTACGAGCCCGATCTGTATCTTCAATACGAAGAATAAATGTTCCATTGTAATGACGTGCAAAAATCATATTAAACAAAGCCATATAGGCTGTTCCAACGTGGGGATCACCTGTTGGAGAAGGCGCAATGCGCACGCGAACTGACATAAAACTAAGGCCTTTTCTTTAAAATCTGTAGTGACCCTTCTAAATAAGAAGGTTTAATAAATAGTGGGTGAATTTGTATTTAACAATTCTTTTTACAAATATAATAAGGAGAAAACGATATCTTTTAAATCTAAAAGACTAAAAAAACATGCTTTATTTATTTTTTTTGATTAGGAAAATTTATCCGCAATATTTACCTAATGAGCTTCAACCTATAAAAAATTAACATTATTGTTTAATTTAACGAGGTTGGGTTAATGCTGGTCATGGATTCAGTATTGATCTTATGTGTAAAACGTCTGAAAAATTATTTCAAATATGGAAAAACTCGACGTCCTAACAATAAGTAAGAGCCAATATCATAAGGTAAGGTTGTGACAAGTGGAATGAAAGGCTGATTTTCAAATGAAGCGCGAAAACCATTTAAAAGCGCATGCCCAATAAAAGTGATACCCGTAGTTAAATAAATAGAACTGGCTGGATTACCTTGAGAGTTTGCAATAAATCCAATAATTGTTAGACCTATTCCTGATACGGCTTCAATACTCGCCAGCCCACCTCTGACATAAGCAGAGACTGTTCCTATGCCTGGAATGTAGCCTGCAACATTCAAGGTTTTTTCAACTAATTCAAGAATGATAAAAGTATTTCCAAAAATTTTGTTAACGCGCATAAAATATCTTTTTAGTAATGAATAAAATGTTTATAAACGATTTTGTTTTTTTGCAATCTTATTAAGTTTCTATATTTAAAAAGAACTTTCCTATAATTTTGAAGAAATAAGAGGAATTCCTTTTTCTTGCATCATAATTAATAAGTCTTTCATGATTTTATAAGCTTCTTCTAATTGTAAATCATTTTGACCAAAGTCTTCCATGCTTTCTATATCACTATTTTCCTTCTTTCTTATTTCTTTAAGCATATTTTGATAATTAGGGTCATTTTCTAAGCGTTTGGAAGAATTCTTTTTTAATACTTCAAAATATGGATGATAAGTGTCTAACTTCTCTTGAAGACCAAATTTATACAACTTACGAATTTTATCTCGCTGTAAAAAGGGAACATCCGAAAGATCATCATCAAAATTTGCTTTGATGTGATCGTTTTCAAGAGGATATTTGGTGTACTTCTCTCCAATTTCTGACTCTGATAATACACCTGGTATAGGAATGTCAGATAATACACCTGATAATTGGGGGGTTTTACCAGAAACGGTATAATAACGCCCTCTTGTGACTTTATATTCCCCTTGGGGATTGACTTGTTCGTGTTCGGTTGTTGTCAAAGTGAATGTTTGATACGATCCCTTTCCATATGTATGGTCATCTCCAACAATGATTGCTCTACCGTAGTCTTGTAGTGTTTGCGCCACAATTTCTGAGGCTGAAGCACTCATGCGATTCACCAAAATAATGAGTGGGCCATCCCAAGTTGATGTTCCATCTAAGTCTCTTAAATGTTGAATTTTCCCGTTTTCATCTTTAATGGAGACTACAATCCCTTTAGTAATAAATAAACTTGTTACGGCAACAGCTTGAGATAAAAGGCCTCCTGAATTATACCTTAAATCAAGGATAAGACCAAACATGTTTTGATTCTTTTTAAGTTTGTTAATTTCTTCTTCCAAATCTGTTGCGGATGAACTATCTCGATCCTGATAGAAAGAGTATAATTTTAAATAACCGATTATCCCATTTCCATAAGGTTCGTAAGAACTTTTGAAACGACTTTCTTTTAAAATAACCTCTCCTCTTAAAATAGTCACATCCAATTTTTCTTCAGTTTTTTCACCGGCAGTACTTGTCGTTTCTCGAATGACTGTCAAAATAACGGGAGTATGTTCTTCCCCTCGAATTAAATCAACTGCGTCTGTAATATCCATTCCGACAACAGGTTCCCCATTGACTGCAACAATGCGATCTTTTAATTTAAGTTCTTTACCTAAGGCTGCGGGGCCACCCTCAATAATTTTTATTACAGTAAATCCATTAATGTCATCACGCAATTGAGCGCCAATTCCGAATAAACGCTGTTGAACATTAATCATAAATTGTGCAGCCTCACCAGGTGTAAAATAAGCTGTATGGGCGTCTAAAGCAGATGCTGTGGCTTTTAAAACGTTAGATAAGATTAAAGGTTGCTTTTCTTGTTCTTTTGGATTTAATGCCTCTTCTTCGTATTTTGCTTGTCGTTTGCCGATTCTTTGAAGAGCATTTTCCTTCATATGATCGTTTAATTTTGCTGCAGTTTCAATTTGTAAAGCTCGTATGCGTTTTAAACGTTCAATAAGCTCTTCTTCAGTCTGAACCCATGGAATATCTTTAAATTCTTCTGCTCGAACATTTTTAGGCAAGCTTTGATAGTCTATTTTATTTTCTAGTTGACGGCGTTTTAAAATAGCTTTAATTAGAGCAGTATGAATACTTTCAAAAGTAGAAAAATTACTGTTATTGTAATCATCAATAATGTTTGTGAGGAGTTCATCTGTTGGATGAGTCCATTCATAAATATCTGATTCAATGAAGTAAGTTTTATTAGGATCTAAATTTTCTAAATAGTTATTTAAAATTCGACGAGTAAGAGTGGGGGAAAGTTGTTTTTGCGAAGCATGAGCTTTCATAATTTCGTTTGCTTTAAACGTGACTTCCTTAGGACTCAAATCAGGTGATTTGGCTTCCAAAACAAAAGTTGTTAAACAAATTAAACAAATTAAAAATTTGTACATTAAAATTTCCTCAATCTTTTAAGATAAGCCGGAGATAAAGTTTTAATCATAACCAAAAACTTATTATTAGGCGAGTTTTGGATGATTATTCTTGTAGAAAATAGCCAGGATAAATTCAATAATTTGAATTTATCCTTTTAGAGAGAACTTAAATTTTTCATGCTTATTTCTTTTTTTGCTATTACTAACCTCTTTTGAGTCAGATAAATAAAAAAATAAATTGATTAATAATAAAACTTTTTGTATATTAAGAGCGTTTTCCAATTAAGATTTCTGGCTGTTAAAAATCGTTTATTCCCATAATTATACTCATTTTATTAATCTATTAATTAATTATCTGTTTATATTTGTTTAAAATTAAATTTAAAAAGATTCAAAAATAATTTAAAATCATTGATTTAAATTCTTTACTATGTAAAGATTATTTTTCCTTAAATAAATTATAAATTTATTAAAAAAAAAGGAAATTACATATTTAATATATTGTGGAGGTAATATTATGTCTCAGAATAAAACTGATGATAAAAAAGTAGTTTCAATTACAGAAGCTGCTAAATTAAATAAAGTAACAAGACAAGCTATTTATGTTGCCATTAAATTAAATAAATTAAAAGCTACTAAAGAGACAACTCGTTGGACAATTAGCTTAGAAGATTTAGAAGATTACCGTCGTCAAAAATATTCTAGAACGAAATCTACTTTTAACGGTGAATTATTATTTGATAATCTAAAAGGATATTATTCTGTTAATCAAGTAGCGGAATTGTTAAGTGTCCCTGCACAAAAAATTTATTACGCGACTCGTATTGGTTTGCTGAAAGCAGAGCGAAAAGGGGCTGCATGGGTTATTCATTCTGATAGTATGAAAGAATATCAAGAAAAATTCATGCAGAAAAAAAATCGTCGTCAAGCTAGCTGATTTCAGCTAGCTTCTAAGCAGCCGGCAATGAATTATTGCTGAGTTAAGTCATTCTTCTTCAAAAAATCTAAATGCATTGATTGAGCAACAACTTTATAACCTTTCAATTCTTTTTTTTAAAAAATTGAGAGGTTATACTTTTTTAAGATGAACAAGTGTTTCGACATGGCTAGTTTGTGGAAACATATCATACGCAGTACACTCGTGAATTTCATATAAATCTTCGCACAAAATAGACAAATCACGAGCTAAAGTAGAGGGCATACAAGAGATGTAAATCATGTCTTCAGGTAAGGCACTCATTAATATTTTGATTACTGATTTAGATAAGCCAATTCTTGGAGGATTGACAATAACTAAATCTACACATTTTTGAGACTTTAAACAAATAGGTAAAATTTTTTCTACATCTCCTTCGAGAAATTCGACATGAGGCAAATGGTTCAACTTGCTATTTTCTTTCG
This sequence comes from Candidatus Protochlamydia amoebophila UWE25, assembly GCF_000011565.2. NCBI lineage: Bacteria > Pseudomonadati > Chlamydiota > Chlamydiia > Parachlamydiales > Parachlamydiaceae > Candidatus Protochlamydia > Candidatus Protochlamydia amoebophila. The sequence continues at coordinate 348,067 of NC_005861.2, forward strand.
CAAATCGAATGGCGTCAGAATTATATTCAATGCCAGTTACGAAATGTCCTTGACTAGCAAGGAGTAAAGAGGTAATTCCAAACCCACAGTAAAGATCTAAAATTTTTTTTGATTTTAGTTGTATCGTTAACGAACAAATTTTTTTATAAATATAAAGGCTTTGTTCAGGATGATTTTGTATGAAGGCTTGAGGAGTAAACCGAAAAATTAAATTTTCAATTTTTTGTTCAGAGTAGGGGTTACCTATTATCCACTGTTTCTTGGGAGAAGTTACTAGAATACCCGAAAAAATAGGATATTTTTCTAAAGCCTCTTGAAACAGAATTCGATTAAGTTCATTCAATGAACAAAATTGAAATGATAAAATATATTGAGAATTTTGGTTTTTTAACAATGTCAATCGGCCATCTTGCTGATTGGGATTAGGCAAAGTACTAATAAATTTTTGTAATATGCTAATGATAGGGTCATGAAGGTTATTAAAAATAGGACATGTATCGATTGAAATAAGAGAAAAATGATCTGTTGCTATATAACCTGCTTGAAAACTTTGATTAAAGGATTTTAAATGAAGGGTAATATGTCGCCTGTAAGCCCAATTCAATTGAGCAGTATTCATTTCAACAGAAGGTACTTTAAGATGACCAATTCGTTTAAGAGTGTCAGTGATGGCAGTAAGTTTATAGTTTAATTGTGTTTGTTCGTTTAAATGCTGAAGTTGGCAACCTCCACACTTCCCAAAATATGGACAAGGGGGCTGAACTCTTAAAGAGCTAGGTTGTTTGAGTTTGACAAGTTCTGCTACTGCAAAAGATTTTTTTATTTCGATGATACGACAAATAATTTGATCGCCAGGAGCAGTAAAAGGAACAAAAATTACAAATCCATGATATCTTAAAATTCCTGCACCTCCAAAAGCAAGCGCTGTAATTTCTCCCTCAACTTGAGTATGAATAGTCAATAGATGGGTCATAAATTTTGATATTGAGTGGGTTCCAATTCAGTAAAAGTGGTAGGCACTTCTTCTAAAACTTTGAAATCACGAATGAGTAATTGAATACTGGATTTGTTAATTTGAGGGGTAAAAGCAATGCGCAGTTTTAAATTCTTTTTCCTTAGTTGTTGGCTATAAGTTGCTTTTCCAAGTGCAACACCTTCCAGAACTCTATCTCCTTGTTCTAAATAAAGCTTCAAATGCGTTTTACCAACAATCTTTGGGGGCCAGGTCTGCCAAGCGTCGCAATACAAAATGGGTTGAGGATTTTCATTTCCATATGGCTCTAACAGCCTTGCTGATTCAATAAAATCAAAAGTTAGTTCACTAAATTTAATTTCTGCATCAAGATAAAGTTTACTCATAACATCTGTATCAGCAAGCTTTTTATTAGCCGAAGCAATAAAATGATTTTTAAATTGTTCAACATGCTCTTCTTTAATAGTTAATCCTGCAGCGAAATCATGTCCACCGAAATTGATCAAAATATCTGAACATTCTTTTAAAGTTGGTAGAAGGGGGAATTCGCGGATAGAGCGAATAGAACCTTTTCCAATTCCTTTATCGATAGCAATCATCACAGTCGGTCTGTTGTATTGTTTTGAAATTCGTGTCGATAGTATGGCAATGACACCTGGATGCCATTTATCAGAAACCATTACAATTGCTTTGTTAGATAAAATAGCAGGTATTTGTTGGATAGTACTATCTACATCGGAAGACATTGTTCTTTCAATTTTTTGCCTTTCGATATTATTAAGGTCTAGCTCTAATGCCATCTTTTCTGCTAAATCAGCATTTTTTACAAGTAACATTTGGACACCTTTACGAGGGTCAGCAATACGTCCTAAACTGTTTAAACGAGGTGCAATTTTTGAGGCTATGGTAAATGTATTTAAATCATTGAGATCGACATCACAAATAGAAAAAAGTTTTGCTAGACCCATTCGTTTGCCTTTACGCAACTGACGAAGACCATAGCGAACTAAGATTCTATTTTCTGTGTCAAGCAATGAACCCATATCAGAGATAGTTCCTAATGCTACCAAGTCTAAATATTTTTTCAAATCAATCTTAGAAGGAGGAATTTTTCCTTCAGATGTCAGTTGATTAGTGATTCCGTGAGCTAGTTTAAAAGCGACGCCAACTCCTGTTAAATCTCGATTCGGATAAGGGTTGTTAACAAGTTTTGGGTTTAGAGTCGCTACACAATGAGGAATTTTATCTGTCGGTTCGTGGTGATCAGTGATAATCACATCGACGTTTTGTGCAGCTACTTTAGCTATTTCCACAGCAGCGGTGATACCGCAATCTACAGTAATAAGTAATTTGCAATTATTAATGAGAGCATATTCTAAAGCTTCGACGATTAAACTTTGTCGAAGCGCTCCTCTATTGGATACATAGAAGAAAACATTTGCGCCTAAATCTTGTAGAAATTCGGTCAACAAAGTAGTTCCAGTCATTCCATCAACATCATTATCGCCATAGATAAGAATGTTTTCATGATCACGGATAGCACGACAAACTCGTTCAACCGCTTGAGGCATTTCTGCCATTAAAAAAGGATCGTGCAATTCTGGTAATTTAGCATATAAATAATCGTGAATTTGTTGAAAAGAAGTAAATCCTCTGGAAACCAAAATTTGTGCTATAACAGGGTGAAGTTTAAATTCTTTAACAATGCTTTCTTTTAATGCTTCGTCCATTGGGGGATAAACCCATATTGGATCCTCTTGGACATTTGTTGTGAAATGCATTAAAATCTAGCTCCGTTTCTATAAATCGAGTGTTTTTCGTTAGAGTTTGGCTAATACACATGTATATAACTTATCTCGTTCGTTCATCTAAATCATTTTCTATACAATAGTCTAAAAGATAAATAGATTAAATCAGTAATTTTTTAACCTGCCTGAGAGATGCGGCATCAAGGTTTAGTTTTGCTTTAATTTATAAGACTAAAGCTAGATTTGTCAATGAACTGTTGATCTCTGTTTCAACATTGTAGCTTTCAAAACTCCCTTGTCAAGTGAAATCATTTAACATGAAATCGACTAAAAGTTGTCAAACAAGGATGGACCGCTAATCTATTTTTATTGTTAATCGTTTTAAAGCAGGAGAAAAATAATTCACGAAGTTAGGTTTAAAAAGTATTTGAAAAATCCAAGTAAAATGCTCCCTTTCGATCTGGAATTTTAGCTAATCTGCCAGAACGACACGGTACAACGAAAAATTCTAAATTCAATTAATTGCCATTTTAAAAATGACTTATAAAAAAAATTTAAAAGATTGTAATTGAATATTAAAAAAAATTACTTGAAAAATTATTCATGACTTGATCGTTGAGTTCTCATCATCAATAAATAGGGCGAAACACAAATTCGATATAAAAAATGATTCTGTTACTGAATTTAGCTTTCATTCTCATAAGAGCTAAATTTTTTTTAATATAATTTAATCTATCTCAATGTATTAAAGATAATTTTCCATACAATTAATGTTTTTAATACGTAAGGAGGTTGTTTGTAGTTTTTTCTTGCTTTTTTAGATAAATGGCTTGATAATCCTGAATACATTAGTAATGTTTTTACACAAAATTATGAAAACTCACAATTTATTATCAAAAATTTGCAAACAATAAACTAGTTCGAGGTTTTACTATGTCGCAAGATGCGAAACAAGACTTTGGTAAGTGGAGGGCATTCTTTTGGCCTGTACACGGTTATGAACTTAAAAAACTTCTTCCAATGTTTTTTATGTTCTTTTTTATTTCTTTCAATTACACAATTTTAAGAGATACAAAAGACACTTTAATCGTGACCTCTGCAGGTGCGGAAGCCATTCCATTTTTGAAGTCTTTTGGTGTTGTCCCTGCAGCTATCCTTTTTATGATCATTTATGCCAAGCTTAGCAATACGCTAAGCAGAGAAAATTTATTTTACGTTACGCTTTTACCTTTTATCATTTTCTTCGGCTTATTTGCTTTTGTCATGTATCCAGCTAGAGAAGTTTTAATGCCTCATGCTTCTGCTGAAGCTTTAAAAGCTTATTTACCTGGCGGTTGGACCGGGCTTGCGGCGGCATATGAAAACTGGATGTATTCGATTTTTTACATTTTAGCTGAACTTTGGGGAAGCGTTGTATTATCTCTTCTTTTTTGGGGATTTGCTAACCAAATTACCCGTGTAAATGAAGCTAAACGTTTTTATAGCCTTTTCGGTTTGGGTGCTAATTTGGCACTTTTAGTTTCAGGTCCTGCTATTGTATATGTATCAGATATTCGCAAGCATTTACCTGCAAATGTTGATGCATGGCAAATTTCTTTAAATTATTTAATGGGTATGGTCGTCATTGCCGGATTAGCAATTTTAGCTATCTATTGGTGGATTAATCGTGCAGTTTTAACAGATCCACGTTTTTATGATTTAAATCAAGAAAAAGCTCCTGGTAAAAAGAAAAAAGCTAAAATGTCTCTTGGAGAAAGCTTCAAATTCCTCTTTACCTCTAAGTATATCCTTTGTTTGGCGATATTGGTTATTGCTTACGGTATTTCTATTAACTTAGTAGAAATTACATGGAAGAGCCAGGTGAAACTTCAATATCCTAATCCAAATGATTACAGCACGTTCATGGGATGGTTCTCAACAATGACGGGTGCCGTCACAATTTTGATGATGTTATTCGTTGGTGGTAACGTAATTCGTCATAAAGGTTGGGGATTTGCAGCTTTAATTACTCCAGTTGTTTTATTAGTCACCGGGATTGCTTTTTTCTCATTCGTGATTTTTAAAGATCACCTAGCTGGATATATTGCTGCCTTAGGAACTACTCCACTATTCTTAGCTGTCATCTTTGGTGCGGCTCAAAATATTATGAGCAAATCTGCTAAATACTCTTTATTTGATCCAACAAAAGAAATGGCTTATATTCCTTTAGATGATGAATCTAAAGTAAAAGGTAAAGCCGCAGTTGACGTAGTAGGAGCTCGTTTAGGAAAATCTGGCGGATCTATTATTCAAATGGGATTACTTGCATTTGGAACGTTAGCAACTATTACACCTTATATTGGCGCGATTTTGATGGTTATTATTGCTGCCTGGATTGTGGCTGCCCGTTCATTAAGCAAACAATTTACTCAATTGACTGCTGAGCAGAATATTGAGAAAAATATTGATAAAACATCGGAAATAGCTACTAGCTAAATTTGATGTCTTAAAAATATGCTTGTTCATACCCTCCTTTATAAAAAAGGAGGGTTTTTTATTTTCTATTTTAAATTCAGAGAATGTAAGAAATTTTTAATAGGCCAGAACAGTTTATTATTTCTTGATCGTTAATTCATTTTCGAAATTCTCTATTTTGAATTGAGCAAAGATCATGGATTAAATCTCTCAGTGTTCCATTCGCCATTTTATAGGTAAAATCCGTGTTTAATGAAATTGGTTTTATGTAGACAGAATGCATAATGATTTGTTATGCTTTTCCTTTGTCTTAGAGAGCCTTCACTTTGTAAAGGCGCTTTTTGATGTCCCACATTCATTCACAGTTAATTTCATTTTGAGTTAGAGTTGAAAACCTCATTTAGGCGAGGCTTTCATAGATTTCAAAAGGAAATTCACAATCATAGAAGGAATCATGAAAATATGGAAAAACAGAAGCGTTGGCAATTCTATTTGATTGTTGCCGTCTTGGCAATTACGCTTTATAACATTCTCCCCACCTTATTTTTTTACTCGAAACCTCTGAAATCTTCGATTGATGCTCCGCGTGCACAGCACGTTGCATCCGGGATTGTGGAAAGAGTGAATCAAACAGAAGTGGATTCAAAAGAATGGTTATATTCTTTTTGTCGTTTATTAGGAATTAAACCAATCTCTATTGATTTAGTTACAACAAATAATGGATTATTTCAAATTTCATTTAAAAATGAACAAGATGCTGAGTTATTTAAGCGATTTTTACCAAGAGCTGGAGCGTTAATTCCATTTGTACCTAATCAGCTTGAGCTAAGTTCTATCACAGCTAATGTCGATCCTACTCAAGTGTTGGTTCGACGTAACGTTGCTGTTCGATTAGATGCGAGCGACATGGATAAGTTATTTCAATTTACTCCAAAGTATAGTCATGATCACCAAATCGCAGATCTTTACCGTGAAGTTATTGATGATCGAGTGACTCAAGTCGCTCTAGCAATTGCAGGACCTAGTAAAACCGCTTTGCAAATGTTTGCAACAACTAGTGAAGTAGGTAATGATCCTAGTTATGACGAAATAATTATCACATTAGCAAAAGAAATTGTTGATGTAGATAATATTTTAGGAAAAAATAATCCGATTACAAAACGTTACTACGAAACATTTTCTCAACTATCCTCTAAAGAACGTGAAGGATTAAATACTAAATTTATTGCTAAGATGGAAACACTTAGTAAAAAAATTAAAGAAAAGCAAGCTAGTTTATATGGAGATTTTTCAGCTGAAGCTGCACAAAATCTAGCAGTTTCAAATAATCAAATTCAAGCGCTGGATTCAGCTGTTACGATTATGCGTGAAAACGAAGAATTTCGAAAAGGGAAAGAGCCTTTAACAAATGAAAATATTCAGCAGTTGTTAAAACAAAACTCCAACCATGAAATGCAAATTGTCGATTTAACGGGTTATCATCCTTTTATCAAAGGATTAACAATTAACTGGGAAAGTGGTTTATTGTTAGTCAATTTGTATGACGATGTACAATCTTTGCATTTTTCAGAAGGAAAAACTGAAAAAGATGCATTTGTCAAAGACAGAATTAACCAATATTTAATCAATGATATTGCACGTATTGCCCGTTTATCAGATGAAACATTTAAACCTAATGAAGAAAGTTTTGTTATAAATTTTGATAATCTAACAAATAGTCAAAGTTATTTGACTCTCAATTTAGGCTATTTAGCAGATAAAATAGCTCAGCAAGTCACAGATCAAATTATTCTTTCTTGGTCTCCAGCCCATGCAGATTTGATTAAAGATGTTTATCCGATTCGTTCTTATAATGATTATCAAACAGAGAAATCAGAAGATCAAAAGCTAGGTCTTGTGGTTTATGCTCCTGCTATGTATTTAGCTGCAGCGCCTACAGGCTTCCGAACTGGATCAATCTATGTAATCGCAAAAGGAATGGATGCTCTTGTTCAGAAGTATCAGGAAGCTCCAGAAGCGGAAGAAAATCAAGTTTTAGCTACAGATTTTAACCAACTCAATACCCTTTTACAGCAAATGGGTTTTATTGGTTATCCTGGCTCAGCCTTTAATTTACCAAAAGAATTTAATAAAGATTATATTTTTGAATTGAATGATTATTATAGCACTCTTTTAAAAGCTTCTCGCGAAGATTTTCAAGCCAAGGGAAGTAAACGTTTTGCTGTCTTAGACTTTTCTGATGTAGAGCAACGTTTGTTAACTATCAACAAAATTGATGATCGTATACAAGAAGACCTTCTGAAATGGAAAGAATCTTATAATGCTGCTCAAGTTGATTTGAACTTAACAAGCAAATACACAGTTCCAGCACCAACTAAAAATGTTTATTGGGAAAATTTGAAACTGAGCGTAGTAAAATTCTTTAGAGGAGATGATCGAAAAGTTCTTAAATGGGGTCTTGACTTATCTGGTGGGAAAACAGTCCGCATTGGTCTTTTAGATCAAAATGGTCGAACTGTGACAAATCCAGAAGATCTCAAACAAGCCGTCAATGAACTTTACACACGTATCAATAAAATGGGTGTAGCAGAAAGAACGATTCGAATTGAAAATTCTAATATATTATTAGATTTTCCAGGTTCTCAAAACTTGTCCGCTTCTGAATTAGTAAAAGCTTCTGCAATGTATTTTCATATTGTCAACGAAAAATTTGGGCCTTTAAATACAGCCCTTGCTGGAGCTGTCAATCAGTTTTTACAAGATATTTGGAACGAAGCCGTTGTAACAAATCGTAGAGATATAGAAAGCATCAACGAAATTGCTTGGCAGCATTTAGGTGGAGATGAGGAATCTACTATCACTATGCGTCCAAGAACGGATCATGCAAAAATTCTTTATGAAAATGGATTGCGTTTAGCTAATCCCAAAAATCGCGTGGTTACTCAAGCCTTTGATGAGTCGCTTTCAACCCTGGCCATGTTTAGAGGTGGAGATTCTGCGGAGTGGGATAATCAAACACATCCTTTACTAGTGGTTTTTCATAATTTTGCTTTGGAAGGATCTAACTTAGAAAACATCCAACCGGGTTATGATGCAACACAAGGAAATATTTTAACATTTGGAATTAAACGCTCTTTCGATTCAGGTGAGCATGCAAGTGGCAGCCCTCGAGACAATTTTTTTAATTGGACTTCACAATTTGCAGAAGATAAAATTGCAGGAACACCTAAAGAGGTTTATTCTAACGGGCGTGGTTGGAGAATGGCTGTTATTCTTAATGGTAGCATTATTACAGCTCCTTCATTAAATGCAGCACTTCGTGATGGAGGAACGATTAGCGGTCGTTTTTCTCAGCGAGAAGTGACCCAACTTGCAGCAGATTTAAAAGCTGGTTCTTTAAGTTTTACGCCACGTATTTTGTCGGAAGAAAATGTAAGCCCAGAACTTGGTCGTGAAGAAAGAGCCAAAGGGATTGTCGCTTCTTTAGTCGCTTTAGCTTTAGTTGTGATAGCTATGATCGGCTACTATCATTTTGCAGGTTTTATTGCTTCTTGTGCAGTTTTGCTTAATATTTTTATTATGTGGGGTGTATTGCAAAATTTAGGAGCAGCCTTGACGTTACCTGGAATTGCAGGAATTGTTTTAACAATTGGAATGGCTGTTGATGCAAATGTTCTTGTCTTTGAAAGAATCCGAGAGGAGTTTAAAGTGACTGGTCGGATTGCTTCCGCAATTCAAGCAGGTTACCGCAAAGCTTTTAGTGCTATCATTGACTCAAATATTACGACAATTATTGCAGCTATTATCTTAATTCAGTTCGATTCTGGACCAATTAAGGGCTTTGCTGTGACATTGATCATTGGTATTATTTCTTCTATGTTTACAGCCTTGTTTATGACTCGCTACTTCTTTGCTGGGTGGGTTAAAAAGCCTGAGCATAAGCAATTATCAATGGCCCAGTTCTTGAAAGAAACACATTTTGACTTCTTAAAGCAAGCTAAGAAGGCTATCGTGATTTCGCTAATCGTGATGGGAATAGGCACTTATTTTCTTGTTTCTGAACGTAAAACTATTTTTGGAATGGATTTTACTGGAGGTTACTCTCTAACACTAGATGTTGCGGAGAAGGCAGAAAAACCTAATTATCGTTTAGAAGCTATCAATGCTTTCTTAGATAAGGGGGCTTCACGCAGGGATTTCGAAGTACGTGAATTAAGCAGACCTAATCAATTGCGCATTCAACTAGGAACGAGTATGGATGAAAAAGGGCATCCTTTTTATCAGATGCCTGAAATCAATCCAGATAGTAAATATGCTTTTGATTATCAAAAAGATCCTCGTTTGAGCTGGGTTGTTGAAACGCTTCAATCTCATGGATTAGATGTTCAACAGTCTCAGTTAACGACTCTTCAGAAAAATTGGACTATCATGAGTGGACAATTTTCTGATACGATGCGAAATAATGCTATTATTGCACTTGGCGCAGCATTAATAGCGATCTTAATTTATATTACTTTCCGATTTGAGTTTAAGTTCGCAATTGGAGCAGTAATTGGGCTCGTTCACGATGTGATTATTACACTTGGCATTTTAGCACTTTTCCATGCGATAGGATTTCCTGTGCAAATTGATTTACAGGTCGTGGGAGCAATTATGACAATTATCGGCTATTCATTAAATGATACGATTATTGTATTCGATCGAATTCGTGAAGATATGAAGACTCTTCGTCGCTTGTCATTCAGAGAAATCATTAATCATGCTTTGAATGTTACATTAAGTCGTACGATCATGACATCTGGAACAACTTTGCTTGTGCTTTTAGCACTTGTTTTATTAGGAGGGCAATCTATTTTTGCCTTTTCACTAGTGATGACAGTAGGTGTTTTGGTAGGAACTTTATCTTCGCTATTCATTGCTTCCCCGGTTATGCTGTACTTCCATAATAAAGAAGTAGAGCATCAACATACGGAGTCTTCTGTCAAACGTGCTTAAAGTACTAAAAAACAAAGAGGTTATTAAAGCCTCTTTGTTTTTCTTTTTAAATTCCTTTGTAAATTCCTCCGATTTTAAAACATCCTTCTTTAATCTTCTCCTGTTGCTGGCGAGGCTGCTTCGTATTCTTCAATAACTTCCATGAAAGTTCTTTTTGTTGTTGTTTTAATAAGAAGAAGTGAGCATTTAGTAGCCGTGAAAAAAGGTGTTTGAAACAAGAAGTGATTCATCAAATATTCTAACAATCTATCGGCATGAACTTTATAATAATGACCTAAAAAAACTTTTAAATTTGGATGGCGTTCTGGGAGAAGATTTAACTCTTTAAGAAGCTTATTTATTTGATTTTTCAGCTCAATTAACTCTAAAATTGGGTTAGCTCCCACCCAAATCGTTCCCTGCTGAGACTTAAAATGATCATGTCCTATTTCTTTCAATTGCAAGGAAAAGGAATTAAAAAAAAGAGAATTTAAGCATTTTTGAATTTCTTCTAATTTTTCTAAAGAAAGCTGTCCAAAAGAGCGAAGCTGCAAATAAAATTCATTGGAATCCAACCAATTTACATTAGGGATGCCATAACAGATTTGAGCTAATTGCCTTTGAATAGAAGAGGGGATATTAATAGCTAATATATAAGAGTTCATATCAAAACGATTTAAAAATTATTAAATTAAATTTGCTTTTATTTATTCGAAACCTATGACTTTATTTAATTTTTTTCGCTTCTGTCTTTGAAAACCCTAGATTTAATAGGATATACGGAAAGATATCAAAAGTATTTATTAATAATCAAAATGATTTCCAAGTAAATAAATTATTAAAGATAAAAAAATTAATTTTATTGATAATAAACATTTGATTGATTTTTTGCGGATGAGATTTTAAAATCAGCCCTATCAAAAATAAGGGCTGATAAAAGAGAAAAAATGAGAGTTTTTTTAGATCGATGCAGGCGCTGCATTAGAGGGAATAGTAGCTAGATTGGCTTGTGCAGCCATCGCTTCAACATACATATTCCATAGTTCTGGTTCGATTCTGCCGTGACGGATAGAAGAGATCAATTCTCTTTTTACTGTTCTTAAATCTTTCTTAGGCGTCAATTTACGGACCATTTCTTTATCGCCAGCAATCCGTGCCATATTAAGCATTCTTTCTAAATCTTGCTTAGAAAAAGTAAATAAATCCCTTCTTTTGCGAGAGCCTCTAGCAGCACGGGGTTTTGGAGTAACTTCTTGAGGATTACTGCTATTAATAATGTATTTATTAATCATATCAGCTAACTGTTGGGGATTCTCAGTTTTCATTTTTCGCATAGTAAAGTGGTGGATGTAACCTCCGGTTCCGATTGGTAAATAATGACATATATCATTTTCCTTTTTACCACCTACTTTTTTTGTAGCAGTCTGAATTAATTGCTCGAGTTGTTTATTATCCATTTTTTTCCTCAATATTGGTTTAAAATTCGGGCCAATGCCACAAGGCCCTTTGGCAATTTTGAATTACCTTTTGTAACAATAATTGTTACAATTTATCAATGCTTCAATTGTGAAATTTAAAATAAGCGATTCACTATTAAATTCATGTTATTAATTTCACAAGATTTTATTCGAAATGACTTAGTTATTCACTTTATTAACTTCATTAGAATGCTGTTTAAAATCAAAAAACAAATAATATCATTTTAAGAACTTTTGAATATTGTTGAAATTATTTTTAAATAAACAAGTATAAAAAATTAACTTCTTTCTATTGAATAACTTCATTGTCGCTTTTTTTTATTGGGAAATAAAGAGATATTTACAAATCTAGCCTTTATTAGACAATTTATTTTTGGATATTGATTTTTGACTAAGACAAGTATTAAGTCATCGAAGCTTAGTCAAGTTAATCGAAAAAATCTGTTATAGATTTGTAAAATTCTCTATCGAAGCAAATTATTGCTTCTCTTTAATTTATTAATGAAAATTTAAGAAATTATAAATTTTTGCGCAAGATAAATTAATCAGAAAAACTGTTTTTTTCTAATAATCTAATTTCAAAATTAAACGGTATAATTCCTGACTAAGCATAGAAGCAATAATTATCTATAATCATCTGAGTGAATGAATAAGAAAGATCAAATTAAAAAAATGAAATTGTACTTAAAAATATTAAAGTTTTTAAACACTCTCAGATATTTGAGAATAAGTTTTACTAGTCAACCAAAATTCAATGAATTACACTATATTTCATGATCATCTGAATAAAAAAAATTAATTAACGGATTGTTTATGGGAGTAAGCTATGCCTTTAGAAATGTATCAAGCTATTCCACCTTTAGCTTCTATTAAATCGACTATCGGTATCGCAGCTGGAAAAGGGGGGGTAGGAAAGTCAACTGTTACTGTTAATTTAGCGCTAGCTTTAAAAGGTCTGGGATATCGTATAGGTATCATGGATACAGATCTTTATGGTCCATCCATCAGGAAAATGTTGCCTGAAGATCGCTTACCTTCTCAAAAAGGAGAAATCATTCAACCTGCGCTCTGCAACGGAATTAAAATGATTTCAATGGCTTATTTTAGAAAAGAGACAGAAGCGACTGCTGTAAGAGCACCTATTGCCAATAGACTAATTTCTCAGTTTATTAATCAGGTAGCTTGGGGTGAGCTAGACTATTTATTGATAGATTTTCCTCCTGGCACAGGTGATATTCAAATTACTCTAAGTCAAAAATCTCATTTAACAGGGGCCTTATTGGTAACGACACCACAAGAAGTAGCTCTTTTAGATGTGCAGAAAGCTATGTCGCTGTTCAATCAAGTTAAAGTACCAATTGTTGGTATCGTCGAAAATATGAGTTATTATGTAGACCCCCATTCAAATGAGCCTGTTTATTTATTTGGAAAAGAGGGGGGGAAGCGGTTAGCTCGCGAAACTGGCTACCCTTGTTTAGGGCAGATACCTTTAGATCCTTTGGTGGGAACTTGTGGGGATAAAGGGAAATCTTTGTTCTCCATGGATTCTCAATCTGAAAAAGCTGTTACTCTAGCGTTTATTCAATTAGCTCAGTTGCTTGTTGAACAAGTAGAATCTATCCAAAATCAAATGAATACGACTTTGTCAAATGTCGAGCTTGTTTGGAAGGAAATGAAACATATATGAATTTACCTATCGCTATTAATCAAATTCTTCAAAAAGATAATCATACTTTTTTAGTTATTTGGAGCGATGGAAAAAAACAGGAATTTCGCTTGAGTCAATTACAAGAAAAATGTCCGTGTGCGAATTGTCGGGATAAAAACAAGGGGAATAGATTGTTGAATCTTACAAGTGTTAAGGAAGATGTTAAAGCTTTTTCAATTCGCAATGTGGGTCGCTATGCATTACAAATTCACTTCAATACAGGATGTTCCATGGGAATTTATAGTTTTGAAATGCTTCGGCAAATGGAGAAAGAATGAGACAGTATCTTCTTGTTGTTTTAAGTTTCGTGGGACTATTAGCATTAATAAGCTGTTCTAAAGTTACACATTCTAAAAGGCACGCTGAATTCCAACAATGGATCCATGCAAATGATAAAATCAAAGTTTTAAGCACAACAGCGATGATTAATGATTTGGTACAAAAAGTCGGTGGTGATCGAGTTGACACATTCACTCTCATTCAAGGAGAATTAGATCCTCATTCTTACCAATTAGTAAAAGGAGATGATGAAAAATTAATGTTTGCTCATCTGATTTTCTATAATGGGCTTGGTTTGGAGCACGGACCTAGTTTGCATTATCATTTAGTTGAAAATCCTAAAGCTTATGCTCTTGGAGACTGGGTTGAGAAGCAAGATCCTTTAGCTATTATTTATGTCAATGGACAAAAAGATCCCCATCTATGGATGGATATTTCTTTATGGTTGAAAACAATTCCTTTAATTGTTGAAAGATTGAGCGAGCAAGATCCTTTACATGCCGACCTATTTCGTAAAAACGCCAATGAATTTCAAAAAGAAATGTTGAAAGTTCATGAAGAAGTGAAAGAAATGATAGGGCAGATTCCAGCTGAAAAACGCTTCATGGTTACGAGCCATGATGCATTTAATTATTTTACTAGAGCTTATTTAGCTGAAGGTAATGAAAGAGAAACAGGGGAGTGGAGTAAAAGATTTGCTGCCCCTGAAGGGCTTGCTCCTGAAAGTCAGCTAAGTGTCACAGATATTAAAATGATTATTAATTACCTGAAAAAGAATCATATTTCTGTTGTTTTTCCAGAATCTAATGTGAGTCGGGATTCTATTCGAAAAATTGTTCAAGCTGGCCAGGAAGAAGGGCTTCGTGTGGAAATGGCTTGCTGTCCTTTATACGGAGACGCTATGGGGAAACCAGGTTCAGATGGAGATAGTTATTTAAAAATGATTAAGTATAATGCTAAAATATTAACCAGGTATATGAATGAAAATATTTCATTCGATAAGTGATGGAATGAATAAAACTTTACCAAACCCAGTTTCTGTTTTACCAGCCTTACAAGTTACTCAAATGTCAGTTAATTATGGTAAAACATCAGCTTTATGGGATATTTCTTTAAAAATTCCACAAGGAATGTTAGTGGGCATTGTGGGGCCAAATGGAGCAGGTAAAAGTACGCTTATTAAAGCTGTGCTTGGACTAATTCAACCTATTTCTGGACATGTAGAATTTTTTGGACAACCACTAAAACAGGTTCGTCAACGGATTGCTTACGTTCCTCAAAAAGAGTCTGTAGATTGGGATTTTCCTGTGACTGTGAAAGAACTTGTATTAATGGGACGCTATGGACGTTTAGGTTTATGGCGCCGGCCAAGGGAAGCTGATCGAATTGCAGCCGAACATTATTTGAATATTGTAGGAATGAGCGCCTATGCAGATCGTCAAATTAGTCAATTATCGGGTGGACAGCAGCAAAGAGTGTTCTTAGCCCGAGCTTTGCTGCAAGAAGCCGATATTTATTTTATGGATGAACCTTTTGCTGGAGTGGATTTAACTACAGAAACCGTTATTATACAATTATTACAACAGCTGCGTTTGAAGGGCAAAACGGTTTTTGTTGTTCATCATGATTTAAGTACTGTAGAAAGTTATTTTAATTGGGTAATAATGTTAAATATTAGACTTATTACTTGTGGACCTGTCGAAGATGTTTTTATTCCACAAAATTTGCATGCCACCTATGGGAAAAGCTACGCTTTATTTGATGAAGCTTTAAAACTGTCGTTACAAAAACAAACAGGATTAAAAATTCAGGCTAAGGAATAACGTGTACTCTCCATTTTCTTTTTTCATTGATCCTGTTTTACGAGCTCCAACGATAGGTTGTATGTTAATGAGTTTAACGGCAAGCATGATTGGAGTTGTGATTTTTTTACGAAAACAAGTTCTCGCAGGAGAAACGTTATCTCATGCATCTTATCCTGGTGTGATTATAGGAATTTTGTTAGCAGGTTTTTTTTCGGTAGAAGAAACCGATGAATTACGTTTAGCTTTGTTTACCTTAACAGGAGCTTTTGCAACCTCTTTAGTCGGAGTGGGTTTCGTACAATTTCTCGAAAAAAAAATAAAAGTGACAAGTGATGCAGCTCTTTGTTTTGTTCTTTCGACTTTTTTTGGGGTGGGGTTGATGCTGACAAGTGAAGTACAATTCACCTATACATCTTTGTATAAACAGATCTCCACTTATTTGTATGGTCAAGCCGCTACCATGACAGATATTCATATTATGGTTTATGGGAGTTTGTTGCTAGTCGTTATTACGATAATCAGCTGGCTTTATAAAGAAATACAAATTTTAACTTTTGATAGACAATATGCAAAAAGCTTAGGTATTCACGTTAGGACAATTGAAATTCTCATTTTTATCTTACTTACGTTGACGGTTATTATTGGAATTAGGTCTGTGGGTGTAGTTTTGATGTCGGCGATGCTTGTCGCTCCGGCAGTTGCAGCTAGACAATTTACAAACAAATTTTCAATGATGCTCATTCTTTCAGGATTTTTTGGATTATTAAGCGGTTTCTTGGGCAATTATCTATCTGTCCAAATAACTGATTTACTTGCAAGTTATTATCCTTCTTCACGTCTCGTGTTACCAACAGGCCCTATGATTGTCATTGTGGCTTCGTTTATTTGTTTATTAGCCTTATTATTCGCTCCCGAACGAGGATTACTGATCCGGCTTATTAGAATTGGTTATTTTCATTATGAATGCACATGCGAAAATTTACTGAAAACAATTTGGAGGTTGAGTCCGGACATTGTTGTTCGTTTTGACCAGTTAATCAAATATCAGCCTTCTTCGCCTTTATACTTAATATTTGTTTTGCATCGAATGAAACATAATGGATGGATTCAGTTTAATAGAGATAATACTTATCAACTGACTCAAGATGGACAATTAAGAGCAGCTAAAATTATACGGTTACATCGTTTATGGGAAGTTTATTTAGTGGAATATTTAGGGGCACGAACAGAAAGAGTCCATCATAATGCCGAAGAAATGGAACATATTTTAACTCCAGAATTAGAAAAAGAATTAACTGAACTTTTACATGATCCTAAGCACGATCCTCATAGACAACCTATTCCATCTAAGGAAGGGATGCATGTTGTTTAATACCTCATTTTATAATCCATACCACGATAAAAATTTTTTGGAGTTTTTTTGGCAATTGCTAGTTAGACTGATGCAAGGGATAATCGGGCAATTACCTTTCGATCATTTAGTGTCTGATGAAATTCAAATCTTGGTTTTATCTGGTGTAGCAGCATCATCTGCTCTGATTGGGACTTTTTTGGTACTCAGGCGGATGACTATGTTAGCTAATTCATTGTCGCATACAATCTTGATTGGAATTGTGCTAGCTTATTTTTTTAGCTCGGCCGCATCTACAAGTGGGCATGGTTTGATTACTATGCAAGCCATGTTGATTGCTTCTTTAGTAACTGGTTTTTTAACAGCTTTCCTAACAGAGTTTTTGATTAAAACAGGTGGTTTACAAGAAGATGCGAGCGTAGGCCTTGTTTTTACAAGTTTTTTTGCTTTAGGAGTTATTCTTGTGACTGTTTTAATTCGAGATGCTCATATAGGGACAGAAGCGGTCATGGGTAATGCTGATGCGCTTCATTCAAAAGACATCTATTGGGTTTATCTTGTTTTAATCATTAATCTTATTTTGATCACTGTTTTTTTTAAGATTTTTCAGTTGACAACTTTTGATCCATATTTAGCTTTTGCACTCGGTTTTTCTCCAAACTTATTCAATTATTTATTAATGGCTCAGGTTTCTATTACCTCTATTACAGCATTTCGAGCCATTGGAGTCATTTTAGTTTTAGCTTTTATGACAGGTCCCGTTTTAACAGCTCGCCTTTTCACTCATCGTCTTCGTACATTGCTGGCTTATGCTGTGTTGATTGGCATATTAACAGCTTTCTCAGGAGTTGCTTTAACAAGACATATTTTAACTGTTTATGGAATAGCCTTATCCACGTCTGGCGTTGTCGTTACTTTAATTCTAATGATTTATCTCATTGCTTTAATCATAGCACCTGAGCAAGGGCTGTTTGTTCGTTGGGTTCAGCATAACAAAATGAGACATTCTGTTTCAGAGTAGTGTATTATCAAATAACAAGAGAGGTTCATTGACTTTTTCGTACAGCTTGCTATACTAGCAAAATATTAAAAAAAGAATCGAAGATGAAACATATTGCCATTTTAGGTAGCACAGGCTCAATTGGAAAAAACACTTTGCAAGTGGCTCGCCATTTGAAAGAACGGATTAAAGTCGTCGCGATTGCTGCTCGAGAAAATATTGATTTATTAGAGGCTCAATCGAAAGAATTTTGTCCTGATATTATTGCTGTTTTTAATAATGCTAAGGCTTATGAATTACAAAAGCGTTTGCCAGGAAAAACGGTATTGGCAGGGATGGAAGGTCTATTAGCTGCTGCTTCTTATTCTGAGGCAGATCTTGTTATTTCCGCTATGACTGGGACAATGGGGCTTCAACCTACTATTGAAGCCATTAAAGCAGGAAAAGATGTTGGTTTAGCGAATAAAGAGGCTCTCGTCTCTGGCGGCGCAATAATCATGAAATTAGTAAAAGAGAAAAACATTAATCTTTTACCGATCGATAGCGAACATAGCGCCATTTTTCAATGTTTAAATGGAGAGGCTCTTAAGTCAGTCCAGCGTATTATTTTGACCTCTTCTGGAGGACCTTTTAGAACTTGGACTCAAGAACAATTAGAAACTGTAACAGTTGAGCAAGCTCTAAATCATCCAACTTGGAGTATGGGGCCTAAAGTCACAATTGATTCATCAACTTTAATGAACAAGGGTTTAGAGGTTATTGAGGCATTTTGGTTATTTGATGTATCGCCAGAACAAATTGATGTTATTGTTCATCCCCAAAGTATTATTCATAGTCTTGTGGAATTTTGCGACGGTTCTATGTTGGCTCAAATGAGCGAGCCAAACATGATTGTTCCCATTCAATATTCGCTGACGTATCCTGACCGAGCTCCGGGTCTCTTTAAGCCATTTGATTTTATGAAAAATAGTAAATTAGAATTTTTTGAGCCCAATAAAAAAACTTTCCGTTGTTTAGCTCTTGCTTATGAAGCATTGAAATGCGGAGGGACTCTTCCGTGTTATATGAATGCTGCCAATGAAGTGCTCGTAGAGCGTTTTTTAAAAGGGGAATTGAGCTGGAAAAATATTGGAATTCAATTAGAAAAACTTATGGATCAACATGCATCGATTTCGGTTGATTCTTTAGAAACGATTTTAGCAGTAGATGCTCTTGCTCGGGAAGAGGCTGCAAGGTCTAAACTAATATCAACGAAATAGATATTTTCGATTGATATAACCCGTTTTTAATATAAGGTTTGTATTATTATGGTTGTCAGTATTCTTTATGTGATCTTAGCTATTCTAGGCTTAAGCTTTTTGATTTTTATCCATGAATTAGGCCATTACTATATGGCTCGTCGATTGGGAATGAAAGTAGAGACTTTTTCGATTGGCTTCGGAAGACCTATTTATTCGTGGGAAAGAGATGGTGTCAAATGGCAAGTTGGTTGGTTGTTATTTGGAGGTTATGTCAAAATTGCTGGCATGGATATCTCTGATCAAAAAGACCTTTATGACATCCAAGATGGTTTTTTTGGAAAAAGCCCATGGGATAGAATTAAAGTAGCTTTTATGGGCCCTTTCGTGAACATCGTATTTGCATTGTTAGCCTTTAGTGCTCTTTGGTTGGCCGGTGGGCGTGAGAAAAAATTTAGTGAATATACTAGTAAAATTGGTTGGATAGATCCGAAATCTGAATTATATGTAAAAGGAGTTCGACCTGGTGATGAAATTACAAGTTACAACGGACAAATTTTTCAAGGCTCAAAAGACCATTTGTCAGCCCCAATGACTTCAACGAGTGATATTGAAATAGCTGGTAATTATGTCAATTTTATGACAAAAGAAAAAACTCCTTTTCGTTATACTGTCAAAACATATCCTCATCCTAGTGCTCTTGAAAAAGACATTTTGACAGCCGGAATTTTGAATTCTGCTAATTATGTTGTGTATGATCGTTTCTCTAATGGGGAAGAAAATCCATTGCCAGAAGGGTCTCCTATGAAATATAGCGGAATTGAATATGGCGATCGAATTGTTTGGATAGATGGCTTACCAGTTTATTCCCTTCAACAACTTTCTCATATTTTAAATGATTCTAAGGCATTGGTGACTATCCAACGCGGACAAGAAACACTTTTGCGTCGTATCCCTAGAATTCGTGTGGAAGAACTTAAGCTGGATTCAGAAGTAAGGGAAGAATTGATCGATTGGCAATTTGAAGCAGAATTAAACGGAACAAAAATTCAAAAATTATTTACGATTCCTTACAACCTTAACAATGAATGTGTAGTGGAAGGTTTTGTGAAATTTATCGATAAGGAAAAAGAGTTAGAGGCATTTCCTTCTAATCCGTTTTCAATTTTGGAAACTCCTTTAGAAGTAGGGGATATTATTTTAGCTGTAGATGGTATTCAAGTGAGCTATTCATTTGAAATTTTATCTCGACTACAACAAAAACGAGTCAACGTGATTGTCGAGCGTTCGAAACAGCCTACTTTAGTTCCTTCATGGAAATTAGCTGATCAGCTTTTTGATGAAGAATTTAACCCAAACGATTTAGAAAAACTTGTTTCTCAAATAGGTTTAACAAATGAACCTAAATCTATCGGAAACCTTTATTTACTCGACCCAATTGTACCAAAAATGCGAAAGAATTTTGATTTAAATGAAGAAAGTCAAGTCGCATTTATTGCAGAATTAGAAGCGCAACGTAAAGAAATTGAAAGTATTGAAGATCCTGAAAAAAGAGCCCATGCCCGACTTTTACTTGAAAATAGAGATAATCAACTACTTTTAGGACTACCTGCTGTCAAGGATAAATCAGTTAATTACAACCCTAATCCTTTAGTTTTATTTAACAAGGTATTCGAAGAAATTTGGCATACCCTGAAAGCTTTATTTACAGGATCTTTAAATCCGAAATGGATGAGCGGTCCGATTGGGATTGTGCAAGTTGTCCACGATCATTCCATGGTTAGTTGGAAAGAAGCAGTATTTTGGTTAGGAGCAATTAGCTTGAATCTAGGCTTTTTAAATCTTTTACCTTTACCAGTATTAGACGGAGGAACTATTTGCTTTGCTCTTTATGAATTGATCACAGGGCGTCGCTTAAAATCTAAAACAATAGAAAAATTGATCATTCCATTTGCCATTTTGTTAATCGGATTTTTTATTTTTCTAACTTATCATGATTTAAGTCGACTTCTTCATACTTTCTTCCATTAGAATCTATACGCAAAGGCAAGCCATTAAGGCTTGCCTTTGAATTCACTAAAATCTACTTGCTCTCTTACTTTTTATTCAAAAATTAAGGTTTCTCCAAGTGGGAAAACCGCGAGCTTTTATCCCTACTGTTTATCATTTTATGCTGAATATATGGGGAATAAGCTAATAATTTAAAACGAACCAATTTTTTTAATCCTAGTCTATCAATTTTTACGGTTAAAGATTACATGTTAACTGAAAGAAAAGGTTTAAAAAAGAGCGCATTAAGGACTAATCAGTCAAAGAGACTTCGGTAAAAATTTTTATCAGCTGCAATTTTCAACTTAAAAATGTAAAAATACTTCAAATCAATATTTTTTTGATTATGATAAAATTTTTTAAACTTGATAAAATATCATCATGCAAACATCAATTACTAAAAGACCTCGCAACGTTGGCCCCTTTCAAGCAGCAGCTCTCTTATATGGAGACTGGGGAACAAGTAAAGCTTATGTCATTGGATTGGCATTTGCGATAGCAGGTTATAGTTCATTTTGGCTGATTTTAGCTGTTTGTGTGTTAATTGCTTTTGTAGGAATTAACTATATTACGATTTGTAAATTTAGCCCCACAGGAGGGGGAGTTTATGCTTCAGCGAGAAGGAAATCGGAAGTATTGGCTCTAATAGGAGCTTTTTTTTTAATTGCTGATTATCTCATTACTGCAGGACTAAGTTCTTTATCCTGTTTTGAATACCTGGGTGTAGAGCATCCCGCTTATTGGGCAATCGGCTCTATTGTATGCATTGGAGCTTTTAATTTTTTTGGGCCGCGCCATACAGGTAATCTTGCCTTAGGAATTGCTGTTTTTACTTTTATAACAGTTCTTATTTTAGCCCTTTTGTCTCTCCCTTTTTTGAAAGATGCGATTGATTCTATCAAACCTCTTGAAGGGGGGATTCTCAAAAACTGGAATAGCTTTGTGGGAATTATTGTTGCATTATCGGGTGTAGAGGCCATCGCTAATACAACAGGTGTGATGAAGCTTGATTTAGGCAGTACAGATGCTCATCCTTCAGTCCATCAGACATCTAAAAAAGCTATTTTATGGGTCATGATCGAAGTTTGTCTTTTTACAGGCCTATTTGGCCTTGCCATGAATGCAATTCCACATTTACAGTTTATTGATGGTCATATTGTGACACCTGATGGAACCAATATTCGTGATGCGATGCTTCGTTATATGGGAAATTATTTTGTAACGAATCAATGGGGATCTGAATCGATTGGTTATTTTGTTGGTTATGCTATTAGCTTAGCTTTTGCCATTTTGCTCCTTTCCGCGGTTAATACAGCTATTAATGCACTGATTTCATTAATGTTTGTGATGTCTCGTGATGGAGAAATGCCTGCTGTATTTCAAAAACTTAATGCCTTTGGAGTTCCTATTGTTCCACTCTTAATTGCAACAGGTGCTGCTTCGTTTGTTCTTATTTTTGTACATGATGTTGCTGCTTTAGCGGATCTTTATGCTGTGGGATTTGTAGGAGCCATTGCGACTAATTTAGGCGTTAATGCTTATGATTCCACAATTCCCATGAGTAAATGGGAGAGAAGTTTCATGTCGTTAACATTTTTTGTGATGATTATCATTGAAATCACTCTTTTGATAGATAAACCTAACGCTCGCTTTTTTGCGATTTATATCATGGCTGTTGGTTTAGTGTTACGCGCATTGGTGATTGAACATCGGCAAAAACAGTGGGCATCAAAAAAGGTGACCCTAAAGCATGCTTCACTATACACTGATGATACGCGAGCTTCTTTACATCATGGAGCAATTTTATGCGCTGTTAGAACTATAGGCAAAACGTTAAATTTTTCTCTTCAAGAAGCCAAAAAACAGGGGCAACCTCTTTATATCTTGTTTATTAGGGAACAAAAAATTGTGACAGATGAAGATAAAAATCGGACTTGGCTTGATGATCATGAGGCTTGCCGAATTTTTGATTATGCAAAAGAAAGCTCTCATGAAATGACAATTAAATTTTTTTATGTTGTGAGTGCTTCACCTGTTAACTCAATTGTCGATATGGCCGAAAAACTGCAAGTGTCTAGAATTATTTTAGGTAGGCCGCGACACAGTACGTTGCTACAGATGCTCAGAGGTAATATTGTGCAAGAAGTTTCTGAAGTTCTTACCCCCAATATTGACCTTTTAGTTATCTCTTAAAGTTTCGATATTCATTTAAATAAGTATTTTTTGTAAAATCCATTTTTAGATAGTTAATCCTAGAATTTGATTCTTCTCAAGAAACTCTATACAATTAAATATTTCTTGTTTGAAACATCTTTATCAGACTTTCTTATTTAAATATGGTCCACTTGCGATTCTCTCCTCAAATTAATCCTATTAGCCTGATTTTTGGAGACTGCAGTTTCTTATTCGTGAAGCTAATTTATTTTATTTTGATAAAGCATAAGTTCCAAATAGGATAGGAATAATTAAAGTTACAAGTGTTTAAAAAGAATGCTATCAACTTGAATTTTTGGGTTTTTAGGCAACCATTGACAACAGGCAATGTTATTCTGCTAAATTGATCGATGGCTTTTTAAGTTGATGAGTATAAGCGGGCAATCCCAGCCAATAATTAATTAAAAAATTTCCGGCATTTCTGTGGTATATCTGTTCAATGAGAAATATTTTTTAATGGATCATTGACCGTTGCAAAGATAGCTCGTTTTCTAAGAATTTTGTCTGACAACTTCATGAACTTCTGATTTAGTTCTTATGGTCGCCAATCGTTCAAGACCTTGTTTCAAAAATCCCTTTGAAAGCTCTTTCGAAATAACCCCCTTATCACCCAATAGTTTCCCAAAAACCCCTTTCGACAAAGTTTTGGCAATAGAGACATCAGCAACATGTCTAGTTAATCCGAAAAATCATCCTGAAGTTGTTTTTTCTTTTTGCCAAACCTTTGAAGACTTTGCTTCTTTTCATGCGTTTATTATAGCAAACATCTATCGACGGAAAATCAATAAAAGCAATTCCTGTGATTTTTCCTCTTCTGTCTAAAAAATAAGCAAATAAAGGAACAAAAGGTTCTTCTCTAAATAAACAAAGCGACTGGTGCTCATTGAGTTTGGAAATTTTTTGCCTAAGTAGTTAATAACATATTCAAAAGACATTGCTTGTTTTGATAGGGGCCAGTCTAAGGAATGCTTTTATCACAAATGAATGAAAATTCAAGTCAACGCTATAACCAATCGCCCTAGAGTTTTTCTGTATAAAAATTTGAATGTAAGTACTCACAAAAAACTGTATATGTCGTTAGAAATTTTTTATTGCTAAGATAGTAATTTACAAGAATAGCAGCTACCTTGGAGTTAAGAGCTTGATTAATTGTTTATAACCTTTTATTGATTATTACCTGACCATTAAGCCGGAACCAACCAACAGCCGTATTAGAAGCAAGAGTTTGAGCAAAAGCTTTCATTCTCTTATCGCTGATTTGGTTTCCGTTAAGAGAGAGATCCATAAGAATCGTATTGGAAACAAGAGTTTGAGCAAAAGCTTTCATTCCCTGATCGCTGATTTGATTTCCGTTAAGAGAGAGTACCCTAATAGACGTATTGGAAGCCATAGTCTGGGCAAAAGCTTCCATCCCTTTATCGCTAATTTGGTTATTATCAAGTCTAAGTGCCCTAAGAGTTGTATTGGAAGCAAGAGTTTGAGCAAAAGCTTCCATTCCCTGATCGCTGATTTGATTATTATCAAGTCTAAGTGCCCTAAGAGTTATATTGGAAGCCAGAGCCTGAGCAAAAGCTTCCATTCCCTGATCACTGATTTGGTTTCCGTTAAGAGAGAGTTCACTAAGAATCGTATTGGAAGCCAGAGCCTGAGCAAAAGCTTCCATTCCCTTATCGCTGATTTGGTTATTATCAAGTCTAAGTGCCCTAAGAGCTGTATTGGAAGCCAGAGCCTGAGCAAAAGCTTCCATTCCCTGATCACTGATTTGGTTTTCGTTAAGAGAGAGTTCACTAAGAATCGTATTGGAAGCCAGAGCCTGAGCAAGAGCTACTATTCCCTTATCACTGATTTGGTTTCCGTTAAGAGAGAGTACCCCAATAGACGTATTGGAAGCCAGAGCCTGAGCAAAAGCTTCCATTCCCTTATCGCTGATTTGGTTATTATCAAGTCTAAGGGTCCTAAGAGTTGTATTGGAAGCCAGAGCCTGAGCAAAAGCTTCCATTCCCTTATCACTGATTTGGTTTCCGTTAAGAGAGAGTACCCCAATAGACGTATTGGAAGCCAGAGCTTGAGCAAAAGCTTCCATTTCCTTATCGCTGATTTGGTTTTCGTTAAGAGAGAGTACCCTAATAGACGTATTGGAAGCCAGAGCCTGAGCAAAAGCTTTCATTCCCTGATCACTGATTTGGTTTCCGTTAAGAGAGAGATCCATAAGAATCGTATTGGAAGCAAGAGCTTGAGCAAAAGCTTCCATTCCCTGATCACTGATTTGGTTTCCGTTAAGAGAGAGTTTCCAAAGAGCCGCATTGGAAGCAAGAGACTGAGCAATTGCTTCGGCTCCTTTATCGCTGATTTGGTTTCCGTTAAGCCAGAGTGTCTCAAGAGCCGCATTGGAAGCAAGAGCTTGAGCAATTGCTTCGGCTCCTTTATCGCTGATTTGGTTTCTGTCAAGATCGAGTGACTTAAGAGTCGTATTGGAAGCAAGAGAATGAGCAAGTACTTCTGCTCCTCTATCACTTATTTTCTGATTAGAGAGGTTAACAGAGGCGAACTTAGGATCATTCATATAAAGTTGGAGTAATATCCCGGAGTCAATTTCTAGATTTTTTATTTCTTTTAAGACTCTACGCACTCCTTCTTCTTTGGCTTTTTTTAAATCTAAGGCTGGACATCTTGTAAAACTTCCTTTGACATAGGGAGCCGTTGTTTTGAAAAAGAGCATTTTTAAATGAGGATTTTTATCGGCTTTTAAGGTGTGTAAAAGAGGAGCATCTAGTTGAATCGAGACAAGTGCCTTGCACCTTCTAATTTGCAATTCTTCTAATTTGGCAAACTGCAAATAGGTTGATGCGAAGCGAAAGTTTGGTTTTTCAAGCGCATGGAGTTGAGTGCAACGGTTTAAATAGAGCGATTTGAGGTTAGGAGAGTACTTTTCGATTTCTTGGATGGTTTCTACTTTAATAAGTGGGCAGCCGCTTACATTTAAATAGTCGAGTTCAACATGCAAGAAAGGTTTTAACGTGGTCAGATCTAAAACGGCGCAGTTCATCAGAGTGATTTTTCGTGGTTTAGGATCTTTATTGTTCATTAAAATGATTAAGCCATTTAACACAAAGCGTTGCCGCTCTCGATCAGGTGTCTTCCCTTTGACCATCTGTCTAAAATCTGCTTCAATCCATTCTTCTTCTTTGTTTGTCCCGAATGCAATATTTGAAGTATAGCGACTTAAAGTAAACGTAAAAAGCTCGACTTGGGCTTTTTCGGGAGAGTATTCTTCACGCTGTTGGATTTCTTCAAACGTCGGGGGCTTACCAAAGCTGGCTGCATCGGCTTGGGCGGAAGTGAGAGAAATTTCAACATTGCGATTGATGGCGTTTTGTAGCCTTTGTTTGGGAATTAAACTGCTAGCAACGGCTTGCTTATATTTATGATGAACCCAGCGATCTAGGGTTTGCTTTTGACTGTCACGCAAGCTGACAAGATAGGATAAAAGATCGATAGCTGTAAGCTTCTTTTTGCTTGTTAAATCATGGCGTAAGCAGTCTTGCAGATGATAAAATTGCACGAGTAAATTTGCCACCGTGCCGCTACGCAAAAGAAGCGTTCCCTTAAAGCGATCTTCCGAGTTTTCTTCATATAACTGTTTTTCTTCTTCGGGGGTAAAAAGGTGAAGGGTGCGGTAGGCCTCATCTTTTTGGATTAAGTCTTGGAGCCAACTATTGAGGATGAGGTTAGGATCTAAACGAAGGAAAGCTTGCAATACTTCAGGATCTAGACGGTATTTAGCATGTAAACAAAAAAGAGCGGAAGAAAAGTAAACCTTATTTCCGACGAAATGGTGAATAACGGGCTCAACAAAAGAAACATCGTTATCGACACAGAAAATGCGCTGCGTCTCTTCTTCGACGACATAGTTAGAAAAGCGACCATCCCCAGGTCGTGTCAATAAGGCACAGAGGCAAGCCCAGGTCAGTTGCTTAACGTCTAGCTCTTGTTCTACGTTTTCTAACGTCTGCCCTTGTATTGTTTTGGAAATTAAAACGGGATAGATCTTTGTTTTTCCTTCCAATTCGACTTCAAAGCGTGCCAGCTCAGTCGGAGGGCTTAAGTGCCCCGCAATGCGTGCCGTCAGCGCATGGATGGCATATTCCATTAGAGGATGCGTCGGTTTTTGTTTAAAATGCAGCTGAAATCCATTATAAGAGGCAGTTGCAACAGCGTGAGCACTTTTATACTGCCGCTTAAGCTCTCCCGTTTCTTCTAAAATTTGTTCACACACGACCTGTTTGAGAAACCGGGCATGGGGTACTGCCGGGCAACGGATTTTGACTTGGAAGGAGCCGTCTGGATGATCAGTTGTCATGGCTAGAATTGCTTGTTGGAACTGCTCTTCTTCTAAACGGTAGCTTTGTCTAACTCCACTTGGGTTGGGAATAGAAGCAAGATCGGCACTTAAGGTAGCCAAGTTTTCCTCCGAAGGATAACTGTCCAAGACTTTAAGATAGATTTCTCTTAGAGGTTCGGTGAAGGTGATTCGGGAAAACCTTTGGTAGTAAGCATCATGCCAAAGTCGAAACTGTTTCAGATCAAACGCCTTAGCTCGTTGTCTAGAAACGAGATGATGGACGAAATGCGTCATCCAGGGCTTGAGATTTTCTATTGTATTGGGGTGCAATTCCTCTCCATAAAACGCTTCTTTCAAAAGTTCAATGCGTTGAAAATGAGAGTTTAACTTAAAAATGCCAGAGTTGAGTTGATGAGAGTCTAGATTGGAGAGGCAAAACTTTAGTTTACGGTAAAGAGGGCGCAATACAAGCCAATAAATTTTTGCCAGAACCTCTTGTTCACTAAGAAAATTTTCTAGACTAACCTCTTCTTTTTGTTCCCCACAAGTAAAATGGAGACCCACTCTTTTTAGGTAAACAGCTGCCACTGCTTCTTGCAATAAATAACCACTTTCAGCCGTGAAAATTTCCTTTTTCACGAGCGCGTCAATGAGATCGAGCGTGTTGGCTTCCTCCATGCCAAAGTAAAGAGATAGATCATTTAAAAGGTGATGAAGCAGCTCTGAGTAGTGTTTTTTTAGATCAATAAACGGGATTTTAAAAGGATCATACCAAATTTCCTCATAGGTTTGCAGCCGATTCGTTAGCAGCTGTATCGTTTGACATTTGCGTCTGATTTCTTTTGCTTGCGACAACTTTTCATCGAGATAGATGCACATTTGCGCTTGGTAGAATTCAAAGAGCTTATGGGTATTTTGGTGAAAAGAAATTGTTTTGCGCAGCGTATTACTAGGGGAAGTTGAGGAATACTCCTCCCTTTTTTGCATTTGAGCCAATCCATCGGATGTGTTAATAAGATCAGTGACAACAGCTGGGTTGCCGCCAGAATCGATATGGAAACCAGAGCGGTGTTTAGCCCCGATGCAAGTAAAAACGGGTAATCCTTGCGCTGGATCTTCTCCCAAGGCTATTATTTGTAGTTCTAACAGGTGAGCTAATTTCACAAAGTAAGGTTGATACTCAATTGCTTCAATGAGAATGCACCATTCCAAGTCTGAATAAGGGCAGATCTCTTCTTTGGCTAGGGAACCCATAGCCCGTAAATCATACAAGCAAGGAGGATCTCCTAAAATGGCAATGGCATCCTCGACTAAAGCGTGCAGAAAAGAGAGCAAGTACGCAGAAACTTCTCTTTGCAAAGCGCGTACCTCTTCAATCGTAAATTGTTGCGGATTGATTGCCTGATAGTGCTTATGAAAAATTTTGCGAAAATTATTCAATTTTTCTTGATATCTAGCTGTGATAAAACAATTCGTGTGAGAAGGGATATCCCTTAAGTAAGGGAGCATTATTTTATCCAGCGTATCCAAACCACTTGCCTGTATCCGCTCTAGCCCCCATGTTTTTACCGTATACAAGGCAACGGCATCCACTTGTTTATAGAATAATTTAATCAAAGCATGCTTTTCACTTGGGCAGCAAATCGGTTCAAAGCGTATTTTGAGATTGTTGACCAGTCGTACAACTTGTTCACTATCATTTTTTCCCACCGCTTGTTCTAAGCGCTCTTTAAAAACGCCAAGGGATGTTGAAGCGGCTTTGAACAGTCGCGATGCTAAACGCTGAAGATCTGGGGAAGCTACCGAGATGTTTTGAGCTTTTCCTACGTAGTGAAGGGCATTAATAAAAAAAGTCTGTTGTTTATTCTCTTGCCACTCTTGTTTTCCTTTTTTATAATTCCATTTGGCTAGTGCAATAGCTAGCATTTGTTGGTTTTCTGCAAAACAAGAATCAGCTGTCAAATTGAGCAGTAGAATTACAATTTTTTCTATCTCTTGAGGAGCCTCTATCAGGGGAATGAGCGTGAACAGGTAATCATAAATTTTTTCAAGCACCTCTTTTTCTACCTGAGGCGGCAAATAAGCCATGAAAACATTTAACTCTTTGACAGCTTGAGAATATTTTTTCTTTGTGATAGCTATCGCAATTGCATCAAGTCTATCTAAGTACTGAAAATTCGATGGCTGTTCACTAAAAGATAGGGATGAGAGAGGATGAGTGCTTTGCATGACTTGGCTATCCTTTGATTTAACAAAAATTCACGTTGTAAAGATACTATCAAAAAAAACAGCTAAAACAAATTAAAAATTTAAAATTATTTATGAAGATTTAACCAAAGAACGAAGAAACTCAGGTAATTGACCATGGCAAAACAAAGCGAAGACCTCAACCTGAATTATCAATACCAGAGATGATGACAATTGTCATTTTATTTCATCAATCAAGTTATCGAATATTTAAGCACTTTTATGAATATGTTATTAATTACTTAGGCAAAGAATTTTCAAACTCAATAAGCACTAGTTGCTTTGTTTATTTAGAGAAGAACCTTTTTGTTCCTCTATTTGCTTATCTTCTGGACAAAAGAGGAGAAGTCACAGGAATTGCTTTTATTGATTTTCCATCGATAGATGTTTGCCATTATAAACGCATGAAAAGGAATAAGATCCTCAAAGATTTGGCCAAAAGAGGAAAAACAGCCTCAGGATGTTTTTTGGATTTAAATGACATTTCATAATCAATGAAAAAGAAGAGATTTTGGTTTTTCGAATTAACTAGACATGTTGCTGATGTCTCTATTGCCGAAACCTTATCGAAAGGGATTTTGGAGAAGCTATTGGGTGATAAGGGATTATTTCGAAAGAACTTTCAAAGCGGCCTTTGAAACAAAACCTTGAACGATTGGCGACCATAAAATCTGAATCTGAATCAGAAATTTATGAAATTGACAGATAAAATTCTTAGAAAACGAGCTATTATTGAAACGATAAAAATATTTCTCAGATTGAACAGACACACCACAAAAATGCCGGAAATTTTTTAATTAATCGATTGGCTAGGATTGCCCGCTTATACTTACCAACCTAAAAATCCATCGATAAATTTAGCAAAAACAACATCGCCTGTTGTCAGTGGTTGCCTAAAAAACCAAAATTGAGTTTATTAATGTCACTCTTAGTAGTTAGTTAATTGGCATGAGGTGACATTTAAATTAAGAATACATTAATTGAATATTAATTATTATTAAATAAAAAAGGTTCCTTTTCAATTAGTTGAAAGGAACCTTTAAAAAGAAAGATAGCGTTTGATGAAATTAAAAATTAAACGATTTGTGAAATTTGACTTTCCCAATCTTTAATAAAAGCTAGTAGTTTATCTTTAGAGGGTTTTGTTTTAAAAAATTCTAAAGCTTTTGGTTGGCTGCTTAAATGAGCAATTTTAGCTAATAAATGTAAGTGGCGTTTATCATCTGCAGCAAATAAGAAAAATAATGTATTGACAGGTTTACCATCTAAGGCGCCATATTCAAGAGGTTTATCTAAAAATACAACAACAATGGCATCATGTTGGGCGTGTAAAGAATCCCTTGTATGAGGAATTGCAACGCCATTATTAAGAGCGGTAGGCATCATATTTTCACGGTCTAATAATAATTCAGTCATGACTTCAGCGTCGACGTTTAAATTTTTAGCCGTTTTTTTCATTGTCTTGCGAATAATTTCTTCTTTTGTTTTACCAGATAGATTGTATAGAACATCACCTTTATGAATCGCTCTAAACAAACTAAATTGTTTACTTCCACCTGTAGCAGGTTTTTTTTCTGCAACAGTTGTTTTGATTGATTGTGTAAATGGAGAACTACTCTGGTTTTTATCGAATTTATGAGAAATCACCCAATTTTCTATTTCAGTGCGAGAAAAATAATGATGTTTATTGATACTATAAGAAGGGATTTTTCTATCTGAAACCCAACGACGAATTGTTGTTTCTGATACATTCAATAAATCGGCAACATCCCTAATTTTTAAATCCTGGGTCATACTTCCTCACTTAATATTTATTAAATAATATTTTGAGAATGTTTATAGGAATAAACAGACTCTTACTATATCTATCGGATTATACACTTATATAAGACAAAGAGATTTTTTAAGCTTCGCAGAAAGATTAGATGAATCATTAGGTTATGTTCACAAGAAGCTTTGCCTGATGGATTATTATTATTAGGCATACAACTTTATCAACAAACTAACCGTAGATTTTCATTTTTAGTTCAACGAATAGCACAAAAAAATCTACAACAAAATTAAAATTATTTCTTTTCTAATTATTCAATGAATGGTTTTATTTAGCAAGCTTTAAGTCTCTTGAAATAATTCAATAATTTCTTTTGGATTTGAAAGAGTCAATAATTTCTTTCTTCTCTCTTCATTTTTAATAGCTTGAGTTAAGTTAGATAATAATTGTAAATATTCGGTTTGTTTATCATCGGGTCCTCCAATCAGAAAAATAAGACGAACAGGTCCGCCATCTAAAGCATGCCATTCGACAGCTTTTTGAAGAATTCCAATCACAATAAAAAACCGATCATAGGAAGGGAGTTTAGCATGTGGAATAGCAGCCCCCATTCCAATACCAGTTGAAACAATTTTTTCTCGTTCAATAATTGCTTGGTAGAATAATTCTTCATTATCCAACTTGCCTGATTCATAAGCGACATGAACAAGCTCTCTTAAAGCTTCATTGCGTGTAGGAGTGTTTAAAAAAACGACCAAATTAGAATCGAGATAGTTAGAAATAGGCTTTTTTTTCATGTTCAATCTCAGAAGGCTTAACCGGTATGGCCAAATCCTCCCACTCCTCGTTGAGTAGATTCTAATTCTTCGGATAAAACAAAATTTGCTCGTAAGACTTGAGCTAGAACTAATTGAGCAATTCTCATTCCAGGTTCAACAATAAATGCGTTAGTTCCATGATTAATTAAAATAATTTTAATCTCTCCTCGATAGTCTGCATCGATTGTTCCGGGAGTATTTAAAACTGTCACTTGATGTTTCAATGCTAAACCACTTCTCGGGCGAACTTGAATTTCATAACCTTCAGGAATAGCCAATCGCATGCCTGTGGGAATTAACGCAGACTGTCCAGGAGGAATCTCTAGCGACTCTTTCAAATAGGCTTTAACATCAGCTCCTGCTGCTTCGGGAGTCATATAGAAGGGAAGTAGCTCTTCATTTTCAATTAGAGTAGGAATAGTCAACGTATTTGAATAAGATTGGGTCATGAAAATACTTAATTTTTATCTTTTAAAGGAGAAGTTTTTTTAATTAAATTTTTAGGAGGGGGGGAAGGCTCATTTTCTTCAGAAAAATTTCCTTTTAAAAAGTCAATAAGTTCGGCCAATTTTTGTTTGAGTTCAGGCCGTTTGACGATACAGTCAATCATTCCATGTTCAAGTAAAAATTCTGATTTTTGGGCTCCTGGGGGGAGTCGTTGACCGATAGTTTGCTCAATAACTCGTGGACCTGCGAAACAAATCAAAGCATTCGGTTCTGCAACAATAATATCACCTAAAGAAGCAAAAGAGGCTGTCACGCCCCCAGTTGTTGGATTCGTTAAAACAGAAATATAGGGGATACGCGCTTCATGTAACTTGGCAAGTGCTCCTGAGGTTTTGGCCATTTGCATAAGAGATAGAATCGACTCTTGCATACGAGCTCCGCCAGAGGTCGAAACAATAATTAAAGGAAGTTTTTCTTTTAAAGCATGTTCAATTAGACGAGTGAGCCGTTCACCTACAACAGATCCCATGGAGCCGCCCATAAAGCTGAAATCTAAGACTCCTAGAGCAATTTTATGTTTATTTATCATACACGTACCGACAACAACAGCTTCATTGCTAGTCGATTTTTCCTGAGCATTTGCAAGTCTTTTGGGATAGGGTTCTGTATCAACAAAATTAAGAGTGTCAACAGGTTGTAAGTTTTGAAATAACGGTTTAAAAGTATTAGGATTACTTAAACTTTTAATACGATCTTCAGTTGAAAGACGATAGTGATAATCACATTTTGGGCAGCAGTTGCTATTTTGTTCTAATTCATTAGCGTGGATTAGCTCATTGCAATGCGTACATTTTAACCATCCACTAAACCCATCCTTTTTGGTGGTTTGGATTTTAATTTTTGGCTTGTCCCGAGAGAATAATCCCATCGTTGGTATCTCAATTAATTTTTATAAGAAATATAGTATTTATTGAAAATTTGGGTAGATATATATATGATTTCAATTATCTTAATAAACTATCTTGTATAACTCAAGAGCTTTTCTATATGAATTCGAAAATTAGCCAATGATTCAGCTAATTTTCGAATGTTTTATGGAGAGCGTTTTTAGAAATTTAACTGCAATAAAAATTAAAAAAATTATTTAGTTTTAGCAGCTTGGTATCTTTCCGCTACGTTTTTCCAATTAATGATATTCCAAATATTTTTTACGTAATCAGCCCGGACATTTTTATATTGTAAATAATAAGCATGCTCCCAAACATCGATACCGAGTAAAGGAATGAGACCTTTTGTAGAGAGGGGGTCTTGGTTTTCACAAGTGGCAAGAGTTAAACGATCTTTAGCTTTATCATAGCCGAGCCAACCCCAACCAGAGCCTTGAATAGCGATTGCTTTCGCACTTAATTGTTCAATTAGGGTTTGTAAAGATCCAAACTCTTTATTAATCGCATCAGCTAAAATTCCCTCTGGTGCCATTCCTCCAGCTTTATTTTTTGGAGCAAGATTCGTCCAAAAAATCGAATGATTGACATGCCCACCTCCATTAAATTTAATGACTGATTGAAGAGCAATCATTGTAGATAAATCATTATTGGCTTCGGCTTCCAAATACTGTTCTAAAGCTTTATTTAAATTTGTTACATAAGTTTGATGGTGTTTGGTATAGTGAAGAGACATAATTTCTGCACTAATGACAGGCTCTAAAGCATTAAAATCATAAGAAAGATCGGGAAGTTTATAAGCTTGTGATTTTTGTTGATTCATATGGACTCCTTATAAAAGCATTTAGCTAGTTGTTAACGTTTTCTAATGGAGAGGAATAATTAACCATCTTATAATAAGAAATTTGCACTTGTTTATTTCATTAGTATGCTTAAATTAGTTTTTATTCAAAACTTGCATTTGGTTAAAATAATATTATTTTGAACAAATAGAGAAAATTAAGCAATAAATGAGACTTAAAAATGACCAAAAATCAACTGTTCAGTTGGGGTATGTAAGTTTGGAGGCATTGTAGGGTGATCGGACCAATTGTGACATATTTTTTATCGATGGGGAAATAGCCAAATATTTTTGCAAAGGCGTGAACAGTTGAAGGACTTGTAAAAACTATCTCGTCAAATTGTTCTAATGAAGGGATGTATTCAGGTTGCCGAAATTGAGTATCATAAAAAGGGCAAGCGTAATAATTCAAGTGACGATCAGTAAAAAAATCAACTAAAACAGAACGAGCTTGGGCAGAATGGGGCCAAAAGAAGCTGGCTTTTTGAAGAGAAAGGGGATGCAATTCAATGATAAGTCCCTCTGCCGTTTCTTCTTTAGCAATTAGCGCAGGTTGAATACCAAGGGCTCGCAAATGAGATCCCGAGACTTGACCAACAGCTATCGAAGTTTTAGATTTCCAATCGTCTAATGATAAACCGAAATGAGAAAGATGATCATGTAAGAGATGAATACTCGTTTTAGAAGTAAAAATCAGATGCGTAAAAAGGTGAAAGTCGCGAAAAGCTTTTTGAATGCAGGGATCAGTCAAAGGGCGAGGAATAATTTTGATTAAAGGACAATGAGTTAATTGGTCAGTGGAGTGATAATGAGCGGGATTTAAACCTGTATATAAGATTTTTCTCAATTTTTTCTCACATCTAAGCAGGCAAAAAGAGTTTGCATTTTTGCATCGTCCTTTCGTGCGATAATGGCCAGTTGGCCTTGCCCTTCTACCGTTGTTCCTGGTAGGCGAATACGATTCAAATGCGTTAAACCCAGCCGGATTAGTGCAGCTTCAGCCACCACAACACCGTCTGCCTGTTTTTTTTCAAGCAAAGCTAGTCTTTGGTGAATGGTGCCTCTCAAATCTAAAAAAATGAAATCGTTTCTTAATAATTTGACTATATTCTCTCTTCTTATAGAAGAAGTCGCAATTCGCGAGTGAGGAGGAAGAGTTTGTAAGGTTTCTCCATCGCGCAAGACCAAGACATCACTGCAGTCGACACCTTTTGTTAGACAAATGAGTTGAAGGCCATCTGGAATTGGATCAGGGAGATCTTTTGCCGAATGGATGCCAATTTGACACTTTTTTTGAAGAATAGCTTCATCAATTTCTTTGGTAAAAAAATTGGTTTTATCAAGGTCTCGCAATGAAGTTTTTTGATCCAGATCACCTATTGTGTCGAAATAAGAAATGGTAAATTCTATAGAAGGATAAAAAGATCTAAGTGCTTTTAAAATCTCTTGTACTTGCGCACGTGAGAGTGGTGAAGAACGAGCCCCGACAGAGATAGAATAGGGTTGGGAATTATTTGAGTAAAGCATCGATCGCTTCCTCAACAAATTCTACGCCTTGTACCACAATCTTTCGAAGAATATCTTCAGCAATTCCTTTAGCGTTTCTTTTAGGGATAATGCAACGTCTAAATCCCATATGAATGGCTTCTTTAAGTCGACTTTCAATTCTCGAAACGCTTCGTATCTCGCCTCCCAAACCCACTTCTCCAACGACAGTTGTTTCAGGGTCAATGATTGAATTACGCATGGAAGAAGCCGAAGCCAAAAGAAGGCCTAGATCGATGGCAGGTTCTATAATTCTTAGACCTCCTGCGACAGAAACAAAAACATCACATTTATGAAGTTGATATCCCATCCTTTTTTCAAGCACAGCAAGTAGTAGAGCAAGTCTATTTTGATCTAATCCTGTGCATCTTCGTGAAGGAGTACTAAAGACTGTTTGCGTCACTAAAGCCTGTACTTCAATAAGAATAGGGCGAGAGCCTTCTAACGTAGGTATGATGACAGATCCTATGCTATCTTTTCTTCGTTCTTCTAAAAAAATTTCGGAAGGATTGGGTACTTCAACCAGCCCTGATTGTTTCATTTGGAAGACTGCAATTTCATCTGTAGGGCCAAACCGATTTTTAACAACTCGAATCATTCGATAATGGTGTTGTTTATCACCTTCAAAGTAAAGAACCGTATCCACAAGATGTTCTAAAACTCTTGGACCTGCAATTTCGCCAGATTTTGTGACGTGTCCAATTAAAAATGTTGAAATTCCACGTCCTTTAGCTAAATGCATAAACTCTGTTGTAGTTTCACGTACTTGTGTCACCGATCCTGGAGCTGAAGTAATTTCGCTTTTATAAACGATTTGAATCGAATCGACGATTAAAACATCAGGGTTAAGTTGATCGATTTGAGATTTTATTAAAGAGAAATTGGTTTCCGAAAGTAAAAATAGATTATCTGTTTGAATGCCCAATCGATTAGCTCTTAAAGAGGTTTGATCAACAGACTCTTCTCCACAAATATATAAGACAATAAGTCCTTGTTTGGCTAAAGCATAAGAAAGTTGTAGCATCAAGGTGGATTTTCCAATACCTGGATCACCTCCCACTAAAGTGAGCGAACCCGGAACAAGACCTCCTCCTAATAAACGGTCACATTCTCCAATCTTCGTTTGAATACGTGGTGTTTCTTGGAGTTTTACTTCTTTCAATTTGATGGGGCGGGTTGTAATAGCAGTTTGGGACTCAAAACGTTTAGGAAGAGAAGATAATTCTAATTCTTCTTGAAAAGTATTCCAGTTTGTACACGAAGGACATTGTCCTAACCATTTAAGTTGTTTGTGCCCACATTCAGAGCAATACCAGACAGTTTTTTGCTTAGCCATTTAAACGTACCTTTAAGAAAAACATTAAGGAAGTTCAACTCGTGAAAGAGCATCAGCAGCGGCAGCTTGCTGAGCTTCTTTTTTGGATGTTCCCTTTCCTCTACCTAATTCTCTATCTTGAATCCAAACAGAAATTTGAAAAACTTTACTATGATCAGGACCTGATTCGTGTAGAACTTGATATAGAGGGGTTTGTTGATAATTTTTTTGGCAATAATCTTGTAATAGAGCTTTCCAATTACGTAGAGGGGTCGCTAATATTATTTCAATATGCTGATGGAAGTTTTTAAAAAGAAAATCCTTTGCTGCTTGGAGACCTCCATCCAAGTAAATGGCTCCAATGATAGCTTCAAATAAATCTGCCAAAATAGATTCTCTACCTCTTCCATCATTCATGCGTTCTCCTTTTCCAAGTAGTAAATAGCCACTTAAATCTAGGGATTGAATGTAATGCACACACGAGCTGGCTTCGACGAGGCGAGAGCGTAAATAAGAAAGTTGTCCTTCTGGAGTTTTGGGGAGTTTGCAATAAAGATAATCGGAAATTAACATACCCAGTACAGAATCTCCTAAAAACTCCAAACGTTCGTTGTGTTGGTTAACTTCTCGATTTTCATTGATAAATGAACGATGTACAAATGCAAGCACGAGGAGTTGTGGATCTTTAAAAGTATAGCCTAATTTGGCTTCAATGGCAGGAGCTTGTCTAATTACATGTTCAATTGGATTCATGTAAAGTATTCTAGGCAACAATCCTTTTTTCTGCTAGCCTTATTCGATTCAGTTAGTCACTTATAATTGAACGCATTATATTACCTCATTATTATAATTTTATTTTATGAAATTTGCTATTGCTAAAGAACATAGAGATTTTTTTCAAAAAAATGGTTTGATAGAATTTGAAGATTTTTTATCAGAAGAACAAGTATCAACTGTCAATCGGGCAATAGATCGAGTCTTGACTGAACGTTTAAAAGTGACTCCTCAACGTCTAAAACTTCTTTCTTCTGAATGCGTATTTTCTCAAGGAAGAGATTTGTGGCGATCAAATGAAGAGCTAAAAAAAATCGTTTGCCAGCCAAAATTTGCTGAAATAGCTTCTGAATTAATTGAAAAAAAACCTTTGCGTTTAGGATATGACCAGTTATTTCCAGCTCATTACCAAACTAAATTTAGTTCTAAACAACAAAGAATTTATGCACAATTTCTTGAACAAACTCTAAGTTTAGAATCGATTAGTGGCGTAAGTGGCGTCCTTTGTGGTTTAATGATATGTCTTGGAGAAAAAGGTGAGCTTTTTTCGCAAGAGCAATTCTCTATTGAAGGAATAGATATTTATTCAAGGCAAGCAGGCCATGCTATTTATTTTAATCCAAATGCTCTAGTGAATTGGCGTAATTTTTATGCGCATTCTGCTTATCGTTATTTTCTAATTGTTTATACGCAAAACCATTCTCATTATCAATTACAGGTAAGTGATCCTCATACTCATTTTCTTAAACAATTAGGATATGTTTTTAATGATAAATTGAACGATCGATTACATCCGATCGTTTATCGTTAGAGTTTAATCTCGTGGAATGGCAACTAATTGATTCTGGCAAATTGTCTCCGCAAGCCATTATGGCTAAAGATGAAGAATTACTAAAAAATCTTCAGCAAGAAAGTCTTCCTATTCTCCATCTTTATGATTGGAGTGCTCCTTGTTTAACTTACGGTTATTTTATTGATCCGCAAAAATATTTGAATTTAGAGGCATTACAAAATTATCAGATCGGTTTAGCCCGCCGTCCTACTGGAGGTGGGATTATTTTTCATTTAACCGATCTCGCGTTTTCTGTGTTATTGCCAAGTAGTTATCCAGGTTATTCTGTTAACACCTTAGAAAATTATGCCCTTGTGAATCGTCAGATTGCGCATGCAATTGCAGGTTTTAAAGATAAACAAGCGACTCCTGTGCTTTTATCTAAAATTTCATCTCATAAAGCTGATTATCAAGGATTTTGCATGGCGAAACCTACTCAGTACGATTTAATTATTGATGGAAAAAAAGTAGGGGGCGCTGCCCAAAGAAGAACCAAACAAGGATTATTACACCAAGGAAGTCTTTCTTTAGCCTTGTTGCCAGAAGAATTATTAAAAAATGTTCTTAAAAATCAAGAAGTTACTAGTGCAATAAAACAACAATCTTATTGTTTGCTTACTGAAGCTTGGACTGCTCAGGACTTGAGGCAAGCTCGACAAACTCTAAGGGATTTGATTCAGATGGAATTGACTAAGCGATCATGAGCTAAAAAAAATATGGGATCATTAGTGCGGAAATGATTAACTACATAATTAGATATGCCGCGAGCAATAACAAATAAAGGAACGGCTGGGCAGATAATACTGATAATGATTTTGGTATAATAACGGATTCTATCCTGAGTAATAGACTCAACAATGGGATCAATCACTTTGTCAAAAATATTTTGAACTTCATAGTAGTCTCTATTTTTAAAGCAATAATCAGAAAAAGCAACTTTCAAAGATTCTTGTAAAACTCTCATACCTAAAATAGGAAAGAACGCGAAGTCAGTACCTTTGAATAGTTTCTTGACATCTGGTTCAGAAATATCTGAAAGACCTCCAATTGGCTCGCCGTCAAATATATAAACTTTATTACTTCCATCGCCTGCAAATCGAATATTATTGATATGCATGTCTGTTAGATGAGTGTGCTTAATAACTAAACAGACTTGTTTAAGAATTTCAGCTAGTTCATTTGGATTGTTTTTTGCTAAATCAATAAATTTTTGGATATTGTCATATGGATTGAGAATAGAAACTTTTTTTGATATGACAACATATTTCTTATGAATTGGTGC
This sequence comes from Candidatus Protochlamydia amoebophila UWE25, assembly GCF_000011565.2. Classification (NCBI taxonomy): domain Bacteria; kingdom Pseudomonadati; phylum Chlamydiota; class Chlamydiia; order Parachlamydiales; family Parachlamydiaceae; genus Candidatus Protochlamydia; species Candidatus Protochlamydia amoebophila. Next base: position 388,496 of record NC_005861.2, read on the forward strand.
ATTTGTTGCGGTATCAGGAAGGCGAAATAAGTATTCTTTACACGCTTCAATCCGATCTAGATGCTGTTTTTTTATGTATTGTCTAGCTTTTTTCATTGTTACAACCCGTAAAGGGTTTAACACATCATTGGGAACTCGGATATTTTTCGTTCGATCTTGTGAAAGCCAGTCTTTAAATCGACAAAGCCAAAAAGGAACGCGGGCAGCAGAACAAAATCTAAATATTTTTCCCGATCCTTGATGTGCAAAAGAAGTCGTGATAGAAAAATTTTGTTTGATGAGAAAATTAGGAATCAGAGGATGTCCAAGAACAACTCCTGCTACATCATCGCAAGATGAGTAAAGTTCAAATTGATTTTGTTTAAGCAGATATCTGTCTAGAGGGGTAATAATAGAGGATTTTTTTAGAAAATCTCCGATTTTAGCACCATTGACTTCAAGATGGAAATCTAAAATGTCTGCAACTAGCTTTGCTTGCTCAGGTTCGCGAGAGTCAAAAGAATAATCATCAATATTAGCTTCTATATTTACTTCCGGAGAATGATAATAGGAGACATTTAGTTCATAGAAATTGTTCCAACTGTCAGATATAAAGTTTGCAAGAGATGTCATTGTTTTGTTACTCATAAAGTTAATTATGAGAAATATTTTATTTACTCTGATAATTTAAATCAAACTGATTTATTAATTAAACTTTCTTTAATTGATTTAATTTTTATGGTTTATTTTAGGCAAAATGAAAAATTAAATGGTTACTATTTTTTCAATATATGTATCCCAACTTTCTTGTCTTGCTTCAGACATTAAAATTGTTTAGAGGAAAGAGTATTTTTGATATAATATATTCTCTTTAAGAATAAAAAATTTGCAGTTTTTTTGTGTTTGTAAAAGTCTTTACAATGCAGATTTTATGAGACTGTAAAATTCAATCCTTACACATTTTGCTAATGATTTAAATCTGGAGTTACTTAATTATGCTCGATTTTTTCCGGAGATACCAAAGGTATTTTTTCTTTGTAATTACAGTTGTAATTATTATTTCATTTTCATTTTTTGGTACCTACAGCGCACTTGGAACAAACTCCTGGCGTGAACAAGTCGCTTTTAAAGCTGTCGATGGGAAAGAAATTACTCGTGCTGAAGTAGATGAAATGGCAATTTTTCTAGCTACTGATAATGAAGATAAACGTTTATATAACGGAGTTTGGGGACCCAATTTTCTCAATGACGGAGTCATTCGTAAAGATTTTCTCGAAACAGGCTTAGCGCAAGAACTTGTTGAAGCATATCAAAATGAAATGAAAGATCCCTTGAATAAGCGCCTCGAAAAAGAAAAAAAATTCACTCTTTACACGCATCCACAAGCACCTTTTTTAAGCGTTGAAAATGCTTGGGGGTATTTTTCTCCTGAAATGAATGAGCATTTTAAAATTTTGCAATCGACTCATGATAACGTGAGTCCTAAAGCTTTTGATAGCCGTGTTAAGTTGTTTTTAGCAGAAAAGAAATTTTCCCCTGCAATGCTTAGGCAAGTTTTGCGTTATCAAGAAAAACAATATAACTGGTTAACTCCTGATCAAGAATTAGATCGAATAAATCTTTCTTTATTTGGTTACCACACACTTGAAGATTGGTTTACCCCTTACTTTACTCGACTCGTTAGCGAATTTATTATTAATACCGCGCTTTTAGCAGAACAGCAGGGTTATGAAGTTACAAAATCAGAAGCAATTGCAGATTTGATTCGCAACACTCAAATCAGCTATCAACAAAATCAAAATAATCCTTCAATTGGAGTACCTTCTCCAGAAGAATATTTCAATGAGCAGTTACGCCTCTTGAATATGGATCAGGCGAGAGCAATCAAAGTTTGGAGGCAGGTACTTTTATTTCGTCGTTATTTCCAAGATGCGGGTCACTCTGCCTTAGTCGATACGTTAGCTTATCAAGTATTAATAATTATTCGCATGAAAGTGTCACGGTTGATTTATATCGTCTTCCTGCTGCTCTAAAATTTGCTAATTATGATTCGCTTCAAAAATTTGAAGTCTATTTAAATATTGTTGGTAAAGGAGATCGTAAAGATTCACTTTCACTTCCAGAAGAATTTTTAGATGTAGTAGAAGTAGAAAGTGTTTATCCCGAACTTGTTCAAAAACGTTACGAATTAGAGGTCGCTCAAGTTTCTCAAAAAGCTTTACAGGCTCGTATTGGAATTAAAGAGTTATGGAGTTGGGAAGTTGATGATAAGAATTGGGAAATACTTAAAGCTCAATTTCCAGATTTAGCTTTAAGAAAAGCAATCACTCGTGAAGAACGTTTTAGTGTTTTAGATGACTTAGATAAAACAACGCGTTCGAAAGTCGATAGGTTTGCAAAAGAGGCTATAGTTCGCTCTCATCCAGAGTGGATTCTTGAAGGCTTATCTAAAGTGAATTCTCAAAAAATGAATGTTGGACTGCGAACAACTGGTGGTAAAATTCCTTTTACAGGGTTGGATAAGAAGGAAAAACGCCAAGAATTTATGCAATTACTAGATCATGCTATATTAGGGGCGGCTCCTACGGATGACTTGAAAGCATATACAGCTGATAATCAAAATTACTACCAGATTAAAGTATTAAATCGTGCTCCTCAATCTGAAATTTTAACTTTTGAAGAAGCCAATCAAGATGGAACGATGGATGAAGTACGTATGAAAGCTTTAGAAAAATATTACTTGGCAATCAGAGAGCAAAATCCTAGCACTTATCAAAAAGAAAATCAAGAATGGAAACCTTTTAAAAGTGTTCGAGAATTAGTTGCAGACGATTATTTTAGTAAGGTTTTAATAGCTTTACAACCTGCTCAGAAAACTCTCTTAGCTAGTGAGAAGGAAACTGCAAATTGGAGTAAAGATCAAGCGGCGTCTCTTCGACTTTACTCCTATGTTCAACATATTAAAGCGAGACTAGAAAAAGATCCTTCATTAGCAACTCTATATGTAAAAAACCAAGAGTTAGAGCAAAAACCTGCATCCTTAAAAGATCAATGGTTATTAGAACGGACAAATGTCTCTTTAACTCGTCAAGATCAAAAAGATGGTATCAATACAGAAGAAGCTTTTATTCTTCCTGTAACGGCTTGGTCCAATTTATCCACTCCAGTTAATGGAGATTTAGCATTTTTCCAAGTTAAAGAAAAAGGGGAAGATGTTTCTAAAAAGGAAGTTGCTATTGCTGAGCAAACTAAAAAAGCTCAAGCCATTTTATCAATAGATGCTCAAAAAGTGTTAATGCACCACATCTTAGATAAAATTAAAGCTAAAGATGCTATTTCATTAAGTTACCTTCAAGTTTCCCAAGAGACTTCAACAGACGAATCAGCATTAGCAAATCCTGATTTTTAAATATTAAGAATCAGGAATCATATAACAATGATGGTTCCTGATTCTTTTTTACACGAAAGGGAAATTCTAGTTTTATGGATGAAAATGAATCTTTTTCTTTGAATCCTATTGAGTTTTTTGCTTTATCCTGTGATTGTCATCACTTAGCAAAAAAAGAACAGGTGCCTACGTGGCCGTCATTTGGTTTACCAGACACTTCATCATTAACTCATGAGTATTTGTTTTCTAAAGTTGCTATGGGATGGCACGAAGAAGGTATTGCTTGGCAAATCCAGGTTGACCAACCCTACACAAGATCTTCCTATCCTGATTTAACGAAAGGGGACAGTGTCGAGTTGTTTATTGATACAAGAGATTTGAAATCCGCAGGATTCAATACCCGGTTTTGTCATCATTTTTATTTTCTTGCTGAACCTTTAGAAGGAAATAGATGTGGAGAAAAAACGCATTTTCGAACAGAAGATAGCCATCCTTTGTGTGATTCGCAACTCCTACATAGTCAGGCACAATTAGCGAAAGATTCATATAAATTAAAAATTTTCATTCCAAAGCAATGTTTATATGGATATGATCCCAAACAATTTGATCGTTTAGGCTTTACCTATCGAATTAATCGCGTTGGTGGTCATTCTCAACACTTCTCGGTTGTTTCAGAAGATTTTCAAGTAGATCAACAACCCTCTTTATGGGCATCGGTAAAGCTTATTAAGTAACACCAAAATCCAAATTAAAATAATGCAAACTGCTTTATATTCTCGCCACCTTAATCTTCAGGGTAAAATGATTGATTTTGCTGGATGGAGCATGCCTATTCATTACAAAGGTATTTTAGCAGAGCATCAAGCTGTGAGAGAAAAAGTTGGGTTGTTTGACGTCTCTCATATGGGAAAAATCGATGTTCGAGGACCTGATGCAGAGCGTTTTTTAGATTACCTTTCCACGAATCGCATTATGGGAAAAGGATCAAACACAGCTACTTATACTGTTTGGTGTAACTCTCAAGGAGGATCTATTGATGATGTTATCATTTATCGTCATTCTTCGACCTATTTTTTTGTCATTGTAAATGCAAGTAACCGCCAAAAAGATTTAGCTCATATGCAAAAGCAGGCAGCTGAGTTTCAAGTGACTATTCAACCTCAATTTGAAAATTCTGGGATACTTGCTTTACAAGGACCCTTCTCGTTTCCATTAGTCGACATGCTTTTTCCAGGAAACTTATCATTAAAACCTATGTCGTTTACGTCGATCCAAGAACTAGATCAACCTTTGATTCTTTCGCGTACAGGTTATACCGGAGCTGGAGGATTTGAATTTTATGGTACAAATGAACAAATAATCTCCTTATGGGATCGCCTGCTTAATACAGGAAAAACTTTTGGAATTGAACCTATTGGGCTTGGAGCAAGGGATACACTTCGTTTAGAAATGGGTTTTGCTTTATACGGGCACGAAATATCAGATACCATTGCCCCAACTGAAAGTGTATCTGCTTGGGCAGTAAAATTTGATAAAACTGATTTTTTAGGAAAGCAAGCCTTAAAAAGCCTTGAGGCAACACCCATAAAGCGAATGGCATATGGGGTCAAATTAAAAGAACCTGGTATCGCTAGACAAGGCTATCCTATTTTTAAAGATGGTATTAGAATTGGAGAGGTTACCTCAGGTTCTATATCTCCTTCTTTAAATGAAGCCGTTGCTTTAATTTTAGTAGATACACCACTCAAAATCAAACAAGATATTAAAATACAAATTCGGCAAACACAATGCCACGCTGAAGTGGTTCAATTGCCTTTTATTAGGAAAAACAGATGAAATATACAGATTCTCATGAATGGGTTGTTTTAGAATCGACTGATGTAGCTCGTATTGGTGTGACGCAGTTTGCGCAAAAAGAACTCGGTGATATTGTTTATGTTGAACTGCCAACTCTACATAAAAAAGTTACTGCTGGACAGGAGGTGGTGGTTTTAGAGTCTACTAAAGCGGCCGCTGATGTTTATTCTCCTGTTAGTGGAGAAATCGTTGAAGTGAATCAAAGTTTATCTACTCAGCCTGAACTCATTAATCAGTCTTCCGAAAAAGAAGGATGGTTATTTAAACTTCGTTTATCTAATTCCTCAGAATTAGACTTATTAATGGATGAAAAGGATTATCGTGCGATGTTAAACGGAGCATAAATGGATTTTATTTCAAATAAAACTCCTCAAATTGAAGCCATGTTAACTGAAATTGGGATTCAAAATGTTGAAGAATTATTTAAATCAATTCCTTCTTCGTTGATTTTGCAAGCTCCTAGCGTAGATGACGGGCTTTCTGAATATGAGGGAATTCAATTAATAGAGTCATTAGCGGTACGTAATACTTTTCCTAATTTAGTCAGTTATTTAGGAGCCGGAGCCTATGAACATCATATTCCAGCCTTAGTGGGAGCTGTCTGTAGTAAATCTGAATTTTTAACTGCTTATACTCCTTATCAGGCCGAAGCTTCTCAAGGAATGCTCCAAATTATTTTTGAATTTCAATCTGCTATATGTGCATTGACGGGAATGGATGTTGCCAATGCATCTGTTTATGATGGAGCTTCTGCTTGTGCTGAAGCAATTTTAATGTCTCTTAGACATCATAAAACAAGGAGACAAATTCTCCTTTCTGACAGTTTACATCCCCACTATAAAAAAGTTATTGAACAATACCTCAAAAGTCAAGATTGTGAATTAATTACTGTTCCTTTTCTACAAGAAGGAACTTTAGATGCCTCTTTTTTAAAAATGTATTTAAATGATCAAACAGCTGCGATTCTTTTACAATCCCCCAATTTTTTTGGTTGCATAGAAGATGTTCAACCTATTACTGAAATGGCTAAATCTCAAGGAGCCTTAACAATTCTTTGTGCAAATCCTATTTCTTATGGACTGTTGTCTTCAGCTAAAGAATTAGGTGTAGATATTGCTGTAGGTGATTGTCAACCATTTGGACTTTCTCTTTCTTTTGGAGGACCTTATGCAGGCTATATGGCTTGTAAACAAGAGTTAATGAGACAATTGCCAGGCAGGATTGTTGGGGAAACATTAGATGTTCAAGGGAGTCGTGGTTTTGTTTTAACACTCCAAGCACGAGAACAGCACATTAGAAGAGAAAAAGCGACTTCCAATATTTGTACTAATCAAGCTTTAGCAGCTTTAGCTAGTTTAGTGGCAATGCTCTGGTATGGCAAAGAGGGTGTGAAAGAATTAGCATTAACGAATTATCAAAGAGCAAATTATTTGAAATTTCACTTAGGTAAAATTTCTACAATTAATGTTTGGAATCAAGGAGCTTCATTTAATGAGTTTGTTGTTGATTTTAAGCAAGATTCTAATCAAGTTTTAGAGTTTTTTCGGTTAAATGGAATTGAACCTGGGATCGAACTAAAACGATATTATCCTTCTTTAAAAACATGCTTACTGATTGCTGTAACGGAAACGAAAAATCAGATTCAATTGGATCAATTCATTAAAGTTTGTAAAGAACTCTTTTAAAATCTCATTTTGTGAAAACGTTATGACAAAAACCATTTTTGAAAAATCACAATTTAAACAAAAGGCTTACAGTCTTCCTTATTCTTGGGAAAATTTAAAAGAATTCTCTTTACCTAAGAAGTTTTTAAGACAGACCTCTGTTCCACTGCCTGAAGTTTCTGAGATTGATTTAACTCGTCATTTTGCAGTTCTTGCTAAACGTAATATGGGAATTGATACAAATTTCTATCCTTTAGGTAGTTGTACGATGAAATTGAATCCTCGGATCAATGAATGGTGTGCAAATTTGCCTAATTTTACTAGGGTTCATCCATTAGCTCCAGATCATACCGTACAAGGTAATTTGCAAATCATTGACGAACTCATTCAAATGTTATGTAAAGTCAGCGGAATGACGGCAGGTTCATTGGTTCCTAATGCAGGAGCTCAAGGGGAGTTTGCTGGTATTCAAATGATTGCTGCCTACCATCAACATCACGGGGATTTTGAACGAAATGAATTACTTATTCCAGATAATGCTCACGGCACAAATCCGGCTACAGCAGCAATGGCGGGATTTAAAACAATTTCTTTAAGAACAAATGCTCAAGGGGATGTAGATATTGATCATTTGAAAAGTCTTGTTTCAGACAAAACAGCAGGGCTGATGTTAACAAATCCTAATACGCTTGGTTTGTTTAGTTCGGTAATTAAGGAGATAGCTGAAATTGTTCATAAAGTTGGTGGTTTTCTGTATTACGATGGGGCCAATCTTAATTCCATTTTAAATGTTGCGCGGCCAGGAGACATGGGATTTGATGTGATGCATATCAATCTTCATAAGACATTTTCAACTCCTCATGGTGGAGGAGGTCCAGGGTCTGGACCTGTTCTTTGTGGAGATCTTTTAAAACCTTTTCTTCCTAATCCAAGAGTAGAAAAAGAGAATGATCATTATGTGGTCAAGTGGAAGGATTCGATGAGCATAGGACAAATAGCGTCTTTTCACGGTAACTTTGCTATTTATTTAAGAGCTTATTTGTATGCCAAATTGCATGGTCATTATGGGTTAAGAAAAATTGCTGAAGTAGCTGTTCTCAATGCTAATTATTTAAAAAAGAGAATCTCGAAATTATTTAACATTCCATTTGAACAATTTTGCATGCATGAATTTGTAGTACAGGCCGATAACTACTTAGGAAAAGGAGTTAGGGCATTAGATATTGCGAAACGTTTATTAGATTACGGCGTGCATGCACCAACCGTTTATTTCCCTTTGATTATTAAAGAGTGTATGCTCATTGAACCGACAGAAAGTGAATCTAAAAACACTCTTGATCAATTCGTTTCAATTTTAGAAAGGATCGTAGCAGAGATTCACCAAGATCCCCAAACTGTAAAAAATGCTCCTCATCAACAATCCGTTAGTCGTCTAGATGAAGTGTTAGCAGCAAAAAGGCCTATTTTAAAACACCAAGCTGATTGATTTATGAGCCTTTGCTTCGCGTTAAATAGAGATATTTGATAAACATGCGGACTAGATAAATGAGAAGTGAAATGGTGGCAAAAATAAACAATCCTAAATAGATGAATTCAATCGGATGTTGATAAGATAAATGAAACAATAGCTGCCCATTTTCTCGGTCAATCAAGAATGATCCTAAGAGGACAATACCGAGGTAAAGTCCAAAAAATAAAAAACCCAGACCAAACGTCATCCAAATTTTTTCTCTGAAACCTCTTAGCAAATGACTTAAACGATATCTTTTTCCTTTAATTAAGAAAACTAAATAGCGCATACTAGTATAACTCATCAATGCAATGACAATAAGCCCTAATAAAACGCCTATCCATTGACCCATATTTAAAGACATTTGAATACCTATGTATTTTTCATGATTATGAAAGAAGATTTATTTGAAAATCAAAGAAAAGATATGATTTTAGGTCAAGGTGCTATTTTGTTTGCGGGTTTGGCCAAAAAAATAGACAAATCTTTGTTATCTTCAGTACAGGAAATTACTCAATTAGCACCGTTTCGTCATATGAAAACATCTGGAGGATTTGATCTATCTGTCGCTATGACAAATTGTGGTTTGTTAGGATGGGTGACAGATGAAGCGGGTTACCGCTATCAATCCTTTGATCCTTTAAGCGGGCTTGTATGGCCAAAGATTCCACCTCTTTTTTTAGAACTTGCTTTAGAAGCTGCTGAAAGGGCTGGTTATTCTTCTTTTGTTCCTAGCGCTTGTTTGATTAATCGCTATGTTCCCGGAGCGAAAATGTCTCTTCATCAGGACAAAGATGAAGACGATTTGGATTCACCTATTGTTTCTGTTTCACTCGGCTTGCCTGCTACTTTTCAATTTGGAGGATTCAATCGTACCGATCCTCTCCAAAAATTATTACTTATACATGGAGATGTAGTTGTTTGGGGAGGTAAACTACGGTTGGCTTACCATGGTATTCTTCCTTTAAAAAGTGGGCATCATCATTTAACGGGATCGACGCGTATTAATTTAACATTTCGCAAAGTTTTTTAATTTTTTAGTTTCCGTGTAAATTATTTCGACGATTTTTTAAGCATCCATCAATCTAACAAAGAATCTATTTTTAATGCCTGTCTTGTTCGCTTTAGGCCCATCATAATGACAACAGTTACCAGCGATCATGGGAGTGATTTCAATAGTTTTAGCAATTTGGTTCAATAGCAGAGGCTCGCTAACCTTTAGGGCTTGTTATCATTGGAAAATTGCTTTTTTCTTAGTCAATCACTCTTTTTGTTATACTTGCTATTAACACTCTGTTTAGAGCGTTTTAATAATAAATGAATTTTTAAGAGCACCAGAGCATTTTCATTGATTTACCCTTATCTGGGCTTAGTAAACTGAATGCATTCAGCTCTGACTAGATTTTGGTTTAAAGTTCATTAATTTCAAGCTATTCAGAATGACAAGTAATGTTACCCCAACATCTGCAAAAATAGCTAAAGCTAAGTTAGATATACTTAAAAGAGCAAGAATAATAAAAAGAATTTTCACGGACAAAGCAAAAGTAATATTTATTTTAATTGTAGAAAGGGTTTTTCGACCAAGTTTAATCAGATAAGGGATGAGAGATAAATTATCATTTAAAATGACGATAGAGGCTGCTTCTAATGCTGTATCGCTGCCAAGCGAACTCATTGAAATACCAACACTTGAAAGCGCTAGTGCAGGTGCATCATTGACTCCGTCCCCAAACATGGCAACTGTGCGATACTCTTTTAATAATTCTTCGATAGCTTTTGATTTGTCCTGAGGAAGAAGATTTGCTTTAACAACTTGAATCCCCACTTGTTGAGCGATAGAATGAGCAACATTTAAATGATCTCCAGTTAACATAATGGGATAAACTTGTAATTGTTTTAAATCAGCAATAAATTGCGCACTATCTGATCTGATTTCGTCTTCCAGAACAATTATCCCTTCGACTTTTTTATGAGTACTGACTGCAACAACCGTTTTTCCTTTTTTTTGATAGGCATCGATGAGATCTATAAAGTCTTGAGGCAAATGATGTTCTTCTAAAATGAATTCCAATTTTCCGATACAATGATGTTTATCATCGCAAATCAAGCAGTCCGCTTTGGCACCTTTCCCAATAAAACTTTCAAAGTTTTCGACAGGATGTGGGGTAAGATTTTCTATTTGAGCGGCTTGGACTATACTTTGAGCGAGAGGATGTTCAGATAATTTTTCGATGCCAGCTGCACAACTTAAAAGTAATTCTTTAGAATGATTTCCAAAAGGAATCACATGAGTGACGATAGGCTGGCCTTTTGTGAGGGTTCGGGTTTTATCAATTGCCATGGCATTCACTTGCCCCATAGCTTCGAGATATTTTCCTCCTTTGATTAAAGCTCCTTTTGAAGAGGCATGGCCGATTGCAGAAAAGATAGAAATAGGTGTTGAAATGACGAGTGCACAAGGACAAGCGATAACGAGAAGAGCTAAAGCATCTGCTAGCCCTTGATTAAAGGGTTGATGCAAAACTTGCCAGTTAAAGAATGTCCAAAAAGTCGCTAATAAAATCACAAAAGGGGTATAAAATTGAGAAAAAATTTCAATAAATTGTTGCGTTTTAGCTTTGTGCTTAGTGGCATGAAAAGTTAATTCTCGAATTTTTTCAATGGTTGAATCCGATGCGGTTTTAGAAACTTCCATTTCAATAAAACCTTGTTTGTTCAAACTTCCTGCAAATAGTTCATCTCCTGTTCGTTTATCTTTAGCCAAAGGCTCCCCTGTAATCGCTGATTCATCTACAAAGGAACTTCCTGATTTAACGATTCCATCTAGAGGGATCATTTGGCCCGGTTTAATTAAAACAACTGTTCCAATTTTGACTTGAGAAATATCTATAGGGAGCTCTTGATCTTTGATGAAGACTGTTTTTGGTATTTTATTGAGAAAGGAGTCGATAGCAGACTGACTTTTTGCAATGCCCACATCTTCTAATCTTTCTGCTAATGTAAATAAAATAATAACAATGGTTCCTTCGGGATATTCGCCTAAATAGAAAGCTCCTACAACAGCGATGAACATCAATAAGTTAATACTTTTAAAATTCAAATTAAATAACGCTTTTAAACCATGCCAAAGTGTTTCTCGCCCAAAAAAAAGAGTGAAGGTAAGAAAAAAAGGTAAGGCAATTTCTTTAGGAAGGTGAATGCCCCCTAATGAAAGAAATTCAAAGACAGCAATAAATAAGGTACCTGCTATTAGCCATAAAATTTTGGGTTCATTCCACATAATTGATATCTCTGTAACGTTGTTTAGCTGCAAAAAGTTTATATAATGCTGGAAGAACTAAAAGTGTCAAAATGGTAGCGCTAATGATTCCTCCAATCACAACAGTTGCCAAAGGTTTTTGCACTTCTGCTCCCGTTCCTGATGCTAACGCCATCGGGATAAATCCAAATGAAGCGACTAAGGCTGTCATTAGAACGGGGCGGATGCGTTGAAGAGCCCCTTTTTTAATGGCTTTTTCAATGTGGCTTTCAGTATCGCGGAGTTGATTAATTGAGGTAACTAAAACAAGCCCATTTAAAACAGCGATGCCAGAAAGAGCGATAAGCCCAACTGCAGCAGAAATAGAAAAGGGCATGTTTCTTATCCATAGAGCCAAAATCCCTCCTGATAATGCTAAAGGAACGCTTGTAAAAACAAGTAAAGCATAACGGGCAGAGTTAAATGCAGAATAGAGAAAAATAAAAATTAACATTAAAGCAATTGGAATGACTATAAATAAACGATTGCGAGCTGAAAGGAGGTTTTCAAACTGTCCGCCCCAATCTAACCAATAACTACTTGGAATTTTGACTTTGTCTCGAATTTCCTGCTTCGCTTGTTCTACAAATGTTCCTAGATCCGATCCTCGAACATTGGCTTGAATGGTAATAAATCGTTTTCCATTTTCACGTCTGACTTCATTGAGGTTATTTTGAATATTTAAAGAAGCAACTTCACCAAGTGAAATATTTGAAAAATAAGCTTTTTTAGATTCCATTTTTAGGGGAATGGGTAGTTGACTAATTGTAGTAAGGTCTTCTCGTGATGAATCAGGAAGTTTTACAATAATATCAAATCGGCGATCTCCTTCAAATAACTGACCTGCTTTTCCTCCTCCTAAAGCAATAGAAACGACTTCTAAAATATCTGAAACATTTAACCCCAATCGACTTGTTGTCTCTCGATCAATTTTAATATCTAAAACCGGAAGACCACTCATTTGAGACACTTTTATATCAGCCGCTCCTGGAATTTCTTTTAAGACTTGGAAAATATTCTCAGCCGTTTTTTCCAACAAAGAAAAATTATCTCCATATACCTTCACAGCTAAGTCACTGCGAACTCCTGAAATTAACTCATTGAAACGCATTTCAATAGGCTGTGTAAATTCATAATTATTGCCAGGAACGAATTGAACAGATTGTTCAATTTTATGAATTAAATCTTCTTTAGTCAGTTTCGGATTAGGCCATTCTTCTCGCTTTTTTAAAATAATAAAAGTATCTGAAACATTGGGAGGCATGGGATCAGAAGCCATTTCAGCAGTTCCTGTTTTAGAAAATACGAATGAAACTTCTGGCAGTGTAAGAAGTGTTTTTTCTACGTCCTTTTGCATTTCTGTTGACTGGGATAATGAGGTGCTTGGAATACGCATAACATGCATGGCTAGATCTCTCTCATCTAAAGTAGGAATAAACTCTTCGCCAAGCCTGAAAAAAAGAATGAGTGAGATAAAAACAACTATTAATGATGACAAAGTTGTGGCTAAGGGAAAATGCAACACTTTTTCGAGAACGGATTGATATATTTTTTTTATGAAATGAACAAACCCCTTTTCATTTTCTTGCATATTTCCTTTCACAAAAAGAGAAATCATTGTCGGCACAAATGTAAGGGAAAGAATAAATGCCGAAATTAAAGCCATAATTACTGTCATGGCCATCGGATAAAACATTTTTCCTTCTACCCCTGATAATGTTAAAATAGGAACATAAACAGTGATAATAATAGCTTGTCCAATCACGGTCGGTTGAATCATTTCCTGGCTTGCGGCTAAAACCTCTTCAGTTCGTTCTTGTTTAGTTAAATCTCTATTGATGGTCTTTCTTTTGAGAGAAAGTCTTCTTAAACAATTTTCTGTAATAATAACAGCTCCATCAATAATAAGTCCAAAATCAATGGCACCAAGACTCATTAGATTGCCACTGATTTGTGTGTGTACCATTCCAATTGCTGTCATCAACATCGATAAAGGAATGACTAAGGCAGTAATTAATGAAGCTCGAAAATGTCCTAAAAAAGCAAATAAAATCGCAATAACAAGAATGGCTCCTTCGCTTAAGTTTTTCGCAACTGTATCAATGGTGGCATTAACAAGCTTTGTCCGATTGAGCACAGGAGTAATGATTACATCTGGAGGAAGCGTGCGAGCGATTTCAGAAAGTTTTTGTTCAACAGCTTGAGACACAGTGCGACTATTAGAACCTATTAACATGAGAGCGGTTCCAATAACTGATTCTTTGCCATTGTGAGTTGCACTTCCTGTGCGCATTTCTTTCCCAATTTTTACATCAGCAATATCTCGAATGCGAATGGGGATACCTTCTCGTGTGGCAACAACAATTGTCTCTATTTCCTTAGGATTGTTTAATCTTTCATCTGATTTAACGAGTAATCCTTCTCCTAATTTTTCAATATAGCCAGGACTAATACTTAAATTATTTTTTTGTACGGCTTGAATAAGGTTATCAAAACTTAATCCCAATGCAATCATTTTTTCGATGTTGGGCTCAATGTGATATTGCAGAACATACCCTCCGATCGAATCAATTTCAGCTAGTCCTGGGATGCTCTTCAATTGAGGTTTAATGATCCAGTCTTGTATAGTGCGCAGATAAGAAGCTTTTTCTTCTTCATTTTTTAAAATTTGTCCTTCTTGGGTTTGATAAGAACCATCAACCATCCATCCTGCGAGTTTTCTATTCTCATTTTTTTTAGAACGAGGGATAAAATCAACTGTCCACATATAAATTTCGCCAAGTCCTGTAGAAAGAGGACCCATGTGAATTTCAGCACCTTCGGGAAGATTTTTAATCGCTTCATTTAATCTTTCATTAATCTGTTGCCTAGCAAAATAAATATTGACGTTATCATCAAAAATAGCTGTAACTTGAGAAAAACCATTTCGTGATAAAGATCTTGTCATTTGAAGGCCAGGAATACCTGCTAAAGCTGTTTCAATCAAATAAGAGACTTGCTTTTCTATTTGAACAGGAGATAAACCACCTAAAATGGTATTGATTTGAACTTGATTATTAGTAATGTCAGGTACAGCATCAATGGGTAATTTAAAAAAAGAAAAAATTCCATAGCAAGCTACTAAAGAAGTGAAAAGGATAACTTTAAGTGGATGATATAAGGAATAGCGAAGGATTTTTTCAATCATCCCTAATCCTCATGTTCAGCTGAGTTTTTTCCTAATTCAGCTTTTAATAGAAATGTTTTGTTTACAACATAGGATTCCCCAGGTTTTAAGCCAGAAAGAATTTCTGTATTTTTTCCATCACTTTGACCAAGCTGAACAATTCGCTTTTCGAATTCGTTTTTAGAACCGACAAATAAGATTGGTTGATCATCGATCATTTGAATCGCATCATTGGGAACTACGAGAGGACAGGGCAGTTGATCCGTTTCGATTAAAGCTTTGACAAAAACTCCCGGACGCCAATCTCCTGTTTGATTATCAAGTTCTGCAATCGCTTTAGCTGCAATTGTTTCATCTGCCACAATAGGACTGACATAAATGAGTCTAGCTTGCGCCAATTTATTTTCACTAGGTATTGTAACGACAACCGATTGTCCAGCTTTCACTTTATACAAATCTTTAGGATAAATGCCAATTTCAACCCATACTTTAGAAAGATCAGCTACTTCATAAATGATATTTGTATTTTCTATGAATTCTCCTATTGTAATATGCCTCATGATTACTGTTCCATCGATAGGAGAGCGTATAGAGTAGAGTCTCAAGTTAGGCTCACTTTGGATGGCTAATTCCTCTATTTCGCTTGAAAGTAAACCAAATGCTTGCAGTTTCTGTTTAACTAGCTGAAGATTAATGAAAGATTCTTCATATCCATTCTTAGCATTGAGATAATCTTGCTCTGAAGAAATTTTTTCTTGAAAAAGCTTTTTTTCTCTTTTTAAGCTCGATTGAGCTAATTTCTTGCGACTTAAAGCAGCCAGAAAAGCCGCTTTATAGTCTGCCATGTCACTACTTTCTAAGATGGCCATTATGTCTCCACGTTTGACTAAATGACCAAGGTTATAACTAGCCTCACGAGTAATTCCAGAAACTTTTGGAACGATATGAGCTAATTGATCGGGTTGAAGAATAATTTTTCCGGGTGTAGAAATTGATAAAAAGAGGGTTCCAGCTCCTGCTTTTTTTATCCTGATACCAAGTTGTTTGATTTGATCTGTTGTCAAATAAACAGAATTTTCTTCGTGCTCTTCTTGAGAATGAGAAAATAATTGAACTGATGAAAGTAACATACACAGAATAAAATAACGGAAGGAGTTTCTGTTCATAAAGTTAATCCAGTTGACTGTTTAAATAGTCCATATCGGCACGTTTGGTGTGGTAATTGATTAATGTTTGAATATAGTTTTCTGTGATTTCAAACAATGTTCTTTGAGCATCTAATACGTCCAAATATTCGAATTTTCCTTCTAAATATCCTTTATGCGCTAGTTCAAAAGCTTGTTTCGCTAAAGGAAGAGTTTTGCTTTGTATTTCTTGGGCTTCTAAGTAAGAGCGATTAAATTCTTCATGAATAATAGACAATTTAGACTGGAGAGTAAGGGCTAGCAATCTTTTCTGTTCATCAACTTTTAACATTTCAAAATAGGCTTCTGAGATGTTGCCTTGATTTTGGTTAAAAATGGGAATAGGGATGGATACTCCGGCAATTAATCCCTGATTTTTTTCTTCATAATTGATTTTATATCCTACTTGCATAGTCACATCAGGAATACGATTCGCTTTTTCCAATCGCCAATGATGTTTTGCATTTTGAAATTGATAGAGCAGTTGAGTAATTTCTGGTTGATTGCAAAGATCTTCAATGTAAGTTTGAAGTTCTTTCGGCATTTCGAGGTCAAAAAAGGGAAATAAGACGGTTTTAAAGTCAGGACACGTTTCAGCCCAAAGCAAAGATAATCTTCGTTTGGCATTTTTTAAATCTATTTGAGCTTTTTCAGAGTTAATTAATGTTAGAGAATAAGCCACTTGTGCTTTATTTTGTTGGATTAAAGAAACTTTACCAGCCTCCACTTTTTTTGTGGCAATGTCTAGCATTTCTTTAGCAATTTGTGATTGTTGAATTGCGTTTTTTAAAAGTTCCTGGTTGGCAGCTACTTGTATGAAAGCGCGATGAAGACGGTTTAGCAGGACAAGTTTTGAAATATCATAACCCACCATAGCTGCGTAATAGCGATAAGATGCAGCTTGCGTTCGTATTTGCCGTTTATCCCCAGTTTCAAATAATTGAGACCAAATATAGCTCTCTTCTCGATGATTCCAACCTTTCCAGGTGCGTCGACCAGAGAAGTTTTCGACTTCATAGCTCAGAACGGGACTAGGAGCGAGCTGGGCTTGTTTAACTGAAGAGTATTTAGCAGAGGATTCTTTTTTGGCAATTTGTAGAGAAGGTGAAGCGGTTAAAACGCGATATACGGCCTGATTCAAGTCTAAAATGGGGAGATTGCTTTCCCTATTTTCATCTACTTCGGCGTGTAAAAATGAAAGAGTAGGAAATCCAAAAGTTTTCAACACGAAGAATATAAAAAAAGGATATGATGCTAAAATTTTAACGAATTTGGAGAACATCTATCCTCTCTATTTATTCAACCCGAGTTTTCAAGCGCGTCATTCCGAATAAGAAAGGCATACTCTTGTTAATTAATTTCTTCAACAAAATAGATTGAGATTAAGAATTTATTCGACAGAAAATTTTATCATTTTTGCCGTGTTGAAGATTTGTTAATTGCTCATCAAAACCTTTCAAGATTTAAGGATTTTGGGTGAGATTCTGTTGATTTAAAGCTTGTTTATTAAAAAATCGGTTTGTAAATAATTTTTTTTGAATACAAAAGAAAGTTTTTTTGCTTTATTCGAAGTTTAAGAAAGATGGGAAAAACAAAATTTTATTTACACTCCTCAATCATTTTTGCAACCTATAAATAAAACCTTTACACTAATTCCTTTTATTTTCAGCAAACAAATCCAATTTTTTCTAAATACTTGTTATATTCGTTAAAATAAAAAATTTGTTCTAAAGTCATAAGATTTGATTTCAGACAAACTAATTTAGTTTTGAGTTATCCAAGATAAACTTACTATACAAAACACGATTTTGACACGATAAATAACCTGAGTTTTGGATTGATGCTGATTTTATTGCCCTTAGCCAAAGCTGCTATGAGGAAATGGAAATTATCAAACAAGAAACTAGAGTACTTAGGCAAGACGACAACTAGCTTGCACAAGCATTTAAAGCTGGCAAAGAGCTTACACAAGAAGAAATAGAAGGGATACACAAGTAATCAAATCAGCTAGCCAAAGTAAGATGTGCAAGGAATTTGAAAAAATGTAAAAGAACTAAAACAAAGACACAAATTGAAATATTGGATTCAAGAAGCAGAAAAATTTAAGCGATTAATGGAAGAGATCAACAAAAAGTGCGATATTTCAAAGGGTATTTCCAGTTCCAGGATATTGGGTTTATAAAAATAAAGAAAAAATGCTTATGAGGTTTAAGCGCTATTTTCATGCGCGTCAAAAAGGTTAAATGATTACAGTCTAATAATATGCTTTTTCCCATCCTCAAAAAGATGGAAATAGAGGAAACAATATTTTATCTTAGAATAGATATCATTTTTTTGCCTAAACTGACAAAGCATTTTCGGAATAACGATTTATCATGTGTAAACAACAAGGTTGTTGAACATTAACGACTGTAAATAAATGAATATGGAGATCAATTCCTGTTAATTTAGTTTTCATTGAAATAAGCCCTTTTGCCAAGAAACAGACGCATCGGTTGATAAATTCAAATATTTGAAATAAGATTTTAAAAATAGGCTGGGCAATAGCGATTATCTTTAACCAAAAAGGTTTTTCTTGAGCAATTTCTTGGTTAGCACGGCAAATTTCGAAGATAGGTTGGGAAATAGTGACTAACTTTAACAAAAGAAGTTTTTCTTGAGCAATTTCCTGATTCAAGCGAGGTCTTTTAAAAACTATAAGATTTGATAGTTGTGGTGATAGGGAATCAGGGGGTATAGTGTTAGAACTATATGGATTGATGTTGTTCATACGCTTCTACCCTTTTACGATGAATTTTCAAAATTTCCCATGTTTTAAAATGATTGTCAACCAAATTTTGATAAAAGGGAGTATCAGCATATTGACGAAAGAGATCAGGTATATCTTTCATCGCACGATAATGAACTTTCGCAAAAATTTCAGCTGGTATTGTTATTTCGCTCTTTTGTTCACTATCAATGATAGTCCATGAGTCATATGTTAAACCAATATTACGTTCTTTTTCGGAGACTAAACGGAAATTTTCTAGCTTTGTTTTAGGTAGTTGATTAAGAAAGTAATTCGCATATTCCTTTGGCGAAGGAAGTAAATCTGCTTCGATTATTGTTGTTAGGTTTACAAATTCCTTTCCATAAAAACAATCTAACATAAAAGCTGGAAAAAAATTGAGTAGCTCTCTATACACGCCTGTTTCCACTAATTTAATACATTCTTGGTACTCTTTAATAGCTTTATCCGCAATTTGTTTAGTTTTGTCAAGTTGTATTGATAATGCGTTAACATCTTTTAAGTAGGAAATTTCTTTGCATTGATAAAAATAAAATTTGTAAAGGCCAAAACTAAGGTAGATGGGAAGTTGCGTCGATATATCAGCCAAAAATTTCATTTTACAAAAAGAAGAGGGTGGGGAACCTATTTTATTGAAAAATTTCTGTGCGGCAGCGTCGACCGTAGAAGGAGGGGAGGAAGGAAAGCCTGATTCATCGATTTGAACATCTTTACAAAGCTCTATATACGAGTTACAAAAATCGATACAAAGATTGATTGTCATAATTACCTCCTCTATTTACTAATTTAAAATTCAACGTTTTTTTTGAGCTAAGCTTAAATGTCTTTTTTATTTTAACTGTTATCAAATTTAAAAAGCATTTTACTTTTATCCGCAGTAAAATCAAAACCTGCAGAAAACAGATTAGATTAATCAAATATTTTTTAATAAAAAAAAATGATGCGCATTTTTTTATTTAAATTACCATTTTAATATAAAAAGCATCTTTCAAATATTCTAAAAAGGGGTTTTTTCTCTATAGTATTGCATTATAAAAAAAATAATATAATGAAAAAATCCATGCTATTTAATCAAACAAAGCGAAACAGCTCAGAAAAAAAATTATTCAAAAGAATAAATCATTAAAAACTAGAAAGAAGTTGGTTCACTACGATTAACTCTAAACGAATCTTGAATGAAAACTATTTTGAATAAATGCTCAGTCATTTCATTTACTGCAATTTTGTAATGAAGCACAAATGCTAAAAACGAAAACTGAGGTTCAAAATTAGCCAGAAATTGCACAAAGAAGAGAATAATTTAAATTATATGTAATTGAATTTAATTGTGCACGTAAGTGCATATTTGACAAAAAGAATAATTATTGGCTTTTGCAAGGTTTGATAATTTGTTTAAACTTAACCGGGCTAATTGTTTAAAATTTGCCCAGAAAACTTCAAGACGTTGTAGATACTCATTGATTCCACTTTCATCAAGATAAACACAATCTTCTTCTGCTATCTTTTCTAATTCTTTTTTAAACTCCTCACGTTTTTTCTAATCTCTTTCTTTGTAAAATAAGGCCTTTTTTTAAAGTGATTTTAAGCCTTTTACAAGCATAGAATATAGAGGAAGGATCTACATTAAATTCTTTCGCTATCTCTTTCAAATAACTATCAGGATATTTTTTAATATAGCTCTTTAGTTGGTCATTATCAATTTTAATGGGGTGTCTTTTTCTTGGTTTATCTTCTAAACATCCATTTCTTTGGCGTTTCAGCCAGTTAAACACTGTTCTTAACGCTATACCGAAAACTTGTCTGACTTCTTTTGCAGAATGTCCAGTTTCTAAATAGTTGAGTGCTTTTTGCCTTAAAACTTTGGAATATGCCATAACTTTTTAACTCAAACTATATCTATATGCACGATTAAATTCAATTAACTATAAAAGCAAGTAAGGCTTGAAAAATCTTAGTGGTTAAACAAGAAGGCGATTAATTTGTTAGCTGCAAAGCTTTTTACGGTGTTTTTCAGAAGTAAGGCTTGGATGAAATGAAAAATAAAGGAATGAATTTTATCGTAATCGACTACGGAAAAAAAAATACTTATAAAATTCAAAGGTTTTTTTGACAAATGTCAAAGCAGTTTTTAGCTTGGTTAAATTTTATTAGTATACACTTTTTATCATCAAAAAGATGAAAATAGGGGAAACAATATTTTACCTTAGAATAGATATCATTTTTTGTCTAAACTGATAAAGCATTTTCGGTATAACGATGTGCTATGTGTGAACAACAAGGTTGTTGAACGTTAACAACTGTAAATAAATGTATATGGAGATCGATTCCGACTAATTTAGTTTTTATTGAGATAAGCCCTTTTGCTAACAAACAAGCACATCGGTTGATAAATTCAAATATTTGAAATAAGATTTTAAAGATAGGTCGGGCAATGCTATATATTTTGACCAAATACCAACTCCATTTACCTATTCTATCAATAGGTACGAGTACCCGGATAATTGTTCGGATCAATTGTTTTTGATAATCTTTTGGATCATCAAATTCAAAACGTTTACAAGTGTAGCAAGGCTCAACAATAGTGCTAGAATCACAAGAATTGATATTATTCATAAGCTTTTAACTCTTTCTGTATTTTTTTGGAAAAGCTCGATTGTCTCTAAATCTCTGGCAATTAAAACTTTTTCTAAGAAATTATCAGTGTGGTGTTGAAATAAACGCTTTATGTCTTCTATTGCACGATGATGAACTCTCGCAAAAATTTCAACGGGGATTATCGTTCGCGTTTTCTGCTCACAATCATCTATAGCATATAAATCAAATGGTAAATCAATGTTACGCATTTTTTGGATGACTAAGCGAAAATTTTCCAACTTCGTTTCAGGCACATGACTTATAAAGAGGTCTATCAATTCTTCCAATTGACAATTTAGGTCTGATTCAATCGTTATTTTCACAAATTCAGGTCCATACAAATAATTTAACATTGACATTGGTAAAAATCTAAACATTTCTCGGCCCATGCCCTTTTCCATTAATTTAATGCATTCTTGATAATCGTGAATTGCTTTATCGGCAAGTTGAGTAATTTGATTAAGTTGTATTAATATCGTAGGATCTGTTGGATCAGAAATATCTTTAATTTGATAAAAATAAAATTTATAAAGGCTTAAGCTAAGGTGGGTAGGAATTTGAGCTGATATTTCGCTCAGAAATTTTGCTTGATAATGACAAGAAGGAGAACCAATGTTTTTAAAAAATTTTTGACCTGCTTCTTCTGCAACTGAATCGGAAACGGAAGAAAGACTTTGTTCACTAACCTGAAAATCTTTACAAAGCTCTATAAAAGAGTTAAAAACATTATTTATCATAATTTCCTCCAATTAATTTTGGACATTGTAAAAATTGGTCATTTTTTTGTAGTCAAGCTTAAATGTTTTTAAGTTTAACAGTTAGCTAACTTAAGAAGCATTTTACTTTTAGGCGGAATAAAGTCAAAACCTGCAAAAAACAGATTAAATTAATTAAATATTTTTTAATAACAAAAATTTGATGTGCATTTTTTTATTAAAATCATAATTTTTATATAAAATTCATTTCTTTGACGGTTCTGCAGAAAATCAATTTAATTGGTACTTTGGCAAGATGTTTTGGTTTTATGAAGGATGGTATGCTTGTTATAAAAAAGCTTACGATAAATCGATAGATCCTCTAGCAGCATTATTAATTGCTTCTGGCTGGATCTCATAGCGTTTTCGGCATTCCGTCTATTACGGAGCAAGAAACTAAATTTATTTAAAAAAAGCTTTAAAAGAAGCGTTACTTACAAAGTAGCTCTTATGATGAAAACTTTTGCCTTCGGCATAATTTGAAAGAATATTTAGGCAATTTTTTGTAAAAAATGACGAATAATCCTTTGGACTGTTTTTAAGATAATTCTTATTTGCTTAACGTCAATGTTTCCTGAGAGGAAGAATCATCCGATAACGCCAATTCTTTTAAAGGTTGTTCAGAAGTAGCTTCTGGTGGCGAAGGATCAGCAAGCTTGATACCAGTAAACCCCATAAATGCCATAGACATTAATCCTGACATGATAAAAGTAATCCCCATTCCTTTTAATTCGGGAACCACATTAGATATCGCTATTTTTTCTCGAATAGCTGCAATCAAAGCAATGGCAAGCCACCAGCCTACAGCTGAACCAAAGACGTAAATAAGGTTAGGGAAAAAAGGATAATCTCGAGTCACTGCAAATAAGCAAGCTCCTAAAATCGCACAATTGACTGCAATGAGAGGAAGATAGAGTCCAAGCGACATATAAAGGGCGGGAGAGACTTTTTCAATGATGATTTCGAGGATTTGTGTAAAACCTGCAATCACAGAGATAAATAGTAGAAACTCCAAAAAACCGAGATTGACTTGAGAACTATCTATTCCGAATGCACTTAGCCAGGTTAAAGCTCCCGGGCCTGTCACAAAACGATGCACAAACCAATTTAAAACTCCAGAAACTGTCAATACAAAAACAACAGCGATACCCAATCCATTAGCTGTTTTTAGCTTATTAGAACAGGCTAAATAGGTACACATTCCTAAGAAATTGACAAGTAAAAAGTTCTCAATAAATACAGCTTGTAATAACAAACCAAAAAGGTTTAGCACGCTGTAGGGTCCCATCCACATGACAAAGTCTCCTCTTTTCAATAAATGGTATTAAGCATTACCTTGCATTTTTTTAGATACGTAAATGAGACCACCGATCAGAAAAAAAGCTGCCGGAGGACTAACCATTAGAACAAAGTTTTCATAGCCGTCAGGATTTGCTGCTGTGGCATACCATGATTGAGGGATAACTTGATAACCAAATAGTTGGCCAAATCCAAATAATTCTCTAATAAAAGCAATAATGAATAAGACAATGGCATAGCCCGTTCCAGCACCTAACCCGTCTAAAAAAGCTGCTAAAGGCCCTACATTTTTCGCCATTCCTTCTGTTCTTCCCATCACAATGCAATTTGTAATAATTAATCCAACAAATACACTTAAAACTTTAGAAATACCAAAAAAATAAGCTTGTAAAAACTGATCAATAATAATGACAAAAACGGAAATAATTGCTAATTGAACGATCATGCGAACACTGTCTGGAGTAATTTTTCTCAGTAAGGAAACAAAAAGAGAGGAAAAAGCTGTGACAAATGATACTGAAAGCCCCATCGTAATGGCAACACTTAATCGATTGGTAATCGCTAAGGCAGAACAAATTCCCAAAACAGCTACTAAAACTTGGTTACTAGACCAAATTTGCGAGGTAAAATAACTCGAAACTGGAGGTTCGGGCTGGCTCATGAATTCCCTTTATTGTGATTGAATTTTAGCAAATTTATCTTGAGATTTAATTAAAAAAGGCCTGTAAGCTGCTAAGACATTTTTATATGCGTTTGTAACTCCATTACCGGTTAGTGTGGCTCCAGCCATACCATCTACTGCACTTAAAGCTTTGGGCGAATTTCCCAGGACTTCGCTGACTTTTCCTTTAACAACAGTAATTCCAAGTGTTGCGGTTTGAAAATCTGTTTTTCCATCAGCACTTTCTTGAAAAATGTGCTTACCTGGAAATTGGCTTTGCCAAGGAGCATCCGCAATATTTGCTCCTAAACCAGGAGTTTCTTTTTGATCATACCAAGAAATTCCAATGACTGTATTTCCGTCTGGCTTAATGGCTAAATAGCCATAAATTGCATCCCAAAGTCCCATTCCGTTCACCGGAATTACATAACCTTCAATCGGAGAGTTTTCATCTATATCTTTAGAATTTTTTTTGTTGGGGAAAATTTTGTAAATCAATTTCCATGGTTGTCTATAGTATCCTGTTTTACGGTATTGAGCCACATATTGAGATTCGTCAATTTTAGCTTCTTGGAAAGTTGTTATTTCCCCTTTAGAATTAGTTAAAAACGGTTGAATGCGATTTTTATAAATTTCTAAAATCTGTTCTCCAGTAGGGATGATTTCGCGATCAATTTGTTCTAAACTTCCTCCTGTTACGAATTTAGCAGGAAGAAATTCACCTTTCTCGTTTTGTATTAAAAAATATCCATAAGGGCTAATGATTCGAGCAGCAATAAGCATTTGTTTGCTTCGATCTAATTCTTTAGAAAGTTCTTGAGGGCCTTTTAAAGAACTAGCTAGTACTGACAAGATCAATGCACAGACCAAACTTAAGATAACCATGAAAATGAGCGTATATTGATTTTGGCTCATTCGAAGTTTTTGATTAGGCTCTGACACGTCGTAAACTCCTGTTCCTTTCATATTGGACTACATAATAATCGATTAAGGGAGCAAATACGTTAGCCATTAAGATCGCTAGCATAACTCCTTCAGGATAAGCGGGATTAATAGTTCGAATGACAATGGCAATCATTCCAGCAAATGCTCCATAAATCCATTTAGCTAACTTTCTAGAAGGCGAAGATACAGGGTCTGTAGCCATGAAAACGATCCCAAAAGCTAATCCACCTAAAAGCAAATGTTTATAGGCCGGAAATGTAAAAGCAGCTGGATTCCATGCTCCTCCCTCAGCTCCTAATAGACGTGTACCAAATTCAAAGAGTAATGCTGTCATAAAAGCTCCCAATGTCATACCTACCATAGTACGCCAAGAACCTACTCCTGTCCAAATTAGGAGAATAGCTCCTAAAATGCAGGCGAAAACAGAGGTTTCTCCCATGCAACCTAATTTATCACCTAAAAAGCAATGCCAGTCACTATTATGTCCAAGACCGTAGTTTAAGGAGGCAAAATGATAGGCATCTTCATAATTTCCTGATGCTAATCCTAATCCTCCATCCTGAAGAGGGGATGTAACAAATTGTCTAAGTTGATCAGATTCGAGTTGTGTTAAAGTGGCTTGATGTTGTCCGACTTCTTTCCATTGATTAAATTGTTTTTCAATGATAGGGAAGGAATGGACTTGATTTCCTAAATCATTGGAAGCAATGGCGTCTACATGAATGCGTTTGATCTCTGGAGTTACATTAAATCGAGCAAGATGAGTCGCTTGACTATAGCCATCTAAACTTCCTGTGTGAGCATCATGATTCATTTTAAGTAAACTTTCACGTACCAATGTAGGATTTGTTCCAACCCAAACATCACCGGACATTTTTCCAGGAAAGGTGAAGAATAAAAAAGCTCGGCAAGCAAGAGCGGGATTTACGATATTCATACCCGAACCACCAAAGACTTCTTTTCCTAAAATGACTCCTGCTGCTACCCCGACTGCCACCATCCAATAAGGGATTGTAGGAGGAAGGATTAATGCGTATAGAATACCCGTGACTAGAAGTCCTTCTGTGATTTCATGACCTCTTAGAATAGCAAATAAAGCTTCACATAATCCACCCACGGCATATGAAATAAGGATAATGGGAAGTAATGTTGTCAGCCCTATTTTGATAATGGTTAAAAAACGATTATCTTTCAAAGCGAAGTCTATGTAGCCTTGTAAAGAATTAGATCCTGATAAATATTCATTCATCAGTTTAAAATCACCACTTGTATAAATGAAATTTTGCAAACCTGTATTCCAAATTGCCACTAAGAGACAAGGAATGAGAGAAAAAATGACGATCATCATCCAACGCTTAATATCTACTGCATCGCGGATATGAGGTCCTTTCTTCGTATTTAAAGGAGCTTCGTATAAAAAGGTATCTGTCGCTTCAATTAAAGGACGTAACTTATGTAGGGGTTTTCCTTTTTCGGTCAAAGAAAGTTGATAATCTAACAGTCGTCTTAGCATTCGCGCATCCTTCTAATCTTTAACAATATAAGTATAAAAATTGTTTTTAGATTGCATACATTGGTGTGTTTTGAGTTTCAAAACTTCTATTGTACTTTGTGTCAGGCTATCAAATTAGCTGGATCTTGCAAATAAAAAAATAATGAACAGCAATACGAAAATTGTAACGATTATTTTTCGTGTTATATTAGATCGTAAAAAATCTTTAAAAATTCTTATTTGTTAAAATTTTTGAATGATGGAAATTTATTTTTGGGATGAATTTATTCAATAATAGGCAAAATTTGATAGTGGATAGTTGCGGTGGTAGATTTATAAGGAAAAGGGCAGACGACTCTATACGGAAGACCTGTGGAAACTTGATAAGCAAAATAAACAAGTTGATTCGATTCAATTTTAGGTTTGTGCATGATAGAAACATCAAAGATTTTATAATCTGTTAAGCGATGTTCAAAAAAAATAGTGGGTTGAGCGCGTTCGAGTCCAATGCGCTCTTTGTAACTATTTTGATATGTTTTAATACATTCAATATATTCAAACTCTCCTCCTTTCCACAAAAAGTTTGAAAGTTGTGCAAAAGAAACTAAATGGAGAGGGTCTGAAAGTTCGGGTAATGCTTCCACTAAAAGCCAGATGTGAGGATAAATTCGATTCTGATATTTAACAACTGGTAAATTTTCATTCCAACTTAGACAAACTGTGTGAGGACCAATAACCAATTTTTTTGGTGGTAAATTCATATGCTTTCTTTGCTGTTGCTATTTGCTATTACATTCAACAATATGGAATGTGAACTTTCCCTTCAATTTTTTTATCTTTTGTAAACAATTGTTTCCTGCATTTGATCAAGCTCTATTGAGTGTTAGTGGTAAATAAGTTACAATAACCTTTTTTTCAGTCACTTGAACGCAAGTTTTCCTTTTTGGAAAATTCTAAGTTTTTGAGTTTTAAAGTATGTTTAAAAAAGTCTGCCTTATTACATTCGTCGCTTGTGTGGTAGGGATAGTTTTGTTTTATCAAACGATTGAATCATCCATTTTAAAATGGATGATTCAAAATTATTCTGCGCGTTATTTTGAAACCCCGCTTCAGTTTAAAAAATTTATTTTACATAAAAATCAAATTGTTTTGCTTGAGTTACATACAGAAGACGATCAGTTTTCAGCTGATAAAATGGTCTTAGATTACAATTTAGATCTTTGGAATAGACAAGTTAATTTTTTTATCACTCTGGATCAACCAAATTATAGGTTAAAAGAAAAACAAGATAACCAATTATCTCGATTGCGTTCATGGACTGAAAAAACAACCTGGATTAATCTCCAAGCAAATCTGAAGATTAATCAAGGAGCTTTGATTTGGAACTCTTCTCAATTAACGCATCAAATGCAATTTGATTTAGCATTCAATCAAAAAGACGGTGGATATGTTAAAGCTTATTTTCAAGATTCAGAAAAAAATAATAACTATTTAATTTTAGAAACTTTAAATCACTCAAATTTCATGCAAATTAACTTGCAATGTCATGAAATTGAGGCGACTAGTTTATTTTCTTTAGCTAAGACGGTATGGAAAGGATTGAATCATTGGCAAGTCTGCTCAGGAATTTTAGATGGAAAAATAGAAGCAATTTTTGTTCCTTATTCACGTCCTTACTTAACAGGAGATTTGTATATTGATCAATTAGCGTTTACAGACATTACAGCTAATTTAAAAGGAAATATTCAACGAGCCTGGTTACATCTAGAAAAAAATAGTCATCCTAATAAAGAGGAAGACGTCTTAACAACCGTTGGTCATGTTGAGTTTTTAAAGCCCGCTCACTTAAATTACCAGTCAAAGCAGATTGACAATTGGTCTATAAACCACATTCTAGGGCGTATCTCTATCGATAGTTTAGAAAAAATGGTTGTTGATTTAAAAGCGAATGGTCTTTATCAACAAGAACAATGTGATTTCAATCTCATTGGTGAAGCGAATTTAAATTCCCGACGCCACCTAAATTTCAAGCTGGATTTATTTTGTCGTTCTCCCAGCCAACAAGAAGGTCATGTCTATTTTTTTTTGGATGAATTATCTCAAGATCCTAAAAAAATTGAAATTAAGTTAACAAATCTTTCGCATGTGGAGTTTGGTTTCATACAAAGAATTTTGAGTATGTACTGGCCTAAACTTTCAAATATTGAATTAAAAAGTGGGATTTTTCAGGCTACTCTTGAAGCACATCTCATTAAAAAAAATCTAGAAAACATTCAATTTAACCATCTTCAAGTAGATGATTTGAAGTTTAAACTTTCTAATTTTAATGCTGAATTTTCTCTGAAACATGCAAAAGGTAATGGATCTATTCAGCCCTTGGTCCCAGAAATATGGCGAACCATTAATACCGAATTGCATATTGATAATGGAAATATTCAATTATTAGGTTTAGATCAAGTTCCTTCTTTGACGTCTATTCAGACACATTTAAAAGTAGTCAAAGGGCTTATTCCTCATGCTTTGGCATCCCTGCAATTTGCAGGTCTTCAAGGAGACATGGATATTGAGTGGGGAGAAGAGGAGAACCTTATTAAAATCAATTTAAATGGAGAAATGCAAGATCTAGCAAAATTTTTTCCTCAACATTTGAAACAAGGAATTCACAATCATTTAAATCATCATCAGTTAGCTATTGTAGCTGATATCAAGAAACAAGCTTCAAATGTCGATTTAACAGGTATTGCTAACATTTGGCAGAAAAACCCTGAAAATGCGCAGCTTATTCATTTTGGAGGAGAATTAAAAAAAATTGCTGATTATCCTGAACGGGAATTTGCCCCGCTTGGTTGGTTTTATGCTCATAATGTCGATCTTGAAGAATATGTTGCGCCTTTTATATTCAAGCCAGCTTCTGTAGAAGTAAGAGGAAATGCTGAAGTCAAAGGTTCTATTAATCAAGAATTTCTGACAATTAATTATGATATCGATCAATTAGTGATTGAAAATGAAAATTTATTAATTGAATCTAAGCAATTACATTCATCGGTCCCTGGAAAACTTTTAGGTTTTCATGAGCTCAATTTCAGGTCGTTACATCATCGAGGAATGCTTCCTGTTCGATGTGCTACCTATTTAGACAAAAATACTGGGCTACATTTTGACAATATCCAAGGTAAGGTCTTATTTAAAAATCAAACAATTCATATTCATTCTTTAGAAGGAGAGTGTCAGGATATTCAATTCGCTGGCTGTTTGGCATTAGATTATGAAGATCCAGCCCCAGAAGTATTTAATTTAAAAATTCATTGTCCGATTTTCAGTGGTAAAATTTCTCAAATACAGCATGTTTTAGAAATGCTTCATATTTCTTCCCCTGTTACAAAAATGAGAATTGATGGAGAATTAATAGGGAAAGGGGAAGGATTATTTTTAAAATTTGAATTTTTCCCAAATGATTATCATCTATTTGCAAGAGCTAATGGAGCTTTACTAGATGGGTATTTTCCTTTCGAAAAAGAAAATTTATCTTTAAAAGGACTTTATGCTGATGTAGATTATTTGCATTCTGAATCTTGTTTAACTCTCTCTGATATTCAAGGGACATTACTCATTGGAAGACCAAAAGTAGTTCAAGAATGCGATTTAAACGGGCATCATCTCTCTCTAAAAAATTTAAATAAATCCTATATTGATATTGATTTAGACATTTGTGTGAAAAAAGAGCAAGATGAACTAGCCCGTTTAGTTGCTATCACTCGAGAAACAATAGGGGGAGGTAAACAGATTGTTATCAATCCTGATTTATCGCATTTGGGTCATATTTACCCAGAAAAATTTCAATGTGAATTTTCATCAGAGGGACATTTATCTTCTTTTGAGTTTGCATCTCATTTTAAAATTCATCCCCTTATAAAAAATTTATGTTTATTTAAAAAATCAGGATTGTTTTTTTTACCAGCTTCTTTCATTGCTAAAATAGATCAATTAGAACCTGTCGAAGGGGTAGCAGATTTTAGTTGGCATTATGATAAGTCAGAAAATAGCTTTTCTTATCAACTAGAAAGTAATTCTATACATTCTATCTCTCGTCCAGTTCATAAAGCTTTTCTGGCAGGAAAGTTAGCTAACCGGCGATGGACCATTGATCAAATTCAATGGGATAATATCCATTTATCTGTTGATTTTTTACAACTAGAGGACAGATGGAAAATTAATTTTTTTGGATTAAATGATTCTGAATCCACCGTTTTGGGTTTAGAAGGAGAATTTATTCCTGATAAGGGGTTGTTAAATCTTCAAGTGAACTTATTAGAGCTTAATTTAGAAAGAATAGAGCAATGGTCTATTTGTAAAAATTTTGCTATTAATTGGAACCCTCGAGGACAGTTACAGCTAAAAGGAAAGCTTAAGTTCGATCTTCTATCTGACTCATATTGTCATTCGATGATGGGATATTTAAAAGGCACGGCAAGAGCACTTTCTGTTCGTAATTGTTCTTTTGAAATTAATCGACCGATTCAGATCGATTTTTTAGAAGAAAATGAAATTCTCATTCACGAACTTCCTATCAACTTGAATCGACAATTTCGACAATTGGCTGAATGTAATTTTAAAATGCTTTATTTCAATCCAATAAAAAAAGATTGGACATGCGAACAGTGTGATTTTCTTTTTCCTTCTCAGACTTTGAAAGAACTTTCTGCCATTTTATATCGTCATTTTCCTGATTTTATCGAGGAAAATAGTTTAGAACTGCTATCAAATTGTAAGCAAGAAGGCAATTTAGTTGGGAAATGTGCTTTTAAAATGAGCCCTTCTCGTCAAAAATTTCAAGTGAATCTAGAAAATGGGGCTTATTTCTTAAATAGCCAGTTATATGATTTAAAAAATACTCAATTTATAATTGATAACAACTTGTTGACATTTTCCGCAGACACCCAACAAGAGAGATGTGCATTTCAAATTAAAGGGACGGCTGTTTGGCCAAAGCTTAATCAAGGAGAATGTTTTTTCGTTGATGAAAAAGTGACTTGTTTCCCTTTGAAAATTTCTTGGAATCGAAATAAAAACAAAGAATTTCATATTCAAAAAATAAAGGGACATTTTTGTGGATTAGATGTAAACCTTGTAGAAGTTTGTGAAGAGTCTTCTTCGCAATGGTTTGCTCTAAAAGGAACAATTGGCTTAAATTTTAACTTAATCGATCCTTTACTAACTTATGATATATCTAAAAAAATCCAAAAACTTATGCTGGGCCCTCAGTATAAAATGGTTGGTCATTATTGGTTAAATAAAAAAGGAGGCCCATCTTTATTAGAGTCATTTTATTTTCAAGGGAAACTAACTGCTGATGAAGCGATTTTAAAAGGATTTATTTTTAAGCAAGTTGAAGCCATCATTAACTATCAACCTAAAAAATTAGAAATCAGTCAATTTCGCATAGAAGATCCTGCAGGTATTTTTCAATGCTCCAAGTTAACAGTATTTCAAAATAAAAATAATGTGTGGCAATTTTGCCTTCCTCAACTGTCTGTAAAAAATTTCAAACCGGCTTTGTTAAAAGAAGAAGTACAAACAGTGACATTTGCACATAAATTTAAATCTTTGTTAGTCAAAAGATTAGATTTAGAAGGATTTCAAGGTTACTTAGGTGATGTCTCAACTTGGCAAGCCGAAGGTCGTTTTCATTTTCTGAATTCATCACCTAAAAATGTTGTTCATACTCCTCTTTTAGCAATTCCAGCTGAGATCATCTTAAGACTCGGTTTAGATCCACAGGTATTAAACCCAGTGAACGGAACAATTTTCTTTAAGATGTACGGCAATCGCCTTTATTTGACTCGACTTAAAGATGTTTATAGCGAAGGAAGAGGATCTAAATTTTACTTGGTTAATCATGAAAGGCCTTCCTGGATAGATTTGGATGGAAAATTATCTATTTTGATTCGAATGAAACAATATAATCTGATTTTTAAAATTGCTGAATTATTTACTGTCTCTGTTCAAGGGAATCTAAAAAAGCCAACCTATTCTTTGCAAAAGCAAGCAAAAACTTCAAAAAAAGGAGCTGCAGCTTTGTTTGGTAAATAAATATTTAATAAAATTAAATTTCGTTTATAATTTTGCAAAACAAAAATAAATAAAATTTAATAGAGAAAATAAATGTTTTTAAATAAATGGTTTGTTGTCTTTTTAATTTTCCTTCTCAGCTTTCTTGGAATCTACTTTTACAATTCTTTAACTGATGGTTTTCGAATTGCTCATATCACTCATCAGTTAGATTTTACACCTTTCTGGAAGACATCCAATTTATCGGAACATGAAAAAAAGTCTTTGAAAGCTATATTAGATCAAAAATATACTTATCTTGGCAAAGGAGCTCAGTCTTATGCCTTTGTTAGTGCAGATCACCAATATGTTCTAAAATTTTTTAAATTTAAAAATTTTAAACCACATTTTTTAGTAAAACTTCTTCCTTCCTTACCACCTTTTAATCACTACAAACAGCTTTATCTTCAGCGCAAGCAAAAAAAATTGATGAGTGTGTTTAATGGTTATGATATTGCATATCAACAAAACAAACTTGAATCAGGTTTAATTTATCTCCATTTATTACCTACAAATTTTTTGAATTATAAGGTAACTCTCGAGGATAAAATGGGGATTATTCATAAAGTAGATTTAGATTCTGTCGCTTTTTTAATTCAACGTAAAGGGGAGACACTTGGTAATCATCTAACGAGTTTATTAGAACAAGGAAATCAAGAAAAGGCAAAACAAGCTATCTCAAAAATTTTTACTATGTATATGCAAGAGTATCAAAAAGGGATTTATGATCGAGATCATTCTGTGATCGATAACACAGGATTTATTGGAGAAAACCCTTTTCATTTAGATGCCGGCAAATTGACACGGGATGATCTGATTAAGCAACGAAAATTTTATAAAAAAGATTTAGAGCAGGTCGCTTGGAAGATTGATCAATGGATCAAAAAAAAGTACCCAGACTATTATTATTCTATTTCTTCTTACCTCGCAAACAATTATAATGAATGGATAGGAGAAATATTTGATCCTGCAAAAATTGATTTAAATCATTATCGAAAAAATCGTCATGTTTTGAATCAGGCAGAGGAATAAAAATGTATTGGTGGCAGGAGATTAAAAAATCCTGGATCCATTTTGTTTTTCCCGCTACCTGTTTATATTGTAAAGAAAGTTTACAACCTAGCCAAGCTGTTTTTTGTTATGCTTGTGCTTCTCTATTAGAATTGATTAATCCCCAAGAAAGATGCCCCATTTGTTTTGATTTAAAAAATAATACCTTCGTGCATAAATGTGAAAGATGTAAGGCTTTTCCTTCACTTTTTTTACGCCAAGCTTCAGCTTTTGATTATTTTGGTCCAGCTCAAACGCTTGTCAAACAATTAAAATATGGAAATCAACCTCATTTGGCGAAGGGGATGGCAGCATTTTTAATGACTCAATTTGATCGATTAAAGTGGCCATTGCCTGATATCGTAATCCCTGTTCCTATGTCTTTTTCTCATTGGTTAAAAAGAGGATATAATCAAAGTTTTTTATTAGCTGAAGAAATGGCAAAAATTCTTCACATCCCTCTTTTCAATTGTCTTAAATATACTTCGGGTAATTACGGACAAGCCTCTTTGAATTTAGGACAAAGAAAACAGCTTAAACAAGTATTCAAGTTGAAAAAAACGTTTCAGATTCAGGATAAGAGGGTGTTACTCATCGATGATGTCATGACAACAGGAACAACTCTTCATAAATGTGCGGAGGCTTTAAGTGAAGGTTTTCCTGGTTCTCTTTATGCTTTAACTTTTTGTCGTACAACTGTTTATGATTAAATCCATTTTTTTTGTCGGAAGTAATGCAACATCAATAAGCTCAAAGTTAGCATGAACAACATAATCAACGGATATCCAAATGGATAATGTAATTCTGGCATGCTATCAAAATTCATTCCATAGATGCTTGAAATAAACGTTAAAGGAACAAAAATTGTGGAAACAATTGTCAAAACTTTCATGATCTCATTTGAGCGAATATTGATGTTAGACAAATAAATATCTAACATTCCTGAGACTACATCACGAAACCCTTCAATGATATCATTGTTTTGAATAATATGATCATAGACATCTTTTAAGAAAATTTGTGTATGCGCATTGACTAACGGAGGTTCAATACGTTGAAAACGATTAACTACCTCCCGCATAGGCCAAATAGATCTTTTCAAAACAGCTATTTCTTGTTTAGCTCGCTGAATGCTTTGTAAAGTACCAGGTTTTGGAGAACGGACAAGTTCTTCTTCTAAATGATCTAAATTGGTATCAATTTTTTCTAAAACGATGAAATAATGGTCCACAATAGTATCTAACAAAGCATAAGCCAAATAATCTGCCTTTTGTTTGCGTATGCGAATGTTACCTTGTCGAAGTCTTTCTTTAACAGAAGTAAAAACATCTTTATCTTGTTCTAAAAAAGAAATGAGTAAATTTTGTCCAAAAATAAGACTGACTTGCTCGTCTTGGATTTGATGATCTCGTTGATTATATTTTAAAAATCTTGCAACAATGAAAACTTGGTCTTGGTAGATATCAAGTTTTGGGCGTTGAGAAGTATTAAGAATATCTTCTTGGATAAGTGCGTGTAAATCAAAACGTTTGCCAATCGACGCAATGCTGGCAGGATCATAAACGCCAAACACTTGAATCCAAGTCATATTAGGAGTTGTAAGATGATCTAAACATTCCTCTATAGATACGTTTTCTTTTTCAATAAACTCTGATTCAGAATATTCAATGATGGAAAGTTTAATTTCGTGGGGCGGTTTTTCTCCTATGGGAATTAAAGATCCGGGGGAGAGGCCAGTTTTTTTAGTTCTATTTTTTAATAGTCGATACATAATGAACTCGCTAAAGTCTAAAAATTCAAGTGAACAAAAACTTAAATGATTTCGAATATATAAATCCAAAATCTAGATGATTAGCTTATCTTTAATGGATGATCAAACATTCACTAAATTGATGGATGACAACAAATGTAGCTTTTATTTTAGAGATAACGCATTTAATGTCTATCTTTAGTTCGTTTATATAAGTGTATGAATATTGTAAGAAATCATTAAAATTAACTAATAATTAAGATTCAATATTTCGACGTACCATGCCAATTTGGCGTCGTAAGGTTTCATCACTAGCGACTTTTTTCTCAATGTTTTTGCAAGCATGCAGAATTGTTGAGTGAGTTTTGCCAAAAGACGCTCCTAACATGATTAAAGATTCGTTGATCATTTCTTTAGCTAAATACATAGCGACTTGACGAGGAAGAGCGATATCTTTTGTCCGAGTTGATCCTCTTAAATCACTGACGCGAACTTGAAATACAGCAGCGACACTTTTAAGAATTTGTTCAACAGAGATTTTTTCTCTGGGAGCTTGTTGCAACATTTCACGTAGAGTTCGCGAAACAAGTTCTTCTGTAATATTTAAGTCGAGAAGACGACAATGTGCGCTTAATCGGTTAATTGCTCCTTCTAATTGCCGAACGTTATTATGAATATGTTCAGCAATAAAAAAAGCTACTTTATGAGGAATATGTAGACCTTTTTGCTCAGCCTTATACTGTAAAATGGCTACCCGAGTTTCGAGTTCGGGAATTCCCATATGAGCTACAAGACCCCCTTCCATTTTTCCAATTGTTCGTTCCGAAAGCTTTAAAAGAGAAGGAGGTTTATCACTTGTGATAACAATTTGAGCTCCTTTATTTTTTAAAGCTTCAAAAGTATAGGATAACTCTTCTTCAAAATTTAATCGGTTTTGTAAAAATTGAATATCGTCCACAAGCAATACATCAATTTCTGATCGATAGAATTTTTTCATTCGATCGACAGATTTATTTCTTAAGCTATCTACTAAATCATTGATAAAAGCTTCTGTCGTAATGCATTGTACGCGCAACTTCTTGTGATTTTCTTTAATATAATGTCCAATACTATGTAAAATATGTGTTTTACCTAATCCCACTCCTCCGTGAATAAAAAGAGGATTATATGATTGGCCTGGACGTAAAGCAACTCCCATTGCAGCAGATTTGACAAATTGATTAGTTGGACCTTCAATAAAATTTTCAAAACGGTAATTATTATTGAGTTTAACATCAGAATTGGGCGACTGCTCTTCTTTTTGAGAAGAAGAAATAGAAAAATGGTTGGGTGGAATGATTTTTTTTTGCGGTGGAGCAATAATAAATCGAATGGCAGGTTCACCTGACATATCGACTGGCAAAAACGCACATAAATCTTTTTTATAATTCGAGAGCAAATATTCTTGTACAAAAATATTTGGAATTTCTAGAGTGACTTCTTCCGTCGAACAATCAATCACTCGAATAGGAGCTAACCAGTTTCCAAAAGCGGCTGGTGAACAGCGTGTTTTTACAAATTGTAAAAACTGTGTCCAGACATTTTGTGTTTCGCTAGTTAGCATATTTTTGTTCCTTAAAAAAGTTATGAACAACGTTTCCACAGCACATTCTGGGGTGATTTCATGAAAGAATTTACCATGAGCTAATCTTAGCTGGCAAGTAATTTTCTTGATGGTCTATTCCATTTTATAAGTAAACCGTTGATTATCAAAATGACAGGCAGGAAAGAAAAAAATCTCTTTGATAAACCTAAAAATTGGAGTGTAAAATATTTTTTTAGTTTTTCCACAACTAGGACGTTAAAGGAAAAATGAGGGACTAATGAGTGGTATAAAAGAGATTAAAATAAAATTTTAACGATCAATTTTTGCTTTTTCCACAATTCTTCTTTTGGCATCTTGATTCTATGAATTTTGGATTAAGAGTTTAAAAAGCAGATGCAATAAAGAAAAAAACTTAAAATTCAAGCAGATCATCAAATCAGTTCAGCTAGGAAACGACAACTATGACGAAATTTTCATTTATTCCTTATGCAAAACAGACTATCGAGCAAGAAGATATTGAGAGTGTAATGAATGCCTTGAAAGAAGATGCAATTACTCGAGGCCCTCCTGTTAAAGCTTTTGAAGAAGCGATAGCAAATGATTGTAATGTGCGTTATGCAGTTGCCTTCACTAATGGAACAGCCGCGCTTATGGCTGCTTATTTTGCAGCCGAATTACAACCTTATGATTATGTGATTTCTTCGCCCAATACCTTTATTGCAACTGTTGGAATTCCTTTACAGCAAAAATTACAAATTCATTTTACCGACATTGACAGAGAAACAGGAAATTTAGATCTCTCTCAAATCAAAAAAATGTCTAGCATCCAACTTAGTCGTGGACGTTTTATTGTTGTTCCCGTCCATTTTTCAGGCCTTGCAGTCGATATGCAGGCTTTGGATTATTTGATTTGCCAACCTAATGCCGTTGTGATTGAAGATGCTGCTCATGCCATTGGGTCTTTTTATCCCAGTGGAGAAAAAGTGGGAAGTTGTGTTTACAGTAATATGACTATTTTTAGTTTTCATCCAACTAAAACAATCACAACAGGGGAAGGGGGAATGGTGACAACTAATGACCCTGGCCTTTATCATCGTTTACTTTTATTTCGAGATAATGGAATTGAGCGAGAGAACCCTTACCTTTTAAATGCGCAAATGCCCGGCTATTATGAAGTTCATGCGATTACAGGGAATTTTAATGTAACAAGCTTGCAAGGGGCTTTGGGTCTTAGCCAATTAAAAAGGTTGAAAGCTTTTGTGGAAAAACGTCGCCTTCTCATTCAGCATTACCGCCAAGCTCTAAAAGACTTCCTTCATTTAAAGCTATTCACAAATTCTCAAGATGACATAACGGCGTTTCATTTATTTGTCATTCAAATCGATTTTGAAGCCTATCAGACAACACGTGAAAGTGTAATGGAAAAGTTGAAACAGCAGGGAATTGGAACGCAGGTTCATTATATTCCTTTATATAGACATCCTATTTTTAAAAATCGCAATCAAGATTGGCAAAACCTTTTTCCAAATATGGAAGCTTATTATAAACAAACTTTAACATTACCTCTTTATCCAGAGCTAACCACGAAGGATGTAGATCGAATCTGCGAGATACTCAAATCAATTTTAAAATAAATTATTTAAATTTGGTTTTATTTCTAATTGGCGAGTGAGCTTACTTAAAATTTTTATTTTTAAATATTGTGAAGTTAATGACTTAAAAAAAATCTAGTAGTTAATTATGTTATTTTGTCTTGCTATTTGTCATTTTAGCTATAGGCTAAAATAAGAGCTTTAGCAACATTAGAGATAGAGGGATCAGGTTCATTTTTTAAAATATGAGAGAGCTTTAAAGCTTCTTCTATTTTTCCTAGCATAAAAAAAGCTTTAGCTAAATTGAGGAGAGTAGGGCCGTGATCAGTTTCTAATTTGAGGGCTCTATCTAGAGATTTAAGAGCCTTGGCAGGTTCATTCAGTTCTAAAAAAATGGCACCAAGTGTTTGTGCATCATAAGCACTTTCGGGATCCAAGACATTTAATGCTTCAAAAAAAGCTAAGGCAATATTGTACTTGCCCTGTCTCACATAAGAGTAACCCGTATAACGTAAATCTTCAATGTGTTCTTCAGTCCAGCCAAGTTTATTTAGCCAATTAATTTTGCCCATGTTTATCCTTGTAAGAACTGTCCAACTCGACCAACAATAAAACTTAACCAATTATTAATCTTATCAATTTGATCAAAGCAACTCTTAATCGCTTTTTTTTCTTTTAAATCTTCTTCGGTTTCGCATTCGACTTCTTCTAGCTTGCGTTCGTCCTCATCTTCTTTTTCAAAAGAACCTAGGCTAGGCGCTACTCGAAAAAAACCAAAAGGAGAGCGACGTTGAAAGCGAAAGCGAGGTGGGGGAAAAAAGTAAGCCCAAGGAGTTTGAATAGGTACAATTCCTAATAACAAATCCATTTCAGATAGTTTAGGATAAATATCGACGAGTAAAATTTGTGGGGGAATAGATGATGCTTCATCTAAATGATATTGCTGATTAATTTGCTCAATCAACTGCGTGCGTCTAGCATATTGGACATAAATTCCAATATCTAATTGGTCGATAGTTGTCATGAGTATCAGTCCTTAAATATGAATTAATCGTTAATTTTATTTTAACAATACTAATATTTATTAGTAAAATGGTATAAATTCAGAGTAACATTTGCTGAGTTTTTGTCCTTAAAAGTAGATTATTAGCAAATAAATTTGAAGAAGTTAAGGGGTTTCGTTGATCTTCTAATAGAACCTTAATTATAATGTTTATGTTAAATTTACAAGTGTAACTATGCCTATTCCTTTTTATCCCCACCGATCCGTTTTATTAGAAGAGGTGATTGAAGCATTCCAACCTGTTCAATTGAAAGTATTTATAGATGGAACGTTAGGAGCTGGTGGACATGCAGAAGCAATCCTTGAACATCATCCAGAAATTGAGCTCTATCTAGGGATTGATCAAGATCCCAATGCTTTAAATATTGCAAATAAAAGACTTGAGAAATGGAAACAGAAAATTCTCTTAAAACAAGGAAATTTTTCTCAGTTTGATATTTTTTTAAAAGAAATTGGTTTTTCTTCCATGGATGGGCTTTTGGTTGATTTAGGTGTTTCTTCAATGCAGCTTGATCAGCCAGAAAGGGGGTTTAGTTTTTCTAAAGATGGCCCTTTAGATATGCGTATGAATCCTGAAGGTAAGCTAACTGCCGCTGATATTGTCAATACCTGGTCAGAACATGATTTAGGAAAAATTTTTCGTGATTACGGAGAAGAAAAAAAATGGCGTTTAGCAGCTCGTACAATCGTGCAGGCAAGGCAGGTAAAACAGATTTTGACGACAACAGATTTAGCTAATCTTCTCAAACCTGCTTTTGCTTGGAATCCCAAAAAAGGGATTAATCCGCTTACTCTCATTTTTCAAGCTTTGCGTATTTGTGTGAATAGAGAATTAGATGTATTAGAGCAGTTAGTTTCGAAAACATTTGACTATTTAAAACCTGGTGGACGAGTCGCTGTGATTAGCTTTCATAGTTTAGAAGATCGTATTGTCAAAAATGAATTGCGATTGGCGGCCAGTGATAAATGGGAAACGACAGGTTTAGGAAGTGGTTTATTTCGTGATAAAAAACCTGTAGCGAAACTTGTGAATCGAAAACCAATTTGCCCCCATGAAAAAGAAATTAAAGAAAATCCGCGTAGTCGGAGTGCTAAATTTCGAATTGCTGAAAAATTGGAAGGGTAGGATAACAAATGGGTCTTCTAATTAGGTTATGGATTTGTATTTTCTTTGCTGGATTAACTCTTTATAAATATATCGATAAATTGAATGAGTTGACTGAATTGCGATTATCAATTCCTATAGTTACGAAAGAGCTAAAAGAGGTTCAGGAAAAAAATGCAGAACTTTATTATGCTATTGAAAGATTTGAAAGCCCTGTTCATTTAATGGAGTTGGCCAATAAACCGGAATTTGGACATCTGAAATACCCTCCCTTAACCGATGTTCTATTGATCCCTGAAGAAAGTATTATAGAAATTCATTAATAACATGACTTTAAAAAAAATTCCCAACTCTTCTGAAAAAAGGCGCCTTCTTTATGTGGCGCTATTTATTTTTATTTTGTTTTCTTTTCTAATTATTCAATTTTACCATATTCAAATTTTAGAAGGAAAAAAGTGGGCTATTCAGGCTCAAAAGCAGCATTTTTTTATTGTTAAAGAACCTTTTATTAGAGGAAGTTTTTATTCTAATCCCTTTATTAAAAAAAATCATCCCGCTATTCCACAACCCTTTGTGATCGATGTTCCAAAATTTCATTTATATGCTGATCCAGAATCAATTCCGATTCCGCTAAAAGAGGAAATCGCCGACCATTTAATGGCTTTTCTTGATATTTCAATTTCTGAAAAATTCCATTTACAAAAGCAGTTAGACAAATCAAGTCGGAGTCGAAAATTGGCTATGTGGCTCGATAAAGAAACGCATCAAAATTTGCTTAAATGGTGGCAAGGATACGCTAAAATACATAAAATTCCTCGGAATGCTCTTTTTTTCATTAAAGATTATCAACGTTCGTATCCTTATGGGAAAGTTTTAGGTAATGTTTTACATACTATCCAAAACCAAAAAGATGAAAAAACTCGCCAAGCGCTTCCAACAGGAGGTTTAGAACTTTTTTTTAATTCCTATCTGCAGGGAAAACAAGGAAAAAGACGTTTAATGCGCTCTCCTCGAAATTCTTTAGAAACAGGGGAAGTTATTGATTATCCGGAACACGGTGCGGATATTTACTTAACAATTAATTCTTGCTTACAAGCTATTGCAGAAGAAGAAGTGGAAAAAGGTGTCAAAAGATGTAAAGCCAAAGGGGGCTGGGCTGCGATGATGGATCCTCGCACCGGGGAAATTCTTGCTTTAGCTCAATATCCGTTTTTTAATCCTCCTGATTACCAACAGTTTTTTAATGATCCTCAACTCATTGAACATACGAAAGTGAAAGCTGTAACAGATGCAAATGAGCCTGGATCAATCTTCAAACCTTTTACAATCGCTTTAGCTTTAAAAGCCAATCAAGTATTAAGACAAAAAGGAGAAAAAGAGCTTTTTTTTCCCGAAGAAAAAATAGCAACCAGTAACGGTCGTTTTCCTGGGCGATCTAAGCCTATTTCAGACACGCGAGTACATTACTTTTTGAATATGGATATGGGAATGCAAAAATCGTCAAACATCTATATGGGTCGATTAGCAGAAAAGATCGTGGGTAGACTTGGCAATGAGTGGTACCGCAGACAACTTCAACAATTATTTGGATTTGGTCAAAAAACTTTTATCGAGCTACCTGCGGAAAGTCCTGGGATTTTACCTACACCGGGGAAGTATCATCCAAGTGGAGCTTTGGAATGGTCTTTACCTACTCCTTTTTCATTAGCAATAGGGCATAATATTCAAGTCAATAGCATTCAAATTCTTCGAGCTTATTCTGTGTTGGCAAATGGGGGATTTCTAGTCAAACCTACGATCATTCGACAAATTGTTAAAAAAGATCGTAATGCTCAAACGCAAATTTTAGTCGATCACACAAAGAAAGAACGAATTGCACAATTTCCGCGAGTATTAGAAGAGGATATTGTTAAACGAGTTGTCCAATCTATGCGTTATGTGACAAAGCCTGGAGGGACAGCTATCAAAGCAGATGTGCCTGGTTATACGGAAGTATGTAAAACTAGTACTGCCAAGAAAATCATTGATGGTGTTTATTCGGAGCGTTTATATTGCCCTACTCTTGCTGGTTTTACTCCTGCTGTACACCCTGCTTTTGTTTTAGTTGTGACGATGGATGAGCCAGAATATGGTTACATTCCAGGAGTGGGAAAAAATCATAATGGAGGTAATTGCACAGCAAATGTTTTCCGAGAAATTGCAACGCGTTCTCTTGCTTATCTTGGAATTCCTCCAGATGATCCTTACGGCTATCCTTATGGAGATCCAAGAAGCAATCCGGAAAAGGCCAGTTGGATGAATGAAACGAGAAGATTGCAAGAAATATATAAGAAATGGAATAACATCTCCGAAAATTAGGGCATAGCGTTTAAAATGAAGTTAAAAGAATTGTTTAGAAACATTGAATCCTGCCAGTTTAAAGGCTCCCAAGAAGTGTTGTTGACTGGATTGACAGCTAACTCCAAATCCCTTAGTCCAGGAAATCTATTTATTGCTAAAAAAGGAAAAATGTTTGATGGCAACTCCTATATAAAAGAAGCTATTCAATCAGGAGCATGTGCGATCTTAACAGATCTTTTTGATCCTTGCCTAAAAAAAGTTGTGCAAATTATTCATCCCAATCCTAACGAAATCGAATCTATTTTAGCGCGCGATTACTATCAAAATAGCTCTGAAGAGTTATTTATGGTAGGAATAACAGGGACAAATGGTAAAACAACCATATCTTTTATTATTAAATATCTTTTAGATCTTTTTCACGGTCCTTGTGGTTTGATTGGAACAATTGAATATATCGTTGGATCTCATCGATACCAGGCAACACGAACAACCCCTGACGTTATTGAAAATCATAAAATGCTTTATGAAATGTCTTTGTCAGGTACAAAATCCGCTGTAATGGAAGTGACTTCACATGCCCTTATTCAAAAAAGAGTAGAATATATTGATTTTGATGTTGCAGTGTTTTCCAATTTAACTCTCGATCATTTGGATTACCATTTGACAATGGAAAATTATTGTGCAGCTAAAAATTGTTTATTTGAGGGATTGGGTGAGCAACCGACCAAAAAAAGAAATGAAAAATGGGCAATTGTGAATATTGACGATCCATGGTGCGAACAAATAGTCAAAGGATGTCAAGCTCATCGCCTGACTTACGGAATAGATAAGCCGGCTGATTTACAAGCAAGTCATATTAAATTAAGTTCGCAAGGAACATCTATTAATTTGACTTATCAAGGACAAACAATTGAATGTTTTTGGCCTCTTTTAGGTCGATTTAATATTTATAACTGCTTAGCCGCGATAGGTGTATTGCTGACTCAAAATATTCCTTTGAAAGAAATAGTAGAAAAAATGGCATGTATTCCCAATGTGAAAGGGCGTTTAGAAAAAGTTTTAAATAATTTAGAGCTAGATATTTACATTGACTTTGCTCATACCGACGATGCGTTAAGTAATGTTTTAAAAACACTTTCCGAAATTAAAAAGGGACGTCTTTTAACAATATTTGGTTGTGGAGGCGATAGAGATCCCAGTAAAAGGCCTAAAATGGCAATAGCCTCAGAGCAATATTCTGATTTAAGCATCGTTACTTCAGATAATCCTCGCTCAGAGAACCCCATAAGTATTTGCCAAGAAATTGTAACAGGTTTTGTTAATCCAAATTCTTTTATTGTAGAAATAGACAGAAGAGCGGCTATTCAAAAAGCCATTGAAATCGCCTCACCAG
This sequence comes from Candidatus Protochlamydia amoebophila UWE25, assembly GCF_000011565.2. Lineage (NCBI taxonomy): Bacteria > Pseudomonadati > Chlamydiota > Chlamydiia > Parachlamydiales > Parachlamydiaceae > Candidatus Protochlamydia > Candidatus Protochlamydia amoebophila. Next base: position 433,102 of record NC_005861.2, read on the forward strand.
GTGATATGATTTTGATTGCTGGGAAAGGGCATGAAACTTATCAAATTTTATCTCATCAAATTATTGAGTTTGATGATGCAAAAGTTGCTGCTGAGATATGTCTGCAGCAAAATAAATGATTTACTTAATTTTTTTTAAGAGACATGCATGTTTCGTATTATACAATGGTTGAATTTCAGTCTAATATTAATTGGCCATACACTATACGCTCAACCACCTTATAAAGCTAATTTTCCTTTGCCTAAGACTAATCCTATTAAGCAACTTTATTCTAAAGAAGTGTTAGAATGCATTAGTAAGCCACTTCTCATAAAAAAAGCTTTTATTGTGATTGATCCTGGTCATGGAGGGCATGATGTGGGGACTCAATCTATTTCTAAACCTCGGTATCAAGAAAAATCGTTGAATTTAGTCACTGCGAAATTTGTTTGTAGTTATTTGCAGCAACTTGGATATCAGATATTTATGACGCGCGAGAACGATAAATTTATTTCATTAGATAAACGAGCGCAAATAGCTAATAAACGGAAACCTACTTTGTTTGTCAGCGTCCATTATAACTCAGCTCCTAGTAGCGAAGCTCAAGGGGTAGAAGTCTTTTTTTATCAATCTGATGATAAAGAACGCGCACGTAAATCTAAACGGTTAGCTCAACTCATTTTACAAACTGTTTTAACAGAAACAGAAGCTAAATCTCGTGGAGTTAAGCATGGAAATTTCGCTGTCATTCGTGAGACGAATATGCCTGCAGTGCTAATTGAAGGAGGCTTTGTTACAAATGAAGAAGAATTAAAAAAATTAAAAGATCCGGCCTATCTAAAAAAAATTGCTTTGGGCATCGCCAAGGGAATTGACGAATATGTCAGAAGAATAGGCAAAACTGAAAATAAAAAAGAGATCAGTGCACCAAAAAAATTTAAAAAACTAGCTAAGCGTTTAACTTTAGAGACCCCTATCTCAAATTTAAGTCATACAATTGATCTCTTTTGACCGGATTAAAATTGCTTTTTTAGTTGAGTAATTATTCATTGCAAGTGAATCATTGTTATTTTTAATTCTCTAAATTTTAATCGATTAATAATTAGATTCTCATTTTATCCTAATTAAAGGAGTCAATGATGTCATTTTCTTTCAATAAGTTACTTATTTTATTTACATTGTCTTACAGCTGGCTAGTTAGTGCTTCACAAGGGTTTTTAGAAGAAAAAAATTTGAATAAAACGGCTAATTTGCCTATTCGGGAAACACTTCAAGAAAGATTAACTTCTTTAGCTCTTGAAGGGGATATGAACGCCCAGTACAAGCTTGGCATGTTATTAATGAATGGCGAAAAAGAGGATTGTCTTAAAGGCGTTGAATGGCTTGAAATAGCGGCGGAGCAAGGCCAAGTTGAGGCTCAACTGACTTTAGGAAAGATGTATCAAATAGGCTTGAAAGTCGAAAGAAATTCTCTTACCTCTCTATACTGGATTTCACAAGCGGCATTGCAAGGAAATGAAAAAGCTATTCAATCCTTAAAAAACTTATTTTCGACTTTTCAAGAGTTATACAGTATTCATTTACCAAAAGAAGAGAGGAACTATTGGAAAATAGATAATCATCAGGTGAGTATTGACGAGTATATTATTGAGTCTGTCCCATTAAATGAAACTGTTACTCATTGGTCGCAAATTTTTACTATTTCGTTTATGTCCAAAAAAATATTAAATCGAGATTTTAAAACAGCCTTGAGCAGTATGAATGCTGTTAAAGAATTGATGAGAAAAAATTATGGGGGCAAGGCTAAATTGACTCCTATACAGGTGACAGATAATGATGTAATTTATGAGTCTTTTATCCCTCTTAATAAAACGAATCAGTTTGAAAATGAAATTGTCAGACTTATTAGAACTCCACGAGGTTTGTATCGGATTGCTTATTCGAGAAAAAATTCGTATATTGACGATAAAACCAAGCATAAGTGGTTAAAAAGTTTGTGTGAAGCAGATTTGATCAAACTGAAGTAATTCTCCTTGATGAATTGTCCTCGGCGCGACTCGAACGCGCGGCCTGTTGCTTAGGAGGCAACCGCTCTATCCACCTGAGCTACGAGAACATAATGGAAAACATTTAATCCAATATTCAAATGTAAAAGTCAAAAAAATTACTCAGCTCTGAATGTTCTTCACATTAGCAAATGTCAAAGCAGTTTATCATTTTTCATAAATTAAGATAAATATCCTTGCTAATAGAATTAAGGAACATCAGGATATTTTTTTAATTGATTGTAAATAAAAAACTTGTGAAAAGTATATTCAAAAATTTAATAAAGGTTTTTAATCAAAAAAAAACCAAAAAAAGCAATTTTTCCTTCGATGGGTAATTTTACCTTGCGTATGTTGTCAAAATAGGTGTTAAGATTTTAAATTATTTTGAAACAGATAGGATTTGGTTGTACCTTTTTATTAATTGCTTAAGCCTCTATCACTTTTATTAAATAGAATTGGATGGCAAAAAACATTATCTTTTTAATCTTTTATTATTCAAAATCCGCATTAATAACCTCTTAACGAAGGACATGCACATGACACAAGCAGATATTGGTTTAATCGGTCTAGCCGTAATGGGACAAAATCTCGTTCTTAATATGAACGATCATGGATACACGGTTGCTGTTTATAATAGGACAACTTCCAAGGTAGATGAATTTTTAGATGGGCCAGCAAAAGGCACAAAAGTCATTGGGGCTCATTCATTAAAAGATTTGATTAGTCAGTTGAAACGGCCACGCCGTGTGATGCTAATGGTTAAAGCAGGTGAACCTGTCGATAATTTTATTGAGCAATGTCTTCCTTATCTTGAAAAAGGTGACATACTTATCGATGGAGGAAATAGCTTATTTACAGACACAAATCGCCGTTGTAATAGTTTGAAAGAAAAAGGAATTATTTTTATTGGAACGGGAATTTCTGGAGGAGAGGAGGGAGCTCGTCATGGTCCTTCTATTATGCCTGGAGGAAATCCTGAGGGATGGCCACATATTAAAGAAATTTTTCAATCCATCAGTGCTAAAGTTGAAGGGGAACCTTGTTGTGATTGGGTAGGCGATCAAGGAGCTGGGCATTACGTTAAAATGGTTCATAATGGGATCGAATATGGCGACATGCAGCTGATTTCAGAAGCTTATTATTTGTTGAAAGAAGCTCTTCATCTTAATCAAAACGAATTATATCAGGTGTTTGCAGATTGGAATAAAGGAGATTTGGATAGCTATTTAATCGAAATCACTTCGAAAATATTTAAAGTGAATGATGAAGACGGAAAACCACTTGTAGATAAAATTTTAGACGTTGCAGGTCAAAAAGGCACAGGAAAATGGACAGTGATTAATGCATTGGATTTAGGAATGCCTTTAACATTAATTGGAGAGGCAGTTTTTGCAAGATGTTTGTCTGCTTTAAAAGATGAACGGGTAGCTGCAAGCGAGTTATTGAAAGGGCCTGATGCCAAATTTGAAGGAAATAGGGAAGAGTTTATTCAAGCAATTCGAGAAGCTCTTTATTCCTCAAAAATCATTAGTTATACTCAAGGTTTTATGTTAATGCAACAAGCGGCAGCAGAATATAAATGGCAGCTTAATTATGGGGCAATTGCCTTAATGTGGCGTGGTGGATGTATTATCCGCAGTCAATTTTTGGGCAAAATTAAAGAAGCATTTAAACTAAATCCAAACCTCAAGAGTTTACTTCTTGATGAATACTTTCTTCAAGAAATTCAAAAGCGGCAAAAAGGGTGGAGAAAAGTCGTTTCTAAATCAGTTGAGCTTGGAATTGCCACTCCTTGTTTTAATACTGCCTTGGTGTTTTACGATGGTTATCGCACAGCAAAATTACCTGCCAATCTCTTACAAGCTCAAAGAGATTTCTTTGGGGCTCATACCTATGAACGAGGAGATCGGGCTCGAGGACAATATTTTCATACAGATTGGTCAGGCACCGGTGGAAAGGTGAGTTCAGGTTCGTACAACGCTTAATCCTATGAATTTTAGCTAGGAATGTTTCCTATACAGCCATTGTCAGACCATTGTTTGAGAGCTTCAATTTTGTGTCTGACGACTGTTGTCAATTCTTGGCTAGCTTCTTTAGCATTCGATTTAAGAAAAGGTTCTATAGCAATCGGCTTTCCAAATACACAAACAATGGGGTGTCCAAAGCTAGGAAAAGAATGTGTTCTTGGCCAAGCTTGGAATGTTCCTGAAATGTATGTGGGTATAATGGGAGAGCGCGTACGAAGAGCAAGTCTAGCAAGTCCTGTATGAAAAGGGATCAATTCTCCTGTTCTAGAAATCCCTCCTTCGGGAAAAATAACAACTTTTTTGTCTTGGCAAAGAAGTTGTTGTAAGACTCGAAAGGAATGTAGGTCTTTAGTGGGATGAGCATTAAATGCTTTTAAAAGCGTTTTTGAAAAAAAAGTAAATAAATGGGTATGAGCTAAAAAATGAACCTCTTCGGGCCAAGTTGTTCGCATCATCAAAGGAGGATCCATAAGAGAGGTGTGATTAGGAGCTAAAATGGATTTGCCAGTCGGTAAATTTTCTTTTCCAAATAATCGAAAATGGTAAAAAAAGCGAAAGCCTAACCGAAGGATAAAATTGGAAAATCTATATAATGGATTCATTTTGTGTTAAAAGTCTAACTTGGCCGTTTCGTCTTAATGGTGTCTTTATATTCTAATATCTTATAAACAACCTCATCGATGCTTAAATCAGAAGTATCGATAACAAAAGCGTCTTCTGCTTGGCATAAAGGAGAATATTCACGAGTAGAATCATAGTTATCTCGTTTAGTGATTTCTTCCAAACATTTTTCTAAAGTAAGTTCTTTTGTTTCCTCGGGGAATTTTGAGGTTAATTCATCATACCGTCTTTTCGCACGCACATCATTGCGTCCAGTCAGAAAAATTTTGATGTTCGCATTAGGAAAAACAACAGTTCCCATATCGCGACCTTCAAACACAGCATTTACCCCCTCCGCAAGCTCGCGTTGAATTGCCATGAGTTTTTCTCGAACAGCTTTAATGGCAGAGACTTTAGAAACAGATGAAGTGACTTCTTTTCCGCGAATAAGCTTGGAGACATCTTCTTTATCAACAAAATAATGCCTGTCATGATGAATCACTTTGATATCAAATTGAAAGTGGTCAAGATAGTTTTGAAGAGTGTCAGGATCGGAAAGATCAATTTGATTTTTTAAGATTCCAAATGTAAGAGCACGGTACATAGCGCCTGTATCAAAAAAAATAAAACCAATAGATTCCGCAAGTTTTTTTGCAATTGTACTTTTTCCTGTTGCAACAGGTCCATCAATAGTAATGATCATAAATTTCTCATATTTAATATCCTCATATTATAGAGGAAAGATTTTACTCATGTCATGAAACTTTTAGCCAAAGATACACTAAAGGCAAGGTAAAAACAAGAGAATCTGTCATATCAAGGATGCCCCCTAAACCCGGTAGTTGACTGCTATCTTTGACCCCAGCGTCTCTCTTTAAGATGGATTCAGATAAGTCTCCGAATTGAGAAAGTACACTGATGACTATTCCTAGCCATATACTTTGCCAAAAGGAGATTGGATGTTTAAAAGGGAATACAAAATAATAAAAAGCTAGGCTAGTCAAAAGAGACAATATTAAACCTCCAATGGAACCTTCGATAGTTTTTTTGGGGCTAATATGAGAAGCTAATTTGATTTTTCCGAAAATTTTTCCGCTTATATATCCACCAACATCTGTCATTTTGGTAACAGCAAGTGCATAGGCGAGCCACAAACGTCCATCAGTTATATGAGGAGATGAAAAATAATTGATTTGCAAAGCACATGTCAAAGGGATGACGACATAGCCAATTCCGAATAGGTTGACAGCAATATTACCTAAGGGTTCTAACTGTTTATTAAAATAGGCTAAAAAAAATAGTAGAAGACAGCCTAATAAAACAAAAAGAGGAAGATCAGATAAATTGGGTTCTTGTCCAGCGTAAAAACTGCTGATGACATAAGCTGTTGTTGTTCCCACACCTAATAAATTTAAAGGTTGAAATCCTTTATAATGTGCCAATTGATAATACTCGAGAAGAGCCAATGAGATAATTGCTGCATTAAGTAATACAAAAATAGGTTTAAAGTAAGGAACATGAGAAAAATAAATCGAGATAATGACTAAGAAAATAGTCACGCTGCTTGTGACAACTCGTTGTTTAAACTGATTTGCCAATTTATACGCCTCCCCATCTTCTTTCTCTTTTTTGATAATCGACAATGGCTTCCAGAAGATGATTAGGAGTAAAATCTGGCCAAAGGACAGGTGCAATATAAATTTCTGTATAAGAAATTTGCCAAAGAAGAAAATTACTAATTCTCATTTCACCACTTGTTCGAATTAATAGCTCAGGATCTGGCCATTGATGGGTGTCTAAATATTGAGCGATAGTTGTTTCGTTCACTTCTTCTTTTTTCAAATTTCCCTGTTCGACTTCATCTAATATCCTCGTAAAAGCCCGTTGTAGTTCATTGCGAGAACCGTAGTTCATAGCAAGAATTAAATCAATTTGATCACATGCACAAGTAGCTTTTTTTGTTTCCTTCAAAGTGTCTTTTAAAAATTCAGGAAGAGGATCAAGCTCACCGATGGTTTCTAATTTAATTCCATTTTGAATCATTGAATCACATTGTTCGCTTAGATAAGAGGCAAATAAAAGCATGAGAGCAGAAATTTCATCAAATGAACGAGACCAGTTTTCAGTAGAAAATGTATAGAATGTAATTGCTTTAATTCCAAGTTCCTTTGCTGCTTTAACGGTTTCCATTAAAATATCAGCTCCTTCTCGGTGTCCTTCATTTGAGCTGGATAATCGTTTTCTTGCCCAACGTCGATTGCCGTCAGGAATAATGGCGATGTGTTGTGGGATACGAGAAAAATTTAAACTCTCTAGTTGCGATGGCAAGAAATAGCTAGAACTTTCTTGCAATGGTATAACAGCGTGATCAATCAACATAGACCCTCTAGAAATTTGCAAAAGAATAACGTAAATGGATTTGATCGAATAGATTTATCTTTTGCCAACTCTCCAAAATTAATCTCCAGCTTTTAATACTTCCATAAAGGCACTTTGAGGAATGTTTACTTTTCCGATTTCCTTCATCCGTTTTTTACCCTTTTTTTGCTTTTCCCATAATTTACGTTTACGAGAAATGTCTCCCCCGTAGCATTTTGCTGTGACATTTTTGGTGATTGCTCGAATTGTTTCTCGCGCCACAACTTTTCCGCCAATAGCTGCTTGAATAGGAACCTTAAAGAGCTGCATGGGAATAACTTCAACTAATTTAGCACAGATAGCTCGTCCTTTACTCTCTGCTTTAGTTCTGTGTACTAAGCAAGAAAAGGCATCAACAGGTTCTTCATTAACACGAATTTCAAGTTTGATTATTTCACTTGGTTCATAGCAATCAAATTCATAATCAAAAGATCCATAACCTTTCGTAATCGATTTTAACTTGTCATTAAAGTCTGTAATGATTTCATTGAGAGGAAGACGATATGTTAATAATAATCTACGAGCATCCATGGTCTCTGTTTTCGTGCAGACTCCTCGTTTATCCATTCCTAGGTTCATGATAGCTCCTAAATATTCGGATGGAATCATGATGTGACATTTTACCCACGGTTCTTCGACCATTCGAATAAATGTGGGATCTGGGTAATGAGCGGGGTTGTCAACAGTTTTGACTACTCCATCATCAAGTGTAAAACGATAAATGACACTAGGAGCTGTAGAAATAATATCAATGTTAAATTCTCTTTGAATTCGCTCAAAAACTATCTCTAAGTGTAGCAACCCAAGGAATCCACATCGAAAACCAAAACCAAGTGCTGTACTACTTTCTTGCTCAATATGCAAAGCAGAATCATTCAATTGAAGCTTACCTAATGCATCTCTGAGCCCTTCAAATTCCGTTGCGTCAATGGGATAGATTCCTGCAAAGACTACGGGAGAAATGATTTTAAAACCTGGAAGTGCTTCAGGGGCAGGATATTTTTGCAGAGTAATGGTATCGCCAATTTTGACATCAGAAGGGGTTTTGATATTGGCAATCATATAACCGACTTCTCCGGGTCGGAGTTGTTCAACAGGTTTTTCTTTAGGGGTAAACATTCCCACTTCTAATACTTCAAAGTTTTTGTTGGTGGCCATCATTTTAATGAGAGAGCCCCGCTTGATTTCTCCACTCATGACACGAATATAAACCATGACACCTCGATAAACATCATAGTGAGAGTCAAAAACAAGCGCTCTTAATAAATTGTCTTTTGGCTCTTGGGGAGGAGGTACTGCTGTGAGAATTCTCTCAAGAACATCTTTGACACCTAAACCAGATTTTGCGGAACAACCAATTGCATCTGAGGCATCTAATCCAATCACATCTTCGATTTGTTTACGCACTCCTTCTACATCGGCTGCTGGAAGATCAATTTTGTTGATAACAGGAACAATTTCTAGATTTCTTTCCAAAGCTAAATGTACGTTGGCTAGGCTCTGTGCTTGCACGCCTTGACCTGCATCAACAACAAGGATGGCTCCTTCACAGGCCGCTAAAGAACGCGAAACTTCATAAGTAAAGTCAACGTGGCCTGGAGTGTCAATGAGGTTAATTTGATAAGTTTGCCCATCATTCCCTTTATAATACATTGTGACAGGGTGGGCTTTGATCGTAATGCCTCTTTCTCTTTCCAGATCCATGTCATCTAACAATTGCTCTTGCATATCGCGGGCAGCAACTGTATTAGTTAACTCTAGTAGACGATCAGCAAGCGTAGATTTTCCGTGATCTATATGAGCAATGATTGAGAAATTGCGGATATTGTTTAAATTGTGGCAATGCATAGATGATTGATTTCCAAAATGGTTGGGAGAGAATCAAATTTAATGGATTTAAGGAAACATTTCAAGCGAATTGCATGGGGTAAAAGAACAATAGATATCTGAATGAATAAAGAATTGCGGCCAAGATGACTCGAACATCCACCGAGTTACCCCGACTAGAACCTGAATCTAGCGCGTCTACCAATTCCGCCATGGCCGCATTTAAAAAATAATAACCATATCTTTTTTTGAATTTTTTAAAAACAAAAATATTTATAGTGAATAAACTATTATTTTTATTGGTTGTTTTGTATTGAAAAATTTATTTTTTTTAATTTAAAATATAAAATTAATTTAAACTATTTTTAATAAAATAATAGGTTAAAAATGCATCCATCGCAAGAAGTCAAAAGCTTAAATCTCATTGAGAATGTCAATTTTGACAGAGCATCGAACCCAACAGGCGAATTACAAGGAAGATCAGTTTCCTCCTCTTCCACTCACTCATCACCGAGTTTGCAACAGAGTCGAGTCAAACTTGTGCAAGAACAAATTGGTGACAAAATTATGCCTGGTCTTATTAGGAAAGATTCAAATAAAGAGCCTGTAATAGAGCAAATTTCCAAAAGTGAATTGGAAAATGATAGTTCGCCCATTCATACAAGAAAGGCAAGATCTGATTCTCTGCCTATTTTTTTTGGATCAAGTATAAAGAAAGAAAAAAATATAAAAAACACTCCCTCTTCTACCTGTTTACAAATAATACCAATAAAAAAATCTGAGGTTGAAAAAACTAGTCCCATCATTGCCATCGAAGAGAAGAATGAAGCAATCGCTTCAATTCTTTTAGAAATCATAGAGACAGAACAAACCTTTTTTGGAAATTTAGAAAAACTAGAAAATTTAAGAGAAATGATTGTACACCAAGGAAAATTTTTTAAATTTCTTGATAAATCAGAACTGCAAATCAAACAAGTTTTAGAGAATTTGTTAGGGGAAGCTCACAAACTGAAGCTTTATTCTGAATTTTTCATTCAAGCTTTACAACACAAATCTCAAACCAAATCAAATTTTCAAACGATTATAGGAATTTTGATGGGGTTAAATTATCAAACATTTATTAACGTTCCTCATTATTATAATCGCTATTTGAGTTGTTTGAGAAAGCTTCCCTCGAATAAATTGAAAGAAAAATTGAACGATAAACTAAAAGAAGAGTTGAATAATCATTTCGAATCGATAGCTGTTACAATGGTCCAAAGGCTTCCTAGATATGAATTATTTATTAAAAGTTTAATCGAGAAAACAGAACAAGATTTAAACACTTATCAAAAAGAATATACTGATTTAAAAAAAGCTTTAGAAAATGTTCAATTAGCAGTAAGCAAGATGAACCAAAACGTGACCTACTCCATTGCTTTACCAAGCCCAAGTTCAAGCTGAAAATCTAAAAATTTGAGTTAAATTTTTTAGTGAGTTGGATGGTATTGTTCGAATCGATTTGGTAAAGCCATGTCCAAGTTGGTTGTTGGATTGGAGTCAATTCTTCGATCCAATTATTTCCAGAAGTCGATTTCAAAGTTAAACGATGATGAGCAGGAACTTCAAAACATTGATTCCCAACTATTGTAAGATGCTCAGCATAAAACTCTGCCCCTTCTTTCAAAACCACTTTCATACATTCATGCCTAACCAGATCATTTTTCCAAAATTGTTGTGTGTTTTGAAAATCAATTCCTCGATTTCTAATTGTCACATGATGAAGGGAGCAGCGGGGTTCTTTACCGTAATGGAGAATACCTTGTTCATTATACTGTCCAAGTGGTGTAGAAGATTCAAGAATTAAACTTCCTTCAAGATCAATTTGTTTTAAATCTACTTCTGCTAATTCGATTTGGAGCTCCGAACCTTTTGAGAGACGTCCAAAGCTTATTTTTTGTTGAATAATAGAATAAAGAGGACCTAATGCAGGATGAAAGAGAAATAGGCAAGAAGGTCCATTTTGAAGTTGATCTTCAAAAAATTGCTCAGGAGGGACTGTGATTTGACAATAGGATGCTAATAATCTTTGATTATTTAATAAAACATCATAGTAAGCATTTTCAGGAGTGGAAATAGGCGATTCTGCAGGTTTATAAGTGTTTTTTGTTGTAGAAATGGTTTTACAGCGATCGTTAAATACGATAAAGGTCTTTAATTCTTTTTTTAAGCTTTCCTTTGATAATGGGTTCGGAAAGCGATCCATCATGTAATCGGCAATATTTTGCATGGTCGATTCAAGTCTTCCACCAGAAATTTGAGAAATAATTCCCTGTGCATCTATATAAGGAACCTTAGCTTTCATATTAATTAATTGTCCGGGAATGGGGCAGAGCCTTAATGCATCTTGTATAGCGGGAATATGGACAAATAAAATATTGGTATTTGTGGGGTAGATCGAAAAAGAACTTCCTTTTTCAGCAGGTTCTTCCCCGATGCCACGTAAAGTAAAATCTGTATATTCTATATTCGTTAAGCGATATTCAAAAAAGTCTGGGTAGTAGGTTTCAATAACAACGTTTGTGCCTTCGGCACTATTAAGTAAGCGCTCGCAAGAAAGAAAACCAAAAGCTTTTTTCTTTTTACAGCCAATGCCGATTAAACCAAAGATTGAGTTATCCACACTAGCTAGGGGGTTATTGATTTGTCTGACTAATGCTTGATGAATTCCGATTTCATGTAGCCAAGCAAACACTCCTTGTTCTTCAGCTAACTTCCAGATGACTCCGTGTCCTCCAGGTTTCAAGTTTAAAGTTAAGAGAGCTGATAAAGACCAATTTCCTTCTTCTGTAACAACAGGAACAAGAGGTTGAATAAAAAAATGAAAGAGTTCCGCAGATCTACCGAACCAGTTTGAATGTTGGCAAATGTCTAAAATATGCGCATGATTATTTTTTTCCATTGAGGTCATCATGGCGATAGGCGTTTGGATTTGCCGATTGTAAAGTTTAAAGTAAAGATATTCTCTTGCTTGTAAATCTCTGATTAATCCTTCTAGTAGTGTTTTCCCTAAAAAAGGTAAAACAGCTGCGGGAAGTGGAGTTGAGGTAGTTTCGTCAATAAGATTAAGCCGATCTCCCGCTCCACCCACTGGGTAAATTTCAGCAATTTTATCTAGATTTTCTATCCCTGTTGTAATCATTTGTTTAACTAGGGGTGTTTCTTTACCTAAATAAAGTCCTTCTGGCTTAATATAATTAACGTTGTTGAGAATGGGATTTTTTTTTGTTTTTTGAGAAGAAATCATGGATAAGATTGTTAAATGATAACCAGCAATTCCTCCCATATAAGCATAAAATTCATCAATCCTAACAAGTTGGTGCATCAATTTTTTCAATAGATTAAGACATTTTTCATCTTGGTCAATGAAATCGCGGAGAATAATAGGGCCTTGACCGATCGCGATCAAAGATTTGAGTGCACATTCTCCCTCAGGACTTAAGGTATTTATCATTTTTTTTAGGGCAGGGTTTGCTTGAAGAAAATCAATGACAACTGAAAGGTTATTGAAGATTTGATTTTTTTCAAATGTCGATTGCGTTTTTTGCAGTTTGGTTACCAAATATTGCAAATCTCGAATTTGCTGCTCTAAATTTACACTCATTTTGCTCCAACAATATACCTTCTAAAACCCTATTCCGATCAGATCTTAACAATGAAACGTGAAAGGATGCCCTAATTATAAATTTTATACCATGTTAAAAATTATTTATTGATTAGAAGAGGCCTATAAATCAAAATAGAAGAGAGACTTGCCATTTAACAGTAAAATTCTTTTGTTTTGAGTATCTAAGGATCTTTGTTTTCTGTTAAAGTACTTTTTTAATCTGCATTTTGGATTTTTATTCTTGCTAAACAAAATGTTTTGACTAGAAAATCCAACAGAGATAATAAAAGAATTCGAATAAGATGACTCAGTGTCTCATTTAATAGTGTTCATCAATATCAAAGGAGATTTAGGATGACAAAAGATACTAAAGACAAAAAAAATTCTGCGTTTATGAGACCCGTGCAAGTTAGCGAAGTTCTTGCTGAAATCGTTGGAAATGGCCCTATGCCAAGAACTGAAGTGACCAAACGTGTATGGGATTATATCAAAAAAAATAAATTACAAGATCAAACCAATAAACGTAATATCAATCCCGATGCCAAACTTGGTAAAGTATTGGGATCAGATCAATCAATTGATATGTTTAAAATGACTAGCAAAATTGCCAAGCATTTAAAAGAACCTGAAATGTCTAGTACTAAACAATAAAATTTGTTTGGTTCCGGTCATCCTTTTTAGCTTTAAGTAAATTAATCATGCGTCTGTAAACATAAATTTACAGACGCATTTTTTACTTAGTCTACCTTTTATTTATTTTCCATTCCCCGCTATAATAGCGAAATTTCAATTAGGCAAAATCATAGAATAATTTTAAGCGATGTTTATGGAATGGTTATGAATACTAAAAAGACATGGAGTGAATGGCTTTGGGATTTCTGGTGTATCGTGTCTATTATAGGAATTTGGCCTCGCTTTATTGAACCACAATTATTAGGTGTTTCAAAGTTGACATTGCCTATTGCTAATCTTCCTTCGTCTTTAAGTGGGCTGACTATTCTTCAATTTAGTGATCTACACTGGAACAACTTATTTTCAAAAAGATTAGAAAAAAAGTTAATTAATAAAATTAAACGATTGAAACCCGATATTATTGTTTTTACGGGAGACTGGATATGCCGTTCAAAAATCGAAAAGAAAGAACAATTAAAATTTTTTTTAAATCAATTACAGGCTCCCCTGGGTTGCTTTACCATTTTTGGTAATCATGATTATGACCGCTTTGTGACCATAAATGAAAAAGGGGATTATGATGTGGAATATCCTTCCTCTTCTTCAAATATCGGAAAAGGGTTTGGACGTTTATTGAGTTCTATTCGCTTAACAGGAAAGGTGACTGACGCTGCAAAATCAACCCTAATTCATGCAGAGCTTTGCGAACTGCTGAAAGAAACTCCTTTTCAAATGCTCGATAATGAAACAATAACTATTTCTCACAAGAATAAGCAATTGAATATTTGTGGTCTCGGCGAGTATTCTTTGGGTCGCTTTGATCCTGAAAAAGCTTTTCGGAAATACAATAAGGCGTATCCAGGTGTTATCCTTTCTCATCATCCAGATACAATTGAAATCCTTAAAAAATATCCCGGAGATCTTATATTAGTAGGCCATACGCATGGAGGTCAGGTTAACCTTCCATTTTTTTGGAGTAAATTTACTCAACTTGAGAACAAAAAATATAAGCGAGGGCTTAAAATCGTGGATAAAAAATGGGCTTACATCAATCGTGGAATTGGTAGTGTTATCCATTTTCGTTGGTTTGCTACGCCTGAGTTGACTTTGATGACTTTAAAACAAGGATAAGATGGAACATCAACTAATTCCTTTTACAGTTGTTCTTTTAGCTGGTGGAATGGGAACCAGAATGAAAAATCTTATTCCCAAACAATATCTAACTATTCAAGAAAAACCTATTGCTTTACATAGCTTTGAGAAATTGGCTTCAATGCCTGAAATTGAGCAAATGATTGTTGTTTGCGAACCTCAATACGAACAACTTTTTACAGTCTATAAGTTGAATAAGCCTCTTATTTTTGCGAGACCAGGATTGCGTAGACAAGATTCTTTATGGAATGGAATTAAATTAATAGCTGGCAATCCCTTGGTTTGTATCCATGATTCTGCCCGTCCTTTTATTGAAATCGATCGGATTAGACAAACTGTTGCGGAAGCGGAAAAATGGGGGGCTGCTGTATTGGGTGTACGAGTAAAAGCGACGATTAAGATTTGTGAAGAAAAGCAATTTATCGTCAATACTCCAAATCGCGCATTTCTTTGGGAAATGCAAACACCTCAAATTGTGAGGCTAAAACTTCTTTATGACGGTTTTTCTGTTGCTCAAAAAAATGAATTAACTGTAAGTGATGATGTTTCCTTAGTGGAATTAATAGATAAACCAGTCAAAGTGGTTGAGGGATCTTATCTTAATATTAAAATTACAACACCAGAAGATCTTCTGATCGCTCAAAGTATTTTAAAAAATCATGCATTGCTATAAATTAACGATAGCTTACGATGGAACGAACTACAGTGGATGGCAAATCCAACCTAATGCTTCTTCCATCCAACAAAAAATTCAAGAAGCTCTTTGCATTCTTTTAAAAAAAGAAAAAGTTGTTTTGGTAGGTTCAGGACGCACGGATGCTGGAGTTCATGCCAAAGGGCAAGTAGCTCATTTTCATTTTCAAGACTATATCGATCTATCACGCCTTCACGTTTCCTTAAATGGATTATTGCCGCGCGATATTCGTATTAAAGCAGTTGAGCCTGTTTCACCTCGGTTTCATTCGCAGTACAGTGCAATTCGAAAAGAATATCATTATTATTTGCATTTAAATAAAGTGATGGACCCTTTTCAACGTTTATATAGCTGGCATTTCCAAAGAAAAATAGATGTAAATATATTAAAAAAAGCGGCTATTTTATTTACGGGCACTCATGATTTTACCTCATTTGCTAATGAAGCTCACAGAGGAACTGCAGCTAAAAATCCAGTAAGAACTCTTTATCGTTTAGATATCAAACCAAACGAAGGAGGCCTTCGATTAGAATTTGAAGGGGATGGATTTTTGTATAAGATGGTAAGAAACATCGTTGGAACTTTAATGGATGTTGCTTCACATAAAAGAGCTATAGAAGAAATTAATCAGATTTTTGCTGCTAAAAATCGTCGTCAGGCAAGCCTTGCTGCTCCACCTGAAGGACTTTTTCTTATTCAAGTTTTTTACGAAAATGAAAATGGATGTTTGGATTAATTTTAATTTTTTTAAGGATGATTATTTTCTGTAATCGTATTAAAATTTGGGTAATAGCTTAATTCCGGAGCTAATACTTCATTTAAGTAAGGGGAATTAGGAGGGCAAACTAAAACAGCTTTCGCTTGTGTTTGTAAAAGAGCATTTAATCCTCTTGGGCTGTCTTCAAAACCGATTACTTTATCTTCTTTTTCAGCATATCTTTCGATAGCGGTTAAATAACACTGTGGGTCAGGTTTGGGGTGAATATAATCTTCTCTTGTTATCCAATAAGGAATGGAGTTTAAAATAGGGTTTTGTTCTCGAATAGTTTTAATAAGTTGAAAAGCAGAATGAGTAACGACACACCGATTAATATTAGCTTCTTTTAATGCCAGTAAAAGATCGCTAACACCTGGCATTAATTGTACACGGCCTTCTTGTAAAAGTTTCATAAAAGCTTTTTTCTTTTCTTCATATAAAATGTTCCACTCAGGTTCTTGCTGATAAAGGGCTGGAAATTGAGCGTATATAGCATCCCTTAAGCCATTGGCATGGTGGTGTGCAAATCCTGAATATTGCTCAAAACTCCAAGTAATTTTAAATCCTCTTTGTTCACACATTTTTTGATAGGCTTGAAAGTGTAAAATTTCGGTATTGACCAGAAGTCCATCGAAATCAAATAAAAAAAGTTGATAATGTTGAATCCAATTCATAAATCTACTGAAATTTACCTTCTTGAGAAGTGTTTATTTTAAAAATGATATAATAACAAATTCCAAAAATAAATGGGCAAATTGTCATATGTTTCAAGTTATCATAGCTAATAAGTTAAATCTATTACCCTTAAAATTTCTGGTTATTTTTTTTATTTTTCTTACTAGTTGTTCTTCTTCCTCTAAATCCACAGCTACTCCTTCTTCATTAACTGGAGAATATATTTATCGTCACCACGAAGATTCTCAGATTCAAGTTGAACCAATGATTTTTGTTAAACGTAAAACCTATCCTTGGGAAGAAAATCAATCTGGTGCTTATCCAAAAATTACTAAAGATTTTTTTCGTTGTAAAGGAACGAGTTTAAATCCTGTACGTCTAGTTCAAAAAGAAAAAGAACTAGTCCGTTATTATGATTGTGGGGGTCCACAAAAACATAGTCTTCCTCTTAAAAATCAAAAAGAATTTATTTATCCTATCTTAATTGATTTATTAAATTACATTCAGGTTAAAACAAATAAACGAGTTGTAATTACATGTGGTCATTGCTGCCCTGATCATAATGTGTATGTGGATTCTTCTCCCTCGTATCAATTTAATAAACATCTCATTGGTGCAGAAGTCGATTTTTACGTTCAAGGGCTTGAGTATCAGCCTGAAAAGATTATTGAATTGATTTTGAATTATTATCAAGAGATGCCTAAATATAAGGGGTTAAAAGATTTTCAAGAATTTAAACGTTATGAAAAAGGAGACAGTAAGGTTTCTACCAAACCATGGTACAATCAAGAGATTTTTTTAAAGTTGATAAAAAAAAGTGAAGGAAGAGACTTCGATAATCGTCATTCTTACCCTTATCTCTGTGTGCAAGTTCGCTACGACTGGGAAACTAAACAAAAAGTGCATTATTCATGGAGTCAAGCATTCGGTAATTTTCATCGATGGTAATTCTTTTGACAAAATTGAGCAGATATGTATGATATTAACATCAATATTTGCCGATGTGGCGGAATGGTAGACGCGGTAGACTCAAAATCTACTTCTAGCAATAGAGTGCTGGTTCGAGTCCGGTCATCGGCAAATCCCTAACCGAATGTTTCTTAAGAAACATTCGGTTTTTTTAAGCTCAAAAAATTTTAAAGGAAATATTATGAACCCTATTGGTATGCAGCTCGCGTGGATTACTGTCTCGAATATTAATAGTGCTATTAAATTTTACACAGAAATTATGGGTTTTGAACTTCGTGAGTTTAATGAACATTTTGGATGGGCCGAGCTTTCAGGCAAGGAAGGAGCACGTTTAGGCCTAGCTCAGGCTAATGCTGATTTTGGCTATAAGCCTGGAACTAATGCAATTGTAACAATTACAGTGGATAATATTGAAAAAGCGCGTGAAGAATTAGAACACAAACAAGTCAACCTGATTGATGGAATTATTGAAATACCAGGTGAGGTTAAGTTGCAAACATTTACAGATGTTGACGGTAACATTTTTCAGCTATGCCAGCGATTAAAATAACTATACCTGAAAACAAGAAGTTTTTTACCAAGGTTAGAGATAGTTTAAGCCTTTAGTTAATTCTTCATTCTAACAAGGCAAACTTTAATGTGTGAATCCATTTTAGATTAAATCGACTTAAAACGTTCTTCTATCAAATGAGGACGGTTTTTAAAAGCTATGCACATCATTTATGGATGCCTTTTGTTCATTTTTTGATAGAGATTAATCAATGCTCTAGTCGCGTTAATAAATTACGAAGCTGTGCAGAATATAGGAATTTAATTTATAGACAAGAAGGACACTTTATAACAAACACCAGTACTTCATAAACTTAGTTACCCGTATTCTTCAAATCTGAGAATTTTTTGAAAGCCAGAATGATAAAAAATTTTTGCTGAAGAACGCCATCTCGGGAATACTTAATAAAAGCCTACCTTACCCTATTATATACAAGCCTTTTTTCAATAATTAAAGCACATCGGAGAATTTTTATAGATATTCATAGAGCAGGGCATTTCTAATCAATTTTTTAAAAAATTGATTCTTCTTAAAAACGTAAAAAAACACTTTCTATTTTAAAATTCTGTATTTTCTTTTATCTGAAATGTTTTTCTATTCCCTTTCGACCCATGAATTCCACCTAAACGTATACTTAAAAAAGTTTTAAGATAACAAAAAGAAGTTCAAAATATATATATAACCCTATAGTTTTATATATATTTTAATTTTGTTTTTTATTTTTAGAATGCAAGGCTTTTGATGAAAAATATTTTTTTTTGGTCAATTTTAATGATACTATTAACTTCCTCAGTTTATACCAATGAATTAATGCATCGATCTCTTTTGGTAACGGAGAAAAAACAAGATATTTTTGTTTGGGAAGAAATGCTATTAAATTCTTTTGATGAATTAATTGTATCTTGGGATGCAAAAAGGCCAGTAGAGGGGTCATACTTAATTCAAGTAAGTTTGTTTATTAAAGAATGGTCTCCATGGCTTGATTATGCGTTTTGGGGTGCCCATGATCAATATACATTTAAAAAAAAATTATCTAAAGCAAACTTACAAGTCTGTCAAAATATTGTTGAGGTTCTAAAAGGCAATAAAGCGAACGGATTCCGAATTCGTGTAATAGCGAAAGATAATGCTTCTTTAGAGCAATTTAGAACGTTGCATATTTCTGCTACAGATCATACTACACATAAAGTTATTGCAACCGCTTTCGAAAATATATTCATTAACTTAGAAATTGCTGGACTTTCTCAAATTACTTTACCCGATGAACGTCACTTGCGTTTATGCTCGCCAACTTCTACAACTGCTGTAATACGGTTTTTATCAAATTCTTTGAATCTCTCACCGCTTGAATTTGCAGATACCGTTATAGACTCTGCATTCGATATATATGGGAGCTGGATTTTAAACACTGCACAAGCTTCCCACAAACTCGGAAATCCTTGGAATTGCTTTGTAGCTCGCTTTACAAATTTTAACCAAATTGTTGATCAATTACGTAAAGGATATCCTGTTGTAGTAAGCGTAAAAGGACCATTAAAAGGCAGTGCTCTTCCTTATGAGTCAGGACACTTATTAGTGGTGAAAGGGTATGATTCAAAAAAACAAGAAGTATTTTGTATAGATCCAGCGTTTTCTACAAATGAGTTAACCCATGTCACATATGCTTTGGATGATTTTCTGGTAGCTTGGGGTAGACGAAAAGGAATCGCTTACGTTTTCGATCAGTAAGATTTTAAATCAAATCTTCATAAGTAAACTATTTTTTGCCCTGTCATCTATGAATCTTTGATTTTAAGTAATTGCTTATTCAATTGAAGGAGGTTAATAAACTGAATTTTGGGTTTTTAGGCAGCCATTAACAACAGGCAATGCTGCTCTGCTAAGTTTATAGATGGCTTTTTAGGTTGATGAGTATAGGCGGGTAATCCTGGCTAATAATTAATTAAAAAATTTTCGGCGTTTCTGTGGCGTGTCTGTTCAAATTGAAAAATATTTTTTAATTGATCATTTTCCGTTTAATGCGTTTATTATGGCAAATATCTATCGATATAGAATCAATAAAAACAATTCCTGTGATTTCTCCTCTTTTGTCCAGAAGAAAAGCAAATAGAGGAACAAAAAAGTTCTTCTTTAAATAAACAAAGTGGCTAGTACTCATTAAGTTTGGAAATTTTTTAACTAAGTATTTAGTAAGATAACCATAAAAGTGCTTAAATACTCGATCATTCGATTGATGAAATAAAATAACAATTGTCACCCTCTCTGGAATTGATCATTCAGATTAGGGCCTTCGCTTTGTCTTGCCAGGATCAATTAGGTGTTTATCCCATTTTTGCTCAAAGGACTTTCAAGAAATCATCTAAACGATAATAAAAGTTGATTAAATCCATTTTGACCTCTCATGTCATGCCAAACATGGGTTGTGGAAAATAAATGTTTTAAATCGTGCAGAGGACTTTTGCTATTTAAATTTTATTAGCTTTTTCTGAGGGAATAATACTTCTGTATTCTGCATCATTAAGAGTTTTTGTGCCAACACAAACCTAAATGTGATTTATCTACTAGGAATTTAAAATGCGCTAATTCAGAGGCATCGAGTGTTTTCTTATCAATGTAGGCAAACCCCACTGTCCTCTACGTAAAAAGCTAGTATATGCTAATTTAGCTTGAAGAAGATGTCTGTAATGATAAAGGTCGTCCCAAGGCTGTGAAGCCTCAAAGTGGGGAATTAAATGCGCTAATCCAGCTTCATTGAGATCGGGCGAGTACCAACTCAGAACTAACTGCCGTAAATTTACTAAGGAAGTCAAATGCATTAATCCAGTTTTAGTGAGATTATCGCAACAACGCAGATTCAGATGCTGTAAATTTACTAAGGATGTCAAATGCATTAATCCAGCGTCAGTGAGATTATCGCATCCACTCAGATCTAAATGCTGTAAATTGACTAAGGGTGTCAAATGCATTAATCCAATGTCAGTGAGCTCATTGCAGCAACATAAATTTAAATACTGTAGATCTATTAAGGGAGCCAAATACGCTAATCCAGCGCCGGTGAAATTCAGTGGGCACCAACTTAGATCTAAATGCTGTAAATTGACTAAAGGTGTCAAATGCGCCAATCCAGCATCAGTGAGCTTAGGGCACTTGCTCAGATTTAAATGCTGTAAATTGACTAAGGGCCTCAAATGCGCCAATCCAGCGTCAGTGAGCTTATTGCAACAGTGCAGATTCAGATGCTGTAAATTTACTAAGGACCTCAAATGCGCCAATCCATCGTCAGTGAGCTTATCGCACCAGTGCAGATTCAGATGCTGTAAATTGACTAAGGGTGTCAAATGCGCTAATCCAGCATCCGTGAGATTGGACATGTCCCCACTCAGATTTAAATGCCGTAAATTTACTAAGGGAGCCAAATGCGCTAATCTAGCGTCAGTAAGCTCCCAGCTTTTTAATGCTAAGAGATGAATATCTGTTAGATAAGCATATTCTGAAAAATTGAGCCCTTCTATTGCATTTGCAAAGTAATTTATAATTTTTTCAAATTCTGTTAAATGAGAAGCCTGGTTTAATAATGAACTTACCACTGTGAGTTCTAAATAATTTTTTAAAGTGTTTAATTGGTATTGCTGCGCAAAATTTAAAAGTTCTTTTAATTTCACTAAGCTATCTTCGCTAGAGTTAAATAGCTCAAATTTCTTGGATTTATATGCGTCAAGCAACCGTTGTTCTAAATTCTTCACAACCTCTGTCAGTTGATAATAGTCGGCTAATTGAATGAAAGAACAAATTTTTTTTAAAGGAACTTTATAATTAGCATCTAACAGGCAATTAAGCAGATGAATAAACTCTTTTTGTGTCAAAGTGAGAGGATCTCGAAGAGTTTCTTTGAAATTTCCTGACCAAAGGCTCTTAAAATAGAGCGATTTTTCCATTAACAAAGATAGTTGAGAGCTAGAGATGTTTAGAGATGTTTTATCCAGAAAGCTCAGTTTAAATTCTTCTTGGGGAAAAGGCAAAGGATTAGAAGGTTGAATTGTGGATGCCTCAATTTCTTCTATGCCAGCTAAAGAATTTACTAAGGGTTTGTTTTCGTCCTTAGAATTATCAATAGTTTCCTGAGTGCGAGCCTTTTCTGAAGAAGGGAGGACAAAAACTGAAGTTTGAGTCGAGCTTGATAAAGATACACTAGATTCTGGACGAGTTGTGGCAATCTCTTTTCGCCCCCAAAAGATCTCTCTCCATTGAGATTGAAGCTGATCTCTATTGATATAGTTAAAGAATAGGTTCAGAAAGTTCTGAAAAATTGTTTTGCATAATAAATTTATTCGTTCAGAAAACCTTAAATGATCATTCGATCGATAGTAGAGGTGAGTATCTGCATTGGCAATGAGAGTTTGCCGATTAAAACTTGGATTATGAATATGCATAATTACCCTCCAAATTATTTGGATAATTTTTAATTATATTATATATAAAAAATATTGCAATATTAATGAAATTATATATGTAATTAAAGTTAAAAAGAGAATTGCTCTTATCGATCGATAGTTGAAAAGATTTTATTCAAATAGGAAAAAACAGCAAAGAAATTGGTTCCAATTTCATATTTAAATGAACAGTCTTCAGTTTGTTGAACAAAAAATGGATAAAGTTATTTATCCAGCTGGAGCAAAAAGCAAATATACTTTAACTATGACGGTTAAAAAATCCATACTAATTCTACGGTGGGTTTAAATCTAATTCATGAGTTAATCAGCAATAACGAAAAATAAATGTAAAGAGGGGATACAAGCAAGAGCTAAGGCGTTTTCGTTGCATTTTAGATCAATATGATCTTCATTGCTTCTTAAAGGATAAAATAGATTAAATGTGGTATTTCAAACATTCAAAATATGTAAATAACTCTTTCTAATCTAGCAAAATGGAGAATACACTTTACTGGCTAAGAATGGAAACCTTATTCTTTAGACATCACTAGGAAATCTGTAATTTTATTTGCTTTAGAAAAGCGAATAATATTTCTGTATTTAGCATTTTAAGAGTTTTTGTACCAACGCAGATCCAAATGTGGTTTAGCTACTAGGAATTTAAAATGCGCTAATCTAGCGCCAGTGAGCTTATTGCAGCAACGCAGATCTAAACGCTGTAAAGCCACCAAAGGTGTCAAATGCGCTAACCCAGCGTTAGTGAGTTTACGACACTCACTCAGATCTAAATGCTGTAAATTTATTAAGGGAGTCAAATGCGCTAATCCAGCATCAGTGAGATTATCGCATCTATTCAAACCTAAATGCTGTAAAGCCACTAAGCGAGTCAAATGTGCTAATCCCACATCAGTGAGTCTACGGCACCCGCTCAGACCTAAATGCTGTAAAGTCACTAAGGGAGTCAAATGCGCTAATCCAGCGTCAGTGATATTAAAGCACCAACTCAGATCCAAATGCGTTAAAGCCACTAAGGGAGCCAAATGCGCTAATCCAGCATCAGTGAGACTAACGCAACAACATAGCTTTAAATGCTGTAAAGCAACTAAGGATGACAAGTGCGCTAATCCAGCGTCAGTAAGATTTCTACAATAGTTCAGATCTAAATATTGTAAAGTCAATAAGAGCGCCAAATGCGCTAATCCTCTATTAGTAAGCTTATCGCATTCACGCAAATCTAAATGCGTTAAAGCCACTAAGGGAGTTAAATGTGCTAATCCTGCATCGGTGAGTTTATTGCACCAACTCAGATTTAAATGCGTTAAAGCCACTAAAGGTGTCAAATGCGCTAAGCCTGCATCCGTGAGATTATGGCAACTAGATAAATTTAAATGTTGTAAAACCACTAAGGGAGCTAAATGTGCTAATCCAGCGTCAGTGAGATTTTTACAATAGCTCAAGTTTAAATGCTGTAAAGCCATTAAGGGAGTCAAGTGTGCTAATCCAGCATCGGTAAAATTGTGGCATGCTTGAAGTTGAAGCACTTTTAAATTTTTACAATTTTTTAACGTTAAGAGTTGAGCATCAGTCAAATGAGCATTCTTTGAAAAATTAAGTGCTTCTATCTCATTTGAAAAGTGGTTTAAAATTTTTTCAAATTCTGTTAAATGAGAAGTCTGGTTTAATAATGCACTCACAACTGTGAGCTCTAAGTAATTTTTTAAAGTATTTAATTGATATTGTTGCGCAAAATTTAAAAGTTTTTTTAATTCTATTAGGTTGTCTTCATGGAAGTTAAATAGCTCAAATTTATCTGATTTGTATGCATCAAGCAGCTGTTTTTCTAAATTTTTCACAACTTCTGTCAGTTGATAATAATTGGTCAGTTGAATGAAAGAACAGATCTTTTTCAAAGGAACTTTAAAATCGTCATCCAGGCAATTGAGCAGTTTAGTAAACTCTTTTTGCGTCAAAGCGAGAGATTCTCGAAGAGTTTCTTGAAAATTTCCCGACCAAAGACAGTTAAAATAGGGTGATTTTTCCCTTAACAAAGATAGTTGAGAAATATGGATAATTAGAGAAGTTCCATCCTGAAAGCTTAGTTTAAATTTCTCTTGGGAAAAAGGCGAAGGATTGGAAGGTTGAATTGTGGGTGCCTCAATTTCTTCTATGGCAACTAAAGAATTTACTAAGGGTTTGTTTTCGTCCTTAGAATTATCAATAGTTTCCTGAGTGCGAGCCTTTTCTGAAGAAGGGAGGACAAAAACTGGAGTTTGAGTCGAGCTTGATAAAGATACACTAGATTCTGGACGAGTTGTGGCAATCTCTTTTCGCCCCCAAAAGATCTCTCTCCATTGAGATTGAAGCTGATCTCTATTGATATAGTTAAAGAATAGGTTCAGGAAGGACTGAAAAATTGTTTTGCATAATAAATTTATTCGTTTAGAAAATTTTAAACAATCGTTTGATGGATAGTAAAAGTGAATGTCTGCATTGGCATTGAGAGTAGGTTGATGAAAATTTGGATTATGAATATACATAATTATCCCCCAAATTAGCTAAATAATTTTTAGCTATATAATACAATCAATATTAGTGAAATTAAAATAGGCAATTAGATTTAAATGAAAATTGCTCGATCGATGGTTGAAGGAATTTTGTTCAAATATGAAAAATCCGCAAAGAAATATCTAATTTCGTCACTTAAATAACTAATCTTCAGTTTGTTGAACAAAAAATGGATAAAGTTATTTATCCAGCTGGAGCAAAAAGCAAATATACTTTAACTATGACGGTTAAAAAATCCATACTAATTCTACGGTGGGTTTAAATTTAATTCATGAGTTAATCAGCAGTAACGAAAAATAAATGTAAAGAGGGGGTACAAGCAAGAGCTAAGGCGTTTTCGTTGCATTTTAGATCAATATAATCTTCCTTGCTTCTTAAAGAATAAAATAGATTACATGTGGTATTTCAAGCATTCAAAACACGTAAACAACGTTTCTAACCTAGCAAAATAGGAATATACTTTGTCCATTACGATTGCGCGTTTTACTCACCGCTCAGCACTAGTAATTTTAAAATTTTATTAGCTTTTTCAGAGCGAATAATATTTTTGTATCTAATGTCACTGGGATTTTTTGTACCAACGCGGGTCCAAACGCTTTAAAGCCAAAGTTGTAAAATGCGTTATTCCAGCACGTGTGGTTAGGGCATAATCTCATTCAAATGTTGTAAAGCCACTAAGGGAGTCAAATGCGTTATTCCAGCACAGCATCAGTGAGCTTATCGCATCCACTTAGATCTAAATGCTGTAAAGCCAGCAAGGAGGCTAAATGCGCTAATCCGGCGTCCGTGAGCTTACGGCAACAACTTAGATTCAAATGCTGTAAAGCCACCAAGGGAGTTAAATGTGCTAATCCAACGTCAGTAAGCTTTCTACAATAGCTCAAGTTTAAATGCCGTAAATTTACTAAGGAAGTCAAATGCGCTAATCCAGCGTCCGTGAGCTTAGGGCATCTATTTAGATCTAAATGCTGCAGAGCCACTAAGGGAGTCAAATGCGCTAATCCGGCGTCCGTGAGCTTACGGCACCAACGCAGGTTCAAATGCTGTAAAGCCACCAAGGGAGTTAAATGTGCTAATCCTGCATCGGTGAGCTTATCGCACCAACTCAGATTTAAATGCGTTAAAGCCACTAAAGGTGTCAAATGCGCTAATCCAACGTCAGTAAGCTTATCGCATCCATTCAAACTTAAATACTGTAAAGCTACTAAGGGTGTCAAATGCGCTAAGCCAGCGTCAGTGAGCTTATCGCATGCACTCAGACCTAAATGCTGCAAAGCCATTAAGGGAGTTAAATGCGCTAATCCAGCATCCGTGAGATTATCGCATCCACTTAGATCTAAATACTGCAAAGCCACTAAAGGTGTCAAATGTGCTAATCCAGCGTCAGTGAGATTCTTACAATAGCTCAAGTTTAAATGCTGTAAAGCCATTAAGGGAGTTAAATGCGCTAATCCAGCATCAGTAAGATTATTGCATTCACTTAAATCTAAATGTTGCAAAGCCAGTAAGGGGGCTAAATGTGCTAATCCAGCATCCGTGAGATTGTGGCATCTTTGAAGATAAAGTTCTTTTAAATTTTTACAATTTTTTAAAACTAAGAGATGGGTGTCAGTCAAATAATCATTCTCTAAAAAATCGAGTCTTTCTATCTCATTTGAGAAATGCTTTAAAATTTTTTCAAATTCCGTTAATTGGGAAGTCTGGTTTAATAATGAACTCACAACTGTGAGTTCTAAATAATTTTTTAAAGTGTTTAATTGATATTGCCGCGCAAAATTTAAAACTTCTTTTAATTCCACTAGGCTATCTTCGCTAGAATTAAATAGCTCAAATTTCTTGGATTTATATATGTCAAGCAACTGCTCCCCTAAATTCTTCACAACTTCCGTCAGTTGATAATAATCGGCTAGTTGAATGAAAGAAGGGATATCTTCCTCAGAAACTTTAAAATTAGCATCCATTAGGCAGTTAAGCAGATGAATAAACTCTTTTTGTGTCAAAGTAAGAGGATCTCGAAGAGTTTCTTGAAAATTTCCCGACCAGAGACTCTTAAAATAGGGCGATTTTTCCATTAACAAAGATAGTTGGGAACTAGGGATGATTAGAGATGTTTCATCCTGAAAGCTCAGTTTAAATTCTTCTTGGGGGAAAGGCAGAGGATTGGAAGGTTGAATTGTGGATGTCCCAATTTCTTCTATGGCAGCTAAAGAAGTTACTAAGAGTTTGTTTTCATCCTTAGGATTATCAAAAGTTTCCTGAGTGCGAGTTCTTTTAGAAATAACAATCTCCTTTCGCCCCCAAAAAATCTCTCTCCATTGAGACTGAAATTGATCTCTATTGATATAGGTAAAGAATGGGTGCAGGGAGGACTGAAAAATTTTTTTGCATAATAAACTAATTCGTTCAGAAAATTTTAAACGATTGTTCGATCGATAGTAAGTATGAATATTCGTATTGGCAATGAAATTACTAGGATTAAATCTTGTATTATAAATATGCATAATTATCCTTTAAATTAGCTAAATAGTTTTTAATTATATTATATACAATCAATTTTAGTAAAATTAAATATGTAATTAAAGTTAAAAAGAGAAATGCTCTTATCAATTGGTAGTTGAAAAAAAATTTTTAAATAGTAAAAAACCAGTAAAGGTATTGATTTCAATTCCATCACTTAAATGAACAATTTTCAGTTTGTTGAACAAGGGATGGATAAAGTTAGTTATCTAGCTGGAACAAAAAGAAAATATATTTTTATTTATTACGGTTAAAAAATTCAAGTTAGTATGGGATGTTTGTTGAATAGAATTTCATCTGCTCGGGCCGGGTCCCCAGATTCAACGGGCCTTTTGAATCGTCGCCATTATTCCCACAAAATCTTTCTAAAGCTTAATTTTCATCTGCTCATTTTATTAGTTCCGAAGGATCAAATATTAATTTATTATGGTTCGGATCGATAAGGGATAATTTTGCTTGCTGCAGAAGAGAAGGGTAAGAAAAAATATTTGTAATAGCTTGATAATCTTTTTGTTGAGGATCGTACCAACCAAGTCTTTTTTCGTCTTGATTTGCCAATCCAATAAAACAAGCTTTAAGAAATTGATTATAACCTACGACTTGGCGCATAGCTTTATCTGTGAGAGGGACAGCTTTACATTCGATCAATAACAAAGGATAAAGAGGAAAAGAGGGATGAAGGTGAGGGGTGAGAATAACAAGGTCAGCCCTTCTTTTGGGAATTTGTTGAGGGGGAATATGACGCAGATGAGGCATTTGACTTAAAGTGACTTCTAGAGCCAAACTTCCTATCGGATAACCCAAATTCTGCGTCATATGACTGATTAACAATTGCCTAACTTTCTCTTCAGGTGTTTCTAAAATCCATTTCTTTCGAACAGAACAGAAAAGTTGATTAGGCATAGATCACATTAGCTGTTTAAATCAATAATTCCATAGTGACCATCTTTACGTCTGTAAATCACTTTCAATTTTTGATCTTCTTCATTTTTGAAGATCAAAAACACATCTTGAGAAAGCTCCATTTTCATAATAGCTTCATCAAATGTCAAGGTTTTAAGAGGGCGTGTTTCTCGTTTGACAATTTCATGTCCGCCAACAATGTGGCCATTGGTGACAGAAGCAGAAAATTCACTTTCTTCCTCTTCCATTTCCTCTTCAGCACTAGGATTGCGAAGCACATTTACATTCATATCAATAATAGCTAAGCTTTTTGCGTGATGGTCTTGAATTTTTGATTTGTAACGACGAATTTGAGCTTCAAGTCTTGCAATCGCTTTATCAATTGAAGCATACATATCAGGTGTTGCTGCTTGGCTTTGGATTTTTGTATGCCCTGCTTTTAAGATAATTTCTACTTTGTGGTCAATTTTTTGGATATCCATGATCACATTCACATCAATGATGCGATCCATGAATCGCTCAATCTTAGAAATTTTTTCCATGGCATAACTTTTCATGGAATCTGTAATTTCGACATGCCGACCTGTAATTTTAACATTATATTCAGTATCTACAAATTCTAAGGCTTTTGCTTTGCGATTCATACGTACCTCAATGAGTTAACCTTGACGTTTTAGTTTTGCAGTAGCTAAAGTAAGTTTTGGAAAGAAAGTTACCTATTATCCAAGTCTCACTAAAAAGGCAACGAATACTCAGCCTTTATGATTTTATTATAACACTCTGATTTGTCGTTGCAAAGAGAAATTGATTCATACACGGTAGCTGTTTATTCTTTGGATTTTATGATAAAAAGTTTAAGAATTGATAGT
The DNA here is from genome assembly GCF_000011565.2 of Candidatus Protochlamydia amoebophila UWE25. NCBI lineage: Bacteria > Pseudomonadati > Chlamydiota > Chlamydiia > Parachlamydiales > Parachlamydiaceae > Candidatus Protochlamydia > Candidatus Protochlamydia amoebophila. Next base: position 462,400 of record NC_005861.2, read on the forward strand.
CAATCTAACTTTTTTATTCTTTTAGTATCGGCAGAATAAAGGGTTTTTTACGTTTCAGCTCAAGGTTGCCTAACTGTCCACAAGCTGCCATAATTTTTTGTCCTTTAGTTTGCCTTAGAAGTGTATAAAATCCTTTTTCTCGAAGATAACTGGTAAAATTTTCAAGAGTGGATTGCTCAGGAGATTGAAATCGGTCACGACTTTGGGGATTGTAGGGAATCAAATTAATTTTAACATTGAGTCCGGATAAAAAATTGGTTAATTGTTTAGCGTGCTCGATTGAATCATTTTGCTCCTTAATGAGAACATAAGCAATTAAAACTTGTTTACTAGTTTGTTTACAAAAATCATAGATAGCTTGATAAAGCTCTTTTAAGGGATATTTTTTGTTAATAGGCATGAGCTTGTTACGCAACTCATCATTGGGAGCATTTAAAGAAACCGCTAAATTAGGGAGTGGGGTTGTTTCTTGCAATAATCGGTAAATTCCTTCTAAACAACCACTCGTGGAAATAGTAATACGATTATTTCCCAAACCAAATCCATGGGAATCTGTTAAAATGCGAAATGCATGCATGACAGTATCATAATTATCAAAAGGTTCTCCCATTCCCATGAAAACAATATTTCTAACTGAAAAATGTAAACGGAATTTCGCAATGAAAAGTTGACTGAGAATTTCTTGGGTCGTTAAATTTCTCAAAAGACCCATTCGACCTGTTTCACAAAATGCACATCCCATTTGACATCCAATTTGTGAGGAAATGCATAGAGTCCCACCTGCTTGCATGGGAATTAATACAGACTTGATATCTAAGTCATCTATAGTTTTAATTAAAAATTTTCCTGTTTGACCATCTGTCAAATTTTGTGAAATGGGTAAAAAAGAGAAATCGGTTAGAGAAAGAATATTTTGTAAAAGGGCTTGAGCATTTTTAAATGCTGGATTTAGTCCACTGATATTACCTCTGCGAAACCATTCTTGATAAACGAGTTTTGCGTGTTGAAAGCCTTTACCAAGTTCATGACTAATCGCGTTGGCATAGCTTTCAGAGGTATGCGATAAAATTGATATAGGAGGAATCTTCACGTTATGATGTACTATGCACCGAAGAGGGCTCGAACCTCTAACCACCCGGTTCGAAGCCGGGTACTCTATCCATTGAGCTATCGGTGCGATAAGAATTAATGCATTTTAACAGCTAAGAGATTAGACTATAGAATTTTGAAGATTATAAGTCAAAAAGTATTGATATTATGTTATCAGAATTTCAAACGGCTGAAGGTATTATTTTAAAAGTCATTCCTTTTCGTGATTATGATCAGATTTTAGCCATTTTTACTAAGGAAGCTGGCTTAATCAAAGTTTTATGCAAAAAGAGTCGAAATAAAAAAGGAGGGGCAAAGAGTCATTACACGCCTTTAACAAAGGTGGAATTGGTTTATAAAGAACAAAAAGGTGAAATTTTTAATTGTCATGAAATATCAATTTTAGATTTTTACCGTCATTTACGGACCGAACTCAGTCATTTAAATGCTGCTTGTGACATCATACAGCTTCTTTACCAGACGCAATTAGTAGGAAAGCCTGCTCCTCGACTTTTTACTTTGACTGAAATTTATTTGAAAAAAATTCCCCAAACCCAATTTCCGGATATTTTAACCACAAGCTTCCGTTTAAAACTACTAAAGCATGAAGGAATTTTAGCCCATCCTTTGGTCTGCAGTGTTTGCCTACAACCACTTCATCAAGAAGCTTTTTTTTTTCGAGGGGAAGTATTTTGTCGTTTACACTATCCTATGGGAGCCAGCCATTTACGTGAAAACGAAATAAATGTATTATATCAATTATTGAATTGTAAAAATTATCAAGAATTAACTGAAATTACTCTTTTTTCTCAAACAAAAAACAAAATTGAGAGATATTGCAAAGAAACTATGCAAAAACAGTAAAATCTATTTGCCTCTATAGCTTAAAAGTGTTAAAATTTTTTTCTTATCTATGCGAAGGTGGCGGAATTGGTATACGCGCTACTTTGAGGTGGTAGTGAGGGTTTCCTCGTAGGGGTTCAAGTCCCCTCTTTCGCAACTTTTCAACTAAAACTCTGTTTTTTTTATTCATTCAAAGCAATTAGTCTTTGGTACTGCATCATTAAGATGTTTATCGATCAATTATGAAAGCTTTTGCTAAATGGCATAAAATATAAATAACTAATGGCATATATGGATTGTCTCGCTTATTGCACAGCATCTTCCTATCAAATTAAACCCTTATTTGAAAGTTTAAAACACCAAGGAGCTACTCTTTATCGTGATGTAGTTCATCTTCCCATACCAGGAATTTCGATCGGGGATATATTTTATTTTTCTTATGGGGCTACTGTTTGTTGGGGGGTAACTCCAGATCAATGTCAACAATTTTTAGATCAAGCTAAAGCTTATGAAGAGCAGCCATTAATTCCGGAGGAAATGGATATTGATGAATTTACTTTTACATTTGGAGACGTTCCAAAAATTATTGAAGATGAAATTATTCTTCCTAATCGAGATGTTTTAAATCGCTTGGCCATTTCTCACGGATTAGCCCAATCTGTTAAGTTAGGGACTTTCGAGCATGCAATTCGTCGCACATTTCAATTCACTAAGCGAATTCCTCAAGATTTGGCGAAGCAGGGAAAAATTCCTCTTTCAAGAAAAGAAATTAGAAAGAAGATGGGGGCATTATTTATAGAGCGTAACTCCATCAACTTACATCTAGATATTTTGGATACACCAGAATTTTTTTGGGAATATTCTGAGTTAGAACCGCTTTACGCAATGACAAATAATTATCTAGATATTGATACAAGAGTGGAAGTCTTAAATCAAAGATTAGATGTCATGCATGAATTGTTTGAAATGCTCGGAAACGAACTTAATCATCAGCATTCTAGCCGATTAGAATGGACAATTATTTGTTTAATTGTGATTGAAGTTTTTCTATCTATATGGCGAGATGTATTTCATTTTATTTAGGGCATTTTCGCAGAAAAAGTGAGAAAAATACGACTATAAAAATTAATTAATGAAGAGAGGCGATCCTTAATTCGTCAAATACTCCTCGAACGGGTAACACTAGAATGTGTTTGCCGCATTTCAATGTTAGCATGCCGTAGTTTCTACAATTTATTCATGAAATCATTGAGAAAATTCCTAAAAAGTTTGAGTGCAATTGTAACAAGTACAGAGGTAGGTGATTCAAGACGCTGCTATCAAGTTAGATGAGCAATGGGGAGCTATGGGGGAATAAGGATAATCAACAATGGCTGTGGTTTGTTTTCAATCTGCTATGAGGCAAGTTTTAGGCATGCGCAACGAGAAGTAAACGCGAAAAGCTGCGGGAATGTCTGATGAGAAAATTGCCAGAAAACTCAAAAAACTGTCTTTTATACACATGAATTCTCAATGTGGCGAAGTCATTCTTTAGACGCAGTACCGACTTAATTGGAAAAGAAGCGGGAAAAGTAAGCTCTATTGAAAGATTCAATTATATCTTTAGACAAAAATGCTTTCTCAAGCAGTGAGAAAATATTTTCTTTTTTGAAGAAGTTAATTAACCCTATTAGTATAATCAACTATTTTATTTGCGACTACAATCGGCGTTGAGCATTATAAGTTAGGACTACCAGAATAGGGATAAAACTTAATCAACAATTGACTTTGTTCTTAAAATTCTAAATTTAATAAAGAGTTGTCTAAGCATTTTAGATTAAAATTTATATAGCGATTTAATTGTAATCTTATAGGTTGGACAACTATTTAAAGGACTTACTTACGCTCTGTCTCTTGTACAGGCGTAGTTACTAATATCCCATTTTATTCTGGGAATTCTACATCCATAATAAGATTTAAAACTTCTTTTTTGCTATCAACCCGTCTAATTGCTTCTGCGATAATTCGATTCATGAAGCTTTCTTTAGAAGTTGGAACTTTTTCGCCTGATGATCCGATTTGAGAATAACCTAAAAGTTTATTACCAACTTTTACTTCACTAACTCTAACCTTTAAGTACGAATCAATCACATTAATACTTTCTTCTATGGTGCAAATAATTTCATATACACCTTTGGTAACATGGTTAACTTTAAATATTGTCTCGGTCACTTCATCCTTAGGATTTGTAGTGCTTCTGCCTACTACCTGGAGCAAACAGCCTTCGGTCGTAGGGGTTGCGTCTGGAAATTCAGCGAAAACCCACAAATGTTTCCAGTCCTTCCAAAGTTCGTTGACAACATTAGCTAATTGTTGGTTTCTAACGATGTTTGCATGGTCTTGTTTTAATTCTTCTTGCCACTCGTCAGCGAAAGTCATATAATCAAATCGAACTTGATCTATTTTTTTATCCAATTCTTCTTCAAACTTGCCTGGAAAAATTTCCGCTGTAAGTTCTTGGGTTGCAATTAATGACAGACGTTTTTGAGCCATGTTATAAACTTTTTTTACATTATTCGTAGTTTTTTCAACAAAAAAAACTTCTTCTTTTGAAAGTTTTTTAAGGTCTAAACGTCCGATTGCAGTTAGGTGACGTTGCCACGATTTTGCCTCGCGTACATAAACTAAGGCAGAAAAATTGTGCCGGCTATGATCTAGTACATCTATCGTCGATCCAGTAATCATACTGTTGTTATATTTTTCTAACCAAGCCTTGACAATTTGATGTATTACTGACAATAGTTGTTCACTTAAAAAAGTAGCTTGGTGTTTAATTTTTTCGTCTTGGCGTTTAATTTTTTCATATTCACTTTCAGTGTACCAACTATAAAAGCCATTTAAAGCATCGTGAATAATTTGCATAACTATTTCCTATATTAATTAAAAGACATTTTATGTTTCAAAAAACATAAAGTCAAAATTTTAAAAAAACAATTAATTTAATTTCCTAATTACAAACAACACCTGTTGTCAAATTAAATGTATTTATAGCTTCAATTCTTAAGTTTTTAACATAAAATTAGGCCCCGACGAGTGAAATTTTAAAGAAACACCGAATAAACAGCAACTAGATATCCAAAAAAAAATAAAAATACTTAGTTGAATAATTAATTCGATGAGTTGTTGGCTAAACGAAATTAGGAAAATATTTGAATTCAAAACATTTAAAATTGTAGATTGATGAAAAAAATATTTACTCGCTTCTGTTCCTATAAAGGCAATGAAGGTTATGAAAAATATTTTTAGAAAAATTGGATTAGTTTTAAAAATCAGCCAACTTTTTTCTTTGTTGTTAAGAAAAATTCCAAGAAAAAATACATTCACCCATGCACTTAAACTCGTAGCAACGGCAACGCTCGTTGCTCCCCATCCAAAAAAAATAATAAACATATAGTTCAAAGAAAAATTTAAAATCATATTTAAAATGGAGGCGATAGCTGGGAGTCGATAATTATTTTGCGCGTAACATGCGGGCGCAAGTAATAGAATTAAGGTGCTTGGTAATAAACCTATTCCATAGCCCCACAAACATTTTGTCGTGCCAATCACAGAAGAAGCATGGAAATTGCCGTGACCAAAAATAAGATTCACACTTGAATACCCTAGCACGAAAAGTGCAGCAGTAAAGGGAATCATAATTGTACATGTATAAAGAACTGCATCATTTAAAAATTGATAATAAAGAGCCCAATTTTGTGCTTTTAGTGCACGTGTCAAAGGGGGTAAAAGAGCTCCTGCGATAGCGATACCAAAAAGTGCTAAGGGAAGTTGCTGAATTCTAATTGCATACCAAAGGAAGGCGGGCCCTTCTAATTCAGCGTACCTTCCAAATATGGCGTCGATTGCTGCATTGATTTGAGAAGCCATTACTCCAACCATTCCAAGTAAAAAAGGTTTTCCAAGTTTGATAACATCTGTAGAAAAAAAACTTTTTCTAAGTTCTGCCCAAAGAGGTGTTGATAAATTTTTTTTGAGAATAGAAAATGTTTGGGGAATTGTGACAAGCCACTGAGAAAGGCAGGCTATAATGACTGCAAGAGCTAGCCAAGAAATAGCTTCTGGAATTTTGTAGGATTTTAAAATCCACACAGCTGCAATCCACGCACAATTAAAAGCTAAAGGTGCAACAGCAGGGGTAAAGTAGATTTTTTCGCATTGTAGCAAAGATGCATTTAATCCAAATAAACAAATGAATAATAGACTAGGAAGCATTAATAATGTCAGGCTCAGAATTTCTTTTGTGTCATTTGTTGGATTTCCCCATGTTAAAAAAGCCCCTATTCCTAAAGAAAGAGACAAAACAAAAAAAACTAAAAAAAGCGTTAAAGAAATTACTAAATCTCTAAAAAAGCGAAATGCACGTTCCGTATCACTATGACGAATTGATTCAAATTCGGGAATAAAAGCAGATTGTAAAGAGCCTTCTCCAAATAGGCGACGACATAAATGAGCCAAACGGTAAGCTACCATGAATGATGCAATAGAAGCTTCTGTTCCAAAGGCATAAGCCATACTGATATCGCGTACCATACCAGATAAACGACTTAATAAAGTTCCTGAAAAAAAACGTTTAGCTGATTGAAAAATTGTATGAGTAGAATCAGTCATTAGTGTTCTTTATAAATTTTTTATATTTCATAGAAAATGGGTTAGAAATGAGTATAAATTATTTAAGTTGAAGATCTTCATGTTGAGAACAGTGTAAATTATCATGAAATAAAGTGGACTGCAATCTTTAATTATTAGAATTCAAGTAAGAGTTAAAAAGAGGCGGTTCCTTTTCTTGTCAAGAACACTTTACCTTGTTAAGATCTCAGCTTTATGTATTACAGGTTCAAAAACAGCAAGCTCCTTTGATAGGAGATTAGCCTTCAATGTTACCATTATAAGGAATCTTATGAGTCATTCGAATTTACTGCTTGGCGCACATACTTCTGCAGCAGGCGGGGTTTACCGTGCTTTATTAGAAGGAAAAAAAATTGGGGCAACAACTATTCAATTTTTTACAAGTAATCAAAAACAGTGGAAAGGTCGGCAATTTACAACGAATGATATTGAATTATGGCAAAGTACTCTTAAAGAGACAAATCTTACTCATCTGATGAGTCATGATAGTTATTTGATCAATTTAGGGTGCCCTAATCAAGAAAATCTTTTGAAAAGTAGGCAAGCTTTTCAAGAAGAAGTTATTAGATGTACACAATTAGGTATAAATTATTTAAATTTTCATCCAGGTGCTTCACTTGGAGAAGATGTGCAGAAGTGCTTAGATTCTATTGTGGAAAGTTTATTGTTAGTACGCCCTTTTATTCAAGGCAATTTACGTTTACTTCTTGAAGCTACTGCGGGACAAGGTACTTCTGTCGGACATAAGTTTGAACAGCTTGCTTATATCATTAATGGAGTGAAAGATGAACTTCCAATTGGAGTTTGCATTGATACCTGTCATATTTTTGTAGCAGGATATGATATACGCACGTCTTCAGCTTGGGATTTTACATTAAAGGGATTTGATCGAATCATTGGTTTGCCTTACCTTTATGCATTTCATATTAATGATTCTTCTAAAGATTTAGGTTCAAGAGTTGATCGTCACCAACCTTTGGGTGAAGGAAAAATTGGGTGGGAAAGCTTCGAATTTTTAATGAAAGATTCTCGAACAAGGCATTTGCCCAAATATCTCGAAACCCCAGGGGGTGTAGATCTATGGGAAAAAGAAATTCAAAAATTGAAAGAATTTGCTTAATAAACTTTTGTGCTTTTTTCTTTTTTACCAAATTCAATTGGTAAATATTTTTAAAACTTCTTCAAATTTGAAGAAAAAAACCAGCAAAAAAATTCAAATTAATAATCGAATAAAATGTAGTGGGGTAAATTTGCATGCGTACAAAAATTAAAAGCCTTAGAGGTACGACTCCAGAGGTTCGTGCTTTGATCGGACACGATATAACATTAAAAGGATGGGTGAGAACTGTTCGTAATCAAAAGACCTTTACTTTTATTGAAATCAATGATGGTTCTACTCTTTCTAATTTTCAAATTATAGCGACTCCAGATATAGCGGGTTATGATCAACTAATTAATCAACTTTCAACAGGAGTTTCTGTTTCAGCAATAGGTACAATTGTAGAAAGCCCAGGTAAAGAGCAAAATTTAGAAATGCAAGCAACAGCGATTACCATTATTGGAAAATGTGACCCTGAAGTTTATCTCTTGCAAAAAAAACGGCATACTTTTGAATTTTTGCGATCAATTGCGCATCTTAGACCTCGCACTAATACGATTGGAGCTGTTACACGAGTTCGTAATGCATTAGCCTTTGCAACGCATCAGTTTTTTCAAAAACGCGGATTTCTATATATCCATACTCCAATTATTACAGGGTCTGATTGTGAGGGGGCGGGTAAAATGTTTCAAGTGACAACGTTAGATCAAAACAATCCCGCTAGAACACCAGAAGGAAGAGTTGATTATACACAAGATTTTTTTGGCAAGCCTACTTATTTGACAGTTTCTGGGCAGTTAAATGGAGAGATTTATGCTTGTGCGTTATCAGATGTTTATACATTTGGTCCAACATTTCGGGCAGAAAATTCCAATACTTCCCGTCATTTAGCAGAATTTTGGATGATTGAACCCGAAATGGCTTTTGCAGATTTAAACGATAATATGGACTGTGCGGAAGATTATCTTAAGTATATTTTAAAATATGTCTTAGACAATTGCCAAGAAGATATGGAGTTTTTCAACAAGCACGTTGCGACAGATTTAATTTCTAGACTTGAGCATGTCATTAACACTTCATTTGAGAGAGCTTCTTATACTTATGCTGTAAGAATTTTAGAGAAAGCGGATAAAAAATTTGAATATCCAGTTAAGTGGGGATTAGATTTGCAATCTGAGCATGAGCGTTTTTTGGCAGAAGAATTTTTTGGTAAGCCAGTCATTTTGACAGATTATCCAAAAGACATTAAAGCATTTTATATGCGTACCAATGAAGATAATAAGACCGTGGCTGCGATGGATGTTCTCGTCCCAAAAGTGGGAGAAATTATCGGAGGTAGCCAACGGGAAGAAAGGCTTAGTGTATTAGAGTCAAAATTAAAAGAATTCAATTTACCAGCAGAAGAATATTGGTGGTATTTAGAACTTCGTAAATTCGGGAGTGTTCCTCACTCTGGTTTTGGTGCGGGTTTTGAACGTTTAGTTCAATTTACAACTGGAATGGAAAATATACGTGATGTCATTCCTTTCCCAAGGCACCCTGGAAAAGCTGATTTTTAATCAGATAAGTTATGAAAATTTGCAAGAAATCAAAAACTTGCAAATTTTTAACAAATAAATCCATTCGTGCTTATCGTTTAGACAGTTTTTTTACCTCCCAAAAGAAAGTATTTTTAGGCAGATGCTGCAAAAATTGTGATTTTAGAATCTTCTTTTTGCCTGTATCGGTTAGTATGTTCATAAGTCGCCAAGTTAACGCGATTTTCAGCTTCAATGAGAGCTTGTGTCATGCCACGATGACGAATCTTAAGAAGGCGATTAATTTGATCAATATTTAATAAAGTTATTTTGGCATTTTGGCCAAGTTTTGGCTCTACATTGCGTGGAACGCATAAATCCATAATCAGTTTATCATTATCAGCTGGGATAAAGTTCTTTTCAGGTTTAATTAAATATTCGGAAGACTTTGTTCCAAATATAATCCAATCATACTGATGCCATGAATCGAGTTGGCACCACGGAAGAAGATGCAATCCATATAGAATAGCTAATTCTTTGGAGCGAATTTCTGAACGATTGCAAATCGTCATATCTGAATATTGTTTGGATTTCAAAAAATGTAGAATTTTTCGGTTGATTTCTGAGGCACCTACAAAAAGAATTTTTGGTTGTTGAGTATTCCTAAAAAAATATTTTCCAGTTTGAAGGATTGCATGTTCTAAATTAGGCAACCCTCTTCCTAAGTGTAGCTCAGATCGTATTCTTTTAGCAATTCCCATTGATTTTTGAAAGAGAAAATGAAGTTCTTTTGGCAGACAAAGAAAGGTTGTTGCCAGATTGTACGCATTTTTTACTTGGCCTTGAATTTCTGTTTCGGCGACGATAGCGCTATCAAGTCCGGACGTCACACGTGTAAGATGGCTAAAACAATCCATACCAAAAAAAGAGTAAAGTTTATGATCAAAGTCTTCTTTTACATCTTGTCGTAAAATACTTAATAAATAGGAATGGGTAGCTGTAAGATCATGGGAACTAAAATAAACTTCGGTGCGATTACAGGTAGAAAGTAAGATAAAGTGGTGTTGATCATGAACAGATTGATTAGCTCCAAATCGCTTTTGACAAGCTTTGGCAAGTGCGTCTCTTAATTTTAAATCTGCTAGTTTGTGATTAATGCCAATAACGCCAATACGCATTCTTTTGCTCCTTTTCCCAGTTTCAATTTTACATTCTAGGGAAGTCAAATATCGTTGCGCATCTTTATAAGAAAAACGTTAATTATTGCAAATACACTTTTCATTGGAATTTATCCAAAGTGTTTTCTGTCTAATTTTATCTCTCACTGTTTAATTATTTTCGAGATTTTAAAAATAATTTGATGCTTTGAAAATCAATCTAATCCGTATTTCTTATTAATTTTATTTATTTTTAATAAATTTTATTTTCAAATTTTAACTTTAGATTATAAAAATAAATTTAAATATTTAAACTATTTTTTATAAATAAAATTAAAATTTTATTTAAACGAATACAATTAGTAAATTCAATTTTTAATTATTATTAAACTATATAGATTTTAATTTTTATACTAATTAAAACGGCATATTTTATATAATTAATTGGTTGTTAAATTAATTTTTAAAATTTTAATGGTTTTTATGTATAATAATTGTTTTTTTACAAATAATTTTTTTAGTGAATTAGATTTTACATTTGATATTTTTAATTTCCCAAAAAGTTGCGAAAATAGTTTAAATAATTTTATTAGCAAGGAAGATAAACGAAATTATTCTTCCTTTCGTAAAATTAAAAAAGTAAGAGAAAAAGGTATTTCATCTAAAACACAAATATTTAAAAGAAGGGTTTTTAATGAAAGAAGTATTCCGACAGATTTTCTATCTAAAAGAAAGAAAAAACCTGTAATTATAAGAAAATCTTCTTTGAACCTTACAAGTTTATCAAAAATGGCAAGGATTCCCCATTTGTGCGAAGATACGACAAAGGAACATATCGATAACAAATTTGATGGAAAGAATAGCCAAGTTTTAAATGTTTGTTTTCTAGACAGTCAATTAACTATTAATTATTCACCGATTAGATTTTCTGAAAGTAAGGAATCAGAATCGAACGAAAGGATGTCCACTGAATTTAAATTTGATGAAGCTTCAATTGATTATTCTTCAGAAGGTAATGAATCAACTATTGCTTATTCACCGATTAGATTTTCTGAAAGTAGGGAATCAGAATCGAATGAAAGGATGTCCACTGAATTTAAACTTGATGAAGCTTCAATTGATTATTCGTCAGAAGTTAATGAATCAACTGTTGATTATTCACCGATTAGGTTTTTTGAAAGTGAGGAATTAGAATCGACTGAAAGGATGTTCGTAGAATCTAAATTTGATGAAGCTTCAATTGATTATTCGTCAGAAGGTAATGAATCAACTATTGATTATTCAATTTCTGCAGCCTTGCAAGAATTTGAACCTGTAAGTTTAGATAGCGATTTTTTTGAACAGCAAAAACCAAAAGAATGGTTTCCCATTAAAATCGATGGGAATAATAAAATAAGTTTTTCGATTAATGCAAATGCTAAAAAAATCAAACAATTGATTTACATATTTAGAAATCATACAACTGACGAAATTGCTTTAATAGGGAAAACAGGAACTTCTTTTTCTGCTCGGATGAATCATTACAAAACTAAATTTAATAAAAGTGTTAAACCATCCAATCAAAGTAAAAAGAAATTTATTACTGCAGTTCAAAACAATCCTACTCATTTTGAAGTGGCTATTTTATATGTTTTAAAAGAAGGGGAAAATTTAGATACGTTTGAAACAGGTTTTATTAAAAGTAAAAAACCTCTCTATAATCAGCGAAACGGAGGAGGGGGTGGTTTAACTCATTCGGAAGAAGTATCAGCAATTTATGCAATTCCAAAAAATCCCCTTCTTTTAACTCCAGAAAAAAGGTTTCGTTTTAGAGTAATTGACACTTCTATTAGACCTGAAATTGATCAAGAAATTTATAAAAAGATGCTTTCAATCGCTGATAAAGTTCAAGGAATTTTATATTCCATTAAAGAAATAGGAACTGAAAAACGTTATATTGGCTACACGACAGGGAATAATCCACACACCCGTATTAGACAACATGGTTATCAAGCTCAAACCTTTTTTCCTTTTAGCGATCAATATGATCCTGAAGAGAAGGATGGAGCATTGCATCCAGCCATGGGACAGAATCCTGAAGGGTTTAGTTTTGGATTTTTACCTATATTACATGATTTGAGTGAAATGAAACTTGACGAATTAAATGAATATGCAATTGTTTCAACCATTGGTGAAGCAGAAAAAACCGCCATCAAAATTTTAAAAACTTTGGTTAGTCAAGGAGGATTTAATTGCAATGGCGGCGGTGGCGGGCCGATTTCAGGGGGTATTGCCCGAAGATTGAATTTTGATTAGACAAAACTTTAATTTTGAAACTTCTTTTCATTTATTATGATTCAATGAAACTCTCTACTTAAAATGATTTAGAGTTAAAAATTTTTCGCTTTTATATAAGTGGAGAGCTTTTAATGAATTGCTGGATTTGTTCAACTGTTAGCCATTCAGAATTTGTATGTGATGCATAAATGAAATCAGGGTGAACTGGTTTTCCCCTGATGGGGCAACTTTTGTGATTAGAAGGAATGCGTTCATCTGTTTCAGAAATGGGTTCCGGTGCGATTAAGTAATAACGTTCAAATTCTACTGTATGGCGTACATCATCAGAACTGACCATCAATTCATGGAGCTTTTCTCCTGGCCGAATACCGCAAATTTCTTTGGTTAAGCCAGGAGCTAAAGCTTCAGCTAGATCGACAATTTTAACGCTTGGAATTTTAGGAACGAAAATTTCCCCTCCTCTCATTTTATAAAAGCAGTTAGTGACAAAGTCGACTGATTGTTCCAAGGTGATCCAGAAACGAGTCATTCGCTCATCTGTTATAGGTAAGGATTTGGCTCCTTGTTCGATTAACTTTTGCCAAAAAGGAAGAATACTACCTCGACTGGCGGCGACATTACCATACCGAACCACTGAAAAAATGGGATAACCTTGTGCACCAACATAAGAATTACCAGCTAGAAATAGTTTATCTGAACAGAGTTTAGTTGCTCCGTATAAATTGATTGGATTAACAGCTTTATCTGTGGAAAGAGCAATTACTTTTTGAATGCCACAATTGATCGCTGCGTCAATGACATTCATGGCTCCTATGACATTAGTTTTAATAAATTCTGAAGGATTATATTCAGCAGCAGGAACCTGTTTTAGTGCCGCTGCATGGACAATCATTGTAACATCTCTAAAAGCACGTGCAAGCCTTTGAGAATCACGAACATCTCCTAAAAAATAGCGAATTTTAGGATGGTCAAAAAGAGGATCACTTCGTCGCATCTCCCACTGTTTCCATTCATCTCGACTAAAGATAATGACTTTGCGGCAACTGTTTTCTTTTAAAATTTTCTTAGTTAAAGCTCGACCAAAACTACCTGATCCACCCGTGATTAAAATTGTTTGATCTGTAAATACTGAATGCATAAAGCTATATCCTACGGTATTATTTTGTAATGGCTAAGTAAACCTGAAAAATGAGTTTTTGGGCAATGTGAAAGCTCAAAGGTTTCTAAGCCAAAATTAACAAACCTCTCTATAAACTCACGTTATAAATTTGGCAACCCTTAAAATTAATTGCTAAAAAACTAGATTTTCAATTGTTGAATCGTCTAAATTTTTTGTTCACAAACTAAAAGATGATTATATATGGCAAAAAACTATGATGAAAGTACAGTCAAAACGTTAGATGCGCTAGCTCACATCCGCTTGCGCTCTGGCATGTATATTGGTCGGTTAGGTGATGGAACTAACCCCGACGACGGAATTTATATTATGCTTAAAGAAGTCGTTGATAATAGCGTCGACGAATTTATTATGAAGCACGGAAAAAAAATCATTATTGAGTTAGATGAAGATCTCAGTCGCGTCTCTGTTCGAGACTTTGGAAGAGGAATTCCACTTGGCAAAGTAGTAGAATGTGTCAGCCAGATTAATACGGGTGCTAAATATAATGACGATGTTTTTCAGTTTTCTGTAGGGCTTAATGGAGTGGGAACTAAAGCCGTTAATGCCCTTTCTAGTCATTTTGTTGTTAAAAGTTATCGAGATGGAGAATTTGTTGAAGCACATTTTTCTCAAGGATTGTTGAAACAAGAGAAGAAAGGAAAGACAAAGGAAGAAAATGGCACCTATGTGGAATTTATTCCTGATCCAGAAATTTTCAAAAAATATCGTTTTCAAAAAGAATATATTTTAAAACGTATTTGGCATTATGCCTATTTGAATACGGGTCTAATTCTTCAATTTAATGGGGAAGAGATTCAATCTAAATATGGATTGCTAGACCTTTTAAATGCGGAAGTCACAGAAGATAGGTTATATGAGCCTATTCATTATCGTGGTAAATTTTTAGAATTGGCTTTTTTACACACCCACAGTTATGGAGAAAGTTATTTTTCATTTGTCAATGGACAATATACGTCTGATGGAGGAACTCATCTTTCAGCTTTTCGAGAAGGCATTTTAAAGGGAGTAAATGAGTTTACTAAGAAAAATTTCCAAGGAGTAGATGTACGAGAAGGAATTGTGGGAACCATACTTGTAAAAGTGAAAGATCCAATCTTTGAATCGCAGACTAAAAATAAGCTAGGTAATAACGAATTACGCGCTCCTATTGTCCAAGAAGTTAAAGAAGCCGTTGTAAATTTATTGCATAAACACCCCGATGTTGCGAATCGCTTAGTTGAACGAATTGTTTTTAATGAGAAGCTCCGCAAAGAACTGGCTTCCGTTAAAAAAGAAGCAAAGGAAAAGCAAAAGAAAATTTCGTTCAAAATTCCCAAATTGAGAGATTCAAAGTATCATTATCAAGATCGATCGGTACATAGTGAAAACACAATGATTTTTCTAACAGAAGGGGATTCGGCTAGTGCTTCGGTTGTGGCTTCTCGAGATCCATTAATACAGGCAGTTTATTCTTTAAGAGGTAAACCTTTAAATGTATTTGGCATGAAGCTCGATCAACTCTATAAAAATGAAGAAATGTTCAATTTAATGAATGCTCTGAATATTGAAGATGAGATTGAAAAACTTCGTTATAATAAAGTCATTTTGGCAACAGATGCAGATGTCGACGGAATGCATATTCGTAACCTAATGATAACTTTCTTTTTAACCTATTTTGAAGGACTTGTTTTAAACGGGCACTTATATATTTTAGAAACTCCTTTATTTAAAGTACGTAATAAAGTGCAAACAATTTATTGCTATAATGAAGAAGAAAAAAATAAAGCGGTTGTTAAATTAAAAAAACAAGTAGAAGTTACTCGTTTTAAAGGTCTCGGAGAAATTTCCCCCTCAGAATTTAAGCAATTTATAGGAAAGGATATTCGCTTAATCCCTGTTACAATTCATTCTTTTTCTGATATTAAATCTACTTTGCAGTTTTATATGGGGAAAAATACCCCAGAGCGGAAACAATTTATCATGCAAAACCTTATTAACGAAGATGAAATAGCTCCTGTATAGCAAGCGAATTTTTAAAAAATATGTAAATTAAGCATGAGATGAACTCTTTGATCAAGTTATCAAGATATTAGGAATAGCGCATGGAAGATATTAAGCAATTGATGCAACGTCATTATATTAAATATGCCTCTTATGTCATTTTGGATAGGGCAATTCCTAATGTTATTGATGGGCTAAAGCCCGTACAGCGACGTATTCTCTATACTCTTTGGCTCATGCATGATGGCAAGCTTCATAAGGTAGCAAATGTAGCAGGTCAGACAATGGCTCTACATCCTCATGGAGATGCGCCAATTACCGAGGCACTTATTAATATTGCTAATAAAGGCTATTTGTTAGATCAGCAAGGAAATTTTGGTAATTTATTTACAGGAGATCCTGCCGCAGCAGCTCGTTATATTGAAACTCGTTTAACACCTTTAGCAAAAGAAACTTTATTTAATGCTGATTTGACCTCTACAATTCCCTCATATGATGGCAGACATCAAGAACCTACTTGTCTTCCAGCCAAAATTCCCGTTGTCCTATTACAAGGCGCTGATGGAATTGCTGTAGGTATGTCCACTCATATTTTCCCTCACAATTTTTTAGAACTTTTAGAAGCAGAAATTGCCATATTAGAAGGCAAACCTTTTTCTATTCTCCCTGATTTTCCAACCGGCGGCATTATGGATGCTTCTGACTACAATAAAGGAAAAGGAAAAGTTCGTTTGCGAGCAAAAATTGAGGTAAGGGATGCTAAGTCTTTGGTTATTACTGAAATTTGTTATGGAACCACAACAGAATCTCTAATTCGATCAATTGATGAAGCCGCTAAAAAAGGTAAAATTAAAATTGATGCCATCAATGATTATACAGCAGAAAAAGTTGAAATTGAAATTAAGCTTCCACGTGGGCAATATGCTCAAGATTTATTAGAAGCTTTATATGCATATACTGAATGCCAAGTTACTCTACATTCACAAATTGTGGTGATCAAAGACAATTATCCCTGGGAAACAGATGTCGATTCTATCTTACGGTTGCATACAGAAAAACTTCAGGAATATTTACAAAGAGAACTAGAATTAGAACGCGATCATTTAAACGAAAAAATCTTCGAAAAAACTTTGGAGCAAATATTTATTGAAAATCGGCTTTATAAGCGAATTGAAGATTTAACTTCTTACGAAGAAGTTCATGTAACGATTGCTGCAAGTTTAATCCCTTTTCATTCTCAACTTTTAAGAATTCCTACAGAACAAGATAGAGAACGTTTACTCAGTATTCCCATTCGTCGTATTACGCGATTTGACTTAGCGAAAAATCAAGAGGAAATTTTATCTCACCAGGAGCAATTGACGCGTGTTGAAAAAGATCTGAAAAATATCATTAAAGTAGCCATTCGTTATCTCAATAGTTTGATTAAAAAATTTGCAAGCGAACATAAGCGAAAAACAGAAATTCAAGTAATTCAGCAAGTCGATACTCGTGCGATGGAAACAAGGCAAATTACTGTCTGTTTTGATCCTACAACTGGATTTATAGGAACTAAAGTCACTAGCAACTATACAATTGAGTGTACAAATTTTGATAAATTACTTGTAATATTCAAGGACGGAACTTATCAAATCATCAATATTCCTGAAAAACAATATGTCCATCATAAGGGGAATAAAGTTGTTTATGTAGGTATAGCAGATAAAAAGACAATTATTAACGTCGTTTATCGAGATCCCGAAACTCACTATGTTTATGCAAAACGTTTTATTGTCGAAAAATTCATTTTAGATAAATATTACCGCTATTTGGAAGAAGGAACAACTTTGGAATTTATTTCTACACAACCTGGAGTTTCTTTAGAATTACAATTTATTCCAAAACCTCGTCAAACTATTTCAAAAATGCAATTTCAAATCGATAATATAGCGGTAAAAGGGGTGACAGCCAAAGGTATTCGCATATCAAACCGGGAAGTCAAAAAAGTTATTATTGCCAAATAAGCCATTGCAATGTGTTTTGATCTTTATAAAGCTCTTTGAAGGAGTTACGACCCTTTAGTTTATTGTGCTTGGATAAATACGAGAAAGAAAATTAAGAAACGAGGTATTTAGTTTTGCAATTGCCTTTAAAGATTGAAGTTAAACCTCATGAATGGCGTAAAGAACTTTTTACTCTTTATATTAATGAAGAGCGAGAGCGAGATATCCATTCATCTATTTTCGGGAAAAAACCCATTTTACCTACTTGTTTACAGCTCTCTGATTGGAAAGAAATGTTTGATCGATGGGAATACAAACGAACTAGAAATTACGTTATTTGGCGTCTATCTAATCAATCTTATCACTCAGAACAACTACAAAAATTACTTAAAGATAAACTTGTTCAACCTGTAACCATACAAAAAGTAATTCAAGAATGTAAAATAGCAGGGTATTTGAATGATGAGGATTGGATTTCTTCATTTATGCGTAGTCATCAAAAAAAACATAGTTTGCGATCCATTCTTGTTAAACTTCAAACAAAAGGGTTAACGAGAGAGAGTTTAGAACAAATTAAACAAGAATGGAATCAATCAGATCAAGAAAAAAATGGAATTCTCACATTACTTCGAACTCGCTATCAGCATCAAAATTTAAGGGATTTTGTGATAAAACAAAAAGTTGTGACAGCTTTGATGCGTAAAGGATATTCATTTGATTTAATAGAAACAACGATACGCGAATTTATTGTGGATTAGTTTTATTTTTTTAATTAATTTATTTGCCATATTGTGTAATATAAATTATTTTGATATTATAAAAGTAAAGACCAGGGATTTCTGGCCAATTATCAAAGTAGGTCTGTATGTCTCAAGAAAATGTTAGTTCAGTTGGAGCTGTTGATTCAGCGAGCGTAAATGTGCAAGATCCAGCAGCAACAAATTCTCCAAATGGAACATTAAAGTCTAGTTCGGAAGTCAAAAGTTTGGCTGCCTTCAAAGAAATGGCTCCTGAAGTTTATGATAAAATGATGTTGTCAATAGCAACTGAGATTTGTAATAAAATGAAAGCACACCAAGAAAAATTGAAACAGATGTGGCGAGAGGCAACTGAACGTGCAAAAGGGGGATAGCTTTCTTATTTTATATTCTATCATGATGAAATCAAACTATTCTACATTGCTTTGTTGAATCGCTAGTGATGGCTATAAGTTCACATAATAGCGATTTACTTTTTAGTTAAAATAATTTTTGACAATCAATCACATGGAATATGCAAATATTTTCAATTTCAAATAAATTCCTTTTTGACCTACATAGTAGCTAAATCTTAGCGGACAAAAATGAATTTTAACTTTAGCTAAAGTCAATTCTTCTTTAGAATAAGCTTATGTTTGATTACCAATTATTTTTAGCATTTCCTATTTCAGAAGCTTACTTTTATCAATTGCTCCAGATTTCAGAACCAGTTCGCAACTTATTCATTCAAGAAATTGAAGGGGAATATTTGCAACAAATCACCTATCAAAAAAAGATTTATTTAGGCAAAAATGTCGGGCATTCGGTTGAATTGGAAAAATTAGAATTTATACAAAATCATATTTTCAGTTTACTTAAACGATTAGTGAGCGATTATCCCTATCACGAGCAGTCCCTAGTAGTTTTAGCTATTCCTCAGAATGAATGTTCTTCTTAAAGAAAAAGTATTTTTATGGCAAATTCTTATGGAGAAGAAGTTGATCTCTTAATCATATCTGAAGATGAGGTGGGAGAACGCTTAGATAAAGTTTTAGCTAGACGTTTTAATGCTAAATACTCTCGTACCTATTTTCAATTTTTGATTGATAAGCATTTGATATTAGTCAATGGGATTGCTGTCAAAAAAAGGACATTATTGCAAGAAGGGGATGAAGTTGAAGTGCAATTCCTCGCATCTCCTGAATCAAATTTAATGCCAGAAAATATTCCTTTATCTATTCTTTACGAGGATGAACATCTTCTTGTCATTAACAAACCAGCCGGAATGGTCGTTCATCCAGCACCTGGTAATTGGTCAGGTACTTTTGTGAACGCTCTACTTTATTATTGTCAGAAGTTACCGCTTTTACCAGACACTATACGTCCTGGCATTGTTCATCGGTTAGATAAAGGCACTTCAGGACTATTAGTGGCAGCTAAAACGCTTGAGACGCAGCAAAAACTCATTGAATTGTTTGCCTCTAGAAAAGTCTATAAAGCTTACCTAGCTATTTGTATTGGACGACCAGCAGATGGAGAAATACAAGCACCTATTGGTAGGCATCCTATACATCGTAAACAAATGGCTGTTATTCCGACTGGTAAACCTGCCATTAGTTTTTGCAAAACACTTGGATGGAGTGATAAATTGAGCTTTGTGCAAATTGAGATTGCCACGGGTCGCACCCATCAAATTCGTGTGCATATGAAGTATAGAGGGTCTCCTATTCTAGGAGATCCCTTGTATGGTCAAATTTCTTTAAATCAATATTACTCTGTTCCACATCAACTTCTTCATGCAGCGGTATTGCGTTTTCAACACCCCATTTCGCTAGAAAATCTAGAATTTTGTACTCCACCTCCTCCGGAAATGGTTCGATTGATTAAAAAAATAGACCCTAAATCTCCATATATTCGAGATGTTGAATAGGAGAGATAGATATGAGATGAAGTTAGTTATTCAACGTGTGTTACAAGCGCAAGTTTATATTGATGATAACCTGTTTAGTGCAATTGGCCCTGGCTTAATGTTATTGCTAGGAATTCACCATCAAGATAACTTAGAGCAGATTTTATGGTCTGTGGATAAGCTAGTTCATTTACGCATTTTTAACGATGAAAATGGAAAGATGAATAGAAATGTAAAAGAATGTGAAGGAGAAATATTAGTAGTCAGTCAATTTACTTTATACGGAAATTGTTTAAATGGTCGAAGACCCGACTTTATCCAAGCTGCTTCTCCTCCAATAGCTCTTTCTCTTTACAGACAATTTATTGATGAATTAAAAAAAGAAGCTCCCCATGTCAAAACAGGACAGTTTGGGGCTCAGATGCAAGTTTCATTAACAAACGATGGTCCTGTTACTTTTATCCTAGAGTCATTGGATCGACGGAAAGCATAATTTAAAAATTTTTTGCTTTTTATCTACCATTTCACTTGTTTAACAAGTGAATAAATGCTTATAAAATATTTTATATAGAGAAAGTAAAATAAAAAAAAACTTTTGATGGTTTTTTCTAGAAAATTATAGAATAATTCGCTATTGTCAAATTAAGAGACAATTATGTTTTATTGCATACGACGTCGAATGTTATCAACGTTTCATATTTGCAAAGGATCGAATTATGAAAGAATTTGTAGCATATATAGTTAAGAATTTGGTCGATCATCCAGACAAGGTAAAGATTAATGAAATCGGCGGTACACAAACACTGATTATCGAATTATCAGTCGAAAAGTCTGATATTGGAAAAATTATAGGGAAAAAAGGTAAGACCATTAATGCGATCCGTACTCTATTGATGTCTGTTGCAAGTCGCAATGGTATTCGCGTTAATTTGGAAATCTTAGAAGAAAATTCTAGACCCGAATAATTTCTATTTAAGGATGTAAGAAATAAGTTTGCTTATTTCTTATGCTATTTGTCAGAAATAGTCTTACTGTATTAATTACAGCTATATTTCTGACAAATAGTATTCACTTATCTCGCTCAATTTTCACATAATCTAAACTAAATTTGAAGATGATTAGTTTTTCCTAGAGAGTTTTCATCTTAGTACACTATTCCTAATTTTTCACTAAATTTTATTTTAGCTCCCTATAAACGACTAAAAAATCTGTTTTGAAATTAGGAAATAACATTTTAATTTTTGGTTAAAAGAAGAATTAGGTTAAACGAGGTAAAAAGGGTGTAACCATCGATTTTCGAGAATTTAGCGCTCCTGCTTTAAATCTTAGAATCGCTAATGACATTCCTTTCTGAGATTCGTTCACAATTTTCTGAGGAATATGAGGGAAATGAGAGGAAAAAATGATTTGATAATTTTGGGCATTAGGTCCTAAGAATTCTACTGACATGTTTTCTACAAAGCTTTTAGCGACTGTTTGAAAGCCTGTTAGAAAAGAATTTAAATGATCACTTGCTTGTAGCGTATTTGGAATCCAAAACCAAAGTTCATCTTGATGAGAATACGGGCCAATTTGATTGCGATAAACTTCTTCGGAACTCGCAATAGTACTGATCATGTGCAGATGTAAATCAATCTCTGGTTTATCCCGATTAATTTCCCTAGATTTATTCAACCAAGTTGAGCGGATACTTTGAGCATGTTCAAGGAAGAAAGGAAAATTAAACGCAAACATTTTTGTTTGTCCAACCCGTGCACAACCATTTTGTTCTTTAGCATCTAAAAAGATGTTAGAATAGCACCCTTCCACACAGAGCTGTAAGTTTTTTTGAACAGAAGATTCTCTGAGGTCATAAATCTTCTTATAAAATTGATACATATCTTGTTGTTGGAGAATTCGTTGCGCGGCTATTTTTGTGAATTTTTTATCAAGGGGAATGTCATCAAAATGTATAATCTCTGTTTCATAGCCCATGGATAAAGATTTTAAACGGTTGAGAAGTTGGGCAATGCAAAACAAATCCCGGTTTGAAACTTTTGTCAAAAGATCTGTATCATCTAAAATTGCGTGAAGGTAGCATAAATATTCTTGAAATTCTCGTTGAGGATGAACAAAAAATTGATTGGTTTGGTAAGTGACTAACCGTCGTTGCAGAAGGCGTTGCAGAATGCGAATTTGGCTAGAATTACCTGTTGAAAGAGCAAGTTTTTGAATCCGGTTATCAATGGCTTGCGCTGTCATTCCACCTAAACTATAGCGATCATTAATAAGAAAGGCTTGTTCAGCAATCAAAACGTTACAAGACTGAGTATCTCCAATTAATGCTGTAGGAACGGATAAAGTTTTTAGCGAGCTTTTGTGGTGATCAACAACACTGATTACTTCTAGATAGGAAGCCATTTTGACTTCTTCCAAATTACAAAAATCTCTTAAAGTAATAGTCCCAAGGCCGTTCATTCGTAAATCTGTCGCTCTAATAACACCAACGGGAAACAAAGACCCATCTTTTTCGGGAATAACGACAGTGATAAAGTCATGGCTCTGCATTTTGTGACGTATTTCATCGATGTCGCTTCTTAGATTAACATAAAGGAGAGAAGATCCTAATACTTTATGCTTGACACCTAAGACGATATCAAGACGTTCTACATAATTGCGTACATTTTGAATAGCCGCATCAAGCTGATTAATAATTTTTTCTAATTTAAGGAAAATTTTAGGGCAATCTTCTTTAAGCTTGCCTTGTTCATCGAAAATAGAGCTTTTTGGAAGAGATTTGATACTATGCTGAAAATACAAGAGCTCTGAGACAGATAAAAAATTAAGTGCTTGAATTAAATCATCAAAAGTTCCGCTAAGTCCTTTTTTGACATGTAAAATTTTGTAAAAAAAATCATGCAAATCATTTTTTTGTTTTTCGTTAAATTCCTGGACAGGTTCACAATCTTTAATTTTCACATCAAAAACTGAAGAATTAAATAGCGGAAAATCGATAACCGAAAGGTTTGTTTTAGCAAAGAGGGAAATGAGTTTAGTGTGTAGATTATTTTTAAACCATCTCAAACAAGATTTAAATAGAATAATAATTTGGCGAACAGTTTCTACATCAGAGCTTTGCCAATCACCTAAATAATGTCCGTTTTCATCAATTAAGATAATTGCTTTTTCATTAGTTTCATGATCAATATAACCCGTTAAAGTTTCTTTTGCTTCTTTAATAAAGTCTTTTTGGGATACGAGATCTATGGCTGTCAAAGTGATTGTTTGAGCGGTACGAGCCAGACAATTAAATAAACCTTCTCCAAACATTTCACTAACAATCGATGAAATAGGGGAATCAGGAGGGCCTCCAGGTAAGCACCATTGATGGAGCCCTCTAGTAACTCTAGAGGCAAAAGCATCAACCCAACCCCAAAAAGAGGCTATCATGGTATCTACGTCAGGGGACAAATGAGCAGCTATGAAATGTGTTCCATTATAGCTTTTATCCATTCCTATGGGAAAAAAGGCTTGGTAATCGCTCCTAGGAATCCATTTTCCAACGATCTTAGCACGAATTGCATAGTTTTCTTCATCGCTTAACTCAGAGAAGTTATTGAGCCAAAATTCGAAGGTATTCATTGTTAATGATTCGCTGAGAATTTTTTCTCGATTAACACGCTCCATAAAATCTAGAATAGCACTAAGAAGGAAAGATTGCGTAGGCGCTTGATTAATCAAATCACAAAGGGTTTTGTTGATCATTCTGAAGCGGTGCCTAAAGCTCAAATTGAGAAACTCAGTTGAGCGAAAGGAGTCAATCAAAGCTTGAATATCAGGAAAAGTTTGCGCCTGTGAGATATGACATAAAGAAAAACAAGGTGAGCTTGGGAAGGCTGAGGCGGTAGATGGGAGACTTTCTAATGATTTAGTCATTGTAATTTTCTTTTGAGTCAAATCGGACCGAGTAGGATTCGAACCTACGACCACCCGCTTAGAAGGCGGGTGCTCTATCCACTGAGCTATCAGTCCAGAAAGGTTTATCGAAGGCTTATTCTAGCCAATTGCAATAAAACCTAAAATGTTAGCTTGAAGGCTTGTTATTTTCAAGAATTTTCGACTGCTCAGTAATTTCTTTTTGTAAATTGTTGACGATTTGTTTGCATTTAAAATTTAATGAGCTGTTGAAGTCTTTGAATTTGCCTTTGAAGTTCGGGTGAATTTTTATAAATCTGCCAACAGTGTTTTCCTATGTGAAGTAAACCAATTGAACTCATGAGGAAATTTCCTTTTTTCCCAATAAGATTTAATTGGGAAAGGACAAGTGTTAAAGTGGGAAAACACAGTGAATGAGTAAGAATGTATATGTGATGAGAACGCAAATCATCTTGATTACGCATTAAAGTATTTATCGAGTGAAATAACAATTTGTCGGCTAAGCAATAAACTCCAAAGATGGTGGCTGTCAATTCTGCATTGATATGGAATAATTTACCGTAAATAAAACCAGTTAACGTGTCAATAGTTAGACTAATAGGTAATGTAGAGAGTTGTGGCAGTGCTTTTAGCATAAAAAACTCCAATTCTTAACGGTTAAGCTTGATTTAGTTTTCTCTTTGAATTGCCAGGGTGTTTGGTTTGTACTAGCACAGCTTTTCATTCGCCGGCTATTCCCTAAACTTTCATAGTTAAAATCAACTTTAGCAAGTAGTATAAAATTTAAATTCAAAAAATTCAAAAACAAAATTTTTATGTTGTAATTACACTGAACTATATAAATGTAAAAATAATTAAACAACTAAAATGAATGATGCTTGTTTAAAGATTTATTGATTTAAAATTTATCACTTCGAAACAATTTTTTGTTAAAAAGGTTTTTTTTTATTTGATGTCTCTCTAAAATTGTGTTTTTCACAAAAACAATATTATGTGAATTGATTGACCTAAGTTTAATCCAGGAGATTTTAGTTGAGGGATATCAGCTAGAGAATAATTTGAAACTTAGAAAAGCAGGGACTATTGTTGCAAATCGTTTATTTAGGAATTGGGGGCAATCAAGAGGAAACTTTAAAAGCCATAGAAAAAGCTCTTAATGAACTTGCTCTATTTTCAGAAGAAGCCCTTGAAATTTCGAAATTATATAAAACCTCACCCGTTGGAGATAAAAATCAAAACAATTTCACTAATTTAGTTTGCCGATTGCACACTTCATTTGATCCGAAGCTTTTACTAAAAAAAATTGAATTGCTTGAAAAGAAAATAGGTAAAACACCTAAACCGAAGTGGGCTTCCCGCCTCATTGATATCGATATCCTTTTTTATGGAAATATCATTTATTCTGATGAAGCATTGCAAATTCCTCATCCACATTGGCAAGAAAGATTATTTGTTTTGATTCCTCTGCTGGATTTAACTCCAACAATTTCTATTCGTGAAGGTGAACAATCGAAAAATTACGATTTGAGAGTAATGATACAAAATCTCACATTTGATACCTCAGATTGGGTAATTCCATTAAACGATTCTAATACTTAAAGATTTTTTATCTCTATTAAAGGTTGAATATGCGTCGAATTGTTGTTAAAGATTTTGCGATAGGTCCTAAAGAACCTCTCGTTATCATGTCTGGTCCTTGTGTAATCGAAAGCGAAACGCACTGCTTAAAAGCTGCAGAAACGCTGAAAAATATGTTTGAAAAATATAACGTTTCTCTAATTTTTAAATCTAGCTACGATAAGGCTAATCGATCTGCGTATGATTCTTTTAGAGGACCCGGTCTAGAAGAAGGTCTTCGTATTTTAGAACGTATACAAAAAGAGTTCGGTTTAGCAGTCGTTACAGATGTTCATTCCCCTCAAGAAGCAACTACTGCTGGTTCAGTTTGTGAAATAATTCAAATTCCAGCTTTTTTGTGTAGACAAACAGATCTTATTTTAGCTGCAGCCCAAACAGGAGCGATTGTTAGTATTAAAAAAGGGCAATTTTTAGCTCCTTGGGATATGGAAAATGTCATCAGAAAAATGGAATCCGGTGGAAATTCTAATATTATCTTAGTCGATCGCGGAACAACTTTTGGTTATAATAATCTTATCAGTGATATGCGAGGGATTCCAATTATGCAAGAATTGGGTTATCCTGTGTGCTTTGATGCTACGCATTCAGTGCAAAAACCTGGAGGTTTAGGTTCTAAGTCTGGTGGGGATCGAGAATTTATTCCGATTCTAGCAAAAGCAGCATTGGCTGCGGGAGCCAATTGTTTATTTATTGAATCTCATCCAAATCCTTCTGAGGCTAAAAGTGATGCTGCTTCTGTAATGGATTTCAAAGATCTAGATCAATTATTGCCTCAATTTAAAGAACTCTATGAACTTATTCAGAAGCAAGGCAAGTAGGTTAAAGCAATGTTTAAAAAAAGAAAAATTGCTCTAATAGGCATTCTAATAAATTTGATTTTAGGGGGAATTTGGTTTTATAGCACTCCTTCTGCGGATGATGTTCGCAATTATCGAAAGTTAATGGAGTATAGTGATAGATCTTCCAAAAAAAATGAAAAGCACAATAAAGCCTTTGAAACACAACAAAATCGTACACAAGTGACAAAGCAAATACTTTTTATGAAAGACCAAGTGCGTTTGCAGTGGCGTTTAATGAGTGAAAAATCTGAACTTAAATTATCTCAAATTGAAAATGCAATAGAACTTGTTGAATTTTTTACGGAAGTAACTTGCCAATGTCAAGAACAATTGGATGCTTGTTCAAATACAGATCTTTCTTGTCATCCTAGTCAATTATTACGTTATTTAAGAGCTAAAAAAGCGACTTATCACTATCAAACAGAACAATTGACAGCTGATGATGTGCAATTAGCACGTTACAAAATTAGGGGTCATCAATGGATTAACGATTTACAAGCGTTTCATCCTTGGATGAAAGGAAGTGCTAAAAGAATTCAACTTTCTTTTTCTCAGAATGATCGTTCATTTACTGCCCAAGATTTGCAAGCAGCCTTCCAGGATTGGGGCGAACTATTGTGAGACTTTTTTTGTGTACAGCTCTATATTCTATTTTGATCTTTCATTTCCCTATGATAAGTCAAATTCATCAAGGCTTTGACGAGCAAATCGTTATTCATTCAGGCGAGGCTAAATATAATGGAAAAGATATTCATTTAATAGGACAAGTCACGATTCAGCACGGGCTTGGAAAAATTTCTGCTCAAATTTTGTCTATATCTCCTTCTCAATCAGATCTTAAGAAACACTTTTCATTCTTTCATATTCGTGACAATGTGTTAATTGAACTTCAGGATGGAGGAGAGATTGTTTGCCAGGAAGCAGAAATTGATTATTCTCAATTAAAGGGACATTTTAAAGGCAACACAATCTATCCTGACGTTATTTATAAAAATCATGGGGTGAAAGATCATGAAAGAGACTCTCTTATTATTAAAAGCTTGGAAATGGAAGTTGCTTTAGCTAGGATTCCAATATCAGAAAATCAAGTTTTAAAAACTGTTGTTAAAAGTCTAGAAGCTAAGCATCACGTTCGTGCTCACTATTTAGATGATTATACTTTAATAGCTGATCGGGCTTTTTTTGAATGTTTACAAACAAATAGGTCTGAAGGAATTCTTACCTTATTTGCAAAAGAGCAGCAACCTTATTGCTTATTGACCAATAGAAGTGGCGATCATATTCAAGCAGAAAAAATCAAGATGGTGACATTTCAAAAAAAATTGTTTTTAAATAAACCGAAAGGAAGTCTTCACCATCAAGGAAAAAACTCATTGAGACAGAAGCTTGATTTTAGTGCTGATGAATTAGTGTGGGATCAATCTTCGCAACGTTTGATTTTAAAAGGAAATGTAAAAGTTTATCAAGATCAAGTTTTTCAACTTGATACGAAACAAGAATTAATTATTGAACAGCAAATTTTAAATGGGCAAAAAACCCTTCGTTCGATGATCTCTCCCAAACAGACGACTTTGATATATGACTATGATTCGCAAAAAGAGCTTTCGTATAAAATTATAAGTCCAGGAAAATTAGTTATTGATCACGAAAATTTTGTGACAACAATAGAAGGTTTAAAAGATAAAGAGGGAAATTTAGTCATAGGCGAACAAGTCTATTTTGAAAATTCTTTTGGGGATATATATGCAGATCAAGTTTATATTTCCTACGAATGGAAAAATCAGCGACTAATCCCATCAAAAATAATTTTAACGGGTAATATTAAACTAATGAATCGCTACGATGGTTTATCTCAGGGAACAAGTTCTATTCTTCAGTATGCGATGGCAGATCAGGTAGAATATTTTCCAGATTCACATGAAATGACTCTTTTTGGAAAAAATGGGCATCGTGTTCTTTTTTTTGATAAAGTGAATAATGTTCAAATAAGTGCCCCTGCCTTGAGAATTCGAAATAATAAGAAAAATCACAAAAATTCATTTCAAGGCATTGGAGATGTGCGTTTTACTTTTATTGAAAAAGAGCTAAGTCAATTTAAACAGCGTTTTAGCTTAGATGATCATACAAAACAGGAGGAATGATGAGCCTTAATGCTTATTCCATTTGTTTAGACGTTCGGAATATTGTTAAAAAATACAATGGAAAAAGGGTTGTTAATGAACTTTCATTTCAAGTTCTTCGAGGGGAAATTGTTGGATTATTAGGACCCAATGGAGCAGGTAAAACAACAGCCTTTTACATGACAGTTGGGTTGATTCGTCCTGATCACGGAAAGGTTTATTTTCAAGAAGTTGATGTTACTCATTATCCTATGCATCAACGTGCAAGAATGGGTATGGGGTATTTGGCTCAAGAACCTTCTGTCTTTCGAAGTCTAACTGTAGAGCAAAATATTTTATGCATTTTAGAAAGTTTACCTTTGTCAAAGCAAGAAAGAAAAAATAAATTAGAAGAGCTTTTGGGTGAACTACATCTTGAACATTTAGCAAAAAAAAATGCTGCTACTTTATCAGGAGGAGAAAGACGTCGAGTGGAGATTACAAGAGCTTTGGTGACGAATCCTTCTTTATTAATGTTAGACGAACCATTTGCAAATATCGATCCTTTATCTATTCAAGAAGTTAAACATTTAGTTCAAATTCTTTCTCAAAAAGGAATTAGTATTCTAATCACTGACCATAATGCGCGGGAAATTTTTTCTGTCGTGCATAAAAGTTATTTAGTTCAAGAAGGAAAAGTTATTTTAGAAGGTGTGGTAGATGATCTCATCCAAAATGAAGTTGCCAAAAAAACTTATTTAGGATCAGACTTTAGGATGTAGTCAAAATACTTGAGTATTAAAAATGGCAAATTTGTAAAACCTCAAGTATTTTTTATTTACAGAACTGAAAATCAACGGTGAGTTATTTCATCTGGTTTAAAGAAAAATAAAACTTCTTCTTCGGCAGTTTCTGAGCTATCTGATCCATGTACAGCATTGCGTGACATAGACTCTGCAAAATCAGCACGCAGGGTTCCTTTTTCAGCTTTTTTAGGATCTGTAGCGCCCATGAGTTCTCTATTTTTGGCGATTGCTTGGTTGCCTTCGAGCACCATCACTACAACAGGACCGGAGGACATAAAATTAACTAAATCATTGTAGAAAGGTCGATCCTTATGAATAGCGTAGAATTTACTTGCTTGATCTTTTGTCAACGTAGTCATTTTGATGGCAGCAATTTTTAATCCGGCTTGTTCGAAACGAGAAATAATTTCTCCAATATAGTTATTTTGAACCGCATCAGGTTTGATAATAGAAAGTGTTTGTTCCGAAGCAAACGTTGGTTTTTGTTGAGTTAAAGTTGGGTGAGTAGTTTCGGTAATCTTAGGATATACTTGAGAAGTTTTTGGAGTATTTATTTGAGACTCTTCTTTAGGTGTTGGAGAATGAGCTTGATATTGATTATCGTCATCTTCATCGTCATCATACCAGTCTTCATCATCTTCATCGTCTTGATTTTTATGTTGATTATCTTCAGCTAGAGTATATTGCGGATTTGTGGCCTCTGCTGATAGTCCAGGTAAGGCAAAAGTAAAAATAAATAAAGTTATTAAGCGGTAAATATTCATTTGAATCCCCATTAGAAATTTAAAAATCGTTTAATTCGAGGTTATAACGTCAATAATGGCTTGTCAAGAAAATTTCTTAAAAGAGAAAATCCATGTTCTGTCATGATAGATTCTGGATGAAATTGAACGCTTTCAATATCATAAAAATGATGTCGAAGACCCATGATTTCCCCCTCTTTCGTTGTTGCTGAGATATCTAAACAATGTGGTAAATTGTCATGTTTAACAATTAAGGAATGATAACGTATGGCTTTAAAAGATTGAGGGATGTTTCTAAAAATCCCTTGCGAGTCATGGTAGATGAAACTACTTTTACCATGCATAGGATAAGCGGCTTTGACAACTTTTCCACCGTAAGCTTCTGCCAATACTTGGTGTCCTAGACAGATGCCTAAAATAGGTAAATGGCCTGCCATTTTTCGAATTAAATGCTGAGAAATGCCGGCTTCTGAAGGTGTGCCTGGCCCTGGCCCAATCACTAAGTGAGTGGGGCGCAGAGTGAGGCAATCAGAAAGAGATAAACCTTGATTTCTTAATACTTTGACATCAGATCCAAGCATTTGGAAGTATTGGACCAAATTATAAGTAAAAGAATCAAAATTATCGATAAAAAGGAGCACATCAATACTGATTTAACGTTTTCTTGCGCAAACGTCTTGAGATTTAAAAAAGTATTCAATTTCTGTTTTTGCTGTTTCCGCAGCATCAGAACCGTGAACAGCATTTTCATCGATTGTTTGTGCAAAATCTGCACGAATTGTTCCAGGAGCAGCTTTTTTAGGATCTGTTGCTCCCATAATTTCACGGTTTTTATTGATGGCATTTTCACCTTCAAGGACCATGATCATCACAGGCCCCGTTGTCATAAAACCAACTAAATCTTCGAAGAAAGGGCGCCCTTTATGAACAGCATAAAATCCTTCAGCATCTTTTCTATCTAATTGTTTCATTTTTGCAGCAACAATACGTAAACCAGCTTTTTCAAAGCGAGCAATGATTTCGCCAATGTGATTGTTACCTACTGCGTCAGGCTTAATGATAGAAAGAGTACGTTCTAACGTCATGAGATCTCCTTAAATGATTCTGTGTAACTCATAGTCAACTCTATGTTTTGACCATCTTTATTTGAATGCCAATAACTATATCTAAAGCTTACAAAAAAATCACGTGCGAGAATAGTAAAAATCTAAATTTTGGATTTAATAATTTGAAAAATCATTTGAATAATGCGGCTGATACCAATAGTAGGGATACATCAAAACGTATATGCCTTATAAATAATAAGCATATATATTGCTTTGATTGTTGATTGTTTAAATCAAATTAAAATTTTAGATAATAACGTTGATATGTAATCTAATCAAATCTAAGAGATTTTAATCAGATTTTTTTAATTCCAAAGAAGCATTATTACCAATCAACTTTTGTTGATAGAAACAAATAAGAATTTTTATCCCACTTTAATAATAGCCATTTTTCTTAAAATTTGACGGTCGATCTAAGATTTTTATTTTATTTCCAGTACTTGATATTATCACTAGCAAGTGGATTTAGTGAAAGTGTACAATCAAGTAGTGATTCAAAAGAACTCCTAATCCCTATCTTTTTTCTTTTTCCCAATCTATAGAGTATGGTATGTTACCTTGAGAAATCACTCGAATAGACTTACTTTTAAGACCTAATAAATAATATTTTATCGTAATAACCAATTCAATTTTATGATAAAATATTCTTAATATCTCCTCGAGCTTCTCAATTAAAAGAATCTATTCAGAATGAAAATCATTTAATCCTTAAAATCTAAATCTATGTTTGGTCATTATGCGTATACCTTTATCTTGGCTTAAAGAATATATTGATTTGAATCTTGAACCTGTTGAAATAGCTAAAATTTTGACAATGGCTGGTCTAGAAGTAGATGGCTATGAAGAGATAGGAAAGGGATTTTCGGGAGTTATTGTGGGAGATGTTTTGGAAGTAGAAAAACATCCTAATGCTGATAAACTCCTTATTGCTTTGGTAAGTGATGGAAAAGAAATTCATCAAGTGGTTTGTGGAGCTTCTAATTGTCGAAAAGGATTAAAAACAGCATTTGCACCTGTTGGAGCTTCTCTGATTGATGAAGGGAAAGAGTTTAAAATAAAAAAAGGAAAGTTAAGAGGAATTGAATCAAACGGCATGCTTTGCTCGGCCAAAGAACTGCAGATATCAAATGAAGATGATGGAATTATGGAACTTTCAGAACATCTACAAGCAGGAACAGCATTAAATACGCTTTATTCGGATACCATTTTTGAAATTTCTTTAACGCCTAATTTGGGGCATTGTGCAAGTATTGTTGGTGTAGCTCGGGAGTTATCTGCAGCGACAAGCCATCCTCTTCGTTATCCTCATTTGGTTTTTAAAGAAGAGGGAAATCTTATTAATAACAGTCTTACACTTGATATTGAAGCGAAAGAAGCTTGTTCAAGGTACACTTGCCGGGTGATTAAAAATGTGAAAGTAGGTGCTTCTCCAGATTGGTTAAAAGCAAAAATCGAAAAGAGTGGTCTTCGCAGTGTAAATAATATTGTTGATGTAACTAATTATGTATTGTTAGAAATGGGGCATCCTTTGCATGCCTTTGATTACGATCTTGTCAAAGGAAAAAAAATTGTTGTTAGAATGGCTCAAGAAGGAGAAATTTTTGAGACTTTGGATGGGAAAGAGCGAATTTTAAAAGATTCTCACCTAGTGATTGCTGATTCAGAAAAGCCCATAGCTATTGCTGGCGTGATGGGAGGGCGCAATAGCGAAGTGAGCGAGAAAACAACCAATATTATTTTAGAATCTGCTTTTTTTGATCCTATTTTTGTGCGAAAAACAAGCAAACAATTAGGATTGCAAACAGATGCTTCTAAGCGATTTGAAAGGGGCACTGACCCAAACCAACTGATTTCGGTTCTTAATCGCGCAGCTATGTTAATTCAAATGGTGGCTGGAGGGATAATTGAAGATTCTATTTTAGATGAGCAAACGAAAGACTTTCTAGAATTGACAATTCGATGCAGACTATCTCGAATAAATCAGATATTGGGGACAACGCTTAGTCGAGGAGAAGTTGAAACTATTTTTCAAAGTTTAGGATTCCATTATCAATGGGATGGACAAGATAGTTTTATGGTATGCGTGCCTACTTACCGGACTGACGTTAAAGAAGAAATTGACCTCATTGAAGAAGTTGCTCGCATCTATGGCTACGATCACATTCCAAGAAATGGTGGTCGTTATCAAACGTCCAAATTACCTGATGCACCGATTTATCTATTCGAAAAAGAAATTCAATCATATTTGATTGCAGAAGGGTTACAGGAATTTATCACATGTGATTTGATTGGGCCAACTTTGGTCAATGTTGTGCAAAACCTTTCTATGCCTGCAGAAGCAATTGTCAAAGTTCTAAATCCTACGTCGATAGAACAATCGATTTTGAGAACATCTTTATTACCCGGACTTTTACAAGTTGTCAAATACAATTTGGATCATCAAAACCATCAAATCAATGGATTCGAAATTGGGCGGATCCATTTTAAAGACGGCGATCAATATCAAGAACAATCTGTTGTTGGAATTCTTTTATCAGGCTTTTCTCAACCCTACCATTTTGAAGAGAAAAAACGAGAGTATGATTTTTATGATTTGAAAGGAATTATAGAAAACCTTTTGAAAGAACTAGGAATTGAAAAACCGCAATTTAAAAATTTAGATCTTAAAACTTTTCATTCTGGGCGGCAGGCTTCTTTGTTTGTAGATGAACTTGAGGTAGGTTCTTTTGGAGAAGTTCATCCTAGTATTCAAAGGCGTTTAGATGTTTCTCAGCGTATCTTATTTGGAGAGTTTAATTTACATGACTTAATGCAAGTGGCAACTAAACTTGAAAAAGTCAAACCTTTAGCTATTTATCCTGGTTCTGAACGCGATTGGACTTTCACAATCAAGACGTCTGTACCTTTTGCTGAAATTATCAAGGCTATTCATGAGCAAAAATCTGATCTATTAGAAAATGTATTGTTATTAGATATTTACCGAAGTGAAAAACTGACAGTTGGTCATCAAAATATGACTCTGCGATTTATTTATCGGGATTTTTCTAAAACAATTGCACAAGAAGTTGTAGAAAATGAGCATCAACGATTAAAAACAGCAGTTTCTCAAAAGTTTGCTAATGATCTTAAACAATAATTTGAGAAAATTCTCATTCAATTGGAGTGTTATATGAAGAATTCATTTTTCTTATCTTCTACTTTGTTATGTCTATTAGTTTCTACCTCTTGTCAAACTCATCGTCATCCTGAAGATGTCGTTTATGAAACATATGTTCATCGCTACGGAGTAGAATTGCCGGCTGAAGACTGGTCTTCTCGTGGACAACATGGCCAAGTCTTATCTACACGACGTGATGGTGTGGTCGTTACAAAAACCTATGAATCAGGGATATTGCATGGAGAAGTAACTTATACATTCCCTCATCGTGAATGCATTGAAAAAAAAGAAGTTTATGATCAGGGGAATTTAATTCAAGAAACTTACTATTATGCGAGTGGAATGCCAAAACAACAAATAGATTATCGATCAGCCGATCAATATTCTGTCATTTCTTGGTATGAAGGAGGAGCGCCTCAGTCCAAAGAGGAGTTTAACGAGCAAGGATTAGTTAAGGCCGATTATTATAACTTAGCCAACCAAATAGAATCTTCTGTGCAAGATGGGTTTGGTAAGCGAATAGTGCGGGATAGCTATGGACTCCTTCACTCAGTGGACCAAATCCAAGATGGGCAAATGACAATGCGAACAACCTATCATCCCAACGGAGCTCCTGCAGCTTATACTCCTTATGTAAATGGTGTCATTCAAGGAGAAAGAAAGACTTATACCATGTCTGGGGAACCAATTTCGATTGAACAATGGAAAAATAATTGCCAACATGGAAATACCATTGTTTTTGAAAATGGAGAAAAATATGCAGATCTTCCTTATGTGGAAGGGCGTCCACATGGTATTGAATATCGATATCGCAATGGGAATCAAGTTGTTCAAAAAAGAACCTGGGTTAACGGAAGAAAACATGGCCCTTGTTATAATTATGTAGGAACAACGACTCAAACAGATTGGTATTTTAAAGACCGTCCAGTGAATAAACCTACTTATGATATGTTATCCAATCAATAGCAGATTCCTTAAGGTTGTCATTAATCAATGACAACCTCTCCAAAAATTGCACATTGACAAGCTAAACGATAGTTGGCGTCCAACCGTTTAGTTGTTAAAGTGGCTGTTTCTTCTTGAGTCTTTTTCGAAAGATTTTCCATTCCTTTAACTACTTTAATGGCGCAAACAGCACATAGCCCTTTGGTACAACCAAAACGGAAAGGAAGAGAACAATTCAATTGATAAGCTTTTAATAACTCTAATCCTTGTTTAATATGATATATTTTTTTATTTCGTAGACTGATTAAAGATGGCATAATTTTACCCGATTACAAGCAAAGGTGTTTGCATATCCCACTCTTCCGATAAAAGAGAAGTGAACTTTCCCGTTTCTGGGTTGTTTGATATGTTTTTATCATGACAGGACGATTTTCTAGATTGAATAGAACAAATCTATTAAAGGCATCTTGTTTGTTTTGATAATACAATTTTTGAAAAGCTAAGAGAAGGCCATGAATAGAGCGAATTTCACAAAATGTGCAGTTTTGGTTTTGAAAACAGTAGGTTTTGAAAAAAATAGCGCGGCCTTCTTGATTACGTAATAAACACTGAATTTGTGTGGATCCTTTGTTAAGTTGTTTCCTTTGCCAAGCATTTTGATGAATAGGGTTTAGATAGCGAAAATCTAGCAACAGTAGGGAGTCAAAAATGAACTTTTCAAAGGCACCAGAATTGTATTTTTCTATGAAATACCATTTTCCATAAGACTCAGTAACTATTTTATAGCTGTAAGAGCTTACTTCATTCAAAAAGTTTAGACTTTTTGGTCTTCCTCCTTTCCAATAATAATTTTGATAATTTTTATGCAAGCTGATCACCAACGCTTTATCTGTAAGATGAAGGGTAACTTAAGGGAGTAACTCTTTTAAATGCAATTCAAATTGTGAAATTTGAGGTTGGTTTAAATAAAGTTCATGCTTCGATGTTTCCACCCCACATCTAGTTTAATTTGTCACTTTCTTCAAAATAACTTCTTGTTAAATCGCGAACAAACTCAATTTAATAAATCATGAAGTAGCTCTACAATTTTATTTGGCATAGGATTTGCATTGATTTGGTATTCCAGAAAAAGGAGGAATCCCATGAATAAGGCACAGTTAGAAAAAAAAATAGCTTACCTTGAATTTGTTCATGACCAATTAGAAACAGAGTTAGTTTACGTTGATAGCTTGCTTAAATCTGTTGGATTTCCTCACGGTCTCGCATCTGCTAAAGAAGTTGCTTTGGAGTTATTACAAAATGCTGAGGCTGAAAATGAAAAAGGGCATGAAATTTAAACTTTTTCTTTTTTATGTTTAGGTATTGCTAGAAGGGGTTTTAGTATTTGAAACCCATAAGAATGGGAAGAAAATATAAAAAAAGAAAACTTTTAAAAATTATTCAAAAAAATAAATGTTTTCAACACGAATAGATTTTTAAAAATAATCTTAATTTCTAAAAATAAGTAGATTAAAGTAAAATTTCGTAAGTTTTACCTGATTTTGATTAGATCTTTATCAATTGTTAATATAATTACGGTTTTATAGGCCTTTCATCAATGCTAAATTATTAATATGGCTAATAAACTAATAATAACACCCTGGCAAGTCAGTAAGACTCGCTACTAATAATAACTGATACCAGGGTTTATGATTCTGATAAAAAAGTAAAATATTAAGTAGATTAATAAAAATTTAGCAGCCTCTTAATCAATAATTAATATATTGTGTGTGTAATAAAGTTTTATCAATGCCATTATAGTTTAATAGATTCATAATAGGTCATAGTAGCCCTGAGCTTTTATAATATATAATAACCCTAAGCTCGGGGTTTGGTTTTTTTTGATGAATCAGTCGAAGATGGCATACCACATGCATAAATAATCATGTACACCTTGGAGGTGAATATGAAAAAGACAGATCTTCTTAAAAAAGTAGCTTATTTGGAATCTCTTAATGATCATTTACTAACTGAATTAGGTTATGTAGATCATTTAATGAGATTAGTTGGCTTCGCAGGTGGTCTTGAAACAGTCAAAGTTACAGCTCGCGAGCTTTATGAATCAGAGCAAGAAAATAATGCAGATTTTAATGGTTAATAAGAGGGTAGAAAATTATCATCCAAAATTAACTAATTAAATAGCGCAAATCTTCAATGGTTAATTGAGTGGGAGCCGCTTCGAAATCAAAAATGTCATCAACCAGTGTTCTTTTAGCGGCTTTCAACTTCATCATTTTTTCTTCAATACTCTCAATAACAACGAAACGCTTGGCGATCACTTGCTCCTGGCGTCCAATGCGGTGGGCTCGATTAATAGCTTGTTCTTCGACGGCTTCATTCCACCACGGATCGTAAAGTATTACATAGTCTGCAGCAGTTAAATTTAATCCGACACCCCCAGCTTTTAAACTGATGAAGAAAATAGATTGTTCCAGGTTTTCTTGAAATTCAGTTACGACTTTTTCTCTATTTTGAGTACTTCCATCTAAATAAGCGTACGTCCAACCTTGCTGATTAGCATAGCGTGTCATTAATTTTAACATCGAAGTGAATTGACTATAAACAAGAACTTTTCGTCCTTCCTCTCTGATTGTTTGTAAATCTTGCATTAAAAGATCAAATTTGGCACTAGTTATTAAATCTTCTTTTTCCTCTATTATCGATGAAACAAGAAGGGGATGGCAGCAAATCTGACGGAGACGGAGAATAGCTTCTAGAACTTCTAAACGATGCTTAGTAATCCCTTCAGCTTCAATTTTCTTAAATAAATTTCTCTTAAAATTAGCTAAAAACTGTTCATAATGCTGCCTTTGAGACTCACTCATTTCGATCCAAACAATTTGATCAATACGGGCAGGCAGGTCTTTAGCCACTTCTTGTTTCTGTCTTCTGAGAATAAAAGGAGCCACTTTTTTCTTAATACGATCGAGATAACGTCGATCAGCACTTGCTGCTTGAATATCTGCATTAAAACTTTCTTCTGCACCAAAAAGATCAGGAATTAGAAAATGAAAATGAGACCAAAGTTCTCCAAGATGATTTTCAATAGGTGTGCCGGTGATACACAACCTAAAGTGAGAGGATAATGAACAAGCTGCTTGAAATGTCTGTGTATGAGCATTTTTAATTTGTTGAGCTTCATCTAAAATGAGTGTATTTAGATCTAATTTTTGTAAGAGAGAAAGATCTAATCTTAACGTAGTATAAGAAGTCAAGATAATCGAATAGTTTTGCAAAATCTCTATAGAATTTGCACGCTGAGAGCCTTGGTGAATATAGCATGAACATGAAGGTAAAAAGCGACAAATTTCATTTTTCCAATTAAAAAGTAAGGATGTAGGAACAACAATCAAATGTTTAGATTCGGAAGCGAACCGAGAAATAAAGGCCAGTACTTGGACTGTTTTTCCAAGTCCCATTTCGTCTGCTAAAATTCCATGGAATCCATAGTTAAATAAAAAAGAAAGCCAGTTTAATCCCTCTTGTTGATAAGGCCTTAAATGTCCTTCAAAAGAAGGGGCAGGTAAAGCAGTTTCTACTCCTTTAAAGTTTTCCCACTTTTGTTTAAAAATGGATAGTGTAGAAGGAAGTTCTGTTCGATCAAATAACGAAGAAAGTGCACCAATATGACTTTTTTTGATATGTACTTCTTGTCCAATGATTTTTCCTTCTTCCGCAAGTTCTTTTAATTCTTGCACAGAATGTAACTCTGGAAGAAGGCCGACTGTGCCTGGGTTCAGTTGTATAAATCGCTCTCGTCGATTAAAAGCTCCTAATACGGAACTGACGTCGGCTTCATGAGTTTCATAGCGAACGGAGCCTTTAATTTTTATCATTTGAGGGGCATCTTCCAATTTTAAATCAATATGATCTTGTTTAATGACCCGGTTTTCTTTCCAGTCTAAAATCACCCAACCAATTTCTAATAAGAAAGTGAGACTTTTGGCAACCTTATCAAGAGGGCAATAATAGTGAGAGGTCCCCACATTTTTCTTAATGAAATCCGTTTCTAATAGATCTTTTTCAAAATTTTTTTCGACTTCTTCTTGACGTTTAAAAGAAGTTTTTTTTAATTCATGAAAAGCAATTTTTAACCCATTTCCATAATTTAACCAAAGATCTGCAAAGCCACCAGAGCGATCTTTTAAAATGAGAAAAGGGAGAGGTTCAGTTTGTTTATAGAGATTTTCAATGGAATGACCTTTTATCATCAATTGCGGAGAATTAGAATCATTTTCTTCAAACTCTTCTAAAAAAGCAGCTTTTTGTGAACCTTCCAAGATCCAAGGCCGTGTTTGATAAGCACGTTGAAGCTCTTTCCATGAGATAAAGGTTGTAATTCCTTTTAAAGAAATCCCTCGTACAAACCAGACAGGTTTACCAGGTCCGATGCAATCACAACTGGCGATGTCAATATCTTGATCACGCCATTTCAAATGCCCTTTTATTTCTATTTGGCTGGTATTTAAAGGAAATACTTCATAATAAAATTCAACTTTCCCAACAAAATCGACAACCAGTTGCTTATTGTTTAAATAAATTTTTTGCAAAGACCCTAGAAGATTTAAGAGATTAACCGCTTGATTTGAAGAAATATGGAAAAAAGGAGAGGTCGTAGTTTCTAGAGAAGGGGAACGTCCTATGAGTTTGGTTTGATAGTTAACCTCTTCTTTAAAAAGGGATGTAAAAATTTCTTTTTCGCGATCTTGTTGAATAGACGCTTTCCATTTGGCTAAATTTTTGGCTAAGGGATAATGCAGGCGATGATGATAACCTTCTTTTATCACTTCTGTTAATTTAAGAGTCAAAAATCCGGTTTTATTCATCTCTTCAATGTCTAAAGTGTAACCGATTTCATTCATGAATAAAGCCCTGATTTGTTATAGTGTTAGAAAAACAAACAAAGATACTGTTTTCTTTTCAAATTTTCAACCTTCGGACGATCTTTTTAAAGGAACATTTTATGACAAAATTAACCATGTGGCAAAAGCATTGGGATGAAGCTGAAAAAGAATGGGACCAAAAAGCTCAACTAGCAGCTGAAAAAAGGCCCATAAAAAAATTGACAGTTTTACCCGATATGGTTGGTATGACTGAAGAAACAGCTAAGTATTTAAAGTGGAAAAGTTTAAAATGGATGCTAACAAAAGATCATGAAAGAACTATTCTGAAAGGATTTTTGAAGCACCCTTTTAAATATGGGTGGGCTTTTTTGAAATCTTGTTGGCAGACAAAACCCTATAAGAGAGAAGGGGATTTTTTTCTCTATGGAGTAGATTCTGTTGACCAATTTCAAACTCTTTTAGAAAATCCGTCGGCTATTTTTGTTTTAGGATTTTCTTATTGTCATAAACCTTTTGAATGTCCGTCTGGTCGCTTTACACCCGATTGTATGCGAGATGCCTCTCATTCTGTTTGCCAACAATGCTTTATTGGTAAATCAGTCAATGCCATCACTTCAAAACAAACCATTCCTTTATTCATTCCAACAATTCATTATATTGGAGGAAAAATCTTTGAAATTGTTCATCAAAATCCTGATAAACCTGTCATATTTATCATTACGGCTTGTGAAATGACTTTAGAAATGTTTGGAGACTGGGGAAACATGGTTAACCTTAAGGGACTCGGCATCCGATTGGACGGCCGCATTTGCAATACCATGAAAGCCTTTGAATTATCTGAAAGAGGGGTCAAACCAGGTTTGACTGTTATTTTAGATGAAACACAAAAGAAAATTTTATCACTTCTCAAACACCGTAATCTCTCAATGCCTACCTAGATGTTTTGAAAATAAAAATTCGAATTTTTTTTGACACGTGTTATGAAATTTTTTTTCAGCGAATAAAAGTTATTTATCTCCTGTTCCTTTTGTCAGATAGTGCGGACATTGACACCATTTTGGACTTCATTGCTTTCAAAGTAAAGGGGAACATAAAAGTAGTTGGGCAAAGCAAAAGCAGCTGTGTGAGAGATATACAGAGAAAGAAGAAGACAAATAAGCGCTTACTAACGTTGAAACAAACAGAGATAAGAGAGCGCTGATAAAACTTAATTTTGAAAGTTTTTTTATCATTGTCATTTTTACTCTTGAAAATGGTTTGATTAGTTAAGCAAACAAATTTTTAGTGTGTTTTGGAATAGG
Organism: Candidatus Protochlamydia amoebophila UWE25; assembly: GCF_000011565.2. Lineage (NCBI taxonomy): Bacteria > Pseudomonadati > Chlamydiota > Chlamydiia > Parachlamydiales > Parachlamydiaceae > Candidatus Protochlamydia > Candidatus Protochlamydia amoebophila. Next base: position 504,267 of record NC_005861.2, read on the forward strand.
GAGGCTGAATTTGTCTGAAAATTTTCAGCTGATACAGAAAATCATGAATGACTGTTAGGCCATAAACTTTATTGTTTACTTGTCAAATCATCTTTAAAATAGTGATGCCGTTTTCGAAATGGCTTGTGAACATCTTGATGATGATAAGGCCTGACGCGGGGAGCATTTTGGCAATCCGTACAGCAACAACCTAAAAATTTCTCTACGCAAGTTTGGCAACACAGATACAGGTGGTTGCAGTCCATATTTGCGCAGTTGTAATAAGTTTCATTGGACGTTTGGCAATGATGGCAAGATCCAATGACAGGGGCTGGTTCTTGACTAATCGGAATGGTTAAACGATCATCAAAGACAAATAATTTTCCGAGCCAGTGTTCACTTCCTTGTTTCAAGCCATAGTTAATGATTCCTCCCTCTAATTGATAAACCTCTTTAAATCCTTCTTTTTTGAGCAAAGAGGAATATAGTTCACATCGAATGCCCCCTGTACAATACATCATAATAGGAGTTTGTTCAGGGTTGACTTGCGTTTTAAGATTTTCTGCGTATTCTTTGAATTCACGGAATGTGTCACAAGGAGGACATTCGGCTCCATCAAACCGACCTACCTGCCATTCATATTCATTTCGCACGTCTAAAAGAAGCGGACGTTTTTCTTTTTCTAATAATTCTTTCCATTCGAGAGGGGAGATATGTTGACCTGTTTGATTCATATCTACATCTTCATCGAGAGCGACAAGTTGTTTGCGATACTTAACGGTTTGTCTTGGAAATACATTTTCGTGATGAGAATGAATTTTAAATGGCATTGTTTCAAAAAGAGGATTTGCATGAAGCCACTTCATATAAGCTTCTGCATCCTCTCGTTTTCCACTCATTTGACCGTTAATGCCTTGTTCGGATAAATAAATTCGAGAAGTAATATTTCGGTCTTTAAAAAATTCTTTGTGGGCCTTTACTTCTTGATGCGGATCTGCAATTGCAGTAAAATGATAATAAGCTAAAACGAAAAAAGAAGGTTCTTGAGCCATGCAATTCACTCTTTAAAAACATTGAATAATATTTGATTATTTGTTTGAACTTTGCATCACAACTGCAGTTGCAAATTTATTGTAAACCGAAATCTTGTTGATTTTCGCTCATCCATTTAGCGAAAATAAATAGCCTTTTCTAGAAGCACAAGAAAGATTAATAAATAGCTAGAAAACCTTGCGTTTATCAAGAAAAAATTCAAACTATAAACAATAATTATAACGCATTTAGCCGTTTATTTCAAGTAACACTGTTTTTAAAGAATGACAATCTTTATACCCTCTGGTATAGACTAAATTTTGTTTATTTTAATAAGGAGTATTTATGTCAGACAAGCTTGTTCATTTAAATGATGATAATTTTCAACAAACAATTTCTCAAGGTGTCACTTTGGTTGATTTTTATGCCACTTGGTGTGGGCCTTGCAGAATGATAGCTCCAATTGTTGAACAATTATCTACTACGCTACAGGGGAAAGCAAAAGTTGCTAAACTTGATATTGATCAAGCGCAAAGCACAACGGCAGATTTGCAAATTACCTCTGTACCGACGTTGATCGTTTTTAAAGATGGAAAAGAAGTGAAAAGAGTGGTTGGAGTAAAAGATTTAGATTATCTCTTAAATCTCGTTCAATCTTTTACTTAATATTTACAATACTTGACTCAAGAGAAATTTTCTTGAGTCAAGTTCTTTTTTTTATCTCTTAACTATTTAAGTTAAGTAGAATTTTTTTTGTTATGGTAATTTTTTTCCCAAGATAGAAGCGAATGCAAATTCGAATTCAATAATAGTTTATCCTTTTAGACTATTTCCTTTTTTCCTTGAACACACAAACCTTACTATTTTTGTTACCTTGTTAAATTTTTCAGCGATGACCGGTTCAAAAGTTTGGAAATACAGGATTAAAACGACTAAAACTCTCAAAAGGTCATTTTTACCCTTTGTTAGGGTAGAATGTGAATTTAATGCATTTAAATCTAAGTCATTCCTATTAAAAGAGTTTTTACATTTCAATTTTAACCTAAATCAAAAAAAATTTTATGATTTAATATCCACTGTTTCTGATAAATGCTAGACGTGCTAAGTTTCGGGAAAGCAATAATGGATGGTTAACAGCATGGACTCTCATAATCTGAAGATTGTACTCATTTTAGCCTTTGGTTTTTCTTTAGCAGGAATTTTGGGTTATATTACTCACCGTTTAAAGCTCTCACCGATTTTGGGCTACTTACTTGCTGGATATATTATAGGTCCTTATTCCCCGGGCTTTGTTGCAGATGTCAATGTCTCTGAACAACTAGCTGAAATTGGCGTTGTTTTAATGCTCTTTGGAGTGGGTTTACATCTAAAATGGGAAGATTTAGTCAACGTAAAAAATATTGCAATACCGGGTGCGATAGGACAAACTTTAGTCGCTGCCGCATGTGGGGCTTGGATCGTTTATGCAATTGGTTGGCCTATTGAAGTGGGAATTATTGTTGGTTTGGCTATTGGCGTGGCTAGTACAGTTGTTCTTGTCAGAGTTTTATCTGATAATCATCTTTTAGATACGTTAGAAGGTCATGTTTCCATAGGTTGGTTAATCGTTGAAGATATTTTGACTGTTATAGTTTTGATTTTATTACCTGTTATTTCTACCTTTGCTAAAGAAGGAAATCTTCCTTTAATTGAATTATTAGAGACTTTAGGTTGGACAGTTTTTAAATTTCTCCTTTTAGCTCTAGTCATGTTCACATTTGGAAAAAAAATTGTGACTTTTATTCTTATGCATATTGCTAGGCTTAGATCACATGAGCTTTTTACACTCGCTTTGTTAGCATTAACATTCATGATAGCAGTCGCTTCAGCACTAGTTTTTGGAACATCGATTGCATTGGGTGCATTTATCGCGGGGATGGTGATCGGGCAAACCCACGTAAAACATCAAGCAGCAGCCAACGCTCTTCCGATGAAAGATGCATTTGCAGTTATTTTCTTTTTAACTGTAGGGATGATTTTTAATCCCATGGCGATTATGGAGAATTTTACACTTTTTATAGGGATTTTAGCGATTGTTGTTGTTATTAAACCACTTGCAGCATTTTTAATTGTAGTGGTCATGCGTTATCCTGTCAAAGTTGCTTTGACAGTTGCCTTGGCACTTGCTCAAATTGGAGAGTTTTCTTTTATCTTGGGTGAAGAAGCAATTAAATTTCATCTTTTACCTGATGAAGGCTATGATATTATTGTTGCTTGTGCTCTTATCTCTATCTCTATCAACCCTCTCTTATTTAAAGGTATTAACTTTTTACAGAATTCTATCGAATCTGTGCAAAATACCTATAATCCTTTAGTTCCCAATGATATTCCTCCAGTTTTTCATTCTCTTCACGCAATTGTTATTGGATTTGGGCCTTTAGGTCGAGCTATTGCGCAGACTTTAGAACAGCAAAATTTTGATGTGACTGTGATTGACCAAAATGTAGATACAATTGCTTTCTTAAGTGATAGCCATCAACGAGCTGTTTTTGGAGATGCTACACTTCCTACCATTTTAGAAGATGCTCATATTAAAGATGCTGATTTGCTACTGATTACTGTTCCGAATTTGAATATAACTTTAAAAATTATTCAAGTCGCACAACCTCTCAATTCAGAAATGAAAATTTTGGCTCGAGCTAATTATTTAACAGACCAACAAAAGTTACAGAACTTAAATATTCAATCAGTATGTAGTGAAGAAGAAACAAAGCAAGCGTTTATCAAAATGGTCGACCGGATTGTAAAAGAAGAACTTGAGGCTTAAAACTAAGTTAATAAAGGCTTAATATTATTGTTACATAAATCCTTGTTGACGCCACGCTTCATACAAGGCGATACCGGCAGAAGTAGCAAGATTTAAACAACGTACTTTTGGCTTCATAGGGATTTTAACAAATCGATTTCCCCATTTTTCTTGAAAAATGGAAGGGAGACCGCTAGTTTCTGAGCCAAATATCAGAAAAGAATCTGCAGCATAAGAAACTTCAGTATAAAGAGTTGTCGCTTTGCTAGAGAAAAAGTAAAAAGAAGCTTGTTGATTTTCTAGGTAATTTTCTAAATTTTCAATAAATGAGACGCTGACACCTTCCCAATAATCTAGACCTGCTCGCTTTAGCCATCGATCATGCGTACTGAATCCCAAAGGGTGAACCATCATTAAATCTGTTCCAGTAACGGCACAAGTTCTTACAATATTACCAGCATTTTGGGGAATTTGAGGTTGGAATAAAATAATTTTCATAGAGGAAAAGGAAATTTAATGAAAATTTGCAAGCCTAAAGTCTTGCAAATTTTCAATGAGATCGGAGTTAATGCAATTTATTAATTTTTAGCAGAAGTATTTGAAGCTTCTGGTGTTTTTGCATTTTTTTGAGCGGGCTCAAGTTCATATTCTTCTTCATCGATAAAAAGATCTTCTTCATCCGCATCATCAGCAGATTTACCTGTTTTAGTTTTCGCATCGTCTGAGTTGGCTTTTATCACTTCAATGTCAAAAATTAAAAGTTCGTTTGGAGGAAGTTGTCCGGTCGTTCCGTATCCGAGATCAGGATGAACGTAAAGACGTCTTTTTTCTCCTTCTTTCATTCCTACAATTCCTTTGCTAAAGCCAGGGATTGTTTGATCAAGAGGAATGGTAATAGGACCGTCCATTTCTTCAGAAGTTCCAAACACAGTTCCATCTTGGTATTTTCCTGTATAATGAATTTTTGGAGAAGAGTGAGGTTCAACGACTGGCCCTGTTCCTTCTTTTTCTACTGAATACTGCAGTTTGCCCGGAACGATCTCAGTGACATCTGTACTTTGGCTATTTTTTATCATAAAATCATTGGCATTTTTTAAGTTCTTTGTTGACATTTCTTTAAATGCTCTTTCTTGAACTGCTGCCATCATTTCTTCATATTCTTTTTCTGAAAGAGGGGCAGGTTTTCCAGCTGCACCTTCACGAATCCCTTTGATAATAGCTTCTAAGTCAAATTGCAAGCCAGGGGCTTGTAAATTTCGGCCGATAAAATGGCCGAAAGCTTCAGAAAGTTTTTGCATGTCAATTTGATCAGATTTTGGTGTTTCAGTCGAAGCTTGAACACTTTTATTAGTCTGATTTGTTGCTATATTGGCATCATTAGCATGCAAGACACCACATCCGATAAACATTCCAAAGCTAGCTAGAGCTAATAATTTTGTCTGTTTGAACATAAATAGACCTCCATTTGAAAGAATATTACTGTAGGCAATCTCACGAATTAAGTCCAAGAAAATTGAGAGTCAGGTACACGTATTTCTAATTCTTTAAGTTGTTCATTAGCTACCGGGGAAGGGCATTCTATCATTAGATCACTTGCTTTCTGGGTTTTAGGAAATGCAATAACATCACGAATATTTTCTGTTTGGGTTAAAATCATGATAATACGATCCAATCCTAAAGCAATTCCCAAATGAGGGGGGGTACCATAATTAAGGGCTTCTAAGAAAAATCCAAATTTTGTTTCGAGTTCTTCTGGAGAAAATTTTAACCGTTCAAAAATCTTTTGTTGGAGATCACTATTGTGAATACGTTGCGAACCTCCCCCAATTTCATAACCATTGAGAACAATGTCATAACCTGAGGAACGCATTTTCAAGGGGTTAGTTTCCATTAAATGAAGGTCTTCTAAATGTGGAGAAGTGAATGGATGATGTTCGCTCTGAAGTCTTTTTTCTTCTTCATTCCAGCTAAATAGAGGGAAATCGGTTACCCATAAAAATTCATAATGATGCGGATCGACAAGATTGCGATCTCTTGCGATTTTACGCCTTAAATGATCAAGTGCTTGATTTGTTTTAGAAGGAGTATTAGCAATCATAAAGATGATATCTCCTACTTCCATTTCCATTTCTTCAATTAACTGTTGATGAATAGACTCAGGAAAGAATTTGACAATACTTGAATTAAGACCATTTTCTTGTCTTTTAATCCAAGCCAATCCTTTTACCCCTAGGCGTCCTACAAACTCAGTATATTCATCGATTGTTTTTCGTGAAAAATCGGCCCCACCTTTGATACAAAATCCTTTCACAAGACCATTTTCTCTGATTTGATCTAAAAAGACCGAAAATGTTGTTTGGGCAGCAAGATGATTTAAATTGTGCAGTTTCATACCAAAGCGAAGATCGGGACGATCACATCCATATTCTTCCATACAAATTGCATGTGACAAGCGTTTAAATGGTGTTGGTACATCGATGTTAGAACAGGTTTTAAAAACTGTTTTTATCAAATCTTCTACAATATTCATTAGATCTTCAGGCGTACCAAAACTCATTTCCATATCGATTTGCGTGAATTCTGGTTGTCTATCAGCTCGCAAATCTTCATCTCTAAAACATTGCGCTATTTGGAAATAACGATCCATTCCAGAAATCATCAACAATTGTTTAAAAATCTGTGGAGATTGCGGTAGTGCGTAAAAATTTCCTGGATAGACACGGGAAGGAACAAGATAATCGCGTGCTCCTTCAGGTGTAGATTTACCTAAAATTGGAGTAGAAATTTCTAAGAATCCTTGGTTATTTAAATAATTTCTAACTGCAAGCATAGCTTGATGGCGAGTGATTAATTTCTTTGCTACATCTCCTCGCCGAATATCTAGATAACGATATTTTAATCTTAGCTCTTCGTTAACCTCAATAAGGTCATCAGAAACCGAAAATGGGGGTGTTTTCGATTTTGAGAGAATGTCCATTTCATGGACCATAATCTCGATTTCTCCAGTGGGAAGCTTCGGATTTGTCATTCCTTCTTGTCTAGGAATCACTGTTCCTTTAACGGAAATAACCCATTCAGAGCGTAATTTCTCAGCCGCTAAATGGGCAGTTGGACTTTTAATTGGATCGAAAACAAGCTGGGTTAAGCCAAAACGATCCCTTAAATCAATAAAAATAAGACCTCCGTGATCTCGTCGGCGATTAACCCATCCAGATAAGGTCACTTGAGAATTCACTTTTTCTTTACGTAATTGTCCACACGTATGGGATCTACGGTAATCAAACATCATAAGATTCATCCACTAGGTTTTTCATTTTTTCGGCATTATTCATGGCTCGTTTTTTAAATTTTGTGCTTCGTAGAGAGACTTATGTAGCTTTTCAACGAAAAATTGCGTTTATTTTTCCGTTTAAAAGGAATAGATAATTCTTTCCACAACTTCAAATAAAATTGTCCATGAAGATCAATTTTTTAATGTAGGAGCTAATTCATCAATGGTTAATTTGTATTTTTTTCCACTTGCCAATTCTTTAAGTTCAATCTCTTGGGTTTGGAGTTCATTTTCTCCAATCACAACGACATAGGTAGATTCAATTTGATCAGCATATTGTAGAACTTTTCCTAACTTTTTTCCGCTGAAATCCATTTGAGTCGGGATACCTTGTTGTCTAAGTTCATGTGTTAGAGTAAAGCAAAGTTGTTTAGCTTCATCACCCATTGGAATTAAAAATAAACTGGGGTGACAAGGAGAAGGGAGGGGAATGCCTTGATTAATCATCGTTTGAATGATACGTTCAATCCCGGTTCCAAAGCCAATGGACGGAAGGTCAGGACCACCTAATTCTCGAAGAAGACCATCATATCTTCCACCTCCACCAATACTATTTTGAGCTCCCAGTTCCCCCACAACTACTTCAAAAACAGTTTTATTATAGTAATCTAATCCTCGGACGAGAAGGGGATTAACTTGATAAGGAATTTTTAATTGTTTAAGAAGTTTTTTAAGCTGTTCGAAATGAATTTGAGAATCTTCGTCGAGAAAATCTAGAATTGAGGGAGCGTCAGCAACAATTTGTTTGTCTTGAGCATTTTTTGAATCTAAAATTCTCAAGGGATTAGTTTCAAAGCGATTTTGACTATCAGAGGAAAGATTATTTAAATGAGGCTTTAAATAATCTTTTAAAGCTTGTCTAAATGTATGTCTGCAAGAAATAGTTCCAATAGAGTTAATATTCAAACTCAAGTTTTGAAGTCCTAGGCGTTTATAAAGCGTATAAAGTAAATCAATCAATTCAGCATCTTGTTCGGGCGAACTATTACCAATAGCCTCGGCTCCAAATTGATGATGTTGTCGATATCGTCCGGCTTGAGCTCTTTCGTAGCGAAACATAGGAGCAATATAAAAAAGTTTTTGTAACGGAGCGATTGTATGCAATTGATTTTCAATGAAAGAACGCATGACAGGCGCTGTTCCTTCTGGGCGAAGCGACATAGAACGCCCACCTTTATCTTCAAACGTATACATTTCTTTAGAAATAATATCAGATGTTTCTCCCACACTTCTTTGAAAAAGCTCTGTTCGTTCAAATAAAGGAGTTCGAATTTCTTGATAACCATAATCTCGTACTGTTTTTCTAATGGTTCGTTCAACAAAATCCCATAAATAAGAACTCTTCCAAATTTCTTGGGTATTTGTTGGAATGATATCAAAAACTCCTGGGGGAATTGAAAATTTCATGAATGCCCTTTTAGTCAAACGTAAAATAAGAAAAAAATAGGATACTTGGAAAAATATAAAAAGTGCAATGGTGAAAAATAACTAACGTAACGCTAGGATTAACAAGAGCTCGCGTTTGAAACTAGCTTGTATAACGACGGTATTAAAATTTAAATGAGATAAAATAATAGACAAGTTAACTTTACAGCAATGTCCAAACTTTGGATTTTTATTGATCAATTTTGCATGTTGTCATAAACTTTGGCATTTAATTAAAAATTAAAGTTCGATATTGCCAGAAACAGTTCGGTCTGGCTGTATTTCTATTTTTTCTTCTGTAGAAGTAGAAACTGAAGCCTCCGCATTTTCTTCTTGAAAAGTAGATTTATTTGTTAACAATGCTTCAAATTCTTCTAAAAAAAAGTCTTTTTCTTCTGATTTAATCAGACGCTTGTGACTTAAAATCTTTTTTAAAATTTCTTTATCTTGCTCTTTAACACTAACATGTTTTGTTTGAGATAAAAGATGTTTCTCTAATTGACTTAACACGCTATTTCTGACCAGGTTTTGATATTTGATCAATTCTTCAGAATCTTTGATGTAATCAAAATTTAACCATGAATTGCAAATATGAATTAGATTATCCAATTCTATTAATGATTTAGCTTTTTCTATTTGCGTTAACATTGTTTCTAAATTTTGAATACAATTTTCATCAACAAAGCCGATGGATTTATCATTTTGTATAATTAAATGCTCTAAATGAAGCTGTTTAACAAAAACAATAAATTGATTAATCGGCATATCTTCATATTGCTGATAAAGCATTTCAATTGCTTCTTTAAGTAATTGTCGATGCTTGGCGTCAGTCATCAAATAAGAGTGAGAAAGGGTTTGAAAATCGGTTTGAAAATGTCCACTAGGATGGTGTAATTCTCGATTGATTAAATGGTTTAAAGCGGTAGAAAGAGGAGTAAGTTCATTTTCTCTCGCCAGCGTTAAAGCTTGTAGTTGGATATAGATAGGATGGTTAAAATCGACGTGGGTGGTATGGTCCATATGAAGTGGTTCGTTTTCTTCTTTAATATTTTTCTCATTTATTTCTGATCCAATCAATGCAATCTGTTCTTTTTCTTTCAAAAAAATATGATCTTTGATCTCTTCTTCATCTTTAAGTAAATGAGCTTGTTGAATTTTTCCCTGTTTATTAAATAAAAGATATCCCAAAAGAATTTTATTGGATGGAGCGAAGGTGGCAATTCCTTGTTTTGTTTGTAAAGCTGTTTTTTTTCCTTGCTCTGAGTAAAGCACTGCATGAGGAAGTTTAGAAAAATTTTCCACATCTTGTTTTAATGCAGAAACTTCTTGGCTAGTTCCTTTTGCGGTTGCAAGATTGATTGCTTTTTGTATTAAAGGATGGCCTAAACGAAAATACCGGGGGGAATTATAGATAAAATTTTCTGCTCCAGGTTTGATCCATCCTAAATTTTTTGGTGGAGAAAAATCTTGTTGATTAGGATCGGTTGAAAGAGTAGCTAGTCGAGTGAGAGTTCCTTGTTTAATCAAAGCGGAAATATCTTTACCATTGGTCCCTTCTAAAGGTTCTGGATTAGCGAGCAGTCGATTTAAAGTGCGTAGGTCTTTTAATGTGCGCAATTCCATTGCATTGGAATCAACAACGATGGTTGATTTTGGAATTAACCAATAATAAATACTTGGTGCAGGCTGAGCAATTAACAGGAAATGAGATAAATCGCTATTTGTATAAATTCTTAATGTGTAAGGACAGCAAATAAACTGACCTTGAGCATCGATCTGATTGCCATATGAGGGCGTATCAGCTAGAATAGCTTGAAAATTGTTTTTTAAGAAATCGAGATCTGCCCAATTTTGATTATGGGGTTTAAGTCTGTATAGTTTCGCGTATGTTAATGCCATTGCCACATCTGCGACTCCTTGAGAAGCAATTGTTTCTTGAATTTCGGCCTTATCGCTGAATCTAAAGTAAATAATGGTTCCTACAAATCCAGTGATAGTCAAAATTAATAAGATGAACAAAATAAGCCATTTCCAAGCTCTTATCAAATGTCCAGATTCAGTAAGTGTGTAATTAAATACGGTATCTTTTTTAGTTTGATTTTCATCATCTAAATCTCGTAGATAATCATCTTTGAGGCTTTGACTCTTCTTTTCACCTGGCTCTTTATTTTTAGAATTGTTCGAAGAAATTGGACTAATTGAATGTGTACTATCATTGGAGAGGTTTAAGTATTGATCTAAATTTGTTTGATTCCATTCATTATCGCTTAACGCTTCGACTTCGTTTTCAAAAGGCAGAGATATGTTTAGTGAGTATGAAGATGCAATTTTGCCTGATTGATTCGGGTCTTCTCCGGACGTTTTTTGATCAAGAGCATGATTAGAAAATAAAGGTGTATCACTCGAGTTTTCAAGGCTTGTATGAGCGAGATTTTCAAATAAGAGTTGATTTTGATGAACAGTAATGACATCTCCCGAATTTAATAATTTTTTTCCAAAAGGATGTCCATTAATAGAAACAAAAGGGTCTTTAGCTTGATTAATCAGAATTAAAAAACCATTTTGATCAATAATTTTTAGGTGAATGGGTTGGATGGAATTTCCTGGCAAAACAAGGTCTGCTTGTTTCGCATCTGCCCCTATCAGAATTGTGGATTGATCAAATAGATGTATTTCTGAATCCGATGAGGCGTTTATTGTAAGCCGAATCATAAGAAGCTAAATACCTTGCTAATTACATTTTTAAAAATTTTTAACATATTTAAAAAGAAGCGTCAATGTAAATTTAGCTGTTAAAAAATAGGTTTTTTATTCTCTATCCTATTTTCAGACGGCGATTAAAGTCGATTATTCTTTTTTTGATATATTCTGGGTAAAGTAAAGTACGTGATAGAGGCAATCATTCTATAGCAATTGTTAATTAGAGTCTATCTTCTAATGATTTGGTCTATCTATTTACATTCTAAACATTTTTTAGCTAAAGAAGTTTTTATTACTAAATTAATTAAAAAAATTGAATGAAATTTTCCTGAGCAAGTCTTAACCTCTTCAGGAATTCTCCTCCTATTTTTAATTTATTTGTTTTAATGAAAAATAAATTCAGAATTAAATTCTTAATTAATTTAAATATTTATTTACTATTTAATAATTTTATGAGCTTTATATAATATGAATTTTTCAATTTATATTCATAAATAGTCTTATTTCTTGACTTTTAGAAAGCTCATGGCAAAAATAGATGGTATTGAAAAATTTAACGTTTTTTAGACACAGATCTATCTTTAAAGTTAAAGTTCTTACTTAATCGATGTTGATTTTTTTAAGAAAAAATTTGTGTAAATTTGGATGCTTGAAGTGATTTTGCAGGGAAAATATTAAAAATAGCCTTGAATGAATAAAAAAAGCTTTCGAATATTGAGTCGGATGTAGTAAAGCAATAATAGATTTATAGATATCAGAATATTGAAAACCAACCTGAACCTAAGCTGAATGCGGCAATTGCAGCCTGTTCAAACGTTAATTAAATTCGGTTTGCTATAGCCTTAGGATGAACTTTAAGGAGACCTTGTGAATAAATTGCTCAATTTGCTGCAACCAGCTCCCCATATTCCTGAATTAAAAGACCAAGAGCTTGTCAAAGATCAATATAAATATTGGCGTATTCGCATTCTTTATTCGATGTTCATAGGATATGCTTTCTATTATTTTACTCGAAAAAGTTTTACTTTTGCGATGCCTGGTCTTATTCAAGATTTGGGCTTTGATAAAAGCCAGTTAGGAATTTTAGGAAGTATTCTTTCAATTACGTATGGAGTGAGTAAATTTGCAAGTGGGATCATTGGAGATCGTACTAACTCTCGTTATATGATGGCCATTGGGTTAATGTTAACGGGCATTTGTAATATTTGTTTTGGGCTTTCTTCTTCTATTTTCTTTTTTGCCCTATTTTGGGGTCTTAATGGATGGTTTCAGGGATTTGGTTGGCCTCCTTGTGCGCGCTTTTTAACTCAATGGTATTCACATTCAGAGAGAGGTTCGTGGTGGTCCACATGGAATGTTTCACATAATGTAGGCGGTTTTTTAATCCCCTGGATAGCAGGAATTACTCTTCAATATTTTGGCTGGCGTTATGCCATGTATATTCCTGGAATTTTATGCATCCTCATCAGTTTTTTCTTAATCAATCGTTTAAGAGATACTCCGCAGTCTCTTGGATTACCTCCTATTGAAAAATACCGTAATGATTATGTGGATAAAGCTGAGGCAGACAAAGAGGCTGAACAATTAACAACAAAACAACTATTAGTCAATTTTGTTCTTAAAAATTCCTATATTTGGATATTAGCGCTCGCCTATTTTTTTGTTTATGCCGTGCGAACAGGAATCAATGATTGGACAGCTTTATTTTTAGTTGAATCCAAAGGATATAGTAGCATTGGAGCAAATGGATGTGTTTCTTTATTTGAAGTTGGCGGATTTTTTGGAAGTCTAGCTGCTGGTTGGTCATCAGATAAACTTTTCGGCGCAAAAAGAGGACCTATTAATGTTCTATTTACACTAGGAATGTTTGCTTTTATTGCCATTTTTTGGATGATACCCTCTGGCTATTTGTTATTTGATTCTGTCCTCATGTTTTGTATAGGTTTTTCTATTTTTGGCCCACAAATGATGATTGGTTTAGCGGCTGCAGAACTGTCTCATAAAAAAGCGGTGGCAACTTCAACTGGATTTGTTGGTTTTTTTGCTTATATCGGAGCTGCTTTTGCAGGCTATCCCTTGGGATATATCACTCAGCAATGGGGATGGCAAGGTTTTTATTGGGCTTTAATGGGATGTTGTATTATTGCACTATTTCTACTTATTCCACTTTGGTCAGTTTCTGCCACCACTTTAAAGCCTAAAAATAAATCGAGTTCTCCTGTTAGTTCGCCTGCGTTAGCTTCTAAATAAGAAGATAAAAAACTACAGTAAAATAAATTTGCAATTTGGAACTTCTTTAATAGTTGATTCCATTTTGCAGTTTATTTTTTTTTGACAATAAAATCTACTTTTTCATTATATGTCATTCTTTCTCTTTAGTTTATAATTCAAATTAAATGTAATAAGTTTAATTTATTTTTGAATTGTAAATGTTTTATTTATATATATAATTTTCTTATCTCATTTTAATCATTGTATTTAAATTAAACGCCTAAAACGACTAATTTTATCCAAAAATTTTAACTTTAGCTATTCAATATGGTAAAGATGGAAATGAGATTGAGAACATTTTTTGTAATTTTGTAAGATATTGCTTATTTGATAATGATTAATTCGAATAGTGGCTGCCAGTCGAATAGAATTGAAAATTAAAAGCTATTTATCAAAACGAAGAAAAATGTAGATACACTATCTTTGGATATATTGTTTTTTGTGACAAGAACGCTTGTTTTGGATTCTCACACATTAAATTAATGAGAATTTTTCGATTTAAGATTCTCTCTTATTAACGAGTTTAAGCATCTTAATTTTAGATCCTCTTACAGAAATTAATAGAAATATTTATTGTATAAAATTTTATGATGTTGATCAGCCAAGTAATGGCGATTACTATGACATCAGCATGTTGTCGAGTTACATAATTCGATAATTGTGATTTGCTTATATCATCAAGCATTTTTAATGTAGCAAATTAAGTTCCAAACTCTTTAAAGTCGTAGTAGCATCAACTAGCATTAGCAACGACTATAGAATAACAGCCAGCCTTTAATTTCAAAAGCGGTTATTCTTTTTGCTTGTGAAGCTCAAACAAGGGGCAAAATAGCAGAAATTACTTATAGAAACATAGGAAGGCTTGGATTTGGTAACTCTTGTACAATAGGCGTTGCCCTTATAATTTTCGCTTTACTTAATTGTGCTCAACAGGATCTAATTCTATATCAAATAATTTGGATTACAATAAGATGAGCTTTATTTAGTATGGATGCAGCCCCGTTGTATGAGTAAATATTCTGACAACTGGTTAGAATTTTAATCAATCATAGGTAAAATTTAATCATAGCGTTCTATTTGTTTCTATTGTATGCTAATTTAAAGAATTAGATTTAAATTAATTCATAAGAAATTGAATTATTTATAACCTTAAATCTATTTGAATAAGAAATAACAAAAAATTAATTAGAGGTTTATAATGTTTATTAATCAAGCAATGGCGACTTTGACGGCAATGGACTGTCGAACAAATGTGAATTCTGATTTGTTGAAAAAAACTCTTCAAGCAGCAAATTTTGCTCTTTTGGCATCACCCATCATTCTGACTGTTACAAAGATAGGCTCTGATCGTTTAGGGCACTTAATATGTGGAATAGTAGCCGTGCCTTTAATAGCAAAAGGATTTGTTCATTTGGCTCGCAAATATGAAGTAGGAACCCAAGCATCAGACAGTATCTATAATAACATCGGAAAATGTTTTGATATAGCAACTATCATAACACAAATTTTTAATGTAGCAATTTTATATCCATTTGCAAGAAAATATCCAGTTCAAGTTGGCTTGTCGATAGCTGCAGTTGGGGTAAATATTTGGCATTTTAGTAATGCTTATTTAGGTACAAACACTAATCAGGGGCAATCTGTTTCTAATCGGCGTCCAGTTGTTGAAGGAAATTGGTAAATAACCCTATTAATAACAAAATGTGATCTATGGCTTAAGAAATGAATTGTATTTTTCTTTTCTTAAGCTGTTTATTTTTAGTAAATCTCAATTGAATAAGCCGATTTCCTATTCTTTACTGAAACAACGTTTCTTTGGATTATTTATTCAATCTGCTATGATTTAGTAGTCGATAATATCTTTATTAATGCCGATAATTTAGCTATCATATCAAATAACCAATCTGCAAATTCGAATAATTTAAATAACTGTTTATAATTTATTGTCGCTTGATTATTTATGATAGTGTTTAGCGAAGTTCATTGTCTTATCCTGGATTAAAGTAGCCTTCTTATGATTAGTAGCCCCTTTGTTCATCTTCGTACTCATTCTCAATATTCAATTTTAGATGCTTCCGCTTCTATATCAGATCTTTCTCAAAGAGCTTTTCAAGAGGGGATGTCCTCAATTGCTTTGACTGACCATGGCAATTTATTTGGTATTGTTGATTTTTATAAAGCCTGTAAAGAAGTTAAAGTAAAATCAATTATAGGGTGTGAGCTTTATGTGGCACCTGGTTCTCGCTTAGAAAAAACAAAGGTTTACGGCCAACGAGCCGCGTATCATTTGACATTGCTAGCCCAGAATAATCGAGGATATCAGAACTTGGCTAAACTTTCCTCCAGTGGGTATATTGAAGGATTTTATTACTATCCAAGAGTCGATCATGATTTGCTTAGAAAGCATAGTGAAGGATTGATCTGTTTGTCAGGTAGCTTAGGAACCCTTTTAGCTCACGAAATTCTGCAAGGAAATGTCAAATCGATTCAAGATCACCTGCTTTGGTACCAAGAGGTTTTTAAAGATAGGTTTTATTTAGACTTACAACGTCACGAGATGGCAGCAGAAGATATCCAACAAGATGGCCTTTATCAAGAGTCGTGGCTTGTTCAGCAGTATCAAGATTATTTTAATCGACAACAAAAAGTGAATGAAGCGCTTATTGCATTGAGTCGAGAACATCATATTCCTCTTGTTGCGACAAATGATGTACATTACATTGATCGTGAAGATTGGCGTGCACATGAAATTTTACTCAATATTCAGTCGGGAGAACCTTGTGAAATATGGGAGAAAGATGCATATGGTACACCGAAATTTCGAATTCCAAATCCTAAAAGGCAAACTTATCCTTCTCACGAATATTACTTTAAATCCTCTCAGCAAATGGAACAACTTTTTAAAGACGTTCCAGAAGCCATCATAAATACTCAAAAAATTGCTGAGCAATGCTTGGTTGAGATTGATTTTAAAACAAAACATTATCCTGTCTATCTACCACCTTCTTTAGAAAACCGACCTTTTGAAAAAGATGAGCAAAAAAAAGAAGTTGAAAATTATCTTTGGAAGCTTTGTGAAGAAGGAATTTCGAATCGTTATACAATTGAGAGACTTGCTAAAGTTCAAGAAATTTATCCTGATCGCAATCCGTTGGATGTTGTTCGAGAACGGTTAAATTATGAAATGAGTATTATCGTTCCTAAGGGAATGAGTGATTATTTGTTAATTGTTTGGGATTTCATTAATTGGGCAAAAAGAAACGGAATTCCCATGGGGCCTGGGCGTGGATCAGGAGCTGGTTCGATTGTATTGTATTTAATTGGGATAACCGATATCGAACCTTTACGTTTTCATTTGTTTTTTGAGCGTTTTATTAATCCTGAACGTATTTCCTATCCTGATATTGACGTTGATATTTGCATGGATAGACGAGGGGAAGTCATTGCCTATACGTTACAGAAATATGGAAAAGATAACGTTGCACAGATTATCACTTTCGGCACGATGAAAGCCAAAATGGCTTTAAAAGATGTGGGACGAGTTTTGAGTGTTCCCTTGTCAAAAGTAAATGAAATTGCCAAATTGGTCCCGGAAGATTTAAATATCACTTTAGATAAAGCTTTAGAAAAAGATCAAGATTTGCGCCAACTCTATGAAAATGATGAAGAAGTAGGACGTTTAATTGATCTTGCTAAAAAGCTTGAGGGATCAATACGGAATACGGGAATTCATGCAGCGGGAATTATCATTAGCGGAGTCCCTCTGACAAATTTAATTCCTATCTGTAATTCTAAAGATTCCGATATTCCTGTCACCCAATTTTCTATGAAGCCTGTTGAGGCTGTGGGAATGTTGAAAGTAGATTTTTTAGGCTTGAAGACACTGACTGCTATCCAGATTTGTGTAAATGCTGTGAAAGCGAGCACTGGAAAAGAAATCGACTGGATTAACCTCCCTTTAGACGATAAACCTACATTTGACTTATTAAATCAAGGTAAAACGTTAGGGATCTTTC
Source organism: Candidatus Protochlamydia amoebophila UWE25 (assembly GCF_000011565.2). NCBI lineage: Bacteria > Pseudomonadati > Chlamydiota > Chlamydiia > Parachlamydiales > Parachlamydiaceae > Candidatus Protochlamydia > Candidatus Protochlamydia amoebophila. The sequence goes on from NC_005861.2 coordinate 521,806, forward strand.
AGTTAGAGTCGGGAGGCATGCAAGACCTTGCAAGGCAACTTCATTTAGATCGGTTTGAAGAAATTATTGCGGTAGGGGCACTTTATCGTCCGGGGCCGATGGATATGATCCCATCTTTTATCAATCGTAAGCATGGACGAGAAGCTATTGAGAATGACCATCCATGGATGAAAGATATCTTAGCAGAAACTTATGGTATCATGGTTTATCAAGAGCAGGTGATGCAAATTGCGAGTAAGCTGGCTAATTTTTCTCTTGGAGAAGGGGATGTATTGCGAAGAGCCATGGGTAAAAAAGATATGGATCAAATGGCTAAGCAAAGAGAGAAATTTCGCTTAGGAGCATTGGAAAATCAAATCGATAACCAAACGTCTATGTTGATTTTTGATAAGATGGAAAAATTTGCTGCTTATGGTTTCAACAAATCTCATGCTGCTGCTTATGGCTATCTTTCGTATGTAACGGCTTATTTAAAAGCCAATTACCCTGGCGAATGGATGGCTTCTCTGATGACCTGTGATCGAGATGATTTATCAAAAGTTGCTAAGTTTATTCGTGAATGTCAAAGCATGAATATTCCCATGCTTCCTCCTGATATTAACGAAGCAGGAGAAATTTTTCAGGCCACTAAGCAAGGAATTCGATTTGCTATGACTGGAATTAAAGGAGTGGGGGCTGGAGTTGTTGAAGCAATTGTACAAGAAAGGCAAAAAAGAGGGCCTTTTAAAAATTTTTATGAATTTTTTAAAAGAATTGATACCAAGAAAGTAGGTAAAAAAGTTGTAGAAAGTTTAGTTGAAGCAGGGAGTTTTGATTTTACAGGCTGGGCTAGAGATGCTTTAGTGATGAGCATTGATCCGATGTATGAATCATCATCTAAAGAACAAAAAGAGCAAGCAATGGGTTTTATGTCTTTGTTTGCAAAGATGGATGATGAAATGACTAATCAATTCAGAAAACCTCCCGAAGTCAAAAATAAAACTTCTCGTCAAGATCTCTTGCGTAAGGAAAAAGCATTATTAGGGTTTTTTTTGACAGGCCATCCCATGGATGAATATAAAGACATTCTCCAGCGCCTTTCTTGTGTACCTTTGAGGCGTTTAGATCAATTAAACCATGATGCAGTTTTTCGCTCAGCTTTTATTGTAGAATCACTTCAAATTAGGATTGCATCAAAATCGCAAAAGAAATTTGCCATTTTGACAATTAGTGATGGGATGGAAAGACAAGAGCTTCCTATTTGGCCCGATCTTTTTGAAGAAAAAAGCCATCTACTTCAGGAAAATCAATTACTTTATGCTGTTTTACAAATTGAAAAAAAAGATGGGGAAGTTAAGCTTTCTTGTCGCTGGTTGGATGATCTAACCAAAGCGAATGAAGAAATGATTGAAACGTGTGATCGAGCTTATGATAAGGCTAAACATCAAGCAGTTCGGTTTGCTCAAAATAAAAATATTGCAACGAAACAATCAGAAAAGCCCAAGGCAGAAAAAAATATCGTAAAACAGAATCAAGAGGCCTCTTCGATGAAAACAGTGTGTATTAAACTCAATGCTGATCAAGCACGATTAAGTCATATTTTAAAAATTAAAAAATTAATACAAGACCATCATGGAACAACGTCTGTTTTAATTGATTTTCATAATTCTACTAAATCTCTTGCCACCTTGCATATCGATGCTAAATGGGGAATTACATTAAGTGAACAATTCAAACAAAAAATTTGTGAACTTCCTTGCGTTTTTGAAATCGAATAAGTGGGTATTAGATTGACAGTAAGGAAGTATCCTCATAAACTAAATCCCTTAATAGCAAATCGATTTTTTTGAAAAGTTAATTCATTTAGCGAGAGTTTATGAAACAACGATCTTTTTTACTCCTCCTCATATTAACTATCTGTTTAGGGTTTCATTCTTCTGTAGAAGCTTCGAAATCCAGGCCTTTTTCAAGTCAACAAGAGGCTCAAAGATACCTAAATCAACATTACAATAAAGGGTGTCATTATTATAATAAGCAGAATTGGCGTTTTGCGATGGATGAATTTGAAAAAGTAGTTTATTTTTTTCCAAATTCTACAGAAGCAGCTGAAGCCTATTATTATTTAGGAGTCTGTTATTTTGAAAGAAAAGAGTATGACTTCGCAAATAATGCATTTTCAAAATATTTGACTTCTGTTGAACAACCGGCTTTTTTTGAAGATGCTGTGCATTATAAATTCTGCATTGCAGAGCATTTTCGCTGCGGAAAAAGAAGAAGGCCTTTAACATTTCGTTATTTTCCTAAATGGATGTCTGGGCAAACAATAGCTTTAACAATTTACGATGAAATCATTGTCGCAATGCCGAACAGTGATATGACGGTTAATGCTTTATATTCTAAGGCTCAATTACTGCAAAAAATGGAAAGTTTTAGAGAAGCTATTGAAACATATCAAATTTTAATTCGCCGATTTCCTAAACATGAAATGACTCCGCTGTGTTATCTTAAAATTGCTGAATCTTACTCCCAACAAAGTGTTTATGAATTTCAAAATCCCGATATTTTGGCATTAGCAGAACTCAATTCACGGAAATTTAAAGAAGAATTTCCTCGGGAAGAAAAAACTGAACTTGCAGAAAGGTATGTTCAAAGAATTAAGGATATGTATGCCAAAGGTTTGTGCGACATGGGGTTATTTTACGAGAGAATGGGCCACCCTGATGCAGCTGCTATCTATTTTCGTAGCTCGATTGAAGAATTTCCTGATACATATGTAGCAGGTTATTGTCGCTCACGTTTGAAATCATTTGGGTGTGAATATGAGGAAGAGCAACCAATTTTGATAGAATCAGGCGAAATAGAAAATTCTTGCCAAGAGAAAGAGACTTGTGAAAATGAAAGCCTGCCTATGCAAAAAGAAAATCCTGAAGCTCAATCGCAAATTTTAAGTCTACAGCTATCTTCAGATAAAGTTAGCCAAGAGCATCTTGTTGAAGAAGTTCTTATTAATCACTCCTCTGTAGACTCTGCAGAAGTCCTCCCAAAAGACTGTTATCAAGAAGAGATAGTTAATGCTCGTCCATATGAATCCCAATTTAACGATTTTATTTTTTATGATTTGCAATCCGATGCTGTTCTTCCCGATCATGAATCAGTCAATGGAAAAACAAATGAGCAAATGGATTCTCAATTAGATGTCCAGGAAGAGATTGGGACGACTCCTTATATTCTTCATTATAGCTTGACAAAGAAAACCCCTCAACAGCGCATGCAAAGACCTTAGCTGCGATGATTAAATTCATTCTGACTTGTTTTTTTTTATTGGGTTTTTTTTCAAGCTGTCAATACCAATTTGGAAAAGGAGAATTGGCTGATCAATATCAAACGATAGCCATTCCTTATGTAGAGGGTGATCAGGAAGGGGGGGTGACAGCTGAAGTCATTAAAAGAATGAGTGAAACTGGTGCCCTTCGTTATGTCTCATCTCATGGAGAGTTGATTTTGAAGATAAAACTCATTGAATTTCGTGATGAAAATATTGGCTTCCGCTATGACCGAAAAAAGCAAGGAGAGTTAAAAAAAACTGTTATTCCTACTGAAACTCGCTTAAATGCTGTTGCAGAAGTGATTATTACGGAAGCTTCTTCAGGAAAAATCATCAGAGGGCCAACACGAATTAAAACGAGTATAGATTTTGATCATGATTTCTATTCTAGTTATCATGAGATAAATGTATTTTCTTTAGGACAACTTAACGATTATGATGCTGCACATGACGCTGTCATGTATCCATTAAATCGACAATTAGCCGAAAAAATTGTAGATTATGTGACCCAAAGTTGGTAAATATGCAGTAAATCTATGCATCAAAAAACATTTTTAGCTAATCTTAGCCAACTTCATGAAATGCTTAGTTTTATTCAATCTTATGGGCAATCTCATCATATAAATTCTTACACACTCAATAAAATTGTTGTTGCAGCTGAAGAAGCTCTTGTAAATATTATTCACTATGGATATCCCGACCAAATTGGAAAAATAGAAATTATTTGTGACAAAACTTCATTAAAACCCGGGATTCACATTTTAATCAAAGATCAAGGAATCCCTTTCAATCCTGTAAAAAAAGGCTTTTCTAATAAGAAAAACAACTCAACGAATTTGAAGATTGGAGGATATGGAATTTATCTTTATGTCGAAATTATGGATAAAGTAGAATATCAAAGAGGTAAGGAGGGCAATATCCTTTCTTTGATTAAATACATTATGGATCCTGAACAATAATTTAAAACTTAGAAAATGCATTTAAAATCATAGATTGTAAGAGTCTTTTAGTTGAGATAGTTGCTGTTCATTGTCTTGAATTTCTGCCAAAAAACTTTCTAATATTTTTAAAACAATTTTAGAATTGTTATAAATTCCGGACGCTATAAAAGTAGCTTCTAAGTGAACATCTTCTTCAGGCTTATTTAAAGCAATTAATGTATAAGTGACGGGTAAATCATCTAGCTGATCAGGAACAATCCATACGATATAATCATCGTTAACTAAGGTAATTTTATCTGTCGATTCAATGATATGAAAATAACGAGGGATCAATTGAGCTTTCTTTTTTGTCAAGGGCTGAAAATGTAATAAATCAAAATGATGAAGGAGATCAAGGTTAACGTAAAAAATTCCATCAGGAATCCAATAAGAAAGATTCTTACTAAATTTTTTATAATATTCTTCGATCATTGCTAAATTGTGCATATATAGCTCTCTTATCTCTTCCTTTGGAATAAAAACGTATTGGCTAATTTCATTCAATTAGTAAATTCATTCACTTCTAGAGGTCTGAAAATACTAATCTTACATAATAATTTTAATTTATTTTTTAATTGATTTTCAATTTTTTAGTTGTTTTTTTTTATAATTTCTCGGATTTTATTCGTAATATTTTAGTAAGTAAGCGTCAAGTTGAACATGGGTTTAAAATGAGAGTCTGGTACATTTTTTTTGTGACAATAATTTCTTTTTCCTTACGATCAGCCCCCCTTGATTTTAAAATTGCTGGGGAAGCGGCTATTTTACTTAATGCTGAAAGTGGAGCAATTCTATTTGAACAAGAAGCCTACTCTTGCCAATTTCCAGCCAGTACAACAAAAGTAGCCACAGCTTTATATGCGTTAAGTAAAAAGCAAGATCTTAACCAGATGATGGCCGCTGAGCAAGACTCACTGACGACACTTTCGCAAGAAGCTAAGAAGAAAACTAATTATGATCCTCCTTATCGACTAGAACCTGATGGCAGTCACATAGGTCTAAAAAAAGGAGAAATGATGTCATTGCACGATCTTTTAGGAGGGATGTTAATTCCTTCTGGAAATGATGCCGCAAACGTAATTGCTAATGCCCTAGGCCCTACAATTCCAGTTTTTATGGCAGAGTTGAACATTTACTTAAAAAAAATTGGCTGTGAGAAAACAACTTTTTATAATCCTCATGGTCTGCATCATCCTCAACATCAAACAACGGCTTACGATTTAGCTCTAATAACCAAAGAAGCTTTGAAACAACCTGTTTTTTGCGAATTGATTGGACAAAAAAAATATTTAAGGCCAAAAACGAATAAACAAGCGGCAACGACTTTATTACAGACAAATCGGTTAATTCGCCCCGGAAGCTTTTATTATTCTAAAGCGATTGGAGGAAAAACTGGTTATCATGCAAAAGCTAAAAAAACATATATTGGAGTCGCTCGATCGGAAGAAAGGACCTTGATAGTGGTTTTATTGGGTTATCAAGAGAGAAATACCATTTTTCAAGATGCTATTAAATTGTTTGATGCTGCTTTCAATCAACCTAAAATTCAACGTACATTTTTGAAAGAAGGAAGACAGTCATTTGCTCATAATCTTCCTAAAGCTGCTTGCCCGCTACAAACGCATTTAAAAGAACCATTGAAGTTAGACTATTATCTGGCAGAAGATCCCGAAGCTAAATGTCTTTTATATTGGATGATTCCACCTTTACCTATCCAAAAAGATCAACAAGTGGGAGAGTTACATCTCATTGCTAAGAATGGTAGCTTAATTAAAAAGGCCTCTCTTTTAGCATTAGGAGATGTTTCTTACGCATGGCCCTATAGCTGGATGGCTAATATCGAGGGTTTTTTCGGTCAACTTTCTTGGCTGTGGGTAAGTTTGATTAGCCTATTTATGTTTGGGTTATTGTTTTTCATTTGGAAAACTAGTCCAAAAGAGCTCTAAAATATACTCAACTCTCAACCTTAATTGAAATAAAATTTCTTTTAAAATTGATTGTCATTAAAGCAAGAAAGCATTTGTGAAAATAAATTTCACCATTAAAATTTTTTAATGATAAAAATTTTCTTTATTCTAACTAAATTGACGCAGTTTAATTGATAATACAAAATAGAAAATCTTTGGCCTGACAAATTCATAAATTAAAATAAGCTTGAATAGGTTAATTACTTATTAATTTGAAATTATTGAAATAATAATTTCTTTTAAGCAGTTTAACTTTTAATTTGTTATAAAAAGCGCAGAGTTAAACAAAAAGTAGTCAGTTTGGTTTAGCCTATAAAATTTCTAGAAATAGCCTTAAAAACTTAAAAGTAAATATTGGTTTAAAATATTTTTAGTATGCAATGAGATTAGTGGAAATAAAATTTGAAAAATAATCTAATCATCCTGAAGCATGGCTTAGTTAAATTAAGTCCAAATAGAAGAGCGTCAAAACTAGCATTAGATAAAATCGAAGAAAAAATTCTCTCGTGTTAAAAAATGTCCTTATTTATTTTAAATGCAAAGTATGATGAATGAGATTATTAAAAAAAGAAAATTTTGAGTTTATCGATGCTGAATGGCATTAATGCCTTTCAGAGCTATATAGTTCGTGATATAGTTTAATAAAATCTTCTAAAGATAAAACTTCCGGTCTAGCTTGAGGATTTTGCCCAATTATTTCTAAAGCGTTTGATATTTTAGATGGGTCAAAAAGAGATTTGAGTGAGGCACGAAGCATTTTACGACGCTGTTCAAAGGCTGTACGAGTGATTTTAAAAAAGACTTGTGCATCAATATTAGGAGGAGGCTCTTTTAATTCTAAAACAACGATAGCAGAATCAACTTTTGGGGCAGGGTAAAAGCAATTTCGGCTGACCGTAAAACCATAGCGGGGCTTAGAATAAAAATTCAGAAAGATTGTAAAAGAGCTATAATCAGATTGGCCAGGTAAAGCTGTCATACGCCTAGCGACTTCTTCTTGTACCATGACAGTTAACGAAGAAAAAAGTTTTCGTCGAACAACCATTTCTGCGAGAATTGGAGTTGTCAAATGATAGGGGAGATTAGCAATCACTTTTGCTTTCTGATCATCTCTTAATCGACTTTGAAGTTCTTCTTCAACTGAGAACATTAGAATATCTTCACAAAATATTTCAAGTTGCTTTGATGGCGTTTGAAATCTTTTTAATTCGCGGGCTAGTACAAAGTCCTTTTCAACAGCCACTACATGGGCTTCTACTTCTAGCATAGCTTGTGTTAATGAGCCTGGCCCTGGGCCAATTTCTAAGACAAGATTTCCTGGTTGTACGTCCGAGGCTCTAACGATTTTACGAATGATATTTCCATCAATCAAAAAATTTTGAGAAAGTCCTTTTTTGGGGAAAATTCCAAGTTGATTTAAAAAAAGGCGTAATTCGCTGGGTTTATAAATAGGCATAAATTTGCTTATTTTAAAACAAAAGGTTGATAGTCAGCAGGAACCATTGCTTCTAAGTCTTTATCTCTGACGTAAAAATGTTCTCGTAATTTTTTGAGGTATAAGTCAGTCTCTTCATCAGCCACTTGATTTAAAAGTCGTTCCTTTAAAACAGGTTCCATTTCTTTAAAGGAAGGGTAACCACCAGGAATTTTTTCTTGAACAAATAAAATTCGATAGACAGTGGTATGCTCAACGCGACTTTTATTTTCGAAAGGTAGGCTATACATTCCTGTATCTAAAGGATTTAAAATTTGTTGATAGGACTTAGAAAGTTCTTTTTCATTGTTATGGATTACCTTTGAAACAGTTACTTTTCCTTTGCGACCAAGCAATTTCCCTTCTTTTAATTTAGCAGGAACTTCTTCAATTGAAAAACCCTTTCTAAGAAGTTGATAAGCAGCCTGGGCGATTTCTTCAGATTTTTTGAGATTACGATCTTTAATTGTCAAAACTTTATAGTTCCAGATAGTCAATCGGATATTTGCTGGATCTTTAATAAAATCTTCATAGCTTTTACGGACCCTGGAGGGTGTGACTTGACGAATAGCTTTACCATTGACCCTGGCACCGATCATACGCTTTAAAAGGATATCACCTTGAACAATTTTTGAAGCTTCCTCAAAAGATAAACCAATTTTATCTAAACTCGCAATAATGTTAGGGCCAAACATGAGTTCCATTTCTTGTCGAACATCTCCACTAGTAACCTCAACTTTACTTTCTTGGGCATCAGCTAAAATAAGTTCTTTATTGATTAAATCTTCCAAAGCATATTTCCAACTAAATTGATAATATTGGTAGCGAGCTTCAGTAGAAGAAAGATATTGGGGAAATTGTTTATAGAAGGTGACATCCATTTTTTTGACAAGATCATAGGCAGAAATAGGTTTACCGTTAATTCTTGCTAGAATTCGATTATTAATAAAAATTTTAGATTCTTCAGTACGAGAAGAAGAAAGGAAGTCGTCCGATTTAATTGCTTCTAGCGCGTAAAAAGTTAAAAAGAAAGAAAGAGAAGCAATAAAGATAGTTTTTTTCATAACAAGAAATAAAATTTTATATGTTAAAGGGTATATATTTATGGAAACTGTCATTATATGATAGAGTTATGCTCTTTTAAGAACAACTCCAAAAAAACCGTCCATTTCCCCCTGAGCTGGGATTGTTTGGAATATTTCTCCTTCCACTTCGAGAGAATATGTTTTAATGAAATGTTCTAATTGGTTCTGATTTTCAGCATTTAACATGCTGCAGGTCCCATATACAATGTGCCCTTCAGGATGTAAAAAACTTAAAGCTTTTTCAAAAATTGTTCTTTGTTGGCCAATCAAGCGAGGAAGAACGGTTTCATCAAATTTCCATTTCATGTCAGGATTACGGCGTAATGTACCCGTCCCTGTGCAAGGAGCGTCTACTAAAATCCAATTCATCTTTTTTTTCAATTTTGATAATTGAGGGCTATTTGGTAAAAGAATTTGACTATTTTGAATGCCTGCTCGTTTCAACCTTTTTTTTGCTTCTTGAAGAGCAAAAGGGCGAATATCATGAAGATAAATTTGCCCTCGATGTTCCATGTGAGGAGCAAATGCTAACGTTTTACCACCCGAACCTGCGCAATAATCTAATACTTGGTCACCAGGTTTAGGCCGGACAAGCTGTGCCAATAGTTGACTTCCTTCGTCCTGTACTTCGAACAAGCCTTCTTTAAATTCGGGGAGGCTAAAAAAGTTAATTTTCTTATGAAAGATAATTCCTTCTGAAGAATAACGTGTATGGGAGATTTTATATTGACCTTCCCATCTTTTAAATAAAGAATCTCTCGTTGTCTTGATTCGATTGACTCTAATTGTTGTAGGGGCAGTGGTGTTGTTAATTAAACATAAATTAACAGCTTTTTCTACCCCATAACATTCTTCGAATAATTCAAATAAATGGGAAGGAAAACTGACTCTTGCATGAAGTGGAATATCTTCACGAGCCTGCATTTTAGATAAGTCTGTTGTTTGGTAAACAATATATTTTTCCTGCCAGGAAGAAGAAGGGGCAAGATATTCTAGCAATCCTTTCCAGCGTATTAATGCATAAATGGTTTCTGCTAAAAACCCTCGATCTTTTGACCCTAAAGAAGAATGTTCTCTAAAATAATGACTGATGAAAAGATCAAGAGGTAAAGTTTGCCTGTCATAGGCTTCTAATAAAGAAAATAAATGGTAATCACGGAAAGGAATTTTTTGTGTCATAAAATGATTATAGAGGAAGGCAAAGATTATTCTAAATAGAATTATCTCATAAACTGTTGTTTGATAAATGGTGAACCGAATTAGGTATTGAGAAAAACCATTTTCATTAAAAATTATCTCCCTTATTTCTTTAAAAATGGTTTCTAGAATAATTCGTCATCGACTAATTATATTAAGTTTATTACACTTATTCTTCACATTCTTGACTATCAGGTTGAAGATTCATGTTTAAAATAGCTCTTATCTGCGGAGGTCCTTCATTAGAGAGAGGGATATCTCTGAATTCTGCTCGCTCTGTTCTAGATCATTTGGCTTCTGAGTTTATAGAGATTATTCCTATTTACGTAGACTATCAAAATTTTTTTTATCTTATTTCAACAGCTCAACTTTATTCAAATACCCCGGCGGATTTTGATTTTAAATTAAAAAAGTCAGCGCAAGCAATGAATCGAGAAGAATTTAAAAAAATTTTAAGAAATATAGATTTGGTTTTTCCTGTTATTCATGGAATATTTGGTGAAGATGGAGAATTACAAAAAATTTTGGAAGAAATAGATGTTCCTTTTGTAGGAACAGGTAGTCAAGCCTGTGCAGAAATGTTTTGTAAATATCATGCTTCGCAAATCCTACATCAAAATCGATTTCCGGCTTTTATGAAATTGGAAGTGTGCCCTGAAACCAATGATTTGGCACCTATTAAATCTTTTTTTGAACAGCATCAGTTAAAAAGAGCTATTGTTAAACCAACCATGGGTGGATCTTCGATAGGAGTGACCTCTGTTCAGACTCCAGAAGATGCTTTTGAAAAAATTAAAATGCTTTGCCAGCAAGGAATAGCTAAACGAGCCCTAATAGAGCCTTTTTGTGAAGGGACAGAATTTACCGTTGTTGTCCTTCAAAATCAACAAAGTAAACCTGTCGCTTTAATCCCGACTGAAATTGAAATGAGTTATCAAAACCATCAGATTTTTGATTATCGAAAAAAATATCTTCCTACAAACCAAACAACTTATCATACCCCTGCACGCTTTGATGAGACGATTATTCAAGGCATTAGACAAAAAGCCGAAGCAATTTTTACATTATTTCATATGCGCGATTTCGCTCGTTTAGATGGTTGGTTACTAAATGATGGAACAATTTATTTTACTGACCTTAATCCAATTAGTGGAATGGAGCAGAACAGTTTTCTTTTTAGGCAAGCCTCTCTTCTTGGATTAACTCACCGCGATGTGTTTCGTTTGATCATTACAAGTGCGTGTTTGAGATGGAAATTGGCTCCTCCAACCTTTGTTGATGAATCGATGCTAGAAAAAAAAAAGGTTCATGTTCTGTTTGGAGGCAAAAATGCAGAAAGACAAGTTTCATTAATGAGTGGAACAAATGTTTGGTTAAAGCTTTTACGATCATCTAAGTATCATCCTATCCCTTTTTTCTATGGAAAAAATGACTTAATCTGGCAACTACCTTATGCTTATACACTGGATCATACAGTTGAAGAAATTTTACATAGGTGTTTAGCTAGAGAAGCATCGAACAAAAAACTTCCGAACTATTTTAATTCTATTTGCGAGCAGCTTGGTATTCCATATAATTTTCAAGAAACTCCTTCTAGCATGTGTCTACAAGATTTTTATCAACTTTCTGCCTCTAACCAAGCCTTTGTTTTTATTGCTATGCATGGAGGGGAAGGGGAAAATGGAATTTTGCAAAAAGAATTGGAAAAAAACCAACTGTATTATAATGGCTCTTGTGCAAAAACTTCTTCCATTTGTATGGATAAATTTTTAACAGGTCAAGTAATTGAACAGCTCAAACATCCAAATATATTTTCGCTTCCTAAAGAATGTGTAGAAGCTGCCAATTTGTTCGGTCAATCTACAAAATACTTTTTGGAAAAATGGAATAAAATTTGTATTTCATTAAGATCGAATCGACTAATTATTAAACCACGTCAAGATGGATGTTCCGCCGGAATTGTTTTATTAGAATCTGGGGCAGATTTAGAAAAGTATTTTGCGTTTATTCAAAATAACGTTTCGTTAATTCCAAAAGGTTCTTTTAGCCAACAAAAAGACGTGATTGAAATGCCTTCATCAACTTGCGTTGAATACTTATTAGAACCTTATATCGAAACAGATCGAATTATCCTTGATCAAGGAGAGCTAATTCATGAAATAAAAGAAGGGTGGGTAGAATTGACTGTCGGGGTTCTTGAGCATAATCAAATTTATCGCTCATTGAATCCAAGCATTACACTTGCTGAAGGAGCCGTTTTAAGTTTGGAAGAAAAATTTCAAGGAGGGACGGGAGTTAATTTAACCCCACCTCCAGAAAAAATTCTAGCTTCTGAAGATGTTTCTCAAATTAAATTTTTAATTGAGAAAACGGCAGATGCTTTGCAAATTCAAAATTATGCTCGACTTGATATTTTTTATCATCGAGAGACAAAAAAAATGGTTGTTATTGAAGCTAATACACTTCCAGGGCTCACTCCATCGACAGTTTTTTATCAACAAGGTTTAGCTGAAAAAAAACCTTTGAATCCTTTAAGCCTTTTAGAAATCATAATTAGTTCAAAATTAGAGTTGAACAAAGAAAATATAATATTCAACGATTAAAAAATTGTTTAGATAAATAATTCTTTGTTAACTTTTTCTTAATAAGATTTTTATTTATTTTTAATTTCCTTGTAATAAGATTTGCAGAAATAAGTATAATAATCTCTCTATTTTAGGAGATTCTAATGCCAAGTCCATTGACTTCTTTTGAAAATTTTAGTTTGACAGCTCAAACAACAGCTTATTTATATAGCTTAAACCAAGAAAGCTATTTAAAAGCTTTTGGTGCTAAGCTTGTGAGTCCCGTTGCTATTATTAGTGCTAGTGCCGTTGATGTAATAGTTCACGCAACAGGATTTGCTAGTAAACTTATTCTAGGTGGGTTGACACTCCCTTGGAATTTTGTTGTAACCCCTTTCTCAGCTTCTTTGTCAACATCTCGTAGTTCCGGTTTAGCTTCTTCACTCATTCACCTCAATCGTCTAGTTGAAAGTATTTTTACTGCAGCCATTCTGCCTTTCATTTACCTTATTAATGCCGAAAGTGCTTATCAGTTTGTGCGTTCACGCTTAGAGAATTTGTCTGAAAAGCAAAACTCAACATTAAAGAATGAGATCTCATCTTTAAAAAATCAAATTAGCAAGCAACAACAAGAGCTCAATCAAAAAAGGGTTGATTTAGAAGCGGCTAGAAGAGATCTGGGAAGTTTGACTCCTAATCTTAACGCATTGCAAAAAGATATTCGATCTTTAGAAGAAAAGAAAAGTCAAGATGAGCAGGCTTTACAACAAGCCAACCAAGCTTTGCAAAATTTACAAAGAGAAAAAGCTTCACGTGAGGCTCAGGCTGGAGATTTAGAATTAGAAAAAACGACGTTATTAAGTAAAATTGCTGAGATTGAAGCGTCTTTAAAAAAGGCTTTAGAACAAGTCGAGCAAGAACGGAAAGACAACGCTAGTAAAGAAAACACAATTGTTGCTCTTCAAGGTCAGCTAACGGAGTTGAATAAGCAGTTATCTACTCTCAATCGAAACCATCTAAAAAATGAAGATGAGCAGGCTTTACAACAAGCCAACCAAGCTTTGCAAAATCTACAAAGAGAAAAAGCTTCTCGTGAAGCGCAGGCTGAGGAGTTAGAATTAGAAAAAACGACGTTATTAAGTAAAATTGCTGAGATTGAAGCGTCTTTAAAAAAGGCTTTAGAACAAGCCGAACAAGAACGGAAAGATAACGCTAGTAAAGAAAACACAATTGTTGATCTTCAAGGTCAGTTAACCGAGTTGAATAAGCAGTTATCTACTCTCAATCGAAACCATCAAGAGCATCTAGATCAAGAAAAAGAGGATTTAAAAAATCAACTAGAATCCCTCAAGCGACAATTAAATGAGGAAAGACAAGCAACACTATGGGCAAATAATAAAGTTATAGAAGCAGAAAAAAAAATAGAGGAAGAGAAAAATCGACTTACCAAGTTTTCAGCAGATATGTTGGAAATGTTAAAGGGTAAAAGATTAGTAAATCAAAACCTCATAGAATCAAAAAAAGAATTAGAACAACAAATTCAATCTATAAAAACAGAATTAGCGGCAGCAGAAGAACAAAAGCAAGTTTTATCATTGCAAGTTGAGACTTCGAAAATGGATGCCAATCAGTTGCAAGAAAAGATTAATAGTTTGGAAAATGAGAAGCAAGAGTTATTAAATAGAATTAAAGTTTTAGAAGAGACTATCGCTAAAGAAGGAGAGTCCAAAAACGCTTTGGAACAAATTGAATCCGCCGTTTCAAACATGGAAACAGTTGCTGAAATTTCTATCCTGAACGTTTTAGCTCGTTCTGCGACATTTGAATCCTCAGCACAAAATGATAGAGCATTTACAATTTCAACTTTGGAAAATGGGGAATTGTCAAATGACAATGGCAATAGAGCTAACTTACTTGAGCAAATTCGTGGATGCTATAAAAAACTTAAATCAACGTCAACAACTGTTGATAGGGTGAAATCGGGGGATTTTGAGCTACGTCCTAAACATAAAAGCTCGCTAGATAAATATATGGGCCCTGCTTTACATGAACTTATTGTTGAAATCGAAGAGCTTATTGAAGCTTTGGAATGGGGTAAATTTGAGCCTGTAAAGAAAAATTCAATGATGCGAAGTATGATTGAAGAAACTCCAGATGTAGAAAACGAAATTGAGCCGTTTAAAAATTATCTTGAATTTTTCTTAAAAAAATTAAAAGAAAAACATCGCGAAAATTCAAAAGGAAAAGCTGACGGACGACGATCCATAGAAGAACACCTTGCTAAAGTTCGAGAGATAGATCGTGCACAAGCTGAAGAACGAATCGAAAAATTAAGAAAAGAGTTAGTGAAGCAAATTTCTTTTAAAATTAGTGGTCAAGAAACTACTAATATTGATTCATTCTTTGATAAACTTTCCCCATTTACTTTAATTTCAATTCAAAGGGAATTTGTAGAAGAAAATAAAGAGTTTAGCAAGCCTCAATATCAAACCTGGGGAGGGCCTTTCAAAGACTTTGAAGAATTTAAGACAAATTATCGAGATTTTGTAAAATTACTTGATGAAATGAGCTTAATAAAAAATGAGTTTGACAAAGGTTTATTTAAAAGGTTATCCTATATTGTTAAACTCATATCCGAGATAACAAGTAGAGGTAAAAAACCTTTTAAAGAATTTGAATTGAGCTAGTAGAATAAAAACTCATTGAGTGAAATTAAAAAACAATAACTAGAAAGACTGTTTGCTTGGTCCAAATTGCCATCAGCGGGCTTTTTTTAATAGATCACGTTTGAATAAATATCTTTTAATCGATCTTTTCTCATTGATATGCAATGATGTCAATTTCAAAATAATCGACAAAAGTCTGTAGTTCGTATGCTAGCTTTTTTTTCTTCTGAAAATACAAATTTAAGCCCTCTTCAGAAATGGGGAGGGTTTTTCTTCTCTTTCCTTATTGTGGCTTTTGGTCAACCTGCTTGGAGTATATCTTTAGGGCTTTTGGCGTCGATTGGTGGGTTTGCCTGTTTTTGGCGCATTTTGCTGACAATTTCTTCTAAAAAAGAGCGCTTTTGTTTAGCAATGGGGTGGTATGCGGCAGTGCAAATGGTGCAGCTTGGATGGTTTGTCTCTCATCCTTATTTTTACATCTATGGAGTGCTATTTTTTTGTGCATGGTTGATGGGGGCACAATTTGGTCTGCTGGCTTTAGCTATTCAACCTTCTACTCTAAAAAGAGTTTCTTATTTATTTGGTTTAGCAGGATTATGGGTTTGGTTAGAATGGTCACGTTTATTCATTTTATCAGGTTTATCGTTTAATCCAGTAGGCATTGCTTTATCAGGATTCATTTATCCTCTTCAATTTGCTTCGATCGGAGGAGTCTATTTTCTTTCTTTTTGGGTAATGTTAACCAATTTATGGATGCTAAGAGCCTGGTTTTTTGGATGGAATAAAAGAGAAATAAGTTTAGCGATTGGATGTGCTTTGAGTCCTTATTTAATGGGGGGAAGCCATTTTTATTACCACTTAAATCAAATGAACCAAAACACAAGATCCATTTCTGCGGTACTTGTGCAACCTGCCCTTCCGATTGAAGAAAATTTGGGATTTCAAAGTGCGGAAGAGGCACGTAACTTTGTTTTACAAGAATGGCATCAGATTTTATCGACGATGCAAAAACAAAAAGGTCGCCAAATTGATTTGATTGTTTTACCCGAATATGTAGTTCCTTATGGAACATATCACCCAGTTTTTCCTTTAGAAAATATCAAGAAGTTGTGGAAAGAGCTATTTGGATTTGAAGCTTTAAAGTCCCTTGCTCCTTTAATATCTCCTTATGCTTCATTTTTATCGTCCGATCGAGGAAATCAATGGCTCGTTTCTAACGCTTTTATCGTGAAATCTTTGGCTAATTTATTTCAGTCCTATGTTGTCGTGGGATTTGAAGATAGTGTCTATCTTGATGAAGAAAAAACATGTCATGCATCTTATAGTGCTGCCTTTCACTTTTCTCCTGATCAGCGTCCTGCTGAAAGGTATGAAAAACGTATACTCGTTCCGATGGGAGAGTATATTCCTTTCGAATTTTGCCGGGAATTAGCTGCCAGGTATGGTATTTCAGGTTCTTTTACTTGCGGGAAAGGAGCCAAAATTTTTAATGGACCAGTTCCTTATGGAGCAACAATTTGTTATGAGGAAACTTACGGCGATTTAATCCGTGAAAATAGACAAAAAGGGGCCGAACTGCTAGTCAACTTGACAAACGATGGTTGGTATCCTAATTCTAAGCTTCCTAAACAACATTTTGATCATGCGAGATTGCGTACAGTTGAAAATGGAATTCCCTTGATGAGAGCTTGTAACACCGGAATCACTGGAGCAATCGATTCTTTAGGTCAAGTAATTAATGTATTAGGACCAGATATGATGAAAACACAAGAAATAGCCGATTCTCTTTATGTACAAGTCCCTGTTTATCATTATAAAACCCTATATGCAAAATGGGGTGACCTGTTTATTTTATGCCTAAGTAGTTTGCTTATGATTTGGACAATTGCAGACAAATTTTTTCGATGTTTCTTTTTCTGAATAAGTCCTTGTATGGGTGAATTATTTGATTAGAATTAATAGAAAAATTTGATGAGTGCCATGATTACTTCCTTGCTTTAAAACCGATTTATAATTAACATACTCAACTTCTTACAAATAACTAAAGGTTGATGCGTGACCGTCAATCCAGCATTGGAAACAATTGTTCGCAAGCAACGTACATTAAAAGATGTTGCCGTTTTTTCTGGTATTGGTATTCATACTGGAAAAGAAGTGGGACTTCGATTTTGTCCTGCTAAAGAAGGTACAGGAATTGTTTTTAAGCGTATTGATTTGGTTGGACAACCGATTATTCCAGCGACTATTGAGTATGTTCAAGATACTGCGCGCAGCACGACAATTGGAATTAATGATGTTCGTATTCACACAGTTGAACATGTCCTTTCTGCGGTAAAAGCTTATCAAATTGATAATTTATGTATTGAAATTACAAGTATAGAACCTCCAGTTGGAAACGGTAGTTCCGACGTTTTTGTAGAAATGATTGAAAAAGTAGGGATAAGAACACAAGAACAAGCGATACCCGTTGTAAAGCTCAAACACCCTGTATATTTATCTGAAGGTGATATTCATTTAGTGGCTTTACCCTTCGATGGTTATCGTATTAGCTACACTTTGAGTTATCCAGGATCCTCCTTTTTGCGCGGTCAATTTCATTCTGTTATAGTAAATGAAGAAAATTTTAAAAAAGAGATTGCTCCTTGTCGCACTTTTTCCCTTTATAAAGAAATATCTGCTTTGATGGATAGAGGGTTAATTAAAGGAGGAAGTTTGGATAATGCTGTTGTAATTAAAGACGAAGTGATCTTGAGTAAAGGTGGGCTCTTTTTTCCAGATGAAATGGCACGACATAAAATTTTGGACCTGATCGGCGATCTTTCTTTAGTGGGATATGATTTCCATGCTCACATCATTGCGATTCGATCGGGACATTTGACAAACTTTCTTTTTGCTAAAGAATTATTAAAACATATCACTATGGAGAGTCATTGATGGTTAATCTTTCAGATAACCCACAGGCATTGGATATCAATCAAATCATCAATATTTTACCCCACCGTTATCCTTTTCTGCTTGTCGATCGTGTCTTAGAAATCGATGTAGAAAAAGGATATATCCTAGCGCAAAAAAACGTAACAATTAACGAGTCTTTTTTTCAAGGTCATTTCCCTAATGCTCCAATCATGCCAGGCGTTTTGATTTTAGAGGCGTTAGCTCAGGCGGGTGGTATTTTGGTTCATTTGAGAGGGCCGGGAGATAAAATTGCAATTTTGCTTAATGTCAATCACGCTAAATTTAGACAGCCCGTGAAACCAGGCGATGTTCTCCATTTGAAAGGCGAAGGATTGCATTTTAGTAGCAAGGGGGGGCGAATTAAAGCTGAAGCACTAGTGAACCAAAAAATTGCAGCCGAGGCTGAAATAGGCTTTGTGTTTGTAGACAAAAGTCAAATTTAATACACATCTCAAAAAATTAAAATATTTTAAGTTAAGTGAATGTTGCATGAAAAGTTCTTGTCAAATACACCCAACAGCTATTATTGCGCCTGGAGTGGTTATCGGAGAAAATGTCGTCATTGAACCTTATGTTGTGATTGCTTCACCTCATGTGATTTTAGAAGATGATGTTGTTATTAAATCTCATACTTATATTGATGGTTACACAACCATTGGAGCAGGGACCATTATTTATCCGATGGCAAGTATCGGAACGAAAACACAAGATTTGAAATTTCAAGGTGAAAGAACATTCGTCAAGATTGGTAAAAATTGTGAGATACGGGAATTTGTCACGATCAATTCATCTTGCCAAGAAGGATCAGTAGTAGAAGTGGGGGACAATTGCCTCATTATGGCTTATTGCCACGTTGCCCATAATTGCGTCGTTGGAAATCGAGTGATTATGAGTAATAATGCTACATTAGCAGGACATGTAATTGTGGAAGATTATGCTGTGATTGGAGGTATGACTCCTATCCATCAGTTTGTTCGAATTGGACGCAATGCAATGGTTGGAGGAATGAGTCGTGTGACTCATGATATCCCTCCATTTACAATTGGAGCTGGAATTCCTTATAAATTTGGGGGATTAAATATTGTTGGATTGAAAAGACAGGGATATACTCTAGAAGTTCGGCAAGAATTGAGTAAAGCTTTTAAGCTTCTTTATCGTTCAGGTTTTCGTATGCAAGAAGCACTTAATCAAATTGAACAAGAATTAAAGCCGCTTCCCGAAATTCAACATTTTGTCAACTTTTGTCGTTTGACAAAAAGGGGTTTAATGTGCCTTCAGGCGGAAGAAGAGGGATTGAATTTGGAAGAACCCACTGAGCCTCTAAATGCAAGCAAGTAGTGAGAAATAGAAAAATGAAGGTTATTTTTTTTGGTACTCCTCTTTTTGCTGCGCAAGTTCTAGAATTCCTTTTGCAAAATCAGGTGGAAGTGGTCGCTGTTATTTCCAAACCTGATCGACCAAAAGGGCGTTCAAGCATACCTGTTCCTACTCCAGTTAAATTAATTGCTCAAAGCTATCACTTACCCCTTTATCAACCTGAAGTAGTTTCATCTTTAGATTTCGCGCCTGTTTTAAAAAATTATGAAGCAGATTTATTTGTCGTTGTTGCTTATGGAGAAATTATTAAACAACATTTGTTAGACATGCCTAAACGGGCTTGCATTAATTTACACGCTAGCTTATTGCCAAAATATCGAGGTGCTGCTCCTATTCAACGCTCGATTATTGAAGGAGAAAAGGAAACAGGCGTAACGATCATGCATATGGTGAAAAAAATGGATGCAGGTGACATGATCAAAAAAGTGTCAGTGCAAATCACTTCGGAAATGACTTATGGTGAGCTCGAACAAGCTCTTTGCCAAATAGGAAAGCATGCCTTGCTAGAAGTAATCAAGCAGTTCGATCGGGGTGAGCCATCTCGTCAAATTCAAGATTCTCATTTAGCAACATTCGCACCAAAGATTGAACTAGAGGATTGCGAGTTAGATTGGAACCAATCAGCTCAACATTTACACGATTTGGTGAGAGGAGTTAATCCTTATCCTGGAGCTTGGTGTTATGTCAAAGTTAATGGAGAGCAAAAACGATTAAAAATCAGCCGTACGCGAGTAATCCCTTATCCATCAAACTGTCCTGGTACTATTTTAGATAGTTCTAAGGGGAATTTGAAAATTTTGACTGGCGATCAAGCATTAGAACTTGTGGAGGTTCAACTGGAAGGAAAAAAAACAATGACTTCTGAACAATGGATCCGAGGAATGTCAAAAAATCAGTTAAAATTCTTAGTTAATTAATATAAGTGAGTTAATAATATAATTTATTTTTATATTATTTTTTTTGATTATTAATTAATGTAAGTTGCAAATAACTAATTTATTAAAAAATTTGTTGCAGCTGCTACTAGAAATCCTAAAACTTTAATTTCAAACCCATTAGACGTCGTTGCATGAATTTTTCTAGGCATCAGTCTTGATATCACGCCAAATACTCCCTCAATAAATTTTCTAATGTGCTTCAAATTTACAAAATCATGTAAATCGATTGAACGAAGAGAATTAGATTTTGGCTCCACTATGAGCTTGATGTTTTCTATCTTTTCAAGCATGTCTTGATGCTTATAATCGACATAGGCAGAATCTCCATAAATCTTACTGCCTGCGGGTAAGTTTCGTTCCATGTATTTAAAAGGAACAGCATCATGCTCTCTGCCTGGACAAAGGATAACTCTAAAAGGGCACCCATCTTGAGAAGCTAAGACTGTTACTTTCAATCCATAAAAATATTCTCGCTTACTAGCATTATACCCTCTAAATTCCTCTCCTCGATAAATTCTACAATTTTGAATTCTTATATTTCTACAAACAGAAACAGGAAATGCATCAACAATATATTCAAAAGGTAATTTTCCAAAGTTTTTTAATTTTTGAATAAACTCAAGAATTTCCTCCCACCATTTCATGGGTATTTGATGAATTCTTCTATTTAATGCGCTCTTACTCAGTTTATTCATGATATATCTATGCTCAATAAGAAATTTTCGGGACGTTTCCATATTTCCGTAAAAAAATCTCATTCCTACTAAATTTATCAACATAATTTCCGAAGTAGACAGTTTTGTATTTGGCCAATCTTTGTATCCAATCGAAAGGATGTAGTCGTCTAAAAGGCAATAAAGTGCTATAATTTGTTCTTCCATGGCTTCAATCCTTGTTATTTGTTCCACAAAAACAATTTAAGGATCTGAGGCCTTTTTATTTACATCTAAATTTTATTTTAACTTAGTTATTTGCAACTTACATTAATTAATCCAATATTTCTATTCTTTTTTATCTTCTAATTTGAATATAGCATTCAAATAAAATAGCTCAAAATCCTGCTGCAGCTATGAAAAAAAAAGTATTTCAATTTACAGGTAGTATTTTTGCTGTAATAAGACGCTTTTGTCAAATATCTATTCCTTAAGGCAATATATCGATTCAAAAAACACTTAGCACATGTATGTAAGAAAGAAGATTGTTTAATAAAGAGATTAAGCAAAATCTCAACAATTAACCATGAATTTATTAAATAATGATAAAAAATTATGATATTTCTACTGAAGTGTTAAATGCTTTAAAAAAGAGTTTGTTTAGATCAAAAATAAAAAAAAGCATCTCAAATTGTTTCTCATGTGCTAATTCGAAAAAATCAGAATCTATTTTATAAATTTTTTTATGGTATGTTTTACTACCGTTAGTTTGCTTGGAGTAATGATCAGCCTTTTTCACGAGGAGAATTTTCGATTTTAAAAGTCACTTGGAAAATACTAACCGTTCAATCTAGGTATATCTGGATAGCAATGAGAACTATTTTTTGTATAGGGTTTGGCAATGGATTATTATTAAGCTTTTAATTTAAAAGAATAAACAAAAGCTGCGTCTTGAAAATGACGTTTATCTTGTGCCAATCAAATATCAATTTTAAGTGTGATTCTTTTAGAAGGAAATTTGTCCCCACTTTAATTAGTTACTTAGGTTTGACTATAAGTTTAACAAGCTAGGCCTGCTTTTTAATAAATCCGTTTCTGTGCAAGTGCATTGACAAATAATACAAAAATTTACATCTTTGCTCTCAAAAACGGTTGATATTGATAACCAACCTTTATTTTATATTTAAAATTCTAACTAACATAGAGCGATTTATAAATTTTAGTCTTTATTTATTTAAATTAATCAGCGCCTTGATTTTTAATCCAGGGATTGAATATGATAAAATTCCTACAAAATTTCTCGAGGAGTAAGAAATGAATCTCTTAAGTAGATGCTCAAATGCAGTGATAGATTTCCCTCAGGCTGCCTTCCAGTCAATAGGAAAAGGTGTTATTAAGCTCAAGAAATATAGAAATAATCCAGAAATTTTCCAAAAAACTGCGCAGATAGCTATCAGTATTATCCAATATTATAATTGGCATCATGGGATAGTTGTCTATCCAAAGTTAGAACGGACGTTATCTACTGCGAATATGCATGATTTTTATCAGATTTTAAAAGAACCGCGTGGTTTTTTATGTCCTATAAAAGCTGAATCGATTAATGCTCCGCAAGCTTTAGAAAATATCGTAAACAAGCTATGTGTAATTTTTCCAAACTTTGATAGGGGGGCTTTAAGACAAACTGTTCAGAAGCATTTGCAAGCTCAGTTAGACAGTATGGTTGCTAATGACGATGCTTACACTTCCACAGAAGATTTTGCGTTAGCACTGCAGAATCGTTTGCAAGAACCTATAGCTGATTTAACAAGTAGCTCCATTCTTAATGTAGTCGATTTAAATGATGTGAAAATTCCTGTTATCCATCGAACACTTGTAGATAAAATTGTTGATGTGACAGGGCTTTTTATTAATATGGGTTGCGTAGGTCTTTATACCAATGCTTGGAATCTAGTTGATACAGGTGCTTGGGCAATGCGCATTGGACAGAATAGTGGATTTGGCTGGGTAAAATATCAGTCATTAGAAACATGGGTAAGAGGTGGTGTAACGTTTGCTTTCGGCGCTAAATTATTTGAAGCAACACGTAAATTATTAGATGAAAAACTCACGCCAACCGCCAGAAGAAATGCTAAAATTGACGCTATCAGCTCTCTTTTTGAATTTGTTTATCAAGGAGTTGGCTATTTAAATCATCGAAATATTTTAAAAGTTTCTCCAGGACTTTTTTATGCAGGGGCTATTATTACAAAAGGAGTTGGTATTGCCTGCGTCCTTGCAAGACCAAAACCAAATTATTTTGAAACAATGACTGCTTAGGCGGTTAATCATCAGAAATATAACGATATAAGGATTTAATATGAATGCCATCACTTCCCATATCTCTCATGGGGTTAACTCCGCTCTTTTCACTATTGGTGAGGGAGTTAGTCTAGTTTCCAGTGAAGTTAAAAAAGGAATTAGGTACGTAGGAGAAGGTCCGAGCAGAGCTGCTTACGATATTTATGATTTACGTCACGAAGGGTTTGAAAAATGGACAAAAGCTGCAATTGCCAATTTAAAATTAATTGGGCGAATAAAGCATACAAACGTATTTAATGCTGCCATTGAAACTTTAGAGGGTCAAAAAAACCTTTACTATGCAACAAAATTTATTGGATCAGCCTGTGACTTTATTCAACGTGACAAGGTGACAAAAAAAGTTAGTTTGACAATTCCAAAATATAAAGAAGGAACAAATTGGGTCGCGGTTCTCTATGGAATAGGCAATTTTTTAGATACTGCAAGATTTTTGCAAAAACATGAAGTTGTTGCGTTTCAAACTGTTTCTAGATTAGGTGCTGCAATTGGTTCTATTAAAATATCTTACTTAAAAGGTAAACGTTTAGAACAAATTTCCTTAGATCAAATTCCCGTGCTTAGCAATGTTTTTTATTCGCCAAAAGATATATTTATTTTTGCTGCCTCAGGAATCGAGATTTCGCGCTTTGTCAAAGCGTTCGTTAATGTTGAAGGAGAGACAGGGGAAGATCGTACAAGAAAGAGAAAAGAAATTTTATCGGATATAAGTACGTGGCTTAAATTGACTGGTAGCATTGGTAAAATGATCTTAATTGGTTGTGGAAGTCGCTATGGAACTGCATTTTGGTTCACATTAGTGGATGTAATTACACAAAATGCTGGTTTAATTAGATATTGGAAAGATCGTTCTAGAGATAGAGAGGTTCGCTTTAATAATCCAGCAATAGCAGCGTAAATTGCTTTTATTTACACTCAGAATAAGGTACTTATTCTGAGTGATTATTCGTAAATATTCTTACGTCGTTCATACAAGGCAGAAAATGGGAGTTTGCATGCAGACTTACTGCCGCGCAGTGTGCACATCTTTAATAAATTATTGTGAAAAAGCTCAACAGACTATATTAACAACCATTCTTGAAATTAATGAAATTCGATTGGATCCTGAAGGTTTTCAACGAATTTGCCTTGTGGCACTATCAATTTTGCAAGGAATTAATTATTATTGTGAGCGTCCGTATTTACCTCAATTAGTGGCTATTTTAGACATTTCAAACACACTTGATTTTTATGGATTTCTTAAAATTCCTTATCAACTTTTTCATGCGATAGACTCCAATAAAATTGATGAATTTCGTACGCAAAAACAATTAGAACACCAGCTATGTTTAAATTGGGGAATCGGTCAAGAAAATGAAGAGGGTCTTAAGCAAAACTCTACTGTTCACGATTTTTCTCAGGCCTCTTTAAAAAATTTTTTAAAACAAATGTCTGCGTATGATTTAGCTTGGATAGACGATAAAGAATTTAGTCAAGTTTTACAAAAATGGATGGTTGGAGAATTAACTGCTCAGCCGGATCATTTACTTAACGGGTGCGCTGCTCATCAAATTGATTTACAAAACCTTAAAGTGATTCAAAAAGAAAATACTTGGCTTGAAAATCTCACAGACTTGACATTTTTAACTGTAGATGTAATTTGCGTACCTACATTTCTACGAGATTTAAACTTGCTTGAACTTGCTTCTTATGCCAATTCTTTAGGTCGATTTAAACTCTTTTCTTGGGTGCCTGGACAGAGTCTAGATACTTGGGTACGAGGGGGTCTATGTATAGGATTTTTTGTTCGATTTTTAGAAACCTGTAGAGCATTAAAATATGATCGTTTAGGAGAAAACACAAAGAAACGTGCATATTGGGAATTAGCTGTTTCTATTACAGAATTTGCTTTTAATATTTCTGCTTTTAGCCAAGTACGAGAACCTGTCGTTATTTTTCTGACTTTTATAGCAAAATCTATTGGGATTGCAAGTTTGGTTTATCGACCCAGTACCCCTTTCTTTGAAAATCATTCTACTTGAGGCTTACCGATTACTAAGAAGAATATTTAGATATTCTATTCAAAAAAAAATTAATGTTTTTTTACAATTCATCTAGTAGACTCTTTGCAAAACCTTGCAAAGGAGAGAATCTTATGCCTTCAAAACTACAACGGCATGAATGGCTAATTGTCTCTATTCTTATCACAACTCTAATTTTATTGACTGGTATGGCTTTTTTTTCAAAAAAAAGAGTTTTGCCAATACCTCGGACAGAACACTTGTTAACAACAGAATTGGTGGATGTTACTGTTCAGGGAGCAGCCGAGCATATAGGGATTTTTGAACTCCGTAAAGGAGCTAGGATAAAAGATCTTTGGAAGCTTTGTAAACCAACTTTTGATGCTGATTTAAGCAGTTTTAAACCTAATCAACTTTTGCGTGATGGACAAGTGATTAAAATTCCTTTAAAAGAATATTTGACGGTTTATATTAGAGGAGCCGTTCAACAAGAGGTGGTCCTCCGCGTTTTAAAAGGAACTCAGCTCAAAGATCTTAAAGACATGATTGTGCTGCAAAAAGATGCGGATATCAAAATTCTAAATGCAAAGCGCCGTTTAAAAGATCAAGAAGTCATTCACATTCGATCTAAAAAAATCTCTAAAAATGCACAAAAGATATTAGATAAAAAAATCGAACCTAAAGTTGAGTGAATAACAATGACGTCAAAAAAGTAATTGAGTTTATAAAAACTGAATCTCTTCTTTAAGCATTTTTGAGAGTTCTTATGAACCAAAGCGTTGATTTTTAATTTTTCCTACCAGAAAGGTTAGCAAAAAAATAAGCTGCAGAAGAGACGATTAGCAGATTGCGGATTTTGGAGTGGTAAGTTTTAACGAGAGTATCAACGTGATGCAATTCAATTATTGAATTTTAATAAAATTCATTGAGTGGTGCCGAGAAGAAAGGTTGCTTGCTCATTTATAAAAGTTAAATCAATTTAACGGATCAAAAAGAGAGGAATCATTTCTGCTATTTTTTGACGTTTTTTTATGACTTTAAATGACTCACAAGTTGTAATTAATAAATATAAAAAATATTCTACCCTCTCGAACATTTTAGCGGTAGCAGATTGCTTCTCTTAACAATGATTTGAAATTTTGTTGCCACACTTTCTTAATATGAGGAGGGTAAAAAATATTTCCTATGCTGACTATTTTGTGTTGATTAAAAATAAGATATGAAAAGAACACATCAGACCACTGTTTGCTGTATTATTAGCAAAAAAAGTAAAGCATTAATGTGTTTAAATCATTAAAAATGATGCAAATTGATCGTGATAAATAATTTAAGTTTTTTATGACTAAAAATTTCGTTGCTATTTTCAACTCGTATTTTGTTACTTCGCTTTAAATTATCTCTGTCTTGCAACGCCTCACAGAAAGAAATGGTGAGGATTATAATAAAAGATGGAATTTCGCTTGTATTAAATTGGCAGAATTTGCTAATCTCGCTGTTTTAGCTTTCTAAAAAGATCGCTGATCATTCATATTTGCTTTGTTAGCTCTGGTGAGAACGTATCTCGTACGTAACTTGCCACATGAAACAAAGCCGCAATTTATATTTTAAAAGTACAGCAAGCTTAGTGTTTGTTGAATAGCGGATCATTAATTTGGTTAAGGATTGATTATATGGCGCTTACAATGATGGGTAAAAAACGTGGCATGATTCAGCTTTTTGATGAAAAAGGTAACGCAATCGTGTGCACAGTGATCCAGGCTGAGCCAAATGTTATCACTCAAATCAAAACTAAAGAAACAGATGGGTATACAGCTCTACAACTTGGTTTTGAAAAAGTGACTGGTAAAACGCAGCACACAATTGAAGCGAGAACAGGGAAGCCTCGGTTAGGACATTTTAAAAAAGCTGGGGTGGAGTCTCGACGTTTCTTAGTAGAGTCTAGATTAGATTCAACTGAAGAGTATACACTAGGTCAAGAAATTAGCGTCGATACTTTTAATGGTATCGAATTCGTTGATGCGACAGCGATCTCAAAAGGTAAAGGATACCAAGGGGTGATGAAACGTCACAACTTTGCGGGAGGTCCTGCTTCCCACGGTTCTGGACATCACAGACACGCAGGTTCAACTGGGATGCGTTCTACTCCTGGACGTGGATTACCAGGTGGGAAAAAAGCAGGTCAGATGGGTAATGAGAGAGTAACTGTTCAAAACTTACGTATTGTAAAAGTTGACTCTGAAAACCATGTGATTGTGGTAAAAGGACAGGTTCCTGGTCCACGCAATGGTTTGGTTTATATTACTCAAGCCAAAAAATTGGCAAAGAAAAAGTCATAAGAAATAAGATCTTCTGGAGTTAAATTGTGGCTACACTAAAAAAGTACAATCTTGCTGGTAAAGAAATTGGACAGGTAAATATTGATGATACCTGGCTCAATGTTGAAGCCAACGGACAGATGATTAAAGATTATATTGTTGCACTTAGAGCAAATGCTAGACAGTGGTCAGCTAGTACCAAAACGCGCGCTGAAGTTAAGCATACGACGAAAAAAGCTCATCCTCAAAAAGGTCAAGGTCGCGCTCGTCACGGATCAACTGTTGCTCCACAATATAGAGGTGGTGGTCGTGCATTTGGGCCAAGACCAAAATTTGATCAGCATGTTCGTATTAATAAAAAAGAAAGAAAAGCAGCTATCCGTTTTCTTTTATCTGAAAAATTAAAAGAAAATAAAGTTTGGTTGATTGAAGATACGGCAATGGATGCACCAAAAACAAAAACTTTAGCTCAATTCCTTAGGGGATTTGACCTGCGAGGACGTGTGCTGTTTTTAGGTGAAACTACCTTTACCGATGTCGAAACGGAAGGAAAAGTTCAGCGCGTTAGCATTAGCACTGACAAGCATAACCATTTTGTTAAAAGCATGCGTAATTTGCCACGTGCAAATTTTATGTTAGCTTCGAATATTAATGGCTATGATGTCATGATTGCTCGTGAGATTGTGTTAACAGAATCAGCGCTGAATGAATTAAATCAGTGGTTGAATTGAGGGAGTAAAGGTCCATGACAAAAAAAAGCCCATACCAAGTAGTAAAATATCAATATGTGACTGAAAAGTCTATGGTGCTTCAACAGTTGAAAACTGCAGAAAGCAATCCTTCAGTCAAACGTTGTGAATCTCCGAAATATGTCTTTATTGTTGATCGCAATGCCAATAAAGAAGAAATTTCGCAAGCTGTGGAAGAAATTTACAAAAACGAAAATGTAAAAGTTATGGCGGTTAACACCATTAACGTAAAAGCGAAAGCTAGACGTGTACGTGGGAGACCCGGCTTCAAAAATGCTTTCAAAAAAGCGATTGTCACGCTTCGTGCTGGCGATAGCCTAGACAATGTATAATAGGAGCTTGAGAGTAGATGTTTAAGAAATATCGACCTGTAACACCTGGAACTCGTCAATTAGCACTTCCAACTAATGAGCAATTGACTCGTCCATGCGAAAACTCACGTGCCACTGTTAAACCCACTAAATCGCTCTTATTACCAAAAAGACGAACAAATGGGCGTAATAACAATGGTCACATTACTTGCCGCCATAAAGGTGGGGGACATAAACAACACTATCGTATTGTCGACTTTAAACGGGATAAAGAAAATATCCCTGCTAAAGTTGCCTCTATCGAGTATGATCCAAATCGCACAGCTTATATTGCTTTGCTAAATTATGCTGACGGGGAAAAACGATATATTTTAGCTCCGCAAGGCTTAAAAGCTGGGGATAAAGTGCAGACAAGTGATGAGCCACCTTTTCATATAGGTTGCTGCATGAAATTAAGACTTATGCCACTTGGTTCTGTTATACATAATATTGAATTATACCCTGGAAAAGGCGGAAAACTTGTTCGTTCAGCGGGATTATCTGCACAGCTAATGGCACGAAGTGGTGGTTATGCTACAATTCGTATGCCATCAGGTGAGGTGCGTATGATCAATGAAAACTGTCGAGCAACATTTGGCGCTGTTTCTAATCCAGAGCGCAATTTGCGCGTTGAAGGAAAAGCTGGCCGTATGCGCTGGAAGGGGATTCGTCCAACTGTTCGTGGTACTGCTATGAATCCTGTTGACCACCCACACGGTGGTGGTGAAGGTAAACATAAAGGTAACACACCACAAACTCCTTGGGGTCTCTATACAAAAGGACTTGTAACAAGATCCAATAAGAAGTCTAACAAGCTTATCGTGAAACGTCGAAGGAAGAAGTAGTTATGGCAAGATCGTTGAAAAAAGGTCCTTTTGTTGACCACCATCTACAAAAAAAAGTGGACGTTCAAAATAAAGAAGGAACAAAAAAGCCGATCAAAACGTGGTCAAGACGTTCAATGATTACACCTGATATGGTCGGACATACGTTTGAAGTACATAATGGCCGCAAACATCTCACTGTTTTTGTTACAGATAACATGGTTGGCCATCGTTTGGGTGAATTTTCTCCCACGCGTACATTTAAAGGACATCCAATTAAGAAGTAAAGGTTGCTAAGATGAGTTATGCTAAAGCAATAAGCAAATATATACGCATCAGTCCTCGCAAAGCTCGTTTAGCTGCAGGATTAATCCGCGGACTATCTGTTTCTGACGCTTCCCTTCAATTGACATTTAGCGGTCTAAAGGGTGGACGCTTATTAAAGAAGACATTAGATAGTGCCGTGGCAAATGCGGAAACGCAATTAGATATGAGACGTGAAAATCTCAAAGTTGTAGAAGTTCGTGTGGATGCAGGTCCTACGCTAAAAAGAGCGAAACCTAAAAACCGAGGCGGACGTCATCCAATTATGAAAAGAACAAGCCACTTTACCGTGATTGTAAGCAATCTTTAAGGAGTCATGGAATGGGACAAAAAGTCAACCCAATAAGTTTCCGCCTTGTTCGTACACGTGATTGGCGCTCCAAATGGTTTGCTAATAAGAAAGAATTTGGAGATCTTCTAGTTGAAGATCAAATCATTCGTGCTTATTTATTGAAAAAACCTGCTTTAGTAGGTGTTTCAGCAATCAAAATTAAGCGCATGAGCGGAAAAGTCGAAGTCACAATTGTGACAGCACGCCCAGGTCTTGTGATCGGGAAAAAAGGTGCTGAGATCGATGTGTTGAAAGGGGAATTAAGTAAATTAACAGGAAAAGAAGTCTGGGTAGCTGTTGAAGAAGTGAAACGGCCAGACATGGATGCGAAAATCGTTGCAGATAGTATAGCAAAGCAACTTGAAAGACGTATTCCTTTTCGTCGCGCAATGAAAAAAGCGATGCAATCATCGATTGATGCTGGTGCATTCGGTATTAAAGTTCAGTTGTCTGGCCGTATTGGTGGTGCAGAGATTGCTCGTACAGAATGGTATAAAGAAGGTAGCACGCCTCTTCATACGCTTCGTGCCGATATTGATTATGCGACAGGTCGAGCTGAAACTACTTATGGTAGTATAGGTGTGAAGGTTTGGATTTATCGCGGTGAAGACAACTTAGCGAAGAAGGAGGCTTAAACATGCCTTTAATGCCAAAAAGGACAAAGCATCGTAAGATGCAAAAAGGGCAATTTGCTGGATTAAGCAAAGGTGCCAATTTCGTTCACTTTGGTGAATACGGAATTCAAGTTTTAGAAAGAGGGTGGATTACAAACCAACAAATCGAAGCTTGCCGTGTTGCAATCAACCGTTTCTTTCAAAGACGTGGTAAAGTCTGGATTAGAATATTTCCAGATAAACCAATTACAAAGAAACCTGCCGAAGTGAGAATGGGTAAAGGTAAAGGTGCAGTTGACCATTGGGTAGCAGTCGTCAGACCTGGCCGAATCCTTTTTGAAGTGGCTAATGTGCCCAAAGATATGGCTCAAAGTGCTTTACGCAGAGCAGCGGCTAAATTGGGATTAAAAACACGATTTGTTGAACGCGTAGAACAAGTTTGAGGTTATATGTATAAAGCGAAAGATTTAAGAGATCAAAGTTTAGAAGAACTCGAAGCAACCCACGACGAGTCTCGCAGAAAATTGTTTGAACTCAACAACGAGTTTCGCTCTCAAAAAAAGAGAGAAAAACCACATGAGATGAAACATACTCGCAAAGATATCGCTCGCTTGTTAACAGTGATTACAGAGAAGCGTCGCGAAAATCAAAATCAGACTAATCAAGGATAATCATGCAACAAGAAGAAAGAGGAAGCCGTAAAGTTAAAAAAGGCATCGTCGTCTCTAATAAAATGCAAAAAACCGTTGTTGTGAAAGTTGAGCGTACTTTTGCTCATCCTCAGTATGGTAAAATTGTCACTCGTGGCAAGAAATATTATGCTCACAATGAATCAGGCGATTTACAGATCGGTGATGAAGTAAAAATTATGGAAACACGCCCTTTATCAAAATTAAAGCGTTGGCGTGTAGTTGCATAGAATTTAATTCTATGAGTATCAACTCAGCGTTTAGGTTACGCTCACTTGGTAAAAGGATAGAGAAATATAAGCATTCATTGTCAGACTACTCTCTAAACTTGGTATCAAAAAGTTAGGCCTAAATCCGAAACAGGTGAAGACAATAAGTTACACCTAAGCAAAAGTTAATTATCGTTGGAGTTTGTAAACCATGATTCAACAAGAAAGCGAGCTAGAAGTAGCTGATAACTCGGGTGCAAAACGAGTCAAATGCTTTAAAGTATTAGGTGGATCAAAGCGTCGTTATGCCCATGTTGGGGATATTGTCGTTGCTTCTGTTCAAGATGCTCATCCTGAAGGAAGTGTTAAGAAAGGGGATGTTGTTAAAGTTGTTATCATTCGTACAAAATCATACATTAAACGTAAAGATGGTACGAAAATACGGTTTGATACAAACAGCTGCGTCTTAATTGACGACAAGAAGAACCCAAAGGGAACTCGTATCTTTGGACCTGTTGCACGTGAAGTGCGCGATAGAGACTTTTTAAAGATTAGTTCTCTCGCACCAGAAGTGATTTAATAAGTGAGGCAATGACGAAAATGGATAATAAGCCAAGTGGATCAAAAAAAATTCGCCAAGGTGACACAGTTGTTGCTATTGCTGGTAACAGCCGAGGTCAGATAGGAACTGTACAATCATGTAAGGGTGATAGAGTAATAGTTCAAGGCCTTAATGTACGCAAGAAACACGTTAAACGAAGCCAAGAAGCTCCTAAGGGCAGAATTGTTGAAATTGAAAGACCGATCCACATTTCAAATTTGAAAGTTTGTGTGGAAGGAGAAACAACGGCAAAGTTGAAAGTTCGTACTAATGAACAAGGACATCGTCAATTTGTTTATCACAAAGACGATCAAGAAGTAGTCTACCGTTCAGTCAAAAAACCTAAGTGAGTAGAAAAAGCCAATGTCCAGGTTAAAGAAAAGATATTTAGCTGATGTAAAACCAGAATTGCAAAAAAAATTTGCATATAAGAACCTGATGCAGGTACCTGGTTTAGTCAAAGTCGTGATCAATATGGGTATTGCAGAAGCATCAAAAGACAAAAATTCTATCCAGGATTGCGTCAAAGAAATGACAATGCTTTCTGGTCAAAAACCAGTGATCACAAAAGCAAAGAAAGCGATTTCTAACTTCAAACTACGTGAAGATCAACCAATCGGTGTTAAAGTAACTTTACGTGGTCAAAGAATGTTTGATTTTATTGACCGTTTTGTTAACATCGTTTGTCCTCGTATTCGTGACTTTAGAGGATTTCCTTCTAAATGTGACGGAATGGGAAATTATACATTAGGTTTGGATGATCAGCAAATCTTCCCCGAGATTAATTTAGACGAAGTTAAAAGAACGCAAGGAATGCATATTACATTTGTAACAAGTGCTAAAACAGATGAAGAATGTGTTGAGCTCTTAAGGTTACTTGGCATTCCATTTAAAAACTTACCGATTTCGGTAGCAGCTTAATAGGAGACGAAATCATGGTAGTCAGCGACCCAGTAGCCGATTTCCTCACAAGAATTCGCAATGGTACAAAAGCTCAACATCGCTATGTCGATGTAAACTGGAGCAAAATGAAGCAGACGCTTGCTGAGATCCTCAAAAATCAAGGATTTATCGAAAATTATCTGGTAAAAGTTGATGAAGGTCAGCGCGGAACGATACGTATATTTTTGAAATATACTAACGGACGTCGTCCTGTTATTCAAGGCCTAAAAAGAATTTCAAAACCCGGCTTACGCAAATATGTTGGGCACCAAGATATCCCACGCTTTTACGGTAATATGGGCTTATCCATTGTTTCGACTTCGCAAGGAGTCATGGCAGGCAATGAAGCTACTCAGCGTGGAATCGGTGGTGAACTTCTGTGTTTGATTTGGTAATGATCGAAGGAGAAAGTGACAATGTCTCGTAAAGGTAAACTTCCTATTTCTCTCCCAAATGGTGTAGAGGTTAAAGTTTCTAACACAGAAGTTGCTGTTAAAGGGCCTAAAGGCGCTTTAACACAAAAACTAATTCCTGGAGTTAACGTTAATGTAGAAGGAAACGAGGTTCTCGTTTCGTTAGCTGATGAAGAAGCAAAACTTGCTCATTTTCACGGCCTTTACCGTACTCTTATCCATAATATGGTAGTTGGGACAACTGAAGGTTTTGAGAAAAAATTAGAAATGATTGGAGTTGGTTATCGTGCAGCTGTGCAAGGTGATCTGCTTGATTTACAGTTAGGATTTTCGCATCCATGTAAGTTACCTATTCCGAAAGGATTGGCCGTTAAAGTAGATAAAAATACTTTAATTACTATTTCAGGCTTCGATAAACATTTAGTCGGCCAATTTGCCGCAACTGTGCGCAGCCAACGTCCACCTGAACCTTATCAGGGTAAGGGGATTCGCTATGCAGGAGAATTTGTACGTAAGAAAGCAGGTAAAGCTGCTGCTAAGAAGTAATCGCTGAAGGAATGATATGATTAATCAAGCTAATAAAACTGCAAAACTACGTGTTAAACGTGCCGTTAGAGTTCGTAAGCATCTTCGTGGGACAGGCCTAAAGCCGCGTCTATGTGTTGTAAAAAGCAATAGCCATATTCAAGCGCAATTAATTGATGATGAAACTGGCACAACACTTGGTGGAACAGCAACATTTGCTAAAGAATATCGGAACACGGAGTTCTGCAAAAAAAATAAGGCCTCTGCTCGCAAACTAGGTGAGCAAATTGCCGAAATTGCCAAAAGCAAAAATATTAAAGAAGTGGTCTTTGACCGTGGACCCTTTAAGTATCATGGTATCCTTGCCGAGTTAGCTAATGCAGCTCGCGCAGGTGGTCTCCAATTCTAGAGGGATGACAATGAAAAAAGATGTAAGGAAGAGTCATGGCAAAAAATAATGAGTCTCCAAAAAAAGAGAGAGAGAAAGCAGAAAGTGATTTGACTGAAAAAGTCTTACACATCAACCGTTGCTCTAAAGTAGTTAAAGGTGGGCGTAAATTCAGTTTCTCTGCTCTTATTTTAGTCGGTGATGGTAAAGGCCGTATTGGTTATGGATTTGCAAAAGCAAATGAGTTGACAGATGCCATTCGTAAAGGCGGAGAAGCCGCTCGTAAGAATATGATTTCTTGCCCAACTGAAGGTACAACCATTCCTCACGAAGTAACTGTTCAATGGGATGGAGCAAGTGTCCTTTTGAAACCAGCTCCTTTTGGAACAGGTGTGATTGCTGGTTCTAAAGTACGTGCCGTCCTTGAACTTGCTGGTATCAAAGATGTGATGGCGAAGAACTTAGGTTCAAGCAATCCAATTAACCAAGTGAAGGCAACATTTCAAGCTATTCAGCAGTTGCTTACACGTGATGAAATTAAGCAGAGAAGAGGGGTATAAAAAGACTCATGATTACTTTAAATACACTCAAAGATTCTACGCGTAAACGTAAACCTCGCAAACGAGTTGGTCGTGGTATTGGTTCTAAACACGGAAAAACTTGTGGTCGTGGTGAAAAGGGTGCTGGTGCTCGCTCTGGTTATAAAAGACGTTTAGGTAAAGAAGGCGGTCAAATGCCTTTGTTTATGAAATTGCCTTTGCGTGGGTTTAGCAATGCACAATTTCGTCGTCAATTTGACGTAATTAATTTAGATCAAATCGAAGCTGTTTTTAAAGATGGTGAAACTGTTGATGAACTTTCTTTGAGAGAACGAGGATTCATCAGCGGCAGAACTCACGGGATAAAATTGTTAGGAAATGGTGATTTAACAAAAAAAGTTAAGATTCATGTTCATGCAATTTCTGAAAGCGCTCGTGAGAAATTGACTCAAGCTAAAGTTTCATTTGAAATTGTAAAATAGCTTAATTTATAGACTGATGCTCATCTAATAACGTAACTTAAGATAAGAGTATTTCTTTTTACTAAAGAAACGTTGATAAATTAAACCACAAAAATAAAAATTTATTTTTGTGGTTTTCATTAGGTCTCTTGCAAAGTTCACTTTTTATAAGTGATTTTTTGAATGAATTTATATTCAAATCACGCAAAAGAAATTTTCTTTTGAGGAAAAAAAGCAACCTATTACCCAAAGATATAGAGATGCTGAATGGATTAAGACGTGTTTTTCAAATACCTGAACTAAAGACGAAAATTCTTATAACGCTTCTTTTACTTGCTGTTTGCAGACTTGGAAGTTTTATTCCAGTTCCTGGAATTAATGGAGAAGTTGCAGTTAGCTTTTTTAGACATGCGACCGGTGGAAGTCAAAATCTTTTTCAGATGGTCGATATTTTTTCTGGTGGTGCTTTTTCTCAGATGACTGTGATTGCTCTTGGTGTAACACCTTACATCTCAGCATCCATCATTATGCAATTGCTAGTTGCCCTTGTTCCTAGCTTACAAAGAGATTTGCGTGAAAATGGTGATGCAGGAAAGAGAAAAATTAATCGTTGGACTCGTTTTTTGACGATTGTTCTTTCTTTCTTACAATCTGCTCTTTTTGCTAAATATGCGCTTCAAATAAATCTTTCGCGACCTGGTATTGTGGCTGGGGAATTGCTAGATATTACTGCATTTGGACTACCATGGCTTTTTTATTTGATAACTATTGCTACAATGACAACTGGAACGATGTTTTTGATGTGGGTAGGAGAGCAAATTACTGAACGTGGAATTGGTAATGGAATCAGCCTTATCATCTGTTTAGGTATTTTATCTCAAATTCCTACAGCAATGGGATTAATTTTCCAACAACTTAATCTGGACTCGCAAGAACCTGGCCAAATGAATTTTTCAACAATTTTAGTTTTGATCAGCGTTTTTGTTGTTGTGACACTGGCGACTATTTTAGTAATTCAGGGGCACAGAAGAATTCCCCTCCAGCATGCAAGACGTGTTGTAGGTAGAAAAGAAGTTCAGGGAGGAAGTTCTTATATTCCTTTAAAAATTAATTATGCAGGTGTTATCCCTGTTATTTTTGCCTCGTCTTTATTAATGTTTCCAGCCACGCTGGGAACTTTTGTTGGACGAGGAAATTGGTTAGGAGAAGTGGCTAATTGGCTATCGCCTGGTGGGCCTTTATATCTTGTCCTATTTGTAGCTTTGATTATATTTTTTACATACTTTTGGACAGCAACACAATTTAGGCCAGATCAAATTGCATCTGATATGAAAAAAAATGGTGCATTTATCCCAGGTATAAGACAAGGCAAACCAACACAAGATTATTTAGAAAGTACAATGAATCGAGTGACTCTACTAGGAGCTGTATTCTTGGCATTAATTGCAATTTTACCAACAATGATTGGTAGTGTGCTGGGAGTGCCTCCAACTATTAGTTATTTCTTTGGTGGAACAGCTCTGTTGATTTTAGTTGGAGTTGTTTTAGATACAATGAAACAAGTAGAATCGCACCTTTTAATGAAGCGATATGATGGTTTCATGAAGAAAGGGCGAGTACGCGGCCGTTAATAGTTAAGAAAGCTTTAAGCATTAGTGCAAAGCTTCAAAATATGATTAAATAAAGTTGCAATAAAAAGAAAAGTTCAATACAATTTACAGTTCGTTTTCGGAAAAATTAGGAGAGTTCAATGCCTAGAGTCATAGGTATCGATATACCAGATAACAAAAGATTAGAAATCAGTTTAACCTATTTATATGGAATAGGTCGTCATTTGTCAAATGAGATTATTGTTAAATTGGGTTTAGATCCAAACATGCGTGCTCATAAACTTACCCAAGATGACTTAGCTCGTCTAAACGGTTTACTCACATCTGAATATATGGTTGAAGGAGATCTTCGTCGTCAAGTTCAGAATAATATCAAACGTTTAATTAGCATTCATTCTTATCGTGGAATGCGCCATCGCCTTGGATTGCCAGTTCGCGGTCAACGTACAAAAACAAATTCTAGAACGCGCAAAGGTCGACGTAAGACTGTTGCTAATAAGAAAAAATAAGAATAGGAGTTCTCAACTTTGAGTAAGCAACCTGCCACTAATAAAAAACCTGTAAAGGCTAAGAAAAAAGCTTTTCAAAATGTTCCATCAGGAATCGCGCATGTTAAAGCTACCTTTAACAATACCATTATTGCGATTACTGATCCATCAGGTCGAGTGATTTCTTGGGCATCTGCCGGAAAAGTTAACTTTTCAGGTTCTCGTAAATCTTCAGCTTTTGCAGCCACAGTAGCTGCTCAAGATGCTGCTAAAACAGCTTCTTCTCTCGGTATGAAAGAAGTTGAAGTAAATTTGAAAGGACCTGGAGCGGGTCGAGAGTCTGCTGTGCGAGGATTACAAAGCGCGGGCTTAACAATTACTGCAATTAGAGATACAACGCCTGTACCTCATAATGGATGCCGTCCGCGTAAACGTCGTCGTGTATAAAGAAAAATTATGATGAACGGTTTGGTATGCCTTTTATGTTGATATTATTAGTATCAGCATTAAAAGGCTTATTAATAGACTGCTCATTTGCTTCATACGATCAAGAGCCAAACGTTCATCTCAACTATTACTATTTTTAGGAGTCACTTCATGTCAGTAAAATACGGCAAATTTGAAATGCCTCATAAGATTACAGTAGATCAAGAGTCTCCTGAATCTAATTTTGCCCGTTATGTGGCTGAGCCTTTCGAAAGAGGATTTGGACATACAATTGGAAATGCATTGCGTAGAATGATGTTGTCGTCTTTAGAAGCTCCAGCTATCATTTCTGTTCGCGTAGAGGGCATTCCTCACGAATATATGGCTATTGAAGGAATTTCTGAGGATATGACTAATATTATCCTCAACTTTAAAGGAGCTTTGCTACGCAAACTTCCTACTGAAGAAACTCCTAGAGATACGCGTATTTTGACAAAAGTCGTCGAAGTGACACAAGACGACTTAGATCGCAATCAGGGGCAATACTGCGTTACATTGCAAGATGTGGTTCAAGAAGGCAATTTTGAAATTGTTAATCCAGAATTACATCTTTTTACTGTGACTAAGCCTATGCGTCGTCAAGTAGATCTTCGAATTGCCTTTGGACGCGGTTATGTCCCGTCTGAGCGTCACGTGGTACGTGATAAAACGTCCGATGAAATTTTAGTTGATGCAGCTTTTTCACCTGTTCGTTTAATCAATTATTTTATCGAGAATACACGGGTAGGTCAAGATACTGATTTTGATCGACTCATCATGGAAGTTACCACTGATGGGCGTATTACTCCTGCTGAAGCTTTGAGTTTTGCAGTTCAAATTGGGCTTAAACATTTTGAAGTGTTTAATCAATTTAATAATTACGCCCTTTCTTTTGACGAAAAAGATGGAGATCGTAACGGTGATCAAGATGAGTTAATGGATAAACTTTCTTTAGGAATTGATGAAATCGAGTTATCAGTTCGTTCAGCTAACTGCTTAACTGGTGCTAATATCGAGACACTCGCAGAATTGGTTTGCATTCCAGAACGTAGGATGTTAGAATTCAGAAACTTCGGTAAAAAATCCTTAAATGAAATTAAAGCTAAACTTCATGAGATGTCATTGCACTTAGGCATGGACTTGAGTCGTTTTGGGGTTTCACCTGATAATGTCAAAGATAAAATCAAGCAGTACCGTGAAGAAAAGAAAAAGAAAAAAGAATTAGTTAAACACGAAGATGCTAAGTAGGTAAACAGTTATGAGACACCTCAATCAAACATGTAAGCTCAATCGAACCACGTCTCATAGACGTTGCATGTTCGCCAACATGTTAAAATCTTTAATATCGAATGAGCGTATTGAAACAACAGTTCCGAAAGCTAAAGCATTGCGCCGCTATGCCGATCGCATGATTACTTTAGCTAAGAAGAATACATTGTCTGCACGTCGTCAAGCGATTGCAGAGCTGATGATCCGTTTTAATCCTTTGACCCCAAAAGAGCAAAGAGCGGCTAAAGAAGGAAATACACAAGCTTATAATGATGATCGTCTTGTCATCGGTAAGCTATTTGATGTTTTAGGCACGAGATTTGCTACCCGTCAAGGTGGTTATACTCGTATTGTGAAGCAAGGACATCGTGTGGGAGACAATGCACAAACTTGTATCATTGAATATCTCACCGATTAATTTTTAGTTTTTATAAGACAGATCTGTTAACGGATCTGTCTTTTTTTCAAATTTCTTTAATTTTTTGCCATTTTAAGTTCTTATTTAGATTTCTTAATCATTTAAATTGGCTCACACACCCATTCACTTCTATTCCTCTATTCTATCCCTTTATAAGTTCTTTCATATTTCTTTTCTTCATTAATATTCAGAATTTATTTAATAATAAATTAAGATTTTTATAAAAATTGCTTTTTACGTTATTTATATTAATAAAGGGAGTTTTGATAATAACGATTAATCATTAAATATCTATTTCTTTTAATCAGACAAAATAAATGACGCAAATAAGGGAAGTCTGGGGATTTTAGGAAATTTAAAAAAATTTGAAGAAGTAATATGTTCTTTAACAAAAGATAAAGCTTTTCGAATTTATAGCGGTTTAGTGACTGCCTTTGTTGTTATATCATCTATTGCTCAGCCAAAAGATGTAAGGGAAAACTTTTTCGCGGAGGACTTACATCTGGGACACGTTGTAACATCTTCGATGCTCCTGTTGTTACTTATTTAGTTTTTGCTGAAATGGATGTGGCTCAGATGAGTATTCTATTAACGCAAATGATGGTTTCTTTTGAAGCATATATGACAGATGTTCTTGTCAATTCATTCCTTAGTAATTTTTAATGCAGTCATAAATATTTTCAACAGTGTGACAGAAAGCGTCTGTAGAGATTATTTTTAAAACGCGAAGATCCATTTTAGAAACGAATACTTCAAGTTTTAGGGTTATTTAATATAAAATCAAAAATTAACTAACGATTTAAATGATTTTTCTGCAAATAAACCTTACCCAGCCATTCATTGTCTAAGTTAATAATTATCTTCCTCTATTCTTTGCTTTACAATCTCTTTGCGATACATTATTTTCAAATAATAATAAAAAGGAGGTCTTATGGCGGTCAATATAGCTATCAATGGATTTGGAAGAATTGGGAGATTGGTTTGTCGTCTCGCCATTGAAAGAGAAGATATTCGCATTATTGCCATCAACGATCTAGTTCCTGCAGATAATTTAGCTTATTTATTAAAGTTTGATTCAACTCATGGCCGATTTAAGGGCGAGATAAAGGTAGAAGAGAATGCTATCCATGTGAATGGAAAGAAAATACTAATTTTTTCTGAGAAAGATCCCCAAAATTTACCTTGGAATGATTTGAAAATTGATTACGTTGTTGAGTCTACCGGCTTGTTTACAACTTCTGAATTGGCAGGTAAACATTTAATTGCCGGGGCGCAGCGTGTTGTTATTTCTGCTCCAGCTAAAGGAGATGTTCCGACATTTGTAATGGGAGTGAACGAAAAAAACTATAATCCTGCAACTGATCGGATTGTTTCTAATGCTTCTTGTACAACTAATTGCTTAGCTCCAATTACAAAAGTTTTATTAGATAATTTTGGAATTGACGAAGGTTTAATGACCACTATACATGCTGTCACAGCTTCTCAACCAACCGTTGACGGGCCTTCAAAAAAAGATTGGCGAGGAGGAAGAGGGGCTAGCCAAAATATCATTCCGGCTTCTACAGGTGCTGCAAAAGCAGTTGCTCTATGCTTGCCTCAAGTTAAAGGGAAATTGACTGGAATGGCTTTTCGTGTACCTAATGCGGATGTGTCTGCGATTGATTTAACGGTTCGTCTGAGCAAGGAGACATCCTATGAGGATATTTGCCAAGCAATGAAAAATGCATCGGAAGGAGCAATGAAAGGAATTTTAGCATTTTGTGATGAACAAGTTGTATCCAGTGATTTTATCAGTAGCCCCTATTCCGCTATCTTTGATAAAGATGCGGGAATCACCTTGAATTCGAAGTTTTATAAATTAATTGCTTGGTATGATAATGAGATGGGATATGCTTGCCGAGTTATTGATTTAGTGAGTTATATGAATTGTTGTAACAACAATTCTCTTTAAAAAACAGATTAAGCTATGTTATGAATTTATCGTAAGGTAAACCCTGCTTGTTTTTATCACATAGCTGCTGTTTTTGTGCCGGAACTATTTGCGTAGTAAAAGGATGTTTGCCTTCAAATAGCAAGATAGGTAAACTAAAGTGCGAATATTTTTTTAATGACAGTAAGGGTAAAGATATAAATTTTTTGAATATTTATCAATCTGTCCAAAACCTTGAAAAATAAAAATTTAAAATATTTTTTACTTCTCGGTTTATTTGTGCAAGTTATTTTACTAGGTGACAGCATAATAGTACAATAGTTGTCATAAAATAAATTTTAGGACAACGAGCTCATCGAATAAGATGACTAGTAAATTTTAGATGAATAATTCGTTTAATGTAGAGATTAATTTTTAAATCGTTTGATTCTCAGGAAAATTAAGATCACTAAATTCATGAAATGAATAAAGAAAAACAACTAATAAGATGTTTATTGGCTTAAAGACTTCTAATCGATTTAACTGAACTGATAAAAAATTCGCCATTTTTTTATTTGATTTGAATCAATAAATTTTAATGAACGAATTATATCAATACTGAATGGTACAAATGAATATTTGGGAAATTCATTCAGTGTAGATAATTGATGAAACAAATGCGAAGGGTGATTGCGAATTCCTATTTTGATAAGTGAATTCTTTTTGAATAAACTGGAAGAGAATGCATGAATAAAAGTAGTTAAATAACTAGAAATGTATCGTTTTAAGATTATAAGATCAAGAAAGCGATTAAAAAGTGTATAGAGTACGTTTAGTTTAGTAGATTTCTTTATTGAATAAACTAGACTAAAAACATGATATAAATGCACTAATCAGCTCATTTTTGAGTTTTTAGTCTATTCTTCAAATATTGTTGTCTTAGTCTTTAGCTAATAAAACTTGTTAAGTTGACTGAATATAAATCAGATGGAAACACTTAACAATGGATAACTAAAGTGGATTTTACACGTGAACCCATCATAGAAACGATTGTTACTCCTAAAGAAGGATATAAATTAGTCGTTAGAAGCAGTAAAGGATCAGCGCAAGAAGAGTATTTTGTTGATTCTGTAGAAGTTGTCTCTTTTAGTCAGGCTCTATTTTTCCGTTCCATGGAAAGGCCTAAATCATTTCTTGTTCCCGTAGCTGACTATGAAATTTTAGAAGTCAGAGAAGCTCGCATGGTTTTAAAAAATGCAGGTTTAGATCGTTCAATTAAAATTGGGGGAGGGCGTGAAGGAAACTTAAAAGCAACTAATCGAGAATTTGACAAAAATGAGGGAGTAACAGAGGAAGAAATTGTTGCCGAGCAAGAAGATACGAATATTCAAGTCTCCGAAAATCCAGAATCTAGGCAAGAAGTTAAAGTCGATAAAAAACGAGATAGACGCCGCCATTATCGAAAGCGAAGAGGAGGTAAGGGGGAAGAGCGAGAAGAAAATGCAAAAGAAGCCATCAATGATTTATCTCCTTCGGACATTCCATCATTGGAAGACGAGAAAATTAATCTTCTGCCACCTGAAGAGGTATTAGAAAATGGGCAAACGTCGA
The DNA here is from genome assembly GCF_000011565.2 of Candidatus Protochlamydia amoebophila UWE25. Taxonomy (NCBI): domain Bacteria; kingdom Pseudomonadati; phylum Chlamydiota; class Chlamydiia; order Parachlamydiales; family Parachlamydiaceae; genus Candidatus Protochlamydia; species Candidatus Protochlamydia amoebophila. The sequence goes on from NC_005861.2 coordinate 565,368, forward strand.
CGCTATCGCCTAGTTTGCTATCTTCTCTATTACAACCACCTCCTACATTAATTTCAGAAACAATTAACCGGTATAGAGAAAATGCGTTATTTAAAAATGCTTTTTTCTTAACTGAAGAGGAACAGTATAAGCCTCATGACAAGGTTCAAGAACTCCTAAATGAAGATGATGATGTCGATTTTGCTCCTTATTTGCAAGAACCAACATTTGCAAAGGAACCAGAAAGTTCTAATTCTGGGGCTACAGAGCAACTCTTGGGTGATAAAACAGAGCTTTTTGAAAATATTATTGAACAAGAGTTGAAGCGAGAAGAACAAACTCAAGAAGAAATTTTCAAAGAAATTCCGTCTGAAAACACAACTTCCAATGAAATCGCATTAACAAATGAGTCTAATCTTGCTGAATATTCTGGAGAATTATCTTTTCCCGCTTATAAAAAAGAGTCTGAAAATGAAGGAGAAGTATTTTTCGAAGAAAGTCAAAAGCGAGAGGAAAATGAAAAGATAGTTCATTCTGAAAATAAAACAGATGTATAATTTTAATTTAAGCAAAGCCTTCTGATTAAGTTCAGGAGGTTAAATTGAATGGACATTTAAGATAAGATAGAAAAACCTTGACAAAATATCAGTTGAAAAGTTAAATTGTTTATTCAATTTCGCTCGGGTGGTGGAATGGTAGACACAAGAGACTTAAAATCTCTTGCTCATTTTGGGCGTGAAGGTTCGAGTCCTTTCCCGAGCATTTAAAGCCGTTAGGAGCCACCTAACGGCTTTTTTTATTCTCTTCCTTAAGCAGCTTCATTGTGTACAATCGTAATACGAAAATCAGTCGCTAATACTGCTTTACCTTCAACATGAATGCGTGTGTTTTTAGGAACAATAATTTCTTTAATATTTGGACATTGATCAATGTCAATAACTTCAGCTTGAAGAGCTTTAATTGTTTTCAGCCGTGTACATCGATGAAGAAGTAACTGACGAGAATCGACGGTTAATGTTTCTAGATTGAAGCAATGATTACACTCTATTTTATGATTATCCTGGCTTTGGATTTCGGTGATAGCGGTGCTGATTAACTTCAAATTTTGAACATTCTGACAATTCAATTGATCGAGATTATTGCAGTTTTGAAATTCCAGATGTTGAATACGAGTTGCTTTAACACTTGTGACATTCGAAAAGAGGAATTTAACGGAATTTTTATTTCTAAATTCAAAATCAGATAAAAGACTATTTTCTTCTTTGTTACAGCCAAATACAATGTCTTGACTATTATCTGCTTTCCAATTTAATAAATTATCATAGAAATAGAGGCTGATGCTTCGAGCATTAGGCGCATGAAAAAATTCTAAGTTTTTAGAGGTTAAACAAATGGGATTTTTTCCAAGATAAACTAAGTGCATTAAGTGAGATGAAACAAGGGTAAACTCTACCTCTGTTAATAGAGAGGTGGCCTGAAAGATTTTTTCCATGTCTGAATCGGATACATCTCTCAAATAAACTTTTTTTCGTAGGGGGTTATGAAAAGGTGCTTCGTGAGCTAAATAGACTTGGAATTGTCTGGCTGATTTGCAGTTCCAGACGAGTAAAGCATTTGGATATACCTCTTTTAGCATAGACTCGTATTTGATTAACACTTTCTCATTGCCCGTTTGCGAAGACAAATTAAATTTAACAATATCAATTAAGTAATTTAACTTGTTAAATAATTCCGCGCAGCCTGGTTGTAGGCTATATGCCAAACCGTCAGAATCTAAGCTTAAACTTGAACCAAACGTTTTCCATGCCTCATGAATGCTTTTACAGGTTTGACTTAAAATTTCCGCTTTTTGCATTTTACTTAGAATAAAAAAACAAAAATAAGTCGTATTTAACGCTTTTTTTTGTTCAACATCATCTATGTGTTCGCTCAATGCTTCAAAGATCACTTCAAAATTTTCTTTATTCAGCTGGGGTAGTAATGTTTGCGAATCAACTGGCAATCTTCTTCGAGAATGTTTAGACAAATCTAATTTAATTCCTAAAAAATGTGACAATTGAAGAATAGGGAGAATATTTTGGTCCGCTATTTCTAAATTTTTGCTTGTTAAGTTTAAATTTCCAGTTGCCATCAAGTAAATAATATTTTTTACATCTTTTCGTCTTGATTTGAGTAAAATAGCTAATTGCGTGTAGTTTATAGGAATAAAGTAATAGAGAGACAATTTGAGCAGAGGAATGAAATTGTCTTTTGTGAATAATACATTCTTTCCTAACAGGATTTGAATTAGGTCTATCGCAATTAAAGAAGCAAGGTCTGGGCTGTCGGTGTCAATAATATCCGCTAGTTTTTCAAAATCGATTATTAATTCTTTATGATCTTTCCATCCACGTTCTGATTGAGTTTTTAATAAAGGAACTAAAGTCTCCAATAAATTTTTAGGGACTTGAATATAGGAGGGAATATTAGGGAATGGATTAAAAGCTTTGACCTTAATTTTAACAAAATGAGTGGGATCGGAGGAAATGGATGAACCGTATTTTTTCCAGATCTTTTTGTATATATCAATGACATTTTTAGGAATTGTTTTTTCTTGGACTAATTTTTGAAAAAACTTTTTAGTTAAAGGGAAATTTTGGATTTGTTCTTTTTTTAACTTTTTGAAGGTTTCTAATGCTGTGGTTACTTTTGCTAAATATTGCTGGGATGTTTGCTCTGATGGGGTTTCAGTCATTATGTAAGTCTCAATCGAAATCCAGTTAGCTTCTGTCTGACAAGAACAATTTAAGGAAGGTTGCATATTCACATTCCGTTATATTAAGGAGGGCCTAATTTTATTTTAATTTAAGCAGAAGTTTTTTTTTGTCAATCAAATATAGAGGGATTAAAGCCATGTTTTGGCAGAATTTACTTTGTAAAGACAACTATTAATTGATTGATATTTCATTATTAAAAAATTTGTGCGTTATATTTTAGGGGACTTTTATGACTTTCAAACACAATATATTCCTCAAGGGTAGAGTAGCCCCTCTATAGATAACTATAATGAGTAAATTAGCTAAACCCATAATAACTGTGAAAATTGTAAAAATGGTTGCTGTGCAAAAAAAATTTTGGAGTTATTTATATCAAAAATTTTCATTCCAATTGCTATACTAAGTTTGGACAAACTGGTTGATTTTATTTGCGTGGGGTTAGCTATAAAAGTTTAAGCGAGAAACATTCATATCTTTAAAAATTTCAGTAAATAGAATGAGTGATCTCTCAAGATTATAGGCGATTTTTATGCAAAAATAGCATTACTATTTGCACTTTAATTGATCCGAGGAATGATTATATAGAGTTTACTTCCAACAACGTATTTGATAAAATAACGACGCAAACGAAAGCTTCTTTATCTATTTTTATGATTGTTACTTTTTTTATGATTGTTACTTTTGCACTTAAATAGCTATTAATAAAAAAGCTTTAGGAAAATGTATGACTAGAATTTCTGAAAATTTTCACGCATGGGGTGCACACCTTTCTCCAATCGCTATCCAAGCAAAAGAAATTGGGTTAAAAGCAATAGTTATAATTGATCCAGTTGTTGCTGAAATGGTGAAAATAGTTGCTGTAAAAATTTTGTTGGAAGAAGTAACAAAAGCCCTTTTTTCTAGCAAACAATTACCAGGGATTAATGTAAGATTGATCACAGTTGTGGGGCCCGTTGTTGAAGAAGTTTTTTTTCGTGGGATGCTACAGCGAGGAATTGGTATAACTCAAGCGGGATGGAATCGATTTGTGATTAAAAGGGAGTTGACAAAGCAAGAAATAATGTCCCAAAGAGCTTGGCGTATCCATGTGACAGCTATTATTTTTGGATTAGCTCATGTTAATAATTCTCATAGTAATTATGTTAGTATGTTCTTTCAAATAAACTGGTGTTATATGGGAGGTGTTGCATATGGGTATCTCAGTGAAAAATATCAAACTCTTTCGGTTAGTATATTGGCACACAGCATCAATAATATTTTGGCGATTTCGTTGATGGTTTATCCTAAATTTAAAGAGTTAACGCTACTTGCCCTAGTGGCTAATAACCTAGCTTTTTGTGTTTTAGGCACGAGTTCAAATAATGTAATTGATGAAACGATGGTAGCAACTAAAGCTTACTTATCACATTTATATCAGCGTTGTTTTGTTTCTTTGTCAAATTTTTCAAAAAAATCTTTCTCACAAACCGTCGAGATTATCTAAATAATAAAAGCAAAAAAACTGATTATTTTAAGAAATTTTAACTTTATCATTTTTATGTTTTAGAATGATTTTAAAACATGTATGGGGCCGGATAGGAACGAAGATTAAACAAGGTATCGTAGATTTATCTCTGCGCCATTTAATTTTTATTTTTCAAGCTTCATCTGTAGCAAATAACTGAGCTCATATTGATAAACTAAAGTTTAATCAATGCTGAATCGTCAATAATTCAGCATCGCACTTCTAAAAGCCTAAGACTCTTTTTTAGGCATGATTTTTTTTAAAACTTTCCCTTTCGTCGGCATTGCTTCTTTTTTTGCTTTCGGAATAATTCGTTTAGCTTTAGGCTTTTCTGGTTTGGCTGGCTTTGTAGCTTTAGTTACGACAGCCGACTTAGAGGCCGCTTTAGCTTTAATTGGCTTTTCTTTCGCCTTTTTTTGTTTTTTTTCAGTAAAATCCTCATCATCGTCATCATCATCTTCGTCATCAAAACTGTTATCCATTGCGTAGGGATTATTCTCTTTTTCTGTCGGAGGATTTTGAGTTTCTGCCCAGCGATTAGAAAGAGTACGTAAGGATGCAAGCTTTTGGCTTATAGAAGTGTCATCATCAAAGGATTGTCGACGGTTTGTTAAAAGGTCATCTTCAGAATCAAATTTTGACGAAAAAGCTGAAAAATGGGAAGATTGAATGTTAGGTACAAAGAGAAAAGGGCGAACTGTTGGGGGAACAGTTGTAAAAATATCAATTGTTACTTGAGGTTCAATTTCTGGTTTTGCAGCTTGTTTAGGTGGGCGACCTCTTTTTGGACGGGGATTTAAAGCTTCGTTGGAATAGTAAGTTTTTGCCTTTGCAAATAAGTTTTTGCGGGCTGTTAGAATATCCTTACCTACTTTTGATTGAAAAAGAGAATGTTTAAGTTTTTCTACAAGTTGACGGGGTAAATCTAAATCTTCTTCAAAAACAAAATGAAAATGATTTAACCTTAACCATTCAATAATGCGAATGCGCGAACGTTCTTGATAAAATTGCTGCCACTTTTCTTGTTCAGAATGATGATCATAAATGAACTCTAAAAAATTTTCTCGAGCTTCTTTAGATTGAATAATATCAAGGAGCTTTTCTTTTGTATCAATATCATAAACCTTTTCATTGACAAATCCTTCCATGATCTTTTTGGTTTCATAAAAAGATAGTTTTGGGATTTGACAATATCTATCCGAATTCTCTGCCAATTCTTTTTGTAAAGCGTCTAATTCGTTTTGAGGTTTATCAAGATCAACATAAATTAAAAAACCTTCTAATCGATCAATAAAAAAATCACGTTCGTCATCCGATTTAGCAAAAGCCTCCATTAAACGGTGACAGCGTAAAATGAGGGGGTTTTGAGCTTCTTGTTTAGTTTTGCTGGCGCACATATTCGGTTACTTCCTCAAATAGTAATATAAGATTGGGATTGTATCGAATTGATTGAGTTACAAGCAATCGAAAAGCTTTTTAACTAGCATATTTTTATCAATTAAGCGTTAAATTTTTTTCTTAAAGTTTCGGTTATGATTCTAATTTAATTGAGCCGTTGAAAACGGCCAATGCTGGACCTGTCATTGTCACATTTGTAAATTTTTGATTAAGCAACGTGAAACCAATTTCTAAACAAATTCCCGATCGAGTTTGCATTGATATGGGAGCACTTAAACGATACTGAAAAGCTGCTGCTAGAGCCGCTGCTGTTGCTCCCGTCCCACAAGCTAATGTCTCTGCTTCTACCCCTCTTTCATAAGTGCGAATCATGAAAGTTTGACCATGGAGATGCTGTACAATTGAGAAGTTAGTTCCGTCAGGTTTCCATAACGGATGATAACGAATGAATGGCCCCATTCGTTCTAACGGAAATTGTTCAATGTTTTCAGCGAATAAGATAATGTGTGGAACCCCTGTATTTAATGAGTGCACATAATAGATTTTTGACTCAAATGAAATAGGCACATTCCAATTTAATTTGTTGGGGGAGCCCATTTCAATAGTGATATTAGATGCACTTTTCCAAGCTTTTAGCACATGGTTATTTGTTTCTATAGAATAAATGGAATGCAAAATATTTAAAGATTCCATCCAATCGATTAAACATCGAAGACCGTTTCCACACATTTCGGCCTCACTTCCATCTGCATTAAAAATGCGCATGCGGGCATGAGCAATTGTCGAGTTTTCTAAAAGGATAATCCCATCAGCTCCAACACCCCATTGCCGATGGCAAAGCTGTTGAATAAGAGGGATGGAAAATGGAAATTTACCATTTCGATTATCAAAAAGAATGAAATCATTTCCACATCCCACATATTTAGTAAAAGACCACTGCATAAGTTTTTTTAAGTGGATTCAATCTCTTCAAAGCTATTAATCACTTTATCGAGTAGTCCAAATTCTAAGGCTTCTTGTGCTGTCATCCATGTATCTCGATCAATTGCTTTTTCTATGGCAGCAAAATTTTTCCCCGTTGCTTGTACGTAGATTTCAATCAATCCATTTCTAGTTTTTAGCATCTCTTTTGCTTGAATCTCCAAGTCTGTTGCTTGCCCTTTAATTACTCCGGATAAAAGAGGTTGGTGGATCATGATTCTAGAATGAGGTGTTGCGAATCGGCGTCCAGGGGAAGCGCAAAGGCTTAAAATAGAACCCATTGAAGCGGCTAATCCAGTAACCAATGTTGTTACAGGGGAAGTAATCATTTTGATTTGATCCCAGATCGCAAATCCTGAATCAACAGCGCCACCTGGACTATTAATGACGAATAAAATTGGTTTGCCAGGATCTGTTAATTCGAGATACCAAAGCTTGCGAATAATTTCACTTGCCGATCCACTATCAACAGCATCAGAAATAAAAATTCTTCTAGAATCTAGTATAGCATGTTCAATACGATCTGCCATTTTAGAAGGAATGGCACTTTTGTTTTTATCATGTTTGGGCATGGAAGTCTCCCGAGTCAAAACTCATTTTTTAGTTGTATCTTATGATTTCTGATATCCTTTTTCAAGTTCTAAAGGCGCAAAATAAGAAAAAATGTTTGATTGTGTCAAACTCTAAATCGATTTGATAGTAAAGTTTATTAAATTTCTATTTCAGGATAGAGAGGGAAATGAATTAATAAATTTTTTACTCGTGCCTTTGCTTCATTGATAATTGTGGAATCTGTGATGACTGAAGCCTTGCTTGGTTGTCCAGTTTTTTGAACAATGCCAGGTTTAGAGTTTGATAGGACAGAGAAAATAACAGAAGCAATTTCATTCATTTCATCTTTACCCATTCCCAAGGTTGTTAAAGCTGCTGTTCCTAAACGAATTCCAGATGTGTACCAAGGCCCTTGAAGATCATTTGGAATTGCATTTCTGTTAACTGTGATATGGGCTTCTCTTAATGCAGTTTCTGCTTGACGACCGGTTAATCCAAATTTAGATAAATCGAGAATCATTAAATGGTTTTCTGTTCCACCGGTAACAAGACGAATGTCATTTTGAAGAAAGCAATTGGCTAAGGATTGAGCATTATCAACAATTTTTTGTGAGTACTGTTTAAAATTAAGGGAGTTTGCTTCTTTAAAAGCGACGGCTTTTGCTGCCATAACGTTGGGAAGTGGCCCTCCAAGAACTGACGGACAACCTTTATTAATGGCTTCGCTAAAGGACTGTTTACATAAAACAAAACCTCCTCTTGGGCCTCTCAATGTTTTATGCGTAGTAGAAGTCACAATATCTGCATAAGGAATAGGATCGAATTCGCCTTGGAAAACTTTTCCGGCTACCAGACCGGCAAAGTGGGCCATATCTACCATCAAAGTAGCTCCTACACTATCTGCAATTTCACGCATTTTAGCGAAATTAAGTCGCCTTGGATGAGCCGAATAACCAGCAATAAGAATTGTCGGTCTTTCTTGTTGCACTTGTTTTGCAAGTACAGAGTAATCAAGAATTTCGGTTTTGGGATCAACATCATATAAGACAGAACGCATCATTTTAGATGAGATATTATGGCGATATCCATGCGTTAAATGCCCCCCGGAATTTAAGGACATGCCCATGAGTTTTTGATTAACGAGAAGTTGCCGAATTTTTTCATATTCTTCGGGAGTTAACTCATCTAAAGTTTTTTTTCCAAATTTTTCAATTTCCGGATTTTGAATTTTATGGATTAAGATGGCCCATAGTGCCACTAAATTTGCGTCAGCTCCTGAATGGGGTTGAACATAGGCATGCTCACATCCAAATAATTGAATCAATTCTTGACTAGCTGTTTCTTCAATGCTATCTATGTTATCGCATCCCGCATAAAATCGGTGATGTGCATATCCTTCAGCATACTTGTCAGTTAAAAGGTTACCCATTGCTAACTGAACAGCCAAAGACGAAAAGTTTTCAGATGCAATAAGTTTTAGATGAGAGCGTTCATCTTGTAATTCTTGAATAATACTAGAAGAAATAGTAGGGGAGACAGTTTCAATATGATCAAGAGCGGCTAAATAAGCAATCGCTGCTGAATTTTGTTGATTGCTTGTTTTAGAAGAGAGATATTTTTTAAGTCTTGACATATGCTGTTCTCCTTATGACGACTGAAAATCTGTTGAGTTTCATGCAGTTACTCGTTAAATCCACATCTTTTGCATTTATTTTTCGTTGACTACCGTGAGTAGATGAGTGCAATATTTTAGTAAAATTTGATTTTCAAGTAGATAAACCTAGCGCCTAGGCTAAATTCATTTGCTTGAACAAATAAATGATGTGGGATTTATTGTGTCTGACAAGTTTGTTTTGTGCAAGATATACGAGATTTTTTAAAATGGTATGGACTTGATTAGTAGCGTTAAAATTTGAAAGTAAGCCCAAAAAATGCTCATAATCAATTATTAAAAATAAATATTGATAGATTTTGTTTTAAGGGCTTTCAAGTAAAATTTGGCTAATGACTCAAAATATAATTTTATGCAAATGAAGGAGTATAAATAAATGAACAGCCATTAGTTATAGTGTGATTTTCACCCGCTTCATAATGATTATCGTTAATTAATACTTTAAACTCACAGCTCGAAAAAGGGGTTTCATTTTCCCAAATCCATTCATCTGCTTTAATGTTTTTTAATGGTTGCCCTTTGTTCCAGGTTAGGTTCGCTCCATTACCTCGAATGTACAGTTGATTGTTAAATCCTACATCATATTTAACTAAGACTGAAGTTTTAAATAAGGGTTTTTTTTCAACATGAGAGCATCCATGTTCACATTCATCCTTTCGATTTGCATAAATTTTAGCGGGATGTTGAGTCGGAGCTTTAGCTAAAGCAAAAACATCTGTTTCGTTGGGTTGCGGGGATTGCGTTATTTTAGTTTTAGCAGGATTTTTAAGTGAGTCTTTTTTGGTTAACATGGTTCACCTCTCGGTTGACTTAAGTAAAAAATAGTTCTTAAGCATCTTTTAAGACACAAATTAAGCGTCTAAAAAATGATGTTTACGTTAATAAAAGAATTTATTTATGTATTGTAAATTAGATGAATCTCTGTCAATAAAAAAAATGATAAGTTTGGGATGCGAAATAAGAAAACTAAAAATTTACAAATCTGTTTGAAGCCTCAGGTTTTTAATTGAATATTAACTCTCGACAGGATATCTTATTTGTATCCTAAATTAAACTAAATTTAGGCGATAGTTTGTGCTGCATGACAAAATACGACTACGTAATCTAATGTGTTTCATTCAGCAGGAATTAAGTAGAAATCTTTTAACAGTCCCTTATTGTGTTAAATCTAAAATAATTCATGTTAAGGGATGATCAGATTGTGTTCCACAGCATTTGACATTTCTCAAATGAGATGAAATTTGAGAGATTATTAAATCATTTAAAATAAATGTTGAACACTTTCTAGTAGATAGACAAGCTTACCCCTATACCTTAAGGAATACCTATGCTAGAAGCCCTTAAAGTGATTTTAGAAGTTCAAGAACTAGACATGAAAATGATTCAGTTGATGCTCTTAAAAAGACAAAGACAAAAAGAATTGGATCTTATTCACAGTGGGCAAGAATCACTTCACAAGCGTGTGACAGATAAAGAAACTGAAATTTTTGAAGTGAAAAAGTTGATTCGCTTGACCGAAGGTGAACATGCAGAAATATTAGAAAAAATTAAAAAATTTGAGTTACAACAAAATTCAATTAAAAAAGTTGATGAATATAATGCCATCACACATGAGATTTCAGCCGCAGATCGCGAACGTCTCAATAAAGAGCAGCGTTTAAGCGATTTTTATGATAAGTTAGCGGTTGAAGAAGATATGCTTAAGAGTTTGAAAGAGGGTGCAGAAGAAACAGCTGTTAACTCTAAAATTGTTGAAACTGAAATTCATGAAAGTATTCGACAAATTAACGAAGAAGGTCGTGTTCTTAAAGCCCAACGAGATGAACTTGTCGAACAAGCTGACCCAGAAGTTTTTCAAATTTATGAAAGGCTTCTCCGTAATAAAAAAGATCGGGTTGTTGTGCCCTTAGAAAATCGGTGCTGCAGTGGTTGTCATATCATGTTAACAGCTCAACATGAAAATCTCGTTCGTAAAGGAGAGCGTCTAGTATTTTGTGAGCATTGTTCACGTATTCACTATTGGCAAGAAAGTAAAGCTTTAGAAGATAGCGTGATTGCCACAAAACAACGGCGTCGGCGAACAACGAAAACAGCTTAGAGCCTTTTTAGCCCTCTTAAAGCTGATTTTTGAGGGTTTTTCAAATGTTCTTCAAAATTTTTGTCTGGGAAGAGAAGTCATCGCTGCTTTTCTGTTGAAAGAAGAGGAGAGGAAAGTCTGGACTTCGCAGGAGAAGATACCAATGAAAGATTGGGGGCCGTAAGGCTACGGAAAGTGTAACAGAAAATATTCCGCTATTAAACACTTTGTGTTTTGATAGACAGGGTGAAATGCTAGCTTTGGGAGCTATGCCTGATTTGAGGAGACTCAAACAGTGACAAACCCTATCTGAAGCAAGACCGACAAGAGCATATTCTGTCTCCACAGAGCTCTCAAGAGTTGCTTGAGGATGTCGGCGACGCCATCCCTAGATGAATGATGACTAGGCTAACTTTTTTGTTAGTCGACAGAATCCGGCTTAATATCTTCCCAGACTTTTTTTATCCTCAAAGAATAAACAATCCTTTAATTTACTTATTTAGCGGAAGTAAATGTGACGAACGATAGCTATTTGAGGTAACATGAGAACCATAAAATTGGATGTAGAATGAGCTATTGTTGCTGAAAAAAGCCCATCTCGCTCTTTGGCGATTCCAAAAATGAGCCCTGCTCCAAACTGATGGAAAGGGAAAAGTTGCAATCCATTTTGAGGAGCATGAGCAAGAGCAAATAAAATTGAAGTGAAAAAGATTCGAGAGATTTTTAAAGCTGTTTGAGACTGAGCTAGGCTTGGACAATGGTTTTTTAAAAAAGGTGTTACTTTGTTTTTAAGTAATTTTGTTTGTATTAAATCCCTAAAAATGATCTCTTCTAGAATGGGAGTAGCTACGCACATAGAAAATATGTAATAAATAAGTACGGGAATATATAAAATTTTAATAAAAGTTTTTTGCGTTGCTGGAATAAGAGAGAATGTAGGATTGAATAGAGGCTTAAGTATTTGAAATACTTTAGAAGAGCCTAAGACTAAAGTAGCGCATCCTAAACCTGTTCCTATTGCTGTTACTCCATAAATAGCTCCGCGAGCAATTTGTTTAATATCAGTAATTTTTGAATATTCCACTAATACATCAATTTGGTAGTTTGTGACTTGATCCTTATAATAATTTATTGTGGTAAACACACGAGATGAGGACAATATTGATGTAGACATTTTTTCCTCTATCTGGATTTGTTATTTATTTAATAAGAATTTCTTTTAATTTTAATTCATATTAATCCAATAATTTTTTTTATTCAAAAACTCTTCGATTGATTCCTTCAAAAAACTCACGTCTTAAATTTCCATCAGCTCCGAATTGACCTCGTAAAACATTTGTAATCGTATGGCTACATTCATCTTGAATTCCTCTAGCCTGAACACAAGAATGAATCGCTGTCAAAGAGACGGCGACATGCTCAGTATTTAAAAGAAGGGCTAAAGAGTCAGCAATTTGAGCAGTTAATCTTTCTTGTAATTGAGGCCTTTTAGCAAAATATCGCACCAGCCGAGGAATTTTAGATAACCCAATTAATTGATTTGTAGGGATATAGGCAACATAAGCAAAACCTGACATGGGAACAAAGTGATGCTCACAAAAACTTGTAAAGCCGACTTTAACAAAAACCATATTGGCTTTATGTTCGTGATGAATTTCATCTTTGAAAAAACTTATTTCAGGAAAATTTTCTTCATCTAATCCCGAAAAAATTTCATTAACGTACATTTTGGCTACTCGTTCTGGGGTACGAGCTAAAGATTCATCTTCCACATCAAGCTCAAGTGTCTCCATGATGGCTTTAAAATGTTCAGCAATTAGCTTTATTTTATCTTGATCCGACAAGCGCTTTTGATGTCGCCGAATCGGTGAAGGAAAATTTGTGATAGAAGGAGGAATTTTTTTTTGAGGGAACTCTTTTTTTGTCATGAATTTTTTACTCATTATTAGGTTCTAAGGCAAGGTATTCATAAATTTTCGCAGTTTTCCTTTGACGATAGATTTCACCTGCCGTAATAGCGAAAGCATTGGCAACATTTAAAGAGTTTTTCCTGCCTCTTAAAGGGATTTCTATTAAATAATGTGCTTTTGTAAGAATTTCTTGGCTACAACCATATTCTTCGTTCCCCACTACTAATGTGAAATGCTCTGGAAAGATAAATTCGTATAGATTAATAGCTTCCTCAGAAGTTTCTAAAGCAATAATAGGTTGTGTCAAATCATTTAAATCTTCATTTTGATAACATTTTACCCATTGATAAGCTCCCATAGAAACATTTTGTACTTGTTTATGATTTGTATAGGGAGTTTGGGTAGAAAAATAAATGCTGCCTAAGGAGAAAGCTTCTACTGTTCTGATAATACTTCCCACGTTATGAGCTGACCGTAAATTGTCCAGATAGATAGAAATTGGCCAGCTAGGGTTTCCTGTAGAACGATCTTGCGTGCGTACAGTTGATAAAAGATGATGTTCTTTCTTTTGAAGTTTTGCTTTTTTTAGGTGGTAATGGTAACGGTTAGAAAGTTCTTGAATAGTAGAATTATTAAGAGGATTTTCTTTCATCCAATTAAGAAATTCGTGATAAAGCATAAGGAGTGAAGGATTTAGTTGATTTTGCAGAGAAAGTTCATATAAGTAACGAACTAGCTCTGCGCATTTTTTATGTTGTCTTTCCAAGGGGAGATTTAGAAACTTCCTGGAAGTAAAATTGTACATAATTAGAGATTAAGAATGACTTTTATGTAATAAATACTCTTCCAGATTGCCTTCAAAGAAATGGATGCCGTCTGGTTCAAAAGCAATAATTTTATTAGCTACAGTTGAAATAAGGTCTCGGTCATGGCTGGCTACCACAACGGTTCCTTTATACTCCGCTAACCCCCAGCCTAACGCAGAAACAGCTTCGAGATCTAGATGGTTATTTGGTTCGTCCAAAATAATTAAATTATGCTCAGATAAAAGCATTCCTGCTAAAATTAAACGAGCAGTTTCTCCTCCAGATAATGTTGCTACAGGTTTAAAGGCGTCATCTCCTCCAAACAATAATTTACCCATCACACTACGAATCTCTTGATCATAAATTCCTGGACGTCTTTCTTTCAACCAATCAAAGGCCGTTTTTTGCCCTTTTTTCTCGACAATATCGGAGTGTTCTTGTGGGAAGTAACTGATTAGAACTTGATGTCCTAGTTCAACTTGACCGTTATCTGGCCGTAAAACTTGTGCGAGCATCTTTAAAAGAGTTGTTTTTCCTCGTCCATTGCTTCCAATGATCCCAATTTTATCTCCTCTATCGAGTTCCATCGAAAAATGCTTGATAACAGGAGTGTTATCATAACTTTTACTTATTTCTTCAACTTTGAGTAAGATTTTCCCAGGCGCTTTCTCTGTAGGAATAAATCGAATATATGGACGTTGGATATTGGATTTTTTCAGGTCTTGAGGCTGCAAACGTTCAATTTCTCTTAGACGAGATTGTACCTGGCTTGCACGAGTTCCAGCTCCGAATCGAGCGACAAATTCTCTTAATTGAGAAATTTTTTTCTCTTTAGATTTTGCATCGGCATCTGCTCGTTCACGAACAGATGTTTTAGCAACGACCATTTCATCATAATTTCCTGGATAGATAATAATGGTTTCGTAATCAATATCTGCAATGTGAGTTGTAACAGAATTTAAGAAATGACGGTCATGGCTAATAACAACTAATGTTCCTTTATAATTATGTAAAAATTTTTCTAACCAACCAATCGAATCTAAATCTAAATGGTTCGTCGGCTCATCAAGTAGGAGAGCTTGAGGTTCGCCAAACAATGCTTGGCATAGTAGAACACGGAATTGAATGTCTGTAGGAACGGCATGCATCTTTTCATTGAAATATTCATTAAGAATTCCCATTCCTGCTAAAAACTCTTCAGCATTTGCTTCGGCGCTATAACCATCTTCTTCAGCAATGATACCTTCTAATTCTCCTAAGCGCATACCCACATCATCCGACATCTCTACTTCATAAAGGCTATCTCGTTCTTTTATAGCATCCCAAAGTCGTTTATTACCCATAATGACTGTATCAACAACTTTTTCATTTTTGAAAGCTTCAATATTTTGACGTAAAATCCCTACTCGATTAGGGAGAGTAACTGTTCCAGAGGTGGCTTCCTCAAAACCCATAATAATTTTAAGAAGTGTAGTTTTACCAGCACCATTTGGACCTGTCAAACCGTACCGGTTTCCTGCATTGAAAGTAATTGTGACATCTTCGAATAGAACACGACTACCAAAATTTTTTGAGATTTTAGAAAGAGTAATCATATTTTTTGCTAAGTACTTGGGTTTGGATTTTAAAACTCTAGCGGTGTCTAAAAGTAAATTTAATTTAAATTACAATCGCGAAAAAGGTTTTTTTAACGAGAGGCTGAGTAAAAAATGGTTCTCTCGGAAAAAATGACTCAATTTTGAGAATTTTCTCGAATACGGCTCTTTTTATACAAAATTGAACAAACTATATCACAAGATTGTACCGTTGACAAGTAGATATATAAATAAACCAAAAAGAGTATATGTTTATTAATTGAATTTTTTTTATTTTTTTATGGTTTTTTTTCTTGGGCTTCACTTTTAGTTTCGAGAGAAGTTTTTAAAATAGATTTGACTAAGTTGATCTGAGAAGCCGATTCTTTAAGCTTCAAATTGATCCAAACTAAATTCCTCTCTACGCATTCTCGTACATTTTCTGGAAGTCTAGCTTGTGCTAACATGGCATAGGAAGCCAAGAGCGCTTCTTCATATTTTCCAATCCAATAAGCGCAAATCGAGTATTCTAACAATAATCCCCAATCATAAATCCATTTTTCTACAAATAAAAGATCTGGACTATTTCTAAGAGGAAGGCCTTGAGCGGCAGTTTGATAGCCTTTTAAATAATTTTCAGATAACCGGTAATATTGGGCTAGTCGGTATAGGGGTTCTGCTCTTGTTGGGCGGTAAAGATAAGCTTGTAAATAGCTTTCAATAATTGTCTTTGGATTTGCATGAAGAGATTCATGTAATAAACCAATTTGTAGCAAAGACCAAAAGATTTCCTCATCCCATCCACCTAAAGCTATCCTTTTGTTATAAGCGGTGATCGCTTTTTCCTTCATACCAGCATCTTTGTATGTTTGTGCAAGGTAAAAAGCGTAGCGTAAATTATGGGGTTCTTCTAAGAAGGCTTCTTCTAATATAGCTGCATCTTTTTGATATTTTTGTGGATCTTTTGAACGAGCTCCATCGGTGCGTACGATGTTTGTAATGCCTGGCAAAATTTCGCAGTCTACCGTATTAGGCGTAGCTTGTAATAATTCATGAAGTACACCAACCCATTTCCAATTTAAGTGGTTATTAATGATCAGCGTTCGAAAATAGCTTGTATCATTAAAATTAGTTTGAACAAAGTAAAAATCTTTTTTTAGTTCAGGAAGTTTAAAATTTGGTTCATAAGTAAATGTTTCATCCGCATCGATGAATAAGAGATAGTCTGTTTTTTTAGAGGCGAGTTTTAAAGCTTCCGTTCGATTATGAGCAAAATTTTTCCAAGGGCGCTCATGTAATTCACCAGGAATGTCTTGCATGAATTGTTTAATAATGTCTTGCGTTCCGTCTGTTGAACCCGTATCCACAATTACCCAATAGTCAATAAGGGGCTTAACACTTGCTAAACAACGTGTAATCACTTCTTTTTCATTTTTAACAATCATATTTAGACAGAGAGTTTTTTTCTTGTCGGTAGCTTCTAAAATATGCGTTGGGTAATAAAAAAAGAAAAATAGACTTATTATATATATGAAAAAAAAGTGCTTTGAAATGAAAGATTGCCGAGAGATTAGATATTTCAGTTTAGAAGAAAAAAGATCAAAAAATTTTTTCATAGAATTGAGTTGGTAACTATTAATGAGATGACATCAAAAATGTATTTACAAGTCTTTTTTAATTTTTTATAGGTGCTTTTCTAACGTTTTTAACACTCAACTTAAGTATTAGGAAAGGAAGGTGATCCATTTAAACTAGTCTACAATGCATATGATTTTAGATTTAATAGATGTCATATTCAATGACAGATTACGAGTTTACCCATTTAAAAAAATCATTATAAAATTAAAAAGCTGGAATAACAGCTCCTCGGTAATGACTTTCGATAAAATCTTTAACCTTTTCCGAAGTCAGAACTTGTTTTAATATTTGTAGATCTTTTCTATTTGTTTCTCCGGCTCTGACTGCTACAACATTTACAAATTGAGAATTTTTGTCCTCTAAAGCAAGAGCATCTTTTTGCGGAGAAAGACCTGCTTGTAAAGCGAAATTTGTCGTAATGGCCGCTAAGTCTACATCATTGAGTGAGCGTGCTAGTAATGGAGAGTCAATTTCAATAAATTTTAGGTGATAAGTATTGTAAATAATATCAAATACACTACTCATCGCATCTGTTTTTTTCAGACGAATAAAGCCAAGTTGTTGAAGCATAGCTAAAGCTCTAGCTTGATTAGAGGGGTCACTAGGAATAGCTAAAGTAAGGCCATTTTTCATTTTTTTTAAAGACTTAAGTTTTTGAGAATAAAGTCCCATAGGTTCAAGGTGGACAGCAACAAGTGGCTCGAGTTGATAGCCAAAGTCTGCAATTTGTGCTTCTAAAAAAGGAAGGTGTTGAAAAAAATTGGCATCGACTTCCTTATCTTGAAGAGCTCGATTGGGGGTATGATAGTCATCGACTGTAATAATCGATAAATTGATACCCTGTTCTTTCAATTCAGGTTTAATAAACTCTAAAATTTCTGCATGAGGAACAGATGTTGCAGCTACTTCTAACTGTGTTTTTGAAGAACGTGAGCAGCTTGATAAAGCAACCAAAGCTACTAGAAGAGCAGGATAAAATGCTCCACTTATTTTTTTAAGGTATTTTTTCATTTATTCAAACCTTTGCCTCTTTTACGATTAATGTTTCTAGCGATTGCATGGCCACTTGCCTGAATAGCTTGCACAAGTAAGATTAGTAAAATAACCGTTATTGTCATTAAAAAAACATTAAATCTTTGATAACCATACTGAATAGCGATTTTTCCTAATCCCCCGCCTCCCATTGTGCCAGCCATTGCGCTATAGCCTACGAGATTAATAATTGTTGTAGTCATTCCAAGTACAATAGAGGCTAGAGCTTCAGGAAGTAACACTTTTAAAATAATCTGGATAGGAGTAGATCCCATGACCAGTGCTGCTTCTATGATTCCTTTATCAATTTCTTTTAGAGAAGATTCAATAAGGCGAGCTAAAAATGGTGTAGCGGCAATTGTCAAGGGAATAATAGAAGCTGTTGTCCCTAAACTTGTTCCTACAATCCAGCGTGTGAAAGGAATCAGAGCCACCATTAAAATAGCAAAAGGAAACGATCGTCCTATGTTCACAATCCAACCAAGAATTTCATGTAGCCAATGATTTTCTTTTAAATGCCCTTTGTCGGTAATGGTTAAAACAACTCCTAGAGGAATTCCAAATAACATTGCTAAGACAGCCGAACAAAAAACCATGTAAAGAGTATTCCAAAATTCAATAGGGATGAGAGAGAAAGCTAAGAGAATTTGGTTATGCTTCATAAAATGATCTCACAAATTATTT
Source organism: Candidatus Protochlamydia amoebophila UWE25 (assembly GCF_000011565.2). NCBI lineage: Bacteria > Pseudomonadati > Chlamydiota > Chlamydiia > Parachlamydiales > Parachlamydiaceae > Candidatus Protochlamydia > Candidatus Protochlamydia amoebophila. Next base: position 583,931 of record NC_005861.2, read on the forward strand.
GCTTACTTTTTAAAAATGCTTGGGCTTTTTGGATATTTTGGGGTAACCCGGATATTTCTACAAAAAGGTTACCTACTATAGTTTTTTGTAAGTAATCCAACCCACCCGATAAAATATTGACTTCAATGTCAAATTGTTTGATAAGTTGCGAGATAATAGGTTCTTTGGCTTGATTACCTTCAAAACCCAGTCTGACAAGCAACTTATCAGGATTTCTTTGTTGGATCAAATCTACTGGAATCTGATCCCCATCTAAATGTAAAAGATGACGAGTCGCTTGATGTTGAGGGCGAATAAATACCTGTTTAACTTCTCCTTCCTCAACAATTTCACCTTCAGAAAGGACAGCGACCCGGTGGCAAATTTGTTTAACCGTTTCTAGTTGGTGTGTAATGATAATAATGGTTAAACCAAATTTTTGATTGAGTTCAGCTAAGAGTTGCAAAATAGAGCGCGTAGTTTTTGGATCTAAGGCAGATGTTGGCTCATCACATAAAAGTATATGAGGATGATTGGCAAGGGCTCGCGCTATGCCAACACGTTGTTTTTCTCCTCCACTTAAACTTGTGGGATATATTTCTTTTTTTTGTTCGAGTCCAACAAGGTTGAGAAGTTGATTAATTCTCTCTTCTTGAAAAACCTGTGAAATAAAACCAATTTCCATCGGATATGCAATATTTTCTGCTACTGTTCGAGAAGAAAAAAGTTGGAAATGTTGAAAGACCATACCCATTTTTTGCCGGATAGCACGAAGTGCTGCCGGATTTTTTTGAAATAAACTTTTTCCTTCAATTAAAATATCACCTTTTGAAGGGGCTTCTAAACCATTTATACAACGAAGCAGGGTAGATTTTCCAGCCCCGCTCATGCCAATAATGCCGTAAATGCACCCTGCGGGAATAGCAAGATCAATATCTTTTAATGCATATGTAGAGTGTTGAGAAGACGAATGAAGAAAGTTTTTAGAAAGTTTTTTGATTTCAATTAAATAATTTTTCATCAGGCTCGCTTCTCAATTGATATCATTATGAATACGGTAGATTTCTAAAAAATAAAGGTCTAAATTTTGAATTTAGAACTTTTTGGAATTTATGAAGAAGTAGTATGGATTAACTATCACACCCGACTACTAGTTTTTTTAGATTGAGATTGGAACTTTTTACTATTAGTAAGTTCAGAAAACATGTCAGTTGGCTGCTCATTAAGGTCCTGCTGCACAACTTTTTGCTTAGGCTTAGTTAAATAATCTTCATAAGAGACTCTTTGGTAAATAGGTTCTTTTTGATTATTAGAAACTTGATACAGGTTCGGATTTTGTCGATTGATCAGTAAACCTAATAAGCTTTTAAGCTGTTTTTTTAAATAATCATTCCACGTATCTTTAAAAAGGCTAAACTCCTGAGCTATTTCTCCTGTAGACAAAGTATCCCATTGACTAAAAATAATGTCTAAATCACATTGAAATAATTTATAGGTCGCATAGTCAGGATGAGTTTGAGTAGGGGCTATTCCATTAAAATATTGTCCAATAACAAATTGAATTTCTTGATTTGTGAGTTTACTTGCGGCAGAAATAAATTCTGGAAGAAATGTCTTAACTCCGTTATTTCCATTTACATGAATGCCTGGAATAGCAGTTGATGTCCCTTTGATGGTGATCTCATTTTTTTGTAAATCGTTTTTCATAGATTGAATCAGCTCTTGGATGTTTGCATCTTGAAGAGTAGTAGGTTCTAATTTTTCTAATCTATCAAGGATTGTTTTTATTTTCTCATTAATGGCTGTCGCTAGTTTTGCTTCTTCAGGGTTAATTTTATAAGAATAAAAACCGCTGGGGTTGGCTCTTTCCTTCAGATTTCTTTTTAATCTCTTAGATTCGAGTGTGTAATAGTCTGCTTCAGATTTTACTTGAGGATTTTCCAAAAATGAGGTCGTTGTCGCACCTAGCGGTTTTCTTTGTGTAGGGGGCGGAGGAGGGGGAAGAGGCGGAGGAGGGGGATTTATTGAAACGATTTGGTTAATTTGCCCATTTGGCGGAATTTCATGTTCTGTTGTAACATGCTCGGTTAAAGCAACAGTAGAAGGATCAGAGGAAATAATGGCTGGATTTGTATCAAAAGCATTGTGCTCAGCTTCAGAAACAGAGAAAGCGTTTGAGGGAGAATAATTCGTAGAGCAACTATTTGCTGCTTCAGCTAAAGATTGTGAAAGGGGATGAGGTTGAGAATTTCGTGTCAAATTGATAGAGTTAAGTAAAGTCTCTAGAAATTGCTTATCATCAAATTGTCTATTAAGAGGAGGCTTTTTGATGAAACGGAGAAAAAACTCCAGAAATCGCGGAAAAACGAAGGGACGAGAAAGTGTTGCTCGCATTTTTTTAAGCTGTTGCTCAAATGCGTCGACTAGATTTGGATTAAAAGCATCTTTATTATTATTGATAAATTGGATTACTTTTGCTTTGACAATTTCACAATCATTTTGATAATCGGCTGGAGGTACGACTCCATGACCAAAAACTTGAAAGTTTCCAACAGAATCGCAAGCCAAAACATTTCCACGATTGATGCCAATAATGATATTTGATAATTGAACATTAGCCATATGCAATCTTCTAGTTTAAGTTAAAAAACCTTTGTTTCTTATAAACTATTTCGAAAATATAAGCTAACAAAAAGACAATAACAGATTGAAACAATTATAAATATTTAGAATTAAAAAAAACTATTGAAATAAGAGGGATTTGGCCATAAATGTTTCAACCTTATTTTAAGCAAAGAATTGAAAAGAAATTTAAATGTTAAAAACTTTGACCTGTTGTTTAATCGAATTGCAAATTCGTTGGTATCGTATCTTAAAGTACTTTGATTTATGGGATTGATGGTTTTAGATCTAGCAATCTGAGCTTGCATGTCATGATAAGCGTTTGCCTGACAACTTGGCTCTGCTTAAGCATGTTACATAAGCTGTTTAATAAGAATTTGATGATTTTTCAGTAAATTAACAAATTCTTTGAATTCTTTTTAAAGATAAAGCTCTCATAAATTTATTCAGGAAATATTAATTAAAATTGAAAATAATTTAAATAAAAAAAATTTGATGAACTAATAGAAAATTCTTTGGTAAAAAATGTAGAATTTCTGACAAACAATTGGGAATTTAAGCTCTAGGGTGAGCATCGGCATAAACTTTCTGTTTGAGTTTTGTTGAAACCTGAGTATAGATAGTGGTAGTTGATAATGAACGGTGTCCTAGAAGTAATTGAATCGTTTTGAGATCCATTCCATTTTCAAGCCAATGTGTAGCAATTGTATGACGGATTGTGTGAGGAGTGACTTTACCAGCCAACCCACTTTTCGTCAGATACAAGTCAAACTTTCGATCGACGGATCGGGTGGTCAAACGGGTACCCCATTTATTTAAAAAAATTGCATTTGAATCAGATTCAGCTGAGTGAGTCTCTAAATTTTGATAACGCTCTATGTGTAATAGATAAGACTGGATCCATTTTGCAGCATTTTTAGTGATAGGAATAAGGCGTTGTTTTTTTCCTTTTCCTTTAAGCTTAATAGTCAAATTAGAATAATCAAAATCTTGCCGATCTAAGGAAACAAGTTCGCTCACTCGCAGACCTGAACTATAAAAAAGTTCCATGATTGTTCGGTCACGAAATCCTAGATAGGATGTAGTGTCTGGTTGTTCGAATAACAGACTGACTTGTTCATAACTCAAGGAAACAGGGAGTTTTTTATTCAGCTTGGGGCTTTCTAATTCTTCTGTAGGATTTATTTGAATCAAATTTTGCGTTTGAAGATATCTAAAAAAACTTCTTAAAGAAGAAAGACGTCTTGCAATCGTTCTTTTATTTTGTTGATTGGCACTTAGCCATGCTAAAAACCCTCGAATAGTTTTACGATCGATGTCTTCCAATTTTAAAATACCATCATGACAAGATTGACGTTGTTGATAACTTTCGCGAGCACAAATTTTAGGGCTAATATGTTCTAATTTACTTTCAGCAAATATTTGCTTTTCCTGATAATTTTTGAACAAATTTAGATCAATCGCATAATTTCGAATTGTATGCTCAGAAGCATTTTTAACAACTTTTAAATGTTCAAGAAATTGATAACAAGCCGCAATATACATGAATTTACCTTGCTCATATAAGACTATAAAATTTTATTACGATTTCAAATTAACTTTCGTAAAAGGAAATGTGATCAAATCGTTTGCCACAAAAGTATTAGCAAAAATAGTTCGAGCTTCTTGTTCAAATAATTTTAAATTTTGATAGCGAGCAGAAAAATGAGTTAAAATTAACTGCTTGGCATTGGCTTCTTTTGCAATCAAAGCTGCTTGCTTTGCTGTTAAATGGCTATGCAACCGGGCCAATTCTTTGTGTTCTTCTAAATAAGTACTTTCGCATAAAAGTAAAGTTGCATTACGAGCGATGTCAATAGCATTTTGGCAAGGAAGTGTATCTATCACTACAGAAAATTGATCTCCTTTTCTAATCCAGCTAACATCATCTAAATAAATGGTTTGCCCATCTAAGTTTAATTGTCCTTTTTCTTGCAATTCCTTGACTAAAGAGCCTCTGATGCCCCGATCAATAAGTTTTTGATTATCGAATTTTCTCGTATCTGCTTCTGTAATACGCCAACCGATATTTTCTATACCGTGTTGTAAAAAAGCCGCTTCAATTTTGAATCTTCCATCATCTTCGACTAAACCTGCTTTAGAAACTGGGTGCTCTACCACATGAATCATTTCATGATAAATTGTTCCATAGCGCAAACGATCAAAGTATTTTTTGCCGCTTGCAGGGTAATAACAATGAATCGGATGGCGCACTTTGTCTAAATTGAGACGCATTAAAATGGACCCTAATCCTAAACAATGGTCTCCATGAAAGTGAGAAATGAAAATTCGATTGATAACACTAGGAGCAATATTAGCAAAGATAAACTGTCGCTGAGTTCCTTCGCCAGGGTCGAATAAAAACCCCTCCCCATTCCATCTTAATAAATAGGCTCCATGATTACGAAAGCGTGTAGGTTGCTGACTTGAGCAACCAAGAATGGTTAGATCTCTTACAGACATATTAAGAATGGCTCCAACTGAAAAAATCCAATCGTCCCAAAATGATGCCGATTAAAGCCCCACTGAGATGGGCTGTATTAGCAATATGAGGAGCGATTTCAATTTGAAAGAATTTTTCTAAAAACAAAGAAACTAATTGTAAAAGGGCCATTCCTATAATGAAGAACATCATAAAAGAAAAAGATAAGCGATCTAATTGATACCCTTCCCAAGGAGTTTGATTCTGTCTGATCCAGATAAATGTTAACATGGCACATAGAATTCCTGAAAAACCCACAAAATTTGAGCCACTCATCAAATATTGGGATGTATTTGAAAAAATTCCCGTGATTAAAATGAATAACAAATACCGTGAAGCTTTTAATCGCAGTTCAAGTTGTTTTCCAAGGACCATTAACCAAAGCATATTGAAAAATAAATGAAAAATATCTCCGTGAAGTAAAGCAGGTGAAAAAAGGCGCCAAATTTGACCTTCACGAATCTTTTCGAACAAGGGGGGAGCTAAATCCCCTTTTAATGCGTTTTCAACTCTATTTTTTACAAATATTTCTTCGTAAAAACCTTTCCAAAAGGGAGTATGATGAATTTTTTGAAGTAAAATTTGTGCTTCCAAAGTTAAATTTGTGGGGTCTTTTAATCCTTCATAACCATACATATCAATAAAACGATTAATGAGTTCATAAAAGAGAGGATAGTCGTAAAGAAGGGTTTGATCAATAGGAGAAGAAACTAAACTTACAACTGATGTATTGGCTGGAATAGGAACAGAGGGTTTAATCAATTGAGTAGTAGCAAAAAGAATTGAACAAAGAATGAGAAAGCTACGGGTTATCCATCCCATTGTTGCTGTTTCCCAGCCATGTGTTTTTCGTGTTGAAGATGGTTCAATTTCTGGATTAGATATTGGAGATGGGGAGAATGAAGAAGATGAGATAGGCTGAACAAAATGAAAAATAGGGTCGGAGGGGTTTTCTTTGAAATGAGTCAACCACTGAATGGCTTGCTCTACTTGATCTTCGTCATGAATCCATATCTTACATTGACTCGAGCCGTAATCTGCACTACCCCAATCATAATTAGGTTCCATTTCTAGTTGATGTGCTATTTCTTTTTGATGAAGAAAAGATGAGAAAGTTAGTCCTTTTTTTTCATCTTCTAAGATGCCGATTATACGCATGATTCAAATTAGCCCCTGAATTTTTTTTATAATAGAAGAAGTAGATAGGCCTGGCATGAGGGGAACAATATGAATTTTTCCTCCATTTTGACAAACAGTTTCAGCTTCGATACATTGATGGCCATATTCAGAACCGTTGACATGGATATTAGGTTTAATTTTAGAAAGTAGGTGGCAAGGATCCATTTCTTCAAACCAAGTCACGAAATTTACAAACTCTAATGCAGCCATCATTTGGAGTCGATACTCTAAAGAAATCAAAGGGCGATTTGGGTTTTTATAGCGCTTAATGGATTCATCACTATTTAGTGCGACAATTAATACATCACCTAATTGAGATGCTTCATAAATAATTTGCAAATGTCCCGCATGTAGGAGATCGAAAGAGCCGTTCAATGTGACAATTACTGCCTCATTTGAACGAAGCGAGGTAATTTTCTGATTCAATTCCTCAGGAACAATGACTTTTTGTTTATAGGCAATTGACCACGGAACTAGCTCAATTGTTTTGCTCATCACTTACCCTTCACTTAACAAAGCTTCATTTGGTGTTTATTAGGAAAAGAAATTTTAAAGACTTGATCATAATGGTCAACAAAATGCACGGTAATTCCTTTTCGAATATATTCTGGGAGTTCTTCATAATCTCTAAGATTATCTTTTGGAAAGATTAAAACTTTTAGTCCCGAACGTCTAGCGGCAACAAGTTTTTCTTTCACTCCACCAATTGGAAGAACGCGGCCTGTTAAAGTAAGTTCTCCCGTCATCCCTAAATTATCTAAGACAGGGGTATCTAAAATTAAAGAAAGTAAAGAAGTCACCATAGTTATTCCAGCTGAAGGCCCATCTTTTGGTGTAGCTCCTTCAGGGATATGAATATGAACTTGCGATTTTTCAAAAAATGTATATCCAGGAGCGTATTTGTGAATTGAAGAATGGACATAGCTCCAAGCTATCTCAGCCGACTCCTTCATCACATCACCTGCTTGACCTGTTAATTTCATAACTGTTTTTTCGCCGGCAACTTTGATGGATTCAATATAAAGTGTAGCTCCTCCCATTGCCGTCCAGGCTAATCCCATGCAAACTCCGACAGGCGTTCTTTCATAAAAGCGGTCGCTGGTGAAGACTGGTTTACCTAAAAAATCTTTTAAATTTGAGGGAGTAATTGAATGTTTAGTAGGAACAAATGCGATAGGTTTTTTGCTTCTGGAAGATTTTTTCTTTTTAGCCTGCTCTTTATCGTGTTCTTCTTGTTCTCTAACAATGTTGACAGCAAGTTTTCGCAATATTTTTTTGAGCAGATTTTCGAGATTACGTACCCCAGATTCTCTAGCATAGCCATTGATAATAGATCGAAGCGCTTCTTGAGTGAAGGAAACTTCTAATGCTTTTAATCCCATTTCTTTTCGATTGCGAGGAATGAGGTACTTTTTCGCTATTTCTAATTTTTCTTGCATGATGTAACCAGATAAGCGAAGAATATCCATTCGATCTTTTAAGGGTTCGGGAATGGTATCTAAAACGTTTGCAGTTACGATAAATAACACCTCGGATAGATTGCAGCGTACATCAAGGTAATGATCTAAAAACTCAGCATTTTGTTCCGGATCTAAAACTTCTAAAAGGGCAGATGCTGGGTCTCCCTGAAAACTTTTTCCCATTTTATCCACTTCATCAAGCATGATAACAGGATTCATTGTTTGACAATATTTTAAGGCTTGAATCATTTTTCCAGGCATAGCGCCTACATAAGTACGACGATGCCCTTTGATTTCCGCCTCATCTCGCATTCCTCCAACAGAAAAACGATAAAATTTCCTATTAAGAGCTCTGGCTATACTTTTTCCAATGCTGGTTTTACCTACACCTGGAGGGCCAACTAAACAAATAATACTACCTCGAACACCTTTAGCTAATTTACCCACACCAATAAACTCTAAAATCCTTTGCTTGATATCTTCTAAGCCATAATGATCATGAGCTAAAATTTTTTCAGCTTCTTCTAAATTGTGGTTTTCTTGACTATAAATACCCCAAGGTATTGTTGTTAGCCAATCTAAATATCCTCTTACTACGCTATATTCAGCTGATTGCATGTCTAAAACGCTTAATTTCTCAAGTTCTTCTGTAATCACTTTCATAACATCAGAAGGGACAACTCTTTCTTTTAATCTTGCCTCGAATTTTTCTCGATCAAGCGATTTATCATCTCGCTCAATTCCCAATTCTTTTTTAATTGTTTTAAGCTGTTCTCTTAAGAAAAAATCTTTTTGGCTTTTATTAATCGTTGCTTCAATTTTTTGATTGATATTGTGTTGTAAGATACTAATATCGAGCTCTTTTTTAAGTAAAATCAAGGCTTTATCGATACGTTTTCGAATATCAAATGTTTCTAAAACATCTTGCAACTCTTCTCTAGAAGCAGTTGTCAAAGCAACTGCGAAGTCAGCCAATTTACCAGGTTCTGTAAAGTCAGAGTGTCCTAAGAAGATTTGAAGCTCTTCTTTAAAGAGAGGGTTGAGTTTTAAAAGTTCTTTAATAGTTGAAAGAATACTAATAGCATAAGCTTTTAATTCGGTGGTCAGAATAGGATCGTCTTCTATATAGCTAACATTGGCTTTAAGAGTTTTTGTTTCTGAGGTGGGTTTTTCAATTTTAATTCGTCGTTCCATGTTCAGGATAACTTGCGCACCCCCTTGTTCCATGGGAATAATTCTCAAAACTCTAGCCAATACACCAATTTGATAAAGATCGGAGAATCCCACCTTATAAATTTCTGCTTGTTCGGAACGCGTTAGTACTAAACCCACACATTTGTGATCAGATTTAGCAACAACCTTTAATACCTCGTAAAAAGGACCTGGCTCAATGACTAAAGGAGCTGCCATTCCTGGAAAGAAAGGACGACGTAAAAGAGGAAAAACATGAACTTGTTCTGGAAGCTGTCCATTTATTTTACTAAGCTGATTATCTTCCAGGGAATTCAAAGCATTTTCAAATTCTGTTTCTAGTGCGTCAATTGGTTCTTCCAGCATTTAGCATCCTAATAAAGAAAGTTAATGGATTTCTTTCTAAACATTTAGTTTATTTTTGGGAGTGTATTTTTCCCTATAAAGATAAGTGTTGAATATCTAGAAATCTCTGTTTAAGTAACTAAAACAGCGATTTGTCATGATTTTGCATTAACGATGTAATTTTCCAACTTAGTCAGTTTACAGATTTAAGACTAATTATTCAATCTTAGGAGATAACTTCACAGATTTTCTTGTAAAATGGGTTGGATTTTATAGCTGTTTGATTGCCAAGTTGTTCACATTGAGCGCCTGATAAAAAAGATTTGTTTATAATTTGAAAATTGTTTATGGAGATCTAAACCATGCAATTCTTTTCAAAAAGGCCTAGTAGAGTTGATAACATAAATTTGAGATAGAAGAAATTGCTATGGGAATACATAGAATAAGCCTATTAAAAGCATAGGGTGAACTATTGTTTGATCCAATTCATCAGATTATTTTCTATAATAACGTGACATTAAATTTTTAAATAAAAAAAGTTTTCATCCAAATTTTTTAGATCAGAATTTAAAGCTTTTTAGGAAGAAAGCGATTTTGGCTGATATTAAAGTTAAAGCTGCTGCTTAAGTTTTTAACCATAGTAGCTGCCCAATTAGTTTTAAATAGTCCAGTTTGTCAAAAACTTTTGTTAGACGAGCTTATAAAAAACCAAATTTTTTTCTAAAATAGCTAATTTTATAAAAAATAATTGGACAAATATTTCTTAATGTTTTTTCGATTTAATTAAGGATAGAAAAAATGGAACCTCTTGGTCATTCGCAAACAGTTTCTACAAAAATGCCTCAAATAATTTGGAAAGTAAAACGTTATGATGCGTTACTAGAACAAATCTTGGAAAATTTTAAAAATTATTTAATATCTCAAGAATCTTTACTTAATTGGATTGTTCATGATTTTAATAATATCAATTTACAAAATACAATAATCCCTATTATCAAACACTTGTTTGTTAATAGACTAAAAAAACCTGATCGATCTAGTTCTGAATATTTAAATTTTCAACGAGAACACTACAAAAAATTTTTAAAAATTCTAAGAACAGCTGTTGAATGGTCCGAATTGAATCGCAATGAAGCTGTAGCTGAACATGTGTTTGCATTTTGTCATATTCTTTATACAGAAACACATTTTAACTATTGTACCCAAATTATTTTTAGGACATTTATTCAATTAGGTACTGCGAAGCTTAGCAAAGAAAAGGTAAAATACCCCCTTCCATATGTAAAAGGATTTGACAAACATCGGATGGTAAGAGGATTGGAGGTTCAATATCAAAGAATTGCCTCAGTTGACGACTCTGAACAGACAACGAGTGTTCTTACTCGCACAACAAATAGTTTGATTGGTTACATGAATGGGATTAGCCTTTATGATTTTGATCCCAATATGCAATCTAATCCTATGCATCTCCTCATGAATTTAACAATTAATATTCAAGGTCAAACTTTTTGTACTAAAAATTTAGCATTAGGTTCTCCGACGATCGAAAATGGATCGGGTGTAGCGACCATTAATCCTGAAATGAGGGGTTTACTTTCCTATTATCGGCAAAAAGAAGTTGAGTGTGGGCTTTTGTATCTGAATTACCAAAATTGTCGCAATCAAATTAGTCGATTAGCTGCAGATGAAAAGCCTCGATGCCTTGCTATTCATGATTTAGGCGATCAGTTTAAAGAATTTTATGTTCTCACATTATCTCACAATAGCCCTTTTTATGAGCAAATTGGCCATGATATTGAAGATTTAACTGCAAGCTCAGTAAAAAGTAAAATTTGGGCAGATTTATGTACAACAGGTTCTGAAGTATTTAAGTATTATTTACCATTGGATCATGGGTTATCAGAGTGGGTGAAAGCCACTTTAAATCTTGTTCATGCCACGCAATTTGATAAATGCAAAATTTTTACAGAAGACACTTTGAAGTTATTTATTGAAAAGTTTCATCATACGTTAATTATTAATGCAAAAACTTGTTTTGGTCTTGCTTTGGGGTACTCTATCTACCAACCTGGGTCTTTTTTTAAAAAACATTTGATCACCGAAATATTTGATGGAAATCCTGAAGAAACAGGATATTGGATTCCTCAAAAATTAGTAGAGGCAACAGATTTAAGAAATTTTGGGATTGAATTGGCAGATCATATTCATTCAATTATTTTTCATAATAGAGATGATTTAAGCCCCAGTGAAAGGCGTATATTTCTTAGTTTCTTCTATAATTATTTGACAAATTATTGTTTAATTCGTTTACAGCCAAAGGCGATGGCTGGTGTTTGTAAAGGTAGAATTGATCGAGGTGTCGCGCGCATAGGCGCATCAATTGCTGAAATGATTATTCTAAAAGATCAAGAAAATGACCCACAAATAATTGAATTTTTTGAAATGCTTCTTTTGGTTCGATCCCTTATTGTACGTAAAAGAGTTATCAAACGTGAGAGGTTATTGGAGCTAATTGAGTTTCTTCAATTTCTGCATGATCATAAATCACAAGTTAAAAAACTTTTTAAAGCTGTTTTTCCAGACGTATCCATCAACTATGATTTACTTTTATCTAAGCCAGAAACTGACTTAAAAAATGTTTTTGAAGATCACTATTTTTTAACCACATTGATTGAAATTATTTTGCCAGATTTATTAGAAGAGGAAAAATTCTTAAAATTTCTCATAGAATTTGCAAAGGAGTCAACTGAAGAATTAGGTTCTGACAGGAGATTTCCAAAGGTTTTAAAAGATTTTATCTTAGATAAAAAATTCTTAAATAACCCAAAAAAATCTACGTATACACTTCTAAATAAGCTACAGCGTTATCCAATCTTTGTCAAAGAGTTATTTAAAGAGTTAATCAAACGAGACATACTTGAATCAGCTATAGAGTAAAAGTTAGTTGAGTAAGAGGAAGGATAATTTTTGTAATAATTAACATTCAGGATAACATATGCTAGGTTTGAGTTTTATATTTTCAAAAACAGAGTCTGCTTATTTGGAAGGTTGCAAAGAGCTAGAATGGAAAGTTGTTCGTTATGAAGAGTTAATTAAACAACAGATAGAGATTCTTGGAAAACTTTTACTAAAAACAGACGGATTAATTGAATATGTAGTTAAACACATCTCCAATGAAAACGTAAAAAATACCTTGTTTCCTATCATTCAACACTTATTTTCTCAAACGTTTTCTCAAGAAACTTCCAGATTTAATGAAATTTATTTAGATCAAAAAAGGCAGTCATATAAAAAAATTATTTCTCTTCTTAGAAAAGCCCTCGATTATTTTGAAAAAAATCGACATGAACTCATTGCTAGGAATGTTTTAACTTTAGGCTATAAATTTTATTCCCAAATTCGCTTCAATAATTGCGGCACTGAAATTTTTAATAATTTAATGGAATTTGGGAAAAAAGCAACTCTTGAACAACCTAATATTTTTACAATAGTTCCTAATGATAGCCGTTATAAGCTAATCTTTGGATTAGAAATTATTCGTCAGCGAATGCTAGAATTGGAAAAAAATTCTGTATTGACGGCAACCTCGTTTGGTCGTTATCAAGGTCAATATCAATCTTCTGGGAAACTATTTTATGGTTTATTTGATCCCCACATACAAGGAAATTTTGTTTCTTTAAAAAGAAAGATTTGTGTTTATCAACCGGCAAACAAGTTTTGTGTTAAAAATCTGATGATGCCTTCCCCGACTATCGAAACAGGTGGCCCTGTCTCAATAAATTCAGAAATGCGTGCTTTTCTAACTCTGTGTCGAGAAAAGCAAAAAACGATACTTTATATTAACTGTCAAGACAAATGTCCAAGCGTAGGATTGATAGCAGGAGATGACTCTTATCGTTGTCAAGCTATTGAAACATTAGCAGAAGAATTTGCAAATACTTTATTTTTAATTACTCTAACCCATGATCACCCTTTTTATGAGCAAATAGGACATCAGATAGACACATTAAATAGTCAGCTGGTCAAAAAGGCTATATTTGATCAAATTTTTAATCCTAATTTTCGTCAATTTGAGAATTATATACTGCCTACAGAGGAGATAAAAAAATGGATGGTAATTACTTTTGATGTGATTCATGCAAAAAAATTTAGCAATTGTGACCATTTTTCGGATGCACAAGAACGTGATTTTTTTATTGAAGAATGTCATCTAGCATTAATACAAAATGAAGAAATGCTTCGATTAGGGTATTCAATTTATCATGATACAGAGCATTTTAAAAAAGAATTATTGAGGCAAATCTTTATAGAGGATAAGCAAAAAAGTGGGAACTCCGTACCAGAAAAAATGGTTCTTATAAAAGAAGGTCAAAAATATAGATTTAATCTAAAACATTGGTGCTTGATATTAACGGATCAAATTCATGACATTTTATTCAATAAACAAAAAGTTCTTTCTCCAAAAGAAAAACGGATTTTTATTCGCCTTTTTTATAACTATCTAACCATGCAATTATTAATTTTTATTGAACCTAAATTTCTAAATATGAGTTCTACAAATTCAACCGATAGATCCATTAGCTTTGAAGAAATGTTTGCGCATGAGTTGATAGTGAAGGGATTGGAAGATAATCCTGAAATGATAGCTCATTTTGAAATGTCTATCCATTTGCGTGCTATGATGATTTGTAAAAGAGCCGTTGGCGAAAAGCAACTGAATCGACTTTTAGAAACAATTTTGTTTATGCTTGATCACAAAGACCAAATAAAAACATTATTTGCAAAAGTATTTCCGAATGTAAATTTTGAAAATGATATATTAGAGAAAACGAAAAAATCTTCACTTCCAAGTTTATTTCAAAAGGAACAATTTAAAAATTTTCAAATGGAGCACGTTTTACCAGAATTGATGAAATCTAAAGAATTTCAAAAATATTTAAAAGAAACTGTTTTTTCGGTTTTTTTAGGAAGTGAAAAGTTCCAAGAAATTTTTCAGTCCGAAACATTTAAATATTATTTGGGAAAAACTGTGAATTTGCCTGATTTGAATGATGAGCATGCAATTAATGAATTTTTACAAACTCAAACTCAAGCTATTGATTCAGCATTAGCAAGCCCTGATTGTCAAACACTTTTAATCCAAGCATTTTTGAAGGAAACCGCTACTTTAAAAGAATATTTAGAAACATTTATTTTGCAACAAATCAAAAATATTAAATATTAGTTGTTTAAAAGCAATTTTTTTTGATTAGAATGAAATTTGAATGCCTTAACAAGTATTTAAATTGATTGTTAGATGAAAATTTTCCAATTTTTAGTCCTTTTCTTACTAATTTTAATTATCTATCCTTAAAATAAGTAATTTGGAATGAAACCAAAGATATTCACCCAATAAATTCATAACACAGTTGACTCATTGGCAATGGAGAAAAAATGTCCAATACACAGGCTGCAAAAGCCCTTGCACATTATCGTCGACTAGCTGAACAGAAAGAAGGAGAGCAGCTATTTATTCACGCTGCATTTTCTAAAGACCACTGTCGGCAAGGAGGCCCCGAAGATGATCATCGTATGCCTTATAAAAGAGATGTTGATCGTATTATTCATTCAAAAGCCTACTCCCGGTATGTTGATAAAACACAAGTTGTGTATTTAGTTAACAATGATCACATTACACATCGCAGCTTGCATGTGCAACTTGTCAGTAATTTTGCCAGAGGAATTGCAGAAATATTAGGATTAAACTTAGATTTAGTAGAAGCTATAGCACTTGGGCATGATGTGGGACATCCGCCTTTTGGACATGAAGGTGAAGACTACCTTTCTACTTTATCTATAGAGTATGGAAATGGCCCCTTTTGTCATGCTTTACAGTCTTGTCGTTTATTCACCGAATTAGAACCTCTTAATTTAGGGTTGGCAGTTTATGACGGTTTTTTGGGCCATGATGGAGCAATGGCTGGAGCTTTTTTACAACCTAAATTTGGTAAAACTTGGCAAGATCATTTAGACGAGAGAGAGCAGAAAAAAATAAACCTTGATTTGAATATCATGCCAGGTACTTTAGAGGGATGTTTAGTCAAGCTTTGCGATACGATGAGTTATGTCGGTCGTGACATTGAAGATGCCATCAATTTAGGCATTTTAAAAAGAAAAGATATCCCTGCTACCTGTTTGGGAATTACTAATAAAGATATCTTAAGCTTTTTAGCAGCAGACGTCATTCAAAATAGTTATCATAAAGAATATATTACTATTTCAAAAGAAGCTTTCGAAGCTTTAAAAATACTACGCCAATTTAATTTTCAATATATTTACGTACACCCCCAATTAAAGGTAGAATCTTCAAAAATTAAGTTTAGTTATCGAATTTTGTTTGAATGGCTTCTTCAAAATTTGGAAGCAAATCGAGAAGAAAGTTATGTGTGGAAACACTACTTAAAAAAACGGACTGAAAATTATTTATCCCAAACCAACTCTGTTCAAATGATCGTAGATTATATATCAGGAATGACAGATAACTTTTTTGTTCGTACCTTAGAAAAAATTATTGTTCCTAGTAAAATCGAGTTTGACAAATGAGTCGTTTTTTATTGATTGAAACAAGTACGGAAAGAGGGGTTTTTGGCCTTTCACAAGATGAAAAAATTCTTTTCTGTGAAGAACTACCTTTTGGGATGACTCAGTCTCGTTTTTTGATGCCTCGATTGGCTGAGTTTATTCAACAGAATTCCTTACGTTCTGAAGATTTAACTTTTATTGGCATAGGGACTGGGCCTGGCTCTTATACGGGAATTCGTGTAGGTATGGCTGTGGCTCAAGCTTTGTCTTATAGTTGGAAAATACCTCTTGTCGGCGTGTCAAGTCTAGATGGTTTTGTTCCATCTAAAAAGAATGTTCCTTTTGCAGCTATCATTGATGCGCGAATTGGAGGTGCTTATGTACGCAAAGGCATATTAACTGATCAGGGGATTGATTATTTATGTGAACCCTCGATTTACTCTCTTGCCGAGTTGGGAACTTTTTTAAAGGATGTCAAAATTTTAGTGACTCCTTTCTTTCCATCATTGAAATTAAAATTAGAGAAGCAATATCCAGACCTAATGTGGACCTGGGAGGAAAAAGCCCCCTCCTTAGATGCTTTAGCTCATAGAATGAATCTGGCTTATCGAAACGAAGCTTGGAGAAATAAGGGGCATTTAGAGCTTTTATATTTAAAAGAAACGGAAGCTGAACGAGAAAAAAATAAATCATCATCTTAACTAAGCTCTTCTTTTTAACGTCAAATTATTATTTGAATATTCAAATTTATCCCCTGTTTTTTGCAAGAAGTCTATTGATTAATATCCTCTATTTGAGGTAGCATAATCGCTATCTGTGTAAGAAAAAGATAAGTATTGTCTGGCAAATCTTTGAAAAAAGGCTCATTCCAGCAAATTTAACACTTAGAAATTAGGAAACAACTCAATGTCACTTGTAAAAGTCCGTATAGGCGACTCAATAGATAAAGCTCTCCGTGCCTTGAAGAAACGTCTCGATAAAGAAGGAGTTATGAAGTCTGTAAAAGCACATCGTTTTTATTCTAAACCTTCTATCAAAAAACGTGCTAAATCTAAAGCTGCTTTAAAATATAAGAAACAACGTTAAGAGCCTTACGCTTACAAAGCTTACGCCCTTATGATGTATAAATAATTATTCTATAAGGGTATCAATTTTACCTTAAATATTAATATTTAGTTATTTAAGGTATTTAAACTTTTTTAGAAAATTTTTCGTAATATTTTATTGCGAAAATTCAAAAATTAATCCTTCAAAATAAAGTAGTAGATCTTATGGCTGACTATTACGAAATTCTAGAAGTTGCACGTGGTGCGACTCCCGAAGAAATCAAAAAAGCATACCGAAAAAAGGCTGTTCAGTATCATCCTGACAAAAATCCCGGTGATGCAGATGCTGAAAAACGATTTAAAGAAATATCGGAAGCTTACGAAGTTTTAAGCGACGAAAAAAAACGACAAGTTTACGATCGTTACGGCAAAGAAGCTTTGCAAGGAGCTGCTGGTGGTGGACAAGGTTTTTCATCCATGGACGAAGCTCTGCGAACCTTTATGGGTGCGTTTGGAATGGGTGGAGGCGGAGAAAGTATTTTCGACTTTTTTGGCGGTGGAAATGGAGCTGAATTTGGAGGTCGAGAAGGAGGTAGAGGGGCTCGTCAAGGAGCTAGCAAACGCGTTAACATTAACGTCTCCTTTGAAGAAGCGGTCAAGGGTGTCGATAAAGAGCTTGTGATTTCTAACTACGCAAATTGTAATGTTTGCAATGGTAAAGGCTCCTCCTCATCACAAGGAATTAAAACCTGTAGTGAATGTAAAGGCAGAGGTCAAGTTTTTGAACAAAGAGGTTTCTTTAGCATGACAATGGCTTGTCCAAAATGTCATGGAGAAGGAAAAGTTATTACCGACCCTTGTAAAAATTGCAAAGGACAAGGTGCTGTTAAAGAAAAACAACACATTAAAGTTCATATTCCGGCTGGTGTAGATAGCGGAATGCGTTTAAAAATGAGCGGGTATGGTGATGTAGGACAACATGGTGGTCCTGCAGGAGACTTATATGTGTTCATCAATGTAGAACCACATGAGATTTTCGAGCGAGAAGGGAACGATATTTTATTAGATTTACCCATTAGTTTTGCTGAAGCTGCCCTTGGTTGTAAAAAAGAAGTGCCGTCTTTGACCAATCGAGCGTGCCGTATTACCATTCCGGAAGGAACGCAAAATGGAAAGATTTTCCGAGTAAAGGGTGAAGGATTTCCCAATGTACACGGACATGGAAAAGGAGATTTACTAGTACGTATATTTGTCGAAACACCCACCCGTTTAAGCGAGCGTCAAAAAGAGCTTTTACAAGAATTCAGTGAACTTGAAGGACCCAACAATCTTCCTAAAAGAAAAGGCTTTCTAGATAAAATTAAAGAATTTTTTTCACCGAACTGATTGTTTTGATTCAGCATCGATGGTTCGACTATCGATGCTGAATTTAGCACCTAGATAACCAGCATATAGATAAATCAATAGATTTCAAAAATCATGCGTTTTCCAAAAAAGTTATTGATTAACGACTAGTATAGTTAGAAAAAAATCGGCTTACTGATTTTTTCTTGTGATGCTACGCACATTTCTATATCAATCCCATGATTTTGCAAAACTCCTTTTACCACACCTAAAGCCGTTTCAGGACTATTACATTCATTTGATAGATGAGCTAAATGAACATGTCTAAGTTTTGGATGATAAATCTGAGAGAGTAAAGTGCCGCAAGCCTCATTAGACAAATGTCCACTACGACTAAGGACACGTTGTTTATAAACCATTGGTCGAGGGGAGGCATGTACCATAGAAGGTTGATGGTTAGATTCAAGATATAAGTAATCACATCCTTGAAGTTTAGCTTGAACAAGAGAGGTTGCAAAACCAAGATCAGTACAAAATCCAAGTTTTAGATCATTCAAACGAATTGTAAATGCTACCGGATCAATTGTATCATGCTGAATCGTAAAAGGATGAACTTCAATGTCTTTAAATTCAAAAGTTTCTCCAGTAGAGAAAATCTTAAATTTTGGACAATTGCGAAATGCTTCAACAATACCTTTGGCTGTTTCATGATTGGCTAAAACAGGGATTCCTAATTTATAAGCGAGTACTTTTAATCCTTGGATATGATCAGAGTGTTCATGAGTAATTAAAATTGCATCGATATCAGAAATATCAACATTGATTTCTGCAAGGCGGTTTTGAATGGCTTTGGCACTTATACCCGCATCAATAAGAACTTTAGTTTGAGAGGTGCCGAGATAGATACAGTTTCCTTTGGACCCTGATGCGAGTGGGCAAAATCCCTTCATAATCACCTAGTTTTAATCATTTAAACAGTCATTTATCAGAAAGGCGGATTTATAACATATTTAAAGATTAGTTTTCTTGCGAAATTTACTTCAATGCATTATTCATGCTTAATTAAAGATGAGAATCTCAAGTTTTCTCAGAATTTAATTTTTGGCTGTTTACTTAAGTCTGAGTTTTAATTTTTTAGTTAGAAATCACTTAAGGGTTAGTAGGTTTTTTTTGATTAAGTTATCGCAGAATAAAAAAAATTTATTCAGAATTTAAATGCAAGCCATGATTTAATCCAATTTGAATGAAAACATTTTAGAGGCAAAACTGAATAGTCCATTCAAGTTATTCCATCCTTACCACATTGGACTTAATAAAATCTGAAGAGCACAAATAAAATTGATCATTCCATTAATTCTGCATCTACTAAGTCATCTTCTTCGGATACCGACTTCGCAGCATAAATTTTACGTGGACGGCTACCTTCCGCAGGTCCAACAATGCCTTGCATTTCTAGCTGGTCCATTAAACTCGCTGCTCGTGCATATCCAATTTTTAGTTTTCTTTGAAGAAAGGTGGTAGAGGCATTTCCTGTACTCAAAATAATATCTTTAGCTTGCTCATATAAACTATCTAGTTCAAGACCTTGTTCTAAGCCATTAACTAGGCCATCCAAACTTGCATGGTATTGATCAAATGATTGAATAACATAGTTAGGAGGAGCTTGATCACAAATATGTTGAACAACAGCTAAAATGTCTTCATCTCTGACAAAGGCTCCTTGTGCACGTGTTAAATGAGACGAACCTGGAGGAAGGAAAAGCATGTCGCCATTGCCCAATAAAGTTTCAGCACCTGTTTCATCAAGAACAATTTGACTATTAACGCGGCTAGCGACTTTAAAGGAAATTCGGGTTGGAAAGTTAGCTTTAATTAAACCTGTAATAACTTCTCGAGAAGGCCGTTGAGTGGCTAAAATTAAATGAATACCTACGGCACGGGCCATTTGAGCAATACGGGCAATCGGTGTTTCAATATCATTGCTAGCAACCATCATTAAATCGGCTAGTTCGTCAATAATCCCTACAATAAATGGCATATGCGTAGGGATTTCCCTTCCTAAATTAGCTTCTTGTTCTTGATTAATTGTTCGTTTATTAAAAGTATCGATATTACGTACCCCCACCATTTTGAGAATCTCGTAACGGCTTTCCATTTCTTTCACGAGCCAATTTAAAGCAGCAGCAGCTCCTTGAGGTTCTGTGATAACAGGAGCAAGCATGTGAGGTAAACGCGTATAAGGAGTGAGTTCCACTTTTTTAGGATCGACCATAATCAACTTGATTTGATCAGGTTTGGCATTTAAAACAATGGACATAACAATTGTGTTTATACAAACCGATTTTCCAGAACCTGTGGCTCCTGCAATAATGCAATGAGGCATTTTTGCAAGATCACTCATAACATAATCGCCATTAACAGCTTTTCCAAGTAGAATAGGAATATTAAGTTTTTGTGTTCCTTGTTGATAAGCTAATAGCATATCTTTAAAACCTACTTCTTGAGGTTGTGCATTAGGAACCTCTATTCCAACAGCTGCTTTGCCTGGAATGGGGGCAATAATTCGAATCGATTTTGCTTCCATGTTTAAGGCTATATCGTTGTCGAGAGTTTTTATTTTTTGAACTTTGACTCCGATCGCTGGATGGACTTCAAAAGAAGTGATAGTTGGGCCACAATTAATTTGACCAACCTTTGCCTCTATTCCAAAGCTAAGTAATGTTTCTTCTAAAACTTCTGCTTGTCTTTTCAAATCTTTTTTTAAAGAAGATTGATCGATTTTTTTAGGATTTGTCAAAAGAGTGAGGGATGGGAGATTATAGTTTGTGAAATCTCCATTATAAACGCTTTGTGCGACTAAAGCAGCTTCGCGTTTACGAAGTTTGGGATCGCTGATCTCCTTGGAAAGTTCGGGTCGTTTAAAAGCTTCACGATGATCAGTTTCAAGATAATTTTCTAGAGATTCTTTTTTTCTTGGGCGAGCCAAAGTTTGTGTTTCAATTATTTCTTCTTGAAAGTCGTCATCCGTTTGTTCTTTTCTTGAAAGTGATGGTCGAACTTTAAGATTTTGTTCTGGTTGAATGGCTAATAAATCTGAAGGGGCTTTTGGGTTTCCTTCTTGAAAATGCGTTGTAGGAATGCGAAGTTTCACAAAACGAAGGAAGTCACTGTCAGATTCTTCTAGGGGTTTTTTCTCCTCTTTACTTTCTTTTTTTTCTAACATTGATGTTTCTTCAGCTTTGTTTACACTTGGATTACGATTAGCCCATTCTTTTTTAAATCTATCAAAAATCTTTTGAAAAAGAGGAAGGAGGCGAATTTTAAATAAAAAAAGGAGACTTGCAATAAGTGTACTTGAAAAAATAAGAGCAACGCCAACTGTATTAAAAATATGATTTAAATTGAAAGAAGGTAAATCTTGGTAAAGAAAAAAGAAAGGAGCTCCTCCTAAGTGATATCGCATAGATTTAATCCATAAGCCTGGATAAAAAGTGCGACCAATAAAATCTCCAAAAGTTGGGTAGTCACTTTCAATTAGACTCAGGAGCATACTCGTTGAGATTAACGTTATGGCTACGTAAATATTTTTTAACCAGACAAAATGAAGATTTTTACTGAATAATTGTCTCCAACCCATCCAGCCAATATAAAAAACTAGAAGGTAACTAGATAGACCAAGGAATGCATGTAGAATCCATCCTAATTTATCACCCATGACTCCTAATAGATTTTTTGAGTCGGGAGCAATGGCATAACTCATCAAACTAAGTAATAGAATTACTGCGAACGAAAGGGAAAGAAACCCTTTTGTTTCAGTAGTCATTAAAGAAATGGCTTCTTCTGTATAAACATTCTTTTGTTTTTTTTTAGATGATTTAGTCTTTTTTGCCATGATATTCGCCTTTACATCTGAAAATAAAGAGTTGTAGCTATTCCAATGAATAGGCAATACCAAGCAAAGTAAACCCATTTATCTTGCGTCATCATTTGTATGACGGCCCATAATGAGGCACAACCAATCATAAAAGAAGTGATAAAACCTGTTAGAAATTGTCCTATTTCTATTGGAGGAATTTCTGAAGCCGGTAACTTTAGAAATTGCCAAATCTCTAAAAATGTTCCGCCTAGAATCGCTGGAATAGCTAATAAAAATGAAAATTGGATTGCGTCTTGTTTATCCCAGCCAAGCAATCTGGCAGCTGAGATAGTAGCTCCACTACGAGAAATACCTGGTAAAACTGCCACGGCTTGAAATAATCCAATCGTTAAACAATCTCTCAATGAATGTTTTTTTTGCATTTGCAAGCGAAAGTAAACACCAGAAAAAAGCAAAGCAGCAGAAAAAAGAAAGCATAGCCCTAAATATTGAGGTTGATCAAATGTTGCTTTGATAGGTTTTAAAATCAAAACAAGGGGAAATAAAGGGAGAGTTCCTAAGATAATGTGAAAGATGTGATTGCGCTCTGTTATTAAACTTTGTTTTATCTGTGGCAAGAACATGTAGAGAATAGATCCTAAAGTTCCTAAATGACAAATAAGATTAAACAATACGTAGCTTTGAAGTTTTTCAAACCCTAGGAAATACTGTGCTAATTCAAGATGGCCAGACGAGCTAATTGGTAAAAATTCTGTCACGCCTTGAATAAGACCTAAAAAAAAGGCTTCCCATATTGTCATAAAAAATCCAGAAGAAAGGCTTTACATTTCGTTTGATAAACGAATTAATTGTGAATAAAATTAGTGTATACCATTCCCAAAAAATAAACACACAAATTTATAAGAGTGAAATTTCGGAAGTTGTTTTAAGATAAAAAGAGGGCGATCGACGGGATTCGAACCCGCGACATTTGGAACCACAATCCAACGCTCTAACCAACTGAGCTACGACCGCCATTGAAGATACAACATTTTTAGTTAAAGGTTCCATTTTAGTCAATAAAAAAAATTAAGACATTTGCTAAATTTATTCCTGCTAATAATTTTTCGAAACGACATCCAAAAGTTTATAAACTTTAAAAAAAAAGCCATTTTGCTTCATAGTTTTCTTCTGAAATTTCTTCGTAAAATTGATTGTTAATGATTAATAGTGTTACCAATAAACTCAAGTAACCTATGAGGAAATAAGGATTTATAAATTCCGTCTCGATATAATGATCAATAAAATCAGGCATTTGATAAGTTAATTTGAGAACAAATCCTGTATAAATATCATTAAGGAAAACAATTCCTTTTCCTATAAGGGGAATAAAAGACAAAAATGCCCCTAAAAATAGTAATACTAAGGAAATAGAAACTAAAAAAGGGAAAAAGAGATTATAAAATAATCCGATAACGGGAAACTGTTGAAATAAATAAAGCGTCATTGGCAATGCGACTAAATTAACGGCAATTGTAAGAGCTAGAACCTGCTTGAATAAAGTTAAAATCAAGTATCCATGCTGATTCCATCCATCCATTTCAATAACTTGGTTTAAGCGTCTTTTAGAAATCCAACGATCTAGCCATCGACTAGCAGGCTGATGGCCTAGTAAAATGGATGCGGTAATGAAAAAACTTAATTGAAAACCTACTGTATTTAGTAAAGAAGGGTCGATGAACAAAATCCCTATGATAGCGATTCCAAGATTGTTAAGAGGTGTAGATTGTTTTTCAAAAATGTCGCTCAAAATGACTAGTGAGCTCATAATCCAAGCTCGAACAACAGAGGCGTTGAAGCCTAGAAAGGTAAAGTAGATAGCTAAAAACACTAAAAGTAAAATAGCCTGTATTTTTCGAGGGAAAAGTAGGCGAAGTAAAAAGCTGAGTAAACCAGCCAACATAGCAAAATGAAATCCTGAAATCGCTAGAAGATGTTGAAGACCGAAGCGCGAAAATTCCTCTTTAACCCATGAAACATTCATTTCTCCTGTTGCTAGCCCTGCTAAAAAAAAGCCAGTGATAGAGTTATTAAATTGTTTGCGAATCCATTCAGCAGTTTTCTTTTTCCATTGAAAGCGGTGTTCAGTAAATCCCCAATTTTCTTTTAAACCGAGCCAAGGTTCTAGTTTAGAAATTTTTAGTCGATAATCTCCTTTTCCTGGTTTAGATAATTTACCATGCACAATATATTCTCGTTGCGCTAAAGGCCGTTGAAGAAAGCCGCTTTGAGGGATAGAAACAATACATTTGATTTGTTTTGCAATTGAATGATGCGGTGAGGAATCGGGGAAAAAATCCAGAAGAGTGCAGTGAAAATTCCATTGTGTTCCAAAGGGAGAGCGCTGTTTATCTAATGAATCAATTGATAAGTGAGCTTTTCCTATTAATCCTTTATCAGGAAGATGGGGAAATTCATAAGAAACCGCTAGAAAAAAATAAATTAATATAAACAGCAAGAGATTTAATGCAAATAATGGACGTATGGATGGATGATAAAAAAGATTAATGCAAAATGGGGTCCAAAAGAATAAGCTTGGAATGAGTACTAAAGCAAAAGAATGAAAAAATGCATATGCCCCTAATATCAAAGAAATTGAATGGAAAAGAGCAGGATGTTTGAGCCAAAAAAAGGGTAACCGATCTAGCATGTTCATATTTTTAGATGTATTAAAAATATTTTTTAGTCTGAGGAAAAATCATAAACTTGATAATAATTATTATAAAAGTAATTCTTCTGCAATTTGACTACTCATCGGAATGTTGATTCTTTTAATTTGAAATCATTTGAAAAAATTCAAAACTGCGGTTAATTAAGACAAATGCAATAGATAGACAATTTTCATTTATCTAAGAGATAATCAAGGATTATTTAATTATGGATCGACACGTTAAAGAGCATTATAGTTGTTACTCAGAAGAATCACCTCAAGGACATTTTCATTGTGTCATTGAGTTAAATGAAAATCCTATGATTGATTGGCAAGAGGCATCTGAAATAGCTCCTAATTTGACTAGAGGCTGGTATGAATTGGCACAATTGCCTGTTCAAGATCGAATTGAATTTACAAAAGAATTTTGGTTAACAAAGCTGCCTTATCATCCTTATTTAAATGAATTTTTAAATAAATTTTTTAGTAGGGTTGATAATATTGGGATTTTTTTAACTCAGCAGAAGTATGAAGATTCATTTGAAGTCAGTTTTGTTTACAGTCTTATCAATGACGGGGGATTTTTTCATGGTAGCATACCTGCTAGTGAACAAGAAATTAATGCTTTGCAAAAAGTGTTTCCAGACTATATTCTTCCTTCTGATTTCTTGGCTTTTCTGCAAATACATAACGGATTTGCCAAGTTAACAGATACGGGAATCATCAAATCAATTGAAATGGCTAATGCGTATGAAGTTTTGCAAAAGCTATTAGAAAAAGAGAGTCCCATGACAACAACTAAAGGAGTTGTGGTCTATCCTCGTTCGATTATACCCTTTTACCAATCATTTGGGATGCCTTTTTTTCAATGTTTTTGGGGAGAATGGTATCCAGATCATGAAATGGGTAATGTTTATTATTCGAATTCAGCAAAAACTATTTTAGATTGTGCGAAGCTGGATGATTGCGTAGAAACAATGGCTTTTGCAACGTTTACTGAGTGGTTAATGTTCTATCTTGAAAAAATCGACTAATTTGGCTCATGTATTTAGTTAAAAAATTATATGAAGAACACGCAAAAAAACTTGGACTTGAGTTGACTGCGGGTAAAAATGGGATAAATAGACGCATTAAAGTTCCAGAGGCTCAAAGACCTGGATTGAGCTTAAGCGGATATCTTAAGTATTATGCTGAAAAGCGAATTCTTATTTTCGGTAAAGTAGAGATCGAGTATATCCGAGATTTAGATTCTCAAATTCGCATAGAGCGTCTAGAAGCAATTGTTAAGCAAAATACTCCGGCAGTGATAGTGAGTAGGCGTTATCGTCCCCCAAAAGAGCTGAGGGCTATTTGTGAAAAATTAAATATTCCTCTTTTTCGTACAAATTTATCTACCATGAATTTGATGAGCCAATTAACACTACTTTTAACAGAAGAATTTGCTCCTAGTGTTAGTTGTCATGGGTCTCTTGTTGAGGTATTTGGAGTGGGTGTTTTAATTCAAGGGGATTCTTCTGTAGGTAAAAGCGAGGCTGCTCTTGGATTAATTGAAAGAGGGCATCGTCTTATTTCAGATGATATCGTGAAAGTAAAAAAGAAAGAAGGAACATATTTAGAAGGTTCTGGAGTTGCTTTAACGCGCCATCATATGGAAATTAGAGGAATTGGGATTATTAATGTTGCTAATCTTTATGGAGCAGTTTGCGTAAGAGATCAAAAAAGTATTGATATTGTTGTCCGATTAGAGGCATGGCATGATGAACATTTTTATGATCGGATTGGTTTAGACGAAAAATTTACAAAAATTCTAGATGTAAAACTTCCGTATTTAACTTTACCTGTTAAGCCAGGAAGAGATGTTGTTTTATTACTAGAAACCATGGCTTTAAATCATCGCTTGAAGAATATGGGTTATAACTCGGCTCAAGAATTTACGACAAAAGTATTAGAATTAACGACATCTAAAGTCAGAAAGAAAATTTTACCTTAAGGATGTAAATACATTCTAAAAACCAAGGAAAAATTGTGAAACTCGTTTGTAAAGTACAAGTAAAAAATCGCATGGGTCTTCATACGCGACCAGCAACCACGATTGTTAAATTATTGCAAAATTGTAAGAGTGATGTTTATTTTACACACAAACAAGAAACAATTAATGCGAAGAGTATTTTGAGTATTCTCATGTTAGCTGCTAGAAAAAATTCTAAAATTACAATAGCAGTGGAAGGGGAAGATGCAAATGACACCATGGATAAACTGATTGAGGCGTTTGAGTCTCAATTCGGAGAGTAAGTAATGCAGCTCAAGGCTGAAGAGATTATTTTAAAAGGCTCTCCCATCTGCCGTGGCATTGCAATTGGTCAAACATATTTTCTCGATCGTGATGAATTTACTGTTTGTGAAAAGCAGATTGATTCTTCCGATTCTGAAAAAGAGGTTGAACGTTATCGTCACGCCCTTTTTAGAAGTAGGCAAGATATCAAGCGATTACAAACACAACTTGAATCGGAATCAGCACAAGAAGCTATCCTTATCTTAGAGGCTCAGCTAGAGATTCTACAAGATCCTTTATTGACAACTGAAATGGAATTGAATATTCGACAGGCTAATCAAAATGCTGAGTTTGTTTTTCAGCAATCTTTGGTTAAGCTTCAAACTCGTTTTGAATCTTTAAAAGATCCCTTTTTTGCAGAAAGGTTTAAAGATTTACAAGATGTCTCACAAAGAGTCTTTAGCTATCTTTACGAAAGTGGAAGTTTGTCTTTAAAAGATGTTCCTTACAATTCAATCGTTTGTGGAGTGGAATTAACAGCTTCGGATACTGCGGAAGCTAAAGTTTACCATGTGGGAGCATTTTTAACGGAAAGTGGAGGAGCAACTTCTCATGCTGCGATTGTTGCTAAAGCAAAAGGAATTCCTTTTATTTCCAATATTAATCTTCATCTAATTAGAGAAAATGACAATCAAACGATTATTGTTGACGGGCGAACGGGTCAAGTGATCCTTAACCCAACGGATGAGACTCTTCATCGTTACGAAACGTTGAAGAGAAAAATGCATACGCAAATTACTGCATTTGAAAACGATGTACATTGGCCGGCTGAGACTTGTGATGGATATACCGTTAGGTTATATGGAAATTTAGATGATAGTCATCAAGTTGATTTGCTTAAGCAATTAGGTGGCCAAGGGATAGGCCTTTTTCGGTCTGAATATATTTTTCTTCCTCAAAAAGAAATCCCAGGCGAAGAAGAACAATTCAACATTTATTCGCAAATTGTGAAAAAAATGGATGGCTTGCCTGTCGTCATTCGAACATTTGATTTAGGGGGAGATAAGGCAACTTTTCACGTTCCTTCAACAACTCAAAAAAATCCTTTTCTTGGTTCAAGGGCAACACGGTATTTTTTAAGGGAACAGAAGTTATTGAAAAGTCAATTAAGAGCTATTGTCAGAGCAAGTATTTATGGGCAGGTTCGTATTTTGTTTCCCATGATTGCGACAGTTGCCGAATTAAGAGAAGCAAAAAAAATTCTGCAAGAAGTTTGTCAAGAACTGCACTTTGACCAACATATTCCGATGGGTTGCATGATCGAGGTTCCCTCGGCAGCTATGGTGGTGGATCATTTTGTTAAAGAATGTGATTTTCTTTCGATTGGGACGAATGATTTAGTTCAATATGCCTTAGCAATTGATCGGAAAGATCACTTGTTAAATGATTTTTATGAACCAACTGACCCGAGCATTATACGCTTGATCAAGTTAGTTATTTCTGAAGGAAATAAAGCTCATGTCCCTGTTTCCGTATGTGGAGAAATCGCCTCTGATCCTCGTTTTATTCCTTTATTACTAGGACTTGGAGTTCAAGAATTATCTGTAGCTCCACGCTATTTACCTGTTATCAAAAATGTTATTCGTAGTACGTATATTGTTGATGCTGTTCAATTGGCGGACTTAGCTTTACATCTGACCACTGCACAAGAAGTTTTAAACTTGTTAATCCAGGAATATCAAAAAAGTGTGCCTCATGATTTATTTTATAATGTATCTTATCCTCCTCAAACATATATTTAAACTTCGGATACAAAGTAATTTTGTTTTGAAATTAAGAAAACATTACCTGTAAAATGTTTTCTCCTCTAGCATGGAATTAGGCTAGAAGTTAAAGCATATTTGCAGGTAAAAATTTTAAGCCAAGAATCCTGGGAATCCGGGAATGGGAGGGCTTTGTTCTTTTAATCGTTTATGAGCATCGGCATGAGCTGCACGAATTAACATCTCTAATCCTTCTAAATCTTCTACGTCGACACATTCAGGTTTGATTTTAACTTGTTTCATCTCTCCATCGCCAGTCAAGGTGATTGTCACTAAACCACTTCCTGCGACACCTACCACTTCAAGATTTTGTAATTCATTTTGAACCAAACTCATTTGCTGTTGTATTAGTCGAGCTTCTTTCTTTTTTTTAGAAAAACCAGTTCCCATTCTTTCTCCTTTAAATACATGTCGTTTAGATTTTCTTTTTTTTGATAATTTATCTTACTAATTCAACATTCGAATGAAAGTTTTTTGCTGTGAGGGAAGCAACTCTTTTACCAGATAAAAATTCTAAATTCAAGCTTTGAGATACTAAGCTATTTTCTTTTAAAAAGGGAACTTTCCTAAACATCAAAAAATTAAATTTTTGGGGAATTAATGGTTACTTTTTTGTATTTAAAACAATGTAATTACTTCATTGATATTATTTTTAATTAAATCTTATAATATAGTTAAGTTTAATTAGAGGCTAGTAAGATCCGCGTTTGCAAACTTGCAAACCTCCTCCGGAAATGAGTACTATTACTAATCACATTTCTTCTGACTAATGCAGCCGGACCCTTTTCCGCAGTTCAAAATAAAATTAGCTTAAAATTTGAAGGAGAAAAACTTTAAAGCTTTCTAAAAAATTAATACCTTAAAACCTTCTACTTCTATTTTTTCCGAGTTTCTTCACCTTTTATTATTTCATAAAAACGACAACTGTATGTCTGTTATGAAAAATCATCCCCCAATTTTGATTTTTTGCCGGAACAATGAAAACAACGCAAATTACTTTAAAAGAGTGAACTCACACTTTAGAAAAAATCAAAAAATTAGCCAGTGAATTTGGAAAAAACACTAGTGATATAGTAGCTCGTGTATTAACTACTTGTTGCTACTCCTTTTTGAAATCATTAGATCTACTTTTTTAATTCTCAGAAGAATTCATAAAAAATAAAATAAATGAAGTTTTAGACAAGTTAAAACAAAAGTCAGTATAAAACTTGTACAAGGTAGCAAGAGATAATATTTAGTTCCTAGCGTAGTTCTTAAAGTTTTTTCTCTCCATAGATCATATGTTATTTTAAGCTTTTCTTTGTAATTTTCCTTCTAGCTCAATGGCTGCAAATTGAAAAAGAGTGTCATATTGGTGAACAGGAGTTGGATTATCTCCATTTAATTTAGCGACTAGAGAAGGGGAATCTTTGTTGGGAAGTTTTTGAGTAGATCGCCCTAAATCGGACTGTGTAGGTGTTGGATCTTCGCTGACAAAGTGATCAAATAAAGAACAATTATTTGTTGAAGGGGAAAGTAACGAGGTAGCAGTTGAAGAATTCAAATTCTTTTCAATAGGAGAGGTCGTCAGATTTTGCGAGGGTTTGTTGTTTGTCAGTGGTACAGGAGGTGTTAAAGGCGGATTTTTTACTTCCGTAGAAAGCGAAGATTGAGGAGTTGATTTCGATAAGGGAGGAAAGACTGAAGAATTTACAAGAGAGGCTTCTCCTAACATTTGCTCCAGCTCTCCTAGACGTTGAACTAATACTTCGATCGGTAGTCGAAAATGACTACGTATGACATGAAGTAAAATAGCTTCTAATGCAATTTTTCCTGAATGAGTGAAACGAATTTGTTGGGCAGATTCAATTAAATAATCGATTAAATCTAAACATTGTTCTTGGGTATAAAGATGAGCCGCTCTCTCATAAAATTGTTTTTCTTTAGGAGAAATAGTTAGGAGTGGAGAAGTTATGCCTGCTAATTGAATCAACAAAATATGACGGAAGTGATCAATTAAACCTTCAATAAAGTGATTTAAATCTTTTCCTTCAGCAAAAATACGATAAGCAATTTCAAAAGCCTTTACGAAATTGCCTTCCTTACCCGCTAAATCTAATTCAAAATAAGCTTCTCGAGGCATTAGCCCTAAAATGGACTGGACAGTTGCTGCATTAATTTTTCCTTCAGAAAAGGCCACAATTTGATCAAATAAAGATTCGGCATCTCTCAATCCACCTTCTGCTTTGTATGCAAGTAATTGCAGTGCTTCTTCTTCAACATCGATTTCAAGTTGGTCGGCAATCAATTTTAATTTAATCATGATCTGAGAAAGAGGAATACGACTTAAGTTAAACCGTTGGCAGCGAGATAAAATCGTAGGTAAGACCTTGTGAGCTTCTGTTGTTGCAAAGATGAATTTGACTTTGGGGGGAGGTTCTTCCAACGTCTTAAGAAGGGCATTAAAAGCCTCTTTAGTTAGCATATGTACTTCATCAATGATATAGACTTTATATTGACCAGAGGTTGCTGCGTAACCTACAGTTTCATTAATTTGTCTAATATCTTCAATTCCTCGATGGGAAGCACCATCAATTTCTAGCACATCTAAGGAAGAGCCAGAAGTGATTTCCCGGCAAGAAGTGCATTGATTACAAGGTTCAAAATCTTCTGTAGAATTTTGACAATTAATCGCTTTTGCAAAAATGCGTGCTAATGTTGTTTTTCCTGTCCCTCGAGATCCACAAAAAAGATAAGCTTGGGCAAGTCTTTTAAATTTGATCGCATTTTTAAGAGTTGTTACAACAGCCTCTTGTCCAAATACTTCTTTGAACGTTTGTGGTCGAAACTTTCTGGCAATAACTTGATATTCAGACATGATCTACATTAAATTTAGTTAATGTCATTGATTTTAATGTGCTGGTTGAATTTATGCAAATATAGAATAGCAGCTCATGGTAAAAAATAAATTTTAAAGTTCGATATTCCTTGTTGAATCCTTTCTGAGATCTACAACAAGTTACGATTTATTTGATAAAACTGATACACTATAAAAAAAATTGACTGGATTAAAGAATATGATAGAAATACGAGATTTAGGAATACTTTTTGGCTGTTTATGCGTTTGCCTCCTTTTTATTCTTTTTAAGTTATGGAATCTTTCAAAAATCAAACAAAAAATTTTACTAGAAAAGGAAATAATTCAAGCAGATTGGATGAAGGAGTGTGAAAGAAGGGCGATTGCAGAGGAGAAAAATACACGATTACCCATTCTCGAAGAGCAATTGAGACAGGAGCGTATTGAAACTCAAAGATGGATCAATGAAAATTCTTTCCTAAAGACTCAAATTGCTGAAAAAGACACTGCCTTAAAAAAGCAAATTGAATATGAAAAAGAAAAATTATTAATGCATCAACAAACTCAAGAACAGTTAACAGAGTCTTTCAAAGCTTTATCCGCAGATGCTTTAAAAAACAATATCCAATCTTTCCTTGATATTGCGACGGTCAAGTTTGAAAAACTGCAAGAAGGAGCAAAACATGACTTACAACTCAGACAAAAAGCTATTGATGATTTAGTCAAACCTATCCAAAGTTGTTTACAAACTGTTGATTTAAAAATGTCAGAGCTAGAAAAAGCACGTCTAGTGGCTTATGCGAGTATGAGCGAACAAGTTCATACATTAGCGAAATCTCAAATACAATTACAAGTTGAAACCTCGAATTTAGTAAAGGCTTTAAGAGCCCCACATGTACGTGGAAGATGGGGAGAAATTCAACTTAAAAGAGTTGTTGAAATGGCGGGTATGATTGA
This sequence comes from Candidatus Protochlamydia amoebophila UWE25, assembly GCF_000011565.2. Taxonomy (NCBI): domain Bacteria; kingdom Pseudomonadati; phylum Chlamydiota; class Chlamydiia; order Parachlamydiales; family Parachlamydiaceae; genus Candidatus Protochlamydia; species Candidatus Protochlamydia amoebophila. The sequence continues at coordinate 616,633 of NC_005861.2, forward strand.
ACACTGCGACTTTGTTCAGCAAGAAACTGTTTTTTCCGAAGAAAAGCGATTTCGGCCTGATTTAATTATTAAGCTTCCTAATGCGAAGCAAATTGTTGTAGATTCTAAAGCTCCACTTTATGCTTATCTTGAGTCTTTAGAAGAAAAAGAAGAGGCGCAAAGACTTACAAAGTTAAAAGACCATGCAAGGCAAGTTCGTACGCATATCACACAATTAGCCACTAAATCTTATTGGGACCAATTTCAACAAGCTCCCGAGTTTGTTGTTTTATTTCTCCCAGGCGAAACATTTTTCAGCGCAGCACTCGAGCAAGATCCAGAATTAATTGAATGGGGAGTCGAACAAAAAGTAATTTTAGCAACACCCACCACGTTAATTGCTCTTTTACGCTCTGTTGCTTATGGCTGGCGTCAAGAATTAATTGCTGAAAATGCGCAGCAAATCAGCGAACTTGGAAAGACTTTGCATGATCGTGTTCGCATCCTTGTGGAGCATTTTGATGAAATACGACGAGGGCTTGAGCGTGCTGTGGATGCTTATAATAAAACTGTAGGATCATTAGAAACTCGCGTGTTACCATCCGCTAGAAAATTTAAAGAACTAGGAGCATCCAGTGGAGAAGATATTCTTTTTTTAGAAACGATCGACTCCACAATAAGAAAATGTCATTAAACTGACTAGAGTGCTTAGTGTAATACTTAATGGGTAAATGTTTAAATTTAGAGTGCCAAAAAAAGCAAAATAAATGTCTATAAATGCAATTAAGTTTATTTAATTTTTATTATTTAAATAATGCAAACTAAATTGATTGTTTTATTTTTAAATTTGAATTTTTTTAAGATGGATTAATTAGACGTTTTAAAATTAATGGCTTCCAAAAGGTGCGTATCCTCGATTTGAGAGGAAAAGGCCAGATCTGCAATGGTTCGAGCTAAACGAATAATTCTTTCACAGGATCTGGCTGATAATCCAAAACTTTCAATTGCAGATTTTAAAAGAACTGTACTTGTTGAAGTTAATAAACAGTACTTATTTAATTCTGCGGTACTTAAAGAAGAATTTGTTCTTCCTTGACCTAAACGTTCTGATTGAGACTCTCTTGCTTTTATTACTCGTGAACGTATTGTGCAAGAAGTTTCATGCGTTGTTGTTTCTAAAAGATCTTGGTATTTGACGGGTGGAACGATAATATGCATATCAATTCTGTCTTTAAGAGGGCCTGAAATTTTGCTTTGATATTTTTCAATTTGTGCAATCGAGTCTTTGCAAGGTTTATCTGGATGTCCTAAATAACCGCATGGACAAGGATTCATGGCTGCCACGCACATAAAGCTTGTAGGAAAAGTAAATTTTCCACTTGCACGACTTATCGTTACTTTTTTATCTTCTAAAGGTTGCCTTAATACCTCGAGAACAGTGCGTGAAAATTCAGGAAGTTCATCTAGAAATAAAATTCCTTGGTGAGCTAAAGAAACTTCTCCAGGTCGTGGATAGGTCCCACCTCCTATTAAGCCAGCATAGCTGATGGTATGGTGTGGGGAACGAAAGGGGCGCTCTGTAATGACATGTTGGCCCTCTTTAAGTAAACCTGAAATAGAATGAACCCGAGTCACTTCTAAAGATTCTTCCCATGTCAAATCAGGCATAATTCCAATTAAGGCTTTTGCCATCATTGTTTTTCCACATCCTGGTGGACCGGACAGCAAAATATTATGTCCTCCTGCCGCCGCAATTTCTAAAGCTCTTTTGACGTGTGCTTGTCCTTTGATATCTTTAAAATCAACAGAAGGAATGAGACGAGACAGTTGAAAAGGATTGGAAAAAGCAAGGGGCTTATAAGAGCTTGGATCTTGAAGAAAATGAACCGCTTCTTTCAAATTTTCAATAGAATAAATAGCTATTCCTCTTACGGCAGCAGCCTCTGGGGCGTTGGCTGCTGGTAATAAAATTCCTTTTTTTCCTAATTCTCTAGCTAACATGGCAATGGCTAAGGCACCCGTGATCGGGCGTAATTGTCCACTTAATCCAAGTTCTCCTACAATTAAATAATCCCTGTGTGTATCGCGATTTTTTATAAGTCCTAATGAATTGATGAGGCCAATCGCAATAGGAAGGTCATAGATAGCCCCTTCTTTTTTTAAATTACCGGGAGCTAAATTGACAGTGCAATAAATTGATCCGATTTCAAATCCCGAATTTTTAATTGCTGTCAACACGCGATCTTTAGATTCACGAACCGCTGTATCAGGAAGCCCAACAATGACTAAATTGAGTTTTTCGGCTTTGATGACATCCACCTCAACTTCTACAGGAATGGCTTCTAAGCCATGTAAAGATAAACATTGAATACGGGATAAAGGCATATTTCCTTAAAAAATAAAATAAATCTTATCTGATCAAAGAATTATTATTAAGCTTATTTTTTTAATTAATTGTTGATAATGTTTGGCCTACATGGCTTGAAATTTTTGAATCCAATCTTGGGGAATGCCGGCTTTTTGCCGATTTTCAGAATGTAAAACAAAACCTTTCGCTCGTTTTGGATTCAATAATGTTGTTGCAAGAGTTTTTTCCCACGCATCCCACTCATTATCGTCTTTGTTTTTGAGTCGACGTAACCAATGCCAGCCAAATCCAACATGTGAGATTTCATCTTTTAAAATGGTAGCCATTAATTGAGCGGATAGGTCATCTCCAAAATGAGCAAATGATTTGCCATACATAGGAGCAAAATCCAAATTCGCCATTTCAAATGTTAAGCTCATGAGACTAATATAGTGAAGAGGAGAATGAATGTAAGGAATATGATTCCAAAAATGTTTATAAAGAGGAAGATCTCCAAATTGAATTCCCATCTGACTCATTCGTGTCATATAAAGCTGAACATGACCCTGTTCTTCTCGAAGTGTATTCATTAACCCTTTACGAAAATTTTTTGGGGCATCAGGAAAAGCAAGGAGCGTAAAAGCCATGATTTCCACAGCTAATAGTTCATGACCCGCAAAGCGATGTAAACAAATGGCTCGTTTATCAGGGTCATGATGATCATGAAATGGGGGAAGTTTTTCTTCTTTCGTCCGTTTTGTAAAAGACATGCCAGGAGGACGAACAGGTTCGCTCCAAATGAAAGGCAAGCCTGGTTCACAATCCGTTAGAACGGAAGGATGAGCCAGTTTGCCTTCTAAGGTGTCTGAGGCTAAAATTGAATGAGCCCATTCACGCAATTCCATGTTTACTCAAGAGATAAAACATAGTACGCAGGGAAAGCATAATGATTATTGGGTCTTGGGGCAACGCGAATAGATACTTCGTGACCAATGAAATCTTGTAAATTTACTTGTGTACTATAAAGAAAAGCAATCGGTAATTTACTTGCAGAATTAATTAACATATAATCACCAGGTTTATTTTTGACAGGTCGATTATAGGCATCTACAATTCCTTTTAAAATAAACGAATGTTGCTTTTGCTCTTCATAAAAAGCTTGTGGATTTTCACTTCCAGAATGTTTTACCCAATCATTAAATAAGGCTTCTTCAATTGGTAACCAAATAGCCATGTTCATAGGAAGCTGAGCTGTTTTTCGAGCGGGATTTGCTTGTGATATACTAGAGTTAGAAAGTTTTTCACTTCCTCCTTTCTGCTCAAGGCTTGCTAGTTTAGTTTTATGAGCATTTAATTCTTCTGTTAATTGTTTGTTTTTAGCTTCTAGAATATGAGAAGAATAGCCATTTTGGGCTTCTAAATAAGCTAATTTTTTTGTAATGAACGCTTCTTGTAATTTAGCTAAAAGTTCTTTAGCTTTTGCGACCGCATCTGGAAAATCAGTATAATTATTAATAATTGCTTGATAATTTGATTTAATTCTTTCTACATTAAATTGATCAAATGGCTTTGCCATTTCAAGGCGACTTAAAGATTCTGTATTGGCTAATAAGCGATAAACGTCTTCTTTTCGTTTCTCTTGGCGAGCCATTAAACCAGCATCTCCAATTTTTTCAACATATTCTTTAGCAATATAAAATTGTGCTGTTTGTGGAATAGTAATCTCAAGCCATTTATTATTAGTAGAGCTAATAACACCTTCCACTTTATCGCCTGAATTAAGCTGGGCGATAACAGGAGACTCTAGATCTGGCTGTAATCTTACGTTAACCCGGGACCCTTCCACAATATTATCCAAGATGTAGGTTCTAAACACAAATCCTTTGATATCTTTAGGGGGTTGGGCAGTATAAAAATCTTCCGTCTCTCCATTAATAACGAGTAGATCATTTTGATTGTATTCACGTAGAACGTAGCCATCGTAAGTGGGATGTAGGCGTAATCTCACCTTATTTTTAGTGATTTTACCAGTGAATGGCTCAAATGGAGCTATTTTTTTTTCAGCTTTTTCTAAAGACGGAGAAAAATTTTGGGTATGTTGAATGTTGACTTCCGCTTGATTTTCATCGGCTAATAAAGATGAGCTAAGCGGAATCAATAAAGATAAAAAGCTTAATATGGAGGGAGCTGGTTTCCTCATCATATAGATCCTCACAATAAAACATGTTAAAAATGATAACTGATAAAGAATTCTAAAGTTTTGAAAGATTTATGCAAAGCATTTAGAAAGGGATTTGTGCTATAGCCTGCTTATTAGATAAATTCATGTAGATATTTTTTATTTTTTTTGAGAGGGGATTAGAATAGTGGTGAAGGTGTAAAAATAAAGGGAATAAATTTCTATTACAAAAATCAAAAGAAATCTATTCCCTTAAGCTAGTCAATTTTAAAAAACTAACTTTTTAAAACCGCTAAAATATGTTCGCATCCTTGATTTCCACATGTGCAGCCCACTGGGCTTCCTAAATAAACATTGTATTTTTCATGTTCATTAAGTTTGCTACAAACTGAAAATAGCTGATTTCCTACTTCCGAGATCGTCCATTCTTGAAACTGTAATTCTTCTTCATGAACAACTTCGCATTCTTCACTAGGGGTGAGTGGTTCAGGATTTAATGTCTTAGCAATTTGACAATGAAAACAATTGCAGTTAGGCTCTGCTCTCGGAAATGAAATTTCTTCCGATGTTCCTATAATTTTCGCAATTGCACCGATTTTATCCAGCATTTCGGCTGGTAGGTTAGGAGCATCAAATTGTTCAGGGTTGTGCTGCATAGCGGTCGATAAACCGTCCATTGATCCAAAAGCTAATCGAACGGAAGAATCTCCCATTTGATTCATCAATCCTTTTAATGTATTTTCTGCGATTGGATTGTCGGGCTTATAAATTAATTCCTCTTTATCAAAATAGGCGGCATGGTGTTTAAAAATTTGTTCTACAAATTCATTTGATAAACCAGGAATGTTAATTACGTCTCCATCTGTCAAACTAACAACTAGTATCCCTCCCTTCATATGAAGGGTAGAAATACGAGACCAACAGGTGGATAGGTAAGGGGCAATGCTTAGAATTTTATCAGTGATTTTAATTTGCATGATGAGCAACCTCCTCTAATCCAGATTAATATCATGTAATAAAAAGTTTTTTTTAGTTTAAAATTTAAATCATTAAATTTTTATCACATATATGGGGTTTTTAATCCCTTTGATATTTTTACTTATCATACACAAAATCAGAATATTTGACAATAAGTTAGCAGTTGAAGTGTTTGAGTGCTTAAAATTTAACTGAGGTTAATAAATATTAAATTTTTTTCTTGTCTCAGATCAAAGAGCTGAATATGATGCACTTTTAATTTTTAGGAGTAAAAAAAATGAAATATAAGACTTTTGTAATTGATACAAACGTATTTTTAATTGATCCTACTGCTTTAATGAAATTTCCTCGGCATGATGTTGTCATCCCAGTTGCGGTTCTTGAAGAGTTGGACAAATTTAAGCGAATGCCAAACGAATTAGGAAAGAATGCTCGGGAAACGATTCGTTTCTTAGACTCGCTAAAAAATGTTGGGACCGGCAATTTGCAATCAGGTGTTAAGCTTGATAACGGAGCCACCGTTAAAATTCAGTTAGAAGTTAAAACAGACTACAAATATAACTTTGAACTGACTATTAATGACAATCGTATTTTGATGGCAGCTTATCTTTTATTAGAGCGAGGAGAAAAAGTTGTTTTTGTTTCTAAAGATTTTGCAGCACGGGTAAAGGCCGAAGCTTTAGGGATTGAAGCGGAAGATTATGAAAATTTCAAATATTCTTATGAAGCTGTTTATCGTGGTATTCATCGTATTGATAATATGCCAAAACATGAAATTGATACGTTTTATAAAGATGGTAAACTAACTGTTCCAAACCTAAAAGCGCATTTCAATGAATATTTTGTGATGACATCTGCTGAAAATACTTCAGCAATAGGGAAGTATGACCCTTCTCATCTAAGATTAGAAGCTCTTTTAAAGACAAATCAATTGTGGGGTATTAAACCTCGTAACGTTGAACAACGTTGTGCAATCGATTTATTACTAAGAGATGATATTAAATTAGTCACTCTCATGGGTCCAGCTGGAACGGGGAAAACTATTTTAGCTTTGGCGTGTGGACTTCGAAAAGTTTTTGATGAAGGTGTTTATTCACGTATACTTGTAACGCGTCCAATAGTTCCTTTAGGCCGAGATATTGGTTACCTTCCGGGCACAAAAGAAGAAAAACTTTTCCACTGGATGCAACCGATCTATGATAACTTAGAATATTTATGTGCGTCTACAGGAGGAGAGTCTAGTGAAACTCTTAAATGGGTTTTAGATAGTAAAAAAATTGAAATGGAAGCTGTCACATACATTCGAGGTAGAACACTACCAAAAATGTATATGATTATTGATGAAGCTCAAAACCTTACTCCGCATGAAATCAAGACAATTATTTCTCGGGCTGGAGAAGGAACTAAAGTTGTTTTAGCTGGAGATCCAACTCAAATTGACAATCCTTATTTAGATAAAGATTCTAATGGCTTGACCTTTACAGTCGGTAAGTTCTTAGATCAAAAAATTTACGGTCATATTTTCTTAGATATAACCGAACGTTCTGAATTGGCTGCCATTGCTGCGGATGTGATGTAATAAGAGAGCTTTTTTAATAAATTCTCTTTTTACTGGGAAACATACCCCCGATTTTAGAAAATATTCTAGGAAAAATTGGAAGCTTTTTGTAAATCAGGAAAATAAATAGTAAGTATGATTTTAAAAAAGTAGGCAATTTTGTTAAAGCTGCCTTATAAAATATCAGTTTTGAGTAGGAACAGCGAATGAGTAAAACAAACCAGGTAAGAATTCAAGCTGAGGAATGGTATGCAGTTTTTCTCTCGTTTATTTATTATTTTTGTGTTTTGGCGGCATATTACGTCATCCGCCCTATCAGAGATCAAATGGCTGTAGAGGTAGGATCGACTGAGTTACCCGTTTTCTTTACTGCTACTTTTCTAGCGACACTTGTGTTAACTCCACTATTTGGTTGGCTTGTTTCGTGTTGGCCACGCCGCGTGATCATGCCTTTGATTTACCTATTTTTTATTGCCCTTCAGATGGTATTCATCTTGTTGTTTCTGAACAAAAATCTACTTTCCCCTAAAGTTTTAGGAATTTTTTTTTACGTTTGGGTTAGTATATTTAATTTATTCGTGGTGTCAGTATTTTGGAGTTTTATGACTGATATCTGGAGTGACCCACAGGCACGTCGCCTGTTTCCTATTATCGGTTTAGGCGGGACTTTAGGCGCTGTAATGGGACCTATAATCACGCGAAGTTTGGTAGAATTCATAGGATTAGCTCTGCTATTAGCAGTATCAGCCGCATTTCTTGCTATTGCTGTTATATGTATAATGCTTTTAGGTAAATGGGCACATGATCATGGTGCTCATCGAAATGAATTGGGTAGCGAATCAGCAATAGGTGGAGGAATGCTAGATGGATTAAAACAAATTTTTTCAAATCCATTTATAGCTTCTATGTCATTGATGATGCTTTTAAATGATGCGATTGGTACCATTGCTTATGTTTTAATTACAGATTATTCTGGTACTACATTTCCGAATGATGTGATTGCACAAACGCGTTTTGCAGCCAATATGGATTTATTTGCAAATATTATTCAGATTTTTGTTCAGTTGATTTTAACGCGTTGGCTATTAGTTCGATATGGAGCGAGTGTTGTATTTATCGTTTGGACAATGACTATCGTATTTTTCTGCCTGACAATGACGTTAGTAAACGACCCTTATGTGCCAGTATTAGGAACGTTACCTTGGTTAGCCATGGTGAGTATTGTTGATCGATCTCTTTCTTTTGGAATGATTCAGCCAGCGAGGGAAAGCCTTTACACACTTGTTTCTCGTAATTTGCGTTATAAAGGGAAAAATGTCGTTGATACAATGGTATGGAGGGCCGGTGATGTTGTCTCAATGACATCAGTGAATGGATTTCGGGCTTTAGGCATTAATGTAGCTGGATTTGGCATCATTTGGGCTTTGCTTGCTGCCTCGTCTGGATTGATAGGCTGGCGTTTAGCTAACCGAATCGAAAAAAGCGCTTTTATAAAAAAATAAATTAACGCTTACTCTACTCACAATAAATTGAAGGCAATAAAAATTCAAGTATAGCTTGTAGGATGGCTGTCTAAAATCTCCCATTACGTTCTTGTTAACTTAAGTTAACAGAATACATACCGATTTAATTTAAGAAAGAGCGATGCATCCAAATTTATTACTGACTGAGCAACTTGTTTATAAACCTATGGGATGGAAGATTGAGAATCTACAGCTTGAACAAGAAAGTGTAGATTATGGAGCAGCAAATTTTGAAATTAATCAGCGCCGCATTAAATTTCGTGTAGGAAAAATCACACCCACAAAAACAGGACAGTTTGTCACTTTTTGGAAGCGTAGCAGTAAAGGGTTAATTTTACCTTATGCTTTTGACGATCCTTTTGATCTATTTGTCGTCAATGTGTGTACAGCAAATCGATTTGGACAATTTGTTTTTCCTAAATCTATTCTCTATGAAAAGGCAATTATATCCAAAAACGAAGGAGAAGGGAAACGAGCTATACGAGTTTATCCATCGTGGGATCAGGCTAATAATTTGCAGGCAAAGAAAACGCAAGCTTGGCAGCTTCTACACTTTTTTGAAATTAATGAAAATCTAAAAATTAATTTTGCCTATATTCAAGGTTTATTTGGGCTGGGGTAGAGTGCTTTGATTAGCATCCTGTTGGAAAAGTTTAGGGGACTTTAAAAGGAAGTTTTCACTTCCAAGCGGTATTTTTAACGATAAAAAAGCCTTTCAAAGCACTATTTTTGGATCATTGCTCCTTGATAAACCAAATAGGCTTATCAGCGTCGCACTAACAAGAATTTAGCAACTTGAAGGGCCTTTTATATTCTATTTGAAGGTGGAGAGAATTGAACTCTATGTCAACCAACTAAACAGAAGCAACTAAAGTAAACAAGAATGAGATTATCAATAACTTATGATCAAAACAAATAGTCTGGTTTAAGCTTCTTTGGGTCTATTTTTTGCAGTCTAGTGCGTAAAATTTGCGTAAATTCAAGAGCTTTCACTCTCAAAATCCTATTGAAACAATCATCATTTTTATGCACAATAGTCTCTTTTGGAGAAAGGGAATGGGAACAATCCAGGATAAACCAAAACCAAGAGTCGGTGTAGGAATTGTTGTAGTAAAAGGTGGAAAAGTACTTTTAGGTAAGAGAAAAGGTGCTCACGGCTCTGGAGAGTGGTCTTTTGCTGGTGGTCATCTTGAATTTGGAGAAGACGTCAAAGAATGTGCTTTGAGAGAGTTATCTGAAGAAACGGGATTGAAAGCCCTTTCTGTGCAGATGGGTCCTTGGGTCAATGACATTATTGAAGAAAGTAAGCATTATGTCACCCTTTTTGTGTTTGTCAACGAGTTTGAGGGGTCACCTCAGCTTTTAGAGCCAGATAAATGCGAAGGATGGGAGTGGTTTGATTGGCATTCACTTCCTTCTCCTCTTTTTACTCCTATCCTTTCTTTAATTAAAAAAATAAGCATTGAAAAATTGAGCATTACACCTTCTTCCAATGAAGTAATAAGGATGTTATGAAATCGAAAATAGCAATTTATCTTGCGGGAAGCACAAAAAAGGGCACGAAAAATCAGATGAGACTTATTTGGACTGATAAAGTTATGTCTTTCCTAAAAGAGAGTTTTTAGCTCTTATGAAAATTTCATTCATTAGAGCTGACCCAACTCCTTTGCCAATCCATTCATGGTGACAGTAAAAGCAATCAATATGGCTGTCGGGTTCGAATTCTGCAAAGCCAGCAACTTTGCCTTCTATAACTGCAACAATAAGATTAGTTCTTAAAAGCTTCTTTTTCCAGCCTTCTCCTTCTAGGTTTAATTCAGGAGCCCACACATCGACTTGTTCTTGTGTGTAATGTTTAATATTAATGCAATGGATTTTGTGAAAATAGATATTCGCGAGAGCTTGCGCATCTTCCACGGTAGTTTCTTATTGATATCTCTGATGCCCTAGTACCTTATTTCTTAACGTTGTTAAATTCTTTTTCAAAATTTCCAATTACTTTTAGGATTAGACCCCATTCTGGAGTTTCTCTAAAAAACATGGACTTCATCAGCGCATAATCTTTCTCAAGTTCTTTTAAGATTTGAGTAGGGGGAAAGAGCTTTAAGGTTTCCTTCCTAGCTGTTCCGTAATTTGCCCAACTTGATGCAAAGTAAATACTTTTGTGGATGGCAACTCTTTCAAGCAGAGGGGTCTCAATAAGAGCCTTCTCCTTGATTTCCGAATTTAGTAAACGGAAAAAATCATAATAATGTCTCGAGATTCGTGATGGAAGCTTCTTATCTTTTGGTAAATGAGCATATTGATGAAGAATTGTTGCTTTTTCCCAAAAAGTTCGTTCAGCATTCAGCACGCGAACCAATATTTCAGATTCATGAATTTTTTCTTTTAGCGCCTCCTTAACATAGCTCTGTATTTTATGTTCGCTGACAGGCCAGTGTTCTGATCTTGCACCGATTTCGATTTTCACAAGTGGACGAATATATCCAGCTTTTGAGGTTTCACTTGGGTATTCAAATAATAATGTTTGGGCATCGGGGTCTTCTTGGTCAAGGAAGATACGCCACCCGTCAATTGTTCCGAGTTTTGCAGCAAAGCAATCTTTAAGATCGGCGAGCATCTGAGTTTGAACATAATTGGAGCAAGCTTTTGAAAGATTATCGATAATAGCGTTTTGTTTTTTCTTGGACGGTGCATTTTCAGGGTCCTGAGATGCACCAAAACCAAAAAATTCTCTTTCGATTGAAAGATCGATATCTTCTGAAAAACGGTCTATCAATCCATATACTTTGGAAAGGGATGTGCCTCCTTTAAAGGTGAGGTGAGGCTTCAGCTTTTGAAGCGAAAATAGTCTTTCCAAAACCCATACGACCCAGTAGTCTTTCTCAATAATCTCAAAGGGAAGGTTCTTGATATCAGTTGTAGCTCTAAAGAAAAGTTCCCGTTCATCTTTAGATAAAAGATGGATTTCATTCATGGCTTGAGCTCCATAATTTCAAAAACAAGGGTTCTAATCCAGGCAGGAGCGAATTTCATATTTTGCTTAATTTCCTTTTCGTTGGAATCTTTGAGAAATTTTGAAACTTGCGCACGCACTATCTGGTCAATGTGATCTTTCCCTAAATTTTTTAGGGCTTGAATCAGAAGACCTTCTCTAGTTCCAGCAGAAGACATTATTTTTTTTGTGGTCTTTTTAAAAATGATTTCTTGATTACCAATTTTAACTTTCCTTGAAGGGCCTTCAGTTAAAAAGATGATTCGACCAGGAACTTGTGTTGAAAGACCGACTAGATTTGCAGCATGAGCACCAGCAGGTTGAATTTGAACTCCGTTTTTTTCCGCAATTGCTTTAGCAACCTCGTTCAAATCTGGGGGGATTACACCTAATACATCATGCTCCTTAGGGTAATCATAAATGCCTTGAGCGAGTCGGCGAATAAAATTTTGTTTTTGAAGCTGCGAGAGAGCTTTTCTAATAGAGGTATCGCTACCGAGATCTAAAAATTGCATCGGCGTAAAACACCATCCGCGACCGTGATCGATAATTCTATTCTTGATCATCACTTCAATACTTGAGCCCATTATAATCTCTCCATTTTTCACAAAAATAGCATCTTTTTGTGAAAACGTGCAATTTGAATGTGTTAGATTTCACAAAAATAGCATCTTTTTGTGAAAATTGCTGTCTAACTGAATTAAAAAAAGCGTAATTTTGAAACGAGAAATATGTTACTATCGAAAGCCATATAATGAGGATGAATTAAGATGGCTACAGTATGTAGAGCTAAAATTTAGAGAAGCTAAAGAAGTCAGTATTCAAATTCAGCGATTGAATCCAAAAAGAGTGCAGCGAGAAGTTCATCGAGAAATGGAAAAAATAGAGGAAACGCCAAAGCCTTCAAATTTAGCGCAAGACTATATGCGAGAAGAGATTGAGAAGAAAAAAAAGAGAAAAAAAAAGCATAAGCGCCGAAAAGCAGGCTCATAAAGATGAGCAATTTTCCCTCAAACAAGAAAAACGGAAAGAAAAACATCGTGGTCACTGCACTAAAAGGCAAACGCCTCTCGAAGATGGTCCACCCAGATTTGCTATTAACTGAAAAGCTTATCTATAAGCCATCTGGACTTGTCTTTCAGAATTCGAAAACAGAGGATGAAAGTGCAGACTATGGAGCTTCTGAATTCACCATAAACAATCAGTCTATAAAATTTCGCATGGGAAAGATCACTTCGACATAAGTTGGACAATTTGTCACTTTTTGAAAACGCATAGATAGGGGTCCAATTTTGCCTTATGACTTTAACGATTCTTTTGACTTCCTTGTAGTCAGCGTACGTGCTGAAAATCATCTTGGCCAATTTGTTTTTCCAAAAACTGTGCTCTGCGAAAAAGGGGTTGTATCTTGCAATGGAAAGAAAGGTAAGAGAGCTATACAAGTCTATCCTCCTTGGGATAAAACTGATAATTCTCGAGCTAAGAAAACGCAGATTTGGCAACTACAATATTTTATTAAATTTTCTGAACATAATTTTGATTTCTCACGCATGAGATATTTATTTGATATTGCTTAGCGCTTAGCAAATCATTTTCTTTGTCATAATTTTAGTGTTTTCTTTACCAAAATGTCCCATTTCTTCCACCTTTGTGACAATGAGTTCGGAATATGACATTATTTCCTCAGTAAGTCACAGATGTCACAAGTGTCACGGAAATGTAGCGGGAAAAGTAAGAAAAACAAAATAGTTTTACGTTGGTTTCATTCAGTCTAGTGCGTAATTGAGCTTTACGCATTTAGAGTTTTCGACAAGATTTCTGTGATATAATTCATTAAAAATAAAAGGCTTCACTTGTAAAAGTAAAGCCTTTTATTTAATTGGAGGTGGAGAGAATTGAACTCTCGTCCTTGGCAAATTACGAATTGACCACTACATGCTTATCGTTCTGTAAAATCCCTAACTCCTATGCAGAACGCAACAATCGAAGTTAGTTTGCTTCATTTAATCTTGAAAACTTTTCCCTAGAAGCGGCGAGAAAAAGAATTCATACCAAGAAAATGACGATAGATTCTAAAACCCTCGGTCCAGTTTCAGACTATCGGGCTACCAAGACTGTTAGGTCTTACGCAGCTCTAGCAAAAGTCCCTTCCTGGAAGTCAACTTTTGCAATTTTATTGCTATTGTTAGCATTTATTGTTTTACCGGTTTTTTTAGGAGGCCAACCGATATCCTCCGCATGCAATCAATTTTTCACTTCCTAGTCGAAACCGTAACACCCCCGTAGTTGATATAGTTATTATAACAAAATTGAAATGTTTTGAGAAGCATTTATTTTAGTCGGCATAAGCTTCAAAAAAAATTCTTACATTTTTTATATAGAGCTTTTTACCTTGGATAAATTCATTTATTTGGTAGGATACCCTCAAGTATATCCCCTTGATTTTCCATTTACAAGGATAACTTTATAATTTCATCCTATTCAGGTTGAGAATCTACAACCATTTATAGGGCTATTTTTGAAGCTTTATTTTTTTTTATTTGATTAAATTAATATTCCTAAATTTTACCCAAAAGTTTAATGACTTAAAGCATTTAAACGATTAAAGTTTTAGCGATAGAAACAAAGAGCGGAGAAATTAAGCAAATTCTCATCTTGAATCTGTGTTTATTTCCCAATTTAGTTTAGGCGAAAAGTAAAAAAGTTCTTTTATCGTTAGATGCTTTAAACGGATTCGGTTTTTTATCCCCTAAAATACTAAAAAATATTAAGATGTTTAAAGATATTTTTATCGGAAGCACGAAATTTGCTAATTCGACAAATATTATGAACCCAGAAATTGCTGATAAAAAGAAATTATAAGAGTTATTTATGTTCGAAGAAGTTTTGCAAGAGTCATTTGACGAAAGGGAAAAAAAAGTCTTGAAATTTTGGCAAGAGGGCCAGCTATTTGAAAGATCTGTCGAAAATAGAAAGGGTCAGCCTTTGTTTACTTTTTATGATGGGCCTCCTTTTGCCACGGGACTTCCTCATTATGGACATATTTTAGCAGGGACAATCAAAGATGTCGTCTTGCGTTATAAAACGATGAAAGGCTTTTGCGCTCCCAGGCGTTTTGGGTGGGATTGTCATGGACTTCCAGTTGAGAATGAAATTGAGAAAACGTTTGGACTTTCAGGAGCCAAGTCGATTGAAGAATTTGGGATTGCTAAATTCAATGAAGAATGTCGAAACATCGTCTTACGTTATACAGAGGAATGGAAATTCACTGTTAATCGCATGGGACGTTGGGTTGATTTTAATCAAACTTATCGAACAATGGATCTTCCTTTCATGGAATCTGTATGGTGGGTATTTAAACAACTATACGCTAAAGGCCTTGTTTACGAAGGGTTAAAAGTGATGCCTTTCTCAGCAAAGCTGGGCACACCTCTGTCCAATTTTGAAGCTTCGGAAAACTATAAAGAGGTTGATGATCCTTCTTTAACTGTGGCATTTCAATCAAGGGATAATTCTAATACCTATTTTCTTGCTTGGACAACGACTCCTTGGACATTAGTTTCTAATTTAGCTTTAATGGTGAGTCCCATGATCGAATACGCAGAAGTGCAAGATCATGTTTCTAAGCGAAACTACATTTTAGCAACAGAGCGACTCAAGGGATATTATAAAGATTCTGGAGAATACACAATCGTTCGTAAATTTCCTGGTAGTGAACTTGAAGGACAACACTATATACCTTTATTTGACTATTTTAATGATAGGGCTCATTCGGGAGCTTTTAAGATTATTTTGGAAGATTCTATTTCTGTTGAAGAAGGCACAGGAATTGTTCAAACCGCTCCAGCCTTTGGAGAAATAGACTTTTATGCTTGTCAAAAAGCCGGAATTGATCCTGTTTGCCCTGTCGATAACAACGGACAGTTTACAGATGAAATACCAGAATATAAGGGAATATTTGTTAAAGAGGCAGATAAAGACATTATCAAGCGTTTAAAGCAACAAGCAAAAGTGATTCATCAAGGAACTTGCCATCACCGCTATCCTTTTTGTCCTCGTTCAGATACACCATTAATTTATAAAACTGTTCGAACTTGGTTTGTGGCCGTTGAAAAAATTAAGGATCGTTTGCTTGCAGCTAATAGCCAAATTCATTGGACACCAGAACATATTCAGTATGGCCGTTTTGGTAAATGGTTAGAAGGAGCACGTGATTGGGCAATTAGCCGCAATCGTTATTGGGGAACACCTATTCCTCTTTGGCGTGCTCAAGATGGTGAAATCCATGTTGTGGGAAGCATTGAAGAACTCAAACAATTGACAGGAAACCCATTGACCGATTTACATCGCCATTTTATCGATGAGATGTCTTTTGAAAAAAATGGAAAGACTTTTAAGCGAATCCCAGAAGTTTTTGATTGTTGGTTTGAATCAGGTTCCATGCCTTATGCTCAGAATCACTATCCTTTTGAAAATCGAGAGTTATTTGAGCAAAATTTTCCTGCCGATTTTATTGCGGAAGGTTTAGATCAAACGCGTGGATGGTTTTATACTTTAACAGTTTTGTCAGCCGCATTATTTGATCAACCTGCAATGAAAAATGTCATTGTGAATGGACTAATTTTAGCAGAAAATGGAGCTAAGATGTCTAAGCGGCTAAAAAATTATCCGGATCCGGCAGAAGTAATTCAGCAATATGGAGCTGATGCTATTCGACTTTACATGTTACATAGCCCTGCTGTTAAAGCGGATGATCTTTCATTTTCAAAAAGCGGAGTTGAATTAGTACTTCGCCAAATTCTCTTACCACTTTGGAATGCTTATACATTCTTTCTAACTTATGCAAGAATTTACAATTGGAAGCCAGGTAAGTTAGTTCAAAAGCCTGAACTGGCAATTGATCAATGGATTATTTCGCTCCTTAACAAACTTGTGCATGAAGTTGAACAGGGGATGGATGATTATGATTTATCCCGCTCGGTTGAACCCTTTGTAAATTTTGTCGATCAGTTAACAAATTGGTATATCCGACGCTCTCGCCGCCGTTTTTGGGACGATAAAGAAAGTCCGAACCGTACTCAAGCTTTTGAAACGTTATACTATGTTTTGATTGAGTTGACCAAAATTTCAGCTCCTTACGTTCCATTTATCAGTGAAGCTATTTATCAAAATTTACGTTCTTGTGACATGCCAGAATCTGTTCATTTATGTGATTTTCCCCATTATCAGCAATTGAGTCGACATGAAAAATTGGAAGCTGAAATGGAGGCTGTTCAAGTCACAGTTAGCTTAGGTCATGCGCTTCGTAAAGAGCATAAATTAAAAGTTCGTCAGCCGTTAGCGACAGCACAATTAGCATCTGCTGATCCGAAAGTTTTAGATTTTTTAAAAGAGCAACAACATCTTATCAGCGAAGAACTCAATGTAAAAGAGATTACTTTCAGTTCCAATGAAAAAGATTTTGTCAGTTTGAAAGCTAAACCAAACTTTCGAGTACTTGGCAAAAAAGTTGGAAAATTAATGAAACTTGCACAATTAACGATTGAACAATTTGGGCAAAAAGAGCTCACCGAACTTCTTAATCATCGATCTGTTGAAATTATCCTTGAAGGGCACCCAGTCTTATTGACATCAGAAGATGTCCAAGTGGAAAGAATTGTGCGAGAAGGAATTATTGCGGCAAATCAAGGGACTATTACGATAGCGTTGAATACAAATTTGAATAAAGAGCTCCTTTTAGAAGGATTAGCGCGAGAAATTGTGAATAAGGTCAATACGATGCGTCGAGAAGCTAATTTTGCTGTCACGGATCGCATTCAACTTTATATGCAAACAACCACACGAGTAATAGAATGCTTTGATCAGTATAAAAATTATATCTGTCAAGAAGTGTTAGCGACTGATGTTCAATTTGGCCCCTATGAAGGGACTGATTGGGATCTTAATGGAGAACCTACAAAAATAATAATTAAAAAATCTGAATATTAATTTAACAAATTGGTTGCCTTAAAACGCCGAAATTTTCGGCGTTAATACTAATAACATTTTAGTGTGTTAATAAAAAAACTGAATGATAAGTGATGACTAAATTCAGTATTTGTAAAAAGGGGAATTATGAATACATTAACAGCTGAAGAGGCAAGACAAAACTTGTCTGGACTTATTGCAATCGCTCAGCAAGATAATATTCAATTTAAAATTACATCTGAAGAAGGGACGGTCATTATTTTATCGGAAGAAACCTACCAGAACCTACTTGTTACCTTAGAGCTTTTGTCAACTCCTGGTCTTATGAATAGCTTTAAATGCTATCAGCAACCTTCTGAAGTTGCTTCTTAAATTTATGCTGAATGGCAAATGGTCATTCAGCATCCATACTTGAATTCCGAATCTTTTGCTGAAAATGTAAATTTTCATGGCCTTCACCATTATCTTTGAATTTATTTGCTCAAGAAAGATAGAATAAAAAAGATAGAATAAATCTGTGAACTTTAAAAAAATTTCCCATATCTTGTCAATTTCATCCTAATTTTTTGAACACAGATTTTGTTCGGCTATGATGACGAAATAACCACCAGGCTAATCCGATCAAGCTCGCTAAACCCCAAACAATTAGTCTTGGAAATGTAAAAAGAGGATAAGGTTTTTGATTTGGGAAACCCCAGCGATCGCCTGGAGGCCAAAGAATAAGAGAGGGAGCACCTTGTAAATTTGCTTGCGGAATCGGGCCAAAAAAACGGCTATCTTGACTCATGGCGTGGTTATCACCCAAAACGAGATAATGATTTTGAGGGATTTTTAATCCAAATGTACGAATAAACTCTTTATCCAATTCACCAGAAGAGGTTAAAGGAGGTCCATAGTCTTTAAAAGCAATATAAGGGTTTGCTTCAGTAGATTTTTCCTCACGATTTTTTTCTGTTTGATGAAAATTTTGTAAAACTGAATCTTCTTTATCCAAAACTTTTCCACCCATAGCATATAAATCGCCTTCTCGAAAATACACATATCTATTAGGAAAAAAAGCTTGTTTAGCTTGATTAGGCTCTACTTGATTATTCATCTCAATACCGATATTAAATAGCTTTTGGACGTTATTGGGTGTGAAATCATAAAGAGGATGATTAGAGGGCAGTGTTGTGGAAATACCACCCCAATGAATCTGCTGAGCTTTTCCATAATAAAATTCATATGTTCCGTTAGGAACATTGGGAAACGAAGGACTGTGTTGAGAAGGAGATTTCTGATTTTCAACTCGATAAGGTACTCCTTTTTCATTTTGAACATGAAAACGGCAGGTGTACATATTATCCATAAGAGCTTTCAAATGTTTTTCTTCAAGAGGAATTAATGTGGTAAAACCTTCAATTGATGGTCCATAAAAATCTGAAAGAATGGGTAAAGGATAACTAAGGCTAGGAGTATGTCTTAACTCTAAGTAAAGAATTCCTTCTCCAAAATCTTTTAAAGAAAATGTTGTAAACTTTTCTATCTGATCTTTTGTCAATAATCTTGCGATGGCGATGTTGCGAATTCCCCATAAATCACTATAAGTTTCAATAGAGCGGTGTGCTTTTTTCTGAGCAAGAGGATTGTCTTTAATCCATTCTCTACCATTGAATACCTCTCCTGCAATAGATTGACGCATAAAACGATAACGTCCAACATTTAGAGAGAAATGGCCGAATGCGACTTGATTAATCATTTTCAGTTGGGAATCTTGAGTATAAGCTCGCTTGCCTTCAAAGTTTGTAAAAGGAATATGATCTAGTTTTGAGAGATAGGGACTATCTCGTAATTCTTTTAAATCATTGCCATCTTGATCTATCCCATAAATTTTACCTCCGTAAAAATACAAAATATCTCCAGGTTTACCCATGCACCTTTTGATATAACGTTTGGTATAAGGAAAAATAGTCATGAAGGTAGAGTCAGAATCGAGATGAGAAATTCCATCACCAGACCAAATTACCACACTTGTTCTTTGGACAAGGTTTGGATCAAAATAAAAATGATTAGTCTCCAATGGTATATTTAAACCAAAGGCTGTTTTTGTGACAGAGAGATGGTCTTGTTCTTTAAAAGTTGGGCGCATAGAACCGGTGGGGATTTCATAAAGCTCGAACCACATTTGACGAACTACAACGGCAATTAATAATGCAATAAAAATGGCTAAACCAATTTCCCAAGTATAATCTAGAAAGCTCTTTTTAAAATGTATTTGAGTAAATTTTTCAGCTTCTTTAGCGAAAGCATCTGCTTTTAATCGATCTTCTTTTTGAATGACTTTGTCAAGGGATTCTAAGAGAGTTTCAAAATGAATTAAATGATCTGCAGAGAGTTGCTTTCGTTTTTTCTGATAAAAAGTATAGGAAGTTTTTAATATTTGGTGAGATTTCGCTAAGGAATAAGGGCGAGGTTTACTAAACATATTATTCGATTTGTGAAGTTTAAAACCCAAAGATGATAACCGATTCGCTAACAAATGACAATGTTATAAATTGAAGTTTAAAAAATATGTTTGCGTTTCGCAAAGTTTAATTTGGCCTCTTTTTTATGATTTTAATTGCTTGGTTATCAAAAAGTTAGGTTTCAAAAAGGTTTGTTAAATACTTGTATGTGTTTTGTTTACCCTTTTTTAATAAAAGATTGAAATTAAGAGTGTTTTTTTGTGGAAAAAGTGTTTAAAACTGTCGATAAAAAATTTGTTTAATGAGTGAAATTTTTTTTCAAAAAATTTTCTTTTCAAAAAAAATATATGCGATAATTGAATTAATCAATTAATATTTAAAGGATTATGTAAATCAAACGAAAGTTTGTTAGTGAACAGATTCCAAAAGCTGAGAAATATTTTTTTCGATGAAAAAATTGTTGATAAGTATACGCCAAATTAACCGCCCTGGTCAAGGATTTAAAGCAGGAAGAGGTGATTTTGGAGATATGAGCTGCGTACCAGAATCAATTATTCTAATTTTAGCTTTACCAATCACTCCATTGACTTGAAGCCAGTAAGGGAAATAAGAAGGATACTGCTGATTATCTACAGGTAAATAAATTTCGATTATTTTGCCTGATAGCTCACTTCCATCTTTAGGCCATCTGGTACGCCAAGCATTAAAGCGAACATCTTTAATGATCGAACCATTGACAATCATACGAGGTTGCCATACAGGTCTCCAATCCGGCCCAGAATTAGGCTTGGGTCCGATTTTTTTACGGGCTTCTTGAGGAATAGGAGATAATTTCAAATTGAGAAGAGTCGATAAAAAATTATCAGCATCAGAAATCGCGTACCAATCATTTTTAGAAAAAGAGTAGTAACGAATCATACGTCCAGTTTGCAAATTAATTTCATACATCACCCAAGAAGTATTTCCTGGAGCATATTGTTCTACCCATTTTTTCCAGCTTAATTGCTTAGGTTTACGACAATCGGGAATCGCAATCTCTTCGATGGTAAGAATATCATCTTGTTTATCGTAGATATGCATGAGTGTATCAGTTTTATTTGAAGAAATAACAAGATAGTCTCCAGGCACCGCTCTTTGTAAATTTTTGCGTAACTGTAAAATTTCGCTAGCTAAAATCGGCTTCCAGCTTATCAATAAGCAGATTAGCGTTAAAAAGATTTTGTGAAGCATTTTTATTCTCCATCTATGCCTGAAAGCTTTTATTTTAATAAAAGATTTGATTTATGATAAATTACCAGCAATAAAACAATAAAGCAATATAGTATACTAGTATTTTTAGTATAGGATTAATAAAAAATTCAAAAAGTTTGTGAGAGTGCCCCCTAATATTCATCTAAGAACGTACCTGAATTGAAAATATATTAAAAAATTCTCTACAAGTTTTTTGCGAGGGTTATTTATTTGAATTCTATCTAACATTTTAATTTATTTAGCTTTAAGGATAAAAATTTTAGGAATGGAAAATGGTAAAAAGTAAGGGAAACAAAAAATTGCTTTAGCAGTTGATTTTATTTTTAAATTTAACCCATTGTTTAAAAACCGTAAAATATTCACATAGTGCTTAAGATAAAAAATTCAACCTCTGGATTAAAAAATCTTAACCTGCATATAAGTATGAGACATAAAATAATTTTAAGGCTTAGTTTTTATGAATCAATATTTTCTAGAAATGGTATAAGTAAGATGGCTTCCAATATTTCTCAAGGAGAATTTTTATGTTCAAACAATCAACAAAATTTTTACTCTTTTTTTTAATAGTTTTTGGCTGTACACATGCAATCAATCCTGAAAATTCTTCAGAAATTCCTTATATTGATAAGCGACTTATTGAACTCAAACAGCACTTAAAAGAGTTACAATCGTCTGAATTTAATGAAGTAGTGACAGGGCAAGAATATATGATTGCAGATTGGTCAGCTTACGAAAGAGAAATTCAAAAATTTAAACAAATAAAAGAGCTCGAGCGTGACCTTCAAGATAAAATTGAACAGCTGGAAAAAAGAAAGCGAGAATTGCTAAAGCAGCCTAAAAGCAATCAATAAAAGATAATAAACTCTTTTAGGGAACTTTATCTGATGTTTTAAAGCAAAAGGAAGTTTGTGCCAACATAGTAAAAGTAAATTTAAATTTTGTTTGTTTCTTGTTGTATATCGTGAGGTAAATCTTCAATTATAGAATTTTGAATATGTTCTATAGGTAATTCAGGAAGCTGAAGCAATTCTTGTTTCCTTTGCTGATTTAAAAACTTTATTAAATGCTTAAGAGCGTAAAGCTCTTGGAAAGACCAAGCAGCTAAAATTCCGAATAAAAGAAATCCAATAGCACCAGTCCATCCAGGAAGCTCTAATGGGCCAATGGAAAGAGAGATATCCCAAAACAAACGGATCAAATTGCCAACAGCAACAAAAGTAATAAATGTACAGCTTACTAAGAGAGCATTTTTATTTTTCATGTTTCATTCCTTAAATAAAGCATCGGAAACTTAACTTATTATAATAATGGTTATAAATGTTTCAACAAACAAATCGAGGAATCATTATTAAAATCAAAGTCATTCCTCTTGCTTCTTTTTCAGAAAAAGTCGGATGGGAAGGGGATGAATTAAAAATACGACTGGCAGCCATTCCCGATAAAGGCCAAGCAAATACAGAACTCATTCGTTTTCTCTCTTCCTTATTTAAGATTCGAAAAAGTTCTATTCAGCTTATTCAAGGACAAACGAGTCGACACAAAAAAATTTGCATTCAAGATATTTCATTGGAAAGGCTTCAAGTGTTGCTAGCTTGAAAGGAAATGAAGGACAACTTTTTCTTATCTAAAACTCCCATTTTTAATAGACTGATTGCTACCAATTTCTAACTAGGAGCCCATAGTGAGAAAAGCTATTCATTGTTTATTGATTTGCCTGAATCTATTAATCTTTCAATTCCATTTATCAAGTGCAGAAGCAAAGAAGGTTAAAGCTCAACCGGAAGCTTCTAAATGTTTAACAACAGAAGGATTTACCGAAACAACGCATGAGTTAGTTATTAATGGCAAATCTATTGCGTATAAAGCTGTTGCAGGAACCCTTCTTCTTAAAGATGAAAAATGTGACCCCAAAGCAAGTATTTTTTTTATCAGTTATATGAAAGAAAAAGTTACTGATTTGAGTCAAAGACCTATTACGTTTTGTTTTAATGGAGGACCTGGTTCTTCTTCAGTATGGTTGCATTTAGGAACTTTTGGCCCTAAAAGGGTTGCTTTGACAGATAACGGCGATGCTCTACCTCCTTATCATCTAATTGACAATGAATTTTCTATTTTAGATGACACCGATTTGGTGTTTATTGATCCTGTTTCTACAGGATTTAGCCGCGCTATTCCTCCAGAAAGTGCTAAAGACTACCATGGTGTGGAAGAGGATATCAAATCAATGGCTGAATTTATTCGAATTTATATTACTCAATATCATCGATGGGAATCTCCCAAGTTTATTGCGGGAGAAAGCTATGGGACGACAAGAGCTGTCGGATTGGCTGGATATTTACATAAAAATTATTATCTTAATATCAACGGCCTGATTTTGGTTTCCTCTGTACTTAATTTCCAATCGATTGATTTTAATGCTGGAAATGATCTGCCTTACTTATTGTTTTTACCAAGCTATACTGCAACAGCTTGGTATCACAAAAAACTTCCTCCTGACTTGCAGCAGCTACCTTTGGAAGAAGTTCTTAAAATAGCTCGTGAATTCGTCGATAATGTTTATGCAAATGCTTTATTTAAAGGGGATTTACTTTCCAAAGATCAATACCAAAAAGTAGCTCGTGAAATTGCTCATTTGACAGGTCTTTCGGTCGATTACGTAGAAAAAAGCCAGCTCCGTATCGATATGATGCGTTATGTTAAAGAGTTGTTAAGAAACAATAGACGTACAATTGGAAGATTTGATAGCCGATTTTTAGGAATTGATATTGATGCCGTAGGGGAATACTTCGAATACGATCCGAGTATGGATGCTATTTTTGGAGCTTTCACAGCAACGCTCAATCATTATATTTATAATGATTTGAAATGGAAAGGGGAGAGTCATTATAAAATTTTAACGGATGTCCAACCTTGGAAATATGGGAATGGAAATCAGTATTTAAATGTGGCAGAAACTCTTCGAAGTATCATGACTAGAAACCCCTATCTTCGTATTTTTGTCGCAAATGGATGTTACGATTTAGCAACTCCATTTTTTGCGACCGAATATACATTTAATCATTTAGGATTAGACCCCTCTTTTCCAAATCGCGTCATGATGACTTATTATGACGCTGGTCATATGATGTATATTTATCGCCCTGCTCTTATCAAATTAAAAGAAGACTTGGCGAAATTTTTTCGAATAACCTTAGAAGCCCAAGAAAAGGAACTCCATACGAATGATTCAATTAGTCATTAGAAAAACTTGATTTTTGTTTCGAAGAATGTTATTTTTTATTGTCTTACTCTTTACTTGGGGCAATAGCTCAGTGGTTAGAGCAGCGGACTCATAACCCGCTGGTCGTAGGTTCAAATCCTACTTGCCCCACTTTTTCTACCTATACTTCTAAGCAGGTTTTCGAGCTTTACGCAAATGTTGCGAAAACCTCATTTTACGCAATCGACCACAACAAACCAGCGCAATTCAAAGCAATACTTCCTTTTATCGACCGATTTTTCTGAAAATTTTTCCTACTTCTCCATTTTTCGTGAGAACAATGGGAATTCTGGGAACGCGATTCCTTTCCATTTCATTTTCAGCAAATTACAATTCATTTAACCGTTCCCATATCACTAAATACGTCATGGGATCGATGGGAACGTCGAAAAATTCTCTTTGTCGGCAAAAGCCGACCAAATCATGCAAAAAACAGTCAAATCTTTCTTGAACTGCGTAATAAGTGCGTAAAAAACTGCATATCTTATAGCTCAAACCTACTTACAGGCTGATATTTTGATTGATATTCGGCGGAATGCATCCGCTGTTCTGTTTTTTTGCCATTTGCGCTAGTGTACTATACTTTATTTTGGAGGTTATATGGGAGGGATCCGCGAGATAACACAGATTCTGGGCCCTTTTTGTGCTTTCCAGATTCTATAAGGTGTTTTTCCCATTCTTGCTTGAAAGGTTTCCAGAAATCATCAATTGTACAATATAGTTCAGTTACATCCATTTTTGACCTCTCATGATTAAGTATGGTTGTGGTAAACAATGCTTTTAAATCATGTTGAGGTCTTTTATCATTCAAATTTTATGTATCTTGTTTAAGCCTAAACACCTAAACACAAAGTTGAGGTTATTAAACAATTTGACGCAAAAGTTTGAAAGCTCTTTTGAAGAAAATGGTCATATAATTTATTCTTTTCCAGAAACTTGTGTAATTATGAAGTGTACAATAAAAGAATTGATGGCTTTAGGGTTTAGCCAACATAAAAGTGGAACTTTGATATTGATTGCTTCAACTATAGTCAATGAAAAAACCTTTTGTGATCTTGATAAATTATCTAATGAAGAAATCATCAAATTATTATGTGGCATTAAAGGCATTGGACGATGGTCTGCTGAATATACTTTACTGAGAGGTCTTGGAAAAACAGAGATTCTACCAGGTGACGACGTTGCAATTAATAAAAGTGTTATAAATCTTCTTAAGCTTCGGAAAAACCAGATTTTAACAGGATTAAAAAAGTTGAAAAGGAATGGAATCCTTATGCAGGATTGATTTATTTTCATTTTCTTCTCGAAAAATTATCGAAGCAAGGAGTCATAGAATAGAGTTGAAAATTAATCTTAAAAACAGGAAAAAAGAGAAGAAGCACTTTGAGAACCAATATCATGTGATTCCAAAATCCTTTTCATTCCGGTAATGACATCGATGGATAAATTTAAAAAATCATGGAATGGTAAAACAGGCCACATAGACTGCAAAATTATATCCAAATATGTCAACGATGTATCTAAACCAATATATTATATTTCAGGACCAGCAAAAATGGTAACGTTCATACATAAAGCGTTCAATGAATACGGTATTGATGATGACATAATTCGTACAGAGGAATTTTCAGGTTATTAACCTTGAAAAGATGAAAATAAGGGGCAACATTGTGAAAATTAATCTTAAGAGAGTATATGATCCGGCTTCCAAAGAAGATGGTCTTCGAATCCTAATTGAACGATTATGGCCTAGAGGAGTTAAAAAAGAAGACTTAAAAATGGATGAATGGCTAAAAGAAGTGGCCCCAAGCACAGATTTAAGAAAATGGTTTTCTCATGACCCTGCGAAATGGAAGGAGTTTCAAAAGAAATATTTCGAAGAATTGGATGAAAACCAAGTAGCCTTAGAACCTATTTTGAAAGCTCTCCACAAAAACAGTATTACCTTATTATACAGCTCAAAAGATACTGAGCACAATAACGCAGTATGTCTTAGAAATTATTTAGAAAAACACAAAAAAAATTGACTATGCAATTGTAATTGATCTTTGTTTTATTACAGAGAACACATAAAGAAACTTGTGTCAATTTTTTTATTAACACTATAGGCACTATCCTTCATCTATAAAGTTATAGGAATATAATTTTTCGAGATTTTAGTCAGGAGATGTCTATGCATAAGACCGCAATATATGAACTCAAAATCGATTTGAAATTTTCTCCCTTCGACCTATTCCGTTTACTTAAAACTGTATTTAATCCCCAAAAAATGAAAAAATGTTATCAACTTCGAATTTTTAAAAAATGACAAGTTACCCGTGCAAAAAAAAGCCCATGACATTTTTTTCAAGGATTGCGAAATGGCTTGATGCAAGAATTGGGCGTCAGTAAATGCGATTTATTTGCTTATGAAACAACAGGTGGAAGCAACTTGGAATTGCCCAATATGGTCATTTCGACGGATGGAGAAAAGCTGAGCCTGGAAAACGATATTTATCGACACTATGATATTATTTTGTTTATCACAGATTTCTCTGCTACAGCTCCAGTGACAGCTGCAGCAAAAAATATGGTTTCCGCGGTGCCACCATGCACGGGATGAACGATATCATTTTAAGCGCAGGACTAGCAGTAGACTATAACCAGGTCAGTAAAGAAGCGGAAAGCTTACGCCAGGGCATGACCCATTCCGATAGCGTGGATTACAATAGAGGTTCGAGTAATTCAAATCTTCGAAAAAAAAGAATTGCATACTATGAGGAACTGTTAGAGAAAATCAGCAATGTCACCAACTTAGATCCTGGGCCCGAGTATGAGCATTCATTTTGCAACGATTACTATCAAAACGAAGTTAAAGTTATTACGGAGAGGTACAAAGAAGAAAACCCTAATCCTACGGCAATTGTATCAGTTAATTTAATGGATTACGCTACCGTCTAGGAGGTTTAGTTGTGACAAATGAAGCAAATCTCCTAAAACAAAAAAATAACCAAGCGATGGATTTGGATAATGACGTTGTTTTATGCGATTCCTTTTCCATTTCTCTTATACGCTTCTCTATTTTCAGTAGCGATTCTCAATCCTTCTGGCATAAAATTTCTTCAATGGATCTTTATCCTCCTTTGCCTTTCAATCCCTCTTTCAATTCTCTTTTCAATTTTTTTATGTGGCATCAATATTTTCAAAAAAAATATTCGCAAGCTTGTTTCTACTTCGTGCTGCCAATTATAATAGCTGTCACTAGCTATTTTCTAATTGAGTTTGTGGGGGTTATTTCTGACGCCTTAGCTTTTTACGCAAATATTACGCACTCGGTGGGAAAAGAGTAGAACAAAATTACGCAGACCAGCACAATCAGTCCTTACTCAAATCATTGAATGTAGTGTGCCTATGTACTCTCATTTATGCTAGTTTGTGGAAGATTAGGCGACTCATAACCCGCTGTTCGTAGATTCAAATCCTACTTGCCCCACTTTTTTAAACCGTTCAAAATAAACAGTTTTCGTTCTGATATACTCGCCATACACACAAATCACATGGCATTATGTCAAAATTTTTTTCAGGATTCTACTCCTTTCGCGCATTTCATACCCAGTCTACTAGCTTAATTCATGAAAATTTAGGTCACTTCGATTGATTTTGACTGAAATTTAGCTCTATCTTTCTACAATGTAGATCATAATTTATGGAAGAAAGGATGAGAATGGAGTTTGTTCAGCAAGATTTTGAAATTGACGATGTCCTTTGTAAATATTTGATGGCTCATTTATCGATTGTTGAAAAAGGAGCCCCCAAGTGATTCCCCGGTTTGGTTTCTTTGGAAAGAATCCTGCTTTTGGATTTTCGAAAGTTCTCAAGACAATTTTGTGAAAAGGCTACATGTTGAGTCGCGATGCGCTGCCGGGATAGTGGAATACGACTTGGAAAAAGGCATTCTCAAACATGTAGGCATACGAGGTTAGCGGTCCTTGCAAGCTGCGATAAAGGGCACTTGATGCGCTTTGTGTCTAAATACTTAGGCCCGGATAAAGAGAGTTGAAATCCTTGGTTCGTAGCAAACATCGTCGATCCATTGGACGTCATGATAAAAAATCACTCCTCAATCGATCGTCGCCAAAAACGTCTCGTTTTTTAAACGGGGCCGGATCTAGCATCATAGGGATTGTTTATGGAAAAGCTGCAAGCCAACATCGCCAAGATCTATGGCAGGAGTGGAGAAAGCTGGCTTGTTGGACTGACTCTACCATAGAAGAGTTAAAAAGTGCGTGGGAATTGTCCGAGTTGAAGCCGCTTTCGAATCTCAGCTATAGCTATGTGCTGGGAGGGTTTCAAGGTTGCACTCCTATCATTTTGAAACTCAGCCCGGATTATGAACAGATCAAGAAGCGAGCCCTTGATGTTTTCAAAGGATTCGGAGCGGTTTCTGTTCTTGGTCGCAAAGGCGGTGTCCTTTTATTAGGGCGCGCAATGCCAGGAGCTTTGTTAAAAAACAGTCATTCTAAGGAGAGCAGAATAGAGATTGCCTGTAAGGTTATGAACAGGCTGCATCAAACTCCCCTTCCAATAAAGGGGCGTTTCCCTGCATCGAAGAATGGCTTATCACAATTGACAAAGAATAGGACCTTCCGAAAGATCATTTGGAGAAAGCCCACAGTTTGAAAAAGCGACTCATGAAGAATAGTTCAGGTCGCCCAAGTTCTTCTTCATGGAGATCTCCATCAAGAAAACATCTTCTCTCAAGGGAGCTGGGCAGTCATCGACCCGAAAGGAGTCATAGGCTGCCCCATATATGAAGTTTGGGCATGCGTCGAAGATCCTAAGAGAGATCTTAAATTTATCTCCATCTATTTCAAATATCCATTTCAAGTGATGGCTGAGTGGTATATTACGATCGCCTTATTTTAGCAGCCTGCTGGCAGGAGGAAGACGGCCTTGATGCCGACCACTTTTAGCTCCAGCTCAATCAGTTCTGCCTATGATTGAAACTTAAGTCATTCTAAACAATTGTTATATCAAAAGCGTGGAGCAACCCAGAAGCTTCTGCAAAAGAAAATTTTGCTTTCTCGATTTTATTTGATTTCGGATCGATATCACATTGGGTACTACTAGAAAAATCTGCATTGCACAGATCGCAATTGTGGAAAATTGCTCCTGACAAGTCAACGCCGCTGAAATCAGCACTTTTCAATGTTGTGTTTGTAAAATGGCTGTCTTTTAATTTGCTTCCATTGAAAGAACTACTCTTCATGTTGAGATCTAAAAAATTGCAGTACTGCAGCAGACAATTCTTAAAATTCGCTGAGAA
Source organism: Candidatus Protochlamydia amoebophila UWE25 (assembly GCF_000011565.2). Classification (NCBI taxonomy): domain Bacteria; kingdom Pseudomonadati; phylum Chlamydiota; class Chlamydiia; order Parachlamydiales; family Parachlamydiaceae; genus Candidatus Protochlamydia; species Candidatus Protochlamydia amoebophila. The sequence goes on from NC_005861.2 coordinate 646,418, forward strand.
AAATGTCTTCTCGCATTTGAAAAAATTCATCTCCAGTAATCTTGAAGTCTGAGAATTGAACATTCTGAAGATGGCAACCGTCCAGCTTTACAAGACTGAAATTGCAATTCGAGAAAGTGCACGATTGAATTTTGCATTCCGCTGGATAGTTTCAGAGAAATCACAACTATTGAAGGTGCAGTCAGTGAAGGAATGCTTTTCTAGGCTTTCCTTGGAAAAGTTTTCCGATTTGATTATCTCTCTATCTATATTCTGTTCAATTTCATGACCTTGGAAGCCTTTGAGAATGCCCTTCTCGAGTTCGAAGTGGTCATCGTAGCGGTATCGCACGATGCCACCTTTGCTTAAAAGAGGCTATAAATTCTGCTTTTTCTCTCCTGATTAGCGATTTGGCAAAAGATACAAGAATTTTGAGAATGATTGATTTGAGGGTATTGATTCGCTTTAGCTAAGTAGTACTCAATAGCAGGGTTATCTTCTTGGATATCAATGAATAGATTGTAAATACGGCTATCAAATCCGCCCTTAGACTTTCGTTTATTTAGGCGGAATTTTTCTATTTCCTTGATTAAAATTTCATTCTGTTGTGCGAGAATACGCACGACTTCTAAAACATCTGCTAGTTCTTCTGCTAGCTCAATTCATCGTGTCTCAACCTGGTCGACTTCTCTTGATTCTTCAATTAATTTTCCTTTTAATCTAGAGATAAATTCTTGGCTCTCTGCGTTCATGGACGGCAGTTCCTTTACCTCTCATCAATTCTGGAAGATTATCGCGAATAAGCTTATCTATTTTAAAGCGTTTTAAAGATTGAATGGAAGCCATGAACATCACTCTATTATTAAAATTACAAATTTAAATGCTTTTACTCTATCAAAAATAAAAGCTTTAAGCAAATAATAATCATTATTTGAACTATTGGCATTGGCAGCTTTCTAAAAGATTATTGAATTTATATCCCATTTTTAGGATAATAAGCATTTGGAGGACACATGGATCAGAGAAAGCCAATTATCTGGGTGGGATCAAGTAAGAAAGATTTTATGAATTTTCCTAGCGATATAAGAAGGGAGATGGGGCATGTTTTATATATTGCCCAGAAAGGAGAAAAGCATAAAGATGCCAAGCCTTTAAAAGGTTTTGGTGGGGGAAGCATTCTTGAAATTGTTCAAAGCGATGGTCAAGGAACCTACCGCACAATTTATACCGTTCAAATGAAAGAGGCTGTATTCGTCCTCCACGCTTTTCAAAAAAAGTCAAAGACTGGAAGTAAAACACCTAAACAGGAAATCGATCTAATCGAACAGCGATTGAAGAGCGTTCAGCAAAAGTATGAATAATAGAACCACAATAGAAACGGAGGTCATATGGTTAAAAAAAAACACGAACAAGAAGACGTAGAATTTGAAGTGAGCAGTGAAAACATTTTTGCAGATATAGGAATTAAAAACGCTGATGAAGAGCTGATCAAAGCAGAGCTTGCCTGGGAGATTGATCATATCATTAAAAAGCGCAAACTCACGCAAGCAAAGGCTGCTGAAATGATGGGAATCAATCAACCCAAAGTTTCTGCCTTACTGCGCCGTAAACTCTCTGGCTTTTCTGTCGAGCGTTTAATGCATTTTTTAAATTTGCTTGGGCAAGACATTGATATTGTTGTAAGGTCGAAGCCTCGCAATCGCAAAACTGCAAGAGTCAACGTCATTAGTCAGGAAGGTTATCCAAACATCCCTTTAGCTGCTAAATCGTCATGAAAAAATGGTTTATTGCAGATACGCATTTTTCACATGTCAATATTAGTAAGTATGCCAATCGTCTCTTTGCACGCTTGGAAAAAATGAAACGTTCCCTATTAAAAATTGGAATAAATGCGTTGAGGAAAGGGATCAAGTTTTCTTTTTAGGCGATTTTGGGCTAGGAGATGTTGAACATCTAAAAGCAATATGCTCCCAGCTCAAAGTTCATAAGGTTTGTATTAGAGGAAATCATGATGTCAATGCAACGTGCATGCATCGGATTGAATTTCATTTAGTTTTAGAATCGGTATTTCTAAAAATAGGGCAGCATGTTGTTGAGCTCATTCATATTCCGACAAATCCAACGCCCGCTCACTTTCAGCTTCATGGACATATTCATAATAAAAGGCCTAATAAGTTAGTTTCTAATCAATTAAATCTTTGTGTCGAAGCATAGAATTATTTCCCTGCCCCAGAAAGAGCTATTCTTAGCCTTCTCGATAAGGGACTAAGACTTCAAAGTAATCAGTAAAATTATTGTTAGTTTCTCATGGTACACTGGTGGCACAATGCCATCCTATTTTCTTCAATAAATGCCAGCAATTGGCAATTGAATTTAAGCTTTAGATTGTGTTAACGTCATTGCTGTGAGCAATGAATGACTGTTATGAAATTGTGGGAAGTCCACGGACTCATAACCCACTGGTCGTAGGTTCAAATCTTACTTGCCCCACTTTTTCTTTTAGCGTTGTGAGGTGTGTTAGAAATGGATCTGCAAGAAACTCACATTTTTGAGAATAAGCAGATGCCACTAGCGTGGGCCCCTGGTGGACCAATCGATCACAACACACCACAAAAAAGCGCGATAAACTTCCCATCAAAAGCAACGGTTAACCTTTTCAATAATTCAGAAGAAAGGGTTAAAACCGTGTAAGGCATAGATAAACGCGCCGCTAAAGACGGCACTGTCATTTACAGAGCCAGAGTCCGCATTAAAGGGCATCCCATCCTAAGTAAACACCAATTTAAGGTAATCTATCTTCTGAGGGATCTTTGTTGAAAAAAGGTCTCTTTTCTATTAGAAGATTTTGTTTTCCTGAACAAAAACTAAGGAAAGAGGCCAAAATGAACGAGATGGAGATGATCAAACTTTTTTGTCTTGTGGATGATTTTTCTAATAGATTTCACCAAATGTGTTCCCAAAAACAAATAGAGTAGACGAAAAGAAAAATCCGCAAAAGAACTTTTAGAATATCCTTAAGTGAAGTGCTGACGATTTTGCTTCTCTTTCATCGCTCCAATGACAGAACATTTAAGCACTTTTACTTAAACCATGTAAAAACAACTTTAAAATATTTATTTCCTCGTCTTGTTGGATACTCAAGATTTGTTCAACTCACCTCTGAAGCATTTTTCCCTATGTTTTGCCTGATCCAAGAACATCAAGGGATCTGTGAAGGGATTTTATTTATAGATTCTACCGTATTAACGGTTTGCCATGTCAAACGAGCCTCTTCCCATCGTGTCTTTAAAGAGCAAGCTAAATGGGGAAAAACAACCGTTGGCTGGTTCTTTGGGTTTAAGCTCCATCTTGTGATTAATCATCACGCAGAAATGTAGCATTTAGTTGACAACTGGCAATAGCGATGATCGCAAACTCGTTCCAGAAATGGTAGAAGGGATGAAAGGAAAAGCATTTGCAGATAGAGGGTATATTTCAGAAAAACTGACTCATACTCTAATGCAAAAGAGAATGCATCTTTTCACAAAAGTAAAGAAGAAAATGAAAAATAAATTGATCGCGTTAGTGGATAAACTCATGCTAAAAAAGAGGGCTATTATTGAAAGTGTGAATAATCTGTTGAAAAATAGCTGTCAGATAGAACATCATCGGCACCGAAGTCGATGAAACTTTCTGAGCAATCTGATGGCAGGTCTTGCTAATTATTGCTTGAATCCATCCAAGCCTCGACTGTTCTTTTCAAATATAGAAATCGAAGCTGCTAAGCTCTTAGTATATTTTTTGGGGTTTTTTACGTTAAACTGGCTTTAATGTAGATCCTTCCTCTATATTCTACGCTTGTAAAAGGCTTAAAATTACTTTTAAAAAAAGACCTTATTTTACAAAGAAAGAGATGAGAAAAAACGTGAGGAGTTTAAAAAAGAATTAGAAAAGATAGCAGAAAGAAATCGTGTTTATATTGATGAAAGTGGAATCAATGAATGTCTACACCGTCATAGTGGGCGAGCTTTTAGAGGAGAGAAAGTTTATTCAGTAGTATCTGGTCATCGTTTTTCAAGGGGAAACTTTATAGCAGCTAAATGCCAATCTAAAATGTTTGCTCCTTTTGGCTATGCAGGAGCGTGTCATACTATCTTGTTTAATACCTGGTTAGAAAAAATATTAATTCCAGAGCTTAAAATTGGACAGGTGATTATTATGGATCCATGCTACTTTTCACAAGTCTAAAAAAACTAAATATCTGATTGAACAAGCCGGATGTAAAATTTTAATTCTTCTCTTTTATTCACCTAATTTAAATCCAATTGAAGTTTTCTGGGCAAATTTTAACCATTTTCGAACAGGCTCATTGCCATTTGTCTCGGCATAAAAGCTAACTTACAGAAACTTTTTAGGTGGTTGGCGAGATCGATTCATGCACATGCCCTTACTCTATCTTTCCTAGTATCAAAATTGATACATTTAAAACACCTCTAATTTTATAGTATTCATATCCAAGCCTATGAATTTCAGTCTTGAGGATTGGATTCTGAACTTGTTTGCCGACGCACTCAATCTTTTGTCACTTTTATGCTCACGGAGGAGGAAGTGTGCGAAGTTCCCGGCTGCAGCTCCGATGCAGAGATCGGTGCACAAAAGAATGGATATAACAGATTTCTGGATAATAATGTCGAAAAATCACATCAATTGTCTACATTCTTATCCATGAAAACATCTTCAGAATAACAATCTCCAGCACGTGAGAGTAAACTAGAAATTTCAAATTGTCAGCAAATTGCCCTTTATCTTATCTTCATAGCTCCTTAACAGAGCTCTCGCAAAACAGAGATAAAAAAAATATATGACTATCTTTCCCCATTGGCTTTTGACAATTTTTACTTTATGTCTATATCTTCCTGCGCTTTCAGCCGGTCATTTACAACTTGTATCTACTGAATCTGACCCAAATGCCTTCATTCAAAATAGTGTGAATGTCATCAATGGTGATTATTGCGAATCCGCTACAGATTTGGTAATTACAGGGCCTGATGTTTTGGTGGTACAGCGTTTCTATAGTACAAAAGATACCATTTCAGGGATACAAGCAGGTGGATAGAGAATATTCCCTCAAAGATTTCTTGTCATTGGCAAGGATTCTTCCGGAAAATCATGCATCATTGACAAAGAGCGATTTGAATGAACCTCTGCTTTTACAGGAGAACGCTCGGGTGGAATTCTTCCTTACAGCGGGTGGAGAAATACGAATGGATCGACTAAAGATCTGCTCAAGATCGATGTCTTAAACAATGCCTTGGGACTAGTTAATACTTACGCTCAAGAAATCAATGGACAGACCAATCACCAAAATAACCTTCTTCATTGCAAAGGCGGTATATGTGAATTGATTTTGGGTGACGGAACTAAACGAATTTATCAAAAAGTACAACAATTGCCGTCGCTTATACTTGGAGAGGAGTTAACGCCATTGATGGCCGGCCAAATGATAGAGCCGGAATCCTTTCTCTTAAGCCAAGAAATTCTTCCAAGCGGAAACCAACTCTCTTTTTCCTATGATGCTGCGGGGCATCTCACTTCAATCGAAATGAAAAACAAGAGTGCAACAAAGATCTTTTCATGGATTCACTTGAGCTATGAGTTTCAGGAGGGCGATTGCCAAATGCATATCGAAACAAGCGATGCCCGTGAACTGACTTATCATTTTGTATTGACAAATGGGATTTATCAGCTCATCCAAGTTGAAGGTTCTCATTGCCTGCCTATTGCTTATGAATATAGTGATGTTTTGATTAAAAAAACTCTGCCGGAGGGTCGTTTTATTGAAATTGACTATCAGGATGGCAAAGTCAAATCCTTAAAAGGTCCAAATTCACAGACAGGCAAAACAGAAATTGTACATTCTTTTTCCTATGGAACTAGCTATACCGATGTCTTCAACGCGATGGGTGTTAAAACAAGGTATATCTATGACAAGCGTTCTCAGCTAATAGCCATTGAAAGGTATGACAACCAAAATGGCCTTTATCGCATCGAGCAGAATTTCTGGGGAAAAACAAAATCAGATGCCGGGCTTTTGCTAACAAAAACCATAGGGGATGGCAGCGGGCGTATCCATTCTTATCGATCCTTTCAATATGATAAATCAGGCAATGTCATTGAAGAAAGGCTTTATGGTAATCTAACTGGAAAACAAGAAGTTTCCCTACAAGTCTCTTCCGATGGCAAACTCTTAAATCCCGATGAGGAAGAATGCAACGTCAAAACCTTTGGTTACTCAACAGATGGGCTGAATTTGCTTACGAAAATGGGTGATTGCAAAGGAAACCAGACGCTTTACACCTACAAACTGGGAACGAACCTCCTCATTAAAAAGCTGATCTTCGATAAAGGAAATATTAAAAAAAGAACCTTTCAGTCATATAATGAAAACGGTGTCTGTATTAAAATCATTGAAGATGATGGCTCACAGGAAGAGGAATCAAAAATCTATGGTTGGAGTGTCACAGAAAGACATATCAAGGAAATCAAGCCAAAAGAAACCCTCCCTGGAGTTGGCCTGCCTGAAATCATCGAAGAAAAGGCTTTAGACCTCAAAAAGAAACAAGAGGTTCTAATCAATAAACTAGTCAATGTGTATGACGACCAATCCAACCTTTTATCTTGCACCACCTATGATGCTAACGGCCAATACGCCTTTACAGAGAAAAGAACATACAACGCTATTGGACAAGTACTTTTACAAATCGATGCTGTCGGTAGAGAGTTCGGTTTCGGTTACGACGGAATTGGCAATCGAATTTCTGTCTCGATCCCGCAAGATGGCAAGCATATTACAACAACTTTCGACTTTCACAACCAGCCCACTCAAATCACTGAGATAACCGCTGAAGGTCAATTTACAATCAGCAATACCTATGACTCCCTGGGAAAAAAAATCTGCTCGACAGATCGCTATGGAAATTCTACGATCTATGAATATGACGCTTTTCATCGATTGGTAAAAGTCATTCACCCAGAAGTATTAGATGAAAATAATCAAATCATCCGCCCCTCTTTTAGCTATACCTACGATCTCTTTGGGAATGTTCTGACAACGGAAGATCCTAAAGGAGATGTCATTGCAAAATCCTATAATTTACGAGGGAGCCCCACTAGAATCAATTACCCAGACGGATCTTTTGAACTTTTTAAATACGACACGGAAGGTAGCCTTCATCGCTCTCTGACTCGCGAGCAAATCATTACCGTCTATGAATATGACTACTTAGGAAGATCTATTTATGAAGAACTATCTATTGCTGGTGAAGCGGGTGTTTCCTCTTTTTTCATGAGCAGGTCCCGTCAATACAATGGCTTCCGATGCACTTATGAAAAAGAAGACGATCACGTAAAACGCTACACCTTTGATCCTGCCGGAAGATTGGCTTCTCTCGTTAAACATGCAAGCGGGCAAAATGAAAAGGACCCTGAATCTCGGCTTACAGAGATCTTTTACAACCCTCTTGGCCGCCTCCATCAAAAGAAAATTTGGTTTAATAGTGGATCGCAAGATTATGCCCTAGAATGCTTTGAGTATGATTTGCCTGGAAATGTGATAGAAAAGCGAATTGAAGATTCTCAAGGCACTGTTTTAATTAAAAAATATTTTTCTTATGATTCACAAGGTCATTGTACTGAAGAGTATAGCCTTGAAAATGGCGCTAAAACTTCATTAGTTAGAACTTTTTATAACTCTGAGGGAGAACCCGTTGCCTATTTAGATGGCTCCGAACAAGAAACAAAGATCATCATCGATAATTCTTATCAAAATATTTTGGGGCAAACGGTTCTCAAGAAGACCCTTGTGAATCCAATTGGTGTCCAAACAGAGATTGAATTTGATGCTCTGAGCCGAGTGTATTCCATTATCAAAAAAGATCCTTTTGGTGTTCTTCTCTCATCTCAAAAGACACTTTATGACTCACTTGGCAACAAAGCTTGCGAAGTTCATGACCAAATTGTGGAAGGAAAAATCCTGGGTTCTCAGAAAATGCGATGGAATTATGGATCAATGGGGTGTTTAGAAGAAGAGTTGGAAGCGGCAGATTCCCCGCTAGAAAAACGAACCCACTATAGCTATAATTCCATAGGGAAAATGACTAGCAAAAGTATTTCTGGAACTGCAACGCCTATTAATTATACCTATAACAAAGACGGAAAACTTCACAAAATTGAAGCACAAGATAGCAAAAAAGAATTGCAGATTTCAAATATTTATTCTTACGACCGCAAAGGCAATATTCTATCGGCCTATTCTCTCCATGGGAAATCTGTTCAGAGAACCTACAACGCCTTTGATCAGGTGACCAAAGAAACAATCAAAGATGGAGAAGGGACCTATACCCTTCAATATACTTATGACAAAAAAGGGCGGCTGAAGGAGGTTATTTTCCCTGATAGCTCCAAGATTTCTTATACTTACGATGCCGTCTTTGGCCGCGAAGTCAAACGGATTTCTGCACAAGGAGAAGTTCTCTATACGCATACTTATGACCGGTATGACAGCCAAGGTAGATTACAAAATGAAAACTGCATTGGTTACGCAGGATCTAAAGAACACACTTATGACCTGAATGGTCGAAAAATCTCAAGTAAAAGCGACTTTTTCAGCGAACAATACACCCGAGATTCATTAGGGCGCTTGTTAGAGGTTAAAGGCTTAAGCCAAGAAGAATATGCCTATAACTCCCTTTCTCAACTCACCTCGGAAAAAAAGGTAAATACTAAGACGTACCTTTACGATTCTTTAGACAATCGGATTAAAGCCGGCAATGATGAACTTCTTTATAATGCCCTTAATCAATTGACCTCCTATTCAAACGCTGAATTTTCGTATGATCCACAAGGAAATCTTTTGAGAAAGGTCCTTAATGGCGAGGAAACGCGATTTGAAAGTAATATTCTTTCCCAACTCATTTCCATTGAGAAAGAAGATAAAACAACTCTTACCTTTTCCTATGATCCCTTTGGCAGGCTATTGGTTGAAAAGCATTTGGATACCAGAGGGAAAAACAAGAAAACCCTCTCCACTTCACGTTATTTCTACTTAGGCTATCAGGAAATTGGCACGCTCACAGAAACAGGAAATATTGAGACCCTCAAAATTCCAGGTTTGCATGGAGACGACCTAGCGGTTACCAGCATTGCCTTTGAAATTAAAGGCGAAATCTTTGTGCCACTTCATGACATTGCAGGCAATGTGGTTAGCTTGATTGATCCTCAAAGTCGCGAACTTATTGAGAGTTATCGATACACAGCTTTTGGAGAAGAGACTGTATATAACGCTTATGGTGAAGTAGTAGAATCCTCCTTAGTAGGGAATCCCTGGAGGTTTGCTGAAAAGCGAGTCGATCAAGGCTCTGGTCTCATTTTATTCGGCTTGAGGTTTTACGATCCAATTACCGGTAGGTGGATTAGCCAAGATCCTGCTGGCTTTATTGATGGGCCGAATCTTTATTCTTACCTTCACAATAATCCATTGAATCATTTGGACCGCTTCGGTCTTGCAACCGAAAATTCTCAAAATAAATTTGAAGGATACTTTTATGGTAAAGATAAATATAATATAAAACCCAGCGGAATGGGCGTTGCAATGCCAAGAGGACCTATACAGGAAGTGACTTTATGTTTTGATACAAAACACCCTTATACTAAAGAGCAGTTGAGGGAATTGCTAATAAAATCTTCCGCGGAGTTATTACGCCAGGTGAATGAAAATAAAGAGATTCAAGAATTCCTCAAAGAGAGGCCTTTTACCGTAAAGAATATAGAAATCATAATTTATAATCATGATGAAAATGGTTTTGGTTTGAAAGATCCACAAATTTCAGTAGCGAATATTTCCCAAGGTAGATTGAATTATAGCACTATCGATCTCGAAGATAGTTTTAAATATAAAAACGAATATGAAGAAAGCTACGAAGAAGCTTTAAAAGCTCTATCAGCTCCTTGAAGATAAGGAATTTGGAAAACCACTTCATATGATCCTTCACAAAATTGACTCTAAAAGATGATTTAAGGAAAAACAATGCAACGAATTTTTATATTTCTGTATTCGCTATTTGCATGCATATTCACCATGAACCCTCTTACACCAATAGCTCTCAAAGACACGCAAGAGGCGAAAAATGATTTACGCATTTTAGAGTTATTACCGAATTTTTTATGTCCTTTGGCTGTGGACCCCGGCATACCTGCAGATTTTATTGCTCTATCTCCTAGAGAGACTTTAGATCCATATGATTGGAGTTATTGGGGTCCTAAGGATGTTCTTAAGGCTTATTTTGAGAATCCTACTTCTTTAAAAGTACCTATTTTGAGAGTCAAATTAAGCCCAAATGTTGCTCAGACTGGTCCAAATTCATTTAATAATCAAAAATCTCTTAAAATGCTCGAAAAAGAAGACCCTAAAGGGTTTGTTTCCATTGAGACTCAATGGGGAGATTACCCAATTCTTGCTATCCGAACCCAAAGGGAAGGTCAATTAATTTTCATGGCTTGGGTAGGCCTGAATGATCCAGGAGCTGGTTGGTCCCTGATGTTTAATCTTGTATATCCTGAAAAGAAAGGTCATCCAAATAAGGAGGATCGTCAGCTTTGGGAAAGTTTAATTATGAAAACTACACAATTGAAAGATGGAGACTATTTTAAAGCTTGTGGTCAGGATCTACAAGAAGGATATACCCTTGTGAATGTCGGCGGAGCAAAATTGAAAATGCTTGCAGAGAAGAGGCAAAGTGATGGGACATTACAAGTTGTTATAATTCCTGAAGGTTCCGACGTTGAATTCCATTATGTTGATATGATGGAATGTTTGATGGGCGCCAAGTGGAAATATGGTGAACCCATAGTCAAAGTTTATGGTGAAATTGCAGTCAATAATGAGAACGTTAAATCTACCACAGATTACGTCACCTCCATATTCTTTAAAACTGTACCAGAATTTTCATTTAAAAAAGGCGATGGAAAGAAGCTCTTAATTTTTCAAAAGATTTGTGATAAGACAGATTAAGTCAATACTTCTCCTAATCTCCTAGATTTCAAGTTTGTTTTTGTAATCTATTAACTGTTTTTTATGTTGATCTACAAGCAGCTTTTGCCAGTCATTGATTGGTTTTAAAGCAATTTTATCTGTGGCGCTTTTGCGTTCACCACTGTCAGAAACTGTTAATAGAAAAAGAGAGGTTGGGTATCTTCTCCCATCAATTTTAACATCCACGAATCCCTGCCAGCACAAAGAAAGAACTCTTAAAAAACTTTGTCCACAAGTTGCATCAGGCGCTTGTACAACTTCGTGAATCCGACGAGCTGCAGCTCCTGCTATAGGACCTAATGCATCAAAAGGGTAAGGCTTGGCAGGAAAACTAGATCTTTGCAGAGGCAATGGAGCATAAGCTACGCTGGTTTTTTGATTAGTTTGTTCTTTACACTGTCTTTCTAATTCAGCTGCACGAATCTCAGAATCAATGTATTCATTTTCTTGTTTACCAAAATTTTTTGAAGTATTATCCATTAGTGTAATCCTTTTGAATGATTCTATGAGCCTGCCTTGCACGCAGGCTTTCTCCAAGTTCAATAAATTCCTCAAGGCTGATAGAGTTAAATTTATAGGCTTGACAACAGTCCTCATAAAGAAGAGCTGCCTTGTCAAGTTCGTCGATGTTCGGCTCCAAACAATCCCTAAAACTATCTACTAAATTAGATGCTTCTTTCATGCTTTCGACTAGTTGAAGAGCCCACCACTCAGTTGTTGTCATTATCACCTTTCCTAGACTTACGTTGATGGCTTGTTAACCAATTTATAAAGCCAGAACGTGAAATAATTATTTTTCTTCCCACTCTATAAATTGCTGGCGCTAGACCATTAATTCCTGCGCGCCAAATTTGCCAATACAACGCACGTTTTGAAAAAGGACAGCAAGAATCTTTAACGAGTTGGCTTGGGTCCATAAAGTCTTTAGGTTTTTCATCAGTAGACATCTGTGTTTCCTCCTGTTGTTTTGTATGGATTCATGGAAATACATGGCGTTTTTAGTCGCATTTTAACGAATCTAGGAAAAAATCCTAGAGTTTGATAAGGAGACACTTATCGTCGAAAATAAAAAAATATCGACGCATTTAAATCTACCTTTGGCCTAGAAAATCAATTGGATTAGGTGATATACTCAGATTCTTTAAAGAGTGCTAAACTTGCTACAACAGCTAAAAAATTAGGTGAGGTTAGGGTTTAGTAATATCTAATAACGTGTGAGCTATTAATAATTTTATAAAACAATTACCTTGATGAATTTTAAAGTTTAAAACATATGAGTTTCTTAAAACTTACAGAAATTAAAGGACATTATGGTCGATAATAAACAGATCTTTACTCCCGTTATTAAAACAGAACGTCTTGTTCTACGTCAGTGGTGCGAAGACGATTTGGAGCCTTTCGCTAAGCTTAATGCAGATCCACGTGTTATGGAATGGTTTCCATCTACTTTAAGTCGCTTGGAAAGCGATGATCTAGCTAAACGCATTTCGCCCAAATTGCAAGAACAAGGATGGGGATTATGGGCAGTGTCTATTCCAGATATTTCTTCTTTTATTGGCTTTATTGGCTTAGCTGTCCCTACCTTCAACGCTCATTTTACGCCTGCAGTAGAAGTTGGCTGGCGACTAGCTTATGAATATTGGGGGAAAGGCTACGCTACTGAAGGTGCTTTAGCTGCTCTGAAATACGGATATGAGGCGTTAAATCTCAAAGAAATTGTTTCTTTTACAACAGTAGCAAATCAACGTTCTAGGCATGTCATGGAAAAGATTGGCATGCATCATGATCCAAAAGGCGATTTTGATCATCCCAAACTACCAAAAGATCATCTGCTGAAAAAACATGTGCTTTATCGTATGAATCATAATGAATGGAGAGTTTTATAATGCCTCTTCCTGATGCACTTTCTGATATAATGAATAAAATAGAAGTCGTTGAATATGACCCAAACTGGCCTGAATTGTTTGAGGTAGAGGCTGAGCGAATTAAACAAGCCTTGGGACATAATTGCATAGAAATTCATCACATTGGCTCTACTTCCATTCCTGGATTAAGCGCTAAACCTATTATTGATATGCTTCCTGTAGTACGAAATATTCAAGAAGTTGACAAAGCAACTAAGGCTATGGAGTCCCTAGGATATGAAGTTAAAGGCGAATATGGCATTGCTTTCAGGAGATATTTTCAAAAAGGTAAGAGCCTTCGAACTCATAATGTGCACGTTTACCAAGAAGGTGATCCTGAAATCATTCGTTACTTGAATTTTCGGAATTGGATGCGTTCTCATCCTGATGATGCTAATAGTTATGCCAAACTTAAATTAGAGTTAGCAAAAAAATTCCCTTACGACAGTCTCCAGTATTGCAATGGAAAGGATGCTTTCGTTGCAAATATTGACGTAAAAGATGGTTTTGATGGATGGCGTATTGTAAAGGCCTTGACTGATCGGGAATGGGATGCAGTCCGCCTTCTTCGCCAAAAATATTTTTTTAAGTCAAAAGAAGATCCTTATACTTGGACGTTTACACATAAAGATCATATCCATTTTGTCTTTTATAAAAACGCTGAAATAATTGGTTATGCACATCTTCAACTTTGGCCTGAAAATAGAGTTGCATTAAGGATTATTGTAGTTGATGAACATTACCGCAAGTTGGGATTTGGAAGCCAATTTTTAAGACTTTGCGAACGCTGGCTTTATCATCAAGGATTCAAAAAGTTACTCATTCAATCTTCACAAGAGGCATGTCAGTTCTATCGTAGACTTGGATATACAGAAATGCCTTTTAATGACCCTGATGGTTATAAGGGTGATCCACGAGATTTCGAAATAGGAAAATGTCTTACAGTTGATCGCATGGATCGACCGAAAATCTCCATTTACATTGCAACAAGCATTGATGGCTATATCGCTCGTAAAGATGGCGGCATTGATTGGCTCGATCGAGTTGGTGGCTTCGATGAAGATTACGGATTTCAAAAGTTAATGGATAGTATTGATGCCTTGATTATTGGTCGTAAAACTTATGAAGTGGCTATAACAGTGCCAAACCTCTATGCAGGAAAAAGGGTAGTTGTACTGAGCAACAGTTTAAGTACCGTCAGAGAAGATATGGAGCTTTATTGCGGAGATTTAATCCAATTAATTTCTCAACTTCATTCGGCTGGAGTTAAACATATCTGGATCGATGGAGGTGTAACAATTTCCCACTTTTTAGATTTGCAGATAGTAGATTCTATGACTTTGTCTGTAATTCCTATAATCCTCGGATCAGGGATACCTCTTTTTAATCCAATAGACAAAGAACATGCGTGTCGACTCATTTCTTCCCAATCTTATCCTAGTGGTCTTGTTCAATTAAATTATGAGACGAACTAAACTGAGGTACTGTTGAATGACAAATGAATCGATCCAGATCATTTACTTAAATGGGCCATCGAGTAGTGAGAAGACAACTCTTGCAAAAGCATTACAACATGCTTTCGAAGGGCCATTTCTACATATTGGTATTGATAAGATTATTGGATGGATGCCAGAAAAAGTAAACGATTGGACTGACGGAGAGGCTCCTATTGGATACAGCTGGAAAAAGAGCGAGGATGAATTTGATAATCCTATTCAAGAGCTACAGGCAGGTCCTTATGCTCAAAAAATAGGCAAAACATTTCAAGAGGTAGTGCTTGCACTTGCCAAAATGGGTCATCGCATTATTATTGATGATGTTTCTTTCGGCAAACAGCAACTTGACGAGTGGAAAGGAATCTTAAAAGATTTTTGAGTTTTATGGGTTGGAGTAAATGCTTCTCTTGCTGTTTTGGAACAGAGAGAAAAAGATCGAGGAAATCGCGTCTTAGGATCTGCGCGATGGCAGTTTCATAAAGTACATGCTGATGCAACTTATGATCTTGAAATAGAGACGCATCATGCCCCTCTAGAGGAAAATATCGAAAAAATTAAGTCTTTTACTCCAAAAGGAGAAACCACAGGAGATAATCTTCAAGTCATTTTTAAAAACAAGTCGTCTTATTCTTCGCCTTCCTAATGAAACTGATAGTCTCAAATTTAAAGCTTTTGATGAACGGAATATGGAACATCTGTCTCCATGGAGATCAACATCTGGAGAACTAAAAAAAGACCATAAAACTCAGCTGACACAATGGGAGCAAGAATTTAAAGAAGGCAAATCCATTTGATTTTTATTATTCCTAAAAGACAATCTTGAAGGTGAAATAATTGGTTTTTGTAACTTTTCTCAGATTTTTCGAGGACCGTTTCAAGCTTGTTATTTGGGATATCACATCGATAAGAACCTGTTTAAAATCTTTTTAAAAGGAGAACCACAAACGCCAAAATGACCAGATTTAAGCTTGTATTCAATTTTCTTTCGCAGTTTTTCCATAACCTTCTGCATTTTTCTAGCCAGCTAAAAGAGCGCTCTACGATCCATCTTTTCGCAATCACTTTAAAAGCATGCAATTCGTTTCTTTTCGTTATCTCTACTGTACATCCCCATATCTCTTGAATACCATTTGAAAATGGTTCTCCAGAATATCCTCTATCTGCTAAAATATTTTTTACTTCAGACAAAACACTCTTATTCAGTAAACATGCTTCTAGAGCTCCTTTTCTATCAGTAACATTTGCTGTGGTTATATGAATAGCATGAGGCAATCGTTGAGTGTCTACTGCTATGTGCCGTTTGATACCTGAGATTTTTTTTCCTGCATCATAGCCTTTACTTTCAGCTGTATCGGTATTCTTAACGCTTTGCGCATCAACTATGATAAAACTGGTTTTCTCGTTCCGACCACTGCTTTGTCGAACCTCTCCAACGATTTTTTTTTAAAACTTGTTCTAGAATACTTTCAGAAGTTTGTTGATCTTTTTTAGACCAAAGAGTGAAATAATAATAGCATATTTTTCATTTAGGATATTCTTTTGGCAACATACGCCACTGACAACCACTTTTCAAAGTGTATAAAACCCCACAAAAAACATCATAAAGATCTATCTTTCGGGGACGTGTTTTCTTTCGGATAGATTCAAGGATTGGCTTGATTTTATCAAATTGTTCTCTAGAAATATCGCTTGGATAAGAATGCGTCATTATTGCCTACAAATTTTTTTTGAAGGCAATTATACACGATTAAAAGATTTTAAACAGGTTCTAAGAACTTTGAAGGAAAAGGACTTATGTCAGAAGCTGTCGCAAAAGCTATTAAATATATGGTTGAACAGCAAAAACTTCATCGAATTATGGCTAATTATATGCCCTCCAACAAAAAAAGTGCTTGCTTAATTCAAAAACTTGGATTCGTTGTAGAAGGGCATGCTAAAAAATATCTGCTTATTAATGGACAATGGGAAGACCATATTTTAACCTCCATAACAAATGAAAACTGGCTTCCTTGAGAAGATTCTTAAATATATCATATGATTTACTGGCTTACTGACGAATCGAATAAACTTCTTGCCAATGAACAATTTTCTCTGAATCATTAAATTTAACCAATAAAATTGCATCGAAAATATCTTCTTTTCCCTGCAAACGTTTGACAATAGCTTTTAGTGGCATAATGACAGTCGATTCCGTTGTGAAATATTCTTGTACTTGATAGTCGATAGTGTCTATATCTGAGCGAAACTTTTTCAGGAACTCATAGTAATTTTGATAATTGGCATCATATTTTCTTCCATTTGCTATAACTACAAACTCAGGAGCAAATAGCTCTTTTAAGTCTTCGATTTTTAGATTAGATCGACTTGTTAATTTCTATTTATTCCATTCTAAAAGGCGTTTTCCTTTAGCGATAACGGAATTGGGTTCGGTTGTTTTATTATTTGAAACTCCTAGTTTATTCAGAATGAAATCCACTCTTTCTTTGACTGAAGTTTTAGGGATGAGCACTGTTTCATAGCCAAAATTTTTGTACTTAATGAGGAGCTCATTAAACTCTTTCTTTGCTGATTCAAAATCATGTTTTCTTTCTTTATCATTGGCGTAGATTTCTTCCCATGGTGGCACTAGAAAAACTAAGCGGTTATATTTAAACTTCTCTGCAGCCTGTTGAAAATACTCTGGTTGAGGCTGATCTAGCAAAACGGCATCGATAATTCCCCGATCGAAGAAGATAAGCTTTTGGGACTCATTCTGAGAATTGAACTGAAATAAGTAGCGAGATAAAGCAAGTTTCAAAAACTTATTAAGATTTATCCAGGGTAAAGCATCGCCTTTAATTGCAGTTTGCTCCTTGACTATTTGCCTCCCTGGTTCTGGCATAACAGCATATCCTCGATTTATAAGTTCAGACAAAAGCGTAGATTTTCCTCCTCCTGAACATCCAGAAATCACTACATAATTGTTTTTGATAATCGGAAAGCTTGTTTCATTTAGGTAATTATTTTCTAAAATCTGTGAAAAAATATTTGCATTCATAAATATGAATCCTAATAAAATTAATGAAAATATTCTCATTTTAAATCTCTTTTACCTCTAAAATACCTGTGAAGAACTTTTTTAAATCTGTTGCTACTTTTTCTAAAGAGATAAATTCATGTGAAATATCCTTTAAGAAAGCGTTCCACTTATCTTTTTTGATAGAATTATCATAGAAAGATTCTAAGAAAGCAATAGGAGTAGTTTCAAAAACTGTTCCTCTGTTCGCCAGAACTTGGTGAATGATCCCTTTAAGCTCATTTCGATCGAAATCAAATTGCTGAGTCAACAACCAGATGTCATAAAAATCTTTCATGCGTGTATTTGCAAATCCCAAGCGAACAATAGATTCAAATTTTTCTGCTATGGATGTTTGTGGGGTATATCCTTTAAGCTCTGGTGCAGGAAAATCTAAAAGCGTAGGATACTTTACCTTTGCAGGGTGAGGCAAGATTGTATCACTAAATCCAAAATCTATTCGCATCGGAAGTTTTGCTGTAAATAACTGAGCAGAAAATGCCGCACTGATACCACGATATTCGGCCTGTAGTTGAGCTTCTGACAACTTCAACGTTTCTGACATAAATTTCAAACCATCTGGAATAACTTCTATAGCGCAAATTTCGTTAATAATTTTCTGTAAATTTGCAATAGAATTGGAGGTTTTTGCCAGGAGATCTATGTCAACGGTAGCTCTGTGGCTCATTGGATCCCACACCATTAGCATTAAACCGCCTTTTAAATAGAAAGCGCTTTGATGTGAAGAGGCACTTAAACGGTATAAAAAGCGTTCCATTGCGTAGTATTTTAACACTTCTTGAACTGGTCTTTTTCTCTGTCTTGCTACATTTTTTAGGCGGCTGTAGATTGACTCTTCTAGATTCTTTTTAGCTTTTTCCATTCTATTGACTCACTATCGTTTCCATAATGGGCTGAAGGATTTTTTCAACTCGATTTTGTTTTGCGTATTCATACAATTTATCGATCTGAGTTCCTTTACGCTGCCAATACATCTTTAAGGCTTCTATGACAACATCCATGCCAATTTTATTGCGGAACTTAACGCAGTCTGCCAAAGTTTTTTCAATATTGAAAATTTTGACTGGATAGCCGCCAATCAATATTGTTTCAACGCCAGTATTATAAACCTTTTCAGAGTAATGAAAGAAGCGAATTGGGGGATAATTCAATCTCGATTGTCTTGATTTTGTCGGAATGGCGATATAAACAAAGTGGGGAATCTGTGTCGTAATTTCGTGATAAGCTAAAGCTGAAATCAAGCATATAATAGCCTGAGGAATTTTCTTGGAGACAAGAACCAGATCAGGCTCAGAGAAATCGGGAACTTCTACCAGCCTATAGACTCCCTTAGCTAGCTGCTCCAATAATCCCTCATCTCTTAATTGATAAATAATCCGAGGATGGATACCTAAACGTATGGCTTCTGCAGTGCGAAGTAACCCTTGGTTTTCCTTAAAGAGTTCTATGGCCTTTTCTTTTGCAGTCATGGATAGTTATGTTGGTAAATATTGACTTTTTACTACATTTTTATCCAAAAAGAATTTCTAGTCAAGCGCAATTGCTCTCTTATTAGTAATGCACATTCGGTGCACACTCGCAATCTAAACACTATTGCATTTGACTAAACAAGGCTGTTGAATAAATAGGAATTTCTCTAGTATGCTTGTTCTATAACAAATAGCTGCATGCTGTGATGTTTAGTATGATGGCGGACTCATAACCCGCTGTTCGTAGATTCAAATCCTACTTGCCCCACTTTTTTAAACCGTTCAAAATAAACAGTTTTCGTTCTGATATACTCGCCATACACACAAATCACATGGCATTATGTCAAAATTTTTTTCAGGATTCTACTCCTTTCGCGCATTTCATACCCAGTCTACTAGCTTAATTCATGAAAATTTAGGTCACTTCGATTGATTTTGACTGAAATTTAGCTCTATCTTTCTACAATGTAGATCATAATTTATGGAAGAAAGGATGAGAATGGAGTTTGTTCAGCAAGATTTTGAAATTGACGATGTCCTTTGTAAATATTTGATGGCTCATTTATCGATTGTTGAAAAAGGAGCCCCCAAGTGATTCCCCGGTTTGGTTTCTTTGGAAAGAATCCTGCTTTTGGATTTTCGAAAGTTCTCAAGACAATTTTGTGAAAAGGCTACATGTTGAGTCGCGATGCGCTGCCGGGATAGTGGAATACGACTTGGAAAAAGGCATTCTCAAACATGTAGGCATACGAGGTTAGCGGTCCTTGCAAGCTGCGATAAAGGGCACTTGATGCGCTTTGTGTCTAAATACTTAGGCCCGGATAAAGAGAGTTGAAATCCTTGGTTCGTAGCAAACATCGTCGATCCATTGGACGTCATGATAAAAAATCACTCCTCAATCGATCGTCGCCAAAAACGTCTCGTTTTTTAAACGGGGCCGGATCTAGCATCATAGGGATTGTTTATGGAAAAGCTGCAAGCCAACATCGCCAAGATCTATGGCAGGAGTGGAGAAAGCTGGCTTGTTGGACTGACTCTACCATAGAAGAGTTAAAAAGTGCGTGGGAATTGTCCGAGTTGAAGCCGCTTTCGAATCTCAGCTATAGCTATGTGCTGGGAGGGTTTCAAGGTTGCACTCCTATCATTTTGAAACTCAGCCCGGATTATGAACAGATCAAGAAGCGAGCCCTTGATGTTTTCAAAGGATTCGGAGCGGTTTCTGTTCTTGGTCGCAAAGGCGGTGTCCTTTTATTAGGGCGCGCAATGCCAGGAGCTTTGTTAAAAAACAGTCATTCTAAGGAGAGCAGAATAGAGATTGCCTGTAAGGTTATGAACAGGCTGCATCAAACTCCCCTTCCAATAAAGGGGCGTTTCCCTGCATCGAAGAATGGCTTATCACAATTGACAAAGAATAGGACCTTCCGAAAGATCATTTGGAGAAAGCCCACAGTTTGAAAAAGCGACTCATGAAGAATAGTTCAGGTCGCCCAAGTTCTTCTTCATGGAGATCTCCATCAAGAAAACATCTTCTCTCAAGGGAGCTGGGCAGTCATCGACCCGAAAGGAGTCATAGGCTGCCCCATATATGAAGTTTGGGCATGCGTCGAAGATCCTAAGAGAGATCTTAAATTTATCTCCATCTATTTCAAATATCCATTTCAAGTGATGGCTGAGTGGTATATTACGATCGCCTTATTTTAGCAGCCTGCTGGCAGGAGGAAGACGGCCTTGATGCCGACCACTTTTAGCTCCAGCTCAATCAGTTCTGCCTATGATTGAAACTTAAGTCATTCTAAACAATTGTTATATCAAAAGCGTGGAGCAACCCAGAAGCTTCTGCAAAAGAAAATTTTGCTTTCTCGATTTTATTTGATTTCGGATCGATATCACATTGGGTACTACTAGAAAAATCTGCATTGCACAGATCGCAATTGTGGAAAATTGCTCCTGACAAGTCAACGCCGCTGAAATCAGCACTTTTCAATGTTGTGTTTGTAAAATGGCTGTCTTTTAATTTGCTTCCATTGAAAGAACTACTCTTCATGTTGAGATCTAAAAAATTGCAGTACTGCAGCAGACAATTCTTAAAATTCGCTGAGAAAAATGTCTTCTCGCATTTGAAAAAATTCATCTCCAGTAATCTTGAAGTCTGAGAATTGAACATTCTGAAGATGGCAACCGTCCAGCTTTACAAGACTGAAATTGCAATTCGAGAAAGTGCACGATTGAATTTTGCATTCCGCTGGATAGTTTCAGAGAAATCACAACTATTGAAGGTGCAGTCAGTGAAGGAATGCTTTTCTAGGCTTTCCTTGGAAAAGTTTTCCGATTTGATTATCTCTCTATCTATATTCTGTTCAATTTCAGGCATTTATAGCTCTAAGTTGGTATTTCCTCACAGCTTCCGTAGGAGGCAATTGCTTTAAAAACTCTTGAGATAACTGGAAGTCTGTGGTAAAATAAAAACAATAATAACTCGTTGAAGGAGCTAGGTCTAGTGAGAATTTAAGTTTGAATCCAATCTGTTAACTAAACAACCCAAGGATCAAACTTATGTCTCGGCTTCTCATACAATTTTCACATCTTTTTAAATCTTTTCGCTCTTTTCCTCTCTTCGAGGATCTCTCCCTTTCGATTAATGAAGGCGAACTTTTTGCCTTGATCGGCGAAAACGGGGCTGGAAAAACCACGCTGCTTCAGATTCTGGCTGGAACCATGCAGCCTGATTCCGGCAATTTCAGCAAAGGTTTCAGCATTTCAATCGCCTTCCTTTCACAGGAAATCGTTCTGGCCAATCCTTCAGTCTCTGTAAGGGAATTCATAGAAGGAAATTCTCTTTCGGACCTTGAAAAAGAAATGGCAGCCTGCCTGGAAGATCCAGACCGTTTGGCTGAATGGGCTGAGCTGCATGAGAAATACGAGCAGTTAGGCGGATACCGCCGGATTCCGATCGAACAAGTTCTACGCGGACTGAAGCTGGAAAGCAGCCTGCTCGATCTACCTCTGTCCCGCTTAAGCAGCGGACAAAGAGTGCGGGCAGCGCTGGCTAAAGCATTGGTAAAAAATCCGGATCTTCTGCTTTTGGATGAACCGACCAATCATCTCGACCAGGAAATGCTTGAATGGCTGGAATCTGTTTTGAAGCAGAGGCAAGGAGCCTGCATTATCGTCTCGCACGACCGTAAATTTTTAAATGCCGTCTGCAATAGGCTCGTCGAAATCAAAAACGGCAAGCTCACCAGCTACGGAGGCAGCTATGACTTCTATCTTACAGAGCAGGAAAGGATACTGGAAAGGCAGATGAAAGCCTATAAAGCTCAAGAGGAAGAAAGATCTTTTCTCAAGGAGAAAATCAAAGCAGTTACCTTTTCCAAAGGAAAGCCCCCTCCTCCAAAGGACCGCAATATCATAGCTTACTACGATAAAAGAGGGGAAAAGCATCAAAAATCGCTGCAGCATAAACTCAATGCCATGAAAACCCGGCTTGAAGAAATCGAAGCCGATCTTCTTCCTCATCCAAAGCCGAAAAGCATCAAGGGCCTCAAATTTGTTGAATTGCCTCTGGCATCTTCTGTTGCGATCGAACTGGATCATGCGGGCAAGGCTTATGGAAATAAAGTTTTATTTTCCCAATTTTGCAAGAGCATCTGCAAAGGAGACAAAATTCTTGTCACAGGCCTGAATGGATGCGGAAAGACGACGCTCTTGAAAGCGATTGCCGGAATCATTCCATTGGACGAAGGAGGTATCCGCTCGGCACCTACCGCAAAAATCGCTTTCCTAGACCAGGAAGCCAAGTTGCTGCCTATGGATCAAACGCCTCTTCAATACTTTGAAAGCCAGTTTCATCTATCTGAAGAGGGCTTAAGGCGCGAACTTCATAAAGCATCCTTGGAGGGAGCGGATTTGCTAAGGCGCCCATTTTGCACATTAAGCACAGGGCAAAGAAAGCGGATGATGTTGCTCGCCCTTGTTCTGGAAAAGCCCAACGTCCTCTTATTGGACGAACCTACGAACCATCTGGATTTCATGACCTTGGAAGCCTTTGAGAATGCCCTTCTCGAGTTCGAAGGGGCCATCGTAGCGGTATCGCACGATGCCACCTTTATTGAAAAAATTGCTACTCAGGAATGGAGGCTTGGATCAGGAACATATCCGTTTTGTGCTCAATTGGATTGAATCTGGAAGTGAAAACTTTCGTATACAAAAACTAGCGACTCTGGATACACATTTAGTTGCATATTTCGTGGTTGTCTCTCCAGAAATAGATCAGATTTTATTAGTAAATCATAGAAAATCCGGACTATAGTTTCACCTGGCGGTCATATTGGCCCCGGCGAGGTTTTCAAGGAAGCGATCAAAAGAAAAGCCAAGGAAGAGTTTGAAATCGAGGCCGAGTTTTTATCTAATGAACCGCTTTTGCTAACGGTAAACAAAACAGTAGAGAATGTTGCCAAACATACAGATGTATCACTTTGATATTTGCTTAAAGGCGATTCAAGCCAAGCTTTGGATTACGACTCTAATGAATTTCATCAGTTTTGTTGGTTTTGGATCGATGAGTTTCCATTCGAGAAATCCGATCCACACATATGAAGAGGTTTATACAGAAAATGTGCTATCAAATGAATCTAAAGATAGACAGCGTAATAGAGTCTGACAAATGAACTTAACCATTCATTCGTTAAATGCTAGCAAAGCTGAAAAAGCTTGCTGAGAGCTCACACGTTTTCTTCCTGAATATTTCGGTATTCATGAGGCTAATGAACGCCATGCAAAGGGAGCAAGAGGGCTACCTACTTTTGGTGCGAAGCTTAGCGGTATCTATTTAGGATTGAACTTGTGCGAAATACCTTTTCCTAACAAGGTTAATATTTACTAGATGATAGTCAGAAAAGAATATCGTGGTCAACAAATAGGTTAAGCTCTTTTGAAATATGCTGAGACTTACTGTTCAAAGAAACAGTGGGCATCCATGACTGTTGAAACACTAAGCCCTGCGGAAAAGGACCCCAACTACATAAATACGTACGCTTTTTATAAGCAGAATGGGTTTGATCTTTTATTCAAAGTTGAATACTTATAGACCTGATTTTAAAATGGTATATTTATACAAAAAACTTAGAAAAAATAAAAAGGATTGATCTTTGATCAAGTTTATTTCAGTAGTCTATTGAAATCTCTTGATTTAAAATTTAACACAAAAACCCAGTTGATGGAATTGGGTGTTTCTGTTAAATTGAATACAGGAGATAACCTATGAAAAAACCTACAAACCTAAGTATTATTCGTCCGCTTTTTGCTCAATCCTCATTCACTGCAGAAGAGGTTAAACAATTTGGGGTTTCTGCTGCTCATCTTGGCTACTATATTAAGAAAGGTCTAATTAAACGACTAGGGCGCGGCATTTACCAAAGTGCAGACTATCAAGGATCTCCTGAAAATTTTCGATGGGAGGATCTTATAGAGGCTGTAAATTCTGTACCCAATGGGGTTATTTGCCTTATTTCTGCACTAGCTATCCACGATATAACCGAGGAAATTCCGCGAGAACATTGGATTGCTATACCACATACTACTTCCATTTGTAGAGGCGCTAAAGTGAGAATTGTGAGATTCCGCAATATGGAGCTTGGAAAAACAGAACTTGACCTGGGAGGTGTTCGCATTCCTATATTTAATCGCGAACGGACCATCATCGATTCCTTTAGGCTACTGAGTCGAGAAACAGCCATCAAAGCTTTAAAAATGGCTTTATTCCAAAAAGGGACAATGCGATTGGATCTTAAAAAACTGCAGTCGTACGCAAAAAAACTTAGATTTAACATTGCCCCCTACCTTATCACGGCAACAACATGAATGAACAAGGACTAAAAGATCGTCTTCAAGCTATTTCTAAAGAAAGAGGTATCAATTTCAATGAGTGCTGGAAAAAGCTGCTTCTAGAACGGTTTTTATCCCGATTATCTCGATCAACATATACTCAACAATTCATTTTTAAAGGAGGTTTTCTTCTCGCCTACCTCATGGAAATTGGACGAGAGACGACTGATCTCGATTTTTTACTCACAAGCATAAACGCCAGTGAAGACGAGATAAAGGAAGCTATAGAAGAGGTTATCGCAATAGAATCAGAAGATGGATTTTCGTTCAGTTATGAAGGAATAGAGCTTTTAGAACAGCCTCATATGGACTATCCAGGATATCGCGTCGGTTTGAAAGCAATATTTGGCCGCATGAGGGATAAGATTCAGATCGATGTAGGCATAGGAGACGTAGTCACGCCCACCACTCGCGAATTGCACTTCTTTCAGTACAAGGGTAAGCCAATGTTTGAAGGTGAAATTTCCTTGCTTGTCTATCCTTCCGAAACAATTTTTGCAGAAAAGCTTGAGACAGTGCTTTCTAAGGGAGCTGCTAATAGCCGTATGAAGGACTATCATGACCTGCTTCTACTCGCGCGCGAACCACATATGATTAACTTTAACAAGTTGCAAGTATCGTTAAAGAATACGTTTAGCAATCGCGGTACGACTCTTGAGCTTATTGATTTCAAAACAAATGAGCTCAAGCTAATGCAAAAACTCTGGGTTGCACACATCAAAAATTTAGGCCATGCAGCTCAGAAATTGAAGCTTCCAGAGAACATTCAAGATGTCATTATAGAACTCAATACAATCATCAAGAGTGTAGAAACATGTTAAATCTACCTCTAACATGAAGATGTGAACTGCGCTTCTAAAAAATCAACGCCTGAATTTCGGCGGCAGCCTTTTTGCTAATTCAATACAATGCAGCAAAGCAAGAAAATGCAATAGAGTGATATTAGCCGAAAACAAGAGAGAATACTATCTAGCACTAATTGATAAAAAACAGAATATGAGGGGATCTTCTTTGTTGGAGCTAAAAGCATTGAGTATTTTGTCGTCCAACATGTCTTGCAAGGAAGCCAAAACTTGAGATTGTGAATTTTTCAAAACTGTCCAGCAGGCACTTTTAGTCTCGTTTAGACTTTGTAAACGCTGCAGGCCTCTTTCTCATCCTAATCATGTCTCTAAACTTGTGCAAATTCTGGTTGAAGCAGTCGAAAAAGCCCCGAAAAAACGTTGGAAAGACAGATATTTTCAAGAATTATCCGTAGATACTTCGACTGCTCGCCGTCAGTTTAAGAAAAGATTTGGTATGACGTTTGTTGAATATGCATGTGCAAGACGCATGGGACTGGCTGTGAAACAAATAAGAGCTGGTGATCCTGTGATCGAAGCTCAACTCTCAAGCGGCTATGAATCCGGTAGTGTCTTTAGGGATACCTTTTCACGAATTATGGAGTGCCTCCGTCGAAGTTCGGGAATGATAAAATTCTTAAGGCATCATGGCTCGATACGCTGTTTAGTCCAATACTATTTATTACAGATGAACAGGCTCTTTATTTTCTAGAATTTGTAGACCGTCGCGGTTTAGGAAGGGAGGTTGAACGACTTAGACAAAAAACTAAATCAGCGATTATTTCGTGTTATACAAAGCCTATTAGGGCAATTGAAAATGATAGGGCGCTATATAGAATTAATTTTATCTTCCAAACCTAAAAATGTTTAAGATATTTTACGGCACCTAAGTAGTGGAAAGAAAAGCTGGATAAGTAATGATTTAGAGCTGGTAATGAACAAAAATATTTGAAAAAGAATAAGCAGGCGATTTGATCGATTCTCGTATCATGTAGAGTATAGGGGAGCTTCCACTGCTGAAATGGGCTCCAAACTTATGACAAGCATTACAAAGGCAGTCATTCCAATAAAAAATTAAAGGTAAAGAATTGGCCAAGGCAACGCAATAAATTAGTACAATTTATGCAAGCATTAGCATATTTCAAAGTTTTTGAAAATTAATAAAAATAAAGGTTTAAAAGGTTTGAAGAGAAGTTTTTGTACTTTTTGAACCTGTGTTATAAATTAGGATTTTTTGTGGAAATAAGTTCTCTTTCCAGAGTAAAAATCCTTCATATTGATCCATTCAACCCAATTTATAGCCTTCAGGGTTAATGGTTGAATAGGAATTGGTCTCTTTATGCAGACTGCGATAGAGCTCAGCAACTCTACTTTCGATTAGGATATGTCTCTGATGGTTGCGGGATAACTTACAACTATCAGCTTATAGTTACTGGTAAGTCTTATCCATTAGATGACAAACTGATCCTTTGGCTGACAAAAAACTTATAATACTAGGATAACTTACAAAATGACAAGTCCAAACCCAAACTCTTTTCATCCAATTAAAGATTATGACAAATTAATTTTTCTAAAAAACTTTGTTAAAGCCAGTAATATTTTTATCGGGGATTATACCTACTTTGATGACAGAAGATATGGTCCAGAGAGATTTGAAGAGTACAATGTTTTGTATAACTATGACTTTTCAAAAGTAAAGCTTGTTATCGAAAAATTTTGTGCCATCGCAGCAGAAACTCGCTTTATTATGACGGGGGACCATAAGCTCGATGCAATTAGCACTTATCCTTTTCCCATATTTGGCTATGGTTGGGAAAGCGCTTTCAATGTTTACGACTTACCAGTCAAGGGAGACATTATCGTCGGCAATGATGTCTGGTTCGGATATGATTCCCTAGTTATGAATGGTGTGACGATAGGTAATGGAGCGATCATTGCAGCCAGGGCAGTGGTTGTAAAGGATGTACCTGCTTACTCAATTGTTGCAGGCAACCCAGCTAAGGTTGTAAAAATGCGATTTGATGATAAGACTATCGACCGTTTGCAAAAAATTTCTTGGTGGAATTGGGAGATTGAAAAAGTTAATAAAAACCTAAAACTGATCTGCCATCTTAATATAGATCACTTAGAATTAGCATCCCATGAATGACGAAGCTTCCGAATAGGAATAATTCTGAATTGATAGAGATATTATCTAAAAAAGAATTACAAAAGTAATATTCACCCATTTTTAATCTTTAAAATAGATTTAGTTTTTTTGAATTCAGTCAAATTTATGACAAATTTCCTGATATTCACCAATTAATTAGTATATTTAAATTTTCTAAACTTCCTCTTTGATTTGTCTGGAATCACGTAAAATGTTGCAGATTGACAATCAGCTGCTTGTGTTAAGATGAAAAACAAATTCTCTCTTTGATGAATAACTTAGAACAATTTATCACGGATGTTACCCCGGGCAATATTGATCCTCTTATCAAAATGACAGTTATTCATCATCAATTTGAGAGTATCCACCCTTTCTATGATGTCAATGGCAGAAATGGGCGTATTATTAAAATACTTTGTCTTGTGAAGCACATGGTCTATTGGATACCCATTGCTCTATTTTTCTCGTTATATCAATCAGAATAAGGGTAAATATTACCGATTGCTTCAATCAGTTTGGGACAACAAAAATTGGGAAAAATTGGGTGCTTTACATACTAGAGTAAATCGAACAGACTTTGCGCCAAACTACACGTTTGATAATAAGAATAAGAGATTTAATCTAGCATCATAAGCATAAGTTACGCGATGAGCTAACAAAGATGTACCGACAGAACTTGTTAAATAAACTTTTTCGTCATCTTACACGAAAATTGATTTCGTCATGCATGTGCTGCAAGTTACACGCAAAACAGCAGCAAAATAACTTAATGAGCTCGTAGAAATTGGCCTGCTTTCTAAGCATAAAAGAGGGAAAGAAAATTATTATATGAACGATGTCCTATTTGATCTTTTGTCCGAGGTGGGCTTAAAACAAGAGATCATTTCGTGAGTAAAATATGTAAAATAGGGATATGTGAGAACCAGCATGGGCACAAAACATGAATTTTCTACCCATGATCAATTATCATATTTACGATTTCATCTGAAAAAAATATTGATGATTTCCACAGCTTGATATAACGATTTACTCGTTTCGATAGATATCAAAAAACTATAGAATGCCAAAATTCAAACAGCGCAAAAAGAAATAATTTTTAATTTAATTAGAGAGCATCAAATTGTTGATCCTTTAATAGGTAATAAATACAATAATTAAAGATTTCTTCTAAAGCATAGCTCATAGCTAACTCAACAAGAAACGCATGACTGTTATCATAATGACAGCTACTAGTGGATACGCAATACTATTAGCTAAGATTGGATTTTGAAGAATCAATGTTAGTGAAATACTAAGAGATTCGTAATTGCCCTAGAAGCCTCTCTGTCGGCTATTAAAACGAAAGATAATCGTTGTTGTCCTAAATAGCTAAATCTAGTTGTATTTAAAAATAATTCTTTAATATTTTATTTGAAGGGCGCTTTGCAAGCGCCCACGCAATACCCCTACATGCCTCAAAAATGAGAATGGTCTTTTTATCCATGATTTATTCTCGTTTGTCTTAAATTCGCAGAATTTTAGGATAATAAAGGGTACATGTAGTATGAAGCCGGGGAAAAATAGAAATGTTCTTGGTCACGTCATTTTAAAATTTTACGCTCATCCCCATTTTCCAGAATCTTCAATCAAAAATTGCACAAATTCAAGTATCGGAATCCCTATCTCCAGTAATCTTGAATGGCTTTCCATTGAAATATGTGGTACACGGCAGCCAATCCAACGATTGCATAAACCGCTCTGGCAAGCACAGGAAATTGGCCAAAAATAAATTCTACGAGGTTGAAATTGAATAGACCGACTAGTCCCCAGTTAAGACCCCCAATGACTAATAAAATAGGGGCGATGATCTCTATAGTTTTCATATATTCTCCTTAAGTTAGTTAGCCGTTCATCTAAAAAATTTAAAGGTTTTTTTATATTCATGCAACCCTATTAGAAATAGTTTGCACAAAAAATAAAAAATTTAACCCTCCAACATAAGGGGACTTAATTACTGGGCTACCTGATGAACAATCCTTTCTCTCTGTGGCAAATGGTCGAAAAGTGATGTCAAAGTCAATTGGCCCGATACTTGATCAAACCGGAAAAAGTCTAATCTAGGTTTCTCTGTTATAAAGCGTGCGCTTTTTATTTTTCCTAATGTATGCACTTTCTAAAATGGCTGGTGGACTTCCTCAAAAGCCTTAAACCATGAAACCTTAAGCTTCAGTTATCATAGCTTACTGCCTGAGCTATTTTCAGATGGTGAGAATACATTCTGGCTTTTTCTCGTTATGAAAAGTTGGCCTTGGAAAAATCATTTTTATGAGGTCATCACAAGCTTCAAAGACTGCAAAACATCCATTTAGGTATGTCACTGGTATCTGTAAATATATTATCTGTGCTATGCAAGCTAGTTTGTTAAGATGAATGATATTGTTGTGTAATCTGAATTTTCATTTCATCATTATAAGTTTTTTTTGAAGCTTATAAATATCAAAAATATTTACTATACTATTGCCCAAAAATGGAACTGCTTCAATTGTACCTTTTGCAAAATTATAAAAACCTAAAGTTGCCTCATTTAGGTGGCTATTTCTATTTTGCTTGTCAAAAATAGCTTTTGCTAAGTGAGCAATTGTGTGTACAATTCCAAGAAGTGCGCGTCCTGTACCTGTTACAGTGCTTAGTCCAGGAATAATACCGCATATATTTAACCAGTTAAGTCTAAGTCCACTATAAGTAAGAGTATTTTGTCTAGTACGCTTAGGTTCATTTATTACTGTAATTGATTCATCTGATTCATTTTCAGATACTGCTAAACGATAGTTAGTAATATTTTTTGTTTTAGTAATTCTTAAATTATTTGGATTTGGTAATATCTGATCTTAAAAAAGGTCCCGTTAATAAATTACCTGTTATAGAAAAGCTTATGTTAATTCCTCATAATTAAAAAATTTTACTATAAAAGTAACTATATTTGGCTTTTGATAAAAAATCAACTAATTTCAAACTTATCATGCATAATTCACATCGTCAATTCAGCTATAAAAAGTTATAGAAGATTTTAAACGATTTTTATAAATTGAAATTTTCTAAATTGCTATTTTGCTTATTTTTAACCTGTTGCTAATAATTGTAATTTAAGGTGCACAATATAAAAAATACTGTGATATCAAGTAGTTAAAAAGTAAAGGAGTTTATAAACAGATGAAAGTTTGCCTTGCAAGGCAATTATAAAAGGAATAAATTATTTTATAAAAGCATTGAAGTTTTTAATTAGATAAGTAAAGAAGTATAGAAGATGAACAATACTTTTAAATCAAATCCCTCTAAATTACAAAATCCAGAAAAACAAAATTACCTCAAAATCAACAGCAAAGAGAAAAACTCCAAGTTTCAAATATTGAGGCAACTCTTTAAAAAGCTACATTTCCAATGAATAAAGCGATGATTATCAATTTTTTTAAAAGCGACATGAAAAAGTTAGCATGCTTAGACCTTGTCAATTTAATCAATGAAATTAATGATATGATTTATCATAGCTCATCTCAACTCATTCAAGAACCTGAATCGATATATCAAAAAAAAGGAAAAATCAATAGAAATTAATTAATTTAATCGAATGAGTTTTTAGTTTAAATTTTTATTTAAATTAAAAGTAAAAGGAATAAATTAAATGTAAAGCCGTGAGACCTCTCATCATTGCGGAAGTAAAAAAATGAAGAGAGAGGACCCTAAAGTTTATGAAAATATAATTACTAAATTGAATTTTTTTTATTTAGATGCCCTTGATGTTTTTGTTGCAGCCAGAAAGGGAATTGCTCCTTCAGATGAAAAGGTGACAAATCTTAAGGTGAAATTAGGAATTGCATTGTTGTTAAAGTAGAAGTAAGTGAATTAATAGTCGCTCTAGTTAAAAAAGCAAAACTCACGGATATGGATGGTTGTTAAAGCTGTGCTAGAAAACTTTGCGCTGGAACGTATTAATTTCCTTTAAAAATAAAGAAGCTCTTAGAACAAGGTTATGTAGATTATCTAGAAAAATAGATTTCCTTTTTCAAAAAGGCGAGGCAGAGAGTTCAATACGCAATTTAGTAAGAGTATTAGGAGTTATTAATGAAATTACAGTTAAATATTATTAATACTAAGGTTAAAAAAATTAAAAATTGATGTGTTTTTGGTCTCTAATTTTAATAACTAGGAGGTTTCTAATGTCCTTTAAAATGTGTTTAGTCATAATTTTAAGTCTTACAGCCTGCATGGCTAATTTAACTGCGGAAGCAGACCTTTCTAATTTATCTCAAAAAGTTACTTTTCAAAATCAGGCGCAAGCACAAAAAGATATTCAAAATCAAACCCAGCAAGCTAAAGAAGAGGTACAAAAAAGTCTTGTTCCTGACGCTATTTTTATTGTGAATGAAACAAAAAAGGCCATTAATTTTATTAAGAATGGACAAATGGCAGAAGCTTTGTCTGCTGTTGAAAATGCCACTGGTAAAAGTGATGTCTTATTAGCTCGTCATCCTGAGAATGCTTTGCTACCTGTAGATTTTGCTATTAAAGTTATTGATAGTGCACCTGTAGAACTAAATAAGATAAATGGAATTGAGAAATTGATTAAAAAAAACATTGACTATAAAAATTATCCAGTTAGTCGTGCCTTGCTTAATTTCTTATGTAGTGAGATTGATGTTGTTACCTATTGTTTACCTCTTGCGTATTATCCTGAAGCACTCAAAAAAGCGGCAAGATTGTTGGAATTGAAACAAGCTTCGGAAGCAAGTTTGGTATTAGACATAGCACTTAATACATTAGTAGAGATGCACCAAACTTTTCCTATACCGACAATCAAAGTAATTACTTTGTTGACTACAGCTGAAGACATCTTGGAAAAGGAAAACGATAAAGAGAATGCTTTAAAGCTTGTAAATGAGGCTAAGTTCGAGCTAAAACGTTCAATAGAATTGGGTTATTTAGAAAAAGATGAGAAATATAGGGCTTTAAATGAAGAACTTACAGATCTGGAAAATAAAATTAATAAAAATCAAAAAAGTACTTCTAGCTTTAGGTCTTTAAAGGAAAAATTTCGAGACTTTTTAAAAATTTTATCTAAGCCAAAAAGTGCTTCTCGATGTTTAAACGAGTAATTGTAGTAATGAAGAAAGTGTAAAGTCCTTAAAAGCTATGGAGTGTCAACTCCATAGCAAAATATATTTGAAAATCCCATGCATTACTAGTAGGTTAATCAGGTATTACCGTACAAACTTGTCAAGTTAAGTATACGAATGTGGTGTTAGGCTGCTGCCGATTTTCTTGTGATTCACCTTTTAAAAAGCAAAGTAGATTCTGCAAAGATTATTGATTGAAATGACTGAGAAAAGCCGAAGGGTATCACTAATATGCGGCAATGGTGGTGCAACAAATAACCTAGTCAGCCATGTCAGCCATCTGAAACCAATAAAATCCCGTAGCATTTTCACCATAAATATCTTCTTATCTATAGGGATTTAGAGTTTTGGGTAATGTGGCAAACCATAGCCCTCATAACTCGCTCTGTTCCTTGATTCAAGTCCAAGTTGCCCCACTTTTTAAATGCTCGAGAGGTAAGCTGGGAGAAAAAATTAGATAAATTTATTGACCAAGCTAACTCTTCGCCATCTTTGTGGACTATTCCTGAGCGACAGGTAGACAAAAGGCCACAAAAAAGCACAACAAATTACTCATTAGTAGTAACAGATAACCCTAACAATCAAGAAGGGGGGGATATTAACACTATTAAAAAAAATAAATAAAAGAATAGGAAAAGTTGGCGTTGTTAATTACTCGCTCACATTTTTTAAAGACATCCTTCTGTTATAAAAACATTTAGTTCATATAACTTAGTCAAAAAAAATTAGAAGAAGAATACCGAAGTCAAAATCGGTAGCGCTTGCTATTTAAATAAGTTAAAGGAACAAAAACACACTCTCAGCGAGGCAATTGATCAAAACATCCCTCCGGTCTTACCCATTAAGCCTAAAAATACAAGCAAAGTGCAGCAGAACTTACTCTGGTAGAAGAACCGGCTTCGTAACTTACATTCTCCATTGCCTTAAACTGAGCCTTATAGTGTGAAGTACGCGATCTACTTGTTACTGAACAGACTGGTTAAAGTAAACCTCATGTAGCCCACTATCCCTGTGCATTTTACTTATCCGGTCTATTACACCCATCTTAATCCGATAAAATTCAGTAGTCTTTTGTTCAAAAACCATTTAGTACCTTAATTATAGCGATTGGATGAAATCGATTTGATTGGCAGATCATCGCTCTTATAAATCGTTGGTCGTAGGTTCTAATCTCATTCGCCTCCTTCTCTTTAACTTACAACTGATCAAGAGCAAGCCTTGTTTCTATGGAAAGTTCTTAGTACTTCATAATGTTTCTGAGCATAACTTAACACATAACTTCTTCGCGCTGACATGGCTATTAACCATAGGAACGCATTAAGATTTTAAACTTTATTAGTTCGATGAGATTTAATATATGAGTAAGATTAAATCATTAAAAAATTATAACGGGGCATGACAGGAATGTTGGCCAACCATCTATCACATAACTTCGTAAACAATTGAGTAAATACGTTTCGGATGCTGGTTTCGACCTTAAGAATGTCAGAAGAATGAGTAAAACTTTAAACCAAGCTTTTGGCACAACTATCAGCGTTAAAATCACGGTATTGGTTTTCATTTTATTAGCAAAAAAATAGATCAGCTTAAAAGTTTTCTAACATATGATAGTTTAGATTGGCACGCCTCTTGCATAAAATGAACTGCTAAAAAGCGCAGGAGGTATAATATGTCTAGCCCAATTCATTCAATTTCAGTCCCAGCAACAATAGAAGGAGTAAAATTTGATAAAGATTTTGTTCCTTCAAAAGAATCTAAAAATCGCGTAAAAGAATTGGGACTTGAAGCTCTTTTACATATTAAAAACAAGGATGCATCAAAAAGTTTGGAAATATTAGAGGCAAATGTTTGGAAAATGGCATCTAATGTAAAAAAAAGGCGATTTGGCTATGAAAAAAAAGATTTTATTAAAACTTTAAATTTTTTAGAAATATTTTGTATGTATGTGTAGTGCTCCCCAAATAAACCGGACCATCTGGCTTGCTTCTAAGATATAGGAGTAAGACTAGATTTATGACTAATTGTAAATTAATTACATCATTAGAAAGAAGAAGACGATGGTCCTTAGAAGAAAAAAAACAGATTATTGAAAAACATATCAAGAAGGTCAATCTGTTTTCCAAATAGCAAGGAGATATGATATCACACCAAGTCAACTTTTTGCATGGAGAAGGCAGATGGAACAAGGAGCACGACAAGGAATTAGCAGCCGAGAAGAACTAGTTCCCAAAAGCCAAGTGAAAGAAATGGAAAAGCGAATAAGAGAACTAGAGCGGATGCTTGGGAAAAAGACACTTGAAAATGAAATTTTAAAAGAGGCTGTAAGGCTTGGGCAGGAAAAAAAACTCATCTCGCGGCAGCCATTGCCAAGCTTAAACGATTTAGCCTAAGGAAAATAGCAAAGGTGATGGAAGTATCAAGATCCAATCTTATAGAGCAGCTTAAAGAGCATTTACCTCATCAGCCAGTCTTTTATTCTAAAGCGGAAAATGAACAGGTTTTAGCTTTAATCAAAGAAGTCGTTAAAGACAGGCCGACTGACGGTTATCGTAGGGTCCATGCGATTGTCAATAGCCTTCTCAAAGAGAAAAAACTTAAAGTCATTAATCATAAGCGGGTTTTTAGACTGATGAGGCAGCATCATCTTTTGCTACAAAGGCCAAACAGGCGTCCTAAACGCTTACATACAGGCAAAGTAGAGACTCTCTACAGCAATACACGATGGTGCTCAGACAGCTTCTCTATTCAATGCTTAAATGGTGATCGTGTTCATGTCGCCTTCTCGTTGGATACGTGTGACAGAGAAGTCATGCGTTATATTGCCTCTACAATAGGTATTGATGGGCAGATGATTCGAGATTTGATGCTTGAGACTATTGAATATAGATTTGAACAGCCAAAAGCTAGAGTACCTCTTGAATGGCTCTCTGATAATGGCAGCTGTTACACGGCTAAAGAAACTGTCAATTTTGGTAGAATGCTTGGTTTAACCATTAGAACCACGCCACCTTATAGTCCAGAAAGTAATGGCATGGCAGAAGCTTTTGTCAAAACTTTTAAAAGAGATTATGTTTATTTCGGCAATCTGGCAAGTGCTGAAGCTGTTTTGCAGCAATTGCCTATTTGAATCGAAGACTATAACGTTAAAGCCCCTCACAAGGCTTTAAATATGCTCTCTCCAAGAGAGTATTTAAGGAAATTAAAAATGGCAGGCTAGCGGTCCGGTTTTATAGGGGCAACTCCAGTATGGAGCCCAAGCAAATCTTTCAAATCAGCGAAATAAAAAAGTTTTGGAAGAAAATATAGATACAACAGTAGTAAAAGCTGTCCAAGAGATTGAATACATAAATAAGCTACTCGCGTCAGATGTAAAAAAAATTGGAAAAGTCGTTCTAAATCAACATATTGAAAGGCTTAATCATTTAGTGAATAAGATTTTTACAGGCAACTTAAGTCAAACAGAACAAATTGCAATGGGGAAAATTGTAGATAAAGCTAAAAATATTCTAAAGAAACTAGTCACTTAATTGTTAAAGTTTTAGTTTAAATTCATCAAGTTAGAGGGTGCATTAGCGGTACAAGACTTTGCTGATTGCACTATCTAGCATTTTGATTTGAAATCTTTTATCTTCTTAATAGGTTAATTGTCCGAACCCATTTTCAAACAAGAAACAATATTATATCAGAAAATTTTCTGGATTTCCAACTTCTACAAAAGAAGGGAAAGTTGACAATAGCTAAAAGACCACTTTTTTGTTTGAGTAAGACATTTAGATACAATTTAATATAATCACAAAGTTATTTATGAAATTTTTAACAATAAGCATTTCTAGCATTCATACTATCATGCAAGTTCAGAAATAAATTTCTATTTAAATGAGTAAATTTGCTACTGAGTAGACAAAAAGCGAAAATATAAACTTATATCAGAAACTTTTGGATGAAAATTTAACTGGTAAAAGCTTAAAAAAATTACAGCGTTTACGAAATTTGATATCTGGCCTTTGTGAAAATTTTAGAAGGCTATGATGATACTTGGAGCCCGGATAAATTTTTAAATCCAATTGAGCGCGTGGGCATAAGAGAGAAATAAGCCTTGCTATAATAATAACAAGGCTGATGAAATCTCTTAATTGTAGTTAAATACTATTGTATCTCAACTGTATTCAACTGCGTATATAGCTCATTAGCTATATTGGTTGAAATAGAAGAATACATATTACAATTATAATTATCGTGCCCATTACCTCTATCAGAGATACTAGAATAAAGAAAGCTGCTAAATGTATTTCCTTTATGAGGAGTGAAAATGGCGTGCATAATTGTATCAGCAATTTCTGGTAAATTTGATATAGCTCTAGGAATATCTTGTGGATTAATTTTCTCTACAAAGGCTAAGACACTTTTAGTTTGACAGTTAGGAAAAAGGACACCATTATTACGGTTAAGACCTTTGATAATGACAACATTTCGACCATCTAAAGTCCTTGTTTTAGCGACTGAATGATTTAAATTATCCCAATCAATCTTTTTAATAGCCTCACAAATTTTTTCATTCGGGGCTTGTGCAAGGTTAATTTTTGGCAATGCTTCAAATCTATCTTTTCCTCCTAAAATTTTATAAAAAGCCTCCATTAAAGGATCTTTAGACAAAAGGTGGGTATAGATTGTCCATCCAGCAAAGGCTAATCCTGCTATCATGACAGGCCAACAGAAAATTGTAGCGTTGAGTTTTAAAGCTGCTAAAGATGCAAAAACTACGACTGCCACCGCTCGAATCACTGCAATATTTTTTGGCAATTGAGTTGAAATTTCTTTTCCTTTTCTAAAAGGTACTTGGAAATTAGTATAATGCATTTGGTATTGGTCAGGGCATGTTCCATAATATAAAAAATTGTTCATAAATTTCCTTAAATATAATTACAACCAGAACCGATTTTATTTGTTGATTATTAAGGTATTATAAAGTTTTTTTAAAACAACATTAATATAGCTGTTTAAGCTCATGTGATTAACTTAGTCTGAATATTAAGCTTAGCATGGACTTTTGATGAGAGTTATAAATTAAATTTCTCAAAAAACGATTTTTTAGGTAATTTTTTTCTGCGTAAAAAAATGAGATCATCATTCACTGGAACTTTAAATTTTTTAGAAATGTTTTGTATGTATGGAGCTCAAACAAATTTTTCAAATCATTTATATTAATGGAACTTCTAGCTCTGGTAAAACTACTCTAGCGTAAGCTTTACAAGAAGCGTTGTATCAGCCATTTCTTCATATAGGTATTGATAGAGTCATAGGCATGATGCCGAATAAGCTAAATAACTGGAAAGGAGGGGAAGCTTTTCAAGGGTTTAGTTAGAAATCATCTATCGATGAAACAAGCCATCCTGTCTATGAAATTCAGATGGGACCTTTTGCACAAAAAATTGAGTCAAACCCTTAAAGAAATTGTCCTCCCGCTTGCTAAGATGAAGCATTTTATTATTATCGATGATGTAGCATTTGATAGCAATGCTGTCAATGCATGGCGAGAAGTATTAAAAGATTATAAAGTGCTATGGATCTGGATTAAAACACCGCTGCCAATACTTGAAGAACGAGAAAAATTAAGAGGGAATCGAATGCATGGAACGGCTAGAGCCCAGTTTTAAAGTTCATAAGGACATTACTTACGATCTTGAATTTGACACAAGTAAAGAATTTATGGAAAATATTGTGCAAATAATAAAGAAAAAGTTATGTCAGACAGATCATTGATACAAACAGAACGATTAATATTAAGGCATTGGCGAGAAGACGACTTAAAAGTGTGTTCAAGAGTCGGAAAGAATCCTTGCTAAACCAATTCAATTCGATAAGGTATTACTCAATGATAATGCTAAACATCTTTTCTGCTTTAGAGGATTACAAAACAGTTTATTTGTGACGCGATGCTGACAAAAGTCTTATAAATTTTACCACAATAAAATATTTGTTTTATAAACCTAATTAAACATTCGCCGGTGTGATAAGTCATTTATTGCGTCGATTTTTTAAAGTTTATTTTAAACAACAGTAAGATCAATAGGTTCCTTAGTGCATTTCTTTTCTTAATGCCATGAACACGCTTAAAAAGGCAAATATGGTTTAAATCTACTTCTTCCGGATTAATGGGTTAGTCTACGCAAAAAATTACTTGATGAAAGGATAATTCGATAGGCTAAGCAAGTATTTTTTAATGCTAATTGCGCAATATAGCATCTCTATCTTTTCCCTTTAGCTACGGATATATAAAATTGCCATCTAATAATGCCGATGGCCATCAAATTGATTCAAGAGATATTAAAAAATAAAGAAAATTTTATCATATAGATAATCAATAGATAATCAAGGAATTTTTAAACCATTAGAACAGGACCCCAAGGAGCATCAAAAAATCTCGCATTTGCATGGGTTTTTTTAAATTGTTCTTTGTTCGAAACATGAACGATAGTATTAGGATCAATTACCTCTTTTGGAAAATTAAGAGAGCGATAATAAGCCCCTTCTTCTTGGTAATAAGTGTCCGAGTCATTTTGTAATGTTTTATAACCTATGAATTTGAAATTGTTAGGGGATACAAGAACATAGTTTTTAGGCGATTCAAGGGCATAGTTATTAGGATCATTTTTAAATCGCTGATTCCAAATTGCCTGATAGGTTGGATTTGCGGTTGCTGCCGCTCTTCTCATATTATAGATAGCTTTCATCCCATCTACTTTTTTTCCCCCTACTTTACTTTTGACCATTCTAACAACAAATCCAACAAAACCTACAAAAGGAATAGCTTCTATTATTCCAGCAATGATATTAGCAGCGCCGTGAATAATATGGCTTGCTGATCGATTCCTCAAAGGTGTGTAATTAGAATCAAAAATTGTGGCAGTTGAAAAAATAATTGTACAAGCAAGTCCTGATAAGCACTGAGTTCCTCCCATTCCAACCTTGACGATTCCAGGAATGATCCCTATTATAGCAGGGCCAGATCCCATACTTAAATACTCTTCAGCATAACTTAATACTTTTTCTATTTTCATTTTATTTTCTTTGTTGGTTAAAATTTTTTATAAATTTGAGTATTTATCAATTAATTCTATTATAAATATTTATCAAATTTCTTAATTATTAAATTGATAAGGCTTTTTATTGTAAAGTATAATTCCATCTAATTAATATTATATTTTAAAAATAATTTTATGGCAAATCAATTAAAATTATTCTTTAATTAAATTAATCTAAAATTAAGTATGTTCTTATGAAGATTAATTATCTTTTAGATAAATTGAAAGTTTTTTTATTAGTATTAATAAACTTTATAGAAGGTCAGTTTTCACAATAAATTTCATTTGTCAGTTAAATTTGTTGAATTAAGTAGATGCAAATAATAAAAACTTCGGTTTAGGCAAAAAATATTTTTAAGTTTACAAAATGCAGAAAAGCTAGGCACTTCAGGTTAAAAAAGGACAAAAAATGGTTGCTCATATGAAAGCCAAAGCAGTCATTTGTTATTATTCTTAATTTGTCGCAATAAGACAACCTTAAAAAATTACTCCTAGAATTGGTTAGTCTATCAATAAATTGAAGAAAAATTAGAGGCAATTTTTCCAAAAGAGTTCATGAATAACCGAATGAGAGTTTAGCATGATATACTTTTTTATTAACGCGAAATTCTTAAGTGATGCAATTCAAAGGTCTCACAGTAGCTATCGAAAATCAGTTTGAAAATCGAGGAGCAGTTTTTGAACTTATAAATTTTGATGGAAAAAGAGCTTGAGCCTATTCAAAATTTATGGGCAGCTCATCAAAAATTTCAGAAAATTACTTAAAAACTTCAAACTTCGCCAAATATTCAAGAAATAAATTTTTATTTATCAAACATATAAATTTGTCATTTGAAATAAGGATAGTTTCTCGGTGTGCAGTAAGTAAATGAAGTCAATGCTTCAGTATGCTTTCCATCTTTTTTTTACTATTTTTTAGAATTTTCTAAAGTATTCAATAAATTGACAATAACAATAATTAATAGCTAAAAAAACTATGAAAAATTTGTCAAAAAAGAGCAAAAAAATTCCTCGACTAATGGAAACTAAAATATAATTTTCAATCTTAGTGAAAAATTATATTTTTTATGAGTTGTAGCTTTGGATGATTGACAAAATCTAGTCATTTCCTCAATATTTTTTGATTATCAGATGCAACAGAGTTTATATGAATACGTCTCGCTTTTTAACAATTTTTGGATTAATTTTTTTTGGAATTGCTACGCGTTTAATGCCGCATCCCCCTTGTTTTACGCCCCTTAATGCTATTATCCTTTTTAGCGCTTACCACTATCAAAATCGTTCATTGACCTTATTTTTACTCTTTTCGACGCTTCTTTTTAGTGATCTTGTTATAGGGTTTTATTCTACATTACCGTTTGTTTATTTTAGCTTTTGTTTGATGATTTTTATAGGGCAAAAACTTAAAGAAAAAATGCCTTTACGATATCTCTTCTTCATTAGTTTACTAACTTCTTTCCTTTTCTTTTTGATCACAAATTTCGGAGTTTGGACAGGGGGTTCTTTGTATCCAAAAACATTAGAAGGGTTAATTGCTTGCTACTTAGCCGGTATTCCTTTTTTGAGAAATCAAATATTAGGGGACGTAAGCTATAGCTTTTTGTTGTTTGGATATGTGGCATATTGGAAAAAAAATTTCTCAAGCCAATACGCCTTACGAAACTTTCAACCTATCTGAGAATAAACGCAAGATTTGAACTGCATTAAAAACAATTATATTTAGGTATAACTTTTAAAGAAAAGCAAAGATAAATTTGCTTAGTTTTTAGAATAAATATTCTAGTTAAATAGATTTTAAAAATTTTGTGAATTTTATTAAATCAACGAGAAGTTAAGAAGGAGGTAAAAATACCGCAGAAGGAAACATTTTGTATTTGGCTTTATAGAAATCTATAATTTTTACTAGGTTTTTAATAAAATAAAACACCAATGAAAAAAACTTCAGCAAATCATCCTCAATTTTCTCAAAAATTGAATAAAGTTACGACCATTTGTGCCAAAATTTCTTTTGTTTTAAGCACTAGTATATTTCCTTCAGGTGTTTTTTCATATTCCTTCTTTAACTGGGCATATGTTTTTATATAGCTCAATTAAACGCTTTATTTACACCTAATCTACTTTTTCGATATCCTCGACATATGACCCATATTGCTGCTATGCTTTGAGCTCTTCCAACAGTTGTGCAGTCAGCTTGCAAAGGGGATACATGGCTCTATTAAAAGTTTTATCCTAGTTTGCGAAATATTAGAATTAAAAGGGTGGCCACTCTGTATAACAGATAATAAAGTGCGGTTATTTCATTTATTTAATGCGATAATAAATCAACCCTCTTTACATATCGATAAATTACTCTTGAGTAGTTTTAAATTCATGCCTCAGTAAAGTTTCGATTTGTTTTTTTAGATCGAAATATTTTTGCACAATAGATTTAATTTATTGTAAATAAGGCTTAAAGGGGGTAAGTAATTATTACATTTTCCATTTAAATATTTTAAAGAGAATTTAAAGCTTCATTGCTAATAAGATTCAAAGTAGTGTGCAATTCTCCGTAGCAGATGATGGAGGGATGTGGGAGGATAAGTGGAAAATGGATTGGTAATGCAAATTTGAATATTCGTTGACCTTAGAAAAATTTTAAAAAACTTTAACTTATTCTTTCTGTAAAAATTTTAATTGATTATAATTTTTTAATCTTTTAACAAATGCTGTTCAATGCAATCGTATGAACAAGCGATAATTGAACTATTTTATTTATTGTTTTTAAAGTTTTATTGTAAAATAATTTGAAATTATATAAAATAGTTATTTTATGTGAATTATTAATAATAAAACAATAAAAACAAGTATTTT
Source organism: Candidatus Protochlamydia amoebophila UWE25 (assembly GCF_000011565.2). Taxonomy (NCBI): domain Bacteria; kingdom Pseudomonadati; phylum Chlamydiota; class Chlamydiia; order Parachlamydiales; family Parachlamydiaceae; genus Candidatus Protochlamydia; species Candidatus Protochlamydia amoebophila. The sequence continues at coordinate 689,366 of NC_005861.2, forward strand.
TGAATATTAAATCTTAGGATGGATAAATGAATCTCAGGACTCTTTTTTCTTCGACTTATTTGACATGGAATACGCTAGCTGCCCATTACCAAACACCGGGCGTTAAAATTACAGATGAATCGAATAAATGGATTCGCAAAACAGCTCCTATTGTCAATGTAGCAAAAAAAGCTCTCCTTATTGTTGCTTTCGCTATCACTACTATTGCAACGGGTTTATTTAGTCTGTTTATTCTTCCTTATCGTATTTACCAATTAAAAAATGCAAATCAATTAGTCGCAGCCGATCTTGCTCTTTTGACTTCAAGTCAAAGAGCCGAATTACGTCTCCAAATTGTAAATTGTATCAGAGAAAAAGAAAAAAAACATAATTTTCGCCTCACTTCTGAACAATATGAAGAATTTCTTAGAGATATCATGGCTTATTATGCTCGTAGTAGTGAATTTTATGGTCCTGTTGCTTTAGCATGGACAGAATATTTATTAGAAAAAGCAAATAAAGATAACCGTAAACTTGTATTTTGCGCACGAGATGGGATTGCTCCTTACGAAATTGCGTTAAAACTAATGCAAAGACCCGACTATCAACAAAAATATCCTAATTTAGTTGGGGAGGAAAAAATTGTTCTGGCCTATTTGTCAAGAGCAGTAGTGACAGAATCAAATAGAACAGCAGAAAATAAAGAAACCTTTCATAAATATTTAAATCAGTTGGGAATTCGTGATGGGGATCAATGTACTTTTGTTGATATTGGCTTTCAAGGCAGCCAAATTAATAATACCAGAAGTATATTAAAATTTAACAATCACAATATCGATGCATCTTTCAGTTATTTACTTTCTCATACAGATGATGCAGAGGGATTTATTATTTCCGAAGATGATAGCCGAAGAACTGAACAAGAAGCATTCAAACAACTACCAAGCATTATGTCCATACTTTATAAACGTGCTGGTAGTAATTTAGCTACCCATTGGCTAGAAGACACTCATCAAAAAAATGTGAAGAGTCCTTCCAGATTAGTTAAAGTAGAAGAAAATGGCAAAATCAAAGTTTATCCAAACACTTTGGTTCCCGGTGCTAAGGAATTTGTAGCTTCAAAAGGGTCGAAAGAATATTTTATTAGGAAATGGTGCCTAAAAGCAGTTGTGCAAGGCGCTGAAAAATATGATATTGCTACTCTTAATCTGTCTTTTGCAGTTAATCGTTTGGATGAAATGCTAGACAAAGTTGTAAAAGGGCAATTACCGCTTTTAGTTTCTCATCGATAATTCTTATCACTTTCTCTTTGATATTAAGGCATTCTACACAGTCAGCTTTAATATCTTTTATAAAACTTAAAATAAATTAAGTAATTATTAAATTTTTATATAAATTTATTGTTTTTAATTTTTTATTGTAAATAAATTTGAATTTGTTTGATTTATATTAATTATTTATTAATAATAATTTATTTTTGAAGGATTTTACATGCATTTGATTTATAATCGTAGTCCAGTAGCTTCTTTTGTTTTAAAAGGGATTTCTTATCAACAAAAATCCTTCAAAAATAATCCACAGGGCAATTGTTTTTATAAAATAGGTCTACATGGATTAAGAACAACTTTTGCTTTAGCAAAACTTGTTGCAGTTGTCGCACTCCCTCTTTTTTTAATTTTAGATGGAATATTTATTATTAGCCGTAGACTAGGTGTGCATGCTATTCACTTACATTTTAGCGACTGTCATTACTTATTTGAATCTGACATATTTGATACTTATTTTTCCCAACTTAAGCAATTTGTAAAGGAACAAATCGATTGCATTCCTGACATACAAAATTACGCAGAATTAGAACCCCATACTGTTTCATCATTCGCTAAAAAAACTTTAAAATTGGTAAATTTAATTTTAAATGCTCCTCCATTAAAAACAGAAAATGATAAACGTCAATTTCATCAGACAATGTTGATGCATCTCAGAGATTTAATGAAAGAAAGAAAAATTTTAACTTCACAAGAAATTCTAAATGACCCTAGTTTTCAATGGATAGACCAATTATGCGAATGGCTTTATACAGGCCCTAAACTGCTTCCAGAAATGATTTGTTTCGTTGAACAAGAACTAGATAATTTTTCAAACGCAAAGTTGTTGTCTGCAAAGACTGCGGAATTGCCTAACGTTATTGATTTATTTCATAAAGATCTGAGTAATCATCCAAGATATACGGGGGTAGAGGAGTCATTGCGTCTTTATGATCCCCATTATTTAGGCGACATCCCTTCCGTTTTATATCATTATTCTATCGAAAAAAATGGAATTCCTAAAAAAATAAAAATGATTCGTACGCCTACTGTTACAAAAGATTGTAAACGTGATTTATCAGGAGTCTTAGTTAAAGCAAAAGTTGTTAAAGAATTTATTGGTTTTCTGGAGAGTTATCAAAGGCAAGAAAAAAAGCATATTTACTTTAATCTCATGCAGAGAAAGGGTTCAGAAGGGATTAGATCTCAAGCTATTGAAGAATTAGAACAGAAATATCCCAATCATCTATACGTTATCACATTGTCTAAAGATTCGGACTTTTATTGGCAAAGTAAAAAATTTAGACTAATCTCAAATGCGACACAATTTAAAGAACAGTTTATGATTGAAATGTTCGAGGGGAAAAATTATTTTTGGTCTTGGGCATTAAAATTAGATTGGAAACACGATTGTCGGCAAATTTTAGATCATGTGCATCAACTTTATTTTTCTAACCAAGTGGAACTTTCGCATCAGGAACGTCTAGATTTTATTGAACTTGCTTATATGGAAATTATTGAAGCAATTTGCTTGAGATTTTACCCTGATAGCGTTAACGAAGCTTGCAAAAGCTGCGTGGATAGAGGAGCAGCGGCTTTAGCTCTGCAGTATTTAAAAAAAACAGTTTTAAAAAAACAGGCTATAAGCGAATCTCAGAGAAAAAAAATCATGTCAATCGTATTAGCACCGGCCATTTTAGCTATGAATCGGGTGATGCAGCATCAACGTGCCTCTCGTTTGCAAACGGCATGTCAAAGATTTTTATTAAATAGCATATAACCTAATAAACGGTATCATTAAAAAATGTTAAATCCTGTTTTCGTTTCAAGGAGTTATTTCTGTTTAGATAAAACATTTTCAGGAAAAACTGGACTGGGATATTTAGGACGAACAATAATTTGGATTAAAGATAAATTAAAATCTGTAGCAATTGATGCATTGGCCTATGCCTTATTTTTTGTAGCGGCGCGGACAGTAATCTTTTCTTCTACGCACTCATTTAAAAAAAAATGTAGCGCCGCTAGAGTTGAAAATTCACGGCTAATTTTGCAATCCTTAGGTGGGAAAGAGTTAAGTTTAAAAATGCCAGATGGGCATCAAATTTCTGCCATGTATTTGAACAGTAGTGCCTGTTTGGAGGTTTTAATTAATAAAGGAGCTCAAAAAGATAACCTTCAATTAACGCAAGAGCAAGTTCAAGAAATTCTTTGGATTCCACAAGATAAGCAAGATCTTCTTCATTTGGTTGATAGATTAGGTTTAACCCTTAAACAACATAATGGAAGAGATTATGTAGCTTTAGGCATTCCTAAAAATAGTTCTCAGATAGATTCCACACATGTTATAAGCGAATTAAATAAGGCAAATGCTGGGACAGTCATTTATGCTCCTGGAAGCGGCCATATATTTGAATTCAGACGAAAAACCATAGGTACTTTCTTAGTTGGATACGGTATGAACATGCTTGTATTCAATTATTCACAAACAGGTCGAAGTGAAGGAAAAATTTCTGAACAAGCAACTTATGAAAATGTAGAAGCAGCTTATGAATATTTGAAAAAAGTTAAAAAGTTAAGTAATCATAAAATTTTAGGTTATGGCCATTGCATGGGAGCAGGCCCAATCTTACATCTTGCTTCTAAACATTCTATTTCTACCTTGGTTGATCGTGCGCCGATAAATATGGGAACATTTGCACAATTAAGGCTCATTACTTTGTGTAAGCTCCCTCCTTTCCTCTATTTTTTAACTGATTGGGTCAAACCTGTGATGGAAAATTGTTTTCGTTATGCAAACGATGAAAGAATTGCTCATGTAAAAGGATGTTTAGCGCTAATAGAAGCAACGCATGATGCCATGATTCCCGCAGAATATATACAGAACCTTTTTGATTTAGCAAAATCAGCTAAGTCAAAAGTAAAATTAACTTTAGAATCTGATCATGATGCTGATTTATGTGGAAATGATGAGCTGTTAAGATTAGATTTAGGAAAATTTTTAACAGAAGCCCAGATTATTGGTTATTAATAAGTTGAAGCCTTGTAAATAACTAGTAAAAATCATTGAAACAGCAACAGCTCTTGTAGCTTACAAAGCTATAGCATAAACTTTCCAAATAAATAAATCCGAAGTTTTGTTTAAAAAACTTTGCTTTGTTTCAAATATTTTCAGAGAGTTTAATGAATCCGAAAAAAAGGTGAATTTGTCACAGGGGCTTCTTCAGGAATAGGGGAAGCAATCTTTAAAAAGCTGATTAATCGAGGATAATTAGTGATAGGTATTGCTCGATCATCTAAAAAGCTTGATCGTTTAAAAAACGATTTAAATGATTCGTTCATTCTTATCATTTGAGATGTATTTTTAAAAGAGCAATACAAAAATCTTCTAAGAAAATTTGGAACATGAATCTCTGCCACTTGTTATTTTTTCTCATGCTGGGATAGCTGCTGTAAAAAAATTTCGATCAATTTAATCTCAGACATCATAAAACTTTTATGTAAGTCAACTATTTTGGTGTTTTTGCATGGATAGAGTGCTGGAAAAAGTTATGTTAACAAAATGGAGGATGCAATTTTGTTGTCACCAGTTCAATTAACGCTTATCCGGTACTTGTTAAAACAGCTGGATTAAAAGGAGTTTGCCATTTACGTAGAGTGCAGAAGAAATGGGAAAACACATGGTTGATTTTGCACTTAGTTGTCAACCAACTTCTGAGCTTTTTTTCTTTTATAAATCAGAGTAAAGAAGCTTAATTTAAGAAATTAGCGAGAAATAAAGCCGCTATAGTATAGCCATTTTTCTTTAATTTTCTTAAAACAGCTTTTTTCTTGAAAAGAAGCATCTAAACCCTTTTGTTGAAGATGAGCAATAAAAGTAACCGTTGCTTCTTCTTTTTCATCTAAAAAGTCTAAAATCTCAAGTTTTCGAAATTTTGTGTGATGGCAAAACAATAGAATTTCTTTAGCCCATAAGTGTTTGTCTATTCGAAAATGGGGAAGTTGAGGATGGGTCGTTTGAATAATATAATCGGCAAGATGGTTGGCGTAAGCTGCATAGCGAGAGCGCATCAAAATTAGCGCATTTTGCGCTAATTTTCCTTTATGTAAAATTTTTCAACAGCTTTCATATAAATTTCCACTACAGCAAAGATATAAGCACTCCATTTAGTATTTCTCCGATTGGATAGAGGTGCTAAAAAGTTGTTCTAAAGATTTTCGCTCTTCCAGACTATAATAATCAATAATCAGGATTCCATTAAGATGATCATATTCATGCATAAAGTTAGTGGCTTGAAGTCCTGTGAAAATTTCTTCGAATAAATTACCTTCTAAATCAACAGCTTGAACCGTAATTTTAGCAGGCCTTGTCACATTCATATGGAGATTGGGGATGGACAAGCATCCCTCTGAAAAGGTTTGCGTTTCTTCACTCATGCTAAGAATTTGAGGGTTAATAAACACACGATCTTTCCCTGATTCCCATAAACCATTTTTGTTTTTAACTGGAACACATGTTACAAATAATGAAATTGAGTGATGAACTTGAGGGGCTGCTAAGCCAATCCCTTTCATCGTGTGCATTGTTTCCACCATATCATAGATTAATTGTTTCAATGCATCATCGATATGATTCACACGTTCAGTTTTTTTCCTTAAAATGGGATCATTATAATAAGCTAAAGATAATTCCATAATAATTAAATTTTGGTTAATACAAATTCAATTTTAACAAAAGTGGGTTAAAATTACTAAATTTTATTTACTTTGAACAAAAGAGTTTTTCATGATTTTACCTAAAGATGAATTAGAAATGTATCTTTGGAAACACATTCCTATTTCTAAAGCAATGGGGGTTACTGTGAAGGAAGCTTCCAAATTAAAAATTACATTAGAAGCTCCTTTATTAAATAACCTAAATCACAAGAAAACGGTTTTCGGGGGAAGTTTGCACGCCGTGGCTACTTTGTCATGTTGGAGTTTATTACACCTAAATATAGCTGATATTTATGTACAACCAGTCCAAATCGTGATTGCAAAAAGTGAAGTAAATTATCTGTTACCTGTTTCAACTAAGTTTGAGGCGGAATGTGAAATGCCAGATTTAACAAAATGGGAAAGATTTTTAAAAACATTTCAAAGAATGGGAAAAGCTCGCCTAAGCTTATCAGCGAAAATTATGAAAGGAGAGAAGACTTATGTCGATTATTTAGGAGTTTTTGTAGCCTTAATGGACAAGCAGTAAATAGGACAAAAATTTTACCTATTTAAATAACTTTTATTCCTGAAGATGATAAACAAATTATTTTGTTTGTAAATTCGGCACAAATGAGGATTAGAAAAACAAATCCTATATTAAAAGTTTATTCGAAGTTTTCCATGTTCTTTGCTCTGCATATAAAGATGAAGTCGATATAGATTTTCTTACATGTTTTAATTTTTAAATTTAATATGCTAATTGAGGGATCCCCATTGACATTGAACTATGCTTTGCAAAATCAAACCGTTAACTATTTGCTGCTTTTTGGTAATAGTCTAAAGCAAAAATTTTTTCCTTAGGTGTAAAATGAATCGAGATGGTCACCCCAGATGTTGTAGGAAAGTGTTTAATAAAATCATAAATTGCTCTTAAAGAAATCGCAGCAGCATTTTTTAGAGAAACAAAAAAATTCCTGTACTGATTGAAGGAAAAGCAATGCTAGAAATATTTTTTAAATATTTTTATTTAAAATATTGTTTAATACCTCTAAATATATTATGCATAAAATTTTTGATTGAAAGGTCCCATTTTGAGCTATCAGAGTATCAACTGAATTAACGATAGGAAGGTTTTATGGAATATAGACAGCTTGGGCGTTCGGGTTTGAAAGTCCCCGCCTTAAGTTTTGGAACTGCAACTTTTGGAGGGACTAACGAATTTTTTAAGAAGTGGGGAGATACAGATGTTCAAGAAGCCACTCGTCTTATTAATTTATGTCTAGAGTCCGGGATTACCTTATTTGATACAGCCAATGTTTATTCTGCAGGAGCTTCAGAAGAAATTTTAGGTAAAGCACTTAAAGGAAAGCGTGAACAAGTTTTAATTTCTACTAAAGCGACCTTTAAAGTTGGCGATAAAGCAAATGATTTAGGATCTTCACGTTATCACATTATTGAAGCCTGTGAAGCTAGTTTAAAAAGACTAGGAACAGATCATATTGATATTTATTTTATGCATGGTTTTGATGCTTTAACACCACCAGAAGAAACCTTAGGGGCATTAGACAATCTGATTCAAAGTGGGAAAGTTCGTTATATTGGATGTTCAAATTTTTCTGGTTGGCATTTAATGAAATCACTAGCAACTTCTGAAAAATATGGTTTAGCTCGCTATGTTGTCTATCAAGGGTATTATTCTTTGATAGGAAGAGATTACGAAGAAGAATTGATGCCTCTTGGAATAGATCAAGGAGTAGGATTGATGGCTTGGAGCCCGCTTGGATGGGGACGGTTAACTGGGAAAATACGAAGAGGGAAAAAACCTGCTGAAGGACGTATAAATGAGGGTGGATCTGTTGGAGGTCCTCCAGTAGATGATGAATATTTATACAATGTCATTGATGCGATTGATCAAATAGCTAAAGAAACAGGAAAAACAATTCCACAAATTGCCTTAAATTGGATTTTACAAAGGCCCACTGTTGTTAATGTTGTTGTTGGAGCTCGTAATGAGGAACAGTTAAAACAAAATCTCGGTGTACTCAATTGGAGTCTAACAAAAGAACAAATTGCCAAATTAGACGCGGCGAGTGAAAAGCAACCTGTTTACCCTTACTGGCATCAAAGAGATTTTAAAGAAAGAAATCCTCGACCAATTCCTTCATAATTTTTAATTTTTAGAGTTAATAGTGAACTTAACTTTTTATGCCTACCCACCCCTCGAGAAAAAATTTCGAGGGATGATTAGTAATTTACAAGAGTCATTTAAGAACTTGGTAAAAGTTCTTTCTCTGTTTTAACTTGCTCAGACATGAATAAAATGACAAAGCCCAGGATACCTATAGTTAATCCAATCGGAATAACGGCAATTCCGTAGATTAATGCTTGTTCGTTATTTGAGCCACCAAATACATTAATTATACTACCTATGATTGCATGAAAAGTATATCCGAAGATCATAATGATCATATTGGCCACTGCCGTTGTTAAACCTGCGGCTTGTTCAGAAACATATGTTGAGGCTTTATAAATAGCCAAAATTTGATAAGCGCAGCAAATGCCTACAATAATAAAATTAAATCCCATCCAATTTGTATTTAAATGCCAAATAAGCAAGCTAGAAAAGCTGATTGTCATAATGATTCCAGCCCCAATAATAGTTGTTAAGTAATTGCCTGTTTTCTCGGCAATTAAACTTAAAATTGGAGCTCCAAAACACATGCCTATAAAAATCATGGAAGGTAAACTGGCAGCTAAAGTTCCGTCAAATTGATAAACTTCTTTTAAAAATGAGCGTCCCCAGACATCGGCAAAACCCTCAAGAGGTCCAACCATTAGACCTGCAAATAGACAACACCAAATGACGCGTTTATTAAAAATAACATTTTTGATCTCGCTCATCATAGAGGTTGGTTGAGAACTTCTCACATTAGGAATCATCCAGTAAGTAATTCCCATTAAAACAATACCGATTAAAGCAAATAATTGAACGACTGCGTGATATCCATATATTTCGCGCAAGTAACCGACAGGTCCTCCTCCATAAATTGCTCCTAATAATCCTATCATCACAGAAATACTAAGCATACGAGGAAATTTTTCTTCGCTAAAGCTTAAACGAATAATTTTGAACAATCCAAGAATGGCTGCAGAAGACCCCATTCCAATCAAAGCACGCCCAGCAATTGGATAAATCCAATGTGTCGCGAAAATAAGTGGAAGTAACCCAATAACTGTCAATAAGATACAAATGCTCATGATCATTCTAGGTCCATAGCGATCTAATAATATTCCAAGAGGTAGATGCATCAGAGAGTAACCGATGTAATAGATACCTGAAAATTGACCGATTGTGGCTGCTCCAATTTGAAATTGTTGCATGATGTCATCGATTACAATGTTAGGCATCACTCTTAATAGATATTGATAGGCATAAAAGATCGAAGCGACTATCCACATGACCCAGGCAGCCAATCGAGAGGTAGGCATACATATTCCTTTTTAAGATAAAAATACTAAATTTGAGGTAAAATAACGAAACATTACAAGTGAAAACTGCTTCCTAAAAGCTTAGAAGAAAAAGGTAAAAAAAATAGGATGAAAAAATTTGAATGCATTTAGATTTGTAAGATAAGGATAAATTTTCATAATTTTTTACTCTTTTTTATAAAGAAAAAAATTATATGAATATTTACAATATTTTAAAAGATTTTTCCTTCTATGTATTATATTCTGTTATATAGAATAAACTTTATATTATTTTAAGAACTAATTTTTTTGTTTTTTTAAAAGAGATATTTTAAATTCGGTAGCCTTGCAAGAATAATTATAAAAAAATTAGTGAAAGAAAGATAAAATTTATCTAAAATTGATTTCTTCATTTATTTCTAAGTTTGTTTTTGATTATGTTACTAAGAGTTTTATGACCCAATCAGAAGTTACATAAATTGTTCAAATTTTCTAGCTTGCTGTTAGAGTGAATTGTTTTGACTCTATTAATAAAAATTCTTTATATTGTCGTGGGTTTTAATGTGGCAAAATTGATTACGAACGTTGCTAGCTTGAACTTTTAATAGCGGCATTTTTTATCGTTATGAGATTATTTAAAATAATAACATCAGTTATTTGCAATTTGAACAAGAGATGAGTTTTTTAATGAATTGGTTACGTTTTTAAGTTTTATAATTTATAACATTTAACCATTTTTTTATTTATAAATCAGCGAAATCTTATGATTTTATCAGATGTGACTTGGTTGTTTTACCTTTTTGCATATTTCTCTTTTCAAAGATTGCTACTTAATCGCTCTTTACTCATTTTATATTCGAATACATAAAATAAGCATCTTTAAATTTTATAACGGTTACCATTTTATCATGAAATTTACCAATTGTATTTCTTATTTTTTAGCAATTTTTTTATTAATGACTATTTATAATTTCGCAGAATCAGAGAAGGGAGAAATTAATAATGGACAAGATTTCACAAAACCTTTACCGAGATTAGTTGTATGTTGTAAATATCAAGATATCAGCGAATTTTCCAGAGCGCAAACATTTACTTTGCGAGCAGATAAGCCTTTCAATTTGAATGAGCATTGGGTTGTATCTACTCGCGTTGATCTTCCTTATACTGATATTCGCATCAAAAAACTCGTAGGATATCGTTACACGATTCTTTCTCCAAAAAAACATGAAAGGGGATTATCCGATCTTTCATTTCAAGCATTATTTATTACTCCCACTTACGGGAAATGGACATTTGCTTTTGGATTAAAGCTGTGTTTTCCGACTGCGCAAGGGAAAAACTTAGGTTCAGGCAAATATCAAATGCTTCCAACTTTTTCGTTTAAATATGATTTGAAAAATTGGATAAACGGGGCCTGGTGCGCACTTCTCGTACGACAAGACTTTGATATAGGGGGAGCTAGATCACGTCGTTCAATTAATCAAACTTGTCTTGAACCTATATTCAACATTGATTTACCTTATAGCTGGTTTGTTACGCTTGCCCCAAAAATTCGGTATAATTGGAAGCATCGAACTTGGTTTGTTCCTTTTGACATTCAAATAGGCAAAATGCTGACTGAAAAAATGGTTTTATCGCTCGAATATAAAAAACGTCTTGTCGACAATTTCCCTGTTTTTCGGCAAGAAATTGAATTACGATTAGGATATTTCTTTTAATCGATTTAAAATAAAAAAACATTTATAAGTCAAAGTAGATAGTTTGCGATTTTGCTTTTTTCTTAATTGTAAACTAATCTGCCATAAAATTTTATTTTCAAATTTCCATTGAATTTAATTATCTTCTAATGATAGGAGACGGCATATTTGAATTTGTAAAAACCAGAAATTAGACAAGAAAATTAAGTATGCAGCAAATTTACAAGCAAAATTTTATTCGCGCAGGAGAATTAGCAAGTCAAGTTCGTGCGTATGGAAAAAGCCTTATAAAAAAAGGAGCTTCCTATAAAGACGTAATGGACAAAATTTCAGCGAAAATTTTTGAATTGGGAGCTAAACCTGCTTTTCCTCCTCAAATGGCTTTAAATCATGTGGCGGCACATTATTTGATTTATCCGGGTGAAGACGTCATTTTCTCTGATCAAGTAATTAAACTTGATGTTGGTGTGTGTTATAAAGGAGCTATCGGTGATTGCGCAGTGACAGTTGATTTGTCGGATAAATATCAAAAACTTATCCAAGCTGTAGAAGAAGCACTTTTGAATGCCGAACAAATAGTTAAGGTTGGATTACCTGTGCGGGAAATTGGTTATACGATTGATCAAACCATTTCTTCTTATGGTTTTAAAGCTGTAAAAAATTTATCTGGGCATGGGTTAGGGCCTCATAAAATTCACACTTCGCCTATAATACCCAATTATGATAATCATTCTAAAGCGGTTGTTAAGCCAGGCATGACTTTTGCGATAGAACCTTTTGCAACAGATGGGGAAGGATTAATTTATGAAGAAGGAAAAGCGACTATATTTGCTTTTACTTCCTGGAGACCCGTTCGTTCCGAAATAGCTCGTTTAGTTCTAAATAAAGTAAAAACATTTAATGGTCTTCCTTTTTCTATTCACAATTTATTAGATGCACAATTCTCTCTATTAGAGGTGGAAACAGGACTGGCGGAACTATTACGATTTGGAGTGATTGCTGAATACGGTCCATTGATTGAAGAAAAAAATGGAATTGTAGCTCAAGCTGAAAACTCTGTGCTAGTTGATGAACATGGAAAAGTTTTTATCACGACTCGTCTATAAACTTGAAATTAGGATAATCGAAGGGCATTAATTCGTTAAGAGCATGTTCGATATTTGTTTGTTTCACTCTTTCTGCTTTTCCTTGATCAATGAGCTGTTTCATGATTTTTTTGAGCTCCGTGATAAATTCCGTGATAAAACCCTTGAGCACTGCCAGCCCAAAACACACCATCATACCCACCTAATAAAATACCCCCTTAAATGGTAAGAAGAGAGGATAAGTAAGTGAAGGGAAATTTAATCAATTTCATTTGTCTATTATCATTTAGTCAAATTTAGGAGGTTTACGTAGGATTTTTTTTTGAGAATGGCGTTCTTTTTTTACCACATTCTTGTTTTTAACTGTTCTAGGAATTTTAGTTGGAATGCGTTTAGGTTGACGATAATTCAGTTTCTCCACGGTCTGTCTTAATTTAGCGAGACAATTTTGCTTATTTCGATATTGACTGCGAAAAGTTTGACTAGATACAACAATTCCTGTCGGAAAATGGGTCAAACGGACAGCGCTGTTGGTAACATTAATATGTTGTCCTCCACTTCCACTTGAGCGAAAAGTTTGAACTTGGCACTCAGCTAGTAAATCTTCATCTTGTTCAGGTAAAATAATTTTTTGTTTACTCATAATTAATTTTTAGTTCTTTGAATATAAATAACTAAAGTTATAAAGATATGCAATATAAATGAATCAAAATTCAGGGAAAAATGATATTAGTTTTTTTTGGTGCATTAGCTGTGGGAGTAAGTTTAGGGTTACTTGGATCGGGAGGATCTATTTTTACTTTCCCTATTCTTATTCTTTTTTTGCATCGTCCCGATAAGTTAGCGGTTGCAGAATCCTTAGCAATTGTAGGGGTTATTGCCTTAGTTGGAGCTATTCCTTATGCCATTCGTCAACAAGTTCATTGGCGTACAGTAGGTTTTTTTGGATTAGCTGGAATAATAGGGTCATATATTGGTGCTTGCATTGCGCATAGTATAAGTGGGAGAGTTCAATTATTCATTTTTGGGTCGGTTATGCTTATTGTTGCTTGGATAATGTTAAAAGATAAAAAGTGGTTTCAACGTAATAAAGATACTTCCCATTCTACGTTGGTGAGTTTATTAAGTGGTTTTCTACTTGGGCAATTGACAGGTTGTAGTGGTGTCGGAGGCGGATTTATTATTGTTCCTATCTTGATAGTCATCCTAAATTTATCTATCTATGTGGCTATCGGAACGAGTTTAATGATCATTGCATTGAATGCATTAACAGCTTTTTCTCAACAAGCTTTTCTTCTTCAACGTTCGGGCATGCATGTCAATTGGAAGGTCATCGCTCTTTTTTCCTTATTTGGCGTGATAGGAAGTTTGATAGGGGGAACCATAGTAAAATACATTCCTGCAGTTCATTTAAGAAAGCTTTTTGGAACTCTCATGCTTCCTCTTGGTGTTTATATTTTAATTCACTCTTTTAGATAAAATTCTTAACGACTAATGGATTTCAAAGTTATCCATTTTTCTAAAATTTTTAAGTTTACATACAAAGGTTGTGATTATAAACCTTACTTAAGAGGGAAATGATTTGCCCCTATCATTCAATTTCATAGTGTCATGATAAAAACAAATTTTGTCGAAAAGATATAAAATTTATTGACATTGTCCAACCATTTACTTACATAAATAGAAATTATTTTTACAAACGAAAATATGGATTTATTTGCTGGGAAATTACTAGAGTATTTTTTAAATTTTTTTGTTTTTCGCATTTAAACCCTAAACTCTGGTTATGAGATTCCCCTAAAAGTGTTCGATTCGAAAGAGAAAAGTTTAAGAGAGATTTTAATGCCGAAAAAAAATTGTTTTTTTTATTACTTCTGTTTCTTTTTAGCGAGTTTATGTTTAAGTTCTTGCGAAAAAGAAAAAACAACGAATTTTCAAGCCCCGTCAACAGATGTAAGTATTCAAATCGTCGAACCAAAAACGGTACCTGCTGTTTTTGAGTTTGTTGGAATCGCTCAAAGTTCTCACGTAGTTGAAATTCGAGCCCGAATTGAAGGATATTTAGATAAAATAGCTTATACGGAAGGAAGTTTTGTTCAAAAAGGAAATCTCCTCTTTCAAATTGATCCCAGGCCTTTTGAAGCTGCGCTGGAAAAAGCTACCGCACAATTAGCCAGAGAAGAAGCTGTTTTATGGGATGCAAAACGGGCAGTAGATCGCTATAAACCCCTTTATGAGAAAAAAGCTGCAAGTTTAAGAGATTTGGATAATGCAATTGCTCGTCAGCTGTCTTCCGAAGCTGATGTTCAAGCTGCAAAAGCTCAATTGAAAGAAGCGGATATTAACTTAGGATATACGACTATCTATGCTCCAGTTTCAGGTCAAGTAGGACAAGCTAATTACAGAGAGGGAGCTCTCATCGCTCCAACTGAAGATCAATTAGCCACTCTTTCTGTGATTGATCCTATTTGGATTAATTTTAGTATCTCAGAAGGGGATATCTTACGTAGTCAAAAGTCTATTTCGCAAGGGAAGCTTCATTTTCCGGCTTATGATAATTTCACGGTTCAGGTTATTTTAGCAGATCAAACCGTTTTTCCTGAAATTGGGAAAGTTAATTTTTCCTCTCCTACTTATGATCAAAAAACAGGGACAATGATGGTTAGAGCTGTTTTGCCTAATCCAAAAAATATCCTCCGTCCTGGTCAATTTGTACGAGTCCAATTACTTGGAGCAACCCGTCCAAACGCCATTCTTGTTCCGCAAAAAGCTGTGCTTCAAAGCCAAAAGGGAATGTTTGTATTTTTGGTGAATAAGGATGATGAAGTTGTCATGCAACCTATAGAGCCCGGGGTATGGGATCAACAAAATTGGATTATTGATGCGGGTTTAAAGGCTGGAGATCAAGTCGTTGTGGATGGAGTGAATAAATTAAGACCTGGAATGAAAGTCTCTATTAAAAAAAAAATTTTTGCTGAGAAAGCATCATGATTTCCCATTTTTTTATCGACCGCCCTATTTTTGCTTTCGTTCTTTCTATCATTATTACCTTAGCAGGCTTATTTGCACTGCGAATGTTACCGATCGAGCAATATCCAAATATTACGCCTCCTCAAATTCAAGTAACAGCTTCCTATGCCGGTGCTGATGCTTCAACAGTAGCAGCCAGCGTTGCAGCACCCATTGAGCAGCTAGTTAATGGAGTTGAAGATATGATTTATATGTATTCTCAAAATTCTTCTAATGGAGACATAGCTTTAAGCATATTTTTTGAGATTGGAAGTAATATTGATATGGCTCAAGTTAATGTGCAAAATAGAGTCAACATGGCCCTTCCGCAACTTCCTGAAGAAGTGCAGCGAACAGGCGTGCAAATTAAAAAGCAAACGCCAAATATATTGCAATTAGTTGCGATACAGTCACCTGATCAACGATATGACAATATTTTTGTGAGTAATTATACAACTATCAATGTTGTGGATGAAATTTTACGTTTACCAGGAATTAGTAATGCAATGATTGTAAATGCGCGTGATTATTCTATGCGTATTTGGTTAAGGCCAGATCGATTGGCTCAACTTCAATTGACAACGCATGATGTGATCAAAGCTGTTCAAGCGCAGAACAATAATTTTACTGCAGGTTTACTTGGATATCCTCCTACTAATAGCTCCACTCAATTGACAGTTCCTTTGACTGGTCAGGGAAGATTAGATAACCCAAAACAATTTGAGAATATTATTTTAAGAGCAAATAACGACGGATCATATGTTCAAATTAAAGATGTTGGGCGAGTTGAGTTGGGTGCAGCCACGTATGATGTAGATGGTTCATTGAATGGAAAAACGACATCCATGATTGCTATTTATCCATTATTTGGAGCTAATGCTTTGGAAGTAGCTGGGGAAGTCAGAAAAACAATGGAACGTCTTTCCAAAAATTTCCCAGAAGGGCTTGAATACACGATTCCTTACGATACCACTGATTTTATTACAGCGTCGATTCATGAAGTGACTAAAACAATTTTTGAAGCGGCTATTTTGGTTTCTTTAGTGGTTTTAATTTTTTTACAAAACTTGCGAGCGACACTAATTCCTATTATAGCCATGATCGTGTCAATCGTTGGTACCTTTGCAGGAATGTATGTATTAGGGTTTTCTTTAAATACACTGACCTTATTTGGAATGGTATTGGCAATTGGGATCGTTGTTGATGATGCAATCGTTGTAATAGAAAATGTGGAAAGAAATATGCGTGAGCTCAAACTTTTGCCAAGAGCAGCAGCTCATAAAGCGATGGAAGAAGTATCAGGCCCAGTTGTCGCTATTGTATTTGTCCTATGCGCTGTATTCATTCCAGTCGCATTTTTGGGCGGAATTGCGGGTCAACTTTATAAGCAGTTTGCGATTACAATATCAGTATCCGTGGTAATTTCAGGATTTGTTGCTTTAACACTTAGTCCAGCATTAGCTGCATTAATTTTAAAGCCTCACACATCTCCTTCTCGTTTTTCTCTGTTGTTTAATAAAGGATTTGATGCTTTTACAAATGGTTATATGCATATTACCAAATGGATTTTAAATCATGCCTGGGCTGGGCTTTTACTTTTTACTTCTGTTATCACTATATTAGTCATTTTAAATCATGTGATTCCTACGAGTTTCATTCCCCAAGAAGATCAAGGATATTTAATGGCACTTGTGAATATGCCAGATGCTTCTAGCTTAGACCGCACAAAAGAAGTGGATACTGCTATTACAGAAATAGCTTTGGACATTCCGGGGGTTGAAAATATGGTGTCTTTAACAGGTTTTAGTTTGCTTGAATCTTTAAATCGCCTGCAGATGGGAACTAATTTTATTACATTGAAAAATTGGGATCAGCGTAGAACTCCTGTGCTACAAGCCGGTGCGATTCAAGCAGCCTTAAACAAAAAATATAGTACTATTTCTGATGCACAAATCATGACGTTCAATCCACCAGCCATTCAGGGTCTTGGAACTGTTGGTGGTTTTGAATTTTGGATAGAGAATCGAGGGGATGGCGATATTCAGGCATTAGAAACAGTGACCCAAAATTTTATTGCAAAAGCACGTGGAAGACCGGAATTACAGGGATTAACAACTTCTATCCAAACTAACAATATGCAACTCTATGTCGACTTAGATCGGTATAAAGCTGAAACTTTAGGTGTGACTATTAGTGAGGTTTTTCAAACGTTGCAAATCTTTTTGGGCTCTCTTTATATTAACAATTTTAATAAATTTGGGCGTGTTTTTCAGGTAAATGTCCAAGCTGAGCCTACTTATCGCTCTAATTTACAAAATCTGGAAGATATGTATGTACGCTCAATACATAATGAAATGGTCCCTTTAAAGTCATTTTTGAGCACTCACTATACAAAAGGAGCCAATTTAGTTAGCCGCTTTAATGGATTTACAAGTGCTAAAATTATTGGGGGAGCTGCACCAGGTTATAGTTCTGGGCAGGCGATGGCAGCAATGGAACAACTCGCAAAAGAAGAACTTCCTGAGCAAATGACCTATGCTTGGAGCGGCGAAGCTTATCAAGAAAAAAAAACAGGAGGAACGTCTACAAACGTCCTGTTAATTGGTGTATTGATGGTTTTTCTGATTCTTTCAGCTTTATACGAACGTTGGTCTCTTCCTTTTGCTATTATACTAGCCGTACCATTTGGTTTGATGGGGGCATTTTTAGCAATTTGGATCAGAGGAATTTCAAATGATGTCTATTTTAATGTTGGCTTAGTCACTTTAATTGCTCTGTCAGCAAAGAATGCCATTTTAATTGTTGAGTTTGCAATCATCAAAAGAGAAGAAGGGTTATCAGTTTTGGAAGCAGCTATGGAAGCAGCTAAACTGCGTTTTAGGGCCATTTTAATGACTTCTTTAACATTTATTTTAGGGGTTTTTCCTCTAGTTATTAGCTCAGGCGCAGGTGCTGCAAGTCGACACTCAGTTGGAACGGGTGTATTTGGAGGCATGATTGCTGCGACTATACTTGCCGTATTTTTAGTTCCTCTACTTTATAAACTTATTGATCAACGTATAGAAAAAAAAGAGAAGAGAGAGCATGTTTAGAATTTTAGTGACGAGTTGCTTACTCCTTGCACTTAGTTCTTGCGTACTCCATCCTCCTTATCAACAACCTTGTTTGGAGATTCCTAAAAAATGGCGTACTCCTTTTGAAGAAACTTCAACAGCTGCCAATTTTAGATGGTGGGAGGCCTTTGACGACCCTATTTTGAAAAAACTCATCTTTGAGTCTTTGGAAAATAATAAGGATTTAAAGCTGGCTCTCGCGCGTACTGCTGAATTTAAAGCAAGATTGGGAATTGTTCGTTCTCAATTTTTTCCACAAATTAGCGGAGTAGGTCTTGCTTCACGTCAACGCACTCCAACAGAACTATCTGGAGGGAAAACTTCTTCAGGCGTTTCTTCTCAAGGTCAACCAGGTTTAACTCCTGTAGGAACAAACTTAATTCCTTCTCCTTATACCAATAATTATCGTGTAGTTGCAGAAGCTGCTTATGAATTAGATTTATGGGGGCGAGTTTATAGCTCTTCAGAAGCCGCTTTGGCAGATTTATTAGGACAGGTACAAGCTCGCAGGGCTCTGGTGCTATCTATTGTAAGTTCTGTTGCTACAAGCTATATTCAAATGAGACAATTTGATCAGCAATTGATTGTCTCTAAACAGACAGTTACTTCTAGGAAAGAATCTTACGAATTGGCAAAACTTCGTTTTGAAGGAGGGCTGACGTCTGAGTTAGAAGTTAAGCAAGCAGCTGCTGAAGTGGATGAAGCAATTGCTGAAGTTTTTCGATTAGAAGTTTTAATTCCCCAACAAGAAAATTTAATTAGCATTTTAATTGGGCACAGCCCAAGAGAAATTGAAAGAGGATTGAATATTAATGAATGGCCAACTCCACTTGCTGTGCCAGCCGGACTGCCCTCAGAGCTATTAGAACAACGTCCCGATATTATACAAGCTGAGCAAGGATTAATTGCTGCGAATGCTCGAATTGGAGAAGCAAGAGCACAGTATTTTCCTAGTATTTCTTTAACAGGTTATTTTGGGTCTGAAAGTCTTCAACTTCATCATCTTTTTACCTCTCCCACAAGAGCCTGGCAGTATGCAGCCAATCTTTTACAACCAATCTTTACAGGAGGAAAGATTTCGAGTGGCATCGATGTAGCGAAAGCGCAAAAAAGGATTGCGTATTACAATTATCAACAAACAGTTTTGAATGCTTTTAAAGAAGTAGATAATGCTTTAATTGCTCATCAAAAATCCCGAGAATTACTTGAGGTACAAAAAAATAGTGTTGTTGTTTTAAAAGATTACCTACATTTAGCTAAATTACAATACGATAATGGGCAGACAGATTATTTGAATGTTTTGGACGCTGAACGCAAACTGTTTACAGCTCAACTCAACCTAGCTCAAGCTGAAGCTGATGTTTTTTTAACATTAGTTAACGTTTATAAAGTATTAGGAGGGGGATGGGTCATTGATGCGGAAAATCTAAGTAAAGAAAAGCAGGAATGTTTGTAGTACAATCGATGCTGAACATATCAACATCGATTTGGAGATGATTATTTCGTTACTGCTGAATCTGTAGAAAGTGAGTTAAAATTCTTAACTGGTAAGTTAATACCACGTTTTTTTAGTTCTTCAGTTAATTGTTTGGCATTGATAAAAACAATTCCGTCCATACCCATTGATTTTGCCGCAGCAACGTTTGAATCTTTATTATCAATAAATAAAAGCTGCTGAGGAAAAACTTGTAATTGATCTAATAAAATTTGATAAGATTGAGACTCTGGTTTCCTGGCACCAATTTCAAAAGAAAGTAAAACAGGATGAAATAAATCATAAAATCCCAGCTGCCTTTTTAAGCGTGCTTGATTCATACGAACGTTTGAGAGCAAAGCGGTTTGATAACCTAGTTTATGCAATTCTTTCACAATTTGAATAGAACCTGGAATTTCTTTGATAGATTTAAATCGAACTTGATCAAAAAGCTCATTCCAATTTGCAGGAAGTGTTATTCCTTTAGAATGAGTATATTGATCCCAAAATTCTTGCTCCATACCTCCATTTCTCGAAAAACTTTTTAAATTATTTTGGAGTTCGTCGGCCTCTTCTTCTGTGATCCCGAGTTCTTTTGCAAGAAATTGATTGACTTCACTCTTATCACTTTTAGCAATGACTCCACCAAAATCAAACGCGATGACTTTAATGGGAGTTATTGTTTGGCTATACACTTGACTCATTTGGCTGATCATGCAAGGAATTAAAATAAACAAGTAAAAAGACACTTGTTTTAACATACGGGAGCTCCTCTAAATAATTATAATTTTTCTATTGTATCAATAAACTGTTTATTTTTTGTAAAGAAAGAGAAAATGCTGTGCTTATAAAAAAAATAGTGTATTTAAATCAATTTAATTAAAAAAACACTTGATTAATTTCTTTAAAGTTTTTCTCTATATTGAATTTTTCTATAAATATTTTTTGTGCTTGTTCTCCCATCTGCCGAGTTTTTTCGGGATCAGCTAAAGCTTTAAGAATTGTATGCAAAAGAGCTTGATGACTTCTAGGGTAACAAATGTAGCCAGTTTTACCATCTTCAATTGCTTCAGGACATCCATTGACATTTGTGCTAATAATGGGTAAACCAATTGCCATTGCTTGAAATATAGCTAAGGGAAGGCATTCGGAGATTGAAGCTTGAATATATAAATCTGCTCTATGATAATAATAATCGATTTGATCAGGCTGAAGAGATGCCATTAAATGAATGCGATCTAATAAACCATAGTTAACGATTTTTAAAATAAGGTCGCCTAAAAAATGACAATCAGGTCGATTCACAGTTTCAAAAAATCCAATGATCGTTAAGTTTACATGATCAGGAATAGATTTTTCTAATATTCCTTTAATGAAAGCTTCGATCAGATAGTAGGTTCCTTTACGAGCAGAGCTTGTTCCCACAGATAAAATTTCTGAGATGGGACCAGAACGAGAAGATGGCCTTTTTTTTGAAGCGTTTATCCCGCTCCAGTATTTTGTCGTCCCAGAAAATCCTGCTTTTTTCCATATCTCTCTCGTATTATCGGATCCAAACCAAATTTTCACGTTGGAATTTGCTTTCATTTTGTCAAGTAAAGCATTTCTTTTTCGGTTAACATTCAATAATGCGGCAGGAGGAAGAGATTCATGAATGTACCAAAATATCCGATAAAAGGGATTCAGTGAAAGAAGCGTTAAATAAAATGCAACAGCAACAGAATTTCCAATCATAGTTCGTTGGAGTTTTAACATCATCCAGAAAGTATTAATTATTCTGGCTGCTTTTGAGATAAAACTATTTTTATGAAAAGTTAAATCATAGGTGAATTTAGGAATAACAGAAATTGAAATCCCTTGATTTTCTAATTGTTGGCGCATCGGACCGTTTTTTAAGCTAATGACATTCACATAGTGCCCATCTTGTTTTAAACGAATTGCTAAATCAACGACAACCTTTGGTGCCCCTGTTAAACTTAGTTCATGAGTAATAAGAGAGATTTTTATTTTTTTAGTCGTATTAAGAGAGGGGTAAGTTTTTTTGTTATCATCAGCAAGTTTTGTGCTAAGCTGGGGTTGAGGTTTAGTGAGGTAATAATTAAGAGCTTGATCCATATTCATTCGATCACGAATGAGGGGAAAAGCAAGTGGCCAATAAGTATGGCATGGAGCTTGGACATTTAAAGGAGGACTCTTAGAAATTTCTAGAAGATAAGAACGATAAATTTCATTCAGATCGGATTGAAGTAAGTGATTGATTTGAGAAAATGTATTATTACTGTGGAGACGGTATAAATAGAGCGGCTCATCAAAAAAAATGGGTTCTTCATGAAGTAAAGCCCTAAGTAAAAAATCATAGTCATGCGCTAATTTCAAATTTCTAAATCCACCAACTGCTTCATAAAGATCTTTTGTAAATAGTAAGTTACCTGTACTTATAGCAAGGTTGCTTTTCATGAGTTGAAAGCCAACAGTTGGCATCTCTACTAATGAACAAAGGCTATCTTCATAAGATTTTTTCCAGGGATGAGAAAACGGTAAATCTACTCCCTGATCATCAATTCCTTTAATTCCAGAAAAAATGAGCCTTCCTTTTTCCGTTTGAAGTCTATCCACTAGCTTTTTTAATCGATCTCTTTCGTAAATATCGTCAGAATTGAGAATCGTCAATAGTGAACCTTTTGCTATTGTCAAACCACGATTAATTGTGGCATGTGCCCCAGAATTTTGCTGACGAATGAAAGTAAATGAATATCCTTGTTTTGAAGTTTGGTTTTGTTTTAACCATTGTTCAACTATTTCAACGCTGTGATCTTTTGATCCATCGTCAATAATGATAATTTCAATTAGAGGATAATTCTGATGTAATACAGAATCGAGTGCTATAGAGACAAATTTTTCGTGATTATAAACAGGAATGACAACAGAAATAAGAGGTGTTTCATTATCCATAAATAAAATTTACCAAATTATATATTTTGTGAGTGAGAGAGAGCTGCATTCCACATTTTTTCAAGTCCTTTTTCTAAATTGACTTGAGGTCGCCAACCAAATTGCGAATGAAAATATTCATGAGATAACACGCTCCAGGAAGGCTTTGTCGTGATTGCCAATTCACTGTAAATAGTTTGCAAGGATCGATTAGAAATTTTTTCTATTAGCTGAATGACATTCTGAATAGAGTATCCTACTCCACATCCAATATTAAAAACGCTAAATAGCCCTTTTAAAGGCTTATTTCTGCTAACTATTTGAAATACAGAAGCTAAATCTTCTAAATGGATATAGTCTCTCACACTATCTGAAGAATCAAAAATAGTTAGTGTTTGGTTAAGTAAAATTTTGTTAAATGCAATTCCAATCAAACCTTGTAATCGTTCAGGTTCCAGAAGAGTTCCGTAAGGATTACTGATTCGAAGGACCGTCGCAGAGATTCCATAAGTTTGGCACATTAACCGTAGATAATGTTCTGCAGCCAGTTTTTGAACACTATAGATAGAATTGGGAGAAGGAAGATCTTTTTCAGTTCTTGGTTTGTGGGGAAGTTCGCTTGAGTACATATTCCCACCTGTGCTAGCAAAAATAATATGGCCGTTAGGATTTGCCTGAGCAAAATGTTCAAATAATTGAGTGGTAAAGGTTAAATCTTTCTGAAAAGAAAAAATTGTGTTTCGGGGATTGGATTTGCAAGCGAGATGAATTAATGTACTGGTGTCTTTAATAAAAGAGGACAAGTCATGTGGGGGGAAAGTAATCGATTTTGAATTATTTCCCTCATCTAAAATATATTCAGAAACGGATGAAGAGAATAATTTTTTTTGTGGAAAAGGAAGGTAAGGACAAATATATTTTCCAATAAATCCTGAGGTTCCGGTAATAGCCAGCAAGTGTCTCTCCTAAAAAACATTTATTGTCTAAATTTCTAAATCATAAAAACTTAATCGAATATGCTAAAAAAACTTGGATTTATATCCTAGAACTTTATTAATAACTTAATTTAAATATCAGAAAATGTTTAAACAAAAAGTTTTAAAAAGAAAAAACATTAAAATTTACCTATCGAATTTGTCAAAATAATAAAGCAAAGATAGAGTTTAAAACTCTATTCTCATTAGTGAATTTCATTTTATGTTATTTGATATGAAACATTTGAAAAAATGACGACGAAGATCCAAGGATGAAAGAGGCAGTCTATTACATTTTTAAATTTTTTATTTTATCTTCACCTTTAAAGCGAAAGTCATAAAAACAGTGCCAAAGGAATCAATAGGCATATCTTGTTCCAGTTGGCGAATTGGCTATTATTTGAGTTGAAAAACAGCGTCAACGAATGTCGCTGCACGAATGCCAAAATAAAAACTTGAATTAGAAACAAACTTAATTCCAATAATTGTGACAAGCATTTCACTTTTTGAAGGATCAATATGAAGCGCTACTTCTACTTTAATAAGTCGCTAAGCTTTATTTAAAGGCAAGACGGTATCTGGTATAAATTTTGAGAAGAAAGCCACGTTCGTTTGTCAATTAGTATAGGGAATTCTCATACACAGCTGATAAATTAACATTTTTAGTAGAAATGGTAGAATCTATTTTTACTAGTACTAGTAAACTAATTTTTTCCTAGCCGAAGCCAAGGAGAAGAAGGTAAAGGCGGCTGTAATATTTTCTTATTCAGCTTCAATCTAATTTAGAATATTATCTTGAAGCGAAAAAGTTTTAGCTTTTTGTTAGTTAATATTTGTGGCGTCGAAGAGTGGACTTTTGTTTTTGATGCGCATAAGTTAAAAAGTTCTCAAGAAGCAGAGATATTAGTTTCTAAATATTGTTTGTTTGAAACGGCAATTTGGGTGTTTATTGCTGGTTATCTTCTTTTTCGATTTGGGTTATTTGAGCTTGTTTATCTCGTTTTTTGTTAAATCTTGTTGAGTTTCTTCCTATTTCTTATCAAGCTGAAGAGTTTCTTTAAATACCTTTTCAATCCATTGTCTTGCAGTATCCTTTATACATCTTACTAGTTAAAAGAGGGTAATTTTTAGGTTTCCTTCAATAATAACACTAAATTATTTTTTGTTTTTTCATGCCAATTTTTCTTGGTAGCTCTCAACTGTTGATGAAAATTTTCTTCAAAATCTGCTTTTTGCTTAATCAAAATTATTTTTTTCAAATGAGTTATCTTTTTTGGTTTCGAGAAGAAGGGTCATTTCACTTAGAGGCCAATCTTTCAAAAGCATTGCTGCTCATATCGAGAATGTTTTGAGCCGTAATTTTGATTTCTCTACTTTGCAAAATTTGGTTAATGCTTACTAAACTGCCATTTAGAAAAAGAGGCCCTCATGGGCTTGTGCTGTTTATGCTCTAGCTTACATTATACTGAGAGGCCGTGACATTATTAGTACTGTTAGTAGTAACATTGAACATAAAAAATGCTTCTCTAGCGATGTTTTTTTAAAGCAGAATTGTATTATGAATTTTGATTGGGAATCAAATCGATTTTGTACTAAGGGACTAATTTTCACAAGTACAAATTGTAAATAAAAAATTGAAATATGTAATTTAAAAATTAAATTAAAACAATTGACACGAGTCATCGATACTGTTATGTATAATTTTTTTTTGCAAACTTTAGGCATGATTAATTACTGCAAGCAACAAGAAATAGCTAATCATTCAAGGGAAGGATTTTGTTAGTGTCTGAAAATTTTCCTATATATATTTACTTCGGAGTTGTTTTTCTCGTTACTTTGATAGTGATAGGCTTATCCGGCCTTTTTCCTTCCAAGAAAACGAGTCAAGTTAAGTTTATGCCTTATGAATCCGGTATCCAAACGGAAACCCACCTTTTGGAAAAGCGTTTCCCTCTTCGGCACTATTTAGTCGCTCTAATGTTTTTAGTCTTTGATATCGAAGTCATTTTTCTTTACCCCTGGGCAGTGGTGGGTAAACAAATAGGATCTTTTGCTTTTTATGAAATGACATTTTTCCTGCTGACACTTGTTGTAGGATTTATTTATGTATGGCGTAAACGAGGTTTGGAATGGGAATGAATCATCAACAGGAAAAAACACCGTTTCTCATTGCCCCACTAGAAAAACTAGTCAATTGGGCACGCAGTAATTCTCTTTGGCCAGCTCAATTTGGGCTTGCTTGCTGTGCGATTGAAATGATGTCGACTGCAGCAAGTCGTTATGATCTGGCTCGTTTCGGTATGGAGGTCTTTAGAGCGTCTCCTCGACAAAGCGATGTTATGATTGTCGCAGGGCGAGTTAGTCAAAAAATGGCACCCGTTCTTCAAACAATCTATGAACAAATGCTAGAACCTAAATGGGTTATTGCTATGGGAGATTGTGCTTCCTGCGGAGGAGTTTATAATAACTATGCTATCATTCAGGGTGTCGATAAACTTGTACCCGTCGATGTTTATTTAGCAGGCTGCCCTCCTCGTCCAGAGGCATTAATAGATGCGTTAATCATGCTGCAAAATAAAATTAAATATGGAGACTCTTCTAAAAAAGGGAAAAGACATCTATGACGTCTCAAATTGTTTTAGATCACATAAAAAAAAACTTTCAAGCATTCATTTTGAATCAAACTCTAGAATTTGGTGAAACGACTTTTGAAGTTAATCGAGGTGGGCTAAAAATAATATTAAATTTTTTAAAAATTCATGAAGATTGCCAGTTTGAAGTATTAATGGACTTAACTGCGGTTGATTATTTATTTCCAGTTAAACGAACACAAATTCTTTATTTTTTACAAAATTTTTCCCGGCTAGATCGAATTCGCATAGGGATTACGATTGAAAGAGGCGAAATGCTTCCGACTGTTACAGATTTGTGGGAAGGAGCGAACTGGTATGAGAGAGAATTATTTGATATGTTTGGAGTTGAATTTAAGGGACATCCAGAATTAAGCCGTATACTGATGCCTGATCATTGGTTAGGACATCCAATGTTACGTGACTATGCATTAACTGAAGAAGTTGTTCAATTTAAAAATAATGTAAAACCGAAAGTACCTTCACAGATTATTTCTTATGACAAAAGTAAGTAAAGAGCGCCTTAAAGAACTTGAGGAGTCCGGTGATGTCATGGAGCTCAATTTGGGCCCGCAACATCCTTCTACTCACGGTGTATTGCGTTTAAAATTGCGCCTTGAAGGAGAGGTTGTATTATCTTGTGATCCTGTGATTGGCTATTTACATACCGGAGTGGAAAAAGAGTGTGAAAGTCGCACCTATCATCAGGTTTTTACTTTAGTTGATCGTTTAGACTATTTGTCAGGCCCAGCTGAAGAACAAGCTTTTGCAGGTGCCCTCGAACGTTTAATGAATATTGAGGTTCCAGAACGTGCACAAACGATTCGCATTATTCTTTTAGAATTATCGCGAATAGCAAGTCATCTTTTATGGGCTGGAACAAGTGCTTTAGAATTAAATATGTCTTCAGTTTTTATGTATAGCTTTGCAGAAAGGGAAAAAATTTTAGACCTATTTGAACAAGTCTCTGGTGCCAGAATGTTTCCTTCCTTGTGGAGAATCGGCGGATTAGCAAAAGACTTAAATTCTGATTTTATCTCTCATTTAAAAGAATTTATCTCTGGTTTTCAAAAAATTTGGAAAGAGTTGGATAGGCTTTTAACAGATAATTTTGTTTGGTGTAAACGCTTACAAGGTGTTGCTGTCATTGATCAAGAAATCTGTAAGCAATACATGTGTACAGGTCCTGTACTTCGCGCATCCGGTATTTCTTATGATATCCGCAAAGCTTATCCTTATTTAGGATATGAAAATTACAATTTCGATATACCAACGCATATCGATGGAGATTCTTATGCACGTTACCTTGTTCGTATGGAAGAGATGTTACAAAGTATTTCTATCATTGAACAAGCTATTGCACGCTTAAAACCAGGTGTTGTGTTAACAAATGATCGCAAAGTTGCCTTGCCCCCTCGAAAGGAGTTAGCCCGAAGCATGGAAGCTGTCATTCATCAATTTAAATTGATTTCCGAAGGCCTTCATCCTCCTGTTGGTTCAGTTTATAATTGTGTAGAATCTGCTAGAGGAGAACTGGGTCATTATGTGATTAGCGACGGGACACCTAAACCGTATCGGTTAAGAGTTCGCTCACCTTCATTTTCTCACGTTGAAGTGTTAAAAAAGGTTTTACGAGGCCATGTCATTTCAGATGTTGTTGTTGCTATTGCTAGTGTTGACCCTATACTTGGAGACGTAGATCGCTAATGCTTACCGAAGAAACAAAACAGGCTATCTTAAAATTGCAGAATCTATATCCAAATAAACGCTCAGCTCTTATTCCAGCCCTTCATTTAGCACAAGCTGAAAAAGGATATTTACCAATTGAAGTTCAAAATGAACTTGCCTTCTTATTTGATTTAGAACCAAGTGAAGTTAATTCTATTGTCACTTTTTATGATATGTTTTTTGAAGAACCTGTCGGAAAACATGTGATTCATGTTTGCAAGAATATTTCTTGCATGTTAAGAGGCGCTGATGGATTTCTAGCGAGATTATGTCAAAAAATGCATATTTCTCCAGGTGAAACGACGCAGGACGGTGAGTTTACGGTGATTGCTTCAGAATGTTTAGCAGCTTGTGATAAAGCTCCAGTGATGATTGTTGATGATAAAGTCATTGGACCAGTAGAAATCACACAAATCGATGATTACATTCAAAAAGCCAAACAAAGCTATGGCCATCACTCTCCGATCACCATTAAGGAGGTAGAAGATGTCTGAAATGCGTATTTTAACAGCTTACATGGATGATCCACATCAATGTAAGATCGAAACTTATGAGCGTAATGGCGGTTATCAAGCACTCAAAAAAGCAATTTCTTCTATTTCCTCGGATCAGCTAATTGAAATGGTAAAACAATCTTGGTTGAGAGGTAGAGGTGGAGGTGGTTTTCAAACAGGCTTGAAATGGAGTTTTGTCCCCAAAGATTGTCAAATTTCTAAATATCTCGTTTGCAATTGTGATGAAAGTGAACCTGGTACATTTAAAGATCGATATATCATTGAAAATGATCCTCATCAATTAATTGAAGGAATAATTTTAGCTTGTTACGCAATAGGGGCAAAGCAGGCTTTTATTTATTGCAGAGGAGAATTTTTTGAAGGAAATAAAAAGTTGCGATTAGCTATTCAAGAAGCTAAAAAAAGAGGTTATTTAGAAGCTCCATTAGGAGAAGCAAATTTTTCTGTTAGTATTATTGTTCATCCAGGCGCAGGAGCCTATATTGCAGGCGAAGAAACTGCTCAATTGAATTCACTTGAAGGCTATCGTGCAACTCCTCGTTTAAAACCCCCTTTTCCAGCAGTTTCTGGCTTATATGAAAAACCGACTGTCGTTAATAATGTTGAAACATTATGTAACGTTGTTCACATTGTGAATCGTGGAGTTGAATGGTATCAAAGTATTGGTAAACCAAAAAATACAGGAACAAAAATCTTCCAAGTTAGCGGTCATGTTCAAAATCCAGGATGTTTTGAATTTCCTTTGGGAATTCCTTTAAAAGAAGTTTTAGAAAGAGCTGGTTGGATGCTACCAGGCCATCAATTTAAAGCTTGTTATCCGGGGGGATCATCTTGTTCATTATTGACTGAACGGGATTTAGATACTCCTATGGATTTTGATAGTGTTGCAGCAAAAAAATCCATGTTGGGAACGGCATCAATTATTGTTATGGATGATTCGACGGATATGGTGAAAGTTGCCAATCGTTTGATGGAATTCTATCAAAATGAGTCTTGTGGAAAATGTACTCCTTGTCGCGAAGGGACGCGTTGGACAAAACAAATCCTTACTCGTATCTTAGCGGGTAGGGGAACAGTTGGGGATTTAAAAACGATAGAGCGAATTTGTCAACAAATGGAAATGGATTCGTTTTGCCCGTTGGCTCCAGGAGCTGCTCTTCCAATTGTCAGTGCGATTAGAGAATTCAGAGGCGAATTTGAATCTTATATTATGCGTAACATTCATGCTGATAAACCTCCTGAAATGAAAATTACTTATCCTTATTTGTAGGTAGTGACTGTGGAAATGATGATTAACTTAATAATCGATGGAAAGGAATTAAGTGTTCCAAAGGGAACAACTGTTTATCATGCCGCCAAACAACTAGGCATTGACATTCCTATTTTTTGTTACCAAGATCGCATGCCTCCTTTTGGTGCTTGTCGAATGTGTTTGGTAGAAGTGGAAAAAATGAATAAATTGCAAGCATCATGCGCATTAGAAGTGGCTGAAGGAATGGTTGTAAAAACGCAAAGTACTGTTGCAAAAGAGGGACGGGAAGGGATTTTAGAACTTTTACTTATTAATCATCCTTTAGATTGCCCTATTTGCGATAAAGGGGGAGAATGTCCTCTGCAAGATCAAACTTTAAAACATGGACCTGGAGAAAGCCGATTTTACGAAGAAAAAAGACATTTTACTAAAGCTCTTCCTCTAGGACCAACTTTAATGTTAGATCGGGAACGTTGTATTGTGTGTGCCCGTTGTACACGATTTGGTGATATTGTTGCGGGCGATCATGCTTTAGAAATGAAAGAACGTGGTTTTCGAACTGAAGTAGGTACACCGGGCAATCGTCTTGTGGAGTCTAAATTTATTGGGAATACCATTTCTATTTGCCCAGTTGGTGCTTTAACGAGTCAAGTTTATAGATTTCGGGCTAGACCATGGGACAACCATTCTATTCCTAGTACGTGTACATTATGCCCTGTAGGATGTAGTTTAAACATTGATTCGAGAGATGGACAAATTGTTCGGACCCGTTCGAGAGAAAATAAATTAGTCAATGATATCTGGCTTTGCGATAAAGGTTGGTTTGGTTATGAATTTGTTTCTAACGCAAATCGCTTACAACAGCCTTTAATTCGAAGAGATGGAAAATTAACTCCTGCTAGTTGGGAAGAAGCTTTAAATTTAATCGTTTCTCAAATTAAATTTGCAAAACCAACAAAAAAAATTGCGGGATTAGGGGGAAATCCTTTAACAACGGAAGAAAATTATCTTTTTCAACGGTTAATTCGTGAAGTTGCAGAGGTGAATCATGTTGACCATCGAATTGGAACTCCTCATTTTGATTCTGAGCAAGAAAGATTATCTCCAGGGATGGAAATTTCTCTTGGTGAATGCGAATCTCTTTCATTTGTGATCTTATTAGGATTAGACTTAACAGAAGAATTTCCCCTTATTTGGCTTCGCTTAAAACAAGCGATTAACAAAGGAGCTAAAGTTTTATTTATGGGGAATTTTTCCCCCGAAATAGCGAGTTATTTAACAAAAATAGTTCTACATCCGCCAGGAAAAGAACTAGAGAATTGGGATGAGAACTTACCTCTTATTGACGAATGGGTTTCTCAAGGAAAATCAGGAGCGATATTTGTTGGGCAACAATATTTGATAAATTTCAATAGGCCATTGATATTAGACAAGCTATGGTCATTCCGACAGTCACACTCTAATCTAACCTTGAATCTCTTAGAAGGCTCAGGGAATTCACAGGGAGCCAGGTTTGCTGGAATGCGGCCTGATTTAGGACCTTTAAATCAAAAGATTGAAGAACCTGGATTACATACTTTAGCTATTCTCGAAGCAGCTGCTAAAAAAGATTGGGAATTTCTCTATGTGGTTGGCGCTAATCTTGCCAAGAAATATCCAGCAAAACTGTGGCGATCTGCTCGGGAAAATATAAAATTTATGGTTGTGCAAGATCTGTTTTTAACGGAAACAGCATTAGATGCTGATGTTGTGCTGCCTTCACTATCATTTATCGAAAAATCAGGGACATTTATTAATATCGAAAACAGAATTCAGACACTGCATCAAGGAAAAGAAATTCCTGAAAATAGCTTTAGTGATGCATCGATTTTTATGGCTATCGCAGAAAAACTGGGAATTCAATTATCTTTTGAACCTGCTTTTTTAGACGCTCTTTCTCAAACCAAGGTATTTCATACCTGTGAATTGAGAACATCATTGCCGCTATCCGAGCCCGTCTCTAATGAAAAGTTAAAAGCTGTCTTTGCCCCTGCTTTATTTGATGAAGGGATTCGCATGAAACATGATCCTCATCTCATCCAGTTAGTTAAAGAACCTCGTTTACGAATGCATCCAAATGAGGCTAAAAAGAGAGGAATCATGCAGGGTGATACAGTTCGTTTGACGACAAATAAAGGATCTCTTCAGGCAAAAATAAAATGGGATGGAAATGTAGCGGAACAGACAGTGATTATTCCTTTAGGATTTGACCTTATTTCCGCTCATGATTTAGATAGTAACCTCATCAATGGATTGCCAATCGATATTCAACTAATTGAATCACAAAAAGAAGAGTCTCTATGATTGACGACTTAATCATCATTCTTATTAAAAGTGCTGTTGTCATTCTTTTATTATTTACAGCAGCTGCCTATATGACATTTTTAGAACGTATTGTCATGGCTCGTCTTCAACTAAGAATGGGACCTGTGAGAGTAGGTCCTTTTGGCCTTTTTCAGCCCCTCGCTGATGGAATCAAATTATTATGCAAAGAACGTTTTCAACCAGCTAATGTAGAAACATTTGTTTATTGGCTTGCTCCCGGCATCTCCTTATTTACAGCATTGTTTATTTTTGTATTGATTCCATTTGGGGGTGTAGTAGAAATTGCAGGTCGGCTTATTTATTTACAAATTGCCGACATAAACGTTGGAGTTGTTTTTTTGTTAGCTTTTTCTTCTTTAGCCGTCTACGGAGTTGTTTTAGCTGGCTGGGCTTCGAATAATCGTTATTCACTCATTGGAGGATTAAGAGGAACTGCTCAAATGATCAGTTACGAAATTCCAATGGGGCTTTCTTTGCTAACTGTTGTTTTATCAACTGGTACATTGAGTTTACGAGAAATTGTTGAATTGCAACAAAATCATTGGTTGATTTGGACAAATCCGATTAGTTTTATCATTTATTTTATTACTTCCTTCGCTGAAACCAATCGGGCTCCATTTGATCTTCCTGAGGCTGAGCAAGAATTAACAGCAGGTTATCATACAGAATATGGGGGAATGAAATTTGCCGCTTTTTTTCTTGGAGAATACATCAATATTTTAGCCGTATCGGCTATTGCAACGACCCTCTTTTTTGGAGGATGGCATGGACCTGGAGATATTCCTATTCTTTGGTTTGGGTTAAAAGTCGCTATTTTTGTTTTTATTTTCATGTGGGTGCGAGCGACGATGCCTCGTTTTCGCTATGATCAACTCATGAGCTTTGGGTGGAAGGTGTTGATTCCCATTGCCATCTTAAATCTAATTATAACAGCATACTTTACGTTGGTGTAGCATGAGAACAACTATACACAAAGTTATCACAATGATGAAAGGGTTGATTATCGTTTTAAAACACGCTTTTCAAACTCCGGTCACACTGCGTTATCCTGAAGAAAAACGAATTTTACCAGCCAGGTCTCGAGGTAGGCATTATTTAACAAAATGGAATGATGGTTTGGAAAGGTGTGTTGGTTGCGAACTTTGTGCTATCGTTTGCCCAGCCCAGGCTATTTATGTGAAACCAGCTGCTAATGAACCGGGTCATATCCATTCTCATGGGGAGCGATATGCTTCTGATTTTCAGATTAATATGTTGCGATGCATTTTTTGTGGTTATTGTGAAGAAGCTTGTCCAACTGGAGCAATTGTTTTAAGTAATCAATATGAACTTTCAGCCTACACTAGAGAAGATATGATTTATACTAAAGATCGATTAACAGAGAAAACACCCGGAGAATCCGGACGCGATCCTAGTAGGGAGATTTAAGTCATGATGACCTCTTTAGCTTCACCTGAACAATGGATTTTTGGAATTTTACTTTTAATCTCTTCTTTCGGAATTCTTCTCACATCAAAACCTATTCAAGCAAGTTTATGTTTTCTGCTGGCCTTACTTTCTTTAGCCGCCCTGTATGTCGAATTATCTGCTCAATTTATTGCTGCTATGCAAGTTTTGATTTATGCGGGAGCCATTTTGGTTATTTTTATGTTTGTTATTGTTTTATTTCAAGATGCCCATAATCAAATTCACCAATTTGTAGCTCAAAGTAAATCTTCGATTTCGATTTTAGCAATAGCAGCTTTTTTACTTGCTTTTGGATTTTTGAGTTATTATCTCTCTGAACTCTCTACCTCAACAAAAAGTTTGCCAGAAGGTTTCGGAACCGCTCATTCTTTAGGTTACTTACTTTATGTAAATTTTTTTTTCCCTTTTGAAGCAGTCATTCTTATTTTTTTGATCGCTGTGGTTGGAGCCCTTTATATTGGAAGAAAGGAACGATAATGGATATTCTTTTTAGCCTTTTTATTAGTATGGCCATGTTTACCTTTGGCATCATTGGCATTTTAATTAAGCGAAATGCCCTAATTGTTTTTATGTGTGTGGAATTAATGTTGAATGCGGCTAATTTGCTTTTTGTTGCTTTTGCTGCGCATTGGGGAAATGAGACAGGCCTTATTTGGGTGTTTTTTGTATTAGTGGTTGCTGCAGCTGAAGCTGCTGTCGGCCTTGCTATTATCATTAATATGTTTAGATCAAAGCAAGTTGTTGACGTTGATCAATATAATTTGCTGAGGGGTTGATATGTGGCAAATGGTCGGACTCGGTCTTTTTTTACCTTTAATAGGTTTTTTGATTTTATTTACAAATTCTCAGCGACTCAGTCGATCTACGACATCTTTTATCGGTTGCAGTACGATTTTATTAGCCTTTCTGATTTTTTTAGGAGAACTTTATTTTTATGTTCATGCGGGAATGAATTCTCAAACATTTCCTTTATATCAATGGTTAACATTAAATGGGATCCAAGTGAATTTCAGTTGGCACCTTGATTCACTTTCCTTATTAATGACCCTAATCATTACGGGAGTTGGATTTTTGATTCACCTATACTCTGTGGGTTATATGGATCATGAAAAGGATTTTACCCGCTATTTTGCTTGTTTGAATTTTTTTATTTTTGCAATGTTGCTAC
This sequence comes from Candidatus Protochlamydia amoebophila UWE25, assembly GCF_000011565.2. Classification (NCBI taxonomy): domain Bacteria; kingdom Pseudomonadati; phylum Chlamydiota; class Chlamydiia; order Parachlamydiales; family Parachlamydiaceae; genus Candidatus Protochlamydia; species Candidatus Protochlamydia amoebophila. Next base: position 724,219 of record NC_005861.2, read on the forward strand.
TCGTGTTAGCGGGTGATTTATTAATGCTTTTTATTGGTTGGGAAGGTGTTGGACTGGCTTCTTATCTTTTGATTGGATTTTGGTATCAGAAGCCATCTGCAGCAAAAGCAGCAACTAAGGCTTTTGTTGTGAATCGAATTGGAGATTTAGGTTTTTTATTAGGATTATTATTAACGCTTCATACATTTGGAACGACTGATATTGCTTCGATTTCACAATTAGCTAAGCAGACTTTTTCAATCGGAGCTCCTATTATCACTGTCATGACTTTGCTTTATTTTTGGGGAGCGACAGGGAAGTCTGCACAATTGCCACTCTATCACTGGCTTCCAGATGCGATGGAAGGCCCAACTCCTGTTTCTGCATTAATTCATGCTGCTACAATGGTAACAGCGGGAATTTATTTGATTGTTCGAACTCACACTTTGTTTGACTTATCTCCATTAACTCTGCATGTTGTTGGAATAGTAGGGGGAATGACAGCTCTTTTTGCAGGGCTTTGTGCCTTAGCTCAAACAGATTTAAAACGAGTCCTCGCCTATTCGACAGTGAGCCAGCTTGGCTTAATGTTTTTAGCTTGCGGGATTGGAGCTTACTATGCAGCAATGTTTCACTTGACTATTCACGCATTTGTGAAGGCACTTCTTTTTCTTTCTGCCGGGAATGTTGTTCACATGATGTATGACACAACTGCATTAGAAAAGATGGGAGGATTATCAAAAATCTTCACTAAAACGCGATGGTTATTTTTAATAGGAGCTTTATCTTTAGCTGGAGTTTTTCCGTTTGCTGGATTCTTTAGTAAAGATCTTATCTTAGAATTGGGGTATTTATCGGGTTCTCATTTGCTTTTTAGTATGGGTTTAGTAGCTTCTCTTTTAACGGGTGTGTACATGCTACGGGTTTATTGTTTAACATTTCACGGCGAACCCCGTTCTACTCAACAAGAACTTAGTCAAGTTCAAGAAGCGCCCGCTATGATGGTAATTCCTGTGTCTATTTTAGGTTTACTCTCAATAGTTGGGGGATTTTTAGGTTTCAGGTTCTACTCTACTCCTGCTTTAATAAATTTTTTAGAGGAGATCGGAATTAGCTCTATAGAAAAAAATCTTAGTACCGGTCTTCACTTATCTGCGACAGGTTTAATAGCTATGTTAGGATCGATAATTGGTGTTATTATGACTGCATTTATTTACACACGCTATTATAAAAGTCTTGGAAATTCTATTATTTTTTTGAAAAATTCTTTTTATGTCGAAAAGCTTTATCGAAGCTTAATTGTCAATCCCTTAAGAATTTTAGCTTCTTTTATTGTAGGTAAAGTAGAAGCACATGCCATTAACGGCTCTCTTTTATTGGCAACAAATGTTGTTCAAAAAACAGCTGGATTGTTACAGAAATTTCAAAATGGCCAAGTACGTTCATATATTGCTTGGATGGTAACAGGGGCTGGTATATTGATTGTTTATTTTATTATTGAGGGATTCCATGCCTAATTTGTTTTGGTTATTTTTAATACCTTTTGTCTCTTCGATTTTAATAGGAATCCTGCCAATTAATGAGAAAAAACATTTAAAATGGGCTTCATTGGGATTGAGTTTAATTCCTTTTTTCTTCCTTTTAGGTAACCATTTTGTTTGGATAGGATCTTTTTTTCAATATGAGTGGTTTGCCCTTTTATCTATTACTTTTTCACTTGAAATCGACTCTATTTCTCTTCTTTTTTTATATTTAACAGCAATCATCATCCCGATTGTTTTTATGAATGTAAATAGTGAAAAATTGTCAAATCCTAAGCTGTTTTATGGATTAATTTTATTTTTACAGGGATTATTGGGTGGTTTTTTCATGACGCGTGATCTTGTCTTTTTTACAATCTTTTGGGAGGCGATGTTATTACCTATTTATTTTTTAATGAATATGTGGGGAGGGAGTAAACGTCATGAAGCAGCTATTAAATTTATTGTTTATATGTTCGCAGGATCGGCTTTAATGATAGCTGCCGTATTAGCTCTTTATTTTCTTTTCGGAACTTTTGATTTAGCCCAATTGTCAACTCAGGAATCTACTTATCCTTATGTTAATTTAATTGCAGCAGCATTCTTATTAGCTTTTGCAGTGAAAACACCTCTGTTTCCTTTTCATGCTTGGCTTCCTGATACTTATTACCAAGCATCAACTTCGGGAACAATTTTATTATCGGGGTTGTTGTCTAAAGCAGGTATTTATGGGATTATCCGCATTGGATTAGGTCTTTTTCCGCATGTAATGAAAGCGTGGAGTCCCTGGTTACTTGGATTAGCAATAACCGGTGTTTTATATGGAGCTTTAGCAGCTTGGAGACAAAATGATTTTAAACGCTTACTTGCCTATTCAAGTTTTTCCCATGTGAACTTTATTTTAATAGGCCTGTTTATTTTTGATCCTATTGCCCAAAAAGGAGCTATTTTACAAGCTTTTAACCATGGAATTACCATTACGGCCCTATTTTTGGTTGCAGGCTATTTAGAAAATCGACTTGGTTTTACAATAATTGGAACATCCAAAGGCTTAGCTAGGTATATGCCTAACCTTTGCTGGTTGACATTCTTTTTTGTCCTCTCTTCCATTGCTTTACCCGGAACTAATAATTTTGTGGGTGAATTACTCATTTTTATCGGCCTTTTTGGTAAACACCCTTATTTGACTGCTCTTACAGGCTTAACAATTGTATTTTCTGTGATATATATGCTTCGTTGGATGCAAAAAATGTATTTTGAAGAGCCAAGTCCTTATCAAGTTCAATGGATTGATTTAACAAAAAAAGAATTTTTGATTGTCGCTCCTCTCATCTTTTTAAACTTATGGATTGGCTTATATCCCATGGGAATTCTCAAATATTTAGACGCTGATCATTCCAAATCGCAAGTATTGACTCAGGAGATGATAAAATGAATCCTACTTTGACATTAACCGATTTTATTTCTATCGGGCCATTATTAATTGTTTTAATGACCGCTTTAATCATTATCCTTATAGAAAGTTTCAGTGAGAACTGTTCCAAAAAATGGTCTTCTCTTATTTCTATTGGTGGACTCACACTATCCATTTTCGCCGTATGGGGGGGAATTTCTTCTAATCATAGCTCATTGTTAAATCCTTGGATTCATTTTGATACTTTAGCACGATTTTTTACTGTTTTTTTCTTAGTAATCGGAATCGGAGCCTCTCTTTTAGCAACTGCATTTTTTCAAAGATTCAAAGCATCGCATGGGGAATATTTTTTTCTTCTTCAATCGGCCGTTTTTGGATTGATTTTGATTGGAGCCGCTGCGGATCTTCTAACATTATTTTTAGGAATTGAAACACTTTCTATCTCATTATACGTTTTATGCGGGTATATGAAAAAATGGGAAATTTCTCATGAATCATCTTTTAAATATTTTTTGATGGGCTCGATTGTCGCTGGATTTCTCTTATATGGAATTGCTTTAGTTTATGGTGCAATTGGGACGACACGATTAGATGTTTTACTTTCTTCTTATCAAACGATTTCTTTAACTACGGAAAAAGTTTTGTTTTTCAGTGGAATTGCCATGATAACTTTAGGACTGGCTTTTAAAGCGGCTCTTGTTCCTTTTCATACTTGGTCACCAGATGTTTATGCTGGGGCTTCAAACCCGGTTACGGCATTTATGGCTGTAGGGACTAAGGTAGGGGTTTTTGCTGCTTTTGTGCGCTTATTTTTTGAAGCCTTGCCACAATTTGATGCAGCTTGGAATCAGGTGATTGATACATTAGTTTACGCAACTCTTATTTATGCTAATTTTGTCGCATTAAAACAAATACAATTACGTCGCTTTTTTGCCTATTCAAGCATTTCGCACGCAGGATTTTTAATGATTCCTGTTGTTATAGGAAATCAAGAAGCCTTATCCGCTTTGACTTTTTATCTTGTGATTTATGCTATTGCAACGTTTGGATGTTTTGCCGTTTTAGCTTATCTTGATCAAAATCAAGAAGGTGTTCATTTTTCAGATTTACATGGATTATTTAGTCGATCTCCTTGGCTGGCAAGTCTTCTTTCTATTTGTTTATTAACCCTAGCAGGTATTCCTCCTACAGCGGGATTTTTGGCTAAATTTTATGTTTTTAAAGTGGCCTTTCAAGCAGGTTATTATGGACTCGTTATTGTTGGGTTACTCACAACAATTCTTTCTTCGTATTATTACTTACGAATTATTGGAATATTGTTTTCAGAATCCAAAAATGATGAAAAACTCCCTTACTCTATGCCAGCGGCAATTGTGGGAACCACCTCATTTATAGCTATTATTATTCTCTCTTTTTATCCAGCTCCCTTTTTAAAGGTTCTAAGTCATTTATCAAACTAACTTAACGTAACCATTTGCTTAAATTTATCAAAAAATACGGGATTATTAAAAAATATCTTTAAGTTTTCTTCCTTCTGTTAGATGAGGAGAGGGTGGATGCTTTTTTAAATACGTAGTAATCATTTTAATACGATGCTCAGGATAAGGATGTGTGAGTAAAAATTCCGGTTGATGAATTTCCGAAGAAGCCTTTTCTAAGATTTTCATCACTTCTATCATTGCACTTGGATGGTAGCCCGTTTCTTCCATTAATTTAAGTCCCCATTGATCTGCTTCAAGCTCGTCTTTTCTTCCATAACGGAGTTGGGACATCTGATTAACGACACTAGCAATCATGGCTGCTTGATAGCCTCGGTTCGATTCGTTGTCAGCTCCAATTCCAGTAGCCATAACTAAAAGTTGGCCGAGCTGTCCTTTGACCATTTGCTGAGCGGAATGACGTTGAATGACATGTCCCATTTCATGGGCTAAAACCCCTGCTAATTGTCCTTCCGTTTGTAACTTATTTAATAATCCCAATGTGATAAAGATTTGTCCTCCAGGTAAAGCAAAAGCGTTGATGATTTTATCGTTTGCGAGAAGGTGAAATTTAAATTGCCAGGGGCCTTTTTTAGCTTGGGTTTTGGATAAGATCAACTTTCCTATTCTTTGAACTTCTTGAAATCTAGGATCCTTTGAAGAAATTTCGCCACCCATTTGGGCTGCCATTTGCGGAGCTGATTGTAAACCAAGTTTTATTTCTTGATCAGTAGTTAGAGCAACTTGTTGTTTTTCTCCCGTGATGGGATTAATTTCGGTTTGTGTAAAATACATAAAAAAAGCAAAGGCTGCAATCAACAAAGCAATTAAAAAAGACCCTCCTCGTTTTTGGCGAGGCCTATCATTGTTATACATTTTCATAAAAACTCCTGTTTATTCCTTTACGGGTATAGCAGAGTAGGTGAATTTAAGTTAGCTTTAAGAGAAATTAAGGAATTTAATTAAAACTTATTCAAAAAAACAAAAAAATTGGTTATGGAGAAACTTGCATACAAAGGAGGCAAAGATGAGAAATCTATTTTTTTTAGTAGGGGGATTAATATTTATGTCAACTGCTTACGCTGAAAATGAAAATGTCAATCCTACGTCCAAAACTGCTTATTGTTCAAGTGGTTGTGGATGTAAACATGTTTGTGTATGTGAGTGTAAACAAACCAAAACTTGCCACTGCTCGATTCTAGAAAAACAATAATATCTAAGTCGGTGCAGATTAATATAAAACGATGGTAAATCCGTCGATTGTGTAGATGCATCGACTCTTCAAAAATTTTCTTCTTTTCCTGTCTTTTTTGTAATTTATGATAAAAATCATATCATTTTCTTGGTTCTACTTGCAGATTACTCGTTATTTTGCTATCCCTAGATTTTTTTGAATAAAAAACAATAGAGACTTAAAGGGGATTTTGTAAAATCTATTTTAAGGAATTCTTAATAACATGCGTGAGAGTAACTATGATGCGCTACATCAAGCCTTGGATCTTTTTGTTGAGTTTAAATTCGGCATTTCTTTTAGCAGAAAATTTTGATAAAAAAATGAATGATAGCAGCAAAAGTGCAACAATTTCTGAAACGATTGAAGCTTCGAAAGAACTTGATAATTATCGAGAGGCTCATCCAGAAATTTACAATGAAAACTGCTGGTCATCAGTAGAACCAGAAACAGATGCTGAATATGCGAGATCTCATAATCTTTGGGGAATTTGGCTGCCTGAGGGCCCTCCAATGTTTCGCCCCTTTTTGGCGGATCCCCGCCAATTAACATATTCAGTAGGTTGGCGTTTTAATGACCGAGCAACGGTTAAAAACGTGATTGATGTATCATTTGGGGATACATTACCTATTTTTCGTTGGTGTGACATTTGGAAGTTTAGAGGAGACCTTCAATTAGAGTTAGAAGGGGGAGTCTGGGCAATTTTTGATCCTTTGCATAAATCTGCTCCACTTATTGACGCTGACTATTATGTGGGTATTCCCATTACCTATGCTTTTGGTAATTGGGCTCTTCGGTTAAGAGGATATCACATTTCTACTCATATTGGTGATGAGTTTTTGATTAATCATCCTCACTTTGATCGGCGTAATCCAAGTATTGAAGCCATCGATTTGTCTGTTTCTTGGCAAAAAGAACAGATTCGATTATATGGAGTACTGGGTTGGGTTTGTTGCCAAGATGATTCTTTTAGAGTAGGGCCTTTCTACCTTGAAACAGGATTAGAATTGAGACTTTCTCAGTTGGGTTATCGTGACCACTGCAATCGTTTGTATAGCGAACCTTTTTTTGGTATGCACTTCCGTTATCAATCTCATTTTAAAAAACATATCAACCAAACTTATGTGCTAGGATGGGAATGGGGAAAAGTTTCAGGTATTCGACGTAAATTTAGACTTTTCTTAGAGTATCATGATGGATATTCTTTGGATGGGCAGTTTTGTAAACGTGCCACTCATTATTTAAGTTTCAGAGGCTCATACGGATTTTAATCTATGAATCCAGAAGGTTATAACGGCCCTTTTGATAAAGATACCATTGAAACAAAATCTCCTTCGATTAATCCTTTATTAACTGAAGGAGATTTTATTCAAGAGGGTCAACCTCTTGGTTTGAGGTCACTACCCATTTGGCTTTGGATTGTATTAGCAACAATGGTCATGTCCTTGGTTTGGGGCAGTATGAATTGGTATCAAGGAGTTATGCAACAAGAGAAAAAAGCAGAACCTTTTCTCGATGTGACTAATCGTGAATTTTCTGTTTTTCTATGGCAGTTTCCCTCTTTTTTGCGTGCTAATGCATTAAAAAAAACAGCTTATCTTCCAGGTTTCCAAACAACCAAAGAAACGCTTGTGTTGAATGAAGCAGATAATTTTGTTTCAGCTCCTCCCGATTTATTATTTTTGTATCATACATGGAACCGTCTTTTAGCCTCTGAATCTAATTTACGGCCTATCAATCCGAAAGAGTTTTCTGAATTTTTAAATCAGGTAGAAGAATGGCAACCAAAATTTTGGAAAAAAGCACCTAAAGAATATGTACAATTAATTGATAATAAAGAATACGAACAAACACAAAATTTACAAACACTTTCAGTATCTCAATTGCCAGTCCTTGTTCGACAAGCTTTTCAAGGTTGGAAAAATTATTATCAAGAAGGACCAGAAATTAATGCTTTAGCTCCAACAATTGCACAAGTTCAAGCTTTTCTAGAGTCTCATCCCCATTATAAACGCAATTTTTGGCGCAATATTCAACAAGTTGCAGGACAAGAAGTGGTTAGATCTGACTATTTATATTTGCTTACACAAGCGGCTTTTAACCCAGAAGAGGCTTTTCCAACCGATCAACTTGCACCTTTTCTCAAAGTTGCTATGTTCAATGCAGCACAGGCCAATAAAGACAAAATCAAACACGCAGATTCCAATCCTTTATCACTAAATATCATAGCGCAGTGAAAAACTCAGAGCTATTCTTTTGAAAATGCTTAGAAAAGTGAGAATAAAAGCTTTATTCATCAATAAAAATTAATAGACATTAGTGTCGTGAGAGTTAAAAAATAAGAGGGAAATTTTCCCTCTTAAAATAAAAACCAATTTAGGCATAGTCTGAGCCATCAACAGAAGCCGCATTAGGGGTATCAAGGTTTGCTAACTCCTGAATCGTTTCGCGCACTTTATTATCAGCATATTTTAGCGCTTCTAATCGTGAGCAATTGGGATGGTTGGTTCGATATTCTTGTTCAAATGCTTCTAACAAGCGTAAATGATTTGAAACTTCAGATTTTTGATAAAGATGAGACATTCCAAGCGCCAAAACAGATGCAGGCGTATTTATAGGATTAATAAAACTTAAAGTAAGACCCGTTGCCAATACAATATTGTTAATAATTCCAGCTGAATTTTGGTAATCTTTTATTAAATTTTCTTTGTATTGTTCAGCTTCTATAGCCTCAAGTTGATGTTGCAGGTTTTCATTATTATCTTGGAGGTGTCTTACTTCGTTAGTGAGATGGGTAATTTGTTGGTTTAATAATCTTCCGCGAATTTCAATAAATCGGAACATTTCACTACAAGCATGGCCCATCATTACCATTCTATCTTCTAAAGGAAGGCTGGAGTCTTGCAAGAAATTATTCATTTGTTGCATGGCAGTTGAAGGATTTTGTACAGCTAATTGTTGATCCGGTACATTAGGAATCATAATTGCTCTCCTTAACTTATAAATGATTTTTATTGTTTATCATCAAATATGCATACTATTTAAATAGTAATCTGTAAACATATTCAATTAAGAACACTAATAAATAAAATTACTATTGTCAACTATAATGATTCTTTAATGATTTTTTTTGAAATACCACACAATAATTTGAATAGAAAATAAATCAAAAAAAGATAAGATATAGTATATCGCTAGATATATTTTTAAGAATAGAAAGGAATAAAAAAATGAGAATTTTGTCGAACCACTTTTCTTGCTATTATTCTTCTTTTTTTGAGGGACATTTTTTATATTTAACCAAACGTCAGAAAACGATCATGGCGATTGCCATAGGCATATTTAGTTGTTTCATAGCTGGCTATTTACTGTATCAAGTAATCAATAAAAGAAAAATAAGGCCTTTGTCAAGTGATGCTGCTTCTTTAAATAGAGAACCAAATTTTGGAAAACCCTTAAGCCCATCAGTCGAAGAGCACAAAACAAATCTTTCGATAGTGAATCCAGCGTTAATCCATAGAATTAATTCTCTGATCTCAAGAGTTAGCTCAATGATTTCAATGGTTTCAGTATTTTCTCCGACGGAAAATGAAAGAGCTGAACAAACAATAGAGGGAGAGATCGACTATACAGGTGTTACGGTAGATACAACACTGCTTTCCCGGTATTGGAATATCGCTTATAAAAATACTTCTTCATTAGAAGATGCTAATGTCATTCTCATGGGAGAACATCATAAAATTTTAGCCTATCAACAGTTAGAGATTGCAATCATCAATCAATTTGGAAAAGACGATGATATCTTACTTTTAGAAGGGATAGAGTATCAAGAGGAGGCGCAAAATTTTAGTCATATTTATCCTGAATACAATTTCAACTTAATTTCAAAAAATATACGCATGTTTGGTTTTGAGGTAGACTTATTACCCTTTGATGAAAGTTCAAATATGCTTGAAGAATTAGAGAGAAAAGTTGTTATCCTAAAAACAAAAATAGAGCAAAAAAAAAGATCTGGGTTGCCTCATGATGCCTTAGAAAAAATGATGGAAGAACTTGTCATTTTATTGGAGAAATTATTTCTATCAACGGATAAACGTAACGAATTTCTAATTACTTCCATTAATCGGCTGTTAGATCGGTACCCTAACAACAAGTTATTTGTCATTGCTGGCAGCTTCCATATAGTAAGTCCCGATTTTAACTTGATCGACCATTTACCCCCAGATGTGAAGTATGCCATATTAACTTATAAAAATTAGAATGTTTTTAAAAATTGCAGAGAAGAGATTATTCCATCCTTTTAAAAATGCTTAAAAAGACGAGAATAAAAGCTTTATTCACCAATAAAAATTAATAAATCATCAGTGTCGTGAGAGTTAAAAAATAAGAGGGAAATTTTCCCTCTTAAAATAAAAGCCAATTTAGGCATAGTCGGAGCCATCAACAGAAGCCGCATTAGGGGTATCAAGGTTCGCTAACTCCTGAATCGTTTCGCGCACTTTATTATCAGCATATTTTAGCGCTTCTAATCGTGAGCAATTAGGATGATTGGTTCGATATTCTTGTTCAAATGCTTCTAACAAGCGTAGATCATTCGAAACTTCAGATTTTTGATAAAGATGAGACACTCCAAGCGCCAAAACAGATGCAGGCATATTTATAGGATTGATAAAACTTAAAGTAAGACCCGTTGCCAATACAATATTGTTGATAATTCCAGCCGAATTTTGATAATCCTTTATTAACTTCTCTTTGTATTGTTCAGCTTCTATAGCCTCAAGTTGATGTTGCAAGTTTTCGTTATTATCTTGGAGGTGTCTCACTTCGTTCGTGAGACGAGTAATTTGTTGGTTTAATTTTCCTTCGACTCTTCCAAAAATTTGCATACAGCTAATAAATACATTATTCATAATCTCAAACCTATCTTCTAAAGAAAGGTTGGAATCTTGCAAGAAATTATTCATTTGTTGCATGGCAGTCGATGGATTTTGTACAGCTAATTGTTGATCCAGTGCATTAGGAATCATAATTGCTCTCCTTAACTTATAAATGATTTTTATTGTTGATCATTAAATATGCGTACTATTTAAATAGTAATCTGTAAACATATTCAATTAAGAACACTAATAAATAAAATTACTATTGTCAACTATAATGATCCTTTAATGATTTTTTTGAAAAATCACACAATAATTTGAATAGAAAATAAATCAAAAAAAGATAAGATATAGTATATCGCTAGATATATTTTTAAGAATAGAAAGGAATAAAAAATGAGAATTTTGTCGAACCACTTTTCTTGCTATTCTTCTTCTTTTTTTGAGGGACATTTTTTATTTTTAACTAAACGTCAGAAAACGATCATGGCGGTTGCCATAGGCATATTTAGTTGTTTCGCAGCAGGCTATTTACTTTATCAAGCGATCAATAAAAGAAAAATAAGGCCTTTGTCAAGCAATGCTGCTTCTTTAAATAGAGAACCAAATTTTGGAAAACCCTTAAGCCTATCAGTCGAAGAGCAAAGAGGAAATCTTCCGATAATAGGTCCTGCGTTAATCCATAGAATTAATTCTCTGATCTCAGCATTTCCTCCAATGGGAAATGAGAGTGACGAACAAACAATAGAGGAAGAGGTCGACTATACAGGTGTTCCAGTAGATACAACACTGCTTTCCCAGTATTGGAATATCGCTTATAAAAATGCTTCTTCACTAGAGGAAGCAGATATTATTCTTATGGGTGAAGATCACAAAATTTTAGCCTATCAACAATTAGAGATTGCAATTATCAATCAATTTGGAAAAGACGATGATGTCTTACTTTTAGAAGGAGTAGAGTATCAAGAGGAGGCGCAAAATTTCAGTTCAATTTGTCCTAAGCGTAGCTACGATTTAATTTCAAAAAATATACGCCTGTTTGGTTTTGAGGAAAATTTATTAACTTTGGTTGAAAGTTTAAATATGCTTAAAGAATTGGAGAGAAAAGCTATTATCTTAAAAACAAATATAGAGTTAAAAAAAAGATCTAATTTGCCATTGGATGTCACATTTTCAGAAAAAGTGATGCACGAAGGAGTCTGTTTATTGGAGAAATTATTTCTATTAACGGATAAGCGCAACGAATTTCTAATTACTTCCATTAATCGGCTGTTAGAACGATATCCTGGCAGCAAGTTATTTGTCATTGCTGGTAGCCACCATATAGTAAGTCCCGCTTTTAACTTGATCGACCATTTACCTCCAAATTTAAAATATGCCATATTAACTTATAAAGTTTAATTTTAAAAGGTTCCGACAAATTTAATTGAAGGATTAGATGACAACCTTAAATCCTTGCTCATAAATTGGCCCCCCTTTACCAATCGGAAGTTTTCCTAAGAAAAAATCACGATAAATTTTTAAGCCTTGTTCAGCTTTTTGAATGCAATAGTAACAATTACTGATCCATTCAGATCCTTGGATTGTTCCTGAATGAAGATTGCACTCAAATCGAGAACTCAGCTTTTGTTGCCAATAATCAGGTTCTCCAAAAAGAAGAATGGGTGTGGAGTTGACCGACCCCACTTTTCTTCTCACTTCCTCAAGAGAAAATTCAAAGTCAGTTCCGATCCCACCCATTAAAAAAATAGGAAAGTCTAGATGAAAATCAGCCTGCCTTTCCACTAATTTATCAAGTCGGTAAGTCATTTTAGCTTCGACAAAAGGGTTTTGAAGCTGTTCATTAACAACAGATCCATCTTTAGCTCTAAAATCGGCGATATTAGCACATGATAGAATACGTAGATCTTTTGCGACCCTGTTGCCAACTTCCATCGCTCCAGGCCCTCCACCCGTGACTAATGCTAAAGGAGTATTTTTATGGAGTAAAGGATGTTGCATTTCCGTACGCATTTCTAAGACTCCAGCTAACAAGTGATGAAGCTCCTGTTCAAAGTCCCCAGCTAATAAATTTGAGCCATAAATCCCAAAAACAGTGGATTTTAAAAATATATCTACGTGAGCTAAAGGAACAAAAAAACCTGTATCGCGATCTGGTTTTTGAAGGTATTGCAAAATTTGTCCTGTCGCTTCATCCACCCAAAAAACGGGAATAGCGAATTTTTCAAGGTCATGCAGAAGAGCTCTATCTTCTGCAGAGAAAAAATCTTTATGGGATAAGGAGGGGTATTGGAAGTAAATTCCTTTTAAACATCTTTGAACTTGATCGCTTAACAACATCCTTTTCATTAAGGGAGAAGGGAAGTAACGAGTTAATAGTATTCCCTGGCTCGTAATCAAACCGCTGTCAATTGCTTTAAGAAATGGGTAAGAGGGCTGTTGTTCAATATAACGCTCGACCATTAAAGCTTGACGAGTTCCATGAAAAGCTCCTGGAAATTCGTGGGTTCTTGTTTCTCTTGTAATCCAATCCGATTCTTTCAAAGATTTTAGCTGTTGCCCTTTTACAATAAATACGGCTGCTCTATTTTCAACAGGTTGGGGAGCAGTCGAAAAAGCTTCAAACAGAGTTTTGCTGTCTTCCAAACACGTTTGTAGTTGATCTCTATCTGAAAAAAAAACATGTTCACGGTAAGGTTCTAAAGTATAAAATTCTAACGGAATATCGGTGATTTCTCTTTTACTACTTCCAAATAATTCATAAATATCTCCAGAGGCAAATGTATCAGGTTGAAGAATAGAGGCCGAAGTGTGATGATAACCTGGTGATAAAAGATTATCGACAACTCTAGCAAATACTGTACGAATATGGAGCGGCAATGTGCGGACAAGCAAAATTTCATCTTCAGAAACGTTGCGAGTCATCATTGGATTCCATTCTTGATGTAAACGTAACATGTCGCGCATTTTAGTGTTTGTTACAAGGGCTTTTGCCAAAGTCGGAAGGAATCCTGTAATTGAAGGATCGTAAGTAACGCGTCCATTTTGAAGAGTTAAATAAACTATTGTTCGTCCATCTAATTTATCCAAAATAAGGTCATTGCTTCCATGCAAACCTCCTAAAGATAAAAGGGGCTTACCTCTTCTATCAGATCGCCCAAACATTCGACTTAAATAATCCGGATCTCTCACACGACGTCTTTCATCAGCCGCAAATAATTTTCCGAGTGAACTTCCTATTTCTAATAATTTTAACATTTCAATTGCAATAGGACCGATCGCATTGAGTTTAGTATGGACTTGAGCACATAAGTTCTTTTTGTCTAATTCAAAATTTAATCCAATTCCATCCAAACCTAATTGTGCAAGAGTGCTTTTAATATTAAACAAAATCAAATGGGGGTCGATCTGGAAACCGACAAAATGCGGAGAGATATTTTGGATAAATACTGTTGCTTCAGCAGTTTTTTCATTAATTCGGTTAAGGTTTGTGATCGAGCCATCAGGGGTAGCTAAATCGTAATGATAGAAGTCAATATTACTTTCCATAGCCATTTTATGTTTTTTTAATTCATTTTGATTAGAGGGGGATTTATCTGAGCTGTCCATAACATTTAAATTAAAGCAACTTTTTGTCAATTCATTGTTTTTTAACATTCTATTTAATTTTCTTGCCCAACTAAATTTTTTATTTTTGTTCCTATTTTGTATGCCTATAAAAGCTTAAAGTCTGCTTCTAAGCTTTTTAAAATTGTGGAGTAGTTGTTTATACCTTTAATAAAAAAATAAATTTACATAGGGAGGTGAAAGTGTAAAGCTAATGAATTAGGAACTATTGTAAATAGAAATGAGTTTAAAGCTTTTATTTTAAGCAAGTTGATTCCTAAATTCATAGGGGATGATAATGGGAAGTTCATGATTGAAAAGAAGTTGCTATTGCTGCTGTTTTGTTCATAAAGATAAAAAAAAGAGTCTTAATGTAGAGACTCGAACAAGTTTTTAGGAAAGGATAGATAGAGCTTTTTTCTAAAATATTATTCTGCCATAATTATTTTTTATGTTTTTTTATGGTCTTTATCTGCTGCGAATTTTAATTAGAAAAGTTTTCGACTAGATAGGCTTAAGTGAGATAATATGCAGAAAAACCCAAGAAGCTGTGGCACGCATGATGGAACATTTCATGCAGATGAAGTTACCGCATGTGCTTTGTTAATGCTTTTTGATTTGATTGATGAAAATAAGATCATTCGCACACGTGATTTACAAATTTTAAATACATGCGAATATATTTGTGATGTAGGAGGTATTTATGATCCTTCTCAAAAAATTTTTGATCATCATCAAGTAGATTATCAAGGGCCTATGAGTAGTGCGGGAATGATTCTCAAATATTTAAAGCATCTTGAACGATTGAAACCCAATGAATACGAGCTTTTTAACGCATCTTTAGTCATGGGAATAGACGCTCATGATAATGGAAGAGATCCTTTGATTCCTGGATATTGCTCAATTTCTCACATTGTTTCTAATTTCACGCCTATTCATTACGATTGTGCTCATGAAGAGCAAGATCAAGCTTTTCATAAAGCTCTAAAATTTGTTTATGAACATTTAGATCGTTTATGGGAACGAT
The DNA here is from genome assembly GCF_000011565.2 of Candidatus Protochlamydia amoebophila UWE25. Taxonomy (NCBI): domain Bacteria; kingdom Pseudomonadati; phylum Chlamydiota; class Chlamydiia; order Parachlamydiales; family Parachlamydiaceae; genus Candidatus Protochlamydia; species Candidatus Protochlamydia amoebophila. Next base: position 739,351 of record NC_005861.2, read on the forward strand.
TTAAATATACTCAATCTTGCCGTGAAATTATTGCTGAATGCATGAATAAATCAAAAGAATGTTTAATGTTTGATCAAAATTTGCCTTGGCTTGAAATTTTCTTTGAGTTGAAAGGAGAAGAGCATCCGGCATTATTTGTAATTATGCCTTCAGGTCCTCATTGGAAGTTAAGAGGAATTCCTCCTTCTTACCAAGATCGAATGAAAGTTCGTTTACCACAACCCAAAGAATGGGCTGGGTTATTAGAGGAAGACCTAAAAAGGGTTTCGGGTATTCCGGGTGCAGTTTTTTGCCATAAAGGGCGTTTTATATCGGTTTGGGAAACAAAAGAAGATGCATTGAAAGCTTTAGATTACACCTTAAAGTATACTTAGGAGATTTTAATTGATGACGACAGTATTCGGAAAAATTATTAAAGGCGAGCTTTCAGCAGAAAAAGTTTTTGAAAATGAACGCATTATGGTCATCAAAGATCTTTATCCAGTCGCTCCAGTCCACTTACTTATTATTCCCAAAAAAGAAATTCCGAATTTACAGTCTATCCAACAAGAAGATCTTGAACTCGTGAGCGAAATCGTAGTCATTGCTCAGCAACTTGCCAAGCAATTTAATATTGAAGAAGGGTATCGGTTGGTCACAAATAATGGAACGATGGCTGGGCAGGTTATTTTTCATTTGCATTTCCATTTAATTGGAGGACGTCAATTAGGAAGCTTGGGATAACTTTTTCAAAAATCTATCCATTTGGATGATTCCCGAATTATTTTAATTTGGGTTTAAATATAAAAAAGTTTAGAAACTATTATGATCTTACCTATTAACTTAGAGCGATCTCAAACAGCTTTGTTGATCATTGATATGCAAGATAAGATATTTGCGACAGTTGATCATGGAGTAGATGTATTGAAAGCTATTTTTAAAACGATCAAAGGTTTTCAAGCACTTCAAATCCCAATTTTTATTTCTGAGCAATATCCTCAAGGGTTAGGAGAAACTTTAATGGATTTGAAATCTCTTCTCAGAGACCAATATTCTCCATGGGTGAAAACGACTTTTTCTTGTTTGGATGACTCTATTATAAAAAAATATATCGAAAAATCTTACATTCAACAATGGGTCATTGTCGGTCTTGAAGCTCATATTTGTATTTTGCAAACAGCTAAAGGGCTTTTGCAAGCTGGAAAGCAAGTCATTGTTTTAAATGATGCGATTGCATCTCGTTCTATCTATAATTTTTCTATTGCAATTGCCGAAATGAGAGATTTGGGAATTCGAATTAGTAGTTCCGAAACAATTCTTTTTGAGTTGTTAAAAGATTCCAAACAACCCGAATTTAAATCAATTAGTCAAATGATTAAGTCTTGTGAATGTTAATGCTCAGATCTATTTTGTTAACTTTTTTGGTTCTTTATTTCTTGCAGATTTTCGGAGCTGAAAAAGAGGAAATTCAGAGGGTCGTTCGCCGTATTGAAGCTCATCTGCATATTCAAGATACCCCTTCCGCTTACTTTGAAGCTAAACAAGCGATAGCTTCTTATTCTAGTTCTCAAAGCATTCATGAAGTTTATATTAAGGCAACAGCGCGTTCTGGTTACGAAAAAGAAATGCTTTGTGCTTGGCAAAACTATTTTAAGCAATTTCCAAATCAAATAGAAAATCGAGAATTAATAGAAGAAATGGCTTGGGGGGTTTTAGGCAAGGCCGCTCAATCTCATTCATTAATTACTCGGCACCTTGCTTTATTGGCAGCTTTTTTCTGTAAGGATACTAAAGGAGTAGAAATTCTTTTTCAGGGCATGCAAGATTCAAATTATGCGATCAGAGCCTTTGCTGTGAAATTGTCCAGCCATTTACACGATGACAAATTAATAAAATCAGTTAAAGAACTTTTTCGAAATGAGAAAGTTAGGTTAGTTAAACATGAAGTGATCAAAGCAATTGGGAAAATGAAAATACTAGAATTAAAAGAAGAGTTAGAATTTTTAATTAGTTCAGAGCAAAGTCTTTCCGAAGAAAAAGCCTTAGCTATCGAGTCTCTAGTTGCTTTATTGAATTCTTTAAAAAGAGAAGAAGTCGTTCGTTTAATTCAAAGCGATCGAGTCGGTTTGCGTTTAGTGGCTTGTCAGGCTATTGCTCATTTTCAATCTCAACGGGATGTCGACCAATTGTTAATCTTAACAAATGATTATCATCCCCAGGTGAAAATGGCTAGCTATCAAGCAATGGGCTTGCTTAAGTCGAAAGAGCAAAATGATAGTGTTATAGAAGCTGCTCGAAAGGGAATAAAAGATGATCATTTTAAAGTTGCATTGTCTGCTGCCTGGTTATTATTGCTCTATCATCCAAACGAAGCTAAAGAAGTTTTTCAATGTTACTTATTAAGCGATAAACCCGAAGTCCGTTTGACGGCTTCAGCTGCTTTAGCTTTAGCAGGTAGAGCAGGTATAGATTTGGCTTCGCAATTTCTTGAAAATCATCAAGATCCCTATATCCGTCTCAATCTTGCTTGTGGATTAGTCAAACAAAGATGTTGTTTGAAACAAGCTGCTCAAGTCATCAAGCAAGTCTTGCTTTCGCAAAAAGATAAGTTTTGTGAAATTGAGTGTGGAATATTTAAATCGATTGCAGGTTGTCATTATAGTCGATCTGAAAAAATAACAGAAAATCCAGAAATGAATAATCAGCTTCTTCGTTTAGAGTTATTCAATATTCTATCGATTTTAAAAGAACCTAATACACAAAATGCGATACGAGAATTTTTATCAGAAAGAAACTGGGGCATTACGGGTGCCGCTGCCGCCTTACTTTTAACAGAAGGTGATGAAGAGTCTATTGAAGTGGTATTGGAACTTCTTAAAGACCCCTGCACCAAAGTACGAATACAGGCCGCTTTAGTTTTATCAATATGGTCACACGAAGAAGATCCTATTCATGTTTTACAGGAAGAGTATTTAAATAGTGATCGGGAAACAAAAGCAAAAATCTTAGAGGGCATTGGACGGATTGGATCTATGAAATCTATTCCATTTTTAATTGAAACTTTAAAAGAACCTTCTCAAACGTTACGCTTAATTGCAGCAATGGCATTAATTCAATCCCTGAATAACTAAATTAATTCTAGTGCATTTAACATCCCTAGGGGAAATTTAAATGAATATCCGTTTATGGCATTTTGAAACCCTTACTTATTATTTACTAGAGGAATTTCCTATTCAGCAAAATACATAAATTATAAAATCATTTATCGATACTCTTATCTTTATCCTATTTTGTTGAAAAAAATTAGTTAAAAGATGCCTTTCTATTCAGATTATTATAAATATGAAAAATATCTTGATCGTCACTTGTACGTTCCTTTTCATTTTGTTTGTTTGGGAATTTTTTAGTTATTTTAATCCGAATTTGATTTGGGTATTACCTCCACCTTCTCAGATATTTAATCAATTAATAGAAAAACCGGATTGTTTTCTCTTTCACACTGGTGTAACCCTCAAAGAGATTTTAGGAGGATTCGCCCTTGCATTTAGCGTGGCTTTCCCCCTTGCTTGGATCATGGATCATTTTTCGATTGCTCGCAATTTCTTACAGCCATTTTTTGTGATTATACAATGTATTCCTATGTTTACCTTAGCCCCCATCATGATTATGTGGTTTGGCTGGAGCTACATTGCTATCGCTATACCCACTGCTTTAATGATTTTTTTTCCGCTGACAATTACCCTTTTTCAAGGTTTACGTTCAGTTCCTAAAGAATTGACTGATTATTTTATGATTAATCATGCAACTCATTGGCAGATATTTTGCAAATTAAAATTGCCTTGGTCTCTTCCTCATCTATTTAGTGGGTTGCGACTATCAGCTGCTATTGCAGGAATAGCGGCTATCGCAGGTGAATGGGCAGGAGCCCAAAATGGGTTAGGTGTTTTAATGGTTGAGAGTAGAAGAGACATGGATTTAGCAACAAATTTTGCAGCCCTGTTTTGTCTGACATTGCTTAGCTATTTGATCTATTCTATAATTCTTTTGATAGAATATTTTATTTTAAAAAAAAGATTTTTTAAAATTTTGAAAGCGCACTTTACCTATTCTAGGTTAACTTATTCTATTGTGTTTGTGTTTTTTGTGGGATGTGGAATTTTGATGGGATGCCATCGACAAGCTTCTTCCAAACCTCCTGTTAGACTTGTTTTAGATTGGTTACCAAATCCTAATCATATTCCTTTTTATGTGGGTATTCATAAGGGTTTCTTTCAAGAACATCACATTAACATTTCGATTAAGAAAATGCAGGAGCCTGGCCATGCTACATCTTATTTATTATTAGACCAGTGTGAATTGGCGTTAGCCTATATGCCTCATACTATCCGTGTCGAACAAAAAAAAGGTGAGGTTGAGCCGATTGGAATTCTTATTCAAGAACCTCTAAATGCTTTGATTGTTCGTGAGGGAGGAGAAATCCATGATTTAACCGATTTGAATGGAAAAATGCTTGGGTTTTGTACGGGTGGTAAAGAAGCTGCAAGTTTAAATAAGCTATTAGCAAATGCTTCTATAGCAGTAAAAGGGTGTCTAAATGTTAATTGTGATTTGATTACCCCACTTAGAACTAAAAATATAGATGTTATTTATGGTGCTTACTGGAATATTGAAACTGAACATTTAAAAAGCCTGGGTATACGCACACGTTATTTTAAGCTAACGGAACTTGGAATGCCCACTTATTATGAATTGATTGTTTTAGCTAAAACTAAAACAATTTATACAGAAGATGAATTTGTTCAATTGTTTAAAAAAGGATTACAAAAAAGTATTAACTATTCTAGATTACATCCAAACGAAGCTTTTGAAATCTATGCCCTTTATCAGCAAAATAAAAGTATACAGACACTTACGTGGGAAAGAGAAGCTTGGAAAAAAACCATTCCTGTTTTAGCTGAGCAGCAAGAGGTTTCACCCATGATATGGAACACTTTTCAGGAGTGGTTAAGGATTAATCAATTATTATAAAATTGTTTGGTTGGAATTTTATGGAATTTGAAAAAAAATTAATTGAAGTTCAACAACAATTAAAAAAAGAAAAGATCAATGGTTGGCTGCTTTATGATTTTAGGCATAGTAATTCTCTAGCTTATATTTTTTTAGAGATCCCTGCTTCAAAAATGCTTTCCAGGCGTTTTTTCTATTGGATTCCGAGCTCAGGAGAACCCATCAAAATCGTTCCTCAAATTGAATCCCATACTCTGGATCATTTACCGGGAATAAAATGGATTTACAAAAGTTGGCAGGAACTAGAAAGCCAGTTGTTTTCTCTGAAACTAGAAAATCATAAAGTTGCTATGGAATATTCTCCTTTTAATGCTTTGCCTACTCTTTCGAAAGTGGATGCAGGCACAATAGATTTCATGCGAAAAAATGGAGTAGAAGTTGTTAGTTCGGCAAATTTTATTCAACGTTATACCTGTGTTTGGAATCCTCAACAACTTCAAAGTCATTTAGAGGCAGCTGAAATATTGAGCTTAATTGTAGACCAAACTTGGAATTTTATTGAGAAAAAATTAATTACTAGCCAAGCCGTTGATGAATACCAAGTTCAGCAATTTATGCTAAAACTTATGACCGAACACAATTGTGTGACAGCAGATCCTCCCACATGCGCTATCAATGCTAATTCTGCTGATCCCCACTACAGCCCTAAAAAAGGTCAGGCATTGTCTATTCGACCTGGAGACTTCATCTTATTAGATCTTTGGTGCAAAAAAAATCAACCAAACTCTGTTTATGCAGATATTACAAGAGTTGGTGTGGCTGCAAAAAATGCACAAATAAAACAAAAACATATTTTTAATCTTGTAAAAGAAACTCGAGATCGAGCAACTCTTTTTATTAAAGAAAATTATGAAGCAGGCCTTTCTATTCAGGGTTGGCAAGTTGATCAACTGTGTAGAGATGTGCTAAATGAAAAAGGGTATGGTGAATATTTTATTCATCGAACTGGGCACAATATCGGACAAGATGTTCATGGACCTGGAGCTAACTTAGACAATTTTGAAACTCGAGATTTTCGGCAGCTAATCCCCGGAACTTGTTTCTCAATTGAACCTGGCATTTATCTTCCTCACGAGTTTGGCGTTCGTTTAGAATACGATGTGTATCTCTCTTTTGAAAAGAAAATACAAATCACTGGCGGAATTCAAGAAGAATTAGTTTGCCTAAATTTATGATAACAAAGAAGAGTCAAAGAATGAGTTATGAGTTATAGGAGTAAAAAATGAAAGTACCTCTTTTTTCATTTAAAATGAGTCGATTAGCTTTAATTATATTTTGGCTTATCATTGGGTTAATATTTTTAGGAATTTATGCTTTTGATTCTTCTTTATTTAATAAGATGAGACAGGCGTCTTATCAAGATACTCCTTACATTAATTTGCCTAGTGGCCCTTAATCGGTAACGACAAGTAAGTACTAGCTATTAAAATTGGTGCTTAAACAATAATTAAGGTGCTGTCTTAATTCGCTTTGTAAATAATTCATTTTAGTAAAATCACTTTTAATATCAGTTGAGAGAATCCAATCTTTTTGTATGTGTTGGTGAGCTAATAAGAAAAGGCGATCTGATAAAAAAATAGCGTCTCTAAAATCATGCGTAACAAGTAAAATTGTTGTTCCATATTTATCTCTAATCTCATGCAACAAACTATAAAGATGCTCTCTTAAGCCAGTATCTAAAGCTCCAAATGGTTCATCTAGGAGTAGAATAGGTTTTTTTAGCAATAATGCGCGTGCTAAAGAGACGCGTTGTCTCATTCCGCCGGAGAGTTGTTCTGGATAATAATGAATAAAATTTTTTAAGCCCATCTCTGTCAATAACTTTAAAGCATCTTCTTTGACTTCTTGCAGGTTGATAGATTTAGGTCCAAGCTCAGAAATTAATATAACATTTTCTAAAACTGTTCGCCAGGGAAGAAGCAAATCTTGTTGTGTCATATAAGCAAAATATTCGTAAGCTTGAGAATGGCTCATGGCATAAAATGCTCCTTCTTGAAGAGGTAGCAATCCGACCAAAATTTTAAATAAAGTTGACTTTCCAGAACCTGAAGCACCAATAAGTGTTCCAATTTCTCCTTGTTTTAAAGTTAGTGCAACATTTTTTAAAAGAGAATGATTAGGATAAGAGAAAGATATATTTTTAATAATCAAACACATAATAGGTAAAATGGGAGGATAAAATTTTCAGGTTATCACAGCTTTTTGTTCCTTTTTATTTGAAATCAATTCTACTTTTATGCTTGTGAGAGAGCTTGTTTTTTGAAAAACACAGGGGGTTGTTAAGCGATTGATTCAAAATGCATGTTTTAAGAGTTGCCGGCATAAGAGATAAAATTCTATAATCATTCGGATATTATACACAAATTTCATTGTGTCATGCCATTCAATTAATAAACTATTTTAGATTTTTCTATTTGAACCCAGCTAATTGGAAGAATTACGTTAAAGCAAGGTATATCAATCCAAGCAAAAGTTTAGCAAAAATTGAATGTTAAAAGAAGAATTAAAAGTTCAGATTAAAGTAATATCCATCACCAATCACTTTGAAAATAATAGGAGCGCAAGTGGAAGACAAGGAAACGAATCCTGAAAAAGGAAGTTTAATTTCTGCAATATTCTTAGTAGCAGGAACATGCATTGGTGGAGGAATGTTAGCACTTCCTGTATCAACAGGAATAAGCGGATTTATTCCTTCAACAATCGTAATGGGATGCTGTTGGATTGCGATGACTTTGTCAGCATTATTGTTATTAGAAGTGAATTTATGGATGAAGGAAGGCGCGCATGTGATTACTATGTCTTCCACCATTTTAGGTCCGGTAGGCCGTGTGATTAGTTGGATTCTCTTTTTATTTATCTCTTATGCTTCTATTGTGGCTTATACATCTGCTGGAGGATCGTTGGTTAGAGATGTAGCCCCTTCTTTATTGGGAATGTCTATTTCGAAAGAATGGGGATGCTTAATTTTTATCGTTTGCTTTGGAGGAATTATTTACTTTGGAAGTCGTATTGTGGGAAAAGTAAATGCGATTTTTTTTGTTGCGATGATTGTGGCTTATTTAGCTTTAATCAGTACTGGATTGTCTGAAGTGAAATTAGAAATGCTTGGACATCGTCGTTGGTCAACATCATTTTTAGCGATTCCTATTTTATTAACGACATTTAGTTTTCAAACAATGTTACCTAGTTTGACTCCTTATCTAAAAAGGAATGCGATAGCATTACGTTGGGCTATTATTGGAGGAACAACTTTAACTTTTTTTGTTTATTTGATTTGGCAGTTTTTAGTTCTTGGAGTCATTCCTCTTTTTGGACCAAATAGCCTTTTAAAAGCTTTAGAAGTAGGTGAACCTGTAACTCAATTCGTTCGACAACATGTGCAAAGCTCTTGGGTTTCTAGTTTGGCCGAATATTTTGGATTTTTTGCTCTTGTTACTTCTTTTTTAGGAATAGCTTTAGGTTTGTTCGATTTTTTGTCTGATGGTTTAAAAATAAAAAAGCAAGGGGTAGGAAAGATTGTTTTAGGTTTATTGATCGTAATTCCCACATTTATTTTTTCTGCTTATTTTGAACGAATTTTCTTGCTTGCTTTAGATACTTCTGGAGGGTTTGGTGATTCTATTTTAAATGGAATTATGCCTGTATTAATGGTTTGGATTGGCCGCTATTATCTTCATTTTCCCAATGAAAATCGCGTTCCTGGTGGAAAACCGTTACTTTTATTTGTCTTCGCTTTCTTTTTGACTTCACTGATTATTGAAATTTTAATTCATACAGGATTTATTTGTTCCATTTTTGAAGCTTGTCAAATCATGTTAAATCAACAACAATACGGTATTAGCTTTTAATAAAGGATGGTTATTTATGGGATTTGGTCTTGCTTTCAAAGCATTTATAAAAGCGTTTAAAGATCCTCAAAAAACAGAGGAGTTTTTAAAAGACAACTCTTTTACATCAATTGAAATATTGGATCAATCTCACATTCGATTGTTAAATTATCTTCAACAAGCAAGGCTAATCGATTTTTTAAAAGAAGACATCACTCCCTTCACTGATGCACAAGTAGGGGCTGCTGTTCGTAAAATTCATCAAGACTGTTCTCAATCGCTTGAAGAATTGATGACCATTCGTCCACTAAGAGACGAAACAGAAGGAACAACGGTACAAATTCCAAAAGGATATGATTCTTCTGAAATCAAATTGGTTGGTAAAGTTAGAGGAGAAGCTCCTTATACAGGTGTTGTCGTTCATCGAGGGTGGAAAGCGCTTAAACGTTCTTTACCAAAAAAAACTGGTGAAACGATAACAGATATCATCTGCCCAGCAGAAATAGAAGTAAAATGATTTGTTTTAAGGAATAAGCATGAAAGAAGAAGCAACATATATTATTGGAATTGATTTCGGAACAACGAATTGTACATTAGCTTACACACCCCTAAAAAATAATAACACGTTGCCTGTCATTCAACAAAGTGAGTTAACACAAATTGTTTCTGAACAGACAATAGGAAATTCTTTCTCACTTCCTTCTTTCATTTACTACCCATTAGCCGAAGAGCTTTCACAAAGCGTGGCAGCTATAAATTGGGATTTAGCTTCTTCCTTTACAATTGGCATATTTGCTAAAGAAAGGGGAGCAGAACTACCTACTAGATTGGTATCATCAGCAAAATCTTGGTTATGTCACAATGCAATTGATCGGAGACAAGCAGTTTTACCTTTTGAATCGGAAGAATTGATAAATAAAATAAGCCCTTTAGATGCTTGTGCAAAAATCTTCCAACATCTTCGTCAATCTTGGGATTTCAATCAACCCAATGCTCCTTTTATCAGACAGAACATTTTTATTACTGTTCCGGCTTCTTTTGATCCGAGTGCTAGACAATTCGTTCAAGAGGCAGCTGAGCTAGCGGGTTATCCAGAAATCATTTTATTAGAAGAGCCGCAAGCTGCTTTTTATGCCTGGCTATATGCTCATGCTAATGATTGGAGAAACTTATTTAAAGTTAATGAGACAATTTTAGTCATTGATATTGGAGGAGGGACAACAGACTTTAGCTTAATTAAAGTAGAAGAAGAGAATGGGAATTTAACTTTAAGAAGATTGGCTGTAGGATCTCATTTACTTTTGGGGGGAGATAATATCGATCTTAGTTTGGCTTATCTTGCCAAACAAAAGCTAGAAGAAGAAGGCTATACTATTGATCATTGGCAGCTTCAAAGTCTTATTTACCAAGCTAGAGCTGCTAAAGAATTATTAATGAATGAAAATCCTCCTGAAAAAGTCGAAATGACAATCCTTGGGAGAGGAAGTAAGTTAATAGGGAATACTCTTACAACACAATTATCTCAGCAAGAAGTTGAAAAATTCATTTTGGAAGGATTTATTCCTCTCGTTAAACCGGATGAAAAATCTCAACAAGAGCGTCATTTAGGAATTCAGCAGATTGGTCTACCTTATGTTCAAGATCCACGGATATCTTGCCAATTGGCAAAATTTTTATCGATGACAGGGGAGTCAGAGTCGGCCAACATGGATCAATTTATTCTTCCCTCAAAAATATTGTTTAATGGTGGAACTTTGAAGGCAAAAAAGTTGCGAGATCAGCTTTTAGAATTGCTTAATCAATGGGCTAAAAAACTTAATAAACCCCCAGTCACTGAAATTCTCGGTGCAGACTATGATTATGCAGTTAGCAAAGGGGCAGTTTATTATGGTTTAGCTCGGCTTGGGCATACGATTCGTATTCGTGGTGGAACAAGTCGTAGTTATTTCATTGGAGTTGAGGAAGCAGTTCCGGCTGTCCCAGGAATTAGCCCTCCTTTAAGAGCTATCTGTATCGTTCCGTTTGGAATGGAAGAAGGGGAGGAACGAGAGTTAGATCAACAAGAATTTTCTCTGGTTTTAGGAGAAATGGCAACATTTCGATTTTTTAGTCATATAACACCCCAACTATCCAACGGGACTGAACCAGTAGCTGGAACTATTGTTCGAAATTGGAAACAAGAACTTACTGAGCTTCATCCCATTGAAACAGTTTTAAATAAAACAGAAGAAGATGGAAAAATGATTCGTGTGAGATTGAAATCTAAAATCACTGAACTTGGTGTTCTTGAGCTTTGGTGTGTTGCTTCAGATGGAAGAAAATGGAAACTTGAATTTGATATTCGAGACCATAAAAATCAAAACTCAGCTTAAATTGGCAACTAAGAAATGCAAAAATATAAGTGAAACAAACAGGTTGTTTCACTTGTTGCCCCTAATTAATTTCTCAAATGAGTAAAGTAGATAGAAGTATACTAATGACTTGATAATCTATGTTTATTTTACTGACAAATTGTTTGGCAATTCGTTCATTTTCAGGCGCTTTTTTATTTAATTCTTGGCCTAATAAAATTTTAGAGATCGATTCTACCCATTTGACTAAGCTGTTCAACAGCCATTAAAAGCTCTTCAGAATTTGACAATACGGGGACAAAAAAAATTTCAAGAATGAAGCTGTTTGTAAAACAGTTCGGATTTTGAAAAATCGTGGAAAGCATTATTATTCAATTGATAAATTGTAATTCAATAGCTAATCCTTAAAAGGGTGTTGCCACCTTTTTTTAATTCTCTTCCCTACACAAATTGGATTTCATTGGTTAATTATAATCTATAATTATTTAATATAATTAATTTTTTAAAATTTTAAGTTTAACTAAATATTAACCAATAGTTTTTTCAACATTTATTAACCATTTTAAAGCATCTTGTTTCATGCGAAGGTGCATGCTATAAAGGCCATTAGCGCGACTTGGAGTCAAACTTGCACTAATTCCTAATTCGTCTAAATAAGTAGGAGGACACTTTAATACTGTCTCAGGTGTTTCCCCACTATAGACCTTTACAAGTAAGGCAGCTAACCCCGCGGAAATTAAAGCATCAGACTCTGCTCGAAAAAAAATTTGCCCATTGACCAGCGAAGATGATAAATACATTTGACTTTGGCAGCCTTTAACAAGATTTGTAGGAACTTTCTCCAAGTCTGTTAAATTGGCTTGTTGACGCCCGAATTCAATAATTTTTTGATAACGATCTTCTGGTGTTGAACAAGTGGAGAATAGTTCTTTAATTTGGCTTTGTTTATTTAAACAGGTCTGGAACATAAATCTCTAATTTTTAATTTATTGTGTTTGTTAATTTTATTTTAATCCATTATCGCTTTTAATAGGAGAATAAATTTTAAGAGTGATGGGTAAAAATTTGTTATCTAAGTTTTCGCTTCTGGTAGAGGTAATGCATCAAATTCTTGTAGTTCTTTTTGGATTTTGGACAAAGTAATATCAAGAGTGAGTTTGCTGTATTCTCCAAAATTACCTACCCCTTGAAGTTCATTTTGAGAGTTTGTTTCAAAAGTAAGACTTTTCGCTTTTTGCTTTAACTCCTCAAGTTTATCAAAAAGTTTTTTTTGAGCTGCGCTTATTGCTAGTGTTTTGGCTGTATCTGGTTTAATTTTATGACTTGCATTCATAAGGCCAGCTTCTCTAATAAATAGAGGTCCAAAAGTTGTGCTAGCTTCTTGTAAAGCTTGATGAACTTCCCCTAAAATAGAAACTAAATTTTCATAGCTATTTTTATTAGCTGGGTCTCTTGCAATTAAATTATTATGTCCGTTGATTAATGAACCAGGATTCTCAGGATTACGAAAAGCATATTTCTCTGACCATGCCGCTGTATAAGCATTTCCAATTCCTTGCTGAACTTCCTGTTTTGTTTTGTATTTTTCTAGAAAAGCGTGGCTAGCAGTTTTTGTATTAGAAGCATTTAATAAATTTTGCATGTCGTGAATAATGCGACGTATTTCGTTTAAAAGTGGTTTATTTTTTTCTAATTTAAAACTCGCCAACTCATTTTTTGCGCTTTGAAGTTCTTTCAATTGTTCTTTAGAGATTTTTTCTTTACTGGAAATTGTGGCTTTTGTTGCATCTATTTCTCCTTTTGAAGCACCATGATTAAGCATTTTATCTAAATCTTCCCGAGCTTGTTCTAAAAGAAGTAAATTTTTAGCGTAATCAGAAAGAGTAAATTGAATTTTTGTTAATTTTTCTTGGAGTTTTTGATTAGAAATTGTCTGCAATTTAGATTTATCTTTTTTTGTTGTTTTTACTTTTGTTTTTACCGCTTCTATAAATCCATTTTTCGCTTCTATAAATCCATTTTTCCTTGTTACCCTTTCTTTTTTCACTGGTTTAACTTTACCTTTTGCCACTGCTTTAACTTCAGCTTGTTGGAGTGCGTCCAATTTGCTTTGACTAAATTGGCCGCCAACCATTACTTTATTAGCTCCGTACTTATTAATGGCATCTAATTGATCTGAAGTAAATTGAGATAGATAAGGATGTAGAGGTGGGTTAAATTCCTTTTGAATAGGTTGCTTTGTATTTGTGTTTACTCCGATTTGGGCTTCAGCTATATCAGCATTTTGCTTAGATAATTTGTTTTGCATAATAGATTGTATATCTTGATAAAGCTCTTTAGTATTTGCTTCTTCATGAGTCAAGTTTTTGTCGTTAATTTGAATACCTTGTTGATCAATTTTAGCGCCTTGAAACTCCTCGCTAATTAAATTTTTAGCAAATATCATATAAGCAACTCTTGTCGCAATTTGCGTCATTGTATCTGCATCTAAAGGATGTTCACTGTTGACATTAATAAGAGAGACAGCGAATTTGCGTCCATTGGCATCAATAATTCCTTTATTAGACTCTTTATCGATATTGACCTTAATTCCTCGACTTTCCAATGTTTGAGCCATCTTGTCAATTTGAGAATATGAGGATGACAAAGGTAAATTAGAATTCATACTTTATAATCCTTTTCTTGTAGTTTGTTAATTATTAAATTTACTTTATAATAATTAATTATAGTATTATTTTTAATTTTAATTAAACATATACAATTAATTAACTAATAAAAATCCTAAAATTTATTTTATGAATAATTAAAATAAATTTTATTTATTAAATCTTTTGTAATTAAATTCTTACAAGTTTAAAATAAGCGAAAACTTGGTATGTTTTTTCATTGATAAGAAGATTGATCAAAAATAAATTTTCTTGATTTTTTGGCTTGACTTTTATCTATAAAATGCTAATTTATTAGTCACTATTTCGAAGATTTGTCTTTTCAATTTTATGAAAAGAAGAACTTCTTCTTGTTTTTTAGGTTTTATTACAAGCGGCAACATGGCTAAAGAAGATACAATTAAGATTGAAGGAAGCGTCGAAGAATTGCTCCCTAATATGCATTTTCGAGTTTCTCTTCAAAATGGATTAAATGTGATCGCACATCTTTGTGGGAAAATGCGTATGAAAAACATACGTGTTCTAGTCGGAGATGTTGTTACTGTAGAGATGTCGCCTTATGACTTAAGCAAGGCAAGAATTATTTTTCGACAGCGCTAGCGATAGATTAACACAAAGAGTGTTGATTTTTTTTAGCTGACTCTCTACGCTTATTAAATTTTTAATCATGGGTAGAAAGCGCTTTTGCAAGATTAGCTTGCCCAGATAGCTCAGTGGTAGAGCATTTGCATGGTAAGCAAAAGGTCGTAGGTTCAATTCCTATTCTGGGCAGACTTAACATTAATAAACAAGATATATCCATTTACTGGAGCTTAACGGAGGAATTAAAATGGCTAAAGAAACTTTTCAGCGGAAGAAGCCACACGTCAACGTTGGAACGATTGGTCACGTCGACCACGGAAAAACCACGTTAACAGCCGCTATCACAAAGGTGCTCGCTGAAGCGGGTGGGGCGAAATTTAGAGATTATGCTTCTATTGATAATACGCCTGAGGAAAAAGCACGTGGTATCACTATTAACTCAAGCCACGTTGAATACGAAACAGATGCACGTCACTATGCACACGTAGATTGCCCAGGTCACGCCGACTATGTAAAGAACATGATTACCGGTGCTGCTCAGATGGATGGAGCAATCCTCGTTGTTGCTGCTACAGACGGAGCAATGCCTCAAACGCGCGAACACATTTTGTTAGCTCGCCAAATGCAAGTTCCTGCTATTGTTGTATTCCTCAACAAAGTGGACATGCTCGGTGAAAGCGATTCAGAACTTCTCGATCTCGTTGAGATGGAACTACATGAATTGCTCGAATCTAAAGGTTACCACAATTCTCCAATTATTCGCGGTTCAGCTTTACGTGCATTGGAAGGAGATCCAAAATACGTTGAAAGTATTAAACAATTGATGAAAATTGTTGATGAAGCTGTTCCAACACCTCAACGTGAGACAGATAAGCCTTTCTTAATGCCTGTTGAAGACGTCTTTTCTATTTCTGGTCGAGGTACTGTGGCGACAGGTCGTGTAGAGCGTGGTGTTGTTAAGATCAACGACAAATTGCAACTCATTGGTCTTGGAGACACACGGGATACAGTAGCCACTGGTCTTGAAATGTTTAATAAAATCTTGGAAGAAGCTCGCGCAGGAGAAAACGTTGGTATTCTGTTAAGAGGTTTAACTAAGACTGATATTGAGCGTGGAATGTGTCTCGTTGCTCCTGGAACTTGTACTCCGCATACAGAATTTAAAGGTCCAGTTTACGTATTAACAAAAGAAGAAGGTGGACGTCATAAACCATTTTTCTCAGGATATCGTCCTCAGTTATATTTCCGTACTACAGACGTAACTGGAACAATTGAGCTTCCAGCTGGTGTAGAAATGGTTATGCCTGGCGATAACGTAGAAATTACAGTGAAATTGATTGCTCCAATCGCGATGGAAAAAGGGATGCGTTTTGCGATTCGTGAAGGTGGTCGTACAATTGGTGCGGGAACCGTTTCCGAAATCCTTAAATAATCAATTTTTGGTAAAAAGATAAGGGTAGAGTTTTCTCTACCCTTTTTAATAATGTTTTTTGGGTGTGTAGCTCAGCTGGTAGAGCAACGGTCTCCAAAGCCGTCGGTCGGGGGTTCGAATCCCTCCGCACTCGTTGTAAATAGACATTTTTGTGATTAATTTTTTTGAAAAAATCAATCGTTATTAAAACGATAAAGCAGTCAAAAAGTGTGATTTTTTACAAACAAGCAAAGCTCAAGAAAAGTCTAATAGTGTTTTTTCAAATCAACAAGCTTCTAATTGATCAACTTAAGTTGCCACAAGTTAAAAAGGTGCTAAAAAGTCATTTAAATTTGACGAAGGCAAGAGAGGTATAAACGTGGGTTCGGAAATAAAAACTATGGAAATGAAAAAAACGCAAGTATCGCCGACTGTGGAAAAAGCCGTAGAAAGCTCTTTTACGGTTAAAAAGGCACGTAATTTTGTCGCCGATGTAAAAAGTGAAATTTACAAAATTAACTGGACAAGTCGCGACGAGTTGATTGTTTATACAAAAATTGTTGTTTTAGCGACCTTTTTATTTGGAATGTCTATCTACTTATTAGATTTGATGATTCAAGGTACGCTCGGTGGATTAAATCTTTTGCTCCGCTTAATTAGTGGGTAATGACTTGAAGTTCATAAAATCATGAGCAAGTACAGAAATCGGATAGGTATTAGGTGATACATGTATAAATGGTATGTTGTGCAAGTGCTATCCACGCACGAAAAAAAAGTCAAAAAAGCGTTGGAAGAGCATCTCGAGTTAAAAGGGATGTCTGGTGAAATCGAGCAGATTTTGCTTCCAACTGAAAATGTGTCAGAAGTTAAAAAGGTCAGCAACATGTTGTTGAAAAACGTTTGTGGCCTGGTTATTTGCTCATCAAAATGAATCTTAGTGACGAATCTTGGCAATATGTAAAAAATACTAATGGTGTCATTGATTTTCTAGGTGGAGATAAACCAACGCCTCTGACAGATTTCGAAGTGGGTGAAATTTTAAAAGATCTAGAAGATAAAAAACGGAAAATTACCCAGAAACATAAATTTGAAGTTGGTGATCGTGTTAAAATTACCGACGGTGTTTTTGTTAATTTTATTGGAACGGTAACTGAAGTATTTCATGATAAAGGCCGTTTAAGTGTCTTGGTATCAATATTTGGCCGTGATACGCGAGTAGATGATTTAGAATTTGTTCAAGTTGAAGAAATTTCTGATGATGCTGAAATCACTTAATTTTAAATTTAGATTTAAGGTTATTGTTTTTTGAAATTTTAACAAAAAATCAATAAAACTAAAAAAACGCTAGAATTTTCTAGTCGTTTTTTGTATACTTCATTTCCTTTCGTTTGAACGGAAAAGAAACTGGATAAAATCTGAGAACAGATTGCACTGAGCGCCTCTATCTAAGTGCAAATCAGAAACCAGGTTTTACCATTAGATAAAACGTATAGAGGACAATATGTCAAAAAAAGTTGTTAAGGTGATCAAGCTGCAGATTCCTGCAGGGAAAGCCAATCCAGCTCCTCCAATCGGACCAGCATTGGGAGCAGCGGGTGTAAACATCATGGCTTTTTGTAAGGAATTTAATGCGAAAACACAAGCGATGGCGGGGGATGTACTTCCTACACTCATCACTGTGTATCATGATAAGTCGTTTTCATTTATAACTAAAAAGCCCCCTGTTGCCGAATTGCTTAAAAAAGCAAAAGGAATAGCGAAAGGTTCAGGCGTTCCAAACCGAGATAAAGTTGCAAAAATTACACGTTCAGAAGCGCGCAAAATTGCTGAAGAAAAAATTCAGGATATGAACGCTGCAGATTTGGAAATGGCAACTAATATTGTTTTGGGAACAGCTCGTTCCATGGGAATTGATCTCATAAAAGAGTAGAGAATAATATATGGGTCGTCCAAGTAAAAGAATTCGGGAGATAGCTAAATCGCTGGATGCGGCGAAAGCATACACGATTAGAGAAGCTATCGATATTTTAAAGAAATGTCCTCCTGTCAAATTTGATCAGACAGTAGAAGTTTCTTTAAAACTCGGTGTTGACCCTCGTAGATCGGACCAAAGTGTTCGCGGAACTGTTTCATTACCGAATGGAACGGGTAAAACGATGAAAATTCTCGTTTTCGCGAAAGGTGACAAAGTTAAAGAAGCTTTGGAAGCGGGTGCCGATTACGCAGGTCATGATGAACTTCTAGAAAAAGTTAACGGGGGTTGGACAGATTTTGATGCTGTTGTTGCAACACCTGACATGATGCGAGAAGTGGGTAAGTTAGGTAAGGTTCTCGGACCACGGGGTTTAATGCCCACTCCAAAAGCAGGGACAGTGACAACAGATATTGCTAAAGCGATTCAAGAGCTTAAAGCAGGAAAAATTGAGTTTAAGCTAGATCGTCATGGTGTCATTAATAATGGAGTAGGAAAAGTTTCTTTTGAGTCTAATAAGCTTGAAGAAAATATTCGCGCGTTTTTGATTGCTATTCAGCGTGCTAAGCCTGCTTCTGCTAAAGGTCACTATATGAGATCGCTAGCCATTTCCTCTACAATGGGGCCTGGCCTTAAAATTGACCTACGCGAATCTGATTTAGCAGCTAAGGAGTCATAAACTTATGAGAGAGGAAAAACAACTCCTTAAACAAGAGATTATTGATAAGATTCAGCGTTATCCTGCTTTTGTCATTATGCAATATGCTGGATTAACAGCTAACCAAGCAAATGATTTTCGTCGCCAACTGGGAAAAATTGGTGGTGATGTTGAAGTCGTGCGTAAACGCGTTTTGCTTAAAGCTGCTAAAGATGCTGGACTCGAACTAGACGTTTCTTCTTTAAATGGCCACATTGGTTTGGTGTTTTTAGGAGAAGATCCGATTGAAGCAACAAAAACAGTTTTTAAATTCAGTCAAGAGCGTGAAAAAATTATCCAAGTCCTCGGTGGACGTTTTGATGGACAGATTTATAGCGGTGATGATGTTGAAAAACTTTCGAAGTTGCCAAGCAAAGACGAAATGCGAGCTCAATTCCTCAGTACTCTGGAAGCTCCAATGGCTCAAACCTTGGCCGTTGTTGAAGCCCTCCTTGCAAGCGTTGCATACTGTTTGGATAATAAAAGCAAGCAAGGAAGCGAGGAACCAGAAAATAGCGCAAGTGAAGCCTAAGGTTAATCCATTCCACTAGAATTATTAACAGAAGTTATAGAAAATTAAGAGGTAAATACCGTGAGTAAGAAAAAAACAGAAGAACTAGTCGATGCACTAAGTGAATTGACCGTTTTGGAAATGGCTGAACTCAAGACTCTACTCGAAGATAAATGGGGTGTTAAAGCTGCAGCTCCTGTCGCAGTAGCAGCTCCTGCTGCTGGTGCTCCTGCTGCTGCCGTAGTTGAATCTACAGATTTCCAAGTCACTTTAACTGAAGCTCCAGCTGATAAGAAAATTGGAATCATTAAAGTTGTGCGTGAAATTACAGGTCTTGGTTTGAAAGAAGCAAAAGACTTAGTAGAAGCAGCACCTAAAGAATTGAAGCCTACAGCTCCAAAAGCAGAAGCTGAAGACATTAAAAAGAAAATTGAAACAGCTGGTGGAAAAGTCACTTTAAAAGGGCTTTAATCCTCTAACTATTTTAGTTAATGTGAACCAAGTGCAAAATTAAAACTCTTGCACTTGGTCTTGTGCTATTTTAATATTTATTTTTTAATTAAGATACCATAACTATTAGGATTCTAATAGATGCTAGTAAACGAATTACAATCTAATTCTATTCATATTTTTTCCAGTTATTTTTTGTTTTTTTATGAGCACTGTTTGTTAATTTTTGCAGGGCTGAAGAAGACTTTTGGTTTTTGACAGTTCGATTGGTTTATCAATCGCACGCTCAAAATTCAAAATTCTGAGTTTTATTAACATGTGATTTTTTGCTAATAAACTTGATGAAAGGCTAAAAAAGCGCTTAATCAAAGTAAATTTTTCAACTTAAGTTGTCAAAAATAGTAGAAGCTCACAAACATCGGTATTTTAATGGATCAAGCAAACAGCTATTTAGAAAAATATCGAGTCAATTATATCTATTCGTCTCAAGTAAAGCCATAGTAGGAGTCCTTCATAATGTTGCAAAGGCCGCCACATCGCGAGAGTTTTAATGATAAGGAAGAAATTATCGATCTTCCAAATCTGATAGAAATTCAGATCAAATCATACAACCAATTTCTTCAAGCCGATAAATTTCCTGATGAAAGGGAAAATATTGGCTTACAAGAAGTTTTTACCGAAATTTTTCCAATTAAGTCTTATGACGAGAAAACTATTTTAGAATTTTTGTCATATAACCTAGGAGTGCCTAAGTATAATCCTGAAGAATGTATTCGCCGGGGAATTACTTATAATGTCACTTTGAAAGTAAAGTTTCGTCTAACAGATGAAACGGGAATTAAAGAAGAGGAAGTCTACATGGGAACAATTCCTGTGATGACTGATAAAGGAACATTTATTGTTAATGGTGCAGAGCGTGTTGTTGTTTCTCAACTTCATAGATCTCCAGGAATATGCTTTGAACAAGAACGCCATTCTCGTGGGAATGTAATCTACTCATTTCGTATCATCCCTTACCGAGGAAGCTGGCTTGAAGGAGCTTTCGATACAAATGACTTAATTCACATCTACATCGATCGTAAAAAACGACGCCGCAAAATCCTTGCGACAACTTTTATTCGTGCTTTAGGTTATTCTTCTAACAGTGATATTATTGAAGAATTTTTCACAACTCGTAAGTATAAAATTAAAAACGAGAAAGAGTTTGCTAAACTTGTTGGTAAAATTCTAGCTCAAGATGTTGTCGATGAAGAATCAGGACTGGTATTTGGTAAAGCTTCTGAAAAATTAACGACAGCTATGCTTAAACGTATTGTGGATGCTGGGATTGATGTCATTCGTATCGCAGAAGATGCTGATGAAACAAGCCCTGTTATTAAAATGCTTGCAAAAGATCCAACAGATTCTTACGAATCCGCTTTAAAAGATTTTTATCGTAAAATTCGTCCGGGTGAGCCAGCAACTTTATCTAATGCCCGTTCAGCAATTATGCGTCTCTTCTTTGATCCAAAGCGTTATAATCTCGGACGTGTTGGTCGTTACAAGCTCAACAGTAAATTAGGTTGTGAAATTAATGATGAGAAGTTACAGACGGTCACATTAGATAAAGAAGATGTGATTGGAGCTCTGAAATATTTGATCATGTTAAAAAGTGGTAGCGAAGAAGCCTCAATCGATGATATCGATCATTTGGGCAATCGTCGTGTTCGTTCCGTTGGAGAACTCATTCAAAATCAATGCCGCATTGGTTTGGCACGAATGGAGAAAATTATTCGGGAAAGAATGAATCTTTTTGACTTTTCATCAGATACATTAACTCCTGGTAAGATTGTCTCCGCAAAAGGGTTGTCAGGAGTTTTAAAAGATTTCTTTGGCCGTTCACAACTTTCACAATTTATGGATCAAACAAATCCAATTGCAGAGTTAACTCATAAACGAAGGCTTTCATCTCTTGGACCTGGTGGTTTAAATAGAGATCGTGCTGGATTTGAAGTGCGAGACGTTCATACAAGTCATTATGGACGTATTTGCCCAATCGAAACACCCGAAGGACCAAATATTGGTTTGATCTCTTCTCTTTCATCATTTGCTAAGATTAATGAATTTGGATTTATTGAAACACCTTATAGAATTGTTCGTGAGGGGGTTGTAACAGATGAGATCGAATACATGACAGCCGATCAAGAAGAACAGTGCGTGATTGCGCAGGCTTCTGCTCCGCTGGATGAATACCATATGTTTGCTGAACCCATCTGTTGGGCTCGTTATAAAGGTGAGCAATTTGAAACAGATACGAAAAATGTTACACATATGGACGTATCGCCGAAGCAGCTTGTTTCGATTGTTACCGGATTGATTCCATTCCTTGAGCACGACGATGCGAACCGTGCATTGATGGGATCAAACATGCAACGTCAGGGAGTTCCTCTTCTCAAACCTACTGCTCCAATTGTAGGTACTGGATTGGAAGCTAGGGCAGCACGTGACTCAGGAGCTGTTTTAATTGCCCATGAGGACGGAGTTGTTGATTATGTTGATGGTTTAAAAATTGTTATTTCTCCTGATGACAATCGTTTAGAAAAAAGAACTTATTTGCTTAAAAAGTTTATTCGTTCTAACGCAGGTACTTGTATCAATCAACGCCCTCTCTGCCATGTGGGTGATAAAATAAAAGCCGGAGATGTGATTGCAGATGGACCAGCAACAGATAAAGGGGAAGTGGCGCTTGGACGTAATGTCTTAGTTGCCTTCATGCCTTGGTTTGGTTACAACTATGAAGATGCGATCATCATTTCTGAAAAACTTCTTCGCGAAGATTATTATACTTCTCTCTACATTGAAGAATTTGAATTAACGGCGCGTGATACAAAACTTGGAAAAGAAGAAATTACACGCGATATTCCGAATGTATCAGAGGAAACATTAAGGAACTTAAATGACGATGGAATTATTCGTATCGGAGCAGAAGTAAAGCCTGGCGATACATTAGTTGGTAAAATTACCCCAAAATCCGAAACAGAATTAGCCCCAGAAGAGCGTTTACTACGCGCGATTTTTGGTGATAAAGCTTCTGATGTTAAAGATGCATCTTTGATTGCTCCTCCTGGAACAGAAGGGGTCGTTATGGATGTTAAAGTCTTTAGTAGAAGAGATAGGCTATCTAAGACTGATGATGAACTTGTTGAAGAAGCTTCAAAATTGAAAGATATTCAGCGTGAATATAAATCTAATCAAGCCCAGCTTCGTACTGAAAAACATGAACGAGTAGGAGCTCTTCTTCTGAATGAAACAGCTCCAGGTAATATTGTTCATCGTCGAACAGCGGAAATTATTGTCGATGAAGGAGATTTAATCACACAAGATCTCATTGAAGCTTTGGAAAAAGAGAGTGTAGAAGATTTATTGATGCCTGAAAATGACATCTATACAACGTTACGACAAATTTTACACGATTATGAAATTGCTCTGCAAACCGTGGAAACACAGTATAAAACTCAGTTAGAGTTTATGCGTAAAGGAGATACAGATTTAGATCCGGGTGTCATTCGTCAAGTCAAAGTCTACGTAGCTTCTAAGCGTAAGTTGCAAGTTGGTGATAAAATGGCTGGTCGCCATGGAAATAAAGGGGTCGTCTCCAAAATTGTTCCAGAAGCCGACATGCCATTCCTTTCAACTGGGCAGACAATTGAAATTATTCTTAATCCTTTGGGCGTACCTTCACGTATGAACATGGGACAGTTGTTTGAAACTCACTTAGGAATTGCTGCTAAGCATACGGGAATAACAGTAAAAAGCCCTGTATTTGAAGGTTTCCCAGAAGAGAAAATTTGGGAAATGATGAAAAAGGCGGGTCTTCCAGAAGATGGTAAGTTTTTCCTTTATGATGGGTGCTCTGGTGAGCGCTTTGATAATAGCGTTGTGGTAGGTTACATTTATATGTTGAAGTTGAGCCACTTAGTAGCTGATAAGATCCACGCTCGTGCAGTTGGGCCTTATTCACTTGTGACTCAGCAACCATTGGGTGGTAAAGCTCAAATGGGTGGTCAACGTTTTGGAGAGATGGAAGTTTGGGCAGCCGAGGCTTATGGAGCCGCTCATCTCTTACAAGAAATGCTAACTGTTAAATCTGACGATGTAGCTGGTCGTACACGTATTTATGAATCAATCGTGAAAGGGGAAAACCTGCTTAAATCAGGAACACCGGAATCTTTTAACGTATTGATTAAAGAAATGCAAGGGCTTGGCTTAAATGTCTATACAGAAGCCGTTGATGACTCTTGATTAAATAGATGATTTGTTACTAGTACCGAAAAAGAAGAAATGCCATTAGGTGTTTCTTCTTATCTGAAAAAGTATCTATTTTGATCTGCTTAAAAATTTAAACTAATTTGTTAGGAGACATACATGTCTGAAAGAAATCAGCAAGATGGACAATTTGATAAATTGACCATTAAAATTGCCTCTGACGATGTCATACGTAATGAGTGGTCCCGCGGAGAGATTAAAAAACCTGAAACGATTAACTACCGAACATTTAAACCTGAAAAAGGTGGTCTTTTTTGCGAAAAAATCTTTGGACCCACACGTGACTGGGAATGTGCTTGCGGAAAATACAAAAAAATTAAACACAAAGGAATTGTTTGCGATCGTTGTGGTGTGGAAGTTACTTTATCCAAAGTTCGTCGTGAACGAATGGCTCACATTGATTTAGCCGTTCCAGTTGTTCATATTTGGTTTTTTAAAACAATGCCTTCTCGTATTGGTAATGTTCTCGGAATGACATCCGCCGATCTTGAACGGGTGATTTATTATGAAGAGTATGTTGTCATCAATCCAGGCCAAACGGATTTAGAAAGAAAGCAGCTATTAAACGACACTGAATATCGTGAAGCACAAGAAAAATGGGGGCGCGATAGCTTTGTGGCAAAAATGGGTGGCGAAGCCATTCGCGACCTCTTAGCGAGCGAAGATCTACAAACTCAATTGGTAGAATTAAAAGACAAACTTCGTAAAACTAAATCGCAGCAAGCTAGAATGAAGTTGGCGAAGCGTTTGAAAATTATTGAAAGTTTTGTTTCTTCGGATAACAAACCTGAATGGATGATCATGTCTTGTGTTCCTGTGATTCCACCTGATTTACGTCCTTTGGTTCCTCTGGATGGTGGTCGCTTTGCTACGTCTGATTTAAATGATCTTTATCGCCGTGTGATTAACCGAAACAACCGTTTAAAAGCTATTTTAAAGCTCAAAACACCTGATGTAATCGTACGCAATGAAAAACGTATGTTACAAGAAGCTGTGGATGCTTTGTTTGATAACGGTCGCCATGGACATCCTGTTATGGGAGCTGGTAATCGCCCCTTAAAGTCATTATCTGAAATGTTAAAAGGAAAGCAAGGACGTTTCCGTCAGAACTTACTTGGTAAACGGGTGGATTATTCAGGTCGATCGGTTATTATTGTTGGTCCAGAATTGAAGTTCAATCAGTGTGGATTACCTAAATTAATGGCTCTTGAATTGTTTGAACCCTTCATTGTAAAGAGACTTAAAGATCAAGGGTATGTTTATACGATTCGTTCAGCAAAAAAAATGATTCAGAGGCATGCTCCAGAAGTTTGGGATGTGTTAGAAGATATCATTAAAGGTCATCCAGTATTATTAAACCGCGCGCCAACGCTTCACCGTTTAGGTATTCAAGCTTTTGAACCGGTTTTGATTGAAGGTAAAGCGATTCGCATTCATCCGCTTGTTTGTTCGGCATTTAACGCGGACTTTGACGGTGACCAAATGGCCGTTTATGTTCCTCTTTCTATTGAAGCACAGTTGGAAGCAAAATTGTTAATGATGGCACCTGATAATATTTTCTTACCATCTTCAGGTAAGCCTGTTGCCGTTCCTTCTCAGGATATGACACTCGGTTTGTACTATTTAATGCTAGACCCTCTTTATATTCGAGAAAATCATGAATTAAAAACACGAGTTTTTCGAGATAGCGAAGAAGTACTGCTGGCTCTACAAGCAAGTGGTAGTTATAACTGGTATGAAGAAGGAAGCAAAAGTCCGAATGGAGAAAATCGTTCCGATTACTTAAGAGGAATTCGTATTCATGAAAAAATTAAATTACGAACAGAAAATGGGATTATTGAGACAACACCTGGACGTGTCGTTTTCAACACGATTGTTCCGAAAGAACTAGGTTTCCAAAACTATAGTTTACCTAAAAAGAAAATGGGTGAACTCGTTATGCAGTGCTATAAAAAGGCAGGACTCGAGGCAACGGTTCGTTTCTTAGATAATCTAAAAAGCATAGGTTTTGCGGAAGCGACTAAATCAGCTCTTTCGATGGGTGTTTGCGATGTAAAAATTCCGACAATTAAGCAAAAAATCTTACATGATGCTCATGAACGCGTTGCTGTAGTCAGAAAACAGTACGAAGATGGTATCATAACTGAAGGGGAACGCTACTCTAAAACAATTAGTATTTGGACAGAGGTTTCAGATGTTCTTTCAGAAGAATTATTTAAGCTAATTAGTGAAGTTAAAGATAGCACAATGAACCCACTTTACTTAATGATGGATTCGGGTGCTCGTGGTAATAAATCGCAGATCAGACAGCTTGGAGCTCTCCGTGGTTTGATGGCAAAACCATCTGGCGACATCATTGAATCGCCGATCACTTCTAACTTTAGAGAAGGGCTATCGGTGATTGAGTTTTCTATTTCATCTCATGGTGCTCGTAAAGGACTGGCAGATACAGCGCTTAAAACAGCTGACTCAGGCTATTTGACTCGCCGTTTAGTCGATGTGGCTCAAGATGTGATCATTACAGAAGATGATTGTGGAACATTAAACGGAATTGATGTTTCAGCGATTAAGCAAGGTCAAGAAGAGTTACTACCTTTGAAAGACCGTATTTTTGGACGTACCGTTTGTGAAGATATTTATCAACCAGGTGATAGCACGAAATTGCTTGCTAAGAGTGGAGACACATTAACTGTTCTTCAAGCTGAAGCTATCGACGACTCAGGAATTGAAAGTATTCGAATTCGTTCTGTGTTGACATGTGAAACAAGACGAGGGGTCTGTGCAAAGTGTTATGGAATTAATTTAGCTAATAGCCGTTCAATAAGCATGGGTGAAGCTGTTGGTATTATTGCAGCTCAGTCAATAGGTGAACCAGGAACACAGTTAACAATGCGTACCTTCCACTTGGGTGGTATTGCATCTGCTGGTTTAACTCCAGAGATTGTTGCAGATGATAATGGTATACTTGTTTACACAGATTTGCGTACTGTGAAAACTGATGAGGGGAATTGGGTTGCTTTAAATAAAAATGGTAGACTTAATATTGTTAAAGATGAAGGGCGTACCTTAGATGAATATAAGAAGCTACTATCGACGAAATCGATCGAACCTTTGCAAGCATTTAACGTAGAACTCGGAACAAAGATTCTTCTTGAAGAGGGAACAAAAGTTAAACCGGGTACTCGTGTTGCCGAGTGGGAACAACATAATATTCCAATTATTTGCGATCGCCCAGGTTATGTTCGTTATGAAGATTTGGTAGAAGGACTTTCTACTGAACGTGACGTAAATAAACAAACAGGTCAGGCAGAATTGATTGTAAAACAACATCGGGGTGAGTTACATCCTCAAGTTGCGATTTATGCTGATCAGGCTTGCGAAGATCTTGTAGGTACATATCCCTTACCTGCTGGAGCAATCATTTCAGTTGAAGAAGGTGAATTTGCTACAGCTGGTAAGATGCTTGCACGTCTTCCAAGAAGTGCTATTAAGACAAAAGACATTACTGGGGGGCTTCCACGTGTGGCGGAGTTATTCGAAGCACGTAAACCTAAAGATTCAGCAGAAATTGCTAAAATTGATGGGGTTGTGGACTTCCGAGGTGTTCAGAAAAACAAACGCATTGTCGTTGTTCGCGATGAAATGACAGGAATGGAAGAGGAACATCTTATCTCGCATACTAAGCACTTAATTATTCAACGTGGCGACCATGTTGTTAAAGGCCAACAATTGACAGATGGATTAGTTATCCCTCATGAAATTCTTGACATTTGTGGTGTTCGTGAACTTCAAAAGTATTTGGTTAATCAAGTACAAGAAGTTTATCGCCTACAAGGGGTAGACATCAATGATAAACATATTGAAATTATTGTACGTCAAATGTTGAAGAAAGTTCGCGTCATTGATCCAGGCGACACAAGTCTTCTATATGGTGAAGAAGTTGATAAGAAAGAGTTCGAAGTTGAAAACCAAAAAGTTAGTCAAGAAGGTGGTAAGGCTGCCCAAGCAACACCAGTTCTACTTGGTATAACTAAAGCTTCTTTGAGTACGGAATCCTTTATTTCAGCTGCTTCATTCCAAGATACAACACGTGTCTTAACAGAAGCTGCCTGTGCGGGTAAAACAGACTATTTAGTTGGTTTTAAAGAAAATGTCATCATGGGACACATTATTCCTGGTGGAACAGGTTTTGATCGCCATAAACGAGTTAAAATGTTCGTAGATAGCGAGCAAGAGCAAGGATTGGAATTCAATTTTGCGGATTAATTAAGCTCGTGAATTGTGTATTTCATTGCACAGACTGTTTGCAGTCTGTGCTTTTTTTTTTACTAAATAAATTTTTAATATGAATTTTTATGATTAATCAAATAGTTCAACCTTGTTCCGATTGTGGTACACCGAAAGATAAAGAAACGGAATGGCCACCTAAACATATTTGATACTTGTTTTGAAAAAGCTATTTCATTCCACAATTATTCTTTGAATTTTGCCTGATACTATAAACTCAACCATTTTTTATTTTTTTTTTGTCTTTTTAAATAAATGTCAGAAATTAGGAGTGTTTAAAGTTTATTTCTTGTGAGAGATTTCCAAAATGCTTAAAATAATTATTTCTAATTTTTTTTATAGGACATTAAAACAACTAATTTCAAGTTTTAATTAAAGAGGGTTATAATGAAAAAATTAAATAAGTTTTTGTTGCTAGGAATAAGTGTATGTTTGCTTAGTTCATGCACAAGAGATATTTCTTCTGATGTCTATTCAGTTAGACAAGTCGGTGAAGCTTCAATAACATATATGGGAAAGATTAGAAGTGTAAGAGCTGTGACCGTCAATCAAAATGCACAACTGGATGAAAACGGACTTGGTATAGCTGGAGGAGGCGTAACTGGAGGAATTATTGGAAATGCTGCGGGTAGAGGACATTTGCTTCCGACAGCATTTGGGGCAGTTGCGGGCGCTGTTGCCGGGTCTCTAATTGAAAAACGGGCTAAACAACAAGCAGGTTTAGAATATGCTGTGGAATTGGACAATGGAGATTTATTAACTGTTGTCCAGGGACCTAACGATAATTTTTACATCGGACAACCTGTTTATGTTATCGTCAGTGCTTCAGGTCGGTCGCGCATTACTCCTCAATAAATAGGAAATATTTTTAATAATTCCTTTTAGAGTTTTCCTAAAAAAACGTTTTTTTTAAAGTAGAGGTCGATGCTGACTGAATTAAGAATTTTTAGCATCGACTAAATTTTATTATTTTTTCGCTAAAAACTTATGAAGCAATTAAGACAGTGAACTTGTGAGTTAAAGTTTTTAATTACATATATTTTTTCTGATTAAAAGATTCGCAATATGGCCCGTGAATACCTTACATATGGCTAAATTAGTCTCTGCTTTTGTATAATTAATTTTTTTGTAGCATAGTTGTTTTTTTATAAATATGTAAAAGTATTATGCCAATTTATAATTTTATTCTTTTCTTGAGTGGAATGAATTTCATTCAATATTTAAAATAGAAAAATTTTGAAGAGAGAAGTAATCGAATAATTGCAGTTATTTAATATATATATATATATTAAGAAATATAGAAAAATGTTTTAAAATTACTATTGATTTGTTTAAAATTAAAATAACTAAGAATTAATCGAACGTATAAATTTTGTGTTCACAGTACTTTCCTTCAGGCCTTCTTAAACCTACATTCACGTACAGAGCTATACGATTGTCATTTTCACGATGTTGAAAAGAAAGACGTAAATGCCAAGCCGTCTGAATTGTTGTTAATAAATCGATTTCATATTCTAAATAACTAGGTTCTTTCTTTCGATTCCATCCTTGTCTAGAAGAAAATTCGCAAGCCCA
Source organism: Candidatus Protochlamydia amoebophila UWE25 (assembly GCF_000011565.2). NCBI lineage: Bacteria > Pseudomonadati > Chlamydiota > Chlamydiia > Parachlamydiales > Parachlamydiaceae > Candidatus Protochlamydia > Candidatus Protochlamydia amoebophila. The sequence goes on from NC_005861.2 coordinate 769,031, forward strand.
ATTAGGATGAAAACGATAGAAGAAATGAAGTAAAAAAGTATTTCGTCTATCAGATAGAGCTGAATTAAATAAATTGTTTTCAGAGCGAAAACTATCAAGAAAAAAGTTTCCTTCATCGACTTTGCGCCAACTATAAGCGCTTCTGTGACGATACTCGATAGCTAAGGCAAAGTCAGCGCTTAATGTCCATTCAGAGCGAAAATTAAAATGATCAAATAGATGATGTTGAAAATCCCAGGCTGTTTGAATCGTGTGTTTAATAGTAGAAATAGAGGAAAAGACAAATTTCCCATAAAGTTTGGGAAAAGTTCGAGCAATCGTTTTGGAGTTGAAAAAAGCGTGAGTATAAATATTTGCATAAAAAAGTTGTGAAATGCCGTTTTGTTCTTTTAATAACAATGAATTTTTAAAACCTATCGTTAATTTGTTTAAGCGAGCCCAACCATCTGTAATATCAAAAATGTAATGTTGATTGGGAGATGAAGTAGGAGAGGTATAGTAGTGAAAAAATGAATAGGGGGTAACAACATGTTTAAAGTCGCCCAGATGTTTATAAAGTTGTGTTTCAACTCGACAACCGACTAATCCCAAACTAAGGAGTTGAGAGGAATGTTTCGGGCTATTTCCATAAAAAATCTCTATAAAACCCATTTGAGGGGTAATAGTTACGGGGCCTGCAATGAATGGTCGATATAAAGTAGGTCTATATTCAAACCGATTGGAAGCATAATTAGGAACATCCACTATGTGTTTGGAGTACTTAAAATCTAAGTAAGAAACACTAGCCCAATTTTCAAATATAATTCCCGTTCTTTGCAAAGGGAAAGGCTTAAAGTTTACTGACAGGGTAGGAAGCTCTTGTTTAACGGTTTGAAAACTATTAATACGCAAACGTGTGTATAAATTTCCAATCCATGAATCTTCTTGTCTTCTGATTAATACTTGTGTTCTTTCTGACGGATCAAAATCAAAATCTCTATCGTGGTAACTACTTGGCATATCTCTATCACTGATCTTGTCATAAGTCATTAAGATACTTACTTTATCTTGATCTAAGAGTGTTTTAAATAACCCTTCAAAACGATAGCGGGCTTTTTCATTTGGGTCCAAAAGAGAAGAATCTCTAGCTAAATAATTAATGCTTTGAAATTCCGTTTTACGATCAACAGAATGATATCTTGTTTCAATACCTCCTCCTGGGCCTCTAGCTAAACGATAATCAAATCGCACAAATGTTTTCCAACGATTCCAAGAAAATATTTCGTAAGTAAGTCCTATACGTGGCCCCTGTCTTCCTCCCCATCTAAAACGATAACGAATAGGGGAATCAAAAATAGAGTCTAAGTTAGCGCTTAAAGAAGGAATCCATAAAATAGTGTATTTTTTGAGTTTTAGTTGTACATCATAAGCTTTCAGGTGTCGTCCTTGTTTGACATAGACATTATTTGAATAAAGACCCCATTCGGGTTGTTCGTTTTCCGATGTCGTAATATAACCATTATATAAAACATAACTACCATCACAGCGCATTTCAATTTTTTCGCCTCCGAAAAACCAAGGTTCTATCGCTGTTCGTCCATATTCAATAAAACCTTCTTTTTTTTGAAAGTCGTAGTAGAGTTTTTGTCCTGTAAATAGGTAATCTCCAAATTCGATCATGAGCTGGTCTTCTGCTTCAATTGTTAAAATCGGAGTTTTATCGATCATTTTTTTTGTATAACGGATGACTTTTGCTTGGATACGAAGGCGAGGTGCAGAAATCACCCCTCCTTGATTGGTTGTCATAACACCATCTATATAAAGAGGTTCTTTTAGGTCGACAGTGATGCCTTCAGCAAAACCCTCATGTACGACTTTAACGGTTTCTTCAGCATAATTGGAGAGGCAAAACCCTAAAAATGGAAGAAGAGATAAAAATAAAATGAAGGGATGAAAACACATGGATATACGTTTGATAAGATAAAAAGAGCAGATTATACGATGAAAGCGATTAACTCAAAAGGTGAGAATGACCTATTTCAGAGTAAAATGGATAGAAATGCTGGAGATACCTAATTCTAATTTTTGAATTTTTTTAAATGAATCAATATATAATAAAAACATAGTGATATTTTATTTTTTATTTAAAATAGTTTGAATTCATAAAATCGTTGCAAGATATAGATTAAAGTCTTTGAGATGGGTATATTTTAACAATATAATGACGAACTTATGATCCTATTAAAGTTCTATAGATAAAATAAAATTTTAGCGATTCATTGTCACAAGGAATCCAATTATTTTTAAAAGAATTTTGCTATTGATTTTATGCAGCAAGTTTGGACATACAATCTCTCACTTTTACCAGAAAAAAAGTCCTCAAATTTAAGCAATAATTGAAAGGAATTAATTGATGATTTGATCAGATATCAGATATCAAGGAACAATTTTTGGCAGATACAGCTCTTCCGGGAAAAAAAATATTTCGGCAAGAAGTAGCAAGCTATTTGATGCAAAAATTTGGAGTAAAAGAAGTTTTAGCATTGTTATCTAATACTGATCCTAAAACAATCGATTTTAAACAAGAAGAAGCAAGCTTAAATCAGCAACTTAAAGAAGTTTGTGGAGGATAAAGATCATCTCCTTCTACCCACATTTTAATATCATTTCTTGGAAGAAATTGAATTAAATTTAAAAGGCTTAGAAATTGGCAAGTTTTTAATTTACAAAAGCTTGTCGATACTCCATTCTCCTTTCAGAGAAATTTTCCAACTGATTAATTTATTGTGTGGCTCTCAACAGAATACCAGCCAAGGCATACTTATTATTGGTTTGATCTTGACTAATGGCTTCCAAAAGCGCTTCAATTCCTAGCGTATCTTGATTAATAGCAAAAGCTTCATATATTTTAATTAAAAGCTGAGAAGCTTCAGCGGGAGCTAGTTGGTAACTGTTTTCAGTTAATTTCCAAGGATTTGTAATAGATCCTTTAAATCGAATAAATTCAGTTTCTCGTTGGGTTTTGACCCACTGTCTGAGCTGTTCCGCGTAAGGGCCTTTTTCTTGAAGACGATAAAGTGCCAAGTTACAATAATGACGCACAAACGGGGCTCCTAATTGTTGTTGATGAGCTTTTAAGCAATTAACCGCGTCATGAGAGCCTATTTCTTCTAACAAGCTAGTAACTAAAGGAATAAGCTCATTTTGCTGTGATTCAAAAATGGCATGAGCAAGCACAATAAAAAAAGGCTCGGAAAGATTTCTTACGGTTTCAACGACAGATTCTTTAAGGGTTATATGTTCTTGATAATCCAGGTCACTTTCCATGATTTGGCTAGCTGAAGGAATGATTTTCCAAATTTTAAAAGTTCTACCAGGGGAATGATCAGGAACAAATGCATAATCTTTTTTATGGCGTAAAATGATCTCTTTCAAATAAGGAAAACAAACCGTATTTTTTTGATTTAATAGAGCTAAAACAGCATTAATGCGCAATTGAGGATTTGAGTGGTCTAAGAAGTTTGTAAGAACCGCACTTTTTTCAGGAATTTCTCCTAAAGCTTGAATGGCAAATAAATTTTCTTGTTTTGCCATTGCTTCAATAGCATCAGCAGAGGTGTTGATTCCTAATTTATATAAAGCCAAATGAGCCGCTAAGGCAACTGTTGGATAGGGAGAAAAGGTTAATTTTTGCAATTTGTCTTTGCTATATCCATCGTGAAAAGCTCCGAGAGCATGTGCACAAGCTTCTTGTTGAATTTGATTTCCTTGAAAAGCCTGTTGCCTAATTTGTGGAAGTAAATCATCTCTTTTATATTTAGCAATGCTGTGGATGACTGACAGACGAACTGTTTCAGAAGGATGATGCAGTAATTTTCTTAAGACCCTTATAGCTTGTGGAGTTCCCACGGCGGCAATTAAAGGTGGATAAAGAGAAATTAGAATTTCTGGCGTTTTATACATAAGAGATTCAGCTTGATTAATAGAGGCTGGATGATTTTTTAAACAAAGTTGTTTTAAAGCTTCTAGTCGAATTAAAAGTTGAGTAGATCCCATCGCTTTAAGAATCGTTTGATCAGCTTTATCACTTTGAAGGCGAGCTAAGGTATTCAATGCAATCAATTGAATTTGAGGATAACGATTTTTTAAACCAGCTTCTAAGATATAATAGGCACCTTCATGAGCAGAAACACTTGCCCCTAGCAAAGACAAAAGTTCAATTTCAGGATTAGATTGCCTATATCCAAAATCTAAAATCCCTAATCCTATGTGATGTAAAAGCTCAAAATCATGCAATTCATTAGCTTGGAAGTTATTCATGTAGAGATTTAATGCTTGAGAATGATCTCCTTGCTGGATAAGAAAAAGAATACGTCCGCTTTGAGAAGTATGGATTTCTTTTGCTTGCAAAAAAAAATGACAAAATAGAGAGAATAAAACTCCTTTTATGACTAAATTGAGATTCATTTAAAACTCATTGTTTAAATTATCAATCTTTTAAATATTTCCAGAGATCGATGCCTATCTCAGATAGACACAATCTCAAAGTATTAATAGGAAGTCCCATTACATTATAATAACATCCTTCCAGCTTTTTGATGATCAAACTTCCCGCTCCTTGAACCATGTATCCACCCGCTTTGTCTGCACAGTGAATCTTTTCTTGATATTGATGGATTTCATCATCTGTCAATGAATTAAATAAAACTTTTGTTTCTTCAAATTGTTGAATTTCTTGATTTTCATTTGATACGTTAACTCCTGTATAAACGGAATGCCAATGGCCAGCAAGTTCACGTAAATTTTGAAAAGCTTCTTCTTTACTACGTGGTTTTCCAAAAACTTTTCCTTCTTTGTAAACAATAGTGTCTGCAGAAATGAGAATATCTTTAGGAAATTGATATCTAAGTGATTTGGTTTTACCCGCGGATAAACTTAAAACATAGTGTTCTGGGTTACCTCCAAACGGGACTGTCTCTTCATCAAAGACAGGGCTCACTTGTTCAAAGGGAAGAGAAAAAAAATTTAAAATTTCTTTACGACGAGGAGATTGTGATCCTAAAATTATCTTCATTGTTATTATCCCTAGCTTAGAAATATTTGCGGGAAAAGTTGAATTTTTTGTTTATCTAAATTAAGTTTAGGACAATAAAGTTGCAACTGAGTTTTAATCTTTTCTTCAATTCGTTTTAAAGATTTGTAAGTTGGCATCTCCTCGGTAAAAAAACCAATATATTCTTTATCATTGCAATAAGCACTCTCAAATATTTTTTCCAGTTTCCACTTTTGTCTATTTTCTTGAGACGTTTGTTGAAGATGTATTGCAATTTCTCCTTGTAATAAATAGCCTAAAAAGAGACGTATTTGGATAGGGTTTGACATGAAATAACTTTATGGGAAATTTATGATTATTTTATCAAAAAATAGGTTTAAGAGATTATTCTAGAATTAGCTTACTATACGATATAGGCCATCCATGATTAAGAATGTTTTATCTCGATGGAATCCCTTAAATATATTTGGGACAGAAGTTGAGTATCAAGATTTACTTCATCAACCTCTTGAATCTGACGAAACGTTGATACAAGATAGTCGTGGTTGCATCCATCGTTTAAAAGTTTCTTCCAAACACTCTACCTTTTGGGAGACAGTTCTTTATTGGATTCAAATTCACCTTAATAAAAAAGGTCATTTGGATGCAATTGATAAATTATTATCTTCTTTTGATTCTTAAACCCTTCAATGTTCTTTTTTAGCAGCTAAAGAATTTAAAGAAATAAAATCTAATCTAGAAAGTTTAAAATCATTGAAAAATGATTATCATTTTCGACAATCAATTGACATTAAATTGGTTGATAAATGGTTGGCGGAAATTGAAGACAAAGCTTTTTCTATTTTTGAGTATAGTATGCAGAGAAAATGGCTAGAGAACAAGAAGAAGAAAGGAAAATTTTTTTTTATTTCTAATAGAATAAGTCAATTTATTTGTTATAAATTTAATTCATGACCATCAAAATAACCTACAGCAAATTAAATTTTTTTTATTAGCCTCTTCTCAACATTTATTTAAACTTTTTCAAAAGTATACTGAACACATCCACATTTGCTTATATAAAATTAAAATGTTAATAAAGAATATTAATTTATTAGAACATGAGCACCAGGATAAATTTACAATTATCTTTTTTGAAGAATATGTTTACCAAATGCGTAAAAAATTGACAAAAGGATTGAATCTCATTGAATTGCAAGTCATCACTCTAATTGATCATTTAAAAATTGCTTATCAAGTGAATGCCACCAAAGATGTTATTAAAAATCTGTTAGCCACCCTTGAAGTTAATTCGCGTGAAATAAGGCAAAACGAGGAAAAAGAAAGAAACAATTTACTGGCCGAAGTGAAAATTTTTCAGAGTCTATTGTCTACTTAAGATTAAAATAATTTATTTGGGCGTAGCTCATTCTATTATTATTGAGTTAGCCTTTTTTTTAATCGATCTGAAAATGTAAGAGCAACAATATCCAATAAATTTTGATGATTTTTGACAGATCTATTCTTTTCTAATCTATCTAAAATCTGTTGTCCATTGATTAAAATAGATTCAATTGAAGATGGAATAAAATTAATTTTATTAAGATGAGGATGTAAATAATACCTGTCATACATAGAGACAAATAAGGTTGTCAGCAAATGAATATCAGCATGCAATTCTTTTTCTTTAGATCCTTGTTCAAACTGCTTCGTGTAAACATTTAATTTATTTAATAAACTTGATTCAGTCCAAAAAAATAGAAGAACTTCTTCAGGATGTATCCCTTTGAAGTCCGGGGGAGTATAGGCATCTGCATGTGTAGAGTGAATGAGTTGGTAACGATATAGCATATAGTAAACAGAATAAATAAAAAGCTTAATTCCTATCGAAATATGAGATATTTCAAAATTTGGGTTTAATTTAAAAAGAGGATCTGTAGTTGTTCCTCCATGAATAATTTTTCGTTTGACTTCATAAAAATCGTCAATCCATTTCCAAAATAGCTCTAATGGTTTTGTAAATCTCAACGGAAGAAGAGGGCGAAGCTTATGTTTAAAATCTGCTGTGACTTGTTGATCATTAAGATCGAATAAAGCTTCAAAACTCGAAGCTAAAAAGACTACATCTTCTGGTTCAAATAAATATTCAGAAAACTGGACTTCCTTTTCAAAAAGATTAACAAACCGTTGAAAGAAGCGATCGACAAAATATCGGATGGAGCGAACGAGACGTTTATAGGCATGAATGGTAGCCATGTTTTCATGGGGAGCAGATTGATAAATTGTTAGCAGCGTTTTTCCCAGTCCTTGGCAGATGTCTTGATCAAGAAAATGAATACAAACAGTCTCTTCGCGATAACTCTCATTAATGTAAAGGTCTTTCCAGTTATCTTTGTTTTTAATAAAATCGAGAGTACAAGGAATGATTTTTCTAAAGGCATTAAAAGAAGGAATTTCATTTCCATAGTAAAGGTCTCGAAAAGTACAAGCAAAATAAAGCAAATAAAGAGCATTGACTAAAACAGCCTCTCTTTCTGAAACAGGAATTTGATTTGAGATAGAAATACATGTTGTTTCTTTAGGATATAGTTTGATTGTGTTAATCCACTCAATTTTTTCATTACCCGCCTTAGCTTTTATTTGACCAATAGAGTAAATGTAATTTTGAAAAAAAAGATGTTCAGTTTGATTTAAATAAGTTGAATATTGGGAAGCAGGCCAAAAGATAACAGCTCCAAATTGAATACATGTTTCTTTTGCTAATTCAACAAAGGGGAGGCAAGCATAAATCTGATAATTCAAATTACTATTATCCATTATCCACCTTAATCAAAGAATTTAAATATTTTTTTATGCAAACTGAATGCCATTTTCCTCAAAGTTTCTTTATATTTCACTAAGGAGATATTTTTTTAAATACTTTGTCCCAAATAATTGAGGGGCATTTTTTATTGCTGGGCATAAAAAATCGAAAAGTTAAATTCTCAATTAGAAAAATTATTCAAAAGGCGTAATTTCAGATTTGTGAAATGAAAAAGGCAGATCCGAAGACCTGCCTTTTGATCACTGATTTAGAAAATCAGACCTTAGTTCACAATTAAGCTCTCTTCTTGTGTGATCGGATTTTTAATGAAATCCGAGCTTACTTGCACTTTAGGACGTAAATCACCGCGACTATTAGCCTTAACAGTGATATAGTACTCAAGTGTTTGCCGAGGAGCGAGATTTGGGAATGGAGCAAATGTAACTGTTTGTCCCTTTAACTGAGCTGCAGATGCACCAGATGCGTTAACTGGAGTAAGCTCGCTTGGGAAGTTGACAACAACATTTACATTTGTATCATACTCTTGACCTTTGTTAGTCACAATCACTTTAAAGCGGCTTGTTTCACCAACACAAATTGGATTATCGGAATTTGTTATACCGACATCAAGAGCTGGGCGTCCTTTCCAGTTTGTACCAAATTCGCAGCTAGAGTTGCAACCTTCACAGTTAGTGACATTAACTCTATTAACAAAATAGCCAGGTGTGCAAGTTGTCAACGTAGCGTTGAATGTTGCTTTTTCACCAGCTTTTAGTTCTTTAAGTTTCCAAATAGCTTGTTTGCCATTAATGTTTGCACCAGAAGCTGTCACAATACTTGTTGCAGAAGGAGCTGTATCTGTAACAACAACTTCATGAAGTGACTTGTCACCTGTGTTCACAACTGTGATTTGGTAATCAGCATTTTGTCCGACAGGAACTTCTTTAGGTCCAACTTTTTGGCATTCAACTTGGCAGCATGCGACACATGTGCAAGCTTCGCAAGATGTTTGATTAGCATTGCAAGCTGTTACAACTGCTGTATTGCAGAAGTTTCCACGATGGCAAGTTGTTAAGCAGAAGTTCACTTTTTTCGTTTGGCAAGGCTCTAAGGTGCCTAACTTAAAGTTAAGAGTTTTTTGACCACTAGCATGTTCTAGTCCATCTGGAATATTGTCAGTAATGACAACATCTTCGGCTGGGCATGTACCAATGTTTGTTACAGTAATTGTATAGTTGATTGGTTCATTTGGACCAACTTCAGCTGGTGCATGTTTTTCACAAACAAGAACAGGTTTTGCACAAAGGAGAGCGCAATAGGCAACTGGAGTTGCTTTCACGCAGAAGCATGTGCAAAGATCACCTTCTCTTTCGCTTTTTAACCAAATTCTAGCTGGAACAGTTTGTCCTCGGTTCATGCTGCCAAAAGACCAAACAACATTACGGCCATCCACTTTTGCTTCTGGTTGGCTTCTCAAATAAGTTACACCTTCAGGAAGAGTAGTTGTTAGAATAACTTCACAAACATCACAGCTAGTAGAAATTTCTAAATCTAGAGGATATTGGTCACCAAGAATACACATCTTGGGATTTCGAGCTTTAACTGTTACCCCATTTGTAGAGCACTCACCTACAGGTCCAGCTTTACATTGCTTTAAAGGTGCTGCACACTTAGGTGGGCAGTGCTCTTGAGCAACTAAAGGGTAAGCAGGTTTGCTAGTCGCTTTTTGTGGAACCGCGCATGACTGTGGTTCACAAACTGGCCGGCATGAATTGAGAGTTTTGCAAGGCTCTGAACAAGGCTTGCATACAGGAGGACAGATTGGTTTACTTGGCGCACAAATCGGGGCCGAAGGTTCGCAATAATCGCTGCTTCCGTGTGAATTGGAACAGCCTGTCCAAAGAAGTGCCGAAACACCTAAAAAAACCAACGAGGTTAATATCCCTAGTTGTTTTCTCATAAAGACTCCTTGGTTAAGGTCTTAGTTGTAGAAGATTTTGGATAATTCTTTTGAATTATAAATTTAGAGTCAGTATCGTTACATGCCCTACAGTTTTTCTGATCTGATTAAGAAAGATGTCTTACTTACCGACCTTTATGAGCTGTATTTTTTTGCGAAACTTTTAGATGGCATGGGGTGCGTTTGAAAACTTCGCATTCATTTAAACTCATCGTTGAGTTTTTGTGTTTGACTTTTTCAATTTACACAACTCCTTTGCCAATTACTTAAAACTTTGTAACTAAGCAGAGAAATTATTCATCTACTTTTGAGTTTCACATGCATTGGCATGCAAATCGCATTTTAGTAGCAATCACTGTTGTCAAAATATTTTGGTTCGCATACCGGCTTTGGAGAACATGCCCTTGGCTCGCAGTAACGTGGCTTTGGAGAACACGGCTCACAGCTTGGGTTACGATCGAAACAGCAGCTAGATAAAGACAATACTAATGTAGCTAAAAAGCCTAAACCTAAAAATTTTTTCATAAAAGAACTCCTGTTAGTTTTTAAAAAGTGTAAAGGATAACATTCGTCATTTTCTATTACCCATTTATATATCGCCTTTTTCTTCATGTAAGCATGTTGATTAAGGGTCGATTAACAAAAAAGTATTTATCTCATTAAATACGCCTTAAGAATTAATTGTTCCAGAAGATTTTTTTAATTAAAAATGAGTTTTGCTAGAAACTGTTTTTAACTCCTTGGTTTTCAAATTGATAAAAATTTTTAAAGTGCAAAAAAAATCTCTTTAAAAAAATTCTAAAAAAAACAGGAAAATAGGAAATGATAAGCAATAAATAAGTTTTCCTTGCTTTAAAAAGCCTTCAAAATCTATTAAAAATATGATTAAGGTAGTAGATTTCTTGAAAGTTTTGTTAAACACAAAGAATTGGTTAGATTCATAAAATTAAAACTTTATAAAAAATGAAAATAAGGAAATTTTTAAATTTTTAATTTTCCTTGCCATCCTAGTTTTTCTCTTAGAGTAGCGAAATAATCATGCCTTTCTAAGCAAACTAAATCAAAAGTTTGAGAAGAAATAGAAGCATGAAAAATTTCGTTTGTTGATAAGCTAAAACTCGATATGCCATCTGAGGAAACTTCAACGGGAGCGTAGGAACTTAAATATTTAACTTGAATAGATATTTCTGGCATTAAAACAATGGGGCGATTAGAAATCGTATGGGGACAAATAGGAGTAAGAACAAAAGCTTTTAATTCTGGCGTTAAAATCGGGCCGCCGGCTGCCAAAGAGTATGCTGTTGATCCACTAGGAGTCGAGATAATCATCCCATCAGCTGAAAAAGTGTTGAGATAGTTTCCATCCACATAAATAGCTAAATCAATTAAGCATGGATTCTGAGCACGGTGAATAACGACTTCATTAACTGCAAAACAAGAGGGCTTACATAATACAGAACCTTCCACCATCATCCGTTTTTGAACACGATAACGTCCTTTAATTAAATCTTCTAAGCTTGGAAAAATGCCATCTAACGGAATGTCAGCTAAAAAACCAAGACTTCCTAAATTAATTCCAAGTAAAGGAGCATGAATAGTTGGGTGTTTATGAATGAGTCGTAAGATTGTGCCATCTCCTCCGAGAGAAATACGAAAATTGATATGTTGAACGTTTACTTGTGATAGGGGAAATACGTTTAATTGTTTGGCATGTTTATCTTCGGCAGTAATTTCAATATTTCGAGAAATCAAAAACTGGCAAATCTCTGCTGCAATTTTTAAGGAGGGATCTTTACTTTCATTAGGAAATAGTGCAATCATCATAGCATATCTACTTGTTCAAGTATGTCTTACAAACTTTGAAAATAATTTAAGCAACAGGATTAAGGGTATTTTGTGCTATTAAATTAAAATGAGATTGAATTTGTCTGAAAATTTTTTCAGGCACCAAGCCAATCTCGTTTAAAAGATCCTGATTTCTACCATGATCGAGAAAAGCTTCGGGTATTCCCAAATTTAAAACTTGTATTTGATTAAACCCTTGTCCAACTAAAAAGTTGTTAATAATCGAGCCCATCCCAGAAACAACACTATGTTCTTCAATGGTGACAATTTTATTGTGATTAAGAAGCAGCTTACAAAAAAGTTCCGAGTCTAATGGTTTAACAAAAATAGGATCTAAAACTGTAGCTTCAATGCCAGTCTGAGCTAATAGGTCTCGGACTTTTAATGCCGCCTGATTCATATGACCTAAGGCGACAATTAAAATTTCGGTGCCTTCAATTAGAACTTCTCCCTTTCCTAATTCTCTTTCACAAATAGGATGGTTAAATTCTTCGGTCATTAAGTTTGGATAACGGATAGCCGTTGGCCTTTTCCAACTAAAAGCCGATTCCATCAACTCTTTTAAAACCTGTCCATTACGAGGCTGTGCAATAATCATATTTGGCATCGCATTCAAAAATGAAATATCATAGATCCCGTGATGGGTAGAACCATCAGGTCCTGAAATTCCTGCTCGATCAATGGCAAATACGACCGGTAACTCTTGCAAGCAAATATCATGAAAAACGTTGTCAAAAGCTCTTTGTAAGAAAGTTGCATAAATAGAGGCGACGATTTTCATTTTACCTCCATATGCCATACCCCCTGCAAAAGTAATCGCATGAGATTCAGCAATACCCACATCAATACAGCGTTCAGGAAAAGTTTTCATAAAATCATCTAAGCAAGACCCTGCAGACATGGCTGGGGTTATTGCCACAATGCTAGGATCTTTTTCAGCCATTTTTAAAAGATGAGAACCAAATATTTTGGGAAAAGTAGGTTTGGTTACCGGGTTTGGTAAAAATTTACCAGTATCTTTACTAAACGGCTTGGCTCCGTGGTAAGAGATGGGATTTTTGATGGCTTCATCCATTCCTTCCCCTTTTCTGGTCAAAACATGAATGATAACTGGCCAGTTAGAGTCTTTTACACCTTCTAAAACATCCACTAGTTTTTTTGTGTCGTGTCCATCAATCGGTCCTATATAAGAAAGACCATATTGTTCAAAATAAACGGCAGGGCTCACCAAGTTTTTTAAAGATTCAGTGATTTTATGTCCTTGTTGTGAAAGAATGGGACCATAATTAGGTATTTTAGAAACGATTGTATCAAGCTCTTGGTGAATTTTATTTGTTGTAGGATTACTTAGTAAGCGACTTAAAATATGCGTAATTGCTCCCACATTTTTAGAAATAGACATAGCATTATCATTGAGAATTACGATAAAGCGTTTAAGCTCTCGAGAAATATTGTTTAGGGCCTCTAAAGTTAATCCACATGTTAAAGTTGCATCACCAATAATTGGGATAATATAATCTTTTCTCTTGGTTAAGTCTCTATTTTTGGCAACACCTAATGCTAAGGAAAGAGCGGTTCCTGCATGTCCTGCATGGAAGTGATCATGAATAGATTCCTTAGGATGAGAAAATCCACACAATCCTTTGAATTGTCTAATTTCATGAAAGCGATCATTTCGACCTGTTAGTAATTTATGAACATAAGTTTGGTGACTAACATCCCAGATAAATTTGTCATCAGGGGACTCAAAAACTTTATGCAGAGCTAAAGTGAGTTCAACCACACCCAAATTTGAGGCTAAATGTCCTCCATTAACAGATAAAACTTCAATAATGCGTTGTCTAATTTCATGAGCTAAGTACTTGAGATCACTATAGGAAAGATTTTTGATATCATTGGGATGATTCAAATTCGATAGAATTGATTGTGTCATTCAAAATCCTTTATAGTCACTTAATTAAAAAGTCATCTCTCAAAAAGTTTTTATTGACATTCTAAGACGGAAGACTGCAATAAAAAGATAAATTAAGAGGTTGAAGCGATCTTAAAATCTTGAATGATAGGTTTGTCGTCGTTTCCTAGTGTTAATTCACCACTACGGTTTTTGACTAGAATCTCTATTTTTCGTTCAGCATCATTTAATCGTTTATTGCAAATTATTATTAACTGATCAGCTTCTTCATAAAGTTTAAGAGATTCATCAAGGCTTACTGTACCGCTATTCATCTTTTCAAGTATTTCTTCTAAGCGGCATAAAGCTGTTTCAAAGCTAGCAGTAGGTTCTTGATCAGATGGATTATTCACGAGGATTCACTTCGTTGATAGTGATTAAGGCTTCGCCGTCAGATAATAAGAGCTTGGCTTTTTGCCCTTTTTTAAGTTTACATATTGAATTTATAACGAATACTTCTTTTTCCGCAAATAGAATACTATAGCCTTGTTTTAAAAGATTTTTGGGATCAACAGCTTTTAAAATATTAGTTATATGTAAAATTTTCTGTTTTGAAGATAAGATTCGATCTCTGATTAATTGATTATTTTTGATTCTATAGTCTTTTCCTTTAAAAAGATATTTTTTTTGCCCAATTAAATAGGTCCACTGTTGCTTTAAACGATATTCAATTTGTTCAATCTTTTTTTTATTTTGCAAAAGTAAATCTTGCATTTTTCTTGAAAAAATACCATTCCAGTCTCTCAAATGCTTTCTAAGGTGAATGATTTGATTAGATGGTTTCAAGAGCTGGGTTTGGCGAGCAAAAGATTCTAATTGATGTTTTTTGAAAGTAATAATCTGTTTGAGTTGGTTAGAAAGATCCTCTTTCAAATCATCAAGTTTTTGCATTCTCCATTCTGTAATAACATGAGGATGAGTAATAAAAAGATGTTTGCTAAAACCTTTTAAACGGTAGTGCCCTGATTGGATAAGATTTTGAATAGCTTGCTGTATTCGCCTTCTTAAAGTTTTTAAATGTTCAAGTTGTTGATTTTTTTCTGAAATGACAATCTCTGCGGCAGCAGAAGGCGTGGGAGCTCTAATATCTGCAACATAATCAGCGATGCAATGATCTGTTTCATGCCCAACAGCACTAATAATCGGGATTTGACTGTTATAAATAGCTTCAGCAACAATTTCTTCATTGAAAGGCCATAAATCTTCTAAACTTCCTCCACCTCTTCCTACAATTAAAACATCAACTAATTGATATCGGTTGAATTGTTCGATTGCACGAGCAATCTCTTTTGCTGCTCCTTCTCCTTGAACTTTGACAGGATTAAGTATGAGATGAAAACCTGAAAAACGACGTGTTAAAATTTGTAAAATATCTTGAATAACTGCACCTGTAGGACTGGTTATCACACCGATTTTTTTAGGAAAACGAGGAATCGGTTTTTTATGAATCGCTTTAAACCAACCTTTTTGATGAAGTTTAATTTTGAGCTGTTCTAATTTCTGAAGAAGTTCCCCTATACCCACATAAGAAAGTTCTCGAATAATCAGCTGATAATTTCCTTTAGGTGGATAAACACTTATTTCTCCTTTTATCATGACATGATCACCCCCTTTTGGAGGAGTTTTCAACAAAGAAGCTTCGGCTTTAAACATCACAGCAGAAATTTGAGCTGTTGCATCTTTTAGAGAAAAGTAAAAGTGACCAGATGATTGCTCTTTAAAATTGCTGATTTCACCCTGTAAATAAATAAAAGGAAACATCGACTCTAAATTGAGTTTGATGGCTTGAGTCAATTGTGTAACCGTTAATAGAGGGGGGGTGTCTGATTGCATAAAACTCAAATTAAAAATTTTTAAAATTGCAATTTGTGAATCGTATGATGTATATCATCTGGCGCTTAAGCTTGGGTTTACCAACCTTTTTTATGTATACAGCAATCTCAAACCATGAGATAATAGTTGATTTACGTTTTTTTTAACAATTAATGAATAGTTAATTTTTTTAATTTAAAAGCATATTACATATTAATATCAAAAAAAATATTTACAAAATTAATTAGTAACAGGTAAAAATGGATTTTAATCTAAAAATTTTTTTAATAAATTTTAATGAAGGATTTACGTTTTTTCTGATTTTTCCGAGTATCATCCTTTTTGGACTTTATCTAACGTTTAAATTGCAATTTGTTCAAATATCAAAGCTAAAAATGAGTTTTTGTTGCTTACTTAAAAAAGATCAAGGATGTCAAGGAAATATCAGCCATTATCAAGCAATTTCAGCCGTTTTAGCCGGTAATTTTGGGACGGGAAATATTTCGGGTATGGCTGTTGCTATTTCAACAGGTGGTCCAGGTGCCCTTGTTTGGATGTGGATTATGGCTTTTTTAGGTGCCTCTATTCAGTATGTTAGTTGTGTTTTAGGTGTTAAATATCGAAAACTTAACTCTAATGGTGAGTATGTAGGGGGGCCTATGTACTATTTATCCGAGGGTCTTAATATGAAAGCATTAGGAACGTTGTTTAGCCTATTTACCATTTTTGGTGCTTTAACAGTTGGAAATTTTGCACAAATCAATTCAGCAACACTTCCATTGATAAAATTAGGTTTAGATCCTTTTATTTGTAGCTTATTTATTGCTTTATTTGTTGGTGTTGTCTTAGTAGGAGGAGTGCAAAGAGTTGCCAAGCTTGCTTCAATTATTGTTCCTGTTAAGGCAGCCCTTTATTTAGGAACAGCATTTGTTATTCTTTGGCTTCATGCCGATCAAGTGATGCCTGCTTTCGAACTCATGATAAAAGCTGCGTTTGTTCCGCAATCTGCTTTTGGAGGAGTGCTTGGATTTAGTGTTGTTAAAGCTATCTCTACAGGATTTGATCGGGGAGTTTTTGCAACTGATGCCGGAACAGGGATTGTGCCAATTTTGCAATCGAGTGCTCGTACGACTAATCCTATTGTAGATGGAGTGGTTACTTTAGTTGCTTCTTTTTTAGTAATGATTGTTTGTACAGCGACAGGGCTAACTTTGATTGTGACAGGAGCTTGGCAAGTGGAGGGATTACAGAGCACCAATATGGTTACCCACGCTTTTCAAGTAGGCTTAGGAAGCTCACTTGGAGCATTTATCGTAATTACTGCCCTGATTTTATTTGCTTATACGACTATTCTAGCTTGGGCATATTGTGCAGAAAAAGCTGTAGATTTTTTGTGGGGAAGTAAATATGCAGGCTATTTTAAGTATATTTATATTGTTTTTATTCCCATCGGAGCCCTAATTCATGTTGATTTGATTTGGAGGCTTGCCGATATCGCAATTTCTTTAATGTTGTTTACTAATTTGATAGGTATTATCAGCTTGTCTAAAGAAGTTATCGATGATAATCGTTTATTTTTTTTAAAAAAGTCGGATTATTTATCGCATACAAATTTAATGCCCACAACGCCAAATGAATAAAAATTATTTTAAATATAAAAGGTAAGAAAAAATATTAATTACCTGCTTGACTTTGTTTTCTAAAAGCATTAGCAGCTAAGTGAGCTTGCCTAGTTGGTTCAGGCAAACGATATCCTTTTACACAGTTTAATACATATTCAATAGCTGTTCTTAAAGATACGCGATGGCCTGTAGAAATAATGAGTGGTTTGCAGCGAAGCTTAGTTCGCACGAGAGCTCCAATTTCTTTCCCATAAGCATACAAAAAAACATAATCACCCACACAGGAACCTAAGTCTTTTTTCGGTTCTCCAAAAAGAATATTTTTAGCAACTCCTATTGTAGGAATATTGACTAACACTCCAATATGACTCGCAATACCTAACCTTCGAGGATGAGATATTCCTTGCCCATCCACAAAAATCATGTCTGGAAGCTTTGGAAGACTTTCTAATGCATCAATAAGTGCAGGAGCTTCTCTGAAACCTAAAAATCCAGGAATATAGGGGAAGGTTTGCCTTTGTGATACACTGTTATGGAATTGAACAGATAACATTTTAGAATCTAAAAGTATGGCTGTTGCATAAATGATTTGTTTAGGATCGAAAAGATTATTGCTAACATCCATGCCTCCGAAAAACTCTGGTGTGTTAAATTCATCTTCTAAACAAATGCGGTTGGCAAGTTCTTTTTGAATGATAGTTGCTTTTTCTATCGAATCAGGCTGTAAAAAGCTGGGGTCAAAATTAAAACGTTGGCTCATTTGATAATGTCCTAACAATTTTTTTTTAATAAGTTTCATTTTACATGATAGACACAGAAAATCAAAACAAATGATGAGTCGTTTATTTTTTTGTATTGTGATCCTTTAATCTGAGTTGTAAAGCAGTAATAATAATGCAGAAGCCCTTTAAAAAATAACAAATTTTTTTCTTGGTATATTTCAGGAGGTTGTTTTGATTCCTCAAAGTTTGGATCAATAATTAGCAAAGATTAACGTAACAAAACCGATATTTTATTTTTTAAAAATAAAATAATTATTTGTTATTATATGTTTAATTTTGTTTACGCAGTTTTTCTAATTAAACAAATATAATAACCCCGAATTTAATTTAGATGGAAAATTCTATTTACATTCTTATGTAAAATGATCATAGTAAATTTATCGACTAGCAAATGCGAAAGTTATTCTTTGACTTTTAAGCTGGAGATGAGCTCTTCGCTAGACAAAAATCAGATATTTTCGGTGATTTTGAAAGAATCAAGATTTGGAGAAAATTATGGTTATTGAAATAAGTGTAGCAGCGATAGCTATAGCTTTTATTTTTTTGGTGATTTATCTTGTATGCTTGTGTAAGTCGGCGCGTATTATGTTAAATCAACTTAATCATTTAATTATTGATGTTCGTCAACAATTAGATGGTATAAAAGAAGAGGCAAAAAAAACGATTGAAAATACAAATCAAATTAGTTTGGATTTAAAGCATAAAATTGAGGCTTTTAATTCCTTGTTTCAATCGTTGGCAAATATTGGAGAGGCTTTAGAATATAAAGCAGAGGCTTTTAGACAAAAGACACTTCGTTTCTATAGTGGCCGTGCAAAAGAATTCTTACGTTCTTCTTTTAGAAACGAAACAAGTGAAGAATTACCTTTCAAAAAAAATAGGGATGAAAGCCCCGAGTTACCATTAGTCGCAGAAATTCTTGAATTAGCAAGCCAGGGCTGCCGCCTATGGCAAAATCTAAAGAAAAGGAGATAATCGATGACTTCAAAAACAACCCATACAAAAGATTTTTTCGCAGGAGCTGTAATTGGTAGTTTACTAGGTGGTGTAACTGCACTTCTTACAGCGCCAAAAGCAGGAAAAAGGTTACGTCAA
This sequence comes from Candidatus Protochlamydia amoebophila UWE25, assembly GCF_000011565.2. Lineage (NCBI taxonomy): Bacteria > Pseudomonadati > Chlamydiota > Chlamydiia > Parachlamydiales > Parachlamydiaceae > Candidatus Protochlamydia > Candidatus Protochlamydia amoebophila. Next base: position 787,912 of record NC_005861.2, read on the forward strand.
GAGATGAATGATTTTTACAGCGATGTATCAGATCAGTCTCATGATATTGCAGATAATATTTCCAAAAAAACTAGATCTGTCATGAAATCTTTTGGTTCTCATTCCAACGAATTAGCGGATAAAGCTAAATGTTTATATTGCGGAGTAAAAAAAATGATGGGATGTGAACAGGAAGAGGAAGAAGAAACCTGCACAAAAGATTTAATGATGGGCGGGGTTATTGGTGGAGTATTAGGTGCTGTGGTAGGGCTTTTGCTTGCTCCTAAATCTGGTAGTGAGCTGAGAGATGATATTGTCGAAGGATGTGAAAAAGTGAGTGATAAAACTCGTGGTATGGCAGATCAATTTTCCAAAAATGGAAAAAAAATGGCCGCAACTGCGTATTCGAAAACCAACAAATGGCTTGAGTTGGCAAAGGGCATAGTCCATGAGTGGACTGATGAAGCAGAAGAAAAAAGCGAAAATTTTACCAGTCAAGCTAAACATCGTATGGATGATTTAATGGACTGGGCTGCTTTAGGTTATCGTGTTTGGCAAGGTATTAACAAAAAACGATAAATTCTAGCAAGTAAAGATCAAGGATGGTTCCTATGAATAAAAAGATCCTTTTAGGAAGCCTGGCTGGGGGCTTTGTCGGATTGACAACAGCTTTATTATTAGCACCGAAGTCGGGTAATCAACTCATTAAGGATGCTTATAAGCCTTTATTTCCATTACTTCGCCAGCTTTTTTCGTATGCAAAAAAAAATGATGATGGGGAAGATTCACAAATTTCCCTAGCTAATCCTCGCAAATCCACAAGAAAAACGAAGATAAAAACAGCTGCCAAAGCTGTTCCAAAACCTAAAAAATCTGTTAACTCAACAACTAAGAAGCTTCCTACTTCAAAGAAGTCTGCTGCAAAAAGCACGTCTCATGAATCTTCAACAAAGGTAAATGAATGATAAACTCTTTTGATTTTTAGTGAGTTGTAATTTTCCCTTAAAGAGCTAATTTTTTAAAATTCTAATATGTTGAATTTTTTGCCATCTCTTTAAGGGAAAATTTAAAATTGTTTTTGTTTCCTTTCTGCAATCTATCTGTTTTCTGTCTAAAGAAACATTTTTTAGCTCTTAACAACTATAAAATTTGTATAAGAAACGTTGATTTTATCAACGAAAATTTTTTGTATTATAAAAGAAATTGTGCACATTGGTTACCGATATGCAAAATAGGTCTGCTGGCTAAAAAATTAAAAAACCAAATGAAAGTTTCTTTTGCATCAGTCAATCTTCTCGTTGAAGAGGTTTCTGTCATTTGACATTGAAAATATTTATTAATGAATAGATTAATCCGACGAAAAGATTGATAGAAAAGTTGAAGAAGGATAGGACAAGCAAAGCAAACAGCTAAAATGCTAATCACATGGCGAGGGTGCCAAGGATTAACTTCAAAAATTGTATTAGGACCAAAGTAAACTTCCATTTGAAGAGGAGAAAAAAAATAATAGGAAACTTCCGTAATCAAAGCGAATCCCGGACGAGAGGCTACAGCACTCAAAATAAGAGAAATTTTACTGCAAATGATACTGAAAATGTGAATTTTAGATATTCCTATATTAGTAGAAAATAAAGCATTTAATAAATGTCGGCCTTTTGAGATTTGATAAAGATTACAAATCTCAAGTATTCCAAAAGTACAAGTTAAAATGCTTGCACAATTTTTGATAATTTCCTTTAAGAAGATAGAGTTTAAATAGAAATTACTAAATAAAATACCGTCTGCGACAAGTTCAATGTTCGAACTCATAATTATTTCCGTTTAGTGCATGTCAGTTCAAAAATAATGAATAGCGGATAAAAAAAGAAATATTATACTTATTTCTACATAAACTGCAACAAACTCTAACACTGTATCACATAGAATTGTTGATGAGTTAGATTCTAAAGAGGAATTAAAAATTTAAAACAATAAGAAAAGAAGATAGAAGGATTCTCAAAGTTAATCAATCTTAGGCAATGTTTTTTCAAAAAATATTTGTATGAAAATAGTTTGTTAGACTGTTTTTATTTAAAATGATTTCAAGGCGCATTAAAATAGATAAAAAATCAGCGGAGAAAAAGAAAAAGGAACGGAAGAGGTAGGATTCGAACCCACGGTCGGGGGCTGCCCGACTTCTGTTTTCAAGACAGACGCATTCGGCCACTCTGCCACTCTTCCGCACAAGATAACCATTTTTTTATGATTAAAGGTAAAATATATAAGACTTCTCTAAATTTCGTCAATAACTTTCGTTATATAATGTTTTTTTATGTTGTGAGGGAATATTTAAAATTTTATTTTTTTTGGCTAAAAATAAAAAAATTATAATAAATAATTTATGTTTTGTTTTTTCTCTAAAAAATGATTTAAGTACATTTCATATTTTTAATTCAATTTGTAAAAGTGGGATTGATAGTGGGATGTTTCAATTTACAGAGTTTTTTACTTTTTTAAAGTTCATTCAGTACCAAGGTTTACGATCTGAGGAACTAGAATCTGTCAGTTATATGCTGTGTATGTACCAGCCATTTTAATCAAAGAAAGATTGGATTTTACCAGAGCAGTTTAGGTACTTTTCCTTACTCTTTGAAAGCTTTTTCATCTGTGCTGAATAATCGATAAGTATCATTCCGCACAGATGTGTATTTTTATAGCTGATAGATTTGACTATACTTATCTTGAAGGTAGCGGATGTATGCATTAGCATTAAAAGCATGACCTGTTGCTAACTTGAGAAGTTCACGACTAGAGTAACGACGCCCATGTTGATAAATATGCTCGGATAACCATGCTTTGACAAAATTTAATTCACCGGTTGAGATACGTTGTTCCCAGTCAGGATATTGTTTAGCAAAAGCTTCAAAAAGGTGAGCCGCATAGAGATTGCCTAATGTATACGTTGGAAAATATCCGAATGCACCCATTGACCAATGAATGTCTTGTAAGCAACCTTCATTATGATGACTAGGTGTTATACCCAAGTATTCTTTCATTTTTGCATTCCATGCTTCGGGAACTTCGCGAACATTTATTGAACCTTCGATTAAAGCTTTTTCCAATTCAAAACGTATAATCACATGTAAAGGATAAGTCATTTCATCGGCTTCCACGCGAATGAAGGAAGGCTCAACTTTATTAATCGCTTGATAAAAAGAGTTTAAATGAACTTGATCGAGCCGACCTGGAAAAGTATTTTTTAAAATGGGGAAAAAGTGTTTCCAAAATGATTTATGAAGTCCAATTCTCGTTTCCCACCATCGAGATTGACTTTCATGAATTCCTAATGAACAAGCATCTCCTAGGGGTGTTCCATAAAGATTTTGTGGCAAACCCATTTCATATAAGGCGTGTCCTCCTTCATGTAAAATAACCGAAATACTACTCATAAGTGAAGACGGGTGAATGCGTGTTGTAATACGACTGTCGGTTGGATGGCTAGCAGAAGAAAAAGGATGAGAGGAAAAGTCTAATCGACCTTTGTTAAAATCATATCCCATAGCATTTAAGATCTGATGGCTAAATGCTATTTGCTTATCATGATCCCATTTTCCAAATAAAAAATTATTTTCTATTTTTTGAGTAGAAATTTTTCTTATCCATACCGTTATTGTATTTTTGAGTTTGTCGAAAATTTGCTTCGTTTTTGCTGTGGTCATATCAGGTTCATACAAATCCAACAGAGCATCGTATGGATGATTTTGATAACCTAATAAATCGGCTTTTTTCCGATTCATGGTAACCACACGATCTAAAAAAGGGGCAAATTGTTGAAAGGAATTTGATTTTTTTGCGTTGCGCCAAGCCAAAACAGATTGAGAAGTTAATTGAGCAAACTCTTCAACGAATTCTGCTGGCATGGCAGTATCTTGCAAATAATCTCGACGCCATTCTTTAACAGCAGAGGATTGCGCAGGCGTGAGGTCTTGTGCAATCAATTCGCCGCTAGAAAGATCGATAAGTTTAGAAAGGGTATTTGCGAATTTTTGACTTGTTTTTTCTCGATGAATTAAACCTGCCATTGTTTTAAGTTGCTCTGCGCGAATAGCTGCGCTACCAAAAGGCATATAGGTTTCTTGGTCCCAATCTAAATGAGAAGAAATACCTTGTAGAATGCGTGCATGTTTACTAAGTACATGTAGTTTTTGATACTCTTTTTGAGTTTTACTCATACGAAATCCTTCCTGTTTCCTAATCATTTATCCGCATTCATTGATCAACGAACTTGGCTTCCTTCTTCATAAATAAAAATACGTTGAATGCGTGGCCCTAAGCATGTAATCAATTCATGAACGATTGAATTTCCATTCATCGCTAATTCTTCAGGGGAAAGATAATGTCCATATTCATCTTCTCCGAAAATAAGAACTTTATCTCCAATGTTCGCATGAGGAATATCTGTAATATCAACCATCATATAATCCATGCAGATCGATCCCACCATAGGAGCTTTTTTTCCATGAATTAACACATGAGCTTTTCCGCTATAATGTCGATGTAGACCGTCAAAATATCCGACGGGTAAAACAGCGATTGTTTGATTTTCTTTTTCTATCAGGTAGTTTCGACCATAGCTAATGGTTTCCCCTTTACGACAGTGATTAATCCCAACTATACGAGATGTTAAAGATAAGGCCAGGCGTAAATCTAAAGCTTGTTTGACAGCATCAGAACCATAAAGACCATAAGTCGCTAGACCTATACGAACCATATTATATTGAGGAAGAGAAAAGCGAATGGTGCCGCTGGAATTAGCTGCATGCGTCCATTTTGCTTGGATACAATGTCTTTTTAATTGTTCAATGACAGAATCAAAACATTGAATCTGCTCTTGTGTAAAAGAATCATGACGAGGATCATCTGCACAAGCAAAATGAGTCATAATCCCTTCTAGAATTAGGTGCGAAGAAGACGTAATTAACAAAGCGAGATTTAGCGCTTCCTCAGGACGGCATCCAAAACGACCCATTCCTGTATTAATATGTAAATGTACTTTAATGCATTTACTGCTCTTTTTTGCCTCTTGAGCTAAAGCTGAAATAAAATTAACATCGCTGACACCTACTTCAAGTTCCCATTTGACTACTTTAGCAATTTCATATTGGGCGGCATTAATCGTGAAAATAGGAAGAGTAATACCTGCTCGTTTAAGGGCTACGCCTTCTTCTACATAAGAAACACCTAAAATATCAACGCCGTAAGCACTTAAAAATTTTCCTAATTGGATATCATCTGTTCCGTAAGCGAATGCTTTTATAATAATCATTAAACGGGTTTCAGGAGTTATTTTAGTGCGAATCATGTCTAAATTGTTTTTGATCGCTGCTAAGTTAATAATGCATTGATTATTGTTTGAGCTCCCATTAAAAGTTTCTGGTAAGATTTCGAAAGGAATTTTACGATCTCCTTTAATCAAGATGAGGTCTTGTGATTGAAGATTTTTTTGGAGATAATTAAGAGCTTCTTCACATCTTTTGAAACATAAAATTTCTGTTTCAGGTGATATTTTTTTGACCTCATCAATGAGAGTTTTAAAAGGTTGATGACCAAATAATAACAAATGTCGAAGGTGTGCTTTAGAGATCGTCTTACCAATTTTTGTATAATAGTTTTGGGCAAAAGAAATATTGCCTTTCATTCCTCCAAAAATGAAAATTTTGCGTTGAGAAGGAGCAGCATGTTCAAAATGTTTAAAAGCACGATCAATTGAATGTGGGTCTGAACAGGACGTTTCATTGATAAAAGTTGCTCCTATAGGGGATTTCCAGATTTCAGTTCGAGAGGGTTCAGGATAGTAGTACTCGAATATTTTCTTAATGTTTTCTGCTTTAATTCCACTTAACCAGGCTGCTTTAGAAGTGATATTGATTAAATTCAAAAAATAGGAATAGCCATTTGTCATTTGCTGTTCGTATCGGGATGAATCAGGAAATGTTAGTTGATAATGAGAGGCGAAGGGAGAATTTTTGGAAAAGGGAATGGCATGGGGAAGACATTTTGAGTCTCGGTCCCATATATACGAAGAAAATAAATTATTTTTTAAGTGGAACTGTTGATAGATGTCATTGGGAAGAAGCACCCATCCGGTTTTAGATGTCGCCCAAACTAACTTAAGGGTTTCATAAGTTATAGTATCAATATCATTTAAAGTAGCTAAATGTTTTTTTCCAATAGGTGTTAAAATAGTGTAGTCTGGACGGATTAAGTCTGCTAATATATCCATTTCCTGTTTCTTTGAAATAGCGGCTTCAATGATCGCCAATTCTTGGTCTTTTTGAATGGTTAAGAGGCTAAGAGCAACTCCGATTTGACTGTTAAAGCTCCCAGGAGAAGCACACACATTTTTTTCTGTGGATAAAAGTTGGAACAAAAGATCCTTAACCATCGTTTTCCCATAGGTCCCGGTAATACCAATGATTTTCGTTGGAAGTTGCAAGCGGTAAGCTTTAGCTACTTCTTGTAAAGCTGATAAAGGACTTTTTACTTTTAATAAAAAAATGGGTTTAAGATTAAAAGGGGGAGTCCACTGTTCAGAAACAAGCGCATATTTTGCTCCTAATTCTGCCGCCTGCTGGACAAAATCATGACCATCTTGTTTTTCTCCTTTTAATGCTACAAACAAGGCATTAGAAGAATTAACGTGTCTGGAATCAATAATAATTTGATCAATAATTACTGGAAATTCTGCTTTCCCTCCAGCCTGGTTAAATCCGTCCCATTGTCTTAAATCAAACGCATCCATAAAAAATGTCATTCAAAAAATAAATATAAGAATCAAAGATCGGTTAACGAGCAGTACCGAAAGATAAAAGGTTATCATTTTTTGGTTTATTTTTAGCAAATTTTTATATTTTTAAAGCTGATTTAAGGGGATTTTATCTCTTTTCTACATTCAGAAGCAAATTGCAGATTTTAATGAACTATAAAAATTGCAAGTTAGGGTGGCTATTTTAATAAGAAAAGTTCAGGATAAATAATGATGCAATTTTAGTTTTTAGGAAGTTTCTTCTCATGTTTATGACAAAAGTTGTAGAAGCGATTAGTCAAGAAAATAATTGAAGAGGTGATTCAATCGGCTGTAACAGAAGCTGCTATGACGTTGCATAGCATTAAACAAGATAATGTTCAGCATAGCGTGGGAATCGTTGAAAACACTAACATTTTAAAATATCGTGTCAATTTACATCTCAGTTCTGTCATTGAGGATTATTAGCAAGATAAGAATCAAAGAAGTAATAAAAAAAGGAGAAAAAAATGAATAAAGATCAGATTGAAGGGGAATGGAAAAATATTAAAGGAATAGTCAAAGAAAAATGGGGCAAGCTAACCGATAATGATTTGACAGAAATCAATGGACAAAGAGAGCAAATGCTTGGTAAGCTTCAAAGCTTATATGGTTATAGTAAAGAGCAGGCTGAAAAAGAATGGAAAGATTTCCAAGATAAGCATAGATAGGTTATAAGAGTCGGCTTAAATAAATTTAGAGCCGACTCTTATACTTTATTGAATCATTTTTGTTATTTTTGCCGTCTCTATTGTTTTTTTCGTTTAAATAAGTTGGTAAAAAAGTTTATTCCATTATCTAGCATGTAGTACATGACTGGTACGATGATTAAAGTCAAAAACATCGAAGATACTAATCCTCCAATAATTGCTAAAGCCATGGGAGCCCGCGACTCAGAGCCGGGCCCGTTACTCAATGCAATGGGTAACATTCCAAATACCATAGCCAACGTTGTCATCATGATTGGATGCAAACGGGTGGGGGCAGCTCGTAAAATCGCTGTACGAATATCCAAGCCATCTTTTGATCTAAGCAAATTGATATAATCAATCAAAAGGATCGCATTTTTTGTCACCATTCCCATTAGCATAATGATTCCTATAATAGTAAAAATGCTTAAGGTCGATTGAGTAATAACCAAAATACCTAGAGCTCCGATCATTGAAAAGGGGACTGAAAGCATAATGATTAAGGGCTGAATAAAACTTTCAAATTGCGACGCTAAAACCATGTATACAACGACAAGGGCTAGAAAAAGTGCGAAGAGGAGATTTTCGAATGATTCGTTCATAGATTCAGCATGGCCAGAAAGCTGGACGCTATAGCCTGCAGGAAGGTTCATGGATTGAATCGCTGATTGAATTTCGTTAATAGCCTCACCTAAAACTTTTTTTTCGCTTTGTAAATTACTATAAACTGAAACTATCCTAAATCGGTTATAGCGATCAATTTGAACAGGGCCTTGCTTTTCCTGTACATCGATGAAATGGTTAAGTTTCATTAATTGTCCTTGGTCATTGCGAACAGATAAATTAAGTAAATCTTTAGTTTTGTTCCTAAAAGCTTCTTTTAAACGAACAGTAATGTTGCAGCGTTCTCCATCTGCTCTAAACTTACTAATATCTGATCCACCAATTAAAGGTTTCACTGATTGAGCAATGGTAGAAGGAGCAACACCTAATGCAAAAGCTTGATCACGTTTAATATGTATTTCTATTTCAGGTTTGCCTTTTTCATAAGAAGTATCTAAATCAACGTAACCTTCATAGCCTTGTAAAATTGCGATAAGATTTTGAGCAATTTCATCAATTTTGCCTAAGTTGTGCCCTTTAATATCTAATTGAATCGCTGCATTTCTTGCTCCGCCACCAGAAATGGCTTCAACAGGTTCAACGCTGATTTTCATATTTTCGAGATTCGTTAACTTTTCTCTCACCCATTTCATCGCATCCATTTGAGAAATTGTTCTTGTTCCTTTATCTGTCATTTTGACATAAATACCGCCTTCATTAACTTTGTTAAAGCTGTCATTACCGATGGTGGAGAAGCTATATTTAAACCAATCATTGTCTTGTATTTGAGCACGGATATTTTTTAATGCTTGGTCGGTGACAGATAAAGAAGATCCAAGAGGTGTTCGAACATTGATGAAAAATTCACTTTGATCTTCTAGTGGAACGAATTCTGATCGAATATATTGACTTAAGTAAATAGTCATTCCTAATAAAAAAAAAGCGATAAATAAAGAAGTTTTATAAAATTTTAAAGCCTTTATTAAAAGAGATTCATAAATTTGATCTAAACAATATAAAGCTTTTCCAATCCATTTTGACAAAAAATGATTCGATTTGGATGGTTTCAAAAATTTTGCAGCAAGCATGGGAGTTAAGGAAAATGCAACAAAAAGACTTAATAAAACTGCAAATGTGACAGTGAGACCAAACTGGTAGAAAAAACGTCCAATCATTCCTTTCATAAATGCGACGGGTAAAAAAACCGCTACAATAGACATCGTAATCGCAAAGGCTGCAAGAGCTATTTCTCGGGTTCCAATTTTGGCGGCTTCCTCTGCATTTTTACCCTGTTTAAAATGGCGGAAGATATTTTCTACGACGACAATTGCATCGTCAATTAAAATCCCGATTGATAAAGAAAGAGCCAACATTGTCATTGTATTTAAAGTGAAATTCATCCAATTAAGCAGCATAAAAGTTGCCATGACACTGATGGGAATAGCAAGAGCACTAATTAACGTGATGCGAAAGTTTCTTAAAAAAAGAAAAACAATCAAAATGGCTAGGGCGCCTCCAAAAAGTAAGTGAAATTCAATTTCTTCGATTGAATGTTCAATAAAAACTGAAAGATCTTGCGCAATTTCTGTGTGAATACCTTGAGCAGCTAATTCAGGTTTTAATCTTTCGAGCTCTTTTTTTACTGCATGAGCGACATTGACTGTATTTGTTCCGGATTGCCTTCGGATAACTAAAGCAATGGCTTGTTTTTCATTTAAACGCGCAAGCGTTCGTTGCTCTTCTAATCCATCTACTATAGTACCTATATCCGATATTTTGATGGGATAGCCATTTTGATAAGCAACGACAATAGAAGAAAGATTTTGAGATTGATCAAATTCAGCTTTGATTTTGACGGGAAGTTCAATTTTACCGGTTTCAATACGTCCGCCCGGAAATTCTAAATGTTGATTTTTGATGGCTTGTATCACATCTTGAACAGACAGATGCATGCCTTCCAATTTATAGGGATCCAAATAAATCCAGATATTTCGATCTTGCTTTCCAACAATCTTGATTTGACCGACACCTGGTACTTGCTGCAGAGAGTCTTTTATTGTTTTGTTAGCAATTTTCGAAAGTTCTTCAATAGGTTGATCTCCAGAAAGAACCACGGCCATAATTGGAGCGGAATCGATGTCAAATTTTTCAATAATAATATCTTTTAAATCATTGGGCAACTCTTGTCGAACTGTTCCAATTTTAGCTTGTACTTCTTGATAAGCAATATTTACATTTTTATCTAAATCAAACTCGACGATAATTTGTGAAATTCCCTCGGCACTTGTAGAACGGAGATGCTTAATAGAACTGATGTTAGAAACAGCCTCTTCAATGATTTCTGTGACAGATTTTTCCATTGTTTCTGGATCTGCACCAGGAAGAGTGGAAATTACTGTAATTACAGGAAAGTCTATTTTAGGAAATAGATCTACGCCCAATTCCTTAAAAGCAATCGTTCCAAATACAACAAGAGCTAGCATAATCATGGAAATGAAAACAGGTCTTTTAACAGAAAGGTCAGGTAAGTTCACAGCGAGTTTCCTTTTATCATGATTTTAGCAAAAGATCCAGGTAAGAATTTTTTATTTTCATTACTTAGAACAACTCTGCAACGAACTGATCGAGTATTCTCATCTAAACAAGGGTGAATGAGATCAATTTTTGCTTGGTAATTTGAGTGATCAGTTCCTTCAATTTCAAATTGGATGGGGGTACCGATATGAACTAAGTTCAAATAAACTTGAGGAACTGAAAATTCTAAATAAACAGGGCTAATTGATTGGATTTCAAAAAGAGCTGTTGTAGGAACTGAAGCAATGGATTCGCCTAGATCTACAAATCTTTTAGTGATAACGCCATCAAAAGGAGCTTTAATGATTGTTTCTGCAAGGTGCTTTTTGACTCTTCGCAACTCTTCTTCATTTCCTTTTACTGAGGCAAGCGATTTTTCATAAATGGTTTTTGCTTCTTCGAATTTTTTTAGCGAAATAGAAGGTGTTTTCCCTTCATTTTTCTCCCAAAGCCTTTTCATTCTTTGATAATTGATTTCGGCATCTGTATGTTCAATTTTTGAACATTCTAAGGTGGTTGTTTGTTTTGATACATCAATTTGAAAAAAAGTTGGATCAAGAGCAAGAAGCGGATCTCCTTTTTTGACTTCATGTCCAACTTCGACATAAATTTGATCGACTCTTCCCGAAACTTGACTTCCAACAACACTTTTTGAAGAAGGATAAATATTTCCAACAGTAGAGAAATCCGTAGCAAGAACAGATTGTTGAAAAAAGAAATAACAAGCGCCCAATATGATCGCTTTAAACATTTGATGAAGATTTAACATATTAGAGATATCCTTTTTTATGCATCATTCCTGCTGAATGGATCAAATTAGCCCTTGATTTGTGATATGTATAAAGCGTTTTAAAATAGCTTACTCGTGCTTCTAATAAATTTTCATGATCATGTACCACGTCAAGATTAGTCACCAATCCCTCTTCGAATAAATTTTGAGTGATTGCGAGATTTTCTTCTGCTAAAGTAACTCCTGTTTGAGCAACGGGGATTTTTCCGAGGGCGGTTTGAATGGCTAAAAAAGAGGAGCGGATATTTAACTCGATATCTCTTTCAAGTTCTTGATAACGCCACTCTAATTGACTTAATTCTTTTTTTATTCTGCGGAGTTTGGCGTAGGTATAACCTCCATCGTACAAAGATAGATCAATAGCAATTCCTGCATCTAATCCTTGACGATAAGGAAGCGTATAATCAGAGGTATTACTGTAATTGGAAAAAGCATACAAATTTGGATATAAGGTTGCTTTTTCAGAACGATACCCATGTTTAACTGCTTGGATTTGTGCGGATAAGGCTAAAAGTTGAGGATGGTTAAGTTTAGCCGCTTCGATTAAATTGTCTAGGCAAATTTCCTGATTTGTAAAAGTCAAAATATCTTCAATTTCAATTAAATTATCTAAATTTTTATTCATCAGTCGATTAAGCCTTTCAGTCGCTAATTTCGTGTTAAGTTTAGCTTCCATGGAATTTTGTTGAAATTGTGCCAATTGAACTTCGAATAATAAAGCTTCATTTCTATGTATTAATCCTTGATTTAGAAAATCTTGGGTTACTTCGATTTGCCTATGCAATGATCGAATAGACTCTTCAACAATCCATTCAAGCTTTTGAAAAATTAATAATTCAAAATAAGCCTCACTAACTGCATGCAGAATGTCTTGCTTGATTTGGTCTAAAGAATGAAGAGAAGACTGATAAAGATTTTTCTGAGATTTAACAGCCTCTTTAGTTAACCCAAAATTACAAATTGGAATCACAAGAGAAACTTTGACATGTCTATTTCGTGTATTATGTCGCCAGTGTTTAGTTTCTCCAGAGGTCATATAATCGCCATGAATATTTAACTTAGGACGACCGGTGCTTCGTGCTTCATCAATTCGATCATAAGCAATTAAAGCTTGAAGATCTGCAATTGTTTTTTTTTCTCCGTTCTCAAGAGCGATTGTTTGACATTCTTCCAAAGTAAGTTTAGCTACAAGAGACAGGGGAGATAACAAAGTTACTAGCACTGAAAAAAATAAAAAATAGACATGCATAAACAATCTTTAAAAATAGATTTGACTCAAAAATTAAATTGGTTTCCCAGTGATGCTAAATGTTGTCACAATTATTCACAAGTGAATTGGAAAGTTGTTTTTGAAAAGAAAAAGAAAGCGCCAACACTTTATGAATTTAGGTGATTTAAGCGGAAGTGGTTAAAATAACCAACTTTAAATTTTTTAGAGTTTTAAACTTTTGCTAATGGTACAAAAATAATTTTAGAATTTTATGAGTCGTTTGTTTGAAAAGCAAAATGAGATTATCATTTTATAGCTAATGGTAAAAATATATTTTAAATTCTATTTTTTAATTTTCATGCCATTTGATAAATCGTTATTTCAAGCGGGCAAAGCGATAACTATAAAAGCTGAATACAAGAATAAAAGGTAAGCCTATAGCCCAAATAGGAGGAAGAACTTGCCTTTTAGCTAACACTTGGGCCGCATCCATAAGCATATAAAAAGCAATTAGGCCAAATAGAGAATAAATATAAATAAAGAAAATAGGTATCTGGCGCGAAAAGCGAACGCAAGAAGGAGCTGGTGCTAAAATCGCTAGCAGACAAAGCCAAGGCATGAGAAGTTTCCAGTAAAATGCAGTCGCAATTTTGCTTTCTTTTTCACTTAAGTTGGCGAAAAGACTGGGCTGTTGAAAAAATAGATTTGTTAAAGGCAAAATATCGGGATCTAAAATAGCAGATTGCAAAAGTTCTTGATTAAATAGCAAATTTTTAAATTCATATTGACTATATGCCTGTTGTTGTAATAGTTCGCCGTTAGGCTGTCTTAAAAGATGATCAACAAAATAACCGACAGGTATTTCTTTATTTGGGCATAAATATTTGGCTCGATAAATACTATCGATCGATTCAATCCAGTACACATCAAAAAATTCTTCTTTTTCACTATCATAATTTTGATAAAGTAAAAGAGATCTATCTTCTAGAACGACATGTTTAACGGTAATTTCCGGCAATTGCCGTTTTTTTTGGTGCTTTGTTGCGTTTTCGAGATGGCGTAATTTTTTAAGGGTGGAAGGCAAAACAAACTGTTCATTTAGATAAAGTAAGCAAACAAATGCTAAGGCAATCATAAGAAAAGGACGCATCAAAGTTTTCAGTTTGATTCCGCCTGCCATCAGAGCAACTAACTCTTGATGAGTATTTAAAGTACAAACTGTTTTAATAAATGCAATCAATAAAGCAAGCGGAATGAGAATTTCCGCTCGACTCGCTAGAATAAAAAGATAATAGCGAATGAGTTCTCGTATACGCAGCTGTATATGATGATGTGGAAGAGCACTTGTATGACTTGCATAGTCAATGAGAACATACAGACCATAAAAACAAACTAAAAAAAGAAGAAAAACTTTAATAAATTCACTGACAAAATATCTTTCCCAAATGCTTCTAAACATTATTCAATTCCATTGCTAATTCGATTGAGTGTCCAAAGTGAAATGATATCGATTAGGATGAGAGGTAAAAGATATAAAGCGAAAGAAAGATAAAACTGTTGATCTAATCCCTTAGCCAAAAAAAAAGTTGTCAGATAAAATGTTGTTAGGATTATAACGATCAATAAATTTTTATGTTTACGTTGCCGGCTAATATTCATTCCAAAAGCAGTTCCCATAAGTGTGAAACTTATCACAGCAAAAGCAATTGATGACCGTTTAGCGATTTCTGAAAGGCTTTTATGAAATTGCCCTTTTAAATCTTTGACAATAACAGGTTTTTTATTTTCTAATTTTGCTTGGCGAAGTGCCTGCTTCTGTTCCTGAGCGCGAATTAAAAGCAAAGGGAGCTTAAGATAGTCATTATTCACAGTCCAGACTTTTTTTTGCAAGATTTGAGAAAAATCCTCGACATGGGTAGTAGATTTTTTCATATTTTCAATCAACAAGTCATCAAAAGTGTTCTCTTGATTGAGAGATGTTGTTGTTAACAACGTGGCTCCTTGAGCAGTAAAAATAGAAGAAGATGCTTTAAGTTGTTTTGCAATGAATAAGTTAATTCTTTGATGGTGCTGACTTGGAATCGCAAAAACAGCATCGGTAGCCATTTCTCCTACCCGAGAAGGGCCTAGAGAGTCAAAATAGAGCCCTTTAAGCCTCATTAGATGCTTATTATTGAGAAGCAGTAAAGGATTAATCGAACGGAGTTCACTTTTAAGAATATTTGTTTGAAGGTGAGTTTGCGTAGCGACTTCGGAAACTATCCAAAAATTGAAAATTGTGAGAAAGGCGGCTGTTAATAAAATGGGCGCAAGAAGATCTTTTAAAGCAAAACCGCAAGCACGTAAAGCTGTTAATTCATGTGTATTAGAAAGGCGCTGAACAAAAATCAGAGAGGCAATCAAACATGAAAGAGGAAGTGCTATAGGAAGTATATAAGGTATTTGATAAAACGCAAACAATAAAATGTAAGAAATCGGAGCTCCTAATGCAGCGAAGTTGGCGATTTCATCCAAACGCATTGTAAGTAAAATCGAAATGAATGCAAAGACGCAAGCGAAAACAATTTTTAAAAAATGGTTAATGGAGTAACGCCACAAAATAGGGATCACAAATTTTTCCAACTATATGAAGAGGTTTATAGGCAAAACTAAAAAGTAGTTATTTATACATTTATTTTTCAATTTGGTATGATGTGCCTACTAGATTAATTAATCACCGAATTTGATACAATAGAGCTTACTAAACACGGGTTCAATGCAGTCGAGTTATTCAGGAAAGAAGAAAGCAGATTTCTAGACAATTTTTCAGAAATGAGGATGAAATGTGAAACAAGAATGGTATATTTCCATTAATGGATTTAAAGAAGGCCCTTTTAGTCCTAGTGAGCTTAAAGCAGATGTGCGCGTTAATCCGGATACTTTAGTTTGGAAGAAAGGATTTAAGGAATGGGTTCAAATACGTTTTATCAAAGAACTGGAATCCGTATTTAAGGATGAGCCTTTATCATCTAATCACGAAATTGGAAGAGAACCTTTACCTTCAAAATTGGTTGATGAAGAGGGAACGTTAACTATTCAACAGGATCCTTTTCCATTTTTACTTTGGATTTTGATTTTGCTTCTATCTTTAATTTATGTCTTGTATTTGCTTAAAAAATGAGAAACTAAATGTGATTAATCAAGTTAAAAGATTTATCAAAAAGTATTGTAAATCAACACAGCCACTTCTATTAGCTCTTTCAGGAGGTGCTGACTCTCTTTCTCTTTTTTATTGTTTACTTGCTTGCCGATTAGAAGGAATTCTCTCTTTTCATGTTGCTCATGTTGATCATGGTTGGCGTGAAGAGAGTGCCAAGGAAGCAACCATATTGAAAAATTTAGCAGAGCAACACCAAGTTCCTTATCATCAGCTGAAAATCGATCTCTCACAATTAGCTGGAAATTTAGAAGATGCCTGTCGAAAACAACGGCAGAAATTTTTTAAGGAAATTTGCCTGCAAAATAATTTACAAGCTGTTTGTCTAGGACATCAAGAAAATGATCAAGTGGAGACTGTTTTAAAAAGAATTTTAGAGGGATCTCACTGGTCTCATTTTGACGGATTAAAAGAGAGAATGTGGCACGATCAAGTCCAGTTTTTACGTCCTTTACTAGGAATTCAGAAAGATGAGATTTTAGCTTTTCTGAAAGGAAATCAACTCAAAGCGTTTGAAGATGGGACAAATTGTGACGAAAGATTTATGAGAGCTCGCATGCGACGAACTATTATTCCAGACTTAAATCGATCCTTTGGGAAGAAAATAGACAACTCATTAGTTTACATTGCATCTGAAATGAGTGAATTAAAAAATTTTTTTTTAGGCCGAGTGTCTCCTTTACTAGGTCAGATCGTTAAAGGTCCTTTTGGAGTCTATTTAAATTTAGCCAACCATCCCTCTATAGATCTGGTTGAAATCAAGTATCTTTTACGTTTAATCAGCGAACAAGAATTATTTTTTCTATCTCGACAAATCCTTCAAAGAGCATCAGAGGCAATTGAAAAGTTGGAGCCCCAACTAAGTTTTGAGATGGGAACGAAAAAAATCGTTATCGATCGAGGACATTTTTTTATTCTTTCAAAAAAAACTGCATGTAAGAATCCAAACTTGCAAATTTCTGGCTCTAGCCTTCAGTATTATGGGAAATGGATGATAAAAACGAATGAGAGTTTCTATCATCAAAATTTACAAGCTTCAACTTGGTTAGATGGTTGGCGTGGTTATTTAAAAACATATCTTCCTCTGGATAAGTATGTATTAGGGCAGGCCTCTAAACACGCCAAACTTTTAAGACATCACTCCACAATCAATAAATGGTGGAGTTCGCATCACGTTCCTCCCTTTTTACGCTCTTTTTTTCCAGTAATTTGGCAACATAATGAAATTGCTCATGAATTTTTAACTGGTTTAGAAAGACAAAATTTGCAAGAAGGAGAAAAATGTTTGCAAATAGAATTAAGTTATCTTACATAAGAAAAATACAACAGCATATCAGAATTTTTGTGATTTCAATGTGAGATGTTGTAGTAAATTAAAAAATATCTTAAGTTGTGGATTTTGTGGGAATTGGAATTTAGTTTATGTTTGTGTGGTGAAACCATAAAAATTTTCATCTCATATCCTTACAACCAGTTCGCTAAAAAATATCAACTAGAATGAGCGAGAGAAACTTTACAAGAAGTCTATTATTGAATGCGAATACTTCCTGTGGTAGAATGAACAAACCAATGCAATTATTAGTACAGACTTTTTCTAGATAGTGATTGAGAAAAGGTCGTCAAATCGAATGTTAGGAAATTATGTCAGACGATAACAAGCAAGATTTTAAAAAGGGAATTTCAAACAGCTTTGTTTGGTTTCTCATGGCCGCCTTTTTGTTTGCCTTAATGGTACAAAATTTTATTGATACCAAATTTGCCAAAGTGTCTTTTAGCTATCAGTTAGAACATTTAGTCAATTTACAGCTTTTACAACCGGAAGATAGTCGTAAAATTGCTTTAAATGACAATTTGGTGACTTTCAGCGGTAAATTTAGAGATAGGCTGACAGAAGAAGGGAAAACGCGTTATAAATACTTAGAGTTACTTGACACGAATCATGAACTTAAAGCTGAACAAGCACGTGTTAAAGATGAAATTAAAACTCTGAAAACAAAAGTTTTCGATTCTGCTAGTTTGTTTTTGCAATTAAGCGGCTTATCGATTCCTAAGGGGGGATATGTTGTTGTCGATGACATGTACAATACTCCCGAAGAAGATCAGAGTGTGGTTATTAAAGATTTACCGAAGTCTGCTGTCGAAAGTTTGGTTAGCTTGGAAAAAGAATATGAAGCTGCCCGACAAAATCCAACGGCAGAGTCTTTAAAAAATTTAGGTAACTTAATCAATGAACTTTTAAGAAATTTGCGTTCGCCCGCTCTTGGAATTGGATCTGAAACAATTAAGCAATCCCTTAAAGGAATTGATAAAGAAGTGGCAGATAGTGGAGCAACTTCTTTATCTGAACAATTAGCTGCTTATGGTCATGCTTTAGTTAACCTAAAAGCTATTATTGATGAATTAAATCATGAAGAGGATCACATTCGTTTAGCCAAACTACGAAGTGTTCGTAATTATAAAGAAACGTTGGATGAATATAATCAAATCAACACACGCTTAGACGATAATCAAATTCAGTTAGACAAGGCTCGTCAATCCGTATCGAATGTTATTTGGTATTTTAACAATCAAGAGCTTTCAACAAAAGCTTTAGAAAAACAAGATCCTGAAGTTTACAATCAATGGTTTAGCAAAGCTAAAGAAGAGTGGGCTAATTTTAGCCACAATCGAGGAGGCATTTTTAGAGCCCCAGATCAACCTCTTAACGCTGTCCTTGAAAAAACCTTCAAAAGCGAAGAACCTTCTCCAAATTATTTTAGCTACTTGTTTACCTTATTACCTGTTTTATTAGTAATTTTAGTTTTGTATATGCTTTTTGCAAGGCAAATGAAGGGAATGGGTAATACGGCAATGAATTTTGGAAAATCTCCAGCCCGGCTTCTCAATAAGGGAGATAACAAAATTACATTCAAGGATGTAGCTGGAGTAGATGAAGCATTAGAAGAACTTCAAGAGATTGTAGAGTTCTTAAAGAACCCTCAAAAATTTACTTCGCTTGGTGGTAAAATTCCAAAAGGCGTTTTATGCATTGGACCTCCAGGAACAGGTAAAACATTGATAGCAAAGGCTGTAGCTGGGGAAGCCGACCGCCCATTCTTTTCTATTTCAGGTTCCGACTTCGTAGAAATGTTTGTAGGAGTAGGAGCGAGTCGAATTCGAGATCTATTCGAACAAGCAAAAAAAGCGGCTCCTTGTATCATCTTCATGGATGAAATTGATGCTGTGGGCCGCCACCGCGGAGTTGGAATGGGCGGAGGTCACGACGAACGAGAGCAAACATTAAACCAACTTCTTGTTGAAATGGATGGTTTTGACACGAATGAAGGTGTTATTTTAATGGCTGCGACTAATCGTCCAGATGTATTAGACAAAGCGTTATTACGTCCAGGCCGTTTTGACAGACGAGTCATTATTGGATTACCAGATATTAAAGGTCGTTATGACATTTTAAAGGTTCATGCTCGACGCATTAAAATGGATCCTTCAATCGATTTAATGGCAATTGCACGCAGCACCCCAGGTTCTTCTGGAGCTGATTTGGCAAATATATTGAATGAATCTGCTTTACTTGCTGCTCGTAAAGGAAGGACAGCTGTCACTGCGCAGGAAACGATTGAAGCTCGTGACAAAGTTTTGTATGGAAAAGAGCGGCGAAGCTTAGAAATCGATGAAAATGAAAAAAGAACAACAGCTTACCATGAATCAGGCCATACTGTTGTCGGATTAATTGTGAAAAGCGGAGATCCTGTCGATAAAGTGACCATCATACCTAGAGGAATGTCTTTAGGGGCAACTATGTTTCTTCCTAAAAAAAATCGTGTGAGCTATTGGAAACAAGAACTGCATGATCAACTTGCTGTCTTGATGGGTGGACGTGTCGCCGAAGAAATTTTTGTCGGAGATGTGTCTAGCGGCGCTCAACAAGACATTGAACGGGCAACGCAATTAGCTCGCAGTATGGTTTGCAAGTGGGGTATGAGCGATAAATTAGGTGCTGTTGCTTATGATGAACGTTCGGAAGGTGGCGGTCAATATGGCTTTGGTGATCATCACGAGAAAACTTATTCTGATGAAACTGCGCAAGCTATTGATTCCGAAGTCCGCCGTATTTTAGACGAAGCACTTGCTATTGCCCGTAAAATTATTTTGGATTATAAAGAACAGGTCGAGTTATTAACTCTGATGTTGATTGAGTTTGAAACACTTGACAGTGAAGATATCCAAGAAATTGTGGTTAAAAATAACTGGGATGCCGTTCGTAAACGTGAAAGATTAAAACGCGCAGCAGATTTACATAAAAAAGAAGCTGCTACACCACCACCTCCTCCTCCCAGAGAGGTTGATATTTCTAGTTCCGGAACAATACCGAACACTTTAGGATTGTCTTCTTAAGAAGGGCTATCTCTTTTCTTTAAACCCTAACCACTCTATGGTTAGGGTTTTTTATTTCCGCTAATAAATCTATGCTTTAAGTGGTAAAAATTTTTATTTTTAGCTTTTAATGTACAGCTTCTAATCAATTAGTATATCCCGTATGGAATAATAATTAAACTGATTTTATATTAAGTAGGGAATTAAAATGCCTGAAATTTGATAAGAAGACATTAATTCTATAGCATGAATTACAAAAACAAAAGGGATATGGAAGGGAAATATTAGCAAACACTATGGTTGCTTATGTTTTGCGAAAACTTATTTCAAGGAAGTAACTAATTACGGAGAAAAGCCTTTAGTGATCGCCAGATTTGAAGCAGCATTAGCAGCAAATGAGTGACTAAAAGATGGGTTTGTAGTGGGGTTTATTTCTAATAAAATTTGTTGCTGCGATTTGCTCTTTTCGATTGATTTTATAATCGCTTAGGGGATTGACAATATTGTAGACATAAAGTTTATCAGGAATAAAACGAACTTTGTGAGCTGCCATTTCAAGCATTGGATACATCAACGCTTTATCCCACGAGACTCGAAAATATTCTCCTGATTCCGGATCTCGTAAATCTTCATCTTTGATTTCTCGAAAAAGTCGGTATTTGTAAGTTTTCAAATGGCCAAAAATATCCACAATTTCTCGATAAAGTTGTTGTTCGATGACAAATTCGGGAATGGGAAGAGCATAATTCATTTTTAAACAATCAGGGGGGTATGTTTGAAACTGTCCCCAGGTTAAATAAACATCTTCTTCACTGTATACCTTATCAAGAATGTTTAGCGTATTCTCATCGTATAACCAATCATCCCCATCTAGCATGACTATAACATCGTCTTCCTGAGGATTTAGATGATGAATTGCTTCCACAATGCTAGCTAAAGCACCCTGATTTTTTGAATGAAAGATAGATTTCCATTGATTACGATGGCAAAATTCTGAAATGATTTCTCTTTGTTTTTGAATTGTGGAAGCGTCATCAATTACACAAACTTCAAAATTTTTGTTCAATTGTTTTTCAACAGACCCTAATGTGTTTGAAATAAAATTAACACTATTAAAAGAAGGAATGACAATTTTAAACTGACCTTTCATAAAAAAACCTTACGGCAAAGCTGCGTATTTTGGGAGTGATTTAATATAATGTTCCTCTAAAAGCTGTTCATCTCGACTAATTTTATGATCATTTAAAGGATTTTCAAGATTATAAATATAAAGAATGCGATCTATAAAACGAATGTGGTGTCCGGCAAGTTCAAGTAACGGGTAAAAAAACGCCCGATCGCTTGTGACCATATAATATTCTCCGTTTAAGTTACGCAGATCTGAATCTTTAAGATGTTTCCAGAGGTGATATTTAAATGTTTTCAAGTGATGGTAAATCCACGGGGTTTGCCTATATAGTTGCTGATCAATAATTTCTTTGCTGACTGGTGCTGCATAAGTGATGTTTAAACAATTTTTCGGATAGGTTTCAAAGGAGCCGTAAGTTAAGTAAACAGAAGGAAACTCATAAACCTCTAAAAGTGTTGAAAAGACGAGATGATCAGCCAACCAATCATCCCCATCGATAATCACAATAATATCTTCCCGATCACAGTTCAAAGCTTCTATTCCATTTTTAATACTAACAAGGGCTCCTTGGTTTTTTTGATGAAAAAGAGGCAGCCATCCATTTTTCGTACAGTATTTTTCAATTAAAGAGCGTTGCATTGGTAAGGTAGAAGCATCATCAATCACGCAAACATCCACGTCTCTAATCGTTTGATTTTCAATTGACTGAAGCGTTTTATCCAAGTATGAAACACTATTAAAAGAAGGAACAACAACTTTTAAACGTTCTTTCATTTTTTGCTCAAGGCTTGGGTTATTTTTATTTAACCTCAACATGGAAGATAAAAAATAAAATAGCAACATAGATTTCTAGATAGGATAGTGACAAATAACAAGAAAATCGTTAAGGCAAAATTTTTTAAAAAATAAAAATTTTTTTAGGTATTATTTTTCTTATTTTAATTTATTAAAAAAAATTAGATTAATTAAAAAAATTAATAAATTGCTTACAAATACATCTAAAAATGTTTGAATAAATACAATAATTAGATAGTCCTAAACTGTAATGCTCGATGCTAATTGTAGTCGCAAATGAAATAGTTGTTCATACCAATAGCGACTAATGTAAAAATAATTGGCTAAGTCTACACTATTTACTCCTAAAGATTTATGGATCGATCCTTAAAAAACTTAAGTCGAGAACTTTAACCATTAAAGCAAAAAGTTTTTTTTGAAAGTTATCAAGAAGAACTTCTTTTATTTAAAGGGTTGCCACATTCCCTTAGAAATGTTTGTGATCTGTAAAGCAATGAACTTATCTCTTATGAATAGACGAGCAGTTTAATCGCCCTTTTCTTACTTTTGATCAAGAATATTTTTGCTTGTAGACATTAGCGTGGTTTATGAATTTTATAAAAGAGGAATAGATGGTGCTGAATTTGTTCAGCACCATAAAAGAAAAGCTATTGACTTTGTAAAGTGGCTTTGCGGCTCAATTTAATTTGTCCTCGTTCGTTGATATCGAGAACTTTTACCATGAGCATATCACCTTGTTTTACAAATTCATCTAAGCTGTTGATACGATTTACATCAAATTCAGAAATATGGCAAAGGCCTTCTTTACCGGGAAGGATTTCCACAAAAACACCAAAGGGTGCAATAGAAATGGCTTTTCCAGAATAAATTCTACCAATCTCAATTTCAGCGGTCAGACCATGAATAATGGCTTTTGCTTTTTCAATGCTTACTAAATCTATGGCAGCAATGTTAACAAGACCCGTATCATCAATATCAATTTGAACACCTGTCTGTTCGATGATTGCTCTGATTTGTTTTCCACCTGGGCCGATAACAACTGCAATTTTGCTTGGTTTAATTTGGATCGTTTCAATGCGTGGTGCATAACGAGACATTTCACCCTTATACGTTGGGCATACAGCTAGCATCTTATTTAGGATATGGACGCGGCCTTCTTTAGCTTGTTTTAAAGCAACCCGCATAATTTCAATGGTAATGCCTTCTACTTTGATGTCCATTTGGAAAGCAGTAATGCCGTTTTGATCTCCGGTTACCTTGAAATCCATATCACCGAGCGCATCTTCAATTCCCAGAATATCTGATAGGATAATAAAGCGTTCATTTTCTAATATTAGTCCCATTGCGATTCCCGCAACTGGACGTTTAATAGCCACACCTGCATCCATGAGCGCTAAGCAGCCTCCGCAAACAGTTGCCATAGAAGAGGATCCGTTAGATTCTGTAATGTTAGATTCCAAACGGATTGTGTAAGGAAATTGTTCTTTCGTGGGGATGACTGCCATTAAAGCTCTTTCCGCTAACTTTCCATGTCCGATTTCTCGTCTTCCCGGAGCTCCAACTCTTCCTACTTCTCCGACTGAGTAAGGAGGAAAAGAATATTGTAAGTAGAAACGGTTGTTACCTTCTCCTTCTAAATCTTCAAATCGTTGTGCCATTGAAGCACCGCCCAATGTACATACAGCTAATGCTTGTGTTTCACCTCTTGTAAATAAAGAGCTTCCGTGAGCACGGGGGAGAAGACTTTGTTCAATATCAATAAATCGTATATCTGTTGATGTTCTTCCATCGGAACGAACATTTTCATTTAAAATCATTTGACGCATCATTTTAGAAGAGACGTCTTTAATGACATAAGCGATATGTTTGGCTGGGTATTTAGGCTCTTCGTTTTCTGGCATCAAACGATCATTGACAGCCTTGGTGACTTCAGCTAGGGCTTCTTCCCGTTTTTGCTTTTCACAAATTCGGAGTGCTTTTTCTAAGAGGGGATTCGCAATTGATTCTACATCTGCATACAATTCTTTTGGTAATTGTCTAAGAGTTTCACGATTTTTTGGTTTACCCACTTTTGCACGCCACTGTTCAAGTGTTTGGCAAATCGTTTTGATGCTACGATGGCCTATTTCAATAGCTTCCAATACTTGATCTTCTGTTAAGAAATCACAGAAGCCTTCAATCATTAAAACAGCTTCCTCGGTTCCTGCTATCAACAAATCTAGTTTAGATTGCTTTTGTTGTTCTATAGTTGGGTTGACGATAAATTGAGCATCAATAAACCCTATACGTACAGCTCCAACAGGTTTAATAAGAGGAATATCGGAAATGACTAGAGCTGCAGAAGCTCCACAAATTGCTAGAGGTTCTGGTGAGTTAATTCCATCATAAGACCAAACAAAAGAAAGAAGTTGAACTTCATTGTAATAACCTTCTTCAAACATTGGGCGAATAGGACGATCAATTAAACGAGAAACAAGAACTTCTTTCTCAGTCGGGCGACCTTCTCTTTTAATAAATCCACCAAGTGTTTTACCTGCTGACGAAAATTTTTCCTGATAATCAACACGAAGAGGTAAAAAATCGGTCGTGGAATCAGCATTTGGGGCGGCACAAGCCGTTGTGAAGACAACTGTTTCTCCACATCGGACAACAACAGCTCCTCCAGCTTGACGAGCAATTTTACCTGTTTCAAAAATAATTTCTTGTGCACCAACAGGAACTGAAATAGTTTCACGTTGCATTAAATAATACTCCATAAAAAAAGAAAACTTTAATAAATCAAAATTGAAAATTCTATACGCATTTTTGAGAGGAAAAAATATTGTTTATAACCAACAATTTTTAACCTAGCTCTCATTGGATCCTTGTAACAGTTTTGCCAAAGAAAAACTTTTGTTTATTCCCAATAAGAAATTTGCAAGAATCTATGGGAGGGGTTAGCGTCTATTTGAATTAAGTAATTCATTTTATTTTCAAGGGTTATCTTATTAAAAACTTGATATTATTAGAAATAGCTTGAGCTACCCTAATAGAACCAATGAATTTAGCCCATGGCAATTTCTATAAATTTTTTAATCCAAGTTGATAATCCTAGAAAAAAATTAGGATAAAAGAATTGGTATGACCCAAGAAATTAAACAGGAATAGAATTCAGAAAACGCACTTCAAAAGCTTTTAAAGGACATTTTCTGATTTCTATTTCATTTTCACAATTTCTTTCTAAGAATTGCTAATTCTCCTTATATGGCTTCTTGCAAATTTTAAATTTTACTTTAAAAGGTTGTTTTATGCAAGAGTCCTAATAGCAAAAAGGGGCAGTTAAAGCTGCCCCTTTTTGCTGACTTTAAAGATTAAATTATCTTCGCAGTTTTAGTTTGTTAATCAACGTTTGATAGCGTTTTGTATCTGTTGAGTTAAGATAGTCTAGCAAACGACGGCGTTGGCCGACGAGCTTAAGAAGTGCTAAGCGAGATCCATGATCTTTTGGTGCTCTTTTTAAGTGCTCTGTTAATTCAGTAATGCGTTCAGTTAAAATAGCGATTTGGACGTCTGCTGACCCTGTATCTTTTTCATGTAATTGGAACTTTTTTGTAATTTCTTCCTTGGTACCTTTGTCTAATGACATGAGGAATCCCCCGTATTTAGAGCCAAAAAGGCTAATGTTTTGAACATGATTTCTGTAAATAACTAATATAATAATAACAAAACCTTAATTTTCAGGCAAGGAAACATCTTAAAAAAGGACATGGAAAAGTATTTGAGGTTGTTTAAAAATACATGTGGAAGGGAATTTAACTCAAAATCTTTGTGTAAGGATAATTAAAGGATATGCTTTTTTATAAAATTTATATAAAGAACTTACGTATAAAAGCTTATTTTTCAAAAAAAATAATTTTATATCAATGATTAAATAATTAAATTTTTGTATCTAAAATAACTTCAATATAAGTAGGCTGTTTTTCATAGCTCTCTTGTTTCATCACTCACTAATTGAGAAAGGATGCTGATGGACATTTGATATTTTTCCATTTGTAATTCATCCTAAACTCTTTCTTTAAATTTTTAGGTAGAAGGTAAATTTCGACATCCTTTTAATAATTGTCAATATAGGTCTTTTCTTTTTGTCAAATGATTTTAACATTATAAAAAGAGTGTTTAACTTCAGTATGTTGGTTCATAATTAATATTCCTAAATTTAAAACTTAACTTTACTTTATTCACTTAATAATTTTATTTCACACTCTCATTTACCTAAAATGTTTATTATGGATAATAAAAATTTTCTAATGATATGTATAACTAAATGCTGAGTTTGGATTGCTTTATTTATTATTATTTTAATAAATAAAAATGAATAAATTGATGTTTTTTAATTTTTTTTATTTAATAAAATAAATTTAGCGCATTCAATGGAATATAAATTACAAAAATATTCTAAAATGGATTTTTTAAAAGCAATGGTTTTCGTTTTTGTTAATCGGATATATAATTTTAGTAGCTTATTTTTATAAGATTTAGCCCTTTAAATCGGAGATTTTTATTAAAGCTTTTTCCAGCGTATTCGATTTTAATACTATTTATAGTTAATTGAATTTAATTGTGCACTTATGTGCATATTTGACAAAAAAAATAATCAATGGCTTTTGCAAGACTTGATAATTTGTTTAAACTTAACCGGACTAATTGTTTAAAATTTGCCCAGAAAACTTCAATTGGATTTAAATCAGGTGAATAGGAGGGAAGAAATAAAATTTTACAGCCGGCTTGTTCAATCAGATATTTGGTTTTTTTAGACTTGTGAAAAGTAGCATGATCCATAATAAACAACTGCCCAGTTTTAAGCTCTGGAATTAATATTTTTTCTAACCATGTATTAAACAAGATAGTATGACACGTTCCTGTATAGCAAAAAGTAGCAAAAATTTTAGATTGGCATTTAGCTGCTATAAAGCTTTCCCTTGCAAAAAGATGGCCAGATACTGCTGAATAAACTTTCTTTCCTCTAAAAGCTCGCCCACTATGACGTTGTAGACATTCATTGATTCCACTTTCATCAAGATAAACACAATCTTCTTTTGCTATCTTTTCTAATTCTTTTTTAAACTCCTCACGGTTTTTCTCATCTCTTTCTTTGTAAAATAAGGCCTTTTTTTTAAAGTAATTTTAAGTCTTTTACAAGCATAGAATATAGAGGAAGGATCTACCTTAAATTCTTTTGCTATCTCTTTCAAATAATTATCAGAATATTTTTTAATATCGCTCTTTAGTTGGTCATTATCAATTTTAATTGGATGCCTTTTTCTTGGTTTATCTTCTAAACATCCATTTCTTTGACGTTTCAGCCAGTTAAACACTGTTCTTAATGCTATACCAAAAACTTGTCTGACTTCTTCTGCAGAATGTCCAGTTTCTAAATAGTTGAATGCTTTTTGCCTTAAATTTTTGGAGTATGCCATAATTTTTAACTCAAACTGTATCTATACACGATTAAATTCAATTAACTATACCATCGATTTTGCATAAAAAAGCTAATTTCAATAGCTATCCAAGTTATGATAAAATATAGAACGTAATCTTAATGATCTACTAAACCTAATTCAAAAAGATGAGATAAACATTTCTAAATATCCACCACAGATTAACAAGAACGATATTTTACGTTTTCCATTTCCCTAGCTCAAACTTCCCAATTTTTAATTATTTACCTAAAAATAGCGATGCTGATGAATTTCAATGTGATAAATAAGTGGTAATCATTTATTTACCGCTTGTTTTTCCTTTTGCAAATATTCAATTAAATATCTCCTACGAAAAAACGAAAGTTTCCCTCTAAAGTCTCCCTCTATTGATCCAATTGAATGATTTTGAAGCAATGATTTCTAAATTTGCACACTGTTTAAAACTCCGATTTTTATTATGTAATTTTGAATTTCAGATTTAAAAATATCACTTCATTATCTATGATCTGACTTGCATTTTACCAAATGGCCATGCTAGAGTTTTTTTTCTACGTGCCAATCCAAATTTCCAATAACGAAAATCTAATTGTTGTGAAGGAAATAAGAAAAACTTAACAATAGGTTAATTATGTACAAAAATACGACGTATAAAGAAAAATTTACCCTTCTAAAAGAGTTGTTGCCAAACGTGATTGACTCAGTAAAAAAAGATTTGAAAAATGAACATTTAAAAAAAGACTTTTATTTTGTCAAAAAGTTTTTAGGGACAAAAAACCTTAATAAGTTGACCACAGAAGAGTTAACAGAGGCTTATCAAAAAGCCATTGATGATGAGGAAAAAGGAGAAGAATTGGCAGAATTTGTGACCTCACGTTGGCTGCTTAAAAATAGTGAGCTGTATGAATTCTTTGAGAGTCGTTTAACTGAAATTAGTCCAAATTTCACTGATTTGGAAGAATTATCTATTTCTCAAGCTCAGCCTTTAGTAGATAATGCTGTCAGTCAGTTTGGGGCACTTAAAACGTACTTATTCGCTGTTTTAAACTCAGTTGTATTTCCGAAAGAAATTTTTCAAAAACTTGAGCAATTATCCCAAAAGCAAGATGTGCAAGAAAAAGAACAAGCTCAATTAAATTTAGAGAAATTGAACGCAGATACAATGAGAAAAACTTTTACTGCTGAAATGGCTCGAGTCACAGATAAGTATGAAAAAAAATTAGCTGGAATGCAAAAAAAGTATATTGTTGATATGGAAAGTTTAAAAAAACAAATTTCACAGCTTCAAAAGAAACTGCAAGGGAAAGAAGCTTAATGAGTTTTCCTTGGACAATTCTCACGCAAAACGATGACGAACGTTTTATGTTGGAAGCCTTAAAAGAAGCGTGGAAGGCATTTAAAGCAGATGAAGTTCCTGTGGGAGCAGTCCTTGTCAAAGATAAACACATTATTGCTCGTGGTTTTAATCAAGTTGAAATGTTAAAAGATGCGACTGCCCATGCAGAAATGCTTTGTTTGACTGCAGGAGAATCGGCGCTTGACAATTGGAGGCTTTCTGAAACCACCCTTTATTGTACAGTGGAGCCGTGTAGCATGTGTGCAGGAGCGATGTTTCTAACTCGAATAAAAACTTTAGTTTGGGGGGCTCCAGATTTAAGACATGGTGCAAATGGCAGTTGGGTTAATCTCTTTGATGAAATCCATCCTACCCATGCGATCGAGATACGAAAACATGTCTTACAAAACCCCTGTGCACAAATTTTGAAAGATTTTTTTCAATTACAAAGAGAGAAAAAAAGTAGAGAAAAAAAGTAAGGATAAAACTTCTTTACATAAAATTAAGTGATATAAAAAATGAGTTTGTGGAAGGAAATAGAAAAAATTTTGCAGGAAATGGTGGAAGGGCAGCGAAAAACTCTTTTGAATTGTGGTCAAAGGATCATTCCATTTTTGACAACGGACGATATTTTGCAGCCTAATGATTTTGCTGAATTAGAAAATAATCCCTGCTTTCGCTATGAAGAAGGGATTTTAGCTGGGATTCTTAGTGTTCAAACAGCATTGAGGGCTAATCAATCAGAAATTTCAGAGAAGATTAATGGAAAAATTTGAAATGGTTGCCATTGACATAAGCGAGAGTAAGAATAGGGTATTTGGATTCGGAGGGGTTAAGAATTTGTCTCATTTCGTCAGCTGTATTAAAATTAAAAATAATTTCGATTGGAATTTTATAAATCATTGCTAAAGCATGCACATGTGCAGTTCCACAATAAAATTGATCTTTAGAGGATTTGTTAATATACTCTTCTGGATCATATCCTCCTATTTTTTGATCATTCAATTCTTGTATCGAGCTGTACAAAATTTTTAAATGTTCTCTTTTCTCTTTTAACTCCTGAGTTCGATCTCCAGCAGATTTTTCTAATTTAGCGATATCCTCTTTAATAATTGCAATAACACATTGAGTATCAATAATTTTCCTTTCAATAATTTCATTGTGATCAGTCATGCTTCCCAGCAGAGGTAACATGGCTTCTTCAGTGTTCTCATGCAGATAAATAGCAGCTTGAGCTCTTAAATGAGCGCTTGGTTCTTTTAGTAAAGCTTCTTCTTTTCCTAAATCTTTTGTTAATTGTTGAGGGTCAATATCCCAATTTAATTGATTTAAAATTTCAGGTTTTTTGTATGTGAGCTTTATTCCTATGGCGATAGCACTGAATAGACAATTACCATTATCTGGAACGTCAATTGTTGAGGAATGGGCAAAAGGCCCTTCTGTCTTCGGACTTATTTCCTGAGATGCATCTAATCCGATTAGCCTATTTTCGCCACTGTTTGGCGAGTTTGTATCTACTAAGTTTGTATCTACTACTAGTTCTCTTGAAGGTGGTGTGCCATCCCATGAACTATTCCTTAGTCGATTAATTCCACCTTCTAAAGTATTAAAATCGTTTGGTTTCGCAAAATCTTCTTTTACTAAAGGAGGAGGTATTAAAGTTTGCTTAGGAATAGCGGTTTCTTCTAAATGAGTACGCTGTAAGATTTCAACTACTTTTACAGTTGGATTGTTTGGCGGAATGGAAGTTAAAGCAAAGGCTTGAGAAGTACTTTCTGGTTTAGTATTTTCTTTTTTAAAAACACGTTGTAAAATAGCTAAAATCCTTTGGGAGGTGCTCAAGATTCTAGTCCATATTCTTCCTAGCCAGTTAGAGATTTTTTCTTTAAAAGATAATGAAGGAAGTTGTCGAAGAGAATGATTAATTAAATCAATAATATTCTTCATAATTTTTACTTTTTTTAGTTTTATTATAATACTTATTTAATTAAATAAATTAAACTTCTTATAAAGATTTGGTAAAGAGCTTATACGATTGGGACATTATTTTTAAGAGAAAAAAAGATTGTCATTTTTAGAAGGAATCTTTATTCTTATAGATTTCCATTGGTCAAAAAGGAATTTATGAGGGCTTGTTTTTTTTCCAATGAACACTAATTTTATTAACGTTTCTCTTTGAGGAGTCTTATAATGAAAAAGAATACCCATCCCCAGTATCAAAAAGTTTTGTTTATTGATTCTGCTTCTGGACATCGCTTTGTATGTGGGTCAACTTTAAAGCCTGATGCAACTGAAAAGTTTGAAGGTGTAGAATATCCGGTTAGCTATTTATCAATTTCTTCTTCGTCTCACCCATTTTTTACAGGCAGTAAGCAATTGGTTGACTCTGAAGGACGTGTTGAGAAATTTAAGAAGCGTTTTGAACGTAAAAAAGAAGCTTCTCCAGCTGATACGCCACCTGAATCTGATTCAACAACTGAAAACGCATCTGTTGAGAAAAAAGCAGAGAAGAAACGCGTTACAGCAAAGGGCTCGAAAAAATAAATTTTTTGAAAAATCTGGTGTCAAAATAATTATTTATTAGTCAATTAAACTGTTTATTAAAGTTATGCCCAAATTCAAACTTATTTCTAATAGCAGTGTTTGATTACCAGATTTTTTAATTCTAATTTTGATGTTTCCGTTTCAGTTTAAATCTAAGAGAGAGGTTTTTTGATCAGATAATTTCTAAGAAAACATTCTCAGCTTCATAAGGAATAAAAAGTATTTTGATGGAAAAAAAAGTTCATGAACTTTTGGAACGTTTAGCAGAAGTTGAAGAAGTTCTTGGAAACCCTCATGTTTATGATGATCAAAAAAAATATCGAGCTTTAACGCAAGAACATGCCTATTTAAATAATTTGAAAAAATCTTGGGATGAGAAGAAAGATTTAGAAAAGCAATTAGAAGATAATCAAGAATTGCTTAAAATTGAAAAAGATTTAGAATTTGCGGAAGTGTTAAAAGATGATATTCGTCAACTTCAATCTCGTGTGCAAGAGTTACAACTTCTTATTGAAAATTTACTTGTTCCACCCGATCCTTTAGATAACCGTCCCTCAATTATTGAGCTCAGAGCAGGAACAGGCGGAGATGAAGCTGCTTTATTTGTGGGTGACTGTGTAAGAATGTACAAGCTCTTTGCAGATCGTAAAGGGTGGCGTTATGAGTTACTCTCTTGCACTCCTTCTGAAATGGGAGGATTTAAAGAGTATGTAATGGTTTTGTCTGGCGAGAATGTTTATCGTTTTATGCAATATGAAGCTGGAACTCATCGTGTACAAAGAGTTCCTGCAACTGAAGCTCAAGGACGTGTGCATACTTCAGCCATTACGATTGCCGTTTTACCTGAACCGGATGAAAATGAAGAAATTGATTTGGATGAGAAAGATTTAAGAATTGATACTTACCGATCTTCGGGTGCAGGAGGTCAGCATGTCAATACAACAGACAGCGCTGTCCGCATTACCCACGTTCCATCTGGTATTGTTGTTTATTGTCAAGAAGAACGTAGCCAGCATAAGAATAAAGACAAGGCGATGCGCCTTTTGAAGGCTAAAATGGCCGAAATCGAGCAACAAAAAAAACAACAAGAACTCGCCAGTACTAGAGCCCAACAAGTGGGATCGGGTGATCGCTCCGAACGAATTCGTACCTATAATTTTCCTCAAAATCGAATTACAGATCATCGAATCAATTTAACAAAATACAATTTAGATTATGTAATAAACGGAGATCTTGAAGAAATCACTTCAGCTCTTGTGGCTTATTTTCATCAGGAAAAGCTAAAAACAAGTAGAGAAGAATGACCTCTATTTTGGAGGGACTAACATTTTTAACGCACGAATTAGCAAAAAAAGATAAAAGCCTAGCTAAGCGAGAAGCTCAAGATTTACTTGGCTCTATTCTCAAATGCGATCGTTCAACTCTTTATACTCGGCATTCTCAAGACTTGAGTTTAGAGGAATGGCAGACTTGTCAAAATTATTTAAAAAGACGCATGAAGGGAGAGCCTTTAGCTTATATCCAAGGGAGCATTGATTTTTATGGCTGTTCTATCCAAGTTAACCCTTTCGTCTTAATTCCTCGGCAAGAAACAGAAATTTTAGTAGATAAAATTTCTACTTATCTATCTCATCAAAAAAAATTAAGTGGAAAAATTCTTTGGGACTTGTGTTCGGGATCTGGCTGTATAGGAATTGCTTTAAAAAAGAAATTTCCTCAATTACATGTCATTTCGAGTGATTTATCTTCTGCCGCATTATCATTAGCGCGTTCGAATGCACAGGATAATCAGGTGGAAGTAGAGTTTTTACAAGGCGATTTACTCGAGCCGTTTGAAGGGCGTAGAGCGCATTTTATTATTTGTAATCCTCCTTACATTTCTGAAGCAGAGTTTAAAGATTTAGATTTAGAGGTGAAAGAGTTTGAACCTAAAATGGCGCTTGTAGGTGGAGAAACTGGTTTAGAAATTTACCAACGACTTGCAGAGATACTTCCTAATTATCTTTATCCTCATGCCAAAATTTGGTTTGAAATTGGCTATAAGCAAGGAGATTCTTTAAAGAAAATTTTCAAAAGCTCATATTGGAAAAGAGCCTTTCTTGAAAATGATTGGGCCGGCCATCATCGCTTCTTTTTCCTTGAAAATGAATGATTTTTTGAGTATCCTACTTACCTTTGAGAATTAAGTCCTAAAGTGGCGACTGAATTAATGAGAATTTTTTGTTTTAAATTCGTATGAGAATAAGTCTTGAACGGTGTGGAAGGTTTGCAAAGGACTGTCTTTACCTTTAAAAGTTGCTCGTTAAGTAAAAAATGTTGCTTTAGAAGATTTTTGTTTTGATTTTTAAGAGTCTTGTTCAATGTCGATAAAAGTTGCATAGAGGATTTCATGCTAGGATCGTTAACAACACAATTACAAAATGTTTTTTCAAAGTTGAGCGGGAAAAAGCGTTTGACTGAAGAAAATATTTCTGATGCTGTTAACGAAGTTCGATTAGCGTTATTAGAAGCAGATGTTAACTATGGAGTCACTAAAACGCTGGTCAAGAGACTCAAAGAACAGTCTTTGGGAGAGCAAGTTATCAAATCTGTCACACCTGGGCAACAGTTTATTAAAATTGTGCATGATGAGCTAGTGGCTTTAATGGGTGGTGAAGAAGCGACGCTTCATTTAGAAGGAAAACCTGCTGTCATTATGTTATGTGGTTTACAAGGAGCAGGTAAAACGACTCATTGTGCTAAATTAGCGAAATATCTGAAAAAAAAGGGATTATGTAAAAATCCTCTCTTGGCAGCTTGTGACTTACAAAGGCCTGCAGCTGTTGAACAATTAAAAACTTTAGGGCAACAAATTCATGTCCCTGTTTTTACAATTGTGGGCGAAAAAGATCCTGTCCGCATTGCAAAAGATGCTTTAAAGCATGCACAAGAAGCACAGCATGATCTTCTGATTGTGGATACGGCTGGTCGGCTGCATGTCGACAATGAGTTGATGACACAATTAGAAAAAATAAAAGAAGTTTTAAATCCAGGTGAGATACTTTTCGTTGCTAATGCGACAACTGGGCAAGATGCCGTTAATGTTGCAACAGAGTTTAGTAAACGAATAGAAGTATCTGGAACAATTTTGACTATGTTAGATGGTAATGCCCGAGGAGGAGCTGCGATATCCATTCGAGAAGTAACGGGAAAACCGTTAAAATTCGAAGGGATTGGCGAGAAAGTTGATGATCTTCAATTATTCAATCCTAATTCGATGGCTGATCGTATTTTAGGAATGGGTGATACCATTAATTTAGTCAAAAAAGCTCAAGAACATATTAACGAAGAAGAAGCTCAAAAGCTCGAACAAAAAATTCGTTCGGCAACTTTTACTTATGATGATTATTTGAAACAAATTCAAACAGTCAAAAAGATGGGCTCTATCAAAAGTTTATTGGGTATGCTACCTGGAATGAATCAATTTCCTGCAATGGATTTTGATGAGAAAGAATTTTTTAAAGTTGAAGCGATGATCTTGTCCATGACTCGTGAAGAGAGGACGGAAAAAAGTGAATTAACAACCTCGAGACGTAAGCGCCTTGCTCAAGGAAGTGGAACTAAAATTGAAGATGTTAATAAACTAGTTAAATCGTTTAAACAAGCGAAGCAATTTTTTAAAAATATGCCAAATATGAAACAATTAGAAAAGATGATGGGAGGATCCCTATGGCGTTAAAAATTAGACTGCGACAGCATGGTCGCACAAATCGTTCATTCTTTCGTTTAGTTGTGACCGATGCTCGTTCACCAAGAGATGGAAAGTATGTCGAAGCCCTCGGTTGGTACAATCCAGTCGAAGCTGAAGATGATAAGAAATTATTTTTTAAAGCTGATCGTATTCAGCATTGGCTTAATTTAGGAGCTGAATTAACAGAAAGTGCTGCTTCTTTGATTAAGAAAACTTCTCCAGAAATTATTCGTGCTCAAACAGAGAAAAAATTAAACTCTCTCGCAAAGGCAGCAACAAAACGAAAAAAAAAGGACTAAATTTAGGTGATCGTTGATATTTTGTCTCTTTTCCCAGGGTATTTTAAAGGGCCTTTCGATGAAAGTATCCTTAAACGGGCCCAAGAAAAGGGACTATTAACGATTCGCTTAACTGATATACGGGATTTTGCTGATAATCGCTTTCATCGCGTAGACGATAGACCTTATGGAGGTGGGCCTGGAATGGTCATGATGCCGCAGCCAGTTACAATGGCCATTCAACATGTGAAAACTCCAGAAGCGAAAGTCATTTATTTGTCCCCCCAAGGGAGAACATTAAATGCAGTTAAATGTCGACAACTAGCCTTGGAAAAGCATCTTATTCTTTTATGTGGTCACTATGAAGGAATAGATCAGCGCGTTTTAGATGAAGAAGTAGACGAAGAAATTAGTATTGGAGATTACGTCTTGACTAACGGTTGTTTAGCAGCTATTGTTCTTCTAGATGCTTTTTCCCGCTTTATTCCAGGTGTATTAGGCCATCCTTCAGCGGCAGCAGAAGATTCTTTTGAAGGAGGGTTATTAGATTATCCTCACTACACAAGACCCGAAGTTTTTCAAGGGTGTTCTGTACCAAATGTTTTGTTAAGTGGGAATCATCAAGAAATTGCCAAGTGGCGTCATGAGCAAGCGCTAAAAAAGACGCAAGAGATAAGACCAGATTTGCTTGCTTAATTGAGTCAAAAACTTAAAAATGGTTTGCATAACATCGGTTGAAAAAAATAAACCTTTTCAAACGAAGTAAAAGAGTGAAATTTAGGAGAAATTGATCATGAGTCGATCTGCTATCATAGAAAAATTGCAAAACGAACAAATGAAAAAGGATATTACTCCTTTCCGCATTGGCGATACAGTTCGTGTGCACATTCGCATTATTGAAGGCGATAAAGAAAGAACACAGGTTTTTGCCGGGACAGTCATTGCTCGCAAAGGACAAGGCCTTTCTGAAACATTTTCTGTTCACCGTGTTGCTTACGGCGAAGGAATGGAACGGGTGTTTATGTTACATAGCCCTCGTATTGCAAAAATTGAAGTTATTAAAGAAGGTGATGTTCGTCGTAGCAAACTTTATTATTTGCGCGGAACATCTGGTAAAGCCTCTAAAGTTAAGGCTCGGCTTGGAGCTCGTCGTTCAAGCAACGCTGTGACTAAACAAATCGTGAGCGCAGAATAACTATTCAGTGATTTACAAATATAATCAGAGAGTTGAATTTTGCTTTGGCAAAAGCATCTTTCTGATTTGAAAAAAAATAATTTATCAATTCACTGCCTTTTACAATTGACTTCTTATGCCTGATTTAATTTCAACAGAAGAGTTAACTCGCTTAGAACACATGATTGTGTATGAAAAGCGAGCTTTTTCGCAAGGGTATCAACTGATTGCAGGAATTGATGAAGCGGGAAGAGGGCCTTTAGCTGGTCCTGTCGTTGCCGCTGCTTGTATTCTCCCTAAAGGGCTTCTGGTGCCTCAGATAAATGATAGTAAAAAATTATCTCCAAAGGTTAGAGAACGTCTATTTGAACGTTTAACAACCGATTCTGCAGTTCGATATGGAATAGGCATTATTGGTCAAGCGGAGATAGATCGAGTAAATATTTATCAAGCCACTATTCTAGCTATGTTAATGGCTATTCAACAGCTTCCTGTTACACCTGATTATGTATTAGTAGATGGAATGAATTTGCCCCATCCGGATTTACCCTGCCTCAAAATTATCAAAGGAGATCAACTCTCTCAATCGATTGCGGCTGCTTCAATCATTGCCAAAGAAACCAGAGATCGATTGATGTGTCAATATCATCGAGAATGGCCTGGTTATGGATTTAACCAACATAAAGGATATGCCACTGAGCTTCATTTAGAAGCTTTATTTAAACAAGGCCCCTGCCCCATCCATCGTCGTTCCTTTGATCCCATTAAATCCATGCTTGAAGTCGAAATAGCTGATGATTTTTAAGTTGCTATTTTATAGCTCACATTCAGTCACTATTTTAAAAATTAATATGCAGAGAACGTTATTTTTTCTTGTTAATATTACATAACTATTTAGTATTCAATGATAAATGATTTAAAAAATTCAAAAACAAATAATAAAGGAAAAAAGGTTTATGAAATTTTTAAAAACTATTTTATTAATTACCATTCTTGCAGTTGTGACAGCCCTACCTTTAGCTGCACTATCTATGGGGCGATTGGGAGAGCCATTTGAAAGAGAGGGGAATACTTGGCAGAAAGTTTATTACGAAGATGAAAAAAGAAGCATTCAAGCAGACCTTCCAGGTAGCCCAATAGCAGGATTTTCAAATGGATTATGCTATCTTTATAGTCAATATCAAAATGTTAATTATGAAGTACACTTGACTCCTTCTGAAAAATTCAAAGCACCAAAAAAAATAGATGAATTCATAGCGCTGTTCAAAAATATCCCTAACGCCACTATACATCCTTTGGTTCCCGATCAGCGAAAAGTTAGATATATGGTGCAGGTAGAACAATTTAACGAAACTAAAACCACCTGTTTAGCTGTCGCTCGTATTTATGCCACAGAGGACACTCTTTATTATGCCATTGTAGAAGGGAATAATTTTGATTTAGCCGACTCTTTCTTTAATTCAGTAAAAATTTTAAATTAAACTTATTCATTCGTTTATTCCTAAAATCCTTCAGGCATGTTTCTGAAGGATTTTATTTTTTGTGGAATTTTTATTGAGAACGATAGATTAAATTGAAGGGATAGATTATATATAAATCAATTCAAAAATAGGAATATACGTGATGCTAAAATTATTTTTGCATTTATTAATGGATAAGCTAAAAATTAAGTTTGATTGAGAGAGATAATTTATGCTTAAAAGTATGACTGCCTTTGGGCGAGCCACATTTAATACGGAAATGGGGCATTTTACTGTTGAAATTCAATCCGT
The DNA here is from genome assembly GCF_000011565.2 of Candidatus Protochlamydia amoebophila UWE25. Lineage (NCBI taxonomy): Bacteria > Pseudomonadati > Chlamydiota > Chlamydiia > Parachlamydiales > Parachlamydiaceae > Candidatus Protochlamydia > Candidatus Protochlamydia amoebophila. The sequence continues at coordinate 826,361 of NC_005861.2, forward strand.
CAATCGGAAGTTTTTAGAAATTAATGTCTCTCTTCCTCCAGAATTAAGCTATTTTGATGTAGAAATAAAAAAATGGATACATCCTTTTATTACTAGAGGTCAGGTCTCTGTCAAAATTACTGCTTCATTTGAAGGAAAATCGCCTTTTATCATTGTCCCTAATTTAGCTTTGGCAAGGCAAATGAAAGCGGCTTGGGAAGAAATCGCTCGTGAGACAGGATTTGAGATGGATGAAATCAAACTTTCTCTTTTATCTAAAGCGGATGATATTCTTCTTTTTGAAGAAAACCGTTCAGAAGAAGATGCTTATCGGCGTATTTTAAGGCAGGTCCTGGATCAGGCCTTAACAAGTTTTATCCAAATGAAATCCCATGAAGGGGCTGTTTTACAAGGGGATATTTTAGCTAGGGCAGAAAAGATTCGGCGAGCAATCAAAATGATTGAAGAAAGAAGCCCTTTTGCAACTAAAAAATATCGCGAAAAGTTGCTAGCCCGTTTGGAAGAAATTTTGCCTGGTCAAATCGAAAATGAAGAACGCATTTTGAGAGAAATTGCTTTATTTGCTGAGAAAATTGACGTGGTGGAGGAAATTGTTCGTTTTGACTGCCATCTCACAAGGTTTGAGGAGCGCGTTCAATCGGCTGATGCGAGTGTGGGAAAAACACTGGAGTTTATTTTGCAAGAACTTGGACGAGAAGTTAATACCGTTGGGAGTAAGTCTTCTGACATAGAAATTGCTAAATTAGTCATTGATATCAAGAGTGAATTAGAACGAATCCGTGAGCAAATTCAAAATATCGAATAGTTTCAAATTAATCTACTTATGCTTTAAGCTTTTAAATATAGCTTTTCGCTTAACGGATAAAGCTGCAAGGGAAATTTAAAATTGGAATACATTTTAATATTGTAAACTACTTTTTTTAAAGGCTTCTTGTATTTTGGCTTGATCGTGTTAATAAGTTACTATTTCTTCAAAGGTAAAAATGATTACCGCAGATGCATATCCTCTATATTTGAATCCATCTTTTGTACTTTCGTTCCATCCCTTTGCCTGACCCTTAGTTAAAATAGAAAATTGTTTTTTTCTATAGAAACAAGGCTTTTATCACCCCAAATATTACTCTTTCTAAAGCGATAATTTAGCCGTTACAGGAAAATATCTTAATTCATTCACTTTTAAAGGGACTGCTTGCTTGGCACAGAGGCAAGACTTATTAAAACTTGTTCTAATCCATCTACTCTTACCGAAACAACTGTCATAATTTGCATAATTTTTTCCTATGTTTAATTCTAGTAATTGTAACTATATTTTAAGAGTGGTTTGAATTTATTGAAAAATAATAAAATTTAATTTTAAAAAAATAACATCAAATTATTTTACAAAATTAATTCATAAATTTTAATGCGATTATAACTCATTGCTAAGACTTTCTCTTACAAATTTTTCTCTCAAACTTAAAGTAACGATATACAGGAGGGGAATAGAACTAATTTTACAACGTTTCAGCAAAAATTTGAATATCTTTGAAAGTGAATTTTCTGGTATAGAAATCCCTAAATTAGCCTTTATTATTAAACTTGCGAAGCAAAATAATCCATGGCGAAGCATAGTTAGGTAAATTTTTTCAATCTATTTTCTTTTTGTAGATGTGCTAAAAAAATCCAAATTAGGTTTACTAACTATGTTGTTGGGTGGAAAAGACAAAAAAGGTTCTTTATTTATTGTAAGCGCTCCAGCCGGAACGGGGAAAACAACTCTGGTAAATTTATTAGTTCAAGAATTTCCAACAGTGATTGCAAGTATTTCTTACACGACAAGAGCTCCTCGTTTAGGCGAAGTCAACGGAAAAGATTATTACTTTATCACAGAATCTGAATTTGAAGCAAAAATAGCTGCCGCTGATTTCCTCGAATATGTTAAACTTTATGATACTTATTATGGTACGTCACGAGAGTGGGTTGAAATTCAAAGGCAGCTAGGTTTGCATGTTATTTTAGTGATTGACACACAAGGGGCATTACAACTTCAAAAGCTGTGCGAGGCCACTTTTATCTTCATTCGACCACCTTCTTTGGATGAATTAAAAAATAGATTGATTAACCGCCAAACTGAATCGTTAGAGATGATAGAAAAGCGGCTGGCATGTGCAGAACGTGAATTGGAAGCTGCTCAGTATTATGATTATGAAATTATCAATGATGATCTCCAAGAAGCCTATCAGGTATTAAGAAGCATTCTAATTGCTGAATACCATCGTATATCTAAGAAGCTTTAAGAGTTAAAATAAAGGAATTAAATAATGGAAAAAAAGATTCGATTTACCAATGAAAGTTTGTCTAAAAATTTCACAAGTAATTTTGAGTTGGTTAATTATGCTATTCGACTTGCTGAAAATATGATTAAAAGTGGCCGTGACACAAGAGTCAAATCTGATATACAAAATAGAGCGATGTTAATCTTAGAAGAAATTTATGAAGGGAAAGACATTTTTGATGAAATCAAAGAAGTTAGTGGCAGATTGTCGCATAATAACGAAACTCATCCCCATGAATATATTCATGAAGAAAAAACAGAGCGTCGTAAGTATCGCACAGCTGGTGTTTCTTCTGACGATGAAATATAGGATGCGTACGACTTATGATGGAAGCAACAACAGGATGGGTTTTATTTTTATCCTTGGTCATTGTTTTTACATTAGCTTTACTTGTTTTTTTATTTTGGTTCGGATGGTGGATGTCTGGCAAACAAATGGGTGTCAGTCCCTATACGGGACTGCCTCTTAGAAAAGCAACAGAGCTTTCTTATTTTGCCGCTGAAAAAACATTGCTTTTTCTCTATTATTTTAAACAGTATGACAACCGCATTTTTAAATTAAGAAAAGCTGCGTTTTGTCGAGAAACAGGCCGTATCTTTACAGACTGTGTAACATGGTTAGATACTATTAAAATAGACTGGACGTTTATTCAAAAACGTTATCCAGGAATTTATGTTTCTTGGGGAAGCTTAAATAAAGACCAACAAAAAGCTGTTCGAGATGTACACGAATCATTAGAAGGGTTTCAAACAGATTTTTCTAGCCCAACTGCTGCTCCAAGAGCTATTGAACCTGAATATGCTTATTCAAAACCAGGCCCTTTATATGTAGATATTCAAACGAAAGTTTTACTCGGATGGAAAGTTGTTCCTGACACTGAATTAGAAGTTTTAATTGTTCAAAAACCTGTGCGATAAGATAATGACCCAAAAAATTTTGATTACTTCTGCTCTTCCCTATGCGAATGGACCTCTGCATTTTGGACATATTGCAGGGGCTTACCTCCCAGCTGACTGTTATGCACGTTTTCAAAGATTAATGAAAAAAGATGTTCTTTACATTTGTGGATCCGATGAATATGGCATTGCGATCACCTTAAGTGCTGATTTAGCTGGTAGAACACCTCAAGAACATGTTGATCTTTTTCATCACATTAATCAAAGTTTTTTCGAGCAACTCCAAATTTCTTTTGATCATTATTCTCGTACGACCTGGAAAGGACATGTAGAGCCTACCCATCAGTTCTTTAATGACTTATTGCAGAATGGATATATTGAAGAACGCACGACCGACCAACTCTATTCTGAAAAAGATCAGAAATTTCTTGCAGATCGTTATGTCGTGGGAACGTGTCCTCGTTGTGGTTTTGAAAATGCAAGGGGGGATGAGTGTCCTTGTTGTGGTGCAAGCTATGAAGCTACAGAACTTAAAAACCCTCGTTCTAAACTCACAGATGCTTCCTTGATTTTGCGACCGACTAAACACTGGTTTTTACTTCTTGAAAAATTTAAAAAACCTTTAATGGAGTGGTTGGAAACTAAAAACTGGAAGCCAAATGTAATTAATTTTATTAGGGGATACATCGATCATCTCCATGCCAGAGCAATCACAAGAGATATGAAATGGGGAATTTCTGTTCCTCTTCCTGATTCAGAAGGAAAAGTCCTTTATGTCTGGTTTGATGCACCTATAGGCTATATTTCGGCGACTAAAGAGTGGGCTTTATTAAGAGGGGAAGAAAAGCTTTGGGAAAAATATTGGTTGGATCCAGAAACTAAGCTTGTCAATTTTATTGGAAAAGATAATATCCCTTTTCATGCCTCCATTTTCCCTGCTATGATCATGGGACAAAATCAGCCTTATAAACTAGTGGACGAACTGCCAGCCAATGAATTTTATAATTTAGAAGGGAAGCAATTTAGTAAATCAGATGGATGGTATATTGATTTAGAAGACTTTTTCAAGCATTATACCAGCGATCAAATTCGCTATGCTATTGCTTCCAACGCTCCTGAAACATCTGATAGTGAATTTACTTGGAAAGACTTTCAACTACGCTGCAACAGTGATTTGCTAGGGAAGTACGGAAATTTGGTTAATAGGGTTTTAGTGTTCATTCACAATCAGTGTCAGGGAAAAGTTCCGGAGTCTGGAGTTTTAGAAGAACAAGATCGAAAATTTTTAAAAAATATTCAAGATTTGGTCGATCAAGCAGCTGCCAGTTATTCGACTTTTAAAGTTCGAAAAGCGAGCCAAATTATGATGGAGTTATCCCAATTAGGAAATGTTTATTTTGATAGTAAAAAGCCTTGGCAAGACGCTAAAAATGATTATACAAAGGGCAGAATGCATACAACGCTGAATTGTTGTATGGAGTGTTTAAAGGCGCTTGCGCTGATTTCTTTTCCCATAATTCCCACGGCAGCTTCAAAAGTTTGGCAATTTCTTGGATTTCAAACACCGCTCGAACAAGAAGATTGGAATCGCGTTAAAATAGAAAAGCTTCCGCTTAACCAAAAGATTTTAACTCCCCAAATCCTTTTTCAACGGGTTGAAAATGAGGCTGTTGAAAGAGAAATTCTTAAATTGCAACAGTTATCTCTTACAAAAGAAAAAAAATCTACACCACAATCTACTCAGATATCTATTTCAGAAAATATTCTTCTTAAACCATTAGTAGATATTGAAGATTTTCGAAAATTAGATTTAAGAGTCGGCAAGATCATCCAGGCAAATCCTGTACCGAAAAGTAAAAAACTTTTTCAATTACTTGTAGACATTGGAATTGAGAAAAGAATAGTTGTAGCTGGAGTTGCCGAATTTTATAAAGTAGAAGATTTGATTGGGAAAAACGTTGTAGTTGTAGCGAATTTAAAGCCTGCTAATTTGATGGGAGTGACTAGTCAAGGAATGCTACTTGCAGCTAAGGGAGAAGGAAATTTAAAACTTATTTCTATCGAGGATGTTGCTCCTGGAAGTCTTGTCAGTTAAATTTTGATATTGTGATTATTCAAGTCATTTTAGAGCAATTTTTAGAAAAGGGAGTAGCGACTTTCTTTATAATTCATCAACTCTTACTTGTTTAAAAAGATTCTGAAAATGATAAGTCGTCTTCAGCTAGAAAAAGTATAAGTGGAATGTAGGATGACTCCAAATAATTGAATAAAAAAAAGACTTAGAAAAGTTTATTTTCCTAAGTCTTTAACCTTAATCGAACTCATTAGACAGATTGACCATTTGCACGCATTTTACGAACAACAGCAAAGACTCCGAGACGATCAATAGTTCTTAAAGCAGCGGTAGAAAGCTTCAAAGTAATAAAGCGATTTTCTTCTGCGAACCAGATTCTTTTTTTAAAAAGATTCGGTTGAAAGCGACGTTTTGTTTTTCCTGTCACTTTAAGACCAATTCCTTTTTTCTTCTTTGCAATACCACGAATGGCATATTTATAGCCACGTGTAGGTTTTCTACCTGTAACTTGACATACTTTAGACATAGTTTCTCCAATAGCGGTCGACGAATGAAAATAAGGAATATACCAAAAAAGTTCTTAATGGACAAGTTGAAAAATTAAAGAAATAAAAAAATTTAACAAAAACTAAAGGAATAGGACAAATATTCACATTAATGAGAACTGTACCCTCTTGGATATTATGATTGAGCGTAGTCTTTATTTGAAAAATTTTTAATGCAAAGGAAGCCATCCATCGCGAATTTTAAATCGTTTATAGATGTGGTTTTTACGAATACGATTGATGTGTTCTTCTAGCTTTTCATCCGGAAGCTCTTCACCTAAAAGCTCTTTTTTTAATTCTTCAATCTTTTCTTTCAAATGCTTAATACGTTGCCAATCGTTTTGTGTATAGCTGTCTATACTGATTTTAAATCGTTTTTCATCTTCCAAAGAAATGTCAAGTTTTACGTAAAGTTTAGGGTCTTTCTTTTTGATTTTATTTAGCTGTTTTTCAAAACTCGCAATCATTGTTTGAATAGATTGAGGGGAAATAGCCACTTTGTTTGGATCTTGAATTAATCCAGCAATCGCTGCAAGCTCAGAAAGATGATCAATATAAATCTTTTTGAGAGTATTCGACAGAATATTTTCAACTTTTACAAAGTCTATTTTCATAAATCCTCAAAGTTAAAAACTCTAATTTTAATTATATGATTATTTTTATTAATCATCAATACAAGCTATAAAAAATAATCGAAAATAGAAGTTTAAGTTGTTAAATATCAAATGATTAGTTTTGACAAAACTAAGGCTGTATTAACAATATTAATACAGCCTTCTTAACAAATAATAAAGAGTCAATCCTTGATTACTCGTGAATTAAACCGCTATTTTTCGTATTAGTTAAGGGAGATTTGCGATTTTTTGCTTAAGAAGTTCATTAACAAGTGAAGGAGAAGCTTTACCTTTACAAAGCTTCATGACCTGGCCAACCAAGTAAGCAAAGGCTTTATCTCTCCCAGCTCGATAATCGACAATGGATTGATTATTTTCGGCTAAAACTTGATCAACATATCGTTCGACTTCATTTTGATCATTTAATGGCTGATAATCAGGATTTCCAGCAACTATCTCCGCAGGATCTTTGCCAGGTTGTGCTACCATTTCGTCAGCCACACTTTTTGCAATTTTCCCTGTAATAGTCCCTTTTTCAATCAAATTAATTAAAGAAGCGATATGAGATGGTGGGAGATTAATGGACTTCACATTTTGCCCACCTTCTTTGAGTCTGCCAGGAAATTCCACTAACAGCCAATTAGAAAGGCTTCTACTATTAGAACAAGTTTTAAGGGCTTCTTCAAAATAGTCGGCTAGAGCTTTATCGCTAGTTAATGCAAAAGCTTGATGAGCAGATAATCCCATCTCTTTTGTATAGCGGCGCTCTCTTTGTAACGGAAGCTCGGGGAGACTTTGTCTAATTTCTTCGATATAGGAGTCTGTTAAGATGATGGGGACTAAATCGGGCTCGGGAAAATAACGGTAATCGTCAGCAGATTCTTTGCGACGCATTAAAACGGTTTCTTGTTTTTCAGGATCCCAACGATAAGTCGCTTGGGCGATGATTTGATCGTGGGGTTTTGTCGGATGGCTAAGATAAGCTTGAATTTGTCTATTAATTTCCGATTTAATCGCTAATTCCATGAAACTGAACGAATTCATATTTTTAATTTCGATTTTATTTCTTAAGCCTTGTTCTCCTTTTAATCGAACAGAAATATTTGTATCTATTCGTAGAGATCCTTCTTCCATGTTACAATCAGAAGCATCGATATATTGCAAAATAGCTTTAATAGCCATTGCATAAGCAACAGCTTCCTCGGGAGTATGAATGCAAGGTTCAGACACAATTTCTATTAAAGGAGATCCTGCTCGATTATAATCCACTCCTGCAAAAGTAGAAAAATGCTTAAGCATACCAGCATCATCTTCAAGGTGAACACGGTTGACGGCAAATGATTTTTCCTTTCCATTTACTTCAGCAATGACTGTTCCCCCTTTAACAATTGGTTGATCATATTGGGTAATTTGAAAATTACGGGGACTATCTGGATAAAAATAAGATTTACGATCAAATTTACTAAATTTGGCAACTTCGGCTTGAATTGCGCATCCAAATTGGACCGCTTTGCGAACAGCTTCTTTATTGAGAACAGGTAAAGAACCTGGCATTCCTGTACAGACTTCTGTAATATTTGTGTTAGGCTCGTCTCCAAAATGATTTGGGGCTACACTAAATAATTTAGATTTCGTATTTAATTCAACGTGGATCTCTAGTCCAATCACTGCTTCCCAGTCAGAATGAGAGGGATGTGAATATTTATGGCTCATGCAGATGTCTCCTCTTTAACTAATTCTGGAATAGCAGGATGAAAAGCTAGCGATTTTTCTAAGATATGGGCAGCATTTAAAACTTCTCTATCATGTTTTTGAGCCCCAATCAATTGGAGTCCCATCGGTTTTCCATCTTTGCTAAAACCATTGGGAATGCTCACAGCTGGTAGGCCTGCGAGATTGATACCAATTGTATAAATATCTTCTAAGTACATTTGTAATGGATCTTTAATCGCTCCTATTTCAAATGCGGCAAATGGAGAAACAGGAGAGGCGATTAAATCGCATTTAGCAAAAGCTTCTTTGTAACTTCTTAAAATCAACGTCCGGACTTTTTGCGCTTTTTTGTAATAAGCATCTTGATAGCCAGCCGAAAGAACATACGTTCCAAGTAAAATTCTTCTTTTTACTTCTGCGCCAAAACCTTCTTCTTTAGAAAAATCATAAACTTCTTCTAATGTTTTGGCTTTTGGAGACCGTTGTCCATAACGAATTCCATCAAATCTTGCTAAATTCGTAGAAGCTTCAGCTGTGGCCAAAATATAATATACAGCTAAAGAATATTTTAAGATGCTCAAATCAATATCAACGATTTCAGCACCTAGTTGTTTCATTAAATTGACAGATTGTTGAAAAATCTTTTTTGGTTCATCAGCTAAATTCTCTAAAAACTCCCAGGGAACTCCGATTTTCATACCAGCGATGGAATCTTTAAACTGACTCAAGTAATCTTCGGGTCCTAAGGCAATACTTGTTGAATCTTTCGGGCAATGTCGTCCGATGACTTCCATTAATAAAGCGGTATCTGCTGTATTTGTAGCTAAAGGACCAATTTGATCGAGAGAGGAGCCATAGGCAACTAACCCAAAGCGGGACACTCTTCCGTAGGTTGGTTTAAAGCCAACAACTCCACAGAAAGATGCAGGAAGACGGACAGAACCTCCTGTATCACTCCCTAACGAAAGGGGGGATAAACGTCCAGCAACAGCAGCAGCAGATCCTCCAGATGATCCACCAGGCGTACATTTTAAATTCCAAGGATTACTAGTTTTTTGCAAAGCAGAATTCTCAGTGGAAGAACCCATAGCAAATTCATCCATATTTGTTTTTCCTATAATCACAGCCCCTTCTGCTAATAAATACTCAATCACGCTGGCTTGATAAGGAGATTTGAAATTTGTCAAAAATTTAGAACCACAAGTGGATATTTCGCCTTTCACAAGAATATTGTCTTTTATTGCGATGGGAATTCCAGCTAATTTACCTAGGGGTTGATTAGCTAGCCTTTTTTGATCTAACTGTTTAGCTTGCATCATGGCTTGTTCTTCATAAACTGACAGAAAAGCTCCAATTTTTTGATCATATTTAGCAATGCGATTTAAATAATGCTGAGTAATAGCACTAGCAGAGACATCTCCTCGGATGAATTGGTCTCGAATTTCAATGGCAGAAAATTTATACATGAATCCTCGTAGAACGTTATGCTTGTTTAATCACAGGTGGAACGCGAATCATTCCTCCGATATGCGATGGTGAGTTTGCTAAGAAGACATCTCTTGCTAAAACAGGCCCAATTTCATCGTCTCGCATCACATTACACATTTCTTCTAATACATGATTACAAGGTAAAACGTGCTCTGTATCAATTTCTTGAAGCTGTTCAATATAGTTTAAGATATTTTTTAAATCTTTTAAAATAGCCTCTTGCTCAGCTTCTGTGCAATCAATTCTGCAAAGACGTGTTAAAGTATGGATGGTTTCCTTATCTAATTCTGCCATGTGTCCCTCTGAAACGTAATAATAAGAATGCCGATCATTTTAATGAGGTAATATAAATTATGCAAGAGAGAGAGAGTCCAAGATGAAATCTACTTAAAAAGTAAATATCAAACCTAAAAATTTTAGAAAAAAAAGAAGGATGAAAAACAATTTTTAAAGCAAGCCAATCGCATTGTGAAAAGTTTTTATTAAACTAAATTTTTCTTCGATTAGTACTGGTAATTGTAATTTTTCAAATTTTTTGATCAATATTTGAAGTGCAGTAACATTTGTGGGATTGAGATTCAATGCTTTCATTTTTTATTGAATGGATTTGTCGTAAATCATTTCTAAGATGGAAAAACTTTGCTTTGGAACTTGGATTGTAAAGTTTTTGGAATTGGTTTTTATAATTTTACTTAAATTAAGAGTTTAACTGTAGATTATGTTTAGAAAAACCTCGAGCGGAATCTTCCGAGTCATATGCTTGCCATATGAGGCTTTGCCCTAAAACTGGTTAAGAATTAAATTTGTCATAGATAAATCCAGGCTATCGTCAAACAAAATTTATGTGAATTGAGTTAAATAAATTCATATTGGGTATATAATTAATTTGAATTCTGCTGATTAATTTGATCCGTTGAATGTTAAATACGGATGAAAAGAATCAGTGATTTGATATAAATTTACGCCCTTTTTATTTATTTTTTTATTAAAATATTAAATGTGATTGTTTTATTGATTAAAATTTAATATTTTTAAATTTATATAAATTTATTTATCGTTAAAAAATAAATTATAAGTTTTGTTTTTTTACTGTTTTGAGTTTATGCTTTAATTGACACAAATTTGATTAAGATATTTTGACAAGTAATTTCTATATAAATTGTAGATTTTCTTTTTTTATCGGATATACCCAAAAGTAATAAAAATGTTTTTTAGGTAGTTTATGACAAATCCCTCCATTGTTTGGTTTCGACAAGATTTTCGTTTAGAAGATAATCCTGCTTTAAATGCTGCCACTCAGAAAGGTGGGCCGGTCATTCCTGTATTTAATTGGGTTTTTAACCCAGAAAAAGAATGGCAATTAGGAGGTGCCAGTCAATGGTGGCTTTATTATTCTTTAATAAGTTTAAAAAATGATTTAAGTGAATTAGGTCTCTCTTTAATTATTCGAAAAGAAGATCCTTTAAAAAGTCTTTTAGAAATTGCTCACGAGACCGGAGCTGATACAGTTTATTGGAATCGTCGTTATGAGCCTATGTTAATACAAGATGACGCTAAAATAAAAACAGAATTGCAAAAGCAGGGGATAAAAGCGCATAGTTTTAATGGGAATTTATTGTTTGAACCTTGGACCATTGCGAATAAACAAGGAAAACCTTTTCAAGTATTCACTCCATTTTGGAATCAGTGTTTAAAATTAAATGATCCAGAAGTTCCTTTGCCCGTTCCACATTCGTTAAAAAAATTTGTAGGTCAACTTCAAACAGAGTCCATTGATTCTTTAAATCTATTACCTAAAATTAAATGGGATAAAGGACTTAAAGAAGTTTGGTCTCCCGGTGCTAAAAGTGCTAAAGCTTTATTAAAAAAAGGATTAACAGGAGTTATAGATCAATACTTGGACATTCGCGATTTACCAGATCATGATGGAACATCCTTACTTTCTCCTTATTTGCATTTTGGAGAGATTTCTCCGCGCATGATTTGGCAGGCTGTCAAAGAAAATTCAACTTCGAAAGGAGCAGAGGGATATTTAAGACAAATTGGCTGGAGAGAATTTGCCCATCACTTACTTTATCATTTTCCAGAAACACCGCAAAAGCCATTAAGATCGCAGTTTAATTCCTTTTCTTGGAAAAATGATAAGCAAAATTTGAAAGCTTGGCAAAAAGGTCAGACAGGGTATCCTATTATTGATGCTGGGATGAGGCAACTTTGGAAAATAGGTTGGATGCATAATCGTGTCCGATTGATTGTCGGTTCTTTTTTAGTTAAAGATTTGATGATTCATTGGATTGAAGGAGCTAAATGGTTTTGGGATACATTAGTTGACGCTGATTTAGCGAATAATACAATGGGATGGCAATGGATTGCAGGTTGTGGTGCAGATGCAGCGCCTTATTTTCGTATTTTCAATCCTATTACGCAAGGTGAGAAATTTGATCCCGAAGGAAATTATGTCAAGAAATGGGTTCCAGAATTAATTAATCTTCCCAAGGAGTGGCTACATCAACCTTGGGAAGCTCCTGAAGAAATATTGAGACAATCAGGGATTGAATTAGGAATAAACTATCCCAAACCTATAGTCAATCATGCGAAAGCTAGAGAAGAAGCTTTACAGGCTTACTCTCGCTTATAATTAAGATCTTTTAATAGTCTTTTGAGAAAGATTTATTAAAAATCGGAAAATAAACTTAGCTTTGACTGGAAAAAGATTAAAATGAAAATATTAGTCACAGGTTCGTCTGGCCTTATAGGATCAGCTTTGATTCCTTTTTTAAAATTGGGCCAACATCAGATTGCCAAACTTGTCAGAAAAAAAACTGGTTTAAAATCAGGTGAAATAGCTTGGGATCTTGAAAAAGGAATTATCAATCCCGAGTTATTGGAAGGAGTAGAGGCTGTCATTCATTTAGCGGGCGAAAATATTGCTTCCATTTGGACAGAAAAGAAAAAAAAGCAAATCTTAGAAAGTCGTGTTAAGGGAACAAAACTTCTTTGCCAAAATCTAATCCGCTTAAAATCTCCCCCAGAAGTTTTAATTAGCTCTTCTGCCATTGGTTATTACGGAGATCACTCAGATCAGATTCTGACAGAGCATAGCCCTAAGGGGCAGGGATTTTTAGCAGACGTTTGTCAGCAGTGGGAAGCGGCTACTCAATCTGCGACGGAGGCAGGAATTCGAACGGTTTTCTTAAGAACTGGAATCGTTTTAAGTACTCAAGGAGGCGCTTTAAAAAGTATGCTAACTCCTTTTAAATTGGGTTTAGGTGGAGAGTTGGGATCAGGAAAACAATATATGAGTTGGATTTCAATAGACGATTTGATTGGGATTATTTATTACGTGATTAGACAAAAGGAGTTGCAAGGAGCGATTAATGCTGTCAGCCCTAATCCAGTAACAAATCGAGAATTTACAAAAATACTTGGAACCGTATTACATCGACCTACTTTTTTTAAAATTCCCACATTTGTTTTAAAATGGATAGTAGGAGAAATGGCTGAAGAGGTATTGTTGAAAAGTCGAAGAGTGATTCCAGAAATCTTAGAAGACAAGGGTTTTCGTTTTGATCACCCTAACTTAAAAGAAGCTTTACAGTCCATACTAGCTTTCTAGTGAACGATCAATACCAAAACATAAAATACTGGATAATTTGGTATTGAAGAGTGTTCGCCTATATTTCTACCCTTGATAGTTGTATAGCTAAATCTAAGCTAAGTCTTTCTAATTCTTCTTGGTCTGTTGACATGTTTACTGATTCTATTAAGCTAAGAGCCTGCTGATTAAGAAATTTTTCTAGTTTTTGTAAACTATACGTCTGCGCTAATTGGCTTAAAATGCTGAGTTTAGTTTCCTCACATTGTTTTGCAATGGCAATTAATTTTTCCTCAAACAATTTTTTGCCTTTTTCATCATTTAATTTTTCAGCTAAGAAAAACATGTCAGTTGCATTATCTAAACTAAATTGCGAATGAATATGATTAATTAATTTATGAAAATAAATAGCTGGAAAATCTAAACATTCTGGACGTACCAATTCAGCAACTTGTCCGGCAACCTTCCAATCCAGATCTTCTTTAAAAGAACGACATTTGAATAAATCAATTAAAACAGTTACTGCTTCTACTGTTGCGCATTGATGAATTAAGGTTGTTCCCTCATTCTCACCATGTAAAACTTTTCTAAAGTAACTAGATTGAGTTGTTAATAAATTTTTAGAGGTTTGGAAAGAAATACCCTCTGCTTGGTCATCAGTTTGAAATAATAGGGTAAAATTTTCAGTATTAATATTAGGCTGACTTGGATCAACCTGGATTGTGATAGAAGTAAATTCTGTTTGAAAAATCACTTTTGGATAAATAGTTCTCAATAAAGAACAATTTTCTAGTTTTGTTTTGCCAACAACGATTTGATTTAAAGAATTTAAAATTTTCGGTTTGATTTTACCGGCAAGGATTTCATCATCGAAAGCTTTTTCTGTAATTTGTGTACATCCTTTTAGATTGAGAATGGAAATATTTAATCGTTGAGGATTATCAACCAAACAATGATATTCATCCAATTGTTTTTGATCTACATTTAAGCGGGCAAGCAGTTGACTTAAATCTTTATCTGTTAAAGTAGTGCAACCTTCTAAATCAATGCGATTGAGATGATGCAAGGGTTGGTTCTCATTTAAAATTTGTTCAAGTGTTTTATTTTTTAAATCTTCGTCCCTAATTTTTAATGAAAGTTTCTCAAAAATAAGATTTTTACTTAAAAATTGTGTGTATATCCAAACATCATCAGCAGAAATCCCTGTATCCGAAATATCTATAATTAACTGAGAGTTTGCAATAAGGTAGTGACTATTTTCCAAAAATTGGATATTGATTCCTAAGCATCCACACAAGTCTATTTTTTCTATTTGAGGGCATTCTGTTATTAATGCCCGAATTCCCGTACCGGTCAAACTTGGACAGTTACGCAAACTTAATTCTTTTACATTAGGAAACTTTTCAACAAAACTTACAAGGTTTGAATCGTTTAATTCTCCGACATTGTCCGCAATGATTGATTGAACACTGGCTTGTGGTTGTAGATGCGTATAATGGTTGTCATGAAGCCATAAAACAACACTTTCAGGATCTAAAATTAAGTGATTAGGAGCAAATACGTGCGATTCTCCTCCTTGAGCAAGCACAATTTGAAAAGTAGTGGCTGCCAAAGGAAGTCCTGTATAAAGAGCCATTGCGTAAGGTCTTGTCAGAGGTTGGTTTGCATAGAAACGGATAATTGCTTGTGGATCTGTAAATGTTGGCAGTTGACTAAGCGAATAACTTCCTAGTGAAAGAGGAGGAAGGCTTAAAATTTTTAAAGAATTGAGCTTAGTTAAGAAAAAAAGCGCGTCTGTTGAAAGCTTTCCATTGTGAAGGACAAATGTATGAAGAGAATTTAACAATCCTTCTCTATAAATTTTTTCTAAGTCTAAAGTAGTAAAATCGTTCTGGTCCAGTGTTAATTGTTCTAAATAAATGAATTGAGGAAGTAGATGGTGTACAAGCTCGAGAGGATAGCCTGTTAAATCCACGTAAGATTGAGAAAGAATAGTACAAGGGATATCAATGTCTTTAGGTTGTTGAGAAGCAAATAAGCATTGCCGCATGACATCTAACGTCGGGCACAGCTGGAGCAATTGAGAAAAATACTTTGCTTCAATAGAGGCTTTTTTATGCAATTTTAAAGTTAACGATTTAAGATGAGGGAGTGAAAATTGGGAAAGATTTTCAATTACATATTTTTCCTGTTCTTCTGATAAATTCATTTTGTTAAAATCTAAAATTTCTAAATCTGTTAAAGAAATAGAAGGAATTCTTTCTTTTAGCATAAGTAAATCTTTAAATGTGTCAAAAGTAAAGCATTCAAACTCGCATCGAATTTCTAAGGAAAGAGGCGTATAGTCAGCATGAGACTCTAAAAATTGTTTAAAATAGTTTAGTTGCTTATTATCAAATTTAATGTGTTGTGGTTTTTGAAAGACTTGTCGCTCAGGAATTTTGCGATCAGATGTATCTGTAAAGACATAATTCTGAATGTTACCAAGTTTTTGTAAACCAAATTTTAAAAACTCGTTTGAAGCTTTCCAATCGTCTGCTAGAACTGTTCCTGTTAAATCAATCGTTGAACCTTGAAAAAACAGTGTTTTAAGTTTTAGAATTAATTCAAAAACTTCAAGGCTGATGCCTGTTTCAGTTATAAAAGAATTTTTGTAGGGTTTCAATTCTTTAAAAAATGTCAAACGGACAAAATCTTTACAAATCTTTTTTAATGACTGCATAAACTGACTATGATTCGCACCCTTTAAAGATTCCAAAGACTCTTTAGTTTCTAAACTTAATTTCGATAAATATGTTTTAATCCGTTCAATAGATTTTTGTGATTGGTCCACGTCGAGGCACTTTTCACCCTTAACTTTTGCATCGTGGGCTAATTTTTTTGTTTTTTTACTTAATTCATTAATTTCTGAGCTAGGTATTCTAGTTGTTTCTTGGGGTAAATGTTCAGTTTCCAGCTCGTTATTTGTTGAAGTTTTCGTGTGAAAAGGAGTAGAAGTTTGAAGAAGCTTTGAAGAGGAATTAGGCGAAATGGGATTTGGACTAGATGGTGTAACCTGTGTTGGAGAACCTGTGAGACGGCTTGAAGGTAGAAGAATTTGTGACGGAGCTGGAGGGGGATGAGGTAAAGTTTTCAAAATAGAAATGCGGTTATTTAATTCGCTATGATATTTTTCATGCGCTTGTTGAGTTTGTTTTTCAGCGGCTTCAATTCCATTTGCAAATAAGCAAGGAAAAATAAATTTAAAAATGGCAGGGGAATAATGCTCCAATTTTTTTAGAAACCACCGTTTCCAAGTATTTGTGTGACTGCAATATCTGGCATAAAGTTTTTCTCCGTCGCAAAGGAGTAATTGTAAATGATTAATATTTTCCAGATTTGTTGCATGAATACAAATTTGAGCAGAAGCTATCGCGTAAATTTGCGAAAGAGGAATTTCTTTTTTGTTTGTCTTAGTGATTTTATTCTCTTTTATACCAATATAGAGATTAGATTTAAGGGCTTCATTAAATTGTTGATGGATATTTTGCAGTGAGATACTCATAAAGACCTTCTATAGTAAAATTCATATTAAAATGAATAAAAGGTTTATTGAAACATAAACTTATTAATATTTTATAAAGGAATATAGGTTTTTATTTATAATAGAATTTAATAATAATAGAATGAAAATAATTTGAAGAAAGCTAAAATTTGTTCTTAGGATAAAAATTTTTTGTAGATAGAAGGAGCGCAATTTTTAATAGATTATTAGAAGGTCAACATAAAGTTAACTTGATTTTTATTTATGGAAATAAATTTTTAGAGGAAATTAGGTCTATAAAACTTTGTCATTCAAGTTTGAATGACAAAGTTTTTTTCTTTAGAATTTAATGTCTACTTCGCCGCCAAAATAACCACTTGGGCGTAAATTGTAATGATGAGGATGATGGTTATTATGATTAGAAATTCGGTACTTACCGCCGAGTGTTGTTCCAGCATGGAGATTCGCAGTTAAAAAATCAGTATTGTATTTTACTGCCAATTCTGCTCCTATATTTTGGTAACGAATTAATGATTTCCCGTAACTTTCATCTTTTTTTACTCTGTGTCTAATATCAAAATTTCGACCTGCAATCGCTAAAGACCACTGATTGTTTAAGTTGTATTCTAAAGATACATTAACAGGAAATACTAAATTCAATTTCCAGTTTCTAGACATTTGCCAATCAGCTCCCAAAATGGGGTAAACTTTATCTAGACCCATGCCGGTCTGGCCAATAAAACCGATATGAAATCCAAAATTTTGGCTATATTCATAACGGCCCCATAAGAGAAGATCATAATATAAATATTGAGAGTTTACAGAGCTTCCTGTTGTATCGTAGTTGATGTCTAATTGACTTCTCCAAAACCAATTTCTAAGCCTTTTAGTCACTCCGCCCACGCTAAAAGAAAGTGTGTGAAAACGATCTTGGTCAAACCATGGATTTTCTGACCAGTGTAAATATGTCTCTGTATAGCTGATTGCCACATTAGCGGCTTCCGAATAGGTAGGACGATTATAGAAAACCATTCCTAGTTCTGCTTCTACAGCCTTGTAACGAACCTTATCACCTTTGTAATATCCTCGATCGATTTTGGCATCGCTAATGCTATCAAAATAAACGTTAAAGTTATAAGGATATGATTTTTGCTCTCCTGTTTGTTGATAAAAGGTTTCACTATTGGAATCTCTAACTAGAGATTCTGTTCCATAATCACTAAAATCTAAAGCGATATCGGTTGCTAAAAGAGAAAAAGTGCAGTTTAATGTTAAACATGCATAAAGCCAAAATTTTTTCACGTTCTTGTCCTACCCAAATTTACAAATATCTAACAAGTTTTTATTTTTTCTAGAGGCAAGCATCTCAAAATTTAATTTTCGACTAACCATTATTGAAAAAACAATAACTGTTAGTTTTAGCCTAATTTCAGTCAACTTATCATAAATAAAATTTGGTTCTCTTGTAGCGATTTTTTTGAATTTCGTCAAATTAAAAATATTTTTTCATTAAATTTTGATTAGTTAAAACTAAACTATATTTGGAGTTATGAGTAAGAAAAAACAAATTTAAATTAGTAATTATAAAATTATAAATATTGATAATATTGTTGATCAATTTTAATTTATATGCTAAGATAATTTGTTTAAAATTTTATAAATCTTTTAATTATTGAGAGATGAAATGGGAATTTTACAAAGAATCGAATACCCTGATAAAACAAATCCACCACAATTTTCTGACACGCATATCCCAGAAGTTTCTAGAAAAAATGATTCTCCTTATATTGTTACTACCCTTACGAAATTAATTTATTCACTTTGGGACCGTTCAATTCGGCAAAGGGAATTTATTTGGAATAGCCATTATTTGATTAAAGAAATTTGTGATCGAAAAATTTATGTTTTGCGAGAAGCGTTTTTTGGATTAGCTTTTTCTCCCTCAGTTGACGTCCGTAGCGACTCTTTCACAAAACTTTTAAACTCTTTTGATTTAAAGAGAGCTAAATTTGATAGTCAATTTTTCCTTTTATCTTGTCAATTCAAACAAAAAAATCTTCTGAGAAGAGATTTAAATGCATTCTACAATTTATATAAGGAATTTACAGGTATCTATGAGCAATTAAAAAATTATAGTGATATCACTAGCAGAAGACAGCCTCCTCTTCCTATTCATTATGATATTAAGGCTTTAAAAGAAAAATATGACGACTTAAATAACCAATTAGCAACTTATTTAGATTATGAAGCTCCAGCTATTCTTAAAGCGTTTTCTGAAATTTTTAATCTTTTATTACCAGCTGGTTCCATCATCCCTCCTGAAATTATGAAAGAGCTTTATGAAGACTCAAAAAAAATTGAAGAAGCCATTATTCCTTACACTTCAATGATACCTCCTGAGTATCAAGATTGCATTTGGTTATTATTTGAAAAGCTTGGTTATCAAGTTTCAAGTATACAAAAACCCCCTCATTTTAAAAATATAGGAAACAGTTGTTACCTAGATAGCTCTTTGCAGGCCCTGATTGCTTTGCCAATTGTAAAAGATAGATTGCAAAAAGATTATTTAGAAGAAACAATAGCTAAGCTAGAATTTGAAATAGCAAATGGGCAATTGAATGAGCAAGATTTAAATAACAAACAATTCGAATTGATAAATAAAAAATCAAGTTTAGAAAGAAGAAAAATATTAAAAAATGAATTGAGCTTGCTACTAAATAGCTATCAACCAGTTTCGGAAAATCAAATTAGTTATGTAGATTATTTTTTGGCTACTCGTTTTAGTGAACCAAGCTCATCTGTTTTTAAATTGCGTAATTTATTATTTAAATCTCAATTGCATCCAGAATTAGAAATGGAAAATCTAAAAAGACAATTAGATGCCTCTAGTGTATTTGAGGTATTGATGACTGAAATTTTAGAATATACATATTCTTTTCAAAAATTTGCCGAGACAGTCGATTTGCCTGGGAGACAATTTATAAGTCGTGAAGAAACCCTTTCTATCCTCCAAATTCCTTTTGTTACAAATATATCAAGTTTGGAAGAATTAATTCGTTGTTCATTTGAAAAAGAAGAATGTGTACATGCGGATGTAGAAGATAGACGAGCTTTTATTCCATCAGAAGGAATAATTGTCAACGAGCAAGCTTTAACACAAGTCGAGGATGAAATGGCTCCTATTCGACCTGAGAGATATCAAACCTGGATGCGTTTGAAATCACTTCCTGATGTCTTACCTATTCAACTAAAAAGATTTGCAGGCAATTTTGAACAACGAGTAAAAATAACAGATCCTGTTGATTTTCCTGAAAATTTAGAAATTGATTTATCTCTTTATCTTGATCCGTCACCAAATGATCATTCAAGTGCGCGCTATGAAATAGCTAGTTATGTTGTTCATCAAGGAGGCTTAAATTGTGGGCATTATATTTCTTACGTAAAACAAGGTGATGAATATTGGGTTTGCAATGATACTGCGTCAACAATTGAAAGAATCTCTCGAGAAGAATTCTGTCAAAATAGAAATGCATACATAGTAGTATTAAAGCGCATTCCTAATGATTTACAATTGATTGAAACTTAGGGTGATTAATGAGTTATTGTGAGAAAGCAAGAGACTTTTGACCTGCCATACGCGCTAATTCTTGTTGACAAGAAATTTTGTCGAGTTTCTGGACTTGAGTGAGAGTTCGACCATCTTTTTCTACTTTGGAAATTTGCAAGTGATGGTCGGCTAGACTTGCCACTTGAGGGAAATGTGTAATACAAATGACTTGATGTTGCTTTCCAATTTCTTTTAATTTGTCACCTACAATGGAAGCTGTTTCACCTCCAATATTCGCATCAACTTCATCGAAGATCAAAGTTAGAATTTTTTCTTTTCCAGCTAAAATTGTTTGTAATGCTAATAATACCCGAGAAATTTCTCCCCCACTCGCCCCATCTTTTAAAGCAATTTGATGTTCTCCCACGTTTGGTTGAAGAAAAAATTCAATCTTATCATCTCCGATCAATGTCCTTTTCTGAGGTTCAATTATGACTTTGAATTCTGCTTTGGGCATATTTAAAGAATGTAATTGAGTGCTAAGAGCAGTTTGAAGCTGACGAGCTAGTAGCACCCTTTTTTCGGACAAGGTTCTAGCTAAATTATTCGTATCTGTCTGAACTTGTTGTAATTCAATTTTAAGTTCTTCTATTTCGATATCGGTATTTTCTAATCGGTAAAGTTTTTGTTTAATTTCTTGTTGATAATGAATTACTTCATCAATTGTTCCTCCATATTTACGCTTTAAGCGATTTAGAAGACTTAAGCGCTCATTGACAATTTGTAGGCGTTCTGGATTATGATTAAGTTTGTTTTGATAATGACGCAAAGTGTGGGAAATTTCTTGAAGCTCTAAAAAAACACTTTGAAGAGATTGTTCAACTTCTTTTAAAATAGGATCAAAATGACTAAGAGATTCTAAATTTTGTTTTTGGCGATTTAAAATCGCTAAAATAGAAACTTTTTCTCCTGTTAAAGCTTGGTTAATTTCTCGGGTTTTTTCAGATAATTCTTCACTATTAAATAGTATCGCATATTCAGTAAACAGTTCCTCGTCTTCGCCAGATTTTAATTGAGCTTCTTCTAGCTCTTCCCATTCACTTTTACAAATATCTATTTCACGCATTCGATGAGCATCTTGCTGAATCAACAAGTCTAAACGTTTTTTTAATTCATTTTCATAAACATAACTTTCTTTATAACGCTGTAAAAAAGGACTTAAACCTCCATAGATATCTAACACCTCTCGATGATAATCAAGATTGAATAGATTTTGATTGGCTCGTTGACCGACAATTTGAACAATTTGTGATCCTAATTTTCGCAAAAATGAGGCTTGAGCTGATTGATTATTAATAAAGATACGATTCTTACCCGTAATCGCGATTTCTCGTCTAATAATGAGATCTTGGTGAGATTCGTGATCAATCCCTCCTTCCTCAAGAAGGTTGTTCAAATCTAGACGGTCAATGTCGAATATGGCTTCAACAATACCTTTATCGCATCCTTTGCGAATCAATGAGGTATCGACTCTTTCACCAATTGCCAAACTTAATCCATGCATAATAGCGGATTTACCAGATCCTGTTTCACCTGTTAGAATGTTCAAGCCGGAGCTAAATGAAATATCGGCATTTTCGACTAAAATGATATTTTGAATACGGAGTTGTTTTAGCATGAATTTTAAGGATCAAAAGTTTGAGAAATTAATTGCATTAATCGGCCATCACTAATTTCCATTAAGTAAGTATCTTTATTCCAGCTGGGTGCAGAAAAAACAAGATTATTATCAACATAAGCAATAGGAGTGATCACAATATCTGGCTGGTCTTTGAACTGATAAATAATGATTTGATCGATGTTAGGTCGTTGTCTTTTACCAGGCTTAACTCCAACAACCCGAACTGCACGGTTCAATATCTCAATTAAATCATTTTGTTGTTTAAAATTAAGTGTGTAAAGCTTTTTATTGTGAGAAACAGCTATGCCTCTCACTTGATTGTATTTTAAATATGTTTGATTATCGGGTTGACCACTTAATAATGAGGTCATGTTTAAAGCAAATAAAATAGCCATTCCAATTAAAACAAGAAAAGTTAAATAAACTAAGGTTTTATTTGTCATGCACGACCTGCAATTTAATCATTATTTGGTTAGTGAAAGGCTAACGAGATGTTAACTTTTCAACTTATTTTGTTAGAAGGTCTAATTCTTGCCACTATTTTCCGACTTTACCTAAAATTGCGTCAAGAGTTTTAAAATGTTGCTTACAGATGCTTCTTAATCTTTCTTCACCCCATTTTCTTAATACTTCTTTTCCAGCCTTTTGTGTGGCAGAAGAGCTTCCTTTAGGAAGTGGAATTTGGATTTCTTTACTTAGTTGTTCAAGTCCATCAATAAAGGCTTGTCTAGCTAAAATGGATGCGGCAGCGACGGCTAAATCATCTTCTGCTCGATGCCTTTGAGTGAGGTTCACATCTAATTTTTTTCGCTTTAAAGCCAATAAAACTACTTTTTCATCGGCAAACTGGTCAACAATCACTGTTTGACAGCCGGATTGAAGGATCAATTGTTCAATAGTCGTGGCATGCCCCCAGGCCAACAAATGATTTAAATTTTTGAAATCTTGATAAATTTCATTATATTTTGCCGGATTAATTTTGACGATGTGATAAAGGCAAAGATTTTTAATCTGAGAAGCTAATTGTCTAATTGTTTTATCACTTAATGTCTTGGAATCTTTGACTCCCAAAGCTTGTAATTTAGAAAATTGATTAGCCTGGATGTAGACACCTGCAATACACAAAGGGCCAAAAAAATCTCCTTTTCCAGATTCATCAATTCCAATATGTGGGGTTAAATCTATTTTAGTTGTGGGATGGCTAAATCCAAAGGACTCTAAAATTTCTGGTTCAAGATAAAACTCAATAAAATGAGCTTGCTCTTTGCCCTGGACGACTAACTTCCCTGATGTATAAAGAGTACATGTTAATCCTTTTTTACTGGCAGAAAAGCGAGTATAGGCAGGTATAGTGATGGAAAAACCTTGTTGTTGGAGATCTTTCAGCAATTTTTCTGCTAATTTTAAGTCAAGTGTTGTAACGAAAGGAGGCAAACTGCTCATGAGGTGTAAATTAATCATCTAAAAAAGGAATTTCACTAGCTGCGAATACGCATTTGCAAAGCGCAGACGAAATTAAATATTAACTGCAAAAAACTTTATCACATTTAAATTCTACTTGCTATCTAAATCCCATTTGAACTCATCCATTTTTTAATTTTAATGGATTTAGCAGGAAGTCTAATGTAAAATCATGTATAAGTTTATGCTTGAGTTTAGCCCAAATGAGGAGAAAAGAGTGGAACGTAAAAAAAATAGCTTGGAATTAGACCCAGTTCTCCAAAAAGAGATCAAAGAAATTGGAGAGCAATTAAGGCAAAAACGAAAACAATTAAAGATTTCTTTAAAAGAAGCTGAGAATGCAACTTCAATCAGAATGGTCTATTTACAAGCTTTAGAAGAAGGGGAGATGGAAAAATTAATTTCGCCCGTATATGCCCAAGGTTTTTTTAAACAATATGCTTCTTTTTTAGGAATTGATGGGGAATCTATTATCAGGGAAAAACCCTATATTTTTAATAGACCAGAAGCACAGGAATTTGCTTATGGAATTGGGACTTTAGAGGTCAGAAGTAACCCTGGTGCGAGTGTTAAATGGGTTCCTAATGTCATGTGGGTTTTGGCTTTTATGGGTGTTTTATTTGCTGCGTGGTATGTAGCTAAGATCTTGGGAGTTCTTTGATGCCTTTTAAGGGAGTTTATCTCTTTTTTTGCGGATTATGCATGGGAATGGCAGATTTGATTCCAGGAATTTCCGGTGGCACGATTGCTTTTATTATGGGATTTTATCAAGCTCTTTTAGAAAGCTTAAAAAGTTTTAATACCGATACTTTAAAACTTTTATTTACTTTTCAATGGAGTCAATTTCTGAAAAAAACACAGTGGAAATTTTTATTGACACTTGTCTCAGGGATTGCTTGCTCAATAATATTCTTTTCCGGTTTTCTGCATTGGATTCTTTCAAATGAAACTTACCGTATTTATCTTTATTCTCTTTTTCTTGGATTGATTTTAGCTTCTTTTGTTTTTTGTATTCGCCAGGTCAAAAAATGGTCTTGGCTCAAAGTGATCGCTCTGATTATTGGCTTGAGCATAGCTTACTTTTTAACAGATTTCACTCTTTCAAATAGCAGAGAAGGAAAATATGCTGTCAGAGTAGATTTAGGAAGTTTTCCCGTTGAACTTGTTAATTACGATGGAAAACTGCTTAAAAATTTATCAGCTTCGGATTTAAGTGTACTAACAGCGAAAAAAAACATTACTCCTACTTCTCTTGTTTTTGATAGGCAAGGTCAAGTTCTCGGAGAAAGCCGGCAATTTGCTAAAGTTCATCATGTTGGTTTTTTTGATGGTTGGTTAATTATCTGTGGAGCGATTGCTGTATGTGCTTTGCTTTTACCGGGAGTGTCGGGAAGTTATTTGTTAGTGCTTCTGGGAGTGTATCCATTGATTATCGCCTCATTAGCAGATTTAGTGACGGGTTTGAAATATTTACATATAGATCAAGAAGCTGTTTTGGTGCTTTTCAATCTTTTGCTTGGGATTGTGATAGGAGGGTTTTGTTTTGCAAGAATAGCAAGCGCACTTTTAAAAAATTATCCAGATATCAGTATCGCTGTTCTTTCAGGTTTCATGATTGGAGCCTTGCGCTCGGTTTGGCCTTTTTGGACTTATAAGTATCTATTAGCTCCTTTAAAGCTTCATAAAGGGCCTCAACTGTTTTTAGAAACTCCTTATTTCCCTTCCTTGTCTTCATTTATTTTGATAAAGTCTATTGTTTGTATAGCCATAGGATTTGGAGTCGTTCTTTTTGTAGAATACCTTTCCACTTTTTCGACTAAAGCTTAAATGGCAAAAAAACGAGACACAAGCAAATAAACCTAAAATTTTAATAAAGGACTGTTTGAAGAAAAAGTCCGTGTGCGGGGGCTGTCACACCAGCCATTTTTCGATCTTGAGACTGAAGGATTGAAGGGATATCTTCTACCATTAGCTTTCCCTTTCCTATATAAATTAAAGTACCCACAATATTTCGCACCATTTTGTATAAAAAATGATTGCCTTTAATACGAATGCAAAGACGTTTATGATTCAGGACTTCCAGGTGAATTGCTTGGACACGTCGAATATAATCTGTATAGTTAACATTTTTTTTAAAATTACAAAAAGCAGAAAAGTCATGTTCGCCAATAAGTACAGAAATAGCTTGTGTCATTTTTCCTAACATAAGAGGGAAAGGGCAATGCCAAGAATAGGGACGGTATTCAGGAAGTTGAACAAAATCATAACAAATATAATAACAATATTCCTTGGCGACACAATTTAAAGTGGGATGAAAAGTCGAAGGCATTTTTTCTGCCGATAAGATACGTAAATCTGTAGGAAGCAAACTATTTAAACTGAGAATAAATTTTTGTAGATCTGTAATAGACTTTGTTGTTAAAAAATTGACTATTTGCCCTCGTGCATGTACACCTTTGTCTGTACGGCTTGCTGCCTGCAAAGAAATTGTATGTTGCAGTATTTGTTCCAAACTGTTTTGAAGCGTTTTTTCAACGCTTGGGCCGGCAGGAGTTTTTTGCCAGCCAAAATACGCCTGTCCATCATAAGCAATCTTCAATTTAATATTTTGCATACTTTTAGAGAGACTCAAGTCGGATTGGGTTGTGTAGTCCAAAAAAGTAAAATGCCTTCTAAAAATCTTTGAACTGCAATCAAAACGAGCACCATTCCAATCATTCTCTCACTGGCCATCAATCCACTTTCCCCTAAGAAAGATTTGATTTTCTTTGAAAAATACAGGATGATTACAGACAAAGTCCAAGCGATCAAGATTGATGCTAGCATAATGGATTGGTAAGGTTCAAGATGAGCATATAACATAATGGTTGCCATTAAACCAGGCCCAGCAATCAGTGGAATGGCTAAAGGAAAAATGAATGGCTCCCCTTGAGGAAGGTTGGCTCGTGGGCTATCATTTGCAGTAAAAAGAATCTTGATAGCAATCAGAAATAAAATAATCCCTGAAGAAAGACGCACGGTTGTTTCTGATAAATCGAGAAAATCAAAAATAAACTCTCCTATATAATTAAAAAAAATCATTGCGACAAGAGCTATGAGCATTTCTCTAAAAATAATTTTAGATTGATGTCTACGATCGAGCTCTTTGACCATGGTTTGATAAGAAGAAATATTCCCAATAGGGTCCATGATAAAAAAAAGAACAAGTGCAATGTTAAAGATATTCATTCTCATACTCCTGGAAAGGGCTTCTCAAAGTTTAAACAGCGAATAGAAGAGTTAAAAACAAACCAGATCCTTGAACGATCATTTGAATGGCGATCATGGCAAGTAACATCCCCGTTAATTGTTCTAAGGCTGCTAGACCACGTTTACCGAGAAATATTTGTAAATAAGGGGCTGTGACTAAGACGGTAGTAATTCCAACCCATGCTAGCAAAATGGCACATAACATTTTTAAGTCGTTAGCTTCTTCTTTGGAATAAAGCATGATCATTGTAAGGAGTCCAGCACCTGATAAAAGAGGGGTGGCGATAGGAACAATAAATGGGGCTTGTTTGGGTGTATCCGTTTTCGTTTTCAAACGATCAGAAAAAATCATTTTAAGGGCGACAATGAAAAGAAGAATGCCTCCGCTAATTGTCAAAGCATAGTTTTGAATTTGAAAACTTGTAAGGAATATCTCGCCTAAAAATAGAAAAAGAATCGCTAAAATCATCGAAAATATCGATTCACGAAATAAGATCTTTTGCTGTTGCTTAATTGAATAGTCTTTAATAAGGGTAATAATGGTAGGGCAGTTGCCGATAGGATTAGTGACAATAAAAAAAATCATCGCAAGTTGAATAACAGACACGATTAACCTTCACCTGAGAATCATATTGGAAAAATAACATAACATTGGTGAGGTTTTAGAGCAAGGATTATTACCCAGAGCGAAAGGATGTGAGTGAGAGCTTATACACTCAGTATTTAAATAATGAATAAATATTTTATGTATAAGCTTAGATTTGAGTTTAACGTCTCATCAGAATGAAAATTCCTGACAAAAGAGCTAAAATTCCCATTAATAAAGGAGGCAAAACTAATCCTCCAACGATCGAGACTAATCCAACTAAAATCAGATAAATAGCAAGTAAAAAGAAACCAATATTGAACGTGCGATTAAATAACATAGATTACTCCTTTTGTTTAAATAAATATTTTTTATAGAAATAAATTTAAAAAATAGCAATCTATTTCGCATTTATGCTTCATTTTATTTGTTATGCTATCATTTATAATGTATGTTAATTATTTGTTGCGATTGATAGTTGGTAAGAATTTTATGTCTAATATTTAATTGTTTATTATTTAATTAATTATTATCGATTTATAAAAAATATTGAATATATTTTGCCTTTTATAAAAAATGCAATTGTTGGAGAAAGTTCATTTAATGTAAAGTTTTTGCTAGATGAATTTTTTATTATAGAAATCAACGTTATAGCGTTACTCATGACAATAATCCCAACCTCAAGCTAAAAGAAGATTTTAAATCCTAATCTTTCAAAAAATAGCTATTCTTATCACCATCGCCCAAGTCTGTATTGCAGCTGTTTATAATTTTTTCAACTTTAAAGCTGAATCAAAAAACTTAAAGGGATTTAGAGATTGTTTCATTGAAGAGGAAATCAAAATTCTTGCATGGATAACAAAGTATTTTATAGTTAAAAACCTTCAAATTAGACCTAGTTTTAAAGGTTTTATTCAACTTAAGGGATTCTAATTGCGACAGAAAATGGCCAGATCTATTTGAGATGCTTATCAAAGATTTTTAAGTGAACAAGCTTAAATTCCTTCAATCAGTAAACTGTAGGCTTAATCTTCAATAAAGCATGTTTGATTCTGGGCAAAGCGACAGTAATGTCAGATTGTTTACCAAAAGCACTAAAGCGCAAAAACCCTTCTCCAGCCGATCCAAATCCACTACCTGGGACGCTGACAAGTTGCGATTGTTTAAGTAGGATTTCAAAAGCTTCCCAAGACGTTAGTTGTGGAAAATGAACCCATAGATAAGGAACATTTTCTCCTCCATACACCTTATATCCACACTCTTCAAAAGCTTTTTTAAGGATATTGCTATTCTTCATATAATAGCTGGAAAGTTCGTCAATGGCTTGCAATCCCTCTTTTTGTAGGGCGGCTAATCCTCCTGCTTGGGCAATATTTGAGGCGCCATTAAAAAAAGTGCAGACAATTCGCTCCCAATCTTGTTGAACTGAATGACCATCTTCAAAACGCAGTTGTTTTGGAACAACACTCCAACCCAAGCGAACACCTGTGAACCCAATCATTTTAGAAAAAGAGCCTACTTCAATGGCCACTTCTTTCGCCCCTTCAATTTCATAGATTGAACGAGGGATATGTGAACTTCTGACGAAGCTTGCATAAGCAGCATCGAAAATAATGATAGATTGGCGCTTTTTGGCAAATTGAACTAATTCCCTTAATTGTTCGTTTGTTGCAGCACTGCCCGTTGGATTATTAGGAGAACAAAAATAAATCAAATCTGTTTTTGGTAAATTTGCTAAGTCAGGAAAAAAATTGTTTTCAGGTAAACAACTCATATAAGTTATTCTCTGATATTGTTTAGTAGATGTTTGAAAGAAGGATGCTTGCCCATTAATCACACCGGTATCTACATAAGCAGGATAAGTAGGATTTTGTACGGCGATAGTTGCATCTGATCCAAAAAGGATTTGCAAACGACCCACATCACATTTAGATCCGTCTGAAACAAAAACTTCTTGAGGATCAATTTTGCCTTGGTAATACTGCTCAGCAATCGCTTCTCTAAGAAGTATCGAACCCTGTTCTGTTCCATAACCTCTGTAAGTTTTTTCTGAGGCTAATTGTTTGGCAAAATTTTGCATCGCTTCAGAAATATAAAGAGGGATGGGTTGCGTAGTGTCACCGATGCCTAAATTAATTAATTGAGCGGAAGGATGTTTTTTTAAAAATTCATTTTTCCTTCGATTGATTTCTGGAAATAAATACCCTGATTGGAGTTTTGTCAAATGCACATTACGCTTAACCATGAGAGATCCACTCTTGAGGAAGTTCATTAAGAATTTGAGCTAGCTTTTGGGAATGATTCTGACTGAGATCACATAAAGGGAGACGGCAGGAACCTGCTGGCAGTTTACTTAAAGATAAGGCCGCTTTAATCGGAATCGGATTGGTTTCGATAAAAGCAGCTTTGATGAAAGAATAAAGTTGGTTATGTATTATTCGTGCTTTTTTGAAATTTCCATTTAGTGCCGCATTCACTAGAGATTTCATTGCGGCAGGAACTAAATTGCTGACAACAGAAATAATGCCATGCCCTCCCAAAGCAATCATAGGAAGAGTTAAAGCATCATCACCAGATAAAATAGCAAAGTTAGGATGAGATTGGCGAAACGCTTCGATGACATCCATGATTTGATTGATATCTCCGGATGTTTCTTTTACGCCAATAATCGAAGAAAGAGTGCTGATTCGTTTAAGCGTATGCGTT
Organism: Candidatus Protochlamydia amoebophila UWE25; assembly: GCF_000011565.2. Classification (NCBI taxonomy): domain Bacteria; kingdom Pseudomonadati; phylum Chlamydiota; class Chlamydiia; order Parachlamydiales; family Parachlamydiaceae; genus Candidatus Protochlamydia; species Candidatus Protochlamydia amoebophila. The sequence continues at coordinate 856,354 of NC_005861.2, forward strand.
TGAATATTTTGTCCCGTTCGACCTTGAATGTTATAGAGACAAATCGGAAAAGAGACTGCTTGATTAATCGCTTCAAAGTGTTTGAATATTCCTTCTTGAGTTGGTTTATTATAATAAGGGGTGACAATCAACGCAGCATCAGCACCCATTTGTTTGGCTTGAAGAGTTTGTTCAATTGCTTGTTGCGTTGAATAGCTTCCAGTGCCAACAATCACTTTTATTCGGCCTTGAATTTCTTCTAATGCTATTTCAATAATCCGTCTTTTTTCAATTTGTGTTAACGTAGGGGATTCCCCAGTTGTTCCTAAGACGACAACCCCATCTACTTGATGGTGAAGTTGAATCTGAATAAGCTTTTTTAACCCTTCTTCATCTAATTGACCAGTTGGGGTAAAAGGGGTAATTAAGGCTGTATAAAGACCTTTTAAATACATATTTTGCTTCGGTTAAACTGTCTAAAATACTAAATCTTCAATGGTAAAAAAACCTTGTTTATCTTTCAACCATTCAGCTGCTTTGATGGCTCCCATAGCAAAACCTTCGCGATTTCTTGCTTCATGAGTGAGGATAATTGTATCCGTTGGGCTATCAAAATAAAGGGTATGCGTACCAGGCATATGTCCGCATCGAATGCTACTAAATTTCAATGAATAGTGGGGTAAAACTTCTTGGATGTTTTTAATTAAGGCTTTTGCGGTTCCTGACGGTGTATCTAATTTTTTGTTATGATGAAGCTCGACTCCAGCAATATCAAATTCTTCAAAAGGACGGATTAATTGAGCTGCATAAGAGACTATTTGTTTAAATAATTGAACACCAATTAAGAAATTAGGCGAATACAAGCAACTGGTCGTACTTTTTTGAATTTGTTCACGCGCTTGCTCTAATTGATCTTCCCATCCTGTCGTTCCAATGACAATAGGTTTATTTAAGATAATACTCCAATTGATATGATCCAAAACAACCTCGGGATGACTAAAGTCAATTAATACGTCTACCTGCTCTAATTTTTTTTGAAAATCGTTATCCTCACGTGTGATAATAGCAATGATTTCATGTCCTTTTTCCAAAGCTATTTTTTCAATTAATTTCCCGATCTTTCCATATCCCAATAAACCAATTTTCATTTTTGGCCCTTTTTTTTATTTATTGAGACTTTTTCTGATTTTTTATTAATAGCACTCCACAATTGATTCATTTTCATTTTTTGCTGAGGTAACAAGGAAGTTAAAACAACAAAACAGTCATCATTGACTTTAAAAGCCGATTGTGTCCAATTAGCGGAGCCATTAATTAAAGTATCCTCATCTATATAAGCAAATTTATGATGTAATAGACCTTGGCCCGTGCTCAATCGAATAGGAATTCCTGCATTGGCTAGCGAATTTACAACTTTTGCGCTAGCTCCTTTTCCCGAATAACGATCAATCACGACTTCCACTTTGACGCCACGTTTTGCTGCCTGGATAAGCTCTTGAGTTAAATCAGATCTTGTCCAGGTAAACATTGCGACTTTAATAGTTTTTTTTGCAGATTGAATTAACTGCAAAATGCGATTAACCGCTTGTTGATCATCTGGAAGGATCCAAAGCTCTAGGTTTTGTTGACCTAGCTGCGCTTGGCAATGCATGAGTTTTTTACTATTTCCCTCTTCATCCATACTCAATGTTTTTTCAAACAAAGCCTGGCCAAGAAAAGGATGTTCAAAAGCAAAAACTAAGTTTCCATGAACATTCAAGGAATCGGTTGTCATGTTAGCAGAACCCAATAAAATTTTTTCTTTATCTACGATTAAGATTTTTTGATGCATTAACCCAGCAGAAATTCTTTTCACGATAGAGGCTTTGGGGATTTTTCGAGAAATTCCAACAGAAGCTTTGGCGTCACAAACAATATGAACGGAAATTCCTTCGTCTACTTTTTGATTAAGAGCTTGAATCACTTCGGGATTCATCAATGAATAAATCGAAAAGGTAATTGACTGTTTAGCATTTTGAATAGTAGAAAGATAAAGTTGTGTTAAGTCATCTTCCGTTTGGTTGGAATAAAACTGAATGGTATCAGAAGTAACAGGAATAGAAGCTGGGGTAGTATAAGCAATTTCTTGGTTGCGAGAAGGGGAAGTTACTTGCTTTTCATCGGACAAAAATTGATAGATAGCAAATACAAGTAAGGCAAGTAAGCTACTGATTGAAGATTTCTTTAATTTGGATAATTTAAAAATAGGTGTAGTTTGTTTTTTGGACATTAAATAATTTCCATTAAAGCATTTTGAAGGCTAGTATATCTTTTTTGAACATCATCTTTTTTAACAGCAATTGCTAAAGCTTTTTTAGTGCCAACCAAAACAACAAGTTTTTTTCCACGTGTAATGCCTGTATAAAGTAAATTGCGATGAAGTAACATAAAATGACTTGTATGAACTGGCATGACAACGCAAGGACACTCGCTTCCTTGGAATTTATGAACGGAAATAGCGTAAGCTAAAATCAATTCATCTAAATCAGTATAATCGTAAACAACTTCTTTATCTTCAAATTGAATTAAAACTTGCTGTTCTTCTGAATCAATGTTGAGAATATAACCAATATCTCCATTAAAAACTTCTTTTTGATAGTCATTGCGAATTTGCATGACTTTATCACCCACTTGAAATTTTTGCCCTCCTCTAAAAAGAGCGTGTTCTTTTGGATTAAGAATCATTTGTAGGGATTGATTGAGGTGTTCTGTGCCAATTAACCCTTTTTTCATGGGGGCCAATACTTGAATATCTTGATTAGGATTAAATCCATAGCGATTAGGAAGTCTTTGGGAGACCAATTTGACTATAGTATTTAAAACTTCTTCATTTTCCTGACATTCGATAAAGAAAAAGTCACTGTTTTGTCCATTATAAAGGCTGGGAAACATTCCTTTATTGACTCGATGGGCATTTGTAATAATGTGAGAACCTGCCGCTTGTCTAAAAATTTCTTTTAATGTCGTTACAGAGATGGTAAGAGACGTAATCATGTCACTTAAGACGTTACCCGGTCCTACGCTCGGCAATTGGTGAATATCCCCAACAAAAATCACTCGCGTGTGGTCGGGTAGCGCTTTTAAAAGGCTGTACATTAAAAACGTATCAATCATGCTGGCTTCATCGATGATGATTAAGTCGCAATCTAAAGGATTTTCTCGATTTCGTTTAAAACCTCCTGTTGATTTGAAATCATATTCCAGAAGGCTGTGAATCGTAGAGGCTTTTCGTTTGGTAATTTCGCTCATTCGTTTAGCTGCTCTTCCTGTTGGAGCTGCTAACAAAATTTTTTGAGTTAGAATCGCAGTGATCTGTAAAATTGCATTTGTAATAGTGCTTTTCCCTGTTCCTGGGCCACCTGTAATAATATGTAATTTTGTCGAAATTGCTTTGGCAACGGCTTCTTTTTGATTAGGAGCTAATTCAATTTTTAATTGTGCCTGTACCCATTCCACAGCTTTTTCTTTATTAATTGAGCGAAAGGTACTGACTCCATTTTTGAGTCTTTTAAGTTCTCGTGCAATTCCTGTTTCGGCAATAAATAATGGCTTGATCCAAATAAAGTCCCGTTTTTTTCCTTCATGAATTAATTGAGCGAGTATAATCCTTTCTTCACTTTGAAGCCCTTCGAGTCTTTTTTCAATCAAATCTGCCTTTACTTCTAAATGAGTTTCAGCCTCTTTTAAAAACTCATCGACCGGATAGCAAACATGTCCATCTCCCGATAATTGAGATAAAACATACTCAATTCCTGCTCCAATTCTTTGCTCTGAATCTTTAGAAATGCCCATTTTTTGAGCAACTGTATCAGCAGTTTTAAAGCCCACTCCAAAAATATCTCGAGCCAAGCAATAAGGATTATCTTTAAGTTTTAAAATGCTTTGCGAACCATATTTTTTGAAAATTTTTTGAGCAAACGCTGGACTAACGCCATGCCCTTGAAGAAAAATCATTACATCTCGAATCGATTTTTGTTCGATCCAACAGGCTTGAATTTTTTCAACTCGTTTGGTTCCCAGTCCTTCAATTTCTAATAGCCTTTGGGGAGACTCTTCAATAATTTTTAGAGTGTCTATTCCAAAAATATCTACAATGCGAGTGGCGTATTTCGGTCCAATTCCTTTAATCAAGCCAGACCCTAAATATTTCTTGATCCCTAAAATATCGGCGGGCGCTTCGACTCGAAAACTAGATATTTCAAATTGTCTTCCATGAATGAGATGCGTTTTCCAGTTTCCGTTACAGCGAATCGTTTCTCCTGGCTGAATACCTGGCATACATCCAACAATGCAAGTTAATTCACTTTGTTTTGGTTGTTGGAGCTGTGCAACGGTATATCCATTTTCTGAATTATGAAATGTCAATCTTTCAACGTAACCGCAGATTTGTTCCATCGTTGCCTTTTATTCTGCCCGGTATTGATAACGAACACTTTGAATATAACGGAAAGTTTTATTCTTTATTCAAATACTTCATCGAATTAAAAACTTGACTTATTATTATAACGCAATTTTAGTTTTTTTGCTATTAGTGCTTGCTTTAAGGTAATTTAAAAATGAAACTTACCAAAAATAAATGTTTGTTATCGATTTTTTTAATCGTTAAAAAACTAATTATGTTTGTTAAAAAAAATAGATTTCTCAAACCTTCTTCGATGCAAATTTAAGTTAAAATCCTTATAATAATGGCTCGACTAAGGAGAATGAAGGATGCCTATTTTTAATAAAGAAAGTTTAGAAAATCTGAGACAACGAGTCGATTTAGTCGAAGTATTATCTTCTCATATCGAACTTAAGCGCAGTGGAGCTTCTTATAAAGGTCTCTGTCCGTTTCATGACGAAAAATCTCCTTCTTTTATCGTTCAAAAAGGAGATTCTCATTATCATTGTTTCGGTTGCGGGGCACATGGAGATGCAATTCAATTTTTGATGTCCCATCAAAAGCTCAGTTTTGCCGAATCAGTTGAAAGTTTAGCCCAACGCTTTCAGGTTCATTTAGAACTAGTGGAAGATCGAGAAGAAAAAAAAGGGGTGACCAAAGCTTTTTTAAAGTTAGCATTAGAGACTGCTTCTCAGTTTTTTCATTATTGTCTGCTCTATTCAGAAGAAGGGCATGAAGCATTAAATTATCTTTATAATCGAGGCATTGATTTAGATTTTATTTGCCATTTTCAAGTGGGGTTGGCTCCGAAAACGGCAGGGATTTTTCGTAAATTTATGCATGCAAAAGGAATCAAAGATGACTCGTTATTAGAAGCTGGTTTGTTGAGTGTGAATAAAGATGGTCAAGTCAGAGAGTTTTTTAATGATCGCATTCTTTTTCCCATTCACCACCATTCTCAAGGAGTGATTGGTTTTTCAGGAAGGAAATATAAGGAAGAAACATTTGGAGGAAAGTATATCAATACTCCAGAAACTTCCCTATTTAAAAAATCTCGGGTTTTATTTGGATTGAATTATTCTCGTCGCAGAATAGCAAAAGAGCGCAAAGCCATTATTGTAGAAGGACAAATTGATGCCCTTCGTCTCATTCAAATGGGATTTAATTTAACAGTGGCAGGGCAAGGAACAGCATTTGGTGAAGGGCATGTTCAAGAACTGATCAATTTAGGTGTGAATCAAGTTTTTTTAGCTCTCGACTCTGACCTTGCTGGACAAGAAGCAACAAGCAAAATTGGCCATCTTTTTCAAAAAGAGGGGATTGAAGTTCGCATTGTGCAATTGCCAGTTGGGGGAGATCCCGATAGTTTTTTGAGAGAGCAAGGACCTGAAGCCTTTTTAGAATTGCTCAAAAATAGCTCTGATTATTTAAACTTTTTAATTAAACATCTCTCTCAAGACTTAAATTTAGATTCTCCTGCCGCTAAAAATGAGCTAGTTCAAAAAGCAACTAAGCTTATTCGTGAATGGGATCATCCTCTCATGGTCCATGAAACTCTTCGAAAATTAGCCCATCTCATGAAAGTACCCGAAGAAATTATCGGTGTGGGCAAAAACCATTTACCCAATATTTATATTAAAAAATCTGCAAGCGTTGGGGCACAAACGATTGACCCTGACCGAATTCTAGAAACGGATCTTTTAAGATGGCTTTTATTACTGGGTCAAGAACAGACAAAGCTGGTTGAAATAGTCAGAACAAATTTAGTAAAAGAAGATTTTCGCGTTGCCATTTGTCAAAAAATTTATGATATCTATCGTAATAATTATGAGAATCAACGCTCCTGTGATTTATTATCGCTAGCGATTGACTTAGATGATGCAGAGGGACAGTTGGTTTTATCAGACCTATTGCAAAAAAAAGTGAACAAAGAAAAAGCTGAGCAATTGCTAATTGAAACAGTCAAAAAAATATTAGATCGAAATTGGATGCACAAAAGAGAAGAAATTAAAATTAAAGTGCAAAGTGGTCATTGCTCAGACGATGAGGTGATGGAGTTGATTAAACAGTTTGATGAGTTAAAACGAAATCCCCCTATTGTCAAATGAATGAATGCAAACATTTAGTTTTTTATGATGGAGAATGTGGACTTTGTGATTCACTTGTTCAGTTTTTGATTAAAATCGATCATGATAAACAATTTGCCTTTGCTCCCTTACAAGGTGAAACTGCCAAGCAGCGCCTTTCTCACTTACCTTTTACCGCTAGAAATATTGACACTCTCATTTTCATTGAAAATTTTAAAAGTCCTCATTTCAAAATCTGTATTAGCAGTCAGGCCGTTTTTAGGATTTGTTGGTTAATTGGAAAAGGATGGACCTTTCTAGGGTTGTTATATTTTCTCCCTTCTTTTTTATTTGATTGGATCTATCGTTTAGTGGCTCGTTATCGCCATCGCTTCATGTCTAAAGCAGAGTGCCCTTTGCCTTTATCAGATCAAAAAGATCGTTTCTTTCCTTAAAAATAAGTTGTCTCTAAATGATATTTAAATAAGTTTACACGTACTAATAGGATCGGTTTCAAAAATCTACATTAGGTAAAATTGGTATAAAAAAATTTAACTAAAACCTTGCGTTTACCTCAGGGCACTGTGTTGAAGAAAAATTGCGTAACTGTTAGGACTTCCTAATACAAGAGGCTTTTCTCAAGCTGCTGTCATTTTTAATGGATCTAGCATATAGCTTGGTGTTTAAAATTTTGCATGAGGCAAACGCTAATTTTAAATTCATGACTTTGGACTTTAAAGTGCTAATAGGTAAATCCATACAAGTGTATTTCAAAAGAAAAGAAGAAAGCCTAAATCCATACGTTAAGTTCTTTGGATCGAGGGGTGGAAACTATGCAATTCGATCTGATCTGGCTCATCAAGGACAAATCCAGGAGAAAATGAAGCCGGCCAGAATGTCATTGAATAATGGCCATTTACACGCATCCATCAAGGGTAAAATGAAAGGTTAAAATTATTGATATTTATTTAGTTTTTGAACGGGTTAACAAAAAAACTATTTATCTTTTCAGCAAATAGCTGCTCAAAAAAATTACAAGGATCTAAATTGCCAATCTAGGAATGATAAGGAATTTCGAATTAACTTATTGTATTTCCTCAAATCCTCATCGGGATGGATCGTACCATAAAAATCAACATAAGTTTTATGAGTTTAGCAAAATCTATAAGAGAATATTATCTAAAAAAATAGTACTTATTCTAATAATCACTTAGTGTTTACATTAGGAGTAAATTATACTTTAACTTCTCTATAAATGATCAATCATAGCTCTATCATTTTGATAGAGCTAATTTAATAGTGAGTTTTTTCTTGAATTTTGCTGAAATCTAACATTTCCTCAAAAAAGTTAAATACTTGTTTGAGTAAAGCTAAGCGATTATCTCGAATTTGCGGTTCATCAGCCAAAATTTTGACCTGTTCAAATAAGACAGCTAAAGCGGGTTGCATTGTTGCAATCAAAGCATAAGCTTGATTGTAATCTTTTTTCTTAATAGCTTCTGCAAAAGCTTTTTGTTGCCTATCGAGCAAGGAGTAGAGATTTTGTTCAGCAGGCTCTTTTAATAATTCAGCAGATATATTTGACGTTTGGTAACCGTTTAACTGACCTTTTGCCCGTTTATAAACCTCATAAAGCGAATGAAATTGGCTAGCAGAACCCTGTCGAAAATTATGAAGCGCTTTCACCCGACAAAAAGTGTCATAGATGTCTTGACAACCATTTGCTAAGCTAGCTTCAATTTCATCTTTATGAAATCCATAATCTTGGAAAACGGTTTTAATACGATTTGTAATGAAACTTAAGATATCTTGAGTCATTTGCTTTTTGTCTTTCACAATGTGAGTCGGAAAATGGCTAATACATTTTTCTAAGCATTCTTCTAAATGCAGGGAATATTGGCCTTTAATTAACATTTTAATGACTCCCAACACCTGTCTTCGGAGGGCATAAGGATCACTTGAAGACGTCGGTTTAAGACCAATGCTAAAGCAGCCAATTAAGTTATCCAATTTATCTGCTAAACTAATAATGGTTCCCGTTTCTGTTTCAGGAAGAGGGGCATTTTCTCCTCTTGGCATCCAGTGTTCATCAATCGCTTGTGCAATTTCAGCCTCTTCTCGATTGGCAAGAGCATAGTAACGACCAATTGTTCCTTGCAATTCAGGAAATTCATAAACCATATTAGATGCTAAATCAGCTTTACTTAATAAAGCTGCACGTTCGACTAAAATAGGCGTGCTAATGCCGAGAAGTATTTGTAAAACTTTAGCATGTTGGATAATTCGCTCTACTTTTTGATAAACAGTGCCTAATTCTTTTTGAAATGTGACTTTTTTCAGTTTTTCATTAAAAGAGGCTAAAGGGACTTTTAAATCTTCTTCATACAAAAAAACACCATCGGATAAACGAGCAGAGAGTACTTTTTGATTCCCTTGCTTGATTTGTTCTGTAGGAATAATATTCGCCGTAATCACAAAAAGATTCTTTAGCGTTCCATTTGAATCAGTGACAGGGAAATATTTTTGATGCTCAACCATTTCAGAAATTAAAACTTCTTTAGGCACTTTTAAAAATTCTTCACGAAAAGTAGAAATTGTTAAATAGGGCCATTCTACTAAATTAAGAACTTGAGGAATCACACGATTTTTTTCAATAATCTGGATTTGCTCTTGTTTTTCTAAATTTGACAATTGCTCAAGAATCGATTCTTCGCGTTCGTTAGGATCGGCCATCACAGAATGTTGATGTAGACTTTTCAAATAGTTTTTTGCATGGTCAAGATGAATTGCTTGGGGAGATAGTTGTCTGTGTCCATAAGTTATTCTGTCCGAAAAAAGATTTCCAATGGCAAAAGGAATGATGTCTTTTCCAAATAAAGCTAAAACCCATTCTAAGGGCCTTGCGTAAGTTATTTCTAAATCTGCCCAGCGCATTTTCTTGGGAAAGTCTAAACTACCAATTAACAAAGGAAGTTTTTCTGCTAAAATAGAGGTTGTTGCTCTCCCTTCTTGTTTAACTGAGCCAAACAAGTAGTTAATCCCTTTAATGGGGCGAATTTCAATTTCACTAATTTCATGATTTTGGATTGCGGCTAGTGTTGGAGTAGTCATTCCTAACGAGCGGAAAAAACCTTCTCCAGCGACTTTGATCGTTCCATCAACTTGATACGCTTGCTCAACAGGCGGCCCTTTTTTTTCAATTGTTTGAGAAGGTTTACCCTTAGAAAGTTGGTAAATGTAAACAGCAATTCTTCGAGGAGTGCCATAAACGACAATACGTTCAAAGGAAATGCCTTCTTTTTCGAGTAAAGCACGAATTGCACGTTCTAAATTTTGACCTCCTATCGAGACAAACGAAGCTGGTAATTCCTGAGAACCAATTTCAATAACAAAATCGTCCGTATCGTCAGGATGAATATTAATTAAATCTTCAGTTATTTTAGAGCAGGGTTGAGAAATTGAAGACGAGGGGTTAACATGTTTAAGTAAGGGAAAGCCCTGCTCTTCGCGACTTTTTATGTAACTTTCTGCCACTTGTTTCGCCAATTCTCTAATCCTGCCAATATAACCTGTTCGCTCCGTCACAGAAATGACTCCACGTGCATCAAGTAAATTGAATGCGTGAGACGCCTTCATGACAAAGTCATAAGCAGGGATAGGGAGGTTATTCGCAATCAATTGTTTCGCTTCGTTTTCGTAGTCATCAAAATGTCTGAACCACATTGAAGTAGACGCTTTTTCGAAATTGTAATGGCTCCATTCTACTTCGTTACGTTGATAAACATCTCCATAGGTCAATTCATCATTCCATTTTAAATCAAAGATGCTATCGACTTTTTGAAGATACATCGCCAATCGCTCTATTCCATAAGTGATTTCACCTGTAATAGGCCTTAGCTCAATACCTCCAATTGCCTGGAAGTAGGTAAATTGTGTGATTTCCATCCCATCCATCCAGACTTCCCATCCAAGCCCCCAAGCGCCCTGGGTTGGAGCTTCCCAATCGTCATGTACAAAGCGAATATCATGTTCTTGAAGATTAAATCCTAAAGCTTCTAATGATTGTAAATACAATTCCTGCATATTCAAAGGCGATGGTTTTAAAATGACTTGATATTGGAAATAATGTTGTAAACGATTCGGATTTGTTCCATAACGTCCATCAGCAGGTCTTCGGCAAGGCTCAATATAAGCTGCGCGATACGGCTCTGGTCCTAAACTTCGTAAAAATGTCGCTGGGTTAAAAGTTCCCGCTCCAACTTCTAAGTCATATCCTTGATGGATGATGCATCCTTGTTTTTCCCAGAAGGTTGATAATGTGCGTAAGAACTCTTGAAATGTTAACATAAAAATCCTGCAGGCTAAAGTTGAGCCATTTAAATCGAATGCGGTTTTAATTGAATTTGTTATGGGAAGAGCTTAATTAACCAGTGATTTTATCACAATAGTCGAAGTATCCTTTCTTTTTTGAAAAGGTATCTGATTTGTCCCTTTAAATTTAAAATTTTTTGATCAAAAGCACTACTTAAATTTACTCATCATTTTAATTTCTTGATTAAAAGTGGGCAGGCTAAGAGAAGGCAAAGTTGAAAAATTTAGGCTGTATATTTGACACAGCCTAAATAAATGAAAGTTAATTGCAGTTTTTGCAAGCTAATAAAATTCCAGAAAATTGAGTTTCGCCGTCAAAATTGAGAACAACGGATGTGCCAGCAGAATCGCTATATTTTTCGCGCTTATTTTTACATCTGCAATTAGCAAATGCATCATTTGTTGTCTCTTTTGGTTCAGTGCTACTTGCATGGGCACAAACTAAATTAAAAGCAACTAATGTCATCAAGCATAAAATTTTCTTTAACATCGTTTACTCCGATTTTATTATTCAGCTAAAGTTATAAAACTAATTAAGTATAAGTCAAGTTTAAACAAATATTAACAATAGTTTAAATTAGCCTTTACAATCAATAAAATAAGCAAATCTCTAGATTTATATTTTTAATTGAGCTATAAATATTGAATAAAACTTTTTAAAAAATCGATTTTTTCAAGTTTAGACTAATAAAATACCAGGTTGTTCTTAAAAAACCTGACTAATATGGCTTATTATGGATTACGCAGATTTTGATCATCAAAAACTAGTTGAATGGCTTAAGGCACATGGAGAGAAAGAGTTTCATGCTAAGCAAATTTTGAGTTGGATTTATCAAAAAGGGGTTTTGTCTTGGGATAAAATGTCTAATTTAAGCCAATCTTTACGAGAAAAACTAGCGAAGCATATTAGATTACCCGTTTTAGAATTAGTGCGTTATACTGAATCAATTGATCAAGAAACTATTAAATTCTTATGGCGTTTACGAGATGGAAATTTAGTAGAGTCTGTTTTAATTTTATCCGGAATTCGTCGAACTGTTTGCGTGTCTTCTCAGGTAGGCTGCCCAGCTAAATGCGCCTTTTGTGCTTCTGGCCAGCAAGGTTTTTTTAGAAATCTTAGGCCGACTGAAATTATTGAACAGATTTTGCAAATTAATGCTTGGCTTTCTAGCAAAGGAGAAAAAGTTTCGCATGTTGTTTATATGGGAATGGGAGAGCCGCTTAAAAATTATGAATCTGTTGTTGCCTCCATTAGGGTATTAAGTCACCCTGACTTTTGTAATATTTCTCAAAGAAGAATCACAGTTTCTACAGTTGGAGTCGTGGAAGGTATCAAACGCTTATCTAAAGAGGGATTAAAGGTTAATTTAGTCCTATCTCTGCATGCTCCTAATCAACATATTCGTAAAAAAATTATCCCCTATGCTCGAAAATATCCTTTAGAAGAAATATTAGAGTCAATGGATGAGTATGCTCAAAAAACTAAACGAGACATTACCTTCGAATACACTTTACTAGCGGGCATTAATGATCATCCCGATCATGCTCATGAATTGGCACACTTATTGAAAGGGAAACAATGTACAGTTAATCTGATTCCTTATAACCCAATTCCAGGATTGCGGTTAAAGAGACCAGAGAAAAAAGCGATTAAACAGTTTCGAAGTGTCCTTTATGGGTCGCATATTGTCAATACATGCCGTTATACGAAAGGAGACGATATTGGAGCGGCTTGCGGTCAACTTGCCTTACAAGAACGAGAGGGGCAAACAGGGCTTCCTATGTTAAAAGAAGTCGCATTTGGATCTTAAATGAACATGCTATACGGGAATATATATTTATATTTTCTAATTTGATATAATAAATACATATGCTAAAATAATATTGATGTATATTGGTATTAAGTTGGTTTTAAAAACTAACTAAAAAACAAAGTTTACAAACTCGGTTTGTCTATTTATGACTGAATTAAACAGCATTAGATAAAGCGAGAGGTTAATTTGATTTTTAAAATTTAATAAGTGGTTAAAATGGATACTGGATTTGTTACACCAGATTGGTCAAACGCTCTTCCATCTTATGCACAAGATGAATATCTTCCTGCCATTAAAAAAGCCGGGAGAGAAGCTTTTGCTGAGTCAGCGTCTGACATTGATCAACCGTTAACATGCAAAGACAGTGTGTCAGCGTTTGCGGCAGAATCTTTATTCAATCACCTAGAAGAAAATGTTTCTCCTCTAAAAGAACACTATTTTACTGTTGGAGTGAATTCAAAAGTAAATAATGTTCAGAAACAAGTCATTCATCCTATGGAAGATGAGGCTAAAATCCAAGAAAAATTAACTGAAAGTCTCAATTCTCTTCAAAGTAGTTTTCAACAACTCGTTCAACAAATTAGGCAACAACAATTTTAAGGCCTTTTTGAATGTCCTACGATCCCAAAAAAATTGACCTCTTTCCGACCCTGCCTGGCGTTTATTTAATGAAAAATGAAGAGGGAGAAGTTTTATATGTCGGAAAAGCTAAGAATTTACGTCAAAGAGTGAAACAATATTTTGTTCCCGGTCGAGATGGGCGACTCATGATTCCCTACTTAGTGGCTAAAATTAACTACATTGAAACGATTGTTGTCACATCGGAAAAAGAAGCCTTATTGCTTGAAAATAACCTTATTAAGCAGCATAAGCCTCGCTATAACGCTTTGTTAAAAGACGATAAAAGCTATATTGCTCTCAAAATTAGCCAAAATGATGCATGGGCCACAGTTCGTTTAGTGCGTTACAAAGGTACACCGGAGCCAGATGGCCTTTATTTCGGCCCTTATACTAGTGCACAAGCAGCTCGCCAAACATTAGATCTGTTAAATAGATTATTTCCTCTTAGACAGTGCTCTGATCAAGAATTTGCAAGGCGCACACGTCCTTGTTTACTCTATCAAATGAAGCGTTGTGTAGGCCCTTGTACACAAAAATGCACTAAAGGGGAGTATCAACAACATCTTGATCGAACAATTAAGTTTCTAAGAGGACAAAATAAAGATGTTTTAAAAGATCTTTATGAAGAAATGCGTCTTTTATCAGAACAGTTAGAATTTGAAAAAGCCAACCATCTCTTACGAACCATTCGATATATTGAGAAAACAATTGAAAGTCAATATGTAGATCGCCCTTTAGGACATGATGCTGATGCGATAGGCTTATTTCGTTATGGAGAGCATGTGGTTGTGGTCCTCATGATATTTAGAGGAGGAAAACTTGTAGGATCTCGTCATTTTGAATTTGATAATATTATTGAAGAAGATCACGAATTGTTAACTTCTTTTCTTCTACAACATTATGAAGGCGCAACTGAAATTCCTTCAGAGATTTTATTGCCAAGTAAAATTTCTGATGAACATCCTGTGGAAGAAATTTTGTCGGCAAGGCGGGAGCAAAAAGTTAATTTACAAATTCCTCAAAGAGGAGAAAAAAAAGCTTTAATTGAGATTGCTCAAAAAAACGCTGAGGCGTTATTTAAAACGCAAAAAGATGAAGCCACATTACGTGAAAAAACATTATTAGAAATGCAAGAGTTGTTATTTCTCACCAATTATCCGACACGAATCGAGTGTTTTGATAATTCTAATATTGCTGGATCAGAACCCGTTTCTTCGATGGTTGCTTTTACCGATGGGCTTAAAGACAGTAAAAGATATCGCACCTATCGTTTAAAAATTGGTTCTAAGCCTGATGACTATGCGGCAATGTATGAAGTATTAACAAGGCGTTACAAGCGGGCAAAAGAAGAAAACGACATGCCAGATTTAGTGGTCGTGGATGGGGGAAAGGGGCAATTAAACATTGCGATTAAAGTGTTTGAAGAACTTAATATTACCGGAGTAGACCTCCTTGGGCTGGCGAAAGAAGCTGGTAGACACGATAAAGGGATGACGGCCGAACAAGTCTTTACCTGTTACCAAAAAGAGCCAATTCTTTTGAAGGCAAATTCTCCTATTTTATTTCTCCTCCAAAAAATTCGAGACGAAGCGCATCGCGTGGCCATTTCTTTTCACCGTAAAAGAAGATCAAAAAAAACACTCAAAAGTGCTTTAGACGATATCCCTGGTATTGGACCTGCCAAAAGAAAAACTTTATTAACACATTTTGGAAGTTTAAAAAAAATTGAATTAGCCGCTGATGCAGAACTGCGTGAAGTAAAGGGAATTTCTGCCGCCAACATTGAAGCAATCCGCACATTCTTTCAAGGAAGAAAAGAGTGATTCATTAAAAGAGCGCGGTAAGCGTATTTATTTTAAATCCAATCTTTTTAAATAGATTTTTTAGCTGACTTTAGGCGTATTTGCATAAAAAAATCTCAATTTTACCTAAATGATTAGTAGGAACAACTTTTTATTTTTTAAAAAAATATAACTCACTAACTAGGCTTTAAAAAAATAAATATTTTTAACAAATAAAATTTATTTTTAGAATTAGAGTGTAATGAAACAATAAAATTATTTAAGTATTTTACGCTTTGGCTATGGCTCGCTCTATAGTTCGCCTAAATTTATAGATTCAAGAACGCTATGAATTTCAGACAAATTTACTTATGACTACAGATAAAAAAGACCATGAATTTCAGACAAAATAATTGTAGCTCTTAGCGAAAATTTGATCTAACTATCTAGACAGCTATTTTGTCTGAGACTCACTAAGCTAAGTGTCTTGTCTGTCTTCAGGAGGAAAATATAAAACTATAGTTCCAAGATCTTTATAATATGCATTATAATGTGTGGTTGAAGCTATCTGTTCTTTATCGGGCATGCGATTAAATTTTTCTTGATATTGAGAAGCTGTATAGTAATTAAAAGTTTTATTATCAGATTTCCAATAAAAATGAGGGCCATATCCACCTTCTCTAAGCATTCCAATATTATCTTGCAGATAGCAAAAAAATCTCGTCAGGAACCATTTTCGTGATAACCTTTTATCATTATCTTGATAAATCTGATTAATTTTAGATGCAATTTTTTTACCTGCATTTCTTTCTTCCTCCGTATATTCGAATCTCGTTTTTTCCATCAGCTCAATAACGCGTCTGGCTAAAATGTCAATGTGGAATCTATCTGAGCTTTCGGAAAAATAAACGTAACGAGTGCCCCAGAAGGTAATACCTTCTTTAACGTGTTCTATAACTGGTTCTAATTCAACAAATTTATCTGTTTGATATAAACTATTTTCTAAATGCATGTGCTTGATCCATTAAATTTTTATTTTGATAATTTTAAAGGGATACCCCAACTTTTTCGTTAAAATAATACTCAGGTGGTTTTGTATACAATTTAGCTAAGGCAGCAAGATTTTCAAAAGCACTTTTTTCTAGTTGAATATCTAACAAACGTAATTTTTTCCGCGCCCAATCCAGACAATTCGAATTTCCTCCCATTATAGAACTTTCGCCGCAGTAGGAATAAGGAATAACAACCCGATTCCTGTCTTCTTCATCAATGATATCAATGACTTTTTGGACTTCTTCACTTTGTTTCATCCAAATTACAGATCGTGTTTGAAATTCAACTTTTTTAACATCCCTATTAAGTCGTACTCTTAAACCAGTAAATTCGCCAAGTTTTGCAAAATAGTTGCCTTCTGTTATCCCTTCAAAGCAAATTAGTGCATGATTACCAAGTATTCCATTATTAGTAATCAAAGTGACAGCCCATTGAAACGAACTTACCCTTACTCGTTCATCAAGCTGACTTGGAGCGTTATAAGGTTCTATTTCAACTGTAAAATTCACATTCTTTAATTGTTCTTCTATCTTAGTGAATTCAGCACTATATCTATCCCTTTGAATTTTAATTCTATTCTTATATTCCCTAAAGTTGCGATAAGAGTTATGAGCTGCTCGTATAGTCGCTAATATACTAAATAGGGCAGCGTTACTAGGAGAAAAAAGCAAAGTCCCTAAACTAACAATGGATCCTACAGCTGTATTTACAATTACAGCATCTTTAACTGATTCAAATTCTTTTTCTTCAATAATTTGCCAAACTGCAATTTCTTTTGCTAATTTTTTATGGTCTGAGCAATTAAAAACAGTAAAAAATTTACTAAAAAATTTGCTTTGTTCTTCTAAACTTAGTCCTTCTCTTACTGTTTTAACCTTATGCACAGTTTCCATGCTGCATTGACTAGAACATGTTATGCGCTCAACCGGAACCTGAATACTTATTTTCAAGTTTTTATAAAATAATTGCCAAACAAAATCATTTTTTCTACGTAGCAAAGTAATCTCTTTCTTGCCAAATGTTTGTGTTAAAATTGGCTTCGAAAAACTTATAGTATTATCATCTTCTAAGGCGGCTTTACACTCAAAAACGTAAGAGATGGTGTTTTTTTTTGAAATTTGTTCAGCTTCTGGTTGCAGCTTTAAAATATCAGTTGTGATTTTTTTACCAGCAGCGTCACAAGTTTTGCATTTCAACTGATCATCTTTCGTAAATAAGCTAATCTTTTTTTCATTGACTGTCCAAAAATTACGAACTTTCCAATCGCTATTGATATCTATTTTTATCTCATCATTAATACGCAAGAAACAGGGATTATGATTATGTGTCACATACATGAAAAATTTCTCCTTATCATCATGAACCTTTGCCTGAAAGGCAAAGGTTTCTTTTATCACGGTTTATTAATTTAGCATTGTTTAGGGAAGAGCCAGTGAAAAAAAGACTTTGTAGAGTCTACTGACTTACCAGTACTTTTTTTTAAAACTTCTTTTGAAACTTCTGCTGTCAACTCTATTACTGAAGGGAGAGAATTTTTAACATGATTTTTAGCCGCACCTACACAACCATCAATACATGGATCTGTAAGATTTCCAACTGAAGGAACATGTTTTTTTACTGAGGCTTTTATAGTTGATCCAACCGCATCAGCTGATTTATCAATTGCTGTATCTACGTTTGTTTGTAAACTTGTTTTAACAATAGTTGTGGCGTGATTAACAACTTTGTCAGTAACTTCATTTGCATGAGTTTTTACAGAATCAGTGTCGAAGAAGACGACTGAAAAGTTTTTAGATTCATTACATATAGATGGGGACATATTATCTCCTAATTTAAAAGTTAATAAAAACATTAATAATTTTAGATGTTTGATTAATTAAAATCAATTGCAATTTAATAACAATTTTAATTTATTTGTATAAAAAAATAATGTAATTAATATTTATTTATTTAATTTAATTATTTTTTAAATAAATATTTATTTATATTTTTTTAATACTTTTAATTTATTTCTAGAAATAACTAAATGTACACTAGCATTTTTGAGGGTGTTTACTATCTGATAAACCATAAAACTTTGATGAGTTAAATGAGCTCACCTGTACTCAATAATTTTGGACCTATAAAATAAATTCGATTGATATTCACAAAGAAACATTTTTTTCGTTGCTGAAAATAGAAAGACTTCTATATAGTTGCGCTTCACTCGATGAGATATTAGCTCAGTTGGTTAGAGCGCCACGTTGACATCGTGGAGGTCAGCTGTTCGAGTCAGCTATATCTCAATCTCATTTAAAATCAATTATGCCTTTTCTTCATTCAAACAAATCTTTACGTATTCAACGCCGTTCGGTGGCAGAGCTCTTGGCTTCTGTTGTTTCTCAGCTTTTTCCTGGAGTATACTTAATGGGGGGAGGAGAGACTTCATACGGGTTTTATTATGATTTCATTTTCCAACAAAAAGTCGATAATAACCTTGTTTCTCTGATTGAAGTTCACTTAAAAACTTTAATTAAAGAAAATCATCCTATCCAAGCTTTAAGTATGATGCGTGAAAATGCGCAGGCTTTATTTGACCATCATGATCAACCTTTTTTAGCTGAGTTAGCAGGAGAAAAAGAGGAAAATATTGTTGAAATATTACAATTCAAACAATTTTATGGACTCTGCTCTTTTCCACTTATTTCTTCGACAG
Organism: Candidatus Protochlamydia amoebophila UWE25; assembly: GCF_000011565.2. NCBI lineage: Bacteria > Pseudomonadati > Chlamydiota > Chlamydiia > Parachlamydiales > Parachlamydiaceae > Candidatus Protochlamydia > Candidatus Protochlamydia amoebophila. Next base: position 875,154 of record NC_005861.2, read on the forward strand.
AAGAAATTGGCGTGGTTAAACTCTTAGAGTTGGACTTTCGACAGGAAGAGAGAGAAGGGGAAACTTTGGTTGTGACACGCTTGTTGGGTACTTCTTTTCCAGATAATCAAAAACTCAAGCAATTTTTAAAGCTATACGATAGCTATCGAAAAAAGAAAGATCATCGACAATTAGGAAGTGATTTAAATTTATTTAGTTTTCCAGAGAAATTAACGGCGTTAGAATGTGTTTGGCATCCTAAGGGAAACCTTTTGTTGATGCTTTTAAAAGAGTGGGTAACCAAAGAATTTTCTAAAATCGGGAAATGGGAACCTGTTAATACTCCTTATGTGGTTAATTCTCATTTTTTTAAATTCAATGTGGATTATTTACCGACTGTTGAGATGGGAACAGAGGAATATGTTTTTAGTCCATCTCCTTTGATTCAGCATCATTATCTTTTTAAACGCAAAAAGAAAGATTCTAGTGACTTACCTATTCATTTTTTTGAATGGGCGAAAAAATATGTCCTATCAACTCATCCTTTAAAAGAAGGATTATTCAATGCCGTTGGTTGGAGTGGAGATTTTTCTACGATCTTTTCTTCAGATGAACAACTTAACCAAGAATTCATTTCTTCCTTGCAATTCATTGAACAAATCATTAGAATCTTTGGTTTTGAAGCCCGTTGGTGTCTTGTCACTTCGAGACAAAAAAGTTTTAAATTTAGGCAAGAAAAGGCTGCAATTGATCGGATTGAGAAAATCCTTTCTCTTTGTACTTTATCTTATCCTTTGCAAGATGAACACTTCGAAAGTGATTGTTTAGAAGGACCCCGACTAGAACTCAGAGTAGCTGATGAAATTGGTCGGGAATGGGTTATATCGGCGTTGACTCTTATTTCTATTCACTATTTGAAGAAAGATAAGACTGAAAAGCAAGAAAACGAAATAACGATTCCATTTGTTATAGTAAGGCAAATATGGGAATCACTAGATCGTTTGATAGCTTTATTAATTGAACGCTTTGAAGGTAGCTTTCCTTTATGGTTAGCTCCTGAACAAGTAAGAATTTTAGCAGTTGGAGAGGGCAGCCTCTCTTATGCAAGGCAAATTGAAACTCGCTGTCGTTCTCAAGGATTGAGAGTCGGAGTTGATTTTAAAAAATCGACTAAGTTAGGCGAAAAAATACACTTGGCGGAAAAAGAAAAAGTTCCTTATCTCCTAATTATTGGAGAGCAAGAAATTAAGCGAAATGCGATAACCTTCCGATCAGTTGAAAAGCCTGGAAAAAGCGAATCAATTAGATTAGAGGAATTTTTAGAACAAATACGCCAAAAATGTGTTTGTCCAACAGTGTTGGATAATAACTATGAAGAGGAGAGACTAGATTAGCTTGAAAGTTAATAGAGAAATACGAGCTCCAAAAGTTCGAGTCATTGATCATTTAGGTGAACAAGTAGGGATTATTCCCTTATATGAAGCCTTGGCAATGGCCGAAGAACACGGATTAGACCTAGTTGAAATTGTTCCAGGGTCCAGCCCTCCCGTTTGTAAAGTCATGAATTTTGGAAAATTCCGTTATGACCAAAGTAAACGAGAGAAGGAAAATAAAAAGGCTCAACATCAAATTAAGGTAAAAGAAATTAAGCTTAAGCCAAATATTGATGTTCATGACCTTGAAACAAAAACAAGACATGCCCGAGACTTTTTAGCAAGTGGTAACAAAGTTAAAGTCACTTGTACATTTCGTGGGCGAGAAATGATGCACCCAGAGATTGGAGAGAAAATCGTTCGAGAGATGTGTCAGGAACTAGAAGATATTTCAACGCCTGAATCACCTGCGAAAATGATGGGACGCATGCTGCTTGTTGTTTTAGCCCCTGGAGGAAAAAAGAAAAAAGAGGGAGTCAAATCAAGTGGTGGGACTGAAGAGTCTACTACCAACTAGACGTAATAACTTCCTCACTGAAGAGATTTAACAATTTAGGAGAAAAGACAATGCCTAAAATGAAAACCCGCAAAGCCGTTGCTTCTAAGTTTCGCGTGACGGCAACAGGCAAGCTTAAGGCTAGTCGTCCGGGCAGACGCCATAAATTGACCGGTAAAACACCTAAGCGCAAACGTCAGTTACGTCGACCAGGACTTGTAGATGATGGTCATCTCAAGACATATAAACGTCTGATGTGTTTATAAATGAAATAGGGGAAACTCTGTTAAGGTTCTATAACTTGCTCATCTATTTTGATTGATGTCTGTTTACAGGCAAAGCATCCGGAAAGCAAGTCGTGACTTAAGCAAAAGCTTAAGTTCGTAATAAAGTTTAAGCCGTTTAACGGTAAATTGATTAACGTGGAGACTAGCTATGGTTAGAGCAACCAATGCTGTAGCTTCTCATCGTCGCAAGAAGAGATTGTTCAAGTTAGCAAAGGGTTTTGTCGGAGATCGAAAAAATCACTTGCGTTTGACGAGTGGTGCGGTTATGCGAGCGATGGCATACAATTATGCACATCGTAAACAAAAGAAGCGCGATTTTCGTAGTTTATGGATTATGCGTCTTAATGCCGCTGCCAGAATTAATGGAATTTCCTATAGTAAATTCATCTATGGGCTAAAAAAAGCGCAATGCGAACTCGATAGAAAAGTTCTTGCTGATATGGCTATCCGTGATCCTGGCAGTTTTGCTGCGATCGTAGGATTTGCAAAAGAAGCTTTAGCTTAAAATTGTGTAAACTAAAAAGCCAAGCTTAAACCTTGGCTTTTTAGTTGATGTTATTTATGATATCTCTTGTTTAACTCTATTAAGTCTCATAAGTGACTTTGTTGTGTCGTTCGACATTAAATAAATGTTCTCTTATCTTCTGATGAGGTCTTCTGTGCAGCCATTGATCAATGAAATTCGTCAGCAATTCCTCCATGATTTAGAACAAGTTCAAACTACACTTGAACTTGAGCAGCTTAAGATAAAATTTTTAGGCAAAAAAGGGTCCTTACAAGGTCTCATGAAAGAGCTTAAAAATGTTGAGCCTGATCAGCGACCTTTGGTTGGCAAATTCATCAACGAATTGAAAGAATTCATGTCTAATCATTGCGATGAATTAGAACATCAGCTAATTGCTAAAGAAGAAAATGCTCAGTTAGCTCACGAAACTATTGATGTTACATTGCCAGGGCGACAGCGATTTGTTGGCCGAAAACATCCGTTGACTCAAGCGATGGATCAAATTATCCATATTCTGTCTAAGATGGGTTTTTCGGTTCAGTATGGGCCTGATATTGATACGGACTATTACAATTTCGAAATTCTCAACTTCCCTCCTGAGCATCCAGCAAGAGATATGCAAGACACTTTTTATATCTCTCCTCATGTTTTGCTTCGTACTCATACGTCGAATATTCAAGCGCGAGCAATGGAGCTAAATAGGCCCCCCATTCGTATTATTGCTCCTGGAAAAGTTTATCGTAATGAAACAATTACAGCTCGCTCACATGTCTTTTTTCATCAAGTTGAAGCTGTTTATATCGATCAACATGTTTCGTTTGCCGATTTATTTGCGACGATGGATGAATTTTTGAAAAAATTGTTTAAGCAAACTATTGAAACTCGTTATCGACCGAGCTATTTTCCTTTTGTGGAACCAGGGCTTGAAGTAGATATTAGTTGCCTAGTTTGTGAAGGCAAAGGATGTCAACTTTGTAAGCACACAGGGTGGGTTGAAGTCGCAGGTGCTGGAATGATTCATCCCGAAGTTCTCAAAAATGGGGGCATCGATCCTGAGCACTATTCAGGTTTTGCTTGGGGGATGGGACTAGAGCGTTTAGTTATGATGTTGAGAGGGATTCAAGATATTCGTTTATTCACAGAAAATGATCTAAGATTCTTACAACAATTTACTTTGTTGTAAAAGCCAATTAGGACAAAGCATGCCTGATGCATTAGATTGGGTGGTTTCAAATGAAGAATCAGGCAGTAAACTGGTCTCGTTTTTAAGCAAGCAGTTAAGCCCCCATTATTCTTCTCGTCAACTCAAACGCATGATTGAGCAAAATGATTGTCAAGTCAATGGGCGCATAGAACGATTTGCTTCTACTTTTCTAGGAACAGGGGATAGAGTTTCTCTGAACCTTAAAAATCCTCAACAAACTTTTAATCGTCAATTAGAGCAATCTCGCATTCTTTATGAAGATGAAGATTTATTTATTTATGATAAACCTGCTGAAATGAATTGTGATGAGCAGGGAATTATTGCACTACTAAGACCCTCTTTTCCATCCATTCAATTAATTCACCGTTTAGATAGACAGACAACAGGAGTGTTAGCTTTAGCAAAGAATAAAACTACTTTTGAAGCTCTAGTTAATCAGTTTAAACAGTTGAAAGTGTCTAAAAGTTATCGGGCCATTGTTGACGGGATATTAACGTCATCTAAAGGGCATATAGAAAACTATTTAGGAAAAAAACATGTGTATCAAGGACAGTCGATTTGGGGAGAAGTTCCTTCTTTTCAAGGATTGTATGCCTCTACGTATTGGAGCTGTCTAGAAATAGGCAAAAAAGCTTCATTGGTCAGATGCTTTCCCAAAACAGGAAGAACTCATCAAATTCGTGTTCATTTGGCAGGTCTTGGACATCCCATTTTAGGGGATTATCAGTATGGAAAAAAATTCACATGTCTTTACAATCCTCCAAGATATTTACTACATGCTGAAGAAATGGGTTTTATCCATCCCAGAACAAGACAAAAGTTGATTGTTCAAGCGATTTTGCCAGAGGATTTTTTAGGTGCGTATAAAAAACTATTTGAAGGAAAGACAGCTTGAAAATCTTAATTGTAAAAACGTCTTCTTTGGGAGATATTATCCATGCTTTTCCTGCACTGCAGTTATTGAGACGTCTCTATCCTGACGCGCAAATTGATTGGGTGGTTGAAAAATCATTTGTAGAACTTATTGAGTCTCATCCCGATTTAAGCCAAGCAATTTCCATTCCGCTAAAAGAGTGGCGCAAGCAATTCTGGACTAAGCGAACGTGGCAAGCAATGGCTCAATGGATCAAAGAATTTAGACAGGTTTCTTATCAACTTGTGTTTGATTTACAGGGAAATAGTAAATCAGGTTTGATAACAAAACTAGCGAAAGGAAAGCGAAAAATTGGATTTGGGCGTCAAACTGTGTCCGAGTGGCCCAATCTTTTAGCAACTAAAGAGCGTTACAACCCTCCTGAGGGGGCAAATATTCGAGAAGATTATTTATTTTTAATTCAAAAAACTTTAGACAAACAAGAATCCCATCAAGCAGGAGTTAAACTAAACGTTTCTTTTGAACAAGAACAAAAAATTGCACAAATTCTTCACTCACCTTATTTAAAAAAATCACTCAAGGTCATGGTTTGCCCTGGATCTAATTGGCCTAATAAACAACTGACTTTAGATACATTTGAAAAGTTTCTGTCGTATTTATCGAGCCAGTATGATGCTTGCTTTGTTTTTATTTGGGGAACTTTACAGGAAAAAAAAATTGTAGGGGAGTTAACAGCTAAATTTCCAGAGACTAGTTTAATTGTAGAACGCTTAACATTACCTCTTTTGCAAACTTTAATGTTTAAAATAGATTTAGTGATTTCCGTTGATTCCTTGGCTTTACATTTAGCAGGCACGACATCGACCCCTACTTATAGTATTTTTGGACCTTCATCTGCTAAAAAATACAAACCATTAGGACTTTTACATGAAGCTTTTCAAGGATTATGTCCTTATGGGAATGTCTTTGAAAAGCGGTGTCCTATTTTGCGTACATGCCCTACAGGTAATTGTATAAAAAATATTCCGATAAACACTTTAGTCGAACATTTTTCTAAGTGGTGGTTAAACAACGGATTTGCTAAATCAAATGTTTATCATAATTAAGCTATAAACTCGCAATTAAAAATTGTTGTTTAGTATTCATTTATTTTACTATTCCTTGATCCGCAGCAAATTTAAAATATATGTCGGCCTCTTGATCGGATTGAGCCACACCTTGCCCTTTTTTATACATCACCCCGACATAATATTGAGCGAATGGATCTCCTTGGTCTGCCACGAGTTTAAAACATTCAAAAGCTTTTTTGTGAGATGGTGGAACACCTCACCCCTTTTTATACATACGTCCCAGGTTATATCGAGTGTCTGCATTACCTTGATCCGCAGCAAGTTGGTAATATTTAATAGCTTCTTGATCAGACTGCGGGACACCTTGTCCCTGTTCATACATCAATCCGAGCTTATGCTGAGCAGTTGCGTTGCCTCGATCTGCCAAAAGTTTAATCGATAAAGTTGGGGAGGAACTGTAAATAACTTTACTTTTTTTGCCATTCCAAAAAGACTTCCAATCTTCTCGAACACTTTCCGAATAAAGCCCGAATCCTAAAGAAAATAGAATTTTGCAAACTGCACGTATTCCAATTCCAATTCTACGTATTAAAGGATGTGTTTTTTCAAAGCTTCCTAAAAGCACATACATTTTCCCCTTAATTATTTTACTTTGGCTGAGTTTTGAATCTGTGCTAGAAGAAAAAGTAGAATAGTTAATAGGAGTATCACCGTCTATAAATTTTAATCGCATATGATTTCCTTTTTAATTTATTATTAATAATATATGTATATATATTATTTACAATTTTTTATTATAAATATAAAATAAAAATTAAAAATTGATTTAACGATAAAATTTTTAACAAAATCTATTTTTTGAAATATAAATCGTATTTTTTATAAAATTTATGATTGCATATAAAATATAATTTTAAATTATTCGGTTGATCTTCTCAGCAATTAGCAGTAAGCAGTAAGCAGTAAGCAGTAAGCAGTAAGCAGTAAGCAGTAAATTGATATTATTTATAGCTAACTTTTCCTACGCTATATTATTAAGGCGTCCATTTTCACGCATAGTTCTGAGGTTCCTTTGAGCAATTAGATCACCCTGATCGGCAGCGAGTTGATAATATCGAGCGGCTTCTTGATCCGATTGTGGGACACCACGACCGCTTGAATACATAACTCCGAGATTGCATTGTGCAGAGGCGTTTCCTTGTTTAGCAGCGCGTTGATAATATTTCACAGCTTTTTGATCCGATTGCTCAACACCTTTTCCATGTGCATATATGAATCCAAGGCTGAATTGAGCTTTTGCATGGCCTTGTTTAGCAGCGAGTTGATAATATCGAGCGGCTTCTTGATCCGATTGCGCGACACCTTGGCCATGCATATACATGACACCCAGGTTATATTGAGCTTTTACATGATTTTGATTAGCGGCGAGCTGATAACATTGCGCAGCATTTTGATCCGATTGTGCGACACCTTGGCCGTTTTCATACATACAACCAAGGCTGTATTGAGCATCTGCATAATTTTGATTGGCAGCAAGTTGAAAATATTTAAAAGCTTCTTGATCTGATTGTGCGACACCTTGGCCGTTTATATACCTTAATCCAAAGAGGTATTGAGATTTAGCATCGCCTTGGTCTGCCAAAAGTTTAACCGGTAAAAAAGAGGAAAAAGTATAAATGATTTTTCTTTTCTTACCATTCCAAAAAGTCTTCCAATCCTCTCTAACACTTTCAAAAAGAAGTCCGAATCCTAAAGAAAATAGAGTTTTGAAAACTGCACGTATTCCAATTTCAATCCTACGTATTAAAGGATATGTTTTTTCAAAGCTTCCTAAAAGGGTATAAGTTTTACCATTGTAAACTTTGCTTTGATTTAATTCTGAATTCAAGCAGGGGGAGAAATTAGCATATTTATTGGGGAGAACATTGCTATCTATGTATTTTACTGTCATGTTAGTCCTTTTAAATTTATTAATAATTTATAGGATTAATTAATGATTATTTTAGCGAGTTGGGCGATGCTGTATTTGTTTTTATAACGTGAGCTTTAAATCAAATTTGGCAGGTCGGCAACATTGATCGAAAGGACTAAAATATTTTAACATTTTTGATTAGATTACGAGAAGTTGCGTTTCTTTACCTACATAGCTTCAAACTTACCCTATCCTAAGCTATCCTCGATTAGATTTGTTAACAAATTTATTTTATTAATATCATCCTTCAAATTTAAATTTTATAAATAAAATTTTAAGCCAAATTAATGATATTAATTGCCTACTGACAAATTTTATTTTCTTAGTTTTCATTTTAATTGTAAAAAAATTAAGGGATTAATGCACAAAAAATTTTGAAATTCAAATTTTATTTTTTATATTATAAGTCATATTTTTGTATGAGGTTATGTGATTGCATATAATATAATTTTAAATTATCCAAATGATTCCAGCGATTAGCAGTAAAGTGAATATTATCTACAGCTAATTTTGCCCCGCTACATACATTATACAATGCATCCTTTTTACGCATGGTACCACGCATAATACTAAAATTCCTTTTTAATCGACTAAAATTCGAACGGATAAAAAGGAGTGGAAAGTATAAATAATTTTATTTTCTTACTGTTTCAAAAAGATTTTCTCTCAATCTACTCTCTAACATCTTCAGAAAAAGCCAAATTTCTAAAGGAAATAAAATTTTATTATGTAATGTTTTGGCCATTTTCATTCATAACCTCAAGATTATGCTGGGCAGTTAAATCACCTTGGTTGGCAGCGAGTTGAAAGTATTTAACCGCTTCTTGATCCGATTGTGCGACACCTTGGCCATTTTTATACATCAATCCGAGGTTGCGTTGAGCGATTGTATGATTTTGATTAGCAGCGAGTTGGTAATATTTTACAGCTTCTTGATCAGATTGTGGGACACAGTGGCCATGTGCATACATGAGTCCAAGGCTATACTGAGCGGTTGCAATACCTTGATTAGCAGCGAGTTGGCAATATTCTAAAGCTTTTTGATCAGATTGTGTAACACCTCGTCCATGTGCATAAAAAACTCCTAAGCAATACTGAGCAGCTGCATGATTTTGATTGGCAGCGAGTTGAAAATATTCCACAGCTTCTTGATCAGATTGTGGGACACCTAGGCCCTCTGCATACATTGCTCCGAGTTTGCATTGAGCAGAAGCGTTTCCTTGTTTAGCAGCAAGTTGGTAATATTCAAAACTTTTTTGGTAAGATTGTGAAACACCTCGTCCATGTACATATAAATCTCCGAGTCTGCATTGAGCAGAAGCGTTTCCTTGTTTAGCAGCAAGTTGGTAATATTTTACAGCTTCTTGATCAGACTGGGCAATGCCCCATCCATTTGCATACAGGAGTCCAAGATTATTCTGAGCAGCTGCATGATTTTGATTGGCGGCGAGTTGAAAATATTTCGCAGCTTTTTGATGAGACTGGATAGTACCTTTTCCTTCTAAATACATAACTCCAAGCTTGTATTGAGTAGTTGCATTTCCTTGCTTTACTAAAATTTTTGTAGCTAAAAAAGGGGAGGAGCTGTAAATAACTTGTTTTTTTCTACCATTCCAAAAAGATTTCCAATCTTCTCTAACTGATTCAAAAAAAAGCCCAAATCCTACAGAAAATAAAGTTTTAAAAATTACCCTTATTCCAATTTCAAATCTACTTATTAAAGAATATGTTTTTTCAAAATTTCCCAAGAGTAGATATGTTCTACCTTTGTACATCTTACTTTGTTCGAATTCTAGATTCAAACAGGAAGTAGCATTAAAATATTTATTGGAAATAGCGTTGTCGTTTATGTATTTTACTAACAATTAAATCTCTTTTTTAATTTATTAAATTTTACTATTTAATAATTTATTATTTATCAAATTTTATATTTAAATTCAGATATATTTATGTACGTTTATTCTCTTTTATTAGTATGGAAAATTGCAAATAATTTTTAAAGCTTTTATTATTTCAAAAAACTTCCAATGTTTGGACACGCTCAGAAAAAAGTTTAAAATCAAAAAAATAAAGTTTTAAAAGCTTTATGCATTTTAAATCATAATTCTGCGCTTTAAAGAATACCCTTTTTCCAAAACTTCTAAGAGTACATAGATTTTAACATTGTTTTATTTACCTAATCTAGATCCGAAAAGAAAAAACAGATTATTTAGGGAAAGTCGCCTATGAATTTTTATTGCTATACTTTTTTTTAATTTACTAAAATATAAATGATGATCTTACCTCAATTTAGCTAGTTCTGTCGAGAGATTATAGAGTTAATTTTACTTGCTGCCATTGTATCGCCTTGTTTGGCAGCAAGTTTGTAATATTTAATAGCCCCTTCTTCTGATGGAGAGACACCTCTTCCTTTTTGGTACATCATTCCGACAAAGTATTGAGCATCTGCATGGCCTTGATCAGCAGCGAGTTTAAAATATTTAAAAGCCTCTTGTTTTGATTGTATAGCATCTCGTTTTTTATCATATATGATTCCAAGATAATATTGAGCATCTGCATAACCTTGATCGGCAGCAAGTTTGTAATATTTAATAGCCTCTTGCTTTGATCGCTTAACACCTCGCCCATTTTTATACGTGTCTCCGAGCTGATATTGAGCCTTTGCATGGCCTTGATCAGCAGCGAGTTTAAAATATTTAAAAGCCTCTTGCTTTGATTGCTTAACGCCCCATCCATAAGCATACGTTAATCCAAGGCTATATTGAGCCATTACATGGCCTTGATCGGCAGCGAGTTTGTAATATTTAAAAGCTTCTTGCTCTGAATTTGTAACACACCTTCCATAGCCATATATGATTCCAAGTTTATATTGGGCCGTTGCATGGCCTTGATCGGCAGCGAGTTTAAAATATTTAAAAGCCTCTTGCTCTGAGCGTGTCACACCGCTGCCTTCATCATACATGGCTCCAAGTTTATATTGAGCCGTTGCGTCGCCTTGATCAGCAGCGAATTTAAAATATTTAAAAGCCTCTTGCTTTGATTGTGTCACACCACAGCCTTCATCATACATGGCTCCGAGGCTATATTCAGCCATTACATGGCCTTGATCGGCAGCGAGTTTAAAATATTTAAAAGTCTCTTGCTTTGATTGTGTCACACCACAGCCTTCATCATACATCAATCCGAGTTTGTATTGAGCTTTTGTATCGCCTTGGTCTGCCAAATTTTTAGTTGGTAAAAATGGGGGAGAAGAAGAGTAAATAATTTTACATTTTTTACCGTTCCAAAAAGACTTCCAATCTTCTCGAACACTTTCAGAAAAAAGCCCGACTTTTAAAGAAAATAGAGAATTGCAAAATGCACGGATTCCAATCCAAATTCTACGCACTAGTGGATATGTTTTTTCAAAGCTTCCTAAAAGTATGTACGCTTTACCATTGATTATTTTATTTTGGCTTAATTTTGAATCCATGCTAGAAGAAAGGGCAGAGTAGTTGCTAGGAGCGTTGCCATCTATAAATTTTAATTGCATAAAATTCTCTTTTTTTTAGTTTATTAATAATATTTAATTAACTTTATAATATTTTCAAATTTAATTGGGAAAATATTTACAATAAAATTCAAATATTTACTATTAAGGTAATAAAATTTGTGCACCAACAATAAATTATTAAAATAATTTTTAGAAACAATTTTATTTATTTTCGGTAAAAATGCGGAAGAGAACGAGTAAATATTTTTTTGCTTTTTACGGCTCTCAAAAAAAAATTCCAAACTTATCGAATATTTTCGAAAAAAAGTACCGAAGTTTAAAGAAAATAAAATTTTAAAAATATAGGTAAATTAATCCCAATTCTACGCATTAAAGGATGTGTTTTTTCCAAAACTTTCCCTAAGCTTATATGGTTTACATCCTTATATATTTTAATTTGTTCTTCGGAGCTAAACAAAAAGAAAAATTAACTTATTTATTAGGATAATATTTCTTATAAATATTTTACTAACATTTAATTCTCTTTTTTAATTTATTAATTTTATCTTTTAATGATTTAAAATTTATATAATTAGTTGTTTAAAAACTAATAAATTTGTATTTATTTTCCTTTATTAATGAGGTGAATTTGTAAATATTTTTTAATATTTTATTATTCTAATAATACTTTCAATTTTTTCTAATACTTCCAACAAAATCTTAAACTTTAAGTGATAAATTTTTAAAATCTTTGTGCATTCTAAACACAATTCTAAGCTTTAAAGAATATGTTTTTTTCCAAGTTTTTTAAAAAGACATGGGTCTTAAATATTGCTTTATTTTTGACTAACCTTAAAGCTTAAAAAAACAGATTATTTATGAGGAAAGTCGGCTATGAATTTTAATCGTATATGACTTCCTTTTTAATTTATTAAAATATAAATTTTGATTTTAAACTAATTTAGTTAGTTTTTTTGAGAAATAATAGAGTCAATTTTTATTGCTGCCTGAGTATTCCCTTGTTCAGCAGCAAGTTGATAATATCTCAGAGCTTCTTGACTGGATTGTTCAACTCCTAGCCCCTTTTTATACATAGTCCCAAGCTCGTATTGAGCATCTGCATGGCCTTGATCGGCAGCGAGTTTGTAATATTTAGCAGCTTCTTGATCAGATTGTGTGACGCCTAGTCCATTGGCATACATAAACCCAAGAGCACATTGAGCATCTGCCTCACCTTGATCGGCTGCAAATTTAAAGTATTTAGCGGCTTCTTGATGGGATTGTGTAATACCTTTTCCCTGGAAATACATAAATCCAAGAGCACATTGAGCAATTGCCTCACCTTGGTCAGCTATGAGTTCAAAATATTTAATAGCTTCTTGGTGAGATTGTGGAACCCGTTTTCCTTTTGCATACATGAATGCAAGATTATATTGAGCATTTACATCGCCTTGATCGGCAGCGAGTTTAAAATATTTAATAGCTTCTTGATTGGATTGCTCAACTCCTAACCCCTTTTTATACATAGTTCCAAGTTTGGATTGAGCATTTACATCGCCTTGATCGGCAGCGAGTTTAAAATATTTAAAAGTTTCTTGATTCGTTTGTGCAATATCATGGCTTTCTATAATGAGCTTGAGCTCAAGCTGCGCTTCTGCATGGCCTTGTTTGGCAGCAAGCTGAAAATATTTAGTAGCTTCTTGATTCGATTGGGAGACACCTCGACCCTTTTTATATCTAATTCCAATAATGAATTGAGCATCTGCATGGCCTTGATCAGCAGCGAATTTAAAATATTTAATAGCCTCTTGCTCTGAATGCACAACGCCCCGCCCATTGATATACATGCATCCAAGGTTGTATTGAGCCTTTACATCACCTTGATCAGCAGCAAGTTTAAAATATTTAAAAGCTTCTGCATCTGATTGTGCGACAACTTGACCATTTTTATACATGAGTCCAAGCTCGCATTGAGCTTTTGCATCGCCTTGGTCTGCCAAAAGTTTAATTGGTAAAAATGAGGGAGAAGAGGAGTAAATAATTTTACTTTTTTTACCGCTCCAAAAAGACTTCCAATCTTCTCGAACACTTTCAGAAAAAAGCCCTAAGCCTAACGTACATAAAGTCTTAAAAGCTGCATATATTCCAATTCCAATTCTACGCATTAAAGGGTATGTTTTTTCAAAGCTTCCTAAAAGGATATATGTTTTACCATTGTTTATCGTACTTTGGCTTAATTTTAGATCCGGACTGGAAGAAAGAGCAGAGTAGCTGCTAGGAATATCGCCATCTATAAATTTTGATCGCATATAATTCCTTTTTTAATTCATTAAAAAATAAATAATAATTTTATAATAGTTTAGCTATTTTGTTGAGAAATAATAGAGTCAATTTTTCCTGCTACCTGGACATTCCCTTGATCAGTAGCAAGTTGATAATATCTCAAAGCTTCTTGACTGGATTGTACAACACCTAGCCCCTTTTTTACAGAGTTAGAGTTTCAAGCTCGTATTGGGCATCTGCATGGCCTTGATCGGCAGCAAGTTTGTAATATTTAGCAGCCTCTTGCTCTGATTGCGTAACGCCTCGCCCATTCGCATACCTGGCTCCAAGGTTGTATTGAGCCTTTGCATCACCTTGATCGGCAGCAAGTTTATAATATTTAGTAGCCTCTTGCTCTGATTGCGTAACACCTCGTCCATTGGAATATCTGACTCCAAGGTTGTATTGAGCCTTTGCATGACCTTGATCGGCAGCAAGTTTGTAATATTTAATAGCCTCTTGATCTGATTGCATAACACCTCGTCCATTGGAATATCTGACTCCAAGGTTGTATTGAGCATCTACATAGCCTTGATCGGCAGCGAGTTTGTAATATTTAGCGGCTTCTTGCTCTGATCGCATAACGCCTTGCCCATTCACATACCTGACTCCAAGATTATATTGAGCATCTGCATGACCTTGATCGGCAGCAAGTTTGTAATATTTAAAAGCTTCTTGATCTGATTGCGTAACACCTCGTCCATTGGAATATCTGACTCCGAGGTTGTATTGAGCATTTGCATGGCCTTGTTCGGCAGCGAGTTTAAAATATTTAAAAGCTTCTGCATCTGATTGTGTAACACCCAGTCCATTGGCATATATAAATCCAAGAGCATATTGAGCATCTGCATGACCTTGTTCGGCAGCGAGTTTGTAATATTTAATAGCTTCTTGCTCTGATTGTGCAATACCCCACCTATTGGCATACATAAATCCAAGAGCATATTGAGCATCTGCATGGCCTTGTTCGGCAGCGAGTTTGTAATATTTAATAGCTTCTTGATCTGATTGTGTCACACCCCGCCCATTGGCATACCTGACCCCAAGGTTATATTGAGCATCTGCATGACCTTGTTTGGCAGCGAGTTTAAAATATTTAATAGCTTCTGCATCTGATTGTGTCACACCACAGCTTTCATCATACATCAATCCGAGTTTGTATTGAGCTTTTGCATCGCCTTGGTCTGCCAAAAGTTTAGTTGGTAAAAATGAGGGAGAAGAAGAGTAAATAATTTTACTTTTTTTACCGCTCCAAAAAGACTTCCAATCTTCTCGAACACTTTCAGAAAAAATCCCTAAGCCTAACGTACATAAAGTCTTAAAAGCTGCATATATTCCAATTCCAATTCTACGCTTTAAAGGGTATGTTTTTTCAAAGCTTCCTAAAAGAATATATGTTTTACCATTGTTTATTGTACTCTGGCTTAATTTTAGATCTGGACTGGAAGAAAGAGCAGAGTAGCTGCTAGGAATATCGCCATCTATATATTTTAATTGCATAGAGTTTCCCTTTTTTAATTTACTAGTAAATTTTATAATGCGTCGTTTTTTTATCTATTAATAATTATCATGTATTTTTATGTAATTTACAATTTAATTTTTATTGTTGCTTATAAAATAGTAAATAAATATAAATTTAATAATAAAAAATTTGGCTAAATCTTCAGTTATTTTAAATAATATTTGGATTATTACTTAGGATTTATAATTTTGATTAGAGAAATATAAACAAATACATTTCAATGGTGAGAAACACCTAAGCTACTCGATAATAATTAAAATAAATTTAGTATTAAAAATTTTTAGAAAAAATGGCGTAAAATTTATAGATATAACAACAAATTTGATTAAAAGATTAATTTAAAAACTAATATTTATTTGTTAATAATATTTATTAAGTTTAAATTATTTTTAATAATAGCAAAAAAGAAGTTGCTAAAACAAAATAGTCTTTTGAAGCATGATTTTGATTAGCAGCGGCTTAAAATTATTTATATTTTCAAAAAGAAATCTAAAACAAAAGTTAATAAAGTTTGAAAAACTGCATAAACACCAATGTTTAATCTATGCTCTATAGAATATATGTTTTACTTTTGTATACTTTGGTTTGACTTAAATTTTGGATTTGAATGGGGAATAGGGGAGGGAAGAGTTTACAAAAATTTATTCGCCTATAAATTTTATTGCCATAGGATGAAATTTCGATACTTCATTTTTATAAAAAATTTGTAAAAGTTCTTCAACTCTAAATTTTCACTTGTATTTAGATACAAAAAATTTAAGCTAAAAAAATTTTAATTAAATATTTAATTAATGTTTTATGCAGAAGATATTTTAAGTCCGATGATAGAAATAATAAGACAGACAAGAAAAAATAAACGCCAAAAATCTATAGACTCGCCAAAATAAAGAATACCAATCACAGCTGTTCCCACTGCTCCCATGCCAGTCCAAATAGCATAAGCTGTTCCTAATGGAATAGTTTTTAAGCTTAAGGAAAGTGCTAAAAAGCTGCAAACCGAGAAAATAAAAAAAATAGCTGTTGGCCATAGACGAGTAAAATTATTAGACAACTTAAGAAAAGTCGTAAACCCTATTTCAAATAAACCAGCAATCAATAAATATATCCAGCCCAAATTAAATCTCAACAAGTAAATAGTTAAAAAGAATTACAAGTAATGTCTCGGGTAAAATTTTTTGTAAGAATTATTTGATAGATTAAACCTTAAAGAATTTCAAGAGCTAAATTTTTTGCCTTACTTTTTGCTTTTAAATGAAGCTGGGTGTCAGCCTGTTCATTTTTATTATATTAAATTGAAATATTAGTGTTGCTTGAATCGCACTGAGTCGAAAATATAATAATTTTTAAGTGGTTTATGTGGCATTTGATTCTCTAAATAAGGTGGTACAGAGTTTAAATATTTATCTCTATTTTGGTTAAAAAGTAGTATTTTAAAAAAGCGTTGAATTTGTGAGTCACAATCTCCAGGATTAATTAGAAACCAATTTTTTAGGGATGGAGCAAAAAGTAGCCAAAAGGTGCTGAAGAACTTGTAGCGTTTCTTTGAAAATATCGACATCGGGTTCGAGTAAATCTAAACCCTTTTGATCAAACCACTGATAAATTAGAGATTCGCTTGGCGATGAGCTTTTAGCAGAGATTAAATTTGCTACGTAAATGAAATCCATGTGTTGGTGCGCAGGTTGATCTTTATAAGGGGGGATTTCTTCTAGTAGGCATAAATAGGGTCTTTCAAAGCTATTTGCATTCCAATAATTCACCCAAATATTTTCTTGGGAGATCAATTCAATTTCCAAACCTGTTTCTTCTCTCACTTCCCGACGAGCTGCTTCTACTGGTGTTTCATTATTTTCTACATGTCCACCTGGAGGAAGCCACTTTTGAAGTTTAGGATGTTTAATTAACAAAATTTTTTGATCATTAATAATGTAAACACTTGCTGTAAACTGTTTATTCATGTAATAAATCCAAATTCAAATGATTCTAATTTTAAAAAAATATTTCTGCAATTGATGTTAACGAATTGTTGATTTTTTCGTCCTATTATTTAAAGGAGAAACCAAATGGATGATTTTAAAGCTCTTATTATCACCATTGAACGTTTGTTAGCCCCAAATGGTTGTCCATGGGATCGAGAGCAAACGCTTCAATCGATGCGAAGTTCAGTCATTGAAGAAGTCTACGAACTAGTAGAAGCCATCGATCTTGAAAACAATGAAAAAATTAAAGAGGAGCTTGGTGATCTTTGTTTTAATGTGATTTTTTTAGGAAAACTGGCTGAACGAGACAAAAAATTTTCTTTGCATGATATGTTGAAAGAGATTAATGAAAAACTGATTAGGCGGCATCCTCATATTTTTGAAGAAATTCAGCTTGATTCAGTTGCACAAGTGAAGCATCAATGGGAAATAATTAAGAAAAATGAAAAAGGTAATCGGTGGAGACAGAGTGTGTTGGACGGGATTCCTAAAGATTTCCCTTCATTGGCGCGGGCAGAGAAAATGATTAAAGAATTTGAAAAAACCGATTTTGCATGGCAAAATCGAGAACATTTTTCTTCCCAAGAGGACCTATTTGCGCAAGACTTATTAAATCTAATTAAAAAGGCCTCTCAAAATGGAATAAAGGTAGAAACAACACTTCGTAAAATGCTATCTCAATTAGAACAACAATTTCGTCAGTGGGAAAATGCTCAAAAACGTGTAGAATCTGCTTGATAGAAAACACAACTCGTTATAAAATGACATTTTCTTAGAGTTTACCGATAAATAAAGTTTAACCGGGGACCTCATGGAATAAATTAGTTCGAACCAGGTCAGGACAGGAATGTAGCAGCCTTAAGAATCATACTTATGCCTTGAGATAATCTCCGGTTTTTTATTTTAATCTCAAACTTCCTTTCTACTGATTTCTTCAACCAGTTTTTCCTTTTCAGCTATCGCTACAAATGCTTTTCGCTTAGGAAGAAAAATGTAATGACTAGTTCCTTATCACTCCAAATAAATTCGCGAATAGATTTCTACTGTATGTAAAAAAGGAAGATTATTTTGGGATGATTTAAGAAGTAATTGGTAAATAGTTTGAGAATAAACTAGAAACAGACCACTGAAAACTTTGTTTGAAGAGCAAACTAAGTTTTTAAGCCGGGTTCATTTTTGAATTTAGTTTGTTTAAAGTGAGGGATCTTGCGATGCTTAGGCGCATTTTAGGGATATTGTAAAACTTTTCGAGCCTAATAAAAAAAGCATGGTAGCTTATTTTTTTGAGTCAATGATCTCAAATTCTGTATAAATTTCATAGGAAAAGAGAAGATTATGTGCCCATAAGGATTAAGCAATCCTAGTTAACTTACGCAAAGAATAATCGCTAATCTTTTTTATTTGGTTCCGCAATCACTTCTGCACACATAACAAAATCATATGCATAATCGTCCAGATGTGTTTTAGGCATAACCCCTTACTTAGATTCATGTGATGCATAGAATGTGTCTGAAGCCTTTTTAGATTGTTTGTTGTGATAGCTCAAGCAAGTGATTTGTACACCTCATCTCAACCAATTTCGCAACCTTTCACCATTTAATTCGACATAATTAGTGAGTCATGTCCAAATTAACTTTAAGCACTCTTTTTGCGTTCGATTTCTAAGAGAAATAAATTGTTCAAGTTTTAATTAACCAAATTCTTTCAAAGATTGCTCGCATTCTTTTTCGTGAGATAAACGTTGAGAGGAATGGTTAGGAGCTACTAATGTGGAATTAGTTTTAATGATTTTTAAAATACATGTAAAACTAGTCAACATTCACAGAATAATTTATATAAAAGAGTTTTTTGATAAAGGTCAACCCACACTATAATTAAATGCAATGAACCCATAACTACAAACGAGATTGACAGATGTTAGGTGATGTAGAACTTCAAGAACATATTCAACAACACGTGAATACATTAGCTTTTGGATTAATTTTAGCTATTATCACAGGATATTTTGCATGGCATAAAGGGTTTTTTCGCCCTTTTCCCTTTACTTGTGTTCCTGTGATTAGCGGGAAAAGTGTTTTAAAAGGTTTCATGGCCTTTATTTTAGCAGAATTGATTGTATTTCCAGCCTTGTTTGAAGTGATAAGTCAAATTTTTTTTGATATTAGCTTACAACATTTATCTAGTATAGCGAAAGGATGGGTTAATGTTCTGATTATATTCGGAGGTTTTTTAGCTGTCTTAATGGTTTATTTTGACTTGAATCTTAATGTAAGATTGCAAATTTTTAAACAAACTCCCCTTGTTTGGTACAAGCAATTGAGTATTGGAATACAGGCTTGGCTGATTAGTTATCCTTTTGTGATGGTGTTAAGCCAACTGCTTGCAATTTTGATGTTAGTGATTTTTAAACAACCGGCTACAGAACAAATTGTTGTAGAAAATTTTAAACGCATTCTTTCAAGTCCTCTTTTAGTTTCAGTAACAGCTCTGGAAATTATTGTCCTTGTGCCTATTACAGAGGAATTTCTGTTTAGGGGGCTTTTACAAAATTGGTTGAAAAGCCAATTCAAACATACTTCTTTAGCAATAGGAATAACCTCTTTGATTTTCGCCCTGTTTCATTTTTCTACTAAACAAGGAATTACAAATATTGAATTGTTATTTTCTCTGTTTATTCTTTCTAGTTTTTTGGGATTCATCTACGAAAAACAACGTTCGTTATGGGCATCTATTGGACTTCACGGATTTTTTAATATGATGAGCGTCATTTTTATTTTAATGTCGAAATAAAAGGTAAACAAATGAAATATATGCGAGTGAGTATATTTTTGTTGATTTCTATGATGAGTTATCTTTTTTCTCAAGAACAAGAGATTTTAACAAATGCAAAAGTTTCTACGGAAGACCAACATTTTAATATTGTCGTCGATGGCAATAACCGTTTTGCTTTTGCGTTATTACAACATTTAAACAAGCAATATAAAGGAAATATTGTTTGCTCTTCCTATAGTATTGCGTCTGGTTTATCTCGATTAGCTCTTGGGGCAAAAGGGACAACATTAAATCAAATTCGGCAAATTTTAAATTATCCTATGAGTTTCAATCCTCTCATTGGTAGCTTAGATCAGTTTTTTGTTACCATCCCTAAAGAAAAAAATGGATCTCAAGTTTTTTTAGCAAATTCGGTTTGGTTACAAAAAGATGTATCAGTCATCCCTGCTTATCAATATGCCTATAAAAAAAATTTTTTTTCAGAACTTCAAAAAATTAACTTTAAAGAAAACTCTGTTAATAGTTTAAAAGAGATTAATGATTGGACTCTAAAACAGACAAATAATCGCATTCATAATATCGTCAGCCCTCAAGCATTTTCAGAAAATAATCAATTCATTTTGACGACAAGTTTTTATTTAAAAGGGACGTGGGGAAAAATGTTTCCGGTAGGACAAACGACACATAAACCTTTTTATATCAACTCTAGCCAAGTTAGACAAGTAGATATGATGCATACTCTGGGTCAGTATCCAATTTTGATAACGGAAAAATTAACGATGATTGAAATTCCTTATTTAACGCAAGAAGGTACTACTCCTGATTTTTCCCTTGTTATTTTACTTCCTAAAGAGCAGATGGGATGGCAAACAATTCTTGAAGAATTAAATTTAGAAAACTGGAAAAATTGGACTAAAAATTTGATTCCTCAGAGCATCAAGCTTAGTTTGCCTCGTTTTAGAATAGAGCAAAAATTGCAATTAAACTCTGTTTTACAAGCGATGGGAGCCAAAGAGTTATTTACTCCACAAGCTGATTTAACGGGAATCACTAGAGAAAAATTGCAACTTAATCACGCCATTCACAAAACGTTAATTCATGTTGCAGAAGAAGGAAGTGATTCAAAAGCTTGGGGGGTAAATATGGAAGAACCAGAAGATTCTTCACTGCAAGAATTACTGATTGATCATCCTTTCTTTTTTTTGATTATCGAACGATCGACGCATTCTGTTTTGAGCATAGGGCGTGTTTTGCAGCCATAATTTTTTTAAAAAAGGTATCACTATCCTTAAAAAGTTTTATTTATTATGATGAGAGAGATTTACGGTTGGTATAGGTAAGTCAACGATTGCGTCCAATGATAATAAAAAGTTGTAAAGCTCATTGACTTTTTTGAAATGAGAAGAAATTTGATTAATTTCGAATCAGTCTTAAAAGTATCTCAACGGTATTTTTTGTTAATAGAGATATTAATGATTTTACGACCCCATTTTAGGTTTTACCTTTTATTATGGCTCTTCAAGCAATGTTCTATAAAACCTTAGTTTATGGCATCTCGGATGTTGGTCTTGTTAGGCAAAATAATGAAGATTCTTGGGGACAAATTCTAGAAGATCATTTTTTTGTTTTAGCAGATGGAATGGGCGGACACCGTGCCGGCGAAGTTGCTTCAAAGGAAGCTGTCAGCCAACTTTGCGCAAAGTTTAAAGAAAAATTCAGTCGTTGCTCAAAAGATATCAAATCTTCTTTCGAAATGATCAAAGAATCCATTCAGGAAGTCAACTACAACATTTATAAAATGGGCCGCGAACAAGAGATACTTCGTGGAATGGGGACAACATTGTGCTGTGTTTGCCTACATTCGGAAGGGGTGATTTTTGGACACGTAGGAGATAGTCGAATTTATCGATTGAGAGATAACAATTTAAAGCAAATTACTCAAGATCATTCTCTGCTTCGAGAACTTATTGAATTAGGTCAGTTAAGCGAACATCAAGCGTGCGAATTTGCTTATAAAAATATCATCACTAAGGCAATTGGTACAGGACCTTTTGTTGAACCTTCCCTCAAAATAGATTCCATTGAAGTAGGTGATGTTATTTTGATGTGTACAGATGGATTGAGTGATTTATTAAGCATTCAAGACATTCAACAAATTTTATCAGATACTCCTGATGATGAAGTTACCAAAAAATTGGTAAAAGTGGCGAAATCGAGAGGAGGACACGATAACATCACAGTTGTTGTTATTAAAGTTCAGGGAAAATATGAATCGGCGAGTCTATCTTGATTGCAATTCTAGCACCGCGATCGATCCTCGCGTTTTGAAAGTTCTGATCCAAGAACTTCAAGAAGAAGAGGGAAATCCTTCAAGCGTTCATTATCACGGGCAGTTCTGTCGCAAAAAATTAGAAGAAAGTCGTCAAATAATTGCTCGCTTTCTAAAAGTCAAACCACAAGAAATTATTTTCACTTCAGGCGGAACAGAAGGAGCTAATCTTCTTATTAAGGGAGTTCTTCAACATTTTTCTTTGGGGCAGATCATTTCATCAAATGTCGAACATGCCTGCGTTGATGAAGTTTTGAAAAAAATGGAAAAACAAGGACATTCTGTCACGTTCCTTGAAACAGGTTCATGGGGTGCTGTAGATCCACAAAAACTAAAAGAAGCTATTGGATCTCAAACGCGACTCATTACTTTAATGGCTGCTAATAACGAAACAGGCGTAAAAACAGATATAGAAGCTTGTGCTGCGATTGCTCAAGAGGCTCAAATCCCTTTTATTGTAGATGGGGTTGCCTTACTCGGAAAAGAAATGTTTAATATTCCTAAAGGGGTATCAGCCATGTTTTTTAGTGGCCACAAAGTGCATGTCCCTAAAGGAATCGGTTTTTGTTTTGTTCGACAAGGGTTAAAATTAATGCCTCAGATAATAGGAGGGGGCCAAGAGCAAAATCGTCGATCTGGAACAGAGAATTTAGCAGGTATTGTTGCTTTAGCAGAAGGCATTTCTATTTTATCGGAAAGCCAAGAAAAGATTACTAATCAATTACGCTCAAGACGAGATCAATTAGAAAAGGGATTGATCAATCAATTAGATCAGGTGATCATTAATGGCGATGCTCCCCGTATCGCCAACACTTCTAACTTATCATTTGTTGGTATTGATGGAGAAACACTCTTGATGCAGTTAGACATGCAAGGGATTTCTGTGAGTCATGGATCTGCTTGCTCATCAGGAGCTCTTGAACCCTCCCGTGTCCTGTTGAATATGGGTTTTTCTAATAAACGTGCAGGATCTGCGATTCGCTTTTCTGTGGGCCGTATGACAACAGAGGAGGATATTAAACAAACGATTCAAGTTCTTGTTAAAACTATCACGAAATTTAAATCCAATTCTTTTACTTAGACATGTTGAGGCATTGAAACAGGAATTTAGTGTGTTTGATTATCGGAAGGATAAAAAAAAACTTTTTTCTTTCCTTCAGGAACAAGGCCTAACCCCTTCATTAAAGTAAGCTCTATCCAAGCTAGGTCGCTCTGACTATTAATTTGCCATTTTAAATCTTGTTGTTTTTGAAGAGCTTTCTGTTTTTCATTTTGCAAATTGATTAGTTGTTTATTTAGAAGCAAGAAATCATGATTTTTCTTTTTCAAGCCGCTTTCGTACAAAATTGCGCACAAAAGCAAAAAAGCGATGACCCACCAAGAGCGGATAAAAATTTCTCTATAAAAGAAAGTTCGCATCAATGCCTTCAAGAATGATAGTTAATGAACAGAGTTTATTTCTTTTGGAAGAGGTTTGTCAAATGATAAAACTTGCGTTGAGTCACTTTAGTTTCGTTCGTGTCTATTTTTAACCCATCTAGTCCAAGCATATTTAAGTAAAAAAAGTGGGTGTTGAAAAAAATACTTAAAGGTTGCCCAATACGTAATTTGAGTAAGAGGTTTTTTAACTAAAGATTTTGTTTTTAAACCCTCGTTTATCCAGTCTCGATGAGGATTAAATAAGCTAGAAGGAAGTGCATCAATGGAAAAAAAGGCAATATCACTTGTTTCATTTGATAGCTGAGGGGTTCCTTCTCTCAATTTGCAAAGAAAAACAAAAGTCAAGGTTGCTAAACGATTAATTGGTGTATATTCAGCAACCTGCCTCATGACTTTGACCTTCAGATTGGTTTCTTCCCAAATTTCTCTCAAGACAGCATCAAAAGGCTTTTCTCCTATTTCAATTCCACCACCTGGAAGCACCCAAACTGGCACATCTTTTCTTTTAACCAATAAAATTTTTTTTTCAGTTTGATCTAAAACTATTCCTATTGCAGCAGGGAGCATGGGCATACACTTATCTTAGGTAAATAAAAAATGTATATTTTATACTTTTGTTGAAAATATTACTAATTTGAATTGTTGTATTGACAGTTTTCCTCGTGGAATCAGGGAGAAAAGACAGCAAATAAATTTTCCTCTAGCAATATTGCGGTAAGGAGAAGTAACGATAGTATTGACAAAAAGTATTGTTTTTTATAGTCTTTATCATTCATCTGCCCAGATGGTGAAATTGGTAGACACGCCAGATTTAGGTTCTGGTGCCGTAAGGTGTGTAGGTTCGAGTCCTATTCTGGGCATATTACAGGACACTTTTTTAATTAGAAAGTGTCCTTTTTTATTTTAAGCTACTTAAGTAGAATTAAAAATAGCTTTTTGCCTTCAAATTTTCAGTTTTAAAATATAAAATTTAGAGGCTGTCGTTTTTCCGCCCACTTTAGAACTATTAAAGTTTTCCTTTGTCTGACGAGCAAGGCCTAACCTCATGAAAAAATCTTAAAATAATTTATATAAACAAAAATTTTTACAAGGCTGGAACGACAATTTTAGCTTTAGTGTTAAAACTCTATGTCTTGCAAGCATAAAATTTTTATCGTCAACACTTCTTTAAATTTTTCTTTGCCAATAAAATTTTTTTGTATATGTGTATGTTTTATACACCTCTAAAATTTATTTGATTCTAGGCTGAAAAATCATTTGTGCTAAGAATTTTAATTCTTCTAAAAGTTCTAAATCAATTACTCAAACCGTTGTTATTTTCAATTGCGTCATTTTAATAAATTTGTTCCAAAATTCGTTGAATTTAGGAGATAGGATGCCAGATTTATTTCCATTAGACTCTTACACTCCGTATCCCTTAATATTTTCTCCTCAAAATCATGCCAAATCAATGAAATTGCATTCATTTCCACGCGTCAAACGTAGCGCAGCACAAAAATGTGACGGGGCAAAATGGTTACAAAAGGGGAGTCGATGTTCTTTTTTGCACAATGGGGAAATAGCGGAAATTTTAAATAGAAAAGGGACGCTTTGTTAAAGAAAAAATTTATTATAAGATGAGTTTATCACGACAGGGGCATTTGATTACGCTAGGCGAAGCAATAAATTGTGCCAAAACTTTCAATGTCGAGGCCGGCCTATTTCTTCCTGGCTTGACTACATCTTAAAGGTAAATTTATTTTTTTGTTCTCTTCTATTGATGTTGAAGAGAGGTTTTTCAGCATCGATAGTTATATTAATTATTTGATGGATTTTTTCATTTGAACGCGTTATATCAAAGTTTTTTAGAGATTAATTGCTTATAAGGGATTATGGAAGAAATTAAAACAGATATCGTTATTATTGGATCAGGGCCTGCAGGACAAAAAGCTGCGATTCAAGCCGCTAAGTTAGGAAAAAATGTCATTGTAATTGAAAAAGAGCCTGAATTAGGTGGTGCTTGTTTATACTCGGGAACTATTCCCTCTAAAACTTTTAGAGAAGCTGTTGTTGATTTAACCCGCTTCCATGATCGTCATTTTGCAGGAAAAGACTATATTCTTCCGAATGTCACGATTGATGAACTCAATGTTCGCCTTCATACCGTCATTAATGAAGAACGGAACATTATCACGAGGCAATTTAAAAAAAATAGCATTCGTGTTATTCAAGGATCAGCAAGATTTGAAAATCAACACACTTTAATTGTTGTCGATAATGATTTTCGGCTTAAATATCAAATCAAAGCAACAAGTTTTATTATCGCAACAGGCTCTAATCCTCGCAATCCTCCTGATGTTCCATTTGATCAACAAGTAATTTTAGATTCTACTACCTTGCTTGGCATCGGCCGAGTTCCTAAAAGCATGATTGTCTTGGGAGGAGGGATTATTGGATCAGAGTATGCAAGCTTTTTTGCAGCTCTTGGAACAGAAGTCACAGTGATCGATCGAAAAGATCATATGCTTCCTTTGTTAGACGCAGAAATCGGCATTCATTTACAAACAGCTTTGACAGATATCGGATTAAAATTCTTAGGAAAAAAAGAACCTGTAGAAATTTCAAGAGTAGAAGACCACGCTTATGTCAAATTCAAAGATGGTTCTTCTCTAGAAGCAGATGTTTTACTTTATGCATTGGGGCGACTTGCCAACATCGAAGCTTTACACGTCGAAAATACAGGAATCATCGTTGATGCGAAAGGCTATATTCCTGTGAATGCCTTATTCCAAACGGTAATTCCCCATATTTATGCGGTGGGAGACGTCATTGGAGGCCCATGTTTAGCCTCGACAAGTATGGAACAAGGACGTTTGGCTGCTCGCCATGCTTGTGGCGTTCAAACGCATCATTTTCCGACTTTTTATCCTGTGGGAATTTATACTATTCCTGAAATTTCAAGCTGCGGTTATACAGAAGAAGAATTAAAAGCGTGGGGATTTCATTATGAAGTGGGAAGAGCTCATTATTATGAAATTGCCCGTAGCCATATCGCTGGTAGCAATACAGGACTTTTTAAAATTCTTTTTCATGCCGAAACCTTAGAAATTTTAGGGGTTCATGTCATTGGTCGAAATGCCACAGAGGTGATTCACATTGGTCAGATGGGAATCAGTTTTCGAGCCCATATCGATTATTTTATTGATCACGTTTTTAACTATCCGACTTATGCTGAAGGGTATAGAGTAGCTGCATTAAACGGAGTAAATAAAATTAAATTTAAAAAATAATTGAATTTAACTCTTTGATAAACGCATTTGGTTTTTTTATATTTGTTTTTTCTCCTTGAAATTCCACCTATTTACTGGCATCTTAAAACCTCAACGAAAATTAAACTGAACTTCGAATAAAAACTTCAGATTTTGAAGATTAAAGTCTATGAAGGTAGGCCTAAATGAACGATGCAGATAAAACTTCTCAAGAATCTAATCAAAACGATTCAAAAGAAAACATTGTTTATAAAAAGCCAGAATTTATCCTTATTGATGATAGAAAAGGTGGACAAAGTCAAACTCATTATGATTCTGATGGTAAT
This sequence comes from Candidatus Protochlamydia amoebophila UWE25, assembly GCF_000011565.2. Lineage (NCBI taxonomy): Bacteria > Pseudomonadati > Chlamydiota > Chlamydiia > Parachlamydiales > Parachlamydiaceae > Candidatus Protochlamydia > Candidatus Protochlamydia amoebophila. The sequence goes on from NC_005861.2 coordinate 902,384, forward strand.
CCTACCAATGATACAGAATCTTTAACATCGCAACGCCCTTTTCCATTACGGTTCCTTTGCTTTTTAGGTGTTGTTTTTTGCCTTGTATTTGGTTTAGGGCTATTAGTAATTGCCAGTTTGGCTACTTTAGGCGCATTGGTTTTTCTTTTACAAAATCAAGAATTGAACCAAAGCGTAGCGACGCTATGGAAATTGTATGTCAATGTTGTCATAGCTGGATTGGGCTGTGTCATTGGCGTGTTTAATCCAGCGATAGGAATTGGATTAATGGCTGTTTATTTCTCTCTTTCTGGCGAGCATTCAAGTAGTGATTTCTTAAAGAATATCCTTAAACGTTTTTTTAAATTAAATTAATATTATCTTAAAAAATTAATTTTTGGGCTTTCCTTTCCATTTTACATTTAAACCAACTTCTTCTCCAAACTTGCTAACTCATTTGGTTTGCCAGATCTTTTTTAGCCTGTTTGGCATTCTATTTGCAATCCCAGGTTAAAAGACATTGATTCGCTACAACGAAATGTATGAAAAATCTATTAGTTAAATTTAAAAATCATTAATTAATAAAATATTTAATATTTTATTAATTAATATTTTAAATATAATAAATAATTATTACTTAATATTAATTATAGTTGATTTTATAATTAATTTATTAAGGGGGATTATGTTAACAGGAGATTATAATCATAGGCCAATTTCTATTCGTTCGCCTGAACTTTCTTCTAATTCAGCAAATCCTAACGCATCTCAAGAATCACAGACCGCTGAAAAAGGTGTTGAACAGGTAGGAAAAGAAGAGAATAAAGAAAAAAAAATAGGAGAAGTGTCGCAGTTTGTTGACACGCATAAAATGCGGCAAAATATTATCAATTTTCAAACAACTTTAAGTGAAATTCTTGTCACTGATATGGAAAATGCTCCTTTATTAGCAAAAGAAATGGCTTTAAATCCCACACAATTTAACACTTTTATCAACACAGCAATTGTTGATATTCCTCTTAGTGAGGCTGCTGCTAAATCTCCCATTAATTATAAAAAAATGCTCAATTCAATCGATTCATATAAGGAAAAATTGGGAGCGAAAAGCGATGAAACAAGGCCTGATTTAAAATTAAATGAAACGTTCTTGTTTTTTTCTATGAATATTATTCGCAATTTTGTTAGCAAAGCCCTAAGAAACAGCTGGGCTCCTTCTACTTTATGGAATTTGGTGGGAAAAAAAATTGGCTTAAAGGACGAAGGAATGAACAAATACGAGTATATTTCACTGATGGTACAAGGATGTGCAAAAGTAAAAGATAATTTGGATGAAATTAAGCGCCGTTTAATCGAGGATGATAGTCCCCATCAATTTGTGCAAGAAATCAGCGGTTTATATATCCATACTGGACTTAACTCTGCTCAAACTTTGATAGAAAGCATAGAAGGGACTTTGAAAATCTTAGAAGAGCAGTTTGCTTATCATGAATCACAAGGAACTCTAGAAGATTTTTTTAATGAAGCTTTTGACGACGGTAATATTTGTTTTGAAGCACGTGCTAGGCATCTGCAAGAATATGCCATCACACAACTCACAGAAAAAGGGGTTGAAATTGCAGATATTAAGCTGATTTTAGATTATACAAAAGAAAGTACATTCGAAAAAATTTTTGAAGAAGAGATAAAGGTCTTTAGAGAAAAGAAAATCCGTGAAGGGAGTTTAAGCAGCGTAGATACCCCAAAAGCAGATGAATTTGAAGATTATTTGGTAGAAGAAAGAAAGATTTATGAAATCGAAGGAAAAGATAGTATGGAAGAAATCCGTCCATTTAGACAAGCAGATGTAGAACGATTAATCGCTTACTTTAGAGACGAAATCATGATTTTAGAATAAAAAAAAGATTGTCTACAAACTTCTTCTTAATCGAGGCTTGTAGACAATAGGGAAATATTTAATTTTTTCCTCCAGCAAACGATTTAAATCGAATTGTGTTTCCTTCCAATTCAAGTTTGATATGGCTATGAGGAGGAATTTTACCTTCCAAGATTGCAGTCGATAACTGATTAATAACTTCTTGCTGAATATACCTTTTTAATGGACGTGCTCCAAAATGAGGATCATATCCTTCTTTGGCTAAGTGTGCCAATGCTTGAGGTGTCCACATTAATTCGACATCTCGATCTTTTAAACGCTTAGCAAGTAAATTCAGTTGAATGACGACAATTTTTTCCATATCATGTTCACGTAGAGGAACAAAAGGAAGAATATCGTCTAAGCGGTTAATAAATTCTGGGCGGAAATGTTTTTTGATTACAGGATCTAAGACCAACATAATTTCGTCTTTAGCAAGGCCTTGTTTGTTTTGCTCCATCTTTTCTAATAAGAGGTCAGATCCAATATTTGATGTCATGATGAAGAGGGCATTTTTACAATTGACTACACGCCCTTTACTATCTGTTAAGCGTCCATCATCGAACACCTGAAGTAAAATATTAAATACATCAGGGTGAGCTTTTTCAATCTCATCAAACAGAACAACGGCATAAGGCCTTCTTCGCAGCGCCTCTGTTAATTGCCCTCCTTCCTCATACCCAATATACCCGGGAGGGGAGCCAATCAATTTAGAAACCGTGTGTTTTTCCATGTATTCAGACATGTCTAGCCGAATCAATGCTTCATCTTGGTTAAACAATTGAAAAGCTAACGCTTTAGCAAGCTCTGTTTTGCCAACGCCTGTCGGACCCAGGAAAAGAAAAACACCCATTGGCCGATTAGGATCACTTAGTCCAGACCTTGAACGACGAATTGCTTCACTCACAGCTGAAACAGCTATTTCTTGACCAACAACTCTTTTTTCAAGTTCGTTTTCAAGATGTAAGAGACGCTCAGCTTCACCCTCTAACATTTTATGAACGGGGATACCCGTCCATTTAGAAACGATTTGAGCAATGAGGGACTCGTCTACTTCTTCCTGCAAAAGTCTATTAGGTTTGTTATTAAGCTGAGTCTGTGCCTCTTCAATCTCTTTTTGTAGTTGAGGGATCAAATTGTAGCGCAGCTCTGCTACACGGTTATAGTCGGCTTTACGTTCTGCAGCTTCTTCTTCAAAACGCAATTTCTCAAGTTTGTCTTTTTTCTCTTTTAAAGATTCGATAATTTTTTTCTCTTGATCCCATTGCTCACGTAAAATTTTCAGTTCTTCCTTGATTTGAGCAATGCGCCCTTCTAATTTTTCTACTTCATTTTTAGCTAGGGGAGTGCTTTCTCGTTTCATCGCTTCTTGTTCCACAATTAGGCCCGCCAGCTCTCGTTCTTTATTGTCGATGGGAAGAGGGCGGCTTCCGAGTTGCATACGAATTAAGCTAGCTGATTCGTCGATCAAATCGATTGCTTTGTCGGGCAGACGACGATCTGTAATGTAGCGAGAAGACAATAACACGGCAGCGTGGATCGCAGACTCTGTGATATGCACCCCATGGTAAATTTCATATCTTTCTCTTAAACCTCTCAAAATTGCAATCGAGTCTTCTATAGTTGGTTCATTAACTAAGACAAGTTGAAAGCGTCTTTCAAGAGCAGCATCCTTTTCAATGTATTTTTGATATTCGTTAAGGGTAGTCGCTCCGATGCAATGTAAAATACCTCTCGCAAGTGCGGGTTTCAATAAATTGGCGGCATCCATCGCTCCATCTGTCGCGCCAGCTCCAATTAAAGTATGCACTTCATCAATAAAAAGGATGATCTGCCCTTCGCTTTTCTCAATGTCTTGTAAAATACCTTTCAGCCTTTCTTCAAATTCTCCTCGGTACTTTGTACCGGCAATTAAACTTCCCATATCCAACGCAAGTAGCTGTTTATTTTTTAAAGAATCGGGAATATCTTGCTGGACTATGCGTTGAGCTAATCCTTCAGCAATCGCTGTTTTACCAACTCCCGGATCTCCAATAAGCATAGGATTATTTTTGGTTCGTCTACACAAAACTTGCATGGTTCGTCTAATTTCTTCATCTCTTCCAATCACAGGGTCGAGCTTACCTTGACGAGCCAGATCTGTGAGATTTTTGCAATATTTTTCTAGAGCTTGTAAATTTGATTCGGAGCTAGGAGAGTCCATATGACGATCACCTCGAATTTTTTTTATTTGTTCTTCCAGCTTTTCTAAAGAGATAGTAGTTTTCTTTTTCCAAGAAGCAAAAGGATCTCCACCATTTTTCCAATAAGAGATTAAAAAATGATCGCTGCTCGTATAAGTATCTTTCCAGCTTTGAGCGATATTTTGAGCATCGACAATGCGACTTTGTAGGCTTCTGGAAGGATTTGGGGCTTGCCCTCCACCCGAGTAAGTTGGTAAATGGTGAATATTGTTTTCAGTCTCTTGAAATAATTTTTGCGGATTTGTCCCCAGCCCATTTAAAAGCGAGTAAAAATATCCTTCTTTATCTTTGAGAAAAGCCCATAGCAGGTGATTTTCAGTAACTTCTGTGTGATTTAAACGTTGTGCTTCTGCAAAAGCGGCTTGAATAGCTTCCGCAACATGATCTGTGAAATTTTGATTCATCTTTCACTCCAATGATTAAGAAAAAAGTTTGATCGCAATCTCATTGTCCAAAAACTAAAGCAAGCGAACAATCACTCGCTCATCTAATCTTTGACTATTAAGTAAATAACTTTACTTAAAAAAAATCCACTCAAATCGCAAAGCCAGTTTTTTTATCGTTTACGAGCTTTCTTTTCTTTAAAAAAATTGTATCATAAAACAAGCTTAAGCAAGTTATTGTTACTAAGGATTGTTTTATTTTAGAATTCAAAGGCATTAGATAAAATAGACATTAAATTTATCGTTGAAATAGAGAGCTTTATTTAGAGATTCAGGTAATTTTACAAAAAAAAGCTCAGCAGTTTTTATCTAGAGGACCACTTACCTAGCAAGTACTTGGTGACTTTTTATGGAAGACGAGCCATAACCACTGGTCATTTTCCAACTCATCGTTCTCATAGTAAGTAACTCGTGTATTTAAATACTCAGGTAAAACTTTGTTAATGAAATCTATAAACGCAGCAGCTATGGCATCTTTACATCAAAGATTCTACAAATTCTATTGAGGCACCTTTTCTCAAAAAGCTTTTCTAACAAATTCCTTTGTTTGTTCATTAATGATTTTAGTTTCATTGTTTTCGCTCCATTGTTTGCCACACTTTAAACAGCAAAAATTTTGCTTTTCCTTTCCTGTATCGCCTTTCTTCTTTACCAAATCGGATCCTCAGTGTGTACATTTCACTGCTTTTCTTCACTTGAATTAGGACAATTAATCTATTCAATTAAATTAGTTTATTAAAATAGCCTTACTTATTTAGCACTACCTATTTTCATCAAATACTTATTCATTTTGTAATTGAGAAAGCAATAAAGCGTTTATTTTATCCAAGTTTTGTGTATTCTTCAAACTCAATTTTTTTACGTTTAAATAATGGGGAGTTTTCCATAAAAGATGAAACTTTCCTTTCTTTACTTTCCGTACACTTAATTCTGCAAAATCAATCCTATGATTAACAATCAAAAACTTACCATCTGGTGAAAGTTGGATCATTGATTGACCAAAAGGAAGAATGAACTGATCAAGCTTTTTCTTCTGATCTAAATTCCATAAGCAAAACTTGGATTTATTTTTGGAAAAAACGCTTTCGTTCATCGAACTTACTAGTTTTTCAATAGTCACCATCCAAAGGCCATTCTGGGATATAACAAAATCAATTAACTTATTTTTAAACTTAATGGTTTGCTTTCTACGCGTTTTTTTGTTCCATATACCAAGGGTTTGTTTATTCTTTTTAAAATAGAAGTTCGATTGTTGAAAATAGAACTTCGATTGACCTAACCAGTTAAAATTAGTGGAGGGTAATTCCGTTGACCACTGAATTAGCTCTTGTATTTGTTGAGTTTCCCAATTAATCTCCCATAAGCTAATTTGTCCTGTTTCAACACTTCTTAAGGCAAGAGTTGTGATGGGAAATAAAGGATCAGAAAAAGTATGTTCAATTTTTTCTTTGCTCAAAAGAAAGGGACAAAAAACAGTAGGTTTTTGTTCTGTGGAATCGACGTCTACTAATTGATCGTATTTTTTGAAATCTATTTCAATTAATTTAAGTTGGTTTTGATAAATAAAGACGAGGTAACGATTATTTTTTGATAAAAAATAACTTAAAAAAGATCCTGTATATGAAGCCTGTATTTCTTCATTTTCAACTTGGGAAATAGTAATTTTGTTTTCGCCATTGCTTTTAGAAGGATACGTTCGAATACAGTATTGAGCATCAGAAGAAAGCTGACAATTCCAATTCAAAATTGGTTTAGAAAAATGTATAGGTAAGTTTTTATACCCAAGATTTTTCCCATTAAAAATTTGGTAACTATATAGTTTATTTTCAATAATTTTAAAAAAGAAGTCTTCTGAGGAATAATGTAAATCATAAGCATAATGCCAAGCAGAGATTGTTTGTTCATTTGTAAAAAAATACATATCGTGAATAGACAGAGGTAATTCTTTTTTACCCACAAAAGTTTTTAAGGGGGTAATAGAAATTTGTTTGATTTTAGGTCGGAAGATAAATTGACTATTGGAAATAAAACCTAAAATTTTACTTCCAAGTATATCATTTGAGTTAAATCGTTCTCTAAACTTTAGTTTAAAATTTTTGTCGCGAATGTGAAAAAAGGTTGCATTATGGTTGTAAACTGTAAAGTAGGCAATTTGTGAGCTATCTGGCAAAAAATGGAGATTTTTTATAGGATGTTCTTCAAAAAACAAAAATTTTTTTTGCTTATTTTTTATATTCCAAAAATATACTTTGCTTTTAACTTTACTATCAATTTTATCAATTCCAGTAAGGATATTTATAATAAGCTGGTTCTCTTGGGGAGTAAATATCATATTGCTTATGAATTTTCCCTTTTCTCCTAATAGCCGCCTTAATGTCTTTTCCTGCTTAATTTCTAAGTCAGGAAGAGAATAAAATTCGATACAGCTTTTCTCTAAAACATATAGGGCAATAATAGAGGTTTTGGGAGCATAGCTACACTCCTGTGCTAAACCTTTTGTTATTTTTTTTCTAACTAGCGTAAGTTGGGGAAGATTTTGTTCACTAAAGTCTATTTGCCAAAGGCAAATTTCTGTTTTCCCATTAGAAAATTCTTCATCATCTTTTACGGCTACACTAATAAGTGTTTTTTCATCTTGAGTAAGGGCCAATAACAAAAAAGAGTCATTATCTCCGATAATCGATTGGCTAATCATTTCTAAGGGTGTGATTTTCCATATTTCAATCCTTGCTTTGTGTGGTGTTTTCCCTCCTTTCCTACTAGTTGCTTTAAAGAGAAATTGACCATTTTGAAAAAACTGGAGAAAATTTTGCTGAGGACTTTCTATTTCCAATAGTTGCTTTTCAACTTCAAAAGTTTCCAGGTTCCAGACATAGAAATTATTTTGATCAACGGAAGCCAAATGCTTGCCATTAGGAGACACAGCCATAGCGAGTACATTTTTTTGATGGTTTAAATAAGGGAGTTGCCCAAACTGGACGTCTTTAAGCTCCGCGCCATCAAGTATAGCGTCCTCCAAGGAGCAAGCGGTAAAATCCGCTCCTTCTAGATTCGCTCCTGAGAAATTAGCTTTATCCAAAATTGCCCGGGTAAGCCTAACACCAGGGGCTTGAATTCCTCTAAAATCAGAGCCAATAAAAGAAAAATTGGTTTTTTTTAAAATCATCAAGGCATTTGCAGCTGCGACCTTTATTTTTATGCAATCTTTCGAGAGCCTAATAATTGTTAAAAGAAAGCGCTGCTCGGCTTTTAATTTTTCAGGGTTTTGCAAATAATGCGTAGCTTCTTGTCTTACCCCAGCCGAACTCTTAAGACTTATATTATAGTTTTCAATAATATCTACTTTATTAATCAGCTGCTTCCATGTCCTACACACTAGCCTAGCTTGCCCTCGATCTAGCGATTCCAAATATTTGAAGATTTCTAACCCAATTTTTATAGCTAAAGGAGAAGGAAATAAAGGATTTTGTTCGTTATCTACAAAAATCGTAGAATTTATGTTAGTAACTATGTTACAGGGAAGCAGCATCGTATAATTCTCCTAAAAAGAGGATGAGAAAAAGTTCTATTTAACTATTGTGAGGGTGATAAACTATACCAAAATAAGACAATTCATTTTTTATTTGATTATTCGTATAATTTAAAGAATTTCTTGTCAAACATTAACAAGAGTTATCTAGGGAGACGGAATCTAAAAGTTTTATTTAAAATTAATTTTTTATATTTGGAAGGACAAAGCTCTAATTTATTTATTTTTTCTTTAGTGATACTTATAATTTTTAAGTTAATTACAAAAAAATCTAATGTTTTTAAATTTAATGTATTTCCTTTAGTAGAAATTTAGTTATGTTTTTGTTATAAGTATTAGCTTTAAATTCTCATAATTATTATAAAAAATAGATTCAATAAATGAGATTAAAATGCAGTATTTTAATTTCTGTTAGATAATTTAAAACACGGTGACATTACTTGGATAGATTACATTCGTAATTTGCATACATCGAATGAAAGAAAACCAAGCTTGTTGAAAAGTGTTGAATAAAACTATTTCTTGCAAAATAAGCTTTAATAAGAAGAAAGGGCATTCATTCTTTAATTAAATGTTAATCATAGAAAAAGAAACAGGTCTCTAAAGGGGAATTAAGTAATGATATACTTTATAATTTCCTCTATTGTTTTTAGTGGCGATTGGACAGAAATTTTTAACTGGTATAATTTAGCAATATTCTTAGGAGTAATAGGAGCGTGTTATATAAAGGCACCTTTTATTAATCAGCACATACTCAAATTTTTAAAAAAATATAACATACAAACTAGTTCAATCATTCAAAAGGATGTTTTATGGTTAATATTTTCTATTCTTATTGATGCTACGGATAACAACGTTTAGTTTACCTCTGTCGGCTATTGTCAAAAAAATGGTAACATGTCGATGATCAGTTAGCTTTGATAATAAGGCTTGAAAAATCGTTGAAAATCTTTGGAAACAAGAAAAAAATCTAATCTAGATACAATGATTGATTTAATGTTAGATTTATAAAGCGAAATCGGACATTACGTAGGTCAATCAATTTCGATCGAAAATGGATTGAAACAAGTTCAAAATGACATCATCCAAAAAGGCTATAAAATTTTTAAGAACCTGATAATTTTCAAAAAAAATCAAAGCAAAACAGAAGAAAAGCAAGAACATGCTCGTTGAGATACATATTAAGGTTGCTTTTGGTGTTACAATGTCTTCATGCGGTTTGTTCTTATGTGTCCTTCCAATTCCGCAAGCTAAGTTATGGAGCGGTGAATTAGCTTTCCCAGGTCTTATGATGGCTGTTGACGCAGGACTTGATTATGCTAAAGAAAAACAAAACAAGAAAAAATAAGTCCTAAATGTTTATTAGGAAATACGCAAATAAATGTTTTTTTTGATCTTTGCGCACATCCTTAGTTCAATTTTAAATAAAATTTTGAATAAAAGTTTTAAATTTAATGCAATTTGGATAATTGTATAAAAAAAATTAAAAATCATAATGGATGGAAAGTCTCTTATTGGGATTTGTTTTTAAGAAAAACAATAATTCAAAAGCTTTCGCATATTCTTAGAAATAATTTTAAATATTTTCATCTAAAACTTTCTTATTTTGCAATTGAGTAAGCAATAAGGTATTTTTTGCATCTAAATTTTGTGTGTTCTTTAAACTTAATCCCTTTACGTTTAAATATTGGGAAGTTTTCCACAAAAGATGAAATTTTCCTTTCTTTACTTTTCGTATACTTAATTCTGCAAAATCACTAGTACTGTGATTAACAATCAAAAAATTACCGCGTGTTGACAGTCGGATCATTGAACGACCAAAAGGAAGAGTGAAATGATCGAGTTTTTTCATTTGTTCTAAATTCCATAAGCGAAACTTGGATTTACCTTCGGAAAGGACGCTATCATGCATTGAACTTACTAGTTTTTCAATAGTCATCATCCAAAGGCCATCCTGGGATACAAGAAAATCAATTAACTCATTTTTCAACTTGATGTTTTCCTCACTAAATGTCTCTTTATTCCATATAGCAAGAGTTCGATTATTCTTTTGAAAATAGAACTTTGATTTTTGAAAACATAACTTCGGTATACCTAACACGCAAAAATTAGGAGAAGGTAATTCCGTGGACCACAGAAACAACCCTTGTAATTGTTGAGTTTCCCAATTAATCTCCCATAAGCTGATATTTCCTGTTTCAACACTCCTTAAGGCAAGAGTTGTAATGGGAAATAAAGGATCAGAAAAAGTATATACAACTTTTTCTTTGCTCAAAAGAAAGAGAGATAAAACAATAAGATTTTGTTCTGTGGTATCGACGTTTACTAATTGATCGTGTTTTTTAAAATCTATTTTAATTAATTTAAGTTGGTTTTGATAAATAAAGACGATGTAACGATTATCTTTTGATAAAAAATAATCTAAAAAAGATCCTGCATATGAAGCCTGTACTTTTTCATTTTCAACTTCAGAAATAGTAATTTTGTTTTTGCCATTGCTTTCAGGAAAATACTTTCGAATACAATATTGAGCATCAAAAGAAAGCTGACAACCCCGCCCCCATGTTAACTCAGAAAAGGATGTTGGTAATTTTTTATACCCAAGTCTTTTCCCATTAAGGGTTTGATAGGTATAGAGCTTATTTTCAGTATTGCTAAAAAAATTGTTTATTGGAGAACCGCGAACGTCACTATTATAATTCCATAAAAAGATTGTTTGCTCATCCGGGGAAAAATACATATCACGAATAGATAGAGGAAGTTCTTTTTTGCCTACAAAAGTTTTTAAAAGAGTAATAGAAATTTGGTTGATTTTAGGTCGGAAGATAAATTGGCCATTGGAAATAAAACTTTGAGCTATAATCCTATACCTATAGCTGAAGTTAGAAAACCGTTCACTAAAATTTAATTTAAAATCTTTGTTACGTATGCAAAAAAAAGTTTCATGTCCTTTGGCTACAAAGTAAGCTATTCGTGAGCTGTCTGGCAAAAATTGGGGGTCTTTTATAGGATGTTCTTCAGAAAATAGTTTCTTTTTTTGCTTATTTTTTATATTCCAAGAATATACTTTGCTTTTAATTTTATCTGTTTTGGTAACAATATTTATAATAAGCTGGTTCTCTTGAGGAGTAAATATCATACTGTTTAGGAATTTTCTCTTTTCTTCTAATGATTTTAATGCCCACTCCTGTTTAATTTCTAAGTTTGGAAGGGTATAAAGTTTAAGACTGTTAGGGAAAGAAGCATTAAAAGCGATAATAATAGCGATAATAGAGGTCTTGGGAGCATAGCTACACTCCTGTGCTGAACCTGTTATTGTTTTTGTCTTGACAGGGATAATTTGAGGAAGATTTTGGTCATTAAAGTCTATTTGCCAAAGGCGAATTTCTGTTTTTTTATCAAAATACAATTCTCCATAAAACCCTTTAACTTTTTTTGTGGTTACAGTAATAAGCGTTTTTCCATCTTGACTAAGGGCCAATAACGAAAAAGAGTCAATATCATCAATAACTAATGAATTGGACATTTCTAGGGGTGTGGTTTTCCATATTTCAATTCTTGCTTTTTGGGGCGCCTTTCCTTCTTTCTTACTAGATGCTTTAAAGAAAAATTGACCATTTTGAAAAAACTGGAGAAAAGTTTGCTGAGTATTTTCTGTTTCCAGTGGAAGAAACTGGGGAAAAGTTTGAGGACTTTTTATTTCCAAGGGCTGCTTTTCAACTTCGAAAGTTTCCAGATTCCAGACATAGAAATTATTTTGATCAACGGAAGCCAAAAGGTTGCCATTAGGAGACACAGCCATAGCGAGTACATTGCTTTGATGGTTTAAATAAGGGAGCTGGCCAAATTGGACGTCTTTAAGTTCCGCACCATCGAGAATAGCGTCCTCCAAGGAGCAGTCAGTAAAGTCCGCCTCTTCTAAATTTGCTCCCAAGAAATTAACCTTATCCAAAATTGTCCGAGCAAGCCTAACACCAGGGGCTTGAATCCCTCTAAAATCAGAGCCAACAAAAGAAAAATTGGTTTTTTTTAAAATCATCAAGGCATTTGCAGCTGCGACCTTTATTTTTATGCAATCTTTCGAGAGCCTAACAATTGTTAAAAGAAAGCGTTGCTCTGCTTTTAATTTTTTAGAGTTTCGCAAATAATGAGTAGCTTCCTGTCTTACCTCGGCCGCATTCATAAGTTTTGTATTATACCTTTCAATAATATGTATTTTATCGATCAGCTGTTTCCATTTTCTGCACACTAGCTTAGCTTGCTCTCGATCTAGCGATTCCAAATATTTGAATATTTTTAACCCAATTTTTGTAGCTAAGGGAGAAGGAAATAAGGGATTTTGTTCGCTATCTACAAAAATCTTAGAATTAATATTAGAATCTATGTTAGAGGGAAGCAGCATCGTATAATTCTCCTAAAAAGAGGGTGAGGAAGGATTTATTCAACTGTTTGCGTGGTATATAAACTAGACTAAATAAGAGTTTTATTTAAAATTAAATTTTTATATTTGAAAGGACAAAGTTTTAATTTCTTTATTTTTCTTTAGGGATACTTATAATTTTTAAGTTACTTTCAAAAAAATCTAATGTTTTTAAATTTAATGTATTTTCCTTAGCAAAAATTTAGTTATATTTTTGTTATCAAGTTTAGTTTTAAATTCCCGTAATTATTATAAAAAAATAGGTTCAATAAAGGAGATTGAAATGCAGTATTTTACTTTCTGTTAGATAGTTTAAAACACGATGACACTACTTGAATAGATTAGATTCGTAATTTGCATATATCGAATGAAAGAAAACCAAGCTTGTTGAAAAGTGTTCAATAAAACTATTTCTTGCAAAATAAGCTTTAATAAGAAGAAAGGGCATTCATTCTTTAACTTAATGCTAACCATAGAAAAAGAAACAGGTCTCTAAAGGGAATTAACTAATGATATACTTTATGATTTCCTCTATTAGAGTTCTTCTGAAACCCGATTTTTAAGCCCATAAAGCAATAAAGTATTTTTTACATCCAAATTTTGTGTATTCTTTAAACTCAATCCCCTTACGTTTAAATAATGAGGAGTCTTCCATAAAAGTTGAAATTTTCCTTTCTTTATTTTCCATATACTTAATTCTTCAAAATCACTCATATGGTTAACAATTAAAAACTTACCTTGTGGTGAAAGTCGGATTATTGAACGACCAAAAGGAAGGATGAAGTGATCAAGTCTTTTCCTTTGATCTAAATTTACTAAGCAAAACCTGGATTTATCTTCGAAAAATTTTCCCTTATGCATTGAAATTACTATTTTTTCAATAGTTACCATCCAGACCCCATCGTGGGATGTAACAAAATCAATGAACTGAGTTTTTGACTTGATGGTTTGCTTACTATGCGTTTTTTTGTCCCATACAACAAGAGCTTGTTCATTCTCTTGAAAATAGAACTTGGATTGTTGAAAATAAAAGTTGGATTGACCATACAAGCAAAATTCAGTGGAAAACAATTTCGTTAAACACTGAAACACCTCTTGTACTTGTTTGGCTTCCCAATTAATCTCCCATATGCTGATTTGTCCTGTTTCAATATTGCTTAAAGCAAGAGTTGTGACGGGAAAAACATGATCAGAAAGAGTATATTTAATTTTTTCTTTGCCCAAAAGACAAGGAAGAGAAACAGCAAGTTTTTGTTGCGTGGAATCCATGTCCACTAATTGATTATGTTTTTCGAAATCTATTTCAATTAGCTTGAATTGGTTTTGGTAAATAAAGACAAGATAACGATTATCTTTTGATAATGAATAAGTTAAAAAAGATCCTGCATATGAAGCTTGTACTTTTTCATTTTCAACTTGAGAAATAGTAATTTTGTTTTTGCCATTGCTTTCGGAGGGGCATGTTCGAATACAATATTGGGCATTAGAAGAGAGACGGCAACCCCAATCCTCGAACCATCTCGGTGCAGAAAAAGGCTTCGGTAATTTTTTGTTTCTAAGTTTTTTCCCATTAAAAGTTTGATAGGTATAGAGCTTATTTTCAACTTTATGAAGAATGTAGGTGTTTTCTAGATTAGGCCAGTAAGTATTTCGGTGTTCATAACTCCAGAGAAAGACTTTTTGCTCATCTGGGGAAAAATACATATCACGAAGAGATAGAGGAAATTCTTTTTTGCCCACAAAAGCTTTTAAAGAAGCAATAGAAATTTGTTTTATTTTAGACTGGAAGACAAACTGACCATTAGAAATAAAGTGTAGTGTATCTTTATAATTATCGCAATCATCAGAATTCTTTAAGCTTAACCGTTCGCTGAACTTTAATTTGAAATCTTTGTCACGTATGCGAAAAAAGGTTATACCATGACGCCCGCTAGTTATAAAGTAGGCCATTTGTGAGTTATCTGACAAAAATTGGAGGTGGGTTATAGTACCTTCTTCAAAAAATAAAAATTTTTTTTGATTATTTTTTGTACTCCAACTATGTACTTCACTTTTACTTTCCCCAGCTATAGCCCTATTTATTATGACAAAATGGCTTTCTTGCGGAGTAAATATCATATCATAGAACATTATATTGCCTGGCGCTATTTTCTTCTTTTCAGATAGCTGAAATACCAAACCTTGTTTTACTTCTTCTAAATCAGGGAGGGTATAAAATTTGACACATTCTCCTCTTAAGCATTCTCTCGCATGTTCTATTACAAGAATAGCGATAATAGAATTTTTAGGGGCATAGCGGCTAGCAATTACCGAGAAGCCCATTATTATTTTTTTTTTGACTGGCTTTGGTTGAAGTTGAGGAATATGGAGGGTATTAAAATTTATTTGCCAAAGGCAAATTTCTATTTTTGGCATAGGAGAAAACTGGTCTTTTATGCCTACAGTAATAAGCATTTTTTCATCTTGAGTAAGAGCCAATAAGGAAAAAAATTCAATATTTTCAATAAGCAGTGAATTGATCATTGTTAGAGGATTAGTTTTCCATATTTCAATTTTCCCATCCCTTTTACGAAGCAATTTATCTTTTTCCATGCACGATGCTCTGAAAAGAAATTGGCCATTCTGAAAAAACTGGAGAAAATTGTACTTAGGGAACGCCGACTTTGGATTAACTCTTGTCGCCAATATTTGCGTTTGAGCTTCAAAAGTTTCCAAATTCCAAATATAGAAACTGTCCCAATCAACGGAAGCCAAATGCTTGCCATCAGGAGACACAGCCATAGCGAGTATATTGCTTAGATGATTTAAATAAGGGAGCTGGCCAAACTGGACGTCTTTAAGCTCCGCGCCATCAAGAATAACGTTTTCTAAGGAGCAGCCAGTAAAATCCGCCCCTTCTAGATTCGCTCCCGAGAAATTAGCTTTATTCAAATTTGCCCGGGCAAGCCTAACACCAGGGGCTTGAATCCCTCTAAAATCAGAGCCGACAAAAGAAAAATTGGTTTTTTTTAAAATCATCAAGGCATTTGCAGCTGCGACCTTTATTTTTATGCAATCTTTCGAAAGTTTGACAATCATTAAAAAAAAGCGCTGTTCTATTTTTAATTTTTTATATTTGCTTAAGCAATTAGTAGCTTCTTGTCTCACCTCGGCCCCATTCATAAGCCTTATATTATATCTTTCAACAATATGTACTTTATCGATTAGCTGCTTCCATTTCCTACACACTAGCCTAGTTTGCTTTTGATCTAGCGATTCCAAATATTTGAATATTTCTAACCCAATTTTTATAGCTAAAGGAGAAGGGAATGAGGGATTTTGTTTGTTATCTACAAAAATCTTAGAATTAATATTAGAATCTATGCTAGAGGAAAGCAGCATCGTATAATTCTCCTAAAAAGAGGGATGGGAAAAGATTTATTCAACTATTGTGGGGTAGTAAACTATACTAAAATAAAGCAATTCATTTTTTTTATTTGATTATTCGTATGATTTAAAGAATTTCTTGTCAAATATTAATTAACAAGGGCTGCACCAGCAGGGAACAACTTGAAAAGATCTGTTTTTAAAATGAGTTCTTATGTTTTGAGAATATTAAAGTAAACTCATTTACTACCCTCTCTGCCAAATTTAGGAAAATTTATTTTGAGCTAAAGTTTTAAGATTATTTTGCCTTGCCCTTATCTTATGCCGTGCTCTTTCTTTTCATGGAAATTCAAAAAAAAGATTGCCAATTATTAGAAAAAGAGCGGAAGATAAAATTTAAAAATTTTTATCCGTAAATCAAACGTAAAAACCCTGGTTCAAAGGCTTATATACGTACGTATTATTCTAACCTAAGGAAAAGCATGATAGAACCTACAATATCTTTCATACCTTCTATTAAAACACCATTAATTACTTTTCATCTAAATGGTAGGGTACCTAGCCATCTCAAATACGAATATCGGTTGCGTATAGTTTTAAAGCAAGCAATCACGGCGAAAGCAGAGGTGAAAACAGACAAGAAAACAGAATGGAAAATGTGGAAGGTAACTTTTCAAACCCATTCGACTGACTGGCTTTTAGCAAATATTTCCCGTCAAATGTTCCAACAACATCCTCAAATCAACCTAACAAAACAAAAAAGTGTTAAGCAGTTAAATCTAGAGTTTGGACAAGCTATCTCAAAAGAACCTGTTCACGTAATGGTAGAAATCGCCGGTAAGACTTCGCGAGGGGAAAATTATATTTTACACTTATGCCCAAGTAATCTTAAAGAAAGCCGAGCAACTCTCCAAGATAAAAAAGGAAAAACAAAGCCTATCGCTCTTGATTTGGGTTTCTTGGAGACATTTACTTTAGAAGATCTTCGATATCTTTTTTTAACAAAATTTGAATCATTTGTTCGAATTCAGATAAAACAAAAAGACGGAGAAAAATCTTTATGTTTATCTGCTTTAAACTCATCGTCTCTTTCTTTGTCATCACTTAAGCATACAAAAGACTTGGTAAAATATCTCAAGCAGGGGAACTCCCAAGATCCAATTATAGCTATATTGCTTAAGAAGATGGTAGACGCCTTTGTTAACATGCAACAGCCTCGCTCAGAGGCCATCGAGGAGATGATTGATATCTTTGATAAATTGCAGCAAAACGACCAAATGCGCGTTTTTAGGAGCGTTACCAAACATTTTGTAGAAAATCCTTTAACCGATCAAAATATTGTAAAAATTTTAAAGAAGATTCTGGTCTATTTTCAAAAAACAATTTACCAGCAGCAGGTGGATGCAGAAGAAGATAATGTTTTTCTTTCCTCAAAAATTTTAGACGAATTTGATGCGAACGATTTAGTAAAAATCTTAGTGATTTTGACAGAAAATTTGGTCCCGCAGGCTGGTTCTAAAAACATCCCTTCCATTCAAAATCGCCTAAGAGCGCTCGTTGCTTTGCTAGAAACCATGATCATACAAGAAGTCCAAGGAGTTAACAAAGATGTTTATCTCAGTGCTTATAAAGCCATTAATGAAATAGCAAAGAGCAAAGACTTAAAAAATAACTTAGAGATGGACTATCTTGCTCATTACGGCAAAAACTCCTTTCTTCAAATTTCAGACGATACAACGGTTGGAGATACAGCTAAATCTACTTTGTCCCGTACTTTTTATCTTCTGCGCGGTTTTGCCAAAATCGCCGATAGCGTCAGTATCTTTGAGCCTTGGCACATAGTTTCTTTATTTGATTCGTTAGAGGATTTTAAAAAAGTTATATCTTACCGAGATTATCGCTTTAAAAAATGGTTTTCCAAAAAACAATGGTTTACTAGTTTACTTGCCTTGCGTTTTACCCTTTTTAAAAAACCGGAAAAGTTTTTTAGTGAATTAGATAAATTAAATACACAAGAAGCAAGCTTTAGCAAAAAAGCAATGAGGGTGTTTCACCACCCTTTATTTCTTATTGGATTTGTTAATTTACTCAAAGAAGTGCTTCACATTCCTACCCATGTCCCAAGAGATCTTGCTTTAAAAAAGGTCGCTATCCAGCTTTTGCAGCGCATTTACCAAGATAATGTGAGTAAAGAAAAACCTAATTCTCCCATTTCTTTTAAGTTAGAGTCAGATGAACAACGAAATCAGATTTTAGAAATTGTCAGAGGCTACTTATTAGCTTGTAAGACCCATGGCGATCCAGCAGTGAGCCGCGTAACTGAAGAAGCCCTCAAAGAGTTGAACCTGCAAGATGTGATCTTTTCCCCAGCTTCTAAACCACAAAATGAACTTTTTGATCAAGCTGTGAAACAGATACCTATTTTCAATGCTTTAAAACAAATCTCGAAGCAATTAGAAAAAGATGATCAACTTAAAAAAGAAAGTGTGTATTACATTTCTCCAAATGTCCAGGAAGACGAAGGCTTTTCTGACTCATTTCCTTTAAAAAAAGCTTTAAAAAACTTTTTCGAAACTGAAAATACACCTGTCCTTTACCTAGAAGGAGACGGGGGAGCGGGGAAAACGCTTACCATGAAAGTTTTAACCAACGAGCTATTAAGAAATTATTCTAGTACCAGCTATTTTCCCTTTTATACCTATTTAGGAAGTTTAAATAATCCTCTTGAAAAAATTATAGAAGAGACATTTGCTTTGCGCGGAATGACTCCAGATCAGGTAAATGAATTAAAAGAGCGTAAAGTAGTATTTATTTGCGATGCTGTGGATGAAATCAATCCTCTTAAGCTTCCTAGTGAAACCAAAAATATGAACATGTATGAAGCTAATAACTTTGCAGAGAAAGACATAGCCAAAGTTATCTTTGTCAGTAAGAAAGGACTGAATGATGCAAAACGCTTTGAACCTGTGGGAAAAACGATTCAAAAATTCATCTTAACACCTTTTGACGAACAACAAATTTTTGACTATCTAGAAAAATTTGCACAAGAGCGTCAAAAAGAAGAAAATAATCTTTTTCTTACGTGGACTGCAGAAAAATACCGGGAAACTTTCAAAAAGCTACAAGATAGCGAATTATGGAAACTCATTACCAACCCTTTTAGATTGCATGTCATCGTCGAAGTTTTGCCTTTGATTGTGGAAAGTAGATCGGATATAAAAATAGAAGAGATTTTTCGACAACAAACGAAAGGGGAGATCGAGCAACATTTCTTTGACATTTTTGCCTGCGTCCAAGCTTATCGATCAAGCCTTAAAGAAAAACTCCTCCCTATTGGACCTGAAGAATTTTTAAAGTATTCTGCTCAGTTAGCTGCAGTCATGCAAAGGCATGAAATTTTCTCTATTCCACTTCAAGCTATTGCTGAGCAACAAGAAGATGTCAAAGATCTTTCAAACTCCTCAATAAGCACAAAAGAGGATATCGCTTTACAAGGAATTATTCAAAAATTCTTTAAGAAATCTCATGAAAAATTTTATAAAGAATGTTTAATTTTAAAAAACCAAGGAGAATGGGCTTTTATGCACGGAGATTACCAGCTCTACTTTTCCCAGTTTGGTAATTATTTCGGTCGCGCTAAAAGATTTGATGAAATTTATAACAAGTATAACTTAACTAAATGGATTAGACGGGATAACGACAGAAGTTAATGTAATTAAGCAAAATTAAAAAATTACTTCGATTTTGTGTCAAAAAAATAGGAGTGTTTTTTAATTTTTAATTTTAAGTTAACTGCTTTTAATGCTTAACTTTTTATTCATTCTTAAATTCCACTTTATTAGTGATTTTTATAATCAATTTTTCTCCTAAAAAATTGGTCTATTTTAAGGGAAATGATTTTAAACTACTAAATAAGTTTAGATGTCTTTATGAAAGTTTTTTTCATTTTGTAATTGAGAAAGCAATAAAGCATTTATTCTATCCAAGTTTTGTGTGTTCTTTAAACTCAATCCTTTTACATTTAAATGATTGGGAATTTTCCACAAAGGAAGAAATTTTCCTTTCTTTATTTTCCATACGCTTAGCTTTACTAAACCATCGATATTTCGAAGAATTAAGAATTTGCCTTGGGGTGAAAGTTGGATTATCAAATCATGAAAAGGAAGAATAAAGCGATCAAGCTTTTCCCTTTGATCTAAATTCCATAAGCGAAACTTGTTTTTATCATAAAGAAAGGGGCCCCTGCGCATTGAACTCGCTAGTTTTTCAACAGTCACCATCCAAAAGCCATCGTCGGATATATCAAAGTCAACTAACTCATTTTTAAACTTGATGGTTTCCTCGCTACGCGTCTTTTTATCCCATATAGCAAGTGTTTTTTTATCCTTTCGAAAATAAAACTTCGATTGGTCTAAAAAGAAAAAATTAGTAAAGGACAACTCCGTTGAACATTGGTCCACTTCTTGTACTTGTTTGGCTTCCCAATCAATCTCCCATATATTGATTTGTCCTGATTCATCATTAACCAAGGCAAGGGTTGTAATGGGAAATAAAGGATCAGAAAAAGTACATTTAATTTTTTCTTTGTCCAATAGACGGGGACAGAAAACAGTAGTTTTTTGTTCATTAAAATCCATATCAACTAATTGATT
Source organism: Candidatus Protochlamydia amoebophila UWE25 (assembly GCF_000011565.2). Lineage (NCBI taxonomy): Bacteria > Pseudomonadati > Chlamydiota > Chlamydiia > Parachlamydiales > Parachlamydiaceae > Candidatus Protochlamydia > Candidatus Protochlamydia amoebophila. The sequence continues at coordinate 922,928 of NC_005861.2, forward strand.
TTGTTCATTGAAATCTGCTTTAATTAATTCAAATTGATTTCGATAAATAAAGAGGAGATAACGATTATCTTTTGATAAAGTACAAGCGAAAAAAGTTCCTATATATGAACTTTGCACATCTTTATTTTCAACTTGAGAAATAATAATTTTATTTTTGCCAGGGCTTGTATGATAATATGTTTTAATGCAGTATTGAGCATTGGAAGAGAGGCGGCAACCCCACATCCACATCGGTTCAAAAGAAGGTTTCTGTAAGTTTTTATGCCCAAGATTTTTCCCATTAGAAGTCTGATAAATATAGAGTTTATTTTCAGCATTCCAAAGACATTTTGTTTGTCCATCTGGAGAATAATATGACTTATTTTCAACCATCCAAAGATAAATTGTTTGCTCATCTGAAGAAAAATGGAGAGCACTAATAGATAGAGTAAATTCTTTTTTACCTACAAAATTTTTTAAGGGAGCAATAAAAATTTGGTTAGTTTTAGACCGAAAGACAAATTGACCATTAGAAATAAAATTTTGAGTTATAGTACTACTACTATTACTGATGGTTCGTTGATATAATTGATATATATCATTGATTTTAGCAGAAAGTTGTTCGCTGAACTTTAATTTAAAATCTTTGTCACGGGTGCGAAAAAAGACTTCATCGTGTTTATCACCTGTAAAGTAGGCCATCCATGGGCTATCTGGCAAAAATTGGAGGTTAGTTATAGGACGTTTTTCAAAAAATAAAAACTTTTTTTTCTTATTTTTTATATCCCAGATATATACTTTATCTTTAACTTCACCAAAAACTTCACTAATTCCGGTAAGGATACTTATAATAAGCTGGCTCTCTTGGGAAGTAAATATCATATTGCTAACTTTGTATTTCTTTTTCATTTTCAGTGGCAACTTCCAATCTTGTTTAATTTCCAAGTCAGGAAGAGAGTAAAATTCAACGCAACTTCTTTCAAAAAAATATAGGGCAATAACAGAGATTTTGGGAGCATAGCTAGCCTTCTTTGCTAAGCCTGTTATTATTTTTTTCTTAGCTAATGTAAGTTGAGGAAGGCTTTGTTCGTTGAAGTCTACTTGCCAAAGGCAAATTTCTGTTTCTGCATCGCATAAAATTTCATTTTTTACGCCTACACTAACAAGCTTTGTTCCATCTCGAGTAAGAGCTAATAACAAAAAAATGCTAACATTGTCAAAAATCAATCTATTAATCATTTCTAGTGGATTAGTTTTCCATATTTCAACTTTTAGTTTATGAGTCCGGTTTCCTATCTTGCTATAAGCTTTAAAAAGAAATTGACCATCTTGAAAGAATAGGAGAAAAGTCTTCCAATCCCTTCCTGTTTCTAATGGTTGTTTTTCAACTTCAAATGTTTCCAGATTCCAGACATAGAGATTTTTTGCACCAGTGGAGGCTAAATGCTTGCCATTAGGAGATAAAGCCATAGCGAGTACATTGTCTTGGTGGTTTAAATAAGGAAGCTTGCCAAATTGGACACCCTCAAGTTGCGCGTCATCGAGAATGGTATCTTCCAAGGAGCAGTCGGTAAAATTCGCCCCTTTTAGATTCGCCCCTGAGAAATTAACCTTGTCCAAAAGAGTTCGGGCAAGCCTAACACCGGGAGCTTGGATCCCTCTGAAATCAGAGCCGATAAAAGAAAAATTGGTTTTTTTTAAAATCATCAAGGCATTTGCAGCCGCGACCTTTATTTTTATGCAATCTTTCGAAAGCCTGACAATTGTTAAAAGAAAGCGCCGTTCTGCTTTCAATTTTTCAGGGTTGCGCAAGTAATGAGTAGCTTCCTGTCTCACCTTGGCTGAATTCATAAGCCCTATATTATAGCTTTCAATAATATGCACTTTATCGATCAGCTGCTTCCATTTTCTACACACTAACCTAGCTTGCCCTCGATCTAGCGATTCCAGATATTTGAATATTTTTAACCCAATTTTTATAGCTAAAGTAGAAGGAAGTAAGGGATTTTGTTCGTTATTCTACAAAAATCTTAGAATTAATATTAGAGGAAATTAGCATCGTATAATTCTCCTAAAAAGAGGTGAGGAAGGATCTATTCAACTATTTGTGCGGTATGTAAACTATACTAACCTGAACTTTGGGTTTAGGTGTTTAGGCTTAAACAAGATACATAAAATTTGAATGACAAAAGACCTCAACATGATTTAAAAGCATTGTTTACCACAACCATACTTAATCATGAGAGGTCAAAATGGATGTAACTGAACTATATTGTACAATTGATGATTTCTGGAAATCTTTCAAGCAAGAATGGGAAAAACACCTTATAGATTCTGGAAAGCACAAAAAGGGCCCAGAATCTGTGTTATCTCCAGCTGAAATGATGACCATCATCGTTTTATTTCATCAATCAAATTACAGAACTTTCAAACACTTCTATAACTACATTAATTTTTATTTAAGAAATGAATTTCCAAAATTAATAAGCTATGATCGATTCGTTTATTTAAAGAAAAATATGTTTGTTCCTTTATTTGCTTACCTCATGCACAGAAAAGGTAAAGTGACGGGAATAGCTTTTATTGATTCTACATCAATAGCAGTATGTCATAATAAAAGAATTTCGCGAAATAAGGTATTTGCAGGGCTAGCAAAAAGAGGGAAGAACACTTCAGGATGGTTTTACGGTTTCAAATTACACATAATTAATAATGACAGCGGGGAAATTTTAGCTTTTCAACTTACACCAGGTAATGTATCTGATGTATCGATGGCTGAAACCCTTTCCAAGGGGCTGTTTGGAAAGTTATTTGGAGACAAAGGTTATATTTCTGGAAAATTAACAGAAAGTCTTCTAGAACAGGGCTTAGAGTTGTTTACGAGTGTACGAGCAAACATGAAACAAAAATTAATGACCTTTAATGATAAAATTTTATTACGAAAGAGATCTCTTATAGAGACAGTCAACGATCAACTTAAAAATATTTCTCAAATTGAACATACTCGACATCGTAATATAGGCAATTTTTTGGTAAATATGCTAGGTGGGCTTGCTGCATATAGCCATCAACGGAAAAAGCCGTCTTTAAATTTTAGAGAAGAGAAATTCTGTGTAGCTATTGCTGCTTGAAACCCAAAGTTCAGGTTACTAAAATAGAATAATGAATTTTTTCATTTGATTATTGACATGATTTAAGAAATTTTTTGTCAGATATTAGTGAAGACTTACCAGGAAGGCGGTTGTTAAAAAAAAATATTTTAAACTGATTTTGGTTCTGCAAACAACTCTAATTGTTTTCCTTAATTGCAAACCATCTTGCCGAGTATTACTCCCATTTTTTTATAAGTGAATTCTTTTTTGGTAATTTTGCGAAGTCTATCTTTTGCATCATGAACTCAAAGATATATCGGACGGCATTGACAAAGTAACATGAATGGAGGGATGATAAGTTTGATTTTCATTAAATCAATTGGTATATAAATAGATTTTTAAATACAAAAAAGGCTCTTTTGTTGAAACCTTGCTGAGGTTGCAGCTATTACATAGGAAAGGTAGCGCTTCTGTTAATCCCATTGCTGTATAGATACATATCTACTTTATCTCTGTCAGCTGCGACAAGATTTATAAAAGGAGGATGAATAAAATTAACATCTAAATCATAATTAAATATGCTCATATTCAACATCAGTATTGGGAATAAAATAATTTTTCAGAGACGATAAAGTATTTTATTTCTATTCTCTTCACAGAAAAATTCTTCTATAATTTCACTGTTTAATTTTTTTTAATGCTTCCTCGTAACTTTCGCGCTCATCTTTATAATCATAGATGTCTTTAGGTCCTTTATAGAAATAAACAATTTTATCTTTATCGGTACAAACAATAGCAACATTTGGCGTTTCAATTACATTACCTTTAAAATCATAATTAACTATGCCCATGTCTACATTAGTGTTAGAAATAGGGTAATCTCTGAGATAGGGACGAATCATTTCATTACTATTTACTTCTGAGATAAATTCTTCTGTAATTAAAACGATTAGCGTTTCTGATTCTTTTTTATTTAAGGGAAGGCCTTCTCTCCTAAATCCTAAAGTAAACTCATTTATACCATTATCAACCCCTCCTCCAATAGCCTCTAATTGCAAATTCTTCTCATATTTCATGCGTTTTGCAAAATCTTTGATAACTGCGTACATCAAATTACCTTCTTGGGACATTTTAGAATGATGCGATGGCATAGCAACCGCTTCGAAGATAATTAAACAAATTAATAATAAAAAATAAAATTGTTTATTCATGAAAAAATTTATTTGCGAATTTTTTTATTTCAGGTGCATAAGTTGGGCTTTGGAATGAATGATCCATAATGAAATATTCTGGATGGGCTTTCAAATTCACTACTGTGTCTCCACATCTCGAAATTTTATGATAATCTAACCAAGGAATAAGATCTTTATCACTCGTTAGATGCTTTACTTTGCCACATAAGCCATCCGCTATGTATCCTCCTGGAGCGACAGCAAGGACTTGAATCTGTTTTCTCAATTCTGGCGGATAGTCCATTAAAGCATTTCGAACATAAACAGCAGCTCGGCTATGGCAAACCATTAAAATCTTTCCTTCAGGAGTATCTTTGAAAAATTCATTCCAAGATCTATGTAGTATCCGCACAGATTCATAAGCAACATTGTTTATTAAAGCTTGTTTATAATGGTAAAAATCACTAAACATCCCTTGGGAAGCAGAGTATACCCCAAGTACATTATGGTTAGCAAGTAAACCAAGGTGGCCAAGGCTACTAAGGTGATCTTGAAGGCTATTATTCACACCATTCATAAACATTAAGAGTTTACCTTGAGTCATCTTTAAGTTATAGGGCATATTGGTTGAAGGATTTTTAAAGTCATTTAAATTATATACTGCGGATCGATTATAATAAATAGCATCAGGAATTTCAGAATCTGAATGGAAAAATTCATAATCTTTTTCAGATTCACAAAATTTATGATTCACAACATTGTTTAATGGGTCGTTATTTAGGTACTGATACACATTACTCGCAACAAAGCCAGGAATTCCAAATGCACCATAGTCGCACAAAGCCATTGTGTAATCAAAAGTGGTATCTAATAAACCTGAAAAGGTGAATAGTCCAAATTGATCAAAGTAGATCAGAGGGCTATGATGCACATAGGCGTAAAGGTTAGGACCGTCTTCAAAGCCGGAAGGATCAGCTGTGACCCAGCGACCGAGGTTGGGATCATAATACCGAAGACCAAATGCGACAAATCCTGTCTCGGGATCAAATCGTTTGTTAGCATAACGCCAAGGATTTCCAACCTGAGATTCTTTAATTTCTTTTCCTTTCGCATTAAGGATTTGAATTTCTCCAAAAGCAGAATAACGATAAGTTTCAATTAGTTGCCCTTGTAAAGACTGTAACCCGCTAATTTGACCGAATAGATCACGAATGGGGACATAGACTTGATCATTTAGTTCAATCGCAACAGGGGGATACTTTTCACCTTTCCCAAGAACTTTTAATTCAGTGATTTTTCCTTTAACGATAGCTCCAATTTCTTCCTGTCCTTGATGAAAGTACATCTCTTCTTTGACACCTTTTTTACTCAGGCGTCGATTAAAAGGATCGTAAGAGTAAGAAATTGTTTTTTGTTTGGATGTTACTGATTGGAGACGGTCAAGGGCATCGTAGGTGTAAATGGTTTTTTCTGAGGCCGTTTGTTTCTCAATTAAATTTCCATTGGGATCATAGAGATAGGTTTCATCTCCTCTTTTTAAAAGTTGATTGAGGGAATTGTATGTGTGTTCTTGATCATCTTTAAGTAAGCGATTCGATAGGGAATCACATTGGTATTTATGATTAGCATGTCCTTTTTCACTTTGTAATTGATAGAAATCATCATAAGTATAAGAAGAAACTTTGCCATCCGTTTCATAGCTGAGCAGATTGCCGACCTCATCATACCCTTCACTTGAAATTGTTTGTTTGAAAAAAGGGGAGGCAACGCCGACACATCGATCTAAAGAATCATATTGATAATGAACAAGGCCATTTTCTCCTGGCGGTTGGGATTTAATTGGTGCACCTTGTAGATTGTGTTCTAAATCTTTATGCGTATAAGAGTACTTTTCGTTTACTAAACGATGAACAGCTTTTAAATCGACTGCGCTGAACTGATATTCAATTGTTGTTTGATCAGGTAGGGTGATAAGAATAGCTCTGCCAAGGCGATCGTATTGATAAGCAAGAATTAATCCATTTCCGAGTTTTTCTTGGATCATTCGTCCCATTTGATCATACAAACGCTCAGTAGAGCTTTCTGTAACATAGTCGACGACTTTTTTTACCAGTCCATTTAATGTATACTCATAATCGTAATCAATAGATCCATCAGAAGATTTTAATGTTTTTAAATAGCCAAATGAATCGTAGGTGTGAGATAAAATGGCTCCATTGGGTTTTGTGGTAGAAATTTTTTGACTTCGTTGATTATAGAGGTAATGAGTGATTTTTTGTTCGGGTGTATAAGCCGCTTCTGCAAGCATGATTAATTGATTATTTTCGTTATAGCTGAAAAGGGTTTCGATGGAATGCGTTGTTTTTCCATCCACCATCACATGGTCAATGCGTTTTGCTTGATTGCCATTCAAATCGTAATAAAATTGTTGATGAGAAATCTCTATTCCAAAAGGAGTTTTTCGCTTCTCACTAACTAATCGATTCGCGTTGTCATAGGTAAGAATTGTCTGATAACCTAGGGCATCTGTTGTGGTGGCTTGCAAGACGCGTTGATTATAATGGTTTAAGTAGTAAGGATTATAAGCTGTGTGCGTCGTTTGACCAAGTGCATTGGTAATTTTTATCACATTTTGATGGGCATCATAAGTTGTTTTTGTGACTTGTTCACCTGCCTTAACAACAATTTTATTTCCTTTCGCATTGTAAGTATATTGATTGCATTGATAGAGCTGATTTTGAGCATCTTCTAGCCTATCTTCAATAATACGATTGAGCCAATCATAGACTTTAATGGTACGTCGATAATTTGATTCATCAATCCATTCTTTAGTTTCAATTTCTCGTCCCAAACTATCGTAAAAGTACTCTGTCATTTGATCTTCTTTAATTTGAGAGACTAGGCGACCCGCAAAATCATAATGATAATGAGTGACGATTCCTTCTTTATCTATATAGGTCAAGGGGTGGAAAGCATTATACGACCAATGCTGTGCACAAAGAAGGTTTCCTTCTGCAGCATAAGTAGATTCGGTTAGAATTCTTCCTTGATAATCTTTTTCATAGTGCGTGCGTATGCCAGAGCGTTCAGTTTTTTGAATGAGAGTTCCATCTAGCAAATAAAGATATTGTTCGGATGATCCATCGGGATAGTGGGCAAGAATAGGCTGACCACGAATGTTATATTGAATTTTGGTTTGCAACCCTTTAGCATCTGTTACACAAGTTGGAAGACCGATAAGATTATATTCTCTATGAATAACGGGAGAAACAATTTCTCCAGCTTCATTTTCTATCTCGGGTAAATGTGTGGCAATTTGACGACCAAGATCGTCAAATTCAAATGTGGTTTCTTGTCCATAAGGATCAGTTGTGGCGATACATTGGTTTAAATAATTATAGCGGTGCTTGGTCGCAAAATAGTTACCATCCGTATGCTTTTCTTCTTGCAAAACGAGACGATTGGAATAGTCGTAAGTATTATGTAAAGAAAATTGAGAACCCGGCTCTTCTTGGAAGATGAGATTATTATAGTCATCATATTTTTTAGAAGAGACTTCACCCAAAGGATTAATCTCCTTGGTGCAGTTGCCATGGCCGTCATATTCCCAACTTTTTGAATAACAAAAATCGCCTTGGTTATCATAAGTGTCTTCTTTTGCAAGATAACCTTCCAGGGTATAATGATAAATAACTTTGTTAAGCAACACTTCTTGTTTGGATTGCAAATCCAAATACATATGATCTACTCGTTCTGGCAAATGTACAAGTGTATGCTGCCTTGGGTAAAAGTGGGTAATAAAGCGTTTTGTTAAACCTGTTAAATCGTATTCTAATAATCCTTTCCCATCATCAATCACTTTTTTAATGATGACATGATTTTGGTCATAAGTATAAAACTCTCTTTTTTGTACGATTTCATCAACGACAATGAGCTTAGCGGCTAAAAGATCACTTCTTGGATAATAATGATAGACGGTAACAACGCCATTACTATCTGTCTCTGTCAAAAGATGATTTAACCCGTCTTCTGAATACGTACAAACTTTTTTTTCTTTTTCACAACCATTATTAATAGGAATATGATGTTTATCAAGCTGAAGTTGAGGGGTTGGCATTCCTGTCAAACATCCCCATAATTCCTTTTTTTTAATGTTTCCTCGCTCATCGTATTTAAAATATCTCGCTTGATGCGTATTTCCTTGACCATCTTTGAGATATTTACAAATGAGATTTCCTTCATTCGAGGAACCCTCTTTCCCCCATACAAAACCTTCTTTACTAAATAAGTGATAATCGGAAGTGCCTTGATATTTTCGAATTTGTTCTAGGCGGTGTTCTTTTGTGAAGCAATAAGTTGTTTTATGAGAGTAGGCATCATAAACATCTGTTTTCCCTTCTTGAAGCTCGTTATCATCCTGTTTGATATCGTATACAAAGCGATGAGTTGTAATAGCTTTATCATCTGGCCCAACGGGTGCTTTTAATTGTCGCACACGGTCGATGCGATAATCATTTTTATCTTCAATACAAATGGCAGGAAGAGCGTTATTAAATTGATAGAGATGCTTGTTTTTGTAGTAGCTAATATCTAAAAATTGCTTATCAGCAATTTTCTTTTTTGACATCAGGAGGAAATCAGATGAATCTCTTTTGACATATTCATAGCTTTCGTGAGGAAATCTAGGTTTTTCAACGTCTTTTACATATAAAATAGTGTCATTAGAATAATTTTTAACTGTTTGTCGAGTAAAACTATATTTGACCACTTGGTTGTCGCTGGTTTGAAGATGAAGACGCTTACCAACTTGATCAAATCGAATCGTACTAAATATTCGTTGTGTTTTAGCGTTTAAACACTTAATAATATGGAGTCTTCCGAATACATCCTTGGAATGGACATATTCTAAACGAATGCCATTTGGTTTGGTTTCACTCGACTGAAGGTAATTAATGTCTCCTAACGGGGTCTTATAGCGCTGAATATGTTTAACAACTCCCGCTCCTGTTTTGACTGAAAATTGTTCATCATCAGGATAAGTTGTCACTTGGTAATTATTGACATTTGTTCGTCCACTAATTTCATTTCCTGCTCCGTTAGTCAGCCCTTTAGGACGAATCATTTTAAATTGGCATTTTTTTTTGTCACCATCTAAGATAAGAGAATGATAATAAGTTAGGGTGGACCCACTTGTTGAAAAAAGTTGGCAATAATTTACCTCTTTTTGCTGGTATACTCCATGCGAATAATAGAGCATATCGCGATGATTGGACCACCAACTTATGCCAAATCTTTCTTGGGTACTTAAACTACAGTAAGAACGACTAAAAATTAAGGGTTCAGGTCCTGGAACCACAACGTCCACACTTTGGTCGACCAACTGTCCGCTAATGGCGCAAACCATTCCACCTACAAGACTTGAAGGGAGCCCTTCTGTCGTTGCAACTGATTCAATGGCTGGAATAGAATCATTGTTGTTTGCTGTCAGCGTTTGCAGGCAAAGAATAAAGTTCAACAGTATATATATTATCCAACGCATAAAGATGCCTTAAAAAAAGTTCTGATTTGAATTTAAAAATAGGCATCCACATTAAAGAGATTACTAGAGATTTGTCAAATTATTTTTTTATTAAAATCATTTTTGAGGATGTTTTAAGTTCTGCTATTTCAAAATGAATTAGTAGCTTTCATAAAATTTTTTCACTAGCAGCAACAAAATTTTGAAAGTTTTTTGGATAGCTAAAGTGGCAAAAAGATCTAAGGTATTGTTTTAAAATTTCATTAAGCTTGCTTACCTTATGCTGAAAGATTCCCTTGGGATAAAGTCATTGGCATTTTGGCTAACTTCTGTTATATTTTTTTTCTTAGAGAACGAAAAGTTTTAAACTTGAAAAGGTGTTCGTCATGGTCCAAAAAAAATATTGTGAGGCGATTCATCAAACAGAGAGGCGCCCGACGCGCATTGTTAATGTGGGAAATGTTGGCATTGGAGGCAACCATCCTATTCGTATCCAATCCATGACAACATCCAGTACACGAGATGTGGAAGCGACAATTGAACAAGTCATCCGTTTGGCTGATCAGGGATGCGAAATTGTTCGCGTGACAGTCCAGGGAATTAAAGAAGCGGATGCGTGTGAACATATCAAAAAGGGGTTGATTAAACGTGGTTATCAAATTCCTCTTGTGGCGGATATCCATTTTTATCCTCCTGCAGCCATGCGTGTTGTGGATTTTGTAGACAAAGTACGCATTAATCCGGGAAATTTTGTCGATAAACGTGCGAGCTTTAAGCAAATTGTTTATGATGATGAGTCTTATGCCAGAGAAATTGAGAGGATTGAAGAAAAATTTACTCCCTTAGTGGAAAAGTGTAAACGGTTAAACCGTGCTATGAGAATTGGAACCAATCATGGCTCATTATCCGATCGAATCATGAACCGATATGGAGATACTCCTTTTGGAATGGTCGAGTCAGCTCTGGAATTTGCTCGCATTTGTCGAAAAAATGATTATCATAACTTTCTTTTTTCTATGAAAGCTTCGAATCCACAAGTCATGATTCAAGCTTATCGTTTATTGACGCAAGCCATGTATGCATTGGAGTGGGATTATCCCTTACACTTAGGTGTGACAGAAGCCGGAGAAGGGGAAGATGGGCGAATCAAATCTGCGATGGGAATTGGATCTCTTTTGATTGATGGAATTGGGGATACCATTCGTGTTTCGTTAACAGAAGATCCTTGGCACGAGATAAATCCTTGCCAACGATTGATTAAACTGGCTTCTGCTTATCAACAGCAAGGTGTGGCTCCTTTTATAGAAAATTATCGTCAGATAGAAGCAATCGAACGACGTCAAGTGCACTTATCTTCAACCGTTCCCATGCATCGTGACGGAACAGTTTTTATTTCGTTACCGATTAATATGCTTAAAGAGGCTTCTCTCTATCAACAAATTGGTTGTGAAGGCCCTTTTGGGAAACCTAAATTAAAGACTGCCACAGCAGATAATTTAGTTTTAAAAAATCCAAATTCTGACTCTGAAGAAAAACGGCAGCTTCAAATTTTAAAAGATTTAGGAATTGGCCTTTTTTCAAAAGATCCTTTTGAAATGAGTTTGGTTATTCACCCGTTAAAAAAATGGCTCCAGTCCCGTGCAGTGGATTCTTTTGCTTCCCGTTTTTCTTCATCATGGGCTAAATCCGCTGGGCAGCCCTTGATCATTCAAATAACTGATGAAACTGAAAAAGAGTGGAAAGAAGTTATTTCTTTAAAACCACAATTAATTATTTTATCTCCTTCAACTAATCGCTTACACTATTCAAGACAATTTTTTGAGTGGCTACAGCAAAATCAATTAAATTATCCAGTCATTTTAAACTTCACTTATCAAGGAGAAAATGAAGATACCATTCTTTTAGCTAGTATGGAATGTGGATCCCTTTTATGTGATGGACTTGGAGAAGGAGTTTGGTTAGAAGGTCCTTATGATATTCTTTTTCTTCGTCAATTGAGTTTTTCCATTTTACAGGCGGCTCGCCTTCGCATGTCTAAAACTGATTTTATTTCTTGCCCAAGCTGTGGACGGACATTATTTAATCTTCAAGATGTCACTAAACGAATTCAGTCTCGTACCTCTCATTTACCGGGCGTTAAAATTGCGATTATGGGATGCATTGTTAACGGGCCGGGGGAAATGGCCGATGCAGATTTTGGGTACGTTGGATCTAAGCCTGGTAAAATCGATCTTTACGTTGGGAAAGAATGCGTGGAAAAAGATATCGATTTTGCAGATGCAGATGATCGTCTTGTCAATTTAATCAGAGCACATGGTCGTTGGATAGAACCTCAAACGGTCAATGCATAACATTCGCCATCGATGTTAATTTAACGATGAGCATTTATGGGGTTCCCAGGCAGTTTCAGGCACATTTAAGTGAAAATTGACAAATCTTGACACAACAAATAAATAATCCGATAAACGATTCAAATAAATTAAAATATCTTCTACAACATCGGCCTGTTCATATAGAGGCACGACTAAGCGTTCCGCGCGTCGAATGATACTTCTTGAAAGATGTAAAGCGGCTCCTGCTGAATGACCTCCAGGTAAGATAAAATTTTTAAGAGGAGGTAGTTCAGTTTCCATTTGATCGATCCATTTTTCTACTAACCGAATTTCTTCTTGATCAAATCGTGTTTTTTCTAATTTTTTTGCATGTTGGCTAGTTCTTGGAGTTGCAAGAGCGGCTCCTACGTCAAACAACGCATGTTGGATCACTTCGAGTTGTTCTTTGATTTGTTGATAAAAAGGCTCTTTAGGAAGAAGAGAAATGGCCATACCAATCGAAGAGTTTCCCTCATCAACGGTACCGAGGGTCTCTATGAAGACATCATTTTTACTAACGCGTTTACCTGTAAATAATGACGTCGTTCCTTTGTCACCTGTACGTGTATAAATTTTCACTGCTGCTACCTCTTATAATAAATGCTCGTTGACGTAGATTATTATTCTGGACATTCTTTGACAAGAGCTTGTCTTAGTTCTTTTAATTGTTTGCAGTCGTAAGCTCGTGCTAAAGTGAATTTCTCTGCTTGCTTTAAATGAATCCATGCTTGCGGATAATCTAAACGTTGTGCATGAAGAATGGCTAAATAATAATTGACTTCTGGATCGTGAGGATAAAAAGCATCAAGCTCTTTAAGCTTCTCTAAAGCTTTTTCTGCTCGATGTAGCTGTGTCCATGTCATAGCTAATTGTAATAAACCTGCTCGGAAGCGAGGAAATTTATTGATTATTTTTTCTAAAGAGTCTTTTTTTGCTAATAAAGCGGTTCGATTTTCATCCGTTCTTGAAAACAAAATAGCAATGCTTTTGGCGTCTGTCATTCCATTTAAATAATCTTCTGCCACGGTAGACTTGACAACAGCATAATCAGGAATATGATCTTTAATACTCTTAATCAGTTCTAAACCTAATGTTTCGCGGTTTGTCAATAAGCATGTATATCCCATTAACTCTTTCAATAAAGGATCATCTTTGAGATAAGGTTCTGCTTTTTGATAAGCTAAAAAAGCCTGTTCAAATTGTCCTTGCTGCCAATAGACAGAAGCTTGGTTAAAATGAGCCATTCCAATCACTTCTTTATGAGGCCGGTGTTTTAAAGAACGGTTATTGATGCTTAAATATTTCTCGCAATCTAGATGAACTCCTCTTGCCGTTGTTTCAATATTGATCACTTTATCTTTAGAGCGATGACGAATATAGATATGACCAGGAGGAGTGACCATTTCAAGTTGGAGATTTAATCGCTGAGCGAGGCACAGATACAAGATAGAGACACCCAGACAAACTCCTCGATGAGAATCTAAAACAGAAGGTAAAAATGTATAGACATCGATGTGATTGGCATACAAGGATTGCGGAGGAAATCGAAATCTCATCTCGTCAAAAATCATTTGGTTGGTTGCCTTGATCACTAATTCAGGTGAGGCTTTAGGAGGTAATCGCGCAAGGATTTGAAGCGCAATTAAATCAATCATCGCTTCATAGGTGCGAATACGCAGGGAATCATTTCCAAATTGACTCAAAAATAATCCGCGTGCCAAATCAACCTCTTCAGTTGGTAAAGGCCAGATGTCTTTTTCATTCCAAACAGAATGCCCTTGAAGGTTATAGTGACTTAAACGTTTGGATAGCTTTTCTATTTCATCAAGCTCTTGAGAAGTGAGAGGAACTAGCTCAGTATTTGGTTGTTTATTGACGATATTAATTAGGGCCTGGATAACGGGGCCAGAAAGAGGAATGCCATTCAAGCATACATTTTTTTCTTGTTTCCCCGTTAAAAGGTTCCAAGCATCTTGGAGTGCTTTCTGCCCTAAAGGATGGGAGGGATACAATTCATAAAAAGCCAAATGTTGCGAAACAGAGGTGGGGTTTAGGCTTGTATAAAGAGTTTTAAGTTTTTGATCTGAGGTAGAAGAAACACCTTCTAAATGAAAAAAAATGATTATCAGTAGGCATTGCACATAGAACTTGATCATAATACCCTCCATTAAATCTGCATTCAGAATATCTGGAGTAAAGAAATTTGTTCAAGTTCATAACAGTGCTCAAAGATAACTTTTTGAATCATTCAGTTTCTATAAAAAAGAGCCTTGGATAAGTAATGCATTTTAAGACCAATCTAAAACTCTTTTTTTTCAAAAGCTAGTTAATCCTAAACATGTAAAACTCGGCGCCGATTGTAGTCGTAAGTGAAATAATTGATCATACCAATAGGGTTAGTTAACTTCTTCGACAAAAAAGAGGGTTTTTCTCACAAGTCGAGAGCATCTTTGTCTAAGGATATTATTATAGTATTTTAAAATTAAATTTTCATCGTTTTCACAAAATAGTTAAAAAAGAAATTTAATAGCTTCAGCTAATGTTTTGAGTTTCTCCAGATTTGTTTGTCTAGATGCACTAATCTCACTGATGCTGGATAGCGCATTTAATATTCTTAGTCGCTTTACAGCATTTAGATCTGAATGGATGTGATAATCTCATTGACGCTGGATTAGCAAATTTTAAATTCTTATTAGCTAAACCACATTTGGATCTGCGTTGATACAAAAAATCTCAATGATGCTAGATCAAGAAATATTATTCGCTATGAAAAAGCTAATAAAATTTTAAAAATTCTAGTACTGAGCGATGAGTAAAAATGCGCAATCAGAGTGAACGAAGTATATTCCTATTTTGCTAGATTAGAAACAGCTATTTGCGTGTTTTAAATGCTTGAAATACCACATTTAATCTATTTTCATTCTTTAAGAAGCAATAAAATTTATATTGACCTAAAAATACAACGAAAACGCTATTCAATAAACAGGGGATTGTTCATTTAAGTGAGAAATTAGAATCAATTTCTTTGCGGATTTTTTCATATTGCAACAAAATACCCTCAACTATCGATCGTTAAAACCAATTCTCAATTTAAATTTAATTGCATATTTTTATTTATTACTATTGATATTATTTTATTTATATAATATAATTAAAAGTCATTTAATTAAACTAAAGGATAATTATGTATATTCATAATTCAAGATTTAATTCTAGTCATTTCATTGTCAATACAGATTCTCATACTTACTATCGATCGAACAATCGTTTAAATTTTTCTGAACGAATAAATTTATTATGCAAAAAAATTTTTCAGTCTTCTCTGAACCCATTCTTCAGCTATATCAATAGAGATCAATTTCAATCTCAATGGAGAGAGATTTTTTGGGGGCGAAAGGAGATCGCCACAAATCGTCCAGGATCTGGTTTACCTTTACCAAGTTCGAGTCAAACTTTATGTTTTGTCCCTCCTTCTTACAAACTGAGCTTTCAGGATAAAACTTCTCTAAGTATCTCTAGTTCTCACATATCTTTGTTAATGGAAAAATCGCTCTATTTTAAGAGTCTTTGGTCGGGAAATTTCCAAGAAACTCTTCAAGATCCTCTCGATTTGACACAAAAAGAGTTTACTTATCTACTCAATTGCCTGGTGGATGCTAGCTTTAAAGTTCCTGTGGAAGATCTTCCTTCTTTCATTCAATTAGCCGATTATTATCAACTGGCAGAAGTTGTAAAAAATTTAGAAGAGCGGTTGCTTGATGCATATAAATCAGAAGAAGGTGAGCTATTTAATTCCACCGAAGACAGCCTAGTAAAATTAAAAGAAGTTTTAAATTTTGCACATCAATATCACTTAGACGCTTTAAAAAATTATCTAGAATTCACAGTCGTGAGTAATTTATTAAATCAGGCGCCTGATTTAACGGAATTTGAAAAAATTTTAAACCACTTCTTAAATGAGATAGAAGAGCTTAATTTTTCAAAGAATGCCCATTTGACTGATGCACATCTCTTAGCGTTAAAAAATTGTGAAAATTTGAAAGTACTTAATCTCCAAGCGTGCCACAATCTCACGGATGCTGGATTAGCGCATTTAACTCCCTTAGCCGCTTTAAAGCATTTAGATCTGAGTGGATGCGAGCTCACTGACGATGGATTAGTGCATTTAACGCCCTTAGCCGCTTTACAGCATTTAGATCTGAGCCATTGTAGAAATTTCACCGATGCTGGATTAGCGCATTTGAAACTCTTAGTGGCTTTACAGCATTTAAACTTGAGCCATTGTGGAAAGCTTACGGACGCTGGATTAGCGCATTTGAAACTCTTAGTGGCTTTACAGCATTTAGATCTGAGCCATTGTAGAAATTTCACCGATGCTGGATTAGCGCATTTGAAACTCTTAGTGGCTTTACAACATTTAAACTTGAGCTATTGTGGAAATCTTACGGACGCTGGATTAGCGCATTTAACACCTTTAATGGCTTTACAGCATTTAGATCTGAATGGGTGCCATAATCTCACTGACGCTGGATTGACGCATTTAACGTCCTTAGTGGTTTTACAGTATTTAAATCTGAGTTGGAACTATAACTTCACCGACGCTGGATTAGCACATTTAACACCCTTAATGGCTTTACAGCATTTAAACTTGAGCTATTGTGGAAATTTCACAGATGCTGGATTAGCGCATTTAACTTCCTTAGCCGCTTTAAAGCATTTAGATCTGATTGGATGCGAGCTCACTGACGATGGATTAGCGCATTTGAAACTCTTAGTGGCTTTACAACATTTAAACTTGAGCTATTGTGGAAAGCTCACTGACGATGGATTAGCGCATTTGAAACTCTTAGTGGCTTTACAGCATTTAGATCTGAGTGGATGCGATAAACTCACTGGTGCTGGATTAGCGCATTTGAAATTCTTAGTGGCTTTACAGCATTTAAATCTGAGCCATTGTGGAAAGCTCACTGACGATGGATTAGTGAATTTGACACCCTTAGCGGCTTTACGGCATTTAGATCTGAGTCATTGTGGAAAGCTCACTGGTGCTGGATTAGCGCATTTGAAATTCTTAGTGGCTTTACAGCATTTAAATCTGAGCCATTGTGGAAAGCTCACGGACGCTGGATTAGTGAATTTATCACCCTTAATGGCTTTACAGCATTTAGATCTGAGTCATTGTGGAAATCTCACGGACGCTGGATTAGTGAATTTATCACCCTTAATGGCTTTACAGCATTTAGATCTGAGTCATTGTGGAAATCTCACGGACGATGGATTAGTGAATTTGAAATTCTTAGTGGCTTTACAGCATTTAGATCTGAGTCATTGTGGAAATCTCACGGACGATGGATTAGCGCATTTATCACCTTTAATAGCTTTACAGCATTTAGATCGGAGTAAATACAATAATCTCACAGACGGTAGTGGATTGGCGCATTTAACGTCCTTAGTGGATTTGCAACATTTAGACCTAAGTTGATGCGATAAACTCACTGACGTTGGATTAGTAAATTTGACACTTTTAGCGGCTTTAACGCATTTAGATCTGAGTAAATACAATAATCTCACTGACGTTGGATTGGCGCATTTAACGTCCTTAGTGGATTTGCAACATTTAGACTTAAGTTGATGCGATAAACTCACTGACGTTGGATTAGTGTATTTGACACTCTTAGCGGCTTTAACGCATTTAATTCGGGATGAATGCGAACTGATCTCGCTTGAAGTGTAATAACAAAGAAAGTCAAATGTGAAATTAGCAAAAAAGATAGAAAAAATTTTTAAAAATATTTATGCTCATAAAATTTGGTAATTCTAAACATGTCATGCTAACTAAAAATTTTCATTTGGCTTTTCTAATGTAAATGGCTTTCTTATAGGGTTTTCCTCATACGGAGACCTAAAATGACATTAACGTGCCCAAGTTGTAGCTCGACAACTATCAAAAAAAAATGGTCATTTTCATAACGGAAAGCAGAATCACCCATGACCTAACTGTGGACGTCAGCTTATCATAAATCCTCAAAATAAAAGGATTAATGAAGAGAGGCACTCCTGAATTCATCAATCTCTCTTCGAACAGTTTTCACTAGAAGATGTCTGCCGCATTTTTTAATCTTAGCATGCCATGGCTTTTACAATTCATTCATGAAAACATTAAGGAATTACCAGAAAGCCTGAATGTAACTGTAACGAGTGCAGAGAAGATTCAAGTCGCTGTTATCGAGTTAGATGAGAGTAATGGAGCTATGGGGAAATGAGGATAATCAACAATGATTATGGCTTGTTTTGCACTCTGCTACGCGGCAAGTTTTAACCATGTACGGCCGAAAGCGAACGCGAAAAGAGGCCGAATGTCTGATGGGAAAATTGCCAGAAAACTTAAAAAAACCGTTTTTTATACAAACTAAATTCTCAGCGTATGATGAAGTCATTCCTTCGATGCAACACCGACTTAGTTGGAAAGAAATTGGGAGAAACAAGCTCTATTGAAAAATTTAATAACAACTTAGACAAAGATACTCTCGATTTGTGAGAAAACCCCTCTTCTTCTCGAAGAAGTTAACTAACCCTATTGGTATGATCAACTGTTTCATTTGCAACTACAATCGGCATCGAGCGTTACATGTTTAGGTCTACCTAAAGCTAAAAAAGCACTTTTATTGATCATTATTTAACATTCTAATATATGTATAAATACATGGGTTTAAGGTTAGAGAAATCAACTTAACAACTTATTAAATAATAAGTTGTTGCATAAGGTAGGTTAATGCTGGATGAGAGGTGAGTTCTTCTAAACTTGGTTTGAATCGATAGCTCCAATTTCTTTCAGAGATAATTCCTGGGATATTAATCCGCTCATCTTCTAGGTGAGGCCAAGTCAAACCAGGAATAAGAGCCAAATATTCTTGTAAAAGATTAATATGAAATAAACTGCTTGTGTGATGGCTGTCCCATAAAATTTCTTTTTGGTATTCACGATTTAAATAAGGGTGGTAAGACCAGCCCTTAAGTTGAGCGAAGACTTGAGCTTCTAAAGGAAAAGATTGCCACCACTGTTGTAAGGTTTCGCTGTCATGAGTTGAAACAGTTGTCATGCTATGTTCTGGATATTCTTGTGGGAGAAGAAAACGGCCATTATCTTTCCAAAGCCGTTCCCAACGCATTACACGGGTTCCACAAATGCCAAGTGCGCTTAAACATTCTCTGACCCGATCAGGGACTGCACCAAGGTCTTCTCCGATAGGAAGCATTTCACATTCTCTAAGCATAACACACATAATGCGTTGTCCATGATCGACCCAAGTTGCTTCATCAGAAGGAATAAATTCTCCTTGTCGACTCGTTAAACTGCGACGAATAGACCAAATGCGGAAAAAACCAATAATATGGTCGATACGATAAATATGATAATAGCGACAAGACCAATTTAAACGATCTATCCACCAACGGTAATTTTCCTGAGCGAGGGCTTCCCAATTGTAAATTGGGAAGCCCCAATTTTGCCCTTCACTACTGTACATATCAGGAGGAGCTCCGGCCGAAAATTCTAAATCAAATAGAGATCTATGTAACCAAACATCAGCGCTATCTCGATCAATCAAAATAGGAATATCACCCATGAGATAAACGCCATGTCGATCGGCATATTCCTTCACAGATTTAAGCTGTTGATCACAAAGATATTGAATGAGGCAGTGAAAATCGACTTCGGATTGATGCTTGGCATATACTTTTTCTAACAATTCTGGCGTGGGAGATTGATCAACAATGGGCCAACTTTCCCAATTCGACCATTGATATTGAGACTTTAAAGTTTTAAAAACAGCATATCCCTTTAACCAGGCATTGTTTTGAACAAATGCTTGGTAAGCTTGGCTATTTAAAATCAAAGAACCGGCTTGTTCATAATAATGGTGTAAAAAACGTTCTTTATTTTCACGCACAAGCTTATAGTCAACGCGTTGATGGTTAGATAATTTAGGAATAGCTTTTAATTCATCATGCAAAGAGGGAAATTCTTCTAAATGTGGTAAAGCATGTAACCCTAAATAGAGGGGACTTAAAGCAAAGGCTGATAGGGCACTGTAGGGACTGGTTCCAAGACCGCTATCATTCAAAGGGAGGAGCTGAATTAAATCAAAATTGATCGACTTACACCAATCGATTAAAAGAAAAAGGTCTGTAAATTCCCCAATTCCGCATGATTGAGAGGAATGAACACTAAATAAAGGAACATTGATTCCATGATGGTGCTTGATACCGATTCGCTCCCACTGTTTAGCCGCAAGAGAATGAAGTAAGAAAGTAGGATCTATCATCTTTGATAACCAAATGGAGGTGCAGGAGGAGTATTGGTAATTTCTGTAATATACGGAACATTTCCTTGATTGAGAGCATCGGACCAAATTTTCGCTTTGGCAACAAAAGGTGAAAGAATGCTTTCAATTTTGTTTTGGTCTAACTGATAAGGATCAATTAAAGTATATAAAATTAAATTACTGGATTTATGGCTAAAGCCAAAAATTCCGCTCGAAGGGGGATAAAAATCATTCGCTTTTAAAGCTTCTTTGACTACTTCATGAAGGAATCTCCCTAATGGAAGTGTGGCTATACGGCAGCCAATTAATAACTTTCCTTCTCGATTAAGTTCAATTTGGATATTTACTCCAATTCCCATTTGAATCAGACAAGATTCATTTTCATCTGCTTTTAATGAACAATTGAAAAAAAGTTCGAATTCTTTCAAAATGGATTCAAACTGGCTACTAACCATAGGATAAAGCTCCTCAACTTTCTTTATCAACGCTTTCTTCAGCTTCTAATGCTTGCTCTTCTAATTCTTCTAATTCATCTTCAAGGTCTTCTAAGGCTTCAATAACGGCTAGATATAAATCATCTCGATGTTGCATAGAGCGATAAAGCCTAGGCGACACGGCTTTGATCATATTGCGGATAGAATTTAAAAGCGTAATTTTGGCAAAAACATTTTCGACGGGATCCAAAATGACCGGATCTGTTAAACGAGAAACCAATTGATTCATTTTTTCAGCTGTGGGATAACGCTCTTCTGCAGCATCAAAAAAAAGCTTTCCGATAGATTCAAAGTTGAAGTGAGCTCGAAAGGAATCTCTTTTCATTCGTTATCCGTATGCGTTTCAATTAACCTGAGTTTTAAGTTTACTTAATTTGAAAATCAATTAATTTGTTATATTTTTTTTATTTTTCTCCTTTTTTTTGGAAAGAAACATAAAATCTAACAAAATTAAAACTCAGGTTTTCGATATAGTCTTAGGCTGCTGCTCGATTGATAAAGCCTGCTTGGTTCATTGTTTTTTCAGCAATCTTGCTTTCTGTTTTGGCACTTATATAGACAAAGGCAACGGCTCTTCTACTTTGTGTAGCGTCAGTATATTGTTGTAGTTGGCTTGGCTCTAGGGTTGGCATATTAGTTGGGTTGAGATTTCCACCATCCACCGTTTGCACATTGACACGTTTTAATTGATTGCCTAAATGGTGATAAAATGTTTTAAGATCGTTAAATAAACGGGTAGCACCCCCATTTTTTTCATACTCTTTACGGATATTTTGGACATCTTGCGGATTATCTAAAATATCTCGAAGTTCATCTAAAGCCTCTTTTGTAGAACGATCTGAAGCATCAACAACACCACTAGCCAGTCCAATAATTTTTTTTGCCTGCTCAATGGCTTTACTATTTGGTTTGCCATCTGCACCTGGCATATCATAGTAGTCTTTTTTAGCGACTTTAATATGAGCCGCAACTTCTGTCAAGCGTTTGCTATCTTCGCTATCTTTAGGAAGTTTTTCTAATTTTTTTTCAGTCACAAACAACAGAAATTCAAAGGTTTTATCGATCTGTGAACTGTCAGGATCTTTGATTTTTCCACTTTTTGGATCGAAAGTGCGAAGGCGGTCAGTGATATGGTCAATAATTTCTTTAGAAGACATTTTAGGAGTAATACCAGCACCTAAATCTTGAGCAAGAGAACTCAAAATCGCCATTTCTAGGTGATAATTTTTATTATTTCCTTTTCCTAAAAAGTCCCCAGCAAATTGATCAGCTTCTTCTTTACGAACTAAAACAGATTCTTGGACTTCTTTCGCTTTCTCAATTTTTTCTGAACGAGGGGGAGCAGCAAGTTTTTTGGTTTGTGCTGTCATCCCTGTGCTTGCATTTTCTTCTGCTTCACGAGCAAGTTTTTCTTGAGAAGCTTCTGCCGAATTTTCTTGCAGAGCCAAACTATTTTTTGCAGAGACTTGCTGAGTTGCCTCAAGACTTTCGTCAAAAGCGGCATCTTTTGCAGCAAAGGCAGCATTTGCAGCAGCTGCATTAAAAGATGAAGGAATACTCATGATCCCACCTCCCATCAGAGAGTTTTAAGAATTTAAGAAATCTGGATACGCCCTAAAGGCTGTATGCGGATTTCAGGAACAATCTCTTGGTAAGAAACCACAGAAATATCAGTAAATTCCATTTCAATGAGTTTTCGAACGAATCGTCTCACGTCGATTGCAGTCAAAATAACGGGCGGTTGTCCACCGGGAGGAGGAGGAGATACCGTATTGCGTACACCTTGTAAAATAAGTTGAACAGAATCAGGATCTAGGGCTAAATAAGACCCGGCTGATGTCTGTTTAATGGCACCTCTTACCATATCTTCAATTTCAGGGTCTAAAATATAGACTGATAGAACGGACTGACCCTGAGAATATTTATAGCTAATAAACCTTTTGAGCGATGAGCGGACGTATTCTGTCAAAAGAACGGTATCTTTTTCAGTTTGGGCCCACTCACCAAGGGCTTCTAAAATTGTTCTTAAATCTTTGATCGAAATTTGCTCTTGGATCAAACGTTTGAAAATATCTGTCATTTTTTGAAGCGGTATCAAACGTGTGACTTCTTTGACGAGATCGGGAAAAGATTTTTCAACAAACTCTAACATCGATTTAACTTCTTGAATTCCAACAAATTCATTCGCATAATGACGGAAGAAGTAAGATAAATGTAAGATCATCACTTCCAAAGAGCTCCAGTAACGGATTCCAGCTTTATCTAATAGCTCTTTGTTTTTTGCATCCACCCAAAGAGAAGGAAGACCTAACGAGTTTTTATAAGAAACGAAAGGAAGATTATAACGTTTAAGGTTTTCTTCCGATTCATTGGTAAGTAGATGATTTTCTAAAACTTTTCCTCGCACAATGGGAACTTCATTTAAGTGAATTGAGTATTCATCTTTATCTAAAATGGGTGAGTCAGTTCGCACATGTACACCGGGAAAACGAACTCCTAAATCGGCGTAAAGTGCTTGTCTCATTTTGGGAATCATTTGATCGATAAAGCTTGTCCCTTTATTTGCTTTTTGAATTTCTATAGACAACCCTCTGCCAACCTCTAATACGACTGGGAGTGTTAATGCATAGCTGTCAACTCCACCCCCAGAGATAACTTTATGACCTCTTACAGAGGTTTCTACTGAAGAATCGCTACCAGCGGCAGACTGAATTGTCCCTCCACCCATGGAACCAACGCTTCCTCCACCTAACAAGGCTTTTTGTTCATTGCTCCATAAAGCATAACCAATCAAACCAAGTGCAGCAGCAGCAATTAGAAAAGGAGGCATCGGAAAACCGGGAACCAAGCTCATGCCCATCAAAAATGCGGCGGTAATCATAAGAGCTTTAGGTTGTTTTAAAATTTGACCAGAGATTTCAGTCCCTAAATTTTCAACTTTTTCGCTTCCAGAAACACGAGTTGTCACAATACCGGCAGTAATCGAAATTAAAAGAGCGGGAATTTGAGAGATCAATCCATCTCCAATAGATAATAACGCATAAGTTTTGGCTGCATCACTTGCTTCCATTTCATTCATGGTCATTCCGATGATCATTCCACCAATAACATTAATTAAAGTAATGACGATACCTGCAATCGCATCTCCTTTAACGAACTTCATTGCCCCGTCCATTGCTCCATATAATTGACTCTCTCTTTGGATGGCTAATCTTTTTTCGCGAGCTTGATTGGAATCCAAAATTCCTGCACGCATGTCTGCGTCGATGCTCATTTGTTTACCAGGCATCGCATCCAATGTAAAACGGGCAGCGACTTCGGCGACTCTTTCTGCCCCTTTTGTGATCACTAAGAACTGAACTAAAGTGATAATTAAGAAGATAACGCCTCCAACGACGAAATTTCCTCCAACGACGAAGTTACCGAACTGGAAAATGATTTCTCCAGCATTAGCGTGTAAAAGAATTTGTCTAGTAGAAGCAATATTTAATCCTAAGCGGTATAACGTGGTAATCAAAAGCAGAGAAGGAAAAATAGACAAATGAACAGCGCTTGGAATGTAAAGAGCAACCATTAAAAGGGCAATTGAAGAAGAAAGATTGATAGCGATTAAATAGTCAATCACATGGGGATTGACAGGAAAAATAATCATAACAAGAATACCGATGATTAAAACGGCTAATGCAATGTCGCTGGATTTCGAAATTGCTTCGAGCGAGCGATCTCCGCCTAATCGAGCTGTAATTCCATCTAGGATTTTACGAATGGCATTCATGTCAGGTTTTTCTCCGATAATTTTTCAAAGCTTATAAGTTTAGAGGCTCGGGGATTTCAGTTCCATCTTTTAAAGAGGCAATCCAACGCATAATTTCTGCTAAGGCTTCATAAGTGTCTTCAGGTACATATTCATAAATTTCTCCTTGCTCCCAGAGAATATGCGCTAAAGTAATATTCCTTAAAACAGGGATGTCATTTTTTTCAGCAATTTTTACAATACGTTCAGCTAAAACATCTTTACCCATTGCTAAGATATAAGGAGCTGCATCCATGTGTCTTTCATAGCCAATTGCGATTGCTAAGTGAGTCGGGTTAGTGACAACTGCTTGGGCACGTTTAACACCACCTGTCGGTCCCTCTTGATAAGCAATTTCTTGCGCAATTTGTCGTCGTTTCCCTTTAATATGCGGATCACCTTCGCTGTTTTTATATTCTTGTTTGACTTCAAATTTTTCCATCATCATCTCTTTAGCGAATGTTTTCTTTTGGTAGATAAAGTCTGCAACCGCAACAACAATAAAAAATAATCCAACCTTTAATACAACCTCGACTAAAAAAGCATGAAAAACAATTAAAGCGCCAGAAATGGGCATCGACACTGTTTGAATCAAAACCGGGATACTATTATACATCACTTTATAAATCAAATAAGACGCGATAGAAATTTTAATCACGGACTTCAGGAGCTCAACCAGTGTTTTTAATTTAAATTTTGCCTTTAAGTTATCGACGGGGTTGAATTTTTTAATATCGAACTTAAACACTTCAGGTGCAAAAACTGGGCCAACTGTTAAAAATGTAATGGTTACTCCAACCAATGCAACTAAGGCCATAGTGGGGATGCTCGCTAAAAAAATTACTTCATTGGCTTTATAAAATAAATTAACAATGACGCCGCTTAGTTCCGGCGTATTTACGGAACGGAAAGTTCCAACCAAAAAATTAGCTAATTGATGATAGAGGCTAGAAGCCAGAGCAAGAATGATGGCGACTGAAGCTATAAACGTAAAGGCAGTAGGCAAATCTTGTGATTTCGCGATTTGCCCCTTTTTTTTTGCATCTTTTAGCTTTTTTGGGGTCGCCTTCTCGGTTTTGTCGCCCATATGATTTTATCCTCCGAGAGAAATGGCAATGACAATAAAAATAAACCTATATTCCTTCTTATAGTATTATATCCCTATTTTTAACCATTGTCAATGTTGTAAAAAACTAAGTTTAAAAATTAGATTTAATTTGTTTAATTTTATCATTCCATTATTTATAAATTTATTATAAAATAATATAAAATATATTTATTTTAATTTTAAATGAATAAAGACTATATGCGAATAATTTATACAATGATTTTTACAAATTAGATCAAGTTATGACGTCTATTTTAAAATTGCTTTCGTTCACAAGTCACGCAATCGGAAGTTCAGAAATTAAGTAAAACAGCAAATCAAACTGTATTTCAAGAAAATCTCATGGATAAACTTAAGCGGAAATTTTTAAATAATTATACGGCGGAACTGTCTAAAATTAAAGAAGATAATTTAAACCTGGCGAGAAAATGCCCTTTGTTGCAAGTTCAAAGTTTTTAGATGTTTAAGGAAAAAATAAATGATTTATTTTTAAACTGATTAGTCCTGAAATTTGAAAATTTGATGCAGCAATTTGAAGATAGACAAAGAGAAGCATTCACAAAAACTTTGCATATTTAGAATGTCTTAGTAAATTTTAACTCTAATTTTTAAGGGCGATCTAAAATATTCAATAATACCAAACTTTTTCATATAAATTCTCAATTGAGCGTAAAAAATGAATTGGATACTCCAAGTGCCTCTCAATGATTGGTTGTTTTTTAATTGTTTCATTCTGAGAACTCTTTAGTTGGTGGGCTGTTCTCTTAGCTTCATTCAAATGAAAAGTCAAGTTTACAAATAATTAATCTTATTACAGGATGTTTAATTTATTAAAAATAGAACAGCTTTCAAACCAATTTCGAAACTACAAGTATGAGTGAATGGAATTAAGCAAATAACGAAATTTTCTACCTCATAAAAGCAAAACTTTTAAGAAATTTTTCCTATTATGTTTAATTAATGAGGCATTTTTAAAGAATGAATATACTTTTAATCTATCCGAGTGCACAAACTTACTTATAGAATTCAAAAAATGTAGCTGTGTTTTTTAGCCGAATATCACCAAAAAAACTAACCTTTTTTTGAGCTACAAAAATTCTAGGTAATTTAATTTTATTTAAATTAACTTATTTTTTAATATATCTTTTTGTGAGATTTTGTTATCATTTATGTTTAACAAATTTAAACCATTATTTTATTTTATATATAATAATAAGTTTTCAATTTCCTTCTCCAGACGAGAGGAAAAATTTATTAAAATTTGGATTTTCAAGTGGATAAAATCTAAATTTGTAGTTATGTTTTATTTATTTTTTTATTTTAGGTTTAAATGCAACTTTCGACGTTTATCAATTTTGCTGTTCCGACGATACGAGGTTTAGATACAGCTTCTGCGATTAGGCTAGAACTTAACGATGAACAAGCTCATCGACAAGGGCGCAATCATGTTGCGGTGGCAATCCAACAAATGGAGCTTTTAAATCAAGCTTTAAGGCAAGTTAAATATGCCTTAATTGCAGCCGGAAACACTAATCCTTTAAGGGGAATAACAGTGGTTGTCATTGGTGCTCCTATGTTTGTCTCTTGGCTTGCAAGTCAAGAATTTAATAATTTACGTTTGAGAACAATTGTTAATTTTGCGCAATCACATTTACCCACTTTGAGTGTAGCTATTTCAGTTGTTTCTACTGTGGCTTTATGGATATTTCATCAAAGAATTCAAGCGACTGCATTTTTGATTCTCACAGCGATCGGTTTTTTAGATCGTCATTGCTTTTTACCTGCGCAAGTGCATTCCCCATTAAATTATATGATGTATTCTATTAGTAATATTGCAGGAATCATTTGGGGAAATACTTTAAATCGCTTATTCTGTGTGATCAATTTAGTCTCTCCTATAGTTGATTATTTCTTTAAAAGTTACCGGAAACAATTAAACCAGGAAAATAGACAATTAAACCAAGAAAATAGCCAAACTTTAAGCCTGCCTGCATCTAGCAACCTTGAACAAAATTATCTTAAAGTTTCTCTTCAAGATCTTGAAAATTTGACAAACCAATCGCGCTATGCTGTAAATCCCATTCATTTAAAGCAAAACGTCCTTCCTTCTATCCAAGTAGATGCTAAATTAGACCAAATCTTAGACTATTTAGCAGATATTAATTGGGACAATCATCAGGTTGCTTTAAGTCTTAAATTACGCGATGATGAACGTTGGAGCGAAATAGCGCGAGGAACAATATCTGAGCAAGATTATTTTAAACAAAATCTTAAAGCTTTTATTAAAAGCATCAAAGATCGAGATATGGTTGGACCTCCTCAAAATTATCAAATGTTAGACTTCTATTGTAAATTTATTGCTCAAGAATTGCGTCACCAGGATGAAATGAGCCGGGCGGATATTCTTCTAAAATTAGGGATTGAAGGAGGGCAATATTGTGGAATTGGTAAATTTAGAGTCGTGGAAGAGGTATTTCATAGTTTAATTTCTCAAAGTGAAGCACTTCCACTGCAACAAAGAATATTTGCAACTCTCTTTTTAGAAAGAACTAGAATGTTTCAAGCAGTTTATCAAACAATTTTGACATCCAATTTGTTTAGCTACTTATTTAGTAAAATCGCCAAGATAAATGATGTGCATAATTATAACATTTGCATAAATATGTCAAAGGTTGGAACGCAATTTGGTATTACTCATCAAGCTGCTTTAAATGATGAAAATGCCTATATTCCTCCTTTTTTAAAAATTTTTCCTCTATTTGAAAAAACTCTTCGAAGACTTTTATGGGAAGGTGGGTTAGTAAACTCTTATTCTGATTCTCAATCAAATGGGCGTTGGGTTAAAAGTTTTGTGTATTTAAAACCTTATGACCAAATAACAATCATAAACCATATTCAAACAACTATAGGTACACCGCAAATTCCCAAAGCAGATATTTACCAATGGTGGTCGGAATGGATTGATCGACAAGAAGTGGAAGTAGAGAGAAAACAATCTCTAAAAGAGGAGCTTACCATGGAAGGAAAGCTTCAGGGAGAAAATTTAGAAATGAATGGAAAAATTCAAAATAAATTTTTAATTGTCATGTTGCAAGAAATGGGAGTTCTTTTAGACAGCGCTGTTGCTCCAATTTCAATATTTTGATATTTTAAACCTCACTTTTGTTTAAAAGGATTTAATTATGTCAACAAACCTCTCTGTAGGAATTGTTGGTTTACCCAATGTCGGTAAATCAACGCTTTTCAATGCCCTTACATCTAATCAAGCAGCTGCTTCTAACTATCCTTTCTGTACGATTGATCCAAATATTGGAATTGTTGATGTGGTGGATGATCGCTTAGATCGTTTGTCTGCTTTGTCCAATAGTAAGAAAATTGTCTACGCGAATATGCAATTTGTCGATATTGCGGGAATTGTTGAAGGGGCATCTAAGGGAGAAGGATTAGGAAATAAATTTTTATCAAACATTCGGGAAACAGATGCAATTGTTCATGTCGTACGTTGCTTTGAATCAAGTGATATTATCCATGTCGCGGGTAAAGTTGATCCAATTCATGACATTGAAATTATTAATATGGAACTGCGTTTAGCAGATTTACAAATGATTGAAAATGTACTGGCCCGTTTAGAAAAACAAGCCAAAACAAAAAAAGAACTCGTGCTCAGTTTGGAAACATTAAAAAAAGTTTCCGAACATTTAAATGAGAATAAACCCGTTAGAACTCTTGAATTAACAGACGAGGAAAAAGAAAGTATTGAGGCTTATCGTTTTCTTTCTTCTAAAAAAGTTTTATATGTGGCCAATGTTTCTGAAGAAGAATTACCAGAAATGGATAATGAATTTGTTCGCCGAGTTAAAGCTTATGCAGAAGCAGAGGGAAATGCTGTTATTCCGATTTGTGCTAAATTAGAAGAAGAAATTGCTCAGCTCCCTTTGGCTGAAAGGAAAAGTTTCTTAGAAAGCTTGGGCCTTCAGCAATCAGGCCTTGAGCGTTTGATCAAAGCTTCTTTTAATATGCTTGGACTGTTGACCTATTTAACAACAGGTGAAATTGAGACGCGAGCTTGGACTATCACCGAGGGAACTCATGCGGCTGAAGCAGCAGGCAAAATTCATTCGGACATTCAAAAAGGATTTATTCGTGCAGAAGTGGTTGCCTTTGATGATATGATGACTTACAAAGGCCGAGCTGGAGCAAGGGAGCAAGGAAAGGTTCGGGCTGAAGGAAGAGACTACCTTGTCAAAGATGGGGATGTTATCCTTTTTATGCATCATTAATCTTAATCATTCTAAAGGAACTATTAAGTGAACGGAGAAAAAAAATTATTATTTGTCAGCTGTGCCTCTGCGCTGGAACCTCTTTTGTTAGAAGAACTTCAAGAGCTTGGATTGACTGATTTACAAACGGGCTATCGAGGTGTTTTTATCAATCAATGGAATTGGGCGGACATTTATAAAATTAATTATGCATCACGCTTGGCCACCCGTGTTTTGTTGCCGCTTTCTCGCTTTAGATGTTTTGACCGAAAATCTTTATATCGACATATTTATGACATTGATTGGTCTCTTTATTTAAAAGAAGGAAATACATTTGCTATTGATGCCAACGTTCATCATCGCGAACTCCGTAACAGTCTTTTTGCTGCGCAAGTTGTTAAAGATGCGATTTGCGATCAGCTAAGACATAAAGTGGGCAGACGCCCTTCTGTGGATGTTCAGCAGCCTCATGTTCAACTGAATCTTTATATTCAACATTCACTCGCTATCATTAGTTTTGACACATCTGGGACTCCTCTACATAAAAGAGGTTATCGACAAGAAACAGTTGAAGCTCCTCTTCAAGAAACATTAGCTGCCGCGATACTTCGTTTAGCAAAATATTCAGCTGATAAAGTTTTTTTAGATCCTTGCTGCGGATCAGGAACTCTTTTAATTGAAGCGGCATTAATGGCAAGCCAAACCCCTCCTGGTTATCTAAGGCAAAAGTGGGGATTCATGAACCATCCTGATTATCAAGCGAATGAATGGTTAAAAGTGCGTAATCGATTAGATGAGCATCGCAAAACAATTCAGCCAGGCCACCTTTTTGGGATTGACATCAATAAAAGTGCCGTTTGGGCCACTAAAACGAATCTAAAAGCTGCAGGTTTTGGGCAAGCTGTTGAAGTCTTGCAAGCAGATTTTAGAGAGTTTTCACCGACTGTTCCACCCGATCTGATTGTGACCAATCCACCCCATGGTAAGAGATTAGAAGAAGAAGACCAACTCCGTCCTTTTTACCGTTCATTGGGCGATTTTATGAAGAAAAAAACTGCTAGGCCTGCACAAGGTTTTGTATTTACAGGTAATTTGGAACTTGCTAAAGAAGTAGGACTTGCTGCATCTAAACGACATGTTCTCAACAATGGGGGCATTGATTCGCGTTTACTTGCCTATGAACTGTATTGATCGTGATTTCAGCGGCTCATTAATCTGAATAGTTCGCATATTAAGGAACTTAAGATTTAATTTATTAAAATTTATCTGTTTTTGAGAGGATTTGCATGCAAGGTCCTGATTTTTTATCTCCGAACCTTAATGCTTATCTCAATTTAGAGTCTGACCGAGAGCTTTTTCAAGCGTTAACGAAACAGCCCCTAGATTTAATTGCTTTTTTTGAGGCCGGTTGTGAGGACGAAGCTTGGTTTACAAAACACGCTGGTTTTATTCAATTAATTATTAGATGGACTGCAAAGTCATTCTATTTGAACCAACTCCCTATCTACTACGCAGAAAAACTAGCTCACATTATTCGATCTCACCAACATCAACTTAAACCTTATTTGTTATTTCAACCTGCTTTATTTTTAACATTTAAATTAGTCATTCAAGGTCAAATTCGTATTGTCAATAGCCTTTTACTGGGTACCATTAGTCCTTTTTTTAAAGACCTTTTTATCAATTATTATCAACAACTGAAAGATCGATGGGAAATCCCAAAAATTTCTCTAGATACCTTTAATTGGATCGAGAGCTATGCGTTAAAAGAAAGTGCAGAAGAATTGTGGCGATGTGAGTCTCATGAATTAATGGCAATTATGCAGCAAGCGCAAGCTTGGAGAATTCAAGGTTTAGTGCGTGATTGTGCGAAATTACTAAAGAAGTACATTAATCAAGAAAATGTTGTTGAAAACCTCATTAAAGCGCACCGTCAATATTTTTTAGATTGGAAAGTGGTTATCAGCGAAGTTTTTAATAGTTATGGGTATGGATTAAAATTATTACCTTGCCAAAGTGAGACTGAACTACGCATTGAATTTTTAGATTTTAAACAAGAAACGTTAGATCTTTTTCATCAACTTGCCTCCTTTATCACCCATCTCACGTTTAGTGAGGATTTAAGTACAAGCCCTTACTATGGGAAATGTGTGAATGCTTGCCCAAGACTCATGGGAGCAGATTTGACAGGCTCTACTGTTTATGACAACCAGTTTGATGATTTACCAGGCTCTTTGGGTGAATTAAATCTTTCTGTTTGTGGTTGGCTACGCCCTCATCATATTCGAGAGATTGGCCACCAATTTTTAAACTTGAAAAAACTGATTTTAGATGGAAATGTGCATCTCAATTATCAATCTTGGGGAGAACTACATCGCTTACAAACGTTAATTAGTTTAAGTACAAGGCAATGTCATCAATTGACGAATGACGATTTAAAATCGATTTGTCGAAATTGCTCTCGTTTAGAAGAATTTGACGTTGAAGAATGCCGTCTTCTAACAGATCAGGGAATATTAGAAATTTTTTCTAGCTGTTCCCACCTTTCTAAATTTAATTGTAACCGTTGTGACTTAATAACCGATAAAGGTCTTTTGGAAATAGGAGTTAGGGCGCATTTGTTATCTCAACTCAGCATAGAAAGATGTTCAAAATTAACAGATCAAGGACTTCTTTATTTTCTTCGTTTAAAACCCAATTTAAAAGAGTTATCGATTAAAGGTTGTGAGTTTTCTCTTACCTGTCTTGAAGAGGTCCGACGTGAATATCCTTTTTTAAAACTGCTCGATTAATTGTTAATGGAGAGTGAGTACTATTAAAGGATATCAGATAGTGCTAAATAGGTAAGGCTATTTTAATAAACTGATCTAATTGGATAGACTAATTGTTCTAATCAGGCGAAGAAGAACAATGAGATGTACACACTGGCGGATCCGATTTGGTAAAAAAGAAGGGTGATACAAGTCAGGAAAAGCAAAATTTTCGCTGTTTAGAGTGGCAAGCAGTGGAGCGAAAATAATAAAGCTAAAATCATTGACGAACAAACAAAGAAACTTGTTAGAAAAGCTCTTTGAGAAGAGTGTCTCTTCATGAAGTTTGTAGAATTTTTGTTGTAAGGATGCCCATGGCTGCTAGATTTTAATGATTTTTTTAAGTCGTTAAAACGAAAGAAACGTATTATCGATTTGAAAAATGCCAATCCAAAAAATCATTAAAATCTAGCATGCCCGAACGTCGACCCCAAGTTATATTCAAATGTGGGGCAGTTACTAAGGATTTAAAATGCGTCAATCCAGCATTAGTGAAATTATTGCAATTGTCTAGATTTAAATGCGTTAATTTTTCTAAAATCGTTAAATGCACTAATCCTGCCTCCGTGAGAGTGAGGCACTCTTAAAGATAAAGCTCTTTTAAATTTTTACAATTTTTAACGCTAAGAGATGGGTCTCAGCCAAAGAGAAAGAGGCATTCTTTGAAAAATTGAGTCTTTCTATTTCATTTGAAAAGTGGTTTAAAATTTTTTCAAATTCGGTTAAATGGGAATCCTAGTTTAATAATGAACTTACAGTTGTAAGTTCTAAATAATTTTTAAAATATTTAATTGGTATTGCTGCGCGAAATTTAAAAGTTTTTTTAATTCTATTAGACTATCTTCGCTAGAGTTAAATATTTCATATTTTTTTAATTTATAGGCGTCAAGCAACTGTTTTTCTAAATTTTTTACAACTTTTATCAGTTGATAATAATCGGCTAATTGAAAGAAACAATAGATGCTTTCCAAAGGAACTTTAAAATCAACTACCACAAGCTCTTGTGTAGAAGTGTAAGCTCTTTAAATAAAATCAACTAAATAAATCCACACAATAACTCTTATTCTCGAATTGTTTTACTGGACCAGCAACATACCTTATTTCAGCCTTGAAGTATTAAAAGTCTAAAGTTTGAATTTTATTTTGATCAGCTTTTACAAGTTCAATATCTTGCCGAATCTGTGAACGTAATTGTTCTATATTTTCAAATTTTTTTTCAGGGCGAATATAGTGTTGAAAAATCACCTCAATGGGATCTTCCGAAAACTCTGTTTGACCAGTCAAAATATGCACTTCTAGAAGAGGAATGTTATTTTGTCTAATCGTGGGGGCAAAGCCTAAGTTGGCAATTCCTGGTAAAATTTCTTGCCCTTTTTTAATCTCAACCGCATAAACCCCAAAGGGAGGTAAGCAAAGATTTTGCACTTCTATATTGGCTGTAGGGTAGCCCATTTGTCTTCCTTTCCCAAGTCCGCTTGAAATAGTCGAATAAATAGAATAAGGACGCCCTAAAAGAGCGTGGACTTTTTTTAAATCTCCTTCTTGAACAAGCTTTCTTATAGAGGTGCTAGAAACTGCTAATCCTTCATAGCGATATTCATCTAAATAGTGAACTTCAAAGCCCCACATTTCCGCTAAGGTTTGCATCACTAAACGATTACCTTGCCTGTCTCTGCCAAGTGTTGCGTCGTGTCCCAAAATCAGATGAGAAAAGGGGATAAATTGTCGAATACGCTCAACAAAAGAAGCAGCGCTATGTTTAGCAAGGTAGTTGGTAAAGGGAATGAGAAATAAATGGTTTACATGATTAGACTCTAATAATTTTATTTTATGGGGAAGAGTACAAAGAAGTTTGGCAGGATCTTGCGGGCGTAAAACTTCAGACGGATGATTGCTGAAAGTAAGAACTGTTATTTCTGCATCAGACTGTTTAGCAATAGCTTGAACGCGCTGTAAGACAAATAAATGACCTAAGTGAACCCCATCAAAATTCCCTATCGTGAGAATTTGAGGGATTTTTTTATCGAAAACTTCTTCAAGTTTACTATACAATTTCATTGAGGAATTATTTTTAGTCGTTACGAATCAAATTTTGTTCTAAATTGGTGACGGTATGAATCTCTGCCCCATTAAGGCAATTTTCTAAACAAAAAGCTCCGCTTCGCGTGCGGGTTAAATTGGATAAATGGGCTCCACAACCGAGTTTTGTACCCAAGTCATACGCGATGCTACGTATATAGGTTCCTTTGCTACATTCGATGCGAAAATTTAAATAGGGATAGTTGTACGAAAGTAACTCCGTATGAATAGAAATTTTTACGGGCTGTCTCTCTACCACTATTCCCTGTCTTGCTAATTCATACAACTTTTTCCCTTGTTGCTTTTTGGCAGAAAACATAGGCGGGACTTGTTCTATTTTTCCTTGAAACAAAGAAAAGGCTTCTTTGATTTGTTCTAGAGTCGGAATAATATTTGATTGAGATAATACCTGGCCTTCACAATCGTAAGAATCTGTAACAACTCCTAAATAAGCTTCAGCAATGTATTCTTTATCACTCAAAAGAAATTGATCGGAAAGTCTCGTGTAATTACGACCGACTAACATCACCATGACGCCTGTTGCAAAAGGGTCTAAAGTGCCGGCATGCCCAATTTTTTTTACTCCAAGTCTTTTGCGAAGATCTCTAACAAGGCTAAAGGATGTTTTACCCTTAGGTTTATTGATAAGTAGAATTCCTTCTAAATGAGAAGGAGGAGTGCTAAGGCTCCTGTTCAAGCTGGTCACTATTGTCTCCTTGGCGGGACTCTCTTTCTTTTGTGATTTTTCCAAGTAATTCTTCAATGCGCATGTGTTTATCAACGCTATCATCTAATTTAAAATTAAGCTCTGGAAAATAGCGCATAACAACTTTTTGTGAAGCATTAACTGCAATAAATCCAGCAGCAGAATTTAAAGCTTCAATCGTTTCCACTTTCGCTTGCTCAGATCCAATAATACTGATAAATACTTTCGCATATCGTAAATCTCTTGAAATTTGAACACGAGTCACTGTGACAAGTTCCGTGACGTACGGATTCCGCACGTCACGTCTAATGACCTCTGAAATAACTTCTTTTAATAGGGAGTTGAGTCTGTCTGTTCGCTGAATAGCCATTTTTTTTATAACTCTTGAGATATATAAGTAATGTCATAAGCTTCAATGATATCTCCTTCAAGAATATCTGTGAAGTTATTAAGAAGAATACCACACTCGATTCCTTTTTGAACTTCGCGTACATCTTCTTTGACACGTTTAAGAGATGAAATTGTTCCTTTCCAAATCACTTCCTGACCTCTTTTAAGGCGTACATAGTTATTGCGGTGAATGCTGCCTTCAATAACTTGGCAACCAGCAATGATGCCGGCTTGCGAAGATTTGAAGGTTGCTTTAACAATAGCTTTACCTTTTTCTGTTTCTTGCGCAATTTTTTCGAGTAGACCAGCCATTAAGACTTTAATATCATCGATGGCATGATAAATAATATTGTGCAAACGAACCTGAACACCTAATTGTTTAACTAGAGCTTCCGCATGACTTTCAATTTGAGTGTGGAATCCAAGTACAATCGCTTTAGAAGCAGCTGCCAATTGAACATCGGATTCAGATACTTCTCCTACACCATTAAAAATAATATTAAGATCAGCTTTATCCGATTCAATTTTTAATAAGGCAACTTTTAAAGCTTCAAGTGATCCTTGCACGTCAGCTCTTAAAACAATATTCAACATCTTTTTACCTGTTGCTGAAGCTTGCTGAAGCATGTTTTCCATCGAAACTTTCTTCTTCTGCTGCAACATAAAAGTATTTTGACGAGCTCCTTCAGAACGGACATTTGCAATTTCACGAGCTTCTTTTTCGTTTTTCACTACGATAAATTCCTGGCCAGCTTCGGGTAGACCTGAAAGTCCTGTAATTTCAACTGGAGTGGAAGGTCCTGCTTCTTGCAATTCTTTTCCATATTCATCGTGCATGGTCTTTACACGACCCCATAGCAATCCAAATACTAAAGCATCTCCACGCTTTAATGTTCCATTCTGAACTAAAATTGTAGCTACAGATCCTAGACCTTTATGCATTTCAGATTCAAGAACTGTTCCACGAGCACGCATGCTTGGGTTAGCTCTCAATTCCAAAACTTCTGCTTGTAAAGCAAGCATTTCTAATAATTCTGGAATTCCTTCTCCTGTAACTGCCGAGCAATTGACTGTAATCGTTTGTCCACCCCAAGGTTCTGGAAGAAGATTCTGTTCAGCTAATTGCCTGTAAACGTTATCGGGATTAAAGTTTGGCTTGTCACATTTATTAATAGCCACAACGATGATAACATTAGCAGCTCTTGCGTGTTGAATGGCTTCAATAGATTGTTGTCTAAGGCCTTCATCACCAGCAACAACGAGGACAACAATATCTGTAACGTCTGCACCTCGAGCACGCATAGCCGAAAAAGCTTCGTGGCCAGGGGTGTCAAGGATAGCGATATCACCTACAGTCGTATGACAACGGAATGCACCAATATGCTGAGTAATGGCACCAGCTTCACCAGCCGCACGATTACTTTTTCGAATCGCATCGATTAAGCTCGTTTTTCCATGGTCAACATGACCCATGAAGGCAACGACAGGAGGGCGTAACTGTAGTTGATCGGTTGGAGATTGTTGTAGCTCTTCTCGAATACTCTTATCAGTAATCTGAATACGCTTTTCTTCTGCTGTGTCAATTGTAATTTCACATCCGAATTCTTGCCCAAGCAATTGTGCTGTTGTTTCATCTTCTAACAAGTCATTTAGTGTAACAACAATACCTTGTAGAAATAATTTCCCTACCAATTGTGATGCTTTTAATTTCATTTCAGAAGCTAAGTCTTTAATAGAAATAGGAAGACGTACCTTTAAAGAAGTAGGACGTATTGTTGTATCTTCTTGTATATTTTGGCGTTGTTTATTTTTCTTTTTACGCCAATGTTGATCTTCGTCCGAAGTTCGAAGCCCTTGTCTATCGCGTGCGTCAAATTGACGAGTTTCTGGCTTACGTGCAGGTTTAATATCCTTAAATTCTTTAAATTTAGGGGATTTAAGTCCTTTGCGAGCATCATCATCTGCAGTAAGTACTTTAGGCTCTTCAAAACCTTTACTTTTTGGCTTGATTTTGTTTTTATCAAGCTTTTCTTTGTTTGCTTCAGAAACTTCTTTTTGATTTGAGTTATTGGCTTCCAATGGGCGAGAAACGCGCTCTGGCTGAGGTTTAGGTTTTATAAAATCTCTCATGTGCTTTCCAGTCGGACCAAGTTTCTCTTGAGGTGGTAATGATTCTCGAATAGGAATATCTCTTTTCTGGTTTTGATAAACATGTGTAATAGAAGTTTTGTCCTCGACAAGTGATTTAGGCTCGGCCGGAGCAGGGGATGCAATAGTCGGTTCGATAAAAGTTGTAGGCTTGGTTTCGTTAGTTTTAATTTTTTCTGCAAATTCTAATTCTTGCGAACTGTCTTTTGAAGGCGCTTGAGAAAGCTCTTCCCCAAAAATTTCTTGACGAATTTCTGCACTTGTTTTCATGCGAGATTTTTCTTCAATGACTTTTGCAGCTTCTCTAGAAATAGATTCTTCATCTTGGGAGGTTTTAATCTCTTCTGTTATTTCCTTAGATGATTGGTCTGCAGGTGCTTCTGCAAAAGCGGATTTAGAACGAGCTCGAATTCTTGGAGCTTCTTCTTTTGGTAATTCTTCCACTTCTGTTTTTGTTGTTTTGGACGTAGATTTAGCGGCAGAGGATTTCTGGGTAGACTCCTCTTCCTTTTTCTTCGCCAACTTGCTTTTTAAACCGCTTAAATTAATCGCTTCTGCAATTTGGGCGTTTTTAATATTCAATTTTAGATTCTTGGCCAACGCTCTATGTCCTTTGTTTTCTTATTTGTTCTAAAATTTTATCTGCCATTTCAAGGCTAATGCCTGGTATTGCGGCTAATTCTTTAGGAGTTGCCGTTAGCAGAGATTTTAATGTATGATAACCAGCATCAACCAGATGGTCAAAGATTAAACTGTTGATTCCTTCAATACCTACCAAGGGTTGATCAAGAGTTGGGTCATCTGTTGCAGCCAATTCGTTTCTTTCAATTGCCATGGCACGATTATAATCTGTCATACGCTGTACCTCTAAGTCATATCCAATAAGTCGACTATTAAGGCGCGCATTCATTCCTTTTTTACCAATGACTGCTGCAAAATCATCGTCTTCTACAACAATAGAAATGATACCATCTTCTTCATTTAAATTGATCTTTCGAATTTCTATGGGAGATAGGGCATTTTGCAAAAGTTCAATAGGATCATTTGAAAAAGGAATAATATCAATTTTTTCGTTATGAAGTTCACGTACAATGTTCTTTACGCGATTGCCCCTCATTCCAACGCAAGCTCCGACAGGATCAACTTTCAAATCAGTCGAGCGAACGGTTAGTTTCGTGCGATAACCTGCATCACGAACAATCTTGTCAATAATAATTGTTCCATCACTTACCTCCGGAACTTCTTGTACTAAAAGTTGTTTTACAAACTCTGGGTGGCTACGTGATAAAATCACTTCAGCGCCACCATTTTCAGTATCTTTAACTTCGAGAACAAGGGCTAGAACTTTTTCACCCACTTGATATTTTTCAGTTTTAGGATATTCCCGGGTTGGTAAAATCGCTTCAACTTTTCCAAGATCAATAATTAAATTAGAACCTCTAACAAATCGCTTAATTGTTCCTGAAATCAGTTCGTTAATTCGGTGGCGATATTCTTCATAAATTACATCTCTTTCAGCCCCGCGAAGTTTTTGTGTAATAATTTGACGGGCTTTTTGCGCAGCAATTCGACCAAAATCTTTGGGAGTCACAACGATGTCGATAAACTGTCCAATTTCAGCATCTGGGTCAATTTCACGCGCTGCTAGTAAAGAAATTTCTTGAGAGGGAACTTCTACATCATCCACAATTTCCTTTTCACAATAAACATCAATATTCCCAGTTTTTGGATGGATAGTGACTGTTACATTGGAGGCTCCGCTCACGCTTTTACGAGCTGCTGCTTGTAAAGATTCTTCAATCGCACTGAT
The DNA here is from genome assembly GCF_000011565.2 of Candidatus Protochlamydia amoebophila UWE25. Classification (NCBI taxonomy): domain Bacteria; kingdom Pseudomonadati; phylum Chlamydiota; class Chlamydiia; order Parachlamydiales; family Parachlamydiaceae; genus Candidatus Protochlamydia; species Candidatus Protochlamydia amoebophila. Next base: position 962,982 of record NC_005861.2, read on the forward strand.
AACAAGCTCTCGCTTAATGCCTTTTTCTCGTTCTAAATATTCAAAGATTGCAATCAGATCTTTGTTCATACTTAATGCCTCAATTCTGTAAATAGATAAAATACTTTGTATCTAAATTCTTATTATTAGACTTCGAAATTTCATTTATTTGCTAAAATCTCGAATTTAGAAACAACCTCAGTCATTACTTAGTCTATCATAAATCATTCATTCTAAAAGTAATCGACTCAATGAGAGGAGTAACTCTTCAGCAAACCTTTCGAATTCATTCTTTTCTTAAAGGGTTCTCTGCTTGTTGTTAAACCTTTAACAACGAGTAAAGAATCATTTAATTTAACTTTTCTTAATGAGATAAGACCTCCATTTAGGGAGGTCTTATCAAATAACAATTTGTTCCTAAACCAGATCAAACTAGTTTAGGAAACGGAAGAATTACTTTTCAGACTCTTGTTCTGAGCCAGACTCGTCGTCTTCATTATTTTTCTGTTCATCTTTTTTCTTGCGCTTAGCAGGAGTCACAACAATATCGTCGCGATTATATTGATTTTGATCAATTAAATATTCTTTAATCGATAAAGCAATTTTTTTGTGCTCAGGATCTAACTTAATCACTTTAGCAGTGACTTCGTCACCTTTAGCTACGACATCTTCTACTTTTCCAAATGCTTGATCAGACAGTTCTGTAACATGAATTAAACCTTCAATTCCACTATCTAACTCAACGAAAGCACCAAATGCTGTGATTTTAGTTACTTTTCCTTTAACTAAACTTCCAACAGGCATTGTCTTTTCAATAGATTCCCATGGATTTGTACTAAGTTGTTTCACGCCAAGCGTAATTTTTTTGCTTTCTTTATCTACTGATAAAATAATAGCGTCAACAACATCGCCTTTACGTAATACTTCTGATGGATGAGAAACTTTTTTGATCCAGCTTAGATCAGAAATATGAATAAGACCCTCGACACCAGGTTCTAATTCAACAAAAGCACCATAATTTGTTAGAGTGCGAATTTCTGCCTTAACAATGTTTGAAACAGGGTATTTTTTCTCAACATCATCCCAAGGATTATGCTCTGTTTGTTTAATTCCAAGAGAAATTTTTCCTTCTTCTTTTTGAACCGATAAAACAATCGCTTCAACGTCATCACCTTTTTTGACAACTTCACTTGGATCTGTAATATTTTTTACCCATGACATTTCAGAAACGTGAATGAGTCCTTCGATCCCTGGCTCGATTTCAATAAAAGCACCGTAAGGAAGAAGATTAACAATTTTACCATGAACGCGCGTTCCTGGTGGGTATTTTTGCTCGATCTGATCCCATGGATTCGGTCCTTTTTGTTTGAGACCTAAAGCAACACGACCTTTGTCTTTGTCTACACTTAAGATCATAACTTCAAGTTTTTGACCTAATTGAACCATTTCAGACGGGTGTTTAATACGCTTCCATGTCATATCTGTGATATGAAGAAGACCGTCAATACCATCTAAATCTAAGAAAACACCGAAATCTGTAATATTTTTAACAACGCCTTCACGGATATCACTAGGTTGAATGTGTTCTAATACTTCTGCTTTCTTAGAAATACGTTCAGCTTCTAATAATTCACGGCGTGAAACAACAACGTTTTTACGCTCAATATTGATTTTTAAAATCTTGAATTCATATGTTTTGCCGAGGTAATCATCAAGATTTTTAATGCGTTTATTGTCTATTTGCGACCCTGGAAGGAATGCTTCCATTCCAATATCAACCATTAAGCCGCCTTTAACTTTTCGGATAACACGACCTTTAACAATTGACCCTTCTTCACAATGCTCTAGAATGTATTCCCACTGGCGGAGGCGCTCAGCTTTTTCTCTTGATAGAACAATCTGTCCATTATCATCTTCTGCTTGATCAAGTAAAACTTCTACTTCGGCATCCAAATAAACTTGAGAGGGATCGGAAAATTCTTCAATAGGTACAAGCCCTTCAGATTTTAACCCAACATCGACAACAACATGATCTTTCGTAATCTCTACAATGCGACCTTTCAGTATGCTACCAGGGCTCATTAAAGAGTTTTCGTCAGCTGGAAGTGCTTCTTTTTGAGTTAAAAGGTTTTTAAATAATTCTGCATCTGTTTCTTGAAACTGGACATCATCAACGATGTTGCTTTCATTCCAAGTATGTTGAGGGTGTTTAAACATTTAAAGGTTTCTCCTATTTTCATATAAAAGAGATAGATTACCAGTGATAAAGAAAAAAAGCAACGAAAAGGGAATAATTTTTTAGAGAGCAAAAATAATGTAAAAGATGGGAAAATCAAAAAATATCAAATAGAAGAAGTCGAACTAATCCATGAATAATTTTTCATTTTGAATGAAATAACGAAAGTAATAAAATGATTAACAAATTTTAAAATTACTTTCAATAGTCAAAGAACATACTCAAAAATTGAAAATCAAAAGATCTTTACTCAACAGGTTCAATTAAATCAAAAATAGACAAATTTTCAATGGAATGGAGAAGTTAAAACTATTTTTAATAAAAACAAGTTATTTTGAGATCTAAATTCAACCAATTTTTTGCTTTTTTTGGAATGTTAAATCATATTATTAATTTGGAAAGATAAAAAAATTAATGATAATTAAACTGTTTCTTAAAAAAAGAATGAATGTAGATCGGTTAATATTAGTTAATATCAACTCAGTGAAGTTTCGTTGATGGCTAGTTAAAGAAATTTCTATCAACTTTATTTTATTTTCTTTAATAGAAAAATAAATTCAAATTGTTTATAATTAATCATCGGAATTTGCTTTTTGACTCTGATAAGCTAAACTAATTAAAGATCAGAAATTAGGTTCAAGTGTTTTTTATCAAAAAATAGAATACACGTAAGATTCCTCATTGTTCGATTCATATCACCCAAAATTTATGAAAACATTAGTTATGAAATTTGGTGGGGCCTCTGTAGCTTCTCCGGAGCATTTTGCTCGCATTGCTGATCTAATTATTGAACGTCAATGTGTTTTCCCACGTTTAGTGATTGTTGTCAGTGCTATGGGACAAACGACGAACGAATTGATTAAATTAGCTCATCAGGTGCACCCAAATCCTCCTCAGCGTGAATATGATATGTTAATTAGTGCGGGAGAGCGAATTAGTATGACTCTACTTGCTATGATCCTTTGCCGTAAAGGTAAAGACGCAGTAAGTTTTACTGGAAGTCAATCAGGAATTTTAACTTGTTCTCAACATACTAGTGCTCATATTATTGATGTACGTCCTCAAAGGCTGATTCAGACTTTAGAACAAGGCAAAATTGTTATAGTGGCGGGCTTTCAAGGAGTTAGTCAAGATAAAGAGGTAACAACTCTTGGAAGAGGGGGGTCTGATACATCAGCAGTAGCAATTGGAGTGGCTTTGAAAGCTGAAAAAATAGAGTTTTATAAAGATGTGTTAGGAATATATAACAAAGATCCTAAAATGTATAGCGATGCCATCTGCTATCCAACTCTTAATTATCAAGAAGCTTTGACAATTGTCAACCAAGGGGCCAAAGTTTTACATGCGAGAGCTATTAAACTTGCAGAGAAAAATGGCATGCCTTTGCATGTACGTTCATTTATTTCGAGGCATGATCAAGGAACTTGGATTACGAGTGTTGATTGTAAAAAATCGATAAATCCAGTTTATGAAATCTCTTAACAATAACATGAAAAAACGCTCTAAACTTACTATTACTCCTCTTTTTGAATTTTCCGAAAATGATGAAATAATGAAAAATAATTATCGGGAAATTATTTTACATGGATTAACAAAAGTGCTGCCCGAAGATTTTTTTGAATACAAAGAAACGGAGGAAGAAACAAGAGAGTATCAAAAGAATTTTTTTCGCCAATTAAATCCTTTGGTGACATGCTCTGATAATAAAAAAATTCCGGGCTCCTTATCTTTTTTTGCTCTATCAAAATTCCGTTCTAATTCCTTTAAGTTCTTTTTCAAAATGATTAGCCATTGGTTACTTCCAGATGAAAGTCTTAATGTCGTATTAGTTCATGCCTCAGATTTTCAATTAGCAGAGTTAAGTGGCGAAATTTACACGATTTGCGAAATTGTAGTCAGTGTAAAATCGGTATCTGAATTTGAAGAGATATGCAAACATTTTCCCATCATCAGCACAGAAATAGCCTTGGGGATGCAATCAGAATTTTATGCGCAAAAAATATTAGAAATTAAAGGATTATCGGCTGACGATAAAACAACCTCAATTCGTCGTATGATTGCTCATTTAGTTAAACGTTTTCCTCACATTTATGGGGCGGATGTGTTTACAGAAATGCAACATTTATTAGTTACATGTCGAGATGATTTTAAAGCAATCAGGCAACCTCGTCATTTAAGTCGGATCATAAGTATTCAATATTTGTTTAGAAAATCTTTAAGGGAAGCAATTAAGAAAAGATCTCATCGCCGTCATTTAAGTTTAAAAATATTTCGCACTTTTCTCGTAACGCCGAAAGGTCGTAAAAGGGTGTTAGGATTACTTGTTGGCATTAATTTTTTGAGAGAACAAGAAACATTTGGTGAAAAACATTTACTAAAAGCTATTCAGCATTATTTACCATCTTCTCAATCAGTTGAGCAATCATTTTTTATCAATAAACTTGGATCAGAAAATATTGGAATTTCCTATTTAGAAATAGAAAAAAAAGACGGCAGTGATTTTACAATTTTAGAAATTCGTAAACTGCGAAAAGAGCTTCCGCATAATTTAAAAAATCGCATTGAGCATAAACAACATCCGATTTTTATGCCACGAAATGAAGAAGAAGTAATTCGGAATATGTTGATTTTGACAAATCAAATCAAATATTTACGAGACATTCCTCAAGTGTTTATTACGTTTGATGAACAAGCTTATTCGCACCTTTATTTTACTGTCATTTTAGCACGCGTATTAAAACCAGATTCAGAAAGTTTGACAAAGTTATTTCAATCTTATGAAATATCAGTTGAATACATCCCTGATAGAACAAAAATTACAGGGCACATACGTAAAAAACATCCTAAAGAAGCGTCGGTATTTCGTTTAAAAATTTTGAAAGATGCATTTTTGCGGGCTGATCACTCAATCGATTTGTACAAAGCGAGGCAGGCTGTTGTAGGAGAGCTATCAAAGGTTGTTGGAGAAGTTAGAGACTATAATGGAGGGATGATTTCCAAGCAACATGAGCAACTTGTATTGATTCATAAATTACTTAAAGATACAAAAGATTATGACGAGTTATTATTAGAAAACTTTTTCTATTCATTAGCCCCCGATATTATTCGTACTTTAATCGATCCGAAAGCTTTCAAAATTTTGTTTTTGATGTTACTAGAAGGTTTAAAAAGCTATAAACATGAAAGCTATTATCTGAAATTTTACCATGAACCTTCTAATGCTTTTGCAATGATTATTTTAGAAGACCCCCTCGTAAAAGAAAGGATTTATAGAGCTGTTCACGATCTACATGTTCCTCATACAGAGCTTGCATACGCTTATACAAAAACAAGCGGAAATAATTGTATTGGGTATATTTGTTGTTCGCAAGATTCTAACGTAAGAGAATGTTTTTTTCAGGCAATTAAACAGGAATTACAACACTGGGAAACGAACCAACCGAAATTTCTTATGCATTAGCTTATGATTCTTTCTTATTAGTAAGCAATAATGTTAAATTCCTATCCTTTAAATAGAAGCTGTCTTTCCGCAATAGTTTTTTTATATCAACTAATTAATTTACCCAATTTCATATCTTCTAAAAATGGAGGGTTGATATATTTAAACCCTCTATAGATTAACTTAATTTAAATTGAGGAATTTATGCCAATTCTATTTGTTCGCCTTTAATAAAAATTCTATTCTTAAAAAACTTGTATTGAATAATTTCCCAATTCATTTGACGGTAAGATTGAATAATTCCTTTTTTCACTTAACAAGCCATTTCGAAAATATTTTTCAAGGCATATTTGATTGTTGATAATTTCCCGCTATAAAAAATTTCATTTTAAAAAGTACTCTCTATTTTGAATATTTCCTTCCTGTTTGTACGTTGAGCATTAATGTTTTATTTAATCATCTTAAAACATTATTCACTTTTTTCCTCCTATTGGGTATCTAGATTCAGATTCATAAAAGGGCGACTTATTAAAAAAATATATTTTGATTTGAAATTTATTAGTAGAAGCCAAAATTTGTCCAGCTAGGGTGATGAATAATGGTTGGATAAATTTTATATCATGATACCCGGTTAAATTAATTGATTGTGTGAGTAGGAGAACTTTTGCCAGTTGTGTTGAATAGATGTTAAGTGGATAAAAGGAGGAGAAACTTATTCGTAACTAAGATTTAAATGGAATTTACTTCATATAGGGAATTGGAGAAAGAATGAGAGGGAGAATTCAGTGGCAGAGAAGGGGATCTGATATACGGGTTAAATTGAAAGAAAAACTTTGAGGGATTTTAGTCTATGTTTCTTCATCCGAAAAGTTAGATTTACTAGATAGAGAATAGATAAAAGATAAAGATTGAGCTAGTATGAATGGATAGACAATTTTTTGGGATGACTCAAAATCAAATTTTATTTTCCCCTATGACAGAGGACAAGGGGTATTTTGTTTGGGAATTGAACAGGAGAGGAAAAAATGAGAGAATAGCTATAAAAACATTTTTTACGATAGATTCATTAAAATTTTGAGAATTGGTTAATTTGGCTAGAGGAAAAATGAAAATAAAAAGGAGAATTTTTATTTCCAGAAAAGTTTATATTAAACTTTTTTATTTAAATAAATTCAATGGATTCTAGGCAAATAAACCCAAAATTCGAGTTAGTTATCATGCTGAAATGATTATTATTTTGAAAACCGCATGAATATAAAGTGAAATTTAGAATATCGCGCATTTTATTTGAAGATAATGAATTTAAATCAGAGCTGCGAAAACAACTCTGATTTAAGCGATAAATATTACTTTAAGTAACTTGAGGCATGGTATAAAAGCGATAAAGCAAATATACTAAATACAGGTATTTTAACTGGTTTAAAGTGAACAAGTTTATAACCGATATTGACGATACATAAAACAATTAACGCAGGATAACAAACTTCTAAAATAGGAGCTAAAAAAGCAATAATTCCTGTAAAATTCAATGTTGAAAAAATGAAAGAAACAACTAGAGTGAGAATGAGAGAGTTATGATAAGAAATCTTTCCTTTAGAAACATCAAAATGTAAAAATTCTGCAAAAACAACTGCAAGTGCAATGGCTGTAGTTAGACAGGCTAATGCGACGGCAATCGAAGCGACAATTCCTGCATTCGGACCTAAAATTTGGTGAGATAAAGTTGCTAAAACTTGTTCTTTAGAAACTTCAGCGAGATTTTCGCTGTTATAGGCAGCAACATAGCTAAATCCTAAGTAAACCAAACCTAGCAAAAATGCCCCAATACAGCTAGCTTTTAGAGTTAATATTATCATTTTTTTATAATTAACATGTTCATGCGTTTGTGGTTCAACCCCTTTTTTCAAGCAAGCTAGTACGACTGAACAAAAAAAGAATGCTCCTAAAAGATCCATTGTTTGGTAGCCTTCTTGTAGTCCTACTAAAAATGTTTCATAAGGTTGATGAATTGAAGCAGGCAAACCATTTGCTTCCCAAAAACCCTTTAAAATAATAATAAGCAAAGAAAATAAGAGAAAGGGAGTTAAGACATACCCTAATACATCGATAATGTTATTTTTGCGAAAAGTGAATAAATAAATTAAAATACAAGAAATAATACTAAAAGGAATCAGTTCTAAATGAGGAATAGCAAGACTAATCGTAGAATAGGAAAGAGCGATACATCGTGGTAAAGCTCCAAATGGGCCAATTAATCCCATGATAGTAAGAGCTATTAAAAAACCAGGAATCTTGCCTAAACGATTAAAAAAAGCTCGGTAATTTCCGTCAAAAAGAGTCATTGCAATCAGACCGAGAAAAGGAACTCCGACAGCTGTAATAAGAAGTCCAATAATAGCATATATATTTTGATCTTTTGCATGTTGCCCTAATGCGAGCGGGAATACAACATTTCCTGCTCCAAAAAACATTGAGAACATAGCAAGGCCAGTCGCTAAAGTATTTGACCTTGGTGAAGGCTTTTTCATATATTTCCTTTAATTTTCACTCTGTAAGATGAGTTTATCGATAAAAAATCAAAATAGTTTAATAATAGTAACGAATCATAATGAATTAATTTAAAATGGATAAGGGGAGATAAAAAAACAGTCGTATGTATATGTGCGCTTAGCGCACACTAATGACATGAAGGAGAGAAGAGTTTAAAATAAATTTTAAGTGCAACATCTGAAAAATATTGTTAAATTTAATAAAAAATTTAATGTTTCAAGCTTTTAAAGTCAACGTTGAATTGCTAAGTAAATACATAGTGATTTATTTCTATTCTAAATACCCAAACCTTTCTATAGGGAAAAAAATATTTTTGGGAATAACAATCCTTACTTGAATTTATTTAGCTGATACAGCAAGAAAGAAAAAAATCAAAGCAAAAATTATTGATATTCAATGATATTACTGTATGATCTTGGTATCATCTTGACTTTTGATCATCGAACGGAGTATGAACTTAGGTAATTTTAAGAAATGGATAAAATATGAAAAGAGAACCGCAAGCTGTTAAAATTGCTCCATCGATTTTAGCGGGAGATTTCGGGCATCTAGCAGATGAAGCTAAAAAAGCTGAGCAAGCAGGAGCAGACTCACTGCACTTAGATATTATGGATGGACATTTCGTTCCGAATTTAACGATGGGTTCTCAAGCAGTCTCTGCTATCAATCGAGCAACAAATTTGTTTTTAGATGTTCATTTAATGATTTATAACCCATTTGACTACATTGAACGTTTTGTCCAAGCTGGAGCTGATAGTATTACTTTTCATATGGAAGCAACAGAAGATGTAGAAGAAACACTGGCTTATATTCGAAAATGTAATATACGAGCAGGTTTGGCATTCAATCCAGAAACATCTGTTTCTATGATACCTAAATATTTAGATAAATGTGATATGATTCTCTTGATGACTGTCAATCCAGGTTTTGGAGGACAAAAATTTATCGAAAAAGTGCTAGACAAAGTGCAATTTACAAGGGACTTGTGTAACCAGCTTAATATTCGAGCAGGGGGAGTGACCCTTAAAGATAATTCATCAACGGGTCATCAACTTCCTCCTTTTGATATTCAAGTCGATGGAGGGATTACTCATTTGAATGTAAGACGTTGCGTAGAAGCGGGGGCAAATGTTATTGTGGCAGGAACAAGCCTTTTTAAATCTCCAAACTTTGCCGATGCAATAAAGCAAATGCGGCAGTCTGCCGAAGGTCATTAAAAAATTAATAAATTGTTAACAGATAACTGTAGGAATTATGGCGACAAGTAATCAATTGACTCCAGGAATGACACTTTCCATTAACAACAAACTTTATCGTGTTGAATCCAGCGTAAAAGTAACAGTTCCTAAAGGGACTCCTTTTATTAAAGCTAAACTAAAAGATTTGAGCAATAATGAAATGGTTGAAAAAAGCTTTAAGCTGAATCAACCGATTAAAGATGTGTCATTAATTGAACGTCGCTTAGAGTTCCTTTATCCTGAAGGAGATGAGTATCTTTTTTTGGATGTTGTTAATTTAGACCAGGTCCTCGTTCCAGCTGAAATCGTGAGTGGCAAAGTTAATTATCTCAAAGAAGGGGTCGAAATTAAAGCTTTTTTTTATGGAGAAACAATCTTTGCTGTCGAGCTTCCGCAGTTTTTAGAATTAATGGTTGCTAAAACGCATTCGGATGACGAAAATGATCTAGCTAATGGAGCAAAAATTGCCATTTTAGAAACAGGGGCAAAAATTGAAGTTCCACCTTTTATTGAAACAGGAGATATTATCAAAGTTGACACTAAAACTGACGAATATATTCAACGTGTTTGATATTTAAAAGTGAAAATTAAGGGAAGGATAATCAAGTGCTTATGATAAAGATAAACAGGATCCATTCATTGATTATCGAGTTTATATTAAGTCTAAATGAAATATTTACAGAAACGGCTCCTGAAGCTATTTTATTAAAACAAACTGAAATTTTGACTTCGACAATCTCAGCGAAATTGATTCTTGAGCAAAATTCGCCTGCAAAGGCAAAAATTTTTAAATTTTGCCCTGAGGTAACAACAAACTATTGCTTACTTTGGTCGTTTTCCTTATCGAAATGCTATTTTAGGTCGAGATTCCGACCCTTAAAGGAAAAATTTACTCAAGTCAACAAGGGACAAGCCCTTTTTAAGATGTTCTCATTTTTATTTAATTAGAAAGGAAATCGACGTGGAATTAAAACACATCAAAGAACTTATGGCAGTGATGGGGCGAACAGGAACAAAACGGCTCCAACTTAAACAAAATGAATTTGAATTGATACTCGAACGACAAGAGAATGGGCATGGACGATCAATAGCTGATTCCACACTAATCGATTCAGAAGAACAAATTAGAACATATTTACAACAACGTACGGATCAGGCCCTTTCCCATGGTGCCGAAATGCCAACTGCCCGCCCTCCAATTCCTATTGCTGTTGAAGCTCCCAAAGTCGATACTAATAGCCTTTATGTCACATCTCCTATGGTAGGAACTTTTTATGGAGCCCCTTCACCTGATGATCCAAGTTTTATCAAAGTGGGAGATCGAATCGAAAAAAATAGTGTGGTTTGTATTATCGAAGCGATGAAAGTAATGAATGAAATTAAAGCAAATGTCTCAGGAGCAATAGCTGAAATCTTGGTTGAATCAGGACAGCCTGTAGAATTTGGTACGAAACTTTTCCGAATCGTTGAGTAATTTTTATTTATGCAAAAAGTTCTTATCGCTAACAGAGGCGAGATTGCCGTTCGAATTATTCGTGCTTGTCACGATTTAGGTCTTCAAACTGTGGCTGTTTATTCGCAAGCAGATGCTGAAGCCTTACACGTTCTTCATGCTGACGAAGCCATTTGTATTGGAGAAGCCCCTTCCCATAAATCTTATCTTAAAGTGCCAAATATCCTTTCTGCTTGTGAAATTACCGGAGCTGATGCGATCCATCCGGGTTACGGTTTTTTAAGCGAAAATGCAAATTTTGCCTCTATTTGTGAAAGCTGTGGCTTAAACTTTATTGGACCGGCTCCCCAATCTATTGCATTGCTTGGTGATAAAGCTAAAGCTAAAGCAACAGCAAAAAAAGCTGGTTGTCCTGTTATCCCAGGCTCAGATGGAGTCGTAGTGGATATTAAAGAAGCTTTGAAAGACGCAAAAAAATTAGGTTTCCCTATTTTCATTAAAGCTGTTGCGGGAGGTGGCGGGAAAGGAATTCGGATAGCTTACAACGAAGAAGAGTTTACTAAGCTATTTGCAGCTGCACGAGCTGAAGCAGAGGTAAGTTTTGGGAATCCAGACGTCTATTTAGAAAAAATGATTATGAATCCTCGACATATTGAAGTGCAAGTGTTAGGGGATAAATTTGGTCATTATATTCATTTAGGAGAAAGAGATTGCACTACTCAACGACGCAGACAAAAACTCATTGAAGAGTCTCCAAGTCCGGTTCTCAGTCAAAAAATGCGCCAAAAGATTGGTCAAGCAGCTGTCAATGTTGTTAAAGAAGCAAATTATTTTTCTGCGGGAACAGTAGAATTCCTTTTAGACAAAGATCAAAACTTTTATTTTATGGAAGTAAATACACGTATTCAAGTTGAGCATACGGTCACAGAAGAATTAACAGGTATTGATCTTGTAATGGAACAGCTCAAAATTGCTCGTGGAGAAAAATTGATTTTAGAACAAAAGGATGTAAAATTCACTGGTCATGTAATTCAATTTAGAATTAATGCAGAAAATCCTAGCCACAATTTTGCTCCCTCTCCTGGAAAATTAGAATATTATCTTCCTCCTGGTGGCCCCCATGTTAGAGTTGACAGCGCTTGTTATTCAGGATATTCCATTCCTCCTAACTATGATTCAATGATTGCTAAATTAATTGTGAAGGGTAAAGATCGTACAGAAACTATTGCAATAGGAAAAAGAGCTCTAAGTGAATTTCATATCGGAGGAGTTAATTCCACAATACCTTTTCACCTTTATATGCTAGAAGATCCAAAATTTTTAAATGCAGATTTTGATCTGACTTATATCGATAACCTAATTGCAGAAGGTAATCGCTTTGAATTAGAATAGATATTGTCCAGTCTTTTGCTTAAAATTTATAAGAAAAGAATTCTAAAATATATATTCCTTGTAAATTTTGAGCAAAAATATTGAATTTATTGGTTCACAATAATGCCTTTTTTGCAGAGGCCTTCAAACAAATTTTTCATTTAACTTCATTGAAAAATAGTCTTTAATTTTTTGTTTAATTAAACAACTCTTTATTATTTCTTAATTGCTTTGTAAGATATTCGTGAAATATTTAAAAAAGCTTGCATAAGAGATTTTTTTACAAAAGTAATTTTAGAAATAGGTAAAAAGAGCTTTCAGTTTGATTTAAATAAACTATAAAAACTATGAATATCGAGAATTAATAATGAAAATAAAATTTTATCAACTAACTAGTGTCTTAATTGTGGCTTTTTCATGGAAATTTTTGGCTGCCGCTGAGATAGCCGAAGAGCAATTAACACCATTAGAATTATCATACATTGAAGAAAAACGGTTTAAAGAAATTCCCACAGAAGTTCATGCGCTTTTGCAGTCTACTGGACAAAATCCCATTAATTTTGATGATGAAGAGCTTCTTTACCGAATTCATAATGATGCTTACTACGCACCAATGGCTATTTCTGGAAATGCCGATGTCATTCAATTGAATGACGGTTCACATTGGTCTGTTCATCCTTATCAAAGAGAAATAATACGTCACTGGGTACAAACAGACATCATTTTTATTAAGCCCAAATCTTCTTGTTTTTCTAACTATGCCTATGTCTTACAAAATCGATCGACTCGTGAAATTGTTGAAGTAAATTTGATTGGTGCTCCACAATCTATGGGTTCGGCTACTCGTTGGATTGTTAATTTTGAGCCTCAAAAAAAACTTATCCAATTAAACGACAATACCATTTGGCAAATTAATCAAGACGACTATACTTTTAGGAAATGGCATATAGGTCAATTAGTATTAGTCGGCGTTAATAACCATTGGCGTATTGCTCAATTCCCACATATTTTGATTAATACTGCCTTGTATGGTGTTCCTTACAGTGAAGCAGAATTTATTGGTTATCCCGCTTATTAATAATAAATTAATTAGAAAGGTATCAAATAATGGATCCTATAAATATTTTCAGATCATGGACAACAACACATAGAAATGATTTTCCTTCGCACACAATTGTAACTGATGCAATTATGGCAGTTGCAACGAGTGTAATTTCATTAGCTTTTGCCGACGCTTATCAAAGACAGTCTCCTCAATTTTCAGCAATATTGAGAATCGTTCCTGTGATAGCTGTGGCTGTATGGGTAATTAGAAGACTTGATTTTAATGCTGTTTACCTATCGCCAACTTTTTCGACAGAGCTGAACACTTTCGATCAACCTCATTACCAAAGCAATCATTTTGGAAGAGTTTGGAATTGGTGTAGCACTCCATACTATTGGGCAGCCAAAAGAATGTATTTACTTCCATTTATTCCCTTTCCTGTTATCAGTTCTGTACCTAGAAATAGGCAATATGACTATGAAAATAATTATGATGTACCAACATATTCAAGCCATTTTCCAGTAATAAGGAATAATGAAATGCATCTACTTCCTTCAAGGCGCTTTTCTGAAGTGAATCATACCCCTGCAACACCATCCCCATCTTTTCGAGAGAGCTCGTATTCATCCATGCCTTTTCCTAATGTAGCTCAACCCTTTAAGACATCAAGTGTATCAACAAGTGCGAGTTTTTCTAGAAATACGTTTGGAAATATGCAAGAACTTCCTCAAACACGTTAATTTTAGTGAATAGGATATGCGATATCGGCTGCTTAATACTACGAATTTTATTTAAATGTTTAAAAATTTTTTAAAGCTCGATCACGTTGATAATGACGTTCAATTCCGTTTGCAACTTCTTCTGGATCATCCGTAATTTGAAACATTTGCAAATCACAGGGAGAAATACATCCATGAGCGAGCATGGTATCTTCCATCCAAGCAACCATTTTGTCCCAATAAGCTTTACCCATTAAATAAATAGGAAAGGCTTTGATTTTTTTTGTTTGGATGAGTGTTAAAGCTTCAAATAGTTCATCCAAAGTTCCTACCCCTCCAGGTAAAAAGACATATCCTTGCGCGTAGCGAATAAACATCACTTTTCTAATAAAAAAGTAGCGAAAATTAAGTCGATATTTGAAATCGATAAATCGATTCGGTTCACTTTCAAACGGGAGATCAATCGCAAGGCCACAAGAATGGCCTTTGGATTCTTGAGCACCTTTATTAGCCGCTTCCATAATTCCCGGCCCACCTCCAGTGATAATCGCGAAGCCTTTCCGTGAAATATGTCTTGCAACATCAACTGCTAAATTGTAGTAAATGGATTCTGGCGGCAGACGAGCAGATCCAAAAATAGAAACGGAAGGACCTAGATTTGTCATTGTTTCAAAACCATCGACAAACTCTGAAATAATTCTAAAAACACGCCAAGAATCATGGGTAAAAAGTTGTTTTTCAATTTCAGGATTTAAAGCCATTGAGAACCCCATGAATTCGTATCGCTTCGGTTTTCGCCGAAATTAATTTTGTAAATTTCTTGTTTCTGCTTCTTTTTGCCTATTTCAGTTGGTTATGTCAATAAAAAATTTGAAAGTTTATAATAGGGGATTTATAAAGAATGAGAAAGAATTAGCTAGAAGAATAAAAAGCTATTTAATCGAAAATGAATTTAGATTGACAGCGAAGTTTGACTATTATTAAATAGTTTAGCCTTTATAGATTAGAGATCTGGAATGGCTTATTTATGCTGGAGGAGAAGAGTGTTTGTTAGTTTTAGGCAAAATTCGAGAAAAAATGCGTTCCATTCGAGTTTGCTTAGCTTGACTATCTCCATGATGAGCTTTGCCATTTGCCACTTCATGAAGATTTTCAATGGCAATAAATGCCTTAGGATCTTCTCGTAAAATCAAATCTTTGAGCTCTGCTAATTGAAGTCTTTCTGCAATGACATAAAGAATTTCACGCTCATCCCCAGAAAAACCCCCACGTCCGTACATAATAGTCAAACCCAATCCAAGTTCGTGGACAATCGCATCGGCTATTGCTTTTGATTTTGAAGAAATAATTAAAACGGATTTTGTTTCATCCAAACCGACGATCACCGAATCCATAATTTTAATCACGACAATATAAGTGATTAAAGACATGAGGGGAGGATGCCAATCTTTAAAAACAAATCCTGCTGCCCCAAACACAAAAATATTGCAAACTAAAACGACTTGACCAACAGTAAAGCCCGTTTTACGATTAATGATGATTCCTAAAATTTCAGTTCCATCCAAACATCCACCTTCGCGGATAATTAAGCCAAGACCAATTCCTAAAATAGCTCCGCCAATCACAACAACTTCTAAGCTATCTCCTCGAAACTGAATATGCAGCATATTGCTGATAAAAATCATTGAAGCAGCAAATAAAAAGGTTGCGAAAAGCATGTGAAGAACAAAGACTTTTCCAATAGATCGGTAAGCTAAAACAAGAAAGGGTAAGTTTAGGAGAATTAAAAGATAAGGAATTAACGATTGTCGAAAAACGTTTCCTAATATCATTGCGACTCCGACAATACCACCATCAATCAAATTATTTGGAATAAAAAAAACTTCTAAAGCAAAAGCGGCTAAAAACGCTCCTATGGCGATCCAAAGGTAAGTAATAATCATTGAGAGAATGGAACGTTTCGAGGGGTGAGAAACATGCATAGTGGAACGCCCTTAGAGGATGAAAAAAAACTAAAACTTTAACTTCGCAAAGACAGTCATCAATAGAAAAAAGGGAATTTTAAACTTACAGATCGAAAGAATGATTGAAGCGAACTATCTTAAAAATAGAACGCGGGAGACGGGACTCGAACCCGCAACTTCCGGCGTGACAAGCCGGTGCTCTAACCAATTGAACTACTCCCGCATTTGCAAGTATTGGGCGCAAAAGGACTCGAACCTATGACCACCTGTGTGTAAGACAGGAGCTCTACCAACTGAGCTATACGCCCTGCAAAATAAGCCTAGAGATTACATGTTCAATGAATTTAGCACAAGATACTTTTTTTATAATATTTAAAATATTCATAAATTTTTAATATTAAGAAAATTATGAAATGACTGTAAAAAGTATGGTTAATTTTATAACATTTATCACATGACATTTTAGATCTTTCTTTTAAAAACCTAGATTTTTAATGGCAATTTAAACATCTTTTTTTTAAATAAAACTTAGGTTATAGCCTTGAATCGTTACCGGCATGTATTTTTTTTAATAGGCTGCTTTCTTTTTTTGACTAGTTGTGGACCTAAATCTTTAGAAGATTATAAAGAAGAAGGTAAAGGGATTACTCGCTCCCTTATCCAAGAGTTGCGAGAAATTCGAAATAGAGATCAATTACTTGCTTCGACGAGCCTTTTACAAAAAAGATTTGATCAATTGGTTTTTGTAATGATTGGAGCTAGAGAATTTCAATATAAATACCCTAATATGGAATCTCATGAATTGACTCTAGCCGACCATGAACTTAGTGATAAATTAAGAATAGAATTAAACCGAATTTACCACATCGAAGGCGCTAAACAAATAATAGAAAAATGTCAAGAAATGGCCTTAAATCGTTTAGATGCTTGCGAAAAAAAATTAAGTAAATAATTTGAAGAGTAAGCCTTATGAAAGAACGGATTAATGTATTTGCTGAGTCTCTGCAAACACTACTTTTGGACGCAAAAGAGAAAGGCATGACAATTGAATCACTGATTCGTAATTTAGCTAAAAAAGGGCAGGCCGTTCTCTTGGTTTTATTAAGTCTGCCTTTTTGCCAACCTATTCAAATTCCCGGCTTTTCCACTCCCTTCGGAATTCTTCTCATATTTATTGGATTGAGAATAGGGTTTGGACATCAAATTTGGCTTCCTAGATGGATTTTAGGGAAAAAAATTCCTTATTCAGTTTTAGAAAAAATTGCAAAATTAGCATTAAAAGTAACAAATAAATTGCGCTATTTTGTTTATCCTAGGCTTCCAAATCTGGTAAAAAATCCTATTCTATTAATTTTCCATGGGTTAATGATTGCTATTTTGGGATTTGTCTTAGCTTTGCCATTGCCAATTCCTTTAAGTAATATTTTAGCTGCTTATCCTCTACTTATTTTCGGATTAGCGATTTTAGAAGACGATGGTGCGGCAATTCTTATTGCCTATGGATTAAGCCTAGTATGTTTCACAATACTTGCGGGTTTAATCTGGTTAGGAAAAGAAGGAGCCTCTAGTTTTTTTGATTTTTATGTTTATAGATAAAAACATACAAGCCTTTACATATTCCCTTCCTCATTCTCATAGTTTTTTATACATAAAACAAGTTTTACAAGAACTCTGTTCTGTTTTTTCTTTCTTTTTTATATAATAATCAGAAAAATGTGCATGTTTTCTCTTATTATTTATTTTATGCATATAAAAAAGTAGAATTAAATCTTTTAATTTAAATCAGTTGAAAAAGGCTTTCTTAGTTTGATTCAATAGAACTACAGCTTCAAATTATTTTAGATTAAAGTTTTAATTTTATGCGTACGCAATTAGCAGTTAATGAAATGAAGGAATCTCATTGTGAATGTTTTAGAAAAGAGAGTGGAAAATCAAGTTCAATTTTGGTCACTTTTAGGTCCATTTTTAATTCTTCTCTCGATAGCTGTTTTACTTTTTAAGGTCTCTTCACATTGGTATTTTCCTTTAAGTGCTTTAATTGGAATTCCTCTATGTGTCAAATGGAAAATAAAGGGCATGGCAGCTGCACTTGGCTGTCTGTTATCTTTTTCTGTTGTAGGCTATCTTTCGATTGATTTGGATGAGCAATTTTGGCACGTTGGAATGGCTTTAGCAATGGCCTTTTCTTTCATTGTTTTGACCCTGTCTTTAGAAGAGGTTGAGGGGTTGGTTGATAAATTACAACTTGAGTCTCAAAGCCGTTTAGACAATTTTTTACGTTTAGAAGAAAAGCTAAAGACAATGGAACATACCTGGTTTGTAGAAAAGGAATCCATTCAAGGCCAGGTTATATCTCTTACAAATGATCTTACGCAAATTCAAGATGAAAAACAGACATTTTATAAGCTCGCTTTACTTTCTAAAGATGAACTTTCTCACTTCAAAAGTGAACATGACAAACTTTTACAGGAACTATTTTACAAAAAGCAGTCAATTGCTCAGTTGAATGAAAAATTGCATGATTCAGAAATGCATTTACAAGAATATATCAATACGGATTCAGCAAGTACAATTTCTAAACTTAAACAAAATATCTCTAACTTAGAAGAAGAAAAAGAACTCATTGATTCGCAATTTCAAGAACTCAAAAAAGATCATGAGCACTTATTGGAAGTTTTTTATAAAAGCCAGCAGAATGAAAAAGAATACTTAAAACAGTGTGAAGATTCTCAAAAAGAAATCGAAAGCCACCAGATTTTAATTAAAAATTTTCATGATCAATACCAATGTTTAGAAAATGAGAAAAATGATATTCAATCCCATCTAATATCTGTGCAAACTCAATTGGAGCGAACAACTTTTCTTATTCAGCAAAATGAATCATTTATTCAAATACAAACCCATAAAATTCAACAATTGGAACAATTGTTGGAGCAAAGAGAAACTGAAATTCAGTTGCATGCAGAAACAAAGATTTCATTGCAAAATCAACTTGTTGGAGAAGAAATTTTAAAAAAACATGGGGAAGATTTAAAGTACAAGTTAGAGCAGCTTCAAACTCAACATGATCAAGAAAAAGACACACTTGAACAACAGCACCTATTTCAACAAAACCAACTACGGGGGCAGTTAAATCAATTAATGCAAGAAATTGATGATTTAAATAGTCAAACCTTAAATTACCAGGCTCAAGGCGAGAAAATTCAAAAAATTCAAGTGCAGCTTCAGTTGTCTCAAGAATTAAATCAAGAATTAGAGCAAGATTTAGAGGAGCTTCGTAAAAAGCTTTTAACTTACAAACAAGAGCTAGATGAAAGCAATCAGCATCTGATCGAAATAGATTTATTAAAACAAAGTAAGCTCGGATTAGAACAAGAATTAGGTCTGATCACTGAGCAATTGAAACAGAGTCAACAAGAAGTAGATCAGTTAAAAACTGTAGAAAACCAATTGATTTTAATGACAGAAAATAATCAGTTGCTAGAAAAAACTGTCGATCAACTTAAAAAAGAATTTTTAGAGTTACAAGAAAAAACAAGCTCTTTTCAATTATCTGAACAGCATAAAAATTTTACGGAAATTCAATTTCGCAAAATGGAAGGCCTTTATCTTCAACTTAGAAAGCAATTTCAAGAAAAATCAATGGTCCTTGACAAAACACGACAAGAGCTCTTTTTGACTCAAGAAAAAATGACTAGCTTATACAAGTCTATCGAAGAAGAACAGATTTTTGATTTTTCCGAAAATGAAAGGTTTTTACAAAAAGATTTACATATTTTATCGGTAGAGTATGAGAAAGCCATTTCAGATTATAAGGATGAAATAGACGAAATGTCAGATTTGATCTCCATTTTATTGAAACAATGCTAGATTTATCTCAAAACTTGGGGTTGGTTTATTCATTTAGAATCCCTATAAACTATCAGCAGCTTTACACCAAATAGTGAGAGGTTGATTTGAGACTGAATCAAAAATTTAGCTATAAAAGCAAGAAATAACTATTGAAATTCGAATAAACTTACAAAAACTATCTTTTCCAATTTGTCAAAATTTCATGACCATCTTCTGTGACTAAAAGCGTGTGTTCCCACTGTGCACTTGCTTTCCCGTCTTTTGTTCTTGCCGTCCACTGGTCAATAGGATCAATAATTGCTTCTCTTGAACCAGCATTGATCATCGGTTCAATTGTAAATGTCATCCCAGGAACGAGAAGAATAGAATTATAATTGCGATGATGAGAAATTTGAGGTCCTTCATGAAAATTGATACCGACACCATGCCCAACAAATTGATAAACAACTGAACAGTTCTTTGAATGAGCATAATTTTCTATTACCTCTCCAATTGCTGAAATGGCAATCCCTGGTTTTATTATCTCTATCGCACACATTAAACAATTATAAGAGACGTCAACAACGAGTCGTTTTTCTGTGTCAACTTCGCCAATCATCACCATGGCACTGCAGTCGCCATAATAACCATTTAAAATGCATGTCACGTCAATATTTAAAATATCACCCTCTTTAAGAGGAATTTCATTTGGAATGCCATGGCAAATAACATCATTTAAAGAGGTACAAATACTTTTGGGAAAGGGAGGATGCCCATAATTTAAAGGAGCTGGAATCGCACCTGCAGCATCATGCAGTTTATGAGCGTAATCATTGAGCTCTTGTGTTGTGACACCCACTTTTGCTTTAGCGCATGCTGCTTCTAAGATACGACTTGCTAGATGACAAGATGCTCGGATTCCATCAATTTGTTTTTGATCTTTAATAATGATGCGATGTTGGCGTAAGTATTCTTCACGGGTGCTTTCTTTAGATTTTCTTTGTGGAGAGCTTTCATTTGGATAATGACATTTTTTCCATTTTTGACCACTTCCACACCAACATATATCGTTTCTACCGATCATAAAAAATTCCTTTCTGCATTCAATAATCCTTATTTAAAATAAGGATATCTAAAAAATTATCTTTTAAGCAACCTTCATATGCTAAACAAAGTTTGCAAAAAATGAGTATATGTTTCAGACAAATGATTGCATATTTTTAATAAATTCATTAAGTTGCATAAAACATTAGAGAATTCTTCTTAGGCATAAAATGAAAAAAGCTTTCTCAATGAATGCTTAAGAAAAGTTAGATAGCAACCCCTTTTTCTTATTTGGAGTTTCGCATGTCAAAAACGTCCCCATCTCATTTTTTTAATTATTCTGCTAGTAAAAAGCTTCAAGAATTAGCTAAGCATCCTCTTGATTTAACTAAAGAACTTACTCCAGAAAGAGTAACACAATATGTCGCGGAAGCTGGTGGATTTAAACTACTTTACGGAACAGAAAGAGTAACAAATGATGTTTTGGCCGCGTTAAAACAATTGTCTGAAGAATCTCATGCTTTAGATAAAATGAATCGCATGCAAGATGGGGAGGTAATGAATTTTATAGAGAGGTTTCCTTCAGAAAATCGACCGGCATTGCACACAGCAACAAGAGATTTATTTGACTATCCTAGGACCGCTAAAAAAGCTCAAGAAGCGGCTCAATTGGCGAAAGCTGAGCTTGAAAAACTTCGTCAATTTTTAGAAAAAAATGATCAGAATTATCATTTTACAGATCTTGTTACAGTTGCCATTGGAGGGTCTGATTTAGGGCCACGAGCTCATTATCATGCTCTGGAGCACCTTTTAAAACCCGGTCATCATGTTCATTTTATTTCCAATGTAGATCCTGATGATGTAGCAGGTGTTTTTAGAAAAATTCCTGATTTAAAGAGAACGCTTGTTGCTGTTGTTTCAAAATCTGGCACAACGCTTGAAACAGCAACTAATGAAGAATTGGTGCGCGAAAAATTTAGACAGGCGGGTCTAGATCCTAAAAAACATTTTGTTTCAATCACAATGCCTGGAACACCAATGGATAACCAAGAACAATATCTCAAAACTTTTTATATGTGGGATTGGATAGGAGGACGTTACTCAACAACTTCCATGTGCGGAGCTTTAATGTTATCTTTTGCCTTTGGAATCAATACCTTTTGGGAATTTCTTAAAGGTGCGCATGAAATGGATAGAATTGCTTTAGAAACCAATTTGAATAAAAATTTACCTTTATTAGCTGCCCTTTTAGGGATTTGGAATCGCAATTTTTTAGATTACCCTACTGTGGCTTTAATTCCCTACTCTCAAGCATTATTGCGATACACTGCTCATATTCAACAAGTAGACATGGAATCTAATGGAAAGCATATTGATCAGCAAGGGATCATGACTAACTTTCACACTGGACCAATTATTTGGGGTGAACCCGGGACGAACTCGCAACATTCTTTCTTTCAATTAATTCATCAAGGAACAGCGACGGTTCCCGTGAGTATTATTGCCTTCAAAGAAAATCTTTACGGAGAGGATCTAGAATTTCAAGGTACAACTTCTCAAGAAAAGTTATTATCAAATCTTTTTGCTCAAAGTCTTGCTTTAGCAACAGGGCAAATCTCAGAGAACCCAAACAAAACATTTTTAGGAAATAGACCGACAAATATTTTATTGGCTAAAAAACTTACTCCTTATACTTTAGGGGCTCTCCTTTCTTTTTTTGAAAATAAAGTGGCTTTTCAAGGATTTATTTGGGGAATTAATTCATTTGATCAAGAAGGGGTTCAATTAGGCAAAGTTTTAGCTAATCGTTTAATAAATGAGTTTGCTAATCAAAGAAAAAAAACAAAACCTTCTTCTTTTGCAATTGGTGAAGCTTACTTGAAACATTTAGATCATTTTAGCTAATATAGATCTAAATCTCGGGTTTATGGCTTGGGCATCATTTAAGTATTAAACTTATTGTTTTGTTTATGCGAGCTATGAGTGAAAAATAAGTGGATGGAAATGAATTCTTTATTTCAAATTGAGATTCCTAAACGCAATGGATTATGTTCTGGTCACGCGGAAAGACTTCAAGCAGGCATGGAATATTATTCGTTAATTGTTGAAGGGGAAGATCAACAAGTGATTCGACAAGATTTTTGTGCTGCTTGTTGGCCTCATGCACTTAAATCGGAGCTATTTTTGAAAAAAAAGGGTTTTTGGAAATCAAAAATTGAGCATAAAAAAAATGAAGTGCCTTCTTTACGTTTCGATCGCGCTTTACATCTTTTAAAAGAGCTACTTGAACACCCCTCTCAAAATGAGGAAGAAATTTTTATTTTAAGTGTATTTCTTTCTCATTCAAAAAAATTAATATTAAGACAAGAATTTGAAAAAGAAGGAAGTCAATGGGGATTATACGAAATTGCCCATCAAGATGAATTTTTGACAATTAAAATTTTCCCTCTTACCACTTTAGAAACAGAAAAAGTACAAAAAAAATTAGCCGAAAAGTTAGGTGATGGCCAAAAAATTAAGTCTCAACACTTATGATTAGAGACTTAGAAGATTTTTTTATTTATTTAGCTTCAGAAAAAGGATTAGCTCAAAATACTTTAGAGGCTTATCGAAGAGACCTTTTCTCTTTTGCAACCTTTTTGAAACAACGTTCAGTAAATAATTGGTCACAGATTCATTTGCAAGCTATAATTGATTATTTAGCTTTAAAACAACAACAACATTACGCCTCAGCTTCTATTTGTCGAGCTCTTATCGCCATTAAAGTTTTATTTCGCTTTTTAAAACGAGAAGGAATGATTACGACAAATATTCTTCTTCTGATGGAAACCCCTAAACTTTGGCAATTAATTCCAGATGTTCTTTCTTTAGAAGAAATAGATCGTATATTAGCCATACCTAACATTCAAACATGGAGAGGAGCACGAGATAAAGCAATTTTAGAAACTTTATATGCTTGTGGATTACGAGTATCAGAACTTTGCCAATTGAAAATTTATGATGTGGACGATACTTTTGTGCGAGTTTTAGGAAAAGGTGGAAAAGAAAGAATTGTTCCCATCGGGCAACAGGCAATTGCAGCCATCGATGGTTATTTGTCTTTTAGAGAAGGGGGAGAAAATTCCAGAAATGAATTCCTTTTTATCACGAAAAAAAGTAAACCGCTTACTCGTGCTCTTGTTTGGAAACTTGTCAAATTTTATGCCCGTCAAGCATCTATCTTCAAATCCATTTCTCCTCATACTTTTCGGCATACGTTTGCGACTCATTTATTAGATCATGGGGCAGACTTAAGGGTTATTCAAGATATGCTTGGACACGCAAGCATCAATAGCACAGATCGATATACTCATGTTAGTCAAATACGCTTACAACAAGCTTTTCAAGCTTTTCATCCGAGAAATTGAAGAAATTTAAATTTGTTGTTAAGGTACAACTGCATTCGCTGAATTAGGTTGTTGACGTTGCTTGCAGCGATGGAAAAGATATGTTCCACATTTCGCTGAATAATAAAGCGTCGCGATGACAATTGATGTTGGTAGAGTATAAACAGCAACGAATGTTCCTATACCCCAAAAAGCGATCTGTTCAGCAAAGGATTTTTGAGCAGAGTAAATTATATTAACTTTTTCTACAATTTCGCGTACATGACGTTCAAGAACAACCCCTATAGTAAAACCCATTAGAAATAGATTAGGATGAAGGTAAAGGAGACAAACAACGCTAATAGATTGAATGATAACGTCTAGGGCTACACGATGAGCAATTTTCGTTGTGATGTCGGTTAAAATTTCAGCTGCATCTATCGTTGAGCCAACTAAAGTATGATTGGTATAATATTGAATTCTATCAAGCATGAATATTTCCTAGTTAGAAAATGATTTAAGAGCTCAAATTATCTTAGCTAAAGTTTAAATTTTCATTATTCAATAATAAAATCGCGTTAAATTCGATGAATTATAAGGACATTATAATATATAGTTTTTAATTTTTTTGACAATAGGTATTTAATTGAGCTTAAGCCTTTACAAAGATTATCATATAAATAAATGTAAAATTGTGCGGTTAGGTAGGAAATGTAAGGATAAGAGTAGGGAATGCAGATTCCCATACTCAGATTCATTTCAAATAAAAAAATATTAGCGATCGTCTTCGCTTTCAACTTCTTCTTCTTCAGTAAATTCATCTTCTAAATTACTCAAAAAAATTTCGTCCATTAAACTATTTAGTAAGGTTAAGTGAGCAGCAATATCTACTTTAGTTTTTGTATCTAATGGCTTACCAGCTGAAAGAGAAGAGGCTTTATTTTCAATAATTGTGATCACTTCTTCAACAAATTTACCAATAGGTTCTAAAGAGTCATCTTCTTGAACAGCTGAACTGATATCTTGTCTCGCTAAAACTAAATCTTCTTTAATTTCGGATAATTCTGGCAATTGAATGAAATCTTGGCTCATAAATATACACCGTCCTTTAAAAATGGGTGATTGCTAAAATTTTTTATTCATTCTGTGTTCTTTTAACCTTATCATTTGCAGAAATCATTTCTCTGGTCAATCTGAAAAAGCTTAAATTTAACACATAGATAAATGATAATAGGGTCTGACTTTAATCCATGACTTCTATTTTGACAAGAATAAAATGATAATTATTTTATTAATAGAACTAATATAAAAAAAAGACCAAATCTAA
The DNA here is from genome assembly GCF_000011565.2 of Candidatus Protochlamydia amoebophila UWE25. NCBI lineage: Bacteria > Pseudomonadati > Chlamydiota > Chlamydiia > Parachlamydiales > Parachlamydiaceae > Candidatus Protochlamydia > Candidatus Protochlamydia amoebophila. Next base: position 988,543 of record NC_005861.2, read on the forward strand.
TAAATTTAAAATATAAATTATTTTATTTATAAATATTTCAACTTTCAAGTGAAAAAACCCAAGCTTTAGCGAGCTAAATATTTATTGAAGCAACAAAGAAAAATTTGACATGTTAAAAGATTTCTAATAGGTTAACAAATTTGACGGCTTTGAGTCAGAATGTCTAGATATTTTTTGAGTAATAAAATTTTAAACTTTCGAATTCTCCGACAATACATTTGGAAAAAGATTATGAAAGATGATGTAAGTGAGTTTCAGTTATCAGAAAAAGCTAAAGAAAAATTAAAGAATAAAAAACTTCTCAAAAAAGAGTTGGCAGAAGGTAAAACTGCTCAACAGATCATGGAACTTCAAGATTCCACGATGGCAAAGTTTTATGGAGCAGCTTATTATTTATTTGAGCATAAACGCTATGAAGATGCCGCACACGCCTTTTTATTTTTAGCGACTTTAAATCCCTATATTCACGATTATTGGCTGGGTTTGGGGATGGCTACTCAAATGTGTCAAAATTACGAAGCTGCTATTGATGCTTACGAACTAGCAGCTTTTTGTGATATCAACAGCCCTGTACCCTATTTTTATTTAGCAAAATGCTTATTTGCCATCCATGATCGCGAAAGTGCTTTGCAAGCTTTAGATTTAGCTATTGAAACAGCGGGAGAATCTGAAGAATATACAGATTTGAAAAAACAAGCTGAAGAGGCAAAACGTATTTTATTAAACGATTAATTTTAAACTCGTGATCTTTGCCTCTCTACACTGATTTGAAAGAAGCTGTCACTGTTAGATAAAATTTTGCAATCCTTACTTATGCATTCGAATCAAAAAAGATGGAGTAAGAAGAAACCTTTACTATTACGTTTATCAAAATACACGTATTTTACAGGAAGAGGGGGGGCTTCATCATTAAGATAATTTTTTATTAATTGAGTGGCTGCGTCAGAAGTCACCAAATGGGAAGAAAAAAATTAAAATCTCAAATTCAATAGTTAGTTTTGTAAAGCGTTTTTGATGTGGAAGAAAACCAGTGCAAATAGCTTTTGACTTGGTAAGAATTATCAAAGAAAAAATTTTGCAGGTGTTTTAACATGAAGGTATTGGTTTTCTTTGTTAACTTTTCGATTCAGGAAGATAATTGTAAAAACTTTTGTTGCCAATTAATTGTGCACCCCTTTTTATACAAATAAATTCTGCTAAATTCTGCGATTTTCTTTTTAATTTTTTTTATCTAAAACAGCTAGAGCTTGCGCGATTAAATCAGCAAGCTGTTTGTGTTAATAAAGCCATGACTGCTGTTTTATTAAACCATAATAATTCCATTTCCTCAGAAAATTCTAAGGTTCACTGTCTTCATTTTAAGCTAGATAAATTCAATTTATTACCGACTTTTTTCTTTATTAAGAAAGAATTCTGAGGTTACCCATCCTCAATTATTCAGCTTCTTAAAAAAAGATTGACATCTGCAAGATGATTATCTAGAAATCAAGACATGATGTATTTTGTTATTTCAATATATAAGAGTTTTAATTGGTTTAATCTGTTTAAAAACGTTAAAGGAGCTAACTATGGTTAAAGTTTCAGGATATGCCGCTCAGCAAGCGACAACACCTTTAACTCCATTCACATTTGATCGACGCGAATTAAGATCAGAGGATGTGCAAATAGAAATTCTATATTGTGGGGTTTGCCATTCCGATTTACATACAGCGCGCAATGAATGGAAAAGTACAATTTATCCTTTTGTTCCTGGTCATGAGATTGTGGGAAGAGTTTTAGAAGTTGGTAAAGATGTTAAAGATTTTAAAAAAGATGACGTAGTTGCTGTTGGATGTATGGTCGATTCTTGTCGAACTTGCTCTAGTTGTAAAGAACATTTAGAGCAATATTGTGAAAATGGACCAGTTTTTACCTATAATAGCTATGATAAGTATGATCAATCCATTACACAAGGAGGCTATTCAACCCAAATCGTTGTAGACCATCAATTTGTTCTTCATGTTCCAAAAGAATTTAAAGAAAAAGATTATCCAGGTGTAGCTCCTTTACTTTGTGCAGGAATTACGACTTACTCACCTTTGAAGCATTGGAATGTTGGAAAGGGAAGTAAAGTAGGCGTCGTTGGTCTCGGAGGTCTTGGGCACATGGCCATCAAATTAGCCCATGCAATGGAAGCTCATGTTGTCCTTTTTACTACATCAAAAAATAAAGAACAGGATGCGAAAAGATTAGGAGCTGATGAGGTTGTTATTTCAAAAAATGAAGAAGATGTTAAAAAACATAACGCTACTTTTGATTTTATCCTCGATACAGTGGCCGCTTCCCATAATTTAGATCCTTTGATTGCTTTATTAAAAAGAGAGGGAACTTTATGTTTGGTGGGTGCTCCTGAATTTCCTCATCCTTCTCCTACTGTCAGCCAACTTATTTTTAAACGTAGGCAAATTGCAGGATCTTTAATTGGAGGAATTCAAGAAACGCAAGAAATGCTCGACTTCTGCGCGAAGCGTCGAATTACGGCCGATGTGGAAGTCATCCCGATCGAGAAAATCAATGACGCTTATGAGCGCATGCTAAAGGGTGATGTTAAATACCGCTTTGTCATAGACAGCGTATCTTTGAAAAAGTAGGGATGCAAGCTACCAATGTGTAAGTAAACTCATTGGTAGCAGGTTGAATGATTATTTTTTTTGCGAGGTAGATTGAATAATAGTTTCAGGAGTCGCGGTTGTTGTTGTAGGATAAGGGTATTGCGAAACGGTGGTAACAGGATAGGCATTATTGTAAATGACTGAAGATGCATTAATGGGCTGCTTTACCCCTGTCTTTTGAGCGCTAGGAATGGTTTGGTAATATTGCCCACTGTTTATGGGAATTTGTGAATTTGTGGAGGAATTAACAGGCTGTTGTTGAATAGTTGTGGAAGGATAGTTCGTTATCGGAGTTGTTGAAGTATAGGGATAACTGCTCGTAGAGGTATAGCTTGAAGTAGGATAAGGGTAATTGTAAGTCGGGTTTTGTGTCGTCGTTGTATAACGGCCACTGATAGATGTAGCCGAACTTGTATAAGGATAAGGAGGAGCTACAGTAGAAGGAAAAGCACTCGGAGAGGTATAACGGCTTTCTGTGCTAGGTAGATTAGAATAGTCTGTCGAAGGGAAGGCTGTCACTGTTTGCTGCGAGACATAAGGTTTTTGCACGAATACAGCTTGGTTTGTCGTGTACGCAGGAAGCCTATTAGCGGTTCCTTGGCGCGAATTATAATCATAATTTGTATACAGAGAAGAATTGTAAGGAGATTGAACAAAAACTGCTTGCCCGCTTGTATACGGATAAGCGACTTGTGCTTGAATCAAAGAGAAGGAAAGCAAAGCAAATCCCATTATCCCCATAAAAATGATGTGGTAAACATTTTTCATAAACCTCCAATGAAGGAATTTTTAATTTTTTTCTCTTTATTATATCATTTATCAAGAATTAAAAAAAATATTGCCATAAGTTCGCTTTAAATGATCAGCAAGTCTGCGAGCTAAGGCTAAGATTGTCAATGTCGGATTGGCATGTCCGGCAGTGGGAAAAATGGAACTTCCAGCAATAAATAAATTATTTACTCCAAAAACTTGACAATTTGAGTCAACAACTCCATCTTGAGCTTTTAAAGCCATTCGAGTCGTTCCCAGTTGGTGACTTGCATCTCTAAAAATTTCCATTGTTAAAGCATCAGCTTTCATATTTAGTTCTCCGACTTGGTGCTTTTTTAAAAGATTAGCAAAAATCTTGAGATAATTTTCAAAGCAAATTAAATCTTCTTTTCTAAACTTCCAATCTAAAGAAACAATATTCTGATTCAATGCATCTTTTTCATTTGTTAAAAATAGATGGCTATTTGCATTTGGAAGCTGTTCGAGATAAAATTTGGTAGCATAAACTATTTGATTTTGGTCAATACGAGGAAAGATGTTTATACAATGATTGGGTAATCGCTCTTTTTTAAGTAATTCCTGATTTAAAGAGATACCTATTTCTAAAGTTTTATTTTTGTCAGAAAAAGTACGACCTTCAATAATGTCATTTTGATCATAAGGAAAAAGTAATCCTCCAAAACCTTTAGGATGGTCGAGCAAATTTCTTCCTACCCAATCACTATGGTTACCTACACCTTTTTTTAACTGAGAACGAGAATTAAGAAGAAGTTTGGCATTTTCTATTGATCCGGCCGCTAAAATGTAAAATTGTGCTTCAACGTGCCAATCCTGTCCTCGTAAGGAGCGTACATGTAGATGTTTAACCGAATCTAAATTCTCTGAAAGCGCAATATTAACAACATGAGCTCCTAAAATTACTTGGATTGAAGAGGACGCGAGCTGTTTTTGAAATTTATGTTTACTATTTGTTGGATGTTTTTCTAGTAAATCTAAGCTCGGAGAAAAACCAGGTAATTGAGAAATTGTAAAGGGGAGGTCAGCGTTATGAGCATTAGCCCAAGTAAGATCTAATATTTGATAATCTTGCGCGATAGAAGCATAATAAGAATATAAATCTTGATAAGTGATGGGCCAAGCTGTTTCTGACAAGTCAAACCTCGATTCAAAATCAATTGGATCAAGAGTTTTCCATTTTCCTCCCCAAATATTTAATGTCCCCCCATACTGCTTTAAATGCGTTTGACCTTTTTTACTCATTTCAAAAGTAAAAGGATTTTGTGGGTCTAAGGACCTAATTTTTTTTCCTTGCTGCTTAAAATAAGTTAATTTTTGTGTTTCGAAATCAAACTCTTCTAAACCTGCTTCTAAAAGCAAAATGGAGCCAAATGAAGAAGCTAGCTGAGTAGCTATTTCAATCCCAGCTGCTCCTGCTCCAATAATACAAGCTTTTGCTTTTGGAATAGAAGAATCTATATAGTCTTGAATGAAAGTAATCATATGATCTTTTGATAATAAGAGTGTATTTTTTCAAATGCTCTTTTTAAAGAATCATAATATTCATTTTCGACATGAATAAAACTTGGTAACGTAAAAACTCGCTGATCCATTTCTTCTGCGATAGGAAAATTTTTCTTATCAAGCTGTCGATAAGGTTCTAATCCTTGCCAAGCAGGACCTAAAGGCCCTCTTCCTTCTCCCCATAAATCAAATCCAGTATGAGCAAGCGTGCGTCGGTATTCACAAGAACCGACCCCAACACTGATAATAGGCACCCCTTCTTCGATTAAACTTTGGATAAATGTAGAAAAAGGTAGATTATTTAATTGAGAAGGATTGTAAATGACTTTTAATCCTCCATAGAAGCCTCCGACTTTAGCTTCTGTTTTAAGAAGGGGAAAAGAGATAAATGAAAAGTCTTTGAGAGCGTTTTGAGTTAAGCATGCATTGTCTGTTCGACACTGATTTCTGAAATCTAAACTTTCTAATGAAACTAGGGCAATCGCTAAGGCTAGGGGATGCGCTCTCCACTTAAGCCCAAGCACCTCACTATCTAATACTTCAAAAGGGCTATTGTGTAATTCTTGCTTGATATTTTTTCGATGCAATTGGCAGTATGCCAGCATAGCTTGGTAAATGTCTTGATCATTTGTACACACAACACCCCCTTCGCCTCCAGCAACAGCTTTACCCATTGGATTGACACCTTGCAAACTGAAGCAAGTTGCATGCGAAAAATTACCGATCTTTTTTTTATTCCAATATCCTCCATGAGCATGAGAGGCATCTTCAACAACAGGAATTCCTTTATGGTTAGCAAGAGAAAGGATCTTATCAAGGTCGCAAATACGTCCATTTAGATCTGTAATATTGATAGCTTTGGTACGCAGAGAAATTTTTTTTTGAATTTCTTGAGGATTAATTAATAAGGACGAGGGGTCAATATCACAGAAAATTGGGCGGGCCCCCATATGAATCGCCCCTGAGTAACTCGCGATATAACCAACAGCCGGTGTTAAAACTTCATCTCCTGGCCCTATTCCAGCTGCAAAATAAGCGGCCATTAATGCAGCTGTCCCATGACTGAATGATAAGCAATACTGACATCCAATATAAGAAGCGAAAGCTTGTTCAAAATCTAGACTGATTCCAAATCCAGATCCTGATAATTCATCCCGATCAATTAATGTATTAATGAGTTTTTTTTCTTTATCTTTGGGTCGTTGCCATTTTTCTTCAAAAGCTTTTTTAAAAGCTTTTGGCCCACCCAAAATAGCTAATTCAGTTGAATACATGAGTTAAATAATCTTTTTTTTGAGCGAGGTCTAGAGTGCAATGTCCACATTTTTAGCTTGAATTGGTATAGTCATTAAACATTCTGGACATTCTCTTGTACAAGAAGCTTTACTTCTTTTCTCATATAATCGGTTCATTCCTTTGATCACAATAAAGATTACAGAAGAAAGAATCAGTAGGTCAACCAAAGTGTTGACGAAAATTCCATATTTTACTGCAACTGGAGCTGCAGCACTTTCTGGTAAATGTAATTTTAAGGATAGAGCACTAAAATCAGCGCCTCCTAATAGAAGACCAATTAAAGGCATAATGACATCGGTGACTAAAGAATTAACGGCTTTGCTAAATACCCCACCGATGATGATTCCAATAGCTAAATCCACCCTATTGCCACGAAGGGCGAATTCTTTAAACTCTTTTAACCAAGTCATCATAATCTCCTAATTAAGCAATTAACTTTATATGCTTAAAAAAGGGGAATTATGTCAATGAAGTTGGATTGATGTATTAATAAAAGGAGAAAAAAATAAAGCTTTTAGGTCTACTTTTGGGTGTGATAAGTTAATTTATTTAATTTTTCTTTGGCAGTCAGCTCTGTGCATAAATCAAGTTAGAATTATAGATAAATATTTTCTAAAACACTTTTCCTGGTTATTAGCTCAACTCTTAATACTAATCAAAATAACCATTGCAAAGATTTCAAATTCTTTTTTTATTTCTTAAGGTTTTCTTTTTTTAAAGGTAACAACATTATGAAGCTAATGACTTTTTAGTGAAAAAACATTGCTTCATTGTCAAATTAAACAATCGTCATATAATTTTTTTATATTTTAGCATAAATTTACCTTCTGCTAAATCAAATCTTCTTGAATTTGTTTCCGGTACTTTTCCATGAGTTGAACCATAAAATAAAGGTTATGGACTGTGGCTAAACTCATACATGTTAGTTCTCGAGCTTTGAAAAGATGATGAATATAAGCGAGAGAAAAATGATGGCAGGCAGGGCAGAGGCATCCTTTTTCAATGGAATTAAAGTTTGTCGCATACTCAGATTTGGTGATATTTAATGGACCTTGCTTAGTCAATAAAATGCCATGTCTAGCAGCTCTTGTTGGGTATGAGCTATCAAATGTATCAATTCCAAGCGGAACGCTTCGCTCGATAGATGGAAGGTCTCCAATTCCTAAAAGGTGATTTGGTTTATCTTCAGGCAGAAGAGGGAGGGTGAGAGACAGAAGTGTATGCATTTCGTCTTTGGTTTTACCCATGCTTCCCCCGACTGCAAATCCATCAAAAGGAAGTTCTGTTAGAATAGCACAGCTTTCTTTTCGTAAATCTGGATCAATTCCTCCGTGAACCACGGCGTACATGGCTTGCTCTTGAGGATTTTTTAAGTGAGCCTCTAAAGATCGTTTTTCCCAACGATGAGTTCGATCTAAAGATTTTTTTAAGGCATCGCGGGCTATATGATAAGGGGGGAGCTCATCAAAAGGAATGATAATGTCAGCTCCCAAGTCTTTTTGAGCTTTAATTGAACTTTCGGGAGTTAATAAAACCTTAGAGCCGTCTCGATAAGAACGAAATAAGACCCCTTCTTCCGTAATTTTAAGAACACATCCCCCTTGCTTTTTGGTTCCCCTACTCTTTAATTCATCAGCGACAGAGCCATAAGCTAGACTAAATACTTGGAAACCTCCTGAATCGGTAATGATCGGAAGTTTTCGTTGGATAAAAGAATGTAAACCGCCTGCTTGTCTGACAATATCAGTTCCAGGTTGAAGCATCATATGATAAGTATTACAAAACATCAGTTGTAATCCGATGTCATGTAACATGGTGTTGTTCAAAGCTTTAACTGTTCCATTAGTTCCGACGGCAACAAAATTGGGAGTATCAATTATTCCGTGAGGGGTATGAATGCGACCAACGCGAGCGCGTGATTTTTTAGAGCGATGGATAAGTTCGAATTTAAAATACGTCATGTATTGGCCCACTTTACAAAAGGAGTAAAACAAAAAATTACAATTAATTTAACCATAAAACTGACAACAATAATGTCTGTCACTGAAGAGACAATTCCATATAAACCAGCAAAGCTAAATAAAAATGTATCTAAAAATTGAGATAAAATAAGCGCTATTGCTGCTCGAAAGGCAAAACTTATATTCGGAAGCTTTCTTTTTAAGAATGTAAAAAAACGGATGTCAATTTGCTGAACAATAAAAAAGACGCTCATCGAAGCAAGGAGTAAACGAGGGGTGACAGATAAAATCATTAAAAATGCAGGTTGTGAAGTATCATTCAAGCTGGGTTCATAAAGCAAATGGATTTGGGAAACGAAAACGAAAAAAATCATAAAGAAAAAACAAATCCATGTCGCTTGGTTTGCGTCTTCTTTTTCGTGATATTCTTGTAAAAAATTAAGTCCTAGTAAACTGCCTATGGCAAATGCATCACTTGCTGTGACTTCAAGCCCGAGCAAAACAATTTGCTTGAGGACAAATAGATTGGCGATCAGAGCTTGGACAGCGACCCAAGCAATCAAGGCAGTCTTTCCTAAGCGTTTAGCTATCAAAGCAAAGCTAATAATCAATATTGTTTGAATAAAAAATAAAATCTCGTTCATAACCAAAATATTATATCATATTTAAGCTTTTGAAGGTAGATTTGTTAAATTTAATCCCTGCAAAAATTGACTCATTAAAATATTCTTTTTGCTAATATGTTATTTTTAAAATGAATATAAATTTTTTGATTTGGAAATCATTTTGGTCGATTGAAATGAGAAACTTCTAAGTTAGTAAAATCAAAAAATTAGATGAGCCTGTAAAATTCTGCTTTTAAATTTTACAGTTTTGTTTTTTTGATATCACAATTAATACGAGGTTTTATGAATCTTGCATGGTTATTAGCTGAATTTATTGGAACTTTTACGTTGATTTTTATCGGGGTAGGCGCAATTTGTTTAAATGAGATGAATCCTGGCAGTGTGGGGCTTGTCGGAATTGCTCTTGCACATGGACTTGCCATTGCTGTGATGGTATCTAACGTTGGCCATATTTCAGGGGGAAAACTTAATCCAGCTGTTTCTATAGGAGTCTTAATCGGTGGAAGGTCGGACTGGAAAACAACAGTGGCAGAAATTTTTGCTCAGTTAGCAGGTGCTGTATTTGCAGCACTATGCCTTAAAATAATCTTTCCAACGGATGTCACAGAAGTGACAAAATTAGGAACGCCTGTTTTAGCAGATGGAGTTTCTATGGGAATAGGTATTATGGCTGAGGCAATTTTAACATTTCTCTTAGTATTTACCGTTTACGCCGCTGCAGTTGATCCGAAAGGGGCTTTTAAATCAATTGCTGGTTTTACTATTGGTGGTGTAATTATCTTTGATATACTTGTAGGTGGTGGATTAACAGGTGCAGCCATGAATCCTGCTCGCGCATTTGGACCTGCTCTTGTAAGCGGAGAATGGATAGATCAAATTGTTTATTGGATTGGTCCAATTCTTGGTGGATTGTTAGCTGGTTTACTTTATAGCAAATTGATGTTAAAAGATTTAACAACTTTATCTACTCCTTCCGTTTAATTTATTGGAGACTGAATCTCTAATTATTCAGTCTTTTTTTTAATTATTAAAAAATTCCTAAATATTAAATGAAATTTAATAAAAGTCAATTTTGTTTGGAATTTAATTTAAATATTAAAAGTTGGTAGTGCTAAATAGGTAAGGCTATTTCAATAAACTGATCTAATTTGATAGATTAATTATTCTAATTCAAGCGGAGAAGAGCAATGAGATGTACGCACTGTGGCTCAGATTTGGTAAAGAAGAATGGTTATACAAGACATGAAAAGCAAAATTTTCGCTGTTTAGAGTGTGGCAAACAGTGGAGCGAAAATAAGGAAGCTAAAATCATTAACGAACAAACAAAGGAACTTGTCAGAAAAGCTCTTTTAGAAAAGGTATCTTTGAATGGAATTTGTAGAATTTTTGATGTAAGCATGCCATGGCTGCTAGATTTTATTAATTTCATTATCAATGATTTGCCTGAGGATTTAAATGCACAAGTCACATGTTGTGAGAAAGATGAATTGGAAGTGGCTAAACTTGAAGTAGATGAGCTATGGAATTTTGTAGGAAATAAGAAAAATGATCAGTGGTTATGGCTCATCTTGCATAAAAAAAGTCGTCAAGTGCTTGCTATGCAAGTGGGTCCTCGAGATAAAAAAACCGCTGAGCTTCTTTTTGCAAAACTACCCGAATCATTAAAAAAAAAGCCCTCTATTTCACTGATAAGTTTAATGTCTATTATGAAACCATTCCTTGGAGTCAACATCAACCAGTTAGCAAGCAATCTGGTCAGACAAGCTACATTGAAAGATTTAATTATACTCTCAGACAAAGATGTGCAAGACTTGTAAGGAAAACACTTTCATTTTCTAAAAAACTAACTAATCACATTGGGTTAATAAAATACTTTATTTGTGATTACAATAGGCAATTGAGAGCCTTACCTATTTAGTACTACCTAAAAGTTTTATTTTATTCATAATAATATATATTTATGTTTTTAAAATTTAATATAAATGGGTATTCATGGGTCCAGTTAATAGTACGTCACCACTTCAAAAAATTATTCCAGTTGAAGTCAATTTACAAATCCTTTCATTTTTAGGAAAAAGAGACCTACAAGCAATTGCCTGCACATGCAAAATATTTGAAAATTTATCAAAGGATTTTCAAATATGGAAACCCAAAACTGAAATTGAATTTGGGGAATTGGTAGCTAAAGGAGCGAAACAACCCCATAAGAGTTGAAAGCAAACTTATGAAGAGCTTAAAGTTAGCAAAACAACTCGTGAAGAAAGTACAGAACAGATCATTCAGACGCAAATAAAAAAAACAACAACGAATGATCTTCAATTTCGCACAAATAGTGCAGCTTCAGCACTATTTGGATTTGCGACGCCTAATCTGAGCACGCATTATTCTCCAACTGGGCAAATAGGTTCACTTGGTAATCGCAAAATAACTGTTTACAAAAAAAAATGCTTAATAACATGAGTGATTTTTGCCCCTTGAATAAAGGGGCTATTTTATACTTATAAAATTTTGAAATAAACTAGTGAGTACATTACAGCTGCATTGTAATAAATTATATTAAAAAGGCAGTTTTATTTTTATTGAAAATGGAAAATTTCCTTTCCTATTATTTTCCATTCTCTATCGATTGGAATAAATTTAACTCTTCCAGACATTTTCTAAATGATTTTCCTAATAGAAGCTAAGAGATAATGAAATAAGCTGTTAAAATGAATAGCATTAAGGTAGTGGTAAATTTATCTTAATATCCGATCCGACATTGGTTAGCAATTTTAGGAGCATTCTAAAAATGGTGATATAATTTGGAGAATTATTGCTTAAAGATAGAACATTAGAGAGCAATGAAATTTTTGAAACATTTGCTAATAGAACTATAGAAAAGGCGACTGAGTTTGGAATGGATTGTATAGTTTCTCAAGCCTGGTTAGATGTAGGTGTTTTATCTACAACTTCTGATAATATGGAATATAAAGAGGATTTGAAGAAGACTAACTTCAGGCTCCTGAATATAGTTTTAATGGCTTTTAAGAGAATGTTTAACTTTGATTTTTTCTAATTTAAAAAAGAATCAAATCCCATAAACTAGAATGTTTTATATTCTTATTTATTCAAAACTGGAAAAGCCTAACTTTATAGGGTTAGGGGATGAATCGCGCAATTTTAAATTGCAAAGATTGGCTTTTTTCTAATTTGGGAAAGTGAAGTTTATTTTTAGCAATTAAATGGATCCAATAAACTTTTTTATTTGATTTTAATGACGTGCAAAACAATATCCAACAAAACCTCTCCTCTCCCAAGCCTGTAAAAAATTTTCTTCTTCATATGCTATAAGAGCGTCTGAATCTAAAGAAAAAGCAGGATCCATGCAAAGAATTTCCCGATTGTGAGCATGATAACCTCTAATGACAACAAGATGCCCTGATTGGTAAGTTTGAGCACTTCCTTTTAAAGGGCCTTTCAAACTCACAACGATGGGGCAATTATTTTTTAATTGAGCAATAATTTGATAAAAAGAAGTAAATCTTGCCACCCACCCTCTCCATGCTTTTCCTAATTCTACAAAAGCTTGTGCTACGCTGAATGACCAGTTGCCATAAATATCAAATGCATGATCGTAGACATGTTGAGCAAAATGAGTCGCTTGAAGAGTATTCGTTTGTGTTAAATATCGGATAGTGGCAGTTGTTGAAGTCGGAGAACAAAGATCTGCAAAACGAGGATGATCAAGAGTCATTTGAGATAAAGGGGAAATATTAAGGGGATTCACTCTCATAGGAGAAGCCTCTTTATTAAAAGTGGGCGTTCCTAAGGTTGTGCAAGCGTGTAAGCAAAAAAAATCTTTTAAGGTAGCATGATCTATAGCTTCAATGCGTATTCTCAATTTTTTAGCTTTGGAAACATTTGGGCAAACCACAATATCTTGAAAAGAACAAATATTTGATGCGTTATCTGTTACGTTAAAGCTTTTTTGTTTGTCTTTATGCCAAGCTGCATAAGGAAGCCATGCAGACCATTGCGTTGTATAAAGAGAGGTAGAAATGAGATAAAATCCTTGTGACGGACGGAAAGCATTCCAAGAAACAATTAACTCGTTGAAAAAGGGAATATCTTCTAATTCCCATTCATAAGTTTTTTGAAAAGGGTCTTTTATTTGTAACTCATGATGAGTTATTGTTGATGAAGAAAAAGCCAAAATAATCCAACTAAATTGTATTAAAATTTGTTTTAAAAAATCTTTTTCTAATTTATAGAAAGCTTGAATAAAAATGAAATTTCTTGAGTTTCATCTCTTCCTAGATTAGGATAACATATAAATATTTTCTTAAGAATTTGAGATTAAAAGGAGAGCGTCGGATGAGTCCATCGCATCGCCCTGTTGTCATTACAGGCAATTGGAAAATGTATAAAACCGTTAAAGAGGCTTGCACTTTTGCAAAAGCCTTACTTCCAGTGGTTGAAGTAAGCCCTATTCAAGTATGGATTGCTGTTCCTTTTACAGCCATTTATCCTGTTAAACAAGAGATTCGAAATTCGCGATTAGTAATTGGTGCGCAAAATATGAACGATGCCTCTGAAGGGGCTTTTACAGGCGAAATCGCAGGTAAAATGGTTAAAGAAGCAGGTGCTTCCTTTGTTTTATTAGGGCACTCTGAACGTCGCCATCTTTATAAAGAAGATAATGCTTTTATTAATCGAAAAGTGAAGAAAGCTTTAGAAATTGGCCTCACTCCTGTGCTTTGTGTTGGTGAAACATTCGAAGAACGAAAATCCGGTGAAACACAACAAATCATTCGTACTCAAATACAAGAATGTTTAGCTGGATTAACAGCTGAAGACTTAAAGACCTTAATAATTGCTTACGAACCTGTTTGGGCTATTGGGAATGGTCAAAACGCAAAACCTGAAGGGGCACAAGAAATTCATCAGTTTTGTCGAAAAATCATTAAAGAAATTTTTTCTGAAGAGTTAGCCGAACAGATTGTCATTCAATATGGCGGATCGGTGAATCCTTCTAACGCAATCTCATTACTTAAACAACCCGATATCGATGGTCTTTTAATCGGAGGCGCATCACTTTCTCTTGAAACTTTTGTTGAAATTGTGAATGATGGTGGGTCAATATTCAATCTGAAGGCAAAATTACTATGACGTTCCTATATTTTTTTACTATTACGCTCTTTTTGATTATTTGCGCATTACTTTGTGCAGTTATTTTGATGCAAGAAAGCAAAAGTTCTGGGCTCGGAGCTTCCTTTGGTGGAGATTCTAGCGAATCTTTATTTGGAACGTCGACAGCGGATGTTTTGAAAAAGGTCACGGCATGGTTAGCTGTTATTTTTCTTACTGCTTGTATTCTTTTGTCTTTATGGACGACTGCTCTTGGCCGTTCACAAAATAATGCTCCTGCCTTTACAATGGAACGTATCGAATCTCAATAAATTGTCGACTCCAGACTTGCTTATCTATTGAGTGAGTCTGGGTTATAGTTATCGCTTATGATAAGTCGTTGAACTAATGTCCCTTTTAATTCTATTCCATTATTATTACTATGATTTTCTTAGTTATTAATTGGAACATGCTGAGAAGTAAAATTATTTCCAAAATAGCTATCGTTAATCTCATCAACAGCTATGTCCCAACCATCATTAAATAATGATATCGCCATCTCATTCAAATGCTAGGTTATATTGTAATCCGTATCTACCATTTCAGAAAAAAGCCTTGAGTCATCCATGTGATGAATCGCTTCTTGTTGTGCAGGAGAAAATTTTTACCTATATAGGTAATTTTACAAGGAATCTTTAACAGAGTTTTCAAGCAAAAATTTACATACTTGGAATCCCCCTGTTTTGAGCTAAGATATCATTCATTCACGGAATGTTCATTTAATGATTTAATGATAAATTTATTTTCGAATAAATTAAAACTTTTAGAAAGATTAAAAGTTTAATTTTTACTATATTTCTTTTTGATTTCTCTTAAGAATTTTTCAATGCCTTTTTTGCGTTTAGAGGGTAAACGATCTATGTATAAAACTCCATTGACATGATCATTTTCGTGCATAATCACATGGGCATCAAAACCTGCAAATTCTTCTGTAAAAGTATGTCCATTTAAATCTGTGGCTTGAATTGTCACTTTTAAAGGGCGGGAAACAGTTTCCCTCATACCTGGAATGGAAAGACAAGCTTCTTGACATGCCCAAACTTCTTGGCTGTAAGAAAGGATTTTGGGATTAATAAACACTCTTACTTGACCGGGAATAACTTGGTCGTTTTCAAGGTATTGAGGAATACAAGTGATAAATAATGAGAGAGATTGATGGACTTGAGGAGCAGCTAAACCACACCCGTCATTTGCTTCCATTGTTTCTATCATGTCTTGAACAAGCTGTTTAATTGTGTCATTAATTTCTGCAATTTGTGACCCTTTTTTACGCAAAACTGAATCACCATAATAAGCTAAAGGAAGCTTCATAATTTATTTCTCTCGTTTAATATTAGTTTCATCGTAACATAAAATTCGAATTTATAGTATTTTAAACTGAAATTTACATGCTATTTTTTGTAAACTATTTTCATAGCTTACTTAACTGACTTAAGAGAATATGTTGTGCGCTATATAAAGGCGGGGAGCAAAAGTGACAGCTGCAACAATTTTCGGTTTAAGTCTTAAAACAATTTGGAAGTGGGCCTAAAAGAAAAAAGTAGGAAGTCTGACGCCGAAAATAAGGCAGCTTATTCTAGTAAAAATAAAGGATAAAATTTTTATTAAAATTTATCAAGTCTTACTCAGATGTTTATAAAAGAAATTGTCGCTCATTTCGGCGTCACTGTACAAGCCATTTTTTATGCTTGTAAACGACAAAAATCATTTTTAAAAAAAATTGTATTTCATCCATCTCAAAAACAAAAGGTTTAGTTTAATTCGCTGGGTGTCAAATGCCTTTTTTTGCCTCTCTATTCACCAGATTTGAATCCAATAAAATTATTCTGGGATAATTTAAAGAGAATTCTTAGAGAAAATCTAAAAAATTTACTTCGTTATTTGAAGCAATCAATTGATTATTTATTCTTAGCATGTGTGCAACAAAGTCTGTAATTTTTATTTATTCCACTATACTAAGGCCAATATCCAATTTGCTGTTTCGTATAAAGTCTTTACGCACTTACCTGATAATTGCCTAATCATACTTTTTAGGTTATTCATTTTACCACGATAATGTTTCAATTGTTACATTTAGTAAGTCTTTTTAACATATCCTAAGTAGTACATTAACAATATGAAACAAACTATATATTCAGTTATAAACTTTTTTTGGTAGGCTTAAACAGCTGATGATAAAAAAGGCAATAAAGTAAAAAAATTCTTTTTTTTAGGATGATGATCTATGAAGTGTCCCGATTGTGGTTGTCAAGTGATTGTTAAAAATGGACGGAGAAAAAATGACAAGCAAAATCGCAAATGTTTAAGCCGCAATAGGCAATTTGTTGAAGCGTCGAAAAAAAGAAGATTTCTGAAAAAGACAGAGAAAGAATTTATAAAGCCTTGCTGAAAAAACTTTCTCTTGAAGGAATTTGCCGCATATTTAAAGTTAGTATGCTTTGGATTTTAGACTTTATAAAGCAAGTATTTGAAAATCTGCTTGATCATTTAAATGCTGTCATATTAGAGGAAATTGAAGAATTAGAGATTGGGGCATTAGAGCTAGATGAACTTCACAGCTTTGTTGGTTGAAAAGCAAACGAACAATGGCTTTGGCTGATAAAGCATAGAAAAACAAGATTTTGGCTTTTCATGTAGGAAAACAGGATAAGAAATCGACCATGGCTCTTCTTGCAAAACTACCAGAAGATTTAAAAAAAAAGCTGAATTTTACACAGATAAATTCAATGTTTACTTCGAAGTCTTATCCTTTTTAGCCAGCATAAGCCATGTAGCAAACAAGTCAGAGAAGACAAATGACATTGAAAGATTTAATTAGGCTTTAAGGCTTGTTAGAAAAACACTACTATTTTCTAAAAAACTTACAAATCATATTGAAATCATTAAGCATTTTATCTTTGATTATAATAATTGCTTACTTTCATCTCCTGTTTAAGGTTTCTTTCATTTCTATATGAATAAATTTCTAAATTTTTTTATCAATAAATATTGAGATAAATTTAAAATTAAATTTTATTAGATCAATTTTTTAATAAAATGAAAATAACTATTTAAATTAATTTAGTTATTTGTTAATATTTTTGTAAATTGCTTTTGCAAAAAATTAATTTAATAATTCAAGTTTTAGGTTTTTTATGAATGATCCCAATCCATTTCCTAAACCTATTAGTTCTTCTCAAAGTTTTGTTTCTGAAAATAATTTTGAGTCAAAAGAATCAAACAAAGAACATCCAGTTGGAGGGCGGTCATACCAGACATTAACACCCCCCAATTCTAATGAAAATAATCCCGTTGAGTTAACGGCTACTAAAACAATCAATGTAGTTGAAGGTTCAAGTAAAATATCTTTTCGTTCGCAAACGACTTCAAGCATTCGTATTGGAAGTCCAGATACTCGTTCACCTATTGAAAGCTTAGATAGACGGATTGAACAAATAGAAATAAATACTTTTGGCATTCAGGAATCTCAATCTAATCAATTTTCACATTTTATCGATCTACCGCTAGCAAATAAACGAACAAGAAAATCAAATGAAGGTAAGTCTGAATTTGAACAACAAAAAAAATCAGTAAAAACGAGTTCAGATGCGGAAGAGGATCAGCAAGTTAAACTATCGTTAAAACAAACCGTTTCAAATTCAACAGCTTTAGAAAGGCTCGAAAATTTGTGTGTACGGGTTGCTCAAAATCTTAAAATCTCAAATGAAGATTTACAAAGGCTTATCTCAGCAAAAGGAAATTTAAACACTGCCAATTTACTTGCTGTTTACAACGAGCGTTTAAGCGCACGTTTTAGAGAAGAAGCTCCAATTACAGAGCAAGAAATTAGAGATATGCACTCAATATTATTTTCTCCTTTGCTTGCTGATTTAAGTGAACAAGAAGCAACCCTGCCTATAAATGTTATTAATCCAGCTCCTGCTTTTGTATGTAAAAGTTTATTGAATTGTTTGGAATCTATTGAAAATAGAGGGGGGTATACCTCCTCGATAGAGGAAGTAAAAGAGTTTAGTTTGAGTGAACCAAAACCTGAAGGAGGTGTAAAAGCCATTATAAATAATAACACAGAAGAAGGAATACCAGCTTTTTTAGAAATACTAAGGGGTATGGGAGAAAAAGGGGGTATTGTTGCCGATGCTTATGAAAAATATGTAGATGATAAGGTTCAGTATCGAACGCAGCTCCAAAAATTTCCTATCATTGAATCATCTCAGCTTTTTGGAGGTGGCAATGTAAATGAAGTTTATACTTTAACGGACGAAGGAAAACCTCAATGGATATTTAAACCAGCAAATAATTTTAAGAATAATCCTACAATATGCAAGAATGAACAAATGGCATCATGCATAAATTATCACAACCAATTTCGAGTCCCCTTGACAGTATTAATCGATCTGGGAGAAGGAGCTGTAGGATCAGCACAATTGTTTGTCCCTGATTGTGTAAAATATGGAAATGTACAAGAAAACGAAAATTTTGGGTTAGATCGTATTCATTTACTAGATTTACAAAAAATGGTTATTTTAGACCTTTTAATTGGAAATACAGATCGCAACGAGGGTAATTTGCTTTTCCAGCGGAAAGGCGATTTTTACCGTCTTTTTGCAATTGACCATGATCAATGCTTTGCATCCTCACTTAGTCGACCTTTATTACTTTGTTATGACAATCTACCCCAATTAAAAAGCAGTTTTTTACCTGGAATAGCAGATTTAATATCTTCAGAAGCAGAAAAAATATATGAGCAGAAAATGAAATCTTTAAATGCATATGAAGGGGACCCATACTTTGAAGAGCAAGAGGAAATAGAAGTTGAAAACGAGCAGGAAATAGAAGATGAAAACGAGCAGGAAATGGTTCCTTGTCATGCAATAGAATGGATGAAGTTTGTAATAAAAGAATCCCGTTTGGCTTTAGAAAATGGCGAAACTCCTATCCAACTTATTCGAACTATTAAGAGCGAATGGCAAAATAGGCTTAACTTTTATTAAAATATCGAATAAAATAAAATTTGAATAATTAAAGGAGAAAACTTTATGTTTGTTTTAGTAAATCCTAGTTACAGACCGGTAGCCAAGTTAATTCCTGACCAGGAGATTGAAATTTTAGATCCAAAAATGAAAGAGCGGCTAGAATTATCAGGTATTACAGTGGATAAAACTTTTAAAAATAAATATCAAACTAATTGGCAGGTTTATCCAAAAGATGGCAAAGTTGTTTTTGCAAAAGCGTTTAAATTATTTTATTTCGTGCATGGCCTGCAGCAACAAAACTATCGGTGGGAAGGGCCTGAGGCTCTCGAAAGACTAGAGTTAGAAAAACTCGATTCAAAAGAATTGGCTCTACATATCATCGATATTCATATGAAAACTCAAAGATCAAAAGATAAAATTTATGATTTAAGGGAAGCCCATCTTAAAAATTGCGAGCTGACTTATGATTAAGTAAATAAAAATTAATTGAATCTAGTCTCAATTTTTTTTAATTATTTATAAAAATGAGAAAAGTAGAGCTTTTCGAGGCTCTACTTGAATCAGTATTACAGGAATGCGGCAAAATTCTCTAAATAAACTTTAATTTTGACCTCATCAAGTAGATTAATGATGATATTTTTATGTTCTCCTATTACCATTTTTTCTATTCAATCATTTATGCCTTGTTTAAAGCCTATGTCAAATATGGATTTTCTTTATTTCTTTTTTGAACTCTAGGGGTAGTGCTAAATAGGTAAGGCTCCCAATTGTCTATTGTAATCACAAATAAAATATTTTATTAACTCAATGTGATTAGTTAGCTTTTTAGAAAATGAAAGTGTTTTCCTTACAAATCTTGCATACCTATGTCTTAAGAGTAAAATTAAATTTTTCAATGTCGCTTGTCTCACCAGATTGCTTGCTAACTGCTTGATGCTGGATCCAAGGAATGGTTTCATAATAGACATTAAATTTATCAGTGAAATAGAGGGCTTTTTTTTAATGATTCGGGTCATTTTGCAAAAAGAAGCTCAGCGGTTTTTTTATCTCGAGGACCCACTTGCCTAGCGAGCACTTGGCGACTTTTTTATGTAAGACGAGCCATAACTACTAATCATTTTTCTTGTTTCCTACAAAACTCCATAGATCATCTACTTCAAGTGTAGCCACTTTCAACTCGTCTTTCTCATGACAAGTGACTTGTACATTTAAATCCTCAGGCAAATCATTGATAATGAAATTAATAAAATCTAGCAGCCATGGCATCCTTACATCAAAAATTCTACAAATTCCATGAAGAGATACCCTTTTTAGAAGAGTTTTTCTGACAAGTTCCTTTGTTTGTTCGTTAATGATTTTAGCTTCATTGTTTTCGCTCCACTGTTTGCCACACTCTAAACAGCGAAAATTTTGCTTTTCATGTCTTGTATAACTATTCTTTTTTACCAAATCTGAGCCGCAGTGCGTCCATCTCATTGCTCTTCTCCGCTTGAATTAGAATAATTAATCTATCAAATTAGATCAGTTTATTGAAATAGCCTTACCTATTTAGCACTACCAAATATGCACACATAAGTGCACAATTAAATGCAACTAACTATACATTAGATATGCGTTTCAAAACTTCTTATTTTTATATCAACAATTTTTAAGTATTTGCTATTATTAACAATTAAATAGTCCTAAACATGCCATGCCAACTAAAAATTTTTATTTGATTTTTCTAATGTAAATGGCTTTCTTATAAGGTTTTCATCATACGGAGATCTAAAACAACATTAACATGCCCAAGTTGCAGCTCGACGATAATCAAAAAAAGTGGCCATATTCATAACGGAAAGTAGAATCATCCATCTCTTAACTTTAGACGCTAGTTTGTCTTAGATTCTCAAAATAAAATGATTAATGAAGAGAATCGTTAAGTAACATGTAAATTTCAATTTAAAATACTATATTTCTTGTAAATGAAATGATGCGGTCAACAAATGAAGTGTGTGTTAGTGTTTAAATTAATTTTTTAAATGAATAACTATTTTAACAAAACTCTATGACATCTGAATGTTTACTTTGTCAAAGCCCTGTTAACCTTGTCTTCTATAAAGATGGAGAAAAAACATTTTGCTGCGCAGGGTGTCAAACTGTGCATCAAATTCTTGCCACTCAACAAGCGTTAAATAATGTTAGTGAACATCCTTTGTTTAAGCAAGCTTTGAAATCAGGTTTGATCGCCAATCCGCGCCTTTTGGAAGAAATTAATAGTCAGAAAATAGGAGAGAAAGAGACGCTTGAAAAGCTACATTTAGAAATTCACGATATGTGGTGTCCATCTTGTGCAGAAGTTATCAAGCTGACTCTTTTGAAAGAATGGGGGATTGCTTATTGCTACGTTGATTATACAACAGATTCGGCTACGATCGAATATGCTCCTGTTCATATCACAAAAGAAAGAATTTTAAAACTCATCTCAAATTTGGGATATCGTCCAAATTTTTTGCAGGATCCTCGCCAACAAGTGTTGAGTCGAACTTTATCCCTTCGTTTTGTTATCGCAGCATTTTTCTCAATGAATATTATGATGTTTGCTTATCCAATTTATGTCAGTTTTTTTAATGAACAAGCAGAAGGATATGCCCAATTATTTGCTTGGCTTTCTTTGATAGGAGCACTACCAGTTTTAACCTATAGTGCTTGGCCAATATGGAAAAGATTTTATACTGGTGCGAAAGTAGGGTTATGGGGAATGGAGGCTTTAGTTGTTTTAGGTGTAGCTGCAGCAACAGGGCTATCTATTTATGAAATGTGGAGGGGGAGTTCGTATGTTTATTTTGATTCGATGACAGTTATCATTGTTTTCGTCTTGTTAGGAAAAATGATTGAGTCGAAAGCCAAATTTTCTGCTAAAGATTCTCTTGTTCAATTGACAAGAGCGCTACCAAGACGCGGGAGAAAAAAAATCTCTGCAACAAAAAATGAGTTTGTTTCTTTAAAAGAGATCCACATAGGCGATTTGCTGGTTGTTTTGAGTGGTGAGAAAATTGTACTGGATGGAATTGTTGAAGAAGGAGAGGGGATTTGCAATGAATCTTTAATGACAGGAGAGGCTTTACCAGTACCTAAAAATGTTGGGATGGATGTTTTAGCTGGAACGATTTTGCAACAGGGATCTTTGGTTATTAAAGTGACTGCTACTTCTGAGCAAACTGCCCTCTTTCAAATCGTTGAAATGGTAGAGCAAGATATTGGTCATAAAGCTCAGTATGTACGAACCATTGATTCGATTGTCAAATGGTTTGTTCCGTTTGTTTTATGTTTAGCGATTGGGGTTTTTGTTTACTGCTTACTATTTAATCAACAAGATTTTGATCAAACCTCTTTACAATCCGGAATTATTCGTGCTGTATCAGTTTTACTGATTTCATGTCCATGTGCTATTGGAATTGCTGTTCCTTTAGTAGAATCTCAATTACTAAATGCATTTGCTAAGCTCGGAGTCATTATTCGCAATCGAGCTTGTTTAGCTTTACTCGGTAAAGAAACAATTTTAGTTTGTGATAAAACAGGAACTGTTACAGAAGGAAAATATACTGTTTTAAGTGGCTATGAAAAGCTTTCTTTAGAAGAAAAAAGTGTTTTAAAAGCGTTAGTTTCTCATTCGAATCACCCCATCGCTCGATCAGTTGATCAAGCTATTATTGATTTTGAAGAGAGCAACATTGAAAAAATCGAAGAGATTATCGGAAGAGGAATTAGGGGGTATCAAGGAAAAATCCCCTATTATTTTGGATCAGCCATTTTTTTACAACAACAGGGGATATCAACTCCTTTAATTCATTTGAGAAAAAATATGGAGGCTCAAACGACAGTCTTTTTTGCTAAGCAAAATATTTGTTTAGCTGCTATTCATTTGGGAGATCGTATTCAACCAGAAGTACAAACGTTGATTCAATCTTTAAAAGGGATAAAAACATTGCTATTGTCAGGAGACTCTTCATTAGCTGTTGAAGCCGTGGCTCGATTGTGCGGATTTCAGGAATGGTTTGCAGAATATCATCCACTTCAAAAAAGAGAATTGATAGAAAAGCTAAAAAAACAGGGAGAAATTGTGATGATGATTGGTGATGGAATCAATGACGCTCCGGCTTTGACAGCTTCTCATATAGGCGTTGCCGTTATGTCGGCGACTGATATTTCGATTCAGGTTTCTGATATTCTTTTAACAACCAATCGTTTACAAATATTACAAAAAATGCATCACTTGGCTAAAAAAGGACATAAAATTATTAAGCAAAATTTATTTTGGGCTTTTTTTTACAATTGCATTGGTTTAGGATTAGCAGTTTACGGATCGTTAACCCCACTATTTGCGGCTTTTGCCATGGTGATGAGCAGCTTACTTGTTTTAATTAATTCTAAAAGAGTCTATTTAAATAAATAGATATTCATTAAATTCTTCCATTAAGATGATTGATTCTTATCAATTAAAATTACAAAAGAATTAAATTTAATTGTTTAAGGCAGTTTATGTTCATTTCGTCTTTTTCAGTAAATGCGGTAGAAGATTTGCCTAATACAAGAGATGTAGAAAGTCAAAAGCAATGTCCTGAAATTGTCACGAATTTGTTCCTTAAAAAGCAAATATGGATATAAACTTAGCTATTACCAATTTATTTGATTTTTGATTAACAAAATTAAATTATTGTTAAGCTTGTTAAAAAAATATTATTTTATTTATGAATTAGATAAAAGATTTGTTGGAATTGCTTTGATACAGACAACATTTTTCAAAAAATTCGATGTTTTTTTCATCCGTTTTTGGACACAATAATTTTTTAATTATTAATAATTATTTTGTAAACTGCATCAAAAATTTTATGCAGGGGAAAAGGTTAAACCCAATCAAGAATCACTTTACCTGATTGGCCTGATAACATCACTTCAAATCCTTTTTCAAAATTATCAACTGAAAAATGATGGGTAATGATAGGAGCTAAATTTAAGCCAATTTCCAGAAGGTGAACCATCTGATACCAGGTTGAGAAAATTTCTCTTCCATAAATCCCTTTTAAAGTTAACATTTTAAAAATAACTAAATTCCAGTCAATAGAAGTAGCTGGTGGGAGAATGCCAAGTAATGCGATGTTTCCTCCATGTCGAATTTTTTCCGTTAAAGTTTTTAGTCCGTCAGGATGGCCAGACATCTCAAGTCCAACTGTAAAGCCATATTTGATTCCTAGAGATTGCATAAAATTATCTAAAGATTCTCGATTAACATTAATAGCATGCGAGACACCCATAGTTCTTGCAAGGTCTAGACGATAATCGTTTACATCTGTGATGACAATATGTCTTGCACCAGCTTGTTTAGCAATGGCGGCTGCCATGATTCCAATTGGGCCAGCACCTGTAATAAGAACATCTTCACCAATAAGATTAAAGGCGAGCGTAGTATGGACAGCATTTCCGTAAGGGTCGAAGATGGCGCCTAAATCATCAGAAATGGAAGGGGGTAGAGAAAAAACATTTTCTGCAGGAAGAACAAAATATTCAGCAAAGCAGCCAGAAATATGATAACCTAGCCCTTTCGTGTGCATGCAGACATGCTTACGACCCATGCGGCAATTTGGGCATTGATTACAAACGATATGTCCTTCCCCGCATACTCGTTCTCCAATTTTAAATCCTTTAACATTTTTTCCAAATTCTGCTATTTCACCGATAAATTCATGACCAATCACCAAAGGCACAGGAACATTTTTCTGCGCCCAAGCATCCCATTTATAAATATGAACATCGGTGCCACAGATGGATGTTTTAATTGTTTTAATCAGAACTTCATCATCTTTCACATGCGACGGTATTGGCAGATTTTCCATCCAAAGACCGGGAGCTGATATTTTCTTGACTAAACCTTTCATAAAAAGACCTTCAATGTGATTTTTTGAGGAGGGACCATTATAGTCAGCATACGAAATGATTACAAATTCATTTCACTTTGCAATCAGAAATTAAAATATCTTACTTGCAAAATGAGGAGGTCAAAAGGAGGATGATAGGATTGGAGTGAAGCAAAAGATATCACTGCTAGAGTTGGGATAAAATTTCAAACTCTAGGTTAGTGAAGTATAGTTTGATTTAGGCTATAGTTTCGGTTATTAAGAAATGATCTTCAGTTCTTTTCCTACTTTTTCAAAAGCTTGAATGGCTTGATTTAAATTTTCTCGCGTATGATTGGCACACATTTGTGTGCGAATACGAGCTTTACCTTGGGGAACAACTGGATAAGCAAATCCAATCACGTAAACTCCTTGTTCTAACATTTTAGCCGCAAAATTTTGGGCAAGTTTAGCATCTCCTAGCATAATAGGAATAATAGGATGAGAGCCAGGAATAAGGTCAAAGCCAAGAGCAGTCATTTTTTCTCGAAAGTAGAGCGCATTAGCCTTTAGTTTTTCTCGTCGATCATCAGACTTTTCAATCAAATCTAATACAGTTAAAGAAGCAGCAGCAATGCTAGGAGCTAGGGTGTTAGAAAATAGGTAAGGTCTCGAGCGCTGTCTTAACCAATCAATTAAAGGTTTGCGGCCCGAAGTATATCCACCAAGTGCTCCTCCAAGAGCTTTTCCAAGGGTTCCTGTGATCAAATCGACGCGACCCATGACATCACAAAACTCAGAAGTTCCTTTTCCTTTTACTCCCATGAAGCCAACTGCATGACAGTCATCCACCATGACAAGGGCTTGATATTCATCCGCTAAATCGCAGATGGCTCTTAAATTCGCAATTGTTCCATCCATTGAAAAGACACCATCTGTTGCAATCAAACGGAAGCGTGAGTCTTTAGCTACTTTCAGTTGTTGCTCTAAGCTAGCCATGTCATTCGTGTCGTAACGCAAACGTTTTGCTTTGGATAATCGAATTCCATCAATAATACTAGCATGATTTAGAGCATCACTAATTACGGCATCTTCAGCACTAAGAAGTGTTTCGAAAAGACCCCCATTAGCATCAAAACAAGAGCAATAAAGGATTGTATCATCTGTTTCTAAAAATTGAGAAAGGCGCCTTTCTAGCTGTTTGTGTACAGTTTGGGTTCCGCAGATAAATCTCACAGAGGAGAGCCCAAAACCATAGTCTGAATAGCTTTTTTCAGCTGCTTGAATAATTTCGGGGTGATTTGCAAGACCTAAATAATTATTAGAACAAAAATTTAAAACCTCTTTTCCGCCAGCAATAGTAATTTTAGCATCTTGAGGTGAAGTGATTTCTTGCTCTTGTTTATATAAACCCTGTGTTTTTAAATCTTCAAGTTGGGCTTCAATATGTGATAAAAAATTTTCATCCATAGCTGTTTTATTTCAGTAGCTTTTTTATTAAATTGTTAATCATATTTATTTACTAGTTTCTTCATGACTTTGGCTTAAAGTCTGAATAGCATTTAACACGTTCTGATCACTAATTTCATCAGTTCCTTCGAATTTGATGACTTGATTCGTTTTTGTGTTAGTAACAATAATCGTTGGTGTAGCGGAAAGGTCATATTTTTTAACAACCTTATCAAAAAATTCCATTCCAGCTTTAACATCTAAGAAACTCAATTCTTTAAAGGGAATGTGATAAGCTTTAACAGCCTTAACAACATCATTGTCATGAGGAGTTTCTGTTTTTTCAGTTAGCTGAGAGAGAACTTCTCTGGCTTTTAAATAATTGGATTTAGCATTTACTAAAAAAGCTAAGTTATAGGGAGTATAATTCATACTTTTATTATGAATTGGGTAATCCACGAAAAATAAGGCAGCTTGATTTTGGATGTCTGGCAAAATTTTTTCTATTTGCGTTTCGATTTTTTTGCATGAAGGGCAAAACCAATCGGTGACAAAATAAACTTCAACGGGGCTTGTTTTAGAGCCAAACATTAAGCGATTTTTCATATCCGCAATAGCATCTTCTGCCGCATCAACTTTTGAGATCCCTACAAATGCCATGAGAAATCCTAAAATGATAAATGATAAAGAGAGCAAACCTTGTTTGATTTTAGTCATAAATTCCCCTTGCTGAATAGCAGAGTAAAAAGTTTTAAAGTAAGGGAGGGCTCTTGCGATGCAAGCGATAGTTACCGTAAGTGCAATGCCTAGGCAAACTGGGCACCAATGTCTTATCTCATATTTTTGAATCAAAATAAACATGATTTCAGCGCCAAATGCAGCAGCTAGAGACCAACTTGTTAATTTTGAAAGACTAGGAAATTTTTTAGAGAAAAAATGAATCGCTAGCATAACAGGAAAAAAAGCCATTCCTGCTAACGCGAATGGCATTCCAAAAAGTCGATATTCCTGATTAGCAGAACAATGTTCAACGCATAGCTCAAGCCAAGATAAAATAGATAAAATAAGGCCGGAAATTAAAGACAAGCTTACAATCCAAAAATTTCGCTGGCTAAATGAATTTGAAGTCGACGTTAATTGTGTATGCATTGCATTAACCTACTAAAAATTAGATTGGTACTTGTATTTCGTATACAGTGATTTTATAATTTTAAACTTAAACTTTATCATTATTAGTAATCACGCAACATCTGTCAAGAATTTTTTTGGAAACAAGTTAATTAGTTTTTTATATAAAATTTAAAAAAAATAACAACTTTTGTTTAATATTTATGTCGTAAAAGATCTTGTTAAACAATTATTTTAATGTTACACTTATTTATTAATTTTTTAAAAGGGAGTTAACATGTCAATTCCTGCCAATTTAAGCATCGTTCCTACTGGAAATGGCACACGACTATTAGAAAATAGTGAAATACATACAGAAGCACAGCAAACATCTGATGTGCAAGTTCCTTATGTATTAAGGATTCCTTTAAATTTAGCTAAGGGTGGTGTAGCTGGTTTTTTGGCGTACGGAATGGAGCGCGTTCTCGTCTGGATTAAATTTGTTGAATATAGTCAACCCGTGACTTGCTTTCCTTATGTTTTGTCTGGAATAGCAAGCGCTGCCATTATTGAATCTGCAAACTTAACACATCTCGTTGCTTTAAAATTAATTGGAGAGCGTACAATTTATGAAAATTTGCCTGAAAGGAAATCTAACCTTGTAGATAAATTAAGAAAGTATTCGTGGTCAGTTGTTCGTTTTGGGGAAAACGTAGAAAAAAAAATAGACGAAGTTTTTTCTTATGCGTTAAAAATTCGGACGAAGCAACAAATTTTGGATTGCCACATAAAAGATAACGATTTAGTTTTTTTAGAAATTTTTCGCCGCGCATTGATTGAACAAGTTAAAGAATCTTTCGTTACCTCAATTCCTCAAGAGTTGGGAATAGGATTAGTAAAAAAATGTGGCTATATTTTTGTCGGTGGCGAACTCATTTTAAGTATGCACATTTTACAATTTGTCCATGGCTTAGTAGATAAATTTACGGCTGTTTATAACAAAATACGAGCAGAAGAAGAAGAAGAATTAGCTAGACAAGCATCTCAGACTTGTGGGCAATCCGACTCTATAAAAGAACAAGTTATAGTAGCGAACAGTCAGCATATAGAACTGGAGCAAGCAGTTTAGCTTATTGTTTAAAATTTTATATCAATCGCTAAATTCATAGTTTAAAATTTTTTACTTAATTTATAGTGCTCAAAAATTTTATTGTAAAATTTTTCTTGAATAAAAAATTCTAAGATTGCAAAAAAAAATATTCTCAAGTAAGTTAACAGCACAAAAAATTTTAGTAAAAAAATCATTTATGATTGATTCTATTAACCGAGTTATTACAACTCCTAGCTATTTATATAACCAAGTCGAAACTGTCGGATTAGCCGCCGTGGCTGGAGGGACGTATGGTTTAGTTGGTCGGAAGATTTTCCCTAAAACTGGAATTAATCCTATTAATTACGCTGTCTGGTTTATTGTTGCTTTTCAGATAAAAAAAGTCTTTGAGCAGTGGGAATTGCAAGCACTTCAAACTTTAAATGCTAAATTTTCGCCAGAGATACTTGAAAGCAATTTTATTAAACAAACACGTTATTATTATCGAATTGGAACTTACCTTAAAGATATTTTGTTGAGCAAAATCGATTTATGC
Source organism: Candidatus Protochlamydia amoebophila UWE25 (assembly GCF_000011565.2). Classification (NCBI taxonomy): domain Bacteria; kingdom Pseudomonadati; phylum Chlamydiota; class Chlamydiia; order Parachlamydiales; family Parachlamydiaceae; genus Candidatus Protochlamydia; species Candidatus Protochlamydia amoebophila. The sequence continues at coordinate 1,017,583 of NC_005861.2, forward strand.
TTTTCCTATGTTTTTTCTATTCGATGTTGTCATTTAGTAACACAAGAAAATGTACAGGATGCTTCCTTTCTTGAGATGTGTCGTTTTCGTGTCTGGAATGTATTTAAATCTACGATAATTGATAATGCAAGTTTTGCTATTGCAAGAGTTGTGACGCATCATTTAGGATTTGCTTTGCCAATGCATACATCGATTCCAATTTTTTTAGCTATTGAAACGATTATTCAGAATATTATTCTAGTTCCTTTGATCTATAAATATATGGATTTTTGTAACCATCTTGATTTAGATGTAAATTTATTTTCCACGCCTTCCGAAAGAGCCGCCATTTTCAAGCGCCAATTACCGGCGATATAAGCAACCGTTAATAAGCTCATATTGAGACGAACAAAGTTTGGCTAATTCTGGATCATGAGTAACTAAAACAAGAGCTTTTTGTTGCCCATGAATAAATTTTAGTAAAATCTCATGCATGAGATGAGCAGTTTGTCTGTCGAGATTACCTGAAGGTTCATCTGCAAAGATTATTTTAGGATCATTGCACATAGCTCTAGCTAATGCAATTCGTTGTTTTTCACCGCCAGACAAAAGTTTTGTATGAAAATGAGCACGTTCTTGAAGTCCAACTTGATGAAGAAGTTCCATTCCTCGTTGTTCTGTCAAACTTCCTTTTGCGACAGATTTTCTTCCAATGCGTGCAGGCATCAAAACATTTTCTAAGGCTGTATAATCTTCAAGTAAGTGAAACGATTGAAAAACAAACCCAATTAATTCGTTTCGTATTTGAGATTTATTTGAAGAGGAGATTAACTGATTATCAATTGTTAAAGTTCCTGAACAAGGCTGTTCGAGTGTACCTAAAATTTGTAATAATGTACTTTTTCCTTCTCCTGATCTTCCTATAATCGCCACCGATTCTCCCATTTGAACTTGAAGAGAAACGCTTTGTAGAATTTTTACTTGCACAGGATGATAGAAGTTTTTTTGAATATCATGAGCTTCAAGAATTAAGGTTGAATGAGAATGCATTTAACTCCCAGATCTTAGAATTTGAGAGGGTTTTAAAAGACAAGCCTTGACAGCAGGTACAATACCTGCTAGTAAAGAAATCATACAAGTCGCTCCTAAAACAAAAAATAACGCTTCATAACTAATTTCATGTGTTAACATTTGTCCATAAAAAGAAGCGTTAAGCATATCATGTCCTTGCAAACGACTTAAAAAGGCAATAAGAGTGCTTAAATAACTTAAAGTCAGTATAGCTGCTCCAATTCCAATTAAACTTCCTAGGATACCAATTACTCCACCTGCAAATCCAAATATAAGGGCAATACTTTTTGAAGAAGCTCCCATTGAACGAAGAATTCCGATCTCAACTTTTTTATCATTTACCAAAATAACGAGCATAGAAATAATATTAGAACAGGCCACGAGAATAATAACCACGGCAATCAACATAAAAATATTTTTTTGACTCTGAAGCTCTTGAATAATTTCTTTTGTAAATTCGTATTCTTTATAAGTTTGTATATCCCAGTAACGACTGATCCCATTTTTTTGAAAAGCCTTTAATAAGGCGTCTTTCACTTCATCTGCTTGGCTTAAATGATCGAAACGAATATTAATTCCATTCGTTAAACTAGATTTATCATCTTGATTATGAGATGCTCGAATAATAGAGGTGATTTCTGGATTGGCTAAAACAAATTTATTACCAATTGGAATAATTCCTGGATCATAAAATCCTGCAACATAAATTGGAAGACGCTGTTCTTGCAAAAGGCTTGCAGTCGCAGCAAAATAGCTTAAGTGTCCCCGATCGCCAATCAAAACCCCAGCTTCTCTGAAACTTTTAGGTAAAATTATCCCTCCGCCTATATCCGAATCCGAGGGAAGAATAAAATTTGAATTTGCGGATGATTGATAAACCCAGAAGGGGTTGCCAAAATTTTTATTGGTGGGTTTTAATTCCGCAGAGGCAATTTCTAGTCCTCGATAAGGGACATTTCCTTTTAAAATATCACCTTGGATAGGCACGGTTATCTCAAAAGTAAGATCATCTAATCTTTTGGCTCGTTCGATTGAAGAGGAGATTAAATGAGCTTCAAAAGAATTCCCACTAGCGTAAGTGATAGGAATTTTCGTTAGATCATTAAAAACAGTTTGATTTTTTCCATAAAATATTGCTTTTCCTTCATCAAGATGCAATTGTCCCAAAATCGTTTCTAAACCTTGGTCTTCAAGAGACTTTTGAATTTGCATGCATTTTTCGGATTGGGCAGGAACAACAATTCGTAAAATATGGTTCTCTTTAGTAACAGCACATCCTTGCCAATGGGCTTTTAAAGGAAATAAAGTTTTCGGAATTGTCCAACCAAATGATTTAGCTTGTAGTTGATTGATCATGACATGATCAAAAAAAATTCTTAATCTTTTTTGCAGTATCGTTTGAGGAAAAGGAATTTTTTCATCTGGATTATCTTCATGATTCTCTGCAAAAGGAATCAATTGTAAATAATTATTGAGATCTTTTGATTCGATAGGTAAAAAAGTTTGGCCAATTTTGGAGTTATTTGCTTCAAAGTTACCTAAGTAGGTTGGATAAGCTAAATATGATTGCGTTGCACCTCCATAAAAATTGTGTGCATGCAAAACGGACATGTCTCTTTGAAGGCGAAGTTTAATATGGCTAGCTGTTAATTCAAAGTCTTGAGCATATAAGCCAGGTATTTTCTTCAGATTCTGAATCGAATTGAAAGCTAATTTAACAAGGTCTTTTAGAGATCCATCAGGTTGACGATCTGGAGTTTGCCAGTGAGAAGGAATTTCTTCATCATAATCTTTATCGTAAGGATCTGTGAACTGTGATTCGTTCTTTTCCCGTATTGTTTTGTGACTATAACCGGAATTTTCGCTTAAACTATCAATTTGATAATAGTAAGAGTGGTAATAAGCATCGGTAGGGGTAATTCGAACAGGTGCGGTTAAAGTAGTGAGTTTATAAATCCAATTTTTTTCTAGGCCATTGGTAACGGAGAAAAAAACAATGATTAACCAGACAACTAGGCTAATGACTAAAACAGAGATGATACTTATAATGGAAACAGAGAGCTGTCGCCGGCGGGGAATAAGATATTTGCAGGCGACAGAAAGCTCAAACATGTTTTATGCACCAAAAGTAAAAAAATTACTTTGTTTCTTTAAATTCTACTCTCTCACGTACGACTGGATCATATTTAACTAATGTTAGACGTCCTGGAGTTGAAGTTTTATTTTTTGATGTGTAGTAATGATAGTGACTTTTTGAACTTTTCATTTTAATGTTTTCACGTTTGCTGGCCATTGATTAGCTCCATCCATGGGGTTTTTCTTAAGATTATTAATCTTAACTTAATAAATGTTTAAATTCAATAGTCGAAATAAGAATATTTGTAACTTTTCAGTTTGTTTATGCGCGAAATCTATTCTTTTACGGATTGTAAAGGGGTTCGTGTTAATGGTTCTAAATCCATGGAATCACTTTTGTTTTGTAATTGATAACGGTAGTATCCAAGACCTGCGATCATGGCAGCATTATCCAAACTTAAACCGGCAGAAGGCCATATATAGTTTAAGTTTGAATTGGCCACAGAAAATAATTTTCTTAAGTAACAATTATTCGTTACACCCCCCCCAAATAAGAGAGTATTGACACCATATTGTTTTGCAGCCAATAGAGATTTTTTCACAATATCACTGCAAGCGGCTTCTTGGAAACTTGCTGCGATATCTTGAGTCATTTCGGAGGATAAAAGAACCATCTCTTTAAGCGCTTTAGGATCTTTAATAGCATAAAGGACTGCTGTTTTTAGTCCGCTGAAAGAAAAATCCAAAGGGCGACCTTTCACTTGTCCAGCTTTAAAATTAAATTTAACAGAACGGCCGTGCCTTGCTAAATTTTCTATTTCTGGTCCACCAGGATAGGGAAGATTAAGCATCTTAGCGACTTTATCAAAAGCTTCTCCGACTGCATCATCCACAGTTTGCCCGATAAGTTCGTATTGACCAATTTGTTTAATTAAAACAAGAGCAGTATGACCGCCAGACAGAACGACGCCTAAACAAGGAAATTGAAAATCTTGAGGGTGTGACATAATTGCTGCATATAAATGAGCTTCCACGTGATTAATGCCAATAAAAGGTTTTCGAAGGGCTAAAGCGAGTGCTTTAGCAGTATTTAAACCAATCAGTAAAGCTCCAATTAACCCTGGGCCATTTGCAACCGCAATTAAATCAATTTGTTCAAGTGTTAATTTTGCTTGATTAAGAGCTTGATCAATGACTGGAATAATTAAATCAATATGCCTTCGACAAGCCAGTTCAGGAACAACGCCTCCGTATTCTTTGTGTAAATCAATTTGTGAAGCGACAATGTTTGACAAAATATCTTTTCCATCACGAACGATGGCACACGCTGTTTCATCACAAGTACTTTCTATTCCCAAAACTAACATAAGGTCTAAACTATTTCATTTTTGTGGATTTTTGTCTTAAGTGTTTACCGTCTTTGGAAAATTTGCAAGAGTTTTTCACCAGCTTCATGATCTAAAATCCATAGAGCTTTATGATGTGTTGTACCAATACGTTGGATGGGAAGGTTATCTGGATCATAGCTTTTTGTTAATGCTTGAGCAACCATATTGGCTTTTTTCTTTCCCATGGCGTAAATACAAATCGTTTTAGCCAAATGAATACATTCATAGGTCAAAGACATGCGCCAAGTATGTTTTTGGGGAACGTAATTAGCAATGACTAGACGATCTTTTGCGTGTAAGCCTTGCGTATGAGGAAAAAGTGATGCTGTATGACCATCATCTCCCATTCCTAGCATTAATAAATCAAAGCTATTAGAAGAGACTTTTTCACGTATGATGGCTTCGTACTCGAGAGCGTTCTCTTCAATGTCACTTTCTGCTTTCATGCGAAAAATATGTTCTCTTTTTAAAGGAAGTTTAGCGAGGCCAGATTCCATAGCCATGGCATAATTGCTCTCCGTATCTGTCGGAGGAACGCTCCTTTCATCACTCCAAAAACAGAACACTTTAGTCCAGTCCAATTGCTTTAAATAGTCTTGTTGACTCAATTCTTTAAAAATAGCATTAGGGGTTTGTCCTCCTGATAAAGCCACTGTAAACAAACCCCGTTTTTCAATTGCCTCTTGCGCAATTTCTATGAATTGTTTTACGCAAAATTGAATTGTTTCTTCTGCATTTCCAACAACGATAAAATTACGCCTTTCATCAAACGATCGAATAGATGTTTTCCAATGAGCTGTTTGCATATCATAAACTCCAATTAGCTTGACTGATCAAATGTAGCATATCTAAATAGTGATGACTGACTTTCTGGTAAAATATTTCTTGCATAAAACTACGGCCTGTACGGATGGTTGGTAGCCATAATGTAAAAGGAAGTTCGCATTGATATTGATTACAGGCTTGAACAGATACTTGGTTATTTCCTTGTCTTTTTAGGTGACATACATAATCAATGTCATCGGATACATCAATAGCAATAATATCTTCTGAAGATAATTCTTTATCTGTAACGCCAATCAGTTGGATTTTAACAGTTTCTTTATTCCCTTTATAATAAAGGATGTGAACGGCTTGTTCGATTTTTCGTTTAATAAATTTCCATCCAAGTCTTGAAGCTAACCAAGCTTGTAAATAAATGGCTTGTGTATCAGGATGGGTAAAAAACGGAGAAGGTAAATTATTGTAAGTGATTTTAATCGATTGGGCAGTGGCTAATTGTCCAAATCTTTCTTTACTATCAAAAGTTTGTGCTACAATTTCTCTCCAGCCTCCAATACGAGCCCAATTCATGTCCACAATTTGAATAGAGGACGATTGAATTTTTTGCTGCATGGTTCGACTAAAATGTTGAAGATCCTTTGTGCATTCGGAATCAAAAATCAACCTTGTGGCAAATTTTTGTAGATGAGGAAGAATCGTATTTTCTGTTGTTGGGTCTTCCCCCCAAACTAGGTAAATGGGTAAACTTGGAACGAATACAGGTAAAATCAAAAAAGGAACTTTAGAAAGCTCTTTACCTGCCGCTTCGATAAGAATTTGATCACAGGTAAATCCTTTAGTCTCTTTTCCGATCTCAGTCGAAACATTTACTCGCAGATAAGAATCTTTTGTTGTTCGATCACCTTGAACGAAAATAATTCGACATGGAAATTGCTTGGCAATCATTTTTACCATACTGGTAAAGTAATCCGAACGGGATTTTTCTTGAGTATAAATAATAAGATTAAATAAACAGGCTTTTGTTTTTGATTGCTGGGTATTAGCTAATTTATTAAATTCTGTTTGTAGATCAGGAACAATTTCTTTTTTTTCTACTTCCATATCAAATAATCCATTTTATATTTTAACCTGAATTTGAAGAATTTTTATTTAAGTTTCAGATACTTGGTAGATAAATTTTTTTTAATTATCAATTAAAGCCTCTGATTATCAGAAAGAAAAGTTCAAAATTCAGGCTATACCAAATATCAAAAATAAACACATAAATTTAAGTCAATTCACAAAATTATGCTTTATCGATGGTTTATAAATTACCTTTTGATATTTGATATGGTTAAATAAGTCTCCAATGACGTCCTTGGCGTTTTAGCATTTCTTCGGCTCGGTCTGGCCCCCAAGTTCCCGCGGCATAATTTGGAAAATCTGTCGGGGATGTTTCTTGCCAATGTTCTAAAATAGGTGTGAGCAACTTCCAAGACATAATGACTTCGTCATCTCTAGCAAATAAAGTATTATCCCCGGCCATGCAATCACAAATTAATCTTTCATAAGCTTCGGGAGGAATGGCACCAAAGTAAGATCCGTAACGAAAATCCATTTTCACCGGTTGAATGACTGTGTTTAATGCAGGGACTTTGCAATTAATTCTCAATGAAATTCCTTCATCCGGTTGAATACGAATCACTAAAACGTTTGAGTCAATCAAAGCTGAAGTTCCTTCAAATAGATATCCGGGGGCTTTTTTGAAAGTAATCGCAATTTCAGTAGCTCGTTTGGGTAGGCGTTTACCAGCACGTAAATAGAAGGGAACTCCAGCCCAACGCCAGTTATCGATAGAAAGTTGCAAGGCAACGTAGGTTTCAACAAAAGATTTAGAGTCTACATTTTCCTCGTCTCGATATCCTTTAACGGGTTCCCCGTTAATGAATCCAGATCCATATTGGCCCCGGATAACGCATTGTTCCATTGAATCGAAGGGGATAGGTCTAATAGCTTCAATGACTTTAACTTTTTCGCCGCGGACTGAGTTGGCTTGGAGACTCGTCGGGGGTTCCATCGCAACAAGAGAAAGGAGTTGCATCACATGATTTTGGACAATATCTCGCAACATTCCTGCTTCTTCCCAAAATCGACCGCGAGAACCAATTCCAATTTCTTCACCAACAGTAATTTGAATATTATCAATATGATGGTTATTCCAAACTGATTCAAAGATGGGATTACCAAATCTAAAAACTAATAAATTTTGTACAGTTTCTTTTCCCAAATAATGATCAATTCGATAAATTTGACTTTCATCTAGGTGTTGCACAAGATCTTGTTGAAGTTGTTTTGCTGATTCAATATCTCTTCCAAAAGGCTTTTCTATAATGACACGACTCCATTTGTCTTTGACTTGTTTAACTGGATATGTCAATTGGTGTTGGCTAAGCTTTTCAACAACGAGAGGAAAATAGCTAGGCTGGATAGATAAATAAAAAACTCGGTTACCTTTAGTTCCCATTTGTGTGTCGAGTTTTTCTAAAAATTGGTTTAAGCTTTTATACCCTTCATCATCATCAAATTCTGATTGATGATAAAACAATTGTTCACGAAAGCGTTTCCAGAGTCCTTGTTCAACTGGTTTCGATCTTGAAAATTTGTTAACTGCTTCTAACATTTCTTCCCGAAACTCATCATGTGTTTTTGCCCTTCTAGCAAAGCCTACACAGGCAAAATGACCAGGAAGTTGGCCGTCTCTCGCTAAGTTATACAAAGCTGGAATTAGTTTACGAGCTGTTAAATCACCGGTCGCTCCAAAAATGACTAAAATACAAGATTCTGGAATTTTTATGGGCCGATTCGGTTCGTTCAAAGGATTAACAAAATAATGCGAGTTATGCATAGTTAAAACCACCTAATAATTTAATCGCAGCATAGCGAATTAGCATTTCCATCGCTACGTGATTTGTAAATTGATTAGGCTTATTTAAGAAATTTTCGTCAACAGTCAGTTAAATTTTTTTTTGAATTTGTCTTTTTCATTAAATTTATATTTATTTTATTTTTAATGCGTTAATTGCTCTGTTTGTTAAGTTTTTATTTATTTTATTTGAGAAAAATTATAAATAATTTCAGTCCTTTCTAAAAAATGCAAAATGAAAAAAGCTCTTTAAAGCTTTATTCTAGACGATTATGTTAATGCAATCACCATCCGCAATTTCTATTTTCCGCTTAACGCATAGGATGTAAACAAAGGAAATTATTTTGACTTTTCGTAAGATATGAATCATGGAAATTTATTTCCTAATCTCAACTTTTTATCAGAGAATTTGCATTTTCGTGATAGATGTAAGTAAAATCACATGAATAATAAGAAAAGCTTTGAAATTATTTTAAATCCTTTGCCAGGTTTATGGTATCGACTTTTTGGAGGGTAACTGCTGCAAAAGATAAATGTAGGAGTGAAAGAAAATGATTAATGATCCACATTTAAATTATTTGAAGCTTATAATTATAGCGAAAAATTTATATAACATTATTGCTAAAGCGAAAACGCATGACGTTAACAGGACTCACCATTTTTGCGGAAACTTTTATTCCTCCAAAAAAAAGATTTAGCTAGCAATCCTGTCTTTTATAGAATGGAAAATCAATCAGCTATATAAAAATTTTTTAATGCTTTTAATAAATTTATATCCCAATTAAAATAAAAATATTATTTTAAATCTAATATTTTTTAAGAGTAGGAATGAACTTTTAAAAATTGCCCACTTACCTAGACTCAATAATTAACATCTTTAAAAATTAATATCATATTTCTTTTTAGGCATTTTTTATAAACATTTACTTTTTGTAGTTCATTCTTTTTTATAAATAGCCCTGTGTTCTTGATTAAAAATTTAGATTAAACTAGTATTGATTGGATGAGAATAAATTTTATCACGTTAAATTAATAATTCATAATTGATTGATTTACCGATTTTTAATTTGAAAAAGAAATTATTGAAATACAAGTGAGTAGAAGAATAAAAACCCAAAAAATCGGCTGAAAGAATTAAAGGTAAGTTTTCAATAAAAATTTTCTCCATTTGTAACGTTTCAAAAATGAAAGAAAATTTTTTCAAAAATTATCTCTATTCGTTTAAAAAAGGAAGGCGCTTATGAGTTATACAGTGGGTCAAACAACATCTTTTCAAACCTCACTGGCTGATCAAGTAACAATTGAGCAAAGGCCTAAATTTGGAACATTTTTTGGAATTTATGTTCCCAGCATTCTGATGATGTTTGGAGTCATCATTTTTCTTCGATTGGGATGGATTGTAGGAAGCGCTGGACTCTATTCCACTCTTTTTATTATTACTTTAGCGAGTGTTATCACCCTAATTACAATTCTTTCCATGTCTGCCGCCGCTACCAATATTAAAGTCGGGAAAGGGGGAGCTTACTATATTATCTCGCGAGCGCTTGGCTTAGAAGTTGGTAGTTCAATCGGCATCCCTTTATTCCTTAAGCAAAGTATTAGCGTATCATTTTGCATTGTAGGCTTTACAGAATCTTTTCAGTCTCTTTTTCCGCAATTTTCTGCGGTAGCCATTGGAATCGCAACTCTTTGTGTTTTAACTTTATTAGCTTACGTATCCACGAATTTTGCTTTAAAAATTCAGCTGGTTATTTTTGTCATTATTATAGCTTCCCTATACTCTCTTTTTACAGGAAATCCAGCAAATTTAGATTTATATTCCTATACTCCTTTAAATGATTCTTCTCCCTCCTCTTTTTGGGCTATTTTTGCTATTTTCTTTCCTGCCTTAACAGGAATTGAATCCAGTGCTTCTTTATCGGGAGATTTAAAAGATCCCAGCCGTTCTTTACCTTTAGGAACAATTACAGCAGTATTAACAGCATATGTTATTTATATAGGAATTTCTCTTTTTCTTTTTGAAATGGTTCCTTTAGACAGGCTTGTTATGGATCCTTTAGTAATTCAACATGTTGCCAAGTTTGAGTCTCTGATCATTTTAGGTATTTGGGGGGCAACTCTTTCTAGTGCCATTGGTGGTCTATTAGGTGCGCCACGTACATTGCAAGCTTTAGCGGAAGATGGAATTGTTCCACGCATATTTGCTAGGGAATATGGACCTTACTGCGAACCCCGTATAGCCACCGCATTGACCGTTGCGATTGCACTAATTGGAATTTGTTTTGGAAGTATTAACGTGATTGCTCCTCTCTTAACAATGATTTGCTTAATTTGCTATGCAGTTTTGAATTTAGCGACAGGTTTAGAAGATTTAATGTCTAATCCAAGTTGGCGCCCTACTTTTCCCTTACCATGGATTATCTCCTTAACAGGGACCCTACTTTGCGTTATAGCGATGTTAATGATTAACTCAGGAGCAGCAATTTTAGCTTTAGGACTAGTATTTGTTATCTATCTAGCTTTAAAAAGACAAAGAATTAACACTGCTTGGGACGACATCCGTTATGGAATTTTCATGTTTTTTTCCCGAGCCGTTATTTATCGCTTAGCAAACGAAATGCCATCCTCTCGTTCTTGGCGACCAAACTTTTTAGTGTTTACCGGTAAACCTTCTTTAGTTTCTGATCAGCTTTTAAGCTTTTCAAATGCGATTGCTCATTCTAAAGGCTTTTTAACCATGGCTTCATTTTTCTCCCCAGAACAGGCTAGTCAGGCTCAAATTACCCAGCTAGATCAAAGAATTAAGACTTTATTAAAACACCATGATATTCAAGCTTTAGTCACTCTTCATCAAGCAAAAAGCGTGTCTTCTGGAATGAAGCAAATGATTGCACATTATGGAATTGGCCCTCTGACACCTAATACAATTGTTTGTGGTGGAACTTCTCAAGAGGAAACATTAATTAGTTATCTTGAAGTCATTAAATTGGCTCACAAGCGAGGAAAAAATGTAGTTATTCTGAACGATGAACAAAAATCTTTTGAGTTTCCTTTCAAGAAACCTATTATCAAAGGAGATATCCACATTTGGTGGGATGATAATTCGCAACGCAATTGTGAATTAATGATGGTGTTTGCTTACATGCTTCGAAAAAATCCTTCTTGGAAAAAAACTCGTATTTGCTTAGTTAGCTTAGTTTCTGATGAACAAATCCGTCAGCAGAGAATGCAAGAATTTCAGGAGTTAATTAAGAAGAATCGATTAAATATTGAAACAACTGTTTTAGTGGCTTCCAATCCTGAACAAGAAAAAATTCAAGTAATGCGCTTTTTTTCTACACAAGCGGCGATGGTTTTTATGGGCATGCGCGCTCCCGCGGAAGGGGAGACATTAGAGGAATATGGAGTTTATTTCCAAGCTCTTCCTCAAAAAGCAACAGATTTTCCTCCTGTTGCCTTAGTTCTAAGTGCTGAACAGACCAATTTAGAAGAAGTTTTAAAGCTTCAATTAGAAGTTCTTGAAGGAGAATTATAAATATCTAGTCGATGCTGAATCAACTATTCAGCATCGACTATCTAGATAGCTTTGAAGGATGATGGAAGCGCTGACAATATCAACAACTTTTGATCGCTTTTTACGTGTTAATTGACTTTCTCGCAAAGAGCGTTCGGCTTGTACCGTAGTTAAACGTTCATCCCATAAACGAATAGGAATGGGTGTCAATTGTTGAAGAAGTTGAGCAAAATGTTTAACTTCATCTGCTAAAAATCCAGTTCTACCACTCATCATTAAAGGAAGCCCGATCACAATTTCTTCAATTTCACATTTTTGAGTTTCGCACAACTGTGAAATGGTTTCTAATAATTTGATAACTGTTTGTTCTGATTTTTTTTCAGTATGTACAGTGATAAGAGGCATGGCTATAATCTTTCTTTCGTCGGATTGAGCCAAGCCTATTCGGCTCATCCCAAAATCGATGCCTAAAATTCTACTGGGCTTTGGCTTATTTTCCATGCTGACTCTTATGGTAAATAATCATCGCTTGAATAAAGTCACGGAAAAGTGGATGAGGGTCTGTTGGTTTTGATTTAAATTCAGGGTGAAATTGAACTCCAATCATCCAAGGATGATCTTTGACTTCAGCTATTTCGCAAAGATTCTCACCTTTTAACGTTCCTGCAACTACAAAACCAGCTTTTTCCATTTGTTCTTTGTAAGTATTATTAAATTCATAACGATGTCGATGCCGTTCGCTGATTTGTGAACTTTTATAAGCTTGATAAGCTTTTGTGTGAAGTTTCAAATCACAAATATAAGCTCCAAGACGCATTGTACCTCCAAGGTCTTGTAAACCTCTTTGCTCACTTAATAAAGAAATCACAGGATGTATAGTATCAGGATCAAACTCTGTTGAATTAGCTTCATTGAGTCCGACCACATGTCTAGCGAATTCGACTGCCATGACCTGCATTCCTAAGCAGATTCCAAAGTAAGGAATTTTTTTCTCCCTACATAATTTAGCTGTGTGAATTTTGCCAAGCCACCCTCTTTCTCCAAATCCTCCAGGAACTAAATAGCCATCACAACCTTCAATTGTTTTAGCTAATTGGTTATCATCTAACGGAAGTTTATCTGCTTCAAATCGTTTAATTTGAAGTTTATATCCTGCAGCTAATGCTCCATGCGTCAAAGATTCGAAAACCGATTTATAAGCATCTTGATGTTGAACATATTTTCCAACGATGCCTACAGTTACAGTTCCTTTAGGATTTTTTATCGTTTCAAGTATTTTTTCCCATTCTGATAAATTGATTGAGGGATTAGGAAGATGTAAAAGTTCACAAATTAAAGCATCAATTCCTTGCTTATGCAAATCTAAAGGGACTTCATAAATACTATGTTCGACATCTTTTTCTTCGATGACAGCACGTCTGTTGACATTACAAAAAAGGCTAATTTTATCTTTAACTTCATCAGATAAATTCACTTCGCAACGGCAAACAATAATATCTGGAAAAATCCCAATTCCTCTTAAAACTTGTACGGAATGCTGAGAAGGTTTAGTTTTTACCTCTCCTGCTGCTTTCAAATATGGAACATATGTCAAGTGTATATTTAAACAATTATTGCGATGATCGTAAGTAAATTGGCGAATGGCTTCTAAAAAGGGAAGTGATTCAATATCTCCGGCAGTTCCTCCTATTTCGACCAAAACAACATCAATATTTTCTTGTTGTTTTCCACAGTTCACAATGCGTTGTTTAATCTCATTCGTAATATGAGGAATAACTTGAACCGTTTTTCCTAGATAGTCGCCATGTCGCTCTCTTTTAATTACTGTATTGTAAATTTGACCAGAAGTAGCGTTAGAAGCTTTTGATAAAAAAGAATTTGTATAACGGTAGTAATGACCTAAATCTAAATCTGTTTCAGCGCCATCATCTGTCACATAAACCTCGCCATGTTGAAAGGGGCTCATCGTACCTGGATCAACATTCAAGTAAGGATCTAATTTAAGCATTGACACTCTTAACCCTTTTTTTTCGAGTAATAACCCAATTGCTGCAGAAGTGAGTCCTTTTCCCAAAGAGGAACAGACACCGCCTGTTATAAAAATGTATTTTGTTTGCATAGCCATTCCTCAACTTTGTGGATATCCTCAGGAGTGTCAACTCCAATATTTGCCTGATCAACGATCGCAACTTTGATTCGATATCCGTGTTCTAAAACTTTTAATTGTTCTAAATCTTCTTCTAACTGCAGGGGTGTAGAAGGTAATTTCTGATAGTTTATGATAAATGATGGTCTATAGACATAGAGCCCTAAATGACGAAAATAAATAGCTCCATTTTTAAAAGAGTTGGTTTTGTTGGAAGGGATTAAAGCACGGCTAAAATAAAGTGCGTTTCCCTGTTGATCCATCACACATTTGACAATAGAAGAATTTTTAGCTTCTTCTTCATCCAATAAGGGAGTCACAATAGTAGATACTTGTCCTTGAGGGTCATTAACAAGTGCCTGAACAGCTAAATTGATGGTCAAAGGGTTTAAACAAGGTTCATCTCCTTGAATGTTAACAATAGCAGTTGCATGCATCCATTCTGGGTAGAGTGAAAGGACTTCTGCTAAGCGATCCGTTCCAGTGGGGCATTGTTCAGAAGTCATTACGACTTTACCATTAAAGGAGCGAACATGTTCAAAAATACGTTCATCATCTGTGGCAACAATAAGATCGCTGAGAGCGCTAGCCCTTAAGCTATTTTCATAAGTTCTTTGAAGAAGAGTTTTACCGAGAATTGAGGCGAGGGGTTTACCTGGAAAACGAGTGCTACCATAACGGGCTGGTATAATTCCGATAATTTGTCCAGTCATCTCTGCATGTTTCAAAAGTAAATTAATATCGCAAAGATACTAGAAGATTTAATTATTAATAACAAGTGATTGTATATACAAATTGATTTTAGAGTTTTTCTACGGAAGTAATAAAGAGAAACATGTGCTCTGGGTTGCGCAATAAATTTTAGACCGTTATTCTATTTTGTAGATTTCTTTTTCATTTCGTTTATTTGATTTCTAATCCCTTAAAAGGAATCTATTAAATTAGGAAAAATCATGTCTTCAAATCATTTTGATGGGAATTATTATTTTAATCCTTTCAATTTTTCTACCCATTCATTTTGGCAAGTCCTCAAATGGATGATAACAAGAAAACCTGTTAAGTGGCCAGAATCAGTTTCTGTTAATCAGCAAAAAAAGTTAAAAGAACGCGTTTCCTCTGATGAGCTAGAGGTCACTTATGTTACCCATTCAACAGTTCTTATTCAGATTGATGGGAAAAATATTTTAACAGACCCGATTTGGTCTGAAAGAGCGAGTCCTTTCTCTTATATTGGGCCTAAAAGAGTTTCTTTACCAGGTATTCAATTTAAGGATCTTCCTCCAATAGACTTTGTGCTTATCAGCCATAACCATTATGACCATATGGACATGCCTACACTTCAAAAGTTGCAGGTAGATTATTCTCCTGTTTTTTATGTCCCCATGGGAAATCAAAGGTTTTTGCGTAGTAAGGGGTTAAAAAAAGTTTTAGAAATGGATTGGTGGGATGAAGTTTCTCTCTATTCGTCTAATCAGCTCATTTTTGTTCCTGCTCAACATTTTTCGGCACGGGGCCTATTTGATCGTAATCGAACTCTCTGGGGTGGTTTTATGATTAAAACATCTAATCAAAGTGTTTACTTTGCCGGAGATTCTGGCTATGGGCCACATTTTAAGGCAATAAGATCACGGTTAGGAGCTCCGACATTAGCTTGTTTACCTATTGGGGCTTATGAACCAAGGTGGATAATGCAATCAATTCATCTATCTCCAGCCGAAGCTCTTCAAGCTCATCTAGATTTAAACGCCAAGCAAAGTTTAGCGATTCACTTTGGAACCTTTCAGTTAACAGACGAAGGGATTAAAGAGCCCGTTAAAATACTTCGCCAAGAGATGCAAACGAAGCAAATCCCATTCGAACAATTTTGGGTATTAAATCCTGGGGAATGTAAGCAAATTTATTAATTTTAAACTTTTGAGATCAGAGTGAAGCGTCTTTTCTTTCTCCTATATGAAATGTCATTATGGCTATTAGCTATTTTAGCATCTCCCAAAATGCTTTATTATTTTTTTATTCACGGGAAATACCGACACAGCTTGTGGTATCGATTAGGATTTAAAGGGTTTGAAATCAGTCAAGAACACCCTTTGATTTGGATTCATGCTGTATCTCTTGGAGAGACGAAAGCCGTTATCGCTTTAGCGCGAGAATTAAAACTTACTTATCCTCATCATCGCTTACTTATTTCTTCGGTGACAGAAACTGGTCATGCTGAAGCAAAAAGGAGTTTGCCTTTTGCCAATTATCATGTTTATTTACCCTTCGATTTTTATTTCATTATAAAAAAAATCGTCCGAAAAACGGCCCCCCAGCTCGTGATTATTTGTGAATCCGACTTTTGGTTGAATTTTATGAGACTAACTAAGCAAGAGGGAGCTGCACTTGTTTTAGTTAATGGTAAGTTATCTCAAAAATCTGCGGCACGTTTTAAAGTATTTAATTTTTTCTCTAAAAAACTTTTTAGTTTGTTCGATCTTCTATGCGTTCAAAATTCTTTATATAAAGAACGTTTTGTTGATATTGGTGTACAGGAAGAAAAATTACATGTGACTGGAAACCTTAAATTAGATGATGAGTATCCACAACTGACAAAAGAAGGGGTGTATGCATGGAGAGAAAAATTGGGAATTTCTCCGGAGCAACCCGTCTTAACAATTGGTTCTTCACATTATCCAGAAGAACAAATGCTTATTCGCATGCTTAAAGAACTCTGGAATCAAATTCCTGATTTAAAAGCTATTTTAGTGCCTCGTCATCCTGAAAGATTTAAGGAAGTGGTTGCTTTTTTAGAAAAGGAACGACTCAAGTGGATTAATTTTACAGATATCAATAGGAGAACTGGAAAAGAGCAAGTTATTCTTATTGATGCGATGGGAATGCTTCGCATGTGTTACCAACTTTCGGATATTGCAATTGTTGGGGGGAGTTTTACATTAAAGGTAGGTGGACATAACATCCTAGAGCCTTGTTGGTATGGTAAACCTGTTATTTTTGGACTTTCTATGTATTCGCAATTAGAACTTGTTGACCTTATTAAACAAGCTGAAGCTGGGATTCAAGTTTCAGAGCAAGAATTACAAAAAGTTTTAGAAATTTTATTAATTGACAGTTCTATCCGAGAAGAAATTGGTCAGAACGGATTAGCACTTGTCCAAAGTTTGAGAGGGTCAACAAAACGAACACTGCAAACTATCACAAATCTTTTCCAAAAATTTAAATTCCCTTCGACAGATACATTAAAGGCTTAGTAAAGCTTATTTTTGTAAATAATAGAAATTATAGTTGTTTGAAAATAACGCATTTGCTATAGTCAATGTTTCTTTAGCAAACTAAAACCCAGTTTGCATCTGACGCGGGGTGGAGCAGGGGTTAGCTCGTTGGGCTCATAACCCAAAGGTCGGAGGTTCGAATCCTTCCCCCGCTAATTTTTCTTTACGGCGGTATAGCTCAGTTGGTAGAGCAACGGAATCATAATCCGTGTGTCGTCGGTTCAAGTCCGGCTGCCGCTACATCAGTTCTCTTATTCTTTGATATTTTTAGTATTTATAATCTGATTAAAAATGATTTTGCTTGTAATGTGGAAGCACTAATCGGGCGCAGGCTTTTAAGCACCTTTTACAAGCTTATGCTAACAATATAGTATTATTATTCAAATTATTAAAGAAGAGATAAATAATTCTATATTCTACCAAAAGGTATTATTTTAGGAAAAATATTTGCTAGATTAACTGGTTCAGAAGGTTTAGTAAGGATGATAAAAATTCTTTTAAAGTTAACTCAAATTAAATTTTTGTAACCATAATTTATGTGCAGCAAATTTTTTCTTAGATAATTCGACAGATTTTTTCTCTTTTTCGTTTAACCATCTTTCTTTTCTTGTAACAATGTATGTTTGACGGTCTGTCGGCGTACATTCAAATATTGAGTCTTGGTATTCTTCTAATTCACTACATAATGTATCGAGCCGAATGCGAAGTTTACCGGTTTGCGATGATGATAGTTCTTCAGGCTTATTAAAATCTAGCATTGGATAATTGAAAGCGGTTGTAGAATCAATGAGTTCAAATTCCAGATGTTTCGGGTGTATTGTTTTATACACAGTTATCTCATATTTATTTTCTATTATCTTCTTTTGGTCATTTAGTTGAGGAAGTGACACAGTATGTAGATATGCAGAGAGTTTTTCCGGGCTTTGCCATTCTAAACACTCACTTTTCACTCTGCTTTCAAATTCTTGAAATGAACAAAATTCTTTCTGTCTAGATATCATATAATATGGCACTTTAACCTTCATAGGTGCAATACGCTGCATAACTTCTATTAAAGACTGCATTTCCATGACGATTTGTTTCTCTTCAGAGGTAAGGAGATCTTTTCTATTTGCCTGCTTAGCTTCATAGATAAATTGATTTAATTCTCTAATCCATTCTCCGCCATATCCTCTTGCTCCTACTGTGTATTCCTTTTGCCTAAAAGGATCCGCAGTAAACGAAACAGCAATTTGTTGTTTTAGATGTGCGTCATCATATCTTCTTTCGAAGTTTTTGAAATAGCCTGAACGTGGTAGAATATCGTATTCATGATTTTTCCAAACCGCTCTAACTTTAGTGATCATGTCATGGAGAGCTGGGGGATAGGTTGAACTTATTCCATATTCTGTGAAATGTTTAAGAAGTAGGGAAGTTGTTCCATGGCAGACTTTAAAGGAGGCAATATGTTCTTTCCAGAATGATTCGATAATTTGCTTTTGATTGACCGATAATAATTCTTGATTGTCAATTGGTGTTTCTGGATTGACAAGGTAAAATTTATAAATAGACCTCAAAAACATTTTGGCGGCTAGCATGATTGCTGGAATTAGAATGGTGCAGTACGAAGCCACTTTTAGACTAGTAATTAAGTAGGAAGAAGAACTATTTATAAATTTTACCCCTTCGACATTACCTTTAGTATGTCCTGGAATAACTGACGCTTTTTTGCCTCCTAGATAGAAATATGCGTCGACCTTTTCGAGCAGACGCTTTCCAATAAATTCTGGATTTTTATCATAACAAATAGTTGTAAAAAAAGGTAATTCATTCATAATATTAATCTAATATATTATATTAATTTAGTTGAAAAAATTGTATATAAATATAAGTTATTTTGCAATATATAGAAAATTAAATAAATTTTTTAATCCATAATCAGCTATAGTATCAATTAAATTAATTCCTTCAATTATTTGCAGAATTTTTAGCACATCTTGAAGTTTTCATACATTGTAGGTAACAAAGCTATTCAATTCTCATCAATGAATAATCTTGATAAATTAGTGTTTTTAGTACATTTATTAAAATTTAAACCAATTGAGTAATAAACTAAATTTATTTACAGGGAGTAATATTAAAATTTAAATAATTACCTTGTTTATATAGATAAAATAATTATTTTATAAAATTCATTCATTTTTTAAATTTAATTTTTATTTCCAACTTAACCTTATTTAGATAGATTTACTTTTATTAGCATGCATGTTATTTTAGGGAAAGGTTTTATTTATTAATAATTTTTATTTATATATAATCAGCTAAAACTTTAAAAAAAAGGCCGAAAGATGTTTCCTACTGTTTATCAAACTGTTCAGACTAGATCACCTTATGATCATTTAAACCAAATTAAGGATAGTCTATCTTTTAAGATTAAGGATAGTCTATCTTTTAAGAAGTTTACAAATTTACAAAGACTTTTTGGGTTAAATAGAAGCGATTCAGTTCTTATTCCTATTATTGATCGAGTGGTTATTGATCGATTAGAATTAAGCGAATTGAATATGTGTGGTTTCGAAACACAACGGCTACTACAAATTCAAGACAAAATCATTTTAACGAGGCCCCTTAAAGAATTAGCTTCACATGTTAAGCAACTCAAAATGCCTCGGTTTGAATTAATTGGACGCGTTATTCGAACACTAGTCCTGAGTGTTTTTAGGTGGCACTTATGCGGTGAATGTCTATTAAAACAAGAAGATCAAATTACTCATAGCCTTACAGGCCGACTATCAAAAGTTAACTGCCAAGATTTACAAGTAAAATATCCTTATTTATTGGAAAGTGTTTATACGTTGACCATTAAAGACCAAGTTCAAAAGAAAAATAAAGAAGTATTTATTAGTAAAAAAGTCTCTCCAGATTCTCTTAGAAACTACTTTTTTGTTAGTTATGAAATTGAAATTACGGATAAATCTCAAGGTAATTCAATTTATGACCTTTTAAAATCCTCAGTCCTTAGTTTAAAAACTTTACCTAGTTAATAAGGTTGTTATTTTTATTAAAAGGTAAATTTTTATTATATT
Source organism: Candidatus Protochlamydia amoebophila UWE25 (assembly GCF_000011565.2). Classification (NCBI taxonomy): domain Bacteria; kingdom Pseudomonadati; phylum Chlamydiota; class Chlamydiia; order Parachlamydiales; family Parachlamydiaceae; genus Candidatus Protochlamydia; species Candidatus Protochlamydia amoebophila. The sequence goes on from NC_005861.2 coordinate 1,037,776, forward strand.
TGGCAGGACAAAATCAGCTGATGCTGAAAGATTAGAAATATTTTTTCAAAGAAAAAGTTATGAGCCATGCCACAAAAATAGAGAAATTCTAGAGATTTTATCATAGAAAAATCATTTCTAGGAATTTTAGGCAGCCTGAAAGGGCTTTTTTTGCTAAGAAACAAGACGTTCCTGCCATCAAATAAAACTATCATTTGAATTCAATCGAGGCGAGTGTGTGGCCTTTATTGGAATAAATGGTGTAGGGAAATCTACTACAATTAAAATGCTGACAGGTATTTTGCATCCTTCTTCAGGATATATAGATGTGTTAGGAAGAATTCCTTGGAAAGACAGGCATATTTTAGTAGGTTATCAGATAGGAAAGGCTTTTGGACAGAGAACTCAAATGTGAAAACTAATAATGGGAAAAGGCAAAGCCTTTTGGCTTTGCCTTTTACAAACAAAATTAAAAAACTAAATCATATTTGAAGATTTAGCTATCTGGTATTCTTCTTTAGTCATGAAAGGAAATTGCTCTTCCTGCGCAAATTTTTTCATAAAATCAAATATTGCTTCTTTTGTAAAGGGCAATCCAGTTTGTTGGATATGTTGTAATGTAACATGTTCCATATCTTTTTTGCGTGTAGTTAAAATAACTACAGTCCAATGTCTTTCTCTAAGCTTTTCTATTAATTTTGCAATTTTTAAAGAATTTTCACATGATTCATAAGCAACAAACTCCCTTACTTTAATAGACCATTTATAATGAGCATCGTAATGTAAGTCTATAGCTGACTTATTGCAAGCAGTGACAAATTTATACCAATCTTCAGAACCCAAATAAGTGTTTGCTTTCACAAGTGTTTAATCGAAATCTAATACTAAAAATTTCCCCATCTAGTGTTTGAAAAGGTGTTATCAAAAAAGCAGCTTTCAAAGTGAGTAAGTGTATCAATTTTTAAAAAAGATAATCCAGGATTTGTTAAAGATGTTTGCATATAAGTATTCCTTTTAATTGGAGATTTTAATATAAATAAATTCACTTTAAATAAATTATTTTTTCAATTATTAATTAAATTAATTTGTAAATATCTAAGTTTAAAATAACTAATTTGTTAAAAGCTAAGCAAGCAAAAATAGTAAAAAACATAGAAATAGCTTGCAAAGTAATACATGAATTACATTAAGCACCATGTTTGCAATAGATTAAATTTCCAACGATCAAGGATGGTTTTAGCGAAGCTAAATAAAGAATGAGGAGGTGCCAGACAAGCATTTACAAAAAGCTAGAACAAATAAAAATCGACTTTTAGCAAAAATATTTTCTAAATTCTTCTTACGTTGTGGGGATTTACATCAAAATAATCTATTTGTCTCATGGAAAGCAATGGCTAGTGATAGATCCAAAGGGGAGTATTGGTTTTCCAATACAACGAAGAATGAGCAGGTGCCAAGGCACCTATTCACGATCTTAAGCACCTCTTCAGACTGCTTTGGTGTTGTACTTCAATGATATTACGTTCAACTTGTATTTGCCTATTGTTGGCAAATTAAGGGAAATCTTGATCCAATGAATTTTTTTAATTTAGCAATAAGTATTCTAAAAACTTATTCCAGTCTATTTGATGACGTTAACTTAGGAAATTAATGAAAAATTCTAAAACATTGATTACTTTACTAAGTTCCTTTGAGGCTAAACAAGCTTATCATGAAATGTTAGGGTTCTTGCCCGAGCTTTTTGGCAATTCTAAAACCGAAGAGAAAGAGCAAAGTGTTACTAAAGAAAAATGTTTTTTCGGATACTTTATAGATAGAATTTGTTTAGGAATACTTGCTCTTGAATTTCCGTTTGTTCAGACAGCGCATATTGATTGGATAAGGGTTAAAGAAAACTCGCCGACACAAGAAATCGAAAAGGCTTTACTTTGTCATGCAGAAATGTTTTGCCAAGAACATTCTATTTATTCTTTGACCGCAGAAACACGAATTCCATTAAAAAATGAACATTTAAAAGGATTTGAATTTTATATTAAAGCTGGTTTTAGACCTTTGTTTGAGCGTAGAAACGCTGATCTTGGCTATGTAATCGTTTATTTAAATAAAATCATCTCTCCAAAAATATTTAAGTGGGTTGATTTGACACATGAACTTTCTGAAAAGATTCCCACTTGGGATAGAAACTGTGGATTTAAACACAAAGAAATTTCGACATATGAAGAGGGGACAACTGACTGTCAGTTTTCGATTCAAAGCATTGAAATGTTGGCGGGTGCTGGAACACATATAGATGCTCCAGCGCATTGTTATCCCCACAGTAAAACAGTTATAGATCTGCCATTACAATCTTTAATTTCTCCCTGTGTTGTGATAGATGTGTCTGAAGAAGCTCATGACCGCTATTCGGTTGATATTCTAACTATAAGAAATTTTGAAAGGAAATATGGAAATATTTGTAAAAATACTTTCGTTATTTTTTATACGGGTTGGGAGCGATTTTGGAAGCAACCTGAAAAATATCATAATCATTTCGATTTTCCCTCCGTCACCCAGGAAGTAGCTGAATATCTCGTATCTAAAGATATTCGAGGTATTGGCATTGACACCCTTTCTCCTGACAGACCAGATAGCAAATTTCCAGTTCATCAGATAATTTTAGGGGCAGGTAAATACATTGTTGAAAATGTTGCCAAGGCAAATTTATTACCTGCTGTTGGAAGTTACGTTTTTGTCATGCCCATACCCATAGTGAAGGGGACTGAAGCTCCTATTCGTCTTTTAGGAATGTTTCCTGGATGACAAATATGTTTTTTCTTTTTAAGATCGTTACATCAATGTTAGAAAAATTAAATGAATGCAAAGAAAGTACCAGAGGTCAAATGCCTTAAATGAATTGAGAGAGTTTGGTCTTATCAACATAAATTATCCTGATGAATTAAGACAATCGGTTGAAGAAGCAATCAAATCTTGGAAAAATTTTTGTTATTTGCCTGCGGAGGAAAAATTAGCCTTTGCTTTTCTTGAAGACAATCACGGAGATGGGTCAGGTTATGAATTAAAAGAAGACAAAGGATGGAAAAAAGACCTCAAAGAAAATTTCCATGTCACGCTTTTTCACTGATCGGCTTATCCAAATTGCTAATCAACGAACTTTTTCTTTTTTAAATGATGCAAAAATTCTTCTCGATAAAATAGAGCCCCTGATATTAGAGTTTTCACACGCAGTTGAAGAAGAATATAAAATTGATGGGCTTTTAAAAGAGGTCAAAAGCAGTAAATCTCAATGGATTCTTCGTTACTTACATTATTTCGGGGACCAGCAAGAAAGGTTTGTAATTGCAGCTCCACATGTCGACAAGGTGGTTTTACTCTTCACCTTTTTGAAAGTGATGAGGGATTACAATATTGCTGTTTAAAAGAGCTGGAATGGAAAGCCATGCCTATTGATGAAAAACAAACAGTAATCATTCCAGCCGTGCAACTTCAATTATGGTCAAAAGGAGATTTAAAAGCTTTGTATCATCGCGTGGTTGCAACAGAAAAAACAGCAAAACTCGGTCGCTTTTCAATGGTTTGTTTTATACCGTTTCAAAGTACTCTGATGTATAATAAAAGAACCTACGGGAGTGTGCAAACGCATGATGTAGGATTTAATTATGCTTTATCGCATCAAGAGTTTTCCAAATATTTTTTACCTCGTTCTTAAGGCTTATCCTTAAAAATCTAATCTGCGATTAAGAAATTGGATATTTTTTTAAATTTATTTAGTCAGGAGTTGATGACAACGTTTTAATCATGCAACAAAATTTTTACGGCCAATCAGTAAAGTTCAAAGCCTTGAAATTGATACTAATTCTTAAAATAGGGCGCTTCTTTATCGTGTTGTTAAAAAGATAAAGTTGTTGAGCTAGTCGTATCATATCGGGTTCAATAAGGGAATTTTTTCCACTGTGAAGACAATCATATTTTACATTTGCTTTTAAAAAGCTTACTTATCTTATTTAGAAATTAAAAATTATATTTTGAGTTATTGAATTAATTTTATGCTATATTTTCTTATGCAATTCTAATTTCTTTACTGAAATACGTACATGTTGTCTGAAAGTGGTTTTAAAATTTCTACATATTTTAAATAGCTTTTTTGAGGCAATGCTCATAAAATAGTTACTTTAAGAAAAAACATTCAATTTTAGTTTACAATTTGAAAACAAAAATTTGATTTAAGGGCTTTTCTTTATAAGACATGCCAAAGGAATATAAAGTGATAACAAGACAAAAGGAGCATTTAAAAGACTTTGATCTCTCACAACTTCAAATACTTTTTAAACATCTTACCTTAGGTCAAGATCATTTAAAATCGCTATTAACGACTCGTCAATTAGAAGATTTATTTAACTGGGGAGAGCTTCGAGAGGAACATAAAAAACAAATTTTAGCAACAAGAGTCGAAAAATTTGGAAATATGTCACTGATTATCAATACTATTCTGACAAGTACTTTTGGTGCTTGGATGGGTTTATCAGGATGCATCGGATGCGGGTTAGGATCCTATAAAGTTTTAACAACAATTTCCCTCTTGGCTTTTTTTGTCAGTGGAATGATTGGATTTATCAGTTTAAATATGACACAGAGACAAGCAACTTTAGCGATTGATAAACAACGCTTGCTAAATTTACAGCTGCGTGTTCTTCAAGCAATTATTGATAAAATTACTGAAAAAGCAAATGCCCAAATTCATTATTTAAATTCAGCCATTTTTATTTTGAAAACAGCCAAAGATTCTGATGAAGAAAAGCCAATTTTTAAATTTATAAAAATTAATGAATTTTATGAATGGTTTGAAAACTTAGAAGCGACGCTCAAACAACGTATGGATGAGGTTCAAGATTCTTCCGCTTATGAATTTTATCAAACACAGATTCAACAAAATTGTTATCTCATCAAGAAAACTTTTGCTAAACACGTCAAATATTTAGAAAATCTCTCTCTCACAAAGCAAAAATTCGATAGGCAAATCCAAATTATGCCTAGTTTACCTTTTCTTAAAGTATTAACGAATCCTGCTTATGGAATTCCTAGATATCGATCCATGAATTCTTTGCCTTGGATAAAAAGAAATTTTGATCAATTGTTATTAGGTCTTACTCCCACAATTTGGGGGGGATTTGCTTCCATGTTTGTATTTGTAGGGGGGATTCCCAATATTGCTAGGGAATTAGGTTTTGTTGAAGTAGCCAATTTTTTAATTCAGCCAAAATCACGAATCATTGAGGTAACCATTGCTCTGTTAGTTACATCATATTTTGCCTTTTCATTTATTTATTCTTCTAAAAAAAACTGGCAGCGCCAAAATTTATTAGAACAAACTCAAAAAAAACTTTCAGATTTAGAAACAATTTCGCTCGAAAGTACACATAAATTAAATATACTTTATAAAGTTAAGAACTATACGCAAAAAATTATCAGCATTTTCAATGCTCTCAAGCATCGAGAAAATTAGAGGAACAACGTTTTTTTTGAATTATTTATTTAATAGTTTTTTTGGATAGTTTTATTTGTCAGCTTGAAATCCACATGCCCTGTAAAATCAAATCCTCATCCCGTCTGTTTTTGCACTTAGCTCCGAAAAATATTTTGATAGTTCGATGATCATATATGTGTAGCGGTTTCTTTGTATCGAAATGGCAAATATAATTATAATGACTATGGATACTCAGCAGAGACGTTTGAGGGCTAAAATTATCTTTATCAGGCTATATAACAGCTGACGGAAGTCTTTTTTATAGGTTATTTATTATTATGAGTAATATATTAATATAGATGGTTAACTTTATTATTACTTTGTGGGCTCATATATGTCATTGATTCAAGCTATTAGCACATGCACACATTTGATTTGTTTTCCTTGGAAATATCAAAAAAATAATTCTAAAAAAATAGCTGCCTGGGCAGCTTTTTTCTTTATTGGCTGGCTCTATCATCCTTTTAAAGCGGCAAATAGATACTACGAGAAACTTACAGATCAAGGAAAAACTTATTTTATTGGCAAAAAAATCCTTTTAAGAAACTCCATACCCGAAAAACTTGCCAGCTTCAATAACTCTCATGTGCAGGGGCAAATTTATGGCATCTATATCACGACTAATGAAACTAATTTAGCAGCCACTTATCAACGGCTCAGAGAGGCACCTCAAGCAAATGAGAAGCAAACAATTCACATCGGATGTGCGACCTGGCATAATTTTGATATGATATGTGAAAGAAAGTCTAGTTATGGATTGATTGTCGATTTTAATCCAAAAAATGCTGCCTTCATAAACAAAACGATTGATATCATAAATGCTTCTAATACTAGAAAGGTTTTTAAGCAGAGCATGATTGATTATCTTAATTCTTTACAGGAAGAAGAGAAAAAATTATTTTTTCATACGGATCAGCAAGGCTTACCGACAGATAAAATTAAGCAAGAATTATCTCGAGAAGGAAGTTGGCTACAAAGCGAGGAAACATATCTTTTCATTAGAAAATTAGTTTCTGAGGGACGTCTTATTGCTATTACCGAAGACATCACAAATTTTGAAAAGTTTGCTAGTATTAGGAAATTTCTAGATCACAATAATATTGCCATCGACACTCTTTATTTGAGCAATATCTGTAATTTTATGCATACGGATAATGATAAATATGCATTCACAAAATCCATTAAATCTATGCTGCAAGACGATACAATACTAATTAATTGTCCCAAACTTCGGCAGCTTAATACTGAATACATTACAATATTGCATCAAAAAACAATATTAGGCAGAGAAGTTCTGGCAAGCACTTTTGATAATGAAGAGTTATTTGAAGCTGTGTTTTAAAAAATGCTTAGTATAAAGAATTGGGATATTTTAGCATTAAAGACAACTTTTTCTGAAAGTAGATTGATCTTTTAAGAATTTTTTAAAAATTGTTCTCAACAAAGACTTTAAAGCCTGCCTAGTAATGCAATAGGCTCAATCATCAAATACTTTAGCCCTTTGCACAAGGTAGATAAAATTTGAGGATCTAAACATACGAAAGTTATATTTTTTTCAGAGAAGAAAAGTGCTTGTATTTGATTGAAAAAAATCAAAGAGTAGTAAAAATCGCAAAAATTATTATTCCTATAATTGCAATTAGAAATTTGCCAACTTTTTGGAAGAAAATGGGGAAGTAGCCAGGATTATAAAAACCAAACTAAAAAATTTAGTTCTTTAGTTAAATAAATAAAAATTTATATCCCATATAATATTTATTCAAATCTTTATTTTAACTACTAAAACTCTTGATTTTAAAATCAAAAATGAACAGTCTTGATTTAGATCTTTATTGGATTGTTGACGATAATTAGAAAAAATTTAAGGAGATTAATATGCAATCACCTCAAAAAGTCGTACAATTTAGATCTTCTAATTTTATTGCTCTTTATTTATCTACTGTTTTTTTAACGGGAATTATTTGGTTAATATTTATTGGTCTGAGCTATGCAGGATTTCCTTTTCCAGAGATAGAAATAGAAAAATTTTTTGATTTAGGTTTTTTTTCCATATCTATTTTTGGTATTATTGTCTTTTTAACAATGGTCCCTTTTCAAACAGTCGAGGCAAAACTATCTCCAGGATTTTATTCCCGAATTTTCAATACTCCTCTAGCTCATTTTGGTATTTATGTTTTAATGTCATGTTCTATTTTTTGTTTCCTGATTATTGCTCTTCAGCACATGTTGGATAAAAATATATATTTAAGCCAACTCTTTATCGCGATGGTGACAGCTATTATTTTTGCTATTTTATTTCATCGTTTCTGGGTTTTGCGCTGTCTTTACCAGCCCTATATCGTTAATAAATACATTAACAAGCTCGCACGTGAAGAAACTGATAAAGAAATATGGATAGAGCTATTTGAATGTACATATAAGGCCATTAAACAATATCGAGTAAGCGACGCTAGAAATTTTATCGATTTAATGTTCCACGTTTATCAAAAATGCTCAGCCGAAGAAAAAACTTCTCTCTTGAATGAAGATCTTATGAGCTTGTATGCCATTGCTCAAGAATCAAGACCTATTGCTCGATTTATAGAAGAAAAATGGCCTTTTTTACACTTAAAATTTAGCAGCCATAAGTCTTAAACACGTTTTATTTACTATTGTTCAAATATGACGACGGATTTAAGGTAAGACATTAAAGCCTTATGAAAATGTCCCGGAACGAAGAGAAGTACGTGGCAAATAAACTTCCCGAAAGCGCATAGGAAAATATTCTATTACCAGTTTTTTCATCTAATAGTGATCATTTTAAATTGAGATATTTAATTTATAAATGCGAATTTATTTAATATAAATGGAATAAAAAGAGAGGTTAATATGACAACAAATAAGGAACATGAAAACAAAAATAATGAAATTTTTCAAAAAAATTTATTAATGCCAGAAAATGAACAAATTGAAAAAACTAAGAAGAATCAACTCGAAAAACCTTTTTTACCTTTTGATAAAATGATTTACCAAGAAAAAAAAGAAAATGAGAATGATATCCATGAATACGAGATGGATGCTGATCAAGAGTTAAATTTGGGTGAAAGTGGACCGCGGCTAAAAAGACGCTCTTTAAGAGATGAAAGAGGGGTTGGCCATGAGCCCTAAAAACCTTGTGTGCTGTTCATGGGAAAAAAGAGGGTCTTTTAGCTGGAAAGGCTCTTTACGTTAAGAACAGGAGGAAAAAATAGTTGATTACGCAAGCTTCTATTTTTAATAAAGATCAAAATTAATTGTAGTAGAAGAAAAGCGCTAACTTTCAAAGTTTATGTTTCAAAAGTTAAAATTAAACAGCAAAGTCTTTTTATGATATTAAGCGCAAACGTTTTTGACATTATAAACTATAAGAAATGCCAAAAAGAATGGGGGCGGCTGGACGCATTCAAAACTTTTGATTGGTTCAAATTAGTCATTCCTGTGAGCCTCCAACAAATATACTATTCAAATATGAATAGTGAATAGTCTAGTTTTTTTAATTTATCATAAACTATGTTAATTACTAAGTTATAAATATAACTAAATACATAAATATATAAAAACTTATTTACAAATTAACGATTAAATGCAATACAATATAATTGCCCTTTTAAAATTAAAGGAGATATTATATGACACCAACATCATCAATACCTGCAGTAGCAGCCACTGCTACACAGTCAGAAGAAATGAACCCAAACCAAAAAGTCTTTGTGGATAAAGCAACCCAAACTGTCTCGCGTGTAGTCATTGAAGTGCTAAAGACTGTAACTGAATCTGGCACGATGAAATGGCCTGAATTTGTCGCTACCCATATAGATCTCAAGCAGCAGGCCCTGAGTGAAATGGACGAAAGAACTAGCAAATTCTTTGTGAAGATGATGGATGGCATTAATCCTGCAGTAGATGATGTCCCAAGATTAAAGATGTCCTTCCAAGTTTTTGGAATGGTTGTCCAGGACCCACAAATCGGCAAAAAGCTAGTGGAAGGTATTGCTTTACCTCATATAAAAACTATGATTGTTGAGCTTGATGTGATTAAGCCGTCGATCGTTGATGACGTTATTAACTCTTAAAATACTATGATTTTACGGGATATCAGATGTCGAGTAGGAGGAGCCTGATGGCTCCATCCTCCTAAAGCGCCATGCATACGGTCCATACACGGCTTCTTTATGTTAATTTTACCCACTTTTCTTCACGTTTTTTTTGTTCATTTCACTTATATTTGTATAATCTCTTCATATGATCTCACTTTCTTTTGGTGATATTACGATGTTCCTTTTAAATGAGAATGATATCCATGAATACGAGATGGATGCTGATCAAGAGTTAAATTTGGGCGAAAGTGGACCGCGGCTAAAAAAACGCTCCTTAAGAGATGAAAGAGGAGTTGGCCATGAGCCCTAAAAATCCTTGGAATGTTCAAAAAAAGGGCTTTTTAGCTGGAAAGGCTCTTTACGTTAAGAACAGGAGGAAAAAATAGTTGGTTACGCAAGCTTCTATTTTTAATAAAGATCAAAATTAATTGTACCTGAAGTCAACCATTTAGCTTGTGATGAGAAAGTAGAGCAAAAAAATTATATAACTAGCTAACATATAGACTTGTTGGTTTATATTAGAAAAATTTTTAGAGTTATAAATTAGACGAAAAGCGTCAACTTTCGAAGTTTATGTTTCAAAAGTTAAAATTAAACAGCAAAGTCTTTTTATAATATTAGTGCAAACGATTTTGACATTATAAACTATAAGAAATGCCAAAAAGAATGGGGCAGCTAGACGTATTCAGGACTTTTGATTGGTCTAAATTTAATATTCATCTACCATTTATCTTAATGAAAAACTAAAAAGAGTAATAAAAATGTCCTTAATTCGCTGCATTTTTTTTGTTTTTTTTATTTTAATATCACAAAGCTCATTTGGGTGTGATTTTCACGATTTTGACTCTTACCAATCGAGATTAACAGCTAAAGAAATCGAATGGAAAATAAAAACTTACTTAGAAAAAAATGAAGCGATTAAAAGATTTTATCGCCTTACTCCTCAAGTTCTTTATATTGGTGATTTAGATCATCAACAAATAGACTACATTTTAAAATTAAATACGAATTCACCGATTCTTCCTAATAAGCATAGCAAATACAATGGTCTGAAGAATATAAGGATCGCAATAGATCCAGGGCATTTTGGAGGATCGTTTGCTGAGTTGGAAGAACGCTATGTAGCTATTCCTGCAGAGATGACAAAAAACAATCAGCCTATTTGTTTTCATGAAGGAGACCTCACCTATTTGACGGCTCTTGAGCTACAGCGCTTGCTGGAGAACGAGGGCGCTGTGGTTCTACTTACGCGTTCTGGGATAGGGCAGGGAGCAATCAAAGAAGACTTTTTTGAATGGATAAAAACACATTCTGACCTTATCCAGAATGTTTCCTCCCTATCTCAAGTTTTTCGTAATTATTATAACAAAGAAGACTTGAAAGAGCGTGCTAAAATAATCAATGAATTTTCTCCCGATGTTACAATTGTTATTCATTATAATTCTCATTTAACTGATGAGGAAAAAAAGAACAAAAGTCTTCTTACTAAAACTAACTACAACCTAGCATTTATTCCAGGTGCTTTTGGCGCAGACGAGTTAAATACCATTAGAGATCGTTATGAATTTTTGCGCTTAATTGTTACCAATCAAATTAATGAATCGCTTAAATTAAGCGAGTATGTTACTGGACAGTTTATCAGACAGTTGGGTATCCCTCTCATCTCTGAATATGAAAAAACATCATATATAGATAGCGCATGTTTAATTCAAAAACCTGGTATTTATAGTCGCAATCTAGCTTTAACACGCCTTGTCCATAGCCCTGTGTGTTATGGTGAAACACTCGTCCAAAATAACCAAGATGAAATTTATAAACTGTCAGAAGCTGACACTCCTGTTGAGAATATCCCTTGTCCCAAAAGAGTTAAAGCGGTTGCTCAGGCTTATTATGAAGGAATCAAGGAGTATTTTAAAAATAGATAATACAATCTGCTCTGGATTTAATTAATTAAAAAAATTATGAAAGATGTAAGCGAATTGCTTGCCAAGCGTCTAAAAAGGCTAGGGGTACCTTTTTCTTGTGATTGGATCGTTGATTTCTCTAGCTTTATAGAGTTTATCCGAACCAATCCTCCAACTATACAAATTCTTGATTCGATAAATGAGCAAAAGGAAGCTGCTCATGCTCCTTTAATTCAAAATCTAAAAGAGTTATTTAGAGAAGGGGCAAAATGTCTCAAAGGAATTCAAAAAATGATTGGTAGAAAGTACAAGGCAAGTTATTCAATTGATGAATTACTAAAAAACTAAACTTGATCACGAAAAAATAGAAAATCTATTTTTTGAATTAGAGTCACTCTACAGTAAGTACTATACAGGTTTCGTTGCTATTTTACGAATTCTCGCTCAAGAAGATACAAATGTCTTCATCTCAAAGTATTGCATTTTCAGTTGCATAAAGTTACAAGAGACTGTTCATTTAAATATCGTCCTCACTTTTTCTACTTATCTCCAAAAATGTAAACAAGATATTGAAATTCTTTCAGGGCAACGAGCTACCCCCATTTGGGGCAATTGGGATATTTTATTAAAATGGGCTGAATGGACAAAAAATGGCATTTCACCAACTAATGATGCATTCAATAACCAAAGCATCATAAGGAAAAATAGATGAGAGTGTAGAATTTGTCATATCGGCTCTTCAAGCAAAAACAATCAACTCTTTTTTAATGTTTTTAATCTCATTCATAAGGCGATCATTATTTGTAAGTATAATAAGAGTTATATCGATTTCTAAGTATCTGGAGTAAAGGCTAGAAAATCCCTCGATTTGCCCTCTATGTCAGATATGCTTTATGGGATGATTATGGTATGAAAGCCATTCGACATTTAATCCATATCCATAACCCATCGTCTGCTCTGCATTAGTAAAACAATGCAAATGATGCATTTTATTTAGACTTTCGGGCGTTAGCAATTGGTGTTTAAACAGATTTTGTGGTCCCATAACAAAAGGTCTTCCACGGTTGAATAAATTCCTCTTTCATATCATCTATTTGTATAATTTGTGCATGACAGGAGAAAATGCAGAGTGCCATCAAAAGTGTTAAAGAAAATTTCTTCATATTTCATCCACGTTGGTAATTAAAAAACTTTTAGATCCCTAAGACTAATATAAAATCAGATTTAGAAAAATTTAATTAAACTGATACTATCTATAAGTAAAACTTATAGCAGGTATTTATGAAGTTTGTGTCAAACCTTGCGTTTATTCGTTATTTTTTTAGTGCAGGACAGACAAAAAAGCATTTCAAAGGCTGCGAAGGAGAACTTTGTTAGCCAGTCTGCGATTAGCCAAGCAATTCATAAATTAGAGATTACTTTAGGAAAGCAATTGATTACTCATGAAAAGAAACGCTTTCAGCTTAAGATAGATGGGCTATTACTTTTAGATAAGTGCAAACAAATTTTTTTACTATATTTTTTGAAATTGAAGTTGCCTTTAATGAGTCAGAAAGGACATTTAAGGGAAGGTTATCGTTTGCTTGCACGCATAGTTTTGCGCTTTCTTTACTTCCACCTTATACTTAGGACAGTTATCTCAAATAGCAAATGAAGTAGAACCTGTCTTAAGATTTGGCCATACAGGCACAATTGTTGAGTTAGATACATGCCCAACATCTCCTATGATTAAAATGCCTTTTACTTGGCATTCAATCAAAATATCAAGCCCTTGAAAATTGATTCTTTAGTCGTGTATTTAGATCCTTTTTTGATTGTTTTATGAAACTTTTGCCATAGCCGACGACCTTTATGAGGTAAGATTACTCAACAAATAGTAGCAATTTTCCAACACACTGGTGGGTTTGTTTGGAAGATAAAGAATTTTGATTCGTCAATCAACCAACACATACTCAAATAAAAGAGTTGGACAAAAACAACCTGGGCAAAATACTAATTAGACTGATGAGTTGAATAACTCTTTGATTATGAAAGAATGGGGGCGGTTGGACGCATTCAGAACTTTCGACTGGAATGCTTTGTCTCTTTTCGCCATGATTTCTTTAAAAAATCTACCCAGATCGTAGAAAGGGTCTACAGAGAAAGCGATGACTAGATGGACAATGGGCATCTCTCAGGCAAATGGGATCAACGCACACTATCTTCGAACCGGCGGCGACAAACCGCCTGTTGTTTTGCTGCATGGATTAACGATGAATGGAGCGTGCTGAGCTCCTTTGGCGCGAGCGCTGGAGGAAGATTACGATGTGATCATGCCGGATGCTAGAGGCCACGGTAACTCTAGCGCCACGAACCAAGGCTACTCCTATGATAACCTTGCCCTTGATGTCTTGAGTTTTATCGAAGCCCTCAGACTCACCAACCCAGTGCTACTTGGCCACTCTATGGGAGGCTTGACAGCGGCCATGGTTGCCGGTCAGAACCCCAAACGACTGCGAGGGCTTATCCTGGCTGACCCAACTTTTCTAACGCCGCAGCGTCAACAAGAAGTTTACGTGAGTGATGTTGCAGCTCAGCACTATCGAATTCACAATCGATATAGAGAAGATTTTTTGTCCGAGTTTCGAACTCGACATAGCCACCGCTCTCCTGAATTTATTGAATTATTCGTGCAGGCAAGATTTCAAACCAGCATTTATGCCTTCGGCATTTTGACCCCGCCGAATCCTGATTACAGTCAGCTAATCTGCACTTTTGCTATTCCTAGCTTGCTCATCATTGGGGGTGTTGGCGGTGTTGTCTCTCCCGTGCTTGCCGCAAAACTTGCTAGGCTCAATCAACGTTTGGGGATTGTACAGATCGAGAAAGCAGGCCATGGGATTCCTTATGACCAGCCCAAACAGTGGCAGGGATACCTTAGATAAAAAATTGTTTCAAGAAGACTGTAACTTGCATTCCGTACCCCTTAAGCGGCTGAATACATTTTTTCAAATGGGGGGCCTAAAAGTGACAACACATGGCGCCTAACAGCACTCATATTTAATATCAGCTCTCTACTCCCCAAAGCTGTTTGATGAATCAGTACATGCACTCCTTCAAATAATTGAAAAATCCATTTCTCGTAGGCCTCTGTGTAGGCTTACCCCCACCTGGTTGAGGGTAGTCCTAAACATGTAGTGCTCTCATGTGTAAGTTGTAGTCACAGATGAAGGATGTGATCATGCCTATGTGGTTTATAAGCTTCTTAGAAAACGAAAGGGTTTTCCCTACGAACCGTGAGCATCGGTATCCGAGGGTGCAATTAAGTCTTTCAATATAAGATGTTTTATCTGATTGTTTGCCAACCGGTCTATGTTGTCCAAATGGGATGCTCTCAAAGTACACAGCGAAGAAGTCAGTATAGTACTCGGCTTTTTTTTAACGGTGTGGGTAGCTTGTAGAGCAACTTCTCTGCGGTCTCTTTATTTCGAGGCCCTATTTGCATGGCAACCACCTGTCGCGTTTTAGAGTGCATTACTAACCATAACCATTGTGGGTTGGCCTTCGAGCCGACGTAGCTCCACAATTCATCTACTTCAAGTACAACTACTTCAAGCTCATCATTTTCTGACACTACTTCCGCATTCAAGTTTTCTGGCAGCTCTTTGGTCAGCTCCCCTATGAATTCCAAAAGCCAAGGCATACTGACGTCAAATACCCAACATACTCCTTCAAGAGCAATGCACTCTAATAGAGTCTTCTTGGTCAAAAGCCTGGTTCTTTCGTCAATGATTTTCTGGGATGGGTTAAGCACAAACTGTCTTCCACATGCCAAACACTGATATTTCTGTTTTCCGTTGTGGATATGACCTTTTTTTTGATCCAATCTGACGTACAAGAGGGGCATATACATTCCATAGGTGACTCCATTTTAAAAGACGCCGCCTATTATGCACTTACCCAATATTTTCTTTAACCGTTTAGCACTACATATTTAGGGCTACCAGAAAAAGCCCAAGAGTTGAAAGTACATAGGTCCACATCATCAAGTAATGAAAATACTGACCATAATGGTCTTTTGCCTCACCAATGCGTAAGCCCTTTTTTCGACCTAATACTTTCTCAACATCTCTCACAAGCTCTTCAGCCTGCTTCAGATATTTCTCCTCCTGAAGTCCTCTATAAAGAGACACAAGTAGAACTAGGCCAAAAGCGTCTGTCCAAAGATAGCGCAAGCCGTTTGGCCAAATTTTTTCACGCTGCATCCAATCTAATTTCTCTAATACAAGAGCGATTATTTCATCCTTAGTGATCTCCTCTTATTCCCTCACGTCGGAGAGCGGCTGAGTTGGAATTGAGCTTTTTTCTATTTCAAGCATCTCATTCATACTCTGGTGAGGAAAGGAGATAAACCATTCTTTAATCGTGTTGCCCCATTTTTCTTCCGGTGAAGACTTCTCTCCAATCAGGAGTAACTCTGCACCTGGGTAGCCCAGATAATCTGGAGAAGCTAAGGGGATGAATTTGCGGTTTTGAAATTGCTCTAAGAGCTCTTTAGGAAATTCGGCCTTTTGCTGGGGAGAAAGTCCTTTTTCAGTGGGAATTTTGGGATTCTTTATAGAGATAACCCAGTTGCCCTCATTTGCCAAGTTGAACTGTTTTTGAGGCGGGCCCAATTTTTGAGGCCGGTCTAGTTGATAGGCTAAATAAGTGTTTGATCCATCGTTAAGAAGAACATATTTTCCTTCTGCAAGGAGGCGGGCTGCAGGAAGCTCTCTTTCGCCGCGTGTCTTAGTTTCATAATGCTGCTCTTGCAATGTTGAAATTAATTCTTTGAAGCTTTTAGAAACAGTATCTACAAAAGCAAATTCGATTGGGCTTTCATCATAAGAAGGCAACTGTTTTTTACCTACGATGATGAGCCTATAATGAGGACTTTGCTTTCCTTTTAGGATGAAATAAAGCCTCTGAATATCATCTGGGCGATGAGCTTTTTTTGTTTGGACACGCGAACGATAAAAGAAGTAAATATCCCCTTGCTCGAGTATGGATAAGTTTTGTTTCATAACTCTCCTCCTTCTTTATTGTCTCTTAAGATTTTATCATTTTCTCTTTTATTATTGTATTAAAGCACGCAATCTATATGAATCGAGGAAAAGTTTGCTATGGAAACGCGGTCATGGAAAGTTTTTTCGACCTTAAAAAGAGAACTTAACTTATGAGAGGGAAAAAAGAATTTGAAGATTTAAAACAGGCGCAACAGGAGTGTTTTAATACGTAGAAGACGTATTATAATCGAGAAAAACTGCATTCAATGTTAGGATAAAAGAGTCCCTTTGAGTACGAGGAAGAAATGAAAACGCTAGTGAAATAGTGTCTACAATTTTCAGGCGGTTCAAAGGCTTTATATGAGTCGGATGAAGGCTTCTGCTAATAGACAAGTAAAAATACTTCAAGAGGTGTTTATGATAGATCAAACAGAGCTTATCAATCAAATCAGAGAAGAAGCGATTGTTTTTGATGAGATATCCACAGCACCTCTCTCTGATTTCTTAAATCGAGTCGGGGATGCTCGTGTGGTGCTCTTAGGAGAAGCAACTCATGGCACCTCAGAGTTTTATCAGATGCGTGCTCAGCTCACCCAAGCGCTGATCGCACAGCGTGGGTTTAATATAGTTGCGATTGAAGCCGATTGGCCGGATGCGGCGCTTGTGAATCGCTATGTGGGTCATGTGTCTGGAGGTGTTCCCGAGCACAAAGCTTTTAATCGCTTTCCACAGTGGATGTGGAGAAACCAGGAATTCCATGATTTTGTCGAGTGGCTTCGAAAGTATAATAGCAACATTCCTTCTAAAAGCAACTATGTAGGACTGTATGGTCTTGATCTGTATAGTTTGTACCAATCGATCGATAATGTAATTCGCTATCTGGATCTTAACCATCCTCACCTAGCTGAGCTTGCCCGGCAAAGTTATAACTGTCTTATGGTATGGCAAGGGTCTCCTTCGGATTATGGTTTGGCTGTTCTACAAGGAGAAAATAAAGATTGTAGAGAGGAAGCTCTTTCTGTCCTTAGAAAGCTATTAGAAGTGCAAGTGGCTAAAGGTTTGTTTTCTGAGGATGAAGAAGTGTTAGATGCAATTCAAAATGCACTTTTAGTTGTTAATGCTGAAAAATATTACCGCATAATGTGGGGTTCTTCAACCTCCTCTTGGAATCTACGTGATGGACATATGTTCGAGACTCTAAATCTTTTATTATCTGTTAAAGGTGAGGGAGCTAAAGCTATTGTGTGGGAACATAATTCTCATGTGGGCAATGCAAAAGCAACGGAGATGCAAGCGCGTGGAGAAATTAATGTTGGACAGCTTTGCAAAGAGCACTATGGGGATGCAGCCTACCTTGTGGGGTTTGGAACACATGAAGGAACGGTCGCTGCAGCCGCGTCATGGGGCGGTCCGATGAAGATTAAAAAAGTCTTGAATTCTCATAAAGAAAGCTATGAGCGACTCTTCCATGAGACAGGAGTAGGGAAATTTTTCCTACCTCTTCTTTCACCGTATCAAAAAAAAGTCAGACAAGGCTTAATGATGCCAATGTTAGAAAGAGCCATTGGGGTCATCTACCGGCCTGACACTGAACGTTTTAGTCATTATTTTCATGCCATTTTACCAGAGCAATTTGATGAATATATTTGGTTTGATCAGACGCGGGCGATTACTCCACTGTCTCTAACAGCGCCTCAAGGGATGCCAGATACCTATCCGTTTGGACTTTAATGAAAACCACTAGGAGGGTTTATGGGAAAATTCGACTTAGGCTCAGCAGAGATCCGACATAAATTTAATTCTTCTCATGAAAGGGCAGAGGTAGTTCAACACTTGCTAAGGTAGCGGATCCTTTTAATCACATTGAGAACGCATCTTTAGATGGATTGCTTGCACGGATTGGAAATACTCATCTTGTCCTGCTTGGCGAGTCAACGCATGGGACATCAGAGTTTTATCAAATGCGCAGCCGAATCACACAAGAACTGATTGTAAAGAAGGGATTCCAACAGTGTTGTCCTTGAGGCTGATTGACCTGATGTAGAGCTTGTCAATCGATTTGCACGTCATTTACCGCGGGGCTTGATCGAGAAAAAAGCCTTTAGACGGTTTCCAAGATGGATGTGGAAAAACGAGTAATTTCATGCTTTTATCTTATGGCTTAGGCAGTATCACGCAAAGCAAAGCCCTTCTTCCCCTGTGAATCTCTATGGATTGGAACTTTATAATTTGTATCAATCGATCGAACATATCCTGGCCTACTTAGATCAGAAAAATCCTCCACTAGCTCAGATTGCACGCCAGCAATACAAATGTCTTCTTACTTGGCGAAAATACCCCGCTCATTATGTTTGGGCAGCTTTGTTGGGCCAAACGAAAGAGTGCGAAGAGGAAGCGGTCTCCATGTTAATCCAGTTGTTGGAGAACTATGCAGCAAATGAGCGACCTAATGAAGAAGAATTTTTACCTATTTTTCAAAATGCCCTGTCGATTACCAACGCAGAGGAGATTATCGGAGTCTTTATCAATCAAGGATGGCTTCTTGGAATCTTAGGGATCGGCATTAGGGATCGGCATATGTTTGAAACCTTAGAAACTCTGATGAGTCTTCAAGATGCAAAAGTTGTTATTTGGGTGCATAATTCTCATGTGGGAAATACAGCTGCAACAGATTTTTACGAAAGAGGTCAATTCAATTTAGGGCAACTGTGCAAAGAAAAATATGGAGAGAAAGCCTATTTGATTGGATTTGGAATGCATAAGGGAATCGTTGCTGCCGCCTCTTCTTGGGGAGGAGAAATGCAAATTAAAGAAGTCAAAGACTCTCATCCCCAGAGTATCGAGCGTTTATTCCATGATACTCAAGTCCCTTCATTCTTTCTGCCTCTGCAAGAAAGACCAAAGAGGCTCTAATGATTCGTCTCCTGCATCGCGCCATTGGTGTTATTTACCAACCTGCAAATGAATTGAAAAATCATTACTTATATTCAGTTTTGCCCTATCAATTTGATGAGTATATTTGGTTGGATCATACCTATGCTGTGACGCCCCTTTCACCCAAACCTTTATCCGAGGCGGCAGATACCTATCCTTTTGGTATTTGACTCTCTTTGATGGATGAATCCGGCCTATAAGCTGGATTCACCAATCAGAAGAGCGCTATCACACGAAACCATCTGAGAGAATTTATTTGATCAATAATAGGATCGCTGGCTTGAGCATCAATGTTTCTAACCGGGGTCTCTCTGTACATCTCTAAACTATCTTGTAAGTCTCGCAGTTCATTCTCCTCATCTATTTTTAAACCTGTTTTATCTTTTAAGGATAAGGATCTCTGTCGCTGTTCTAAAATTTTATTTGTCAGCTCGTCGATCCGATCTTGACAGCGGCTGAGTACTTCTTCTGCGATTTCTTCGTAAGATTCGTTTGCAATCTCTAGTTTAGGTTTAAGATGCTTTAAAGTTTTCTCGGCTTCTTCTTTAAAAGCATTAAATTGTTGAAGCTGTTCTTTGGAAGAGAGTTTTTTTTACCTCTTTCATTTCTTCTAAATGTTTTTCTAATTGCTGCATTTGAAAAGAGATCCTTGCTTTCACCTTATCGAGTTGAGAAAGAAAATCAATTTGAAAAAATAAATCTTTTTCTAACTCTTCTTCTTTGATATTTTGGAGAGGCGTTGAGAAATGATCCCATTCACTTAGTATATTATTGAGAATGGACTGAGCTTCTTCTAGCTTTGACGCCATAGATCCTCCTTCTAAATTTTAATCCCCCTTTTTTTGGTAAAAAGAGAACTTCTTTTAGCTGCTCTTCACTCGGCTAAACTCTTTTTCCACAGTTGGATTGCGTGTAGTCTTTATCATATAACCTCCACTTTAAGAGAAAACATGCTTGTATTTTTTAACCCGGTTCCCAATCTATAGAACCTTTTTTCTTAATGAGATTTTAATTTTTCTGCTCTATCCAGAGAGATCAATTCTTCCCTCATGGAGAAAAAAATGAAGTAATGGGACCTGGCAGCACCTTTTTAAGGTGATCGATTTCTCCTTCGGTTAAATGATTTTCCATGACTATGAAAACATTTTTTGTGAGTTGGGCTATCTCTGAAAAGAGCAGATCATTGCCTAAATAATTCGCAACAAGTGAGAGAAAATCCTCAAGCCGATGAACTTTGATAGGAGTATGTGCTGGGACCCAGCCTTCATAATAAATTCCACGAATTAGCATAGGAAGCTGAGCTCCCAATTTTGCTACGACTTCGATGGGGAGCCGATCTCTTAAAGCATGAAGAACTGCTCTTAAAGCTATATAAGAGAGATGTTGGTCACTCCATCCCATATGCTCAGACAGCTCTTTTAACCAAAAATTAGTTTTTTGAACTGTTGTTTCAATAACCTTTACTTCTGTGCGTTGCATATTTTACCTCCTTCTTGAGAATTTTTTCTTTTTATTAAGTTCAATAATAGTTCAATAATAGTTCAATTCGGTTAAAATAGGATTAAAAAATCTTTGCCTGGAGAATTAAATGGATTCCTATCAAGAGATAAGAAAGCAAATGGTGGAGAAACAAATAGCCGCGAGAGGAATACAAGATCCTCGAGTATTAGAGGCAATGGGAAAAGTGCCGCGCGAGAGGTTTGTGAGTGAGCACATTGCTCCACTCGCGTATGAAGACCGACCTTTATCCATTGATGAGGGGCAAACGATTTCACAGCCTTTCATTGTTGCAGTCATGGCTCAGCAGGCCCAAATAACTCCCCAGGATAAGGTGTTAGAGATTGGTACCGGCTCAGGCTATTCTGCTGCCATTCTAAGTCAACTGGCCTCTCATGTCTATTCTATGGAGCGGTATCCAAAGCTTGCAGAGCTGGCAAAAAAACGGCTGCAAGAGTTTGGCTATAATAATGTGACAGTATCAGTTGGGGATGGAAGTCTAGGATGGGAAGAGTTTGCTCCTTATGAGGTTATTATTGTGACGGCAGGCGGGCCTCAAATTCCTCCTTCTCTTTTGAAACAGCTAGCCATAAGCGGCCGTTTGGTGATTCCTGTGGGACCTAGTTTGGAGAGCCAGCAATTAATGCGTGTTATGCGAGAGGATGCTGATCATTATCGCTACGAGAACTTAGGATCTGTACAATTTGTACCGCTCGTTGGAAAAGAAGGGTGGCAAACTACAAGCTCGTCATAAACCTATGCATAAAACAACTCGACATGGCTTTTCCCTCATTTACAGAGGAAGCAAAAAAAATACAGAAGGTCATGGCCGAAAAGGTGGTTGTAGAAGATCCTTTTCAGGAGCCTCAGTGGATCGGTGGTATGGATGTCAGTAATAACCTCTATGATCCTAGCCAACTCATTTATGCAACAATTGTCGTGCTTAAATTCCCCGAGTTTCAGTTAGTGGAGTAGGAGGGAGTTATAGAAGAGCAGACTCCTCCTTATATCCTAGGTTTATTAGGGTTTCGAGAAGCGCCCTCTCTTGTTCATGCATTTGAGCGCCTGCAAAGGCGACCTGATGTTCTGAATACGAAAGTGAGACCACTTCCATCGGGTGCTTTAGCATGGGAAACTTGTAAGACAGCAACAAAGGCAAAGTGTATGATGATAGCGCAAGCTATTGAAGCGAATCCTTACAGAAAGATCGACTGGCTCCAGATAAATTTGTGACAGATAGAACAAGATTGTGCAAAGAATACAGGCACCTATCGTGAAGGCTCTTAAGAAGAATGCATTTCAATAGGTCAAAAATCTACAAAGGCTTTTGACCAAATCCTTTTCCACCAGACTGCTAGAAGCAGTCAGACGGGTAACCACAAACAGCGGACATAAAATGCCTGGTAGTAGAGAGAAAAATTTTTCCCTTTTCTTGAGGTCTTACTATATCTTCAACTGGAAGGCGAACGTTATAACCCTTGGATCGTAATGGATTAGGGCGGTTGGACGCTTTCCGACGTCGTTACATCTTCTCTAGATTTTTCTAAAATTAGGGCATGGAAGATAGCAAGTTTAAAGCTCCCATGCCGTCAAAGAAGATTTCTGCTGAATCATCAGCATTAACGAATCCCTGTCGTCTTGGAGCTTTTTTGATCTGCTTCTTCAAATAGACAGACGTAATCATTCGGAGTTTTATGAGCATAACCAAAGTGGAACTTCTTCCCATCAGGCCACAGAAAGGCTTGATAGCATTTGCATGTGTGGAGATTGATCACAAGTTCTATGTTAGCTCCATTGGTGTCCATAAAAGACGCGATGGCGCTGGTTATAGAATCACCTATCCCACTCGGAAAGTTGGAGAACAAAATTTAACTATTTTCCATCCAACCCAAGCATCACTCAGCAAAGAAATTGAGAGAGTCATTGACAAGGTTAGAGATTATAAAGCTCGCCAAGCTGAAATCGTTGAGCAGATGGCACGCCATGAGAAAGCAAATCAAAACTTTTATATCACTGCCAACATGGTAATGAACCTGACCGCTCGTGCTAGGGAGATTTTCGAAAGTTCTGAAGTCGATGAAAAACGCCAACTTTTGAATTTTGTGTTTCAGAACTTAAAATTAGACGGTAAAAATCTATCTAGATACTTGTGAACTATTTACTACCTTAGTGGGCTATAAGAAATGCCAGAAAGGATGGGGGCGGTTGGACTCGAACCAACGGAGACCGAAGTCGAGGGATTTACAGTCCCTTGCAATTGCCACTATGCGACACCCCCAATAATGAGAAAATGCTGGCAGTAGGAATTGAACCCACAACCGTCCGATTACAAGTCGGGTGCTCTACCAATTGAGCTATGCCAGCGAACGAAGGGATATTTATAGCAAAAACAGTTTTTTATCGACAATGTTTTTTTAATGAAAAAGTAAAATCGACCTCAAAAAGATTTTTGAAGCCGATGTATAGTTAACTTGTAGGGGAATTCGAATCAGATTTTTTGATCAAATATTGGTCGAAATTCGAAGGAATAGGGGGTTTTTCTTCGTTATGTATGGCATTACCAAAAGAGCGTTCCATTAATGTTGAATAATCTATAGCTGCTTTTTGCTGCTCTTGTGGTTGCTCTACACTTTTTTGTGTTCCACCGCTGCTGAGAATTTTAGCAGTAAATTTACGTTTTCCTAATGAAGTGACTTGAGTACGGTTTTTTTGTTGTTCTTTTTGCATACAACAGTTTTTATATTTTTTGCCTAATCCACACGGACAGGGATCATTTCTTCCAGCTTTCTCTGATGACATATATCCTCTTTTTTCGAAGCCTAAATTATACATAAGAGAATTAAACAATTATGTATAATAGTATAAAATTTGCTTTCACATTTTTTTATTAAATCATGATTGTAAACTTTACGTTATCTAATAAACTAAGTATAATTTAATCATATTTTTTAAAACAATTACAAAAATGACTATTATGACTGTTCCAATTGCTCAATCCCCTTGGACCTCTTTAGGAAAAAAATTAGAAAGTACTTTTCGAAAGGCTTTATTTGACTATGAGATGCTCAAAGATGTTTCTAAAATAGCTGTCGCATTAAGTGGGGGAAAAGACAGTTTAACACTTCTTTATTTATTAAAAGCTATTTCTGGAAGAGGATTTCCAAATTTAGAAATTCATGCAATTCACGTATCTGGAGAATTTTCATGTGGGGCTGGAGTCAATGAAGATTATTTACGAGCAATATGTCAAGAAATCGGAGTTCAATTAACGACCCGAATTTCAACTCAAAAATTAGAAAAATTGGAATGCTACAGTTGTTCGAGAGAACGGCGACGGCTTTTATTTGAAGCTGCCAAAAGTTTGGGGATTACGACGATTGCTTTTGGTCATCATCGTGATGACCATACACAGACTGTTCTGATGAATTTATTGCATAAAGCTGAATTTGCTGGTAATCTTCCAAAAATTCACATGCAAGAATATGGTGTGACAATTATTCGACCGTTGATTTACATAGCAGAGAAAAATATTCGAACTTTTGCACAACAGCAAGGTTTTGCAAGAATTATGTGTCGTTGTCCCGTCGGGCAAAATTCGATGCGTAAACAAGTAGACCAATTATTAATCGAAATCGAAACTCTTTTTCCTCATGCTCGTGAAAATATTGCTAAAGCTGGTCTAATTTACGGTTCTCAAAAAGCCGCGACACCTTGAGAATTACAAGATCAAATTTTTTATCATTTACCTAATTAATTATAGGATTAAAAATGGCATATTCTCTTCCAAGCGAGCATGAAAGCAGCGTACAAATTCAAGGAGTTGAAATCTTTTTAGGATTTCCTGATGAATTTAAGTTTGAATGGATTGGTCAAAGAGATGTTATGGAACAGTTACTTGCTGCTTGGTTAGTGATTGATAAAAATGATATTCCACTTAATCCCCGTTTGATTGGTAAACCAGGGGTTGGTAAAACAACTTTGGCATATGCTGCAGCAAAAAAAATCAACAGGCCTGTTTATATTTTCCAATGTACAATGGACACCCGCCCAGAAGATTTATTAATTACTCCTGTTGTTGATCAAGGTGGGGGGATAAGATATGTAGCTTCGGCTCTTGTAACAGCCATGATTCGAGGAGGTGTCTGTATTCTAGACGAGGCGAATCGAATGAGTGAAAAGTCATGGGCTTCTTTAGCCCCTCTTTTAGATACACGTCGCTATATCGAGTCCATAGTTGCCGGTTTAAAGGTTTCAGCTCATCCAGAATTTCGTATTTGCGTGACAATGAACGATGATGCTTCAACATTTGAAATTCCAGAATATATCCATAGCCGCCTTCAACCACAAATCTATCTCGATTTTCCTGAAGCAGAAGAAGAACGCCGGATACTTCGAGAAAATCTTCCCTTCGTTGATGAATACATCATGGAATACGTGGTCAATTTCCTACAAAAAGCTCATACAAGCCGTGAAAATTATACGATCCGAGACGGAATTAACATTGCTCGTTATGCTGCTAAACGAATTAAAAGCTTAAATGGTAATAGTGGGAATATTGAAAATTTATTGCGTGAGGCTATTTTAATGACTCTGGGAGATGAAGCTTTAATATACGTGCTTTAGAGGTCTTATGCTCACAAACGATTTATTTTATCTTCAAAAAGGGCATATTTACGCTGTTCCTATTATTCATTATAATATGGAAATGGCTACGCAAGTTAAATGGGCTTTTGATACGCTTAAACCCGATTGCGTCGCTGTTGAATTACCTGAGACAATGCAAGTTAAAATGTTACACGCAGCTTCTCGATTACCAGACATTAGCGTTGTCTTAACCTATAACCAAGATCATGACCCTGTTTATTTTATGGCAGAGCCATGCGACCCAATTTTTGAAGCGCTGCGAAGCTCAATGGAGCATCAAGTTCCCGCCTATTGTATCGATTTAGACGTTGATCACTACCCTGATATTCACGAACAAGTTCCCGATCCGTATGCAATTCAACGAATAGGTTTAAAAGCTTACTATAATCTTTATGAGCAAGCAAAAAAAGAAAATCGACAGCCATTTAATCATTTAGATCAGGAAAGAGAAATCTATATGGCTCGTCGTTTAAAAGAACTATCTCTTAGATATGATCGTATTTTGTTTGTAGGGGGAATGGCGCATCTTTCTCAAGTGTTGAAATTAGTGGATAATCGTTCTTTCCCGGAAGTTTATCATGCAGATCGAGGCATTATTGAACTTTGTACGCTTACGCCGGAATCTGCAAGAGACATCTTATTTGAATGGGGGTATCTTTCTTATAAATATGAAACCATGAGAGAAAACTTTCTCGATGGAGAATTCGTTGATCGGCAAAAAGTTATTTTGCAGCTTTATAAAGAGGCCTCTGAAAAATATGTGGAAAGCACAGGTAATTTTTTTGCTGGTTATCACTTACGCAATATTATGAAGTTTGTGCGTAACTATGCATTAGTCGGAGGGCAGTTAATGCCTGATCTTTATAAAATTTTATCTTCTGCTAAAGGGTGTGTTGACAATAACTATGCTTATGAAGTTTGGGAGTTAGCAACTTTTTATCCTTTTCTTAAAAATATTGATAATCTTCCTGAATTAGATCTTTCTATTGAAGATGTTTGGGGTTATAGCAAACAAATTCGTTTTTATCTCAAAGAGAAAGGGCGAAAAAATTCTATTCCAAAAGTTCGTAAAGATCGGTCCTCTTTTCGTTTTACCCCACCGAATCCTTTTAGTATTTGTTCATATCCTCCAGAAGATATTGCTATTGAAAAATTTGGTGATTTTTTGAAAAAGAAAGGTTGCCAAATTTTAGCTGAAGAAGGGGCTCGCACGATTCCTTTTTCTTCTAGTATTGAAGATGGAATAGATACCAAAGAAACAATTCGTCATTGGCATGAAAGAAAATTATTTGTGAAAACAAAGGGAAAACCTCCAGCGGGAGTGGGCTCAATTTGTTTGATTTTTGATGAAGATAAGGCTGAAGAGGGTAAACCTTATCAAGAAAAATATCCTTGGCGAACGACATGGATTGGAGAACATCAACAAGAGTCGGACATGTCTTTTTATGCAACCTCTCTTTCTCATCATGTTGTAGGGCCCGGAATAAGTCGCTGTGAGTATGGAGGATTTATGATGTCCTATCCTCCAAGAAGAATGCGCAATATTTGGTTTGACCCAGATTATTTTGATTGCCGTTTCAAATCGGAAGTTCTTTTGATGGCTGCAATAGATTACGCGGTTAAGCCTATTATCGTCTATGTGGCGAGTACGCCACCTAGAAGCCAATTAAAAAGTTTTGCGCGTCGATTTGGTAAAAAAATTGTTTATATTCCGATCGGACAGCTTTCTCCAATCACACTTAATAAATTAAGAGCTTTTCATGTCCTTGACGGACATGACAAAAGAGAAATAGCGGATGAATATATTTATTAATAACTCATTCATTTCTTTTTAAAACTTCTGAAAGCGTTGCTTCAATAGTTGCGAATAGTGTTTCTAAGCGATCTCTCGTAGAAAAGGGTAATTTTAAAGAGTCGAATTGTTCTAAATGATCTCTAAGCCCTTCTAAACGAACTTCAGTAAAATAAAATTCTTTTTCATCATGTTTATCAAGCTTGGGTAATAGTTCATGTATATGCTTGAGTTCTTGGGCGACAAAATGCATCTCATTTTCAATTTCTTTTAAATCTTCAGAACCAATTTCAGCTTCTGGTAAAACGACTTCTTTTACAACGGAGTCAATTTTCATTAACAATTGGTCGAAACAATTTTCTCTTTGAGAATCAAGTTTTTCAATCCATTCAGAAGCTTGTTGCATTGACTCTGCATTTTTCACATGTGTTTTCAGTTCAACGAGATGCTTAAGAGGTTCTTCAATTGCTTTAGCAAGTCGATTTTCTAAGTTTATTAGATCGGGGTCTTCTTCTTCCATTTTTGATAAATATTGAATTTGATACTCTTTAATGAGTTTTAAGTCTTTATCAATCAAATGTTCAGTTCGATCGGAAACGAGTTTTAAAATTTTTTTATTAAGTTCTTTATGATCGCTCCACTGGTGGTAAAGGTTTAACCAAGAATTGGCATGTTTATCCCAGTCGATTGTGTCAATTTTTCTTAAATTAAGAAGAGTTTCATCTAGTTCACTTTTTAATAACTGAGCTTGTTTAATAAATTCGTCTAATACATCGCTAGCAAGTGGTGCTAGCCAATTATCAAAACGAGTTAAAATCGTTTGTTTCTGTTCATTAAAATGCATGATACAGGCTTTTGTGCGTTCAGTTAAATTTTGAAGATGATCTAGTAAAATGCGATCACTTTCCAGGGCTTGCTTAATAAGAAAAGGAGTAGACTGAATTTGTCTTGATAATTGTTCAATATTAAATGTTGAGTTTAATAGTGGTTGTTTACTTTCATTTGTATCGGGATTGGGTTCTGCTATAAATTCAGACATAAAACCTCATCATTGACCGAAGGGAAAATAAACCAAATTTTGATAAGTTAATTCTTTCTTTTGCAAGAAATAAGTAAAAAATAAATTTTTTTAATTAATTTTATTTTAACTATACTTATATTTTAAATGATTTAAATTATTTGTTGTATAAAATAAATTTTATTGTTTTTCTTAATAATTACACATTTTATAATGGAAAAAATAAAAATGAGCTCAAAGCCTTTAATTTTAGTAACTAATGATGATGGAGTTCATGCTAAAGGGATTCGCCATTTATGGCAATCGATTCAAGATCTTGCTGATCTCATTATCGTTGCTCCTCAACAAGAACAGTCAGCTGTTAGTTTATCTATTACAGTGAGACGTCCGCTACATATTGAAAAAGTAGATTGGTTAAATGCCCAAGCTGATGTTTGGTCTGTGAATGGAACGCCTGCTGACTGCGTTAAATTAGCTTTAAATGTTGTCTTACCAAAGAGACCACAATTAATTGTGTCAGGTATCAATCGAGGGACGAATGCTGGACGAAATATTTTTTATAGTGGGACTGTTGCAGCTATTATGGAAGGAGTTATGCAGGGAATCCCTGGAATTGCTTTTTCTTACGGCGATTATTTTAATCCCTCTTATCATTTGATAGAATCTTTTATTCCGGGCATCGTCAACTATGCTTTGCAAAATGCTATGCAAGAAGGAACTTTTTTAAATGTTAATTTCCCTAAAACTGAACATGGCCCTATTAAAGGCATTCGTTTAACGACGCAAGGAAAAGAATATTGGGCTGAAAATCCAGAAAAACGCCAACATCCTGCCGAACAAAATAGCTATTACTGGTTGGGTTCAAAATTGGCTGAGTATGATGAGCGTGAAGATAGCGATATTTTTTTACTAAGAAAAGGGTTTGCTACGGTGGTTCCTTTGCATATTGGAGATTTGACAAACCATTCCCACCTTTTAAAAGAAAAACTGGCTTTTGAAACCTTTGTGAATTGATTTAAAATTCTTAAAATAAAATGATTAAATATTTTTTTTACATTTTTTGAACGAAGAATGGGTTTCTATTTCCTTCGAAAAATAAAAAAAGAATACAATAAAATTTTTATTTGATTTACGAGGACAAGAGATGTCTATTAAAATTAATCCTTTTAATACTCTTCAGAAACTGAGCTCAAACCATTATTATTATTCTTTGCCTAAACTTGAGGAACATATTTCGGTTTCTATTCGAAGGCTTCCTATATCTATTCGAATCATGCTGGAATCTATGCTGCGTCATTGTGATGGGCATCTCGTCAAAGAAGAAGATGTTTTAAGAGTGGTAAATTGGAATAGCCGGATGACACCTGAAGGAGAAATTCCATTTATTGTATCTAGAGTTATTTTACAAGATTTTACTGGCGTACCTCTTTTGGTCGATTTAGCGGCCATGAGGGATGCTGTAGCTAAACTCGGATTAGACGCGAAGATCATAGAGCCCGAAGTTCCTGTGGATTTAGTTGTAGATCATTCAGTGCAAGTGGATCGTGCAGGGACTAATGATGCATTTTTATTCAATCTAAAAATTGAGTTCGAAAGAAATCGAGAAAGGTATTCTTTTTTGAAATGGGGACAAAAAGCTTATAAAACTTTTCAAGTGATTCCTCCCGGCATTGGAATTGTTCATCAAGTTAATTTAGAACATATCGCTGAGGTTGTGGTTCATAAAAAAATGGAGGGAATTCATTGGCTTTACCCAGACACTTTAGTGGGAACAGACTCTCACACAACAATGATTAATGGATTGGGAGTTGTTGGGTGGGGAGTAGGAGGAATTGAAGCTGAAGCGGCCATGTTAGGTCAGCCTATATTTATTCAAATGCCAGAAGTTATTGGAGTTCATTTGTCCGGTGGGTTGAAAGATGGAGTTACAGCCACAGATCTAACTTTGTACATTACAGAACTTTTAAGAAACGAGAAAGTGGTTGGAAAATTTGTCGAGTTTTTCGGTGAAGGAGCGGCTAGTTTAACAGTTGCTGATCGAGCAACAATCGGAAATATGGCTCCTGAATATGGTGCAACAATGGGATTTTTCGCTGTCGATGACCAGACCCTAGAGTATTTACGTATGACGGGTCGAGATGAGCAACACGTACAATTAGTTAAAGAATATTTAACTTCGCAGCAAATATTTGGAATTCCGAGAAAAGGGGATATCGATTTTACAAAAATTTTAGAATTAGATTTAACACAAATTCAACCGTGTGTATCAGGACCAAAAAGACCTCAAGATCGGATTGATTTATCAAACGTTAAAGCAAAGTTTGACCAATTACTAAAAATTCCGATTGCAAATGGAGGTTATGGAAAAGCAGAAGAAAAGCCTCATATTAAAGTGCATTCGGGTGGCGTATTTTTCTTAGATCATCGGCACGAATGGGGAGGAACATCTGTTTTTGGTCGCATGACTAAGGAGCAGCCTTGGAGTGAGTTTGAAATGCTCGCTAATAGACCATTAACACCTCCTGTCGTCAATCCGGGTTATGCCAATCATATTGATGAAGAAATCATTTTAACGCATGGTTCGATTGTTATTGCTGCTATTACAAGTTGTACCAATACGAGTAATCCAAATGTGATGTTAGCAGCAGGGCTTTTGGCAAAAAAAGCTGTTGAAAAAGGATTAAAAGTCAATCCGATGATTAAAACTAGTTTGGCTCCAGGTTCGAGAATTGTCACGGATTATTTAGCTAAATCAAATTTACAGCAGTATTTAGATCAATTAGGATTTCAACTGGTGGCTTATGGTTGCACAACCTGTATTGGAAATAGTGGGCCATTGGATGAAAAAATTGAAAAAGCAATTAAACATTTTGATTTGATCACGGTAAGTGTTTTAAGTGGTAACCGAAACTTTGAGGCACGCATTCACGGCTCAGTTAAAGCAAATTTTCTCATGTCTCCGCCTTTAGTAGTGGCCTATGCTCTTGCTGGGCGGATTGATATCGATTTAGCGAATGAACCCATTGGATATGATCAAAATGGCCAACCTGTTTACTTAAAAGATCTTTGGCCTTCTGAAAATGAAATTAAAAAAACTATTCGACAGGCTATTGAACCGGACATGTTTAAGCTTCGTTATTCAAGTATTTCGCAAGACAATCCAGTTTGGGATAAAATTATCACAAAAGAAGGATCGCAGTATAACTGGGAAAGTGAAAGCACATACATTAGACAGCCTCCCTACTTTGAAAATTTTTCTCTGGAATTGCCCAATTTGAAAAAACTACAGGACATGCGCCCGCTTGCTTTATTTGGAGATTCTGTTACAACAGATCATATTTCTCCAGCAGGTAGTTTTAAACCTGATTCTCCGGCTGGAAAATATTTAATGTCTTTGGGTATTTCTGAAAAAGAATTTAATAGCTATGGCAGTAGACGAGGAAATCATGAAGTGATGATGCGAGGGACATTCGCGAATGTTCGATTACGTAATAGAATGGTGGATGATAGAGAAGGGGGCTTGACGACTTTAATGCCGGATGGTATGGAATTGCCCATTTTTGATGCTTGTCAAGCTTACGCAGATAGAGAAGTTCCTTTGATCATTTTTGCAGGTAAAGATTATGGGATGGGAAGTTCTCGCGATTGGGCAGCGAAAGGCACAGCCCTACTTGGCGTTCGCGTTGTTGTTGCTCGAAGTTTTGAACGTATTCACAGAAGTAATCTCATCGGAATGGGAATTTTACCTCTAGAGTTTTTACCTGAGCAAAGTTGGGAAAGCCTAGGAATTATAGGAGAAGAGTTGTTTTCTATTAAAGGATTTGAGGAAGCATTAAAGCCCAATCAAGAATTGATTTTAGAAATTAAGAGCGAAGATAAAATCCAGCTCGTTAATCTCCGAGCTAGATTGGAAACGACTATTGAAGTTGAATATTATAGACATGGAGGAATACTCCCTTATGTACTGCGCTATATTTTAAATCAACGATAAGACATTCGTTATGAAACTTATTTTTTTTATTTGTTTAACAATTGTATTTCTTCTTTTAGTTGTTGCATTTGTTGTTCGAGCTTATCAAGTCTTTCCTGCGTTGCTTGAAATTGAGATTCTTTTTCAGCAGCTTGCTGATAGGAAATAATGAAATAAACTAAAAAACTGATAAAAAAAGTTAAAAAAATCTTAAATGGTGTGATTTGTTTCATGATGTGTCCTTAATGAGATATTCTTTTTTATTTCTTTTTAAATTTTCTCCCTGCCAAACTGTTTTGAAAAGATAAACAATAAAATAAAAAACAGGTGTTGTCGAAAAATTAAAAAAAGTTTTATAAGCAAATGAAAAGAAAATAATTGGTAAAATATAGGATATTGGCATGCCTAGACCCCAATAAAAATAAAGCATATCAATGACAATTGAGTCAAGCAACTGAGAAATGCAAGCCGCTCCATTACTGCGTAGCCAAAGAAAACGAGAACCTGTGAATTTTTTTATTAAAGCATAAACTTGAATTCCGATAATTTGAGCGATTAGGTAGGCTGTTAAAGAAGAAAAAATTCTCAGACCACTTAATCCAAGGATTTCTTTAAAAGCTCCTTGGTCATTTCCAATAGAAGTGGGTAATAAAAGCACTACTTCGATTAAGCCAAAACTTAGAATATTTATTCCCAATCCAGTATAAATCATCTCTTTTGCTTTTTTAGCGCCAAGCAGCTCTGTAATCAAATCGCTCAATAGAAAAGTCAAAGGATAGGTCAATAATCCTGCCGGGATATTTAACTGAAAGAGAGGCAGAAAAACCATTTTTGCGGAAAGAATATTGGATAATACAGTGACCAAGCAAAAAACGGCACAAATGGGGGAATAGTAGTCAAAAGAAGTGAGGGGGCTTTGATAGCGCATTAAACTTTTAGTTCGTTGATTATTTATTCATTCATCTTAAAAGTTTAGACTTTTTAAGTCATTTAAAGAAATTAGGGGGGAACAGAGTCAACTTTTGTGAACAAAAACGAATTGCTTGAGTAATAAGCGATCTAATGGAGTAATTTGCCTTTGACTTTTGTTGGCAAGTAAAACTATCCCAATGCCTTCTTTCAGTTTAAAGCCAATATAAGTGGGAAAAACCAGGCCCCTTTAATTTTTATCAATGGTTAAACCACCTGGGCTAACATAGCGTTGTAAACCCAATCCCATCACCAAATGAACATTAACTTTAAAAAAAGATTAATAAGAAAATTGTATAGTTCTAATCTTTTATGAAAGATCAAATACTTCTTCTTTGTCATCATCTTTATTATCTTTTCCATGGCTATGCTTGGCCATGTATTCAGGGAACATCAGTTCCTCATCTGAAGCATTTTTTCCTATGTTTTGCTTTACCTAAGAACACTAAGGGATCTGTGAAGGGATTTTATTGATAGACTCTACAGGATTAACGGTTTGCCCGCGTCAAACGTGCCTCTTCCCATCGTGTCTTTAAAGAGCCACGCTAAGAGGGGAAAAACAACCGTCGGCTGGTGCTTTGGGTTTAAGCTCCATCTCGTGATTAATCATCATGCAGAAATTGTCGCATTTAAGTTGACAACTGGCAATATTGATGATCGCAAACCCGTTCCAGAAATGGTAGAAGGGATGAAAGGAAAAGCATTCGCAGATAGAGGAGATATTTCAGAAAAACTGACTCATACTCTCATGCAAAAGGGAATTCATCTTTTCACAAAAGTAAAGAAGAAGATGAAAAATAAATTGATCCCGTTAGTGGATAAACTCATGCTAAAAAAGAGGGCTATGATTGAAAGTGTGAATCATCTGTTGAAAAGTAGCCGTTAGATAAAACATCATCGGCGCCGAAGTCGATGGAAGTTTCTTAGCAATCTAATGGCAGGTCTTGCTAGTTATTGTTTGAATCCATCCAAGCCTCGACTGTTCTTTTCAAATACAGAAATCGAAGCTGTTAAGCTCCTAGAATATTTTTGAGGGTTTCTTACGTTAAACTGGCGTTGAATTAGCTAAGATTTTTTCAGATTAGGTCCTGCTTATTTTTCATTAACCGTAAAAACGGTTTCATAAAATGCTTATTTGTTTTCACGTTTTCACGCAGAGTGAGATACAAAAATAAGAATCGTTAAAGAAAGAAATGAAATTAAACACCTTCTGTTATCTTTTTTTATCTTGAAATTAGGCGTTTATCCCAGGCATAGATTTGAATACCTGATTAACTATTGACAAGGGTGAAATTCGAGATTATGGTCAAAATTACGAGATTTTAGAAGACAGCTTAAATTTCACCGAGGAAAACAAATGGATGATAATAAAGAGCAGATTCAACTTCTTCACAAATTAGAAACTCCTCAATTAAGAAAAGAAAACGCTTCTATTATCAGTTATCATTATCAAACAGAAAAAACCAATCCAACGGTTTTTCATTTTGTATCCATTGATTTCAAATCTCCTCCCATTCGATTAAAACAAAGTCTAATCAGTCATGAATTAATTAATGAAAAAGATATCTATCTGATTGATCGCTATTTTACCGAGGAGGAAGGGGAAAGTTTACGAAATTTTTCAAAGCAAGCACATTTTAAGACGAAGATTTTTGCCGATCAAAATAGTCGATCAAAAGGGGAGACACCTGATCGTGCGATGGATCCGGAAGAAAAATGGAATTTCTTTTTAAATCCTGGACCTGCCATTCAAGAACTTTTTAAATTGTTAAATTGGTTGGCGGATCGTTTACATGCCGATATTTCTACCCTCCCTTGGGAAATGTATGAGGCAGACCTCTGCGTACCAGCTGTAGCTAGTAATCGAGTTGAAAGTAAAACGTTAGAAAGTATGGAGATGGGGAAACATCAAGATTATGATACAGAGCAAGGCATTGCTTTTGGAATACCCATTTTGTATTCAGAGACTCCTAAATTTCATTTTAATATTTTTTTCAATGGATCCGAAGGCAAGCCTTGGTTAGTTTCGGCTATGCTTTATTCCACATCGGAGGCTTTTGCTTCAGAATACGGTTTAGGGACAGTTTTTTTTGATAAAAATGATAAACAATCATTTTGTGCTGATGCTAAGCATATGCGTTTAGTCATTTTTGAGGGAGATATTGTTCATGCGATTGAACAATCTAAACTTCCTGCTCATGAAAATATTTGGAGAGTTTCTTATGTCTTTAAACTATTGATTAATCCAAAAGACAAAAATCGCTCGATGAAACAGGCTTTTTCTGAATTGATGAATGCAGCCAGTCAGCAGAAATAAGTTGGATTGATTATTTAAATCCCAAATCCAATATCTATTGTTGCAGCAAAAGATCGCCATGCTGTGTGATGAGATTTTTCATTCAAAACACTTTCATTGGGAGATTTTAGCTTCTCTTGCGCAACCTTCCATTCCTGAAGTTTCAAACCAAGTCCGATATACCAACATAAATTAAAGTGCCATGTTGCATCGATATAAAAAACTTGTCCGTGCGTGTGCTTTGACCAACCTTTACGAGCTAATTGATCTTTTAACGCTTGTAAGCCGTGTATATTTTTTTTAGATTGCCAGTTCCCCCAATGATATTCATAACCTAGGTCGATAGAAAATTCATCCAAAAAACCTTTTAGGTTAATCCCGGCCCAAGGTCCTTCCCAATGATTGGAATAGCCTAAATTTGCAGTTTTTGACACATCATTAATTCTTGCTTTTATATGTGATGTCTTAAAGTGCTGTTCATGATAAGACCATCCAAGCATAGGTCTTAAAGTGATTAAACGGTAAAAAGGAATCAAGTTAAATTGATATCCTACTCCCAATATAGCATCCTTAGTCATTCCTTTGAGTTTGCTAGATTCGAAACGAGCATGTTGTTGGGAATAGAGATGTTGGATTTCTTTCCATCCTCCTGATCCTGCCCAAGCATAATCGGCATCTAAATGGACGAATAAACTCAGTAGACAAAGATTAGCTTTGAAACCGACTTGATAAAGAGAGATAGATCGTAGTTTAAGTTGATCATTTGAAAACGAGGGCTCGTATGCTTTCAAGAATTTACGCTGCGTATTCAGAGAATCGGACCGATAACCGTTAGTGAGCTTTAAATCAAAACTTAATAGTTCAGACCATGCTGAAGAGAAAAATAAAAGAGAAAAAATAAAAAAAACGCAACAAACTTTTTTCATAAGATAATATCTTTTTTAGAAATTGCCAACATTATATTAAAGTTGATGATATGGAGCAAGAAAGAGTATTGAAAATAAAAAAAATTCAAAAGCCTACTCCTTAAAAAACACATTATTTTTAATGTTAAAAATGTAATGATGAACGAGAAAAAACGTAATTAAAAGTTTAGCGATTCATTTTATTTAATGATCTATTCTTAAAAAGATTATGAATTTCTAATTGGAGAGGTGTTTTTAGCTAACAGCTACGAGTGTTGCTAAAGTATTGCCTAATTAGAAAAATCGAGTTATGCTTAGAAGTTTTTATTAGGCTTTTAATCATGCGAAAAAGTTTATAAATTAAAATAATCGTTAGCTTGAAAAGAGGTATTGATGGTAGAAGGCATCGTTTTTGAACATGTTTCAAAAAAATTTGCAGATAGTATAGCCCTGAATGATGTGTCATTTGCTATTAATAAAGGAGAGTTTTTTTCTCTTCTAGGCCCTAGTGGATGTGGAAAAACAACACTATTAAGGATTTTGGCAGGATTTGAAAAACCTGATCAAGGAAGGATTTTACTTGACGGGCAAGACATCACTAAACTCCCTGCGAATAAACGACCTATCAACACCGTTTTTCAAAACTATGCTTTATTTCCTCATTTAACGATTTGGGAAAATATCGCTTTTGGCCTTCGCATCGCTCAGCGTTCTGAAACAGAAATCAAACGAGAAGTCGAGCAGATGCTGGGTTTAATTCAGATGAAAGAACACGGACATAAAAAGCCTGATCAAATTAGCGGGGGGCAAAAGCAACGTGTAGCTATTGCAAGAGCTTTAGTCAACCATCCTCGCATTTTATTACTAGATGAACCCTTAGCGGCATTGGATTTAAAATTACGCCAAAAAATGCTCTTAGATTTAGATCGTATTCATGATGAAGTGGGAATCACATTTATTTTTGTTACTCATGATCAAAGCGAGGCTATGGCTGTTAGTGATCGCATTGCTGTTTTACATAAAGGGAGTTTAGAGCAAATTGGAAATCCTATAGAAATTTATGAAATGCCCAAAAGTAGTTTTGTGGCAGATTTTATTGGTGACACCAATTTTTTTGATGGTTGGGTAAAAGAGACGGCTCAAAAGGAATACAGTCTTGTTGATGTAGAAGGATTTCCTCAAATTTATTGTTTTAATGATAAACAACTATCGAAAGGAGATGCTGTTCATCTTAGTGTAAGGCCAGAAAAAATTCATATCTCTCGCGAACAAATTCAGGCCCATCCTCTCCAAAATGTTTTTCAGGGGATTGTCGATGATGTCATTTACAAAGGGGATCATACTCATTTTGGTATTCAAGTCGGAGATCGAAAAATTTCTGTCAATCAACAACACAGTCGTTTCCTTCTCGATGAAGCCCCCATTAAATGGAAAGATGTAGTGTGGATTTGGTGGCATTCAGATGATGGATTTATCTTGGAGCGATGCCAAAAGCTCGAGAATAACAATGAATAGCAAAACTAAAAATGAGTGGGTTTTAACCCTACCTTCTTTTATTTGGCTCTTAGTATTTTTTTTGATACCAACCTGTATCATTTATGCTTATGCTTTAAAGCCAAATAATATTTATGGAGGAGTTGGCGAGGGGTGGTCTTTAGAAGCAATTAAAGATTTAATCAATCCTAATTATTACGTTTTACTATTCCGAACGATTTTTTTGGGAATAGCGACGACGCTATTTTGTTTGCTTTTAGCGTTGCCAGTTGGCTACCAGATGACATTGATTTCAAAACGAGCTAGACGTTTGCTCATGCTCATGTTAGTTCTTCCTTTTTGGAGTAGTTTTCTCATTCGGATTTTTGCTTGGAAAATGCTTTTACATCCCGAAGGGTATATTAAAAATTTTCTTGTTTCTATTCACCTGATAGATGCTGATACATCTCTCCTTTATAATCTAGGTTCAGTCATTTTAGTTATGGTTTACACTTATTTACCTTTTGCCGTTTTTCCTATTTATGCAGCAGCTTCCAAATTCAATTTTCAGCTATTTGAAGCTGCTATGGATTTAGGAGCCACAAAAAACCAAGCATTTTTTAAAGTGTTTATTCCTGGAATAGCTAAAGGAATTTTAACAGGAACAATGATGGTTTTCATTTCTGCCGTTGGTGCATATGTAATTCCGGATCTTGTAGGAGGATTTAGCAGTGAAATGATTGGGAATAAAATCGCTCAAAGAGTCTTTGTTGATCGTCATTTACCCCAAGCAAGCGCTCTTTCTGCTCTTTTGTCTTTAGTTATCTTTTTACCACTTTTAGCCTATGTTTTTATTTCTACTCGGCAAAAAAAAATTGAAGTAGAAGTGAGGAACAGAGAATGAAAAAAAGTCCATTAAGTTTTTGGATCACAGTTTTTGTTCTCATTTTTTTATACGTTCCCATTCTCGTCTTAATCATTAATTCTTTTAATGATTCACGATTTGGTGGACAATGGGTTGGTTTTACTTATAAATGGTATGATCGGCTTTGGAATGAGCATAAAATGTGGTATGCTTTGCGTAATTCTTTAATCGTAGGTGTGTCTGCGACAATTGTGTCGACTTTTTTAGGAACGTGTGCAGCTTTTGCTTTACACCTTTATAAATCCAAATTACAAAATTTTCATTACGGACTCATTTATACCCCGCTACTTATTCCTGATATTCTAACAGGAATTAGTCTTCTTCTATTTTTTGTCACTGTAAATGTAAAATTGGGCCTTTTTACGGTCTTTATTGCACACACCACATTTTGCATGAGTTATGTTACAATGGTTATGCTTTCAAAACTGCAGAATTTTGATTTTACTTTGATAGAAGCCGCACAAGATTTAGGAGCAAATACCTGGACCTTAATCAAAAAGATTTTACTTCCTTTATTAGCACCAGGATTAATGACTGGAGCTCTTTTAGCTTTTATTCTTTCTATTGACGATTTTGTCATTACTTTTTTTGTTGCGGGGCAAGGGGTTTTGACGTTGCCTGTTTATGTTTACAATATGATTAAGTTTGGATCGACACCTATAGTGAATGCGCTTTCTGTTCTGATTTTGGGCGTGACATTTGTATTTATATTTTTTACACAACGTTTATCTAAAGAGGATTGAGCATGAAAAAATACTTTCTCTTATTACTTTCCCTGTTCGCTAGCCTTAGTATTTTTACGGCATGCCAAAATACGCTTGTTCCAGAGCTGCACATCATGATTTGGAGTGATTACATCAAACCTGAAATCATAGAAAAATTTCAGGAAAGTCACCATTGTCGTGTTATTATTGATACCTTTGATTCTAATGAATCGATGTATGCTAAGGTAAAGTTAGGAGCCGGTGGTTATGATATCATTTTTCCAAGCAACTATTTCATGCAAATCATGAATCAACAAAATATGCTCGAGCCTTTAAATAAAGAATTAATTCCCAATCTTAAAAATTTAGATCCTGCGTATACTAACAAAGTCGATCGCTCATTGCTCAATTTAGGTGTTCCTTATATGGTTTCCAGTGCTGGAATCGTTTATCGTCAAGATAAAGTTGAAAATTTAGAAGTTTCTTGGGGGGTATTTGGCAAATCGAATTATAAAGGTCGCATGACGATGCTTAACGACGTGCGGGAGACTTTAGGCGCTGCCTTGAAATTTTTAGGCTATAGTGCCAATACAACTCAATTGCAACAAATCGATCAAGCAGCGCAAGTGCTCATCGATTGGAAAACTAATTTAGCCAAATTTGAAAGCGAACAATATAAAGCGGGGATTTCTAGTGCTGAGTATCTCATTGTCAATGGTTATAATGGGGATGCATTGCAAGTTATGAAAGAAAACAAAAATGTGAATTTTTTCTATCCAAAAGAAGGCATTAGTTTTTCTATGGATTTTATGGTGATTCCTAAAGAAGCTATTCAAAAAGAATTGGCTCATGCATTTATTAATTTCCTTTTAGATGGTAAAGTAGCTGCTGAAAACATCGAGCATTCTCTCTTTTTAAGTCCAAATCTAGCTGCTTATGAGTATTTATCCAGTGAATTAAAAAATAATACTGTTCTATTTATGCCGAAAGAGGTTTTAGATAAAGCTGAGTTGATTAAATATCTGGGTGAAAAGGGTATTCTTTACAACAAAGCTTGGGATAAAGTAAAGGCGAGTTAATGCTCGCTTTCAAAATCTTTATTGACAGCTGATTCTTACCTGTCGTCAAAAGGTTGTTGTTAGCTCAAGAAAGTTAACGTTGCGATATAAGCTGGGCTCCAAATGATCTTGTCATTGATTTTGAATTGAGAATAATAAGCAGCTATAGCCTGTTCATCCTCACTTGCTATTTTATTTATTCTATCTTGCTCATAAAACTTGCTTAATTGCTCATAAATAGACCGAACAGTTTGCGCGTCAATTCATCCTACTTAACGAATAATGTATTTAAATTTGAGGCCATTATATTTGTGGATGAAAAGTATTAATAAAAATTCAAAAGACTAAAAAAATAATATCCTTTGAAGTCTAGCTGATGTTAAATCCCACCGGCTAAAGTTTTTTATTTTACTGTCGATCCTTTAGGATGGCATTTATTGCATCTAAATAGACAATCAGAATCTTGCGCATTAGAACTCGGAAATTGGTTTTTTAAAAGATTTAAGAAATCATTTGTCATGCATTCGGTTGCATTCACACAAAAGGATCCGGTTAAAAGTAAAAAAAACATTAAATTTTTCATTATTTTTTCTTAGTTTGTAACTAATTACTTCGAAATTTAAACAAAAGCAATGTCTGCTCAATTGAGTTATTGTCACTAGCTGGCTAGAGCTTTTCTCAAAGCGATAACTCACGAATTATTTATGTACAAGCCTTTTTGGAAATGGGTATGTAATTCATAAGTTTTAACGAAAAATGTTAAAACCAGAAAAAATTAAAGAAAAATTAAAAAGTTTATTTTGGATTATAAAGGTTAATTTTAAATCTGAACCACACATTTAATAGAATGAATATGGTATAAATTGACCAATTGATAAGTCGTTTTTTTGGTGATCAGCTATTGCTTAATTTAAATAGGTTAGGCTGTCGACTTTTTATAAGGAGGATTAGGGTTTTGTTGAATCTGTTTTTCAGTTAGGGCTTCATAAGTTTCTTCTTCATCATTCTCGTCTTCTTCTTCCACGACTCTGCTTAATGTGTATAGACGTTGATAGTCACATGAATAAGCAATGCACTCTGTAAAGAGAGTTAGAAACATAAAGAAAAGTTTTCCCTTCATTTAGATCCCTTTGGTTATTGAGACCAACACTATACACAGAATAAACTTTTTTTACAACAAAAAATTGTTTTTTTATAAAATTTATTTAGAAACTGTTTTTTTAAGTTTTAAAAAAAATGATGTGAGACAAAAAATATGCAAGACTTGATGAATGAATTGATTCGCTCAGGAAATACAAAACGTCTCAGAAAGGCTTTAAAAGCCTTAACAGGGTATGAAATTGCCGAATTTTTGAATAATCAGCCTCAAAAATTTCAATTACGTATGTTCAAAGAGCTTCCTGAAAATTTAACATTCGAATGTTTTGATTATCTTTCTCAGGAAACACAGAACTTTCTTTTACATGCATTGCCTTCCTATCAAGCAGCCAAGCTTCTCAAATCTTTTGCACCTGATGACCGAACAGCTTTTCTAGAAGTTTTACCTAAAGAAACAGTAGATGAATTTGTCAAATTATTGCCTATTAGCGAGCGCTTGCTCACTTTAAAATTGTTAGGTTATCCAGAAAAGAGTATTGGGCGCTTAATGACAACGGATTATTTAGCTGTTTTACCGCATTGGACAATTGAAAAAGTTTTAGATCATATTAAAGAATATGGGCATGACAGTGAAACAATCGATTATATTTATGTGA
Organism: Candidatus Protochlamydia amoebophila UWE25; assembly: GCF_000011565.2. Lineage (NCBI taxonomy): Bacteria > Pseudomonadati > Chlamydiota > Chlamydiia > Parachlamydiales > Parachlamydiaceae > Candidatus Protochlamydia > Candidatus Protochlamydia amoebophila. The sequence continues at coordinate 1,080,261 of NC_005861.2, forward strand.
TTGATTACAAAGGTAGATTAATTGATGACATTAAGTTAAGAGATCTTCTTTTTATATCGCGGAATAAGCGAGTGGAAAGTATTTTAAATGGAAATGTGATTGCTCTTTCAGTTAAAGAAGATGAAGAAAGAGCTATTAATGTGTTCCGTATGCATGATCGCTCAGCTTTACCTGTCATTGACAATGAAGGAGTCTTATTAGGAATTGTGACAATTGATGACATTCTTCGTTTATCAGATGAAGAGGCAACCGAAGATATTCAAAAAATTGGGGGAATGGAAGCCTTAGACAAACCTTATATGCAAGCACCTTTTCTAGAATTAATTAAAAAAAGAGCTGGCTGGTTGGTCATTCTATTTTTAGGTGAAATGATGACTGCAACAGCGCTGGGGTATTTCGAGAAAGAAATTGCTCAAGCAGTTGTTTTAGCTTTATTTTTACCTTTAGTGATTTCCAGCGGAGGAAATGCCGGTTCGCAAGCTGCGACATTAATTATTCGTGCGATGGCACTTGAAGAAGTTAAACTTAAAGATTGGTGGAAAATAGTTAAGCGAGAATGTGCTTCAGGAGTTGTTTTGGGGTTAATTCTAGGGTTAATTGGATTTTTAAGAGTCATTATTTGGAGTCAGTTTTCAAATATCTATGGAGATCATTGGTTTTTAATTGCTCTTACTATTTACTTTTCTTTAATCGGAGTGATCTTATGGGGAACTTTTTCTGGAGCTGTGCTTCCTTTAGTCTTGCGCTATTTTCGTTTTGATCCAGCCACCTCTTCAGCTCCTTTTATTGCAACAATGGTCGATGTTGTGGGGCTAATCATTTATTTTATGGTTGCTATCTTTCTGTTGAAAGGAACGCTTTTATAGCCAATGCGTAATAATTAATTATCTCTGCCAAAACTTTTTATTCAGGCTAAGGAGTATTTGGCGTAACTGTCTCATGATTTTTAAATTCTTTAAGTTATTTTAAAGGTTTAATTAGCAAATTTTCCGTATTTTAAACAAATAAAATTAATTCATTTTATTAAAAGACTTATCTTCAAATAATTTTTCTTTGTGTAATGAAACTTTTTTGCTAAAATATTCGATCTCTTGTCAAGAATAGGCAAAAAATCATTAATTAAGGATTTTTTATGGCTGTCAGTGTGTTTAATTTATTTTCGATTGGTATTGGCCCTTCGAGTTCGCACACAGTTGGACCCATGCGCGCAGCGCGACAGTTTGTGGTCAATTTACAGTTAAACGATATGTTAGTGGATGTCCACAGAATAAAAATGGAGCTTTATGGCTCATTGGCTTTAACAGGAAAAGGACACTCCACAGATATTGCTGTTTTGCTTGGCGTAGAAGGAAATGCTCCGGAAGGAATCGACCCAAGAGATGTAGAGCCACGCATTAAATGGATTCGGGAAAATTGCAAAATCTCTTTACTTAATTCTCGATTGATTGAGTTTCAAGAAGAAGTTGATTTAATTTTCCATTCTGATAAACAGCTTCCTTTTCATCCCAATGGAATGCGATTTACAGCCTTTAATACCTGCCATCGAGAAATATCTCAAGAAGTTTTTTATTCAGTAGGCGGTGGCTTTATTGTCGATCATCATGCAGCCATGAAAGATGAAACAATTTGTCAAAATGATCATCATTTACCTTATCCTTTTAAAACGGCGGATGAATTATTACTTCTTTGTAAAAAACATAATTTTTCAATTGCTGAATTGATGTGGGAAAACGAAAAATCTTGGCGTACAGAAGAAGAAATTGAAATAGGACTTCTCAATATTTGGAATGTCATGCAGACTTGTGTAAAGCATGGCTGCGAAAAAGAAGGGGTATTACCTGGGGGCCTAAATGTTAAAAGACGCGCAGCAAGTATCTATCGATATTTACAAGAACAAGAATTAAAACCTTTAGAAAAGCGAGATCGTGCTGAAGTTATAGATTGGGTCAGTCTGTGGGCATTGGCTGTCAATGAAGAAAATGCAGCAGGAGGGCGTGTTGTCACAGCTCCAACGAACGGAGCAGCCGGAGTCATTCCCGCTGTGCTTCATTACTATGAAAAATTTATAAAAAATTCAAATTCTAAAGGAATTATCACTTTTTTATTAGTTGCTGGAGCAATTGGAATTTTATACAAAGAAGGAGCTTCGATTTCAGCGGCAGAAATGGGGTGTATGGGAGAAGTTGGGGTTGCGTGTTCAATGGCAGCAGCTGGCCTTGCAGCCGCTCTTGGTGCAAGCAATGAACAAATTGAAAATGCAGCAGAAATCGGAATGGAACATAATTTGGGATTAACCTGTGATCCCATTAAAGGTTTAGTGCAAATTCCTTGTATTGAAAGAAATACAATGGGGGCTACTAAAGCGATTAATGCAGAAAGATTAGCTAGACTACATGGAGATGGTACGCACCGAGTAACTTTAGATCAAGTAATCGCCACAATGAAACAAACTGGCCATGATATGATGTCTATTTATAAAGAAACATCTCAAGGTGGGCTGGCTGTTAATGTACCAGAATGTTAGGCTAAAGAAATAACTGCAAAAATAAAGCTGTTTAAAAATCTAGTTGTTTTAGTCTTGTCATTGCCTTTTAATTTTTTCAATATTTTTAGGATTCCATGCAAAAAGTTGAAGAACGAGAAGCCATTACCCTTACTAATCAAGGTGAAAAAATTTTCGCTATTTTACACCGCCCTCTCAAAACTACTCCGGTTCCCGCTGTTGTCATCTGTTCTGGATTTGGAGGCACCAAAAATGGTAAATTTCGAATTTTTGTTAATTTGGGTAAAGAATTAGCGAGGCAAGGAATTGCTGTTCTTCGATTCGACTATCGAGGCGCTGGGGATAGTGAAGGGGAGTTTGAAGATCTCACTTTAGAAAGTAAACTAAGTGATACTTTAGCCTGTTTAAATTTTTTATCCAAAGATCCTCAAATTGATCTTAACCGTATAGGAATACTTGGGCGCTCTTTAGGTGGGGCAATTGCTGTTTTAGCTGCTTGCGAATATCCTTCTATTAAAAGCTTGGCACTCTGGGCTCCTGTTTTCACGAGCGGACCATGGAAAAAATTATGGGACTTAATTCAATCTAATCCTTCTCTTTTAGCTACAAATGAAATTCTAAAACATCTGCCTTCACTTACTCCCAATAAAGAGTTCTTAAAACAGTTTTTTGAGCTGAATATTGAGCAAAAACTAACACATATTAAGAATGTTCCTATTTTACATATTCATGGCGAAAAAGATCTTATTGTAAAGATTGAACATGCAAAAGCTTATAAAAATGCTCGAGAATCCATTGAAAATACTAAATTTATCTTGCTCCCGCAGTCTGATCATGATTTTTCGGATAAAAGTGAGCGAGAAAAGGCACTTCAGGAAACCTGTACTTGGTTTAAAGAAACTTTGTAAAATATGATCATGAGCATTGAGGTAGCAATGATTTCTTTTAGCCCGTTGCAAATTCACCGTTTAAAGTATCAACCTCAGCTTCCCCTCCTTTTGCAAGATTTAAGTGTAATTGCAGCAAATTTTGAAAAATCAATTTGTCTCTCTGATTCTGCCTTGCAAGAGCAGTTTCCACAAACATTTCAGCAACCTATTATTACTTTTCGCCGCGGCAACAAAAAAGAAGCCACACCTTTAAAAGTAGGTGTCGTGTTATCTGGAGGTCAGGCTCCAGGAGGACATAATGTGATTGCCGGTTTATTTGATGCCTTAAAGCAAATCCATCCAGAAAGCATATTACTGGGTTTCCTTGACGGTCCTTTAGGAATATTGAAGAACACCTCTATCGAATTAACAAAAATGGTGATCGATTCCTATCGCAATCAAGGAGGATTCGATATGATCGGATCTGGGAGAACAAAAATCGAAACTCCCGCTCAATTAGAAGCAGCCATGTTAACTGTTCAAACTTTAGCGCTGGATGGATTAGTCATTATTGGAGGAGACGATTCTAACACCAATGCAGCTATTTTAGCAGAATATTTTAAACAAGTTGGCGTAAAAACTTCTGTTATTGGAGTTCCAAAAACAATTGACGGGGACCTTAAAAATGAATTTATAGACATTTCATTTGGATTTGATACTGCTAGTAAAATATATGCGGAATGTATTGGAAATATTTTGAAAGATGCTTTATCAGCAAAAAAATATTATCATTTTATTAAATTGATGGGCCGCTCTGCTTCTCATCTTGCTCTCGAGTGCGCTTTATTGACACACCCTAATTTAGTTTTTATTAGTGAAGAAGTTGCAGAAAAGAAACAAACTCTTCAAGAAATTGTTGGGCAAATCACTACCATGATTTGTAAAAGAGCTGAAAAAAATCTTCACTACGGAGTGATTTTAATACCGGAAGGTTTAATAGAATCTATCTCTGAAATTGGAGCGTTGATTCAGAAGCTCAATGAATTACTTTTTTCTCACTCAGAAAAAATAGAAGGATTATTAATAACGGAAGAAAAAGATAATTATATTATTTCTCAGCTTACTTCAAACGAAGCAAAAACATTTTTAGCCCTCCCAAAAGAGGTACGCGATCAACTTTTGTTAGAAAGAGACTCACATGGAAATGTACAGGTATCGAAAATAGAAACGGAACGTTTATTAATAAAGTTAGTAGAAAAAGAGCTAAAACGACTTAAGCAAGAAGGCATTTATAAAGGAACATTTAGCCCTCAACCTCAATTTTGTGGTTATGAAGGACGGTCTGGATTACCAAGCAACTTTGATTGTCAATATTGCTATGCTCTCGGATTTGTAGCTACTTTGTTGGTTCAATCCGGTGTTACGGGTTATATGAGTTGTCTAAAAAAATTATCAGAGCCTATTGAGAGATGGAGCCCTATGGGAGTGCCAATTTATCGAATGCTTCAGATAGAAAAAAGACAAGGTAAACAAAAATCTGTGATTCGAAAATTTCTTGTCGATTTGCAAGGACCGTTTTTTAAACAGTATGCCTCAGTAAGAGACCAATGGCAAATTACTGATGACTATCGTTCGCCCGGCCCCATTCAGTTTGAAGGACCTAAAAATCTGACTGAGGTGAAGCCTCTTTCACTTTTGCTTTAAAAAAGTTTGGCAAAGAATTTTTAGAGCGCTATATAGAAATTAAATAAGTTTTGAAAGAAGTTTAACAAATTTGAACGGCATCTTTAGTTTTTTTGAGGCAATATGTATAAAAATGTGATCATGTCTATTTTTGCAATTTTGATGGTGGGAGTGATTTTTTTAGCTGCAAATATGAAAGATGCTTATAAAGTGCTTCCGGGGCCAACACAAAGCGAAAAAATTGTTCCTCCTTATGCAGAATGGAGAGAATTTACTTCTGAATCAGGAGATTTTAAAGTTTTATTTCCTTCTATGCCTCAATATGCTAAAGAAGCTGTAAATGTTCCTAATACAGATGTTAAACGTCGTTATGCGATGTATGCAGCTGAAAAAATTAATGGGACCGTTTTCATGATCAGTGTCATCACTTATCCCCAAGACTTCAATACAACCAATAAAAATGCAATTGTTCGATCAGTTATTGATGAGTTAATTGCTAGTGATCCAGCTAACCATCTTTTAGAGCAAAGAGACGCCATTTTCCAAGAGCAGTCAGCTATTGATTTTCATCTTGTCAATAAAGAATTTGATATTGAAGGAAAGTCTTTTATGATAGATAAAACTGTTTATGTGTTAACTTACGTTGCTAGAAATAGAGATTATGATATAGCTGATTACAAACATTTTATTGAATCTTTTCGTCTCTTGTCTAAAATACCGTCTTAACATTGTAATAAAGAATTAACATTCTCTTATTTACAGGCGAAAGTTGATTCAAAAATGCTGTAAAAAATAACAATTGAAAACTTAACCCTGAGATAAGTATTCTAGCAGTTAAGTAATTTTTATTGATTTTAATTGCATTGAATCTTATGGCACAAAAGCCCTCTTTTCATTCTTGTCAATTATGTGTCTCTTTAATTGATCTTACCTGCGATGCGTTTATCTATCAAATTCAACAACTTCCTTCGCAAGTGGACTTAATTGAAATTCGATTAGATAAGCTGTTAAAAATTGATTTTGCAGAATTAGATAGATTAAAAGAGATAGCTCATCGTCCTTTAATTTGGACACTTCGAAAAAAATCACAAGGAGGAAATTTTTTAGGAAATATTCAAAAACAGTTTTTAATCTTTAAAGAGTTAGCTAAAAGACAGCCTGACTTTGTCGATATAGAAGCGGATATTCCTTTAGAATGGCTTCAAGAGCTTCAAAAAATTTCTCCTCAGACACAGTGGATTATTTCTTGGCACGAAGTGAAGGAGACACCTCATCTAAAAACCTGCTTAGATCAATTATATGCCTTGCCTGGAAATTATTATAAATTAGCTTGCTATACCCATTCTATCATTGATTCTCTCAAACTTCTTGAAATGGCTCAGCAAGAAAATAAACATTCGAGGCGCCTGTGTACAATCGGCCTCGGAATGAAGGGGCAGTGTACGCGAATTTTAGCTCCAGTAACGGGTCAACCATTTACATTTGCTTCTTTAAAAGAAGGCTTAGAATCTGCCCCTGGACAGATTTCATTTCAAACGCTTTTTCAAACTTATCGCTTTAAAAAACTTAGCCAGCAAACGGAAATTTTTGGTTTAATTGGACATCCAATCGATAAAAGTTTGAGTCATTTGACCCATAATGCTGTTTTAGATCATTTAAATCAGAATGCTGTTTATATTAAATTTGATGTCGAAGAGACAGAATTGGAATTGTTTTTTCAGCATATCCAACGTTTTTCTGTTCGTGGATTTAGCGTGACAATGCCTCATAAAGAACGAGTAAAAAAAATTCTTGCTTTGAATATGGATGATGAGAGTCATTTAGCTTGTAACACTCTTTTGTTCAGCTCTTCAATAATTAACGGAACTAATACAGATGGAATCGGAGCTTTAAAAGCACTAAAAGTCGAAGACTTAAAAGATAAGAAATTGATTTTACTTGGAGCAGGAGGAACCTCCCAGGCAATTGCTTATGAAGCAAAAAAAAGAGGAGCGGAAGTTACGATTTTAAATCGCACAGTTTTACGTGCTAAAGATGTTGCTGAAAAGATTCAGGTAAAGTGGGGAGGCTTTGAACAACTTAAAGAGGCTAAAAAAAATGAATGTGATATTCTAATTCAGACGACTTCTGTGGGGATGTCACCTCATGTGGATGCACTAGTTGTTTCGGCTGACTGGATTCCCCAACAAATTACTGCTTTAGACGTGATTTCACACCCTTTCGAGACTCTTTTTTTGCAAAAAGCGCGTTTAAAAGGTTGCGAAATTCATCACGGGATCGAACTTTTTATCCATCAAGCTGCCTTTCAATTTGGTTTTTGGTTTAATAAACAGTTCGATCAAAAACTTATTGAACAAACAATACGAGAGGCACTTCCAATGCCATTTAATCAAAAAAAAGTTGCTGTTCAAAAAAGCGCTTTAGCGGGAGAAATTTCTTTACCTCCCTCAAAGTCTCATTCAATTAGAGCTATTTTATTAGGGGCAATGACTCAAGGCATTTCACGTGTTAAAAATTTATTAGATTCTCCCGATGTGGAACATGCTAAGTTGGCGGCTATAGCATTAGGAGCTAAAATTGAACAGGTTCAAGATGAGTATTTAATTTCAGGTGTTGCTGGCCAACCTAAAACCCCTTCAGGGATAATTGATGTTGGAAATTCAGGTCAAGTTCTAAGATTTGCGGGGGCATTTGCAGCCTTAAATCATGGATATACTGTCATCACGGGCGATCATTCAATTTGTTCTAACCGTCCAGCACAACCACTTTTAGATGGGCTAAGATGTTTGGGAGCTTTTGCCAAATCAACAAGAGAGAATGGGTACGCCCCTTTAATTATCAAAGGACCTATTTATGAAGGAACAGCAGAATTAGAAGGACAGGATTCGCAACCCGTCTCCGCTCTATTGATGGCATCAGCATTTATTCATGGCACAACAGAAATTTTCGTTAAATATCCAGGTGAAAAACCTTGGATTGACCTCACTCTTCACTGGTTGAACCGTCTAGGAGTTTCTTATATTAATCAAAACTATGAATACTTTAAGATTGAAGGCATTCAACAAAGACCTCATTTTGAGGTAAATATTCCAGGCGATTTGAGTGCTGCCGCCTTTCCTGTAGCAGCAGCTATTTTAACTCAATCAAAAATCACTTTGTATAACGTTGATATGAGTGATGTACAAGGAGATAAACAAGTAATCCATGTTCTCCAAGAAATGGGAGCTGATATTCAAATTGATCAGGCAAGTCACACGTTAACAGTTTTACCAGGGGCTTTATTGAAGGGAACAACTATCGACGTCAACCCCTTTATTGATGCTGTTCCTATTTTAGCTGTTCTTGCTTGTTTTGCAAAAGGGGAGACCCATTTAATCAATGCAGCAATTGCTCGACAAAAAGAAAGTAATCGATTGAGCTGTATCACTATTGAGTTAAAAAAAATGGGGGCGCAAATTATGGAAACAGATGATGGGTTACTGATTCGTAACTCTAACTTGCGAGGGGCTATTGTTGAGAGTTATGATGATCATCGTCTAGCAATGGCTTTAATCGTAGCTGGGCTGGCTAGCGAGGGCATTACTGAAGTGAAAGGGATTGATTGCATCAAAAAGAGTTTTCCCAACTTTATTCAAGATTTAAAAAAACTTGGGGCTCGGTTTACATGATTTCTAAAAGAAGCGTTGCTTTGATTGGTCTACCTTTGTGTGGGAAAACAACATGGGGGCAATGGCTGGCTAAAAAATTTGAGTATGCCTTTATTGATACAGACTGGCTAATTCAACAAAAACATCCTACGTTAACATGTCGAGAAATTTTTCAATTATTTGGGCAGTCCTATTTCCGTTCTTTAGAAAGGGATGTCATTGATGACTTAAAGCCAACTAAACAGGTGATTATTGCAACCGGAGGTGGGGTGATTTATAATGATCAAAATCGAAATGCGCTAAAAAAATATTGTCGGTTAATTTATTTGAAACTTTCTTTTTCAAACTGGAAAGAGCGTATTTTCAGTCAAACTGAGTTACCAGCCTATATTTCTCAAGAACAATCTTCGGATGTATCTTTGAAAAAACTCTATGCAAGCAGAACGTTAATTTATGAAAATTGGGCAGACCAAACTATCGATATGAACGGATCTATGAACAACGATTTTTCTGTTCATCTACTCATGAGCCTTCAATTTGTTAAAGAGGAAAATAATGGCATCTAACAGTTTTGGTCATTTATTTAAAATGACGACTTGGGGGGAATCTCATGGAAAAGCGATGGGCGTTGTGATTGATGGCTGTCCCTCTGGAATTTTTCTAACTGAGCAGGACATCAATCAAGAGCTATATTGGAGGAAACCTGGCCGCAATGAACTAACTTCACCAAGGCTAGAAGAAGATCAAGTAGAAATCTTATCGGGTTTATTTAATGGACAAACAACTGGAGCCCCTATCTCTTTGATCATTTGGAATAAAGATGTAAATTCCAGCGCTTATGAAGGAATGCATACCCTTTTTCGTCCAGGCCATGCAAATTATACCTATTCAAATAAATACGGGATTTTTGATTATCGAGGAGGTGGCCGAGCGTCAGCAAGAGAGACTGTTTGCCGTGTCGCTGCTGGAGCCATTGCAAAGAAAATATTATCAGACGTTGGAATTTCAGTGGTTGCTTATCTCTATTCCATAGGAGAAATAGAGGGAAAAATTGAATTATCAGACCATGTAAATAACGTGCCTTTATTGCAACAAACCATTCGCAATAGTTCCCTTTTTTCTCCCTCACCAGCTGCTGAAAAAATGAAAGGCGTTTTAGAAGAAGCCAGAAAAGAGGGGGATTCTGTGGGAGGGATTGTTGAAGCAATGGCTTTTAATGTTCCTTGTGGATGGGGTGACCCTGTTTACGAAAAATTAGAGGCAAATTTGGCAAAAGCTATGCTGTCTATTCCAGCTTCTAAAGGATTTGAGATAGGAGAGGGATTCAAGGCTTCTCAGATGAGAGGAACTGAACATAATGATTTATTTGGAATCCAAAATGATCAAATTTCTTTTGTAACTAACCATGCTGGAGGAACTTTGGGGGGAATTTCAACAGGGGAGCCTATTATCATTAAAGTCCCTTTTAAGCCAACTTCAAGCATAAATAAGGTGCAGACTTCTTTGAATGAGAAAGGTGAAATTTGTGATTATCGTTTACCCACTGGATCTCGTCACGATCCTTGCGTTGCCATTCGCGCTGTTCCTGTTGTTGAGGCTATGATGGCATTAGTATTAGTTGATGCTTTTTTGATGAGCAAATTTTGTCAGCTGAATTGAAATTTTGAGCAATAGATGTTCTTTATTTTATCTATTTTTAATTAAATAGATAGATATTTTAAAACTTTTATTGTAAAAACTTATAAAGTTAAATCAATTTATACTATTTATTTTATTAATTGATTTAAGTTGATGCATTGCTTACCCCTAATTTATTTACCCATGCCTTTTTATGCCTCTGTTTGTTTTAAACGCCTCGAAATAACAAAACCTACTTGGCCGTCTTAAAATCAACGATTCTGTTAGAAAAAACGACTGGGAAAATAACAAAATTTTTTAGTCATTCGCGGAATTCTTATGAAAAAAAATCCTTCTTTGTATTTTATTTTATTTTTAAGCTTATTTTGCTGTGGACAAATGATTTCGGCAGCTACATTACATACAATTTTAGTGGCTGACACGATTCATGACATCAATTCCATTACGGTCCCAGATTTGGCAAGGTGGCAAAAAGAACTGCAGATGATTGCTCAATCTACGCATATGATTTTAAAAGAGATAACTTTTGAAGGGAAACGTTTCCGCAAACAACTCATTGTTGATTATTTAAAAAATTTTTCCGTTAATCATGACGACGCCGTAGTGTTCATTTTCTCTGGACATGGTTATCGAACGCGAGACAAAAAATCACCTTGGCCTTTTTTAATATTTGAGCTTGATAAGCATGGAATGGATTTAAAATGGATTGACGAAATTATTCGGTCTAAAAAACCCCGTTTTTCTTTAGTTTTAGGGGATTGTTGCAACAATTACATTGAAAAAGGCTTTTTAGGTGAGAATAAAAATATCTTTGTCAATTTACGTTTAGTAGAAACAGATCCTTCTGGTTACAACCAGTTATTTTGCCGAGCAAAAGGGCATATTATTGTTTGTAGCTGCAGTCCAGGAAATTTCTCTTACGGATCTCCTTTTGGAGGATTATATTCACAGTGTTTTCTCGTTAGCTTAAACAGAGAAATATCTCAAAAATTTCCTAGTTGGAAAAAAGTTTTAGAAAGAGCCAATGGTTACATTCAACAAGTGCAAATACCTGTTTGTGAAATCAACCATTGATAACAATTTCTTGATAAATTAAATTTTTATTTTTCTTATCAAGGAGTACTTATGCGAAATACCACAAACTTTTTTTACAAAATTTGCTTTTTTGCCCTACTGTTTTCTGCAACTGCGATTGCTCAAACACAAACGATAACAGGATCGAATCGCCTCGAACCTTTAAACCCCATTCCCATAACACCTACTGTTAATCCCACTCTTTCTTCTTTAAAACCCGTTGCTTCACCTCCAGCTTTAGTTCCTCAGCAAGCCACTTATTTACATCCTGGTATTCTCGTGTTTAGAAATAATACGTGGGAGGGTGGAGATCATCTTCTGAATGTGTCTAGCAATATCGGTGTTTATGTTTCTATTATCAAACCTGAATCAGATCCTTTAGCTATCTCGGAGGAAAGTTTAAAAAATATCGTTGATCAAATCTTTAAAAAATTTAACATTAATCCTGTGACTTTAGCTGCTCCCGGGCATCCCCCTTTACCAGCTTTTCAAATTCAAATATTAGCTTATCCGATAGATAAAGGTTATGTTGTGACGTGTGAGGGAAGATTATTTGAATCAGTAAGTTTACAACGGTTTGTTTTAGATCCTGCCATGGCATTTCAAGCTATTACTTGGGAAAAGAAAGGATTGCATGTTGGTCCGACGGATAAAATCATAGAGCAAATCCAAACAAATGTGGCTGAAATTGCTCAGTCATTTGGAGAGAGGTTTGATGCTTTTGAGCGACGTAAAAAAGATTTGACTCGCTAAGTTTATTTCTCATATGAATAAAATTATAATTTTATTTAATTAAATATTGCAAATTAAACTTATATTTAAATATAATTTGTAATTAAATAATTATAAAAAATAAATGAGGTAATTAATGTTTAACCGTCTTCCTTCTGATTTTCCTGAAAGCTTGTTAAAAAGTGGTGTGATTACTTTTGCCATTGATGCACTTATTTATGGCAATGCCGAGCAAGCACTAGCTGTTAGTGGCACTGCAGTTGTTGCAACGTTAATTAGTGCACTAACCACTCCCTTATTTCGCAAAATGTTTGCTGCTGAGCAACATGCAACTGTGACTTGGTACCATTCAGCGGTTCAAATTGCGACAAGCATTGCTTTGAGCCAGGTATTAATTAATACTTTTTCTCATTATCGAGTCAATCTATTATCAGGCGCTATTTTAGCCATTGGAATAAGCTTAGCTGTAGATGGTTTCAAAAATCGCAACCTAAACCATAATATTTCTGTGATCATGGTTTAATGAAAGGGGGCGATGCTTATTGCATTGGCTCCCTCAAAACTTATGGAGACTAGTTTGAATCTATTGTCTCATCTTAATGTAAAAATTTCAGCTCCTGCTTCCTATTCGAACTTATAATCGTCAATTGTCCAAGACCTTGTTAAAAAAGCCCCTTTGAAAGTGCTTTCGAAATCACTCCCTTATCGCCAAATGACTTCCCAAAAATCCCTTTTGGTAAAGTTTCGGCAATGGAAGACATTAGCAACACTTACAGAGTTAAGCTGAAAAGCCAAAATTCAGATTACTATTGCAATGATTTTTAGCTATATGTAATTTTGTTAAAATATTTATAAATTAAAAAATTTATTTCACTCATTTGGATGGTCATTTTGAATATTCCTACTCTAAGTTATAGTTATCTTGTCAATACAATGACCACTTCTGACTATCAATCTCAAGAAATTAGCGATCTTTCTAGAGATGAAGATATCCCCTTAGGCAATTCTTTGGCAAATATAGAAGAAACTAGTGCACCAACGATTCAAGTTCACGATTTTTCCTCTTCATCTGAAGAACTTCAACTAAGCTTTCAAGAGGGAACTTCTCTGACTATTTCTCATTCTCAGTTAGCTATGTTAAGGGAAAAATCCCTTTATTTTAAAACTCTTTGGTCAGGAAATTTTCAAGAAACCCTTCAACATCCTCTGGCTTTGACACAAAAGGAGTTTACGCATCTGCTTAATTGTGTCATGGATGCTAATTTTAAAGTTCCTTTGGAAGAGATCACTTCTTCCATTCAACTAGCCGATTATTATGAACTAACAGAAGTGGTGAAAAATTTAGAAGAACAGCTGATTGAGGGATACCGAACACAGGAATTTGAACCATTTAGTTCCACTGAAGAGAGTTTAGTCGCATTAAAAGAACTTTTAAATTTTGCACATCGCTATCAATTAAGTACATTGAAGAACTATTTAGAATTGACCGTTGTGAGCGCCTTATTAAATCAGACCTCTCAACTGACGGAGTTTGAAAAAATTATAAAGCACTTCTTAAATGAGATAGAAGCATTTAATTTTTCAGACAATGCTTATTTAACAGATGCCCATCTTTTAGCATTAAAAGATTGTAAAAATTTAAAAGTACTCCATTTAGAGAAATGTCAGGTTATTACGGACGATGGTTTGGCGCATTTGACACCCTTAACGGCTTTGCAGCATTTAGAATTAAGCGATTGCAGGAAACTCACCGATGCAGGATTAGCTCATTTGACACCCTTAACGGCTTTGCAGCATCTAAATCTAAGCTTTTGCGATAAACTCACCGATGCAGGATTAGCTCATTTGACACCCTTAACGGCTTTGCAGCATCTAAATCTAAGCAGGTGCTATTATAAACTCACCGATGCAGGATTAGCTCATTTGACACCCTTAACGGCTTTGCAGCATCTAAATCTAAGCTTTTGCGATAAACTCACCGATGCAGGATTAGTCCATTTGAAACTCTTAACGGGTTTGCAGCATCTAGATCTAAGAGAATTCTGGGAACTTACCGGTGCAGGATTAGCGCATTTAACAACTTTAACCGCTTTGCAGCATCTAGATCTGAGTGGATGCGATAAGCTCACTGACGTAGGATTAGCCCATTTAACACCCTTAACGACTTTGCAGCATCTAGATCTGAAAAGGTGTCGTAATCTCACGAACGCTGGATTAGTCCATTTGAAACTCTTAACGGGTTTGCAGCATCTAAATTTGAGCGAATGCTATCATCTCACCGATGCAGGATTAGCCCATTTGACACCCTTAACCGCTTTGCAGCATCTAGATCTAAGCCAATGCAGTAAACTCACTGACGATGGATTAGCCCATTTAACACCCTTGACGGCTTTGCAGCATCTAGATCTAAGCCAATGCAGTAAACTCACTGACGATGGATTAGCCCATTTAACACCCTTGACGGCTTTGCAGCATTTAGTTCTGGCTAGGTGCCGTAATCTCACGGACGCTGGATTAGCGCATTTGACACCCTTAGAGACTTTACAACATTTAAATTTGAGTGGAGGCTATAAGCTCACGGGTGCTGGATTAGCGCATTTGAGGCCCTTAGTGGCTTTACAGCATTTAGATTTGAGCTATTGTAATGGGCTCACGGACGCTGGATTAGCGCATTTGACACCCTTAGTGGCTTTACAGCATTTAGATTTGAGCTATTGTGATGGGCTCACGGACGCTGGATTAACGCATTTGAGGCCCTTAGTGGCTTTACAGCATTTAGATTTGAGCTATTGTGATGGGCTCACGGACGCTGGATTAGCGCATTTTAAATTCTTAGCAGCTATAATACACTAAGAAACTTTTTAAGCTTTACCGGGAAATGAACTAAAAGTTAAAAAAAAGCAGCTCGAAGGCGAGGATTTGGGAAAAGGCTTGCGCAGATAAAAGCTTCACAAGTTAACGAAGTTTAGAGCTTGGATTTTATGTCGGATCCGCTTGCAAATAGAAAGAAAAGCGGTTATGGGTTGGTTTTTTTATTTTTTCTGATGTCTCTCCATTGCCATAACTAGATTGAAAACTCCTAAGAGGATTCATATGAACATTTTTGTTTTTATATTATTTTATTATAAAAAATGGTAATTTTATATAAATTTTCCTGTTATTAATTAAATACCATTTATTAGTTATTATTTACAAACAGAAGTATTATTGGCAGTCGAAGAATGGGGATGATTTCTAAGCAAAGAGAGTTGATCAGTCAAGTCTATCATCTCTATGGCTGTTTGAACGGCTTCCCGCCCTTTATTTCCCATTTTCACTCCTGAGCGTTCCATGGCTTGTTCCACCGTATCCGTTGTTAAGATTCCAAATACAACCGGAAGATTAATTTCTAAAGAAACATTCAGAATTCCTGCAGCAGATTGGCTAGCAACATAGTCAAAATGGGGGGTGGTCCCACGAATAATAGCTCCCAAACAAATAATGGCATCAAATTCTCCTGAAAGGGCCATTTGTTTTGCAATTAAAGGAATTTCAAAAGCACCAGGTACCCAAGCAACAGGAAGGTTTTGTGTTGATATTCCATATCTTTCTAATTCATCTAAGGACCCCTCAAGAAGATTTTTGGTTATGGTTTCGTTAAAACGAGAAATAACAATTCCAATACGAGCTTTTGAAATATTTAATTTACCCTTATATTCTTTCATCTAATGATTCCTGTTTATTTAAAGAAAAAGTTACGTCGAATGATGAATTTCTAATTTATCTTCACTTAAGTCAATCAAATGACCGAGTTTGTCTTTTTTAGTTTGTAAATAATGTTTATTCTCTTTTGTTACACAAACAGGTAAAGGCACCCTTTCAGTAATTTCTAAATCATACCCTGCTAGCCCATTATATTTAGCTAAATTATTTGTCATTAATCGGATTGTCGATAATCCTAAATCAACTAAAATTTGGGCTCCTATTCCATATTCGCGAGAATCAATTGGAAAACCTAGTTCAAGGTTAGCTTCTAATGTGTCTTTCCCTTGATCTTGAAGATTGTAAGCTTTTAATTTATGACCAATTCCAATTCCTCTTCCTTCATGCCCTCGTAAATAAATAATCACTCCTCGTCCTTCTTGCTCTATTTTTTCCATGGCAAGTTTTAGCTGGGAGCCACAATCGCATCGTTTAGAACCAAAAACATCGCCAGTTAAGCATTCCGAATGCATTCTTACAAGAATGTTTTTTTGATTTTTTATTTCGCCTTTCACTAATGCAATATGTTGAATTCCATCTAATTGTGATTCATAAACATAAGCGTTAAAATCTCCAAATGGAGTAGGAATAGGGGATTGTGAAAAACAGCTCACTAATTTTTCATGCCTTCTTCTAAAACGAATAAGCTCTGCAATCGTAATAATGGGAATTTGATGAAGGTCGGAAAATTTCTCCAATTCTGGTAAACGCATCATGGAACCATCTTCATTGATAAGTTCTGCAAGGATACCTGCCGGATAAAGTTTGGCTAAGTTTGTCAGATCAACAGCAGCTTCTGTGTGACCTGCCCTTTTTAGAACGCCCCCTTCTTTGTAACGAAGAGGGAAGATATGTCCCGGGCGGCCTAAATCTTCTGGTTTTGTATGAGGGTGAATGAGAGATAAAATTGTTTTAGTTCTATCTTCAGCCGAAACTCCAGTTGTTACACCTTGATGCAAATAATCAACAGAGACTGTAAAAGCTGTTTGTTTACGATCTGTATTATCTGTAACCATTGGAGGGAGTTTTAATTCATCTAGACGTTGTCCTTTCATGGCTAAGCAGATAATGCCTGTAGTATGCCTGATCATAAATCCCAATGAACTTGGATGTGCTTTTTCTGCAGCTAAAATCAAATCTCCTTCATTTTCTCTATTTTCATCGTCAACAACAATAACAAATTTTCCTTCTTTTAAGGCTAAAAGCGCATCTTCTAATCGATAGGTTTTCATGAATTCATTATCCTTGGTTGTGATAGGGAGTCATCAATTTTTCAATATATTTAGCCATTAAATCTACTTCTACATTAACTAAATCACCTTTTCCTTTTCTTCCCAATATTGTGCATTGACCAGTATGTGGAATCATAGCAAAGGAAAAATGGCTTGCGCCAATTTCAGCAATAGTTAAGCTAACACCGTCTATAGTAATAGAGCCTTTGTGAACAACATAGCGCAAGAGAGGAGGAGAAATTTTGATTGTTACCCAGTAAGCCCCCCCTTCTAAGGTTGAATAGGAAATAATGCGTCCTATATCGTCAATATGGCCTTGTACAAGATGGCCTCCTAAGCGGTCGCTATATTTAATGGCTCTTTCGAGGTTTACAAAATCCCCTATCGATAAGTGATGAAAATAAGTTCGTTGCAGGGTTTCCGCGACTAAATCACAAGAAAATGATTGTTTGAAATATTCTACAACAGTTAGACAACAGCCACTAACGTTAATTGAGTCTCCAATTTTAATATCTTCTAAAATTTTTGATGCTTCAATCTGAAAACGAATTCCATCACCCCGTTTTTCAATCTTTGTGAGACATCCCACTTCCTCTACTAACCCAGTAAACATAAATTCCTTTTAAGCTTGTATCATTTTTTTTGGCAGATGGGGCAAATGTGTGTACTTCGCTGCGCGACAATTAGCTTTTCAATTAAATGACCACATCGAGGACAAGGATGTCCAGTTTTTCGAAAGACATTTAAAAGAGTTTGGTGTTCTCCTTTTGAACCATCTAAGCGATAATAGTGTGTTCGCCCAGGTCCAAGCGTTGTTCCTCTTGCTTGGATCCCTTTTTCAAGGACATATTTAATGCTATGATAAAGAATCTTTAGGTGTTTTAGATTTATTTGATTGGCGGGAATCAAAGGATGTAGTTTTGCTTCCCACAGAGCTTCATCCACATAAATATTACCAAGACCTACAATGAAACTTTGGTCTAGTAGTAAGCTTTTTAATAAAGTTTTTCGATTTTTCATCATATCTTCAAATAGTTCGAATGTAAAAGAGGAAAGTAAAGGTTCGGGACCTAAGTGTCCTATAATTTCCTCTACATCAGAAACTAAATACCAACGACCAAATTTGCGTGTATCATGAAAACGAAGCTGATCGCCATTTTCAAAATTAAATTGTATTCGAACGTAAGGAGAGGCTGGGGTTTGGCTTGTAACAAATTGAAACCGGCCTGTCATTCTTAAATGAACAATGAGGAACATCTGATTGGAAAGTTGAAAAATGATGTATTTACCCCTTCTGTCAACATTTTGGATAGATTGACCTTGGACTTGCTGACAGAAAATTTCAGGTGTAGGTACTGCAAGCGTTTTAGGCCAAAAAATTTCTGTAGAAATAATTTTTTTACCAATAAGCCTACTTTGTTTCAAATCTTGGACAATGGTATGGACTTCGGGGAGTTCAGGCATAGTTAATTCATTTTAGTTACAATCATTTTTAATTATTGATTAGCTGCAAAATAGAATTTAATTACAAAGGAAATTTTGCCCAATTTTAGGGATTTAGGGAATCTTTTATGAATTGTATCATTTTAAGAAAAAGACTTCTTTCAAAATTCGATTTTTTTAATATTTTAAATATTATGTGAATCTTTTGACATTATTCTAGACTAAAAAGAAAAAAATGATACAATTTAATCAGTACATGAGTTGAGGTAGTTCAGTCAATTATCACATACCCTTTACGCATACGGTTTGTATAGCGCAAAGAGGTTCACAGTATACTTTTTGAGCCCTATTAGAATTGATAGCGATGTCGCATCTTTCCCAATGGATCTATTAAGCTCAGTATAAGATAACTTGTTTCCCCCTTGCTTATACTTCTGCAGTAAAGGCTTTTTTGCCAAGGCAAAAAGGCATGTCCTTGTTCAGAGTCGAGGGGAGCTGAATAAGCACAAGTTAGACCCCTTGTTAACTAAATCCTATGGAGAATTATATGAAGAAAATATTTGTTGGTAACCTTTCTTGGAAAACATCGGAAGAGCAGCTTAAAGCTCATTTCGAAGCTTTCGGTAAAGTTGTTAGCGCCAAGATCGTTACTGATCAAATGACAGGCAAATCTAAAGGCTTCGGCTTTGTAGAAATGGAAAGTGCAAACGATGCAGAAAATGCTATTCGCGAATTAAATGGCAAGCCTTTAGTTGATCGTAGTTTGCGTGTAAGCTTAGCGCAAGAAAGAGATCGTAGCGAAAGAAGAGAGCCACGTTCTTTCGGTGGTGGAGATAGAGACAGATCATCTTTCGGCGGCGACAGACGTTCTAATT
Organism: Candidatus Protochlamydia amoebophila UWE25; assembly: GCF_000011565.2. Classification (NCBI taxonomy): domain Bacteria; kingdom Pseudomonadati; phylum Chlamydiota; class Chlamydiia; order Parachlamydiales; family Parachlamydiaceae; genus Candidatus Protochlamydia; species Candidatus Protochlamydia amoebophila. The sequence continues at coordinate 1,099,698 of NC_005861.2, forward strand.
ACCGTTCGTAATTCAACATCTCTGACTAATCAACTCATATAGATTAGAAAAGGCAAAAGTTTATTACTTTTGCCTTTTTTATTGAGCTAAACTTAAATTGATTTCAATAGAATGCTTATTCTATTACATAAGAAAAAGACAAGAAGATTTTGTTTTTAAGGAAAATCAATACTTAATTTTAATAGATTCTAAAAAAATTAGATGCTTAGATACAAATTAGTCTGGCACGGTTTTTTATTTTATGAATTTATCTAAAAAGTTAGAAACTCCTTTTTCCACTTCTTTTATAAGGCCTTTAGGATTCAAATCAAAGAATTTTTTGTTTTCATCGTCAGACAAATTCTCATTGTTATTTGTTTTTGCTTCGTTAAAATCTTTTTCCCAAGGGAAAGGAATAGTGGTGGGAGCAGGTGGTGTCGCATCGAGAAGATTAGACATGGCAGCGTCTAATACGTTTCCAAGCAATTTAGCTTTTGGATCCCCATTCAACTGTGCAACTAAAGCGCTGATCCTACCTGCCGCTCGCTTTTTATCAATTTCAACACTTCCTTTTCTTCCTTTTATAGGAATTTGTAATAAATAATTATCTTCTAATCCAGGAATGTTGAAAGCAAACTTTAAGGCTTGCGCACTTAATCCTAGTACTAAGTTCATTTTCTGTTGCGTTAAATCAATTTCTCCCCAGCTTGCTAGGTGATATTGGTTGCCAACTAGAAAATCTAATCTTTTTAAATTTAAAATTCCTTTATTTAATTTAAAATAAAGAGGAGTAAACCAAATGGTAAAGGGATTTTCCAAAATAGGTCGAATTAAATCTAAAGTGTTTTTTAATTCACCTTCGTTGCGAAAACTAACTTTCCCTAGCTCCACAGATCCTTTTTCAATAGAAATTTTATTCAAATCAAAGGGAAATAGAGGACAAGCAAAACCTGTAGGAGCAATCTGCAAATTAATGGGATGTTGGGCTTTAATAGCAGAGCTTAGTAAAGGCATACTGTCTTCTAAAAGTGTTTGACTAAGCAGAGGAGTCATTTGTATTTCCCAATTAAATGACTCTAATAAAGTGAGGGTCCCCTGATTCAATAGTCCATTCAATTTTACATGTCCGTTTGTTCCCTCAAGTTCAAGTTGAAGAGGGCCTGTTAAGTGTTTGAGATCACACAGAATCTTTGCGTCAATATGTTCCCCAACAAGGGCATTTAAACGCTGATACTGCTTATCATTTAGGAATAACAAGGTTTGAATCCATAATGAAGGAAGTTTTCGAGCTTTGAGCTGAGATTGAATGTTAACTTCCTGCCAATTTTTTAACGTTCCTTCTGAAGTAAATAATTGGCTAATTTTTCCATCTATTGCGAAAGAAGAATCGGAAGAAGTAGAAGTTAAATTAATATCAATGCTTTCAATGAGATCTCGACTTTTAACTTGTCCTTGGACGGAAAAAGGGAGAAGTGTAGGGTGTTCTTTCCACTTAATAGGTGTTGTAGTGAATTCAAAATCAATCATTCCTTTTTTTAAATTTTCTGAGGTATAGCAAGGAAAAGGAATTAATAAATGGCTAAGGTTTCCTTTAAGTGTGACAGGACCCGACAAAGTTAAGGAGGTCATTTTGTCAGAAGAAAAAATAGTTTGGAGATGTTGGTAAGCTTCCGGTGTTATTGTCCAGCGTATTTCTCCTGAAGGATTAGCTGATTCATATAAAGTAATAAATTTATCAATTCTCAAGCGTGCTTTTGCATGCAATTTATCACTATCAAAGAAGAGATCCCAATAAGTCGGTATTTGGCGATCCGGAGCAATGAGTGTCTTTAAATCTATATCCAACTGAGGCCCAATTAGTGGAGTTAAATCCCTGAGATTGAGCAGAGCACTGAAAAATTTGGTGGATAGGCATCTAATATCCGTTGTAATATCTGTTGAAGAATGATTTAAATCAATTTCAAAGTTGGGGGACAACCAGTTATTAACAATAATTTTTGCATCGATTTGACTGTTTTTTTGTTTTTGACCCTCAGTATATGCTAATCCCTCTAAATCAAACTGAGCAATATTTTTCATCGCCTGCAAAGAATAATCAACTTGCAACTGCTCAAGTGTTAATAATGTTCCCTGTTTTTTTTCTTCTGTCTCAATCCGATCGATGCTAAGTTTACCGTTTAACAATAGGCTACTTAGATTCTTTGATTCAAGATTGACTTGAGTTGGTTCTGCAGTTAATTGAATAAAAGAAGGTTTTTTAAGTTTCGGTAAACCAAGCTGAAAAGCTGCACTTAGTTCTTGAGAAGCCTCCGGCACTAACAAATAATTAATCTGTAAGGGTTTTGTTAAAGCAAGCACCTCATTCATTAGGCTTCCTTCAATTTCAGCCTTAAAGTTTGAATTTTGCATTTGAAGTAATAAAAATGGAAAATTAAGATGATTATGGCTTTCCATTTGTGCAAGAGTATATAGATTAAATTGCACAGGTCTGTTTAAAAGGGGAGAGTAAAACCCATCGTTTTTTAAAAAAGAAAGTTGCGATGATAAGTGAGTTTGAAATGTAGAGAAATTATCGCCATCTATTTTTAATTGAATGTCTTTTAATTGTACGGTTCCTAAATCAGTAAGATAAGAAAGTTGGATCAGTTTTATCGTTGATTCTAATTGTAAGCGGCTATTTGTTTGACCATTTAATGGAATATGCAATTTGTTAATTGTAATTAAAACTGGGCAGGGTTGATCTAGAGCAAATTGTTCTGAAGAAAACATTGATTTCAAACAATCTGAAGGAAAAATCCAACTTAAATTTAAAGGCGAGATTAGCTTAATCTCCTTTCCAATTTTAAATTGGGCTTGATTAAGAACAATTTGCGGGGTTTGTATAGATAAAGATAAAGAAAATTCACCTTCATTTTTTGCTTTAATTGAAAATTGAAGGTCGGCAAAGGAACCTGCTTGTTTGATTAATTCTGGGTGGTCTTCTAAAAAAGGAACTAATTTTAAAGGAAAATTAGAAATCTTTAAGGAAGATTCCATTTCTTTTTTTAGTTCAGTTTGTAAATCCTGCCAATTTTCTGGTTTAACGACTACCGTTTCAAAACGGAGATCGAATTTTTCTTGTTCGAGTTGTCCTTGACCAATTAATTGTAAATTAGCCGTTGGGGCACAAAGGGTGGATTCTAGAGCTGTTTTTAAAGAAAAAACTTTAATTTCTCCGATTGAAGGCAATTCTAAAAAAATGGTGGGAATTTCTGCTTGGGTTTTAAAAGCTATTTGGCATGGATCGATCATGCTATTGGAATCAAAAAAAGTAAGGGGGAGATGAAAATCATAAACTAATAGCTTTAGTTGCGATGATTCAAGGAGTTGAAAATAATGAGGTGTAAAAAGGTTGATAGATTCGGGTCTTAGATTGAGAGTGAATCGACCAGGTTCTCGAAGGCTGAAGACTCCTTTAGAAATTTTTCCTTTGACATCTCCTTGCATTTGAGGTGATAAAGCATTCAAATGAAATGCTAGTCCTTCAGAGCTCGGTTCTTTATTAATTTGTAAATTGAGACGATCTCCAAATAAAGAATAAAAAACTGTATTTAAGCCGGGCATTTTTAATGCTATAAAGCGATCTAATAACTCAACGGGGAAATTAACAATTTTTGCATATATATGAGCATCTTTGCTTCCATCTATAGTTAAATAATTTTGAGCATTAATAGATAAATTTTCCCAGTTACTGGCTTTGAGTCCAGGTAATGTGATGTCAATTTCAAAATTTCCTGAAAGATTTTCTTGTTTAGTATTACCTTTCAGATGAGCAGCTAAAGGTTTTCCTTTAGAGAAAAAAGAAATTGTTCCATTCACATCAGAAAGTAAGATTGTGGTTGGTGGCAAAGGTGCATATTCTACATGGCGGTCATAACCAAATGCTCTTTGAAGATTACTATCTCCCTTATTATCAGTGACAATTGCCACATTTAATTCTTGTAAATGGGTTTCTCCTAAATCTGTACTTCCAAGTAAAAATTGCCAGAAAGCAGCATCGGTAGAAAATTTTTCAATTCCGATAACAGAGCGACCTTCTGGATCTTTAAGCAATATTCCTTCAATAATTTGCCCTTTTCCCCACCGCAAATTTAAAGAATTTATTTCAATTTGGCCAGGAATCGAACGATTGATCCAAGTAACAACCTGTTTTTTACCCCATTCAGAACTTATAATGGAAGGCAAAGTGATTAATCCAATTCCGAGAAGAATGCAAAAAAACAATAATAGATACGATAAACGGTATGAAAAAAAAGAGCGCATGAACTGTAGCCTTATAAAGTTTTACCTTTTATTATACAGGTAAATTTAAAAAATGGACTTTGGCTAAGTTGCTATTCTTTACCGTCTTTGAAATATATTCTAACGTTCGTGTATGTACAGATGAAATGCTTAACAACTCCAAATCTAGATTGTCAGCTTAGCCAAAATTTTAGTTTTCGAATCCACTTATGTATAAAAACAATTTTCCTCTTTGAGAGAAGCTATAAGATAATTTACAAAATCTTAAATGTCAATCGATGTTAAGATTTGATTAACTATTTATTTGGTTTTGATTAAATGGGGCTAAATTCGTAGCAATGTGAGATTTTAATTGTGAGAAAAAAATCTTAAATAAGATAAATTAATAATACTTAAGTATAAAAATGAAGTAATTTAATAAAAATTAAAAGAAATTTAGTTATTCTTAGAATTAAAAGCTTGCTAATGGAATTAAGTTTAATAAATTTTTAATTTATTTTTTATCCTATATGGTTTAATCTGTTTCCCAGCATTTAGGATTATAAAATTGGGTATTCCATCCTCCTCCTAAAGCTTTGATCAAACGAATTGTTGAAATATATCGCTCACCTAGTACAATAACAGTATTTTGTTCTGTTTCCAGAAGAGTGCGTTCAGCATCCACAACGTCTAAATAATTAATAAGACCTCTTTCGTAGCGCATTTGAGATAATTTAAGGGTTTCTTTTGCAGCTTTCACACCAGCTTCTAATGCTTCTGCTTGTAAGGCTTTTTGACGGAGATTAACTAATGAATCTTCTACATCTTGAAAAGCAATTAATACATTTTCTTGATAATTAGCTAGAGTCTCTCGAAAACGAGATTTTGTGAAAGCTAAGTTGGCGCAATTTCTTCCTCCATCGAAAACAGTTTGTATTAGATTCAAACCAATTTCCCAAAGCCGAGCTTTCCAAGAAATTAAAGAATGAACAAACGGGCTTTCAAGTCCAAAACCCGCATTTAAATTCATTGTGGGAAAAAAAGAAGCATAAGCAATTCCAATTTCCGCGTAAGAAGCTGCAAGATTTCTTTCAGCTTCCGCAATGTCTGGTCTTCTGTAAAGAAGTTCAGAAGGGAGCCCCGTTGGGATGGAAGGTGGAAGAGCATTAATGGGGTTAAATTTGATAGAAAAAACAGTGGCGGGGGTTCCGGTTAAAGTTGCAATAATATTTTCTTGTAAACTTCGAAGACGTTGGATGTTGGCAAGATCTGAGCGAGCTCTTGCAAGCTCTACTTTAGCTCGACTGACATCAGAATAAACAATTAAACCAGCATTAAAGCGTGCTTGATTAATATCAAAAGCTTTTTGTCTTGCTTCAATTGTTCTTTGTAAAATTGCTTGTTGAGAATCTAAATCACGCAATTGGAAGTAGTTTGAAGCAATATCAGCTGTTAACGTTAGTAAAATGCTTAAATAAGCTTGAGTAGATGCTTGAGATCGAAAAATAGCTGATTCATAGGTGTTGGTTAGCTTAGACCATAAATCTAATTCGTAGTTAAAATCAAAGGATAAAAAATATTGAGATTGAATACCTCGAACAGTCTGAGGTAAATTGCTGAACATTGCATCTGGTGGATTGTTTTGTTGGGAAGAAGGAATCGCTTTTCCAAGGGCGTTTTTTTGTAACATTCCAGATCGTGCATAAGAAGGAGAAAAATTGACAGTAGGAAACAGAGACGCTCGATCAATACGAGCAATTGCCCGAGATTGTATCACCCGTTCGAATGCTGCCCCAAGAGTATGATTTAATTCCAAAGCCTGCTCTTCTAACTTATTCAAAATAGGATCATCAAAAATTTCCCACCAGTAATCTAAATCTTTTTTTGATTGTTCGAAACGTTGCTCTTGCTCTTGATTAAAACTTGATGTTTCTTTCTTTGCTAAATTGGAAGGGCCTTCATTAACGGAATCCTTTTCCCATTTTTCAGGGGTGCTTATCTTACTTGCATTTTTCCAGACCTGAGGAGTCGTTATAAGAGGGGCTTGATATGGGGCAATTAATCGGCAACTTTGAAAGCTTACACAAATCAACAGCAGAATTAAAAAACGATTTAAAGTGGGAAAAATAAAAAATTTGATAACTTGCATGTTAACTTACGTTTCGAGTTCGTTTATAGATTTGTTTTGGTTACTAAAATTACGTTTTGGAAATGGTTAGGTAAGCAACCAATTAATGAAATTAACATATAAAGGAAATATAGTTTTGTAAAAAGTTTATTTCGCGGAAAAACAAAATTTAGGTTTAAAAACATCTAAAAAAAGTTTATCGATGACAAACTTCGATGACACATTTTTTTTCAGCAAGTTCATCGATTAACGCTGATAAACTTTCGCGATTGTCTTTGTCTAAATTAGCATCCCATTCGTCAAGCAAAAGAACATCTACATCAACCTTGTCAATAATTTCTAAGAGTCTACTTCGCAAAGACTCGCCTGTAGAATATTTATTTGTCTCAGAAATGAAGCTTAGCTGGTTTTGTGTCGGGAGAAAAAAAGCTCGGTCGCAAAGTGCATTTTTTACAAGCATAAGGACTGTTGACTTTCCTGCTCCATTTTCACCTCTTAATGTAATTCGACCAGATTGTTGAGTGAAAGTTAACAAATCTAAGTGGGAACTTAAGGTTGGAGGGACTGATAAAGACACATGGTCAGTTTTAGGTAAATTAGAAGCATCTAATTGAATTTTTGACCATTTGATTTTTTTCTCCATCATTTGTTGAGCATCAGTAGCGGGTTGAATGGTTTTATAAATTGATAGTAGCTTACTCCGATGCATTGTCCAGCGGAAAATTAAGCTAAGGGTTTGATAAGTATAAGATAAGATATTAAAAAGGATAGGGAGAGTGACTAAAAATGCTGTTAAATTAGCTACGCTATGACGATTTGTGTAAACATGGTAAACAACAACGATAAGTGAAGGAATGCAGGTCAGTAAAGAGATAACAATTGCTAAAACTTGATCAAATCGCTCTAAATCTACGTTCTTTTGCAAACATCGATTTAAACGTTGGGTCGTTCTATCTTCCCACAATTTAAAATTATACCGGTTGCCTAATAATACATTATCCCACGCAGCCAATAAAGATTGATAAAGATCTATCCGGGCTGTTAAAGCTTTTTTCGTTAAACGCCTTTGCAAGCGTCGTTTAGCTTTCATCACAACCAAAACTGTTAAAACACTAATAGCATACGCTAGTCCAAACAAAGGCTCGACGACAATTGACAGAGCAAAGATGTTAAAAAACACACTAATCACATAGGCATACAAATCATAAACATAATCGATTAGAGTTTGTAAAGCGTTGGGAGCTTCTGCAGTTAGAATAGAAAGTTTTTCTTCTCTTATTCCTTTATTATTCCATTCACCAATTTGATTGCGATTAGACGAGACAAATGCATTGATGAAAGAGCGTTGAGCTTCCTGGCGCCAAGAAATTTTTATAATGCTCGCCATACAACCGGGAATATAGGGAAATACTAAGGAAGTAAGATAGATAAATAAATAAGAAAAAAAAGCTTCTCCCGCTGTAATTTTTTTAACAATTATTACTAGCCAAATTGTTGATGAAGCTTCGATAAGTTGTTGAAAAGTGAGGAGGGCAAAGCATCCAAATGCCCAGCGATTTGTTAAAAGGATCCAAAATTGCTTAAGTGTCTTCGGAGTAGAGGAGGAGGTATTAAACATAAAATGTTTTGCTAAGCCGCTATTTAAATGTGTTTTTATTTAGAATCTTTCAAAAAAAATTATATAGAAAAATTAAAATAATACTTATATATTTATGCCTGTTATTATCATTTCTTCCTCTATTAAGTTCTATAAAATATTTAGCTATAATGCTTCTACCACAAAATTTTATAAAGTTATGGGCTTATTGAAAATAAATGACAACAACACTTTATCATTCATTCAACTTATCGACAAGTTATGATTTAAAATTTTAATTCCTTAACTATCAAATACTTATGACTATCTTTTTTGAAACATAATAATTTCATTTTTAAATTTTTATATTAATAGTTTTGCCTACTTCTGCCCCTCTTTATGCCTTTATATTTCTTTAAAAATTAGATAATTAAATATATAATTTATTAGTAAATGTTTTTATCAATTTTTTTTGTTGAATTCTTTGTATGTAAAATATTATTTATTAATTAAAGTTTAATATTTTATTTAAATTTTAAATAATATTAACATGGGAATAAATATAAAAATATATTTATTTTAATAAATTTGTAAGATTATAAAATTAGTTAATAAAATTAATTGATTATAACTTTATTGATAATGAGAATTTACAAAAAATATTAAGATTAATATGTTTTTTCGAGCACATCAACTTTATTTGTGTGATCTTTCAGAAAAATTTAAAATCAACTTCATATTATGTAGTACAAATTGAAAACTTATTCATAACCGTAAATTAGTAAAATTAAAAGTTTAATCTATACATCAAGATTGGATTTAATTCATATCAGCCTTTTGAGAAACATAGGTATAAAGTGATTGGTTATCAGAAGCGTTTTCTATAGATTCATCAATCAATTTTAAAAAATTATTAATCCTATCCATTTGAGGGGAAGGGCGTACTGAGGCCATTAACCTTTCACTCTTGTCTATGGCATCGCAAACTTTTTTCGTTGTAATACTTTCCACTGCTCGCGCCGGTTGATAACCAATTGTTTTATCATGAAAAGAGATTGCAGATAAAATGCGATCGCTCTGTAAAGCCTCCAAAACAAGTTGTAGGTGATTAAGTGACATGCCTAATTCATGGGATAAAGCTCGATCAGTTAAAGGCATTTCATTTTTTACAAAAGCTTCAACACATCGATAAGTAATGAGTAAAGCAATAGCTTTATTAGAAAGGGGAGTGAGACGCCTTGCAGGAAGAAATAAATCATTTTCAATTTCAAAGGCCATTTCAGCGCCAGCTAGCAAAATATTCCAGCTAAATTGGAGCCAAATTAAAAATAGGGGTAAAGCTGCAAAGCTTCCGTAGATAGCTCCATAGCTAGCAACCCCAATTTGGAATTTAATGTAAATCCATTGCCAAATTTGAAAAGCTGTTCCTGCGACAATACCTGCAATCAAAGCGGATCTTAAATAAACTTTTGTATTAGGCATGAATAAATAGACAAAAGTAAAGAGGAGCCAGCCCAAAAAATAGGGGAAAAGCTTTAAAAGATAAAAAAGAAACGGACTAAGTGCTTCTACGATAATATTATTATGTGCTGTTTGAGTGATTTGTGTATTGATAAAAACATTTATACTACTTGAAGTGACGAGAAAAAGAGGAGCCACAAGCATGGCTGCTAAGTAATCGCTAATTTTTCGGCTATAGGGACGTGTGTGCCTGGTTTTCCAAATGGCGTTCAGAGCCATTTCAATATTATTCAAAAGCCCAAAAACTGTCCAAAGTAAGGTTAAAGTTCCAATCCCTGCTATGACACCGCCTTGAACAGTTTTTAACCATGTATAAGCAAATTCGATCACTTTTTCGACAAGCTCTTTTTGTTCAAGAAATTGTTGGTTAAGCTCTGATTCTAAAGCTTTTTCAAATCCAAATCCTTTAGCAATTCCAAATAAAACCGCCAAAACAGGAACAACTGATAATAAAGTATAAAATGTCAAAGCAGAAGCTTTAGCATAACAATCATCATCAATAAATCCTTTACAGGTATTAACTAAAACGCGAAAACACCTTTTAAAAAAAGAAGGAGAAATAAATTTTTCAGGAGAAGGACTTGAATGTATGTGCTGTTGACTATCAGTCATAAATTTTTTAATATTAAAATTAGGATTCTAACATTACATGCAATAAGGACTTTGTCAATAAACTTTTCGAAGATTCCCTTAATATTAAGCGAATAGAAATAAACTTCTATTCGCTTAATAAACAGCTTATATGGAAAAAGATGCTTTAAGTCGTTTAAATTGCTTAGGGTAGTCGAGTAATACATCAATTAAAATATCATGTGACACTATGTAGGAATGAGTTGGACAAAATAATGAAGCGATAATCATTCCTCCTGTTAGCATTGCATTAGCCGTATTGCGCTGAACGTCAGGATTATAAACGTCTTTTTTTAATTTCTCTTCCTCTTCTGGCAACCAAACTTGTTGCAACGTTCCATAAAGCAAAGAAAGAAGATCTATGACAAAGGCACGCTTTGTCAAATCTGAAATTTCTACCACTTTATTAATGAACGCATCTTTAGATATTGCATCTCTAAGGTCACTAAAAATGGCCGTAATGTGTTTAAATTGACTGTCCTCATCATTTGGTCCTGATATTCGCATCAAAATTCTTTTAAGAATGGCATAAGATTCAAAAATAGTAAAAGAGGATGGATCAACGTCTTGATAAAAAAATTCGTCTAATTTATCTAGGGTGTTAGATGGATTATTTTGTCGCATTAGACGTTGGCTTGGGCCCTCAGATCTTCCTTCTGGAACACCTTGCGAAGGGTAAAGTCTAGACAACATTGAGGAGATTAAACGATGTAATTGAAAGTTAAGAGTATCGCTACTTGCAAATTTTTGAATTGTTTTATCGATCATACGATTTTCTAAATCTTGACATAACTTTGGAATAATCAATCTAGAATCATCTATGTGATTTTTGATAATATTTAAATTTTCATACAAGTTCTTAAGTTGATCATAAGAGCATTGATCCAATACAGATTTGCTAAAATTACTAGATTGAATTAATTCCAGGAATTTTCCTTTTATAACTGTTATATCAGTTGGTTTTTCCAATTTTTTAAATTCTAAAACTCGTTTCGAAATTTTTCCATAATCTTTCGTTTGAATAGCGGTAGATTTAACTTTTAACTGAAAGCGTTGTGTAGGATCAATTTTTAATGATGTTAGCCAACGCAATGACCAGTTGATAGAATTTTGAATTTCTATGACTTTATCTTCTTCGGTTTTTAATACGGTCTTTAATTCAGTTCCTTTTTCTGGGCTTGAAGGGGGTCTTTTTGTTTTAGATTTTATTTTATCTTTTTGAGGGGTAGAAAAAATAGGAGTTTCAATGAGTGTCTTGGTAGCAGTACTAGCGGAAGGTAAATTTGAATCCCAAAAAGAGCTTGGCAAATCAAAAAAATCTGAACTTATAGGCTTAAGATTGACAGGTGAAGTGGTGGAAGGGGTAGAAGCAGTCACTTGAGAAGAAACTTCCGTTACCTGTTTAGAAGTTTGGTCACTGGATGAAGTCGTCTTGATCGGCCTAATTTGTTTTATAGCAGGCTCTTCTGTAGCTTGATGTAAAGGAAATTTTGGGTTCAAATTAGCATTTGGTAAACATGTCTCTGTTACAGTAGCAGGTTCCTTCAGTGCCTCTAGAGTTGAAGGGATAGAATTTGTTTCTGTTTGGAAATTATCAACTAAATTTTCGACTCTCATACCTTCTTTTTCAGCTATCAAAGAAGGTGTTTCTTCAAGATAATTTCGAGGAGCCGTTGGAGAAACCGGTTGGTCTTCAGCTAAATTAAAAGAACTCTGATAAAAATCATTAGATTGGGTAACTTTTGCTTTCAAATCTACATATGCATTTGTTTCTAATACAGTTACTTGTTGATGTAGAGTTGTTACAGATGTAATATTGGGTAATTCAACTGTAATATTGGGTAATTCAATGCTTTTTGAGTTAGGTTGATTTGCTCGAGCTGGCGTTGCAGTAGGCAAAACTTGTGGTATTTCTATTGAAATAGCATTTATTGAATGAGGAGTAGAATTTTTAGCTGATAATCCTTCTGTGGCTGGATTAACTGTTGGCATCGTAAGTTTTTGCATATCAGTAGAATCAGGTGAAGTAACAGCGATTGAACCTTGCCTTATTGAGTTACGTGGAATTTGTTTTTCAGATCTTGTGGGCGTAATATTAGATCCTGTGGGGGTAATAAAGGATGAAGATGAAGATCTAGGAATACAGATTGGTGAAGAAAGAGAAGCTGAATTGCTTGACGGTACAATTCGATTATCAGAGATTAATCCAGTATAAACGTGATATTGATAACATGCTTTGGGATTTCTTTGCATATAATAAGGGCCGAATAAAATATTAAAAGCCAACAATCCTGCTTTCCCTAAAAGACGATAAAAAGGTTCCGGATTTCTTTTAAATCCTTCATTTTGTACTGATTTAAAAAGAATATTTCCTATTACACAAATACATCCAGCAGCTTCGAAAATGGGAATTGCAAGCATTTTTAAATTTGCTTTAGCTAAATTCCCATTAGCAATATCGTTTTGAATTTGGTTCATCAACCTTTCTAAAGGAATTAATCCATGAATTTTCATTTTTGGCCCCTTGTATAATAAATAAAATAAAAAATTATAAAAACTTTTTTTTAAAAGTCAACGCAAAGATTATTTAATAAGGATAATTTAATTGTTGTTAATATTAAATATAAAGTTCTTTAGAACAATTTTCAACGTCTGATAACATATGTTATGTTTCTTTTATAGGGAGTTAATTTATTTGATCTCCAGATGCGTTAAAAAAAATAAAAGGCTATGATTAGGAAATAAATTTAAATTAACGAAATCGACCTCGAAAGGAGTTTTTTTATGGCTACAGCACTTTTAATTTTATTGGGAATCGTCATTGTAGTTTTTTTATGGGGTATGGGAGTTTACAATACTCTTGTTCGTTTACGTAATCAAGTCAACAATGCATGGGGCCAGATTGATGTTCAACTACAACGTCGCTATGATTTAATTCCCAATTTAGTGGAAGCTGTTAAAGGATATATGAGTTATGAAAAAAACACATTAGAAGCTGTAATTAGTGCGCGCAATCAAGCTCAAGCTGCACGCGGCCAAATTACCCAAAGTGGCGGTCCCACTGAGAGTTCTGCCAGTGCTGTTAAAAAATTAGTTACAGCTGATGCAGCGGTTAGAGGCGCTGTTACAAATATTATGGCTCTTGCAGAAAATTATCCGCAACTAAAAGCTAGTGAGAATATGCAACAGCTTCAAGAAGAATTAAGCTCAACAGAAAATAAAGTTGCCTTTGCTCGTCAAGCCTACAATGATAATGTCATGCTTTATAATACAGCTCAGCAAGAATTCCCCGCAGTATTATTTGTTACAATATTTGGGCATCATTCAGTGGAATTATTTCAAATTGATGATCAAAAAGCTAAACTAGCTCCAAAAATATCTTTTGATTAAGTAACTTATTTTAAAAAATAGAAGGATTCAGTGATGGCCATGAACTTTTGGGAAGCTCAGCGTGAAGCAAAGACAAAAACAACTCTTTATTTAGTGATCTTCTTTATTCTTACTCTTATCTCAGCAACACTTGCAGAAATATTGATGAGAGGCTTTGCACAAGATGGCTACCATACTGATTTTCCTTATATAGGCTTAGGATTTTTAAGTGTTATTTTTTGTGTGGCCGGATTCAATTATATGAATTATTTGCAAAATGGAGGTAGTTACGTAGCAGAGTCTTTAGGTGCGAGACTTGTCGACCCTAATACGCGCGATGGTAAAGAAAGGCAATTATTGAATATCGTGGAAGAAATTGCTTTGGCCACTTCTTTACCTATTCCTCCTGTGTACATTTTAGAAGCTCAAGAAATCAATGCTTTTGCGGCAGGAACTTCGTACGATAATGCAGCTATAACTGTCACACAAGGATGTTTATTAGCTTTGAATCGAGATGAATTGCAAGGAGTTTTAGCTCACGAATTCGGGCATATATATAATCGAGATATGCTGATTGGAATGCGTGTTGCGGCTATGATTATGGGATTCTTTATTGTCTCTTATATTGGACTTAGAATGTTACAAACCGCCCCTTATGCAAGAAGAGATGATAAGGAAGAACGTAAAAGTGGTAATCCTGTTGCAGCGATAGGTATGATTTTCACGTTAGTGGGAGCATTCATGTGGTTTTTTGGCTCTATTCTTCAAGCCATGGTGAGTCGCCAAAGGGAGTATTTAGCGGATGCAAGTTCTGTCCAATATACACGCAATCCTGCAGGGATCTCTAGTGCTTTAAAGAAGATCCAAAACTATAAACTTTCTGATATGCCAAAAAGTGGAAAACCTTTTGCTCATTTATACTTTAATGAGCATACCTCTTTTTGGCAGCGTTTATTCGCGAGTCATCCTCCAATTGAAGATCGTATTGCAGCGATTGAAGGTCATAAATATGTGGATCTTAATCAAAAATGATATTGCATTGCCCTCCCCTGCACTTAATGAAAAATTTCACAAAATTTTACTAAAGCACCTAAACTATCAAAGGAAAAAATTAAAATGTCTAGATAGTGTAGTCACGAGACTTCTGCCCATATAGCAATACATCTAATATGGACTGCAGCCAAGAATGAGGCTGTGTTCTTTGCATAACGGGTCGCTATTCCTCTCCAGCGCTTCAAATGTAAAAATGCATTTTCCACCAAATGCCTTAACTTATAGAGATCTTTATCGTATTCTCGACCAGTTATGCGATTCTTTCGTGGAGGAATCACTACTTGCATTCCCTGACTTATAGCTTGCTCAACGATTGCGTCGCTATCATATCCTTTGTCTGCCAGTAACCACTCAGCTGTAAGACCAGCGATCAAATTGCTTGCTTGAGTACAATCTGCTGTTGTGCCTTCTGTAATAATGACCCTGATCGGCAGACCATGCGCATCCACGGCAAGATGCAATTTTGTATTGAGCCCCCTTTTGTACGACTCATGCTCTGATTACCACCTTTAGCTCCCGCTGCATGAGGATGCACTTTACAATGCGAAGCATCTATCACAAGCCATTCATAATCTGGATCGTCAATCAGCACCTCAAGCAACCTTTCCCAGACTCTCTGATTGCGCCATCGGATAAATCGCCGATGAGTATTGCTCCAACAACCGTAATCTGGAGGCAAATCCCTCCATGGAGCTCCCGTTCTTAATATCCAAAATACTGCATTGATAAAAGTCCTATTATCTCTTGCTATACCACCCCAAGTCCCTCTTCTTCCTGGCAAATGAGGTCCCAGTAAATTCCAAACTCTGTCGGATATATCATGTCTTCTGTGCGCTTCCATAAGATGCTCCATTGATGAGCTTAGAAGAGTAGCACATTTAAGCATTTATTTCATTTCTCGTGACTACACTATCTAGGGTTTGCATTCTCATTTAGGTATTGTCGGCAAAGTTAATATAAGAGCGATTTGGCTTTAATAAGCAAATGAACGAGATGATTACGTGTCAAAAGAGCTGTTCGGCTAAAAATTTTTTACTATGCTTAAACTTTTGTTCATAATTTGTTTACCTTCCTTTATTTTGTAAAAAATGAGAATAATTTATTCTCATTAATTTTTTCTGAGAAAAAATGTAGAGTTTCGAATAAGCACAGAATAAAATTCTGAAAAGTATTTTTAAATCTTTTACTGTCATTCATGGTAACCACTATCGCCATTATCATGATTATGAAATTTTTCTGCTAAAACATAGAAAATTTTTTGATAATTTGAAATTTAATGATATAAATTGGATCTTAATTTTAAAGATTTTCAGGATTTTGAAATGGATAACCCTAAAATTGACATTTTGCTAGCTACTTATCAAGGCTCTAGATATATTGACGAGCAAATTAGTTCGATTATAGAACAAACTTATCAAAATTTTCATTTGTGGATAAGAGATGACAATTCTTCCGATCAAACAGGGCAATTATTAAATCAATGGGCACTAGCCTACCCTCAAAAAATTACTTTGATTTTGAGCGATAAAAATTTAGGAATTACTCAAAATTTTTCATGCCTTTTAGATTATGCGCAGGCCCCTTACATTTGCCTTGCTGATCAAGACGACAAATGGCTTCCGCATAAATTAGAATGGAGTCTAAAAAAGATGCAAGAATTAGAAAAAAAGCACGGGCATGCGACTCCCCTACTTATTCATTCAGACTTAGTTGTTGCATCAAAAGATTTGTCTATTATCCATCCCTCATTTTGGAAGTATACACGTTTAAATCCTCATTTGACGAGCCTGAATCGTCTTTTAATTCAAAATAACGTGACAGGATGCACTTCAATGATAAATCGATCTTTAGTTGAACTCGCAAAACCCATTCCTGAAAATGTCGCAATGCACGATTGGTGGCTAGCTTTAGTAGCCTCTTGTTTTGGAGTAATCGGAAATATTAAGCAACCTACGTTACTGTACCGGCAGCATGTTTCAAACGATACTGGAGCTAAACAAAACAGTATTTTAAACTATTTTACTCAAAATTCTAAGGAAAAAAATAAAAAGGTAGATGCAGCACTTCTCTCCTATCATCACGCAGAAATGATATTAGAGCGGTATAAACTATTACTGAACGAGAAGAATAGAAACATATTGCAGTCTTACGCAAAATTAAGGACATTACCGTATGTCAAGCAAAAACTTCAAACTTTAAAATATCAATTTTATAAACAAGGGTTTCTGCGATTTTTGAAAACATTCCTTTGTCAATATTGATAATTTTATAGAGAAATAAAATTTAAACTTGCCTATAGGCGATATTAATTAAAACATGGCCTATAGAATAAAATGTTATCGAAGATCTTTAATTTCATTTACAACTAGAATAATTAAACCAATTTCATTTTTCATAGCAACACTTTCCAATATAGATTCAGAATTGGCCCCTATTATTTTTTTAACTAAAGCTTCGTGTCGTTTAGTAAAATCTTGATAATTTATAAGTTTTATTATATTTCTGGACATCTCATTGTTATGTTTAGCAATGTTGAAATTTACAGTAGCTAATTTCCTACCAACTAAAACTGGGCAGTTGTAAGTACCATCTTTGAATCTTAATTGATTTAACGTTTCAATTTTAAGTTTTTCCAGCTTGCAATTTTTACTTGGCGTGACTGGTTTTTTAGTTGCTCCTGCCGGAGTTATACCTTTTGTTTTTGTAGGACTTCTTGTTGTGATTATAGCAGAGGCGGATTTTCTTAGTTTTGCAGCAGCTTCACGTTTTCTATCATTTAAACTTTCCAGTTCTTGAAAATAAGATACAAGAGTTTCAATTTTATTATCCTCTTCATCTGAGCTTTCCAGATAATCTTTCCATAGGACATCTTTTTTCAAGGTTTGCACCAATTCACAATCATCATATTCTTTTAATTTAAACGTCGATATATCTAAAACCATAGAAATTTGCTCTTTCAATCTTCTTGGCACATGGGGATTAGTATCATTAAGTAGTAATAAATGGGGATTTAAAATATTTGCTGGATTTGGTTTAGTAAATGGGGGTCTTGCAGCATTTATTCTTGAAGGGCTTAAGGGAGGTGTTGTTGAAAATTTTGTTTTTCCTTTTTTACCATTCTTTTTTATAGCTACTTTAAGTGATTCTATGAGTGAAATTTGAACAGGTGGAGTTTGCTTAGGAGAACGTTTATTAATGCTAATGCCATCAATGGGAGTTGACTTTGAAAGTTTATTTGCTGTCGCTTGCAGAGTCGATACGGAAATCTGAGAAGAAGAAAAAAGAGAAGGAAGAGGAGGAGGCGGTGGTGGTCCAACTACAGGTGGTGCGGGTGGAATAAATGGAGTGCTGCTCTGAGATGTTGAAACAGTAGGTTGCGATTTCACAGAAGCTCTGAATGGCGTTGTTCCTGAACTGGAAGCTTGTGCTTGCGAATTTACTGCAGGCTTTTCAGTAACCAGATTAGGTGGCATAAAACCAGGAGTTGAATCTAATTTATTCTTTTTTACGGTTGTTGTTTCAGGCCAATATTCCTTATACGAAGAGTGTCGAGATAGCCTTGAAAATGGCTGAGCTGATTTTTCATTTTTAGGGAGCCTTTGACTCATGAATTGTTTAGCACGCTCAGGATTTAATAAACAAACAAATGGAAGCAAAATTCCAGTCACGACACATTCAACGACTCTTATCAAGTGAATTAAAGCAGAGGATAATTCTAAATCTGTTGGTGCGGCTTTATCCGGAAAAAACAAGCTAGCTGTAATATTATAGGGAGAAATGACTATTCCGGTTGCAAATTTACTTGCTGTCAAACAGGCGTGCGCGAAAGCATCTGCTAAAGATGTAAATGGGATGGCAACAAAACCAACAATTCGAGAACTAACAGAACCTAATACAAATGAATGGTTAACATTCGCCATTTGTTTTGTAAAATATGCTGTAAAACTAAAATTTTCTAAGTTTGATAGTGATGCGCTGGGTATCATTAAATTACCTTCTAAGAAATTTTCATCATTTCTGTATAAAACATGTGATATGATGATTTAGATCAATTTTACAATTATTATTTATAAAACTAAAATGAAATCATAAATCACACCTTATAATTTATCTAGAAAAAATTCACATAAACAATGCTTTTAATCATATTTTTACAAAATCTTAAATTAAAAATAAAAAAACTTTTTTGTTTATATGCGAGTAGAATTTGTCAAAATATCAAATTTTTTATAATCTGTGATGAAAATTTAAAGGTTCGAAGCCATGTCAACAATTCTCATTTACACACCTAACGTTGTTCATTCAAAAATGGCAGGGCCTGCAATTCGTTGTTGGGAGCTTGCGAAAGCTTTAAGTTCATCTCATCATGTTATTTTAGTTATTCCTAATCAAACAGAAATGCAAGGAGAAGGATTTCAAATTATTGCAAAACAAAGCTCTGAATTAAAGCAGTGGATTAAAAAGGCAAAAATATTAATTGCACAAAATTTAACTATATCCATGGCATGGCATGCTAAGAAAAACGGAATTAAAATTATTATCGATGCTTATGATCCCCTACCCCTAGAAATTTTAGAACTTTTTAAAAACGATATCGTTGCCAAAAGAAAAGAAAGTTTAAACTCTTCTCTTAATCAACTTATTTTTAACTTTAAAATGACCGACGGAATTCTTTGTGCAAGCGAAAAACAAAGAGATTTATGGATAGGATTTTTACTAAGCCAAAAATTAATTACGCTTTCTCGCTATGATCAAGATAAAGGCTTAAGGCAATTTATTGATGTCGTCCCTTTTGGCCTTCCAAACAAAATAGCTAAAAAGGATGGACCAGGGCTTAAAGAAAAATATTCCTTTAATTCTAAAGATAAAATTCTTTTATGGGGAGGAGGAATTTGGAATTGGTTTGACCCATTAACCCTTATCAAAGCTGTCAAAAAACTTAGCATGACAAGATCGGATATCAAGCTTGTTTTCCTGGGAATTAAGAATCCGGATCCTTCAGTTCCTGAAATGGAGATGGCTTCAAAAGCTATTAAACTTGCTGAAGAATTAAATATTTTAGATCGTCATGTATTTTTTAACCATGACTGGATTCCTTATAATGAAAGACATAATAGTTTTTTGGACGCCACAATTGGTGTTTCTACTCACTTTGACCATTTAGAAACCCGATATTCTTTTCGAACAAGAATGTTAGATTATATTTGGACTGAACTTCCCATTTTAGCGACCGAAGGTGACTCTTTTGCGGAATTGATTGAACAAAATAAACTGGGAATTACGATTTCTTATAACGATGAGGAATCTTTAATAAATGCCATTACCTTAATGGTTGATCACCCAGATTTAATAGCCGAATTTCAAAATCAATTAAGATCTATTCGTCCTTTGTTTTATTGGAACAAAATTATTGAACCGATCAACCATATGATAGCGAATTTTGATAAGACGCCTAATCCATCCATGAATTTTGAAGTGATCAAAATATTGACAACTTTTGTTATCCATCAAGTTTATGAAAAAGGCTTTAAAAATACAGCCAAAATTATTTTAAGGAAAATGTTCAATAAATGGAGATAGAAAAGAATGAATAATTAAATTTTTGATTGTTTCTTCAGCGAATAATTTTCAAAAAATTGCTTATCAAGCCAGCTAGACATTTCCACATCTTCAATATTTTCAAATTTACGTGAAGCACTTTCGTGGTGGATTCCTTTTGCATAAGGAGTATATAAACAATAAAAACCTTTAGATTTAACTTTAGTTGCTAAATTAGTATCGCTGTAAGCAATCGGGTACCATATTTCATCAAATCCTCCGACTTCTACAAATAAAGTTTTTTTCATTAGTGAGCAAGCTGCGGTGACAGCATCCACTAAACGAATGATTTTTGTCATTTTTTGATTCGTTTTTGGAGCAAGTTTTTCTGAGTTAATCCACATTAATTGATTAGCTGGTGCATCGCGTTTAATGTCAATTCCCCCATGCTGTAATAACCCATTAGGATAATGCAGTTGACATCCCACCATTCCAATCATAGGTTGATCAATCCATCGGCACATTTCCTCTAAGGCATCTTCTTCAAGTTCTACGTCATTATTAAGAAAGAGAAGATAATCGCAATTCTTGGCATAAATAGTTCTCTCAACAGCAATATTATTTAATCTCGAATAGTTGAAAGGTTCTTTAACAATAATTACTTCACTACCCAATTTTCGAATTTCTGAAGCAATTGTTTCATCTTGACTGTCGTTATCAATAGCTGTCACAAAGACTTGAACATTTTTTTGCTTCAAAATACTATGGATCGTTTTTAAAGTCAGAATTTTTTGATTTTTAAAAGGGATGATTACTTGAACTTTTGGAACAGCGGTTAAAGCTGGAATAGCTCGGTAGGTTTGGGAAATTAATCCTTTACCCCATGACCATGTTAATTTTTTTGCTAAGCTATATTTTTCTAATTGTTTGACAAATAAAAGAGATGCTGCTTTTGGTTGAAAGTGGGGATTTATACAACGCTTCGCATATAGATAAAAAGGTAGATGGTAGAATTTTGCCCCAGCTAAATCTAATCTTAAAGCCAAATCCCAATATAATTCCTCTTTATTAATTTCTTCCATTCCTCCAGCTCTATTCCATAATTGACGTGGAATTAAGACACTGCTCCCTAAAGCTTGATGAAAAAGATAAGGAAAAACTAATTCGTTTGGTTTAGAAAAGAGCCTCCCTGGAATGGGATCATCGTTTTCGGTGATTTCATATTCATCTGTATAAATACACCCATTCTCCTTTTCTTTTATGAGTCTTAAAAATTGTTCGCACCGGAAGAAAAAATCTGGTCGAATCCAATCTTCAGGGTCTAAAACAAAAAGGAAATTCCCTTCAGCAAATTGTGCTAGAGAGTTTAAAATCTGTGTGAGAGAATGATCAGAAAATGAAAATGTTTTAATTAATTGAGGATATTCATTTTGATATCCTTTAATTAGTGTCTCAATTTCTTTAGTTTGTTGCTCCTTGTTATAACCAACCAAAATTTCGAAGTTAGGTGCTGTTTGTTGGAGAGCAGAAAAAAGAGCTTTGCAAAAACAATTTTTTCTTAGTGAATCTGAAACAGGAATTAAAATTGAATAAGAAAATGAAGGTTCAGAGGAAGACATTAAAGTATGCAGACCAATAGTCAATTGGCGAAGCTTTTTTATTCGAGGGCCCTGTAAATCTCCTAAATCACGACACTCTTTATTTAAAGCTGCTCCTAGTGATTGAAGATGACGGAAGCTGTGTTTTGCAAAACTAGCCCAATGAACTTTGAGCAGATTTGATCGATATCCTTGTCTTAAGTAATTGAAAAGAGGATAAATACAATCTTTTAACAAAATAAAAATGCGCTTGGAATGATGAAATATTTTCATGATGGTTCTTTGTAATATGGAATATTGGAAAATAACATAAAGCTATTTAATGCAGAAAGTTTAGATTTGCCTTAATCAATTGTTTAATTGATTAGCGCATAAAATTTAACTTTTATTCCCTTCTTTTTTCGCCCCTTGTTTTTTATTTTTTAAATTATAACTAAGTAAAAAATTTAGGTTTGGTATTTATTAATAAAAAATAATTTTAGTCTACTTGGGATTTCTGCTATTAATATTGAAAAATTTTTGGATATAATTCATATCGCTAAAGTAAAACAATTGCTTGAAGCTTGTGATTTTGAAAAGCCAAGTAAGCTAACAAGATTCTATAGGCTATTCCCATAATCTATCGATTTAAAAGAAAGAAATTTTTATCAATCAGAAACAACTTCAAAATTAGTATGAGTATTTTGGAAGTTCAATTTTTTTAAAAAAAATTAGGCAAATAAGGATTTCCGCATTTTCAATAAAACCTCATGCAAGCGAAATTTTTGAAAAGTTCGAAAACCTTATTACTTCCAAATTCATCTACTTAATTATTAAGTGCTATTTAATAAAGGTGCGTTTGACAATTACTTATTTTCAAGAAGGTATTTTTCAATTAAATAATCAATTGAAAAGCGACCTGGACCAAAAGCAAAAACAAATAAAGAGATGAGAAGAAAGTTGAAAGGACTTTCAGCTACAAATTCAGTTGGATTTCTAAAGATAGATTTTAACGATTCCTGATGTGCAGTTGCATAAGCTATTAACATAGTGATGATTAAAGGGATTGCAGCAACTCGAGAAGCCAATCCTAAGATTAAACAAATCCCTCCAAAAAATTCCGTACAAGCGGCCAAATAAGCAAAAAAATAAGGAGCTGGGAAATCAAATTGGGTTAATAAACTGATAAAGGGATCCATATGAGTTAATTTTCCCCATCCTGCTAACAAAAATAACGTTCCCCAATATAGCCGACAAAGCATTAGAATCGGAGATTTTAAATTCGTTGCAAAGGTGATAAGCTTTTGGTAGGCTTTAGCTCGTTCTTTAAACATACATATCCACCGAGTTAAGATCTTTGAAATTGAGGTCTCTTTTGCTTAATAATATACGCAGCAATGTCAATTGCTTCGTCTTCTGGTAAAGAAGCATCTTGATAAGGCATGTTCCAATAAATAAATGAAGAAAGCATATCTAATCGCGTCATTCCAGCTCCATCATTAAATGACTGAGGACCCCATAAAGGGGGAATGCTTTTTCCTTCTAATGCCGTTAATGTAGCTCCCCCCTCTCCATTTTCTTTATGACAAGATGCACAATAAGAAATATATAATTTTTCCCCTTTCTGAGAATTTCCTTTATATTCACTTTTTAAGAATTTTAGACCTAGCCAGGGAATATCTTTAATATGTTCAACTTCTTTCGAAATCCATTGTAAATAAGTGACTATATCTTTCATATGTTGAGAATTTTTAGGAAGAGAAACTCCGTTCATACTTCTTTGAAAACAGTTGTCAATACGCTCTTCAATGCTGATTTCTCTATTGTCCCGTTTAGAAAAACGGGGATAGCTGGTTGTGACTCCGATCAATGCAATTCCGCCATTTTTTCCTCCTAAAGTGTCTCCCCCCAAAAAATGACAGTTTGTACAAGAAAGTTGATTTTTCACATACTCAGGCGCATAGTGTGGTGTATTCATGATGAGTCGATATCCTCTCATGACACTATCTCGAATATCTAAAGGGGCTTGTTCGGGATCTTGCAAATCTACACTATAAATTGTATGAGCTTGAGTCAAAGCAAGTCCATGTTTAAATGAGCAGCGATCATAACATTCAATCTCACGAGCTTTATGCTTAATAGCCCAGAAAAGGCTAATTCCTAAAAGAATTGCTAAGATGAAAGAGATAGATTTAATCATGTTAATATGCAATGTATGGTTAATGTAGGTAAGTAAAATAGTTGATAGCTTTTTTACCCATAAAATTTTTAAGTATCAAAAAGTTTTGACAATATTTTTGTTTAAACCCATGTTGATTGAATTATTAAATCTTTTTTATAGAAAATGGCAAGAAAGATTCATCATTTTTTTAATGAGCAGTATAATTGCTTTTTTTTAAATTCTTTTTTTTGCACTTTAAATAACAAAGCTTAAGAAAAATTAAAATTCAATTTACGGATAAAGGAATATAAGTATGTCTGCGAGTTTAACCATCCGTCGATTTGGCTACATCGCCTCCCTCTTAATTTTTATTTTAGGTGCAAACTTATTTTATAATGAATCTCATACTTTTTGGAATAGCTTATCGGCTGCTTTTTTAAGTTCTCTTTTAGTTTTGACTTCTTTTATTATGATTAGCTGGCTAGTTCAAGTTTTTACAAAATAGCTTTGCGAAATTCACTTTATTTTGTAAAGATAGTCTTACTTAAATCAATTCCCCTAATTTTTATGGGATGATAATCAGCCAAAAAAGTTTAAATGTGCGATTGAATCCGCACGAGGGCCTTTAGCGAAACATTTTAAAGTGAGTTTTTACTGTGAAACTTTTGCATAAAACGTTGATTTTTCTATTAGGTATAGTTAGCTTTCCGCTTGTTGTGATTGCTGTCCCTCAACTAGAAAAAAAAATGACGTTGGATTATTTAGCGAGTCAAATTTCTCAAGAACAATATCCAGCTTTAGCACTTTTTAAAATCTGGGATTCCTCTATAGAGATTGCCGATCAATCTAAAGAGTTATCTTGCACTCCTCTTGACTTATTAAATTCTGTGAAAATTTGTTCACAAGAACAATTTGCTTATCAATTTATTAAACTTTGTCATCAACTTGGCATTCGCACACGATTAAGTAGTAAACAGAATGCTTTTGCCTTTGATTTTGGCTATGACGACGAATGGATCTTCATTGATTTAGAAAAAAAACAAGTTTATCTAACTTTAGACAATCAAACACTAGCCTCTTCCGAAGATTTAATGGACGATCCATTTTTAGCTTTAAGAAGTAAAGATTCACTTTATGATACTGATGTTGACTTTGAAAAAAGTATTATAAAACTGGCCCAATTCTCGATTACTGAACCTTTTTTGGTCGAGCAAGAAAGTGGCTTATATGGACAAATATTTGATACAGAGAGCGAATTTAATCCATTTAATATTGATGAAGATGATTTAAAAGACCCTGTACCTGGGGATATACAAGTTGGGAATCAATCCCAAGTGTTTGATTTTACTTCTCCTTGTTTTTACTTAATGGATCTAGGTGAAGTGCCTGCAGAAAAAATTTGGTGGCAAATTTCCCCTAACCCTACTTTTAATTTTATTCCCTCCAATTTTGAACAAATTGAGCCTTTTAAAACAGAAGTCATTTTATCTCCGACAACTGAAACATTTTTTAATGCGGGAAGCATTTATTATTTCCGAATTAAAGGCTTCTCTGATGGTAAATGGGGTGCTTGGTCCAGAATTTTTGCCTTTACCGTTGAAAAACCAGATCCAGTTGCATTAGTAGAATTTGAAAAAAAGGGTCAGCTTTTTGAGCTAAGTTGGGAGAGAGAATCTATTGATGATCCGGCTATTGAATATTTGGTTTTCGGATCAAACTCTCTAGATTTTATTCCTACTCCTTATACAAATTTGCAAATTAATGCAATAGAAGACGGGAAAATCACAGATATAGAAATTAATAACAACTTAGTTGCAATTATTAAAGAAACTAAAATTTTGGTAGATGGATCTTTAGCATACTATCGTATTATTGCACGGAAAAATGGACAATACTCAGTCCCTTCTTCCCTTATCCATGTTTATGATGAGGAACTTATTCAACCACGTAACGTTTTGCAAGTTGTTGAACAAGAAGATGGTAAACAAATTATTAAAAGAATATTATTACCCCTTTCTTATCCATATTTTCAAAGTTTTTTACCCCAAATTTCTAACACTTACGATACTTTTGACAATAGCCTAATTAAACTCTATAAAATTTATCATCGAACACCAGTTTTACCTTTAATAGAAATCAAAGCTTATCAAAAATCTTCTTATGTACCAGATCAAATTTGGGAACATGTGCGACCCTATTTATTGCCAGAAAACCATCCGGTTAAGCCTAAATTAGATCGTATGTTTTCGGCAACTCGCGTGATTTTAACACCAGAAACTTTTAAAAAGGCTGGTTTTAAACGCTATCAACAAGGACGTGCTAGCCGCATCATGGCATCCCCCCACCCTGATTTACCTCACCACTTTATCAAGGCATTTCCAGATAGCGATCTTGTTGTACGGGCAGAGTGGCATAAATTTGTTCATCGCATTGAAGGGGCAAAAGTGATAAGAAACTGGATTGCTAATAATAACTTACAAGCCACTTTCAGTGTTCCTAAGAAATGGATTTATCCTTTACCAGAATATCCCTCTCCTCCTAATTCATCTAGATACATGCGAAAAAATTTTATTTTAGTCGCAGAAAATATGCGTATTTTGAGTCATGACAAAAATGAAAAGGCCTATAAACATCGTATGACTCGCAAATTATTAGACCAAATTTATCAAGTTTTTGACGATTTAGGGCTGTATGATTCTGTTTATGCTTTTAATGTCCCTTTTTGCAAAAATGGAAAGCTAGCTTTTATTGATACTGAACATCATCATAGATGGCCAGTTCCTTTTCAAAAGCTTAAAAAATACTTTTCAAATGATATGCAAAATTATTGGCAGCAACTTATTGATAAAGGTGGGCCAAAAGGGCATGTTAGAAATCCTAATTATTAGGAAATTTCTTTTTTGGAGTCGATACTTAACACAGTATCGACTCTATATTTTAGAGGGCTATTTATGTAGATTTTTTGTTCTGTTTTTCAAACACTCTTACAAGTCACTGATTTTTTATCAAATAAAGCCAATTTCTAAAAACAATTGAAAAATTTCTTTATTTTTACTCTTAGAACTTGAATTAATCGATTCCATTCGTTCACGCCTAAGGGCATTCGGAATGTCTTGCTGCAAACCACTGTTTAAATTTATTACTCAGCCATAGTAAGCAAGGAAAAAGAATAAGCCATACACCTCCAAGAATCATCAAAGTTAAAGGTAGCGGCTTAAGTAAGCTGATACTTCCGAGCCGGATAGCCGAAAAATAACTAAGAGGGCCACCAAAAGCACCTAAAACTGCTGCCAATACCCATCTTTGATTAAGCCAAGAAAAAAGAGGAAGGTTAACAGCTACCAGAGCCCAAAGTAAGAAAATCCACACGGGAGGAAGCCAAATGATTGAATGAAAAGAATGATGATAATTGATTAAACCAAATTGAACATATAAGGCATCTGACAAAGGTCCTAAGAGACAGATAAAACAAACCAACAAAAAATCTGCTTTTCGAGAATTCGATCGATAAATCTGATAAATAATGATAAATAAAACAAACCAAAATCCATAATAATGTGTGTGGTTATGTGCGGCATCATTTAAACACCAACACCATCCCCCATAAAATAGAGCGGTGCTAATCGCGCGGTCTAAAAAAGGAAGCAACACGTTGTGATCCAAATTTAAAAATTTTTGATATCAATTGATACAATAAAATCCCTACTATAATTCCGATTGCCGTATAGCCCAAGCCTTCCAATGTCAAATTAATACCTGCTTGATAAGAATAAAAGGTTTCTTGAGCAATAGGGTAATTCATTTCTTTTAGGAAAACAAATGGGCGTTCAAAATAAGAGCTTTGAGCCAAACTTCTTAAACTATCATTGAGGTTTTGCCAACGAGTGACTAATGCCTGCATGAACTCCCCTTGTTTGACGAAATCTAAATCACTACTATGAACAAATTTTTGGATATATTGTTCTAAAGATTTATTAGAGGCAGAAGCTAATTGGCTTAATTGATCAATTATATATTTCAACTCATCAACATGACCCGCTAACCGCTGCACGTATTGTTGCAAAAATTCAGGGATTTGACTTCCTAAAAATGCCCCTAAAACAACGAAAAAACGATCCAAAAACTTATCCAAGATTTGCCAAAATTTCATCAAATTACCTAATTCGTCTATTTTATCATGCCTAGTTCTTTTATTATTTTTCAACTCCGGCACAATCTAATGATCCCCTGGATAGTAAGGTTCGATGTGAACAGTCACATCTCGAACTGCTGGCCAAGCTTTTTGAATAGCTGCGCGTACTTGTTGACTAATTTGATGTGCGAAATCAACTGTAAGTTTTGGTTCCACTTCAACATCGATATCCACATGAGCGTCTGGACCATAAAGTTGAATGCGAATTTTTTCTGTCGCTTGCACTCCTTCTACTTCATGCGCAGCTTTTTTGACGGTTTTAAAAAACTCTTGATTAGGGACTTTATCTGTTAGTTGATTAAAGTTTTCACGTGCAGCAAAAACCCCAAGACCTATCATAAATAAAGCAATCAGAATAGCTCCTATATGGTCAACGATTCCGCTCCATTCAGGAACCAAGGCAGCTGCAATTAATGTTAAAGTTGCCAATAGGCTTGTTAACCCATCTATTCGATAATGGACCGCGTCTGCAGCTAGAGCTGGACTATTTTCGTTTTTTGCCGTTCTAAAAATTAACTGATAACAAATTTCTAAAAGAATCATAGCTGTAGCAGGAAAAATCCAAGCCCAGGGATGTAAAAAAGGTTGAGGAGCTTCCTGAATAAATCCATTGACTTGTTGGAACAACATAATGGCTCCAATAAAAATTAAAATTAAGCCAATTAAAAGACCACCTAAAGGTTCATAGCGACCATGTCCAAAAGGATGATCTTCATCAGGTGGTTTACGAGCTAATTTTATGCATATAATCAAAAAAATAGTCGATAGAACATCCATTAAACCGGAAATAGCATCTAAGAAAAGAGTAGAGCTATTGATCAACGCTACACCAAAAAGTTCAAAAACAATAATAGCTAGTCGTATTTTTATTCCCAATTTAGCAGATCGAAGAATAAGTTGACTGCGTTGAGCTCTTTTGAGATAAACATCCGCTGGAAGAAAAACGGGTTTGGGAAATTTTGCCATGAAAACCTTTAATTAATAGTCGATTGTTTTTCTAATTTTCCAAATAATTCTAGTGCTTGCTTTAAAGGCGTCTTTTCACCCACAACAACTAAAACATCATTAGCGAGTAATTGAGTATCCGGAGAGGGGTTAGAAATAACAGCTTTTTCGCGCCTAATTAATAAAACCGTCATTCCGTGTTTTTTACGTAAATTTGATTCAGATAAAAGCATCCCAACCAGGGGAGAATTTTCGTGTAAACGGAAAGTTCCCATTTCAACGTTTGATAAATTTAGCTTAACTTCTGATAAATTTGTTAAAGGAGCTTGTTGATCGCGTAACATTTTGTATCCATCTGCTCGAACCTCTGTGACAAGTTGATGGATTTCTTCATCTGGGATATAGTATTGTTTTAATACACGAGAAAAAATTTCTACAGAAGTTCCCAATTCATCAGGAATTACTTCATCAGCACCTAATTTATGCATTAACAGCATTTCTCGCATGTAACGCGTTCTTACAACAATGTAAATGGTTGGATTAGATTCTCGTGCAATTTTAACAATTCGTCTTGCTGCAATAGGATCATTAACTAAAACAGCAATTGCTTTGGCTTTATGAATGTGGGAGTGTTCTAAGACAGTTAGATGTGTCGCATCACCAAAATAAATTGGTTCATTAAGTGTCCGTTGTTCCCTGACAATATCTGGGTTCATTTCTAGTATTGTATAAGGAATATTTGCTAATTTGCTTGAACGCGCTAGATTTTTCCCACTGATCCCAAACCCAACAATAATCACGTGATTACTGAGTGACCTATCATCACTTTTTCGTTGTTCTCTTAGCCCTGAAAGTAATTTTTGTGGTAAAGGTAAAGAACAGATGAAACTAACAATTTTTGGAGAAAAAGAAATCAAAATTGGACTAATAGCAAGAGAAACAAGTGAAATTGATAAAAAGAGTTGGTATTCATAATCCGTTAGGAGTCTAAAAGGCATTCCAGCGTTTGCTAAGACAAAAGAAAATTCTCCAACTTGACTTAGCATTAAACCTGTTAAAATAGCTGTTCGCATGGGTAAACCAATCATCAATGTTGTTAATCCTGTCACGAAAATCTTTAAAATAATGACGAGGGTAGCTAAAGCTAGAATAGTAAATAAATGATGGATGAAAAAATCGATATTTAACAACATGCCTATGGAAACAAAAAAGAAGCTAATGAAAAGCGTTTGCAAAGGAAAGATATGACCCACAGCTTCATGGCTATACTCTGATTCAGAAATAATTAAACCAGCTAAAAATGCACCGATCGTTAAGGAAAGTCCTAAGGTTGACGTCAGCCATGCAACACCAAAGCAAAGAGTTAATACACTTAATAAAAAGAGATCTTTATTTCGCGTTCTCGCCACTTGTAGTAATAAACGAGGGACGATCCGTTGCGCACTAAAAAAGACAGCAACTAAAATTAACATTCCTACCATAAAAGGTTTAAAAACTGTCCACTCTATTTGAAATTGTTTTTCTTCCATATTTCCAGAAAGCATAGGAATAAACAAAATCATTGGAATTGCAATCAAATCTTGAAAAATCAGAATCGAGATGGAAAGTTTACCCTGAGGACTTAAGCTCTCCCCTTTTTGATCTAAAAGTCTAACAACAATTGCTGTGCTGCTCATAGATATTAAACAGCCGATAAAGATAGATTCTTTCCATGGCAATTGCATGAGCTGGGTTAAAATATAAGTAAATAGAATGGTTAAGCCAACTTGTAGAGAACCTCCTAAAAAAAAGAGCCGTTTAATCTGAAAAAGTTTTTTAATGGAAAACTCCATTCCAATTCCAAACAAAAGGAGAACGATTCCCAATTGAGCTAACATTTCTACATCTTTACTTTCTTGCACGAAGGCTAATCCGTGCGGGCCTGCTAACATACCTGTTAAAAGAAAACAAACAACAGGAGGAATGTTAAATCGATAACCCACTAGAAGGATAATAATCGATATAGCAAACAGAATTAATAAATCTGTAAATAGAAATAATTCCATATCGAATCCTACTTTACTTGCAAATGGAGCTTTGTTTTTTAAGCCAGAGAGTTTTAATTAGCAAATTAAAGATTGAAGTGAAAGAAATGATTTTTTGCTAGTTTCAAAAAGCCGTTCTAATCAAATTAATTCTAGGGCTCCAAATTTTGAAAAGGTATTCAAAATTTGGAGATTTGAATCTTATAAAAGTTTATTTTTTCTTAATCAATGCTTGTATAGCTTCATTGACTGCGGCTTTATAACCTTGATAACCATTTTGCAAGTCATCAACAGTTAATGAATAAACAATATCTGGAGTGACACCCAAATTTTCTATTTTTAATAAAGTTTCGGGTCTTTCTGCAATAGAACCCGTATAGGAAAATGCAGCAATTCCATTATTATTTGGAAAACTGGCCTGTAAAACAAATCCACCTGCGCCAGATGTACGCGTTCCAAAAAGAACAGCTCTTTGATTATCTTGCATGATAGCTGGCATGAAGTCGCCACCTGAAAAGTCGAGTTCATTGATCAACATTAAAATAGGCTTTGTATAACGATAATCAGAATGAGGATTAATCCAGTCACACCCTTCTAGATGCGTTGGATCGGTTAAAGTTCGCTGCCCGTCCCATTCTTGGATTGTAAATTCATAGAAAGCTTTGAGAAATAATAAATGTTGATAATCAATAGGACCTTCTTCTATCTCATCATCTATTCCTTGTTGAATTTTTTCAATTACGTCTAAAATTTGATAAGCAGTCAAAACATCTTTTTGTGTAATTTTCATTTGGTGTTTAGGTGTTTTAAGCGGATTTAAAGCAAGCATAGAAGCTAATTCATATTGGAAAGAAGCATAGCCACCACCATTATGCACCTGATCGATCACTAAAGCATCTGTTTTTTGCTCTAGATAGTTTAGTAATTCTCCAAACTCCTTACTCTCTTCTTTATAACCAATATAATGAGGAATGCGGATATATCCGATTTTTTCTTCTTCAGATATTTTATAAATATAGGCATACCAGGAAATTTCTTTTTCTTTGTCAATTTTATCAAACATCCAAACACGGGGCCCTAAAGTAGGAATAAAACTTTTTCGAGCACATAATGTTCCATCCCGCTTTGTTTCAGACATCATTTTACGATGCGTCAAATTCATCATCGTCATGCAAGGACTTCTAACACTGATTTTTTTGTTAGGAAAAAAACTTTCCACAGTTTGTAGGAAAAAAGAAGGTGAAAAAATCAATTCGGGACGATAATCCCAAATGAGTTGGTAGCTCAAAGGAACTTCTTTTGAACGAGAGTGAACTTTAATAGTTACAGGTCCTTGAGGAATGATGTCTCCAAGCCATCCTAATCGATTAGTCAATTTAATTTCTGCCAATGCTTGATCTGTTAGAGGATTAGAATTTTTACTTCCATGTTGTTTTAACTCTTCGATCACATCGCCTAAAGGGCGACCATCAAATTCTATGATTTCATCTCCTACTTTAATCGTATAAGTAGAAGGAGGTAATTTTAATTCATCGATCCATGTAATAAAATAACGATTATTGACTCCTTTAACATCAAAAGGAAGGGTGGCAGTTTCTGTGGAAAAAAAAATAACATCAACATGATAGTCTTTGGTTGAAGCCAAGAAATTTTTAACAATTCTTTGAAAATCTTTATGGGTCAGGGTCGGATTCGATAAAATAAGATCAATTGATTTATTCAATTCCTCGTCTAAATTCAATCCTGTATAATTTTTTTTCCATTCCAAAGGAGCATACCCTACATCGAAGGCATGCTTAATCATTTTAAGATCTTCAATCATCGATTCTTTCTTTATATCCTCTGTAGAGGCAAAGCTCAATGAAGCATAGAATAAAACAAAAATTGCGCAACTTCTGAAAGTGTTAAGAAAAAAATTATTCATTTCTACCTTTTCTGGTTTAAAAGAGATTAAGGCCTATTTCTATATTTTTATTCTATTCAATGAATCACATAATAATACTACACAAAAATATAAAATAATTGAACAAAGATTTATTCATCACTAATAATGAATTTTAAGACAAAAAATCAAACATTGGGTAAATAATTGCTAATGTTTTGAAACTAGTTAGGTATTTATAGGCTAAGGATACCTGATTATTTATTTGGTTGATGTTCACGAACGATCTCATTTTATCAAACGATTTTTCATCTTAAAAAACATTTTATACAGGAAAATCATTAATATATAAAAATGAAAACATAGGGAACAATTCTGGCATTTGCGGAAAAAACTTTTGCTTTCTTGCCTCATCTTTTTCAATCCATTTGTAAAGCCCGATAACCTGTTGGTTGTTTGTGTAGGAATTACTTTAATCACAAAAGTTGTTAATTAAGGTTTCCAACAAGCAACCTTGATTGGAGTTGCTCCAGTTATTGAACTTACTTAGAAAAGCTTAGGGACAAATCATTTCGTATACTCGTAATTGTGCAATATTTTTTAGTTGATCTTCGTTCTTCTATTCATTAGGAAGAGTTGGCAAGTTTCCATTTTGCTCCCCGTCCCTTACCTTGAGGGATAATGATTCCTTCATCTCTTAGTTGTCTTAAAACTAGGCGAATTGTATCTCGACTGACAGCAGGACAAGCCTTTTCAATATCCGAAATGGCAAAGGGGCCTATCATTCTTTCAGCAGTTTGACGAATATAAGCATTTTTGCTGCCTTGACCAATTTTTAGTGTTCCTACACGAGCTTCAAATTCGTTATAGGCTCTTAAAAGCACTCCCCAAAAATATGTCATCCAAGGCATCACATCATGCTTTCCTTCATGCCAACCTTTGGAACTTTTTTCTAGTGTTGCATAATAACTTTCTTTAGATTCTTCAAAAATGCGTTCTAAACTAATATAACGGCCTACTTGATAATCAAAATGATATAAAAGTAATAAAGTGAGTAATCGAGCAGTTCTTCCATTTCCATCACTAAAAGGATGGATGCATAAAAAATCTAAAATTGTCACAGGCAAAATAATCAACGGCTCTTTTTGAATAGATTGAATGTTTGTTTCATATCCTTCAATTAATGCATGCATTGCACTTGGAGTTTCAAAAGCAGATGTTGGATTAAAGCGTATACGTTTTGTCCCATCTGAATGGATTTCTGTAATTTGATTGTCTAATTTTTTCCACTGTCCCCCACTCTGGGATTGATAGCGATAAAGCCAACTATGTAACTGTAAAATTACATTATTTGTTAAACGCATGTATTGGCCAGATTGATGAATCAAATTCAAAGCGTCACGATAACCGGCAATTTCTTGTTCTGACCGGTCAATGGGAGCGCTATTTTTAGTCACTAAATCAGCAATTCGATTATGCGGAGCTGTAATTCCTTCTAATCGATTAGATGATTCACTCGACTCAATGGCCGCAACTTGCTGTAAGTTTTTTAAAATCTCAGGGGATTGCTTGAAATACAAAGCCTGCTTTCCTCGATATTCACCAAGTAAACGCAAAGTTGACAGATGTTCTTCTGAAAAGCGAAGCGAATTTAAATAACTAAGGGATAATGAATGCATATATGTATAAATGGGGTAATAATGGCTAGTTTTTACCCTATTTATAAAATAGATTCCCCTATTTTTCTACTTTTATTTAAAAATTAAGGAAGTTAAAGGGATTGATGAATTCAAATGAAATTAAAAGAGGGAAATCTTGTTTTAACAAAGCAATCGCAAAGGATGGGCTATCTTTGTTAAGTTGCAACCTCGCTATCACAGCTATTCATTCCCCCAAATCTTTGTATAAAAGCTTGATGTATAGGAACATCTTCCCATCGAGAAGACCTATTCCCTCTTAATGTTTCTTTGTCATATCCTGTGATAAGAGAAAAAACAAGAAGGATGGAATTATCAATTGAATAATTGACCCGCCATGTTTGATAAGCGAGTTGATAATTGTTACCTTTAATAAGTTTAATACGATTATTGGAAGAAGGAAAAGGATTTACTTGTAAACGCAATGTGATCTTCGCTTGCAGAAAGCAATCCCACTCTTTTTCTAGATATTGGAGCTGTTCGAGAACTTGTGATGACCATTGGATAGAAAATACCTCGTCAGCAGCAGTAAGGTCATCCAACCACCCCTGTTTTTGGCATTGAAAAGAATCGGCATAGTTAAGATAAGGCTTGATATCTAGAATAGGAGTTCCTTCTAGCAAATCATGGTTGACAATATAAAGTTTTAATCCGCAAATCTTTTTCAATTTGACGCAAGAAAGTCCTATTAAATTAGGGCGATGAGGAGAACGCGTTGCAAAAACACCTTGTTTTTTCTCTCCTCTTGGAGGGAGTACTTTTGGTTTCCAATGGGTATGTAAATGAAATCGAAATAATATCCATATTCTTTCAAATCCTTCCAAACCTGTAAGGGCCTGTTCAAATTGAACCTGGGGAAGTAATTCAATAAGCCCTTCGCTGTCAGAAAGAGGCGCTTGTCTAGGAACTTGATATTTTTTTATTTGCTCAGCTCGAAAATAACCAATAGGCTTCATGAAAAATTGTGTTTTGTCGTCTAACATTGTTTCCTTCAAATAAACGGAGAAAATTGGTATTAATTTTCACATATTCATTGTTAAAAGGAATCAATTTTTGATTTCTATTGAATTTTTACTATTTTGCCAGAGGAAAAACATGCCTTTTACAATTGGTGGCGAATGGATCCCTGAGCCAATGCCAGCCATTAAATCTAAACATCCTATAAAAGTTATCAAAGAAAAAAGAGGATCTTCTATTGTGACTATTATTTTAAATCTTCCATTACAAACTGAAGAGCTAAAATTTTTATGTTCAACGCTTAAGCAAAAATTTGGGTGTGGTGGTGCTGTTAAATCTAATCAAATTGAATTACAAGGAGATAAAGTGCAAAGAGTCAAAGATCATCTCAAGCTAAAAAAGAGTTAAAAACAATAAAAAAATAAATACCTTTTTTTCCGAGTTTGATGTTTAAATAAATTTTATAAGAATACACTAAAAATAGAATCACTAGAAATTTGTGAAAACCACAGTTCTTGTTATTAATAAAACGAGGGAATGAAATGAAAAAACCAACTTCCTGGCTGTTAATCGCCAATAGTAGCTCAGCTAAAATTTATGAAATTGAAACAATTCGTTCATTAGCTATTGTAGAGACTTTTGAACACCCTGAAAGCCGGCTGCATAATCGTGATCTTGTTTCAGATAAACCTGGCCGTGATTTTGAAAGTTTTGATCAGACTCGGCATAGCATGGAGCCTCATACAACGCCAAAACAAAATGAATTTAATATTTTTGCTAAACAACTAGCAAGTTATCTAGAAACTGCACGTAATGATGGGAAATTTAAAAAACTGTACATTTCTGCTTCTCCTTCTTTATTGGGGTTATTGCGGCAATTTCTGCATACACCAACGGCAAAATTGGTTTGCGGAGAACTTAATAAAGATATGACGCATATGACTCCCGATGAAATAATGACTCATCTTCCTTTTTTTAATTAAATATTCGAAAAGCAATGAAAAATGATCAATTATTTTTGGAGCGAGCTAAGAGAAAGTGGAATTCACGTTCGAGATCAGTGGCAGTTTGAGCTAAAATCAGAATTTATGATTAATCAGACGCTGGTCAAAAATATTTATAAACAAGAATTTTATTTTTTTATTCCCAGTCCTTTACAAATTAATTCAGAGACCCTCACTAAGGCTCAATTTTTCTCTGATCAAACAAATTTGATTCGTTATAAAACGCCTCGGATGAGTTTATCTGAATTAATCGATCTTTCATATTCTTCCTCGCCTCTTAATCGCTTACAACTAATTATCGAAGCTAATTTAACAAATCAAAAAAGTATTATCGATGAATTGCAACTATTTGCAAATATTTTCAAAACAGCTTTGAGAGATCGAATTTTTCACATTTCACAAAGCTTAGAAAAAATGGAAAATCAAACGATGATTCTTTATTCTTCCATCATCGAAGAGCTTACTAAACAAGTTCAACAAGTCACATTTCACTATCGTGAAATACAAAAGAAACTCTTACACAATTCTTCTTCTCAAATTAATTATGCTTGTAAGTATGTAGATGAATTTATCAGTCACACAATTGATGAATATTTCCTTATTCTTCTTAAACAATTTACTCAAAATGATAAAAGTGACATTCATGTAAAAAAAGAATTGGCTAGACATATAGCAAAAGAAAAAGAGTATCGAAGAGAATGCAAATTAGAATCGAAGTCAAATGATGAGCAAAATAATGAATCCATTTTATATCGGCAAGGATTGCTCAATCGATTTATGCTTGAATCACTCATGCTAAAAAGTTATCGCGCTTCTCTCGAAGAAAAGCATGGAAACATTTTAGGCGGTGTAGCTGCAGGAATTGCTATGTTTGTCTATATGATTTTATTTGTTTGGAAAATTTCCGTTTTTGTCATCAATTCTTTCCCTTTTATTATGTTTGCCGTGTTTTTTTATATTTTAAAAGATCGTATCAAAGAAGGACTAAAAAAAATTTATTATAAAAAGGCTTCTCGGTGGTTTCCTGATTATTCAACAGAAATCAAAACACAAAATGAAAAAAAAATCGGCCATTTAACAGAAAATTTTGCTTTTATTGAACCATCTCAATTACCTCCCGATTTTTTGGAAATTCGGAATCATCATTTTCACGAAGAACTTCAAGCTTTAAATCGACATGAATCTATTCTTCATTACAAAAGAGAAGTCTCTCTCTATTATCAACCCAGCCATTTACAAAGAAGAAGAAAAGAGTTAACAACCATCTTTAGACTCAATATTCAACGATTTGTGCAAAAAGCTAGTAATGCGTTGCAGCCAAACTTGACTCTTAACCTTTCTACTGAAGAAATTCAAGAGCGGTTATTACCTAAAGTTTACCATCTCAATATTATTATTCGAAATACCTATCAACAACCCGATTTCACTTATAAAAGTGAGATAGAAACTTTTCGTGTTGTTGTTGATAAGGTCGGTATTAAACGAGTCGAACAAATTAACCAAAATTAATCCATGCGTAAAGAGCCTCTCAATTTATCTCATCAAACTCTTTTAACGCAAAAATTTCGGCAGATGAGTTTAGTAATTTCTGAATATTCTTTCGCAAATCTTTATTTGTTTAGAAAACAACATGAATATGAAGTTATTTTTGGAGAAGATATTTACATAAAAGGAATTGATCGAGGAAAACTCCCTTTTATGATGCTGACTTCAATCCCTCATCCCAAAGTTTCATCTGAAATTATTTTTTTCTTAAATACAGGCTATTTCTTATTTCCCATTCCAGAAGAATGGAATCTTTTATTTGACTTTCCATTGGATTTTAGCTTTGAAGATGCAGACTCTGATTATTTATTTAAAGTTGAAAAACTAGCTTTTTTTTCAGGAAGGCACCTAAGCAAAAAAAGAAATTTAGTCAAGCAACTATTCGATCGATATCAAATTAAAACGGCCCAACTAACACAAAAAAACAAAAGCGATGCTTTAAAAATTTTAGTCAATTGGCAAGATCAACAAACTCAACAGGAACAGACAGACTATTTTTCGTGTCTAGAAGCTATTAAATTGCTAGAATGTTTAAATTTAGAAGGAGTTATCATTTATATAGATGGCAAACCTGCAGGTTTTACCATTGGAGAATATCTCACACCAACCTGTTTTGTGATTCATTTTGCTAAAGGGGATGCTAACATTCATGGCCTTTATCAATATCTTTATCAATATCAAGCCCAAATACTATCTAAACAAACAGAGTGGATCAACCTAGAACAAGATCTCGGATTACCTTTTTTAAGGCAGGCTAAACATTCCTATGTGCCAGACCGAATGATCCTTAAACAACGCGCTAGGGATAAGAATAAAGAAGCCTAGTCAGTTTTTTTAAATCCTATTGATAAAGAATGACAAGGAATGTTAAACAAATCCTTGTCACTCATCAAAATAAATTAAAAAAACTTTTGCGAGTTGCTTATACCTAGAATCAGTGAGCCAGCTATAGTGCTCACAGCATAGATAGGTAGAGACAAAGGAATTTGTGCATAATATCTATAAGCCCACATACCACCAAGCCAAGTCACAACACCAGTTAAGCTAGAAACAACTTCATTAACAGATTTTTGGGTCTTTGTTTCCGAAGGTAAAATCTTTCGAACAATTGCTACAATAGCATCAGCTATTATAAGGTTTATAATACTTACAGTAGCGACAGAAGTTGCAGCTATATAAGGATTTTTCAAGTAAGGTTGAGCCCGGTTCACTTCTCTCTGAGCGTAATTCGCTCCTGATTTAATAACTCTAACTGCATGTCCAGCTAAATTTCCAAAGATTTCTTTTGTTTGGTGAGCTGCGTGAGCGGCATAAGCGACACCAGAAAGAATACCGTTCTTGATCACTGCATAATCAATCTTCTGATACATAAAAGTTCCAATTGTTAAAGTTTAAGGTTATTACTTAATATAAAGTCAAAAATTTTGTTTTAATTAACAAATAAATGCCAATTGTTGCTGCACTCACAGCCGTGCTAACTAAAGGTGAAAGAGGTAGCCTTAAAGCTTGAAAAACAGCATAATTCAATCCAATAATCATCCCACCAAGTATTGGAAAAGTTAAGAAAGCTACCACATTTTTTTCTGTTTCCATCAACCGATCAGGATAAAATTGGCTAAATCTTGAAATCGATCGAGAAACAAATAACACCAATTCTGTTGTAGCGATACTTGTAATAATGGTCGCTAAAATAGGCAAGTAATTATTTCGCGTATATTTTGAAGTTTGGCTTACAAAAGAAATTAAATGATCTTTAAAAAAAGTTGGATGTTTCGTGCGATCTTTTAAAGAATTTTGGCAAAATCCATCGAGAAAATCAAAACTAATATTAAAATTCATGATTAACTCTGTCTAAATTCTGCACGTAAAAGTTGAAAACCAATTTGTGCACAAGAAGTTGCTATACAAATAAGGGCATACTTTGAAACAGATATATTGGGCTTTAAAATGCGTTTAAAAGTTGTATGCAAACCTACTAATGACGCAATAGCAAGTGCTAAAAAGGCTAGATCTTTTTTGTCTTTTTGATCTTTAGTAAGATTTTCTTCTCTAATACAAGTTTCCTGTACTTTGTCATATAATAAATCCACAGCTTTGAAAACTATCTGAAGTAAAATTATATTTGTAATCACGACTACAGGACAGGCATAATGAGGATTATGAAGTTTTGCTGAGCTAAAAGCCACAATTTTCCTAGTTTTGTCTTGTATAATTGCAGGGCTTTTACGAGCAAGATTTAACCCTTTTGCCGATAGACTTTTCGCTATGTTCAAGCCTTTGACGGTGTATTCCTTAAGAACTTTTAAATTTTTTTCGGCATATTTTCTTGCAATTCTCAAGCCTTT
Organism: Candidatus Protochlamydia amoebophila UWE25; assembly: GCF_000011565.2. NCBI lineage: Bacteria > Pseudomonadati > Chlamydiota > Chlamydiia > Parachlamydiales > Parachlamydiaceae > Candidatus Protochlamydia > Candidatus Protochlamydia amoebophila. Next base: position 1,140,081 of record NC_005861.2, read on the forward strand.
TTCTATGTTTTCTTGAAATATATTAAAAATTTTCTTAAAGAATTCATTCGCACCCTTAAAAAATTTGATCCCGTAATTTTTAGTACTTCCTGCTACTTGGCCGGCTTGTTTAGAAAAGTGCTTACAATAGTCAACAGCTTGATTTTTAATTGTTTCAAAATTAATGCTCATCGTTTTTTCCTTTAAATTAAAGCTGTCATAGAATCTAACTTATTGTTTAAATTAGTATCAAGAAAATAATCCACTTTCTAATGATTGATATAGAAGTTTTATAATTATCATTGCTTTTTTCATTCTTTAAATATAATTTAAACTGGAAATTGTCTATAGTTATTTAAATTTAGTTAAATCTACCCATTAAAAAGTTGAAAATGATAAATATTTATTTATGATATTTAATCACCCATTTCAGAAACTGTCGCTAACGTTAAATTATTTTTCCACTTCTGAAAAAAATAAATGGGAATTCCAGGCAGGAGCGCCCCTAGGCCCCAATATAACTGAGAAGAAGAAGCTTGAAATAACATCCAAATAAGACCAATCAAAGATAACGAAGGAATAATAACCAGAGATATTTTTTTTAACATTTTTAATGTTGCCCTATTGCGATAATAAAGGACAAAAACAGCTAAACATGTCGCTCCATACTGTACAAATCGAGAGACAACGCTGATCACAGCTAGCTGAGTAAAACTCCCTGACAAAGCAGCAATGGTAGTCAAACTTGCTGTCAAGAAGATAGCTACTACGGGAACACCGGCTTTATTATTTTTGGCGATCCATCTGGGAACCAAACCATCTTCTGCTAAAGCCGCTCCACTTCTTGGAGTAATAAAAGAAGCTGTAAGATTCACACCTCCAATCGAAATAATCATACCTAAAGTTACAATCCATCTCCCAGCGGACCCAATCATTTGTTCAGTCGCATCAGCTAAAGGAATAGAACTTTCAGCCAAGTGAGGTCCTAATATCTCCATGGCAATTATTTGAATTAAAAAATATAGAAACGAGCAAAAGCTAATAACAGCCATCACCGCTATTGGTAAGTTACGGTGAGGATTTTTTATTTCTCCTGCAGCAATAACAAGAGTTTCAAACCCTCCAAAAGCATAAAAAATAACTATAGCGGCATTTCCAAAAGAAATAGAATCTAAATGGGATAATGACACATCAATCGCTTGAAAGTTCCCCTTAGTATAAAAAAAACCAATCAAAACAAAAAATAGAAGAGGTAATACCTTTGCTATCGTCACGACATTGTTGATATTTTTAAGTTTTTCAGTTCCTCCCATATTAAATAAAATAAGAAGAGCTAAAAAAATTAAGATCAAAAATCCCCTTAAAGGCTCTGTCAATGCATTTGGCCAAATAGAACTCAGAGCTGTAACAAAACCTACAATAAGCGAAGCCCAAGCCATCGCTCCAGCAATCCATCGCATAAAACCTATTTCAAATCCTATAAAATCACCAAAAGCTTCTTTAGCATATAAATAAGCACCTCCATTGCGATCGAATAGAGCTGCACATTGCGCAAAGCACCAAGCAATTGACAAAATAAGTAGAGAAACAAAGACATAGACATACAGACTAGATGCACCGGTTAATTCAGAAACTTTTCCAGGGAGAAGAAAGATTCCCGATCCTAAAATCATATTGATCCCAAGCAAAATTGCGCTCATGAGCCCCATTTTATTTGTTGCCATCGTTTTCTCCCTATTGACTAGCTTTGACTAAACCCTCAAAGAGCTTTCGCGTTTCTTCTTGTTTATCGGCCATTAATTCTGGGTGCCATTGTACACCAATAATAAAAGAACTGTCTTCTTTTTCAATTCCTTCAATGATGCCGTCTCCTGCTACTGCATTAATTCGAAAACCCGGAGCGACCTTTTTTACCGATTGATGATGAAAACTATTGATAGTGGTATGGCTAACTTCCATGGTTTTTTTTAGAATTGAATGTTCCAAAATCTTAATTTCGTGAGCTGCTACATGTACCTGAGCTTGTTGAATGTGTTGATAAACTTGGTTTGAGTGTAAAGAAACATCTTGATAAAGAGTTCCGCCAAAAGCAACATTTAAAAGCTGAGCTCCTCGGCAAATACCTAAAATAGGTTTTCGGCTTTGATGAGCGAGCTGAACTAATTGAATTTCGTGTAGATCTCTCTGTGGGCATAAATCTTGTAATAAAGGATGAGGTTCTTCTTTATAAAAATGAGGATGTACATCACAACCCCCTGAAAGTAATAAACCATCAATCAATTCCATTTGTTGCTCAATTTGTTCCTGATCTGACAAAATCGGTAATACAATTGGAGTTCCACCAGCAAACAAAATGGATCGAACATAATCTTGCCCTACAATTATACGCTCTCGCCCTCTAAAACACCCATTATCAATCATTAATAAACTAGTTGAAATTCCAATGATTGGTTTTTTAGTTGCAGATTTTCGCATAATTTTGACCGATAAGTTTGTTTTATAAAGTTTATTTCTTTTAGCATTAAAGCGTTTTAACAAAACATTTACATATTGTTGTAGAAAAAAATTTATTGTGAAGAGAAAGAAGAACTAGAACAACACCCAGCGTAGAATGGGGAACGCATTTGAATGAACCAAAGTCTATTTATAGGAAATAGATAAAAAATAGCAATTTTCATTTATATTCTTTTTTTTTAAATTATAAATATTGTATACTATTATTGTTTTTTTTGCAAATATTTATTATTATTTAGTAAAGTTAAACAGAAATGATAGTTAAATCTACATTTTAACTAGTTAAATATACAAATTTAAAAATAATTAAATTCTTATGAAGCACTCCTCCTCATTACCTTGGTATAAAAAAGGACTTCACTTTAGTTGCACAGAGTGCGGAAAATGTTGCACTGGGGCACCTGGTTTTGTGCTTATCAGTGAGCAAGAAATCCAAGAGATGGCACATTTTTTAGAAATTTCAGTCAAAAATTTTAAAAAATTGTATATCAAAAAAAGAAATAATCAAACTTTTTTAATTGAAAAAAAATCTCCTGAAGGCTATTCGTGTGTATTTTTTCGAGATAAAAAATGTACTGTTTATTCAGCCAGACCGTCTCAATGCCGTTTATATCCTTTTTGGCCTGAAAATCTCCTTTCTCGACAAACATGGGAGCAAGCAGCAAATTTTTGTGAAGGAATTACCTGTAAGGGGGCTGTATTCTCACAAGAAAAAATTGATGAAATGAAAGAGATTCAAATGCAGACTAATGAGCATTATGTAGTGAATGAATGAGCTACCAAGCTATCTAAGTTATTTATGTCCTTGCTAAAATCAATTGAGCTTCTTTTTCATCGATGAGAACAAATTGATTAAAATCTTCTTTATAACAATAAACATCCGCGTGTGCAATATCAAACCACCACCCATGAATTCTTAGTTCGTTTTTATCTAATCTTTCTCTAATAAAAGGATAACTTTTAATATGCTCTATTTGCTGAAGAACGTTAATTTGAGAAATTTGATTATGCTCGGATAAAGAAGGATTAATTGTCATTCCATTTCTCACTAAATTTAAAGAGTTTTCTCCATGCTTAAGCCAAGACTGTAAATGAGAACAGCAATTTCCTTGTATCCCTTCAACTAAAGCACGCATGGCACCACATTCAGAATGGCCACAAACAATAATATCGGGAACATTAAGTGAAAAAATAGAAAATTCAATGGCAGCCAAAGCACTATTATCTGAATCTACGGAAAAAGGAGGAATTAAATTTCCAATATTTCGAAGAACAAACAAATCACCAGGATTCGTGGAAGCAAATAAATTTGGGACAACCCTACTATCCGAACAAGCAATAAAGAGAACATCAGGTGTTTGACCAAGAGCCAAATTAGCAAAAAGATGACGACTTTCTTCAGTTAAACCTTGTCTAAAATCGGCAATACCTTGAATGAGTTTTTTCATAACCTATGAACTGGTTTAAATTTGAATCAAGGAAAGCTTAAAGCATTCCTTAAAAAAGGCCTATAAATTAAATCAATCAACCTTATTTTGAAATAATATTTAAAGCATGCATGAGAGCCCAAATATCTCCTATACGAATACTTGGATTCGTAAATAAAAGGTATGAAAGCTCATTTTTGGGATCAAATTTTTCCCAAAATTTCATTTTTCCATCTAAATGAAAAAATCGGTTAGCGAACTTAAATGAAAGCTCGGCAATATATTTTGAAATAGAATTCAACCCTTCTAATTTTCCTAGCTGTCCAGTCGTGACAGCCCCAAAAGTAACATAGTGACAATTTTCTTTAGCCAATGTATCAATAACAGTTGTTAAAAGAAACTCAGGAGTTCCATTGGCAGCACCAGGGATATGCATTAAACGATTAATCAACCATCCATTACGCGATTGAAGTTCATTGAGAACAACAACACCAGTAACCTTTTCTCCCTGCTTAGCGTAAAACCATCTTTTACCGGCTCGATTATCAAATAAATGTACGCGGGAGATATAAATTTGTGGACCTCGCCTTCCTTTAAGCCATTTTTGAGCGACTTCTTCAATTTGAGCTTCAAGGCTGAGATTAGGGATAATGTATTCTTCCACAACCACGGCTTCTTTTTGGGCATGTCGAACTTTACGTCGAACTAAACTAGCATTAACTCCAGTTTTAGCTCTCGGATCATCGTGAGGATCCATAAATAATTCATGTCCAAATTCTACTGAGGCATGGCAAACGTTTTCCATTGCCCATTTACAAAATTTTTCCGTTGTAATGACATAAATAATGTTTTTATAGCCTTCTCGATGGCAAAAATCTGTAAAAGATTTGATTAATAAAGGGGTATCTTCCCATTGGCACACAGGATCTCCGTATACAATAGCTCGTGAATTCTCTAAACGATAACCAATTAATCCATCAATAAAAGGATCAGTAAAAATTTGGCATCGAGGATCTAAAATAGCTTCTGAACAAGATCCTCCAAAACGTCTAACTTGCATTAATGCATCAAATTGCGGATCTACATCTTGATCTAAAGTAGGCATGACGGCGGTCATTTCTTATCTCCTAAAATTTACTAAACTAAAATTTGAGTTTTTCTTATCAATAGTCAATCTGTGCTGACACGTTGAGAGAAAGACGTATGGAAAATAGGGGTGGACTATTTGCTTAAAAACGGCTTTTCCTACTTTGTAGCAAAAAATCTGACATATACAGAAAAACTCAAAGTTTAAATTACTAAACGAATGCAGTTTTTTGTTTGTGAGTGGATAATAATTCTTGAATAATACTCAAACAAAACGCTGGCAAATCTTCTAATGTTCGGCTAGAAATAAAATGACGATTGACCAGGAATAACGAGCGCATCAAACTCATTTTCTTTAACAACTTGAAAACCGATATCAGATTTGCAAGGCACCCCATGCTTTCCTTTGCATATTTCATGACTTTTAAAACCAGCTAAAACAACTTTTGCTCCTTCTTTTAATGATAGAGCGGATAATAAAGTTCCATCTCTTCATAAAAATTTTCCAAAAAAATTAGAAGTTACTTATTGGGAAGTTCCTTTGAGCCATGTTATTCCCTTTTAAGCGACCGTGATAGATTTATCTAAATAGACATCTTGAATCAAATTTAATAGTTCGATTCCTTCCTTTAAAGGCCTTTGGAAAGCTTTTCGCCCCGATATTAGGCCCATTCCGCCAGCACGTTTATTAATAATAGCTGTTTTAACAGCTTCTGCCATATCATTTTTACCAGCTTCTCCACCGGAATTAATCAATCCCATTCGTCCCATATAGCAGTTGGCAACTTGATACCTTGTTAGATCAATCGGATGGTTTGTTGTTAATTTTTGGTAAACAAGCTCATTTGTTTTACCATAATGCGCCAGAGCTTTGAACCCTCCATTATTAGTCGCTTGTTTTTGTTTGATGATATCCGCCTCGATCGTAACTCCCAAATGATTAGCCTGCCCGGTTAAATCAGCACTGGTTGAATAATCTTTATCTTGCTTAAACGCATTATTGCGCAAATAACACCAAAGCACTGTCGCCATCCCCAGTTCATGCGCTTTTTGAAAAGCTTTAGACGTTTCTTGAATTTGGCGATGAGATTCTTCAGAACCAAAATAAATGGTTGCACCGATTGCGGCAGCCCCCATCTCCCACGCTTGTTCAACTTGGCCAAAATAAATTTGATCAAATGTATTGGGATAACTTAATAATTCATTATGGTTGAGTTTCACGATAAAAGGGATTTTGTGAGCATAACGCCTAGCAACAGAACCAAGTGCACCTAAAGTAGAGGCGATCGCATTGCATCCCCCTTCAATGGCTAACTTCACAATATTTTCTGGATCAAAATAATCAGGATTAATAGCAAAACTTGCTCCGGCTGAATGCTCAATTCCTTGATCAACAGGCAAAATAGAAAGATAACCTGTTTTGCTTAATCGCCCCTGATTAAAAATTTGAACTAAGTTACGAAGAACTGGCGTTTTTCGGTCTGTTAAATTCATGATCTCATCAATATAATAAGGACTTGGTAAATGAAGTTTATCTTTTGATATTGTTTTACATTCATGATCAAGTAAATAACTTGCATCGTTTCCAAGTAAATTTAAAATCGCTTGATTAGCCATAGAAATTACCTTTTTAGTAAACTATCTAGAATCATTTTTGTTTGTTCATAATTTTGATGTTGGATAGCCGTCATTCCGATGTGCTTTCCTATTTCTGCTAACAAGGGTCTATCATCGATATAAATCACTTGCTCGGGTTTTACTTGAGCTAAATCCAATGCGAGTTGATAAATATCGCTGTCGGGTTTGCGTAGATGAACAAAGCCTGACACCACAAAAATATCGACAAACGCTTTCATTTTAAATTGATCGATTCGATTTTGCATCAATTCACGGCCTTCATTACTTACGACAACAATTTGTAAATTCCAATCTTTTTTGATTTTTTTTATAAAATCAATCATTTCATCAAAAGGCTGAGATTGCTCAAACATAAATTTTTTAAAAGATTCAATAGAAAAAGAGCGTTCTTGATCAAATACCACACGTTTTAAATATTCATCTAATGAAATTTTACCAATTTCATACGTATCAAAAATTAAATTATGTCGTTTATTCATTTCTTCATAATTTAATTCAAAAATGTGTGAAGCCTTTTCACGCATATGTCGATCCCATCCATTTGTCAAAAGGACGCCGCCAACATCGATAAATAATGAAGTAAATAATTGTTTACTCATACTCCTCTCACCCAACGTTATTTTTTAAGACGTCTAAAATTACAGCTCCAGATCCAATAATTCCCACATTTTTACCAAGTAAAGCAGTTTTTATCTGTAATTTGTCTGTCGCCGTTTTTAAAGCAGTTTCTCGAATGCCTTTATCAATAAATGATAGGATTTCTGGAATACCATCTAGAACCCCACCTCCTAAGATTAAACAAGCAGGATTAAAAGCATTCACAAGATTAATGCAACCTGCAATTAAGGCTTGCTTGACTTTTTCTAAAATTAATAGAGCTAGAGGGTCTCCACTGTGGTATGCTTCAATAACAGCTTTAGCTGAAACATTTTCTAAATATCCACCTGCTTTTTCTAAAATGGATTGACCACTTTGGTTATCGGCAAGAATGAGTTCTTTGGCCTGTCTAGCAATTCCCCATCCTCCAGCAAAAGCTTCAAAACAACCATTGTTACCGCAGGTGCAACGAGGGCCATGAAAATCGATTGTCATATGGCCGACTTCTCCAAATGTATTATTATCCCCTTTTTGCATTTTTCCCTGGCAAACGATACCACTGCCAATTCCTGTTCCTACGAATAAACAAATAAGATCTTGATAATGTTTACCAGCTCCGTAAAGCCATTCTCCCCAAGTAATAGCGCGAACATCATTCACAACCTTAACTGGAATTTCAGCTTCTCTTTCCAGATTTTTGCGTAGTGTTACTTGATGCCAGCCTGGGAGATTTGGAGCAAAACGAACGACTCCTGTTTCTTCGTCAATTTGACCTGCTACCCCTATTCCAATTCCTTTAATCTCAACTTTTGTCCGATTTTTTAAATCCTGAATCGCTTGCATGATTTGTTTTTCGACACTAGCTGGTCCGTGTTTAAAATCCGTTTTAAGTCTCACACTATCAATCAATGTGCCGGAGACATTCAAAACTCCTATCCCAATTTTGGTTCCCCCTAAATCGATTCCAATGACACAATCTGTTTCTTTTAGCATATTTTCCATACAGTTTTACAGTTTTTAAATTTGTAACTTATGTTGGTAAGAAAATTAGCAAATAACATAAGGGGAACAATTTTGCTTGGTAATCCCTTAAAAAAAGATATATATAATTAAATTGTTTTTAGCGACAACAAATCCTGCCTTAATGGAAGATTAAATGACATTGATAGTTGAGAAATCTAGCGTAAAAGACTAAAGTTAAATTTAAAAAACAATTTTAAGGATTTAATGCCCTCAATTATAGGTTTAAAAAACATATGGGGAATAAATGGCCAAATTAATAAATATCTTTTCATTTTGCTAAAACTTGTAACCTATCCCTAACCCTAATTTATTTCCACCGAGATTTACTTGTGTTTTGAAACAATTAGGTTGATAAAGATAATCAAAAAACATATTTAAGAAAAAACAGGCATTGATATCATAATAAAGGCCAGTTTTAAATACTCCTCCAAAGACAAAATATATTTTATTGGTATGAATCCCAAAAAATTGTTTTTCTAATTTGACAATTCCAAAACTCGGCCCTAATCCAACATAGAAAGATAAATTTCTTGGCAAAATATAGGTGTACTGCATGCCAAAGCTCATATTAACAATTGATATTCTTGTAAAATCATGTAAGTAAAAAGAATGGCCTTTTTTGGACATTCCATCGACATTGATCCATCCTTGAAAATATTTAGGAAAAAAACGGTGACTTGTCCTTCATACCCTCCCATACAATTTCCATAAATGCGACGAAAACGTTTAGAAGCTGGAAAAAATAATTGACTTTTTGCCTCTGCTTTGATTTCTAAGCTTGCTGCTACATTAGTTAAATTTAATAAAATAAGTAAGAAAGTGCTTAAAAACGCAAATGTTGGATAAGGAATAAAATTATTTGAGAATTTTTTCCAACAAAACTCTAAAATGAATGATTTTTCTAATCCAAAAGTTGCATTGACAAATTCTTTCATTAACATTTTCCTTTAACGACGTTTCTTGATAGGAAAAACCTTTGTGCTAATAGGTGCAGATTTGACTCCTTTCTTGTTAACTGAGACAATATAGTAAGTATAAGCTTTGTTTTTCTTGCGATTGCCATCTTCAAATTGAAAGGGACATTGGTTAGGAATTTTTCCAATGCATCGTTTTAATTGAGCATCTCGATAAATTTCATAAAAGACAATATTGGCATTCTCTTGAGGAGGAATCCAGTATAAAACGTTCACTAAATGATCTTTATCGACGAATTGGTTAACAATTTGACAGCCATAAAAATTCTGGGGTGGTTGGGGAATAGTATCTCTCGTCACCACCTGTATCAATGTTTGTGAAGTGGAAGTAGCAAAATTCAAATCTGAATTGTAAGCGGCAATAATTGAATGGGATCCTGGAGCTAAACTGATGACTTCTAAAGTTGCCATTCCTTCATTTAATGCTGACGTACCTAAAGGAATAGATCCATCATAAAAAGTCACTGTTCCTGTTGGAGTTTCTGAGCCAGAGGTAACAGTAGATGTAAATGTCACAGGTTGTTTATAAGCTGAAGGATTGATAGAAGAAACCACTTTGACATTCGTCCCAACTTTATTCACACATTGAACAAGTGTATCTGTCGAAGAGGAATAACTAGCGTCTCCAGAATATAAGGCAACTAATGTAATTTCGCCACTTGGGAGCGTTGTCGTCGAATAGGAGGCTTGTCCATTCACAAGATTCAACGTTGTTAATGGGACAGAGCCAAAATACAACGTTATAATTCCAGTTGGTGTACTCGAACCTGTGATAGGAGCAACAGTTATTGTAAAGTCAATATTTTGACCGAAATTAGAAGGATTCAGTGCAGAATTCAAATTAGTCACTGTTGTGACTGTAATATTTGTTTGATTAACAGTTTGGACAACTGTTGGAGATGTCGAAGCATTGAAGTTTGCATCCCCATTATAAATGGCTTTAATCGTATGATTTCCAAGCGCTAATAAATTTGTCGAATAGATAGCCAAGCCATTATAAACTGGTACCGTTCCCAGTAATGTTGATTGGTTATCATAAAAAGAGACATTCCCACTCGCAATTCCGATCGGCGTAGTCACAGTAGCAAAAAGAGTGACATTTTCTCCTAATCGGGATGGATTGGGAGAGGTTGTCAAAATATCAATTGAGGAATTAGCTTTGTTCACATTTTGCATCAAAATAGAAGAGGTCGATGTGGCAAAATGACTATCTCCACTATAAACAGCAGTCAGGGAGTGTGAGTTAACAGAAAGGTTAGAAACTGCCAAAGTAGCAACCCCTAAGTTGTCTACTGTCGCTGTTCCAATCACCGTTGTTCCATCCAAAATTGTCACAGAACCTGAAGGAGATCCTGATCCTGTGATTAAACTGACATTGGCAGTGAACACTACCGATTGCCCATATGTAGAGGGGCTAGCTGAAGTAGAAAGTGATGTGGCTGTTGCTCCTTGATTAACCTGTTCAGAAAGCGGGGAAGAAACCGATGCCGCAAAGTTACCATCTCCTACATAAACAGCTGTAATCGCGTGAGTATTCACAGAAAGCGTAGAAGTTGTAAAGTTGGCAACTCCCCCTACTAAAGTAACATTTCCAAGAACAACATTTCCATCTCTAAAAATGACTGTTCCTGTCGGTGTACCCGTTCCGAGCATAGGCGCCACAGTAGCGCTAAAATTAATAGAGTTTCCAAAAACAGAAGGATTAGTCGATGAATTTAGTAAAACTGTCGTAGCAGCTGCTTTCACAATTTGAGTCAAAAGAGCCGATGTCGAAGCGGCAAAATTTCCATCTCCATTATAAGTCGCGGTTAAATCATGAGAACCCACAGTTAAATTAGACATATTTAATGTTGCCCTGCCTTCAGATATATTCACTGTCCCAAGCATGAGTGAACCATCTTTAAATGTGACGGTTCCCCTCGGTGTAACAGAGGCAGTACCTGCTGGAATTGTTGCTATTAACGTATCGGTTTGACTAAATTCGGAAGGGTTAATGGAGGAAGTAAGTGTAATTAATGAACTCGATTTGTTAACAATTTGTTTGAGATTTGAGGATGTGGAACCTTCAAAATTTGTGTTCCCACTATAGACAGCTGTTAAAGTATGTGTTCCCACCCCTAAATCAGAAACACTGAATGTGGCTTGATCATTACTAATTGTCCCAGTTCCTAATACACTTGAACCATTTTTAAAAGTTACGGTTCCTGTTAAGGTTCCATTTCCGCCTGTTGTACTTACGTTTGCAGTTAGAGTGATTACATCTCCAAATTGTGAAGGATTACTAGAAGAGGATAGAAACGTCTTAGTTGTTCCTGGCTCGACAATTTGGTTTAAATTTGGTGAAGTTGAGTTTCCAAAACTGGAATTTCCATTATAGGTTGCTTTTAGTGTATGTGCACCTACCGATAAATTAGAAATAGTAATCAAAGCAATACCGTTTGATACTCCACTTGTTCCTAAAACAACACTTCCTTCATTAAATGTCACTGTACCAGACACGACTCCAGAACCCGCTAATATAGTAACATCGGCTGTTAAAGTAATTGTTTGTCCAAATACTGAAGGAATCATAGAAGAAGATAATGCTATGCTTGTTGTTGCCGCAATAATATTTTGAGATAAAACAGGCGATGTTGAAGCAGTGAAATTTGCATCTCCTTGATACAATGCTTTAATCTGATGGGTTCCTAACGTTAATGAAGAGGTAGAAAATATTGCTACTCCTGCTCCATTCAGTGCTTGTACCCCAATTAGAGAGGACCCATCAAAAAAAGCAACATTTCCTGTGGGGGTTCCAAATGGAGAGGTTAATGTGGCTGTCAATGTGATTGTTTCTCCCACGTGGGAAGAGTTAAGAGAAGAAGTGAGGCTTGTGACTGTACTAGCTTGCAAAACTGTTTGAGATAAAGTCATAGAAGATTGAGCGTGATTAGAATCTCCCGCATATTTAATCACAATTGGCAATGTCCCTGCAGGAAGCGTCGTAGTTAAAAAAGTAATTTTTCCTGTTGAATCTAAAGTTCCTGTTCCAATGACTGTTGAACCATAAGTAGCAGTTACGATACCTGTTGGAGTAAACACATCTGTATTAATAGGCTCTACTGTGACATTAATTGTTACTAAATTTCCGATTGTAGAAGGATTAGGTGAAGAAGTTGCTGTTGTTCTGGTGGAAACTTGTAAAATAGTTTGCTCCAGTATGGAAGAGATTGACGAATTAAAATTGGCATCTCCATTATAAACTGCCGTAATGGAATAGGGCGTGTTATTTGCAGATAACATTGGCGTCGCAAAAGAAGCAATCCCTCCCCCATTTAAAGAAACAGTTCCAAGAATTGTCGAGCCATTTTTAAACGTAACAGTTCCTGTAGGAATTCCGCTACCTGGATTAATTGGACCAACGGTGGCTATAAAATCAATCGGTTCACCATAAATTGAAATGCTTTGAGAAGAACTAACAACGGTTGTTGTTGGAGTTTTATTCACAACTTGATTTAAAGCAGCAGAAGTCGAAGCAGCAAAATTCCCACTTCCTAAATATTTTAAGGTTATTGAATGACTTCCCACATTTAAATTGGTTCTTGTGATAGCAGCCCTTCCTGTACTATCCAGCGTAGCCACACCGAGTTCTGTGGTTCCATCATAAAATGTCACTTGACCCGTAGGAATCCCTGCTGTTGAATTCACTTTTCCACTTAATGTAAGTGATTGCCCAAATACAGAAGGATTATTAGACGAAGTCAGTGTAGCCATTGTTGTCATGGCGGCTGTAACAGTATGAGTTGCTAATCCTTGCGATTCTGTAAATTTCGCATCTCCGGCATAAATAACGGTTACCGTTGGCGTTCCTGTTGGTAATATGGTTGTAGAAAAGGAAGCAATCCCATTGTTCAGAGTCGCTGTTCCTAATGAAACTGACCCGTAATATCCCGTTACAGCTCCAGTTGGGATTCCCCCACCTGGACTCACCGAAGCAACAGTCACATTAACTGTGACAGAGCTATTAAAAGTAGAAGCATTGAAAGGAGAGAAGTCAACTGTTGTCGTTGTTGCTGATTTATTAACAACTTGTGTTAAAGCTGAAGAAGTTGCTGTTAAAAAGTTACTACTTCCTGAATATAACGCTGTAATACTATTTGAACCAACATTCAAGATAGAGGTTGAAAACGTGGCAACACCGTTGTTAAGAGTTGCTTGTCCTAAATTTGTCGTCCCTGATAAGAATGTAATCGTTCCGGTTGGAACACTAATGAGTCCTGCTGAACTTACGGAAGCATTAAATGTCACTAGTTGACCATATAACGATGGATTTGTAAATGAAGTCAAAGCAACATTGACGGGTGCTTTATTGACAATTTGCTGTCTAGAAGGAAAGTTTTTAGCAATAAAGTTAATATCTCCATTATACCGAGCATTAAAAATGGCTACACCAGCTTGGACATTATTTGCATCAATTCTTGCGGTGCCTTGAATAATTGGGGCTGTTCCAATTAAAGTACTTCCATTATAAAAAGTGACTGTACCAGTTGGGGATCCCGTTGTGAAAGAATCTACGGTTGCTGTTAATGCGATGGTATTACCATAGATTGACGGAGAGGGAGATGCTGTCAAAATCGTATCTAAATCCACAGCCGTGATTGTATGACTTAAAGTAGCAGATGAAGGTGAATAACAAGGATTTTTGACCGAGCAACAGCTGGGATCATAGATCGCTGTAAAATCGTGTGTTCCTGTCGGGAGGCTATCTGTCGTAAATACTGCCTCTCCACTTTCGTCAAGTTCAATGGTTGCTAATTCCCCAGATTGATCAGAAAAAATCACAGAACCTGTTGGTAGCCCATCTAATCCATCGACTGTAGCTACAAATGTCAAAGTTTGTCCATAAGGAGTACTTGAAAGATTGGGAATAACAGAAAGAGTAGTTAACGTCGTATTTGGATTCACTTGTTGCGTAATTGTATTTGAAATGGAGAAAGCATAGTTAGAATCGCTATTGTAAGTAGCTGTTAATTGATGAGTTCCCACACTTAAATTAGAAATAGGAAGCACAGCAATTCCATTCGCATCCAAAATTGACGTTCCAATAGCGATTTCCCCATTAAAAAATGTTATCGTACCTGTCGGAGTATAATATCCTTGAGTAGCAACGACAGCTGCTGTTAATTCAACCATTTCACAGAAATAAGAAGGATTTGGACTAGCTGTTAAAACTGTTTTTGTTGTTAACATATCCGTCTGTTGAACTTGTTGAACGATAGAATTAGAGGTTGATGTAGCAAATATTATTTGATCACCGCTATACACAGCAGAGATAGGATGGGGTCCGAAGTGAAGATTATCAGGCATAAATGAAGCTATCCCTGTCAATGGATCGACAGGAATAGGAGGTGAAATAGCGTTTCCTCCTTCATAAAAGACCACCGTGCCAGTAAATGATGGAATAGGCATTGGAGAACCAGTTGCTGTTATGGTCGCTGTCAATGTAGCATTAGCTTGTTCAGAATGATTGGGTAAGGTAACTAATACTGTTGAAGTATCATAAGGGACAACATATTGGTTATAAGTGCTCGAATTCGATGTGATAAAGTTTATGTCTCCACTATATGATGCGGTAATGGGGTGTAACCCTAAAGTATTCAGTCGATTGGCAGGTTCAATACAAGTTGCTATCCCATTGGCATTAATCGTTCCTGTTCCAAAAGCCACTCCATTATCATAAAATGTGACTGTTCCAGTTGGAATGCCTGTTAACGCAGTTACCTCAGCACTGAAAGTCACTGTTTGATTGATAGGCGAAGAATTTCTAAAAGATGTGAGTTTGATTTTTGTCGGTAGCTGGTTGATAACAGTCTGTTTGAAAGTATTAGAAGTCGAAGATATAAAGTTAAAATCGCCATTAAAAGTAGCCGTTAAAGAGTGATTGCCGGGATAAAGTTTAATGGTTGAAAAAGTGGCAACACCATTGGCATTTAACGTTCCTGTTCCTAATACCTTGGATCCTTCTTTAAAAGTCACTGTTCCTGTTGAAATTCCTGAACCCGGCGCATTAGCGGTCACTGTTGCACTTAAGGTAATCTCATCTCCAAAATTTGAAGGGTTTAAATTTGATGCCAAAGTTGTCGTTGTCGTATCTTTTACAACAATTTGATTGATTAAGGGGGCTAAGGAACCAGTAAAATCTCCATCCCCCAAATAAGCCGACCCAATTCGGTGTGTCCCTAAGCCTAGGCTAGAAATTTGAAGTGTTGCTTGACTTTGATTAGCTCCGCTAGCTGCTAAAGTCCCCGATCCAATTAAATTAATTCCATCATAAAATTCTACCTTTCCTGTGGGATTTCCCATGCCCGGAATATGAGAATTCACGGTTGCTGTAAACTTGATTAATTCTCCAAAAACCGAAGGGGTATGAGATGTCACCGTTGTGATTGTTGTCGCTGTAAAAATAATCGTTTGCGTCATAGACGATGAATTGGAAGGATTATAATTTACATCTCCACTGTATTTCGCACTTAAAGTATGGGGCCCAATAGAGAGATTTGAAAGTGTTAATGTTGCAAAAGCTACGTTTGACGAAAGTTTAGTTATGGGGGCTGCACCTAAAAGCGTGGAGCCATCGTAAAATGAAAGTGTCCCCGAAGAAGTGAGAGGAGGTGTCGCAACAGAACCGATCACATTAGCTTGTAATGTTATCGGTTGACCAAACTGAGAAGCATTAGGAGAGTTAGAAAAAATTAATGTGTTGGTATTAGCTAAAATAACTGTTTGATCTAATGTTGACGAAGTCACAGCAATAAAATTTGTATCTCCTGGATAGGAAGCAGTAATAGAATGGTTTCCTCCATTCAAATTTGGCGTTGTAAAGGTGGCTTGACTTTTATTAGCACCAGTCTGCACAAGAGTTCCTGTTCCAATCGATGTATTACCATCATAGAAGGTAATTGTTCCTGAGGGTAAGTCAAGTGTTGTTGGTGAGGAAATGGAGGCTGTAAAAGTGATTTCTTCAGCATAATTGGAAGGATTTAGTGTGGAAGTCAGGGATATGACAGGAGTTGCTCGGTTAACTTGTTGAGAAATGACTGACGAAGTAGAAGTAGAAAAATTCAAATCTCCACTATAAACTGCTGTGATGGAATGAGCGCCGACTGCTAAATTCGCGATTGTTAGAGACGCATTTGAGCCCGTGATATTTGCAGTTCCAAGGGTAGAATTTCCGTCTTTAAAAGTAAAATATCCAGTCGGGGTTCCAACCCCTGTTGCAACAGCGATGGAGGCAGTCAATATCGTCGGTTGCCCATAGGTCGTGGGATTAGTCAAAGAAACAATGTTAGAAGTTGTTGTTCCTTTGTTTACTATCTGAGTCAAAGCTGTTGAAGTAGAAGTGTTAAAATTGCTGTCTCCTCCATATACTGCTGTCAATGAATGAGACCCCACTGATAGATTGGAAACGTTTAAAGTGGCAATACCTGCATTTACATTTCCCGTTCCAATGATTGTTGACCCATCTTTAAATGTCACAGCTCCTGTTAAGGTTCCAGACCCATCATTGATATTAACTGTGGCTGTTAAGGTTGTTGAATTGCCAAATATTGTCGGGTTAATAGAGGAGGTTAGCACGGTCATCGTGGTTCCTTTAGTCACAGTTTGCGTAACTAAGCTCGATGTAGAACCTGCAAACTTGGCATCCCCGCTATAAATTGCTGTTAAAGAATGAGTTCCTACTCCTAAATCAGAAATGGAAAGATTAGCTGTACTACTAGAAGTTAGAGTTACAATTCCTAAAACTGTATTGTTATCTTTAAATGTAATTGTTCCTGTTGGAGTTTCATTAATTTGAGTATTAGACAATGTTACTGTGGCGGTTAATTGAACTGTCTCTCCAAAATAAGAAGGATTAATATTAGTTGTAAGATTTGTTATGCTAGGTGCTGGATTAACAATAAAAGTGTTTGTTGCAGATGAATCTGAAGATGGTTCATAGTTACTATCTCCACTATAAACAGCCTTAAACTGATAATTCCCTGTTGAAGTGGGATAATAGGGGTCCGAAACCGCAACTGCTGTATTATTTAACCCTGCCAATAGTGCTATCGGTGAACCAACTTGCGTACTTTCTACAAAAAATGTCACAGTTCCAGTTGGCGTTCCCCCTGTAAAAGATCCAGTTACAGTAGCACTATCAAATACAGTATGTCCATAGAAAATGGTTGTTTGGGAAGGTTGTCCGTGAGTTATAGAAGGCTCTGCAACAAAATCAGAATCTGCTGTATTTTTAGCCGCTTGCTGTTTTTTGCTTATTTTTTCTAAACCTTCATTTTTTGAAGAAAGGATGTCAAAACTTTTCTTAGTGGATGAAGTTAAAAAAGGATTTCCCATTAAATATTCGAGATAAGGGGCAATAAAATCATTTTCAACTTTTTGAGTTATAGTAAGAGTTGCGGTGAAATGGCCCGTATTGTCATAAACATGTTCAATGATGGGTTGACTCGAAACAGCTTTTAAACCATCTCCAAACTCCCACTCATAGCTGACCTCACCTGAATGTATTAAAATTGTTTCGGAAGCATCAAAAACTGTGGGTAGTCCAGACTTTGCCTCCTTTACACTAAATCTAGCTACTATTCCTTGTTTATCATCAAAATTAATATTTTGAATGCTTTGTCTAACAGAAATGAGCGGCTCTAGCGCTCCAGTCAAGAGATTGACAGGAATGATTTGATCGGCAGATTCTTTAAGAATATAAATGTGATTTTCGTTGGGGTGAAGCACAAAAGAATTTGTTTTTTTTTGTAAAATACCTGAATCATTTTTAAGCGAAATATGAGTGATTGCTTGTGTTTGTGCATCAACAATTGATAATTGATGATTGTTCTCTTGCAGTGCGTAAATTTTTTGCCCATCATTTGTAATCGTTAAACTTTCTATGTTATGATCTAAAAGCGCAAAAGACGTAGTTTCTAAAGAAGCTAAATGAATACTTTTAATTTCATTTTGATTTTTTAAGCTTACGTATAAGCGTTGGTTTTTACTATCGAAAGCGATACTGGATGGATTTATTTTTAAATTTACAACCTTTGTCAATTGACCATTCAATAGATTTAAACAATCAATGTCGTTACTATCCTCATAACTGAGATAAGCAACTTTTTTATCTGCCGGAACGATAAATTTAGCGGGAACTTGGTTTAAACTCCCCACTTCTCGAACCATTTTTGTCTTTAAATGAAAACATTTGATTTGTTTTAAATCTTCTTCAACAAAATAAACTTCATTGGTTGCCGCATGCATAGCTAAAATTTTAGTTGCCGGCTCAATGATAATTGGCACCCCTTCTCGTCCATTGCTTAAGTTAATAGGAATAATTTCATTAGATTTTTCTGCCGTTAAATAGGCAATTAAATCTGGTTGTCTACAACTAGTTACAGAGGTAAAAGTTTTTGCAGCGATAAAATCGTTATTCCCAAATAGATGAAAAATGGAAAAGAAAAAAGAAAACAGCAGAAAAATTTTGATTAAACGCATGTTCACTCCTTGAGTGTGCCCAAAAATAGTGTGCTCAAAAAATTCGGACTATATAACATTAGCTTTAATTCAGTAAT
The DNA here is from genome assembly GCF_000011565.2 of Candidatus Protochlamydia amoebophila UWE25. NCBI lineage: Bacteria > Pseudomonadati > Chlamydiota > Chlamydiia > Parachlamydiales > Parachlamydiaceae > Candidatus Protochlamydia > Candidatus Protochlamydia amoebophila. Next base: position 1,158,915 of record NC_005861.2, read on the forward strand.
TTTTTTTTGATTTTCTCGTATAATTAAACTTAACCGTCTAAAAAGCAAAAATATAAACTCATTCATTTCTTTTAATTTAAAATAAATATTAATTAGTTTAAGGTAATAAAAAATTAACGGGACAGAAAATTAAAGTTTGGATAAACAAAAGTTTTATCTCTTAATAACCTTTAAAATTCGAATTCGTAAAAAATTTAGATTTTATTAAAACGTTTAGAGGAGACAACATGCTTGAATCTATTCAAAAAAACCGGACTCTTTTAATAATTGAAGGATTTTTATTTGCCCTTCTAGGCATAATAGCAATCGCATTACCAGGGATTTCAACTTTAAGTACAGAATTGTTTATAGGGTGGCTTATTTTGTTAGGTGGTGTTATTCAAACCTATCGAACATTTCAATCCTATCGTGAAAAAGGATTTTGGGCTTCCTTCGTTGTGAGTTTAATGTATCTTCTATTTGGAATTTTATTGCTTATTGACCCTTCCGCTGGTGTCATTTCGTTAACAATACTATTAATGCTCTTTTTCATTTTTGAAGGTGTTGCCAAAATCATCATGGGATTTCAACTGAAATCTACTAACAGCTGGATATGGTTTATCTTTAGCGGAGCCTTATCATTAATGATGGCTGGAATCATTTGGATGGGCTGGCCAGAAACAGCATTTTGGGTACTTGGCCTTTTGGTCGGAATCAATTTACTATTTTTTGGATTATCGCTTACATTTTTAGCTTTAGGAATAACTAAAATTGATCAGGAACAATTAAAATAAGTCGTGTTTAAAAGTAAGTAATCATTCTAATTTTTGAATCTCTAATTTTAAACGCGTCTCCAAACAAATGTTATTTATTCCAAAACGTCTCTTTAGCCGAATATATTCGATTAGAAGAAGGATTGTAATCGGATCCAATCCTTTTTCTTTAATGCGTAGAGTGTTTAGAGGGACAGTCTGAAAAGTTTTCAAAAAGCTTATCAAAGCTAAAACTCTTTATTGCCATTTCTTTCGCTTGAACTTAGAGGATAGATAGTAAAAGATTCTTGAAAAAAGAATAGGAGATATATAATGATCTAATAATCTGTTACAGCCAATCAGGTAAATTGTTTTGTCTTTAGATGGTAAAGAAAATTAATATAATATGTTTCAACATGAGGAAAAGGAAAGGGTAAATCCGTTAAATTGTTACAAACATGGCACTAACTTTTTTTTAACAGGATTAGCTTCAAATCCTTGTAATTTGTCATATGCAAAAATGTGTAAGATTTTAGTACTTGAGAAATTTAGATTTAAATTTTCACGATTCTTTAGCTTCCAAAACTTAGCTCATGGAGTCCCCACAAAATTTTCAAATGTCTGACACTAGTTAATTCAACAATAATTTAGGAATCCTGCAGATCAATTTATCAATTTTAGTGAATGGATAAATAAATGAATAAAATCAAATAATTATTTAAATTTATAATTAATTAAAGTTTGATAAATAGAAAATCATTAAAAAATAAGTGGTTAGCTCACCTTAAACAGAGATTTGTGTGGTTGAAAAACCACTAGGAAAGATATTAAATAAGCAGCCTTATTTTTTATTCTTTATCAGAAGTAATTATAGGAAATTCAAGGTCGATCCAAGCTTGCATTCCTCCTCTTACATTGACAACGTGATTAAAGCCATATTTTTTTAGTAGGGATATTGCTGTAGACGCGCGTATTCCAGATCGGCAAATGACTGCAATTAAACGATTTTGAGGGATTTTATGCATATATTGATAAAGATTATTTAACTCCACGTGATAAGCATCTGCAATATGGCCAGAGTGCCATTCTGAGGTGGTTCGTACATCTAAAACAAAAACATTTTCTTTCGGGTCGTGCAATCTTTTTGCAAGTTCTTCTGGGGTTAGATAACTAAAACACTCAATACGATTCATCTTTTTTTCTGCGTCATCTTTTAGTACAAATAAATAAAAGGGCTGATCAAAGCCAATTAAGCGCAATTGAGACACGATATCATTCATTTGATTTTCACGGTTTGTAATAATGATTAATGGGATATTATGGGGAATAAGCCATCCTGCCCATGAATAAAAAGAAGGTGTCATAGGGATATTGACGGACCCTGGAAGATGAAATCGCGCAAAAAGTTCTGGATAACGAACATCTAATAAAAAACACAAATTCAAATCTAAATCTCTTTCAGAACAGACTTTTTCAACTTTTAGTTCACTCAATAAAGGTGGATTAGAGACATTTATTTTTTTCATGAGAGAAAAATAGGGAGGAATTGCAGGCAAATCCTGACTAATACTTTTAATCCATTCTGTTTCTTCAATTGGATTTAAATAAGGATTACAAGTTCTCTCGTAACCTAAAGTTGTTGCGTCTACTCCTCCAATGTTTTTACCACAAAGAGAGCCGGCTCCATGTGCAGGAAAGACTTCAACAGAATCCGGTAAATGAGCAATCCTGACGAATAAGCTTTGATAAAGCTCTTTAGCAAGAAAGTTAAACGCATTTTCTCCTAATAAATCCGGTCTTCCTACACTACCTACAAATAAACAATCCCCGGAAAAAATGAACCAGGGAAGATCATGGCTTCTTGTTTCATCATAACAAATCCACATGATATGTTCAGGCGTATGTCCTGGCGTATGCAGAGGTTTTAAACGAATAGATCCGAATGACAAAACATCTTCTTCTTTGACAATATGATCAGCATAAGCGGGAACCCATTGCTCTCCGCCAAACCCCGAAGAATAAATAATTGGAGCATTTTTTAATTGAAATTTTAATTCTCTAGCCCCGGAAATGAAGTCAGCATGCACATGCGTTTCCAATATAGCTTTGATGTGCATTTCAGCGTTTTCAGCAGCCATAATGATCGGAGTAACTACACGAGTAGGATCTATCACGACGCATTCTTTGGTCGTTTCATCTCCTAACAAATAAGTATTAATTGCCAGGCCTGGAGTGTAAATTTTTTGAAAAAACATATATTAACTATAACATTTTTGGAAAAATTAATGGTTTTTCACAGTATTTAGTACATTAACCGTTTACCATAAATAGATTTTATCTGAGCATAATTTCGAAAGAATTTTATATTTTATACATTTTGCTTTAAATTAACGTTATTTTTCGATAAAAAATCGAAATGATCAATAGTGATTTAAGGATAGGCATAATGAGACATCATTTTTTTGTAATTCTATTTTCTAGTCTTTTTCTTTATTACCAAAATATTCAAGGAATAGAATATCCTCCCTTTCAAACAGTTTCAAATGTCGATTTAAATCGTTATATGGGCACCTGGTATGAAATTGCCCGTTTAGATGAGCCATGGGATAGAGGATGTTATCATAACCCAATGGTTATTTATACAATGCAAAGTGATGGAATCATTCAGGTTGTTAATCAATGCGATATAAATAGTTTTTTTAAATCTGTCCAGAGGGCAGAAGGAACAGCCGAAATTATTGATAAACAAACGCAGGCAAAGTGGAAAATCACCTTTCCGGCTACAGAACAGTATAAAGGATTGCCTATTGGAGATTACTGGATCATTATTTTAGCAGATGATTATAGTTACGCAGCTGTTAGTGATTCTGATCAAAAACATTTGTGGATATTAAGCCGCACACCCTTTTTACCTGAAGTTATTTATAAACAAATTTTAGATAAAGTTGTTCTTTTGATGCCGGATTTAAACATTTTAAATGTATTTCGAGCCAAACAAGATTCTTCTGCTAAAGCAACAAAATAAATGCTGCTTTAGTTAACAATACCTCTACATATTATATCGGTTAGGATCATTGGCTCTTGGAATATTATCAATAAGATAATTGACAAATTCTTTCCATTTCTTTTGTTTGATATAAGGAGTAATTTTATTAAAATCGACTCCGATTTTACGAGAGAAATCTCGAATATATTCATCTTTCAGATTATTTTTTTTAAATTCTTCATTTAAACTAGTGACATTTCCCGCTATAAATTCATTCCAAATCGTTCTATTACGGATTGCGTGAACTCCGGTCTTCAGCTTTTCATCTGTAAAAATGACCTTTAAAAAATTAAGTGGATGTACTTTATCAATACGTTTTCCCGCATCTTGCAAGTCTGAGCGTAAACTGGCTAAACTAAGCAATGATTCGTAAGCCAGGCTCGTTACAATAAAATCGATATCTTTTCTCTCATCTTTGGAAACTTCCGCATAATAATCACGATTTGTAGTGCTTTTTCTAATCAATACATCGTTATTAGAGACAACAATCGTCAACGCTAAATCATTTGAAAGAAATCCTTCAGGCTGGATATTTTCCAAACTGTTTTTGTAGTAGCATTCAAGCCAATCGATCACATCTGTAAACTTATCCTCTTGAGCAATAGAAAAGTTAGCAAGCCGCCCTTCCGAATCGACTAAACTAATGTTTCTGCCACAAACAAAGCTTGGTAAATATCCCGCTAAAATAAACGTATAAAATAAAAAGTTTTTATATTGTTTATACATATTTTTCCTTGTTCGAATTTAAATTTTTTAAAATTAAAATAAATAAAGCAGCTTTAAATTTGCCCCATACAAATTGAATTTAGTTTCAATAAAATCAAAGGGAAAATTGATTCGATATCCATAATGTCGATATTCATAAAACGGAACTAAGCTAACAGACACTTTTTTTTGAGAAAAACAAGTAAAATAAGTCATAGGTAATTCAACACGATATTGAACTTTTTCCTCATATTTTTGATGAATTTTACCAAATTCAGAATCATGCGTAATCGTATGATGACTATCTAAAATGTACCTAGCTTTAAAATTTATTCCCATCCTAAAATTATCTGTAAAGTCTAAATGAGATAAAAATCCAATAGGAATATATAAGAAACTATTGTAAAAATGAAATCGAAATGGTGAAGGATGCTTATATTCATTCTTTTCCCAAAATTTCCCTACACCAATGTAAGGAGTAAAAGAAGGCTTCCACCCACAATTTGACGCTAAGGTATAACCAATTCTTTCCTCAATATTGATATCAGTCAAAATTGACTTGATTTTTTCTTCTCCCAATTTCCCTTTCATAGATCCTTCTGCATACAAAAAATCTACGCCAACATAAATTTTATCTTTTTTAATTCGTTCATAACCAAGCCTAACACCGTAGAGGTAACCATCTTGTTTAGCGCCTGCTTTTTTTGTTCGTTCAACGTGATATATTTCAGGGCCAACAAATATTTGATCTCCTTGATTTTCATAATAGTCTGCTCTTAAAGAAGCAAACAAAGAACATACACCCAAGAGAAAGAAGAGGAAGAAATGATCATTTTTCATTGTAAAACCGATTTTTAATAATTCAAGGATATGTAGGACGATTTTGTTATCGCCACTTTCGCTTAATATTAATTTGAAGTCGTTAGCAGACGAAATTTAATTTATCAAAGCTCTCATCCAAGAGTGCACTTCTGACAAATTTTTTATTAATTGTCAATTACAGCATATGTTCCAAATCAAACCAATCTAAAAATATTAATTATTTCTGATTTTTTTTATGAAATTAATCTATGAGAGAAGGAAAAGGAAGGTAATAGAGATAAATTGGCATAAAATATGTCATAAATTATTTTAAAATTGATATTGACAGGTAGAAAACATCTACCTGTCAAAAAAGCTAAATTTTTAACGTGCATCTTCACGTCTTAGAGCACAGGCAGATGGCGCGCAATAAGTTCCACGAACTGGTCTGGTTGTATGTTTGTAGTAATATTTTGGGACATGTTTGTAGCAACGTTCACAAGTATATTTTGGAACATAGCGACCATCTGTTGTATAGTAGTATTTAGGAACTTGATGGCAGCAAATTTTAGAATAGTATTGTGGAATATATCTGCAGCATGTTTTTTCATAGTACTGGGGAACCATACGGCAATGTTTCTTTTGAATGAATTGTGGAACATATTTGCAGTGCCATTTATTGTAGTAGCATGGTTCATATTTGTAGTACAAAGAGTAGCAATCACCAACTGGCCTTTCCGCAAGTGCACAAGCATCTGAATTATTTGCACCATAAAAAGCTTGTTCACCTTGGCTTTGGTAATTGTTATCTCTCTGTGCTACCTTATTGTCAAGGTTACCTTTGTTATTTTGTGCGAAGCTGTATGATGTTGTGAAAAAACACAAAAATAGAAAAAAAAATAGCCCTACTTTTTTCATAAAAAACCTTTTTGTTGTTTATCATTGATTTAAGCACTTGGTATTATTCCCTTTGTAAAGGACTGGTGCGTATCTCAAAGATTAAATTTTCACGTGGTTTACGTAAGCAATGTATGCTAGAAAAAATAACCTGTTAATCTCAACCTGAATTTTTTTGTAATTTTAATCAAAAAAAACTTTACATTGATTAAAATTTTTCAAAAAGTATTCACAGGGAGAAGAAAGATCTATTAAAAAAAGAAGTTAAATTAAATATTCTAATTTGATAAACCTATTCATATTTAGGTTAGTTTAATTGATTTATCCATGCAAAAATTTGAGATTCCAACTCTTCTTGAGTATCTATTTCATCAGTTTTATCCATAACGATCCCTGAATCAATAAATATAAATGTAGGAAAATAGTTGATATCGAAAGAATCAGCTAAATCAGTTTCTTCATCATAATTTAATTTAGCAAAACGGATAGATTCTTTAAAACTTTCGCTAAACGTTTCCAAAATAGGTTGAAAGCGACAGCAACACCCACACCATTCTGCATAAATCATCAAAATAACAGGTTTTTCTGGAAATATCAGCTGTTTAAAGTTATCTTGAGTGACTTCAACAATCGAAGAAGCATTAAGATCGCAACAGATTTTATCTTTAACAGATTTTATCTCGCTATAGACCAAGGCTGTCAGGCAAATAAAAAGGCAAAGAAGATAATTTAAAACTTTCATTTTTTCATCTCAGGATTAAAAGTTACGGTATAGCACCTATTTTAAAAAATCATAGAAAATTTATGATAATTTAAATACCCACCAAAAAAATGTAAAATATTTTATGTAGGTGAAATTTTTTGTTTTTCTAACAAAGTAAAAAAGGAAATTAAAGTTTAATCACCGAAGAATCCACGATACCAAAAATGTTACAATCTGAGTCTTTTTTCACAAATGAACCTCCAACAAATTCGCTGAAAGCAGGTAAAATACCAAGCTTAGGAAAAATTTGAAAGCAATGCAAACTTAAACGATCATGTCTACTTTTTAGCTCAATTTTTGGATGAAGATGGCCTGACCAAACAAACCAGGGTTTTTGTAAGCAAGGAATATGACAGAAATAGAATGGTTCCATCAAGAAATGATTAGCATGAATGTGAAACGACCATGTTTTAGGCAAATGTTTAACAAGGTTTTTGTCATGATTACCCATGACTAAATGTAAGTCACAAGGCAGCATTTTTAACCAATCAGTAAACGTATTTTGTACATATTCAGACAAACCACTCGTCGCGTGAATCAAATCACCCACAACAATACAATGATCTGGCTGTAAGTTCTGTATCAATAAATTGAGTTGCCGTAAATCCGCCTCCATGCTTCCGTCCGGAATAAGTATGCCTGCTTTTCTAAACGTGGTAGCTTTTCCCAAATGAACATCCGCGATTATCAACGTTTTTTGTTCTTCCCAATAAACTCCTCTTTGAGGCAAAAAATGACATGTTTGATTTTCAATGAGGCATTTCATCAGAACCAACTATTTTGAATTTGCTTAATTCGCTCTGTTAAGCTTTCTGTAGATAAAGTGTCATTAACGCGTTCTACAAATAACTCCAATCCAAAGGGGCTAAATTTTTTGAGTTTTTTTATCATTAATTGAGCTTGAGATAAACGTGTTAAACAATTTTTTAGCTGAATTTTTTCAAATTGAATATCTAATACTTCCTTTTTAGCTTGCTGTAGCAGCAAATTATTTGCGTCATATTTTTGTAAAACATCAAATAAAAGGCTACTGCTGATTTGTACTTGTCTATTTGTTTTATGTTTGTGTGGATAACCTGGAAAGATTAATCCTGCAATTCTAGCAATATCTCTAAAATACCTTTTTCCAATTTCTTGAGTATTAATCAATTCCTGGATGTCTTCATTCATATATTGAGTTGAAAAAAGTTCCGTTGTTAGCATTTCCTCCTGGAAAGACTTCCGGCTCAGCAATTCAAATCCATAATCATTTGTACTTATTGTAAAAGTTTGAGACGCTTTTTTTGATAAACGATGAGCAACTAACAAAGCAAGACCTTGATGGATAATTTTACCTTCAAAAGGATAAACAAAAAGATGCCATCCTTCCTGAGACTTTGTTAATTCAATCAAAAGCTGTTTTGTCGTAGGAAGATACGAAAATTTTTGTTGTAATTGAATGATTTGATCTAAAAGAAATTTTTCTTGGTCGGACGAGTTAAGCGATATTTTTTGCTCACATACTTTTCTTAGCTCTACTCCTAAAGACGCTGAAAAAGGAAGATGGCTTCCTCTCCAAACGGCTGCATGTTTTTGCTTATGTTTGGCTAAACGAACATAAGCTGTCATGTCTCGATATTGAACTAACTGTAATTGTTTTCCCCCAAAAAGAAAATGATCTCCAGGTTTTAAATTCGTCAAAAAAGATTCTTCTATCATTCCAATCGCTTTTCCTTTGGTCCATTTAACGGTAATTTGAGAATCAGAAGAAATGGTTCCGATACTCATTTTATGCCGACGAATCAATCCTTTATCTTCAACAATGTATTTGTCATTTGAATAAACTAGCTTTTTATATTCAGGGTAAGCTTTTAAAGAATTTCCTCCCGAAATTAAAAAATGCAAGCAATCTTCAAAATCTTTCAAACTCAAATCTTGAAAACAAGCTGTTGTTTTTATCTGAGAAAAAAGTTCATCTTTTTGAAAACCTTCTCCAATTGCACATGTCATCATGTGCTGCATTAAAACATCATAGCAATTTTTTAAAGGCAAACGGCTTTCAATATGATGTTCTTTAATAGCTAGTCGATAAGCTTGAATTTCGATTAATTCTAGGGCATGTGTAGGAACAACTTCAATGTAACAAGGCGTAAGAGGGCGATGAGAAGAGCGCCCAGCTCTTTGAAGAAGCCGTGCAACACTTTTAGGGGAGCCAATTTGAATGACTTTTTCAACCCTTGGTAAATCGATTCCTAAATCTAAAGAAGAGGTGCAAACAACAAAACGAATCGAACCAAATTTAATCCCCTCTTCTATTCCTTCCCTTGTTTTTTTATCGATGGCACTATGATGAATGGCTATTAAGTTTTTCCATTCAGGCCTCGCCTCTAATATCGCTTGATACCATCTTTCTGTTTGCGAGCGTGTATTAGTAAAAATAAGAGTAGATTGATTGAAGTTTAGTCGATTTAGAACGTAAGGGAGTAATCGTAAACCCAATCTTCCTGTCCACGGGAGCTTATCCAAAGATTCTGGCAATACAGCCGTTAAGATGACTTCTCGTTCCATTTTTGCATTTACAATGATGGGACTGCGATCAACTCCTACACAAACTTGTGCAGCTTGCTGAATATTGCCAATTGTCGCGGTTAATCCCCAAATTTGTACGGAAGGTTTCCAAGCTTTTAATCGAGATAGACAAAGCTCAAACAAGACGCCTCTTTTAGAAGCTAACAGCTCATGCCATTCATCGACAATAATGGACTGTAGATAGCTAAATTGAGAAGTTGCGTGACCATTGCAAAGCATCACAGCCAAACTCTCAGGAGTCGTAATCAAAATTTCTGGGGGATGTTTATTCTGCTTTTCTTTTTTTATATAGGAAGTATCTCCTGTGCGCCTTTCGACGCGGTAAATCAATTTTAAATCATCAATAGGAGCTTTAAGAGCGCTTTCCAAATCTTTTGCTAAAGCCCTTAAAGGAGTGATGTATAAGATTTGAATTCCTTTTTTGGGATCTTCATGAAGCTTAGAAAGAGCTGAAAGATAAGCAGCATATGTTTTACCAGCCCCTGTCGGAACAGAAATTAACCCACTTTTTCCTTCTAAAAATTTTAACCAGGCTTCTTTTTGAAAGGGAAGAGGTTCCCATTTTTTAAAATTAAACCATTGTTCAATGAGTGAATGCTTAGGAAGAGTCATGTAAAAACGTTTTTATAATTGTTTCTAAATCATCGCATTCTTGATAAGGTTTATCAGTTCTCCATCTTTTGATGCGAGGAAATCGTAGAGCTATTCCTGATTTATGGCGATTAGAACGCTGTATCCCTTCAAAAGCGATCTCAAAAACCTGTTCTGTCTTTACTTTTCTAACCGGGCCAAATTTTTCTTCGGTATGCATTCGGATCCAACGATCTAACTTGTTGATTTCCCCTTGATCTAAACCAGAATAAGCTTTAGCAATGGGAATTAATTCATTTTGATTCCAAATACCAAAAGTATAATCTGTAAATAAATTAGCCCTTCTACCTGAACCAGCTTGAGCATACATTAAAACAGCATCAATGACCATCGGATCAATTTTATACTTCCACCAATTTCCTTTTTGACGTCCTACACCATAAAAAGAGTTTCGCTTCTTTAACATCACTCCTTCTGTCCCTTGTTGTCTAGCTAAAGCTCGTTTTTCGCTTAACTCTTCCCAGTTTGAAAAAGAGATTTCATCCGAAATGAGAAGCTGTGGGGATTCTAGGTTTAAACATTTCAAAACGTCTCTTCGATCGCCCAAAGGTAATTTACGAATATCTTCCCCCCGATATTCTAAAACGTCATAAATCATTAAAATTACTGGAATATTTTTTTGCATACTTTTTGACACATTTTTTCTTCCAAGGCGTTTTTGTAATTCTCCAAATGCTAAGGGGCGATTCGATTGATAAGCAATCAATTCTCCATCTAATACCGTCCCGTCTGGAAGTTGTTTGCAAACTTCCATAATTTCGGGAAATTGCGAAGAAACTAATTCATTTCCTCTTGACCAAATGGCACATTCCCCTCCCCTTTTGACAACTTGTGCTCGGATCCCATCCCATTTCCATTCTGCTAACCAATCAAACGGATTTTCTAATGTCTTTAAATCGCCTTCAAAAGGATAAGCCAAATAAAAGGGATAAGGATTTAAATATTGTTTACGATCATCTGTGATACTCAAACTAGCAAAAAATTCTGCTGTGGGTTCCCAGGTTCCCATTACATGCTGACTTAAAATTTCACGAGGAATTTCTAATGCTTGGCTTAATCCTTTTAATGTTAACAAAGAAGAAACACCAACGCGAAAAGAACCCGTCAGTATTTTGTTAAAAATAAAAGTCTCTTTAGTGTTCAGTTCATTCCAGTAAAGAAAAATCTGCTCTTTTTGTTTTTCTTCTAGAAGACCTTGAAGTGGTTTAATTCGCATTTCCATCCATTCGGAAAGGGTCAGTTTATTTTTAATTTCTTTTTCTTTAAAAGGTAATAATAAAGAAATTGTTTCTGCTGTATCTCCTACGGCTGCATATGATTCTTCTACCAACCAATCAGGAAGTTGCAAAAGTTCCTGACACCACTTTAATAATTTCTTTCCACTAATTAATCTTTTTAAACGATGCCCGCTTAAAAAAAAAAGAGCCCATGCTCCATCGGCTGGGGAAGAATCAGCAAAATATTTTTGAATATAAGAGACTTTTTCATTCGTTGATTGTGTTTGATCAATCTGTTCAAAAAGAAGTGAAAAATTTTTCATTGATCCTCACTCACTAAAGTAACATCTAGCCCCTTTAACTCTCTGGCATCGAGGTTTCGCGTTTCGCGTAAATATTGAGCCAACGTAGAAGCATTCCCGTGAGTAGTTAAAATAATTTTTGCTTGTGTTTGTGAAATTGTTTCAATCAATGCTTTCCAATCTGCATGATCAGATAAAATAAACCCACGATCTAAAGCGTGGCGACGCCTTGTTCCCCTTACTTGCATCCAACCGGACGCCAAAGCTGTCCGACAACTTGGAAAACGTTTCAACCATGGAGTTCCCGCTGCCGAAGGTGGAGCTAGTATAAGCTCTTTAGAAAATTTCATCCCCTTTTCACCTTCCGAAACAGGCTTAAAACGAGCCATTTTGATTCCCATTTCTGCATAGATTTTTGACAATGAACATATAGCTCCATGCAAATACACAAAATTTTCTTGGTCCGCTAACATCGACAAAACCCGTTGTGCTTTGCCAAGTGAATAACAAAATAAAATAGAAGGGTAATCATGAGTGGCATTCTCCAACCACCACTCTTTGATCTGTTTGGCAATGGTGTGACTATGAGGCCATTGATAAATGGGCAAGGCAAAAGTAGATTCAGTGACGAAAATATCACATTCAACTACTTCAAATGGTAAACACGTTTCATCTTTTGCTCGCTTATAATCACCCGATATGACTGTGACACAGCCAGGTGTTTCGATTCTTATTTGCGCCGATCCTAAAATATGCCCTGCTGGATGCAATGAAACCCATGTATTTCCAAGTTTGATTTTCTGATTATATGTTAAAGCTTCGCTTTCAAACTCGCCTCCAATTCTTTTCCGTAGAATTTTAATCGTTTCATCAGTTGCAATGTAGTGTCCATGACCAGCATAAGCATGATCGCCATGCGCATGCGTGATGATGCAACGAGGGACTGGTTGCCAAGCATCAATAAAGAAATCTCCGTCTGGGCAATATAAACCTTGTTTAATGACTTTTAAAGGAATTTCCATATGGGAGCCTTAAATTCCAATTTTTTTAACCATTAATAATTTCTCCCCCATTAGGATGCAAAATTTGTCCTGAAATATAAGAAGAATCTTGAGAAGCCAAGAAGACATAACAAGGGGCTACTTCATCTGGTTGCCCAGCTCGCTTCATAGGAACATTAGAACCAAAAACAGAAACTTTTTCTTCAGAAAAAGTTGAAGTAATTAAAGGTGTCCAAATAGGCCCTGGTGCCACGCCATTGACCCGAATTCCTTTTTCAACTAATGATAAAGATAAAGAACGAGTAAAAGCAACAATAGCGCCTTTAGTCGCTGAATAATCAATTAAAGTTTTTTTTCCTTTATAAGCCGTAACAGAGGTTGTATTAATGATGGTCCCTTTAACCTTTTCTAAATGGGGAAGTGCAGCCTTAGTCATAAAAAATAAAGAATAAATATTCGTTCTGAAAGTTTTCTCTAACTGCTCTTCAGTAATATCTTCAATAGAAACTTGCGGGTGCTGTTCAGCCGCATTATTGACTAAAATATTGAGTTTTCCAAAAGCTTGAATCGTTTCTTTTATCGCGGATTGGCAAAAACTATTCTGGCCAATGTCCCCTGCAATTAACAAACATTTTCTCCCTTTCTCTTCAACAAGCTTTTTTGTTTCTTCCGCATCTTTATGTTCATTTAAATAAACAACTACAATGTCAGCTCCTTCTTTTGCAAAACTAATCGCTACTGCTCTTCCAATCCCGCTATCGCCTCCCGTGATAATGGCTACTTGATCAAATAATTTACCGCTTCCTTTTAAATCTTTTTTCTCATCTTTAGGTAAAGGATACATTTTAAATTGTTCACCAGGAGGAGTTTGCTTTTGAGGAGGAAATGTCTTTTCTTTCTGTTTTTCAATCATCAGAATCTCCTAAATTTCGAATAATAAGTTTAGAATAAGAGGACTTTTTACAAAATAGAAGGCATTTTGTAAAAAGTCCTTTAAGAAATAACCTTTAATTTTATTTATGCATTATTTTTTTGCTTCTGCGGCTTCAGCATTGACTCCCGATGTAAAAAATGAGCCTTCTCCAAGCTTTGTTAATTTTTTATCCGCAGCCTTTTCTTCATCAAGTGTATCTTTAAGAAGATCTCGGATTTGGCTATTCAACTGAAGATGTTTAGCAAAGCTACACAGCGTTCCATAAGAAGCAATTTCATAATGCTCAACTTTTTGTGCAGCACTGATAATAGCTGCATCTAATGTAGTTGATTTTTCCATAATTTTTGTGAGCTCTTCTCCTTCTTTCAATATTCCTTCCATCGCTTTACAAAGTTTTTCTTTGGCTGGTAAACCCATTATCTCAAAGATTTGTTCCAGACGAGCTACTTGAGTTTTTGTTTCTTTCAAATGATCCATGAGTGCTTCTTTTAATTCAGGTAGAGAAGCTGATTTAGTTAATTTGGGCATGGCCTCTGTAATTTGCTTTTCCGCACTATACATGTCTTGCAATTCATCAATAAATAATTTATGTAAGCCAGTTTGTTGTTGTTTCATTGACCTATCCTTTATGTTTTTATGTTATCCATCAAAAGGAATCGAGATTGAATACTTGCTTAATAAAAATTCAATCGTGAAGAACTTTGAATCGATAACGTTCCTTAAAGAAAAATAGATAGGAAATCAAGATTTCCTATCATTTATTTTTTACAACATTATTTTTTTATTTAAGAAAGATGAATGAATATTAACTTTCATCGTTTTGCTCATCAGTATTGCCTTGATAATCATTTCCAGAAAAAGTTTTGCTATCGTCGTTACCATGTTCTCTTCCCCAACGAGCTTCCGCTCCTCGGCGACCTGCTTCTTCGCGACTCATAGGCTCCTCACCTGAAGATCTGCCTCGATGGCTTCTACGTCCATCGTAATCTTCATCGTGTTCTCTTCCCCAACGAGCTTCTGCTCCTCGGCGGCCAGCTTCTTCGCGACTCATAGGATGATGCAGACCTTTTTCCTCATAACGAGTTTGGGCATTTTTTCTGTAATTTGAACTTTGAGAATGGTTTTGACTGGATTCAGTCTGACGATTAGTTTTATTAGCCATATGTTACCCCTTTTTAAAAAAAAAGAATGTACTCAAATGTTAGCAACTAAAACAAATAAAAGGACTTATTCAAATTTGAATCGACAAAATTAATGGAGCACTATGGATAAATTTTTATTTCTGAAAATAATCTAATATTAGCTCTTATTAGTTTTTTAGCTTTTTTTAGATAATACAGCACTTTTATAAAAACTTCCTTAGCTATTGACCCCTTTCATAGCAAAGTTAAAACTTACTATTTAGGATTTGTCGTTCACCATTCATTTAAAACCTATACAAATTTAATTGCAATAATCGTCAATGTTTTTTTTCCAAAATTTAGGAATTTTCATTTTATATAAGTTAAAATTGCCTTTCAGAGCTATTTTTAGCCATTTTATTCAAGAATGCTATTAAATTTTATTTTTTTATTTATTTCAGTAGTTTGGTATAATCAACTAACCTGCTAAAGTACTTTTTTGCTAAAAATTAATTGCCTATCTAGATGAAGTATATTTAATTCAAAAAACAAATTTATAGATGAGTGATAAAATTATTATAAATACGTTTAGAATGTAGCAAAAAATCATCTATAATCATAAGGAGTTTAGTTATGAACGACAAAATTTATACAGCCTTAAATGAGCAAATCAAGCACGAGTTTTATTCCTCTTACCTTTATCTTTCTATTGCATCGTATTTTGATAATATTCCCTTAGATGGATTTGCAAAATGGTTTCGTAAACAAGCTGAAGAGGAACATGAGCATGGGATGAAGTTTTATAATTATATCATCGATCGAAACCTTCATGTAGATCTTCAACCAATTGATAAACCTCCTGTGAAATTTAATTCTATTGAAGAGATTTTTAAACTTGCTCTTGAACAGGAAAGAAAAGTCACGCATTTGATTTATCAAATTTATGAGTTAGCTGTTCAAGAAAAAGATCATGCAACACATGTCTTTCTCCAATGGTTTATCACAGAGCAAGTCGAAGAAGAAAAAAATGCTCAAGATAATTTAGACCAAATTATATTAATTGGTGATGACAAAGCCGCCTTGTTTGTGATTGATCAAAACTTCCAAAAGAAAATTAGCTAAAAATTTGATTAAGGAGTGTATTTACAAACATACTCCTTAACCTTTACTCTCTTTCCCAGAACTTTAAAGGATTTTAAATGGAACATGTCAATATTGATGCCTTAATACCATGGCTTGAGCAATATGGAGTTTTTGCTCTTTTTGCATTATTAGCTCTTGGAATTATTGCTTTTCCCGTTCCAGAAGAAACACTTTTAGTTATCAGCGGAATTTTGATGAAAAATGGAAGTTTAAAAATTACAGAAACCATTATCGCTTGTTTGGGAGGAAGTGTTTGCGGAATTACTGCTAGTTATTTACTAGGCTTAAAAGCAGGCATCTATTTTTTTAATCGAACAGGAAAATGGTTTGGATTAACCCAAAAACATCTCGATAAAGCACATCAATGGTTTGAGCGTTTTGGAAAATGGGCATTATTTATTGGTTATTTTATTCCGGGTGTCAGACATTTTACTGGATTTTCAGCAGGTATGTCCCGTTTAGAATTTAAAGAATTTACTCTTTTCGCCTATAGCGGAGCCCTCGTTTGGGTTTCTAGCTTTCTCTCACTCGGCTACTTCTTTGGAGATTATGGCTTATCATTTTTCCATCATCTAGGGAAAGGTGATCAAACGACAATTTTTATCATTGTTTTATTAACTTTAACCTATCTTGTCTATGCTTTTACAAAAAAAAGAAAAAGTACTGTGAATTAAAAACCTACTATAGTCAAACCTAAGGCAATTATCACCCCTCATATTTTTAACTTTTTTAAATTGATATTGATCAAAATAAATAAAAGCTTGGCCATTTCAACCATGAATAATATCTGGTATATTAACAATTTTTTTAGAAATCAGCTTTCTTAATGATTTTCCAACATCGGTGTATCTTTGAGTCATGAAAATCAATAGGGATGGTTTTATGAGAAACATCTTGAATTAAACAAAAGGGAAATAAAGTTTGATTAAAAACAAATTTGCGAAAATTCGTACTAAAAAAAATGACGCCATCTTTTTGTAATAATTTTAAGGCTTTAGAAAGCATTGATACATAATCAACTTGGATATCAAATAGTTGATCCATTTTCTTAGATCGAGAAATGGTCGGAGGATCAATTACGATGACATCGTATTGTAAGTTTTTTTTAATTTCGTCATCCAAAAATTTTAAACAATCAGCACGAATAACTTCATTATTTTGAAGAGACAAAGAGTTGAGTCGGAAGTTATCTTTTCCCCACTCTGTGTATGTATTAGACATATCTACGCTTTTAGTAAAAATAGCTCCTGAAGCAGCTGCATGAACGCTAAAAGAACAGGTATAAGCAAAAAGATTGAGCAATTTTTTATTAATGGAAGCCTGCGTCACCATTTTACGTGTTTCTCGATGGTCTAAAAAAAGTCCCGTATCTAAATAGTCGATAAGATTAACTTTGAATTGAACGCCAAACTCAACAATCGAAAAAAATTCTTTAGCATTTCCTTGCCTTTCATATTGGCGTGTTTCTTTTCGCTTAGATCTGGTCCGCCAAAAAATGAGCTCTTCTTCCACATTAAAAATTGTTTTTAACGCATGAATCGTTGCCTCTTTTAATTCTTTAGGGGGATCATAATCATTATCATTGGCTGCTTTAGAAAAATAGTGAACACAAAATCGACCATCATAAAAATCAATGGCTAAAGGATATTGATGAATTTCTTTATCATAAATGCGAAAACAATTGGTTTGAGTGCGCTTAGCCCATTTTCGAATGTGTCGATAATTTTTTCGTATGCGATTCGTCAATAGTGAGCTTTTATCTTCTCCATCGACAATGGTAGGAAGAATAAATGGAGGAGTAGGATTCATTAAGGTTTCCATTATAATTTATAGTAAAGGCAACGTCAGTGTCATTTGCCGATGATACTTCCCATTTCTAGCAGCATATGTATACAAACATTTCTCTTTTCCTTCAAAAAACAGGACTTGTGCAATTCCCTCTCCGGCATATATTTTGGCCGGAAGTGGTGTTGTGTTTGAAATTTCTAAGACAGCATATCCTTCCCAGCCAGGTTCGAATGGAGTAACGTTGACAATAATTCCACAACGGGCATATGTGGATTTTCCCACACAAATCGTCAAAACATTTTCAGGGATGCGAAAATATTCCAAAGTTATTGCTAGCGCAAAGCTATTAGGAGGAATAACGCACACATCATCTTCTATTTTTACAAGACTTTTTGTGTCAAATTGCTTAGGGTCTACAATAGAACCGTAAACATTAGTAAATATTTGAAATTGGTTTGAAAC
Source organism: Candidatus Protochlamydia amoebophila UWE25 (assembly GCF_000011565.2). Lineage (NCBI taxonomy): Bacteria > Pseudomonadati > Chlamydiota > Chlamydiia > Parachlamydiales > Parachlamydiaceae > Candidatus Protochlamydia > Candidatus Protochlamydia amoebophila. Next base: position 1,177,045 of record NC_005861.2, read on the forward strand.
TCGAATATCGTAACCATAAGAAGAAACTCCATAAGAAATAATTTTCTCTCCATTCTCAAATCGCACTTGCTTATCTACAAAAGGCTCAATCATTTTCTCTTTAAGACATTTCTCTATAATCCAATTATCCGAACAAATACTCATTGCGATTCCTGGTTAAGATATTAACAATTCATTTCAGTGTAAAAAAATCTTCCGCTCTTGTCACTAGTAAAAATGAAAATTTTAATGGTATGCTAGATTGTTTATCTATTAATGTCGCACTTTTTATCTAGGAAGTATGGAAATGACTGCTAACAACTGGGAAGTTTATATTATCCAAACGCGTTCTGGTAAACTTTATACAGGAATTACAAAAGATATTGAAAGGCGATTTAAAGAGCATCGCGAACAAGGCAAAGGAGCCCGTTTTTTTAAAATATCCGAACCAGAAAAAATCGTATTTAGAGAAAAACAACTTAATCGATCTGAGGCTACTAAACGGGAGATTTCTATAAAAAAAATGAATCGTCAACAAAAAATAGAATTAATTGAGCATCAAACTCATGAAAATTAAAAATATTCTTGTCTAATAATTGTATTAAAAAGAAGTTTTTGATCCTCTTGTTTGAAACACACAATTTCAACTGGTGCTAAAGAATAGTTCCAAGCCATTTTCTCTTGATTTAATTTTTTAATTTCAAATTCAGCAAGTTTTAAACTAGCGTTTACTTTTTCTATAGAATCGAGCGTTAGAATTAATTGTGCACGCTTTTTCGAATTTGAATATTTATCAACTAGGATTTTATCGATATAAGGAGCATCGCAAACAACCTCTCGCGATCTCAGGGCTTCTGCACTTTGGCAAAGAATTAACCACTCTTCTTCCGAGTGAATTGGTAAATTTTCCTCTCGCATTAAAATAGCATACAAAGCTTCCATGAATCGAAAAAAACCAGGGGCTGTTTCTCCTTGTTTCGTAATATGTTGAAAAGACTCTATAAGGCATTCTTTCAATGTAGTCAATCCGTCAACAGATTTAAAAGAAGGATGCTCAAAGATCACAGCGAGATTGATACATACACGGTCCCAAGCTAAATAGAGGGTTAAATCATGAATAGTATGATAAGGATCTACTTGTAATAATTTTTCATAATGATTTAAAGGAGCTGCAAATAATTCTTTAACAAGAGGAACCTGAATAAGATCTCGCTTTTTTTGAATTTGATTGAGAAGAAACGTTTGATCTATTTGAGGCAGGTTTTTTACTTTTGTCAAACAATCGATAAAAACTTGATCATACAAGCAGGTTAACAATACTTGTTGGTCATTTTTATTTAACATGGAGAGCAAAAAGCTATAAAGAGCATCTTCTTCATTTAATGGATGGAAAGACCAAAATAATGCCTCTAAATCGATAAGTTCTAAAAAAGACGGCCAATTTAAATGAAGCTGAAAAGAGTCAATTTCTAGGTTTACACTTGCTTGCTTATAAGCTTCTAAAAAAGCATTAAATTCTTCTTTTTCTTTAAAATGACTGATCGTTCGAATTAGGTTATTTGTCATATATGCTTTCATAAAAACCCTGTTGTTTTCCATTCACTCCATTCTATTTTTATTCTACAGATTATGAAAACAAAAATAGAAAATTTCGCTCGGTATTTTTTTTAATGTTTTATTATTTAAAAAATGATTGACTCTGTCAAGCAAACTAAAAGTTGCTACGTCTAAGCTATCCTTCATAAAAGATGACATGCCCCACAAAAAGTTCCAACAAAAAGCAACAAATCCTGATCATGCTATCTTAAAAAAAGGAAAATAGTATGAAGAAAAAGTTCAAAAAACAAATCATTAAAATCCTAAAAGAAGTTGACTCTGAAACATCTCTTACAGAAGTTTATTGCAAGTACGAAGTCAGCATAGCTTCTTATTATCAATGGGAAGCAAAATTTGGTGAATGGATGTTTCCGAAGCTCAACGATGAAGAAGTCTTTAAGCTGTAAACGTTAATTTTAAAAGGCTTGTTGCTGGTCAACTTTTAGACTCGATTGTGGCTTGTTTTTCAAACTGCTACGCGGCAGGTTTTAGCCATGCACGGCCGGAAGCGAACGCGAAAAGATGCTGAATGTCTAATGGGAAAATTACTAGAAGGCTAAAAAAAGCCCTCTTTTATACAGATAAATTCTCAGCGTATGATGAAGCTCCTTGGATGCAACAACGACTTAGTTGGAAAGGAAGCGGGAAAAACAAGCTCTATTAAAAGTTTTAATAACACCCTTAGACAAAGATGCTCTCAACTTGTGAGAAAAACCCTCTTTTTTTCGAAGAAGTTAACTAATCCTATTGGTATGATCAACTATTTCATTTGTGATTACAATACACAATGAAGAGCCTTAACTATTTAGCACTATCCAAATTTTATCATCTATATCTACCATTATTTAATATAGACTTGAATTTAAAACCAAAGAGAGATATTTAAGATTTACGTTTGTAAAAGAAAATTTCTTGAATTGAAAGATAAGGTCAATTATGCAAAAAAATATAGGAATAGTCGATCGTCTTGTGCGTTTATTCCTTGCCTTCACTTTTTTATTTCTAGCTTGGTGGGAAAGTAGCTGGGTAACTCTAGTTTTTAGCCTTTTTATTTTTTATGAAGCGGTAGCTAGTTGGTGTCTCTTCTATCAACTTATCGGCAAGAATACTTGCCCAATTGATACAAATCAAAAATAATTAATTCCATACTGGTGTTTTAGAAAAATTAAAAGCCTTTAAGCTTCATAAATTAATTTCAATTAGTTTACTGTGGTTGGAATTCAAAATATGTTGCCTAATAACAAATACAGTTTCCGGATTCTGCAATCTTTCCTTTTTCTATTTTTAAAGTCATTTTATATCTCAAACAGTTTAAACGGCTGAACTTATTAAAAGTCGGCGCTAAATTTTTATTTAACTAACGCCGACTTTACCTTTTTTACTTCCCAAATTGTAAATAAATTCCTGCACTTGGAGCTGGTTCATAATAGGGATAGGCATTATAATAAGGAGTGCCATAATAATACGGATAAGCATATCCTCCGTAATAACCACCGTAGTAATAGTTATTGTGGTAGTAATGATCATGATCATAATAGTGGTGATAGTGATGATCATCGTGATGGTCGTGATAACGTCCCCCGCCATGGGCGAAAACTAAAAAAGGAAGAAGAGTTAAGCTAGTAAATAAAGTTTTCGTTAAATGCTGTTTAAAAAATTTTAACATATGAACTCCTTGATTGAGAGTTTAATGAATATCAAATGAAAAAATACATTTATGAAGAACTGCTTTTAACGCTTATTTATTCGCCTTATATAATAAATATGATTTAGAGCAAACCTTTTGAATTGAGAGTAACATTAGAAATTAAGAAAAGCGTTTGAAACAAATAGTTCATAACTTATTAAGATAATCCACCTTATTCCAAACACCCATCCTCATTGTTATAACCACCAAGGGAGAGCAAATTTTTGAATTTTTTTGCTCTTATAAATGTTTGGAGCCTTTTGCCCGAACATATTCGCCCCACAAAAAACAATCAATAAAAAATTTTATTAATCTTTATTGTTTTTATAACCAAAGAATTAAAATCGCTTTGTATAAATATGGCAATAAGGTGTCTTTCCTGTTTTGCCATAATAATTTTGATGATAGTTTTCTGCTGGATAAAAAACACTTGCTGGAATAACTTCTGTCACGATAGGAATTCCTTTAGTGGAAAGAAGTTGGATTAGGCACTGAGCTATTTCTTCTTGTTGCTTTGTTAAATAAAAAATAGCAGAGCGATATTGATTCCCAATATCTGGACCCTGCCTTTGAAATTGAGAAGGATCGTGGATCTCAAAAAAAAATTTCGCTAATGCTTCATAAGTAATTTTATTCTTATCATAAACAACTTCTAAGGTTTCAGCATGTTTTGTTCTTCCCGAACAAATGTCTTCATAAGTAGGATCAATGGTTACTCCCCCGCTATATCCTACTTTCGTCTTAATAACTCCTGTAAGCTTTTGGAATAAATACTCGACTCCCCAAAAACATCCTCCGGCAAATAAAGCTCGTTCATAACTCTCTTTCGTTAAAGCAGGGAGGAAGGATAAAGATACGGAGTTCACGCAGTGCCTTAAATTTTTTGTTGTTAATCCTTCGCCTTTAAATACATGTCCTAAATGTCCGCCACATCGATGGCACAAAATTTCTATTCTTCTCCCATCGGAATCTACTTTCTTATCCACGCTTCCTTTAATTTCATCATCAAAGCTAGGCCAGCCGCAATGAGACAAGAATTTATCTGAAGATAAATAAAGAGGAGCATCACATTTTTTGCAGACATAAACACCGGGTTCTGAAAAGTGATTATATTTTCCTGTGTTTGGATATTCTGTCCCTTTAAAATTGATGACAGAATTTTCTTCCGGCGTCAGAGAATGGTATTTTTTCATTTTTCCCCTTATCATTTAAGGGTAATTTAAGATAATTACACTTATGTATCAAGTTTAGTAAAAAAAATAAAATGCGTATTTAAATAAATACATTAGAAGGGAGAGGCAATTTAATTCTCAAAATTTCTATAATTTGTTTAAAGTCTTTTTGAGATTAGTTTGTGAATCCTATTTGCGTGATACAGGTCGCCCGTCAGCGTGAATTGAGTAAGAAAATCTTTTCAAAAAAAGGTATCTTTGTCGCGAAATGGGTGTAAGGCTTTAAAGAATTTCAATGCAGCGTAATATCTTTCAAACTTGAATAAATCATCTGAGATAATCTCCAAAAATTTTAGCCTTTAGGCGAAAGGACAATTATTATCATCAAATTAGCATGCCTAAATTTTTTATTTTTTTATTAAAAATATTTTTTGGGTGTTTTATCCTACTGTTTTTTTACAGATTCTACTTTATGGACAGCTTGCTTTCCTGTTTTATTGCTTTTTACAATTACTTGGGGATTTTCGTTAGATGCTTTCACCCGTCGCTTTTTATTTTCCCCAACTTTAACAGTTTCATCTTTGACAACTTTTTTAACAACTTTTCCTTTTATAGAGCCTTGTTGAGAGTTCCATGTTACAGAGTCTCCCTTTTTTATAGATTGAGTCATTTTTCCTCCTTTTAATTATTCTTTTATCTACAAACTAAATTTAATCTAATTTATAAATTATTTTTTTACTTAGCTTTGTTTTTTATAAATTTTATTTTAGTTTAACAAATTTGGCCAATAGGCATTATAATTCAATTTTTAATAACTAAGTTTGATTTTTTGATCAATTTACTATCAATCAATAGTCTAAAAATCATTTTCTCTTTGTAGTGAGCCAAAAATCGTAAACAATTGGGAAAAATTAGCTATGAATAACTGAACTGATGCCAAAATTTTACAATTCTTCGGTTAAATCATTTAAAAATTTGCGATGTTTTGTGTTGATACTTTGTTTATATTTTATTAAATCATGGAATAAAATTCGTCTTCTTATTCTAATTTTTCAAAAAAAATTTCCTTTCTTTTAACAAGTGTACAAAATATGGATGGCAAAAGAGGAGTTAAAATATTCGCTCTTGAAACAAAGACAAGCCATTTACAAAAATGAAAATGAAAGCAATGGGGAAAAAAAACAAAACCCAAAAGCAAAGCCAAAAACGAGAGCCATTATAACGAAGATAATAAACTGAATGATCAAGTTCGAAAGTGCTGCTTGTAAATAGTAAAACAAAGGCTATTGGAAAAAAAACAAACATCCAAAAAATTAACCAGATTAATGACCCTTGATAATGTAATTTGAAGCTACTTATGTTCATTTTTTACCAATTATTAAATTTTTTATTAATGCATTTTTAAGTATTTTTTTCGCTTAAGCCCGACTTTTTTACATAAATTTGTGCTTTTTAATCTTTAAAATTATTTTTAATAGTAATTTCATTACCTATTTTTATCCATACACAAATTTAAATCGAGCACTTGTTGTTTTACTTAAAGTTAAATTTGATTCTTAGATTTGATTGGATCGTCCGCAGTATGTGGTTTGGAAATTAACAAAAATTTAGATAAATAAAAAAAAAACAAAATTTATGAATCAACTAGTAATTGATTAAATACGTGAATATTTGCAATAAATAGGCCTTACTCTTGGGTGCAGTAAAAAACGGATTAAACATCCAATCCTATGTTTAACGCTTGGGCAGAATATTCAATGAGCGGGAAATTAAAAAGTTTTTTATATAAATAGTTTCATTCGAAATGAAGTTTAGCTTACATTCACAAATTCGTTCAGCTGCTTACCCAACAAAAAGTTGAATATAATACTCAGTTAAAAACTTTTTGACGATTATCGATACGCAACTTTAATAATTGAAGCGGTTTTTATAACATTTTGTGGCTAATCATGAAATTGTAAGAAAATGGCTTGATTTTCTTAAAAACTATAAACTTTTGTGTTAAAATATTTATTATTTATTCTCAAGAGAATTTTTAGAAATAGCATTATCCTAACCCCATTCCGATTAATTCATTTTATATGAGGTAAGTGAATCAACATGACTTTTACGTCCAGTAAAAAAATATTTAATAGTTCAGTAATTATTTCTCATTTGTCAAAAAATTTCTAATTTAGCGGTATTCTAATAAAATATACTCTCGTAAAATTAGCAAAGCAAAGCGCGTTCAGGACCAGCATTCTGTAAATTTTGTGTATTAGAGTAATCATAATTAATATTAATATTGAAATAAAAGTGAAAATCAATCCCTATAAACTTAGTTTTAATTGAAATAAGTCCATTTACTAATGAATAGCTATAACGGCCAACGCATTCAAGCACCTGAAAGAAAATTTTAAATATAGGATAAACAATATCTACTATTTTGAATAAAGTAACAGTTGCCCTAAATTTAAACGACCTAAAAAGAGAAGTCGTTTGTATATTTTTTTGTGTGGATGCCTGTTCTTGACAACTTTGATAACCAGCTAAATAATGTTTGTTGTTATTATCACATAAATCAATATTATTCATATAAACTCTCTTACTCTTTCTTTATTGATTTGAAAAACCGGGAAATCCTCAAAAAATTCATCTATTAGCATTTTATCTACAAAATTAGCGGCATGTTGATGAAATAGATGCACCATATCTTCCATTGCTCGATGATGAACCCTGGCAAAAACTTCAGCTGGTATCATTGTTTGTTTTGGTACTTTGTGTCTATAATCATCGATGGCCCACAAGTTAGAAGGTAGATGTATATTTCGCATTTTTTGAATAACTAAGCGGAAATTGACCAGCTTTGTTTCAGGCACTTGACTAATAAAATAATTTGTCAATTCTTCAATTTGGCAGCCTGGATTTATTTTACCTGTTAATTTCACAAATTCAGTCCCATACAAATAATTTAACAGGAAATTTGGTAAAACTTTGGCCATTTCTCGTGTTACGCCTACATCAATTAATTTCATACATTCTCGAAATTCTTTAATAGCTTTATCCGCAATTTGTTTAGTTTTGTCAAGCTGTATTAAAATGGCATTTTCATCTGTTAAATCATTAATCTTTTTAATTTGGTAAAAATAAAATTTATAAAGACTATAGCAAAGATCCAAAGGAATTTGTGTGGTCATACTAACTGAAATACTCATGTGTGAAAAAGAAGCCGATGAACCGATTCGGTTCAAAAATTTTTGTGCCACCTCATCTGTAATACCAGGAAGACCTGTTTCTTTACTGACATGGACATCTTTACTAAGCTCTTGATAAGAATTAACAATATCGACACAAAGATTCATAATTTCCTCCAATTAATCATACATTTTTGTTAAAAATTCAAGTTGTTTTTTCAAAATTTATTTTATCATTACTTTCGTTTTTGAAACTCAAGGTTTGATATTTTAAAAATTTAATAATTAGCCCATTCTAAACAACTTTAAACTTTATGCGCATTAAAGTCAGGCCTGTAGAAAACAGATTAGTTTAATTAAAAATTTTTTAATATTAAAATTTATTTTGCATTTAGATGATAAGGCTGTTTTTATTAAAATATTTTAAGTTTGGGTGATATAAAACTTGGCATGAAAACTGACCATCACCAGCCATCAAATTATTTTTTAATACTATGAAAAAGCTTTAGAATAGAATGTTTATATATGTGTTAACATATTTAGTAAAAATTAAGTCCTTTAAAATAATTTATTTTGAAGGGCTTTGTTAATCCCAGTTTAACGTAAGAAACCTACAAGAATATTCTAGGAGCTTAGCAGCTTCGATTTCTGTCTTTGAAAAGAACAGTCAAGGCTTGGATGAATTCAAGCAATAATTAGCAAGACCTGCCATCAGATTGCTCAGAAATTTCCATCGACTTCGGTGCCGATGATGTTCTATCTGACAGCTATTTTCAACAGATAATTCACACTTTCAATCATAGCCCTCTTTTTTAGCATGAGTTTATCCGCTAACGTGATCCATTGTTTTTTCATCTTCTTTACTTTTGTGAAAAGATGCATTTCCTTTTGTAGTGGAATATTGGTCAGTTTTTCTGACATATCCCCTTTATCTGCGAATGCTTTTCCTTTCACCCCTTGTATCGTTTCTGGGACAAGTTTGGAAGTAAGAGCTTGATTAATTGTTTATAACCTCTTAATGCTTTATTAGATTACCCTTAACCCGGAAATACTTATGAGAAGCAAGAGTCCGAGCAAGAGCTTCCATTCCCCTATCGCTTATTTGGTTTCCGTTAAGAGAGAGTTCCCTAAGAGTTGTATTGGAAGCAAGAGCCTGAGCAAGAGCTTCCATTCCCTCATCACTTATTTGGTTTCCGTTAAGAGAGAGTTCTCTAAGAGCTGTATTGGAAGCAAGAGCCTGAGCAAGAGCTTCCATTCCCTCATCGCTTATTTGGTTATATTCAAGGGAGAGTGTCTCAAGAGTATTATTGGAAGCAAGAGCCTGAGCAATTGCTTTCGCTCCCTCATCACTTATTTGGTTATAGCTTAGAGCAAGTTTTTTAAGAACAGTATTGTAAGCAAGAGCCTTAAAGATTGCTTTCGCTCCCTTATCGCTTATTTGGTTTCCGTTAAGAAAGAGTTCCCTAAGAGTTGTATTGGAAGCAAGAGCCTGAGCAATTGCTTCCGCTCCCTCATCACTTATTTGGTTATATTCAAGGGAGATTGTCTCAAAGGTATTATTGGAAGTAAGAGCTTTACTAATTGCTTTCGCTCCCTCATCACTTATTTGGTTTCTGTCAAGCCAGAATTGTTTAATAGCAGTATTGTAAGCAAGAGCATGAGCAAGCGCTTCTACTCCCCTATCGGTTATCTGGTTACTATTAAGCCGAAGAAAACTAAGAGCCGTATTAAAAGCAAGTCCATTAGCAATAACTTCCGCTTTCTTATCACTTATTATTCTGTAACTAAAGCTAAGCGAATTGAGCCAAGAATCATTCCTATAAAGTTGAAATAATTCTATACGGTCAATTTCTGAGGTTTTTATTTCCCTTAAAATTTTGCTTATTCTTTCTTTTTTGACCGTTTCTAAATCTAAAGTCGGGCATCGTATAAAACTCCCTTTGAAATAGGGAGCAAACGTTGTAAAAAAAAGTGTTTTTAAATGGGGATTTTTATCGGCTTTAAGAATATGCAAAAGAGGAGCATCTAGCTGAATCGAGGCAAGTGCCACACACCTCTTAAGTTGCAATTCTTCTAATTTGGCAAACTGCAAATAGGTTGGTGCGAGGGGGAAGCGTGGTTTTTCAAACGCACGCAGCTGAGCGCAACGGTTTAAATAAAGCGTTTTGAGATTGGGAGAGCACTTTTCGATTTCCAAAATGGCCTCTTCTTTAATAAATGAACAACCGCTTACATTTAAATAGTCGAGTTCAACATGCAAAAAAGGTTTTAACGTAATGTGATCTAAAACAACGCAGTTCATTAAAGTGACTTTTCGGGGTCGAAGACCTTTATTTTTCATTAAAAAGATTAAGGCATGTAACACGAGGCGTTGCCGCTCTCGATCAAATCTTTCCCCTTTGACCATGTGCTTAAAATCTGCTTCAATCCATTCTCCTTCTTTGTTTGTCCCAAACGCCACATTTGAGGTGCACCGGTTTAGGGTAAACGCAAAAAGCTCACTTTGAGCTTTTTCAGGAGAGTATTCTTCGCGCTGTTGAATTTCTTCAAACGTCGGAGGCTTGCCAAAGCTGGCTGCGTCGGCTTGGGTGGAAGTGAGAGAAATGTCTACTTGGCGGTCGATCGCTTGTTGTAGCCTTTGTTTGGGATCTAAACTGCTTGCAGCAGCTTGCTTATATTTAAAATAAACCCAGCGATCTAGGGTTTGCTTGTGACTCCCCCGTAAGTTGACGAGATAGGGTAAAAGATCGATAGGGGCAAGTCTTTTTTTATCTTTTAAAGCTTGGCGCAAGCGGTCTTGCAGATGGTAAAATTGCACGAGTAAATTCATCACCGTGCCGTTGCGTAAAAGGAGCGTTCCTTTAAAGCGATCTTCTGGGTTTTCTTCATATAACTGTTCTTCTTCTTTAGAATTAAAAAGTTGAAGTTCGCGATAAGCCGCATCTTTTTGGATTAAGTCTTCAAGCCAACTATTGAGAATGAGGTTAGGCTCTAAACGGAGAAAAGCCTGCAACACTTCAGAGTCTAAATAGTACTTAGCATCTAAGCAAAAAAGAGCCGAAGTAAAATGAACCTTATGTCCGAAGAAATGGTGGATGACCGGTTCGACAAAAGAAATATCGTTATCGACGCAGAAAATGCGGTGCGTCTTTTCTTCGACAACATAGTTCGAGAAGCGTCCATCGCCTGGACGTGTCAATAAGGCACACAGGCAAGCCCAGGTCAATTGCTTGACGTCTAGCTGTTTGACATTTTCTAACGTCTGCCCTTGTATGGTTTTAGAAATTAAGACGGGATAGACTCGTTTTTTCCCTTTGATGTCGACCTCAAAACGTGCTAGCTGCGTTGGGGAGCTCAAATGACCCGCAATGCGTGCCGTCAGCGCATGGATGGCATATTCCAGCAAAGGATGGGTCGGCTTTTGTTTAAAATGCAGCTGATATCCGTTATGGGTTGCACTCGCAACAGGGTGAGCGCTTTTATATTGCCGTTTGAGATTGCCTGTTTCTTCTAAGATTTGTTCACACACGGCCTGGTTGAGATACCGCGCATGTGGTACTGCCGGGCAGCGGATTTTGACTTGGAAGGGATCGTCTGGATCCGGCTGGTTGGTTGTCATGGCAAGAATTGCTTGTTGAAACTGTTCTTCTTCTAAACGCTGGCTTTGCCTAACCCCACTTGGATTAGGGATAGAGGCAAGATGAGCGCTTAACGCAGCCAAATTTTCTTCCGCGGGATAGCTATCTAAGACTTTAAGATAAATTTCTCTTAGAGGTTCCGTGAAAGTCATCTGGGAGAGTCTTTGGTAGAAAGCTTCATGCCAATGCCAAGCCGGATCCGGATCAAGCGCATCAGCTCGTTGTCTGGAAACGAGATGATGCACGAAATGAGCGATCCAGGGCTTGAGATTTTCTATGTTATCGGGGCACAGCTCCTCTTCGTAATAAGCTCCTCGAAGGAGATCGATTTTTTGAAAATGAGAATCCAGATTAGAAATGCAAATTTTCAATTCATAGCATTCTGGATTGGAGAGACAGTGTTTTAGTTTGCGGTAAAGAGGGCGCAGGACTAGCCAGTAAATTTTGGCCAGGATTTCTTTTTCATCACGAAATTCTTCTAGACTAACCTCTTCTTTTTGTTCCCCACAGATAAAATGGAGACCCACTCTTTTTAGGTAAATGGCCGCCACCGCTTCTTGCAATAAGAAGCCACTTTCTGGTGTGAAAATTTCCTTTTTCACGAGCGCATCAATGAGATCGAGTGTATTGGCTTCTTCCATGCCGAAATAAAGGGATAAATCATTTAAAAGATGATGGAGCAGCTCCGTGTAGTGTTTTTTTAGATCGATAATCTTCTCTTTAAAGGGATGGCACCAAATCTGTTCATAGGTCTGCAGGCGATCCGTTAGCAGCTGTAGCGCCTGACACTTACGCCTGATTTCTCCTGTTTGCGGCAACTCTTCATCGAGATAGGTGCCCATTTGCGCTTGGTAGAGGCCAAAGAGCTCAGGAGTGCTCTGGTGAAAAGAAATCGTTTTGCGCAGCGTATTACTATGCGAATTAGAAGGATACTCCTCTATTTTTTGCATCTGCGCCAATCCATCGGGGGTATGGATAAGATCAGGGACAACCGCTGGATTGCCTCCACAATCGACATGGAAACCGGAGCGGTGCTTAGTCCCGATACAAGTAAAGACGGGTAAGCCTTGTGCGGGATCCTCTCCCAAGGCTATTATTTGTAGTTCTAATAGGCGAGCTAATTTTACAAAGTACGGGCGATGCTCAATTGCTTCCATGAGAATGCACCATTCTAAGTCTGAGTAGGGGCAGATCTCTTCTTTGGCTAGAGATCCCATTGCCCGTAAATCGTACGAACACGGAGGATCTCCTAAAATGGCAATGGCATCCTCGACTAAACCTTGCAGAAAAGTGATCAAGTCCGTCGAAACTTTTTTTTGCAAAGCACGCATCTCTTCTATCGTAAACTTCTGCGGATTGATCGCCTGATAGAGTGTTCGAAATTTTTCACGATAAGCCTTTAATTTCTCTAGGTAGGTAGTTGTGATAAAGCAAGCCGTGGGAAGAGATTTACTGTTTAAATAACGATCCATCGTTGGTTTTAGATGATGCAGCCCACTTGCCTCTATCGGCTTTTGTCCCCCTCGCTTGCTAAATAGAGCCGCTATAAGTTTACGTACTTGTTTATAGAATAATTTAATCAAAGCATGCTGTTCACCCTTGCAGCAGATCGCTTTAAAACGCGTTTCAAGGTTTGTGATGAGTTGCACAACTTCCTGACTCTTATCTTCGGCTCTTGCTTTTTTCAAACGTTGCTTAAAAACGCTAAGGGACGTTGAAGCGACTTTAAAGTAGCGAGAAGCTTGGCGTTGGGATTCTGGGGAAGCCATCGAGATGCTCTGAGCCTTTACTGCGTAATGAAGGGCATTGATGGGATCTTTAAATTGTTTCTTGTTTAACCGTTCTTGTTTTCCTTGCTTGTAATGCCATTTGGCGAGTTCGTTAGCTAACTGCTTTTGTTCTTCTGCAAAACAGGCGTCTGATGCTAAGTTGAGCAGTAAACGTATGCCTTCTTCTATCTCTTTAGGAGACTCTACGACGGGAATAAGCAACAAGAGGCAGTCAAAAATTTTTTTGAGTATCTCTTTTTCCGCATGGGGCGGCAAAAAGGCCATGAAAAAATTAAATTGCTCGACGGCTCGAGAATATTTTTCCTTCTTAATAGTAGCCAAAATTGCATCGAGGCTTTTTAAGTCTTCTAATTTTGATGGTTGTTCACTAAAAGGTTGGGGCGAGATAGGATGAGTGCTTTGCATGACTTGGCTATCCTTTGATTTAACAAAAATTCACGTCGTAAAGATACTATCAAAAAGAAACACTCCAATCAATTTAAAATTTGAAAAATTTATTATAGAATTTTAACTGACTGAGGAAAGAAAGTTAGGTTGCTAGAGTTTGGTTCAAGTATTGAAGCTTTAAATCTAGCTCACTAAGGGATCAATTCAAAATTCTTTCAAGCTAAAAGATAAAAATTTTACTTTAGTCGATGCAAAGCTCCACCATTTTCACTTAACTTCATTAGCAGCTATGCTTTTCTGAAAGTGAGAGTTAATTCGCTCTCATCGACTAAAAAGATGTGTTATTGTTCCTTTGCCTTTAAATCCATCGCCAATGGAGTAAACGAAAAGAAAAATCCGCAAAAAAACTTTTAGAAGACCTTTAAGTGAAGTGCTAACGATTTTGCTTCTCATTCATCGTTTCAATGATAGAGCATTCAAACACTTCTACTTAAACCATGTAAAAACAACTTTAAAATATCTATTCCCTCATCTTGTTGGGTACTCAAGATTTTTTTCAACTCACCTTTGAAGCATTTTTTTCGATGTTTTGCTTGATCCAAGAACATCAGGGTATCTGTGAAGGGATTTTATTGATAGACTCTACCGTATTAACGGTTTGCCATGTCAAACGTGCCTCTTCCCATCGTGTCTTTAAAGAGCCACGCTAAATGGGAAAAACAACCATCGGTTGGTTCTTTGGATTTAAGCTCCATCTTGTGATTAATCATCATGCAGAAATTGTCTCATTTAAGTTGACAACTGGCAATATGGATGATCGCAAACCCGTCCAGAAATGGTAGAAGGAATGAAAGGAAAAACATTCGCAGATAGAGGGTCTATTTCAGAAAAACTGGCTCATACTTTAATGCAAAAGGGAATACATCTTTTCGCAAAAGTAAAGAAGATGAAAAATCAATGGATCATGTTAGTGGATAAACTCATGCTAAAAAAGAGGGCTATGATTGAAAGTGTGAATTATCTGTTGAAAATAGCTGTCAGATAAAACATCATCGGCACCGAAGTCGATAAAACTTTCTGAGCAATCTGATGGCTGCTTTTGCTAATTATTGCTTGAACCCATCCAAGCCTCGACTGTTCTTTTCAAAGACAGAAATCGAAGCTGCTAGGCTCCTAGAATATTTTTGAGGGTTTCTTACGTTAAACTGGCGTTTGTTAGCTGAATAAGAAGGGAAAGTGAAGTTTTTGTGGTTGCTAAAACGGCTGCGAGTATTTCCATTTAACGATCTGTTCAAGTGAATATTGCAAGCATTTAAACTTTCGTCCAAAAGCCTGCAAATGATTTAAAGACTTTTTAAGCAACACTGGCAAGTTGAAGTTTCTTTGTTTTTTCAACTAATTGTTTCGCGAGTTCTTCAGTGGCTTTGCGATCTTGTTCTTTTTTTAAATTTCCTTGTTCATCAAAAGCGTTAGCAGCGTCGGAAATGGCTTTTTGGCTCGGCATGACCCAAGTTTGAATATTTTCTAAAATAGATCTTAAATGAACAAGCCCTCTTAATCCTCCTAAATTTCCTGGAGAGGCACTGATAATTAAAGCAACTTTATCGATAAAACAACTTAAATAGACTTCTTCAGGTGTAGCCTGACGCGTGGTCCAATCAATCATATTTTTTAATACGCCAGAGATAGAACTATTATATTCTGGAGAAGCAATGATAAAACCATCGTGCTCCCACAGTAGCTTTTTAAGTTTTAAAGCATTTTCAGGAAGCCCTTCATTCGCTTCGATATCCCCGTCATAAATGGGGAGCGGATAATCATTTAAATCAATATAAGTAACTTTTGCTCCAGCTTGTTCAGCTCCTTTCATCGCGTTTTTAACAAGTTTTTTATTATAAGAGTCTTTTCTTAAGCTGCCTGCAAAAGCTAATATTTTTGGTTGGTTATCCATCGCAATTTCTCCTATTTTTTAATCTTCAAAAACCTCTTTTAACAGCTTTTTTCCAAACATGCAACAGGGGATTTTTAAAGGGAAGCAAACGGATTAGAAATAAAATTACTTTGGGATCTGGTTTGCCTTTTTGGCTTTGAAGACTCTTTAGCAACTTGTATTGGCTCTTTAGTAGAGCGATTTTGGCCTACTCTTGCCGTTAAAGAAATGCGCTTACGTTCAACATCAATTGTTAAAACTTCTACTTTTAGCTTATCTCCAGCTTTCACCACATCATTGGGATGGCTGACATAGTGATCGGAAAGCTCTGATAAATGAATTAACCCATCTTGATGCACACCTATATCGATAAAAGCCCCAAAAGCTGTTACGTTAGTCACTATTCCTTCTAAATGGAGCCCTGGTTTAAGATCTTGAATAGATAAAATATCCTCGCGAAAGCTGGGAGGTTCAAAAGTTGCTCGCGGATCTCGACCTGGCTTTTTTAATTCTTGCAGGATATCTTTTAAGGTCAACTCTCCTACAGAGGCACTCATATACTTCTTTAAATCAATTTGAGCGACAAATTCGGGATGATCAATTAAATCTCTCAAGGAGAGGTTTAAATCTTTAGCAATTTGTTCTACTAATTCATAACGCTCCGGATGAACTGCTGAAGAGTCTAAAGGATATTCTCCATTTCTGATACGCAAAAATCCCGCTGCTTGTTCAAAGGTTTTAGCTCCAAATCCAGGGACCTTTTTAAGCTGCTGACGACTTTTAAAAGCGCCATGAGATTCTCGATATTTAACCATTTTTTGAGCAAGCGACTGACCGATCCCAGAAACATAAGATAGTAAAGGGGCGCTCGCTGTATTTAAATCGACTCCTACATGATTTACACAACTTTCCACTACATGAACAAGTTGGTCTTGTAAAAGAGATTGATGAACATCATGTTGATATTGTCCAACTCCAATTGATTTTGGATCAATTTTGACAAGTTCAGCCAGAGGGTCTTGTAATCGGCGAGCGATTGAAATGGCCCCTCTTATTGTCAAGTCTAAATCGGGAAATTCTTCCCTTGCGACATCAGAGGCACTGTAAACACTTGCTCCCGATTCATTAACAGTGACAACCAGGGTGCCCGTTAAAGCATCTTTTTTGATCAGTTGTTTGACAAAACTTTCTGTTTCTCGACCTGCCGTTCCATTACCAATCGCAACCGCATAAGGTTTGTAGAACTGAATAAAAGTCGCTAAGTCTTTTTCTGCTTGTTGATGCGCTCTTGCTCCTTGAGAAGGATAAATGGTGATCGTATTTAAATATTTACCTGTCTCATCGACAGCCACACATTTACAGCCTGTTCGAATGCCGGGATCGATTCCAATAACAGACTTTCCACCTAGGGGAGAAGCTAATAAAAGATGACGTAAGTTATTGGCAAAAATATCTACAGCCGCTCGATCCGAGGCTAATTTCAAATCTAAACGGACATCTGTTTCTACAGAAGGATAAAGAAGCCTTTTAAAAGAATCTTCAACTGCTTGTGATAAATGAGAACTAAAGGGAGAAGCTGGTTTAAGATTTACTAATTTTGCAATTTGTGAAATGACAGAAAATTCCTCTATTTCAATTGAAAAATCGAGGATATCTTCTTTTTCACCGCGTCGAATAGCTAAATAGCGATGAGAAGGAATTGTTTTAACTTTTTCTTTAAAATCATAATATTGCTCAAACTTTGTCGGTCCTTTGACACTAGAACGCACTTTTGAAACAACAACACCTTCTGTTGCAAATATTTCTCGAACATACGAACGAACAGCAGCCTCTTCAGCAATCATTTCAGCTACAATATCAAGAGCTCCGGAAATCGCTTGGTTGACATCCAAAACTCCTTTTCCTTCATTAATAAATGAACTGGCTGCTTCTTGCGGATTTCCTTGAAGAGGTTGACTTAAAATTAAAAGAGCTAAAGGCTCTAGTCCCTTCTCTCGAGCAATCATCGCTCTCGTGCGTCGTTTAGGTTTATAGGGTAAGTAAAGATCTTCTAAAATTGTTTTGACATTACAAGCTAAAATTTGTTCTCGTAGGGCATCTGTCAGTTTTCCTTGCGATTCAATCGAAGTAAGAATTGTTTGCCGTCTTTCTTCTAATTCTTTTAAATAATTGTGTCGTTCTTGAATGTTTTTAATTTGAACTTCATCTAGGTTGCTGGTCGCTTCTTTTCGATAACGGGCGATAAAAGGAATCGTATTTCCCGCTTCCAATAAATCAACTACAGCTTTGACAGAATGGACAGAAAGGGAAAGTTCTTGAGCGATTTGAATCATAAATACTTGGCGCGTTTGTTCTAACATAAACCTCTCTTCATAAAATCATAAGGAGGTCAAAGTTTAACAGTACTTATTGTTAACTGCAATCTAGAAAAAAAATGGCCTCAAATATTACTTAGCTAAAACAATGGGTAGCTGCTGCCAATTAGAAGGATTGTGCTTTGAGCTGCAGTCTTTTCGAGACTTCCAGCTTACGTCTGTTCCCATTGCTCCAAAGAATAATTTTTTTTTACCAAAACGAGCATTTAATGCATCCATGGTATTCATTAATTGTGTTCGCTTGGGATCTACAGGATTTAAAAACAAATCAGAATTTGAAGATGATTCAGGTAAAAGATCTAATAAAATGACCCCACATTTCTTATATCTTTCTTCACGACGGAAAATTTTATTTAACCCTCGTTTCGCGGCCTTAATCATCTCTCCTGTGTCTTTAGTTGGAGCTGGAAATATTTCAGTAATACTATCATAACAGCGCATCTTCTTTCCGGGCTGAATTTGATATTCTAAAAATATATACAACGCTTTTGCTAGGCTTCCCTGTGCTCTTAACTTTTCAGCCACTGTATAAACGTAGGTAGATAAAGCCTCGGACAAAGGGGTTATCTCTGAAAGAACATGTCCGAAAGACCTAGAATAAAGCAAACTTTTTTTAGAGACTTTTTCATCTGATTCTAAGCAGCTAACTCCTCTTAATTCCCATAGTATTCGCTCTCCAATCACACCCAGTCGTTTGCGAATAATGGAAGGATCCATTTGTGCATATTCCCAGGCCGTGTGAATATTCATTCCATTTAATTTTTCTTTTAAATTTCGTCCAATCCCCCAAACATCCCCAATCAAATAATTTTGTAAGACCTTTTGACGAACCGATGAATTTAAATCAAACACATAGAAATTTTGAATTTTTTTGGCGAGATCATTGGCCATTTTTGCAAGTGTCTTTGTGTTAGCAAGGCCTAAAGAAATAGGCATTCCCACCCATTTTTTAACCTTCTTTTGTAATTCGTGACAAAGAGAAACTAAATCAGAAGGGGCAACACTAGAAGGATATTTTAAAAAAGCTTCATCAATTGAATAAATGTCTAGGTCGGGGGCATGTTCGAATAAGAGGTTCATGATACGCTCTGAAATATCTCCGTAGAGCGCGTAATTTGAAGAAAACACTTGAATATTTCTAAATTCACAAAGCGCTTTAATTTGAAAGTAAGGTTCCCCCATTTTAACGCCCAAAAGCTTGGCTTCTTGAGAACGGGAAATTACGCATCCATCATTATTGGATAAAACAACCACTGGTTTCTTTTCAAGGTTAGGATTGAATAATCTTTCACAGGATACATAAAAATTATTGCAATCTACTAAAATGAATTGATCCCTTGATAATGATTCCACGCAATCAGAATTAGACAGCATGAATGACATGAGTCACAACCCCCCAAATATGCAGATTCATCTCTTCGGAAATTTCGATAGAAGGATATTGATCATTTTCAGCTATCAACTGCACTTTTTTAAATGCTATTTTTAATCTTTTTACCGTTAATTCTCCATCAACAGACGCAATAACCACTTTGCCATCCACTGCAGGCAAACTTCGGTCGACAACTAAAATATCTTGATGATGAATCCCTGCATTAATCATCGAAGAACCAGACACCTTAAGGAAAAAAGTCGCGGAAGGGTGCTTAATTAACAAAGCATTCAAATCAATGCGATCTGCCATCTCATTTTCAGCTGGAGATGGAAAACCTGCCGAAATCGTCTGCTGGTAAAAGGGTAAATGATAAAATTGTTTTTCAGCAGAAGAAATATTTTCTAAAAAAATCAACGTCATTGGGCTAACCTTCAAATCACTATTAGGATTCTAGTGATTAGGAAATAAATGTTTTATTTTTAATTCTGATAGGAAAATCTAATTAAAACAAGCCCTAATGATTTTTTTAATGATAACCCCACTTGTCATCAAGACAAGTGGCGTGGCAGACTTAGCTTTTAGTTGACTTGATAGGTCAACACTTTCCATTGGCCATCAGTGCCTCTTCTAAGAGTCAGTAACTCTCCTGAATTAGGAGCCTTGTCAAATGAAGTGTTGTACTCAATAACCATATAAGACCCTTTAGGAAGGCCATGGGGATCAATTGCTGGCTTTTCATCTTTCAGCGTACGAGATTGAACTTCTCCTAAACGCTTTCTTGCTAAATCTAGCGTTGTTTCCCACTCTTTTTGAGTAATTGTTTGTTGAAAAAGAGTATCTCCTTTTTCCCAACTCTGGGCATATTGCCCTTTATCCAGAGTCTCGACATAATCTTTAGCGACTTGAGCTGCTTCAATCATCCAAGCTGCCCAAGCCTTTTGATCGACTTGTGCTGATTGAGCTTGATTATTAGATACGTGAACTGGATTTACTATTTGTGTAGGTGTTTTACTATTTGGCACAGGTGTGGATACTGCCGATGGTGATGTCGAAGTGACAGAAGGTTGAGCATAAGCAGACCCTTGAACTAAAATCACTCCTAATCCAATTTTTCCTACTAATTTTATCAAACTGTCCTTATTCATCTTATCTCCCTTAAATTTTTTTAAGAATAGCATCAAGCCTCAAAAGGTAGGTGCTAATCCTTAATATTTTTAGGATTAGCACTTAAAAAATTATTTTCCGTTACCCTTATTTCCATTGCCTGTATTCTTTGTTTCACAATGGCTATCACAATGACTATCGCAGCAAAGAATATTTTTAAGTTTTTCTTCAAAGTCAGCTTTTATTTTCTTTTTTGCCATTTTGGCTTCCCATTTTTCTTGATTAGCTTCGCAAATGGCTTGTGCTAATTTTTCAATGCATGAATCGTTTGCACGGATATGTTCTTTTATACGTTCTTTTAAAACTTCCATCCATGCTGCGTCTGCTAAAGCTAAAAATTTTTGAGCATGATCTTGCTCTCCACAGCAAGAACTTTGGCAACCACATGAACAAGAACAGCTATTTCCACAATAAGAGTGGCTTCCACAGGAGCTGCTTTCACAGCATCCATGCGAGCTATGGTCGGAATGATAATGATGATGATGAGTTCCACAAGATTGATCTTGACAAGACATGGTTTTCTCCCTTTTAAGACTATCAAACCTTTGAAAAGACTCTTTCTCAGGCTAGATAGGTATTTGATATTAACACTAGTTTTCTCCAAAAAAGAGCCTAGTTTCACAGTATTTTAAGCAATTACAGGAACTTAAAAAACTTATTTTAACGTAAAAATTTGTCGGAGTCGAAAATGAGCGTTAACCTATGCCTGAATTTTTATTTTACGAATCAAACAAAAAGTTAAATCTCGAAAAGAAAATTCAAATTGAAGGTTATAATCTATCCATATCATGGATGAAAACTACAAGTCAATGCATTCAAATTATTTTTTTAATAAAAAAGTCCCTTCTCTTGAAGAAAAAAATTTGAGTCTACTGGAGTATAAATTTATTTTTCAGATTGAGTATTAATCATCCAAGTAGAAAATTGATCCAAAAAGCGATAAAAACTACCCATATATTCCATTGGAAAACAGTATTTTTGCTCTGCACCTTGAAGAATATGTTTAAAAGAATGCAACCAAACTTGTCTAGCTTCTTCATCAATGGCAAAGGGTAAATGTCGTTGCCGCATGCGAGGAGAGCCAAATTGTTGTTGATATAAAGGAGGTCCTCCACAAATAAAAACAAAAAAAGCGGCCGATTTTTTAGAAGCAGCTTTCATATCTGCAGGAAAAAGGTGGCGAATAGAAGATTTTTCTAATTCTAAATAAAAATCTTCTAACATTTTATAGATATTGTCCTCCCCCATTAATGAATAAATGCGTGAATCAGGGGTAATCCCTTGAGGAGGGCCACTGGGCGGAACATAAAATTCTTCTATTGACATAAAAATTCCTTAAAAAGACTCCTTTTTAACAAATTTATTTTTCTATTGTCCAGCTATTTTATCTATTGTCATTTATTCTTTAGACCCGAAATGAGTTTATACCTTGAATATTTCTTTGGTTTGGTTTTAAAATAATTTTTCAACACGAAAAAAATTTCCGCATAAGGAGTTTGCTATGCAAGGATTACCTAAAGTTATCTGGATTTACGCCATTATTGTATTGATTGGAGGAATTGTCGGCCATGCCGTGGCTAACAGCCTAGCCTCTTTAATTGCTTCTAGTATTACCGCAGCTATTTTATTAGGATGTGGTTATTTGGTCCATAAAGGACAAAGTTGGGGCTACTACGGAACTCTTTTAATTGCCGGACTTCTTTTGGCCTTCTTTGGATATCGATTTTCTCTGTCTTACAAATTCATGCCAGCTGGGCTCATGCTTGTTTTAACCACAGCCTTACTTGCCTACTTGCTGACAAATTTAAAAGCATTTTGCTGCCGAGAAAATTCTTTATAACCAAAAAGATAAATCAATTCTGAATGGCAGCTTCCAGTGTCGTCATTCAGCATCGGCTTAAGTCACAAAAGCATATTTCCATTTTTCGGTTTTGAAACGCCATAAGTAAATGAGGCTAGAAACAACTCCATACAGAGCAATTAACATCCAAGCAATATTTGCCGGAGCTCCCCACTTAAATACGAAGAAGTAAATGGGTAACAAAGCCACAATCCAAGGACCTGTACCTCCCACTTTCATAATAAAACGCGTATCCCCTGCAGCCGTTAATAGCCCGACTAACAACCAATTAATTCCATCAAATAGAAAAAATAACCAAACCCAAAAACATGCTGCATGTAAAGTAGAAAGTACGGCAGGACTTAGAGCTTCTTTTTGTACTAAAAATAAATGGATTAAGGGATCTGGATACCAAACTAAAATGACGCCTAAAAGTAAAAAAACGAATAAGTAAAGCTTTAAACCTGATTTTAGTAATTTCCACACAAGTTCATGTTGCTCTGCTCCAAAAAAATTTGCAGCAATCGCTGTTGCTCCTTTAGAAACACCCTCCGTCATAAAAGTGAAAAGAAAGAAAATACTTTGCGCGACTGTCACAACTGTGATGTAATCTGTTCCTAGTTTTGTCATCAAATGAAAAATCAAAACCCAAGCCATCAATTCGAGTGTGTGAGCAAAAGCATTGGGGATGCCAATACTAAGGCTTTTCCGAAAAAGACGTTTATTAATTCGCCATTTGTTAGTCCCTTTTTCTTTTCGATTACTGGCTTTGAAAAAATCCCACCCGAAAATTACAACTTGAACTGTCAGAGCTATTCCAGTTGCGATAGCAGCTCCTTTAATACCTAAAGCAGGAATCCACGGCTCCCACCCGAAAATTAACAAATAATCTAAGCCGATATTCACCAGATTCGAAACAGCCATTACGCAAGTCACACACTTTACCTGTCCTTGTCCAATGTAAAAAGCAGAAATCGCTCCTGAAAGAGCTGCCAGAGGACCAAAACACAACAAATATTTGAAATACTCTATTTCTAGCAAAGCAGAAGGATGACCATCAAAAAAATAAGGGCCAGCCCATAAAGCAAGAGGAATAAACCAAAAAAAAGAGGCTAAAGAAAGCCAAATCATTTGCCAAACAGGTTGACCTAACTTTTCAAATTTTTTTGATCCATTATAACGCCCTACAAAAATTTCAGCGACACTAACAGTTGAAATACACCAAAACTGCAAAAACTGAACTAGAATTCCTGCATTAGCAGAAGCATTTAGAGCCTCAAGAGAATAGTTAGCTAAAAATAGGCGGTCTAGAAAAAGCATTAAACTGACAGACATCAGAGAAAGCATTAAAGGAAAAGAAATTTGCCACAACTCCCCCATCGAACCTTGAGGATAAGCTGTTAATTTATTCAAATTCAAAGGAGACAAAGGAGAAGACATCATATAATCACCTATCATCAATAGTCCAAAAGTAATTTCTTTTGGTCTCACGATTTTTTTCGACTGATCAGTGATTTAATTTACATTTTTTCACACAATTTTTTTGCTGATCTGATAAAAAATAATTTTCAAACCATCATAAGATCAGCAAATAAATTCGAAAAAAAACTTTCAAAGTTTAAATCACAAACCAAATTATTTTTGCGCAATTTTTAGAAAGGAATTTTATATATTATAGGTCTATCGTTTCTCATGCGAAATTTGCATAGTATTGTAGAGTACTTGTCACCCACTCTAAAGAAAATCAATAGTAGATTTCGAATATTTTTATTGAGGGTTATTCAAATTATTTTTGAATATAGAAGAAGTTGCAGGAATTGTCAACCCCCTTTGAAATGAATAGCTTGATATACACTAAACTAAATTTAAAGTTCTTTAAAAACTTAACTATACTTAAAAATAAATTTTCAATGGGAAAAATTAAAAACAAGCCTAAAAAAATATTTTCATTGACTTAATGGAGTGAATACTTACCCATTAAAATGTGTCTACATACCGAGCCTCAATATCTTGCTTTATTAAAACAAAGGTTGATGGAAGAGGAAGAGACTTTAAAAAAACAAAATGCTTCTTACGTTTTTTACTTAAATAATGTCTACGTCAATTCCAAAGAATTAACGGTGACTTTGCTCGGAGATCGGAAATTTTTCCTTGCAGGCCAGCAGACCACCTTGGAAAATTGCGGCTATACCTTGCATTTCAATTACAGCGGAGCTCGCCTTCTTCTAAAGGGGATCATTCAAGAAAAAACCGACCTTGCTTAGATGAACAAGCGTATATCGTGCAGACGGAAGCATTTCAAGAGGCTTTTCAATTTTTGAAACAAGAGGATCATAACAAGCGGTTCCCTCTGTGGAGATAAACGCAGAGCTTTATCGTCAAGAAATTCCCAATCAAGCGTTCATTGAAAAACAAATGCAGGCGAGGCTTTCTCATGGTTAGTAAAAATAGGGCTTTTCTTCCTGCTTCTTTTCCCTTGTTAGGATTGATGTGCCTCTTACTTCCTTCATGTGCTATTTATAAACAAAAATTTGATTGTCCGGCACCAAAGGGAATTCCTTGTACATCTGTGACAGCTATCGAAAGCCTAATCATTGAAACCCAAGAAGGAGCTGATTTTCTCGTCTATCCCCCCATTGAAAGATAAAAAGAATGAGGAAACAAACCAGGGGTTAGCAGCTCTGCCTCCTAGAGTGTGGATTTGCAATCAAGCTAAAGAAAAGATGGAGATAAAAGGTTATTATATCCAACAGACAGAAAGCTTTGAACCAGACCTCTTTTTTTCTCTGTCGTTGGCCAATATTTTTCTTCTATCTTAACCTTTAAATCTCTTAATTTTTTTCTTCTGCACTAATTTCTTTAGCAGTTATCGTAGTAGATTGATTAAGGACTTTTTGTTCTTTAGGCGTTAGATTTCTTTTAGAAACAGTATCATTATAATGAGGATAGACATAGGTCACTAATCTATCTGCTATACTCATGTCTTGTAAATTTTTAACTTCTTTTTTCAAAATAGAATTTTTACTCTCAAGTACAGAGCATTGCTGTAAAACATTAGCAATTTTATTTAGATTTTCTACTGTCTCACGCGCAAGAGGCCTAAAATCTTTTAAAAACTGTTCAGGATCACCAATCATTTTTTTCATCTCTGCCTTATGCTCTTGCCTCTCTACTTTATACTCCTGCCTCTCTACTTTATGCTTTTGCATTAACTCTTCAATTGTTTGAACAGCTGTTATTTTTAAAGCAGTATGTTCTTCAGATAGTTTGCCTAAATCTGTTGTTTTTAAAGCGGTATACTTTTCAGTCAGAGTGGTTACCTTTTCCTGTGCAATAGCTAGGCTATAATTTTTAACAAATTAGTAACATCTAGGACCTTGGTTGAGTCCAAAGGGCATATAAATGGTGTTTCTTGAGCAATTGCTCTGTTATAAATTTCCATAATTGCTTCTCGTTCAAATGTATGGCCACAATCGTCTACAATAGGATCTGTAAAAGGTTGAAGAGTAATAGGACAATCAAAACAACTAAGGCATTCCTCTACTACATCTTCTTCAACGGAAGGTGTGTGACATTGCCCCGCAAAAAAGGTCCAACAAAAAGTAGAAAATCATGCTATCCTTTAAAAAAAGGAAAACAGTATGAAGAAAAGATTCACAGAAGAACAAAACATTAAAATCCTAAAAGAAGTTGACTCTGTAATACCTCTTGCAGAAGTTTGTCGCAAGCACGGAGTCAGCACAGCTTCTTATTATAAATGGAAAGCAAAGTTTAGTGGGATGAATGTTTCCGAAGCTCAACGATTAAGGAGCCTTGAATCTGAAATTACTAAGCTTAAAAGACTTGTTACTGACCAAGCTTTAGACATTGTGGCTTTAAAGGATGTCTTGTCAAAAAAGTGATAAGTCCAGCTGCTAAGCGACTTTGTGCTAAATGGATGATAGAAAACCATCGATTGAGCCAAAGACAGGCTTTTAAATTGTTGGTATTCCGTCGATCAGTTGGGCGATAGTTGTCGAAAAGGCAAGGAGATGAACAAGTAAAAGCACTCATTAAAGCAGTGGCTCTTGAAAGACCTTGATTTGGTTATCGACGCATTCATTTTATATTGAAAAAAAGGGGCTTTAAGATTAACCATGAGAAGCTTTTTAGACTTTATCAGGAAATGGGACTAAAAGTTAGAAAAAGAGGAGCTCGAAGACGAGGAGTTGGGATAAGGCTTGCGCGGATAAAAGCTTCACAAATCAATAAAGTTTGGAGCCTTGATTTTATGTCGGATCGGCTTGCAAATGGAAAGAAAATCAGATTACTCAATATTGTAGATGAGTTTACTAGGGAGAGTTTGAAAATGATTGTAGACACATCTCTTTCCGGATTAAGAGTGGTAAGGGAGTTGGAAGAGTTAATTAAATACAGAGGGTATCCTAGACAAATTATCAGTTAGAAGGGTTTGAGGCTTCGCCTATGAATTCATTTGGTTTTATGATAGGAGAAACAGCAGTAATGATGAAGGAAATTGAAGATATGAAACAACAACAAGCAAATGAAGAAATTCAGATATTAAACCTACAAATTCACGAATTAGAAACCCAGCTTCAAATAGGCAAAGAGAAGAAAGAAAAAATAAATTATAAACTTGAAGCAATGCTTTTAGTTGAAAAGGAATTAGAACAACTTCATAGCGAAGAAAAAAGATATGAAAAACGCCTTAAAGCAATTTATAATAGCCTATATAACTAATAGCAAAGAAAGCTTTGCCTTTTGCTTTTGAGCGTAATCACTTTTGAGCGTAATCATTTGAATATTCTTAAGAAGCAAAAGGCATAAAAGATCTCTAAGAGACGATTTATAAACCCAAATCAACTAATTATATGCACTTTAGTAGCAATCATTTCTCAAAATTGCATAGAAATGAACAATATAACCTAAAAATGGAAAATTCAATCTTAAACAGATGAATTTATATTGTAGCTAACCCTATGCCTAGATATTGGCTATGAAAAAAGTTGTTGCTGAACATGCTTAGCAATTTAATTCTTACTTTGATTTTTTTATTTTGGCTATTAGGGAAAAAATTAAAGCTTTGTCAATTGTTAATACATAAATAACAGTAATATAAAAGCCGCTCATGAATGCGATTTTGTAAGTGAGTGAGGTATTCCTCAAAAGAGGTTTGCATCTAAAAAGGAAAAACTCTATAATAAAAATAAATCACCAAGGAATTTTGTTATGGAAAAACAATATAAAAAACTAAGCGTTGATTTCCCTATAGAAGAATATTCATACCTGAAAATGGCTTGCGTTAAGAAAGGAGTCTCTGTGAAAGACTTTGTCACTCAAGCTGTCATCATGTCAATTGAAGACTATGAAGATGAGTTGGATGATTCATCTTTAGGCAAGGCAAGGAAAGAGGTTGCAGATAATGGGGTTATCAGTTGGAAAGAGCTGGAACAAAGACTTGGTTGGGATAATTTGTAATGAAATATGAATTATTCGTTAACCCAAGGGTTGAAAAAGCGCTATCTAAAATTGATAAGCATATGGCTTTAAAAATAAGAAATAACATTAGATCACTTGCAGCTAACCCTAGGCCATTGGGAGTAAAAAAAATTAAAGGTAATGATAACGCATATAGAATTCGTGTTGGTGACTATAGGATTATTTATGAAATTTATGACTCAAAAATTCTCATTTTGATTGTTAACGTGGGTCATAGGAAAGAAGTATACGAATAAAAAAACAAAAAATCTAATACGTAAGAAATCTGTTATATTTTCGTCAAAAAAAAGCATTTTCCAACTATTCTAAACGTAGATGGCATAAATTTTAGAGCATAGTTGCGATATTTTAGAGGCTATATGACTAAAAAAAAGGTTTTCTTAAAAAGTCGCTCGTTTAGAATTTTTAATAATCAGCTATTAACAGGTCTAAGTTATACTAACCTGTTAATGCATTTGTTGATGTTAAAATAAGGTTGAAACTGTCAAAGCCACGGCTCTAGAGTTATGCGAAACAGAAAAAAAGCTTAATTTACACTATTTTCCAAGCCAAGCAAATGTCCGTTCAACTACTTAAGCGTCTGGGCTATATTTTAAAGCTTTTATTTGTGCGTTTGACAAATTCCAGAGAGATTTCATGGATCGCCGGAGAAATTTTTCCATCACCTGTCTGTAGCCTTACCATCAATCCAAAAGATTTTCATTTTTACTTAGCTTTTGTCAAAGCTTCTTTCTTAAAATAGCATTTTTAGGTTTTTGAACACTCTCTCGCTAACCTAAAGGGTTATCTATACTCTATCAGAACAGCATCACCTATTCTTAATGGCCGCCTGAAAATCCAAAATTCAGGGTAACATATTAGAGTACTTATAAGCCGTTTGTTTCATGTTCCTATAATTTCGTGGACTTAAGGCATTTTCAGATTAAAAACTAAAAATTTTATATTTAAGCTCAATTGATTCTTACTTATTTTTTTAATCGCTCTTCATTGATAAAATGAACCTTTCTTTTAAAATGTGACTGCCTATTTTAACTTATTAATATTGCCATAATTTTTATCTATAAATAATATTATTAAAACATCTATAAATTAAAATTTATTTCACTCATTGGGAGGTCATTTTGAATATTTCTAATTTTGGATTTAATCCTAGTCATCTTGTTCATACAACGACTCCATCTTACGATCCCCCTCAACAAGACATTAACGATCAACTTGAGAATGAAAATACTCCCTTAGACAATTCTTTACCTAATCTAGAAGAAACTAGTGCACCAACAATTCCAGCTTCCGCTCTTTCACCTTCATCTGAAGAAATTCAACTAAACTTTCACGAGGGAACTTCTCTAACTATTTCTCATTCTCAGTTAGCTTTGTTAAGGGATAAATCCCTTTATTTTAAAACTCTTTGGTCAGGAAATTTTCAAGAAACCCTGCAACACCCTCTCGATTTAACAAAAAAAGACTTTACGCTTTTGCTTAATTACCTAGCGAATCCTAAGTTTGAAATTCCCTTGGAAGAGATCTCTTCTTCTATTCAACTCGCCGATTATTATGGACTAACAGAAGTGGTGAAACATTTAGAAGAACAACTGATAGATGGGTACAAATCACAAAGATTTGAACCCTTTAACTCCACTGAAGAAAGTTTAGTCAGATTAAAAGAGATTTTAAATTTCGCGCAGCAATATCAATTAAACGCTTTGAAAAACTATTTAGAATTCACCGCTGTGAGCGCCTTATTAAACCAGACCATTCAGTTAGCGGAGTTTGAAAAAATTATAAATCATTTCTCAAATGAGATAGAAGCTCTTGATTTTTCAAACAATGCCCATTTGACTGATGCCCATCTCTTAGCATTAAAAAATTGTGAAAATTTAAAAGTGCTTCATTTAGAAGCATGTCTGGCTATTACGGACGATGGATTAGCGCATTTGGCACCCTTAGTGGCTTTGCAGCATCTAGATTTAAGCGATTGTGAGAATCTCACCGATGTTGGATTAGCGCATTTGACACCTTTAACGGCTTTGCAGCATCTAGATCTAAGGGGGTGCTATTTCACCGATGCTGGATTAGCCCATTTGACACCCTTAACGGCTCTGCAGCATCTAAATCTAAGCTTTTGCAGCAACGCCACTGACGCTGGATTAGCGCATTTGACACCTTTAACGGCTTTGCAGCATCTTGATCTAAGGGGGTGCTATCTCACCGATGCTGGATTAGCCCATTTGACACCCTTAACGGGTTTGCAGCATCTAGATCTAATTGGCTGTAAGGATCTCACCGATGCAGGCTTGGCCCATTTGAGGCCCTTAACGGCTTTGCAGCATCTAAATCTAAACTGGTGCAGGAATCTCACCGATGCTGGATTAGCCCATTTGACACCCTTAACGGCTCTGCAGCATCTAGACCTAAGCTTTTGCAGTAACATCACTGACGATGGATTAGCCCATTTAACACTCTTAACAACTTTGCAGCATCTAAATCTAAGCGGCTGCTATAAGCTTACCGATGCAGGATTAGCCCATTTGACACTTTTAACGGGTTTGCAGCATCTAAATCTAAACTGGTACAAGAATCTCACCGATGCAGGATTAGCTCATTTGACACCTTTAGCGGGTTTGCAATATCTAGCTCTAACTGACTGTAAGAATCTCACCGATGCAGGATTAGCTCATTTGACACCTTTAACGGCTTTGCAGCATCTAAATCTAAGCGGCTGCTATAAGCTTACCGATGCAGGATTAGCCCATTTGACATCCTTAACGGCTTTGCAGTATCTAGATTTAAGCTACTGCATGAATCTCACGGATGATGGATTAGACCGTTTTAAAACTTTAGCAACTTCACTCAATTTAGAAATTATTAGGTAAAAAACCTTAATAAAAAAGCAGGAATTCTAACGCCGAAAGCAAAAGAGTACTTTGTCCTAAGTAGATCAAGAATAAAATTTCATTAAAGTTGATCAATTTCTATTGAAACGCTTCTCTAATAGAAATATCCGCTATGAGACGTATTATAGGATGGAAATTAAGCTTATAAATCAATTTTAGTCGCGGCATTTTCGTCCACATATTTCCTAATTAAATATGCCCTCTAACCGTATCAGAGAACTTATAAATCGTTTGTTTCCTGATTCTATCATTTCATGGACTTAATGCAATTACAGTTTAAAAGCTAAGGAGCTTATATTTAAACTATATTAATCCTTATTTGTTTTTTAATAGCTCTTCATTGATAAAATGAAACTTTCTCTTAAAATGTGACTGCCTATTTTAGCTTATTAATATTGCTATAATTTTTATCTATCCATCATATTATTAAAATAGCTATAAATAAAAATTTATTTTTCTCATTTGGATGGTCATTTTGAATATTTCTAATTCAGGGTTTAATTCTAGTTATCCTGTCCATACAACGACCCCATCTTACTATCCATCTCAAGCAATTAGCGATCATCTTGAGGATGAAAATACTCCCTTAGCCAATTCTTTAGATAATCTAGAAGAAACTAGTGCGTCAACGATTCCAGCTCCCGCTCTTTCACCTTCATCCGAAGAAGTTCAACTAAGCTTCCAAGAGGGAACTTCTCTAACTATTTCTCACTCTTTGCTAACTTTTTTAAGGGAAAAATCACCCTATTTCAAGAATCTGTGGTCGGGGCAATTTCAAGAAACTCTCCAACATCCTCTCGATTTAACAAAAGAAGATTTTACGCTTTTGCTCAATTGCCTAACGATTCCTAAGTTTGTAATTCCCTTGAAAAAGATCCCTTATTCTATTCAACTAGCCCAATATTATGGACTAATAGGATTGGTGAAACATTTAGAGGGACAGCTAATAAATGAATATAACTCTCAGAGATTCGAACCCTTTGACTACACTGAAGAGAGTTTAATCGAATTCAAAGAACTTTTAAATTTTGCACATTGCTGTCAATTAAATGAATTAAAGGAGGATTTAGAATTAAATATTGCGAACGTATTATTAAACGCGACTTCTCAGTTAGCGGAGTTTGAAAGAACTATAAAACATCTCTCAAATGAAATAGATATTCTTCATTTCTCAAATCAGACTTATTTAACAGATGCTCATTTCTCAGCATTAAAAGAATGTAAAAATTTAAAAATACTTACTTTCGAGACATGCCAAGCTCTCACTGACGATGGGTTGGCGCATTTGGCATCCTTAACAGCTTTGCAGCATCTAGGTCTGAGGGGATGTGACAAAGTCACGGATGCCGGTTTAGCGCATTTGACATCCTTAAGAGCTTTGCAATATCTAGATCTAAGCTTTTGCCGTAACATCACTGATGCTGGATTAGCCCATTTAACACCCTTAACCGCTCTACAGAGACTTCTCCTAAAAAAATGTGAGAATCTTACGGGCGCTGGATTAGCGCATTTGACACCTTTAAAGGCTTTGCAGTATCTAGATCTAAGCTATTGGGATAATCTTACTGATGATGGATTAGCGCATTTGAGGCCTTTAGTGGCTTTACAACATTTAGACCTGGCTAATTGCTATGAGCTCACCGATGCTGGATTAGCGCATTTAACACCTTTAGTGGCTTTAACGCATTTGAAACTAATTTGGTGCCATAAACTCACAGACGCTGGATTAGCGCATTTGAGGCCCTTAGTGGCTTTAAAACATTTAAATCTGAGTAGTTGCCGTAATCTTACGGACGCTGGATTAGCGCATTTAATACCCTTAACGGCTTTGCAGTATCTAAATTTAAGCGATTGTCGAAAACTCACCGATACAGGATTAGCAAGCTTTAAAGCTAGCATTTTAATTCAATAACCTGATATTCGACTAACTTCAAAGATTAAAGATATAATTCACAATAAGTCATTGTAAAGTGTTTTTCTTGTTATTCTATTATCACCCTTGAATCAATGAATGATATTTATTCCAGGTTACTTTAAAGAAAACAATTAGAGAATGTCTACTTTCATTAACTTAACAAATTCAGTTGATAAATTGTTTTCCTTAAACTATACGTAGTAAGAAAAATTCCCTTCTTTTAAGCTTTAAGATCCCTCAGCATGGGCAATTCTGTGTTTTGATAATGTCGTTTTGGAAAATTATACGTTTATAGGTAACAAAGATAAGTCTAAGTTAAAACAATGATTGAAAAAATTTCTAATCAAAAATATCTCCATAATAAAACTAGAGGTGATTTAAAGGCCGAGGAACACACCATATAAAGTAAATTTGGTTATTAATCTATTGCAGGACCCTTACGAGAAGATCACTTAAGTGAATCAAGTCATATTCAGTCTTATTCAAATAAGGACAAAACACTAATCAAGCATTTTTAAATCACCAGATTGATCAATTTAGTCGCATTATCTGCTCGAGACCCTTTATCATAGGCATAAACAAGCTCTGAGCTAGCATGACCCGTCACTCGCATGATCTCACTATCCGAAAAACCTTGTTTTTTTAGATAGGTTACTGTGGATGCTCTGAGTACAGGGGGAGTGATTTTAAAAGGAATATTTGCTTTTACACCGGCTTTTTTAAAAGTCAAAGCCACTTGATTGATCATGACAGGTTTTCCCGAACGCGTGATAAAAATTTGACCCGTTCTATTTTCGAGATAGTTTCTAAGGCTCTGCATAACACTTTCTGGATAAGTGATGATACAACCTATATTCCAGTAAGCTGATCCCTATAAAAATTGTCTATAATCACTGTTGAGTACATCAGCTAAATTTTTTAGCCATAACTTTCCCTTCAATAATTAAGTTAATCTTAAATTTAATCCCATAGCCATACACAAAGAAACCAAGGTATGCCATTTAGGGTTTCCAGCGCCTGAAAGTGTTTTGTAAAGGCTTTCACGGCCGACATGCGCTTTTTTGGCTAAAGCTCCAATCCCACCTTGTGCTTCCGCTACATTGCGAAGAGCAATCAAAAAAACTTGTTGCGACTCTTCGTCGCCCTTCAGGCTTTCTTCTAAAGCAGCATTTAGATAGGCAACAGCCTCGTCATGATCCTTTAGCTGTTCTAAGAGAAAATCTTGATACTTCTTATTACTTGCCATAACTTAACTCCCTAGATTGATAATCCTTCAAATACTCCATTGCTTTTGCAATGTCCTTGTCCTGAGATCCTTTATCACCACCGCAAAGAAGCAAGATGACTTTGTTTCCAATCTTTCCATAATAAATCCTAATGCCCGGGCCGTAATGAATACGAAGCTCATGTACCCCCTTTTGCAAGGTTTTACAATCTCCAAAATTCCCAAGCTTCAATCGGTCTAACCGGGTTAAAATTTTAGCCCTTGTATGGATTTCTTTGATTTCCTTGATCCAAATCTCAAAGGGTCGTTTACCATTAGCGGTTTCGTAGATTTCAATATCGATCTCTTCCATATAGCTTATTGTATCTTTTAGGATACAATAATTCAAGTAAATTTTAACCTATAAATTTTGAGAATTTCGCCAATATCTTGGGAAACAACCTTTGAAAAAGAAAGAACAAAGGCAGGCCTAGCTTCTGCTAGCGCTCGTGGACGAAAAGGTGAAGCTTCCTTTTAAAATGACTAATGCAAAGCTTAGACTAGCAATGGCAGTTATGAGGGAGTAGGTTTTCCCTTCTTTAAGTGGCAATGACAAGCTTCAGAAGGTATCACTTTTCGATGCTTAGCTAATGGGCCATTGAGGTTGTTTTGGTTTAAGTCTTTCCAAATCAGAACAAAGTTTATAAAATACAGCTTGGGTTGATTTTGGAAGGGCTTTAATTTGTTTTTCCAGTCGTTTCGACCGCTCAATCTTCTAATTGCACATAAAATTAATCGAAAGCGATTAAAAAATAAGTAAGAATTGATTAAACTTAAATATAAGTTTTTTAGTTTTTAATCTGAAAATGCCTTAAGTCTACGAGGCTATATGACAGCAAAACAAACGGGTTGTAAGAAATCTAAAGTTTTAAAACGTACTAACACCAGCATTATCGGAAGTTAGGACAATTTTTTAGAGATTGCCAAATGTGTACATTACGCTGATTAATTAAATCGTTATCCTATCACCAAATATAATTTATATTATTTAGAATATGATGACTTATTTATCAATACAATTATTTACTATATTTTATAGTCATAAACTTGTTATCTAATAAATTTATTAATTTAATCAAAAGATATATAGGTTAATGATATGGAAAAAGCAAAAGTAATGAGCTTCGTAGAATTCCGTCAAAACTTATCAGAATGTGTTAACTTAGCAAAATATAAAGGCGAGAGATTTTTGATTACTCGTAATGGAAAAGCCGTAGGTGCTTTTGCCCCTGTAGAGGATTTAGAAAAAATTAATGCATTTAATAATGTAATTGCTGACACAGCCACTGATGAGATAAGCTCAGAATTTGAATCCTAAATCAACAAAAGGATTTAAGTTATCTCTAGAGAGCTTTTTTCTTACCGGAACTGCATGAATTAACTGTGATAATATGTATCTTTAAGAAAATTTATTTATATCTTTATTTATTAATAGATTAAGTGAAGCTGCTAAAATTTTAAAACGTGCTAATCCTGCATCGGTGAGTTTATTACAGCCAAATAAATCTAGATACTGCAAAGCCGTTAAAGGTGTCAAATGCGCTAATCCATCATCCGTGACATTTATACAGTAGCTTAGATTTAGATGCTGCAAAGCGATTAAGGGTGTTAAATGCGCTAATCCATCATCGGTGAGATTATTACAGCCAAATAGATTTAGATGCTGCAAAGCGATTAAGGGTGTTAAATGGGCTAATCCTGCATCCGTGAGATTAAGGGTTAATATAGCACAAACATAATTTCCTTAGTTTTTGATCTGAAAATGCCTTAAGTCCACGAGATGAAAGAATCAGGAAACAAACGGGTGGAGTTGCCCCTATAAAACCGGACCGCTAGCCTGTCATTTTTAATTTTCTTAAATACTCTCTTGGAGAGAGCATATTTAAAGCCTTATGAGGGGCTTTAGCGTTATAGTCTTCGATCCAAATAGGCAATTGCTGCAAAACAGCTTCAGCACTTGCCAGATTGCCGAAATAAACATAATCTCTTTTAAAAGTTTTGACAAAAGCTTCTGCCATGCCATTACTTTCTGGGCTATAAGATGGTGTGGTTCTAGTGGTTAAACCAAGCATTCTACCAAAATTGACAGTTTCTTTAGCCGTGTAACAGCTGCCATTATCAGAGAGCCATTCAAGAGGTACTCTAGCTTTTGGCTGTTCAAATCTATATTCAATAGTCTCAAGCATCAAATCTCGAATCATCTGCCCATCAATACCTATTGTAGAGGCAATATAACGCATGACTTTTCTGTCACACGTATCCAACGAGAAGGCGACATGAACACGATTACCATTTAAGCATTGAATAGAGAAGCTGTCTGAGCACCATCGTGTATTGCTGTAGAGAGTTTCTACTTTACCTGTATGTAAGCGTTTAGGACGCCTGTTTGGCCTTTGTAGCAAAAGATGATGCTGCCTCATCAGTCTAAAAAATCGCTTATGATTAATGACTTTAAGTTTTTTCTCTTTGAGAAGGCTATTGACAATCGCATGAACCCTACGATAACCGTAAGTCGGCCTGCCTTTAACCACCTCTTTGATTAAAGCTAAAACTTGTTCATTTTCAGCTTTAGAATAAAAGACTGGCTGATGAGGTAAATGCTCTTTAAGCTGCTCTATAAGATTGGATCTTGATACTTCCATCATCTCTGCTATTTTCCTTATGCTAAAACGTTTAAGCTTGGCAATGGCTGCCGCAAGATGAGTTTTTTTTCCTGCCCAAGCCTTACAGCCTCTTTTAAAATTTCATTTTCAAATGTCTTTTTCCCTAGCATCCGCTCTAGTTCTCTTATTCGCTTTTCCATTTCTTTCACTTGGCTTTTGGGAACTAGTTCTTCTCGGCTGCTAATTCCTTGTAATGCTCCTTGTTCCATCTGCCTTCTCCATGCAAAAAGTTGACTTGGTGTTATATCATATCTCCTTGCTATTTGGGAGACAGATTGACCTTCTTGATATGTTTTTTCAATGATCTGTTTTTTTTCTTCTAGGGACCATCGTCTTCTTCTTTCTACTGATGTAATTAATTTACAATTAGTCATAAATCTAGTCTTACTCCTATATCTTAGAAGCAAGCCAGATGGTTCGGTTCATTTGGGGAGCACTACCTCTCCGAACGCTATCTCTTAATTACCCAATATCAATATAAATTTTGAACATTGAAATGGAAAGTCACGCCATCAGAGAAAATTTCATTTGGAATCACATAAAAAAATGTTTGATGATTTGCTTTTGCTAGAATTCAGGAGATTTAGGCCTTTTGCACAATATGTGCTAAATTAAATAAAATGCTGACAGAGACCTTAAGGCTAATAATTATTAGTCCAAACAAATTTAACCCAATTACAATAAAATATGGTTTTATATTAATAAGTTCATATTTCTAACTGTAAGGATGCTACCTAAACATGGGTTGTAAAATTATAATACGGGTTTGAAGAAACTAGTGAGCTTTGCAGCAACACTTTGATTTTATTTACGTTAAGGCGTATAATAATTATTATTCTATTGTGTTAACAAACTAAAGAAAAATCATCAAAAAATAGCAAATAGACTAGGATTGAATTATTCATATAAAACACAATGATTTTAGTTTATTTATAATTAACAATTTTAATTTAGTTAATTTATGATGTATTTACAACCTTGCTCTCCTAAACAAGGCTATCAATCTGATCAGGATATGCCATATAAGGCAGCTAAACCTAAAGAGG
Source organism: Candidatus Protochlamydia amoebophila UWE25 (assembly GCF_000011565.2). NCBI lineage: Bacteria > Pseudomonadati > Chlamydiota > Chlamydiia > Parachlamydiales > Parachlamydiaceae > Candidatus Protochlamydia > Candidatus Protochlamydia amoebophila. The sequence continues at coordinate 1,214,432 of NC_005861.2, forward strand.
TAGTCCAAACCAACCTACCAATAAAAGCTAAAGTAAAGGATGTGTGTAAAGATGCTTTTGCAGAGTGGTTACATACGCAAGATCCAGATCTTCCAATTGAAGTATTAAACAAGCTTCCTACAGAAGAAATTGCCACTTGGCGTATATTAGCTCCACTAAATTCTCATAGCTTTTTTCATAAATGGCTTGATAGTAAAATTACAAGTTTTTACGCGGATCAAAGCAAAATGGAACAGGAATTAAAGGCCATTTATCAAAAATTTAAAACGCAAAATCTTGCTAAATTAGATACAGTTGCTGGTATTGATCAGTTAGCTAGAGATATTCTTAAAGAATATAGTAAAACGATAGAAGACCAAGCGGCGGATGATACCTTTTTAACGTCTTATTTTGCTAGAACATTACAAATCCCTTCCGAATCGAAACTTATGCGCTTAACAATTGAACACGCTAAAAAATCTATTAGAGAAATTGTTAGTGAGAGGCTTGGTTATTTATATAATGATGAGCCAAGAGAGTGTCTAAAAAAGGTCCTTGCTTACGATTATCCTAATCAAATTGATCAAGTTAGCTATTTAGTTAATATCTGGGGTAAAAGTGGACGAACATTTGCTCCTATTTGGGAACAATAAATTTTGTCCTATATATAGGCTATCTTTATTTAGATAGCCATTCATCATATTGTTCAGGACCCACTTGAGACCAATAATTTTGTTACTTTTCATCAGAAGGTCTAGGTCTTTTACATACATGTTGAATTAGATAAGGGCGGCGGCTACCCTCTATCATTTCATGGAAATATTCCTCAACCTCATTTTCAAAATTAGGGTGTAGTAATTCAATTGTAACATTGGTATTGGTTCTATCGCTCATATGGTATAAGATAAATTTTAATTTATAAATATTTTAACAATATAATTTATAGATAAAAATTATTGGATAGTACTAAGTAGGTAAGGCTATTTCAATAAACTGATCTAATTTGATAGTTTAATTATTCTAATTCAAGCGGAGAAGAGCAATGAAATGTACGCACTGTGGCTCAGATTTGGTAAAGAAGAATGGTTATACAAGACATGAAAAGTAAAATTTTCGCTGTTAAGAATGTGGCAAACAGTGGAGCGAAAACAATGAAGCTAAAATCCTTAACAAACAAAGGAACTTATCAGAAAAGCTCTTTTAGAAAGGGTATCTCTTAATGGATTTGTAGAATTTTTGATGTAAGTATGCCATGGCTGCTAGATTTTATTAATCTCATTATCAATGATTTGCCTGAGGATTTAAATGCACAAGTCACTTGTCGTGAGAAAGATGAGTTGGAAGTGGCTAAATTTGAAGTAGATGAGCTTTAATGGAGTTTTATAGGAAATAAGAAAAATGATCAGTGGTTATGGCTTGTTTCCCATAAAAAAAGTCGGCAAGTGCTTGCTATGCAAGTGGGTCCTCGAGATAAAAAAACCGCTGAGCTTCTTTTTGCAAAAACTACCCGAATCATTAAAAAAAGCCTTCTATTTCACTGATAAATTTAATGTCTATTATGAAACCAATCCTTGGAGTCAACATCAACCAGTTAGCAAGCAATCTGGTCAGACAAGCTATATTGAAAGATTTAATTGTACTCGCAGACAAAGATGTGCAAGACTTGTAAGGAAAACACTTTCATTTTCTAAAAAACTAACTAATCACATTGGGTTGACCTTGCCCCTTAAAAATCATCCAAGAAGAAATAGAGGTTCGTGTTAAAATAAATAAATTTTAGGAAACGAACCAATGAAAAAAAGATTTTCAGAAGAACACATCATTCAAATACTCAAAGAAGTAGAAGCAGGCTCAGCAGTAGCTGAAGTTTGTCGTAAATATAGCATAGCTCCCGCTACTTATTACTCATGGAAAGCCAAATTTGGTGGAATGAGTGTATCTGAGGCACAAAGATTAAAAGCTCTAGAAGAAGAAAACAGGAAATTAAAAAGGCTTGTAGCTGATTATGCTCTTGATAATGTGGCTTTGAAGGATCTTTTATCAAAAAAGTGGTAGGCCCGCAGGCTAAGAGAAAGGCCATGAATGATCTAACCATCCACCATGGCATAAGTCAAAGGAGAGCTTGTCGTTTACTTGCTTTCGACAGGTCTGTTGGGCGCTATAAGCATAAAATGAAGAATGATACAGAAGTAAAGGATAAAATGATTTCGATAGCTCATGAAAGAAGAAGGTTTGGGTATCGAAGAATTTGTCTTTTGCTGAAGAAGGAAGGATTAAAGATTAATCATAAAAAAGTGTACCGACTGTACAAAGAGAGTGGTCTCAAAATCAGAAAAAGGGGTGGAAGAAAGAGAGCTTTAGGTTCTAGAATAGGACCTGAGGAGATTTCTAGGCCAAATCAAAGATGGTCTCTTGACTTTGTTTCAGATGCATTAGCCAATGGAAGGCGCCTTCGGATTCTAACAATTATGGATGATTTTACTAGGAAAAGTCTTAAGATGGTGGTAGATACCTCGATCAGCGGAGTTCGTGTTGCGAGAGAGCTATCTGAGTTGATAGAGACAGAGGGGAGGCCAGCATGCATATTAAGCGATAATGGGACGGAATTTACTAGTAATGCTATTTTGAAGTGGTCATGGGATAACAAAATTAGCTGGAAGTATATTCAACCTGGTAAGCCAATGCAAAATGGTTACATTGAAAGTTTCAATGGAAAGCTTCGTGATGAATGCTTAAATGAAAATTGGTTTTTAAATGTTAAGGATGCTCGTAGCACGATTGAAAAGTGGCGCGAAGACTATAATGAGTATCGTCCTCATACAAGTTTAAAGGGTCTAAGCCCAAAACAATTTATTAGAAGTTTAAGTGAAAATAACAAGAAATTAATTGCTTGAATCTCTATTTAACTCTGGATGGAATCAGGGGGCAAGGTCAGGGTTAATAAAATACTTTATTTGTGATTAACATAGATAATTGAGAATCTTACCTATTTAGCGCACTACCCAAGAAATACTAATAAAATAAATTTAAAATTAAGCTTGCAAGCCCGTCTATTGAATCTAATAACTTAGAATAACTTTAGTTTTTTCAATAATTTGTTCTTCATTTTGTAGAATATCAGTGGGCAATTTTTTTTGATCGCATAAATTTTTCACTCCTAAATAGATACTATGTAGAGCATGACATTCTACGAATTCTAAGGGTGTTAATTTTCCAGTTTTCTGTTTTTTACTAGCTAATTGCTCTAAACGTTCGGAAACTGCATTAACTGTGGCTTGTAAATATTCTATATGTTTCTCGCTTAAAGCTGTTTGAGGATCTAATAAGCTTTCTTTTGAAAAAGCGAGAAGATCGATAAAAGCTTCTCCTAATAAAAGTTTATATCCTCTGTCTTTCTGCTCTCCACCCTTTATTAAAGTTTCCGAAACTTTATCCATTTCTTGATTAAAAAACTCTGGCAAATGTCTTGTTTCTGACATTTCTAAAGAGGAAATACGGCTTAAAAAAACAAGTGCATTGAAAATGAAATGAAGAGTATCTTGTTTCTCTTCTTTACTATCAGCATATCTTTGAATGAGTTCTTTTTCCAGTATTCCATTGTCAACTTTTCCTTCGCTTTGGATCGTCTTTATAAAGCCCGCAACGTCCTCATTAAATAGCTCAGCTTGATCATTTTTTTCTATGGTCGGCAACTTTAGGCCAAACTTATGATTAAAAAGAGAAGTCAGATAATTAAGATCCCAAGAAACTATTCCTGGAAATGGAGCTAGATGCGCAGCTTGAGGTGAAACAAAACAACCCTTTCCAAAAAGCCATGGTAAAAGTGATTCAACTTTTTTACCAACCATTTGACACTCTACTGAAAATTCGTCTTCAGTCTCATGCATAGCCTGAACTTTTCTATATAAAGGTTTTTCAGATTCTGAAGTCTTTTCTAAAGCTCTTTCCCTGTGGTCAGTACGTGTTTCAACAGAGCCTTCTTCCAGCATTGTTTTTTGGTTTGTAATATGCTGTGATAAAAAATCTTTCAGAACTGATTGTAATTCTTCTAGTTGCTGATCAGATAAATTCTCTTTTACTATTTCGAACATGTTAGAAACTCTAAGAGCAAAATCTCGATGACTGTCTAAAACTTTAGGAAAGCGTTCTTCTGAATGTTCAAGATAATGGCCTAAAAAAATATCTACAAAATCTTGAATTTGTTCGACATCAGAAATTATTAAATCAGAAAAGTTAATAGATTGAATTTTATTGAGTTCTTCTATAAAATCATTTAAAATTTGTTTTTTATCCGCTTTCTTTTCTTTTAATTGCTGTAATAGTATTTTAATATTTTCTTGTATTATAGGTTTTTGTTTTTCAAGTTCTTGTTTACTTTCCGAATAAGCTTTTTTTACTACTCTTTTATAAGGCTCAACTAAGCGTGCAAGGCTTTCATCTGCTTGATTAAATAAATTTAATTTAGCATTAGCTTCTTTTACTGTTATAGTTTTATCAGGAATCAAAGCAAATAAGCCTTTAAAATGGCCTTCAAACTGCGGTAATTTTGCGTCAGATGAAGTTAATTGGGTCAATTCCAAAATTTCTTTTAAATACTTAATATGTGTCTGAAGGACATCATAATCTTTTTCGGGAATAATTTCATTTTCATCTTTAGGCAATCCATTTTGAATATTTCGAGTTAATTTAAGAGTTTCTTTTTCAAAAATATCAAAGGAAGAAAGTAAAGTTTGTTGGGCATCTTTCCGGATTACTGGATCCAGAGATTTAAGACCCTTCTTAATTTCAGCAATAAACTCGGGGTAAAGATCATTAGAATTTTCATCCCGAATCTTTTGAAGAAGTTTTTCATATGTAGGGCGGCAATCTATAGTAGTTTCTTCCTTAATTTGCTGCAATTTTTCAGTATAAGGAGAAAAATCTTTTTTAGTAGCTATTATACACCGATTGCATTCCTCTATTTGCCTTGCGACATCTTTTGGTGTTTCACCCGAAAAAATTTTTTCAAGGTTATCCAACACACGCTTAGTTTTTATATTTAACTGATTATCAGTTAATTGAAATTTATTTCTATTGTTTTGTAATCGATGATAATTATTTATCTCGGTTATTGTATCGCTTACTTCTTTCTTTAGTTGGCTAAAATGAAATTCCTTAAGATAAGATAATTCTTCTTTTAGTGCATTTAATTCTGATGGATCTAATGTCTCTAAATTGCATTTCTGATATTTTTCGACAAGCTGTTCAAGCTTTGAGAGAAAGTCGTTAATTTTTGCTATATTTTTTTGTATTTTTTCTAATGCCTCTAATTCTTTTAGATTGTCACTATAACTTTTTTTATCAATGTTAGTTAATTTCCTATTTAGAACATTCAATTCTATTTTAGTTTCTTCTATTTCTTTTTGTGTATCTTGATATCTTTGAATTTGTTGTTTTATTGTGTCATTATAATTAATTGTTATCGGTGCAGTTTGGCATAAACGTATTAATTTAACCGAAGCTTGTGAGATGTTTTCATGACATGTTTTTATCCATAATTTGACGATTTTTTTAGAAAATGTCTGGTGAATTTGATCATTTAATCGGGCCCGTATTTCACCTTGAAATGATCTTGAAATTTCTAATTCAGAAGCTCTTAAATTAGGTTTTTTATTATAAGCGCATAAAAATTTCCCTTTTACAAATGATTTAACAGTTTGTTCAGTCAGACATGGTGATTTTTGTGTTTCGTCTTTAGAATGAGTGAATTCACTAAAAATCTCACTGGTAATTCCTTCCGTAACAGTTTGTATTTCTTTTGTATTCGTTTGAACTTCTCTTGTTGAAGAAGTTGTATCAGAAGAAAGTGGATCGTTAATAAGAGACGTTGAATACTCACTTGAAGACGAACCATTGTTCAAAGAAGACGGATTAAAATCAGAAGGATTACTCATAACTACCTCCCTTAATAATTATAATTTAATTTTAATTATAAATTATTAACTAATTTATTATCTTTAAATTAAATATAATAATATTAATTATTAATAATGAGTATTTTAAATAATCATTAGTATTATTAATATTTACTGATATTTAAATTAAATTTTACAATGCTAATTATTTTAATCTTAAAAAGTTAGACGGGTATAAGCTTTCCTATTGAACAACCAACAACTCGTCCAGTTGGTTCCCCCAAGTATTTTGAAAATTGAACCATTTAGTGATCTCATCAATGTTGAAAATTTCTCCAGCAAAAAAGATAGGTAACGGAGACTTTCGAGTGATTTAAAATTGACTTCATTTAAAGTCACTCCACGGCAAGCGGCAAATTCTTGTTTGTAAAAATAGTTTTGCCTTGAATTAAAAATGGGCTGGCACGCAAATAGGCCCATGAAAGAAGGAAGGTTTTTTATCGGAAAGCATTGCTTATCTTAAATTAGTCTCGATACCAGATAAGTAAGCAAGTTTCTTTCCTAATAGGAAAAATGAAAAGGATTTTGATAATTAATTTTATTTTTTATTTTTCAAATAATTAACGTAATTGAAACAGCAATTCACTTCATATTATTTAATATTTTTATAAAGTTCGTTTATTCGGTAAGAAAATGTATTGATAATGCCTCTTCTCATTTTAGTTAATTTAGAAATCGGCACAGACAACACAAACTTTACACATCATAGAAAAATTCCTACAAAAATTAGCAGTTAAGCTTAGAGATGAAAGTGAAAAACTTGGTTAGAAAATATTATAAAACGGATACTCAGCTCCTGCGTTTTATTTAATAATCCAGCCAAGGATAAAATATTGAATTTAGTTTTTTATCCATTATTAATTGAAGGCTCTTAATCCGTAGATGGCAAAATTTGTGATTTTATTTTTATTGATAGGATCATCGTTTATCGAGTTTTTACTAATCCTCCAAACCTAAATCCAGCAAAATATCTTACAAATTTTTCTGTTAAATTAATTACAAGAAAATAAACAAAATATTTAACTTCATATTTTTTTTACCCATTCATTAAAAATTGTTTGAGTAAAGATTTCTATTTGCTAACTTTGTCGATTCATGCTGTTTTTTTAGTTTAAAGAACAAAGAGTTTAGAACCACATTTATTCTGGATATAGGTATTGTCTATTTATTGACTTTTTATTAAGATTTACATATTTTAATTTAAATTAAATATATGATATTTAGTGGTAATTAAAATAAACAGAAATTATCCACTTAATAATAAAATAAAAAATTTAAGAAATAGGAATAAATATACAGATGATAGATTTAGTTGTTTAGTGATTATTGACGTGCAAAGTTTTTGGAACTTGTGTAATGCGTCATAGATAAATTTTTTGCTTCTCAAGTATAACTTGCTACACCTATTAGGTTGGTTACATCTAAAATTCAAATAGAATTCTTTTTTTCATGAGGTGAAAAAAAGAATGCAAAACAAACATTAAAATAGGCGGGTAGGCCCGCCTGTTGAATCTAATTACTTAGAATAACTTTAGTTTTTTCAATAATTTGTTCTTCATTTTGTAGAATATCAGTGGGCAATTCTTTTTGATCGCATAAATTTTTCACTCCTAAATAAATACTCTGCAGGGCATGGCACTCTACAAGCTCTAGTGGTGCTAATTTTCCACTTTGCGTTTTTTTGAAAGCCAATTGCTCTAGTCGATCAGAAACAGTGTTAATAGTGGCTTGTAAATACTCTACATGTTTATCACTCAAACCCGTTTTTAAATTGAATAGCGTTTCATCTGGGGAAACAATAAGGTCAATGAGAGCCTCTCCTAATAAAACCTTATACCCTCTAGCACCACCTTTCTCATTATTTATAGCAGTTTCCGAAAATTTATCCATTGTCTGATTAAAAAACTCTGGTAAATGCCTAGTTTCTGACATTTCTAAAGAAGATAGATGACTTAAAAAAATCAAAGCATTAAAAATGGAATGAAAGGTCTTATATTGCTCTTCAATAACCTTAAACCTAGCTTGTAGTTCTTCTTTGACCAATTCCTGAGGAATTTTTCCATTTACTTGGACGGTACTTAAAAAAGGTTCCACATTTTGATTAAACAAGTCTAATCGATCCGTTTTTTCTTGGCTTAACTCTAGTCCAAGCTTGTCATTAAAAAATGTAGACAGATAATTAGCATCCCAAGAGACTACTCCAGGAAAAGGGACTAAATGCGCGGCTTGAGGTGAAGCAACAAATCCTTTTCCAAATAACCAAGGTAAAAGTACTTCGACTTGTTTACTAATGCGTTGGCATTCTATTGAAAAGGCATCACCAGATTCATGTGCAGCTTGAACTTTTCTATATAAAGGTTTGGCAGGTTTAGTAACCTTTTCCAAACTTTTTTTACTCTGATTAAGTGATGTTTCTAAACTTTCTTCAATCTCACTTGTTTGATTTGTAATATGATGCGTTAAAAATTCATTTAAAACTAATTTGATTTTATCTAATTGCTCCTCAGATAAATGATCTTTTAATAGCTCGAACATGTCAAAGACTCTAAGAGCAAAGTCTCGATGGTTTTCTAAAAGTTTAGGAAAGCGTTCTTGGGAATGAACAAGATAATGGCCTAAAAAAATATCTACAAAATCTTGAGTTTGCTGAATACCCTTTTGTAATAAGTCTGAAATTTTTTCATCTTCATTTTTTATAATTTCGCTAAAAAAGTTATCCAAAATAACAGTTTTTTTTTCTTTTAATTCTTTTAGCTGATGTGATAATTCATCAATTTCTTTTTTAATTCTTGTTTCTTGATTCAGTCCTTTTTTAGTTTGAGCTATGTTTTCATTTAAAAGGTTTCGATAAACTTTAAAAGAGTTATCTAAATCTTCTTTGGCTTGATTAAATAAAGTAAGTTTTGTTTTAGCCTGTTGAACGGTCATTGTATTATTAGAATCGGGAAGTAATGCGAGTAAAGTTTTAAATTTTTCCTCAAATACGGGTGCTGGCACTTTTGCCGTTAATCCTGCTGGCAATGCCAAAAGGGGTTTTAAATAACTCTCAATGTAGGTATCTAAAGGGCCGTAATCTCGATCAGTAATAATCTCCTCATCCTTTTTTCTACATAGCTCCTCTTTGATTTCTCCTGTTAATTTAAATAGTTCATGCGTTTGAATAAAATTAAAAACCTCCAATAGCGTTTGCCAAACTTCCATATGAACGACAGGATCAACAGGATCATTGTGCAGTTCGAAAGTTAATTGAATCGCGTCAATAAACTCACTATATTGCTTTGAATTTCCCTTTTTAATTTCCAGAAACGATTTTATGTAGGAAGGACAAGTTTCATCAACTTCCTTTTTGACTTGATTCAATTGATGAGTATAAGGTAATAAATCTTGTTCGATTGATTTTTTACTTTCTTTGAAATTATCTATAAATTCATTTAATTTATTTGCTTCCCTTACAAAAAGGATATTGTCAATGCTGTCTAACACGGCCCCCATATTTTTTATTAAATGTTTATTTTTAAATTGAAATTTGTTTCCTTTTGGTAAACACTTGTTTACTTTTTGTATAATACCTTGTACTATTTTTTCAAATTTCTTATAAGCTTCTTTCAATTCCCCATGTTCTTTTTTTAGTAAGTCGATTTCTTCAGATGTTAATTTTTCCAAGTCAATTTTTTGGCATCTTTCTGCAAACTGTTCAAATATTGGTAAAAATTTATTAATAGCTTCTATATCTAAATTTAGTCGTTTTAATCCTTCTAATTCTTTTAACTTATCATTATAAGATTTTTTATTAATATTATTTAAGCGCTGATGCAAAATATTCAATTGCATTTTTTTTTCATCTAGCTGTACTTTTATTTCTTGATATGCTTGACTTTGCTCGCATAGAATATCCTTATGTCGAATGCTAATTGATTCACTCAAACCTTCATGGGGTAATTTAACTATCATTTCCGACGTACTCTGAGGGTATGCATTTATCCAGGATTTTACAGTTTTTTTATTAAATTTTTTTTCGATTTTTTTATTTAATTCAATTCGAATTCTACTTTGTAAAGTGTTTTTTTCTATACTTGAAGCTCTTAAATCAGGTTTTTTACTATAAGAACATAAAAATCTTCCTTTAGAAAATTTAGTCGATTGCTTTACAAGAGGCGTTAATTTCGTTCCCTCTTCTGTGGGCTGCGGCATTAATTTACTGGTAGCCTCCTCAATAGTTTTTTCAGTTGATTTCTTTATTTGTTTTGAAGATTTTTGAATTCCTTCAATTGGGGAAGATGTGCTGGCGACTAAAGAAGGATTATAGAAGTCAGCAGAATTCATAATTACTCCTTACTAATAATATTATTAAAATGATTATATAAATTTAATTATATAATTAATTATACAATATTATCACTTAATTTATTAATTAAATAATTAATTAATAAAAGATTGACTTAATGAATTAATTATGGATTACTTAGAATTAATTAATTTTACATTTACATCATTTATAAAATTAGCTTTAAATTTAAATAGAAATTTAAATCTATAAAGTTAATTATAAAATTTAATTATTTTGAATAGATTTAGTATATTTAAGAATATGCAGTTTATTTTTGACAGTATTTTTGGGAATTTGTTGTTGATTGCATAAATTTTTTGCGCCTATGATTTTTAGTAAATAATTTAGGTTTTAAATTTTATTCATAATCGCTAAAAAGAAGAAAAAATTTTTAAAAAAGAAGCAGAAAACTAGAGGACGGATGTCGGCATTCCCATTGAACAACCAGCAATCCATCCGGTCGTCCAGGCATTTTGGAAATTGAATCCTCCAGTGATCCCATCGATGTTGAGAATTTCTCCAGCAAAGAAAAGATGGGGGCAACGGCGACTTTCGAGTGTTTTAAAATTGACTTCATTTAAAGCCACTCCACCGCAAGTGACAAATTCTTGTTTATAAGTAGTTTTGCCCTGAATTAAAAATGGGCTAGCGCGCAAATAGGTTATGAAAGAAGAAAGGTGTTTATTGGAAAGCATCGCCCATCTTAAATCAGTATCAATACTAGATAATTGAGCAAGCCTCTTCCACAATTGTTTAGGTAATTCGAACAAGGATTCCGACATTACTAACTTAGCAGGGTTGCTTCGTTTCATTTTTGAAAAAGTCAGCCTAATCTCTTCTTCAGATAAATTTGGAAGCCAATTGATTTCCATTTTGGTTTTATAATTTAAAGTGTGAAGTTCACGAGCTGCCCAAGCTGAGAGCTTAAGAACAGCTGGCCCGCTAAAGCCCCAATGTGTGAGTAAAAGTGGACCTTGCTGCATGATTCCTTCATCGACAAGGCGAACTTGCGCAACAGGTAATGAAACGCCGGCTAAATCTAACAAGGGAGAATCAGGTACATTAAAGGTAAAAAGGGAGGGAACGAGAGGGATAATGGTATGTCCTAATTCTTCCAGTAAGGGATAAAGTTTCGGAGCGCTTCCAGTTGCCATTAACAATTTATCACAAATTAAAATTTCTTCATTAGAAAGATGTAGGGTAAATCCTTTTTCCTCTTTAATGATTTTTTGGACACCTCTTTCAAGCCGAATATCTATACGAGCTTCTCGAGCAGCTTGCTGTAGGCAAGCAATAATTGTTTCTGACTGGTCTGTTACCGGAAACATACGACCATCTTCTTCTGCCTTGAGTTTCACTCCTCTATTTTCAAACCATTCAATCGTATCTTTTGGTTGAAAACGAGTAAAAGGCCCTCTCAATTCTTGACTTCCCCTTGGGTAAGATTTAATCAAAATAGAAGGATCAAAACAGGCATGCGTCACATTACAACGCCCCCCTCCTGAAATGCGAACCTTAGCAAGCGGTTGACGCGTTTTTTCTAAAAGAATGACTTGATGTTGAGGAAAATGATGGGCGCAAGAAATGGCTCCAAAAAAACCAGCAGCTCCTCCTCCCACAACTACAATATTCAAAGATTTATCACTCATCTTCAGCTTCACTTTGTTGCAATTCCAAACTTGCTGTTTCCCATTTTTCCATAGAAGTCATTAATGCATTTTCCAGTAATTGTTTTTCTTGAGTATATTCTAGCTGTTTTTCTCGTGTTGATATTTGATAAAATCCTTCAGAAGTCATAATTTGTTCGATTTCTTTAATCTTTTCTTCAATTTTATGACACTCTTCCTCTGCTAAAAATATTCGCTTCTTTAATTGAGTTTTCAAACTTTTTAGACGTTTTTGATCTTGATAAGTTGACAAAGAATTTGTTTTTGCTTCTTCATGTGCGTAACGTTGACTCAAAGCCTTTGGCTTGGATAAATGATCTTTTTCTTGTTTTTTTACGTATTCAGGATAGCTTCCTTTAAAATCTTCTATTTTTTGATAGTTAATTTCCAAAATGCGATTAGCAATATGTGAAACAAAATAACGGTTATGGCTAACAAGCAAAAGAGTTCCTGAATAATTTTGCAAAGCTTTCGTTAATTCATCAATAGCTTCTAAATCCAAGTGATTTGTCGGCTCATCAAAAATCAAAACATTAGGTTTTAACAGCATCATTTTAGCAAGAATTAAACGGGCTGTTTCGCCTCCACTTAATGTATGAATAGGCTGCTTAACTGTATCCCCTGAGAATTTAACGAGACCTAAAAGGTCTCTGACCTGCTCTTGAGTTTTGGTCCGATCAAATTGACTCAGCCAATCAAGTAAGTTCAAGTCACCTTGCACTTCTCTTGCATGGTCTTGAGGAAAATAAGCAATTTGAGTCGCAAATCCCCAATCAAATTCTCCTTGGTCGGGTTGGGCATGATCTGTCAATATTTCCAGTAAAGTCGATTTCCCAATTCCATTGGGACCAATAATCGCCAAACGATCTCCTCGTTCTATTTCAAATGAAACATTCTCCAAAACTTTTTTGGATCCATAAGTTTTATAGAGATTTTTAGCTTTAAGAACAGTAACACCAGAAGCTCTTTCGGGTACAAAATTCAAATTTGGATAAAGTCGAGAAGTCGGAAGAAGATTTAAACTATCCATTTCATCTTCTATTTTTTCAACCAAACGAGCTTTGGATTGCGCTTGTCGAGCCTTTGTCGCTTTAGCTCCAAAGCGATCAATAAACCCTTGTAGATCTTCTCGACGCTTATCATGCTTAGTGAGCATTGCTTCTTTTTGCTCAAGATCTTGCTTTTTCTGTTTAGCAAAAGTTTCATAATCTCCTTTATAAATTTTGATCGTCCCATAATCGACATCTGCAATATGCGTACAAATATTATTAAGAAAATCTCGATCATGAGATGTCACAATTAATGTACCAGGAAAATTGCGTAAATAACCTTCTAGCCATTTAATGGAATATAGATCTAAGTGGTTAGTCGGTTCATCTAACACTAAAATGGCATGTTTACCAAAAAATAGCTGAGCGAGAAGAACCCGGAGCTTATAGCCCCCCGATAAAAAATGTAAGGGCTTTTGATGAGACCCTTCTCGAATTCCCAATCCCTCTAGTAATTTTGCCGCCTCTCCTTCAGCAGTGTATCCATCTTGATCCTCAATTATTTTTTCTAAACGAGAAAGGGCTTGGCAATCATCGTCTGTAAATGGTTCTCGCTGTAAAATGCGTTTTTTTTCTTCTAAGCTGCGCCATAATAACTGTTTTCCTCTTAACACAACATCCATTACCCGTTCATTTTCATACACATAATGATCTTGTTTTAAAGAACCAAGAGTAAGCTGTTGAGGGATGGCCACGTGACCTGCATCAGCACAAACCTCCCCCGTCAAAATTTTGATTAGAGTAGATTTTCCACACCCATTAGCCCCAATCAATCCGTATCGATTTCCTGGATTAAATTGAAGATTCACTTGTTTAAAAAGAATTTTAGCGCCAAAACGCATTGTTAATTCGATTAATGCAATCATAAATTCTGATCAGTTTACACGTTTATTATTTTATTGAGAAATGAGGGATTTTATCATGAAAAGGGTAAAAAGCATAACTATTATCAGTTGATCTTCTTATTAAGGTTGCTTGTTAAATAGCATTTTTTGGTAGTGCTAAATAGGTAAGGCTATTCCAATAAACTGATCTAATTGGATAGATTAATTGTTCTAATTCAAGCAGAGAAGAGCAATGAAATCTACAAACTGCGGATCAAATTTGGTAAAGAAGAATGGTTATACAAGACAGGAAAAGCAAAATTTTCGCTATTTAAAGTGTGACAAACAAGTGGAGCGAAAACAATGAAGCTAAAATTATTAACGAATAAACAAAGGAACTTGTCAGAACATTTCTTTTGGAAAGGGTGTCTCTTAGTGGAATTTGTAGAATTTTTGTTATAAGGATGCCATGGCTGCTAGATTTTATTAATTTCATTATCAAACCCTCTGTACAGGACAATTTTTTTGAAAATGTAAAAAAATTCGCGATATGTGACATAATACTTTAGAAACCACTCTGGAGGCACTATGAAACACATATGCGAGCTGCATAACATTTTTTAGGTCAATATTTTAATTGGAACAAGTCAAGATTAACTGTATTGACGAATTTATTATTGGGATTGTTCATAGTGAAGACAGTGAACCTGTCAGAGCTAGCAACAGTTTTATATAGTAAGGCAAAAATTGATTCTAATTTCAAACGAATACAAAGATTTTTCAACTGGCTAACTTCTTTGAATGATTATCAAGAGGTCATAACAGATTTAGTGATTATCATTTTAGATCTTAAAAATAAGAAAAATGACTTGGCATTAGATAGGACAGATTGGAAATTCGGCAAAAAAACACATCAATATTTTGACCTTAGGAGTTAATTTTAAAGGGATTAGCATTCCTCTAGCTTGGATTTCCTTAGGAAGAGCAGGTAATTCCAAAACCCTCGATCGTCTATCAGTACTTAAAAGAGTGATGGATAAAATTAATATTAATTCATTTACAGCAGATAGGGAATTTATAGGATCCGAATGGTTTGAATTTTTAATTAATTCAAAAATCCCGAGCTATATTCGAGTTAAAGAAGACACTCAAGTGTTACACACAAAAGGAAACTACACAGTGGGCTTGAGAGATATATGTAAGGAAATTAAGTGTGGAAAAAAGAAAGTCTTTAAAGCCACCATACATTATTGGGAGTAAGCGTTCAAATAGCTGCTTCGAGAAATTATAAAGGAGAGCTTTTAATCGTGTTAACAAATGTTTGTCCCTATAAAGCATTAAAAATGTACAAGAAGAGATGGGCAATTGAAACTCTTTTTGGATATCTAAAAACAAAATGTTTTTGCTTTGAAGATACTCATATGACCGATTTGAAAAAGATCGATGCATGGATGCTCGTGCTAACACTAGCAGTAGTGTGGACGATAAAAACAAATGAAATCATACAATCAAAAACAAACCAAGCTTCTCACGGGAGAAAAAGAAAAAGCATATTCAGGACAAGCTTTGAGGGAACAAGAAAATGTTTATTGTGTTTAGAATTATATATGAATGAATTTTTACATTATATAAGACTTCTTCGAAAGAAAAATTTTATTCTAAATAGGTTGTAAGGTATGTTAAAAAAATTGTCCTGTACACAGTTCATTGGCACAGAAAGACGATTAAGTCTTTGGGATGTAGGTACTCCTGTAGAAGAAAATATTTTGTTTTGGAAAGAAATGCATGATTTAAAAGAAACGCAGAATAATCTCCGCCGCGGATTTTTTCAAAGATATGACATTATAAATAAAGAAATACAATTTCTCAAAAAACAGCATAAAAAAAATTAATAGGATGGTTTTTTCCTCTGATACAAAAATACGGATTATTTCAATTATATCCGAAAAATTGTAACAATTGGAAACTAATTAAAAATCCTCAAGAAGGTGATGTTATCCCTGGTTTGTCGGGCCTAAGGAAAACTCGATTAAAAAGTATGAATAAAGGAAAAAGAGGGGGCTTTAGGGTTGGCTATTTAGATATTCCAGAAAAGAGCAAGCTCTATCTCATTGTCTTATATCCTAAAAATGTGAAAGAAGATTTATCAGCTGAAGAAAAAAAACTGATTGTTCATTTGGTGAAACAATTAAAAGAGGAAGTAAATCATGGGTAAAATGTTTGACCTTCTTAAAGAAGGATTAGAAGAGGCTATTTCCTATGAAAAAGGGAGTTTTAAAAATGTTAGAGTCAAAAAAGTTAGGATCGATACTGGAGAAATTCCACAGCAGCCAAAAGAGTATCAAGCAAAAGATATAAAACAACTGAGAAATAAACTTAATTGTTCTCAAAGCTTATTGGCTGCCTATCTTAATATTAGTTTAAATACAATTCAAGCATGGGAACAAGGCTCTCGCAGACCAAATCATGCGGCTCTTCGGCTACTTGAAATTATGGATAGAGGCCCTCAATTTTTAGCCTCTTTGATAGGAGCACAAAGTAGTAACAAACATCTTAATGGTTAACACTCGACTATAATATTTTTTATGGTTAGTAAGATGCAATAGTCAAAACAATTTTAGCTTATATTTTCACTGTTAGATTCTTATGCTTAGCGTACTTGATAAACTATGGAATGTGCAATTTATGCTTCTTTAAATAAAATGGTTGTACCGCGCCGCAAATGAACAGACTTTTTCAAAGCATTACAGAACCTTGTCTAATTAGAGGCATTTTATGGGCCGCCAAACGTTGATTGGCAATTGTGCACCAAAATTGTCTTTGCTGAGCAAAAACCCCTCCATGCTGGCCGCCTTGCCGACATGTTTGGGGAGCCAGAAATTAGAGAGTATCAAAAAGGGCTGCCTTATGGAGCCAATGACATTCGAGATGGGGTGAGTTTAAATCAACAAACGCGGTATCAACAATTGATTACAAAGACCGATATTCAATTTTTGTCTCGCAATCAGGCTTTTGTACGCTTACCAGATAATTGCCTGATTGTGCGTCTTAACGTATCAATTATATGCTGATCATTCAAATTTTGTTGCCTAGATTATATTCCTTTTTAAAAATAAACGAGGATCGCCAATTTGATATTTTAAAGCATACAATTTGGCGTAATCACCTGGACAAACTTGAGCTAAAATTATGGTTTCATCTTTAGATTGGATTTTTTCTTTAGGTGATGGCTCTTTTTCGGTAGGTGCGTTTTGGATTTCATATTTATCCTCTATATTTTCCTTTCATATACCTCTTGAACATAATGTTTGCAAAGGAATATGTCCAATTAAACAGTATTTTAATATGCTTATGCTCAACACTCATCTTAAGCCGACTAATCACAAATTGCAATTGAAAACCAATGAAAAGTCTTCAGTGAGATCAATCAACTTTCTAGTTATTTGTCTTGATGTTTTAAGAAATTACTAATTTCTTCTTTCGAAAATAATCCTTGAGCTACTCTACAAACCATTTCCTCGAATTCACGCATGTCGTATTTCATTTTACAATCATTTTGGCTCAAAAAAATTAAAGTCGCAGCAGCACCTGTTCTCTTATTCCCATCTAAGAAAGCATGATTACAAACAATGTGAAAAAGATATGCAGAAGATTTGTCAAATATTGATTCATGTAGATACTCACCAAACATTGTAGTCTTTGGCATTTCTATAGCAGATACAAGAAGTCCCATATCTCTAATACCATGTAGACCTCCGTATGCAGAAACGAGATGATCATGAATCAAAATCACCTCTTCAACAGATAAAAAAATCATCGATCAGACAATCTCTTGAAAAGTTCAGCATATTCATTAAAAACATATTTCTTAGCTTCTTCAAATTTGCTGTTTACTGGTTTTACCGATTGAATAGTAACACCTGTATTTGAATCTACAACTATTTGAAACAAACAATTTTCGTCAAGCCCTGCAGCTTGTAAAATTGATTTGTCAATGACAATGGCTTTACTATTTCCATGTTGAACTAAATGTTTAACTTGCATAATACACCTCTCGTATAAATCAATATTACTATATTATAAATTTAAAGTATATACAAGTGTTATAACGGAATCTTTTTTTATTACGGTATAGGTAAATATAAACGAATTGAAAAGGTCACCAAAAATCTTTTTGTGTTAGACAAAAAATCACAAAAAATTTTGTTCGCGCATCTTTTATTTTTGAATATGGATTTTCACTGCATATTCTTGAGAAATGACTCGATCATAAACAACATCAATTCTTTTATGTGAAATTGATTACAAAGACCGATATTCAATTTTTGTCTCGCAATCAGGCTTTTTTTGTACGCTTACCCAATAATTGCCCGATTGTGCGTCTTAATGTACCAATTATACTATGATAATTTTAATAATTTGTTGCTTAAATTATTTAAACGAAGATCTCCGCTTTTAAATCTTAAGGCATAAGACTTGGCGTAAACACCAGGACAAACCTGAGCTGAAATCATACATTTTTCTTTAAACTGGCTTTTTTCTTTAGGTGATGTCTCTTTTTCGGTAGGTTGCGTTTTGGATTTCATATTTTATCTCTTGTATGTTCCCTTCATATTACTAAGGAGAAGCAAAAAAGTAAATATTCACTATTTCCCAAGTCAAGCAAATGTCCGCTCAACTACTTAAGCGTCTGGGCTATATTTTAAAGCTTTTATTTGTGCGTTTGACAAATTCCAGAGAGATTTCATGGATCGCCGGAGAAATTTTTCCATCACCTGTCTGTAGCCTTACCATCAATCCAAAAGATTTTCATTTTTATTTAGCTTTTGTCAAAGCTTCTTTCTTAAAATAGCATTTTTAGGTTTTTGAACACTCTCTCGCTAACCTAAAAGGTTATCTATACTCTATCAGAACAGCATCACCTATTCTTAGTGGCCGCCTGAAAATCCAAAATTCAGGGTAATCACATTAGAGTACTTATAAGCCGTTTGTTTCATGTTCCTATAATTTCGTGACTTAAGGCATTTTCAGATTAAAAACTAAAAATTTTATATTTAAGCTCAATTGATTCTTACTTATTTTTTAATCGCTCTTCATTGATAAAATGAACCTTTCTTTTAAAATGTGACTGCCTATTTTAACTTATTAATATTGCAATAATTTTTATCTATCCATCATATTGTTAAAATATCTATAAATGAAAATTTATTTTACTCATTGGGACGGTCATTTTGAACATTTCTAATACAGGGTTTAATTCTAGTTATCTTGTCAATACAACGAATCCATCTTACTATCCTCTTCAAGACATTAACGATCAACTTGAGAATGAAAATACTCCCTTAGACAATCCTTTGCCTAATCTAGAAGAAACTAGTGCGTCAACGATTCAACCTTCCGCTCTTTCACCTTCATCTGAAGAAGTCCAACTAAGCTTTCAAGAGGGAACTTCTCTGACTATTTCTTACTCTCAGCTAGCTTTGTTAAGGGAAAAATCACGCTACTTTAACAATCTGTGGTCGGGGCAATTTCAAGAAACCCTGCAACATCCTCTCGCTTTGACACAAAAGGAATTTACGCATCTGCTTAATTGTGTCATGGATGCTAACTTTAAAGTTCCCTTAGAAGAAATTACTTCTACCATTCACCTAGCCGATTATTATGAACTAACAGAAGTGATAAAACATTTAGAAGCACAGCTAATAAGTGGATATAGGTCCCAGAGATTCGAACCCTTTAACTCCACTGAAGAGAGTTTAGTCGGATTAAAAGAACTTTTAAATTTTGCTCATCGCTATCAATTAAATAGATTGAAGAATTATTTAGAATTCACCGTTGTGAGCGCCTTATTAAACCAGACCTCTCAATTGGCGGAGTTTGAAAGAATTATAAATCACTTTTCAAAGAAGATAGAGGGACTCAATTTTTCAAACAATCGTTATTTAACTGATGCGCATCTTCTAATATTAAAAAATTGTAAAAACTTAAAAGTGCTTCATTTAGAGAAGTGCCGGGCTCTCACTGACGATGGGTTAGCGCATTTAACACCCTTAACGGCTTTGCAGTATCTAAATCTGAGTGCGAGCTATAATCTCACCGATGCAGGATTAGTTCATTTGGCACCCTTAACCGCTTTACAAAAACTAAATTTAGGCAGGTACAATCAACTCACCGATGCAGGATTAGCTCATTTGAAACCCTTAACGGCTTTGCAGCGTCTAGATTTGAGCTTCTGCGAGGATCTCACTGACGATGGTTTGGCGCATTTAAGACCCTTAACGGCTTTGCAGCGTCTAGATTTGCGCTACTGTGAGAAACTCACTGACGATGGTTTGGTGCATTTAAGACCCTTAACGGCTTTGCAGCGTCTAAATCTGAGCAATTGCTGGCACACCGGTGCAGGATTATCCCATTTGTCCCCCTTAACGGGTTTACAGCATCTAAATCTATACGAATGTATAAATCTCACCGATGCCGGATTAGTGCATTTGAAACTCTTAACAGGTTTGCAGCATTTAAATCTAAGCTATTGTGATGAACTCACCGATGCCGGATTAGTGCATTTGAAACTCTTAACGGGTTTGCAGCATCTAAATCTGAGCAATTGCAATAATCTCACCGATGCCGGATTAGTGCATTTGAAATTCTTAACAGGTTTGCAGCATTTAAATCTAAGCTATTGTGATGAACTCACCGATGCCGGATTAGTGCATTTGAAACTCTTAACGGGTTTGCAGCATCTAAATCTGAGCAATTGCAATAATCTCACCGATGCCGGATTAGCCCATTTGACACCCTTAACGGGTTTGCAGCATCTAGATTTAAGCTACTGTTCGAAACTCACTGACGATGGTTTGGCGCATTTGAAACCCTTAACGGCTTTGCAGTGTTTAAATCTAAGCAACTGTAGGAATCTCACCGATGCCGGATTAGTGCATTTGAAACTCTTAACGGGTTTGCAGCATCTCAATCTAAGCGATTATAAGAATCTCACTGATGATGGATTAATCCATTTGATGCCCTTAATGGCTTTGCGGCATCTAGAGCTGTTAGGGTGTGAGAATCTTACTGATGCAGGATTAGTGCATTTGACACCCTTAACGGCTTTGCAGCATCTAAATCTAAGCCATTGTGATGATCTCACGGATGCTGGATTAGCCCATTTAACATCCTTAACGGGTTTGCAGCATCTAGAGCTGTTAGGGTGTGAGAATCTTACTGATGCAGGATTAGCACGCTTTAAAACTGTAGCAAATTCACTCTATCTAATAATAAAAAGGTTCTTTGTTTTAAGAGAATCAAGAATAAAATTTCATTAAAGTTGATCAATTTCCATTGAGACGCTTATTTAATAGAGATATCCGCTATAAGATGTATTATAGGATGGAAATTAAGCTTATAAACCAATTTTAGTGGCGGCATTTTCCGTCCACATGTTTCCCAATCGAATATACCTTCTAATGGTATCAGAGCTTTTATGGCCTGTTTGCTTCATGATCAGATGCTCAGGAACACCAAAGATGGCAGCAGTTGTAGCAAATCCAGCCCGTAAGCTATGCCCTGAGAATGAATGTTTCTGATTTTCTAAATGTTTGTTCCGCTTAATAATCAATGCGACGGATTTGGAAGTTAGGGCTTTATCCATGATTTGACCATGCCGATTGATCGGTCGAAATGATGGTCCTTCGTTAATTTTAGAACAATCAAGCCAATCTTTTAAGGCTCTGACAGGGCAAGTGAGAATGTTTGATCCATAAGGAATAGCAATGATTCTCTCCTTCTATTCTTGGTCGGTTTTCGATTTCCTAAGCGTAATTTGTAAGCCTTCTCTAACAAATTTAGTGTCATCAATCGTTAAAGAAACTAATTCTGATCTTCGAAATGCGCCTACAAATCCCAGTAACAATAAAGCCTTGTCACGTATTCCTCCTGACAATGAATTTGCTTTACTAATGTCATTTATTGATTGATTCGATTATTTTGCGTAAATCATTTAGTAAAATCGGATCTTTACGAGTTTGAGCAGATTCTAATTTATCTTTTATTCCTTTCCAGACTTCCTGTATTTCGGGGCAATTTTTGTCGAAAGACTGTTTAGCTAATTTGTGAGCTTGGCTAATCGAGGTAAGCCTACGGCTTAAACTAGAAATTTTGAGAGGTTTTTGTAATTTCCCTTTCTGATTGATCTATGCGTTATCAGCTCGACTAATCAAATAGACGACAATCGTTTGAGGTAAAGCTGGTAATGGCCTTAATTTTTTTTCCTGGCACAAAAAAACAAAATCGTTCCAATCAGATCGATAAGATTTGTTGGTATTAAACGATCTTGCAAAAGCCGCCTATTCTTTTGCTGTTTTGAACAAATCAAGATATTCGCCGACTTCAAAATTCTCAATTCTTTGTATTGTTAACTGATTTTCCATATTGACCATCTTTACCGACTTCAATTTTCTAACACTTTGATTTTTTCATTGTCTATTTTTTTATTTTTTCTAACTACCGATAAGAAAGCGTTATCGGAACTTAGAATAATTTTCTAGAGATTGCTAAATGTAGTGCTCCCCAAATAAACCGGACCATCTGGCTTGCTTCTAAGATATAGGAGTAAGACTAGATTTATGACTAATTGTAAATTAATTACATCAGTAGAAAGAAGAAGACGATGGTCCTTAGAAGAAAAAAAACAGATTATTGAAAAAACATATCAAGAAGGTCAATCTGTTTCCCAAATAGCAAGAAGATATGATATAACACCAAGTCAACTTTTTGCATGGAGAAGGCAAATGGAACAAGGAGCACTACAAGGAATTAGCAGCCGAGAAGAACTAGTTCCCAAAAGCCAAGTGAAAGAAATGGAAAAGCGAATAAGAGAACTAGAGCGGATGCTTGGGAAAAAGACACTTGAAAATGAAATTTTAAAAGAGGCTGTAAGGCTTGGGCAGGAAAAAAAACTCATCTCGCGGCAGCCATTGCCAAGCTTAAGCGATTTAGCCTAAGGAAAATAGCAGAGGTGATGGAAGTATCAAGATCCAATCTTATAGAGCAGCTTAAAAAGCATTTACCTCATCAGCCAATCTTTTATTCTAAAGCGGAAAATGAACAGGTTTTAGCTTTAATCAAAGAGGTGGTTAAAAACAGGCCGACTTACGGTTATCGTAGGGTCCATGCGATTGTCAATAGCCTTCTCAAAGAGAAAAAACTTAAAGTCATTAATCATAAGCGGGTTTTTAGACTGATGAGGCAGCATCATCTTTTGCTACAAAGGCCAAACAGGCGTCCTAAACGCTTACATACAGGCAAAGTAGAGACTCTCTACAGCAATACACGATGGTGCTCAGACAGCTTCTCTATTCAATGCTTAAATGGTGATCGTGTTCATGTCGCCTTCTCGTTGGATACATGTGACAGAGAAGTCATGCGTTATATTGCCTCTACAATAGGTATTGATGGGCAGATGATTCGAGATTTGATGCTTGAGACTATTGAATATAGATTTGAACAGCCAAAAGCTAGAGTACCTCTTGAATGGCTCTCTGATAATGGCAGCTGTTACACGGCTAAAGAAACTGTCAATTTTGGTAGAATGCTTGGTTTAACCATTAGAACCACGCCACCTTATAGTCCAGAAAGTAATGGCATGGCAGAAGCTTTTGTCAAAACTTTTAAAAGAGATTATGTTTATTTCGGCAATCTGGCAAGTGCTGAAGCTGTTTTGCAGCAATTGCCTATTTGGATCGAAGACTATAACGTTAAAGCCCCTCACAAGGCTTTAAATATGCTCTCTCCAAGAGAGTATTTAAGGAAATTAAAAATGGCAGGCTAGCGGTCCGGTTTTATAGGGGCAACTCCACCTATTTATCAATATAATTATTTACTATATTTTATAGTCATAAACGTGCGATCTAATAAATCTATTAATTTAATCAAAAAATATATAGGTTAATGATATGGAAAAAGCAAAAGTAATGAGCTTCGTAGAATTTCGCCAAAACTTGTCAGAATGTGTTAACTTAGCAAAATATAAAGGCGAAAGATTTTTGATTACTCGTAATGGAAAAACTGTAGGTGCTTTTGTCCCTGTAGAGAATTTAGAAAAAATTAATGCATTTAATAATGTAACTACTGACAACAGCCATTGATGAGATAAGCTCAGAATTTGAATCCTAAATCAACAAAAGGATTTAAGTTATCTCTTAAAAAATCAATTTTTTTCGTGAGAGGGTTTAAGAATACTAGCTAACTTATCTGGTTTGCTAGATAAACATTTAGTTGGAGATCCAAATAACCAACTATCTTATCATTAAAAACTTAAATCCTATATCTTTTGTGTATTTGAAATTTTAAAATCGTAATTGGCTTAAAGACGCATATTGGTAAAATTGGCGAGCAGATAATCGAATTTAGTTTCGTATTCTTTTGGGATTGAAATAACATAGAATTCTGGCAAAAATTCTATAAACGTAGGAATTAGCTCCACTTTTATCTATTTTTTTTGATATTTTCTACTTTTTTTGAAGCTCTCTTCTTTTGTCCTCCTCCTTATTCTTGATAAAATGGCGCCTTATTTAAGAGTATTTTTGGCGTTTACAAGCATAAAATTGTTGGTATAGTGCCTCCAAAATCAGCGAATATCTCTCTTAGAAGAGCGTCTCAATGGAAATTGATCAAATTTAATGAAATTTTATCTTTTATCTACTTAGGACAAAGTACGCTTTTATTTTCGCCGCCTGGTTTCTCTTTTTATTGAAAGTTTTTTCTATTTAATAATTTTTAAATTGTGTGAAACTGCTAAAGTTTTAAAACGTGCTAATCCATCGTCAGTGAGATGATAGCATAGGCTTAGAACTAGATATTGCAAACCCGTTAAGGGTGTCAAATGGGTTAATCCCTCATCAGTGAAATTTTTGCACCAACTTAGATCTAAATGCGTCAAAGTCACCAAAGATTTTAAATGCGCTAATCCATCATCAGTGAGTTTCCTACAGTTGCTTAGATTGAGATGCTGCAAAGCTGTTAAAGGTGCCAAATGAGCTAATCCAGTATCCGTGAGATTCTCCCAATCGCTTAGATATAGATGCTGCAAAGCCGTTAAGGGTATCAAATGGACTAATCCGGCATCGGTGAGATTATAGCAACTACTTAGATTTAGATGTTGCAAAGCGGTTAAGGGTGCCAAATGGGCTAATCCAGCATCCGTGAGATTCTTGCACGCACTCAGATTTAGATACTGCAAACCCATTAAAGGCGTCAAATGGGCTAATCCAGCATCCGTGAGATTTCTATATTGACTTAAATCTAGATGCTGCAAAGCCGTTAAGGGTTTTAAATGCGCTATTCCAGCGTCAGTGAGATAATAGCATAGACTTAGATCTAGATGCTGCAAAGCCGTTAAAGGTTTCAAATGCGCTAATCCCGCATCGGTGAGTTTCCAGTATTGGCTTAAATCTAGATGCTGCAAAGCCGTTAAAGTTGTCAAATGGGTTAATCCTGCATCGGTGAGATTTTTACAGTTAGTTAGAGCTAGACGCTGCAAAGCCTTTAAAGGTGCTAAATGGGCTAATCCATCATCCGTGAGATTCTCACAATAGCTCAGATCTAGGTGTTGCAAAGCTGTTAAGGGCGTCAAATGGGCTAATCCATCATCCGTGAGATTCTCGCAATAGCTCAGATCTAGACGTTGCAAAGCTGTTAAAGGTGTCAAATGCGCTAATCCTGCATCAGTGACACCCCAACATTTCTTACAATGAAGTACTTTTAAATTTTCACAATCTTTTAATGCTAAAAGATGGGCATCTGTTAAATAAGCATTGTCTGAAAAATTGAGTGTTTCTATCTTCTTTAAGAAGTGATTTATAATTCTTTTAAACTCGGCTAACTGAGAGGTCTGGTTTAATAAGGCGCTCACAACAGTGAATTCTAAATAGTTCTTCAATCTATTTAATTGACAGCGACGCGCGAAACTTAAAATCTCTTTTAATCTGACTAAACTTTCTTCAGTGGAGTTAAAGGGTTCAAATCTTTGTAATTTGTATCCATCAATCAGCTGTTCTTCTAAATTTTTCACCACTTCTGCCAGTTCATAATAATCGGCTAGGTGAATGGAAGAAGTAATCTCTTCTAAGGGAACATTAAAGTTAACGTCCATCAGGCAATTGAGCAAAAGCGTAAAGTCTTTTTGTGTTAAAGCCAGAGGATGTTGCAGGGTTTCTTGAAATTGCCCCGACCACAAATTTTTAAAATAGAGGGATTTTTCCCTTAACAAAGCTAGCTGAGAGTGAGAAATAGTCAGAGAAGTTCCCTCGTGAAAGTTTAGTTGAAGTTCTTCAGATAAAGGTGAAAGAGCGGAAGGTTGAATCGTTGACGCACTAGTTTCTTCTAGATTAGGCAAAGGATTGTCTAAGGGAGTATTTTCATCCACAAGAGGATCACTAATCTCTTGAAGAGGGGAGTAAGATGGAGTCGTTGTAGGGACAAGTTGACTAGGATTAAACCCAAAATTAGAAATATTCAAAATGACCGTCCCAATGAGTAAAATAAATTTTCATTTATAGATATTTTAACAATATGATGGATAGATAAAAATTATTGCAATATTAATAAGTTAAAATAGGCAGCCATTTTAAAGAGAATTTATTCTTATCAATAAAGAACAATTAAAAACCAAATAAGGATCAATATAGTTCAAACATAAACTCTTCAGCTTTTGATTTGAAAGTGCCTTAAGTCCGCGAGATGATAAGATCATGAAGCAAACGGGTTATAAGATCTTTGATGCGATTAGAGGGTCTATTTGATTAGGAAATATGTGGACGGAAAATGCCGTGACTAAAATTGATTTATAAACTTAATTTCCATCCTATAATACATCTTACAGCTGATATTTCGCTTAGAGAAACGTCTCAATGAAAATTGATCAACTTTAATGAAATTTTATCCTTGATCCTCTTAGGACAAAGTACTCTTTTATTTTTGGACCTAGTTTCCTTCTTTATAGAAATCTATCCAGCCTTATTTCTAAATTAAATGAAGCTGCTAAAGTTTCAAAACGTTCTAATCCATCATCAGTGATCTCACGCCCATATAGATCTAAACGTTGTAAAGCCATTAAATGTGTTAAATGGGCTAATCCAGCATCGGTGATCTCACAGTAGCTCAGATCTAAATACTGCAAAGCCGCTAAGGGTTTCAAATGGGCTAATCCATCATCAGTGAGTTTCTCGCATCTGTTTAGAGTTAAATGCTGCAAAGCCGTTAAGGGTGTTAAATGCGCTAATCCTGTATCGGTAAGTTTCCTACAGTCGTTTAAAGCTAGATGCTGCAAAGCTGTTAAAGGTGCCAAATGGGCCAATCCTGCATCGGTGAGTCTATTGCAACTGCCTAGATATAGATATTGCAAAGTCGTTAAGGGTGTTAAATGGGCTAATCCTGCATCGGTGAGTTGCCAGCAATAGACTAGAACTAGATGCTGCAAGCCCGTTAAAGGTGTCAAATGGGCTAATCCTGCATCGGTGATCTCACAGCAGCTCAGATCTAAATACTGCAAAGCCGTTAGGGGTGTCAAATGGGCTAATCCTGCATCGGTGAGCTTATCGCACCAACTTAGAACTAGACGCTGCAAGCCCGTTAAAGGTGCTAAATGGGCTAATCCATCATCAGTGAGATTCTTACAATGGCTCAGATCTAGGTGTTGCAAAGCTGTTAAGGGCGTCAAATGCGCTAATCCATTATCCGTGAATTTTCTACAATTACACAGATTAAGATGCTGCAAAGCTGTTAAGGGCGTCAAATGGGCTAAACCTGCATCAGTGAGATTCTTATATTCGCTTAGATTTAGATACTGCAAACCCGTCAAAGATGTCAAATGCGCTAATCCTGCATCGGTGAAATTTTGACAATCGCTTAAATCTAGATGCTGTAAAGCTGTTAAGGGTGTTAAATGCGCTAATCCTGCATCGGTAAGACTGTTACACCTGCTTAGATCTAAATGCTGTAAAGCCGTTAAAGGTGTCAAATGGGCTAATCCAGCATCGGTAAGTTTCCAACACTCGCTTAGATTTAGATGCTGCAAAGCGGTTAAGGGTTTCAAATGGGATAATCCAGCATCGGTGAGATCCTTGCACCTATTTAGATTTAGATGTTGCAAACCCGTTAAAGGTGTCAAATGCGCCAATCCTGCATCTTTGAGATACTCGCATCTGTTTAGATTTAGATGCTGCAAAGCCGTTAAGGGTGTTAAATGCGCTAATCCTGCATCGGTAAGACTGCTGCACCAGCTTAGATCTAGATGCTGCAAGCCCGTTAAAGGTGTCAAATGCGCTAATCCATCATCAGTGAGTTTCTCGCAATCGCTTAGATCTAGATACTGCAAAGTCGTTAAGGGTGTCAAATGCGCTAATCCTGCATCAGTGACACCCCAACATTTCTTAAAATGAAGTATTTTTAAATTTTTACAATTTTTTAATGTTAAAAGATGGGCATCGGTTAAACGGGCATTTTCTGAAAAATTAAGTGTTTCTATCTTCTTTGAGAAGTGATTTACAATTTTTTCAAACTTCTCTAACTGAGAGGTCTGGTTTAATAAGGCGCTCACAACGGTGAATTCTAAATAGTTTTTCAAAGGGTTTAATCGACATTGCTGCGCAAAATTTAAAATCTCTTTTAATCTGACTAAACTTTCTTCAGTGGAGTTAAAGGGTTCAAATCTTTGTGATTTGTATCCATCAATCAGCTGTTCTTCTAAATTTGTTACCACTTCTGTTAGTTCATAATAATCAGCTAGTTGAATGGCAGAAGTGATCTCTTCCAAAGGAACTTTAAATTTAGCATCCATGACACAATTAAGCAAAAGCGTAAAGTCTTTTTGTATTAAAGCGAGAGGATGTTGCAGGGTTTCTTGAAATTGCCCCGACCACAGATTCTTAAAATAAGGCGATTTGTCCCTTAACAAAGCTAGCTGAGAGTGAGAAATAGTCAGAGAAGTTCCCTCTTGAAAGCTTAGTTGAATTTCATCAGATGAAAGTGAAAGAGCGGGAGCTTGAATCGTTGAGGCACCGGTTTCTTCTAGATTAGGCAAAGGATTGTCTAAGGGAGTGTTTTCATCCACAAGAGGATCACTAATCTCTTGAGGATAGTAAGAAGGAGCCGTTGTAGGGACAAGTTGACTAGGATTAAACCCAAAATTAGAAATATTCAAAATGACCATCCCAATGAATAAAATAAATTTTCATTTATAGCTATTTTAACAATATGATGAATAGATAAAAATTATTGCAATATTAATAAGTTAAAATAGGCAGTCACATAAAATTGATTTATAAGCTTAATTTCCATCCTATAATACATCTTATCGCGGATATTTCGCTTAGAGAAGCGTCTCAACGAGAATTGATAAACTTTAATGAAATTTTATCCCTTAACTTTTTAAAACAAAATACTCACTCTTTTATTTTTGGCCCTAGTTACCTTCTTTATGGAAAGCTACCCAGCCTTATTTCTAGATTGAGTGAAGCTGCTAAAGTTTTAAAACGTGCTAACCCTGCTTTGGTGAGACGCCAGCATTGGCTTAAATCTAGATGCCGCAAACCCGTTAAGGGTGTCAAATGCGCTAACCCTGCATCCGTGAGATTTTGACAATATCTCAAATCTAGATGCTGCAAAGCCGTTAAGGATGTTAAATGCGCTAATCCTGCATCAGTGAGTTTCCTGCACCAGTTTAGATATAGATACTGCAAAGCGGTTAAGGGTGTCAAATGCGCTAATCCTGCATCCGTGAGATTCTTGCAATTGCTCAGATTTAGATGCTGCAAACCCGTTAAGAGTTTCAAATGCACTAATCCGGCATCGGTAAGTTTATCGCAAGAGATTAAACCTAGATGCTGCAAACTCGTTAAAGGTGTCAAATGCGCTAATCCTACATCGGTGAGATTATAGCAACTACTCAGATCTAAATGCTGCAAAGCCGTTAAGGGTGTTAAATGCGCTAATCCAACATCAGTGAGTTTATTGCACCTGCTTAGATTTAGATGTTGTAAAACTGATAAGGGTGTTAAATGCGCTAATCCATTATCCGTGAATTTTCTACAATTACACAGATTAAGATGCTGCAAACCCGTTAAAGGTGTCAAATGCGCTAATCCTGCATCGGTGAGATTCTGGCAACCGCTTAAATCAAGATGCTGCAAACCCGTTAAAGGTGTCAAATGCGCTAATCCTGCATCGGTGAGATTCTGGCAACCGCTTAAATCAAGATGCTGCAAACCCGTTAAAGGTGTCAAATGTGCTAATCCTGCGTCGGTGAGTTTATTGCACCTGCTTAGATTTAGATGCTGCAAACCCGTTAAAGGTGTCAAATGGGCTAATCCTGCATCGGTGAGATTCTGGCAACCGCTTAAATCTAGATGCTGTAAACCCATTAAGGGTGTTAAATGCGCTAATCCTGCATCCGTGAGATTCTGACAACCGCTTAAACCTAGATGCTGCAGAGCCGTTAAGGGTGTCAAATGGGCTAAACCTGCATCAGTGAGATTCTTATATTCGCTTAGATTTAGATACTGCAAAGCGGTTAAGGGTGTTAAATGCGCTAATCCTGCATTGGTGAGACGCCAGCATTGGCCTAGACCTAGATGCTGCAAAGCCGTTAAGGGTGTTAAATGCGCTAATCCTGCATCGGTGAGATGCCTGCATTCCTTAAAATGAAGTACTTTTAAATTTTCACAACTTTTTAATGCTAAAAAACAGGCATTGTTTAAAATTTTGTTTGGAAGATTAAGAATTTTTATCTCATTTGAAAAATGATTTATAATTCTTCCAAACTCATCCGACAGAAAGGCCTTGTTTAATAATTCGCTCACAACGGTGAATTCTAAATAGTTCTTCAATGTATTTAATTGACAGCGCTGCGCGAAACTTAAAATCTCTTTTAATCTGACTAAACTTTCTTCAGTAGAGTTAAAAGGTTCAAATCTCTGAGATTTATATTCCTCCATCAGCTGTTTTTCTAAATTCTTCACTACTTCTGTTAGTTCATAATAATCGGTTAGTTGAATGGCAGAAATAATCTCTTCTAAGGGAACTTTAAAGTTAGCGTCCATCAGGAAATTGAGCAAAAGCGTAAAGTCTTTTTTTGTTAAATCGAGAGGGTGTTGCAGGGTTTCTTGAAAATTTCCTGACCAAAGAGTTTTAAAATAAAGGGATTTTTCCCTTAACAAAGCTAACTGAGAAGGAGAAATAGTTAGAGAAGTTCCCTCGTGAAAGCTTAGTTGAACTTCTTCAGATGAAGGTGAAAGAGTGGAAGGTTGAATCGTTGACGCACTAGTTTCTTCTAGATTAGGCAAAGGATTGTCTAAGGGAGTATTTTCATTCTCAAGTTGATCGTTAATGTCTTGAAGAGGATAGTAAGATGGATTCGTTGTATTGACAAGATAACTAGAATTAAGCCCAAAATTAGAAATATTCAAAATGACCATCCCACTGAGTAAAATAAATTTTCATTTTATAGATGTTTTAACAATATTATTTATAGATAAAATTATTGCAATATTAATAAGTTAAAATAGGCAGTCACATTTTAAGAGAAAATTTATCCTTTAGGTAGGTATTAAAATTGCTTTAAATCTGTTTATTAGCCATATTGCAAGTTTAGAATTTATTCCGAAGCTTTTCTGATTCTATAGCCCTCAATAGCTAAATAAACCGCTCTTAGGCCATCTTCATTAGCTACCAAATATCTTTTTCTGATATGCCTAAATTTTTAAGTATACTTTTTGTTTCATTGCTTTGTTTGTGCTATACGTTTTGCAGATTAAGAAATAAATTTCGCGCAGACATTACATCTAATTCCGTTTTATATTATGTCAGATTATTGGTTGTTTTTATGTAGGCTCTTCAGCATTTTGATTTTAAGTGTTCTAAGATCAATAGTTGTATAGTTTGAATTTCCTTAAATAAGGAATTCCCTAACTTAAGGAGTTAGGAAAATAATTTAGTAATCCATTTTCTCACATCATCTTCATCTACAAGAATCTCCATAGACAAATGATTTTCTTTTTCTAAAAATATATCTATTAAGGCCCTCATTAGAGTATTTGCTGTTATTCTTTCTTTAGAATCGTTTCCTTTTAGATCACGTGAGCGAAATTTCATAATCTTTTTAGCGACTTGGTCAAGACCTTCTTTTTGTTCAGCAGTTAAAAGAGCTGTTACCTTATCCAAGCTTTGCCATTTGGGCTTTTGTCCTATTACTGATTGAACTTGAAGTTCACTAGATTCATTATTAATTTTTGGCTGATGAATGTAGTTTAAAGAGGCTGATTCTGGTTTTACTTCTTCAAGAGGCTTTTGAGAAGTAGATTTCAAACCACTAAATAAACTATTTTTTGTTTCTTGTGGATTTATTGCCATTAAGCTTTCTCCAGTCTATGCAAAAGTTCTTTTGTCGCATTTAAATAATCGAAATGACCCTTTCCTTTTGAATTTTCAGCTTGAAATATAGTTTGTCTTTTTTGTGGACATGCTTTCAACTTCGTATTAACTCTAATGACGTTTTCAAACATATCTCCAGGAAATGTGTCTCGCAGTATATTTTCAACGTCACTTGAAATACTTTCTCTACGATTTACCATTGTTAATAAAGATCCTAAATTTGATATGGATGGGTTAGATGGCTTAATTAACTCAATTGTTTTAATAAGATGTCGGATTCCAACAAGTGGAAGGTACTCTGCACTCACTGGCACTAAATAATAGTTACTTGCAATAAGGCTATTTACTGTTGTAAAACTAATATGAGGTGGGTTATCAATTAAAATAAAATCATATTCGGATATTAAATCATTTTTAAGTGCAACTTTAAGCTTATATTCTCTTCTTATCGGGCAAGAATGTAATTTTAAATCGAGATCAATCATTGGTTCGCCAGAAGGAGCGATCTGAAGATTATCTACCAAAGTAGGCTTGATGATGTCTTTTAAGGAAATTTTATCATTTAAAATAGCCAAGGAAAACACTTTCATTTTCTAAAAAACTAACTAAACACATTGGGTTAATAAAATACTTTATTTGTGATTACGATAGACAATTGAGAGCCTTACCTATTTAGCACTACCCATTTTTGTTTTTATAGTGTTAAATCCGTTCAAGAATCATTAATTTTTTCAAAGCTAACAATGCAGCAACAAGTTTAAGCGTAAGGTTTTTATGCACCCATCGTTTTTCATTATCGGAATTCTGTTTTTTATAGCGATTCTTTTAAACTATTACTACCTTAATTCTAATTCAGATATTGACTTAGATGATTAGAAAGGCTTACTTTGACTCCTTTAAGAATTCGAATAAATCAAAATGATAATAAGGCTGATCGCAAGCTAGCTCACCTTTTAAACTTGCATGGGAAAACCAAACTTTTAGACTCTCTGATGCAAAAACGACATTATAAGTTAGCTAGTCTAGCGATAGGAGCTTTAATCACTTCTGGTAAAGGAAGTATAGGATTGAGATGGCCAAAATGTTGAATGAGCCTATCAATGATGACAGGATAGTGCAATCTTATGATAATAGAGTCAATCAATTATGCGAGAAATAACGAAGGGAAGAGTATCAAAAAATTGTTTAATGAAAGTTGTGTTTTGCTAGGTAAAATTTTTTGATTAATAAATCGCTCAACTTTGCGCTGGATAAGATTTTTTTTAATAGTATCGTGCTGATAACCAATTTCATAAGGAGTTCTTTTCAAAAGCAAAATTTGTTGTAATTCATCACTTTGCAATATTCCTTTTCCTTTGAAATTTAGTTCAGCAGAAAGATCGCAAACAAGGTAAATTAACGCTATAATCCTAAAAATAGTTTTTTTCATAATAAAACCGATTTATAAGTAAAATTAATTGTATACATCTCTATGTTTTAATATTGAAAATTCTTTAATTGCTTTTAGATGATTTGGCTCAAGATTGAAAACTGTCTGATAGTATTTGATGGCAACTTTCAAATATTTAACAACTTTATATTCATTTTCATGAGTAGCTTTATTGGGGGGTGTCAGGGCAAATAATGGGCGGTTGGCAAGGAAGCCTCAAAGAAAAGGGAAGAAAGGGGGCAAAAAAAAAGGGCCTTAAAACGGGGTGTTTTAAGGCCAAAAAGAAAAGTTTGGCGGCGACCTACTCTCCCACACTCTTGTGTGCAGTACCATCGGCGATGAAAGGCTTGACTTCTGAGTTCGGAATGGGTTCAGGTATTTCCCTTTCTCTAATGCCACCAAACGAAAATCATAAAAGGTTTAAGTTTCACTTATCAAAATCAGCTCTTGAAAACAATCTCACACGCTTGATTTTTTATTTCGCACCACACTGTTTGTGCTAAAGGGAATGGTTTTCATCCTTTAGAAAAAAAGGTGGTCAAGCCGATCGACCGATTAGTATTGGTAAGCTCAACGCATTACTGCGCTTACACACCCAACCTATTAACCACATGGTCTATATGGTGTCTGATAGGGATACCTTATCTTGAGGGAGGCTTGGCGTTTATATGCTTTCAACGCTTATCCGTTCCGAACATAGCTACCCGGCAATGCTCTTGGCAGAACAACCGGCTCACCATTGGTTCGTCCACTTCGGTCCTCTCGTACTAGAAGCAGCTCCTCTCAAGTATCCTACGCCCACAAAAGATAGGGACCAAACTGTCTCACGACGTTTTGAACCCAACTCGCGTACCGCTTTAATTGGCGAACAGCCAAACCCTTGGGACCTTCTTCAGCCCCAGGATGCGATGAGTCGACATCGAGGTGCCAAACCGCCACGTCGATATGAACTCTTGGTGGCGATAAGCCTGTTATCCCCGGAGTACCTTTTATCCGTTGAGCGACGGCGATTCCACATTCCACCGCCGGATCACTAAGCCCGACTTTCGTCTCTGTTCGACTTGCAGGTCTCACAGTTAACTTGCCTTATACCTTTACGCTCTACTCGTGATTGCCAACCACGATGAGGCAAGCTTTGGACTCCTCCGTTACTCTTTAGGAGGATACCGCCCCAGCAAAACTGCCCGTCTGACAATGTCCGAATCCCAGCTTCATGGGATTTCGTTAGATTCCCGACTTATCAAGACCAGTATTTCAACGACGACTCCAGCTCACCTGACGATGAGCTTTCTTAGTCTCCTGGTTATTCTACACATGACAAGTCAAGAGCCAATATCAGAGTACAGTAAAGGTTCACGGGGTCTTTCCGTCTTATTGCGGGTAAACAGCATCTTCACTGCTACTACAATTTCACCGAGTCTCTTGTTGAGACAGTGCCCAGATCGTTATACCATTCGTGCAGGTCGGAACTTACCCGACAAGGAATTTCGCTACCTTAGGACCGTTATAGTTACGGCCGCCATTCACCAGGGCTTAAATTCAATG
Organism: Candidatus Protochlamydia amoebophila UWE25; assembly: GCF_000011565.2. Classification (NCBI taxonomy): domain Bacteria; kingdom Pseudomonadati; phylum Chlamydiota; class Chlamydiia; order Parachlamydiales; family Parachlamydiaceae; genus Candidatus Protochlamydia; species Candidatus Protochlamydia amoebophila. The sequence goes on from NC_005861.2 coordinate 1,249,626, forward strand.
CTTTGCACTTAACGTGCTAACATCTCCTTTTGACCTTTTGGCATTGGGCAGGCATCACACCATATACTTCGACTTAGACGTCTTTGCATAGTGCTGTGTTTTTGTTAAACAGTCGCCTGGGCCATTTCTCTGCGGCCACAGGATGCTCTAGCAGCGAGTGCTATCACAACTTGTGGCTCCTCTTCTCCCGAAGTTACGAGGATAATTTGCCGAGTTCCTTAACAAGAGTTCTCTCGCGCGCCTTAGAATATTCTTCCCACCCACCTGTGTCGGTTTTGGTACGGTCACCATCAACGATTAGAGTCTATTTCTTGGAAGCCTTGCGCTACGCTATCGGTTCCCCCGAAGGTTTCCCTTAGTGACAACCTGGTCTTCCGTTAGCGGATTTACCTACTAACCAACCTCATTGCCCCACGGACACATCCAATGGTCCGCGCGCTTAACGTACTCCGTCGACCCGTCACCAATGTTTTAGGTGGCGCAGGAATATTTAACCTGCTTTCCATCACCTACGCTTTTCAGCCTCGGCTTAGGGACCGGCTAACCCAGGGAAGACGAACTTTACCCTGGAAACCTTAGGTTTTCGGCGAGGAGGATTTTCACCTCCTTTATCGTTTACTCATGCCATGCATTATCACTAGTATGCGCTCCAACGCTCCTTACGGTACATCTTCGACGCTGCATACTACGCTCTCCTACCGCTTATTCTTTAACAGAATAAACCCGCGATTTCGGCTCTATGCTTTAGTCCCGGATATTATCGGCGCAGAGTTTCTCGATTGGTGAGCTGTTACGCACTCTTTAAATGATGGCTGCCTCTAAGCCAACATCCCAACTGTTTTAGAAACTCCACTTCCTTACTCACTTAGCATAGAATTAGGGGCCTTAATCGGCGATCTGGGCTGTTCCCCTTTTGACAACGTAGCTTATCCCACGCTGTCTATCTCCCGGACGACTTTACAGTATTCGGAGTTTGATTTCCTTTGGTAGGTCGGTAAGACCCCCGCGTGAATTCAGTGCTCTACCCCTGTAAAGGGCTGTCCGAGGCTAACCCGAAAGTTATTTCGAAGAGAACAAGATATCTCCAAGTTTGATTGGCCTTTCACCCCTATCCACAACTCATCCAAAACTTTTTCAACAGTTACTAGTTCGGTCCTCCACAAGGTGTTACCCTTGCTTCAACCTGGTCATGGATAGATCACTTGGTTTCGTGTCTGCGCCAAATGACTTAACGCCCTTTTAAGACTCGCTTTCGCTTCGGCTTCGGAATGAGATCCCTTAACCTTGCCATTTAACGCAACTCGCTGGCTCATCATGCAAAAGGCACGCCGTCAGCCATTCCCAAATCATTGGGCATAGGCCTTCGACCGTTTGTAAGCTATTGGTTTCAGGTTCTATTTCACTCCCCTAACAGGGGTTCTTTTCACCTTTCCCTCACGGTACTGGTTCACTATCGGTCATTAACGAGTATTTAGCCTTGGAGGGTGGTCCCTCCGGATTCAGACCGGGTTTCACGTGTCCGGCCCTACTCAGGTGCTCATCTGACTAGCTCTCTTTTTCGCATACGGGGCTTTCACCTTGTATCGCCTAACTTTCCAGAAATGTTCTGCTAAAGTTCGCTAGCCGTTGTGATGAGTCCTACAACCCCACTAATAAATTAGTGGTTTGGGCTCTTCCCACTTCGCTCGCCGCTACTATGGGAATCTCTGATTTGATTTCTTTTCCTCTGCCTACTTAGATGTTTCAGTTCGGCAGGTGTCGCCTCCTTAACCTATGAATTCAGTTAAGGATAACCAGACATTACTCTGGTTGGATTGCTCCATTCGGATATCTCCGGGTCAATGCTTTTTTCCAGCTCACCGAAGCTTTTCGCAGGTTTCGCGTCCTTCATCGCCTGTTAATGCCAAGGCATCCACCAATAGCCCTTAATAGCTTGACCAAAAAATTTTAGTCTCAAGCAATTAAGTATGAGTTACGACTCACATAAGCTGATCGCTTATGTCACTTAAATTTTTGTGTGAAGATTATTCTCAAGCGCTGATTTTGATCAGTGAATTTGTGATGACTTTTGTCATCTTTACTTTTCACGTTTCTTGTTCTTTCGAACAATCAACGTTTCAGATTAAACTTGATTCTTAAACTTTTATGACTTTCAAAATAGTTTCTGTCGTTTGACAGTATAAGTAAGACAATGTACGAAGCATAGAGCTTGCCCAACCTGTTTGCTAAGTTAGCAAACTGTCCTTTAAAGGAGGTGATCCAGCCCCACCTTCCGGTAGGGCTACCTTGTTACGACTTCATCCCAGTCATCGGCCTCACCTTACACGCCTCTTCCCTTGCGGTTAAGCCAGCGGATTCGGGTAAAACCAACTCCCATGATGTGACGGGCGGTGTGTACAAGACCCGGGAACGTATTCACGGCGATGTTGCTGACTCGCCATTACTAGCAATTCCGTCTTCATGTAGTCGAGTTGCAGACTACAATCTGAACTGGGGCCGGCTTTCGGGATTTGCTTCACCTCGCGGCTTCGCTGCCTTTTGTACCGACCATTGTAGCACGTGTGTAGCCCCAGACATAAGGGCCATGCGGACTTGACGTCATCCTCACCTTCCTCCTGGTTAACCCAGGCAGTCTCATTAGAGTTCCCACCTTAAATGTTGGCAACTAATGATAAGGGTTGCGCTCGTTGCGGGACTTAACCCAACACCTCACGGCACGAGCTGACGACAGCCATGCAGCACCTGTGTAGCAGTCCCGAAGGAAAGGCCTATTTCTAGACCGGTCTACTACATGTCAAGTCTGGGTAAGGTTCTTCGCGTTGCATCGAATTAAACCACATGCTCCACTGCTTGTGCGGGTCCCCGTCAATTCTTTTGAGTTTCAGCCTTGCGACTGTACTCCCCAGGCGGTATACTTAACGCGTTAGCTACGGCACAACTAGGGTTGAGTCCAGTTACACCAAGTATACATAGTTTACGGCAAGGACTACCAGGGTATCTAATCCTGTTTGATCCCCTTGCTTTCGCGCTTTAGCGTCAGGTATAAGCTAGAAAACCGCCTTCGCCACCGGTGTTCTTCCACATATCTACGCATTTCACCGCTACTTGTGGAATTCCGTTTTCTCCGCCTACCCTCTAGAGATGTAGTTTCAAATGCTGTTCCGAGGTTGAGCCTCGGGATTTCACATCTGACTGACACCCCCGCCTACGCGCCCTTTACGCCCAATAAATCCGATTAATGCTTGCACCCTCCGTATTACCGCAGCTGCTGGCACGGAGTTAGCCGGTGCTTCTTTACCTGGTACGCTCAAAATCACTGGATGTTAGCCAGCTCATCTTGTTCCCAGGCGAAAGAGCTTTACGACCCTAAGGCCTTCTTCACTCACACAGCGTCGCATCGTCAGGCTTTCGCCCATTGCGAATGATTCTCGACTGCAGCCTCCCGTAGGAGTCTGGGCAGTTCTCAGTCCCAGTGTTGGCGGTCAATCTCTCAATCCGCCTAGACGTCTTAGCCTTGGTGCGCCTTTACCACACCAACTAGCTGATATCCCATGGACCTCTCTTTAACCGCGAGGTCTTGCGATCCCCCACTTTAATAAAAAAAAGATGTCTTCTTTTCACCCTATCCGGTATTAGCGGTCGTTTCCAACCGTTATCCCAGAGTTAAAGGCAAGTTATCCATGTCTTACTAACCCTTCCGCCACTAAACCCGAAGGTTTCGTTCGACTTGCATGCCTCATCCACGCTGTCAGCATTCAATCTGAACCAAGATCAAATTCTCACAGAAAAATAAACTCTTGAAAACCTGAGTTGATTATATTAATCTGCACTACTTAAACGTAGTGCTATATGTGGGGCATCTTCATGCCTCACACAAGCTCTATTGTTTGCTTGCACATTGTCTTTCTTATACTGTCAAAACAATCTCGCGTCGCTCAAAACGATCGCTATTCTTACGATTAATTTATCGTTAGAGTACACAAAGATTAGCGAAATGAAGGAATTAATGCAACAGCTAAAAAATAAAACTCTTTAAAAAATGCACAAACAACTTATTATGAGTTGATAAAACTTGAGTGTATTGCTCTCACCACATTTCTTTCTTCTTTACTAGCTCCTTTTTTTACCTTCTAACTTTTTACAAGATAAACTTCCCGTCAGTTTAAGCTTTAATACCAACATTGCACAATCGCCATTGCAACCTTTACTTATAGTTTTGAATCGTGCAAAGGAGGGCGAGAGCAACTAAAACAATTAAATATAAATAACTTGAGTAAAAAATAAATTTCATTTAAAAATTTTTTAGTTTTAAAAATTTTTGAAAATTTATCCGGGAGAAAAGTTAAAAAAGAAACGATTGCTACTTAAAGTAAATTTAAAAAGGTTGAGGTATCAGAGACACCCAAAGACACCCAAACCAATTTTTATAATTTCTACTCAAGAAGTCGTATATATAGAAAAAGAAAGATAGATAAATTGATGATTAAGCTTATTAAAAAGCTCTATTAGAATAAGCATGCAGATAAATTTTATCATAAGCTGATTTTGACTCTGGGGTAAGCAAAGCTGAATTTTTTTTCACCTTAGGCCAAAGTGGCTCATAAGTAGGCGTTTTCCCATTCCCATGGAGGGTAGTTTTATACAAATATAAAACCTCGAAGGTATTGGGACCAAAGTAGTAATAGCTGGATTCAGGAACTGTTAAACCAAATTCATTTAAAATAAGGGGTTGATTTAATTCCTGCCTGGCCGCTATCCCTGAATCTATAATTACCGCTATTTTCACTCCAATGACCTCAGCCATTAATTGAATTTCCAGATCGCCAAAATTACTTACATTAATAATTGGATAATTCTTACCTCTCATATAACTTTGGTATTTCTCGATAGAGAGTTTATATTCATTATAAATTTGATTTTTAAACTGTGCCGCCTTTTCAGGAATATCAAGATAAGCAGCAATGGCATTTTTCAACTGTTTTACAGTTGATTCCGATATAAGCTCCCTTTCAGTTGTCAATAAAGCGGAAAACGCACTCATCAAACACCCATGCGGGCTAAAATAGGGATGTTTATGCCAATATTGCATATCTATTCCAACATAATTTGTGGGACAGATTTGTCCCTTTGGATTAACAGCTTCACGATTCAAGCCTCTATAAAAATCCTGATAGGTTTTTACTGTATCCTGAATAACATGTTTCAAATTTGAGTCTAAGCAAGCATGATTAGGAGTCCAGGGAATTGTCCCGGTCTGAGAAGTCGAGGCAGTTTTCAATTCACCAGTTTCTACTTTAAATTTTTTGAAAGGTTTAACCCCTTCATCGTCATATAAATCCCTTAAAATGATTAAATGTTGAGGACCAAATTTTGTTTTAAGCGTCAAAGCAAGATTGCAAATTAATTGAAAAGTTGTTTTTATTTTTTCAACTCTTTGATTATCTTTTTGCTGCAAAAATTTTCGCGTATTAATCATTTCTGGATGATCTTCTTCAATTAAGTCTTCCATTACTAAATTAAATAAATGCAGTTTTTCTTCCTCAGATAAATCAACTAACAACCTTTTTAAACTTTCAGGATCATAGGATGGTAGTGAGTTATTTTGACATGGCTCCACTGCATAAGTAAATTCATCCACAACTCGATTAATTCTTCGTAAATGGTCAGAATTAGCCGTTTCACCATAAGGGCAATCAAGCACTATTTCAGGTGCAGGAGCAGCAAGGGAAACTCCGTCTACATTCAATTTTAATAAATATCCTCTACAGCCATTTTCTTCTAATCGACTATGAGTCATAAATTTTAATACCATAAATCGATACAAGGCTTGGCAATTCCATTCATAGCTAACTGTATAGAGATGCTTATTAAAATTAATCTTTCCATGTTTAGCTAATTCCACTAATTCTTTAAATGAATTAGCGTAAAGAACTTCTAAAAACTCTCGGGCTGTCTTTATTCCTTTATAATTTTTTACATACTCTGTTTCTTTAGATGGATCAAAATCTCCGTCAAAATTTAGTCCATAATCCCCTGGAATGACGCCTTGATTTTCAACTCGGGCATATGCTTGGTTGATTTGGCCTATTTGGCTATAAACCTTTTCAGTTGGTGTCAAATCTGCACTTTCTCTTTCCAAATCTTTTTTTAATTGGAATAACTTCTGTGTCAGTTCTTGCTCACGTCGAATTTTTACTTTTAACTCTTCTAAGGCTAATGTTGGATTATCTAAAGTTTTTTTTGAGAGCATTTTTTTAGCTTTTTCTATAATAAGAGTATTTAAATTTTCTAAATCTTTTACTCTGCACTTTAAGAAAGCCACGGATCCTAATTTTTCCACCTCATAGCTAGCATTTTGTTTAGCCAAGTTTTTCACTTCCGAATCCAATCTTTCAATTTCTTGTGCCAGCCATTTAAGCCTCTCTTTTTTCTCATTAATTTGGAAAAAATCGTTCCCGATAGGTAACCTAGCAATTTTAACTTTTAAACTTTTGGTTCTTCGTAAAAAATTTAATTGATTATTAATCTGTTTAGCTAATTCTATTTGTCGTTGAGAAATAATAACCTGAAAATTTTCGGTTTCTCTTTTTAAATTCGCGATATGTAATTTATTTTGTCTAAATTGATAGAAACTATAAAATCCGATAGAAACAATATTAGCTAATAGAAGACCTAAAAAAGTTATGCGTGGGACTGCAAAATTTTGCATAACAAGGCTTTGCTCGTTGTTCAAAATGCTTTCTAATGACCGCTTCTTTAACTGCTCATTCGTTATATTTATATCTTCAATTCTGTTATCAAAATTTAAGGTCAAATCAGTTTGTTGAACTTCTTTTTCTAATGTAAAGATCTTATTTTTTAAATTTTCAAATCTTTCCAGAAGTTCTCGCGTGTTAGATACTAACTTTGCCTGTTTACACTTGATATGTTGAATTTTTCGTTGTTGTTCAACAATACGCCTGACTCCATATTTACCTAAACTTAAGATATTTAAAACAATAAACGTCACATGATTGAATGCAATAAGTGATTCAGACTGAGGAGCATAAACGTTTCCTAAACTGCTTGGTTGTACTGTCAAGTTACTCATAAATTCCTATATACTTATGATAATTCGTATTAATTTATACTCTCATACCTTAGACACCCTAAAGCAATTAATCTTTAGCTTGAGCTAACAATCTCCAATAAAGGTGCAATTTATTAACAGTGCTTTCAATCCTTTCGACAATCCCCTCTCCAAATACATTTTCATCAAATGAACTTAGATAAGTTTTTAAATTCTCACCTTTATGATATTTTGAAAATAATCCATAGTAAGTGACACTCGGATGATTATAAAGGTAATAAACTTCTTTTGTGTTTGGTCCAAAGTAATTGATTTGACCAGCTGGAATCATAGCTCCAGATTCATCAAGAGCCGTATTTTGGCCAAGCACAAATACACCTATTTTCACCCCGATTAATCGAGCAGTCAATTCAATCTCAATATCAGAATATTCGGAAATCATTTCTATCGATTCTCCTCTCAACCACTTTTGGTATTGTTTGAGAGACCAATGATAATCTTGTTTAATTCTATCTTTAAATTCTTTTGCTGTTTCTTCGTTATCTAAACAATCTGCCACCGCTTCTTTTAAAAATTTTAAATATCTTTTATTAACATAATTTTCATTTGTCATAATGATAGCTAAGAGATTGGAGAACAAACACCCGCGAGGAGAAGTATCGTAAACATAGCCTTCTAACAATTCATGACTCCCGTAGTATTGTTCAGAGAGTCCTTTGATTTTATCATCACTCTTCCATTGAGCTGCATATGCTTTATTTAAAGGATTTTGCAAATAACCAGGGATCATTTGCATCATTTGTAAGATAGAATGATCTGCTTGAGCCTCTTGCAAAGCAGTATAAAGCAAAGGATATTTCGCAAGAATTTCAATATTCATTTGCCATGCTACAATAGGTGCAGAGTCTTCGATTTGATCCAAAATGTTTATGCTTACTTTCTTATAAGGAGTTACAAGAGGTTTATCATTTGTCATTTTTTCCTGCCAAACGACTCCTGTATGCTTTTCAAAATTTTTCATAATAGAGGCAGCTATATCACAAACATGGTCATAAACAAGATTAACAAGCGCAACTCTTTTTTTATCCCCCCTTGTAACAAATTCTCTCAAACTTTTACTTTCTTGACTTCCTTCTTCGAAAAAAGGATCCATAAGCCAATAATAAAGATATTGTTGCTCTTCTTCAGTCAACAAAATCCAAATTCGTTTTGCTCTTACAGGATCTATTCCATATTGTAAACCTGCCGTCCCCGAAACTGGGCCAAATGGGTCTTCATTTCTCAAAATGATTTTGCTTCCGAAGCGGCCATTTTCAAAAGTTCCTACTTGAGCAGGATTAGAAGGCCTCATTTCTAGCTCAGAAGCTCTTCCGATTTTCAATTTTATTCCTTGACAGTCTCTGACAATAGCACCATGCTCTAATACATCTAATACGAGAAGTTGATAAATAGCCATTTTACTATATAAATAGTCTGGATCTAGATAAATCATTTCACTATCATTAAATTTAACATTCGATGTTGAGTCATTGCCTAATTTAAGCATTTTGTCTAAAATATATGTCAAACTTTCATTTATGAATTTCTCCGGAGTCACTGTTTTTTCATTTCGTTTAACGTAATCTGTAAACAAATTCTCTTCATCATCATTACTATTTAAACCATAATCTCCTTGTACTTCTTCATCAGCTAAAACGATTCCATACTGATCTAATGTCTTTTTGTCTGAGGGATTTATCGGTTTTAACTGCCCAAGAATAGACGTTCCTGACTGTTTTTTTATACGAGAAATTTGGTCTAATTTTTGCTGTAATTGCTTTACTTTAGCCTTATCTTGTCCAATAACTTCTAAAGTTTTTTCATAAGTCATTTGTTCAAAAACGTCTGCATAGACTTTTTTTAATGCTAAACGTTGGCTGTCCAGTTTGACGCACTGCTCCTGCAATCTTGTTAAATCAATATGAAGCGTTTCCCAGTTCTTTTTATCAGATTCTAGTTTCCTTAAACAAGCTTCGTCTTCAATTAATTTTTGTCTAATTTCTGAAATTTCATTTTCTATGATATGGGGATTTTGGCTATAAGCTTGTAAACCTTTTTGCCAACTTACAAATGATTTTGCGATTTTTATATTTGATAAAATTTGATGCTCTTTTTGCTCGTTATCCCTCTGAAATTTATCTTTAATGTAATTATTTTGCTTTATCAAAAGCGAAACTTTTTTATTTAATAAAGAATTTTGATAGGCACTGTAAATACCTAAAGTTAAGAAATTTGTTATTAAATTTTTTAAAAAATTAGCAAAACTGATAGATAAATCTGAATCTGGGAATAATAAGCTAAATTGTCTTTTTAAGTTTTTAGTTTCGATTTCTAAGGTAGTTAAATTTTCCTCTGAAATGAAAGTCGCACCTTGAGTTTTATTTAAAATTTCTTCACGAACAGTTGCTAAGCGGCTTTCTAGATCATTCCATTTCTGGATGAAATTAGATAATTCCTCTTGCATTTGTTTTTGCACGCGTTCAAGATTATTTATCTTATTTTTTTTCGCTAAAATTTCCAAACTACCGTAAGTACCTAGGGTGATGGTATTAAAAAATATAAAAGTTATCGTCTCCACAAGTGAATTGACGGTTGCTGTGAAAGGATTAAAATTTTGTCCAAATTGAATAGATGTGTGTAGATCACCAACCAACATGTTATCCCTTCTTAACTGGAAAAATTAATTAAATTAAATAATTTTGAAAATCCAATAAATTCTTAATATAATGCATATTAAAAATAAAAATTAAACACTAACTATTTTTTAGATAGAATTTAATCCAAATTCTCATTCATATAGAGAACTGCAATCTACCTCAAGGAAAAAAAGATGGGATAAATATATTGTTAATTTTTTATTAATAATTGAATGAGTCTGCCTTTCTAATTTAGATTAATCAGCTCAACTGCTATTTTTGATAAATGATATGTCACATCTTTCATACAGAAAATGCTATACTAAAAGAGAGAAAAATAAAACCGATTCTCAGCTTAATAAAAGCAGGAATTTTTCTGCTCAATTCTTAACAATTGCAGATTTTGAATTAACACAAATACTTAAAATAAGTTTTAAACTTCTCGAATTATAAAAAAAATTAGAAATAGAAAGTCTAAAGTTTATTAAGAATACTATCTCTTCATTACAATTTAATTATCATAGTCATTTAATAGTTCTTAAACATCATGCTCAAGCAATATTATAAAATTCGAATCACCTTAATCTATAAATGAAATTCGATAAAGGAAAATTAATTCACAAACTGTAATTTCAAGTTGGTTTACCATACACTGAGTTCATCAGGAGACTTATGCTATTTTAAATCAACAACTATTTCAAGTTTTTATAATTCAACAAAATTCTGTAGATATAGGTTACAATCCCACAATAGCGAAAATTCAACTTTAAGAGCTGTAACTAAATTTCCAATTTTGTATCTTTCAGACTATGGAAAACTTGTTTGGCTTCTACAGTTTAGTAATAAAGGCTGTTGGGCTAGGATTTAATAAGCATTTGCAGTCTTTATATTTAAATTTCTTAATAAATTTTATTCAGAATTCTAAAAAATAATTTAAATAAACTTATCGTAGCTAAAAATAAAAAATTTAAAAATTAGTTTAAATTAATGATCATGCGCACTTGCTAGACCTCACGGATTTTACAAATGAAAAATTTTAATGTGAAACCACAATAAATTTTTCTTTTAACTCGAGTGTGAATTCTTTTCACTGACAGACATTGCATCAGAATTAAAAAATCTAATAGAAGTTATAAGTACTTTTCATTAATAGATTTTTTCAACTGGTAATAAACCGTATCAGAATTTTGATTTCCATCAAATTTTAACAGAATTCCTTGATCAGTATAATATTGAATAAGAGGGCTTGTCAACTCATGATAAACTTCTAATCTTTTTAAAACTATGTTGGCATCATCATCTGGACGACGATAAATCTCTCCCCCACATTTATCACAAACTCCAGGAAGACGAGGAGAAGAAGAATAAAGATTATAAACCATTCCGCAATTCTTACAAACAAGCCGACCTTCTGCTCGCTTAACAATCACTGCATCGGGAACTTCTAAATATAAAACAATCAGAGGGATTTTTATATCCCGTTTACCAGCTAAAGCTTCTGCTTGTGCGACAGTACGAGGAAAACCATCTAGTAAATATCCTCTAGCACAATCTGGATGGGCAAGTCGATCAAACAGCATATCCATTACAAATTCGTCGGGCACTAATTTTCCTGCTTGAATAAATTCTTTTGCCTTCAAACCGATAATCGTTTCTTTTGACATATGCTCTCTAAAAAGATCGCCGCTAGAGATGTGAGGAATTTGATATTCATGCGCAAGTCTTTTTGCTTGAGTTCCTTTTCCCGAGCCTGGAGGGCCAAGTAAAATTAAAGCAACGGCTGCTTGAGTACTGACTAGAGGTTTTGTGCTTTTTATCATAATCATTGGAAAGTTAAATAAAAAAAAATAGAATAGACAAAATAAAAATCTTAATCAAGGACTATACTCAAAGTAGTGATATTTTCAATTTGATTTAATATTTCTTGAAAAATTCGTTACTCAAGAAAAGCCTAAAAAAGTTTTCCCCATTTGATTAAAAGTTTCAATAATGATTACTTCCCAACTTTTTATATCCTACTTTTTCCAAGAGTAAGTAAATTCTTTTGAAACTTTTATGTGAGCATAAGAACCGTAATTTCATATTATTTAATTGGCTCGAGCTTTGAGTTTTCTAGATTTATTGTTAACATTTGTTAATTAAGATAAGTTTATTTAAATTATTAGGATAATTTTTCAATGAAAAACTCTGAAATACATCATACGTTCATGCTAGAAGCCATTGCAGAATCTTGGAAAGCACGTCTTCATGCTCCTCCTAATCCTTGGGTGGGATGTGTCATTGTCAAAGATCAAAAAATCATTGGAAAAGGTTATACATATCCATCAGGACAAGCTCATGCTGAAATCAATGCCTTAAAATCAGCTAGTGAAAATGCTAAAGGAGCTTCTTTATACGTAACTTTAGAGCCCTGCTCTCATCATGGAAAAACACCACCTTGCACAGAAGCGATTATTCGCGCAGGGATTTTAAATGTCTATGTGGCTTTAAAAGATCCTGATTCACGAGTTCGAGGGCAAGGGATTCAGAAACTCCGAGAAGCAGGTATTCATGTTAAAGTAGGAATTGGTGAAAAAGAAGCAAAAGTTGTATTAACCCCTTATTTATATCAACGTGAAAGCCAAATCCCTTATACAGTCTTAAAAATAGCGACAAGCGTTGATGGTCGAACAGCTGCTGTGGATGGAACTTCTCAATGGTTAACGTCTTCTGAAGCACGATTAGATGCGCATCTGCAAAGAGCTTATTCCCAAGCGGTTGTAATCGGATCTGGAACTGCGACTATTGACTCGCCTCAACTTACAGTTCGACATCCAACTATTCATCTATTTCAACAACCACAAAGAATTTTAATTGATTCTAGCGGCAAAACTCCTGCAACAGGCCTCTTATTTGATCAAAAGTTAGCCCCAACTCTTGTTTTAACAACGAAAGCTTCATCTATTACGAGGCAAAATGAATGGTTAAAAACTGGGGCAGAGGTCATTGTGATTTCTGCAACAAAAAATGGGCATGTCAACTTACGCGAAGCATGGCAATTACTTGCGAAAAGAGGAATTATTCAAGTTCTTGTCGAGGGTGGATCTACGTTACAAAGTGCTTTGTTAGAAATCGGTCTTGTTAATTGTCTGTCAGTTTATACAGGGCCATTATTAATAGGTAAAAGCGGACTTCCACTATTTTCTAAGGAAATTCCGACTCTAAAAAAAGCCAAGTTGTTAAAAATTCAAAATATCAAACAGTTCGACAATTCCTTTCGAGTAGATTATTTACTAAAAGTTTAATCTAGGTAAAGGAGAAAGCTTTTTAAATAATCGCTTTCTGGATGAAACAGATTAATGGGGTGGTCACAGGCTAATTGATGTCTACCGATGAGGCGTACATTTCTATTTGCTTCTGCTGCCGCCTGAAAAACAACTTTTTGAAATAGAAGCTCATTAACATGATGTGAACAAGAACAGGTCAAAAGAAGAGATCTTCTAGGCATTTTTTGCATTGCTAATCGATTAATGTCTTTATAACCACGGCAAGCAGCTATGACATCTTTTTGCTTTTTTGCAAAAGCAGGAGGATCTAAAATAACAAGATCATAATCAAGAACATCTTCACGTAAAAAATTGAAGACGTCAGCACAAATGAATCGGCTGCCAAATTCGGAAAGTTCATTTAAAACAAAGTGTTTTTGACAAGCATTTACAGCTTCTTGAGAAATATCTACTGAATCTACTCGTTTAGCTCCTCCAGCCATAGCATATACGCTAAAACCACCAGTGTAAGAAAAAGCATTTAATACTTTTTTGTTGAAAGATAAAGTTTTTATCCATTGGCGCATTTCGCGATGATCAAGAAAAAAGCCTGTTTTTTGAGATTTATGTAAATTCGTTGTAAATTTTAAACCATTTTCAAAAAATGAAATGTCGCCAACTTCTTCTCCTGATAAATGCTTTTGTACATCTGCTAATCCTTCTTCTTTACGAGAAGGTAATATCGATTTTTCAAAAATCGATCTTGGTTGAAAGAGTTCGTTGAGAGTCTCAATAATCCACGGCTTCAATTCGTCAATTCCTTTAGTTGAGCTTTGTAAGACAAAGACATCTTGATAAACGTCTATCGTCAACCCAGGAATCGCATCTCCTTCGCCATGCACAAAACGATAAGCATTAGTTTGTCTGAAATCAAATAACTGCTGTCTAAATTTCCATGCTGAAATGAGCCGTTTTTTAAGAGTTTCTAATGGCGGAACGTTATTGAACGAAACCATTCTACCAACAATTCCCGAACGACGATTAAAATATCCATAACCTAGCAATTGGTGAGAGGAAGCACAAACAGGAAGAATCTGGCCGTCTTTAAATGAAGGATAGGATTGCACAGCTCCAGAAAAAATCCAATGATGATAATTCCTAATTGCTTTATCTTTACCAGGCTTTAAAATAACACTATGCCGTTGCATATATAAATCTATATTAATCAATTATTTGTCAAAAAAACCAAATAACATTAAAAAAAACCAACCTATGAGCAAAGCTGCCCCACCAATAGGTGTAATTATTCCCCATCGTTTTACATTAGTTAATACAAGTGTATATAAACTACCTGAAAACAAAAACACGCCGATAATAAATGTCCAACCAGCTTTTGGTAACCAAGATGATTGAGAACTTTTCATCAAAAATGCGATTAGAATTAGCGTTAAAGCATGGTACATTTGATAACGTACGGCAACTTCAAAAACTCCTAAATATTCAGATGTCAACCTTGACTTGAGTAGGTGTGAGCCGAAAGCACCCGCAGCTATTGACAACATGCCAAAAAGAGATCCAAAAAGATAAAATAACTGTTGTTGAAATTGCATGTGATGACTTTCAAAAAGATAAACTAGATTAATTAACTTTGTTACTTTTAACGATTTCATGAACTTTTTTCATGTAACTATCCCATTTACTTCTTAAATTTTTGATAGATTCTTCAAAACGTCTTTGTTCTTTCTCAGAATCATTAAATAAAGAAGCAATCACTTGTCGAATATTTTTTTTAGTTCCTTCATCAGGATTCACTTTTTGAAATAATAGAACCGCATTTAAAGCTTGCTCAATTCGTTGATTATTTTTTTGTCCATTTGCCAAAACTAATTTTCTATTCTCTAAGGTTCCTTCGATCAATGTATTATATAATTCAAGGTCTTTTATAAATTCAGAAATTTCGTGGTTAGTAACAGAATCCCCTGGTTGGCAATATTTTTTTTGGAAATATTCAATTTTATTGGCTACTTCGTCCAATTGCTTGAGAAAAGGTACTTCGTCTAAAGAGGTATTGTTGAACATATAGCATACTCCGCTTAGTCCTACGCTTGCTTATCCACTACTATTAAAGTGATTAAACTTTTAATTAACAATAACCCATACTTAGAAATCTGCAAGCCAAAAGGAAAAATATAAATTTCAATAAAAACTTTTTAACTATAGCAGTATAGTATCAATTTTTATCTAATGAGTCAACTGATAGACTTAAAATATATTTTATATAAAAAAATACTATTAATAATAGCTACCATCGAATGACTATTTTTTTTCTTTGAAAGTCTTATTAAAAAAAATATATAATTACATAATTTTATACATTTAGATAAGGATTATATGACAAAAAATCGTGATACGTCGTGGAATTCAGTCGGTCGTTGGTATGACAACTCAGTTGGTGAACAAGGACATTATTACCACCAACAAGTCATTATTCCACAAGTCACCAAACTACTCAATTTTTCAGACCAAGAACAGGCATCATTATTAGATTTAGCTTGTGGCCAAGGAGTTTTGAGTAGACATCTTCCCTCACAAATTTCATACACTGGTATTGATCTTGCTAAACAATTGATTACAGCTGCAAGACAACATAATCGTCGCGCTCAATGTGATTTTTTTTGTGCGGATGTGACCGAAAAACTACCTATACAAAAAGTAGACTTTTCGCATGCTACTATTATCTTAGCTTTGCAAAACATCCAGTTTCCTTTAAAAGTTTTTCAAAATGCCTCCAAACATTTAAAACCTTTATCCCCTTTGGTTATTGTCATTAATCATCCTTGCTTTCGCATTCCCCGCCAATCATCTTGGAAAATTGACACAGAAAACAAAATTCAATACCGAAGAATGGACCGTTATATGAGTGAAATGAAAATTCCTATCCAAATGCATCCAGGCCAAGGAACCGAATCTCAACAAACATGGTCATTTCATTATCCCCTTTCGACTTATACATACTGGCTTCAAGAAGCTGGCTTTACACTAGATCGAATAGAAGAATGGTGCTCCAATAAAAACAGTGAAGGGAAAGCTGCAAAGATGGAAAATAGAGCTCGCGAAGAATTTCCCCTTTTTATGGCACTCATTGCAAGAAAAAAAGGATAATTTGTATTAAAATAATATTTTATCATTTAGCACCGATGGACTGATGTTGAATGAATTTTTTAAATTTAAAAATTCTTATTCATCCAACATCAGCTCATATTTTTATCTTAAAACAATGCTTAAGAGTTTATTAGGAACAAAAACAACTTTCCCAATTTCTTTTTTGTTAATGTATTGCTGGATATGAGGGTTATTTTTAGCCGCTTCTAAGACATTTTCTTGCGTTTGATCTTTAGGTAAATCAAATCGACCTCTTACCTTACCATTAATTTGCACAACATAAGTAATTACATTCTCTTGTAAGTATTTTTCTTCCACTTGCGGATATGGAGTAAAAGAAAGAGATCCTTCACATTTTAAATGTTCCCACACTTCCTCTGCAAGATGAGGTGCAAAGGGAGCTAATACTTGAGTTGCCATTTGAATAACTTGTTTTGGATAAGTAACCAACTTAGTAAATTCATTTATAAATTCCATCATTTTAGCAATTGCCGTGTTAAACTGAAGCAATTCCATATCTTTCATTACGCTATGAACAAGACGGTGTCCCAATTTAAGCCCTTCTTCAGATGTTTCGTTGGTGACTTTGTCTGAAAATGCCATTTCATAAAATCGATTAAGAAACCGCCTTGTTCCTGACACAGCATCTGTATTCCAAACTTTTTCTTTTTCAAGAGGGCCCATAAACATTTCATATAAACGAAGTGCGTCAGCTCCATATTCTTGGATGATTTCATCCGGACTTTCCCCATTGAGTTTACTTTTAGACATTTTATCAATTTGGCTAGTTAACTCTTCTCCTGTCCGGCTATCAAAATATTTGCCATCTCTTTGTTCCACATAGCGAGGTTCAACATACACACGCATCTTATTTTGATAGGAACGGGCAACAACGAGGCCTTGATTACGAAGAGTTTGAAAAGGTTCTAGGGTATGCACGTAACCGCAATCATACAGAACCTTATGCCAAAATCGAGCATAAAGAAGGTGTAAGACAGCATGTTCTACCCCACCTATATACAAATCAACAGGTAACCAATATTTTTCTTTTTCTGGAGAAAATGCTTTTTCTGTATTGTGTGGGTCGCAAAAACGAAGATAATACCAGCAAGATCCTGCCCATTGTGGCATAATGTTTGTATCTCTAAAGGCTTTTTTTCCTGTTTTTGTATCAATGATCTCTACCCATTCTTTAATTTGCGTTAATGGCCCTTTTCCATCGCCAGTGGGTTTGTAATTTGTAATTGCAGGTGGACATAGGGGAAGTTCATCTTCATCAAGAAGTCGAACCGATCCGTCCTCAAATTTGAGTAAAGGAAAAGGCTCTCCCCAGTACCGCTGGCGAGAAAACAACCAATCGCGTAATTTATAAGTCGTGGCAGACTTTCCTTTATGGTTAATTTCCAACCAGTTGATAACAATTTTCTTTGCTTGGTCTAGATTTAAACCATTGAGGGAGAGATCGCCACAAGCACTATTGACACAAATACCATGGCCCGGCCAGCATTGCTGTCCAGCCAAGACTTGATTTCGAATGGTTATTTCTTCACAAACAGGATCATAGACAGGAATGATTGGAAGTTTAAAAGTCTTCGCAAATTCAAAATCTCTCTCATCATGAGCGGGTACAGCCATGATAGCCCCTGTTCCGACATTCATCAATACATAATCAGAAATCCAAATGGGTATTTCCTTATGATTAACGGGATTGACTGCATAAGCTCCTGTAAACACCCCTGTTTTATCCCGATTAAGCTCGGTTCGATCCAAATCACTTTTACTTGCTATTTGCGCTTGATAAGCGCGAACTGCTTGCTGCTGGCTAGAAGCTGTAATGTGAGATACCAAAGGATGCTCGGGAGCTAAAACTAAATAAGAGACTCCAAATAAAGTATCCGGTCTCGTTGTAAAGACAGAAAAAGCTTCTTGGGTTGTTTTTTCGATAAATTGAACATAAGCTCCTTCGCTTTTTCCAATCCAATTAATCTGCAATTTTTTTAAACTTTCAGGCCAATCTAATAAGTCTAAATCTTGAAGCAAACGATCTGCATAAGCCGTAATTTTTAAAATCCATTGTTTAAGAGGTCTTCTTTCAACAGGATGGCCTCCATCTTTTGTTTTTCCATTTTCAATTTCTTCATTTGCTAATACAGTTCCCAAAGCTGGACAATAATTAACAAGCATTTCAGCTTCGTAGGCCAGCCCTTTTTCATAGAGCTTTGTGAAAATCCATTGCGTCCATTTATAATAATTTGGGTCACTTGTTGCCAGTTCTCTATTCCAGTCATAGCTAAATCCTAGAGCTCGAAGTTGGCGACGATAATTATTAATATTTTCTTGTGTTGATTCGGCAGGATGTGTTCCTGTTCGAATTGCATATTGCTCTGCTGGAAGACCAAAACTATCCCATCCCATTGGATGCATCACATTATAGCCTTTAGTTCGCATATAACGGGCAATAATATCGGTTGCGGTATACCCTACAACATGACCTACGTGTAATCCAGCTCCCGAAGGATAAGGGAACATATCTAAAACATAGTATTTGGGTTTCTGAAAATTATCGTCTGAACGATAGGTTTGATTATCTTGCCAAAACTTTTGCCATTTTGCTTCAATTTGTTGATGATCGTATTTCATTTTGTTCCATAAGTTAATTAAGTTTTCTAGCGAAGATTAGGTATCTGTGTTATACACAAAATACCGAAAATGAGTATTTTAACTGCTAAACATGAAATGATGAATAAAAAAACAAAAAAACATCTTAAGCAATTTAAGCTTAAAACATTTAGTTTTTATCATGAGGATATGTTTAAGAAAGAGTTTAAAAGCTCAGAATCTATATTTTCTCGCGTTTTTTAAATCACATCGTAAGGTATTTGATTAATTCTATGGTAAAAACCAGCAAAAAGTCAAAACAAAAGGCTCCCACAATGCGGAGTGCAAAAGAAGAAAAACTATTCAATAATTTATTAAAAATTACAGAACAGTTTATGCGCGGTAAAAGCTTTATGCCTTTATCCCTAGAAGTTTTGATGCAACGTCTCGCCCTTCCTCCTCAACACAAGGAAATTTTTCAAGAAGTTCTTAATAAATTACAGCAACAGGGATTAATTGAATCGAAAGAAGAGAAATATGAATGGAAAAAATCCCAAGCAGATGTGGTGACGGGAATTTTAAAAATGCATCCCCGAGGATTTGGTTTCGTTCAAGTTACGATTCCTAAAAATTTTGAACAAGACATTTTTATTCCCAAACATTTAACAAAAAATGGTGTAGACGGAGACGTTGTCGAAGTTATCCTTAACCAAGAAGTTATCTCTGATAAGGGACCTGAAGGGAAAATTGTTGCTATTCTTTCTCGTGGAAGAACTCATATGGCTGGAATCATCCGCCAGCTTGATAAAGATAGGATGTTCATTGCTCATGTTCCGCTACTTGGTACTCAACAACGAGTTGTCGTTCATCCAACCGAAGAACATCAATTGCAAATTGGTGATCGCATTGTCATGGAAGTCATCGATTGGGGGTCAAAAGAAACAGAAACAATCTGTCGCTTTTCTCATTATTTAGGTCACATTTCAGATCCTTCATGTGATGTCTATGCAGCAATTGAAGAATTTGAGTTAAGGTCTGATTTTCAAACAGCTGCGATTGAAGAAGCTAATAACCTGGGAAAGAGTGTTTCTAAAAAAGATATTCAAAATAGAGAAGATTTAAGAGAACTAATTTCTCTGACTATTGACCCAGATACAGCAAAAGACTTTGATGATGCTCTTAGTTTAACACGTGACGCAGAAGGTATCTATAATTTAGCCGTTCACATTGCCGATGTTTCTCATTATGTGCAGCCTGGAACTGCTCTCGATGAAGAAGCTAAAGCACGATGTAACTCTACTTATTTTCCAGGATATTGCGTCCCCATGCTTCCTGGGGCATTATCTGAAAATTTATGTAGCTTAAGACCAAATGTAAACCGGTTAGCTGTTTCTGTTTTAATGCGCATTGACAGTTCGGGAAATTTACTTGATTATCGTTTTACTCGCTCTGTGATTAAAAGCGCGAAACGCTTTACCTATAAAGAAGCCAAAAAAGTCTTAGATGGGCAAAAAAACAGCCCTTATAAACCGCATTTAGAACTAATGGTTGAATTATGTCGTTTATTAAAACAAAAACGTTACGAACGCGGTAGTATTGAATTTTCTCTACCGGAACTCGTTATTTTAGTAGATGAAAAAGGAAAGCCTTATTCAACCGAATATATTACTTATGATATTACACATCAAATGGTTGAAGAATTCATGTTGAAGGCTAATGAAATCGTTGCGTGGGATTTAAGCCAAAAAGGGAAAAATTTGACTTATCGTATTCACGATGAACCTTCAGAAGAAAATCTTCGTGATTTTTCCACGTTAGCTGCCGCTTTTGGATTCAAATTACCTGATCTTCCAACTCCTCAAGATCTTCAAAAATTATTTGAAAAAGCTGCAGAGACAGCTTACAGTAATTATTTAGCATCGAGCTACATTAGGCGAATGCGTTTAGCTGCTTATTCAGCAGAAAATATTGGTCATTATGGATTAAGCTTAACCCATTACTGCCATTTTACCAGCCCCATTAGACGCTACGTTGATTTAGTTGTTCACCGTATTTTATTTGGCGAAAGTGATCGTTTTGATGATCTTCAAGAAATTGCTAATTATTGTTCGGAGCAAGAAAGAATCAGCGCAAAAGCTGAAAATAGCGTTGTGATATTAAAAAAACTTCGACTCCTAGAAGAAAGACATCAAAAGGCCCCGGAACATGAGTATCAAGCTATCATTACTCGAGTCAAAAATTTCGGCATTTATTTTGAGATCTTTGATCTTCTTTTGGAAGGATTTATTCATATTTCCGATTTGGGTGAAGATTATTTTGTCTATGAAGAAGAAAAAATGCTTTTGAGAGGTGCTAAACACGGAGCAAGATATTCTCCTGGCGATAATCTCGTTGTTATGTTAGAAAAAATCGATTTTATTTCTCAGGAAACAAAATGGTATGTTTTACCATCCGTTTCTACACCTAAGAAATCCATTGCACGTAAAAGATCTGCGTCCAAAGAATATCAAAAACATTTAAATAAGAAATGCTCAACCGGCAAATATAATCTCAAAAAAAAACAAGCGGCTTCTATGACTAAACTTGGGAAGAAAAAACGGAAAAGATAAAAAATTAAAAGAGAAGCAAGATGATGAAAGCTCAAACATTTGATAACAAATGTTTTAAACTATTCGATTATCTCATTTTTGTTTACAATGATTTTATCCAAGTATTTAATATATAGGACTCATGAAAAAATATTTTATCACGGGACTAGTCATTCTCCTTCCTGCCGCTCTAACCTTAGGTGTCGTTATTTTTATCTTTAATCTATTGACGACGCCATTTTTAGGGATTGTTAAAATAGTATTTGAACAATATGGTCTATTCGAGAGAGGTTTTTTATTTCTGAATTCTGAGCAACTCCAAAATATTTTGGCACAAATATTAATCTTAACTAGTCTATTTTTTATCACAATTTTGCTTGGATTAATTGGAAGGTGGTTTTTCTTTCGTAGTGTAATAAAATTTGCCGAATATCTTTTTAAAAATATTCCTTTAGTTAATACAATTTATAATACCTGTAAAGACGTGATTAAAACGCTCTTTAATTCAAAGGCTAATTCCTTTAAACAAGTCGTGCTTGTCCGCTTTCCTAATCCTTCTACTTACTCGATTGGATTTATCACGAAAGAAGGTTTGCTAGGCCTTCACAACACTCCTTTTGAAAATTCCTCTATAGTATTCATTCCAACAACACCTAATCCTACATCTGGTTTTCTTTTAGTCTATCGTCAGGAGGACATCCTTTATTTAGACATGAAAGTTGAAGAAGCATTTAAATATATTATTTCTTGCGGAATGATTACACCTTCATTCCATCCTATTCAAAAAAAGCCCGATAGCACCCCTTCTTACGAATTAAATTCTCCTCCAATTTCTTTTCAAGAAACATAAGAGATATGAAAAAAAGTTTTTTGACTGGTTTTGCTATTTTATTTCCCGTGATACTCACTATCATTATCATTGGCTTTTTCATCAACTTTTTGACTTATCCTTTTTTGAACCTTACTAAATTTTGGTTAAATCAATTTAATTGGTATGAAAATTATTCTATTCTATTTGCAGATTTAGGGATCACTCATTTTATCAGTCAATTATTAATTTTAGGATTACTAATAGGTATTATTTTTGGCGTTGGATTACTAGGGCAACTTTTTTTAATTAATTATATTTTAAAATTAGGGAATACCTTAATTTTAGCCATCCCCTACATCAATAAAATTTATAAGTTTTCTCAAGAATTTGTCTTCAGTTTGTTTTCCTCCCACTCTAAATCCTTTGCTTATGTAGTACTAGCTCCATATCCCTCTGTAAACCATTTAAGCTTAGGATTTGTCTCGAAAAGTCTTTTAAATTTTCAAGAGCATGAACGTTTAATCTCTGTCTTCATCCCCGGAACACCTAATCCTTCTATTGGATATACGTTAAAATTTAAAAAGAAGGATCTTCTTTTTCTCGATATGAAGATTGATGAAGCAATGAAATTTGTGATATCTTTTGGAACTATAACGCATGATTTTAAACTTCTCGACCCAAATAAATGCCATGAAATCTAAAGTTTATTTTTTTAATGTTAAAGATAACCAAGCTAAAATTCATTTGATTTGCTCAAAAGCAAAGGAATCTTTTGAGCAAGAGAAACGACTACAAATCCTCGTCCCAACAATAGAAGCGGGCCAATATATTGATTCGCTTCTTTGGCGCTATCCCGAAGACAGTTTTTTAACTCATACATTGACTACAAATTTATCTCCTGAATGGATTGTAATTACAACAGAGGAAACTGTGAATCTTAATTTAGCTGCTCGTTTGCTTAATCTTTGTCCTCACCCCATCAAATATTTTTCTTTATTCGCAGAAATTTACGAATTATACGACGAAAGCCACCCTCAAAAATTAGAAAATTCTAAATTACGTTTTAAGAATTACCAAGATTGGGGGCTGGCTTTATCCCTTCTCAAATAATCTTTAAATTTAGCAATCGGCACTTGATTTTGTGGCGCGTGGAAATAATTTGACTAAAGAAGACATTTGCTCACCTAATAAACTAATCCCCCAAATTGTCACAATGCTGACCATCATAAAAACAAGCAAACATGAGTAAACGAATTTTCCTAGGTATTTTCTTCCATGATTGAGGAGTAGTATTAAACAACGAGAGAGAAGAGTGTAAATTTTATAAAGAAAATTGAAAATATAATTAATTATGCGGGATAAAATTCCTAATCCTTTATTGATAACCTGAATTCCTTTACTGATGACCTTAATAAAATAGCGACTTCCCTTTAAAGAGAGGTAGATTCCATAAGCAATGCTTCTAAATACACTCCTTAGAATAAATTCAATGAATTTATTCTTGGCGAAGCGTTGAAAATTTCTTCGCAAAAAGTGAGGCCAAAAATTAAACTCTAAATACAGTAAAATATAATCTTTAACCTGTTCAAATGTTAAATTTTTTAATTGCTCTTGTTGATCTGCTAGATACTGCAAAAATTTTTGATGATATTCTTCCGTCCAATTCAATAATTGTTGTTGTTTTTTAAAATAACTTACTTTCAAACTATCCCAAAAAGGTTTGATAGATTGCAAATAAATTTTTTTGATCGGATAAAACTGATAAGCAGTCTTTTGAAAGCCCATTTTTAATAAATTCTCTGATGTACCTAACCATTTTTGAGCAAAAGTTTGAGCCAACTCATATTTACTGTGCCATTTTTCCTTCCATGCAAAAGCTTGTTTATTCACGAAATAAAATGTATACGCACTTAGTTTTGAAATTTGGAGCATTGATAATAAAGTTTGGAAAGTGTTAACTGATTGTAATTTCCAATTTTGTGCTTTTTTTATTCCTTTTATTATTATTTCATAAGATATTGTTAAGAAATGCTCCGTTTTCTTTTTTAAAGGGTTTAATACTGGTTTTGAAGTTATTTTTTTTAATTGATGATTCCACAGCTTTACTTGAGCAAGTATTTTTAATCGTAAACGTTGAAGCGCTTGATTGATATCTAAACTTAAACGAATAATCGGGCTAATCAATTTTTGCAGAGCTTGTTGCATAACTAAAACAACTTCTTTTATTTTCTGCTTTAAAGCATTTACTTGCTTTTGTACTTTTTGTTTAGTTTTTTTCAAGAATGTGGATAAGGTATGCACAAGGGCGGGGATTCCTTCTACAAAGATCCATTTAGGCAGACCATAAATCACAAGATAAGGAGGAAAAGCTACCGCTAAAAATAAATATTTTCCAATCCGCATAAATCCTGTGTGTATAATCGTATATTTTGAATGATGACGTAATCGATTTAGTGCCTCTTTTTTTAAATTTTCACGACTCAGTTCCCACGTGTCTTTACGGATGGATTCAGTACTTTGAATCGATGAATGTCGAAGATCTATCCTTTTAGAAGCATCATAGAAATTGGAATAAATTTGAGGATCACACTGTGTTAAACGATCAGATGTCTTATAAATTCCCACCGTAGCTCCTTTTTTTTAAAATAATAACATATTTAATTGATTTTTTAAACTATGTAATTAAATGTTATCAAAAATTTATTTGCTAAATTCAAAAATAACATAAAATAAAAAAAATTCACAAACAGAGAAGATGAAACGAAAAGTTCAAATGATTTGATTATTCAGATTATTAAGAAAAATATCTTGCGCATTTCAATCACCTTCCTTATAATGAATCCTCGTATTTATAAGGAGAATTCACATGACCCGCATGAGTAAACAAGGCGAAAGACGAAATCGTTTTCCTCGCAAACATCGTCAGCCCAGCACTAAAACAGGCCCAGTTAAAGACAATTTGCCAAATGGTTTTAAAGATCATACTAATGCAATCGAAGGTGATCTTGCTGCAGCCGTTTTTATTCCAAAAATTAAATAATTGACTGCTTAAAAACAGAAATAAGGTTTAACAATGTCTAGACACCCAAGTTTTGGTAAGGCAGGAAAAACTGCCACAAAGCGTAATGTACTTAAACGCTTTGAAAGAATTGATGTTTTGAAGAAAATTGGCCGTTGGAAAGATTCAGAAAACAAGCGAATTACAGGCCTTCCTAAAACACCTGTTCTATAATTGTCTATCTTTCTCAATTTTTAGAAACCAGAGTTTTGTTTTTCTTTTTGAACCCAATTCGCTATGAAAACTTAAAAAATAGTTTTTATTAAGTTGATTTTTCGATTTGCCAAAAGAAAATATGGAACATCAAAAAGAAATACAAAACTCTGGTTAAACTTCTCGCCTGGTTATTGATATTTTTCTACCCATAAACTTAAATTAATTTTTTTATAAACTAACAAATCTTTTTTGATTGTGATTATTAACGCCTCCAACGAACAGCATGATTTAAAATTTTCGCTTGCAAATTTAGATGCTATTGTTAAAGAAGTTATCCAAAAAGAGCAGCAAACATGTGATGAAGTCAATATTTACTTTGTCGATACTGCTACTATCTGTAAGCTTCATCTAGATTATTTTAATGATGACACACCCACAGACTGCATTTCATTTCCCATGGATAAAGACGAAAATTCTCCCTATAAGATCTTAGGGGAAATTTTTGTTTGCCCTCAAACCGCAATTGAATACGCTCTTTCCCATGAACTAGACCCGTACGAAGAAACAACGCTATATCTTGTTCATGGCCTATTGCATTTAATGGGATATGATGATTTAGAAGAAAATGATTTCCTCATAATGAAAGAAGCGGAGATAAGACATATGACCCATTTAAAAAAACTTGAGCTATATATAAAGTAATCGATTTTTAACTTGCGAAATTTAATTTTTGCCATTACTTTAAAAGAACTAGTTTTTGAAAAATTAACTATAAATTCTCCCTCTTTTTACCTTCTTCATAAAACAACTAATTTAAAGAAAAAAGCATCTCTTTTGACTGGCTTATATTTTCTAAAATTTTAAATGTTTTATATTAGGAAACAGGTTAAAGTGATCCGAATATCACAAAATAAACTTTGTATACTTTGAACGAAAAAAAATAATAAATGCAATATTAAAAACTGAAGTTTTTTTAATCTACTGTATCTCATTCTTTTACATAAATGAACTTTTAAAAAACTTTTAGATTTTTATTAAACTTTATAACAAGGTTCCTTTTAACAGGAGAATCGATTTGCCTCTCAATCTCACCCTTTTCTTACTTATTATATTAATCATCGGACTGTTTTGTCTTACAGCGATTAATACAGCTCTTCGTAGACTCCATAAAAAGAACTCAAAAAAACAACTGAATTTAAGTGGTAAACTTTTCTTCTATCGACATTTTCACGCTATTTTCTTCCGTAATCAAGAAGCAGAAGAATTATTTTTTATAACCACCCTTGCGCAAAATATTTTGCGCTTTATTTACGTCATATTTTCATTAACAATTTTAATCCAATTAAATTTGATTTCTTGGTTAGTCAATCCTATAACACACAGCTCATCTTTGATCATTAACTGGCCTGCCGGCTTGTTGTGCTTAATAAGTTTATTTTTCCTTTTTTTTATTGTAGGAGACTATCTCGCACGTATTCTTGGTGGACGTTATCCTGAAATAGCTATTCAGGTCTGTGCTCTAGTGTCCTCTCTATTTATGACTCTTATTTTTCCACTAACTTTTTTGTTTTTGAAATTTTCTCAAGCATTTGCACGAACTATTTATTTTAATCCTTTATCTGAAACTGCTTCTAAGGCCAAACAAGAAATTATAGAAATCATTGAAGAATCCAATTTTACAGCAAGCCTGGACCCCCATGACAAAAAATTAATTGAAGGGGTCATGGATTTTAAAGATCGCATTGCTCGAGAAGTGATGGTTCCTCGCGTGGATATTTTTAGCTTAGCCCACGACACAACAATAGAACAGGCCGCAGTTCTAATATATAATGAAGGCTATAGCCGCATACCAGTTTTTAAACATACTCTTGATAACATCATCGGTGTCCTAATGTACAAAGATGTTTTAGCTAAGTATATGGAATTTTCTCGCACGCAAGATACTAAAATCTTACAAGCACCTATTTCAGGTTTAGTTAAAAATGTTTTATATACGCCTGAAACAAAGAAAATTTCCCATCTTTTACAAGAATTTCGCAAAAAACAAGTTCACCTTGCAATCATTGTTGATGAATATGGAGGGACAGAAGGAATTGTCACTATTGAGGATATTTTAGAAGAAATTGTTGGAGATATCGCTGATGAATATGATGAAAGTGAAGAATCTCTTTTTGTTGCTTTACCTGAAGGAGGATGGTTAATTGATGCCAGAATGACTATTTTTGATATCGAAGAGCAATTTGATATTGAAATTGCTCAAGATGGCGACTACGATACAATTGGAGGATATATTTTTCATGAAACAGGAAATATTCCTTCTAAAGGATTTGTTTTAACAAAACCAAATTTCGAATTAAAAGTAATTCGCTCAAATGATAGGCGTGTAGAAAAACTTAAAATCAGATCAATTCGATTAGATTCGGAAGAAAAGGATGAATTTTCATCATAGCTATTGGTTTTCCCTCTTCCAAAATAAAATTTTTTTGCTTAGCAAAATCTCAAAAAGTTCAGATTAATCCCTTTAGGTTTAAACTAGATTTGGAAATCAAAATTATTTATGCTACATCTATCTTGAATCACGATAAATCCAAGACTTAATAGAGATAAATCCAATTAATTATTTAAATTTAAACAATCGAATCATTTGTAAATGTTTATGTCTAGTTTGTGTGATAGTGCTTCTCATATAAATGAGAAGTGGTAGATTTAGTTGTTGAACTGAAAAAAATAGATTTTTCTTCTAAATATGGTCTATACCAGCTAAAGACAAATCTTTTTTCTGACTAAACAAGGCCTAATTTCGCATCAATTAGTTGATTTATTCTCATACATATTTGATGAATAACAGAATTTTGAGCTAAAAGACCTAACGAATACGAGTCTAATCACAATTACTTTTAATTTAGACGGCTTTTTGCATCGCCTATAACATAAGACATGAATTGCCCATTCAAATTGATTTGATGATTAAGGACACAACAATCAATGATTGAAAATCAAGTCCCTTTTTATCTCCTGATTTTTCTGGTTGGAATTGGTTTGGGAGTATTAACCTTTTGGGCTTATCATCGATTTGCCTTAGGAGGTTTCAAACGCATATCAAAAGACATAATCAGTCGAGCCGAACAAGAAACATCTGAGCTGAGGAAAACAAACGAGTTAAGCCTAAAACAAAAACAAGTGGAATATCAACGTGAACTTGAACAGATGTGGCAGCAAGAACGAAAAAAACTTCAACAAGAAGAAGAGCGTTTAAAGCAAAGAGAAGATAAGCTTGAAAGTCGCATGAATCTCGTAGAAAAAAAATTGTCGGACACTGAAAAAAGAGAGGCCATATTAATTGGGCGCAAAGCTCAATTGGATGAGGAAAAGAAACAAACAATTGAATCTCACTCAAAACTACTTTCTATTTTAGAAAAAGCTTCTGGCTTAACTTCTTCTGAAGCTAAGGAAATACTTTTATCACGTTTAAGTAATGAAGTTAAAACTGAATCTGCTAATTTAATTCGTAGAATTCGAAAAGAAGCTGAAGAAGAAGCTGAGAAAATAGCTTCAACAATTATTGCAACATCCATTAATCGATTGGCTGTTTCTTGTGCCTCTGAATCTACTGTTTGTACAGTCACTATTCCAAATGAAGACATGAAAGGTCGTATTATTGGACGTGAAGGTCGTAATATTCGAGCTTTAGAAAGAGAAACAGGCGTTAACTTTATTATCGACGATACGCCAGGTGCAGTTGTCTTGTCAGGTTTCGATCCGGTTAGAAAACATATTGCTAAAATGGCTTTAACAGAACTTGTTCAAGATGGACGGATTCATCCAACAAGAATTGAAGAAGTCGTGGAAAAAGCGACTATTAATGTTCATAAACAAATTAAGCAATATGGTGAAGACGCGGCTTTAAGAGCCGGGGCGATGAACTTACATCCCGACCTGATTAATTTATTAGGAAAATTAAAATTCCGTTTTAGTTATGGTCAGAATGTTTTAGATCATTCCCTTGAAGTATCCCATTTAATGGGTTTAATGGCAGCGGAACTCGGATTAGATATTCGACTTGCAAAAAGAATTGGTTTATTACATGACTTAGGAAAAGCTGTTACTCATGAAATTGAAGGATCTCATGCAATTATTGGACATGATTTGGCTCTTAAATTAGGCGAAAATAAAGAAGTTGCTAACGGAATAGGTTGTCACCATCATGAAATGGCACCCTTAACCATTGAAGCGGATTTATGTAGCGCTGCAGATGCTATTTCAGCTTCCCGGGAAGGGGCTCGAATAGAGGCGGTTGAAGAATACATTAAACGATTGAGAAAACTGGAAGAAATCGCTCTTGAATTTGCAGGTGTTGATAAAGCCTATGCGATGCAGGCAGGCCGAGAAATACGCATTGTTGTCCTACCTGACCAAGTTGATGATGCAGGCGTTGTCAATTTAGCTCGCGATCTTACAAAACGAATAGAGCAAGAATTAAGTTATCCAGGAAAAATTAAAGTGACAGTTATTAGGGAAAAAAGAGTTGTTGAATACGCTGTCTAAACTAAATATGATGACCGAATAAAAAATTTATTTTCAAACAATTAATTCAGCATCAACTAATCGGTATTACTTGAAAAACAATTAGTTTTGAGGCAAAATACTTTCAATTTAAGATCTAAAGGGAGTTCATCTTTCATGCGTCGATCGATCTGTTATTGCGAACCCGCACATGCATCTGCAGGTGAAACTAGAACATGGAAATTTATCTATACACCTTCCATTAAATTGCCTAAAGGAACCCGCTTTAAGTTTGATCTCCAATCCAAAGGAAGAGAAATAGACTGGGAAATTCCTAGCGTAAATATGAAAAAGAATGGCGGCGTTATCTATGCAAAAATGGAGAATGGCAAAATTCTTCAAGCCACAGAAATTGAGGTTCCTGATAGTTTTGCACCTCACTATGAATTTATTCTCCCTACTATTCTAGAAGCGGGTGAACACCTTACTATTATACTGGGAGCGAAAGATGGCGAAGTTGAAAAAAAAGGGCAAGGAACAATTCGTGCTCAAACAAGTGCGCAACGAAGAAAACCTTTTTTCCTGTACGTAGATTCCACTGGTAAAGGCAATTATGATGAACCCGAAACTTTTTCACTGGACATTCGAGGAGGAGATTTAGCTAATATACGCGTTTTAACACCTTCATTTGTAGTTAAAAATAAACGCTTCGATGTTGTTGTTCGATTTGAAGATCAATATGGAAATCTGACTAATAATGCTCCTGAAGACACTTTAATTGAATTATCTCATGAACATTTGCGTGAAAATTTAAATTGGAAATTATTTATTCCTGAAACGGGATTTATCACTCTCCCCAATCTTTATTTTAATGAAGAAGGAATCTATACAATCCAACTATTGAATACAAAAACTAAACAAATTTTTCGCTCTGCGCCTATTAGATGTTTTTCAGAAAATAATAAATATTTATTCTGGGGCCTTCTACATGGAGAATCTGATCGCTTTGATTCGACTGAAAACATAGAAAACTGTATGCGACATTTTCGTGACGATAAAGCATTTAACTATTTCGGAGTATCTCCATTTGAAAGTCAAGAAGAGACTTCTAACGATATGTGGAAGTTGATTTCTCAAAACGTTTCAGAATTTGATGAAGACGAACGGTTTTCCACACTATTAGGCTTTCAATGGAGTGGGGAAAACAAGTCAGAAGGGATAAGATTATTTGTTTACTCAAAAGAAAATAAGCCTATTCTTCGAAAAAAAGATTTAAAATATAATACTCTCAAAAAAATCTACAAAAGTTTTTCTCCAAAAGAATTAATTTCAATTCCTTGTTTTACAATGGCAAAAGGGATGGAGTATAATTTTGAGAATTTCGATCCAGATTATGAGCGAGTAGTTGAAATTTATAACGCCTGGGGTTCTTCAGAAACCACTAAAAAAGAAGGAAATACTCGCCCTATTAAGTCGAATTCAAACGGAGTACAAGAGACAGCTGAAGGATCGATTCAAAAAGCTCTTTTAAAGAATTGTCGTTTTGGATTTACAGCAGGTGGATTAGATGATAGAGGCATTTATAGCGGATTATACGAAAGCGATCAAGAGCAGTACTCTCCTGGTTTGACAGCTATCATTGCTTCTTCCCATTCTCGAGAAGCTTTAGCTGAAGCCCTCTACCAACGCTCATGTTACGCCACAACTGGGGAAAGAATGATTGTTGGTCTTTATTTAGCCGGAATTCCAATGGGTAAAGAGATTAGTACGATGGAAAAACCTGGTTTAGCAGTCAACCGTCATTTATCAGGCTATGTAGCCGGAACCACAAAATTGAAAACAGTAGAAATTATTCGTAATGGTAAAGCTTTAAAACAATACGAGCCTGATGATTATCATTTTGAATTTACTTTTGATGATTTATCTTCATTAGAAAAAATTTGCGTTGACGCAAAAGATAAAAAACCACCGTTTGTTTATTATTACCTCAGAGCAATACAAGAAGACGGTCATATCGCTTGGAGCTCTCCTATTTGGGTTGATTACATTCCCTTGTCTGCTATCCCTAAAGCAGCAAAAAAAATAAACCAAAAAATAGCTCCAAAAAAACCTCTTATAGAAGAGAATTTTGATGTAGATGATGAGGACGACGATTTTGATGATTATGAAGAATAAAAGCTAAGTCATCTCCTAACTTTAATTATTCAAATATAACTCCGTTTAGATTTAATTGAATCTAAACAGAGTTTTTTTTGATAAAATGAAATTAATTCAATATTGACTGAAGGGCTTGAGCTTTTAACTTTTTTAAAGGTTTGAAAACAAAAGTTTCTGGGTCATAATATGAAACTTCTCCTGTTTCTATTTTGTAATACCAACCATGCAAGTCTAAAGTTTTTTCATCTACTTTTTTCTTAATAGCGGGAAATGTCATAAGATGTGCTAGTTGATACACAACTGAAATTTGTTCTGCAACAGTATACAAATCTTTTTCAGACGTTTCCGGTTTAACAATTTTCATTGTAGTCTCTTTAGCTTCATTACCAAATTGAAGCCATCGCTTTAAAATACCAAGCTGAGTTGAATTAATTGTCTGAAATAAACCTTTAATAGCTCCACAATGCGAATGACCACAAATAATGATATGCTTAACATCTAAAGCTTCAAGAGCATATTGAATAGTGGCAGAAACACCATCCCAACCATTTTGATCATAAGGAGGCACAAAATTTCCTGCCGTACGAATAACAAATAATTCTCCAGGCTTTGTCCCTAAAATCAAATCTGGTACCATGCGAGAATCGCTACAACCAATAAATAACGTATGGGGATTTTGCCCTTGTTCAGCTAAACGAATAAATTCATGCTCATGTTCTTTAAAATAAAGATTTTTAAAGTCTTGATGATTTCTTGCAAATGTAAGGACTTGATTAACCAGATCTTGGGTTTGTGGTATTTCACTATTGGCAGGCTTTTTTTCTTCAGTTGCGGACACATAAACTAGCGGCAAAATATTCAAAATAGTTGCAAATAAAAATAGCTGAAGTTTCATACCTTTCCTCTGTTTGGGGATAATAAAATTTGATAGTCATCATCTTATACTTATTGCTATCTATTCAAAACAAATTCGAACTAAATTTATGCTATTCAACACACCTATTAAAGCGAAATAAAATATTTCTAAAACTAATTTATTAAATAAAAAAAATTTATTAAGTATGCAAGCTAAAACGTTCTATCTATGCCTCAATTGTATTTTACAATGTCAGAAAAAACTAAATTTTAGCAAAAAAATTTAAACACAGATTGCTAAAGCAAAAAGAATTCCTAAGAAATGGCCAAGCTATAAGATTCAAGATTGCACACTATCCCCTCCTTTGCTATCTTATCTTCAAATTTACCAGGAGATTTGAGTGTCCAATTTATTTGTTACTTTAGTCATTGCTTTTGTAGTGATTGTTATCGCAATTGCTTGTTTAGCTATTGGTTGGTTGATTACAGGCAAGACAAAAATTGAAAGAGGAGCTTGCGGTAGAGATCCTCATCAAAAACGAGAGGATACTTGTGGATCAGTACTTTCGTGCGATCTTTGTTCAAATTCCCTCGAACAAAACATTCTTGAAACGAAGGAAAATTTACAAGAAACCTCCGATGAATTAAATAATCCTTTATCCAAACAATAAAAAAATGATTGTTTCCTAGATTTTTT
The DNA here is from genome assembly GCF_000011565.2 of Candidatus Protochlamydia amoebophila UWE25. Classification (NCBI taxonomy): domain Bacteria; kingdom Pseudomonadati; phylum Chlamydiota; class Chlamydiia; order Parachlamydiales; family Parachlamydiaceae; genus Candidatus Protochlamydia; species Candidatus Protochlamydia amoebophila. The sequence continues at coordinate 1,283,200 of NC_005861.2, forward strand.
AAATACGAGGCTATTTTCATGTCGACCTACAATAAAAATCGCCCTCAGACGATCCAAATCATGTTTAATAGTATTGCTAAACAGTATGATCGGACAAATGCTGTTCTTTCCTTCTGTCTTCATAGACGATGGAATCTAGAACTTGTCAAGAAAGTTCAATCCCAACAAACTTCTCATACCTTGCTTGATCTTTGTGCAGGGACAGGAGATGTAGCTTTTAGCTATCTCAACCAAGTTTCAGCCCCTTGTCAAGCCTATTTAGTTGATTTTTCTTCTGAAATGTTAGCTTGTGCTGAAGAAAAAGCAAAAAGTTTTGGGAAAACACCTCATTCATTTCAATACGTTTTAGCAGATGTTCAGCGCCTTCCTTTTTCGAATCAAACAATGGATTGTGCGACGATGGCTTATGGAATTCGTAATATTCACCACCCTCTTCAATCTCTTCAAGAAACTTATCGAGTTTTAAAGCCCGGTGGTTGCCTGGGGATTTTAGAATTAACACGACCCGAAAATAAATTTCTTCAAATAGGGCATCAACTTTATTTAAAAACATTACTTCCATTATTAGGAAAATGGCTAACGGCCAATGAAAATGCTTATCAATATTTAAGAAAAAGCATCCATACTTTCATTCCCCCAGGTGAATTGGAAGAACTTGTAAAAACAGCGGGATTCATTAATACGGGTCGTTATTCATTAGCAGGAGGTATTGCAACGATCATTACTGGTTTTAAACCCATGAAATAAACGATATATAAACATATTCCATGTTGAGAAAAGATGCCCTCTGTTAGTTTTAAACAAGAAATTTTCATTCCTTTTCATTATGTAGACGCCGCAGGGATTTTATTTTTTGGACATACCTTTACTTTAGCTCATCAAGTTTTTGAAAGCTTCGTCGTACAAGCACTTTGTTGCTCATGGGCACAATGGTTTCAAAATCCCTCTTGGATTGTCCCTATCAAAAACGCTGAAGCTTCTTTCCAAGCTCCTTTATTAGCAGGACTTTCGTGTCAAGTTCAACTAAGCATTGAAGAAATTAAACAAAACTCTTTTTCTGTTCATTATGAATTTATTCAAAATGATCAACTTTGTTGTATGGTCAAAACCATTCACGTATTTTGTAATCGACAAAGTAAGGATAAACTTCTAATCCCCAATGAAATTAAAAGCCAATTAGAATTATATTTTTGAGGATTTGTTTATTCGTTCAAAGTTATTAATTTAATCAGCTCGCTTTTTAATATTTTTCCTAGAGGTGAACGGGGAATATTTTCAACAGCAATAACGTTTCGAATCCGCTCAAAAGGAAGAACTGTTTGCTGATAAAGGCCTATTAATGGCTTTAATATCTCCCGCTTATTTTGTTCAACAGCTAAATATAAAATATTTCCTAATCTTTCATCTGGTACCGCCACTAAAACAGCCATTCCAGCAGAAGAATTTTTTAGTAAAATTGATTCCAAATGAGCCTCTAATTGACTCAAATCAACACTTTCCCCCCCAATTTTAAGCAAATGATCAGAGCGACCTTTCACATTCAATATATTCCCTTGTAGATTGCCTAGATCCCCACATCTAAACCACCCCTCAACTTTTGGGTCGTGTAAATAAATTTGATCTTGCTCAAAATAGGCATAACAGGTAAGCAAAGAAGGGCTTTTATATTCCAAATGTCCATCTCTTTCTCTCACACTAATGTGAGTTAGAATTTGCAAAGAGGGATAAGTGGAAAACTGCCAGCTTCCAAGGGTAGCTGTCGCGACTTGAGAACAGCATTCTGTCAAACCATAACTTGGCATTAAAGGCCACCCTAATTCAACAGCTTTCTTATATAAGTCAGGTAACAACCTACCACCTCCTACTATAACGGCCCTTAAACTATTGGGAGCTGGTAAAGCTAATTGCACTAAGTCATAAATTTGAGTCGGGACTAAAGCCGTTAAAGTTCCTTTCATTTCCCTTACAAAACTCCAGAAAATTTTAGGATCCCACTTCCCATTTTGAATTGTTTTAAAATCAAAAACCTGAGAGTCACTCAAAAAGGCTCTAGCCCAAATTCCAAGTCCTCCGACATGAAAATCGGGTAAGGCAGTCACCCAACGATCACAAAATTTGGCTTCAATATGTTTATTCACAGATTCAGCGGAAGCTAAAATTGCTTTTTTGGATAAACCAACCCATTTTTGGCTAGTGGAACCTGACGTAGAAAGCCAAAAGTGACTATCAAGATTTTTAGTTTTCTTGAGTATTTTTAAGTAAAGTTGTTGTTTTTCAACGCCATAACTGGGATTTAAAAAAACTCTTGATTCGGAACTTATCCAATCAATTTTCATACAAATTATTTCCAACGTTCATTCGGCTATACGCATCAAACAAGCTACGGCCAACAATAAACCAAAACTAAAAATTAACAAAATACTTTGCGCAAAACTAGCTTGATAAGAAGTTCCTTGTTTAGTTTCCCAAATTGTTTTGATTAATCGAAAAGCGAGGGGCGATGATCCTAAAGGAAATAGTGTTAAATAAGGTTGGTTAACAAACCACCAAGCAATGCCGACAATGAAAGGAATTATTGCAAAGAAAGTAATTTCCCAACATGCAAATGTTGTTCCAAAACGAACCGCAAGCGTTTTTTTATCAACTTTCGCATCGCTTTGTCTATCTCTTAAGTTATTCACGGCATTAGGAATCATGGCTAAAAATCCCATTTGAATCGCACCAATAAATACTGTTTGATTGACAAACTTTGTTTGCAAATAAAAAGCAGAGGGAATGGCAACGAGTCCATAGAAAATAAAAATAAAAAGCTCCCCAAGGCCATAATAAGCTAATGGAACGGGACCTCCCGTATAAAGATAACCACACAGAGTAGAAAAAAATAAAATAGCGGCAAAGGGCCATCCCCCCGTTATCATTAAAGGAGTACCAATCAAGATGGCTACTCCAAAACATATCAATCCACCTCTAAAAGTTTGTTTAAATGACAGTAATCCCGCTTGAGTCATTCTTTTCGGCCCTAAACGCTCTTTTGTATCCGCTCCTTTTGGAAAATCAAGGGCATCATTGACTAAATTCGTTCCAATTTGTAAGAATAGTACACTTAAAAATGAGGAAGTTGCTAAAAACCAGTCGATTCTCTGCACAATAGCAAACGCCAAAAAAGTTCCTACCATGATAGGCGCTAAACAAATCGGTAAAGTTCTTGGCCTGCTTGCCAACATCCATGGCTTTAGCCTTGTCAATTGATCAATCATTAGAAACACCTTTATCTTTTTTAAGGTAACCGAGGAAATTGATTAAAATTAGGCTTCCGTTTTTCTAAAAATGCTTGTTTTCCTTCTTGAGCTTCTTCAGTCATGTAATAAAGCATGGTCGCATTACCTGCTAAGTCAAGAAGACCTACTTGTCCATCACAATCAGCATTCAAACAAGCTTTTAAACAACGAAGAGCTAAGGGAGAATGCTGTAAAATTTCACGACACCATTTTAAAGTCTCTTTTTCAAGCTGCTCTAAAGGGACAACACAGTTGACAAGTCCCATTTCTAAAGCTTCTTTAGCATCATATTGACGGCATAAATACCAAATTTCTCGCGCTTTTTTTTGCCCTACAATACGAGCTAAATAACTGCTTCCCAATCCACCGTCAAATGATCCAACTTTTGGCCCAACTTGCCCAAAACGTGCATTATTTGCTGCAATTGTTAAATCACAAACGATGTGTAAGACATGCCCACCTCCAATTGCATAACCAGCCACCATGGCAATGATAGGTTTTGGCAAAGAGCGAATTTGTTTTTGCAAGTCTAAGACATTTAAACGTGGAACACCGTCTTGTCCAATGTAGCCTTCTTCTGCACGAACTCTTTGATCACCTCCTGAACAAAATGCGTGAGGCCCTTCTCCCGTCAATATAATCACGCCAATCGTTGAGTCATTACGACAGATATCAAAAGCTTCTTGCATTTCTTGAACCGTTTCAGGACGAAAAGCATTTCGCACCTCAGGTCTATTAATAGTAATTTTTGCTATTCCATCTTCTGTTTTTTCTAACCTAATATCCTGATAAGTTTTAACTTTTTCCCAATTTACTGTCGCTAACATATCCCCTCATATCCTTAAAGTGCTAAAAATGAAATTACAATTCCTATGGAATTATCTGTGATTGAAAAGATCTATATCATTTTATGTATTTATACACAAAATACTTGAATTTGTTTTCCAATATAAAATTAAAAGTAATTTTATATATTTTAAAAATGTTAATATATTATTTTATAAAATAACAACTAAACAATCTGAGTTTATATAACTAAATTTTAATATTATCCTGTTTACATAGAATCAAAAAAGATAAAATAAACATAATTAAATTTAGTCTAATTGAAAAATCGATAAAAAAAGGCATTTTCTTCCCTAACGCATTTATAATAATGCAGCTGAAAAACTTGCTTGGCTGCTATTTGCCTAGAAAAAGCAATAAATTTATCAGCCAATATAGCACTTGTATTTTACGTACAAGTACCGCTTTTTTAAGTGTGTTAAAAAAATTTTGTTGAAGATTTTCTCATGAGTAAAATAAAACATTTGTCTTAGTCGGAAGTAAATTTTTAGGATTTATAATCAGGTCAATAACCAATTTAAAGTTTGACAGTTTATTCAGTTGCGCAAGCTGGGACAAAAATGTTCTAGATACTAGAAGAAGCCAATCGAGAATTTTTAAAGAAGATTAATGATAATTTTATGCTTATATTTCCGAGTGTGGACAAGTTAAGAGCGCAACTATTTGATATTTAATTATTAGTATCTGAAAGTGGGCGTGTATTTGAATCACAAAAAGAATAAAGCTTCTAATCTTTAATGAAGGAGCTCAAAAATTATTTGCTCAAGCTCAGCAAGCGTTTAATAAAAATCGGGAAGAAATTGTGTTAGCCTAAATCCATAGTTTACGTAAGCTCTTAAACAATTTGTATGATTAGTTGAAAAAATTCAATCAAATATGATTACTGAAAAAGAAATTGAAAATTAACATTAACTGTTAAGGTGGAAAGCGTGTAGATAATACTAGAAATTAGCTAGAGTTTTTCCCAGTTTTTGAAGAAGGGTGATGTGATGATACTGAGCACTTAAAAGACAAGTTATTAAAGGGTAAAATTTATCCCTGGATGTATATGTATAGGCGTAAAAAGCCCAGATGGGTAATTGAAAAAAGTGTTTCAGTTAAAAGTAGAGGTGGGAAGTTGAAAGAGCCATCTCTTATCTGCGAAGGAATTTCAGAAGGTTTGTCACAAAATGAAATTGAAAAGTAAAATATTGAATAAAATTTCTATTTTTTAGCTTGATAGAATTTTGGGTTGATCGATTAATAGGCTAGATTCACAAGTTTTAACAATTAAACGAAATTCTAGCGATCTAAGTTTTTTCACTTTGTGGTTAAATTTTCATAGTAAATTTTTCAAATTTTAAATTAATCAGGGTATTTTTTTGATATTGTTCTTTCAGCTCAAATTTCTTTATAAAAACCAAAGGATAGTCAATTCATGCAAAGCACTTATTCTCTCTCACCCCTATCGTTTAGTGAGCAGCCATCGAAATTTCGATACTTAGATAGCCTCGATGCGATTGCGGCGACTATCACAAAGAAAAAATATTCCCAAGCCATCGAGCAGTTTAATGTTTTCATGGCCTATTTACCGCTTCATGTAGAAAAAGAAGTGCTTGAAAAGGCTTTTGACTGCCTCTGCACGCTCATCCCTGTTATAAATGCTCCTCAAGAGATAGAAGAGAGTTTACGTTTACTACTCTATATGACATCAAGCTCTTGTTTTACACAACACCAACAGCTGCTGGCTATCGAACTGGCCAAGTGGCACTATAAAAAAGGAAAAGAAGAGAAGCAAGAGAATAAACAAATTAAATATTTCATCGATGCCATTCACTATGTAGGAAAAGCTCAGATTATCTCGAAGGATTCCTCAGATCTCCAATATTTAGCTTCGCGCCTTTTTAAAGCCGCTTCAACGTCTCTTGGCATTTTTAAGCAGCGTTTAGAACAAGCGGTGGGGAAAAATGATAGCCAGCAAGTCGTGCAACTCGTCACAAATCTCGAAACGCGCTTTGAACCTATCTGCTGTACGAGTGAAAAGTATGCTTTTATTAAATTATTCTATAAACAAGTGCATGCAGTTGTCTCGCATACGTTAATAACACGGGGACCAGAACGGATAGAGACAAGTGGGCTGCGTACTCTGCATGAAACGATGCGTCATTACTTAGAAAGTGACTCTCTTCCCACTAATTGTTTTGTCACGGCTAGATATCGAAAAGAACTAGATACTTATCGCGAAGATTTTCATACGCTCTATCAGACGATTGATCCGCAAAAGTTCACAATAGAAGAGGTACGTGCTTTTCAAAGAAAAGTTTCTACGCGTTTGATCATTTTTCTGCACGCTTTAATCGAGGATGCCTTTGCCATTTTAGGAGATCCTCCTTGCTTATATAATTTACGGGCGATGGGATCTTTGGCAAAAGAAGAGGTTTGTCCCCGCTCAGACTTGGAATGGTGCATTCTCATTGAAAGGATTGAGCATCGAACTTACTTTGTGAAATTGGCCCGCCTGTTAGAACTACAGATAATAGGCTTAGGAGAAGATCCAGCACAAGGTTTGCCCGTTTTTACTTGCATCGCAGCTAAACACCGCTCCGGTTTGCATATCGATTCTGGCGGTAATCCAGCTGTTGTCATCGACCTTATTAACACGCCCGATAGATTGGCTCGGATGCAAAAAATGGAGGACTATTCCTCTAATTCGCCTAGTAATACGCTGCGTAAGACAATTTCTTTACATCAAAATACCCCTACGCTCTTTGACCTCTACCAAACGAAAATGCGCACCTATCTCGATGAAGAGTTGCCACAAGCAAGAGAAATCAGGCGCAAGAGCCAGGCGCTACAGATGCTGACAGATAGACTGCAGACCTATGAAGAGATTTGGTGTCAACCCTTTAAAGAAAAATTCATCGATCTAAAAAAGAGCTATATGGAGCTACTCCATCATCTTTTAAATGATTTATCTCTTTATTTCGGCATGGAAGAATCCAATACACTCGATCTCATCGACGCACTTGTAAAAAAAGAAATTCTAACGGCTGAAAGTGGCTTCTTATTGCAAGAAGCGGCCGCTGCCATTTACCTAAAAAGAGTGGGTCTGCATTTTATTTATGAGGAACAAAAAGAAGAAGTTAGCATAGGAGATTTTGGTAGTGAAAAAGGAATCCTTGTAAAAATTTATTGGCTTGTGCTGCGCCCTCTTTACCGCAAATTAAAGCATTGTATTTCCGATCTGGGCTCTCATTTTCAGCAAATCGATCTACTTCAAGAGGCTTATTACGAAGAGGAGCTACACCCCGATAAAATAGAAAATCTAAAGCCCTGGATCGCTCATTTCGTGCATCATCTAGTTTCCAGACAGCGAGCTAATGCGTTTGATCAGGCTTGGCATTGGCATGAAGTTTACTATCAAAGGCTTTCCCAGATGACATTTACAGAACCTCTAAGAGAAATCTATCTTAATGTTTTGAATAGTTATGCAGAGGAGGGAAACTTGGCTGCGTTAAGCGCTCATCTTGCCTCTATCCCTAATCCAAGCGGAGTTAGACAAAGCCAGCGCTTGGAAGAAGAGCAATTTCAACAAGCGATTCTCGCGATGACAAGCGACCAACCGGACGGTCCTTTTCAAGTAAAAATCCGCTGTCCAACAGTGCCTGACGCCCGGTATCTTAGACAAGCAGTAAGCGAGCAAATTTTAGAAGAAACAGGCAATCTCAAACGTCAATACAAAAATAGCGCTCACCCCGTTGCGAGTGCCTCCTATGGCGGCTACCAGCTGCATTTTAAACAAAAACCGACGCATCCTCTGCTGGAATATGCCATCCATGCGCTGACGGCACGAATTGCGGGGCACTTAAGTCCTCCAACTGAGCTGGCACGCTTTGAGGTCGAAGTAAAAGGAAAAAAACGGATGTATCCCGTCTTAATTTCAAAAACAATTCAAGGGCAAACGTTAGAAAACGTTGACCAGCTAGAAATCAAGCAACTGACCTGGGCTTGCCTTGTTGCCTTATTGACACGTCCTGGGGATGGTCGCTTCTCGAACTATGTCGTCGAAGAAGAGACGCAACGCATTTTCTGCGTGGATAACGATATTTCTTTTGTAGAACCCGTCATCCACCACTTCGTCGGACATAAGGTCCATTTTTCCTCAGCTCTTTTTTGCTTACCTTCTAACTACCACCTAGATCCTGAAGTGTTGCAGGCTTTTCTTCGTTTAGAGCCTAACCTCATCCTCAATAGTTGGCTCGAAGACTTAATCAAAAAAGACGAGACTTATCGCACTCTTCACCTTTTTACCACCGAAGAGGAAAAAAATTTATATGAGGAAGATCGTAAAGATCGCTTTAAAGGAACGCTTCTTTTACGCAGCGGGACGTTGACGAATCTACTTATTCAATTTTACCATTTGCAAGACTGCTTGAACCAAGCCTTAAAAGACAAAAAGGATCTCATCCCTCTCGATCTTTTACACTATCTCGTCAACTTACGGGGAAGTCAAAAGCAAACTTTAGACCGCTGGGTTTACTCTAAATATAGGCAAGCTAACGCAAGCAGCTTAAATCCCAAACAAAGGCTGCAACAAGCGATCAATCGTCAGGTAGACATTTCTCTCACTTCCGCCCAAGCCGACGCAGCCAGCTTTGGGAAGCCCCCAACGTTTGAAGAAATTCAACAGCGCGAAGAATACTCTCCCGAGAAAGCCCAGAGCGAGCTTTTTGCTTTTACCTTAAGTCGGTGCACTTCCCATGTTCTGTTTGGCGAAAACAAAGAGGGGGAATGGATTGAAGCAGATTTTAAACGCATGGCCAAAGGGAAAACTCTCGATCGAGAGCGGCAAAGCCTCGTTTTAAATGCCCTAATTTTTTTAATGAAAAATAAAAAGTTTCGACCCAGAAAAGTGACTTTGATGAACTGCGCTGTTTTAGATCACATTACGTTAAAACCTTTCTTGCACGTTGAACTTGATGATTTAAATTTAAGCGGTTGCCCGCTTATTAAAGAAGAAATCATTCAAGAAATTGAAAAGAGCTGTCCTAACCTCAAACAGCTTTATTTAAACCGCTGCGCCCAACTGCGTGCTTTTGAAAAATCACGCTTTCCCCTCACACCGACCTATTTGCAGTTTGCCAAATTACAAGAATTGCAACTCACGCGGTGTGAGACGCTTGTCTCGATTCAGTTAGATGCCCCTCTTTTGCATACCCTAAAAGCAGATAAAAATCCCCAGTTAAAAATGCTTTTTTTCAAAGCATTTGCTCCCTATGTCAGAGGAAATTTCACAAAATGTCCGGCGTTAGATTTAGAAACAATCAAAAAAGAAGTAGTGAGCAAAACTTTAAGAGAAATAAAAACTTTAGAAATTGACCATATACGATTATTTAAACTTTATATGAATAATTCGAACCTCACCATACTTAACTTTTTTGACAAAAGAATAAGCGATGAGGGAACGGAAGTCATTGCTAATGGACTTGCTTTCAATACTGCTCTTAATATACTCGATCTCAGAAATAACCAAATAAGCGATAAGGGAGCAAAAGCAATTGCTCAGGCTTTTGCTTTCAATACCGCTCTCTGGCACCTCCATCTCGGAAATAACCAAATAAGCGATGAGGGAGCAGAAGCAATTGCTCAGGCTCTTGCTTCCAATACTGCTCTTAAAACAATTGATCTCAGTAATAACCAAATAAGCAATAGTGGAGCCGAAGCACTTGCTCAGGCTCTTACTTCCAATACTGCTCTGAGGATACTTTATCTTGAAAATAATCAAATCAGCGATAGTGGAGCCGAAGCGCTTGCCCAGGCTCTTACTTCCAATACTACTCTGAGTACGTTTTATTTTTACGGTAATCCATTAAACAAAAGAGGAAGACTAGCTCTTGCTGAGCTAGGTCATGAAGTTATTTTTGATGGAAGCTATCGAGTATTGCGATTTAATTGAAACGGTTGTTACAAAACAATCGAAACACTTCAATAATAGCTATCACTATTAAATGAGGTGTAATTTAAATTGACAAGTCCATATTTCCTTATTTGTTATTTAAATAGTTGCTGTAAAGTTATTAAGGTGTATGGCTAGAACTTCTGATTGCATTTTAAGGCGAACAAAAATGGACAATATAAACTAAAGAACTAAAATTTAATTCTCTATTGATAAGCCTCTATTTTTAGCTGCCACCTGCTGTCTAGATAAAGGCTGTAAAGAAAGCTGCTGCTGAATATGATTATCAATTTTTAAAATTTCTTTCTCAAATATTTATTTTTAACAAACAATGTTTAAATGAGGATTATTATTTTATTTTATCAATCGCATTATTGAATATTTAAGTCCTTCTATGAATAGGTTGTAAGTACTTAGACAAAAAATTTCCAAGCTTAATGAGCTATAGTCGCTTTGTTTATTTAAAGAAGAATCTCTTTATTCTTTTATTTGCTTACCTTCTAGGCATAAGAGGCGAAATAACAGGAATTGCTTTTAAAGAATGTTTTTATTGATTCTACAGCAATAGATGTTTGCCATCATAAACAAACGCATTGAGAGGAATAAGGTCTTCAAAGGTTTGGTAAAGAGAGGGAAAATAACCTCAAGACGGTTTTTTTCGGATTTAAATTACAACTAATTATCAATGAGATTGGAAATGTTTCTGATGTAGCTGTGGTCGAAACCTTATCGAAAGGAATTTTTAGGAAGCTATTTGATGATAAGGGATATACTTCGGCAGAACTTGCAAAGAAGCTTTTAAAACAAAGTCTTGAACTATTGACGACCATAAGTTTGAATAGGAAACAGAAGGTGATGAAGTTGACAGACAAAATTCTTCTTGGAAAACTAGCTGTAGTTGAAACGGTAAATGATCAATTAAAAAATATTTCTCAAATTGAACAGAGATGCCACAGAAATACCGGAAATTTTTTAATTAAACTTTTAGCCGGGATTTTCCATTTATACTCAATAATCTAAACAGCCATTTATAAGATTATCAGAACAACAGCGTCTATTGTTAATGGCTGCCTAAAAACCAAAAATACAGGTTATTTATTTGGATAAATTGAGGTATTGCAGCAAATAATTTGGCTACTCATCACTATTTCCTTCATCTTTGCCTTCTTCAATTTTTTTCTGCACTTGATCGCTCAGGAAAATGGAAAGAAATTTTCTACTTACAAAACAATTGATTAAAACTTATGAATAAAATCAAATTGTCAATGCTTCAATAAAAATTGATAACTGCGATTTAAAGATATCAGGACAGAGCCAAGGAACTCTATGCCCCGCTCCTTTAACAGATAAGTGGAAAGATAACGGATGTTTAAAATAAAGCTGTTGGCCTAATTGAGAAAATTTTTTATCTTTCTCACCAGTCATCCATAAAATGGGAAAAGGAAGTAGGCCTATTTTTTCTTTTAAATCTTCTTGTTTCCCTAATGAAAAATTTCTTAGGTGCATAGCTAGATTCGACCGCTGATAATCATTATGGGAACGATAAAAAATGAGGTCTTTCGCAAATATATCTTGTGCATTCCATTGCTTTATTAAAGATTCCCATTCTTCAGTTTCAAAAAGACCGGCCCATTTTCCATCCTGATCCAACCGTTCTTCTTTTTCGTTTTCTTGAGATAAACCTGGATGGGTAGAAATCAGAATCCCTCCTTTCCATAAATCTGGATCTTGACACAACGCATGTAATCCCAATCTTCCCCCCATCGAATAACCGAGCAAAATAGGAAAATGAGGAGGTTGTTTTTTAACAAATGCATTAAAATGCTCTGCCCAACTCGATAAATCTGTACACGAAAAAGAGTTCACATCGATTTTTTTTATTTGTGTAAATTTAAACAGGTCCCAATCCGATGGGAGGCCTAAAAAGCCGGGAATTGCCCATAAAATATAAGGAAGATTCCCCATTACATCCTCTGCATTTTCTTTCTTAATCGATCTGTAGCAGAGGGATCAGGGACAAGTTCAATTAATCGACTTGTTTGACTACCAAGAATAGTTGTAGGAATTTCATGCCAACAATCGTATTCCCAACCCCAAAAATCTGCGAAAGCTTTAAAATTTAATTGATGGGAGTTAAGAAAGGACAGATGAGCAAATTTAGGTGCAAAAATTTGTCCACCACTATTATTGACAACCACAACATTCACTTTTAGTGGCTGAATTTGGTGGATCACCCAAGGGGCAATCATGTCATAAAGAGTGGTTAAATCTCCCAAAATTGCCCAATTGTTTTGCTCAGGACTTGCTAATCCAAGAAATGTTGATAACTGTCCCTCAATTCCATTGGCACCTCGATTAGCAAAAACTTGGAAGTGCTTATTTGTCCAGTCTGCAGCTTGATCCCATTCTCGAATCGGAAGGCTATTACCTACATAAATTTTCGATTCTTCCGGAATTTTTTTAGATAGTAAATGAAAAAGGCTTAGCTCAGCAAGCGGCTCTTCTTCAAAAAGTTTCAATAATTCCAATTGATACGATCGATTAGCATCTTTCCAAGCTTGAAAAGAATAAATAGGTTTAAAACTGAGTCTATAGTTTTTAAAAAATTCTCTTAAAGAGGTATGAATAATATTTCCGTTCGTTAATCCAGCAAACGGATTTTCACTAATAGAGCAAACCTTCACGTTATTTGTCTCTTCCAAATCTCTCCATAATCTCGCTGTTGGAATTCCTCCAATCCGAAGAATTCCATCAATAGGATAACCATGCTGACTCGAACAATTCCAGACATCTTCCACCGATTCAATTCTCAAATTTTCTAACAAAGAGTTTTCTCTTAAACCTGATTGCGCCTCTAAATACACTGGTGCTTTTAAATGGCGTAAAAACGAGAGAATGGGTGTTGTTTCATTTTGATTTAAAGCTCCAACAATCACCAATGGAAACTGACACTTTTGAATAAATTCATCGAGTAAATGACTATCACACAAAATAGGTTTTGGAGTAAAAATTCCCATCGAAAAACTTCGAGCACATTCCTGGTTATCATTTTTGGAGGGTTCTTCAAAACAGACATTTAAATGACAAGGGCCTCTACCTGACCATTGATCAAGTTGAAAAAACTCATTTTCTGCTAAGTCTTTCTCTAAAATTGTATAACAACTAAAAATTCCTACTTGCTCAATGGATTGAGGTGCTCCAGACAATCGAAATCGCCTTGGACGATCAGCTGTGATCAACAGTAAAGGTAGGCTTGTATAATACGCTTCAATGGTTGCTGGAAGGAGCTCTGCAACAGCTGTTCCTGAAGTTGTCACGACAGCAATAGGTTGATGAGTAGCTTTAATTCGACCCACAGCGAAAAATGCCGCTGATCTTTCCTCACTCCAATAATAAACTTTAATAGTTGGAATTTGCGCTAAAAGATAAACGAAAGCTGCATTACGAGCCCCGGGCGCTACACAAAATTCTTTGATTCCATATTGAAGGGCTTGTTCAATAACGTGTAAAGCCAACTCATGATTCATAAATCCAATCCATTTTTAACAGCTTGTAATTTTAAACAAAGTTCCTCCCACTCTTGATCTAACTGACTTTCTGATACCACACCACAACCAGCTCCTATTTTCATTCCTTGATCATTCCATTGGACATTGCGTATAGCAACATAACAATTTTTAATCCCTTTTTCTGGAAAACTGAGCCCGACTGGCGCTCCAAACGAATTTCGATCCAATTGATTTTGATAGTGGCACAACCACTCCTCTCCTTTTTGTCTCGGAAAAGCTCCAAGAGCAGGTGTTGGATGCAAAGCTCTAACTAGAACTTCAAAAGAAGTCGGTTGATATAGAGACATTTCAATAGGGGTCATTAAATGAGTTAATATAGGAAGTTGTAAAAGCTGTCGCTGTCCTATAGAAACCTTCCCAAGCGATGCTAAACTTTCACAAATTCCTTCAACAACTACCTGATGTTCAAACAACTCTTTTCTATCTAATGAAAAAGGATTTGCATTTTCCAATTTTTTCGTCCCTGCCAAAGCCATTGTTTTGACTAAATGGGTATTTTGGTTATTCCATTCAAATAATATTTCCGGAGTTAGACCTAAGATACCTTTTTCGCTATCCCAACATCCATATAAATAAACGGATGATATAGAGAGCTGTTCTAATGCTTTTTTAAGAGATGTTTTTAATTGATTTAGTGTCATCTTTGTATGAGAGTGGGCAAAAATATAGGGAACGGCTTTTTCTAATTGTTTTTGTTCAAATAATTGCTTTAATTGATAGAAGTTTTCTTGAAATAAGAATTGATTTTCAATCATCCATTCCGACCGTAAAATAGCGGGTGGATTCAAAAGGTTGATTAAGTATTTAGTTTCAATTATTTTCCAATCAGAAAATTGAAGCCAAGGAAAAGAAGTCTTCAAAAAAAAATCGGGATAATAGAAAGCCGGCACAGTCAGATCCAAATCTTTAGAAGAAGCATATGATTGCCGAGAGCCAAAAGCCAACAAAATCAAATCTGGACTCAGACTTGCGATAGCTCCTGACTTCAAAAACCGTTGATCTATTATCACAAAATTCCTCTGAAGAATCAATTTAAAGATCATAACCCAAAGGATTATTCAGGTTATGAATCAATCACTATTTTCAAAAGTTGATTCTATCAAAATATCAGCATAAATACTGAATTTCAACGAGGAAAAAAATTCCTAATTCTACCTAACGACATATTTTTTATGTTTTACCAATTAATTTAGGCATCAATCAACTAATTTTAAGGTTTTATCTTTACTGAAATAGGTAACGACACCCTTCCAAACTGATCGACGGAAACAATATAATAGGTATAAGAACTCTGTTTACGGCGATTATGAATATAATACTCAGTGGTATTATAAGGAATTTTCGCGACCAATTTTTTCAGATTTTCGTCAGAAAAAATTTTATATCCAATAGGACTTTCGCCACTTAAAGGAAGTTTCCATTGTAACACGTCAATATAATCCGTTTGATTAACAAATCGATTAGAAGTTCGATAACCATGTAAACTTCTTGGCGGTAAAATTGCTTGGTTTTGATTGACCGTCACAGTTGCTGATACTTCATTAGAATTGACCAAATTTAAGTTCAAATTAATTCCCTGGGCAATGGCTGTGTTCGTAATACTTCCTTGCAAAATATCACTTTCAGTGACTACATAAGAGGCTGTAGTTGTCAACGATTGATTAGGGAATAATGTCGTGCTAGGAAGACTGACAAAGGGAATTTTATTATCCTCAATTTTTATAGATTCAATCTCTTCATCTCCTAAATTAGTTACTTGATAAGTATAAGTGATTAGCTCACCAACTGCAGAAAATAGCGTAGGGTTAGCTTTCTTTGTCAAATTAAGAGGAAGAAATGGCAAAGTGATTGAAGAGTTTGCAACCGCTGTATTATCATTACTTATGTCCCCCCCTGCTATTGCACCACAAACAATTTCTTTTAGATCAATATCATATTGTGTCACGACGTATTCGCCCATTCCTGTTGCGGGTTGATCTATTTTGACTGTTGTTTGGTCAAGAAGAATGTCTCCTTCCAACAATGGACAACTTACAGTGACATTTGTATACGTTTGTGTTGATGATGTCGTAGATACAATAAATGTATACTCAATTACTTGGCCCACTTTTACAAAAGAAGGGATATCAGCATTAATCGTTAAAATAAAAGGCTCTTCTTGCTCAAGGTAGAATTTGGAGTCTAATAAAGGGTGCTTTCCCTCAATTGCAGATGTTGAAGCACTCAAATATTGATTAAGAAATAGACTTATCCAAAATAATAAAAATGTTAATGATTTGGTTGGATAGATGAAATAGGTTTTCATTGTTCACCTTTGATATAGATGTTTTAACTTAGCAAAACATACGAACTTTTGAAAACCCATATCAAATTTCACCTTTAATTTCTTCGTTTAATTATTTTTTGCTATAAATTTTTATTGAAATCGGCGCCGACATTTTTCCAAATTGGTCCTCGGAGACCATGTAATAAGTATAAGACCGATGTTTGTGGCGATTATAAATACGATACTCTGTTATATGATAACCAGAAACTTTGGCAACAAGTTTCTTTAACCCAACATCGGAAAAAATTTTATATCCAGTTGGAACTTCTCCTCCAGAGGGAATTTGCCATTGCAACACGTCAATATAATCCGTTTGATTGATAAATTGATTAGAAGTTCGATAACCTCGTAAATCTCTAGGTGGTAATATTGTCTGAGTTTCATCAACCATCACAGTCGTTGTTGCTAAATTAGATTGAATCGAGTTTAAACGCATATTAGTTCCTCTAGCAATTGTCGTATTCGTAATGCTTCCTTGCAAAATATCACTTTCAGTGACTACATAAGAGGCAGTAGTTGTCAAAGATTGTCTAGGGAGTAATGTTGTAGCAGGAAGATTGACAAATGAGATTTTATCGTCTTCAATTACAATATTTTCAAGGGTCACATTTCCCTGATTGGTTAAATCATATCGATAATTAATAATCTCTCCTTTGTTGCTGATAACTGCCGGAACAGCTGTCTTAGCTAATGCAAAATCAAACTTTTTTTGAGCATTGACAACGCATGTCACGTTGTTAGAAAATACTTCATCCTCAAATTGATTTTTACCCGATGCTCGGGCAACATTAACGATTTCTCCAACATCTAAATCTGATTGAGTCACATGATAAGTTTGCGTTAAAGTCGCTAATTTACCTGCTTCTAAGAGTGCGGCGATTTTCATAGTTCCTAATTTATCGTCTTCAATTTCAACGGATTGAAAGTTCTCATCTCCTAAATTTGTGACTTGATAAGTATAAGTGATTTTCTCGTCAATAGTAGAAAATAGCATAGGACTAGCCTCCTTTGTCAAATTAAGCGGAAGATAGGGTAAAGTGAGAGAAGCCGACGCAGTAAATGTTTCACCCGACTCTGTAGAACCTACCGCTAGTGCAGTGATGACAATTTTTTGTTGGTTGATATCCTCTGCCGAGGCAAGATAGAGACCAGAACCTGTTGCTGATTGGTTAAGGCTAACTGTCTTTTGGTCAAGCAGAACAACCCACCCCAACAACTGACAAGTGACGTTGACATCTTTGAAAGTCAAAGTAGGTGAAGTTGTTGATACAACAAAAGTAAAATTAATGACCTGACCCGTTTTTACAAAAGTGGAATGATCGGCAGTGATCGTTAAATTGAAAGGCTCTTCTTGCTCAAGATAGGATTTGGAGTCTAATAAAGGGTGGTTTGTCTCAAGCGCAGATGTTGAAGCACTCAAATATTGATTAAGAAATAGACTTATCCAAAATAATAAAAAAGTCGATGATTTGATTGGATAGATGAAATAGGTTTTCATTGTTCACCTTTGATATGGATTTTTTAGCTTCGCGAAGTATACGGAGCTTTTGAAAACCCATATCAAATTTCAACTTTAATTTCTTCGTTTAATTATTTTTTTGCTATAAATTTTTATTGAAATCGGCGCCGACATTTTTCCAAATTGGCCCTCTGAAACCATAACCATGTAATGTAATAGGTATAAGACCGGTGTTTGTGGCATTTATGAATACAATACTCTGTTATCTGATAACCAGAAACTTTGACAACAAGTTTCTTTAACCCAACATCGGAAAAAATTTTATATCCAGTTGGAACTTCTTCTGCAGAGGAAATTTTTCATTTCAATACAGCTATATTATCCAGTTTGTTTTAAAAAACTATTAAAAGTACGATAATCTCGTAAATCTCTATCCGTGAAAAACCGTTTGGACAAAGCCATCACAGTAGCTAGGAGAGCATTAAAAATAATCAGTTTCCCTAGAATTATACTCCATCTACAAAGGTAATATTAATGTTCATTTTTCTAATTTAAAATAAATTTTAACAAAAAACATTAAAGTTCTATAATCAAACTTTTAACTTAAAAACTTTCTCTAGGTATGAAATGATGGAAAAAAGGTCAAAGGTTTTAAATCCAAGCCAATTTTAAAAATAAATTTTCTAGGCAAATATTTAAAGATGTCGAACGTTGAAGTGATAGACGGGCTTCTTCAATACTTTTTTGAACTATTTCTAAGGGTAAAAGATTTCCTCTTTGTAATATCTGCTCAATGCTTTCAGCATAATCGCTGTGAATTAACAATGATTTGTTTTGAGTCAGTTGTAAGAGATGCAAATCCCGATACCAAGCGAAAAGTTGATCAAATAAAGATTCTACGTCTTGTAGAAAAATCTGCGTGCACCTTCCCTCGATTTCTTTTTCAAGATGTTGTTGATGCGCTGTGGATAATTGCTCACTAAATAACTTTAGAAATTCCTCTTTGGCTTTTTCTTCAAAGAGTTTTTTAGAAAGTTCAATTTGTGCCACCAATTCTCCAACAATTTGAGTAAATTCTTTATAACTCGTTAAAGGCAACTGGGAAAGTGTATTCAATAGAAAAATACGACTTTCATCCCCTTTTTTTTGAATCAATTGAACAGCTCTTCCTAAAGATCCTTGTGATAAGCTTGCTATGTTTTGAGCAAATTCAGTTTCTAAATACATTCGTTCGACTAATACTTTTTCAATTTCACTTGCATGAATTGGTTGAAAATGAAGGGTTCGACAACGAGAGACAATTGTTGGTAAAAGCGCTGCTTGTGATTGACTTAGTAGAATGATCACCGTTTTTGGTGGAGGCTCTTCAAAAGTTTTTAATAGCGTGTTAGCACTAACACTCAACATGCGTTCAGCATCATGAATAATAAAAATCTTCCAAGAGGCTTCATAAGGAGGTAAGTGAACTTCTTCACTTAATTCTCTAAGCGATTGAATACCATGTAGGCCTAACTTTCCTTCAGGACGATAAATATGAATATCAGGATGCAACCCATTTTCTATTTTATACTTATTTTTTTCTTCTTGTTCACAGATTAATTGACTCGCCAATGCATAGGCAAACAGCCCTTTCCCAACGCCATTTGGTCCAGCAAAAAGTAAAGAATTTCCGATAGCTTTTTTTATAAGCATTCTTTGCAGATAAATTTTAATAGGATCATTACCAACGAGAAAAGAAAAAGAAGAGGGAAATTTGTTCAAGTTTTCAACTCCGAGTCAGACCACTGCTCTTCTAAAAATTCAAGCGCTTTTTGTAAAACTTTTGATTGACTTTCATTAGCATCAATACGATATATTCGCTGAGGTTCTTGCTGGACAAGAGATAAAAAAGCCTGACGAACACGTTCGTGAAATTCAATTTTTTCGGATTCGATGCGATCTAATTGCCCCATTTGCGCATGAACTTTTTGAATTTTTTGAGTACGTGCTAAGCCAATCTCTGGAGACACATCTAGAAATAATGTCCAATTAGGAAGTATTTCTGCGCAAACAAGTTGGCAAAACTCTTGTATTTTTTTAGCATTTAATCCTCGTGCTGCTCCTTGATAAGCAATCGTAGAATCATTAAAACGATCACAAAGCACAATTTTTCCAGCTTTAAGCGCTGGTTGAATTAACTCTTCAATATGTTGAGCTCTTGCAGCCAAAAATAATAATAATTCTGCTTGGTGTCCAATAGAGATGCTATCCTCATGATTCAACAACAAATGTCGAATTGATTCACCAAGCTTTGTTCCTCCAGGTTCACGTGTTTGAATGACTTCAAACCCTTTATTCCGAAAATAGTCTCCTAATTGGTTGAGAAGGGTCGATTTACCAGATCCCTCTCCTCCTTCGATTGTGATAAAATACCCCTTAAATTTCGTTGAAGGCATGTCTATTCCGATTGATCAGTAATTTCTTCTGAGCTGGGCTTTACTGACATTTTAATTTCTGGTGATTCAAAAGAAACGTTGTTTTCGTTAAGTTCAATTGTATCTGAAGCTAATAACTCTTCACTTTGATTTTCACTACCTTGTAATTTCTGAATAGCGACAAGATAATCATTCTCTTTTAAATTTGCTAATTTGACGCCTTGCGTATTGCGCCCCATGACCCGAAGATCATTCATATTAATACGAACTGTTTGCCCGGTTGCAGACATCATAACCATGCCATCTTCATCTGTGACACAGAGAGCTCCGATTACCTTCCCATTACGTTCACTTGTAATAATAGAGCGAACTCCTACACCACCTCGATTTGTTTGGCGGAAATCATCTACCTGAGAACGTTTACCGAAGCCATTTTCACAGACGACTAAGATAGACTCATCACCGTTAACAACTTCACATCCTACGATATAATCATTTTCACCACGTAAGGTTGCCCCTTTGACTCCGCGTGCTGTTCTTCCCATTGGGCGAACGTTGCTTTCTTCAAAACGGACTGCCATCCCCTGATGAGTAAAAAGCATTACTTGCTGCTCAGGTTTAACAAGGCGAGCGGCAACAAGTTCGTCTCCTTCATCAATGTCAAGAGCCCAAATCCCTTTTCTTCTGGGGTTGCTAAATTCATTGAGAAGCGATTTTTTAACAACAGCACGCTTAGTAGCCATCAAAATGCACGCTTCTTCTTCAAAAGAAGAGACGCGTTGAATAGTCGCAATTTTTTCTTCCGGGCGAATATCTTCTAAAAGATTAATAAGAGGTTTTCCTTTGGATTTGCGTCCCGTTTCTGGAATTTGCCATACTTTTAACCAATAACAACGACCTAGATTAGTGAAAATAAGCAAATAATCGTGCGTTGTTGCAACGTATAGACCCTTAATCACATCTTCTTCTCGCTTGAGCTGCATTCCTGTCACACCCTGGCCACCTCTTCGTTGCTCACGAAATGTATTGACAGGCATACGCTTAATATAATCATCTTGAGAAATTGTAATAATCACAGGCTCATTTGCGATCAAGTCTTCCATATTGACTTCAGTTTCTGCCGCAATGATTTGTGTCTGTCTCTCAGATTTATGATGCTTTTGAATATCTAATAGCTCCTCACGAATAATCTCTTTAACCATTGCTTCGCTTGCTAAAACGGCTCGTAAATAATCAATCTTTTTTAACAATTCTTGATATTCATCATTAATTTTATCTCTTTCAAGCCCAGTTAATTGATATAGTCTTAAATCTAAAATTGCATTGGCTTGACGTTCAGTGAATTCAAATTGTTTTATTAATTCAATGCGAGCCTCATCCCGATTACTACTTGCACGAATCAGACGAACAACTTCATCTAAATGATCAATTGCTTTTAAATATCCTTCTAGAATATGAGCTCGCGCTTCTGCTTTATTAAGCTCAAATCGAGTACGTCGACGTACCACATCAATGCGATGTTCAATCCAAACAGAAATTAGCTGTTTAACATTCATGGTACGAGGTAAACCTTTATCTAATGCAAGCATGTTGCATCCAAAGGTAATTTGCAAATCACTAAACTTATAAAGCTGATTGATGATAACTTCTGGAACTTCTCCACGCTTTAATTCGATAACAATACGCATTCCATCTTTATCGGACTCATCGCGTAAATCTGAAATCCCTGTAATCGTTTTATTATTGATGAGTTCTGCAATGTGTTCGATTAAACGGGATTTATTTACATTGTAGGGAATTTCATCGATGGCTAAACGAGAACGATCCGGATTATCTTCGTTTTCCTCAACTCGAATGACTCCTCTTAAAATGAGCTTTCCCCTTCCTGTATGGAAAGCTTCTTTAATCCCCCGATAACCGCAAATCATCCCTCCTGTTGGAAAATCTGGGCCGGGCATCACCTTCATAATGTCATCAATTGAAGTTGTAGGATTTTCTAACAAGAGTAAAGTTGCTTTGATTAACTCATTTAAATTGTGAGGAGGAATATTCGTAGCCATCCCCACCGCAATTCCAGATGAACCGTTGCAAAGAAGATTAGGAAATTTAGAAGGAAAAACAGTAGGTTCTTTCTTAGTCTCATCATAGTTAGGAACCATTTCAACAGTGTCTTTATCCAAGTCGTCCATCAGTTGGACAGCTGCTGTTGTCAAACGAGCTTCAGTATAACGCATCGCAGCCGGAGGATCTCCATCAACAGAACCGAAGTTTCCTTGTCCATCTACCAAATTGTATCGCATAATCCACTTCTGAGCCATTCTAACGAGAGTTGGGTAAATGACCATTTCTCCATGTGGATGGTAGTCACCCGACGTGTCACCCGAAATTTTGGCACATTTTCTATGCTTTCCATTAGGACCTAGATTAAGTTGTCGCATAGCATAGAGAATTCGACGCTGAGAGGGTTTTAAACCATCACGTGCATCCGGAAGAGCGCGAGAAATGATGACTGACATTGAATAGCGTAAATAGCTATCTTTCATTTCATCTTCTACGTTTCGAGAAACGATGACTTCGTCTTTAGTGTAGGACATATAACCTCTATTTAGGCCAGTTGCAAAATTCCTTTATCACTCGCATCAACAAGTTTTGTGACTAAAAGAAAGTGAACTGATTCACGATTAAACATCTAAATTTTTAACTGACAGAGCATGTTGTTCAATAAAAGCACGTCGGGGAGGAACATCTTCTCCCATTAACATCGTAAACATGTGATCGGCTGCAATTACATCCGGTAACGTCACTTTAATGAGAGTTCTCTTAACAGGATCCATCGTGGTTTCCCAAAGCTGGTCCGCATTCATCTCACCAAGACCTTTGTAACGCTGAATTTCAATTCCCTTACGTCCATTATTTCGCAAAAAATCAATGACTTCGCGTAGTGTGTAATAAGTGTAAGTTTTTCCCCCTTCTTCCACAATGTCCAAGATCACTCCATTTGCACACATGTAGTAACTAAAATCCAGTCCATATTCTTGTAAAGGTTCTTGAATTTCTTCAATTCCACCTTCTTCATAAAGCTCAATAAAATGAAGTCGACTAGGTTTAAAAGTACGCATTTCAGGAGTAATTTCATCTGCTGGAATGGAAGCTAGCGTTTCTTGATGTCGTTGACGCTGACTCTCTTCTTCAGACTGTCTCAAAGCTACAAATTCATCTTCTGAATAAGCAAAACGAGCTCCCTCCATTAAATTCATTTGAAAACGAGGAAGTAGACCGTTCTCATTTTTTAAAGCTAAAAATTCTCTAAAAGGAATTCCTTTTTTTTCTATGCGATCTATAAAAATCTCAACAGCCAAAATTGTAGAAACTAGTTTTTTAGTTTCTTCCAGACTTAAAATATTTTCTCGGGAAGCTAGCTTTATTTGTATATCGCTTAATCCAAGCTCTAGTAAATAATCATCCATTTCTCTTTCCGAGTGTATGTAACGACTCGTTTTTTTACGGGACACAC
This sequence comes from Candidatus Protochlamydia amoebophila UWE25, assembly GCF_000011565.2. Taxonomy (NCBI): domain Bacteria; kingdom Pseudomonadati; phylum Chlamydiota; class Chlamydiia; order Parachlamydiales; family Parachlamydiaceae; genus Candidatus Protochlamydia; species Candidatus Protochlamydia amoebophila. Next base: position 1,306,541 of record NC_005861.2, read on the forward strand.
GATAAAGAGGAGGTTGAGCAATATAAATAAAATTGTTTTCTACCAACGCCGGCATATGACGATAAAAAAAAGTTAAAAGGAGTGTACGAATGTGAGATCCGTCCACATCCGCATCCGTCATGATAATGACTTTATGATAACGAAGTTTTTCCAGATTAAAGCCGTCTTTCCCAATCCCGCAACCAAGAGCAGCCACCATGGTTCCTACTTCAGTATTTTGTAATACTTTTTCTAAACGTGCTTTTTCAACATTTAGAATTTTTCCTCGAATCGGTAAGATTGCTTGAAAACGCCTATCTCTTCCAGATTTAGCAGAACCACCCGCAGAATCCCCCTCAACAATATAAATTTCACAAAGAGCTGGATTTTTTTCTTGGCAGTCAGTCAATTTTCCAGGAAGTCGCGCACTATCCAAAGCCGATTTACGTAAAGTTAATTCCCTTGCTTTGCGAGCAGCTTCACGTGCCTGCGCCGCTATGATAGCTTTATCAGTAATTAATTTAGCCATGGAAGGATTTTCATCGAGAAATATCGCTAACTCTTCTCCGACAATTTGCTGGACAACAGAACCTACATCACTATTACCAAGTCTTTGTTTTGTTTGTCCTTCAAATTGAGGATTAGCGACCTTGACAGAAATTACAGCTGTCAATCCCTCTCTCATATCTTCTCCGTTAATGGAGATTTTATCCGACTTCAAAAGGTTATGATTTTTAATGTAATTATTCAAAACACGGGTAAGAGCTGTAGAAAAACCAGTTAAATGGGACCCACCTTGCCTTGTTGGAATATTATTTACATAAGAAAAAATGGTTTCGGAATATCCATCATTCCATTGCATTGCAACTTCAAATTCAATCGGAGCATCATCTCCAGGCTTTACCCCATGAAAATAAATAGGATTAGAAAAAAGAGGTTCTTTATTTTCATTGAGGTAAGAAACAAATGAGCTTAACCCCCCTTGATAGCAAAAATTGACATCTTCTTTTTCAGCATGTTTTTCATCTCTAAAAAAAATATTAATTCCTTTATTCAAAAAAGCTAATTCTCTGAATCGCTTAGCTAAAATGTCATAGTCGAAGTCAATTGTTGTCATCACTTCAGGATCAGGCCAAAACCAAACTTTGGTTCCTCGTTTTGTCGTTTCTCCAATTACTTGAACTGGTTTAACAACCTTCCCTTGAGAAAATTCAATTTCGTGCATAAGGCCATTTTTACAAACTTGCACAATCATTTTTTTTGAAAGAGCATTCACACAAGAAACACCGACGCCATGCAAGCCTCCTGAAACCTTATAAGTATCTTTATCAAACTTACCCCCGGCATGCAGAATAGTCATAACAACTTCTATGGCAGACACTTCTCTTCCTTGCTTGCGAGACTCATTCTCATGGCGTTCAACTGGAATCCCTCGTCCATCGTCTTCAATACTAATAGAATTATCTTTATGTAAAACAACGTCGATAGCTGTACAGTAACCAGCCATTGCTTCATCTATACAATTGTCTATTACTTCATAGACAAGATGATGAAGACCATTGACACCTGTATCACCAATATACATACCAGGGCGTTCTCGAACAGCCTGAAGTCCTTCTAAAACAGTGATGGAGCTAGCATCGTACTCTTTGAGTTGAATCTTGGGTTTATCTGAACTAAGTGTATCTTGAGACATTCGATTACCTTAAATATTGAAACTTTATCTCTGTATCAACCAATTCGAAATAAAATCGTTTTGATTTCTACTCGAGGAAACTTTTGTCTAAGCTGGCTTAAGAGGCGCGGCTTATCATTTTGACTTAGCAAACTATAAAGAGTTGAATTTTTCACCTTAACAACAAGCACTCCAGATGAAAAAGAAACGGCTTGTGTCAACGCAGAAAGCTTGGGACCAATAATGATAGGCCACATCGCCAAAATCAAATCAGATCGTTGTTCATAAGCTTTACCAATTTTTGATAGAACATTTGGCAGTAAATCGTTGATATGATGACTCGTCACCTCTGTTCCATCATAACTTCTAGATGTGCGAGAATAGGGCTTGCTCACAGCTTTATTTCCGCCTTGATTTGAAAGCTCTTAAGAGAAAAATTAAAGCCAAATAATATCATAAACCCCTGTCTGAAACAACATTTTTATGATTAATTTCTATTATTATCAAATAAACAAACTTTTTAACTCATACTTATATGTAAATAGAGCTGAAGTAAAGCAAAACCCAAAAATTTTTATTCAATTCTGTCAAAGTCCAACCTCTCTCCTTAGCACTATTAAATTGATTAAATTTTTTTGAATTCAAAAAAATTGCTAAATTTTGAGCATAAAAAAAAGAGCCTCATCAAGAAAACTTAATGAGGCTCAGAAACAAAGAGAAAAAAGAAATTAGAATGCCATTCCTACATCAAATGTAACGCTACCAGAGCACCACTTAACATCTCTAAGTGGGATTGATACGAAACATTTTGTGTCAACATTACCTACTTCAGTTTTAGTAACTAAAGAACGATCATGTCCACGTCTTGCATGGAAATACTGAATTCCACCTTTTAAAGCAAGCGTCCAGCACTCATCCAAATCCCATTTCACACCAAAGTCAAGTACATGACCTTGAGAACTTTTTGAGCGGTGGTGAAAACCATTTGGAAGATCATTACGTAATTTCCAATCAGCTTTTGCATGATATTTTGCAAAATGAAATTCATAATCTAAGAACAATTCTAAATCACAGCTAATACGATAGTCAAAATCAACTCCAACAAATGGTCCATTCCAACGTGTGTTATAACGGTTATGGAAATTTGAACTAGAAGAAGAAGAAGAAGAAGAGCTGTAATCGTAGTAGTCGCTAGAAGCACGAAGAAGGCCGCTGCTACTGCTGCTTTCACCTATAGGGCTAGTTGCAAATCTTAAATGACGATCTTTCAAGTGTTGGCCTTTCCAAGAATAACCAACGACTGGTGTAACAGAAAAGCTATCGTCACACAATTTAAATTGATATCCAAGAGCAACGTCTACATCGTAAACATGACCTCTTGTTTTAGCATGCGTGCGAGAAATTTCTAATTGAGACTCTTCGCCTGCATTAATGTAGTCAGAATCTCTATTCTTACCACTTACGATCCAACCGTAATCTCCACTAGCACGCAAGTAAACATTGTCACAAGTGACATACTCACCTCTAGCTTCGATTTGCCAGATATTTAAATTTTTCCATTTTAATGTCGATTGAGCTCCAAATGGTGATGCTGCCGAATAGCCACTATCTGAGCTGTCGAGACCAGTACGGGTTTTCCACTTAAGTTCATCTCTACGATAGCCAAAGCCAACTTCTAAAGATGAATCTGTTGCTTCAGGCCAAAATGCTTGAGCAGCAGAACAACTTAAAAGGGATGCCATAATTGTCAAAAGGATTTTGCGCATATATGTCCTCTTAATGATTTTTAATGGTTCAGGGATCTTAAAAAAATACACTTTAACAATAAATTCTAGAATTAATCAACACTAAAACGTGCGTTAACAATAGGTTTTGGTAATTGGAAGACAACATCTTCGTGAGTATAAACGATGTCTTCCACTTCATTTACACCTAATTCTATCAAACACTGGATGCATTTTTGAACAATTTCTTCAGGAGTTGATGCACCAGCAGTCAAGCCTATGACTTGCTTTCCTAATAGCCATTCAGGATGAATTTCTTTTTCATCATTAATTAAATAAGATTCTATTCCTCTTGTCGAAGCAGCTTCTCTCAATCGATTTGAATTGGAACTTTGCGGATCACCCACGACTAACACAAGATCTGTTAGGTCAGTAATTTCCCTAAGGGCCATTTGGCGGTTTGTTGTCGCATAGCAAATGGAAGAACTCGGTAATGTTTCTACATGAGGATATTTAACAATTAGGGCTTGCGTAATCTCTTTCACATCATCCAAACTCAAAGTTGTTTGTGTAATATAAAAAAGTTTGTCCTGAGAAGAGAAATTTAAATTTTTGACATCTTCCACAGACTCTACGATTGTTGTTACATCAGGTGCTTCACCTGCGGTTCCAATAATCTCGACATGGTTATGATGGCCAATCAAGATAATCTGATAGCCTTGTAAAGCATATCGTTTTACTGCAGAATGAACTCTAGTTACTAAGCCACATGTGGCGTCTATTTCTATCAGTTGTCTTTTTTTAGCTTGTTCTCTGACCGCAGGTGATACACCATGTGCTGAATAAATCAACCTAGCTCCCACTGGTACATCTTCTACATCTTCAATAAAAATAGCTCCTTTCGTCTTTAAGCCTTGAACAACATGTCGATTGTGAACAATCTCATGCTTGACATAAATAGGAGATCCCCAAAGAAGAAGAGCTTTTTCAACTGTTTCAATCGCTCGCTCGACTCCAGCACAAAAACCGCGGGGCTTAGATAACAACAGTTTCATTTTCAACCTAAACATCTCTTGAAATTAGAAGGGGAATCATAAAGAAAATGGGAGTATTTGACAATCCTTATCATTTTTTTTCTTCTTTCACTCGAATATGATTTAGTAGACCCACACAAGAATCTTCTAAAATATCAAGGACTAATTCAAAAGCACCACCCGGTTGATAATAAGGGTCTGGGACTTCCTGTCCTTGATAAAATTGACTGTACTCTGTCATGAACATAATTTTAGATTTTTGCTCAGTAGATTTTGCATGTTGATAAAGTGATTCAAGTACTTCTTTATCTGCCACTAAAATATAATCAAATCGATTAAAAAATTCTTTTTGAAATTGCTGAGCTTGACTAGTCAAAATGATTCCTCTTGATTTCGCAGCTTCTTGCATCCGTACGTCAGGACTATGACCAACATGCCAATCTCCCATTCCACAACTTTCGATATGGAAGGCTAGATCGGGCTCTTTCTTTGCAAAATGACGTAAAATTCCTTCCGCAGCAGGAGACCTACAAATATTGCCCATGCAGACAAAGAGTACATTTATTGTTTCCATCATTCATCTATTCCTAATTAAAATTTACTATAAAGTATCGCTGTAGCTTTGGTTTTCTTCTTTACAATCAATTTATTAAGAAATTTGCACATCAGCCGCACAGCGAAAGCCATAGGTTCCATTAACGGTGCCGGGATTATTGCGATGTCTTCTAGAACATCGAAGATCTTCTTTTAAACTCTTCCAACAGCCTCCCCTTAAAACACGATAAACGCCTTGTAAAGGCCCTTGAGGAAAATCTGGTTCTTGCATGGATAATTCATAATAATTATAACCATACCAATCGTGGCACCACTCATAAACATTACCTGCCATATCATAAAGGCCACAATTATTTGGAGCATAACTCATCACAGTCGTGGTATCTGAACTAAAGAAATTGGCCTGTGTTTTTTCAATCTCCTCACCCGTCGGATAAAGAACATTTTCTTGTCCACCCCTAGCTGCAATTTCCCATTCAGCTTCAGTTGGAAGGCGTTTCCCTATCCATTTAGCATAAGCAATCGCTCCATACCAAGTCACCCCAACAACTGGATGTTTCGCATATCCAGATTCAATACTAAGCTTACCTCCACTTCTTTTAATACGTGAGTCACGTAAACGAATAATGTCATTATGGTTGCTGTCTTTTTCTCCTCCCATTACTTCTAGAAAACGAACAAATTGCTCATTAGTCACAGGATGGACATCCAGAGCAAAACTTGAAAGAGTGATTTGATGCCTTGGCATTTCGTCGCGATTTCCATCTTGACTTCCTCGATAAAAATTCCCTCCTTCAATGATAACCATATCAGTTAAAATCGGTTTAACATTGGTCACATCTTTTCTTTCGGGGTTATAAACTTTTACAGCTGAACTAATTTGAAAAATTGCTGCAGGATCGTGATCAGTTTGAGGGCGTTCGAGTAATGGATTTTGTAATACTGGTCTTAAGGTTGAAACAGCCTCCTCAATCACAGGTGGAGCTTCTTCTATTTTTAATGTAACTAGAGACTCGCTAACACCTTTTTGAACATTGCATTTTCCCTCTTCAAAAATAATTGATGCTTCATTATTGAAAAAAAACTCTTCTTTACCAAGAGTTAACTCTTCAATTTTGGCATTTTTTGATTTTGGCTCTTGAAGAGTTTCTTTTAAAGCAGTTACTAAAGAATCTGTTCGTTTAGCAGGTTGATTTTGTAAACATTTTTCTAATAAAGTATCCCATTGATAACGATAACGTGAAGAGTTGGAAGGCATTTCAAAAATACCTTCCGGTAGCTCGTTCATCAATAAATAGTACACTAACACACCAAATGCAAACACATCTGTCTTCATGCTGACCGAATGGGGAAAATCCAGCCTTTTTTGTTCTGGAGCAAAAAAAGCATGCGTTTGTAAAAAAGAAGCATGTAAAGGAATTAATTTTTGAGAATCGATAGAGGGACTAGGATAGCGATCTTGGCCCATTTTTTGCCATAAATTTTGGGAGCCAATCTCAAGGGCTTCTGCCACATTTTTATAAGTTCTGGTCAAAACTGCACCTGGTCCAATTATCCAAGACAAACCAAAATCAGACAAATGGACTTCTAAGTTTTGACGCCTTTTCCCAATTAATATATTGTTAGGTTTTAACCCTCGATGAATCAGTTCTCTATTTCCCATTTTTTTACTATGAGCGTAATCTAAAGCTTCTGCAATTTGCATGAGAATATTAATAATTTCATCCTCTTCTAATCTCCGGTCGAGCTCCATTAAGTATTGAGCAAGATTTGTCATTTCTCCCATTTGATCTACAACACAATCAGTGACTAGAAAATAAACCCCTTGAGCAAAAGAAATATTATGTGTTTTAACAATATTTGGATGATCTAGCGTAGATAAAAAACTAATATCTTCTTGGAAGCGTTGAATAAAACTACGATCTGTAGACAATTCTTCCGGAAGGATCTTAAGGATATATTGAGTTTTCATAAAACGGTGTTCAGCTAAATAAACTTCCCCCAAAGTTCCATGCCCAATCGATTTTATGATTATGTAATCGCCTAAAATACGCTGTTCCATGCTAAATCCTTTTATCTTAACTCTTAGATGTGTAAGTTTTAATTTAAAGTTTTGGTCTTATTTAAATCTTACATAAGTTATAAAAGATAACCTCTCTTTAAATTAATTTCAAACCTCTTGAAAACAGCTCTCATCAAAAAAATTTAAACAATAACTTTTGATGATTATTGTCTATTAATAATGACATAAGCAAAAACCCCTTCAAATTATTTAAATTTCCTGACCAAATAAGATGGCAGCTAATAAAGAAATGATAAATTTGTGCGACCGTACTAACAAAGTAAACTTGAGTTTTTCTTGTCTCTTTCAGTCAGGTATGCTAACCTCCTCCTTTTAAACTTTCGTTTTACAATTTTATTTAAAAAATTTACAGGTTATTTGTTCATGGATAAACGCACCACCTTGTTCGTGATAGCTCTTTCTTTAACGTTATTTGGAATGAATCTTTTCTTTCAGCATCAAAATACTCAGCAAAAGCAAGAATGGGTTACACAGCAACAAGCCAAACAAATTCAAAAAAGTAAAAAATTAGAAGAAGAAATCAAATCACGGACAGCTAATTCTGAGTCCTTTTCTTTAACAACTATTTATGATGGAGAGCAAAAAGAAGCGATTGCACGTGGATTAGTGAAAGATAATTACCTTTTAACTTTCCGCTGGAGTGAAAATCTTCCGACGGAAATTTACATTCGTACTAGTCCCTCGAATGAAATGCAAGCTTATGAATTAATCTATAATGAATCGGAACAACAAACTCCTGCTATTTATAAAACAAAGTCAAGCTCAAGTTTTTTACCCATTGCAAACATTCCCGATTTTGGACGTTATGATTTACAACTCGTTTCATTTAATTCTTCTGATAGTCAATATCCTGCACACATTGCACTTGGAGAGTATACAGATGGACACCTTTCTATTTTAAATCCGCAAAATTTACAGATTGATAAAGAAAATAAAAATTCTCAACAAAATTACTATGCCGCAATTGCTTTATTAAAAACTTCTCAAGGCTATTTACCAGTTGGATTTTATGATTTCACTAGTCAATCACTTGTTCGCTTTAATAAAATACAAGAATTGTCTTCCTTTATCGCTCCGACTCAAGACACTCAAATCAATTCTGCAACCAATGGTAAAAGAGAACAAAAATTTTATGTCTTAGAAAATAATTACCAACAATTAGTTTTCTCAAACTATGGAGGGGCACTAGCAGAGATTAATCTTCCTTTTAGAACAGACGAAAATCAAGCAAGTGTTGTCAGAGAAATTGAATTTGATCGCAATATGGTTAAACATCACCCTTATAACGCCTTGTTCCCTAGCCACGCTTATTATACTCACGCAAAAGATCAAGGAAAAGATTTTATTTTTCATGAAAAAGGACAATTAGGAGGATACTATCCCCTACTTAGACGCGATCTTATCCAAATTTCTCCTCGAAAAAGTGTTCAAATTAAACCTCAACACTATGCTTTGAATATTGTATCTGAATATCCAGAATTAGCTGAGCTTATCTACGAAGTTATTCATTTTGACAATCGATCCATTACTTTTGAAGCTGTCCAAAATCAACGTCGCATTACTAAAACTTATTCTTTTGGTGATTCCTTACAAGAAGGGCCTTATTGCCTTAATCTTGCCCTTCAAATTGATGGGGATTCGAGAGGTTTATGGTTAACGTCAGGGGTTCCAGAGGTAGAATGGATTTCTGGTGGACCTGCCCCCTCTTTAAAATATCGCATCACTCGTAACCAAAAATCTGAAGTGGAAAAGATTGATCTACCTAAAGATGCGTCAACAATCACTTCCATCTATCCTGATTGGATTTGCAATTCGAATGGATTTTTAGGAATGATTTTAGATCCTCTCAAAGAAATCGATCCCGGATTTAAAATTCAAGCAATTTCAGGAACAAATGTCCCATCTCGATTAATAGAAATTGATCAAGAATACAACCTTTATCAAGCTGCTAATTTACCGGGCTACATGGCTTATCTTCCCTTGAAATCTCAAGGTGGATTGATGAATTTCCGGTTTTTTGCAGGGCCATTTGATGATGAAACTTTAAAAACGATCGATGCTAAATATTCCAATTCTGAAACAGGTTATAACCCCGACTATATTGCTTGTCAAACAATGCACGGATGGTTCACTTTTATTTCTGAACCGTTTGCCAAGTTTCTTCTAATTTTAATGAAATTTTTTCATTATTTAACGAACTCTTGGGCACTATCCATTGTTCTCCTTACGGTTAGCTTGCGTTTGATGCTCTATCCATTGAATACTTGGTCCACTAAATCTATGGTTCGCATGCAACAAATAGCACCACAAGTTACTGCTATTCAAGAAAAATATAAGAAAGATCCCAAAAAAGCTCAATTAGAAATCATGTCTCTTTATCGAGAAAGAGGAGTCAACCCAGCTTCTGGATGCTTACCTCTTTTGATTCAAATGCCTTTTTTGATTGGAATGTTTGATCTTTTAAAATCTAGTTTCGCTCTTCGCGGTGCTCCATTTATTTCTGGATGGATTGACGACTTGACAGCTCCCGATGTTTTATTTAGCTGGAGCAAGCCTATTTTTTTTATTGGAACAGAATTTCATCTGCTGCCCATATTGCTAGGTTTAGTCATGTTCCTTCAACAACGTTTTATGTCTTCTGGTCCTAAAGACCTAAGTCAGATGACAGATCAGCAAAGACAACAACGAGCAATGGGAACCATGATGACAGTCGTTTTTGCTGTCATGTTTTATAACTTCCCATCAGGATTAAATATTTATTGGCTTTCTTCTATGTTATTAGGAATGGTACAACAATGGTTTGTATCTAAACAAATACAAAAAACGCCTAACCCTATTGCAGTGAAAACTGTTCCTAAAAAAGCTCGGTCTCGTTAGAACAATTTTAGAGGAAGAATTTTCTTCCTCTAATTAATTTTGAGAGATTGACAAGAGTAAAAACTATGCAAGCATGGGAAGAATTTCTAAAGGCACAAGAAGTTGAACTTGGTTTAGAAACGGTTCAAAAATGGCTCAGAACGTTGAAAATACAACGATTTGATGCTTGTAATCTTTATTTAGAAGCCAAAGATTCCTTTCAAGCACTCTGGTTTGAGGAACATATTCGCAATAAAGCTCAACAAAAATTTATTAATGGAAATAATAAACGAATTAAAATTCATCTTTCCGTTGCTAATACCCCCCAAAGAGCAAAAAAAACTAAAACGGCTAATAAAGAAAAAGATTTTAAAGCTCCTTTTGAATTAACCTTCGATGAATTAGACCCACTTTGTTTATTTCCCTATTTCATTTCAACGGAAGAAAATCTCCTCTCTCATCAATTACTTCTAGAAATTGCCGGTCTTTCTCCGCAAATTCATTCAACCCAACTTGGCACGTTTAACCCCATTTATTTGTATGGGAGCGGAGGGTCGGGTAAAACTCACTTATTGATGAGCTTAGCTCATGCTTTAAAAGCACAGGGGCTAAAGGTTATTTATGTTCGAGCAGAAACATTTACTGATCACGTCGTTACCGCCATCCGTGCAGGAGAAATGAGTGTATTTAGACAAGCATATCGCAATATCGATGTCTTGCTAGTGGACGATGTTCACGTTTTTTCTAGAAAAGGCGCCACGCAAGAAGAATTTTTCCATACTTTTAATACATTGCATTTAGAAGGTAAGCAAATTATTTTAGCTTCTGAATGTTCCCCTCAAGATCTACAGCTCATTGAACCGCGCTTGGTTAGTCGTTTTGAATGGGGAATTGTTCTTCCTTTAAAACCGTTAAGGCCTGGGGAAATGCGCAATCTTCTTATAGCTAAAGCTAAAGCTTTACATTTTGAACTTCCCTTAAAGATTGCCGATTATCTTATCGAAACATTCAAAAGCAATGCCAAAGCATTAATAAAAGGTTTGGAAGCCCTCGTTCTCCGACTGCATCTGGACGCAAAACATTCCATAACAGCCCTATCTGTAACAGCAACTAAAGCACTATTAATCGATTTAATCGAAGAAGAACAGAAAACTGCGATTACCCCTCAAAAAATTATTCAAGCAGTTGCTGAACAATACGGCATTCGTACAGAAGATATTTTAGGTAAGGCTCAAACAAGAGAATGCGCACTTCCTCGTCAACTAGCTATGCATTTATGTCGTGAACAACTAAAAATGCCTTTCATGAAAATTGGAGATCTTTTTTCTCGAGATCATTCCACCGTGATGTCAAGTGTGAAGAGTATACAAAAATCATTAGAGCAAGATGATCGAGAAATCTCAGGAATTTGTCATATCATTTTGAAAAAACTACAAGGATAGTTTTCTTTCTAAAAAAAAACATAAATTCGCTAAAAAAAATTTTACTTTTATGTAAAAAGATTCTTAAAAAAATACAATTTCGTTTGTCAAAAAATTCAATCTTATGCTAATTTTTTATTCTCTTTGAGAAAAATCGGAGTATAGCGCAGCTTGGCTAGCGCGGCTGCTTTGGGAGCAGTAGGTCGGGGGTTCGAATCCCTCTACTCCGATCCCACCCTATCTTTGGAAACAAAGATAGGGCTTTTTTTTTGACTCTTTTATTTCAAGGATGTTCATGTTAACTGAACACTGGCTTGCTTGGCTTTATTGGAATCCTCCTCGAGAAGCATTTACTCTACCTTTTATTGATCATCCTGTCATGTGGTATGGCATCTGTTTTATTACTGGTTTTATCTTAGGCTATTTTATTATTGTCCCCATTATTGCTCTGTTTGTCAATCAATCAAAACATCTAAGCTCCATGGATATTCAAGATTGGAGATCCTTAGTTAATCAGTTAAAAACTTCTTCCTCTCCCTTAATTCAAAAATGTCAAAATGCATTAAATAGACAAGAGAGACAAAAATTAAACTCTGAAATTCAGCCATTAAACATCTCTTCCGATCTCAAAAATGCTTTGTTAATCAAATTAAATACCATTTTAAAAGAAAACTCAATTCAACGAAAAGATTTAGAACAAGCCTTTCAAGGAGCCATAACTTCTGCCAAACAAATAAGTTATTTTCTAGCAGATCGTCTTTGCTGGTTCATTGTTTTCGGAACATTGATTGGAGCTCGTTTAGGCGCTGTTTTTTTTTATGATTGGAACTATTTTAAAAGTCATCCTTTAGAAATCTTTGAAGTTTGGAAAGGGGGATTAGCAAGCCATGGTGGAGCCTTGGGAGTGATGTTAGCCCTCTTTTTTTATACTAGTTATATAAAAAAATGGACGCCAACTTTATCATTCCTTAGGGTGTTAGATTTTGTCGCTATTCCAAGTGCATTAACAGCTGTATTTATTCGAATAGGAAATTTCTTTAATCAAGAAATTATAGGAACTCCTTCTGCCTATCCTTGGGCTGTGTTATTTGCTCAACCAGCTGATGGCAGCTTACCCATCCCTAGACATCCTGTACAATTATATGAAGCTTTTGCTTACTTAATGACTTTTTTCTTATTATTTACTCTTTGGAAAAAATGCAACACTTGTCTCGCGGCAGGCACCTATGCCGGTTTTCTATTTATCTTTAACTTTTCTAGTCGTTTCCTTTTAGAATTTTGGAAAGCCAACTTAGATTCCATTTTAACAAACCCTATCTTGCAAATGGGACAATTGCTTAGCATCCCTTTCATATTATTTGGGATTTGTCTTGTTTGGAGAAAACAAAACTGGCAAAATTTATTTTGCTGTCACAGATAGTTAGGTGTAAATTTAAACTGAGCATGATTCATAAACCCCTTGATTTTATAACTAAATTAACCGATAATTTTTATATTAAATAACTAATTACGAATTTATTAAGTTTTAATTGTTGTTAGGAGTAAACAAGCATGGCGACGCTAGTCTTTGACCATAATGAAGAAGAAATCGAATTACCAGATGATTCACCGATAGCTGAAATTTGCGAAGAAGCCGGAGTCCCTTTTGCTTGCACAGAAGGTGTTTGTGGAACTTGTGTAATAGAAGTTAAAGAGGGAAAAGAAAATCTTTCTCCTCCCACCAAAGAAGAAGAAGATTTCCTTGGAGAAGGGACTTGCCATGAACGTTTAGCTTGCCAATGTCGCATTAAACAAGGTCGCGTGCGTATTATTTTTTAATTAAACATTTCAGAAGAACATAGGATTCTTCTACTTAAAAAACTCAGGTTAAAATTATTTAAGTGCCGATTCAGATTTTGCCTGTCTTAATTTAGAATCTGAAGACACTTTAACTGTTATCAAAGAGGTTAATACTATGTCTTGTTGTTCAAAACCCCACCAAGATGATCATCATTCTCACTCTCATTCCCATTCGCACTCTGGAGGCTGTTGTTCGCCTGCTCCTTCCCCGCAAGAGCATCAACATTCTGGAGGATGCTGTTCTCAACAACCGAAAAAAGCAGCGACTGAAATTTCTCGCTCTATGACCATTGAAGATATTTTAGGCATGTTTCCTTACAAAGCTCAAAAACTTTCACAAGAAATTACGAATGCTGGGCTTCATTGTGTGGGTTGTCACGCGGCCGTATGGGAAACGTTAGAAGCTGGAATGATGACCCATGGTAAAACAGATGCACAAATTGATGAGCTCGTTCGACGCTTAAATGCTTTATTACAAGAACCTGTCGATCAATCCTCTATTTGCATCACACCACGGGGAGCTTCTAAATTTTTAGAAATTTTAGCGGATGAAAATAAGCAAGGCTGGGGCATGCGCTTTGCTGAAGAAATGGCTGGCTGCAATGGCTTTGAATATGTGCTCGACTTTTCTGAAAAAGCAGACGCTGAAGATGAAATTTTTTCTTCCAACGGAATTGAAATTCATGTGAAAAAAGCAATGGTTCCCCGACTTTTAGGGTCAGAAATTGATTTTGTTGACGGTCTTCGCGGATCAGGCTTTAAAATTTCTAATCCTAATGTTCGCTCTTCTTGCGGATGCGGAAGTTCTCACAACTATTAAAATTCTTAAGGCCACTCTGTTCTGAGTGGTCTTTCAAATGTATTCAAAAAAATTAGTTTTTCTATATCAAAATGTATAAAACTAGATATTAAATATAATTTAAATAATTTATTTTCCCCTTTTACCAGTCGCATAACTATTTTATAATCACTTTATAATCAAAGGCTTATGATTAATTTTCCTAAAAAATAAAGAAAATAGCTAGTCAATTAAATTAAGAAATGGTTAAGCTATTTTTAAGTTTAAATAAAGAAAAAGGTTAAAATGAATTTTAAATAAAGCACATAAAATTTAGTAAGGAGGCGCAAAATTAAAAATATATATATTTTTCCAAAAAGAAATGAAAGATGTTTAATTTATTTAAACACGTTTAGTTTTAACAAATCTAAAAACAGGCGATTTTTAGATTAAATTTAGGAGAATTTTTATGAATTTAAGCAGCCCTACTACAACCTCTAATTGGGATTTAGGAAATGACTGGCATATTATGTCTCCTCAGGAACAAATGCAAGACGTTTACGCTCGATTAAATTCTTTGTCAGATAAAACCCAACAACAAGATAAAATAATTACCGCGCAAAGTGAAGTTATAGAAAAAATCATAAAAGAGAATGGCATATTGAGAACTAATAATGAACATTTACATTCGCAAATTATTCATTTAACAGAAGGTCAGCAAGAAGTAGTAAAAGAGAATCGACAAATTTCTACAGAATATCAGACATTAAAGGATAAGTATGAAGAGGTCCAAACTCAATTACGAGAAATGGAGAATATGTTTGTCAGATTTTATGAAGAGCGTGATGAACTAAATGCAAAGATTGAAAAGTTATCGGAAGAAAAAAAGACATTGGAAGGAAGTAATCATCAAAAGGATGAAGTCATCCATAAGCTCAATGGACAATTAAGGGACGTCACACATGAAAGAGATGCAAAGCAAAGAACGATTGATGAATTACAAAAAGAAATTGTCAGATTAACAAATGAAAATAAAAATAAAGAAAGAGAAAATGGCCAACTTACTGCTGAAAAACAGCAGCTTCAACAAGAGAAGGATCAAACTACTAACGATAATTTACAACTTTTGGATCAAAATCAACTTCTTAATCGTGACAATTGGCAACTTCGAGAGTCAAAAAATGAGCTAGAACTAACTCTAAACCAACTTCGGGAAGAAAAAAATAGTTTGGTACAGCAAGTAGATAATAAGCAAAATGCTCTTATAGATAATGAATTGAGATTTAATCAGCAGCTAGAAGAATTGCAAAGGAAATATAACAATCTTTCTACTACTGATTCCAATAACCAACTTCAACTGAATAATTTAAAAAACAAATTGCTGGAGATTTTTACTTTACCGTTAACCCCACAAAATTTGGACAAATATCAACAGTGTTTATTAGACACTGTACGCTTGTTAAATCTCCCAGAAGAAAGACTAAGAGAAATTAATCCCGAAATTATAAGAATTGTCAGCCAATTAAAGCAAAGTGCTAAAAATCCTAACATTTTTGGCATGAGAACTGAGACCCTTAATGCTTTAAGTTTTATACTTGGTATAGTTGGCGGTGGTATAACAGTATTAGGTTATTTGCGAAAATAATTCAATTAGGAAAAACCAACTTGCGAACCAGGACTGGTTTTTTTAAAAATAAAAGTTTAAAATTAAGTGAACCAATAATTTACCAATTAAGAGGTATTATTATGATTCCCAAGCCAAAAGATTATTTTTTTACTCCAACTGATTTACAAGGAACTATAGACACTTTTTTAAGACCTAATGCAATTCTTACTCAACAAAGACAACGACAACTAGAATTAGTTCTGGAAAATTTTTTCTTAAAAAAAGACCAAGAAAATCTTACTCAGCAATTGACAGATATCAAGTGCAATATAACTGGTAAGCAAATTGAAAATGAGGAATTGAAAAACAAAAGTCAGCAGGAATTACAACAAATCATAAAAATAAGCGAGAAGTTATTAGCTGCGTGTAAAAAGGAGTGCGAAGATCATGCGCAGTTTAAAAAAGAAGCAGATCAAAAAGTAGCTTCTATCTCTCAATCTTTTGCCAAGTTACGCGAAAATGATGCTAAACAACTTCATGAACTCAAAAGAATGCATCAGCAATGTGATGACTTACAGTTATCTCATAAGCAGGATATGCAATTACTTGGTCAACTCAATGAACAGGTCCAAAAAATAAAAGAATCTTTTCACTTTCTTGGACAAGAATATAAGCAACACTTCAAAGACTTTCAAGTTCTTAAGCAACAATTTGGCCAAATTCGCAAAGATTTAGAACTTATTAAAAATCAATTAGACTACATGGGAAAGGATCTTGAAGACATTAGACAAGATTTTAAACGTTTTAAAGAAGAGATGAACAGCTTAACTCAAGATTTTCGAGTAATTAGAGCCCAAATAGAAGAATTGGACCGTCGAGAAGATATTAGCAACAAAGCTATTGCGGATCGATTAGAAAAAATGCAAGTCGCATTTGATCAACTTGCAGCTCAGATGAATAAGGATAAATTTGTACAGTCAACAAGTCTACCTCAAATTTCAGAGAGTTCTTTTGATAGATCAAATTCAAAAAATATTTTAACTTTTAGTTTTTTTCGGTCTCTATTTAAATGGAATATCTTCAAGATAATTTGTTTAAATCACTTTAATCATCACCATTTATTTCGTCGTACTTCGAATATCTGGACTTCGAATATCTGGGCAAGAAAAATCCCAATACCAGTTGATTCTAAAGAACTGGGTTAACTATTTAGTAATAACTAATGCCAAGGTGGAACACCTTGGCTGTTTTTTTATACAACTATAAAACTTCTTAAAAAAACCTTAATTTTCAAAGTCCGTCATCCCAGATTATTAACTTTTCAACAGACAGGGTTTAATAATTTTCAAATATTACCCATGAACGGCTTTTCCCAGAGCCTGCAGAGCAGCCTCTTTGATAGTTTCACTGAGGGTCGGATGAGCTTGCACGGTTTCGGCTAAATCTTTTAAATTGATTTGCTTTTGAATGGCAAGAGTTCCTACTGCGATGAGCTCAGATGCATGAGCCCCTATGATATGCATTCCCAATAGACGGCCCGATTTTTTTTCGCCAATCAATTTCACAAATCCTTCTATTTCATCCGTGCAACGAGCCCGAGAATTGCCTCTAAAATAGGTTGTTCCTGTTAAAAGAGTGAGTCCTGATTCGCTAGCTTCTTGCTCTGTCAGTCCCACAGAAGCAACTTCTGGATTCGTATAGACTACATTTGGAATAGCTAGATAATTGATACTTTGCCTTTCCCCTTTTAGCCATTCCACAACAGTGATTCCTTCTTGAGAAGCTCGATGAGCAAGCATTACACCTTCAATAAGGTCTCCAATCGCAAAGATATGTGGTTGAGATGTACGAAAAAATCCATCAACGGGAATAAATCCTTTTTTATCTATTTGAATTCCAACTTTATCTAAAGCTAATCCTTGGGTATAGGGTCTTCGACCAACAGCAACTAATACCACTTCCCCGCTAATATTTTGCAATTGTTCGTTTTGTTCAATGGTTAAAATCGTTTCATTAGGTTGCAAAACAGCTGTCATCATTTTCGTCGACAACTTAATTTCAATCCCCTGCTTTTTGAGAATTTGGAATAGGTATTTGGATAATGCGATGTCCATGGCAGGACAAAGACGATCTGACATTTCAATAATTGTCACTGAAGACCCCAGACGATTGTAGACAGAAGCGAGTTCTACCCCAATCACTCCACCTCCAATGACGAGTAAGCGTGGAGGGACAGTAGCGAGATTTAAAGCCCCTGTTGAAGAAACAATATTTTTTTCGTCAAAAGGCAAATGAGGTAATGAAGTAGACTCCGATCCTGTTGCCAATAAAATATAATTAGCTTTAATTTCATCTATATGAGTTCCATTTTTCACTTGAAGCGTATGAGCATCCAAAAATTGCGCTTCTCCTTTTAAATAAATCACCCCATTTTTTTTAAAAAGTAAAGCAATCCCTTCAATCAATCCTTTGACAACATTTCTTTTACGTTCCATCAATTTTGTAAAATTGACTTTTAAATCAGATACTTCAATGGCTTGTTCGAGTCCATGTTGTTTCAATGTTGAGTAAAGATCTGTAGAATGGAGAAGAGTTTTAGAGGGAATGCATCCCACATTTAAACACGTCCCTCCTAGCGTTTCTCGTTTATCAATACAAATCGTTTTTAAACCCATTTGAGCGGCTCGAATAGCTGCCACATACCCACCTGGCCCAGCTCCAACAACTGCTAAATCATAGTGTTCAACCATATTTGTGATTTCCTTACATTTTAAAGATTTAACAATAAGCGAGAAGGATCTTCTAAAGCATTTTTAATATGAACTAAAAATGCGACAGACTCTTTTCCATCAATCAAACGATGATCATAGCTTAAAGCAAGATACATCATCGGCCGAATCACAATTTGATCTTCCATGACAACCGGCCTTTTTTCAATCTTATGCATGCCTAAAATTGCGCACTGAGGTGGATTTAAAATGGGAGTGGAAAGAAGAGAGCCATATACACCTCCATTCGTAATCGTAAAACCACCTCCTTGAAGATCATCCATAGCAATTTTTCCATCTCTTGCTTTTTTAGCAAAAAGATCAATCGCTAATTCAATTTGAGCAAAGCTTTGTTGATCACATTGTCTGACCACAGGCACAAATGTTCCTCGCTCTGTTCCAACTGCAATTCCTATATCGTAGTAATGTCTTTCTACAATGTCCTGTTGATCGAGGTAGGAATTGACTGTGGGAAAAGCTTTTAAAGCAGAGACAACAGCTTTTACAAAAAAAGACATAAAGCCTAATTTTATTCCATATTTTTTTATAAAAATCTCTTGATGCTTTTCTCTTAGAGAAATGATTTCTGACAAATCTACTTCATTAAACGTTGTCAACATCGCCATAGTTTGCTGAGCTTCTATTAAACGATTTGCAATCACTTGTCGAATTTTAGACAATGGTTGCCTTGTTTCTTGACGTTCAAAAGTTTTTGCAGTTTGCTCCAAATCTTGAGCTATTTGCGAGGGTGAAAGCTCTTCTATCTGTAAATCAGAAAGATAAGATTCTTTCGTTAGCCGCAAAGTTCCCAACGCATCCTTTTCTACAGTTTCAAAAGAAGGTTTGCTAGATGTTATACTATCTTTTTGTTCAAGAATTTCAGCAGAAATTTCTTTGTCCTCTTTTTGAGGGACATTCTTTTCTATTTGAGACTCTTCCTCAATAAATCCAATCAAAGCTCCAATTTTAACGCGATCTCCAGTTTGTACAGATAAGGTGATTACTCCCGTTTTTGGGGCAAATAACACTTGATTAACCTTATCGGTTTCTAGCTCTAAAATTTCGGCGTCAGTTTTAACGAAAGTTTCATTAGTCACTAAAATTTGACCAATCATTACTTCTGTAATCGACTCGCCCATAGAGGGGACTTTAATGTCAGTTCTCATGTTTTGAAGACCTGTTTTAAAATGTTTGCATGTTCCTGATTGTGAAGGCAATAAGATCCGGTTGCTGGAGTGGCGCTTCGCTCCCGACCTACGTAACTTAGCTGAATAGAAGATGAAATTAACTCGTTAAGATAAGGAAACATAAAGCTCCATGCCCCCATATTTTGAGGTTCTTCTTGAGCCCAAACAACCTCTTGAATATGAGGATATTGAAAAATTAATTTTTTTAGCTCTTCCATATGCAAAGGATACAATTGCTCAATGCGGATAAAACCTATCTCTTTTTGATTCAATTTCTCTCTTTCAGCTAATAAATCATAATAAATTCTTCCCGAACATAAAACTAGACGTTTAATTTCTGATGGATTGGCAAAAACATCATCAATAATTTCTCGAAATGTACCTTGTGTGAATTCATGCAATGCACTGACACATTTCGGATAGCGAAGGAGACCTTTAGGGGTAAATACAATCAAAGGTTTTTCAAATTGATGTTTCACCTGTCTACGGAGTAAGTGAAAGAACTGAGCGGGAGTTGTGGTATTAACGATTTGAAGATTGTCATGTCCTGCAAGAGTTAAAAATCGCTCAAGTCGCCCTGAAGAATGCTCAGGCCCTTGCCCTTCAAGTCCATGAGGAAGAAAGAGAATTAATCCTGACTTTTGTCCCCATTTTTGTTCAGCACTTGCAATAAATTGATCAATAATTATTTGTGCTCCATTATTAAAGTCACCAAATTGAGCTTCCCATACATTTAGACCTTTTACACAAACGACACTATATCCATATTCGAAGCCCAAGACGGCCATTTCCGAGAGAGGTGAATTAACGATCTCAAACTTACCTTGTCCTTGTTTTAGATGAGCAAGTGGATAATAATCCTTTTCTGTATGTTGATCGACCCAAATCGCATGGCGATGACTGAAAGTGCCACGACAACAATCTTGGCCAGATATGCGTATTGATACTCCTTCTTCTAAGAGAGAGGCATAAGCTAGATGCTCAGCAAGTCCCCAGTCAATAAGTTTATTTTCTTTCACTTGACGAAGTCTTTCTTTTACCAAATAGTCAACTTTAGGGTGAAGGGTAAATCCTTGAGGAATTTGACTAAAACGCTCTGCCAATGATATGAGTTTTTCCAAGTTAACGCCAGTTTCAACAGATTGAAAAAAACTTTGAGGAATTGAGAAGGGCTGTTTAACGACAGAAGAAATTGCCTGTGGCTGATTTATTTTTTCATGTACTTCCCGCAATCCTGCTTTATAAGCTGCTTCCAGCTGATCCATCATTTGAGGATCCAAAATTCCCTGAACTAACAGTTGATCGTAATACATTTTCCGAATCGATTGTTTACCTTTGATTAAACGACATTCTAGAGGCTGGGTATAAGCAGGTTCATCTCCTTCATTATGCCCATATTTTCGATATCCATTCAAATCAATGAAAACGTCACAATGAAATCGTTGCCGAATTTCTAAAGCTAGCAAAGTTACCTGAACGCAGCTATCGGGATCCTCGGCATTTACATGAAAAATAGGCAAGCCGAATGCGCGGGCAATATCTGTACAATATCTTGTTGAACGCAAATCGCGTGGGATAGTGGTAAATCCAATCTGGTTATTAATCACAAAATGAATGGTTCCACCCGTTTCATAGCCTTTTAACTGGGAGAGCTGTAGAGTCTCATAAACGACACCTTGCCCAGATACGGCAGCATCTCCATGGATTAAAATGGGAATAATTTTCTTCCGGGCTTTTTCACCACCAGCTAAAAATTGTTTAGCTCGTGTTTTTCCTTCAACAACTGCATTGACAGACTCTAAATGGCTAGGATTTGGACTTAAAGAAATCTTGATTGATTTACCCAATCGGGTTTTAATTTTTTCCCCAGTATATCCTTTGTGATATTTCACATCTCCCATTCCTTCTAAAGAAGTCGGAATGTATTCTTCCCCAAATTCGGAAAAAATAGTATCTAAAGATTTGTTAAGAATATTCGCCAAAACGTTTAATCGTCCTCGATGGGCCATTCCAACTAAAAACTCTTGAACTCCTTGTTCAGCTCCTGCTTCGATCAACAGATCTAGCATAGGAATTAAGGTCTCTGCCCCTTCCAAAGAAAACCGTTTTTGCCCAATATATTTAGTGTGTAAAAAAGTTTCAAAAAGTTCGGATCGACTTAAACATGCTAAAACATGTTGTTTTTGCTCTTTGGTCAAAGTTTGCTTAAAAAATTGCTGTTCTATAAAGTCTTGTATCCATACTTCCATTTTTTTATCATTAAGATGTTTATACTCGAATCCGATGCGGTCGCAATAAATCTTACGTAAATATTCAAACTTGGAAGTTTGAATAATAGCTTGTGTATCAACACATGGCTTTAGATATTCTGTTAGAGAAAATGTAAATGAAGAAGGATTTAATGATATGGGATTTACTGAAGATATTAAGTGACCATCCCGGCGCAATACATCAATTACATGATCCACATGATTGGAAGAAGAGGATTGTTTATTAGTAGTTGTGAAAGAAGAAGCTGTTTCTAATTCCTGAAAATAACGATGCCAAGAAGGATCTAAGCTGTCATATTTTTTTTGGTAATCTTGATATAAATTTTCAAGCAGCTCTATATTTGCAAGCTCCCCTTCAACGATTGGATGGCCATCCATTCATCATCCCCTATCTAAATCCTTGTATTCGCCCAATCTGATCAGTTTTTTGAAATATCTCTGATTATTTAAAGATTTAGCTTAGTGATAAATATTTTGAAAGAATAAACTCTGAGTCCTAAATATAACGATTAAAAACAATGGCTAACTTTTTTCAACCACGCGCTTGGATTTTATTTTTTTTAATTTTCTTTTGTAGTTGTTCTCGATCAACTTCGCATTTACCTCCTTCTTACTTTTGGCAAACGTTTTGTGCCTGTGAAGAGATGAAAGGCCAAGAAAGAATTCTTCTTTATAGAGCGCTTATTCCTCAATCTTGGATACGTCAAGACCCTTCTTTAAAAGACTCCTTAATCGATACGACTTTGTCTATTTGCGAGTTTTATGCTAAAGAAGGCAATGATCAAGCACGTATCACAATTCATACATTTCCTATTAATGAACGACAATTAAGAATTCCTCCCCTGGCCCAAATTGAACGCTGGAAAAAACAATTTGAAGATTTAGACCTTTTGTCTGTCAATGTGACAACCCAATCACATGGAGGATTTATTGGACTTTGCTTAGAAGCAGAAGGAACTTATCAAGGGCAATTGCAAAAAATGTTGGCTTGGAGTATGCATTTATCTCCTGAATATGACAGGCAATTAAATAATCGAAAAGATCAATTAAAATACCGCTTGATGAGAGCAGATTATACCATAAAAATTGTTGGCCCGGCTTCTTTGATTAATAAACAACGTAAAGCTTTTTTTCAGTTTGCTAATAGTTTTGAACTTATTGAAGAACTTCCTTCCCCATGAACAATTGGACTAGACGTTGTTTTCATTTTTTAGGCGGCGTCTATCTGGCGATTTTTTTGATTAGTGCTCTCGCCTTAATTGTGATTGCCGGTACAATTTTAGAAACTTATACTAATTCTCACCTCTTCGCCGCTGAATGGACTTATCATAGCCCTTTCTTTTTAAGTTTACTGGGTTTGATGTTTGTCAATATCCTTATTTCTGCTCTTCGCCGATGGCCTTTTCAAAAAAAGCATATTCCTTTTCTCATTACGCATCTTGGATTATTGATGGTCATTGGAGGAACAATAATTAAACAACAAATGGGAATACAAGGAAATCTAAGTTTAACAGAAGGAAGTGGAAGCCAAACGCTTTTGATTCCCCATACTTTCGCACTGAAAGTAGAACAATTAAATCCTCCTTTTGAAACATCTCGTCAAGAGATTCGCAAAGTGGCTTTAGAAGAAGGACCCCATCTCCATCAATTCGAGCAATTTCCCACTTTAAAATTAAAAATTTTAGGACATGCTCCTCATGTCAATGAACAATGGGAAACCTGGATTAAAGGAGAAAAAGCTTATTTTTCAGGTATTCCTCCTTTTCCTATTCAAAGCTGGCAGACAGACATTCCTTTTCCCAAAGGGATTCTCCTTCCTTTATCAACCTCTACTTCTGCTTGGCTAGCCTTAGCTTTACGAACAGATCATTTAAAAGAAAGTTTAAAGAATTTTTATTTGGAAAATTTAACAGTTCGACTCACTTCCAAAACCCAACCAGACATTGAATTAGAGATTCCTTTGCAACTTGCTTTAGAAAAAGGAATTTTATTTGAACAAAGAAAGATTCACTTTGATTTGAATTTGAACTTTTCTTCCATTCAAGGATTGGCGCCTCCAACGCTTAATTTATCTTGGAAAACACCTTCCGATATAGAACAATCCATTCAAATTGCGCTTCAAGGCAATCATTCACTTTATATGCAATATAAAAACTCATGGACTCTTTCCGCTCCTTTCAATGTTGATTTGATTCGCCCAACCCCTGCCCTTCTCATCGTAGAAGATCGGCAAAAAAATACCTATTTATTTGCATTTGATAAATATGGGAGAGTTCATGAAGAATCGTTTAAACAAAATCAATTTTATAACTTGATTGCTTATGCACAAGGGCATGGAGGTTATGTTGTTCAAGCAGAAATTCCATTTCCTTCTTTCCCGGCAAGTCGCCTAGACAAAGAAAAAGCTGATGAATATTTTTTACAGAATCAACTTCAACAAGTTTTTTCTTCAACAAACACGCTTATTCCTCCTTTAAAATTATTTCAACAAGCTTGCCAACGGTCTGGGCATAACTTTGTTAATGCCTTTGTGGAATTTTTGCATGTCTGGAATGACAGCCACACCCCTCTTTTTTCCTCTTTATCTCTAGCGTCTCCCACTTTACAGGAGTCCCTTTCTCATTTAAATTGGGAATTAATTCCAAAAGAGGATTATCATGGATGTCAATGGACGTGTCTTTTTTTTGAAGATCTTCAAAAAACTTTACAAGCTGATCAAGATTTGCTTGTTATTCTGCATGAAAAATCATGGCCTGGTTTGAAAACTTTAGTAACAAAAGAAAGCAAAAAGGAAATTTTATTAACTCATCTTACCCAACAAATTTTTTCTGCTTCCTCTTATTTACCCCCTCCCCTCATTGAAGAAAAAAGTGTGCTCTATCAAGCCCAGCTACTCTCGGCTTATTTTAAAGCCTATGACATTGATTATCATACTTTAATTCAAAGAGGAGAAGTTGGTGAAGAAAATTATGAACGTTTACACGCGATGCATCCTACAGCGAAAGAAAAAATTTTATTAGAGACACCTTTGACTTACTATCATCAAACAAAAGAACCCCTGCAAAAAAAAGAGAATAATCGCCCAGCTCTTTTCTTAGAGGCTATAGAAAATGAAAAAAAACAAATTGTTTCCCTCGCCTACGATGAGTCAGCAACTGGATTGAAATGGCCCATTTTAAATGGACAGTACCTTATTCGTTTTCAACCTCAACAAATTTCGCTTCCTTATCGCTTAAGGCTTCGACAAGCAAGGCAAATTAATTATCCTCATACGCAACAAACTTATAGTTATGAGGGGGATGTTTTAATTACTAATAATAATCAAGAAGAAAAGGCCTTAACCTTGAGCATGAATAAGGTTTATGAAACCTGGGACGGATTTCGCTTTTACTTGGCGGGAATGACAACAGCTTCTCCACAAACGGCTAATCATGTGCAAATCATTGTCAATCAAGATCCAGCTAAATATCTTTTAACTTATCCAGGTGGATTAATCGTGACCATAGGGACAGTTCTTCTATTTTGGCTGAAACCTTACCGGAAAAGGGATTAAAAGATTTCCTCAAAAAAATTTTTCATGGCAAGCCAAGCTCGATCACACGTTTTAGGCTCATAAAACTTTCCACCTTTTTTATCGTTCTCTTCAGGATTTGTGAAAGAATGCCCAGCATTTCCATAAGTATTAAATTGCCAGTCTACATTGGCATCGGTCATTTCCTTTTGCAAATGGAGTACATTATCTACAGGTACATAGGGATCGTGGTATCCATGCAACACTAATAAGGAACCTTTTATAGATTTTGCAATCGAAGCGGTTTTCACATTATTCCCCTCTTTTTGACTTCCTAATATACCATGAAAACTGACAACACCCTTCACATCAGCCCCACTACGTAATAGTTCTATCACTGTCAACCCTCCAAAACAAAATCCAATTGCGCCAACCTTTCCTGCATCAACTTCCGGTTGTTGAACTAAAGCCTGCATAGCACCAAAAATACGCTTTTGCAGAAGTTGCCGATCCATGAAAAGAGGCTTCATCAATGCGCCAGCTTCTTCCCCATTTTGCGCTACTCTTCCCTCACCATATAAATCCACTGCAAAACCGATATACCCTAATTTAGCTAATTCTTGAGCTTTTTCGCACACAAACGCATTTCTTCCCATCCATGTATGTGCAATTAAAATAGCCGGTTTTTTTTGTTTTGTTTCAGAAAAATTAACAAAATATCCTTTGAATATTTGATTATCTACCTCATAGACGATTTCACGATCTTTCATGGCAAACCCTTTCTCATTAAATAAAAATTAATACTTGTTATTTTTTTAATGTACCTAAAGAGAATTAGCTTTCTTAAGCTCTTTAAATATTCACTTTTTATTGCTATTTCAGCAATACTTGTTTAAATATATTTAAAAATTATTTTCGAAGCTCTTTTTCTAACTAGAATCCAAAAATTTAAACAGAAATAAATTTTTATTTTTCTCCACGAGCTTTATCAAGTCTTTAATCAAAAATTAGCCATATGATAAGGATAAGTTTGTATATTTCGATTATTAAAAATAAATTTATAATTTTTTTTCAAAATTTTCCTAACTCACTAAAAATAAGCTTATTGTGGCTAATTCTAATGAGTGGAATAAGCCTATATGGAGATCTTAAAGGGGAAATAGAAGATTTTCCAGTCCTTTATAAAGGGCGTTTTCGGCCTGCTGATGTTTACGCCAGGCTATGGTTATACGATTTTTATCATTCGCAATCGATTAAAAATGAAGATCTAAAAACTTTTCGCACTCCTTGTTCTTCCGCATTACCTTTTCTTTGGCGGTTAGATCGCTTAGGACATCAATCGTTTATATGTACCCCTCTTTTTTGGATTTCTTCAGCAGAAATTAAACAACTAGCGAATTTAGATATCTTAAGTAATCGATTTAATTATCAAGAACTGAACTCTCTTACTCCTACTCTCTCTTTAAATCTGACAAATAAAGAAGGGGCAGAGTTTTCTCAACTAGTTCAGAAGCTCAAACAATTTAGTTTGATTGAGCAAGAAAACCCACAAGAACAGCTATTTCAAGAACGATTAAAGTCTTTGCAAGTACAAGAGTTATCCCCTCAACAAATTGAAGCTACTTTAGAACAAGAATTTCCATTGGTTGAACGTTTAAAACAAGCAGGAACGCTATTTAAAGCCCTTCCAGGAAAATATGGAGAGGGAGACTGGATCTCTTTAAAAGCTTTTAAAATTAAAATTTTTGACAAACGAACCAACTGCTTAAAACCTATTGGTAATTTTACTCTTTATTCTAACGAAAACTTTGAGAGAATTCGCGATGCCTATTTTGCATGGGAAAAAGCTGTCAGCCATGAAAATCTCAATGATCAAAAAAAAACATACCATTATCTTGGCTTTTCTTTAAAAAAAGCGTATGCAACAATTGCGGGACACCCTTATCAGGAAGCTGCGGGTAAGGCGCTCTATTATCCGACATTGAATCAACTTTATGCTGAATATGCGTATTATCAATTCCCCTGGATCAAACTGCTCATTGTTTTGTACGGTTTTTCAGCTATTTTTTTGATGTGCTTTAAAAATATTTTAAATCCAAAAGTAAAACAAAGCATTCTTATGCTTTTAATTGTTACTTTTATGCTTCATACTGGCTTACTACTATGTCGTTGCTATATTCTAAATCGCCCTCCCGTGACAAATATGTTTGAAACAGTCATTTACATTCCTTGGGTGGCAACTCTCTTTAGCCTTACTTTAGCTTTTTTACGACGAAATACGTTTGTTTTATTTAGCGCTTCACTTTCCTCATTTGTTTTATTAGTTATCCTTGAAGTTACCGATCTCAATCAAAGTTTAGACCAAGTACAAGCTGTTTTAGACTCACAGTTTTGGCTTCTTATTCATGTTTTAATTGTTGTAGGAAGTTACGGTATCTTTATTTTAGGTTCTGTATTAGGCCATTTTTATCTCTGTTTAGCTTTGATGCATTCTTCCAAAACTTCAACCATGCGCACTTTAGCACAGTTAATTTTACAAACTTTATATGTGGGAACAGCTTTTTTAATTACAGGTACAATTTTAGGAGGTGTTTGGGCAGCTGAGAGTTGGGGCCGCTTTTGGGACTGGGATCCCAAAGAATCTTGGGCATTTATTTCGATTTGTTTATATCTCATCTGTATTCATGCCTATCGTTTTCATCAGATTAGAGAGTTTGGTCTAGCGTTTGGGGCTGTCATTGGATTTTTAGCGATTAGCTTTACTTGGTATGGAGTCAACTACATTTTAGGGACAGGACTTCATAGCTATGGATTTGGTTCTGGAGGAGAGAAATATTACTACAGTTTCTTGCTAAGTGAAATTCTTTTCTTAATTTCACTATCCATTCTCAAAATTAGATCAATTCATTCAAATAAAAAGGAGGATAAGCCTTGATTTTTTTCCTCTCTAGTTTCTCCTGGAATTTTTTTTTAAAAAGAGAAGCCTTTCTTTTAATTCCTTCATTATTTATTTAAAAAGATTGAAAAAAGTTGCCAAAAACCCTACTATTTCCGTTCCACGTCATTTCGTTATCTGCATAAATTGGTTTTTTTGAGATTAATGGCTATCTCTTTAAACAATGTGGAAACGTGGACAGATTTTAATTAATGGAAGTATCATGAAACATATCAAAAGTGAAAGATTAAAAAAACTCGAGACAGAGCTTAATGATCTCGAACAATGGTTAAAACTTGGACTAGTTCCCAAAAAAGATGTAGATAAACACAAAGAAGAAATTTTAGCTGTTAGGACAAAAATCGAAGAAGAAAAAGAAAGGCTGCAATTTCTTAAAGAAAGTGGAGAAGCGGAAGAATATATCACTCCCAAGCGAATCCCTGGTCGAGCCGGTTACAATGATATGCCTACAATCCCAGATATTGACATTGGGGAAACGATGGGTGGAAATGAAACTGGCTTCGATATGGAAACAGATGCCATTGAAGTTGAAAATACAATTGGCGCAAGGGAAGATGATGAAGATGGCGAAAATGAGGAAGAGGATGATGAAGATGACGAATCCTATTTCAGTGATCGCAATCGATGGCGGCGTGGAGGAATCGTAGACCCAGATGCTAACGATTGGTAACCCCACTTCATCGGAAATCAGTCTTTATTTTCATATCCCTTTTTGTACAAAAAAGTGTAATTACTGCCACTTTTATGTCCTTCCTGATCAAGAGCCTTTAAAAAATCAATTACTGATTGCTTTAAAATTAGAGTGGAAGCGTATGCTTCCTCTCTTAATAAATAAATGTATTATCTCTATTTATTTTGGTGGGGGAACTCCTTCCTTATTCAGCCCAGATCGCATTCAGGCTGTACTAGAAACGATACATCAAGATCTCCCCTTTGACTACTCAACAACTGAAATTACTTTGGAGGTAAATCCTGAAAATGGTTATTTCTCCCTTATGCGAGCTTACGCTCAGGCGGGAATTAATCGAGTCAGCATCGGCATTCAAACTCTAGATCAAGAACTTCTTCATCTATTAGGCCGCTTGCATAGTCCTTCCTTAGCAAAACGATCCGTTTTAGAAACATATGAAGCAGGCATCACCAATCTTTCTATCGACCTCATGTACGATTTACCGCGTCAGTCCCTCAAACATTGGGAAATGACTTTACAAGAGATTGGTACCCTTCCTCTATCTCATCTTTCTTTATACAATCTCACAATCGAACCTTTTACAGTCTTTTTTAAAAAACAAAATTTTGTACGTCCCCTATTACCCGATGAAGAGACCAGTTTAGCCATGTATAATGCTGCCATCGAGCACTTAACTAGTTTTGGATTAGAACAATATGAAATCTCCGCTTTTGCAAAGCCAGGATTCTATTCTAAACACAATACAGGCTACTGGTTAGCACGCCCCTTCATAGGATTTGGTCCCTCTGCATTTAGTTATTGGGAAGGAAAACGTTTTCGCAATGTCGCTAACTTAAAAAAATATCATCAATCATTAACTCTTAATCAATCCCCGATTGATTTTAATGAGCAATTAGATCCCATTGCCCATTTAAAGGAATTGTTTGTCATTCAAATTCGGCTCTGCCAAGGAATTTCTATCGCAGATTTCGAGCAAAGGCACGGGAAACTATCACAAGAAACGTTAGAAACAATAGAACAATTCATTTTGGATGGTTTTCTCACCCAATCGAATCAAATTTTAAGCTTAACAAAAAAAGGTGTTCTTTTTTATGACACAGTGGCTTCTGAATTGATTTAGGATTTATGAAAATTTGCTGTTTTACTTAAGCACAATTTACCAATTCAGAACTCAATAAAGAGCGTCTAAATCATTTTCACTAGCTTCAATTCAATCGATTTTTAAGTTAAAAATGTAAAAGAAAAAATCCCTGCTTATTCTAGTATCAGCAAATTTTACAAAATGGCATGCAACTTGCATTTCTGAATAAGAAATAAAAGAGGCAAACAACCATGATAAAAAACGATTCTAGTTTTTCAGATGTTCCTCGTAGCTATCAGACTAACTGCGAGCATGTGATTCAAAATAAAATTCAACTCGACAAGATTTACGAACAACTTAAAACATCAAAAAACAGTAAAGAATTTGTTATCATGCATGATGCATTAACAAAGTTAGACCATAGCATGGCAAAACTTAAAGAAGATATCGAAAAAATTAAAATAATTTCTAAAGATGACGAGTTATCTAAAAAAGTTTGGAATACTGCGAATTCTCAAGATATTTTCACAGCATTAGATTCTAGCAGGTTACTCATTCAAAATGCACAAGAAAGTTATCAATTATCTCTACAAATTCTTCAAAGCCACATGCCTTCTTCATTGCATACAACCGAACCAAAAAATGAACTCAGCAATAGCTATGTCCTTTTTGATAAGTTATGGCAAAAAGAGAACGTTCTTCCTGAATCTTTCCTAGAGGTGGGTCAATCTTTAGTTGAATTATATCAAAAAAATCCCACACAGCTAGAGCTTCTCACTAGAGCGCATCAATGCTGGGAAAAAGCTGCGGAATTATACGAAAAAAAGAAAAATTATAGCCAAGCTTTTGAAATTCGCGCAAAAATTGCAAACGAAATAACAATCCCCCATACCCATCCTCTTTATGAATTAGAATCCAAAGTTGATGACTATGTAAAAAACGCTAATATTACTCCGGATGATGGGGCTAAATTTGATCATTTAGATTCAGGTATATTAAAGCGTGGAATGTTATCCATTAGAAAACGTAATTTGGATGGAAAAGAAAAATTAGTGGCTAATTTCCATATCAGTCATTTTGCTAAGGAAAAACTACTCAGCACGATAAAAGCTATTCGCGAAAACAAAGAAGAATTTATTAAAAACTTGCCAGAACATTTGAAAAGCCAGTTAACGATACGCGATGTGGATAATGGATATTTTAAAAAAATAAGCGATGTCTACAGCAGTGACATCAGTCAAGGGATGAGGCTAGGAAAAGCAATAGAAATTGAATTCAAAGATATTGGAGTGATTCGCGTTGCTGCAGATAATGAATTTCACTCTATGCGTGATCGTATCGTAATTGAAGTTAATAAAAACACCTCTTCAGGGTTAGAACAAATGAGCGAAATTTCCACCGTGATGGGATTAGGGCCTATTTTTGGAGTTGAAAGTTTGGAAGAAGAAGAAAGAAAAAAGATTATGTTGCTCTTTCGTACATTTTATCCTCAAGAAGCCTATCCATTAGAGAATTTGCAAGACACATACGAAATTTCTATCGAAAGCCTTAAACAAATGATAATTGACCGACAACCAGATATGAAGGAAGTTTTTAAAGATTATTTATCAGGTGAAGGAAGGATGAAAAAAGTAGAAATTGCTCCCAATGCTTCTGTATGGAGCGTATCTAATTTAGCAGATTTAATGCGTCACGAAGGAGCAATTGGCTTAATGGCTGGTTTTACAGGTGATCCAGAAGTTTTAGTATCTGTGCTGACCCAAGGTTCTTTATGTTCTCAGGAAAGATTTGAGAAAGGCCATAACTTTGATGGAACAAGTGCTGGACAAGATCATAGACATGGAGGAGCAGGTTTTGTTTTTAGTCGGTTAATTAATCAAAAAATGGTAAATACACTTCGGGAAGAATTGATAGAATCGACTGGAAGTTATGAAGAGAGGCCTAGCAGTCTTATCCAACGCTATCCACATTACGGAGAATATCAGTTACTTTATGATCTTTCAGTTATTAATACTGGAGCTTATGCCTATAATCAAGATCGCTATGGAAGTAAGTCTATAGAACACTATGGTAAACGAAATAACCTCATCGAATTTACAAAATCATTAGACGAAAATAGTATAAAAAATGAAGTGATGATTCGGGATCGGCTCCCACCTGATAAACTTCATAAAATACTTTTTTCAAGCGAAAATAAAAAACAAATGCTTATTGATGACTTAAAAGATAAAAATCTTATTATAGAAGAAAAAGGAAAACATTACATAAAAGGTTATAAGAGTAAAAGTATTGAGGAATTATTTGTTGTGGGGAAATATTTTACCAGTGAGATGTGGAAATAAATAAGGAATGGTGCTTTATGAATAAAATATTTGATGCTGTCTATTATGTAGAGTCTTCCGATCTTGGAAAAGCCTATAATCCTGTTGCCATTCAACCTAAGTTTTTTTCCTATAAAACTAGAAATTATTCTGAGCAACGTTGCGAATGGCTTGATACAGATCGCGGAGCTTATTTTTATTATGAAACAGCCAATTTTATAGACGAGGATTCTGAGAAAGTCCCTCCTCGACAATTTAAATTGATTGGAGAAAATGAAGAAGAGATTACTTTTACTTACCTCACAACAAAATTATTCAAAGAAAAAATTGCTGACAAAGTTGGAGGCTCTCTCAAATTTTCACAGGACAGCGAACTTCAAAATTATTATTTAGAAAAATTTTCTAAAAAAATGCATGAAGAATAATAGCTTTACTTTGTTGACAAGATTTTTGAATGAATACTTAAAAAAATGTAACAAGGGTTATTAAATGGTAGCATTTGTACATAGATCAATATTGGTTTTCATAAGTATTTTCCATAAAGAAAAAAGAGAAAAAAATCAAGATTTTAAAAAATCATGGGTAACAAAAAGCACAGCCATATTGAATAAATAAGGCATGCTATGATTGACACTAAAAAGTTTTAAAAATCGTAACTTTTCTTTTTCTCTTAAATCTACCTATAGTCGATTAATCAGTTTATTAAAAAACCAAAAATAGATTAAACATGCACAAGAAAAATTGCTGGTTTTTTTTCTAGATTAGGAAGAGTGCTTTTTTTCCAACTTTCAATCGTTTGGCAAATGACTCCTTGTGTAGGCATAGTTAAATCCCAGGCAATACATAACCAAGCCTGATCAGGCAAGGATTTTAAAGTCGATTCTAGTGTGTGGGCATTTCGATAAGGGGCTTCCATAAAAATCTGAGTTGCCTGATCTTGTTGTGCTCTGTGAACAAGGTTTTTTAACTGAATTTGCCTGTTAGTAGGTTCTTTGTCTAAGTAACCATGAAAGAAAAACTTTTGACCTGGTAACCCAGATAGCATAAGCGCCATTAATAAAGAAGAAGGCCCTACAAAAGTTTGAATGTGTATTCCTTGTTGGCGGGCACGATGCACCAATTTTGAACCAGGATCTGCAATACAAGGAAGTCCTGCATCAGAAACTAATCCCCATCGTTCCCCTTTTAAAATTGGTTCTAAAAAAAAGTCTATATGTTCATCGGGAGTATGTTCATTAAACAAAGCAATCGGAATTTCAACTGCTGGTTTTTTGGTTGCAAATCGTTTTAAATAACGTCTTCCCTCTGTTTCGCTTTCAGCAATTAAGCCATCAATGGATTGAACGGCTTTCGAAACACTAGCTGGTAAAAAAACTTCAGCATGACGATGATCACCTAAAAGGTTAGGTAATAGAAGTAAAGCAGGTTTATCACTCATAAATATCACTAAATTGTGCGGGTTAATTGAATCATTAATAGTTCCATCAATAATTTTTCATCAGCATGCGAATTTTTTACACGCATTTCGGTATTATCAATAAATAAAATTCCTTGTCTCAGTGAATCCAATCCATATCTTTGGGCTTGCTGAATGGTTCGATCTAAAAGATTTCCTTTTAAATAAGGAAATTCGTGAGAGATTTCCTGGGCAGCTTTCCCATTAGCTAACATAACGCAAATATGAAATTGCGTTTGAAACTGAGAGCGAATTTGTCGAAGTAAAGGTAAAAGTGATTGTCCCTCTGTCAAAAGCGATTGTGCAATCAAAATCGCTGCCAAACCATCCCGTTTAAAAAGAGCTTCTCCTAACTGCCAAATAGTATCGGAAGGTTGATAATTGCAAATTTTAATGATATCTTGCTGAGTAATTTCATTTCGATCTCCAATATAGCAAAGCAATTTTTCTATTTCTTGTATGAGGAGAGAGGAATCTAAGCCTGTTTGTTTAACCAAAAGCTGGCAGACCTGATAAGGGATAATTTTTCGTTTAGCTGATAATTGTTTAGACGCCCATTCGATTAATTTCTTCTCTTTTTCCCAGGGTTTTGGTTCCGTTAATTCTAAAATAATCCCTTCTTTTTCCGCAGCCTTATAAAAACTAGTTTGCTTATTCCAGCTAGGAGCACTCAAAATTAAATATTGTGAGGAAGGAATTTGGGGAAAATATTTTTCTAAAGCCTCAATAAGATTTTTCTTTAACTTATCTGCGTTTTGAATCCAAAAAAGGCGTTTATCTGCAAATAAATTATGCGAGTAGAGCTCTGAAAACAACATATCTAACGTAGTTTGCGTTCCATCTATTATCTCAATTGATTCTTCTAAAACATTTGGAGAGGGGTGTAAGGCATGAAGAGTATGTTCAACGGCTTCCTGCTGCTCAACAGGATCTTTGCTTAAAATAAAGTATAGCCGACTAAAATGGTGGGGAGCCGCTCCTTCTAAATGTTTTTCAAAAGCACGGCTATTATCGTATTTCACAATAAATGAGAGATCCTTACTCTACGCTATCTATAAATTTACAATAGCTGATCTGTTAACAAATTAAGAAGAGTAAGGATAGCTCATTAGAGAAAAACTTTCAACCTCAGACCTTTCGCTTTTCTAATCGTCGGCGAAGTTGCTCTCTTTTCCATCCTTCAGCTGTTTGAATGCGATGGGATCTAGAAAGATTTTTTGAAGCATCTTGTCCTTTTATTTCCAAAACTTCATTCACTTGTTCTTCAATAGTCGCTTCTATACCTATTTCATTTTTGGAAGTAAGTTTTGTGATCTGTTTATTTTCTGTCGATGCCTGAACAAAATTTTTGACAACCATCATACACCTCCTGAATGAGCTCATCTTACTGATGGACGATTGTTGAAGGAGAGTCAGATAAAAAAATTAATTAGCTTTCTAATTCCTCTTTCTTAAATTTTTCTGACTCCTGTTTTCCACTTACCTTTTAAGTAATCTTTTCAACCTAGTTTTCTTTTAGCCATCTGGCACCTCCTTATGCGATGTCTAAAACTTAGGTTTTAAAAGAAATTCAAGGACTTGGATATAGCAATGCAAAGCGTGTGCCAACAAAAGCAACGTAAAAAAGAAATTTATATGTATTTGAAAATAAAATGATTATGATTTAAGACCAGTAAACCCAGCCTTTTTTAACAAGAAGCTCGGCATTGAGTAGAGCCGATCCTGCTGCTCCTCGAGTCATATTGTGAGAAAGCAGAGTAAATTTATAATCCATTAGAGAACAAGGACGTAAACGACCAATAGAAACAGCCATTTCTTTATCTAAAAGTCGATGAAATCTGGGTTGAGGATAAAAAGGATCATCAAAATAATAAATGGGATGTAAGGGAGCTGAAGGCAACTGAAATTTTTGTGGCTCACCAGAAAATTCACGCCACGCTTGAATGATAGTTTCAGGAGATGCAGAGCCATTTAATTTGATAGATAAGCATGCAACATGCCCATCTATGATAGGTACACGATTACATTGAGCACTAATTTTAATCGAAGCAGGCTGGAGAGTAGTGCCCTGTAAATCCCCTAAAATTTTTAAAGGTTCGCTTTCAAGCTTGCCTTCCTCCCCCTTAATAAAAGGAATAATATTATCATTGATATCCAAACTTGCCACACCAGGATATCCAGCCCCAGAAATTGCTTGCATGGTGACAACATGAACAGCGTCTATCCCCAAAGGCATCAAAGGTTTTAAAGCCATAACCATTCCAATAACGGAGCAATTAGGGTTGGTAATGATCATGCCTCGTTGAAAAGGTTGGGATTTGGCTAGCTCTAGATGCTCTGGGTTGACTTCTCCAATCACTAGAGGCACATTCGCTTCCATTCGATGATTGCGAGAATTAGAAATGACAAGATGGCCAGCTTCAGCAAAGCGGGTTTCAATAAATCCGGCAATCGATGAGTCTAGAGCAGAAAAAACTAGCTGACAATCTAAAGAAGTTTCGCAAGTAAGCACCTGCATTTGTTTGACTTCGTCTGGAATTGGAGTAGGCAAAGTCCAATGAACAGCTTCTTGATAAGTTTTCCCAGCTGATTTTTCAGAAGCACATAGAGCAAAAATTTCAAACCACGGATGTTTGCTTAAAAGTTGCACGAACTTTTGCCCTACACAACCTGTGGCCCCTAAAATCGCAACAGGAATTTTGTTACGAAAGAAGAAATCTCCGCTCATCATAAAAATTAATTTTTTACCATTGAAAGCTGCTTTAAAAACTCCACAAGTAATCTCACACCAACTCCAGATGCATATTTCGGCATGTATTTTTTAGGTTCTGTCACATAAGCTGTTCCTGCAATATCCAAGTGTGCCCAAGGAATATCTTTTCCAACAAAATTTTTGAGAAACATTGCTGCTACGCAGGAACTTCCTGAACGGCCATTCCAACTTTTAAGATCGGCAATATCTGATTTAAGTTTTTCTTGATATCCTTCATAAAGAGGCATACGCCAGAGACGCTCATGTGTATTTTCTCCTGCCTGAATCAAACTTTTCGCTAACTGGTCATCTGTACTCATCAATCCCGAAGCTTCTGAACCTAGCGAAATTTCAATAGCACCTGTTAATGTAGCGATATCAATTAAACGAGAAGGCTTCAAATTTTGGCTCGCATAAGCTAAGGCGTCAGCTAATATTAAACGTCCTTCCGCATCTGAATTGGTCATTTCAACAGTTTTACCTAAATAGCTTCGATAAACATCACCAGGTTTAAAACTCGCAGCATCCACGCTATTTTCTGTTGCTGGAATAATGGCTGTTAAATTCACCTTTAAATCTAAATGACAGGCAGCTAGCATAGTCCCAAAACAAGCAGCACCGCCCGACATATCGCATTTCATGGTTTCTATTCCTCCCGTTGGCTTAATATTAAGCCCACCAGTATCATAAGTAACTCCTTTTCCAATAATTA
Source organism: Candidatus Protochlamydia amoebophila UWE25 (assembly GCF_000011565.2). Classification (NCBI taxonomy): domain Bacteria; kingdom Pseudomonadati; phylum Chlamydiota; class Chlamydiia; order Parachlamydiales; family Parachlamydiaceae; genus Candidatus Protochlamydia; species Candidatus Protochlamydia amoebophila. Next base: position 1,343,796 of record NC_005861.2, read on the forward strand.
CGGTATGATCTTTTGATTTAGGATTTCCTTTATACTCCATAATAATCAAAGTTGGATCTAAATTTGATCCCCGATTAACAGCAAGGAGAAGGCCCATTTGCTCTTTTTCCAATCGTTTCTTATCAAACACGGTGGTCTTAATTTGGGGATACTCTTGGGATAAACCCTGGGCACATTTGGCCAAGTATTGAGGAGTAATTTCATCCGCATTCCCATTGATTAAATCTCTCGTATAATAAACACCATCACAAATTGCAGCAACTTCTTCAGCAAGAGCTAAAACGTGTTTATTCGAACTGATAAAGTTAATTTTCTGTAATAAAGTCACTTCATCATCCTCTTCTTGCTTACTTTTCAGTCGATCGTAAACGTAGTTAGGTAATAAAAGACCTTCTGTTATTGCTTTAATAAATGCATCCTCTTCTGTTTTATTAAACTCAGGCATTAAAATATTAAGCGTTTTTAACTTCTTTCCCAAACAAGCTTTTGCTAGACACCCATAGCTTTTTCTTAAAGCTTCGGTTGATACTTTATTTTTCTCACCAAGACCGAGCAAAGCCACTCGCATTTCTACTAATCCTTCTACATATAAAAATAAGGTCTCCCCTTCCTTTCCCTTAAAATCTCCTGTGTTAAACACAGAATCTAATGATAATTTTAAAGGATGCAAAGCAATCGCTGCTTCTGGCTGAGATGTGCCTTTCCAAAAAGGAAGTACTAAAACATCAGCTTTTTTTCTTTTTTCAATGTGTAAAGTTAAGGCAAATTCCATGAAATACTCCAAAGGTTAAAGAAAAATCTATATCGCATACCAAAAGTAAATTTGCAAACTCGAACCGTTTATAAGGTGAATTTTCCTGCATCATTTCTTAACAATCTGCCTGCAAAATGATCTTAAAAAACAAACTAGCTCAACTTTAAAATTTATTTTTATTAATGAGAAAATCAGTAAGATGAATTTTATTTATAGATTATATGCGAATGATACAAATTTTTTTGTCATCATTCGCAATGTTTGCAAAAACCTTTTAAAAAGGTAAAGCATCATCATCAATAGTCGTGTGTTGACTATGCCCTTGCCCTGTAGCTGAGTAAGATCCATAATTAGGTTGTGGGCGATTATAAGCGTTTTGATCATAAGGCATTTGCTCAGAGCCTTGCGTAGCAACATTACCTTGTTCAGCACGATCAGGATTTCCAAAAGGACTAAACTCAATCATATCAGCTGTCACTTCTAAGCTAATTTGTGTGCGCCCTTCTTTATCTGTATAGCTAGAAGGAGGATTCATTTTACCAACAACAATAACAGCACTTCCTTTTTTCAAATAAGAAATGATTTTATCTAAACGATCCCCCCAAACAGTAACACGCACCCAGATAGTAATGTCCTCTTTTCCCTTTCTATGATTGGTTGCAATGGTAAAAGCAGTCACTTTTTGTCCACTGGGCGTAAAACGTGCTTCAGGATCTTTACCTAAACGACCGGCAATATTTACAATAAACATATCTCATTCCCTCATTATTTATATGTTCAAATAATAGACTTCGTCCTTGAGATAATAAAGATATCACAAATCTTAATTTTGAGTATTTAAAAACTCAAAACTTTAAATGAGAAAATAGGAATAAAATGAGGAAATAGAGAATAATCTAAGTTTACTAACCGCACTGCGGTCAAGTATCAAAGGGTGTTGGAAAGAAAAATTCTTAGGAATAAATTTAAAGTAAACCCTTCTAAAAAAAAGAGCTGCTTTTAACTAAATAGTTAATAGCAACTCCTCGAGGTTTCATGTCATTTGGAGTAAGTACCCCTTTTTAGGATTAAATCTTGATAAATCCTTGACCTTGTTTTCCGCCACCTGTAATTTGTGGAGGGAGGGATTTGGAAGCATTTGCACCCTCATCACGACCTTCAGAAACTTCGCTACAAATTTTGCGCCATTTTTCGACTGTTTCAACATAAAGGGGAGCAAAAGCTCTTAATGCAGAAGAAACTGCATGTTCCATATCCAATGTGCAGTGCATAAGAATGAGTTCTTCTTTTACTGCTACTCCAACTCCACCACCAGCCATTTGACCACCTAGCATAGAACCTTCTAATAAACGCTCATATAGCCTTAATTTCGTTTTTTCATCTCTTGGGAGACCATCAAGAAGAGGGGAGTAAAGGTATAGACGTTTAGAATTTGGCTCATAAGTTAAGTGTAGCGAAAACTCATCATCGATTCCCAAAATACACGTATTATTTTCATCAAATTCTAATCCCTCTAAGCCAAGTTCTTTCCCGAATTCTTTAAGATTTTCTTTTGCATTTTCAAACGACATAATAACCTCCTCAGGTTAGATAACACACCGATTTTTTCTACGGGTTATCTAATTTTAACTTACTATTTTGACTCTTTATTATATTAAATTCACAACCATTTACAACAATGTTTATCAGGTTAAACAATCATCACGTCATCTATTGCTAGATTTTTGATGAATATTTAATGACAAAAGCAATGCTTTACCTATTCTTCTTCTAGGTTGGCGCTTTATAACGGAAATCCGGATAAAGAGTCTGAATGAATAATCTTAAGATGCTTGACTGTACTTTAAAAGTAAATAAAAAATAATCCAAATTTTGTTATTTTTATTTTTATTTTACTCAACTGTGCACACCAAGCAAATCAATATTAATCATTCTTTCTGTAATTATATAAATAAATAAAAATTTGAATCAAATTCTTTTATAATTTAAAATTTAGAAAATTAAATTAAATATTTTTAAATATTTAAAAATCAATAATATAAACAAACAAGATAAGCACAAACTTAATTTATTAATTATTAATTTTAACAATTTTTATAATTTAGCTTAAATTCATCATCTTTAATCTGTTGGAATAAATTTTTTGATCCTGTATGAAAAGGATAGTCAATAAATATTTTAATTCTTTCCCCCCAAAACTCAGATGAATATACAAATAACACCTGGATCCCCCTTTCCTTTTGGTGCAAATATACAAGAAGGAAAGGTTAATTTTGCTCTTTATGCTAAAAATATTGAGAAAATTTCTCTCTGTTTATTCAACGAAAATGATCCTTTAAATCCTTTTAAAGAAATAGAATTGGAGCCTTCATTAAATAAAACAGGAAACGTTTGGCATATAGCAATTGAATCGCTTCCTCCTTACACATTGTATGCTTTTAGAGTACCTGTAGAAAACTCAAATTATTTATTAATAGACCCTTACGCAAAATCTATTTATAGCTCTCCTGATTGGGGAAATGCGAAACCGTACTCCCCTCTTGGTAGAATTATTCCGTTAACAACTTTTGATTGGGAAGGCATACCATCTCCTAAACTTCCTTCAAAAGATTTAATTATTTATGAAATGCATATACGGGGGCTAACACAGGATCAGTCGAGTCAAGTCTCCCACCCAGGAACTTATTTGGGAGTGATTGAGAAAATCCCTTATCTTAAAGAGTTAGGAATAAATGCTGTTGAATTAATGCCTATTTACGAATTTAACGAATCAGAAGCCTTACAAATTAATCCAAAAACTCAGCAAAAATTAGTGAATTACTTTGGATATTCTACAGTAAATTTTTTTTCTCCGATGAATAGGTATGCAAGTGAAATCCAAGAAAACAAAACGTTAGTTGAATTTAAAACAATGGTTAAAGAACTTCACCGTCATGGAATTGAAGTCATTTTAGATGTAGTTTATAACCATACATTTGAAGGAAATCAAATGGGACCCATCCAATCCTTTCGAGGGTTAGATAAACATGCTTATTATATGATCGATGAACAAGGAAATTATTTAAACTTTTCAGGTTGTGGAAATACTTTTAATGCCAATCATCCGATCGTCAAAGAATTTATTATCCAATCGCTTCGCTACTGGGTGACAGAAATGCGAGTGGATGGATTTCGTTTTGATTTAGCTTCCATCTTATGCCGGTCTGAAAATGGCACGCCACTCAATCCATCCCCACTCATCGAAGCAATTTCACACGATCCCATTTTATCACAAACCAAATTGATCGCTGAAGCCTGGGACGCAGGTGGCTTATACCAAGTCGGTGGATTTTATCCCGGCCAACGTTGGGCAGAGTGGAACGGTCATTATCGAGATATCGTGAGGCGTTTTATTAAAGGAACTTCAGGCCATAAAACAGCTTTTGCGACAGCATTAAGCGGATCACAAGATCTTTATGGTTGGCGAGGAACTCCTTGTTGTAGCATTAATTTCATCACAGCTCATGATGGATTTAGCCTGGCAGATTTAGTAACATACAATGACAAGCACAATTTAGATAATGGCGAAGAGAATAGAGACGGATTTGATCACAATGATAGCTGGAACTGTGGAATAGAGGGGCATTCTAATAATAAAAAAATTGTCGCTTTACGAGAAAGACAAATTCGTAATTTCTTATTAGCCTTATTGGTTTCGCAAGGAATCCCCATGATATTAATGGGTGATGAATACGCGCATACAAGAGATGGAAATAATAACACCTGGTGTCAAGACAATAAATTGAATTGGTTTTTATGGGATAAACTTCTGGAGAAACAAAGTGTTTTCCGATTTTTTAAATCATTAATCACGTTTAGAAAAAATTATCCTCTCCTTAAACGTGATACATTTTTAGAAGAAACGGATGTCACTTGGCATGGGCAAGTGCCTTTCAACCCCGATTGGGAAAATGACAATAAATTCATTGCTTTTTCACTTAATATTCCACATGAAGGCCCTGATCTCTATGTTGCTTTCAATGCCTCTCACGTTGTTTTAACAGTTACTATTCCTCCTGCAAGGCAAGGAATGCATTGGGTTTGGTTAGTCAATACCCATAACGTGGCTCCAGGAGATTTTTTTGAAGAAAGTTGTCGTAAACGTGTCAATTCAAACACACTTAAAATTCCTTCATACACTTCTATTGCGCTAAAAGCAGAAGTAGATAGGTCGTAAACGTGTCAATTCAAACACACTTAAAATTCCTTCATATACTTCTATTGCGCTAAAAGAAGAAGTAGATAGATAGAAAGGAAAGTCGATGCTGGTTACCAAACCAACATCGGCAAAAAGAAATTAGTTGGCATATTCGATTAACATAATCGTGGTACCAGGAAATGCTTTGGCAAGAATCTGGGCAGCATGGGATCCATTTTCAGCCATTTTATTAGCTTCTTCTAAAGAAATTTTGGCTGATTCAATTTCTTTGGCTGCCTGTGCGCCAAATAACTGTCCGTTTATTTGAGCTGCAAAAGGGGTAGCAATTCCTTCGTAAACGCCTGTGCGGCTCATGATCATATAACGTGTTAAACGAACAGCATCTTCCACTTCAGCCGGCACAAAAGCTGTTCCCTCATAACCTACTTTTTGAGCGTCCACCGCCCAATAAGTATTTTTAGGGTTTACTGCTTGAAAGTAGGCATTAGTCCGAGCTATAATCGCCAGTGCAGATAAGGCTTCCGGATGGATTTGATTATTTTCATAAACAGATAAAATCTGACAAATATAATCTTCTACTGGAACTTGATTCACAATACTGATACTCCCTCCAATATCATAGATGTAGATCGAACCTTTATATTCTTTATTGTTAATGATTATGCGAGTAGCGGTATCGTCTGGCCTAATTTTAATTTGATATAAACCCGGAAAAGATTCCCCCCATTTTAGCCCATCTCTTAATGCTTCTACCACTCGATTTTTTCCAATAAAGCGAGAGCTAATAAAAGAATCTGTGTAGGGGTCAAATAAACTATACTTCCCTTTGACTTCTAAATTAACCCTTTCCACATCATGCGTAATTAAGATGCGTGTTGTGGGAGCAGTAGATTTATTTTTCCCTTTAAAAGTCTCGACAACATCACTCCAAATTCCCGCTTGTAACTGAACAGTTAACGGTAAAACCGTTAAAGCAAGCAGAAGAAATCTCATTAATACCATCTTCTTTCTCCTATTTATTTGTCATTTATTTTATCTTTGTGAAGATCCTACGATATGTTGATAGCCTAAGGAAGTCACTTCTCGTCCTCTGGGAGTTCGTTTTAACAACCCTTGCAAAATTAAATAAGGTTCATAAACTTCTTCAACAGTTGAAGGCTCTTCCCCAATTGATGCGGCGATAGCGTTAATTCCTACAGGCCCTCCACTGTAATGATCGATCATTGTCTGTAACATTTTTTTATCCATTTCATCCAGTCCCTTTTCATCAATGGAAAGCATGGTCAAAGCTCGATTGGCAACAGAAAGATCAATGTAGTTGTTAGCTTTTATTTGAGCAAAATCACGAACCCAGCGAAGCAGATGATTAGCCACCCGAGGAGTTCCTCGAGATCTTTTGGCAATTTCCAAAGCAGCTTCCGAATCAATTTTGACATTTAAAATTCGGCTTGTTCTCAACAAAATTTTTTGTAAAATCATGGGATCATAATATTCAAGACGACATGTAAAAGCAAATCGGGAACGAAGAGGTTCTGAAAGCAATCCTAAACGAGTTGTAGCGCCTGCTAAGGTAAATTGGTTAAGTTTTACCTGAATACTGCGTGCATTGGGACCACTATCAATCATTAAATCTAACGCAAAATCTTCCATTGCCTGATATAAATATTCTTCAACGGACCGATTTAAACGATGGATTTCATCAATAAATAATACATCCCCAGTTTTTAGACTGGTTAGAATACCGGCTAAATCTCCTGCCTTCTCAATAACAGGCCCAGAAGTTAAAACTAAATTTGATTCCATTGCTTTAGAAAGAATAGAAGCAAGAGTCGTTTTACCAAGCCCAGGAGGACCGCTAAATAAACAATGCCCTAGAACCTCTCCTCGTTGCCTAGCGGCTCCAATATGAACCTCTAATCGATCACGAATTGAATCTTGACCGACAAAGTCAGTTAAACACTGAGGGCGTAAAGGAACTTCAAAAGAGAGCTCTTGCTTATTTAGGTTAGATTCAATAAAATTTTTATTCATGAATGGAGTTGCCTTCAAGCTTTAAAACTTTTCAATTCTGATTGCCTATGCAAAGCTTTCAAATAAGAATTGAATTTGATCTGGATGAGAATAAGATACAAAATTGAAGGGATTATACACAAGTATACTCAACTCACTTAATTAATTAGGATTAGATTAAAATATTTTTTATTCCTTTTATTGATGGAGATTAGGCCTAAAAAACTGTCCACTCAATAAGAAACTTATAGTGATTGGAAATATTTTAATTAAAATTTAAAATTAAAGTTAAATATTTACCTAATTAGACGGATGTGATATAATTAATCTTAATTATAATAATACTAACCTTTTAAGTTAAAATTTTTTCAAAATGGAGGTTTTATGACCCAACAAACCAAAATGATCGAAGAAGATTTGGCTATTCGACTTCCCAACCATGATATCTTATCCACCCCAGTCACTTTAGAAGCCGTTGTATTCTACGCTTCTGAAAGTGAAAAAATCAAAAAGAAAATTGATCATCTTGCAGCAGAAGTTAGCCAAAAACAAGATAGAATCAAGTTTGTTAATGAAATTATTCAAGAAATTAATAACTCCATAGATCCGTCGACGGGAAAAGTGGACTTAAGAAACAAAGCCGAATTTCTAGAAAAATTAAACACTGCAAAAGGAATGGGCATCAATATACCGATGGATTCCAAAACTGAGCATCCCAAAGCCCATTTTAATGCCGAAGAAAGGGAGCGTTTTTTGCAAAATCTAGGTTTATCTGCTGATGCATGGGATAAAGAAAACAAGCAACATACCCAAAAAATGCAAATGTATCTAGATGAATCTAATCGTTATTTGACTTTAGCGACACAAGCGATGAAGTACGAAGACAAACCCAAGAGGGCGGCCCTCGCTGCAATGGGAAGATAAGATGACCGCATCTAATTACCGCTTAGTCGACCTTGAAAAAAAAGAGATAATGGCAAAAACTAAAAATTTGCATTATATGGCCTATCATCTTTATCGAGACCGGCAATATGAAGAAGCCTCACTCTTCTTTCGTTTGCTGACGGTGGTAAATCATAATGAGCCAAAATATTGGAAAGGCTTAGGTGCTTGCTTACAAATGAAGCAAGATTATTCTGAAGCCTTAAATTGTTATATTCACACGCAATCCCTTTACAATAAGCAATTAGATCCTTATCTTTACATTTATGCAGCTGATTGTTATTTTGCTCTCAATCAAATTGATGATGGCTTAAAAGCGTTAGAAGCGGCTCGTTTGAGTGCTCCTCAAAATGCACAAATATTAAAACATGTCGCTCTCATGAAAACTCAATGGGAAAGCAGCCCTAAAAACAATTAGGATTTTATTATGTCAGTTAAAAAATCTGAGCTTCTATCATCTGTTTATGTGACTCACTCTACTGAAATTGAATCTGGTGAATCCCAGACTAACCACAGAAAAAGCAAAACTATTCATGAATTATTTCATTCAGATACTTTGGAGATCGGCGAAAACACAGATTCTTTGAAGGCAACTGAACAAGTTAGCTATCAATGTTTTTTTTCAAAAGCCATGAACATTCAATCGACCCATACTCCATCTGATGAGGATATTCGTAGAGCTGCCCCCATCCATCCTATTCCTGAAATAGATAAACCTGCTTTTTTTCAGGAAGCAAGTTTAGAGGGATTTGTGCCTAAAATAACGAGTCATTCTCAAATATCAAATCTTCCTTCCAAAGACTTACTTAGAAACTTGGCACAAATGGAAAGTAAAACAATTGATCAAGTGATGGCAATTGTTTTAAAAGCTCAACTAGAACTGGAAAGAGATCAGGCAGAAATTTCGCAAAACTCCTTTGATCAATTACAAAACCTACGCAAGATTCAAGAACGAACGTTAGAGGAAATTAAAGAAGCACTCAAAAAAGATGAAAAGCTTGCGGGTTATTTAGATACAGCACAAAAAATAGCGATTGCAGCGACTTTTATCTGTGGGGTGGCAGCGATGGTTATCACTCTGAGTTTTAGCATGCCCATCTTGACCGGGGCCGCAACAGCTTTGGCTATACCCGCCAAAATGGGAGCATTCTTCACAGGTTTACTGACTGCTTTTTCAGCTGGTGGAAAAGGCTATATCAATGCAAAGAGCAACCAAACAAAAGGAGTATTAACTTCTCATAAACATGATATTGAATTAACAAAAGGTTGGACGGACGACTACCGTGAAAAAATGGGCACTATCGCCGAAACTGACGCCTATTTCAAAGAAATGTTAATTAAACTTATCAAAAGTCTGGAAAGAATGAGAAGAAATGTTTCTGCAACTTAAAATTAATTTAATGATAAAATAAGGAGTCTTTATGACTATTAAAGTTGAAAGTATTACAAGGACGACTGAAGTAGGTCAAGGAACAAACCTCCCAAGTCAATACCAACACTTAATCACCTTAAGCCCTGCTTTAATTAACGAAATGGGAAAAAAAAGCATTGATATCCTTTTTTTAGATTTTGGTATGGCTGAAGGTCAACTACGCCTCCAAAATAAAAGGCTGTCTTATCAACTACGTTTGATTGAAAAAGATCGTCAAACAGAAAAAGTGGAAAAAAAATTAGCTGAATATGACCGCAGCGCTCCTATCGTAACTGCAGCTTTTGCGGGTGTGGCAGCGATTGCTGGAGCATTTGCTGGGGGAGCAGGAGCTCAAATTGGACAAGGAATCAGTCAGACTATTAGTACAACACGTGAACATCTTGATAATAAGTCTAGGGGAAGAGTTGAACACCATGATCACCAGTATCAGACAGTGGGTGCTTTAATTCAAGACCATTCTCAAGAACTTCAGCGGGAAAATCAAGAGTTTGATCGCGCTCTATCTACTGCTGATCGTGCTCATCAAGCTTCTCAGCGTGTGATTGAACAATTAGCTAACGCGGCTTAAGCAGTTAGTAAACCTCTTTAAAAATAGTTTTTAAAAGAGGTTTACTTTTTAATTTGTAAATAAACTTCAGCAACTCCCCAAGTGAATTTGGCCGGAAATTGCTTGAGCAAATTAAATGAAGGTTTTTTTTGATAATTGGTCAAAGGATAACTCACCGTCACGACTTTTGTTCCTAGGGGAAGTGTTTCCAAATGAGAAACCAGTTGTTTAATAAATGAAGTAGAATAACAAGATCCATAGAGATAAATAATAGTTGCGCGAGAAAAGTTAGTTTCCAAAAAATTTTCTAAACGAAATTCGATACCAGAAAGATGGAATAAAGCTTTAACCTCATTTGCTCGCTCAATAAATTGCGGTACATAATCAATTCCAACGACTTGGCAACCGATGAAATGATGAAGCCAGAAACAGGTACGTCCTCTTCCACATCCCAGCTCAAACACAGTGTCTCTTACAGATAATTGGCATTCTTTAGCGATTAACTCTAAAGTTGTCAAAGGGGTTTCCCCATAAGCATAAAGATTTTTAGATCTTTTGGAACTTAAAAATTGTTTGCTCACTTGATAAGGATTGTTAAAAAAGTAAGATATGATAAGCTTGAGATCTATTTTTAAAAATTTGAGTTCACCGTAATAATGGAAAATCACACGCATAAATTCAATAAAATTAATCACTATAACTTTTAGTTTAATCCAAGTAAGATACACTATCTCATCTAACGATTTGAATTGCTGAAACATCTGGAATCTCAAAGAAATTTTAATTTAATGGATCATACATTTTCATTTTTGTCATAAATAGGTGAACGAAAAGGACAATTTTTATCATAAATTAGAAATAAATGGTATTGGTGTTTAACAACTTTATTATAAGAGAAAAATAATGACAGTCCCATCTTTAATTAGTCAAACGCAAACAAATGTGCAACATGGATTACAAACTGCATATACATTTGTAAGGAATTATACAATAATTTCTAAACAGTGGATTCAAAAGACATTCAACTCCTTGCAAACTTGGATCCAAGATGATGTGTGGCCTAAACATTTTAAGGGATGGTATGAGAGAAATATTATCGCCCTAAATAAGCATGATGTTACGTTTTTAACAACCTCTACTAGTTTAGCATTAGCAATTGCTGTGTTAATACCGCTTATATTTGGTAAAGCCATGGCGGCTCTTTCAACTATTACCGGTTTTACACTCTTGTTAGGGGCTTGTACCTTTGCTAAGCATCGCATTGATAAATATTACGATGAAAAAGCTTGGCACGTTGTTGAGAATTTAAGGCATTTGGGCAATGGAACAACATGTCGAAAAAAGTATTTTATTCAAATGAAGGATGAATTAAAAAAACTTGATGGACCGGAGTTTAGTCATCTAAAAAAAGATATCGAACAATTACGGGAAATAATGGATTGTTTTCGAGAAGCAACCTTATCTCCTTATTTTGGAGAGATTCGAAGAAGTTTTAACACTTACTTAAATCATTATCAAAATCTTTGCCAGGGAGAAGCTGATGTTAATCTTTTTACTGATTTTGCTAATGAAGCTAGGAAAATCGGCACTCCAAAACAAGATCTAGCCAATATAGATGCTAAATTTTTGATTTTAAAAGAATTACTACGAACAAATATTGCAAAAAAAAACTTAAAAAATTTGCAAGTAGAGCTAAAAAAATTCAAAAAAGCTGCTTTAACGAATAATCATTTTGAAGAACGAAAAAACGATTTTTTAAATCATCTTTCTACTTTTCAAAAGAAAGTAGCTTCTTACAAAACACCTGTGACTTTGCCTAACTACCACCCGACTGATATCACAGATATTCAACTCAATCAAGCTTAAATTGCTAGATAAAAATATGCTTTTTTTCTAAGCGAAAACATCATTTTCGCTTAGTTTCGAATTCATCATTTTCTAATCAACACTAATTTAATTACATTGTTGGGAGAAAAAATGTACTAATCATTTTGGCAATGAAGATGTACATCAGAGTAGATAAAACGTCATTAAAGGCCGTAACAATAGGTCCAGAAGCAACGGCTGGATCTATGCGAAAACGAGCAAAGAAAAACGGCGATAATGAACCTAATAGTGTCGCCATCAAACAGGCTCCGAGTAATCCACAACTGACGATTGCGCCTAACACAAGCGGACTTGAGCCAGCATAATGAACATCGAAACGATTAAGTAAGTAAACAAATACCCCACAAACTAAACCGAAAATAATTCCAATTAAGACACCAATACTAAGTTCTTCAAGAATGGCTTCTCGGCGAGAACCATGCGAAAGTTCTCCAGTAGACATTCCCCTAACTAAAATTGTGCTACACTGAATGCCCACATTGCCAGACATTCCGGCAATTAAAGGGACAAAGAGAGCGACAAAAGTAAACCAATTTCGGTCTTTAAAGTGTGATAAAGCTGTTGCTGTGACAAGCCCTGCACACAATGTTACAATTAACCAGGGAGCGCGCCACAAAAATCTTTTAAAAATAGGTTCATGTTCACTGAAATCTTCGGCTGTACCAGCAAAACTAGCAATGGTTTCATCAGCAATATCTTTTAAAGCTTCTAAAACATTTTCATAGGTAATCACGCCGAGCAAATGATTTTGCTCATCCACAACAGGTAAAGCAGAAATTTTATAGCGCTCCACAATATCAACGGCTTCATCACGAGAATCTTCTACGTTGATTTGATGAAGGATTGGACGCATGACTTGTCGAATTGGAATGTAAGGAGGATTGACAATCAAATTACGGGCCGGGACAAAACCGACTAGTTCCTCATCATCTGCTAATACAAAAATTCGACGTGTTAAATCAATTCCTGGATTATCTCTGATGACTGCAGCAACTTCTCCGATTGTGGTGTTCATATGAAATGAAAAAAATTCATTCGTCATCATACGACCAGCACTATTTCTTTCATGTTTATAAAGCTCTCGAATGCGCATTGCTTTTTTTGGTTCTAATAAATCCAATACTCGCTTCATTCGCCGATTCGACATATCGTCTAAAAGCCATGTCGCTTCATCAGGAGGCATCCTTTCTAAAAGTCGTTTAATTTCCTGATCATTAATTTGTGAAAAAATGGAGGTCCGGGTCGTACTGCCAACATTAATCATAAAAATGATCTTGGCATTTAAATCAGGTAAGTTTTCATACACAACAACACGTGCATTGGGAGGAAGCCTTGTGACAGCATACGCAAGGTCGATAGGATCATGTTCACTTGCAATTTTAGCAATATCATGCAGCATGAATTGAGAAGTGGGCTTATGAAAGGCTTGCTCAAGCTTTTCATTGAGGACATCGTCTAATTGGCTTCTTCGAGAATCCATTAGATTTCCTGAGACACTCGCCTCTTCAAATTTTTCATTTTCATTTGAGTGATTTAATTCCACATTCTTCCTTAAACAATTAATAAGCCTAGCACAACTATACATGGCTTTAACATTCTTATAAATGTTAATTCAATTAAAGAAATTGATGAGGATATATTGTTTACACAAATAAGTTAAAAATAAATTAGAGAATACCTCTAAAAGGAATTTTAAACTTGATTTTTTAAATTCTGAAAGCTTATCATTTATGATTTATATAAAATGTTTGAATTATTAACCTGGCTGAAAAGTTTAGCCTCATAAACTAAAAGATCACTTTATGTATTCTCCTGAAAAAATCCGTAATATTGCGATCATTGCGCACATTGACCACGGTAAAACAACATTGTTAGATGCTTTGCTTAAACAGTCTAAAATTTTTCGCGATAATCAACAAGTTCGCGAACGCGTTATGGACTCATATGATCAAGAACAAGAACGTGGAATTACTATTTTTGCTAAACATACGTCTGTTTACTTTGATGATTTCAAAATTAATATTATTGACACTCCAGGACACGCTGATTTCTCAGGTGAAGTCGAACGTATTTTAGGAATGGTAGATTCAGTCCTACTACTTGTAGATGCCCAAGAGGGACCGATGCCTCAAACCCGCTTTGTTCTTTCTAAATCATTAAAAATGGGCATTAAACCTATTGTCGTCTTAAATAAAATTGACCGACCTCATGCCAACCCAGATAGAGTATTAGACTTAACATTTGATCTATTTAGTGAACTTGGTGCAACAGATGAACAACTTGATTTCCGCTATTGCTATGCATCAGGGTTATCAGGATTTGCGATGCACCACATGCACGATACACATAAAGATATGCGTCCTTTATTTGAACTTATTACTTACGCCGTACAACAGCCTAAAGGTAGCCTCGAAAATCCTTTCTTAATGCATGTATCTACAATTACTTATGATGATTATGTTGGCCGTCAAGCTTGTGGAAAAATTTTAGAAGGGACTGTCAAAAAAGGACAGCAGCTCATTCATATCGATGAAAATGGGGTGGAAACCAAATGCACAATTACCCGTATTGAAGGGCATTTAGGAATTGAAAAAGTTGAAATGGAAGAAGCTGGCGTAGGCGACATTGTCATCTTATCAGGTATTCCAGAAGTGACAATTGGTGACACAATTTGCGATCCTAAAAAAATTGTTCGACTTCCTCGTATTAAGCTAGATGAACCTACAGTTTCCGTCGATATGACAGTTAATAATAGCCCATTTGTTGGTCGTAGTGGTAAACACGTTACAATGAATAAAATTCGCGATCGCTTAGAAAAAGAAAAACGCGCTAATATTTCCCTCAGAATCGAAGATGAGAGCGGAGATCAAGATAAAATTACTGTATCAGGTCGCGGAGAGCTTCACTTAGCTGTTTTAGTAGAAGCTATGCGCCGTGAACAATACGAGTTTAGCATTTCTAAACCTCGAGTTATTATTAAAGAAGTCAATGGCGAGAAATACGAACCGATTGAACGGGTACATATTGAGGTTCCACAAGACTACTCAGGAACAGTGATTGAAGAACTTTCCCGACGCAAAGGAGAACTTCAACTACTAGATACAGATGAAAATGGAATTACTGCTATAGACTTTTTGATTCCTACAAGAGGGCTCATGGGTTATCGCAATGACTTTTTAACCGCGACTAGAGGTCTCGGAATTTTGACGTCTGTTTTTGAAAACTTTTCTCCTTGGAAAGGAACTATTCCTGGTCGTACAAGGGGTGTCTTACTCTCTAATGGACCAGGCAAAACCAGCGGTTACGCTTGCTTTAATTTACAAGATCGTGGAGTCATGTTTGTTGCTCCCGGGGATGAGGTTTACGAAGGAATGGTCGTTGGAGAGAATAGTCGC
The DNA here is from genome assembly GCF_000011565.2 of Candidatus Protochlamydia amoebophila UWE25. Lineage (NCBI taxonomy): Bacteria > Pseudomonadati > Chlamydiota > Chlamydiia > Parachlamydiales > Parachlamydiaceae > Candidatus Protochlamydia > Candidatus Protochlamydia amoebophila. The sequence goes on from NC_005861.2 coordinate 1,358,961, forward strand.
GATAATGACTTAGTGGTCAACGTAACTAAAGGAAAACAATTGACAAACGTCAGAGCTTCTGGAAGTGATGAAAACATTATCTTAATCCCTGCTCGCCGGTTTACTCTTGAACAGGCAATTGATTATATCCAAGATGATGAATTAATCGAAGTCACTCCTGACAGCATCCGTATGCGAAAACGTCATCTTTTAGAGAATGACCGCAAACGAGCTGGTGGAAAAGCCTAACTTTTTTTAACTCATCTTACCATGTGTAAGATGAGTTAAAATTTTAAATAAAAGGCTTACTTTCTTTTTTTAGGCTAATGGCTCAAAGTAACTCGTGATGAAATTGGGCTCTTGCTTCATTAAAAACTGAAATAAACCTAGATCAACTAGCAAATCTGCCCTATCTTTTCTAGATTATTAACTAATTTTAAGGATAATTAAAAGCAATAGAAATGAATTCCTAATAATAAGGATAAAAAGTAAGGTTTTTTCACGAAAAAACTTTAAAAAACATGAGCTGCATCATTTATCTTCTAGTAAGTTTAAAAAATGTAAACTCATTTATTTGTCATCATTAAAATGTTGACTGGAAAGTTGATTAATAAATTGTTTGAAAGCGGGAGTTTGTCTAACACCTTCTAACCATTCATCATGAAGTAAATCTTCCAACGGAGGAAGAGCTCCGGAATTTAACGCTTTCTCAAGATAATGCATGGTATGCTGCGAATGCCCTGTCAATGAATATAAACCAGCAATCTGATAATAAGCTTGCGTATTGCCTAATGCAATCGATTGCATTAAATGACTTTCAGCTTGCCTATAAAAGCCATGAGATTTTTCAATATGATGAATGTCATGAACCAAGATCGCTAAATTAATCAGAGAAACGCCGAAATCCATATGAATGATTTCATCCTCAGAATCTTGTTCAAGGATTAACTGAAAATGTTCAATCGCTTTAAAGTAAGGCTCGATATCGCACAAAGCTTCTCCCAAGTGGGAATAAGCCATTGCAAGGTTGTATCGAGCTTGAACATAATCGGGATCAAGTTCTAAAATTTGTAATAAAATTTGAATAGACTTTTCAAAATATTGAGGCTCTTCAGTGATATCACCCAATAAATCGTAGGCACAACCATAGTTATAGACCCATTCTAAATCTAAATCAGTCATGTCGAGATCAACGAGAGGCTGTTTAAGTGCTCGTTCAAATTTTTCAATTGCTTGTTCGACTAAATGTCGTTGGCCTGTCATTTCTGCTAATTTCATGAGAGAGACGCCCCAGTCATTCCAAAATTGAGCAAAAACTCCTCCGCCACACTCGATAACACGGGAACAGTAATGAACTGCCTTTTCAAAAAATAATTGATCTTCACTCAACTCTCCAATCGCAAAGTGGGCCAGAGCGAGTCCATACCAAAGAAGTGGGTTTTGTCGTGTCAGGGACAAACCATACTGAAATTTTTCAATTGCTTGACGATAGTAAACCTCCTCACCAAAATAGCGGCCCAACTCATTTAAACAAGAGCCGTAAAGATACCACCCATCTGGAGACTCAGGATTAATTTCCAAACTTTTTGTAATTTTTGTTTTGGCAGATTGAATCCAATCTAATTTTTCATGCTGAGCTCCTAAAAAGAGTTCTGTTTCAGCCCAACTACTTAAAACATGAGGATGATTCGGATCGATGTCATTTGCTTTTTGGAATTTATTCAAACTTTCTTCCACTTTCTTTAAATCTCGAGTTGCTTTTCCAAAAAGCATTTCCATTTGGCCCCATTTCAGCCATAGCAAACTATTTAGCGCGTCTAATTCAGAAGCTTTTGCAAAGCATTCATCCGCTTGTTCGATAAAAAAAGGTTCTAATGAAGTTTCACTAAGACGAAGTAAACAACAGGCTTGCTGGTACCAGCCCTCAAAATTCAAAGGATTTATTTGAGTGGAGCGATTAAAACATTGCAATGCTTCATGATAGTAGGTGGACTGATCTAATAAAGAAGCTAAATCGGCTAAAGCATGCCCATAATCAATATAAAATTCCTCGCTAGCAGATCCCACTTCTTCTGCTTTTCGATATTTTTCGACCGAACGGTAAAAATCATTTGGTTCGCCACAGCAACGACCCAAAACAGCTAAGCAGAGACCCCATTTCCAATAAAATTCTTTTTCAACAGGTGAATTCTCAATAAGCATATTAGAAGCTTTTTGAAATTTTTGCTGGGCTTCCGTTAAGTGATAAAAATCATTTTCAAACATACCTATTTTTAACAAAACTAAGGCACCTTGATACCAAGCATCAAATAAAGACGAATCCTTTTGGGTTGCTTGATCAAAAGCTTGATGAGCATAATTTAGGCAGCGTAAATTGTCTGGATAAGCAGCAAAAACGAGTCCTTGTTGATAAAGAATAGCCGGAGAATAATTAGTTACTTGATTAGCAATTTCAAAATTGCCCAAGACTTGATGATTGCCTTCAGCAAGTTGTGAGGCTCCTTGCAAGACCAATAAACGGGCAAATAAAGACCGTTCATCAATCGTCATTGTAGTCCACATTTGTGAATCTTTGAAATAATCCAAGTGTTCAAATGTCTGAGCATCTTGAATTTCCAAAAGTTTTTTATAAATTGCTGTCATTATCCGCCATGGTTAAAGAAGCCTATTATACTAATTCTGCGGTTTTTATAGAAACGTTTAATTATAAACTCTTAAAGCAAAAAATATAAATATTTTTCTGTAGAGTACCATCTCTTGGAAAAAAGTTTAAGGCGTGTTTCAAAGTTTTTCAATAGCTTCTTTCATCTGCTTTAAATCTATGATAGGTTGTTGACATGCACCCTCGTAACAAATATATAAAGTTGTTTGGTCATCACGCGCTTCTTGCTCTTTTACATAAGGAATAATTTCTTCCAACTGTAAATCTTGTGTTTGCCAAATGATTGCTTTATGAGGAATAAAATTTTGATAAAGTAATTGTTTAATAGCCTGTTCATGTTCTCTTGTAGAATTTAATGCAATGACTATTGTAGGGCTTGTATCATCATAATAACGTAGCAAATTCATGACGTGATAGCAATACCCTGGGGCATAATTTTCTAAATATTCTTTAACACCTTTAAAGATATCTTCAGCTTGTGCTAAATAATCTTCTTCATTCGTTAATTGATAAAGCCTTAATAAATTCTCACAGTGAACAGCATTTCCAGAAGGCTCGGCTCCATCAGAAAATTGACATTTTCTTAGTAAGAGATTTTTATCACCTCCATCAGTTTGATAAAAAGCCCCTTCTTCGGCCTTATATTGATCTTTCAATAAAGTCGCCATTTCTATTGCCCATTCTAACCATTCCGTTCCAGCGTTAGCTTCAAATAAAGATAGTGCCCCTTTAATCATAAAAGCATATTCATCTAAACCAGCTTGAAACATCGCTTGTCCTTCTCTCCACCGGCGTAATAATTTCTGGTTTTTCCAAAGTTTGTTCTTTATGAAGCGGGCCGCTTTAACTGCTGCTTCTAGATAAAGGGGGCAGTCAAATGTAAATGCTGCTTCAGCAAAAGAATAAATCATTAGTCCATTCCAAGAACTTAATATTTTATCATCTTTTAGAGGATGGATTCGCTTTTCTCTGGCAGACCACAACTTTTTCCGTTGATTGTCAAATATAATTCTTAATTGATCAATATCTTGCTGATGTTTAGAAGCAAATTCTTCTAAATTTAAAGGAGTATGAAGAATATTTCTTCCTTCAAAATTGCCCTCTGCGGTGATATCATAATATTCGCAAAATAATTGGCTATGATCCCCTAGAATTTCTTTTACCTCTTCCTCTTTCCACGTATAAAAAAATCCTTCATGCCCTTCCGAATCTGCATCTTCAGCGGAATAAAATCCTCCATCTGAATAAGTCATGTCACGCAATATGTAGTTCAGAATTTCCTGAGCAACCTCTTTATAAAGATTTTTTTTAGTCAATTGCCAAGCTTCTAAATAGCTCTGAGCTAGAATTGCATTATCATAAAGCATTTTTTCAAAATGAGGAACAAGCCATTTTTCATCAATACTATAACGAGAAAAGCCTCCCCCTAAATGATCATAAATCCCCCCCCGATGAAGCATATCTAGGGTTCTTTCAACAAGAAAAAGGGCACGACTATCTTTCATATTTGCATAATATCGCAACATAAAACTATACTGATAACCTATTGGAAATTTCGGAGCTCCTTTAATTCCACCATAAGTTGGATCAGCCATTTTATATAATAAATCTGCTGTGATAGAAATTTGTTCTTCATCAGGAATATCTTCTCCTGTGGTATGAACAGCCTTCGAAAACACTTCAACAATCTTCTCTGCTTGTGTGATGATTTTTTCTCTTTCCTCACTTGACCAAAGCTCCGCAATTCGTTGAATTAAATCGATCAAACCCATCATTCCATGACTACTATGAGATGGCAAATAAGTAGTCGCGAAAAAGGGCTGAAGATCAGGTGTTAAGATAACATTCAGTGGCCATCCCGCTGCCCCAGCCATCATACTCTGAGAAAATTCCATATATAAACTATCTACTTCTGGTAGTTCTTCTCGATCGACTTTAATGCTCACAAAAGTTTGGTTCATTGAATCGGCCACTTCTATATCTTCAAAAGACTCTCGTTCCATTACATGACACCAATGACAAGTCGCATAACCAATCGAAAGAAATATAGGTTTATCTTGAGTTTTCGCAATATGAAAGGCTTCTTCTCCCCATGGATACCAATCAACAGGATTGTGAGCATGTTGTAGTAAGTAGGGAGATTTCTCATGAATTAAACGATTAGTATAAAGAGGTTTATCTGACATACGCCGACATCTATTATAAGAGAGTTTAGGAAATAAATGAGCCTGTTTTTGATATTTTTTAAAGCTTTTTAATAAACGATTATATCCCATCTATCCAATAACATGTTTCTCACAATTGTGCGAGACGTCATAACAAAAATGAGATGCATTTAATTTAAGCCATAAACCTCGAAAAAAGACTCTCTATAAATTGAATTTTTTTTATAGCTTGTTCTTTCAATAAACTCAACAGTGGTTACTTAATTAATTTTTTTTGTTTCAAAAATGGTCTTAAGAAACTTTTGAGTAGGCCTATATATTAAAGAATCTGTACTGCTAGCAATCATTATCAATTTTGTGAGGGTGAGGTGAGGTAGGGATTAAAAAAATTACTTTTCTATTGCTATTTTCAATCTTGAAATATACCTTAAAATAGTCTCGTCGCGATCAACGTTTAAATCTTTTAAAAATAAGTAAATTTGAGCCTCTGAATCACCCCAGGCCAACCGTCGAGGTTTTTTATATTGAGTAAAAAAATGTTCATCACGAGTCCAGTAATGGTTAATTCTAATTTGGTTAAGCTTAACAGTTTGACTTAAAGGACCTTCTTGAGGAAACTTATCTACATCTACAGCATAATAACCTGGTACATAAACTGGATTATGCGGACAACAAAACTGCACGACCAACTCTGGGCGCACGATACTTTTGACATGAACATTTGCAGAATAGTCAGGGAGCGAACACATGACTAATTGACTAATCATAAGCTCATCTTCCTTTAAATTAGCAATTTGAGACGTTCCAAAACAGCGCCAATTTAAAGCGACTCCTGCATAATTTATATAATGAGAAAGAAGCCAAGCTAAATCTACATTTAAAGCTGGTAAAATGAATTCATCGATATCAATAAAAGCAACCCATGTAGAAACTCCTCTGCTTTTAATCAAACATCTATTATAACAATCAACTTGTGTTCCATTAAAATCAGGATAATTAATGGCATTTTCAAGCTCAACTATCCCTAACTGAATATAAGGCTCTAAAATGCAATCATAGTGGTCTGTACTGTCATGATTATATAAATAAAAATGCTTCACACCTATTAAACGATGATATTCTATCCATTCTCTTAAATAAGGGGCTTCGTTTTTGAAAATAGCGCAGACAGAAAGATCGTAAATATAACCTTCACAAGTATTTATAAAAAATAGAAAAATAATACTTAAAAAGTAATTCATATACGCCATTAGAGTTTTACTAAACTGATTAACATAAAGAAACTCTTTTATTTGTTTCAACAAATTAATCTCAAAAACCTTCATTGACTGACTTAAGCAATTTAAATCTTTCAATCCATCTTCTTTACAGAGGAAGAGTAATTATGGTATCAAAATAGACAATCTATATAATAGGCATTAAAAACGCTTATTACTCTGGATCATCCATCTAAGTTAGTTAATACTGGTTTCTAAACAAACAATAAAATTTGAGGATTAGCAAATTGTTAAATTTTCGTAGATTGTAAAATTTAAGTTTTTTTCTGAAACTCTAATTTTTCAATTTCTATGCTTTTTAACAATCAAATAATAATCATGGCAGCTCTAATATTCTATTTCGTCTTTTCTCATTCTGTTTCATTTACTTGTTCCATTTTAGAGGCAGTCTTACTCTGTTGCACGAATGGTTACATTGGACTTTTAAAGAAAAAAAAACCCAAAGCTGGAAAAATTCTAGAAGAACTTAAACATCGAATTGATCGCCCCCTAGCAGCCATTTTGACTCTAAATACGTCTGCCCACACATTTGGGGCGGCGGGAGTAGGTGCGAAAGTGGTAGAAATTTTTGGCGATCATACTTTAGCCTTTGCTTCTATTGTATTGACTTTAACAATGCTAATTGCAACTGAAATGATCCCAAAAACTTTTGGGGCTCTTTACTGGAAAAAACTTGCTCCTGTAAGTGCTTACTGCATACAATTTTTAATTTGGGTTACCTATCCATTTGTAGTTTCGTTCGAGTACATTGCGAAATTGCTTGCTAGGGGTAAAACTCATGACAAAATTACTGAAGAAGAAATTAAACTTATTTTAGAAGAAGGCTCTCAAGCAGGTGTGATTAGAGAAGCAGAACATGATATGGTTGAAAGCATTTTTCGACTTGGAAATAGACGCGTGGGAATTCTTATGATTCCTCGAATGGATATCGAATGGTTAGACTTAAATCATCATACAGAAGAGCTTCTCCAACAAATCAACATTTCTCCACATAATCGCTTTCCTGTTTGCGATGGAGAATTAGATAAAGTTATCGGTCTAGTTACCACAAAAGATGTCCTCAATGAAATTTTAAAAACTGGAAAATTTGATTTAAAAACTCTTGTTAAAGCCCCTTTGTTTGTACCTGAAAATATGCGCGTGGTTCAATTATTGGACTTATTTAAAAAAACTCCTGATCATATAGCACTTGTCACTGATGAGTATGGAGGAGTACAAGGGCTTATTACATTGCATGATGTGTTAGAATCCATTGTTGGCGATGTACCCTCTACTTCTATTTTACCAGAAACACAAATCATTCAACGAAAAGATGGCTCTTGGTTAGTTGATGGAATGCTACCAATAGATGAACTAAAAGAACAATTTGATTTTGATAGTCTTCCTGAAGAAGAAAAAGGAACTTATCGAACACTCGGTGGGTTTTGTATGCGACAAATCGGAAGCATTCCTAATATTGGAGATACTTTTACTTGGCAAAAATTCCGCTTTCGAGTTGTAAAAATGAATGGAAGGCGTGTAGAAAAAGTACTCATTCATTATCTTTCTTAAAGAAATTATAGATATGGAGAAAATTCAACAACTAATAAAGATTCTTCAAAACATTGATCAGCAGCCTTATCCAAGTCATTCACGCATTCATGCCTTGTCCTCGTTTAATTCTTCAAACTGCTGTTGCTTTGTAAAACGAGAAGACGAACTTGGATTCGGGATTTCAGGCTCCAAAATACGCAAATACCGAACCTTGATCCCTTTTCTTATTCACAACAAAGTTGAAGAAGTTGTTGTCATTGGCAGTGCCTACTCTAACCATGTTCTTAGCTTTCTACAACTTCTTATTGAAAATAAAATTCAAGCTACCTTGTTCTTAAGAGGTGACCCCAAAAGAGAATTTAAAGGTAACTGCTTTTTCACATCGCTTCTAACCCCCGCTTCCTCTATTCATTGGTTTTCAAAAGAAGAATGGAGAAGTGTTCTGGAACAAGCTTATTTTTATGCTAAAGATAAAAAGAATATTTGTATTTTACCAGAAGGCGCTTGCATCCCTGAAGCTTTTCCAGGAGCTTTAACGCTTCCTTTAGATATCATTCAAAACGAAACAGATACGCAACTAGAATTCAATCATCTTTTTATAGACTCAGGAACAGGGCTCTCTGCTATCGCTTTAATTCTAGCCTATTATTGGATCGGCAAAAAAACACAAATTCATGTGGTCTTAATGGCTGAAAATGAAGCTTATTTTCTCAAACAGTTGGCAAGCTTTCATCGTTATTTTGAGCAATTGATAGGGACATCTCAACTTCCATTTCCCTCAAATTTTCAACTCTATAGACCCAAACAAGGTAAAAAATTTGGGCAACTTTATTCTCATTCCTTTAAGGATATTATCCAATTAGCTAGAGTTGAAGGTTTTTTTACTGATCCTATTTACACAGGAAAGCTTTTTCACGAATCCAAAAAAATCATTAACTCTTCTGCTTTAGAAGGTCTTATTTTGATCATTCATTCGGGAGGTACGCTTAGCCTACTAGCAGGTTTTCAGGATCAATTAAGAGAAGCTTTTCAAGAATAAAAATTTGTATTGAAAAAAGCATTTATTTTTTAGTTAAAAATAACTTTAAAATTAAAATTTATTTAAAATTTGCTAACTCAGCTAATACGAAAAAATAACAATATTATATATATAATAAAAATGTTCTAAGTCAAATTATATTTACAAGCTTGAGACCTTGGGATTTAAACAAGACAATATACACATACTTTCTATCCCTCAATGCTTAGGATTTTTAAAAAATGATTTAACGAAATTTGGTGAAAATATTACCTGTGGATTCCCAAAAAAACTTTTTTTGTCTCTTCAAATAATTGATACCGAACGTCAAGAACTAGAGAGCTTAATTCATTGCAGAATTTTTCAAAATACTCAAGATGAAGGGCCCGTTTAAGGGCAAGGATTTATTAATAGCCACTGCTTTCATTATAAAAGGCTTTCCCCTCTCATTGATACGCAACTTATTGATTTAAACGAGAAACAATTTAGCCATTTTGTCCGAAATCCCGCGATTTTGGAACAGCAATCTGGATGATTAATTCGAAAAGCTATTCACATTTTTTTAATCTATAGTCTAATCTTTTTTTGATGATAAAATAGGATCATATTCAACATTCATAGCTGCTTCAAAAGCAATTGGCTCTTCCCCTCCCTCAAAAAACTTAAATCTTCGGGCAATTTTTACTTGATAAAAAAATTCCTTATCACGAGACCAGTAATGATTAATGCGAAGCTTATTGACCGAAAAAGAATTCCAATCAGAAAATGCTTTTGGCTGGTGATTTTCGTCGACAGCATTTTTTTCATTATGAAATATAAACCCATGAGGATTAAAACAATTTTTAATTTCTTCTGGTTTTGCGATCGTTTTAAAATGAAGGTTTGCTGGAAAATCAAGAGGAGCTCTCCAAATTAAAAGGTCGAGCATTTTTTCGCTTTCAGAAATTTTTTCAACGTGGGAGGTTCCGTACATAACCCAATTAACCACTACACCAGGAGCATATTTATATTCTTTTAATACTTCACACAAAGATAATCCTTCGACTGAAAAAAGAAATTCATCACTATCGAGAAAAGCACACCATTGATATCTTCCTTTCGATCTAAGTGCTGCATCCATATAGGCTCGGCATTGAATGCGTGTCCAATCAGCTGCGGTGGCATATTCATAAGGCCAATTAATAACTTCGACTAAGCCCCTATCTATGTATTTTTTAAGGATGTCTTGCCAATCTTCAGTACAGAAATGATTGTAAAGGAAAAAATGAGATACTCCTTGGTTTTCGTGAAACTCGATCCATTCAGGAAGATATTTAGATTCATTTTGAAAGAGAGTACATATAGCTAAACTTTTTTGTGCCTTGATCCCTTCAATTTTTTGAAAGGCACACAAAATAAATATAAATATTAATTTTAATTTTGAATATTTACGCTTTATATTATTAAACATAAAATTTAAATTTATTAATTTAAATATATGCATCTCATTGAGATAAAAAAAATATTAATTTTTTATTTTAATTATTTAATGGTGCAATAAGGTTTGACTTTTTTAATTTAGTCGCTTATTTGATAAATATTCAAAATAAACTCTAAATCAGTCCCTGCTCAAATCTTGCTATTACTCGAACACTAAATTTTAGTCAAAAGGATCTATGTATGCAAATGCGGAATTGTTTATCAATGCCTTTAATGAATCATCGGAATAATTGCACAAGCTCTTCTTACACAGATCTTTCAAGCGAAAGCTCAACCTTTTCTTTTTGTTCTATTGATAGTAATGATTCCAGCTCTGATTTAGAAACTTTAACAAAAATAAAAGATTTAGCTCCAGTGATTGTTAACGAATTCTCGGTAACTCAATCAACTTGGAAAAGTTCAAGGAATCATATTATTCAAGTTATTACATCTGCGATTACAGTAAAAAATGTGCAATTACAAGCTTCAAAAACTTTGACTCCTTTTCTAAAGTTTTCTAACATTGATTTGTTACTTCAATTGCAAATTCCTTTAACAAAAACTCAACTTACCTCAACTTTTGAATTTCTTTCAGAAAATCTGCCTTTATTAAAACCAGCTACTATAACCGGTCCTATTTGGCATCAAATCGCGTTAACCGCACTCAATTCCTACTTCGATACGAATTTTTGTTTAGAAATTCACAATCATGCCATTTTTATTTTATTCTTATCTCATCCATCCACAGTTATTAGTCAAGGAAGACACAAAAATGTTTATAAAATCTTTCAACTAACTGGGATACCTAAACTATATGCTGCGGCAATTACTACAATTTTAAAAAGGGATCCTGAGGCAAAAAAATTAAAAGAAATGCAAATCAATGAAGAACGTTTTCTTACAAATTTAGCTAGTAATCCACAAGTCGTTAAAACGTATTCCATTCATTACTATCCAGCAAATCTATCTTTTGATGAAAGGCAAGTCATTATCATGGAATATTGCCCTAAAGATTTAAGGGGATTACTTAACAATTTAATCGATAAGAGAGAAAAGCTCACAAGCAATCAAAAATATAATTGTATGTTCCAACTTTTACAATTTTTAAACGATTTCCATTCTAATGGTTATCTCCATCGTGATATTAAACCCGATAATATTCTTATTAAGAATTTACAACTTAAATTTATAGACTTTGGATATTCCTGTCATATAACGGAGAAAGAAAAATTAATGAGACGCTGCGGTACATTTCAATATTTACCTATAGAAATATTTGAAGATTTGGAAAGGCCATTTGGCCAGGAAAAAGACATGTGGGGAGCCGCTTGTATTATTTGGTTGCTCTTTTATGAAAGTTTATATCCTTGGTATAAAGCAATCTCATCTGACGAGAAATATTTAGACTTTTTAAAAAAAGAAATTTGTGATTTTAGACAAACGATTACTTCTTTAAAATCTCCAACGCCTCTTGACCATTTGTTGTTTAACTTATTGAATCCCGATCCTAGGACGCGTTGGACAGCAAGTCAAGCTTTTAAATACATATTGAAACACAAAAAAGCTTTCTGTGAAGAAGAAATTATTTACATTTAAAATAATGGTTAAAAAACTAAGCTTAAATTTTTAGAGAAATAAAATTGCAAAAAAATGGCATATACTTCCTCCCATCACAAAAAGATGCCAAATGGCATGAAAAAAGCGAATACGGTCTAATACATAAAAAATGACTCCGACCGTATAAAATCCTCCTCCAATAAAAAGCCAATATAAACCTTCGGAGGAGACGGAATTGAATAATGGCTCAAAAGCAATGATGATTAACCATCCCATTCCAAGATAAAGCCAGGTTGAGGCTGTCTTAAATCGCTGAATAAAAAAAGCTTTAGTAATGACACCAAAGCAGGCTAAAATCCAAACAATACTAAATAATAGCCATCCCCAAAACCCCTGTAAGGCTATTAGTGTAAAAGGCGTATAAGATCCGGCAATAAGTAAATAAATTGCACAATGATCGACTTTTCTAAATAATTTTTTTAAAGAAGGATCTTTAAAAAAATGATAAAGAGTAGAAGCTGAATAAAGTAGAACTAATGTAGATCCGTAAATCAAAAAGTTTAAAGCTTTCCAATAATCTTCCATTGAAAATGACTTTATCATTAGGAAAATTAAGCCAAATAAACTTAACATTAAGCCCAGTCCATGGGTCAAATAATTCGCCCATTCATCTTTGAGAATAAGTCCTTGAGCCCATAAATAATCTTCGTTTTCAATGGTTTGTTCACTTTGTTTCATTAATCTCTTCAATTTAAATTTGATATAAATTTTTTATAAAAAAAACATTTTACAAAACAACCCAATATGAAGAAGAGAAAGGGCTTGAATTTTTTCTTTATTTGCTTTGCTTCACAAATGTCAAAAAAGAAACAACAAGAATGTCAAATATGCAAATGCTGAAGAGTTGGAGCAAATAAATTTCTATTTCCTATAGTAAGAGTAAGTACAATTTATTAGGAAGAAGTGTTCTTATAGTTTCTTTTTATTATTAAGGATATCAGAAAATTCTGAATCATGTTAACAAAAAAGCTTTGAAAAGAATAAAATAGGCAAAATGTTGAAAGTTTTGCCAAAATGTTTGAGTATAGCCAGTTGATACCGTATGCAACCGCGAAAGATATCGACCGACTACTCTGAGAAGCGCTTCCATGGAAATTTTATGGTATTTGTCTTTAACTAAACTGGATTCCTTCTTGCCCGCTTTATCCTGCCCTATTCTTCCATCAAAATTATTACAGTTGCAGATCTTCCGATAAGTGACGCCTTCAACAAGGCTCAAATGTTTAGAATTGGCAGAAGCCAATGAAAAAGAGCGGATAAAATCGACTTTGTTATGAATTTGGGTTGGCTAGAAGAAAAAAAATTGAAGCCAAATTCAACTATCTTATAGAACTTACTTTTCCTATTCGCCTTAAATTGATCTTAGAAACCTGCTATCTAAATAATGGAAAAAACTAACGGCTTGTAAAATAGCTTTGGATAAAGGAATTTCATTTGTCAAAATTTCTATAGGATTTGGTCCAGCCCTAGCAGCAGCTGCAGATGTTCAATTTATAAAAAATTTATTTTCACTAATTAAATCTTCTAGAGACAGCTAGGACTTGAAGTGTACTTTAAAATTTATTGAAGTTGGCACTTCTTGATCGGCACTACTTCTGGAGTTAAAATTATACAATCTCTATCAAACTCCTAATAAAAATTTGCAAATCTTATAAAAGACCTGCAAATTTTTATCTTCTATCAAATCCATTTCAAATACTTAGCGAAAATAGGCTAAATAAAGTGAATTAATATGCTCCCTCTTTAAGGTGTGAACTTTGCTAGATAATTGAATAAAGACCTCTCTCAAAAAAATGTAGATTTGATTGACCCATGACACAAGCATATCAAAGGCTTCGGGGAAAAATAAATAGATGAGATAAAACAAAATCCCAAATAAAATAAAATTAAAAATAAAACGTATCATGTCAATTCTCCAAAAAGTTGCATGCTACTCAAAATTCCAAAAAAAATCATTAAATAAATTTTTTTATCCCTACTGACAATTTAAAAAACCTATTGATAAAAACAAGTATTTTTATAGGGATATATCAAATATTAAAAACAATTAAAATTTAAATTTTTAAATAGAAATTATTACATAAGGATTTCTTATTTCTTTGATCGCAATTTAGAATAAAATGACATAAGCTGAGTTAATTATGCCAGGGAAATTGATTTGGAAATAAATTTAAAGAAAACGATGGATTAAATAAAAAGATTGTCATTTAAGGTGCTTTTTTCTCATTTGCTTCTAAAAGCGCTCTATTTAGATCGAAGTAGAGTGGATACCGAAAAAACAAACCCTCTTGATTAATAATCCTAAATGGCTTGTAATAAATTTTTTATCTTCTTCACGAGGTTTGGTTTATGCAGTTTTCAACGATTTTTCAACACATCGATCACTTGTTATTAGAGGCACCCAAGTTCTTAATAAAAAACGAAGAAAATAAAAAAACTTTTGCAGTTTTTTTAACGACACTATTACAAAATCCATGTTTAGATAATCGGCTCAATTTATCACCTATGATCATAGGAAAAATAACCAAAAATATTAATCATACAAAAGAATTTATTTCTTATGTGCAAAAATCTCTCAATATTGCTGCAACAAATAAATTAATAACAAACGAGGATGGTCTACAATCTTTTAACAGCCTCCTTAAGCAAATCATCAAAGAAAGCATCCCTCTTAGCTTTTTTGAAATGTTATCTGATCTTTCTCTTTCATCCACTGATATGTATGAAATATTGGATGTGTGGAATGATATGCATCCTCAACAATTTCTTGAGTTATTGAAAAAGTATCAAAATCAAATTGTCAAGTCGCATATAAGTTCGGATCAAATGATTTCTTTGCTTAAAAAAAATAGCCAAATCCATCCCGAAACTTTGATAGCTATCATTGAACATCTTAAAATTGATGATCCTCGTCATCAAATTGAAATAATTCGCTATTTATTAGCTATTTATCCAGAGGAAATGCTTTATAAAATTGAAAATATCAAAACTATTTCGTCGTTACAGAAGCTAGATTGTTATCTTAACGCAGTTTCTTTATATCCAAGATTGATTTCAAACTGGAAAGCTGCTTTTTTCGCTAAAACAAGAGAAGAATTAGCTAAACAATCGAGCTTTATCTCGATTCTTAAGACATATGATCAAATCAAAATGGAAAGCGAAGCGGAAGAACTCGTTATTTCAAAACTTGAAAGTCAATGGGAAAAATGTTTTAAAGAAAAAGAATCTTTAAGTTCTCTTTTGTCTCAATGCAATTTTATGAATGACTTTTTCTATTCGAGGAAAGAATTATGTATTTGGCTAGGATTTCTTTTGGAACATATTTCAAAGTGCAATTTTTCACAAAAAGAATTAGCTTACGTTGCATCGATTGTTCCTCTCATTGCATCATCTGAACATTCTTTAAGATATCAGCTCACAGCATATCTAATGGAACCTGAAATTATTCAAAAGCTCTTAAATCAATATCCCCTCAACCAACCCCCTTCTTTATTTCTCATGATTTACGACCTTTTTAAAATTCCTCAAGATTTATATACTTCTTTTCAAAAGCGAAACCATCTCGTAAGCTTATCAACTTTACTATCATTACAACTATCGACCAGCTATACAACAAAGACTAAAAACCAACTTTTTGGCATTTTACAAGCTAGTGCAACTGCGCGGTTTTTCCTTTTTAATGTATATGCTTTGCGTGACCTACTGAGCCTCCAAGAACCAAAACTTTTTGAAAACAACTGCTTATCCTCCTTAAATTTGAGAGAGCTATTTTTTTCTATTTTTAATAATTATCTCCGGCTAAAGGATTTAGATTTAGATGATTTTTTCGACCATTACATACGAACATTTGGGTTATTTCGAATTCCAGAAGCTTTAATTGTCTACGCAAAAAATTTACAAAACCTACCTAAAGCTAAAGAAAAAAAGATTATTTTAAATTCCCTTAAGGAGCTCGTTTTAGATGTTTTTTCTGGAGAGTACGCAAAAAAAAGATATCAAGGAAATCTGAGTCCTCACCTTCACAATTTGCATAAGATCGATTCAAACTTGATGAATCTTTGGCAAGAAAATCAAATTAAGGGTTTAATCACCGATTTTTTAAATGCATCTCCGAGATTAACACTAGAGGGATGCGTTTTGGAAGAAACGGATCAAATCGAAGAAATTTTTATTTGCACAACAGAAGTTGCTGGAAGCTGCTTATCTGTCAGAGGTAATCCAGAAGACAATCAAAGTTTTTTAGCTATCCCTCTTAATGGGAAAAATAAAATATTTTGCATCAAAGAAAAAAGTGGGAAGAATGGCAAAATGATTGCCAGAGCTAAGCTTAGTTTTTTAATAGACGATCAAGAAAATTGTGTTCTTTTACTAGATACTTTATTTAGTTCTCTTCCTTATGAAGAAAGTAAAACATTTTCCACTCCATATGAACAAATGGAAAAGGCGATCATGACTGCCGCCATTCAAAAAGCTAAAAAGATGAACTGCTCTCTTGTGAAAACCTACTCTTCTTCAGATCAAACTTATCCAACTTATCCTCGACCTATTCTTTCTCTAGGAGGAAGAGCTCCTATTGAATGTTGTAATGCTGTAGGAGCTCTAGGAGAGGATGAGCTTTGCCAAAGTAGCAAATTTACAATTTCAAAGACTCAAATCCTTTGGTCACCGGACTAATGTTGTAACTCAAGAGAGCTTATCTAAGGCTTCCTTAAGGCTTCCATATTGTGTTTGTCTTTTTGAGAGTATATAAACCGGACAATTCTTCTGGGGTTCTTTCAACTGCTCCCTCTCCTTGTTCCTCAAGAGGATCAAATTTCTCTGATGGGGATCTATTGGGAGCCAAAGATTGCACTTGATGAGGATATTGTTCATAATCAACATCAGGCTGAGGTTTAACAGTAAATCCGCAAATCAAAGGAACCTTCAGCTTTTCAGCAACTTTAATTGAAGCTTCTAGTAAGGCCTGATCGACAATTTGAGCTTCCTCTTGGTCTCCTGGCTTGCGAGTTCGAATTCCTTCCATGATAATTACAGGAGTTTTACCTTCCTCATCCCACAAAAGTCTCAGCATCACGCGTCCTTGCAAAGGTTGTTGAGGATCTTGAGTTGTTTTTACTGCCAACATTCTCGTTTTCCCATCAATCGCATTCCCTAGAATTGTCATCACGTCTATTGATTTACCTGTTTTAATATTTAAACAGCTTCCAACAACTTCAGTTCCCATTTGCGCAAGATCTAAAAAGTCATCAGTAAAGAACACTTCATACTTGGCCACTTGCTGTTCATTAAGTACTTTACTTCCTGTTTTAGCAGTTTCTCCAAGCAGTTGTGCGACTGTTAAAGGTTCTTCAGAAAGGGGTTTTTTCCACTCTTCGATAAAATCATTTTGTTTTTTTTCTTCTAATTTTTTAGCTAAAGCTAATAAATGAGGACTTTTATTGAATCTTTCTTCAACAAATTGCCCTTCTACATCTTCTTTAAGAGCTTCAGCGAACATTTTGAGATGAGCATCTTTTTTATCAGAATCTAACATGTTTAATTTTACAGCAATATTTAAAACCCAACTGAAATCTCTAGACTTATTGATTTTTTCAATAAGCTGTAAAGAAACTGTATCGGATAAATGTCCTTTCATTAATTCAGATAAGCACTGCCCTCCCAGTCGATTTAATAATGTTTCATGATCTCCTTCGAATGCTTTTTCTAAACTTGCTTGACATAAATAATTAGCTCCTCCTAAGCGTAAAATTGCCTTTACACTGCTTAAATTTTTTTTTATCTGTTTGGAATCGAGCATTACTTGGGAAGGAACTTTTCCTAGGATAAAATCTACTAGGTATTTCTTTTCGCTTTCCGTTAAAAGAGGATCTCGATGAATATCTTGTAAAGTTTCTAAAATGGTCGGTAGGTAATCCGTATCACTAATAAAGTCTTTATTTGCACCGAATAACTCCCCTAAACCTTTTTGGAAAGGATGATAAAATGGAGATACTTGTAGCTTTATTAGTTTATGAGCTTCAACTTGTTTTTGAGTTGCCTTTAAATCTTCTATTAAATTGTATGCATCATCATCAGAAGATGGCTTCGATATATTTTCCATAAAGCGATTCATCAAAAAAAATCGAGCTTCGTCCGGTTTCCTCATAGTGGCAATTTGGATAATTAATGCTTGTATTTCTTTTTTTTCTAATAATTCCCGAAATTTGTTTTGATCACCTTTTTTTGGCATATTGTCTATCAAATAGGCAATGGAAAATAAGCTTTTTGCTAAAGCATAATGATTTTTGCCACTAGATTCTATTAGCTTTTGTAAGGTTGGAACTAAATTAGGATATTCTTCTGCGAAGATGTTTAAAGTTTTTTTATTCGTTTCTTCATTCACACCTTTGATCGCATTTAAATTGAAATTTGTTAGAATTTTAACCAATAAAGAATCACTTACGTCGGAGAGTTTTTTAAAATCTTTTTTGATTGCTTCAATGGCATCATCCAAAGGAATTTTATCGAGGTTCTCTAAAATATATTCAATCCTTTCGCTAGGCTCTTGTTGGTTACCTGTATCGATACGTGTCAAAGCAAGCTGCTGTGTAGAGGGATCGCTCAATAACGCATCTAAGTATTGTTCTTTCTTTTCTTTTCTCCAACTTGACGAAATATCAGAATAAGTAGTTGTTTCCGCACGTCCTTCTTCTCTTTGCAAAGCTAGCAAAAGAGGAGTGTCTATTATTCCACAGATAGCATCAGATGATACCATATTTTCAATACAATAAATGTGATCTCTTTTGTTGATAGCTACTAAACAAGAAAACACATTTTCGTCTAGCAAATCCTTATCTTCCTGTCCTTTGTCTAAAAGTTCAATCGTTAAATCCTGTAGCGAATTTTCTTCAAATTCCTTAAAATCTTTTGTTTGAGCCACCACATTTCTTAAAACTTCTAATTGTTTATCAATCTTGAAGATATCCTTAAAAGATCCTTGTTCTCCAAACAAGGTCACTAATAACTGTGGTTTGGCAATGCAGAGATGCGAAGCAAAATGGCAATTTACTTGAGGGTTGGTTAAAGCTTCTTTAATTTTTACGTTTGCAAGATAATCATTTTTTTCCATATCGCAAATTTTTAATAACAAAGGGAGCTGTTTTGCTAAATCTTCTAAGGATAAGCCTAATTTTTCGTGAAACTCAAGAGCTTCCTCTAATTTCACTTCTTCTTTAGCACTCAAAAAATTTTGAAAGAGAATAGATCTGTTTTCTGAAGATAAAGTACATTCTTCAGCAATTTTTATTCCTTCTTCTGGACTAGCTGGTTTAAACTGCTGAATGACATCATCTATTATATCTTTACTATTATTATACTTATTTATAATAGATATTTTATCATTAATATCAGAAGTTTTTGTTATTTTAAATTTAACAATTTCATCTAAATTTTCTTTTTTAAATTGCTTATATCCGAATAATTTATTTGCGATTTTTAAGAATTCTTCAGTATTTAAATCCTGTATTAAGCTAATCAATTTTTCGTTAATTCCCGATTTATCCCCTAGTTCAATTTTTTTATCAATTATTTTTTCAATTGATTCAAAGTCTAATTTTTCCCCTTTTAATTTTTCTTCGATAATTTTATTGAATAAATCTGGATCCGAAATATTTTTTAAGATATCATCGATTGAACAATCAACCAATATTGTTGAAATTTTTCCTATAAACTCTTTACAATTTTTTCCTTCTGTATTATCTTTAATAACCTTTTCTCTTATAGCTATTCTACTTATACAAACTAACTTATTACAAACTAATAAAACATTTTTCTCTCTTCCCTCCTTTTTTTTTATATATTTCTCAATACGATCAACATCTTTAGATGTTATACTTCCTTCTAAAATATATTTATTTAATTTACCTACCCATTTTTCTGATTGTGGCTCTAATAATGTTTGATGTTTTTCTAACTTACCTATATTTGTAGATTCTTTGTCCCATAAATTTAATGAATCTTTTGAAAAATAATTTTCTGTATTCATAAACATACCACTTGTTAATAGTGTTATATTTTAATTATAATTTATTTTTTATTTAATAATTAAAAAAAATAAATTAAAGAAATAATATTTATTTAAATTATTAATTATCAAAGTGTTTATTTGTATTTTTTAATATTAAAATTTTTATAAATTATAAAATAAAATATTTGAATGCAAAAAAAACGATTTATTTACTCTTTATTAGTAGGAAGCTATGAAAATAGAAATTTTTATGGATAGGATTTTTTATCAATCTTTTAATTAAAAAAGATTGATAAAAAATAAATAGTTAAAAAAAATAGCCAGAAGAAAAAAATTTTATCTAAAAAATTAGAAATTTCCAAAAAAGATGATAAATTAAAGTAACTAATTTTTTGCGAATTTTTATTATTTTTCCCTATATGCATCGCCAAAAATTGTTTTGTTACAGCTTAGTAAACAAGCCATAACGCTTAATTTTTTTTCTTTATTACAGCTTCATTGTTGTTCATCAAGCTCAACTTCAGTTACTTCAATCTCTTCCATATAAGTTACATTTGCATTTAAAGACTTTGAGTGTGCTTTAATGATTTTATTTATAAACTTTAACAACCATGACATAGGAGCATCAAAATTTCTGCAAATTTTTTCTAATGAAACTCTTCCAAGTAATGCTTACCGCATTCACCCTGATTTTTTTTTGAAATCACTTTGTTTGCAGATGGATCGCGAGCTGTCTTTCACGAGAAAAACATAAATGATTTTATTTTCTCTTATAGATGAACCCATTCTTTTTGCCTGTTATGGATTGGCAATTGAGGCATATCAATGTGTCATTGAGACTTCCTTCGCAAAAAAATAAGTAAGAAAACTTCATTTAGCGCGCAAAGCCAAACCAATTTTTCTAATGTATTAGTTTTTTAAAATTATTCTATATTGATTGATGGCATTAAATATTAAAATATTAAACAGAATTATTATAATTAAAATAAATCTAATAAAAATTTTTAAATAATTTGTTGGGCTGTCAATTTTTCTTCAAAGGATTGGTGTTTTTTTTGGAAATATTATACATACAATTTTAGGCTTGAATAGAGTAGAATCTTGTTTCTTTGTTACACTCAAAACCTTATTTAATACGAATTTGAAAATCTCTTGATCTAAGTTTGCACTCTCTGTCGAAAGTGAAATCGCAAGAAAGGCTTTATCCGATTTAGCCACCCTAAGTATGATTAACTAAAGATTTTTGTTTGTGAGCATAAAATGAGAAAATTTCTTTATCGTTTCATTTTTCCAAGTTTTACTATTTTGGCAGTATTATTTACCTTGTACTTTTTTACAGCTATTTCCTTGTTGGAAGCGGAAAAACAAGACGAGCTAAAAAAAGGAAAATTATTTTGGGAATGGCAAACTCCGCAAGGAAATTGGCAAGTCCATTACACTGAACATGGATCTGGCTCTAAACACCTTTTACTTATCCACGGTTTTCGTGCTCATTCTTTTACTTGGAGGTACTTAATAGAACCTCTAACACAAGCTGGTTATCATGTTTGGACAATTGATCTAATCGGATATGGATTAAGTGATAAACCCTTAAATGCTGCGTATGATGCCGATTTCTTTATCGAACAGTTAAAATCTTTTATGGATGCAAAACAAATTTCTTCCGCTCATTTAATCGGAAGTTCGATGGGAGGTGGCTTAGCTTTAAATTTAACATTAGATTACCCTGAAAAAGTGAGCTCTTTAACACTAATTAATGCTTTAGGATATCCTCTTGATCTTCCTTTTTATCTTTATTTAACAAGGCACCTTGACCCCTTATGGTTTTCCTTTGTTTCTCCGCCAGTCATAAGGATTGGATTGAAGCAAATTGTATTTGATCCAGATACTGTTTCTGAGGAACAAGTTTTAGCTTATTCTTTCCCATATCAATTTCCAGGCGGAACACAGGCGTCCTTAACAACCTTAAAACAATTTGACAAACAAAAGTTAGTCGATTTAAGCCAACGATACCATTCTCTCAAACATCCTTTGTTAATTATTTGGGGAGATAAAGACAAATTAATTCCCATTACCCATTATGAAAGATTTGTTAAAGAATTTCCACAAGCCGATTGCCTTTTAATTCCTAACTGTGGCCATATTCCTCATGAAGAAAAACCCATTTTAGTAACAGAAACGATTTTGGAGTTTCTTGGCAAACATATTGATCGTTCAAATAGCGATTAAAATCTTTCTATTTGCTGAGTTATTTTCCAAACTTAATCATTGAAGTTTTATTTCACTAATAAAAAAGGCATATTGAATATGTCCATTCAATAAACGTTTGATACAGAATGACTGACTTGAGAATCTAACATCATTTCATTAGCTAAATTTCAAAACTTTTTTGTTAATTCTTTAATGAAAGAGTATGAATTTTTTCTTCTAAACTAAATGTTTTTGCGACAGGCAAGACCGATATAACTAGTCACTCCTGTAACAAAAACACGCATGGTTACCTCTCCGAAAATTTTAATGATCTTAATTTTAGATATTGGTATGTTGTGTGACAATTTGCTATTCATACAATGTTTTTTTTAAACCTTCTTTCACCTCTCATAAAATCATCGATGTTTATCAAAATGACTTTTAACTAATTACTTTGCAAATGTCCATTAAGATTGAGGAGATAAAAATGCATATCACAATTATTGGCTGTGGAAATATGGGTTCTGGAATTGCCAAAAGGTTGTCTATGAATCATCAAATTTCTTTATATGATCATTATCCTGCCACCGCTGAATCTTTAACTAAACAAATACAAGCAACCGCTTATGCAGATCTTTTTTCAGCTATTGAAGAAGCAGACTTAATTCTTGTGGCTGTCAAACCTCAAAATTTAGACGATTTAACGGAACGATTAGCTCCCCTACTCAAACCCCATCAAACTATTGTAAGTATTTTAGCTGGAATAAATTATAAAACATTAAAACATCGTTTCTCTCAATCGATTGTTGTAAGAATGATGCCTAATCTAGCTTTAATTCACGGAAAAGGAGTCATTGGATTAGTTGAGAATGATCAATTAACTGATAAGCTAAAAATGCAGTTAAAAGCTCTTTTTGATCCGTTAGGTTCAGTTTATTGGCTTCCAGAATCTAAAATTGATGCATTAACGGCTCTAACTGGATCTGGGCCAGCTTTTATATTTGCTCTTGTTGAATCCATGATTGAAGCTGGAATTTATATGGGATTTCAAATGACTGACGCAAAGTCCCTCATTTTCCAAATGCTTAAAGGAAGCCTAGCACTCTTAGAAACAACTGATAAACATCCAGCAGATTTAAAGTGGCAAATTACTTCACCTGCAGGAATGACAATTGAAGGATTAAAAACTTTTGAAGATTACGGTGTTAGAAGTGGGATCATCCATACTTTTCTTGCTTCTTTCAATAAAATAAAACAAGTTTCTGATTCTTTAAAGAATTAGAATAACAATTTAAAAATGAGGGAAAATGAATTTATTCACTTTTACTTTTTTTACACTTTCAACTTTTCTTATTCATACCTTAACCCCCCTACAAGCTAAAGAGGAATCTATGCCTAATCAACCTATTGCTCAAATTGAAACTACTCAAGGAACAATTGAAGTCGCTTTAAGACCTGATGTTGCTCCTAAAGCAACAGAAAATTTTATTAAGCACGCGAAAGATGGTTATTACAATGGAGTTATTTTTCATCGAGTAATCAAAGGTTTTATGATTCAAGGAGGAGATCCCACAGGAACCGGCCGTGGAGGGGAATCGATTTGGAATAAACCTTTTGAAGATGAGGTTTCTGATAACGTAAAGTTTGATCGCCCAGGCTTATTAGCAATGGCAAATGCTGGCCCAAAAACTAATGGAAGCCAGTTTTTTATTACCACAGCTGCTACACCTTGGTTGAATAAAAAACATACGATCTTTGGAGAGATCATTAAAGGTTATGATGTCGTTCAAAAAATCGAAAACACCCAAACAGGTCCTGGAGATCGTCCAGTGGAAGAACAAAAAATTATCAATATTACTATTAAAGAGTAAACTTTGTAAAAGGATTCAGCATCGCTTAAATTCTGAGTCGATGCTGAATTAGAATGAATTTTCAACTCATTGATCATGAAATTATCTTAAGATAGGAAATTTATTTTCAATTTTAACAAGTCTTTACACTTTTATGCTTCAAAATAGACATTTTTCAATCAAACAGAATGTTATCAAAAGAACTAAGAATTAGCTAAAACTAATTGTTTATTAAAGCTAGGAATTTGCTAACGTCAACGTATTGAAGAAGGGTTTTTACAAACTTAACGCTAACTTCAATAAAAACCTGAAGCTTTAGAGTATATTTTAAGTTTATTGTATAACTCTTGGAAAAGATTGTCATTTATGCAAATATAAACCATATATTACAAATTTGAGTTATCAAAATTGTCATCATTATTTTTGATGATTACGATTGAATTAATTCTTAGGAGGTTATATGAATTTTCACACATTCAAGTCTATCGCCCTTCATTTTATATTCAGTTTCTTTCTTCTCATGAGTATAGGCTTAACAGCAAAGGAAGAAATTTGTGAAAAAAACTTAAAACAACGTATTGTCCTTGGTAAAAGTGATAGCCCTATCGAAATTTATATTGTCTCAGACTGGTTTTGCAGGTCTTGTAAAAAGTTAGAACCTAGATTAGAAAATCTGTATGATAAATTTAAAAATAAAGCGGCATTTTATTTCATTGATTATCCAATCAATCGTCAAAGCTCTAATTTTTCTCCTTATCACCTCTCATTTTTGATTTTTGAAAAGAAAAACTATCTCAAAGCTCGCCAAGCCTTAATCTGTTTAACAAAAGAAAATCAAAAACCCACAGATTCTGACGTTGAAAAAATAGCTAAATGTAATAAGTTAAATTTTCAAGAACTTGCCTACGAAGATATTAGTAAGGGAATTGATTTTTTTGATTCAATTGTCAAAAAGTATCAAATCGACGCAACTCCCTCAGTGATCGTTGTCAATAAAAATAATAAGCAATTTGAAATTTTTAAAGGTGGGCAAGCAAAAGAAGAAGCAATTTCTGAAGCAATCGATGTTTTGGAAGGTAAAGCCAAACCAAAAAAAAAGTCCTGGTTTAAAAGTATTTTTGGATTTTCAACCTAATGTTAATAAGGCCATGAGAAGCTAATCATGGTTGCTTTTGTTAACATCTTAATGAATAATTATTTGTAATTGTTTATGGGGTACAAAAAATGTTTTCATTAAAAAACTTGATTAATCTGAATTATGGGTTTTTAAGCACTCACTAACAATAGTCAATGTTCTACTAGGTTGTCGGATGGCTTCTTAGGTTGGTAAAAGCCTAAACGGCAATCCCGGTTCGGTTAATAATTAATTAAAAAAATTTCTGAGGTCCCTGTGGCGTGTTTACTCAATTTGGAAAATATTTTTCAATTGACCATTTACCGTTTTAACTTAGGGTTCGCTTTCTAAGAATTTTATCTGTCAACTTTATTACCTTTTGTTTCCTATTCAAACTTATGACCGTCAATAATTCAAGGCCTTGTTTCTAAAAATCTCTTTGCAAGTTCTGCCGAAATATTTTCTTTATCACTAAATAGCTTCCCAAAAATTCCTTTCGATAAGGTTTTGGTAACAAATACATCATCAACATTTCCAGAGTTAAACTGAAAAGTCAAAATTTCTCCTTTTTGATTGATAATTAAATGCCATTTAAATCCGAAAAAACCATCCTAAGATTGTTTTCCCTTTTCTTTGCCAAACTTTTGAAAACTTTGTTCCTTTTCATGCGTTTATGATGGCAAACATCTATCCCTATAGAATTAATAAAAGCGATCTCTGTTATCTTGCCTCTTTTAGTTCATAGAAAAAGGATTTAAATGTTTGATCACTAGATCGATAAAATAAAATAATAATTGCTATCATCTCTGGAATCGATCATTTAAGTTGGGGCTCTCGCTTTGTTTTACCATGATTAAATTAGATGTTTATCCTATTTCAAATGGTATAAGTTTAGCTCGATAATTAGTATTCAACCAAACTAGACCAAAAAATCCATCCATCGCTACTTTTTTATTAAATTTTTCTCCCCTATGAAAAAACCCGCTTGCCTGAAATTTGTGTTAAATTAGAATTTTATTTTGCTTTTTTTTAAATCAATATTTATGTTCAAAAATAAAAAATCTTTAAAAGACAAAGATTAATATAAAACGTCTAAGAACTTGCGCAAACCTAGCTAGACAAAAGATTGATTAATATATTGGTAATAGCTACTACAACCCGAATGATTACTTTTTAAGTCTAATCTGAGATTTTACAAATTAAGGATAAAAAAATTTAAATTTATTCATCAATAAATAAGGAAATTGATTATGAATATCCAAGGATGGAATATTATAGATGTTGCTCGAGAAATTTTCCCACAAGCTCAATGCGAAACGCGAGGGAATGAATGCTTTCTTACTTTACAACCAAATAGTCACGAAACGATTAAATATACGCAAACTTTAAACGATATTTTTAGACAAAAACATGCCAATTCCAAATCAGTAAAAAAATTAAAATCTGTTTTTCAAAAATATCAATATAAAATTATTCGTCTTGCAGAATTAGAACAAAAAATTTCTAAAACGATTGAAAAGTTACAGCGTTCACTCTTATCTTCACAAAACACCTCTTCGCAAACTTCATCTACAAAAAAAATGGAAGAACTTTTAACAAAACCAGAGGCACGCCTACGAGCTAGTACCTTAGCAAGTCAAACAGCCCATGGTAAAAATGTCATTTTATTCATCGGCACAACTGGATGCGGAAAATCGACGACGATGAATTATTTGGCTGGCTGCACGATGCAAAAAGTCGATCGCAAAGCAGCAGGCTTACCATTAGGGTCTAAAAAAAAAATTATCTTGGCTCAAAATCCTTTAACAAAAATTGGTTATAAGGATGACAAATCTCAAACAAGTTATCCTAAAATTTGTGATGATAATGATAACAAATTTGCTTACTGTGATTGTCCAGGAATGGGTGATACTAAAGGAACTGAAGTTGAGATTTACAACGCTATTTGCATTAAAGAAATTACTGAGAAAGCAAGATCAGTCAAAGGAATCCTTTTTTTTATAGAATATTCTGATTTTAGTACTGGAAAAGGCCAAGGTATTTCAAACAATTTAAAATACCTCCAACTTCTTTTAAAAGACTTTAAGAAATACCAAAGAGCTATATTATTTCTGATTACTAAAGTTTTTGATGATGATGTCGATTTGCTAGGAATGAAAAAACAAATCCTTAAGCGAGTGAAAAAATTAGCTGATAGCAAAGAAGATCTCAAATTAGCCGAATTTTGCCAACAAATCATCGATTCAAACATTTTAAAAGATGAGCTAGGAGAAAGAGTATTGATTTGTGATCCTTGCGGTGCTACAGCTCTGCAAGAAAAAAACAAAATGCTTGCAACCATGCGAGATTTTTCTTCTTTTCAATCAACTACTAACAAACAGGACGCATTTGGTTATCCTCTCTCACAAAAAGCCGAGCTACATATTGAAAAAACTAAAACGTTTATTTTATCTAATGCAAGAAGTCATTTATCAAAGCTTGAAGAAGCAACAAAAACGTATTGGCAAAAACGTTCAATTCCACGGTCTGTCGAAAACTTAAAAGTCTGTTGCGAAGAAATTACTTGCTGGCTTGAAGAGCTAGAAACTCCGACTTTCGCTAAAATTGCTCTAGGAACCTCTTATTTACAAGTCTCTCAAACATTAACGGATCATTTAAAACAATGTGTAATTTATTGGGAAAAGTTGAAAGAAATTTATCCTCCAAAAAATAAAGAAGAAGAAGAGACTTATCAACTTGATGTCTGTTTAGAAGAAGATTTGAAAAAATTTGTAGTTCATTTACGATCAATACAAGAAAATATTATGCATTATGCCAATCTAGAAGCGCTTTCAAAAGCATTAGAAGCATATGAAATACAAAAAGATCTGGCAAGTTGGCGTCAAAAATTACAAATAGATAAACTGGATGATTTGACTTTAGATCAATACCTTAAAATAGACGGTGCACTTGGATGTCCTATTCCTTTTCGTAAGCAACTTGAAGAAATCATCATATCAGAAAATAGCCAAATTAAATTAAAAGAGATCAAAGATGTTTTAACACTTCATCTTCTTAATCCTTTCAAGGTTGACAAAATTGATAAACGTATTGAAGTCAATGCCAGTATCCCATGCGTTGCTTTTTCATCAATTCTTAAAGAAGTTGAAAGCCATTTTCAAACATCTCAAGCACAAGCAGAACTAATCATATCTGTAAACAAGTCGAAAGAAGCGACTCTTTATCTTGATTGTGATTTAACAGGAAAAGAATTAACTGGTATCAAAGGAAGAACTGTCATCATCAATGCTGCCATAATCAAAGTCATTCCTTCCGAGACTAAAAAAGAATACAAAATAGCTTTAAGCGGCACTTGGCTGAGACCTGGATCTATTTTATTTAACGGTCAACTAGTAGGTACAGAAAAAATCAAAGATAATTGCTTGTTTCTTTACTCTCAAACAGAAACTGATAATGTTGATCATCCCGTGCGTTTGATTGGCTACGAGTGGCGTTCTTAAAAAGGTATAGCCAGTACCATAAAATTAACTAAAACTAATCTTAATCAAAAATTTATAAAGGAATATGTATGAATTCTTATACCTCTCTTGAAAGTAGTTTAGATTACTGTTTACACTACATTGATCAAGTTCTCATAGAACAAAAAAAAATGGTGGCAGATGGCCTAATAAACAAAAAAACACAAGGCTCTCTTCGCGTTCGTTTGATGGTGGAAAACGCAAAAACTGCTTTTAACAACGTGGTTTCTATCGAACAATTAGACGCAGAAAATCAGCAAATAATTGAAAAAATACAAAAATTGGCACTTCAATTGAAGCCACCTGAACAACTATCCCTCTTACAAGAACAAGAATGTTATACATTAATCAATCATTTGCCCTTTGAAATCGATTATCCCTCTTTAAGAAGCGCTTTCCCTTTTCTTGTTTTGCGATCAAATATTAAAGAACAAGATCGTTTAATTCAGCTTAAATTTTCAGGCCATTTTAAAGGTATACAACAACCAATCATTAAATTTAATGATCAAACGCATCAGGTAAAAATTGTTTCGGATCATCAACTATCTCTTGACCTTAAACCTTCCGACATATTTGGATCTTCTCGATTAACGGCAAAAACGCTCACTTTTTGTGAAGGAGAGCTACAAGTTCCTTGGAAAGGGAAAAATCAGAAAGAATTTCGAGCTTCGTTTAAAGTTCTACTAGGTATTTTGCCTTCCACAGTTGGAACACTTACCTTATCCTATACTACAAAAAAAATTGTCACTCAATCAATAAGGCGAGAGCATCCTCATGCTATTTGTTCTCGGACATGCTGTGGAAATAACGATCAACTTGAAAAAGGTCAATTTAAAACTTTGACTACTCAAGGTGATGCGGGTTGGTGGGTAGATCCTGGGACAATTCAAGTTCATGTCACGGCTGCACATGGTGAGCGGCATGGACCTCGCAATACCAGTTTAGCCATCGATAAGCGCACGATCTCTTGGGAAGCTAGAACTATTCATAAAGCAGTGGGAACATCCGGTTGGTTTGATTTCGCTGTGACTTTCAATCAATCTCAAGAAAGCCGAACTAATGCTACGCATTCTTTTACTTTAAATTGGGATGCAAAAGTAACGCATTTGTGTCCACCAGAACCAGAAGAAATTGATTATTGGAAGGCAACTTTTGAAACCTTCAATGGGGAAAAGTATGATTATTATCCCTCTACTTCTCAATCAGAAAAATTTCCCTATTTAACTGTAAAACTTGTAGAAAAACAATTTGAATTTATAACAACAATTCCTGAAGAGCTAAAAGATATTTAAAGATTGTCTTAATTAAAAAGGAGGATATGAATTATGGATCCCATTCTTGGAGCAGGAACAGGCGCCCTATTAAATCAATTGTTTAATCGCGTTGATCAATCCATTGATCGAGCTAAAAATGCGGGTTTGGCTCTAGAGATGGAGGCAGGCTTTCAGGTTAGAAAAACAATTGAGAAAACACAAGTGGCTTATGCTGAGGTAATGAATCAAACTTTAGATCGAGTTGATCAAACTCTTGCAAACCAAATAAACGATATAAAAAATTTGGTTTTGGATCTAGAACAAAAAAATAAACGTACCATGCAAGAGATTGCCAGTCAGGCGCAAACGATTGCTAATACACTCCCCTTTCATAATGACCGCCCTCAAGTTACTTCTTACACCCCATCGTATATTCAAAGATTACCAGGTGATTCTCGCCCCATATATATTAATATTAAAGGCAATTTTGAACATGCAGCTGAGCCCGGTTACCAACCTCAGCTTACTTTTCATAAACAAACTTTTTCTCCTTGCATAGTCACAGGACAAAAATTAGAATTTCACGTTCCATTTAACACAGTATTTCCTACTTTAGCTTCTCATACTTTTACTTATGTTGAAGGTGAATTAAATATTCCCTGGAAAACAACATGGTTAAAGATGCCACAAAAAGTTCAAAATGTTTTTCGATTAACAATTGGTGCACTCCCAACTTCACCAGGCACTATTACCTTAGACTATACGCTGGATGTTTCAAAAAAAATTGAAAAAATAAAGTCACAAATTGATTTTCTATCTTCGTGTTCGGATGCAGGAAATGAGGACAAAAAAGATTATCAGTTTACGCTTTATGCAGATACGGGCTGGAATATTGAGCCAGGGACAACCAAAGTAAGAGAAGTCAGAGGAGCCGGAAGGCGCAGTGGACCTTACCTTGTCAGCGACCAAGATGATCGAGCCGTTATCAGAGCAACAACAATAAAAAACACTGTGGATATAGGAGGAAAAGAATCTGGATGGATGGAAATTGAAACTTCTTTCACACAATCAAAAATAGAAATAGTTCCTGAACCCCACACAAAACGCTTAGATCTTAAGTGGGGAGAAAAACGAATTTTTAATTATCCTCTTGGCAAATGGAAAGTAACTTTAGTGGATTTAGAAAATAAAACGTTGGAATTTCAAGGACCGGATATTTCTTCTTCACCTTATATCAAAATTTTAAGGGAAGGGACAGGCTTTGCTATCCTAGTTACTCCTCCTCAAGATATTCAAGATTTTTAATATTAATTTATAAAAAAAGTATAGGGAGCTTTTAAAATTTTTACTTTAAAAAAATTAAAAGCTCCATATATACATATTTGACAAAGAAAAACTCAAGCTTGATAATCAGAAAATAGTCAATAGCAATCAGTTAAATCTTCAGGATTTTTCTCCTTTTGAAGCACCTAAAAATAGGCAAGCAAAAGAAGAGGCAATTTCTGAAGCAATCGATGTTTTGGAAGGTAAAGCTAAACCGAAAAAGAAGTCCTGGTTTAAAAGTATTTTTGGATTTTCAACCTAATGTTAATAAGGCCATGAGAAGCTAATCATGGTTGCTTTTGTTAACACCTTGATGAATAATCATTTGTAATTGTTGCAATTCATCCAAAATCGATTTCAAATTATAGAAAAAAACAAAATAAGTCTCCACTCGATCAAGACTGTATTTTTTTGTGTTTTTTGTTTCTCTAAAACGAACAAGTTGGTTGTTCAACGCCTCTTGTAATAAGGGAATTTGAGAATAGTTATACTGCGTATCGCCTGTTTTCAAATTCTCCGACAAATCTTTCAATATGAAATCAATTTGTTCATTCAAATGACAAACTTCTCTTTTTAATTCTTCATCAAAAATCTCTTCCAATACAGAATTAAAAACTTTTTTTAAATCTTTTACATTTCCCCAAAGTCTCTCCAAAGCTCTTAACAAGTCCACCCAAAGAGTAACAGGAGAAAATCCAACAAATAATTCAATTTTTGATTCTTCCAAATTTACATGAATTTGGTTAAATGTTTGGTCAACATCGTTTAAAAGACTTTTTAAAATTGCATCACTTTTATTTAAATGATCAGCCGAAACTACAATGTATTCATAAGCTTGTCTAATTTGATTGAGAACATCTGACATTTGTTTTTGCATAACTGTGAATGCTTGTGATGGCCAAACAGCTTTAGCAATAAAGACCGCTACCCCCAATCCAATGCAAGTATCTAAAAAACGGTAAAAAGCATAAGCCCAAGGACTCAGGGTAGGATGCATTCCCCAAGGAATGATAATAACTGCCACTGATAAACAAGCCATTCGATAGCTCTCTTTTAACCCGCATAAAAAACTGATTATCGAGGTAGTAAAAACAGCCATTCCTAAAACAAAAGGATGAGCTCCCCATTGAGAGGCGAAAAAAGCCCCTATCGCTGATCCCACTAAGACTCCAAAAAATCGATTCCAAATTGCTTTATATGTCCCTCCTAAAGTGGGCAACGAAGCGAAAATAGAGGCGATGACACACCATAGCCCGCTTGTAAAAATATCAGGATGTTTAATATATCGATCTAACTCATGGCAAACATATAAACTGGTTAAAGCAGCTAAACTGATTTTAAAAGATAATTTAAAATTGATCTGATTTAAGTGGGTTTTCCAGCTATTTTGAATTTTTTGCATGATTTATCTCAAAAGTTTAAAAAGGTTAAGCTTGCTTCGCTATGATATGAAGATTATTTGAAATAAAAATTCCCTATTTACTTGCTTCCTGTTTTTCCTTACAGCTTTTCTAATTTCCTCAAAATATTACATTCAGCTCAAATACAATGTAACTGAGGATGACTTATTTGTTTTTTTATTCCCCAATAAATTGTAATTTGTATAATTGAAAGTAGATCTCTCTTTCTTTTTAGGTATCAAATGGATAATCCAAACAATTTTAAGCAAAAACTTTTGGCCCTAAAAAAATCTAAAAAAATTCCTGTAGTAAAACAATCTAGCCAGGCAGAGTTGACAATAGAAGAAATGGGTAAAAGAATCGCTAAATCCAAAAAGCCCAAAGTACACTCTTTTTCCAATCCTGTAAACGGCAACACATTATATTAACGCCAGTTTAACGTAAGCTATCTTCGGGCTATATTCTGAAGGATCTTTGTTGAAAAAAGGCCTCTTTTCTGTTAGAAGATTTTGTTTTCCAGAACAAAAACTAAGGAAAAAGGCCAAAATGAATGAGATAGAGATGATCAAACTGTTTTGTCTTGTTGATAATTTTTCTAATCAATTTCACCAAATGTGTTCCCAAAAATAAATTGAGTAGACGAAAATAAAAATCCGCAAAAAAACTTTTAGAACATCCTTAAGTGAAGTGCTAACTATTTTGCTTCTCTTTCATCGTTCCAATGACAGAACATTTAAGCACTTTTACTTAAACCCTGTAAAAACAACTTTAAAATATTTATTCCTTCATCTTGTTGGGTACTCAACTTTTGTTCAACTCACCTCTGAAGCATTTTTTCCTATGTTTTGCTTTACCCAAGAACACCAAAGGTAATTGACAGAAGTGGCGAAGAATTTAGGAAAACAGCTGATAGATGGGTACAAAAAATACAGAAATTTGAACCCTTTAATTCCACTGAAGAGAGCTTAATCGAATTAAAAGAACTTTTAAATTTTGCACATCGCTGTCAATTAAATACATTGAAGAATTATTTAGAATTCACCGTTGTGAGCGAATTATTAAACCAGACTTCTCTGTTAACGGAATTTGAAAAAATTTTAAAGCACTTCTCAAATGAGATAGAAGCACTCAATTTTTCGGAGAATACTTATTTAACAGATGCCCATCTTTTAGCATTAAAAGGTTGTAAAAATTTAAAAATACTTCATTTAGAGAAATGTTGGGATCTCACCGATGATGGATTAGCGCATTTAACACCCTTAACGTCTTTGCAGCATCTAGATTTAAGCTCTTGTAAGAAACTCACTGATAAGGGATTAGCCCATTTGACAACCTTAACGATTTTACAGCGTTTAGATTTGAGCTATTGTGAGAATCTCACTAAGGATGGATTAGCCTATTTGACAACTTTAACAGGTTTGCAGGGTTAGCGCATTTAACACCCTTAATTGCTTTACAACATTTAGAGCTGATAACGGTTTGCAGTATCTAGATCTAAGCCATTGCTGGAATCTCACTGATGCAGGATTAGTCCATTTGAAACTCTTAACGGGTTTGCAGCATCTAAATCTGAATGGTTGCTATCAACTTACTGATGAAGGATTAGACCATTTTAAAACTTTAGCAACTTCACTCAATTTAGAAATTGTTAGGTAAAAAAACCTTAATAAAAAAGCAGGAATTCTAGCGCCGAAAATAAAAGAGTACTTTGTCCTAAGAAAATAAAGGATAAAATTTCATTAAAGTTTATCGACTCTCAACGAGACGTTTCTTTAAGAAAAATATCCACGATAAGATGTATTATAGGATGGAAATTGAGCTTACAGACCAATTTTATTAGCGGCAATTTTCGTCCACATATTTCCTGATCAAATATGCCCTTTAATTGTATCAGAGATTTTATAAGTTGCTTATTTCCTAATCCTATCATCTCGTAGGCTTAAGGCACTTTCAAATCAAAAACTAAGGAGTTTATGTTTGAACCATATTGATCCTTATTTAGTTTTTAATAGTTCTTTATTGATAAAATGAAACTTTCTCTTTAAATGTGGCTGCCTATTTTAACTTATTAATATTGCAATAATTTTTATCTATCCATCATATTGTTAAAACATCTATAAATTAAAATTTATTTCACTTACTTGGATGGTCATTTTGAATATTTCTAATTTTGGGTTTAACCCTAGTCTTCTTGCCAATACAGCGATTCCATCTTACTATCCCCCTCAAGACATTAATGATCAACTTGAGAATGAAAATACTCCCTTAGACAATCCTTTACCTAATCTAGAAGAAACTAATGCACCAACGATTCCAACTCCTGCTCTTTCACCTTCATCTGAACAAGTTCAACTAAGCTTTCAAGAGGGAACTTCTCTAACTATTTCTCATTCTCAGCTAGCTTTGTTAAAGGAAAAATCACACTACTTTAACAATCTGTGGTCGGGGCAATTTCAAGAAACCCTGCAACATCCTTTGGCTTTGACACAAAAAGACTTTACGCTTTTGCTTAATTGCCTAACGAATCCTAAGTTTGAAATTTCCTTGGAAGAGATCTCTTCTTCTATTCAATTCGCCGATTATTATGGACTGACAGAAGTGGTGAAAAATTTAGAAGAACAGCTAATAGATGGATATAAATCTCAGAGATTTGAATCCTTTAACTCCACTGAAGAGAGCTTAGTCGAATTAAAAGAACTTTTAAATTTTGCACATCGCTATCAATTAAATATTTTGAGGAATTATTTAGAGTTCACCGTTGTGAGCGCCTTATTAAACCAGACCATTCAGTTATCGGAGTTTGAAAGAATTATAAATCATTTGTCAAATAAGATAGAAGCACTCAATTTTTTGGAGAATACTCATTTAACAAATGCTCACCTTTTAGCATTAAAAGATTGTAAAAATGTAAAAGTTCTTTATTTTAAGAAATGTCGGGATGTCACTGATGCAGGGTTAGCCCATTTGACACCCTTAACGGCTTTGCAGCATCTAGGTTTAAGCGATTGCGAAAATCTCACTGATGCAGGGTTAGCCCATTTGACAACCTTAACGGCTTTGCAGCATCTAGATCTAAGCGGATGCTGGAATCTCACCGATTCAGGATTAGTCCATTTGACACCTTTAGTGGGTTTGCAGCATCTAGGTTTAAGCGATTGCGAGAATCTCACCGTTGCAGGATTAGCGCATTTGACATCTTTAACGGCTTTGCAACATCTAGATCTAAGGAATTGCTATAACCTTACCGATGCAGGATTGGCGCATTTAACACCCTTAACAGCTTTGCAGCATCTAGATTTAAGCTGTTGCTATAACCTTACTGATGCTGGATTAGCCCATTTGACACCCTTAACAGCTTTGCAGCATCTAAATCTATGCTGCTGTAGAAAACTTACCGATGCAGGATTGGCGCATTTAACACCCTTAACAGCTTTGCAGCATCTAGATTTAAGCTATTGCTATAACCTTACTGATGCAGGATTAGCCCATTTGACACCCTTAACAGCTTTGCTGCATCTAAATCTAAGCGAATGCTGGAAACTTACTGGTGCAGGATTAGCGCATTTAACACCTTTAGTGGCTTTGCAACATCTAAATCTAAGCAAGTGCAATAACCTCACCGATGCAGGATTAGTTCATTTGGCACCTTTAACCGCTTTGCAGCATCTAAATCTAAGCTGGTGCAAGAAATTCACCGATGCAGGGTTAGCCCATTTAACACTCTTAACGGCTTTGCAATCTCTAGATCTAATTGGCTGTAATAACCTCACCGATGCAGGATTAGTCCATTTGACACCCTTAACGGCTTTGCAATATCTAGATCTAATTGGCTGTAAGAATCTCACCGATGCAGGATTAGAACGTTTTAAAACTTTAGCAGCTTTACCCAATCTAACAATAAAACTAGAAACCGGGCGTCGAAAATAAAAGAGTACTTTGTCCTAAAAAGATAGTAGATATAAGAATAAAATTTCATTAAAGTTGATCGACTTTCAACAAGGCGCTTCTCTAAGAGAAATATTCGCTATAAAATATATTATAGGATGGAAATTAAACTTATAAACCAATTTTAGTGGCGGCATTTTCCGTCCACATGTTTCCCAATCAAATATACCTTCTAATGGTATCAAAGCTTTTATGGCCTGTTTGCTTCATGATCAGATGCTCAGGAACACCAAAGATGGCAGCAGTTGTAGCAAATCCAGCTCGTAAGCTATGCCCTGAAAATGAATTTTTCTGATTTTCTAAATGTTTGTTCCGCTTAATAATCAATGCAACGGATTTGGAAGTTAGAGCTTTATCCATGATTTGACCATGCCGATTGATCGGTCGAAATAATAGCCCTTCGCTAATTTTAGAACAATCAAGCCAATCATTTAAGGTTCTGACAGGGCAAGTGAGAATGTTTGATCCATAAGGAATAGCAATGATTCTCTCCTTCCCTTCTTGGTCGGTTTTCGATTTCCTAAGCGTAATTTGCAAGCCTTCTCTGACAAATTTAATGTCATCAATCGTTAAAGAAACTAATTCTGATCTTCGAAATGCGCCTACAAATCCCAGTAACAATAAAGCCTTGTCACGCATTCCTGACAACGAATTTGCTTTACTATTGTCATTATTAATTGATTCAATCATCTTGCGTAAATCATCTAGTAAAATCGGGTCTTTACGGATTTGGGCAGATCCTAACTTATTTTTTATTCCTTTCCAAACTTCTTGTATTTCAGGACAATTTTTGTCGAAAGGCTGTTTAGCTAATTTGTGAGCTTGGCTAATAGAGGTAAGTCTTCGGCTTAAACTAGAAATTTTGAGAGGTTTTTGTAATTTCCCTTTTTGATTGATCCATGCGTTATCAGCTCGACTAATCAAATAGACGACAATCGTTTGAGGCAAAGCTGGTAATGGTCTTAAATTTTTTTCCTGACACCAAAAAACAAAATCGTCCCAGTCAGATCGATAAGATTTGTTAGTATTAAACGACCTTGCAAAAGTCGCATATTCTTTTGCTGTTTTGACCAAATCAAGATATTCGCCAACTTCGAAATTTTCAATTTTTTGTATTGCTAACTGATTTTCCATATTGACCATATCTACCGACCTAAATTTTGCTAACACTTTGTTTTTTTCATTGTCTATTTTTCTATTTTTTCTAACTACCGATAATAATGCGTTATCGGAACTTAGGACTATTTTTTAGAGATTGCTAAATGTGTACACTACTCTGATTAATTAAATCGTTATCCTATAACTAAATATAATTTATATCATTTGTAATATGATGACCTATTTATCAATGCAATTATTTACTATATTTTATAGTCATAAACGTGTTATCTAATAAATAGTTAAAATTATTTAAAAAATATATAGGTTAATGATATGGAAAAAGCAAAAGTAATGAGCTTCGTGAAATTCCGCCAAAACTTGTCAGAATGTGTTAATTTAGCAAAATATAAAGGCGAGAGATTTTTGATTACTCGTAATGGAAAAACCGTAGGTGCTTTTGTCCCTGTAGAAGATTTAGAAAAAATTAATGCATTTAATGATGTAACTACTGATACAGCCACTGATGAGATAAGTTCAGAATTTGAATCCTAAATCAACAAAAGGATTTAAGTTATCTCTTAAAAAAACAAATTTATCCGTGAGAGGGTTTAAGGATGCTAGCTAACTTATCTGGTTTGCTGGATAAACATTTAGTTGGAGATCCAAATAACCAACTGTCTTATCATTAAAATTTAAATCCTATATCTTTTGTATATTTGAAATTTTAAAGCCGTAATTGGCTTAAAGACGCATATTGGTAGAATTGGCGAGCAAATAATCAAATTTAGTTTCGTCTTCTCTTGGGATTGAAATAGCCTAAAATTCTGGCAAAAATTCTATAAACGTAAGAATGAGCCCCACTTTTATCTATTTTTTTTAATATTTTCTACTTTTTTGAAGCCCTCTTCATTTGTTCTCCTTATTCTTGGTAAAATGGCGCTTTATTTAAGAGTATTTTTGGTGTTTACAAGTATAAAATTGTTCGTATAGTGCCTCCAAAATCAGCGAATATCTCTCTTAGAAGAGCATCTCAATGGAAATTGATCTCAGTTATAACCAAATAAGAGATAAGAGAGCAGAAGCAATTGCTTATTACCTTATTTCCAATGCGACTATTGAGTCACTCTACCTTAACAGAAACCACATCAGCGATAAGGGAATGGAAGCTTTTGCTCAGGCTCTGGCTTCCAATACTGTTCTTGAAACACTCTATCTCATCAATAACCAAATAGGCGAGAGGGGAAAGAAAGCTCTTTATGGTTTAGGTCTTAGGTATGGTTGTAAAATAAGGCGCTAAAGCATGCAGAAGAAGATACTCATCAAATTGATCCATCAGCAGAACATAGTGCTTATTAGGTTTAATACATCTTGGAAGGCATGATTCAAAAATGCATTATCTGCATTACACTACTCTTTCGAAACATTGAGGGTATATTTCAGTAAAACTGACTAATACTTTAATGCAAAAGGGAATTCATCTTTTCACAAAAGTAAAGAAGAAGATGAAAAATAAATTGATCACGTTAGTGGATAAACTCATGCTAAAAAAGAGGGCTATGATTGAAAGTGTGAACAATCTGTTAAAAAGTAGCTGTCAGATAGAACATCATCGGCACCGAAATCGATGGAACTTTCTTAGCAATCTGATGGCAGGTCTTGCTAATTATTGCTTGAATCCATTCCAACCTCGACGTTCTTTTCAAATACAGAAATCGAAGCTGCTAAGCTCCTAGAATATTTTTGAGGTTTTCTTACGTTAAACTGGCATTATATTAGATTATTTATAAAGAGAATAGCTCTGTATCCATTCCCAAAGCCTTTAGTAGCTTCTTCTATATTTTTAAAATTCATTGCATTTTGCCTATTAAAAATCCTTTTTTCTAAAAAATACAAACTTTGTATAAAAAAATTTTAAGCTTTTTAAGGGGATTTTATTGCCTCAATCCCCTCATTCAATTAGTATAGGAATAATAAGCATATAAATTATTTAAATATTTTTTTTAATCATTTAAATATTAGGATGATAAACTCCAATCCTTGATAAGGAGAGAGTCATGAGAAATTCTTTATTTGAAGTCTTTACGACTGTATTAAGAGACCTCTTTGATGTTGAAAATCAACTTATCGCCTTATTACCTAAAATGATCAAAGAGTCTCTACATCCTGAATTAAAATCAGCCTTAACAACACATCTTAATGAAACTCAAAATCAAAAGAAAAGGCTTCAGTTTATTTTAGAATCTTTGAATGCAAATACCTCAGAAAGGATTTGTAAATCTATGCGGGAGCTAATAAATGAGGTCGAAGAAATTATCACTCGTTTTCCTACTCCCTCTTCATTAAAAGATGTTTATTTAATTATTCTTTGCCAAAAAATAAAGCACTATGAAATCGCAAGTTATGGCTCCGCACGAGCCCTTGCTAGACATCTAAGTAACTTTTCTACCGAGCAAATCGACTTTAAAGAAATTGCGGATACTTTACAATACTCTTTAGATGAAGAAACTCGCTTTGATGAAACGTTGATTGATCTCGCTGAAGGCGGTTTTTTCAGCCGCGGAATTAATGATGAAGCAGAATTAGAATCTACTCAATAATTGTATTTTTTAAACATGTCCATCTATTTTTAATCAGAGGTATAAAATGACTCGAATCAGCCCTATTACA
Source organism: Candidatus Protochlamydia amoebophila UWE25 (assembly GCF_000011565.2). Classification (NCBI taxonomy): domain Bacteria; kingdom Pseudomonadati; phylum Chlamydiota; class Chlamydiia; order Parachlamydiales; family Parachlamydiaceae; genus Candidatus Protochlamydia; species Candidatus Protochlamydia amoebophila. The sequence goes on from NC_005861.2 coordinate 1,399,036, forward strand.
AAAGAAGAAGCTAATCAAAACATTACCCAAATTTACAGTGGTTTAGAAAAAAAAATGGGTCGCGTTCTGAATATTTTCCAAAATATGGGAAATTCTGAAGCAGCCTTAAAAGGGTATTTAGGATTAAGTGAAGCAGCATCTCAGACAAGCTTAAGTCCTAAACTACGAGAACAACTTGCTTTAGTGGTAGGTCAAACAAATGATTGTCAATATTGCTTATCAGCACATACTGTGAGTGCTAAATTAGCCGGTCTACAAGAGAAAGATATTTTAGAATCACGACTAGGGCATTCTCAAGATAAAAAAACAGAAGCCATTTTAACTTTTGCCAAAACTATTGTGGAAAGACGAGCTCAAGTTTCAGATCAAGATATAGAGAAACTAAAATCCGCTGGCATTTCAGATCAAGAAATTGTGGAAATTATTCTAGTTGTTGTTTTGAATATTTTTACTAATTATTTTAATCATATTACAGATCCTCAAATTGATTTTCCTTTTGCTCCAAAAATTAATTAAACAAATAAGGAGTATTTATGACTATTAATCTCAATTTAGATCAAAGTGTCAGACAGCAAATTGCTCAGTTTTTAAGTTTGATATTGTCTGATACCTATGTGTTATATGTAAAAACTCAAAATTTTCATTGGAACCTTATCGATTCTCGTTTTTATGCTTTGCATAATTTTTTAGAAAAGCAATATAAAGAACTTGCTGAAGCAACAGATGAGCTTGCCGAACGCATTCGTATGCTAGGTGAACAGGCACCTGGGAGTTTGAAACAATTTTTAGAAATGACCTCATTAAAAGAATCTGATGGAGATTTGGGTGGAGATGATATGCTCCAAAAGCTTTTAAAAGACCACGAGTCTATTTGCGGTCACTTAAGAGAAAGAATTGATCAATCTTCTGAACTTGGCGATGAAGGAACAGCTGATTTATTAATTCAACGCTTAAGGGCTCATGAAAAAGCTGCTTGGATGCTGCGTAGTCATTTTTAAATTTTATGCGTAATGCCAAATAGCTGAAATGATGAAAGCAATCGCTCTAGAAAAGTATAGAGAATCAAACGAATTAGCAATTAAGGGATTTTCCCAACCAATGCTAGATGCTCTAAAGAAGTATAAATTTAAATTGTTTACACAGCAGTCAATACTTTTGATTGGAAGATTTGTGAGGGGGTTATTAACAAGTCTACTTCCTCATGAATTTTCTTTTATTTCATTTTGGGATCCAGTTAAGTCGACTTTAGCAATTGGTAAAATTTAAAAAAATTTAAAGGAGGTAACGCAGTTATTGCTCATTATCTTAAATCTCTTGTTAAATGGGCAATTTACGTTGAATATATTTGCTATAAGGCCAATCATATCGTTTTTAAAACCCTAAAAATTCTCTTTTAGCCAATCCGCAGCTACTCTTTTAGCTAGTCTAACAGCTTTGGCCAAGCCTTAGCAGAGTTAAAATCAAAGTAAGCTATCTCCAAATGGAAAAAAGTTATACTTATTTCGAGTTTAATTTGCATAAGGAAAAAAATTCAATCAATTAACTTGAAGAAATGAATTTAAAACAAGCAGCAGCCGCTCAAAGGAAAATTAAGGAAAGGAAGTCATGTTCAACAAAAATTGCCTTGAAAGTAAGGAGATTAATTCGATTTTATTGCTTTGCTTTAAAGGCTATTTGAGTCGAAACTTAGGCTGCATTGTCCAGTAAGCGGGACCAATAATTTCTTTTAGCTGAGCTTCTAAAAAAGAGGCAAGTTCAGGATAATTTTCGTTTAGCCAAATTTTAAATTTGTAAGTTTTCGTAAATAATTCCTGATGATAAACAGTAGGATCTTTAATTACTTCATTTTTTACAAACTGTCCAACATCAATATGTATGGGCATTTCATTGACAACACCAGTATTTTGCATGAGAGCATGATCATTATCTGCTAGCCCTCGATGATATTCTGATAAAATCAATTTTAAAAGGTTGACAATTAAAAGTTTTGCTTGTTGATCTTGTTTTTGTGATTTAAATTCTAATAATTTATCACAAAGCATAGTAGCTCGACGCTGTACGCAAAATTCCATTTGATCAAGATCTATTTGATGCCTTCTACCAATTTTATCATAAATAACGAGTTGCTTTTGCAGATTTTCAGTTTTATTGAGATGGACAAAGATAAGTCCAGTTTCTTTTTTTAAATTTTCAAAAGCAACTTTCCAACTTTTAACAAAACCATCCAATTTGTCCCACTTCTTCTTTTCTTTTTCCTTTCGATATTGGATGATTGCAGGAAGCGGAGGTGCATAAAGAAGCCAAGGCTGTAAGCGAAATCTTTGATATTTAAAAAATTTAATGACATATCGTCCATCTTCACTTAAAAAAACATACGACTGGCATCCTTTACCCAGATAATGATAGGGTTGATCAAAGATCGGTAAAAATTGGATTTGTTCTTCTGCAGGAAAGGATTTTACTTCCCATTGAGGATTAAAAGAAAAATTTGAGGTGATATTTGCTAGAGTGAATCCTCCTGTTAAATAAAAATAAACTCTCCCTAAACCGTAAACAGCCATTACCATTAAAAAAATTAAACTCAAACGAATAAAAAAAACTCTCAAACGCATTTCTCTATCTCTCATGCTTGTGTTGAATAAGTAAAGTAACTATTGTGCCTACCATTTTGAAAATAGCTATTGGTCATTTTTTAAGTTGTTTTTTCAATAAGCAATAAAATCTTTGATTTTTAAGGGGATAAAACAAAATTTAGCATGTATAATAACGTTTTATGCTGAAATATGCAAGCAATGAGAAAAATCATTATTTGCTTAAGAAAAAAATTAATTTTGAATCTTTTAGGCCAGTAAGTTCCTCACAGAGACTTCATCAGCATTAATTTTAAGAGATAACCTGCTTTTCTTCATGCCATCTAGAAATGATTTCAACAATATTTAAACGCATAGCGAATCAAACTCGTGTACCCTACCAAATGAAATGCTTAATGCTAGTTTATCTTTAAAAGAAATTTTATAAAAAAAATTTATTTTTTCTCTGAACAATATGTCCAAGTTGATGGAATTGACTAGCAATCATATTTAACCAATTTGCTCATATACAAGCATCAGGATAACAAATTTCATTCGTATTTACATAAACTCCAATAAAAATTTTAGGCGACTTATAAGTAGTCACTAAATAGCAATAAATTTTTAAACTTTATATTTTTGATATTGAATCAAAGAAAAATCGTTTAATGAAAAAATCGAGGTAATTTATCAAGCTAGCTTTATTTTTAATAAATATCAATTTACAAAACTTTTATTAAAAATTTAATAGAATCCGAAATTTAAAATTAATTATTAGAAGTGTTTTTTTTATTCAAAACATTAAAGAATAAATAATTCGATAAACACCTTTGTAGCTCTAAAAAAAACTTCGACAAACTTATAAGTAAAATCTTACAATGGAGCCCACTTAAAATTTTCTATAATAAGGAGTTTCTCAAATGCAAATCAATTTAAAGGGAAAAAAAGCTTTTATTGCTGGAGTAGGAGATGATCAAGGCTTTGGATGGGCCATTGCTAAAGCCCTTGCCGAAGCAGGAGCGGAAATCATTATCGGAACTTGGACTCCTATTTTGAAGATTTTTACTTCTAGCTTGCAGGCGGGAAAATTTGATGCTTCACGCCGTTTACCTAATGGATCTTTACTTACTTTTGCTAAAATTTATCCCCTAGATGCTTCTTTTGATAAACCCGAAGATGTTCCAGAAGAAATTAGGGAGAACAAAAGATATAAGGGTGTTGGAGGCTATACCATTTCTGAGGTCTGCGAAGCAATTGGAAAGGATTTTGGAAAGATAGATATTTTCGTCCATTCCCTTGCCAACGCACCTGAAGTACAAAAACCCTTATTAGAAACAAGCCGAAAAGGATATCTAGCAGCTCTTAGCTCTTCCTCTTATTCATTTGTGAGTTTATTGTCTCATCTTGGACCTTATCTCAATTCTCAAGGGTCAGCCTTAACTCTGACTTACCTCGCCTCAGAAAAAATTATTCCAGGCTATGGAGGCGGTATGAGCTCTGCGAAAGCGGCTTTAGAGAGTGATACCAGGACTTTAGCCTGGGAAGCCGGCAGAAAATGGAATATTCGCGTAAATACCATTTCGGCTGGCCCCCTACGAAGTCGTGCAGCTAGAGCAATTGGTTTTATTGATCGTATGATTAATTATTCTCAAGTGAATGCTCCCCTTCAAGAAGAGCTTAAAGCTTGTGAAGTGGCAAATGTTGCGGCTTTTTTAGGATCAGATTTAGCCTGTGCAATTACTGGATCTACAATTTATGTAGATTACGGCCTTCATGCGATGGGAGTAGGAATGGATAGCCCAACTTTAAAAGAAGCAGAACAAGAAGTTTAATTTTTTTAATGAAAAATATGCTTTCAACGAATGAAATTTTTCTTTCGAAAAATTTCATTCGGACTATATGTAATAGAAAGAAATTTAAATAAAATATTTTTAAATCAAAGTATTATTGAAACTAAAAATATTCAAAAATTAAAGGTGAATAACTAATCCGATTAATTACTATTTTTTGATGATTAAAGTTTTAGTTATGTGATTTATTGTTTAAGTACCAATCTAAAGCATATTCTGCATTACCTTTTTGTACAGCCTTCATTAGTGATTTTTCAAGGATATCAGGTGTTGCAAGTTTGATTACTGAATATTGAGGATCTTCCCAAAGCCGGACCATTTGCCCTCTATACCAGACAGAGGGATAAATAGGCATAGCAATTTCTGATTCTAATTTTAAACCGGCTAGTTCACTTATTTTCGAAACAAAATTTGAACATTGCTGTTGCGTCAATGAATAATGGTGATAAGGATAAGCATCGATTTTGATGGCTTGAATAATTGCATTGAATTGTTGTTTAGTTAATGAAATTTTTGCAGCGTAGGTGGGTCTATGCCCTCCTGTTCCTTGTTGAAAATAACCATCGTTTAAAGTTGCCCATAAATATTTAACAGGATTGGGTTCATAACAAGGATGTTTCCTTTGTTCTAAAGTGGGATTTACATATCCCCAATCATTATAATTCATGATGCCATCAAAATAACGAACATCTGTCATTCCTCTTTCTCCAGAATGTCCTCCTTCAATAACGACTATTCTTCCATTGATATTTCCTTGTAAATAGATCCAAGCATGTCCCAAATCTCCATTTTTAGTGGCATCACGGGGATGCTTGGCCACTGTATGAAAAAATGAACGGGTATCCGTATAATCTAAATGACGTGCATTGACTAAAATAATCAAAAAATAATTCTCTTCCCTCATTGGCACACGTGTTTTTTTATATTGACGTAAATGGGAGTACAACTCTCTGTAAGCACTAGAAGAGGGGCAACAGCTTGTTAGAGTTGAAAGAATACAGATGATTATCAAAGATAAAAAATAACTTCGAACTTTAAAATCCATAGCTTAACTTTGAGAAAAATGCAAAACTGCTCTCAATGTGGAAGGGCCTGTCCGTCTAATTGTACGAATAAATAAGATACGGTCGTAAGCTTGGCAATGCTTTTCTTCACTAATTAATTTAAATTGTGAAGGTCGATTTCCTTTTGCTAAATGTCCTAAAAATTGCCCTTTCCCCTCCAAAAGCTCAAATACCATCGTAAAAGCTGGGCGAGATTGACAACTCCATTGGATAGTTTGGCCAAGCTCAAAAGTATTAGATTGCTGATTATTGACTCGAACTTGCCACTCGGCATGATCATTCCAATAAAAACAAATATCTCTCGTTTTGTCCCGATCTTCTTTATCCCCTGCATCATTAAAATGAAATAAAAACTCCAAAGAATGAGAAGATAACATTTTAAATTCTAACTGAGAAAATCTTCCTCCTTGACAAACAAAAGTATGGAGGAAGTTTTGGCCAGTAAAAAAGCAAAATGGAGTAAATGTTTTTTCTCCCATCAAACCAGCAGATACTTTCTTTTCGAGAGCTACCCAAGTGTGTTCATAAGCTTTATTTAATAACCATTTTTGACCTTTATAAACTCCATCTAGTTGATAAAAAGAGTCATTCTGGATTAATTTTAAATCTTCTGAAAACGGACTGTGGATTAAAACGGCTTCTAAATGAATTATTTCATGCGATTTAAAGCGAGGAAATTCAAGAGAAAACCAGCATTTCATGATAAGATTATAAAAATAATTTAAAGGCTCATCTTTGTTTTGCCATTCTCTCACATGAGGACCTGTATAACAACACAACTGCGAATTCCATGTTTGTTTGAGATAAGTCCAAAATAATTCCCAGTCTTTAATTTCTTGACCTACCACCATCTGATGAGAAATCAACAGATCAGATAAATAAGTTGTTGCATACCAACTGATAGATGGGCGAGCAAGTTGTTTCCATAAATCAATTCCCTCTTCTTGCCAATCTTGTCGATTCAATAATTTTCCAACGGCCATTAATCCTGCAGCTAATCTTACGGCAATGGAATAAGGGAAAGGATTTTTTTGATGTACAGTTTTACCATAGTCAATTAAACGAGATAAGGAGTTTTCTAAATCAAATTTCAATTCTTGCCCTAAAACATGTCCGAAATTTTTTAAGATCCAATAAAAGGGAGCTATTAACGAAATTCCAGTTTCACTATGATGGCAAATAGGATACTGATGTAAATAAATAGGAAAATTACCTTAAGATTCCTCCGACACTTGTGATTGAAATGCTAAAATATTTTGTAATAACTGTTTCGCTTCATGAATATTTTCAATCAATCGTGATCTCAATAAAGCTAAAACAAATAAAACATTTTCATAAATTGGAATTGTTTGATGTGTAGCCGGAATGGGCATCCCATGATAATAATGAAGATAGCCCGTTTGCGAACTTTGATAGAAACGGCCTACCATAATAGCATTTTCAATGAAAAGCTTCATTCGATTAGAAAAATCGTTGTCTTGGTCATACATGAATTTAACTTCCTCCGGCTATTTCAATATTTTGACCTGTGATATAAACGCTATCGGGATGAAGAAGGAAAGTGATGACTCGACTAATTTCTCTACACTCACAAGGCCTATTCATTGGTAATTTATGCTTTTGATGTTGCAAGTCTACGGAAAGATTCGTTTGACCCGGGGAAACCATATTAACTCTCACTCCTTTAGAAGCCAATTCAACCGACAAAGATTTTGTTAACATCCACAAACACGATTTAGTCATACGATAGGCTGTTGAATAAATTCCAGCAGGGTTTTCGTACAAACCGCTTACCCCTAAATTAATAATTTGACCTTTAGATTCTAACAAAGATGGGATCAATTTTTGGATAAGAATAAATGGAGCGTGTAAGTTTATTTGAAAAAGGGCCATCCAATCTGATAAAGGCGTTTGCAATCCAGATCGAACAAAATAATTTCCTACATTATTAATTAAATTTGTTGTTTCTTTAAACTCGAGTAAGTACCGTTTAGTAAAGTCCAGGATAGCTTCGTTGCTCGAAAAATCCCCTTGAATTGCAGCGGCTTCCACCCCTATTTCTTGACATTTCTTAACAACATCTTTAGCTTCTTGCTCACTTTTATTATAATGAACAACGACAGAATATCCTTGTTCAGCAAGCGCATAACACAGGTGAGACCCAAGCCTTTTCGCCCCTCCAGTCACTAATGTCCAAGCCATCAACAACTCCTCTCTTGCTCAATTTCAACTAAAGCGAAATTTGCACTAGAAATTGCGCCGGGTTTTTTAATACGCAAGTGGACCCATTGAACATCAAACTGACTAAACAAGTAATCTAAAATAGCGCAAGAAAGAGTTTCTAATAATTGATAAGAGTCTCTTTTTGCTATCATAGTACAAACATGTGCAAGTTTCGTATAATCTAAAGTATCTTTTATACAATCACTTGTAGAACATTTATTAAAATTTATTTTTGCTTTTACATCGAAATAAAGGGTTTGTTCTTGTGCTTTCTCCTGAGGATAAATCCCGATTTTACAAAAAACCTTATGATTTTTAAATCCAATGAATCCCCAGCGATTGAAGGGCTTTTGTTGTGTCAAATATCTTTCAATGAGAAGTCGACATGCTTTGTGAAGGGGCAATTTAAGTGCTTGTTCAGGTTTTATCCATAAATATTCATAAGCCTCATCATTTAAAAGAACTTTATCTTTAGAAGAGCTAGGATCAAGTTCTGCCACAAAATCATTCATGACAAAATGTCCTTTATCCCAAAATTCTTCTGAAAAAATGCTCTCTTGCACCATTTCGAATTTAATTTTACAGATTTTTAAACCTGTTTCTTCAAATACTTCCCTTTTGAAAGCCTCAAGACAAGTTTCTCCCCACTCTACTTTTCCCCCCGGTAATGAATACAGGTCTTTCCATTTTTTGGACCGCACTAAAAAAATATCTCCATCTGGAGCAAAAATCAATCCTCCAACAGTAACAAAGGGCCTATTAACCATTATTCATTTTACCTATTTTTGCGAGATAATCGATCGCTTTCGTTAATCCTTCAATAATTCCTTGTTGATGCGCCGGAGGTGCGATTATATGCGCGATTGCTAGCAACGCGTCAGGGGCATCTGACATAGCAACTTTAACCGTTGCTTCTTGAAGTAATGATAAATCATTGAAGTCATTTCCCGCTGCAATTGAGGAATAAAGCGAGTGGGATAATTGAGAATAAGTTTTCAGCGCGCTCCCTTTATTTGCTTCAGAATGGGTGACTTGTACAACAAAATATTCTTCGTTAAAAGGATCGCGAATAGTAGGGGCATGTAAACCTAATTTTTTTTCTATATCTTGACTGATTAAAACGGCCTCTTTTTCTTTTGCGAAAAATTTGAGCGAGGCAAATTCTTTAACAGGTAAGTCATTAAAATTTTTGATGATAGACCAATTTTCTTTTAAATGTTCTTTCCGTTCCCAGATATAATTCAAAGCTGATGGAGCAAATTTGTCTGATCGATAATAGCATAAATCTTTATTTTCTAATCCCGTATAAATAATGAAATCTGTGTGATGTTTTGTACAAACAACTTCCATTTCATGAAGCAAATTTTGTGACAAGTATTTGCGTGCAAGAATTTTTTTTGAAGGCATATCCACAATAAGGGCCCCATTTTGTACCGCCAAAGCATAAGGAAAGGATAGCACGTTTAATGATCGTACTCCCCACTGGAAAGGTCTACCCGTAATAAAGACGAATTGCCAGCCAGTTTGATAAAGATCTTCAAAAAATTGAACAACTTCTGAAGGAATGCTTTCTGTTTCTGCCGTGACAGTTCCATCTATATCTAATGCAAATATTCCTTTTATTTTGCGAAAAAACATAGGAAAAAAACTGTTGAGAATGTAGTGTTATTTTTTAACATGATACCCATTATAGCTATGAAATATTATCTTCTCATCCCTTTCTTTTATTTGCTTATTTTTTCAACTCTTCATCCTGTCCAGGGGCAAGAAACAGCATACGGGGAACAACTCGGTGAAATAGATTTTTCTCCAGAGTCGCAAAACCATTTACCACAAAAAAGTATTTCTCTTGAAGAAAACTTGCACGATCCTTTAATAGATCCAGAGTTGACGGAAACAGATCATTTTCAAGCAAAATTTATGAATATGTTATTCATCCTAGGACTATTAATTAGCTTTATGCTCTTGGCTTCTTGGATGCTCAAACGCATGACTAAATCAAAAGTCACTCAAATGAACCAAGCCAGCTCCATTAAGGTCCTAGAAACTAGGCACTTAACACCACGATCTACTATTTATTTGATTGAAGTGAAAGGACAGCATCTTTTAATTGGCGAATCTGTAGCCGGGGTTTCCCATCTCGCAACCATCGGATTTTTGGAAGAAGGGGACGACACTAATTACAAGCGCCCTGCAATTCCCCCTTATTTTTCCAATCCGACTAAGCTATCCTAAGATGAAATTTCAGATTTAAAAATTGAAAATTTTTTGAATCTAGCCTATTTTTTATACGCCATCTTAAGTGGCTATTGCGAGAATTTAATGAAACAGTTAAATTACAATCCAATTTTATGTTTAATTGGATGTAAAGATGAAAAAAATTGCGACCGTTTTAAGTTTATGCTCTCTTTTGTTAATTCTTTCTAGCTGTTATCGTATGCCAGGAGAAAATGAATTTTCTGTTGTCCCGACGACCAATAATCCTTCTGTGACCTGCGAAAAACCCAATAGTTTTTTACCTGGGCTAGGAAATTAATATGACAACTCCCATTGAAATGAGCCTAAAGGCTTTATTAACTTCGATGCAGAGAAATCATTACGAAGCTGATATTCAACTCGAAACCGACCAGGTTTATACAATCCTTAAGATTGCAAATAAAGAGTATCCTTTATTTTTGAGAATTTTTGATGAGGGAAACCTACTTCAATTACTTTTGTTTATTCCCTGCCAAATAGCAAAACCAGTTATTTCTGATATGGCTAGACTTCTGCATCTTCTCAATAAAGAGCTTGACGTTCCAGGTTTTGGAATGGACGAAATTGCAGGTGTTGTATTTTATAGACTCATGCTCCCAACACCAAACAAAAAAATCGACGAGGAACTCTTATTGGCTTTTCTTAAAACAATTGAGCAAGTTTGTAAAATGTTTGCGACACCTATCGAAGCTGTCGGTTTTGGCCAAACAACACTTGATGAAATATTGGAAAAAACACGTGAAATGGAGAATGAAAGCTAATCCATGTCTTTAAGAGCGATTTACTATGATACAGAAACGACAGGCATAAAACCCGAAAAAGATCGGGTGATTGAAATTGCTGCCTATGACCCTGTTCAAAATCGACGGTTTGAGAAATTCGTTCATCCTGGTTTTCCGATTCCTCCAGAATCCACCGCTATTCATCATATCACTGATGAAATGGTTGCAAACGCAGGTTCTTTTGCAGATGTCGGGGCAGAATTTGTCGAATTTTGTGCCGGTGAAGTTGTTTTAATCGCGCATAATAATGACAATTTTGACCTTCATTTTCTACGGCACGAATTTGAGAGGAATCAACTTATTCTTCCAACTCATTGGAAGTTTCTTGATTCTTTAAAATGGGCACGACGGTACCGATCAGATCTCCCTCGGCATACATTACAGTTTTTAAGAGAAATTTATGGAATAACTGCTAACAATGCGCACAGGGCATTAGATGACGTGATTGTTTTAGAAAGAGTTTTTCGCTCAATGGTTGATGATTTAGAAATTCAAGATGTATTTGATTTATTAAATCGCCCAAGAGCTATCCAACATATGCCTTTTGGCAAACACCAAGGGCAGCCCTTAAATAAAATTCCAAAAAATTATATCTCATGGCTAGCAACGACAGGGGCTTTTGATAAACCTGAAAATCAAGAACTGAAAGCAAGTTTTGTAAAGCTTGGCTTACTAGAAATGGCAGAATCCATGTGAGAATCGGAATTTTAGGATGTGGATATGTTGGTCAAGCTGCCGCAGTTTTCTGGAAAAATCAATCTCATTTTTTAACTGTTACCACACGGCAGATAGAAAAAATCAACTTTCTTCAAACTTTTGCTCATCAAGTCCATCAATTAACAGATGATAACATTCTTCCTTTTCTAGCTAATCAAGACATTTTATTAGTTTCTGTTGCCGCTGCCTCTTCAAGAGATTATCAGAATACTTACTTAGAAACAGCACGGCGCATTATTGAGTTATTACCCCAAACTCCTTCTCTAAAGCAAATAATTTATACTGGAAGTACTTCTGTTTATGGAGATTTTCAAGGAAACTGGGTTGATGAAACCACGTTACTTAATCCTCTTAATGAACAAAGTTATTGCTTGAGCCAAACAGAACAATTTTTTTTGAAGGCTCCTAGCTCTGTTAATGTCACAATATTTAGACTTGGCGAAATCTACGGACCTGGTCGGTGGATTACTGATCGCGTTATTAGAATGCACCAATATTCATTTCCAGGGACGGGAAATCAATTGACTAATGTAATTCATCTCACAGATATTGTCCGAGCATTAGATTTTGCTTTGCAAAATAAATTGCACGGAATTTTTAATCTCTGTAACGATTTTCATATTCCCCGAAAGCTTTTTTATGAGCAATTACTGCAATCAGCCCATCTTCCTTCCATTCAATGGGATGCTAATAAACCAAGTTTACATGGAGGAAACAAAAAAGTTTCTTCCTCAAAATTAAAGAAACTTGGCTTTTCTTTTCTCGAGAATGGCCCAGCTAGATAGCTTACATGGATAATTTAACGAATTCTTTAATGCGTCTGTACTGACTTTTCACTCCTTTGCGTATACATCACGTCCCACATTTTTCTGAAAGAGGGGCAACAATGCAGCAATTCATCTTTTGTTCCCTCTGCAATCTTTTCTCCATTTTCTAAATAGATGATTTTATCTGCGTCTTCAATTGTCGATAATCGATGTGCAATAATAATTTGTGTTATTTTGCCACGTTGTTGGTTTAAAGCAGATTTGATATGTGCTTCACTTAATGCATCTAAAGCAGAAGTTGCTTCATCCATAATCAAAATAGGGGCTTTTTTGACAAGAGCTCTGGCAATAGCTAATCGTTGCTGCTGCCCTCCCGATAAATTCTTTCCCGCCTCCGAAAGTTCTGTTTGATAACCTTCTGACAATTGTTGAATAAATTCATCGGCATGTGCAAGCTTCGCAGCTTCTTGAATATCTAGTGGACTAAAAGGCCTACCAAAAGAAATATTTTCAGCAACAGTATCTAAAAATAAAAAAGGTTTTTGAGGGACAAAGGCCATTTGTTCTCGAAGTGACTTCTGCGTATAGGCAGTTAAGGAGTGACCATCAATTCGTATTTCTCCTTTCTCAATATCATATAGACGAGGTAAAAGCTGCGCAATAGTCGATTTTCCAGAACCTGTCGGGCCTACTAATGCAACAGTCTGCCCTTTTTGAATAGTAAAGCTTACTCCTCTTAGAACCCATTTTGAATCATACCGAAACCAAACTTGGTCAAACTCTATGGTTTCTTCCACATGATTAAGCTCTAACGCTCCATCCTGATTCTTAATCTGCGGTTGTACATGTAAAACCTCTTGCATTCTTTCTGCGGCAGCAATTCCTTTTTGAATGTGAGTATTTTCTTCTGCAAATTTTTTGATAGGTTCATAAAAAACGTAAAGTAAACCACAATAAACAAGAACGTCAGAAACATTTAATTGTAAAATATACAATCCATAAAGAAGTGCCGTCGCTAAAAAAAACATTCCAATTGTGTGAACAATAGGTCTAGAAGAAAGATCATAACGAGCACTTTTTTGCTCGAGAGCGGCCATTTTTCCATTTTGTTCACGGTATTTTTTCAATGAGAACTCTTCCATAGCAAAGACTTTGACAGTTTGGATTCCTGCTAAAAAATCAATCAAAACAGAACTGAATATTTCTTGATTCTTTTGAATTTGTTTAGAAATTTTCTTTACTTTTTTAGCTAAAAAAATAATCGGAAATACAATGAGAGGAAAACCAAAAAAAATAATGAGCGATAATTGCCAAGAAGTGTAAAAACACAAAGTCAGTGTTGTAAATACTGTAAAGGGAGTTTGTAAATAATTCACTAAACATGCATTCAAAGCTTCGGCAACTAAAGAGGCATCGCCTACGACGCGCGAAGATAAACTTCCAATATGATGTTTTTGATAAAATGTCATAGGAAGAGATTGAATATGTTCAAAATAAGCTTGACGTAAATCTCGACTGACTTGAATTGCAACAAGTCTTGCGGTAAAACGTTGACTAAAAAGAGAGATGGCTTTAAACAAGGCAACTATAATGATAAAAAAAGCTAAAGCTTTCAAACTAGAAGACACAGGAATAAAATAATCTAAACTTTTTATGACTTTTTCAACGAGATTTTGATTTGTTCCTGTATGTTGATTGAGAAAATGGATTGTATCTTGCAGAGTTATAGTATCTTGTTCAGGTCCTTCGATTTCTACCCATCTATCTTGCATTTGTTTCCAGCTTACCTCTGTCTGACGTTGTAATTTTCCATCTTTCACAGGGGCAAATAGTTCAAAAAAATCTGGTCCTTTTCTTGTAATGACCCCAAGCGCGATAACTTCTAACTGAGAGGCAATCGTTAAAAAGATCATTGATAAAATTGTTAGGATAATCAGAAAACGGTGTTGCTTTCCCATTAATGCTGTTTTCATTAACAAACGCATAAAACTTTTAACCCTCTAAAAATTCTCCCATTTGACGAAATTTCAAATAACGTTGTTCAAGTAAAATTTGAGAAGGAATTCGTCTAAGGATATGTAACTGTTCAACTAAAAATTGTTTGACATTTTGGTAAGTTATGTGAGGATCATGATGAGCTCCACCAAGGGGTTCTTTAATAATACTATCAATGATTTTAAGATTCAAAAGATCTTCAGCATTCAATTTAAGGGCAGAGGCGGCTTCGACGTTTTTAGAGGCATCCTTCCAAAGGATTGACGCACATCCTTCTGGAGAAATAACGGAATAATAGGCATGTTCTAACATTCCAATGACGTCTCCTATTCCCATTCCAAGTGCTCCTCCCGAACATCCTTCCCCGATAATTGTAATAATGATTGGAGTATTAATACGCATCATTTCACGAAGATTTCGAGCAATCGCCCATCCTTGGCCACGTTCTTCTGCTTCAAGGCCTGGATATGCCCCTGGTGTATCTAAAAGGGAAATAATAGGTAATTGAAATTTCTCAGCCATTTGCATTAAACGTAAAGCTTTACGAAAGCCCTCAGGATTTAACATTCCAAAGTTTCGATAAACTCGACTCTCTGTATCAAAACCTTTTTCTTGTCCAATAACAACGCATTTGATTCCTCCAATTTTGGCCAAACCTCCGACAATCGCATGATCTTCTCTGTAACTGCGATCACCAGCCAGTTCTACAAAACTTTCTGAAAGATGGCGAATAAAATCGACAGCGTGCGGTCGAGAGGGATGGCGACAAATCATAATTCTTTGCCAAGGGGTCAATTCGGAATAGACATGTTGTTTGAGACTATCTAATTTCTGCTCTAATTTTTGAATTTCAACATCAAAAATTGGATTGTCTTGACTTTGTTTTTTGAGGTGCTCAATCGTTTTGATATACTCATGAATTTGCTTTTCATGGGGTAAAATATCCAACGGAGTACTCCTTCCTTTAAAGGTTCTATCTATTTAATTTTTAATAATTTAGGATTTATTTAATCCAGTATTCCTGGTAAGGTCGCCTCAGAAAAATCTCTAACAATTTCAATTGTTGTTGGCTTAGTCACAATAATTGAAAATAACTCTTCCATATCAGGCGTCGTTAAACGAATGCATCCGTCACTCTGATATTTCCCTACACTATCAATTTGATCCACTGCTAATCCAGATTGATATTCCCAGGGTGTACCATGAATACCGAATCCTTTAGCAGGAGCAGTTGTATGACCAATTTCTTGCTCGAAAGGAATCCACCTAGTTCCAAAAACAGTAATCATTTCCGTTTTCTTTCCTTGATAAATGCCCATGGATTTCGGTTTATAAGTCGCAATGCGATCTCCTAAAGAATATTTTCCTAGAGGTGTTAATAAGCCCGAACTACTAGAAGAATCCAATCTTCCTAATCCCACCGGATACGTTTTGATTAAAACAGGTTTTTTTTCATCATCAGCTAAATAATAAAACCACATTTTACAACGAGAGGTATCAACAATGAGGTAAAATTGAATATTTTTATCTTTGCAAAGAACGTTAAAACGCTCTCCTTCTGCCAAATCTTGTTTTAAATAATCAGGTTTACCATTAAGACTTCGAGCAATAAAATGTCTTGAGGTTTCAAAATGAGCGGCATAATCAGATAACCAAGCAGGGCGACCTTTTTGCCAATTGACGCGACTTTTATACGTAATTGTTTCTACAATGGGTAACTTTGAATCTTTAACGAACAATTCTTCAATTCGATTAGCTTCAGGAAGCTCGAGCGTTGATAATGAAAAATCGGGAGACCGTGATTGCTGAGCAACTGCCAAAGCAGGGGTAATTACTTGTATATTTTGGTCTAAATCAATTTCAAGAGGAATTTGATTTGACGGTCTTGTAGATACCGGAGTAGAGGAACTCTTAAAAATTGCAGCTATTCCAATCGCTCCAAAAAGAATAATACAGAGAAAGGCAAGCAATTTGGGTAATGTCATGTATTTAACCTTTTTTCGTCAAATGTAGGCTTAAGAACCTATATTTCTCATTCATGTTATGAAGTTAAAATCTTTTTGCCAAAAAAGATAAAACCTCTAAGCAAATAAAAAACTTGAGTATTTATTATCTCTATTATTATTCTTTAACACAATAATAAAACAAAGTGGGTAAATTTAGATTGTACTGCTGGCACTGTGGAACAAAATTACCTGAGTTTTCTCGAGGTAAGCTATCTTTTAGAGAAACATGCGATAAGTGTGGTTCCGCTTTACATTGTTGCCAAAATTGTAAGTATTATCAACCAGGTCGTTCTAACAATTGTGCCATACCTAAAACAGAATTCGTTTCAGATCGACAACTCAATAATTTTTGTGATGAATTTGCTATTCAAAATCTCGTACCTGCTTCATCGCCTAATCAACAATCTAAAAACAAGTTTGAGGATCTCTTTAATCCATGAGATTTTCTTTTGAAAATTCAATTTGCCAATGATAGTTTTTTTGATCTGAGTGAAGAATGTAAGCAATCAAAAAATTAGCTCCCCAAAAATCATGTTTTCCTGCTAAAGGAATGACCTGTACCGTTCCTTCAAAAGAAGGAATATTCAAATTCAAAGAGGCTGTTTTACTTTCTAAAGAAATCTGTTGTGCATTTCCCTCATAACGATCAAGTGTCCCTGGTAAAAGTGTTTTTACTCCTTTGATCCGACATTTTTCAGCTTTTGCAAAAAAGCTAAATGCTGTTCCTTCCCAACCATCTAAACCTAAAAAAGTGGTTTTTAAATTTAATCGATCTTGCACCAATTCTTGTGTAACCTCAAGCCAGATTCCTCTAAATAATCCGATTTGAAAGGGGGAAGAAGAAGGTTGATCGACAAGTCTGGTACAGCCTTTTAAACTGAATCCTTGTTTTTTTAATTCAATAATAGATTTACGAAGACCATGATCAGACAAATGATTTCCTTCGATTCCAAAACCTAAACATTCACTTAAGGGTAAATATTGAGGGCCAAAATTAACGATTTCTACATCTTTTAATTTGATGCAGCCGAGACCAGTACGCCCTCCATGCAAAGTACAAACTGTGCATCCATTTGAGGAACGATACCCAACAAGAGATGTCGAAGGATCATAGATATGTTCTGGAAGGGTAAAAAAAGTAGTTTTTTCCGGCAATCTTTTGAAAAAACTTTCGATCAAAATCCATAATGGATGAATTTTTTTCGAGTAATTTCTGTTTTTTAATTGCTTAGATAAAGCTTCTAGAGCACTTATAAATTCATTTTCTTCCGTAATAGCGGCTAGGCAATGAAAAAAAAGGTAATAAAGCAATAAATTTTCTTCCGGATCCCCATTCTGCTCTCTAACAAAAAGTGCTGTAAGAGGTTTATAATTTGCATCTAAAGTATTTAGTTGCCATTTGCCTAAACGAATAAGAGACTTTTTAAGATCATCTCTTTTTGTCAGATAAACTAAGATACTAAGATAAATACCAAATTCTAGATGATGAGGAATATAAGGAAATGCTTGCCAAGAAGAATACTCTTGCAAGTCAATCAAAGCTGCCCCACTTTCAAGCAGGCTAATGCCGACCTCAGGCACAGACATTTTGGTTAGGGCATGATTGAGAGCAACCAAAATTCTAAAATACTGGGAATCTTGATTCCATGGTTTCTGCTCAAATAAACGGACTTTTGCCGCCAATTCTTTCCCCGAATTGGAAATACAATAGTTAAGAAGAGTGAGTGTGAGTAAATATTTCCAATTTTCTACTGTTTTTTCTGCCGACATTAAGGTCTCATGCCAAGCGCATGTATCAATCAGGTTTTTCAAACAAATAGATTGGTTACTCAGGTATTTATGAATAGCTAATTCCAATTCAGAAGGATTTTCTAAATCTTCAACCCTTGCTTCATAATGAGATTGAAGAGGAAGCTTGTCAATCATGAGTGCCGTACCCCTTAAATCCTGTGAACAAGACGGGAATGATTCAAATTTCATGTGATCTGGTTAATTAAGCGGATCATGATTCATGTAAACCATGATACATTAGCTATGCATAATTTTAACTTGTTTAAATAAATTGTGTTATTGAAACTCAAAGTTTCAATTACTCAATTTTAAACAAATCCTGTTAATGGAGTTTAATCAAGAATATCTACTAGGAACTAATTTCTGCCAGATAACTTTCTTCCATTTCAACTACCTGCCGCATTTTTTTCCCAGGAGTAAACTTAACAGCTTGGCGAGCAGGAATGACAATAGGCACTGCAGCGTTTTTTGGATTACGGCCGATTTTTTGCTTTCTTTCGACAACTTCAAATACCCCAAATTCTCGAAATTCTAGTCGCTCTCCTTGTGATAAGCAATCTGTGATTTTATCGAGAAAAGCTTGAATTACATGACGAACATCATTAGGATGAATTCCTTTGTCCTGGGATATTGAATTGATCAATTTCTTTTTTGTCATTGTGCTCTTCTTTGTACTGGTTGCCATAAGGCCACACTCCTTCATTTTTTTCACTGTTTGCTTAACTTAAGTTTCTTAATATTTTCTTATCCTTTTGATTTTCAATCAAGTTCTTTTTGCCGTTATTCTCAGCAAAGTATAGGAAAATATCTATATTAGAACCTCATTGAAATATAAAATTTACACTTAATACTTTATCATCATTATTGAACGAGTTTTTTTTTATCATTCAATGTTGACGACTTCTTTAAATTATTCTTAAACAAAAAAATCGCTTTTTTATTCTTCCATAAGCCGAATGATCATTTTATTTTTTTTACCCGCAGCTAATAATATTAATCGACTAGAAATCAAACATTCAACGCTAATAATATGATTCTCATCTTCAATTTTTTTATTATTGATGTATACACCACCATTTCGCAATAAACGTCTTGCTTCACTTTTGCTTGTTTGTAACTTTGTTTCTACAAGTAAATCAATTAGTTTTTTATTTAAAACATTTTCTAATTTCATTTCACAACTCGGCATATCAGCTGCAAGTTTTTCCAATATATCAGCATTTAAGCTAGTTTGAGAGCCTGGTGCAACACCTTCTGTGACTTTAATTGCTATTTTAAGTCCTTCTTCTCCATGCACTAAACGTGTAATTTCCTCGGCCAATCTTTTTTGAGCTGTTCGCGGAACATAATCTGCTTCTTTCATCATTTGCTCATAATGGCGAATTTCTCCCATATCTAAGAAAGTCAACATACGCATTAAATTAATGACGTCCGCATCCTCTACTCGAATCAAATGTTGATAAAATTCATAAGAAGATAATTTATCTGGAGATAACCAAACAGCTCCTTTTTCCGATTTACCAAATTTCTGTCCATCACTTTTAGTCAGAAGAGGAAATGTAATTCCATAAGCTGGCTTGGCATGCACTTTACGAATTAAATCTGTTCCTGCAGTAATATTCCCCCATTGATCGCTTCCTCCTAACTCGACAGTCACGCCATAATTTTCGAATAAATGTAAAAAGTCATAACCTTGCAAAATCTGGTAACAAAATTCTGTAAAACTCATTCCTTCTTCAGAATTTAATCGTGTCTTTACACTGTCTTTAGCAAGCATAGGACTCAATCGAAATAATTTACCTACATCACGCAAAAAAGAAATAAAAGTAAAATTTTTAAACCAATCAAGGTTATTCAAAATGATTGCCGGGGCAGTTGGGTGATTAAAATCTAAGATAGCTTCTAGATTTTTACTTATACCTTTTAGATTGAGTTGAATCTTTTTTTCATCTAATAGTTGTCTCTCAGCGTTTTTTCCTGATGGATCGCCAATCATTCCAGTTGCTCCTCCCACAATAGCTACTGGAGTATGACCAAACCTTTGAAACCAAGCAAGACCCATGATAGCAACCAAATTTCCTAAATGTAAGCTATCGGCAGTCGGATCAAATCCACAATAAACTTTAATAGGCTGGTTTGTCAGCTGACGAATTTCTTCGCTTGTCACAGCATCTATAAACCCGCGCTCTCGTAAAACATCCATTACATTTGTCATATTTAAATCCTTGCCTAAGTGTCGAAAGTGCCATATCTAAAGTTCAATAATTAATGGTTAACGTTTATTTTTCCATGTCTATGACTAAGTTTTGTATCCCTCAGTTTATTATCTCAATGCGCTTTAGTCAAATTGGTTTCGACATTTTTCTAGATATGTCCTTTTCTGTCAATGCTTTGATATCGAAATTCTCACTCCTTTTTTCATCAAAGTTATTTTCCATTAAAAATATCGCTTTAAAAAACTCTCTTGATGATTATAAAAAATGCCATATGGTAGACTTGATAAATGAATAGAGACTTTTGACTTTTAATTTGAATTAAAAACTTTATTTATTTGATTTTTTTTTTAAATCCTCTATTCTCCGAACTAAGTCCTAGTTTGAGCATTTTAAACAAATCTACAATGAAAACTTAAATACTTGGACTCATAGGAGTTTAAATATCTTTAAAAAAATAAAACGTTTCAACTGACGTTAAAGACTTACATTTGTTATTAAATTTGTATATAAACACCGTAAGGAGGATTTAAAATGAAAAAACATTTATTTGCTTTGACTGCTCTTTCTTTAGCTTTAACAGCCTGTGAAAATACACATCAAACTAATGCTGACAATACTGCTCGTAATGCTCGTGATCGTAATGGTCATACTTTAACACCTATAGACCAATCTGAAACCGAAGCAGATCGCGCTATCACACAAAAAATCCGCCAAGCTTTAGTTGAAGAAGAAACCCTGTCTATAAACGGGAAAAATGTTAAAATTATCACAATTAATGGCGTTGTTACTTTACGTGGGCCCGTCAATAGTGAAGATGAAAAAAATCAAATTAGTAAAAAAGCCAAGTCTATTAACGGCGTAAAGAATGTTGATAATCAACTTGAAGTTATACGCGAAATACCTGTTAAAGCTGAAAATCGCTAATAAAATTTTATCCAAAGGTTGATTTTTTAAGTTAAATCTTTGTATAAAGAGTTTGTGTTTTAATGATTTTCAACATCTAGCCTGGTTATCAAACAAGCTAGATGTTGAATAGTTTTGTTAAAGGGTTCTATTTTAATTCATCTTTCCTATTAGTGTGATGAGAGAAAAATTTTAAATTATTTGAATACTTTTCAAGTCATTAATCTCTTCCTCTTCTCATAGGTTATAAGATGAGAATTCCAACAAAAGGAGAATTTATGACTAATCAAGCAGTTTACGGAATTTTGTCTACACGTGCTCAGGCAGAGAAAGCGATTAAAGAAATTGTCGATGCCGGAGTTAGTAAAGCAGACATTTCATTTCTTTCTCCTCAAAATGAAAATTTCCATGAATTCGATAATCTTTCTGGCGTCCGCAACTGGAGAACAGAAGAACGTCTACCAAATTCTTCAGAACAAACAGCTTCTGAAAAAACAAAAGAGTCGACACCAGGTAACCTAGGTCACGAAAAAAACACTAAAGCACCTGAAGGAGCAACAACCGGAGCTACTGCTGGTGGTATTGCGGGTGGTATCCTCGGACTTTTAGCTGGAATTGGGGCCTTAGCAATTCCGGGAGCTGGGCCATTCATCGCAGCAGGACCTATCATGGCCGCTTTAAGTGGGCTTGGTGCTGGAGGAACAATTGGTGGAATTATTGGCGCTTTAGTTGGTGGTGGTATTCCTGAATATGAAGCTAAACGTTATGAGAACCGTTTAAAATCTGGTGGAATTTTGCTAGCGGTTCGTGCAAATTCAGATGATTTAGTTAAACGTGTTAAAGAAATCATGAAGCAAAACAATGCTGAAGATATTACTGCTTCTTCAGAAGCTTCTTCTACATAACAGTAGATAGAACAGTTGTTGCTGAATGTTTTCAGCAACAACTGGAAATCAGAAAACTCATATTTAAAAAGGGTTAAATGCGTCTAAAAATAAACAAGGCGTTTTTAATTGTTCTTCTAAATATTTGGCTAATGCCTGCGGACCTACACGTTCAGTCGCAGAATGCCCTAATGCATAAAAATTAATTTTTTCTTCAAATGCCTGATGCCAAGTAGGCTCATCAAAGCTTCCCGTGATGAAAGCATCTACCCGATCTCGACCTGCGTCTAAAATAGATTTATGAGCTCCCCCCGACACTAAAGCTAAAGTTTGAATAAGCTCTGGCCCTCCCAAAGCACAGTTAGCAGAATGTTGATAATACCTTTCCAGGTTTGCTTTAACAATCTCTCGTTTTGTCGGTTTAATTTTTCCTTTGACGCCAATTGGAATTCCATTCATAAAGGCGAAGGGTTCTAACTTTTCCCATCCCAAGTCATGAGCTGCCTTCCAATTATTGCCTAATATAAGATGCTTATCTAAGGGCAAATGGTATGCGAAAAGAGAAACCCCGGATTTCAGTAAAGTAAAAAGCTTTTCCCTTTTAGTTCCTTCGATCACATAACTATCTCTTTGCCAAAAAATTCCATGGTGAACAATAAGTGCGTCCACATTTTTTTCTATGGCCATTTGAATCGTATTTAAACTTGCTGAGACAGCTGTTGCTAAAATTTTTATTTCGCTTTTTCCTTCCACTTGTAAACCATTCGGACAATAATCTATCAAACCTTCTTCCGGAAAAATTTGAGTCAATAACTCTTTCAAATTTCTTAATTTTATCATCACAAGTTTTCCTGTTGTGGAGATGCGGCGTTACTATAAGTTTTGAGTCTGCTTCTGCGCGATTAGCCCCCCTTTTAGCTTATACAAAAGGATAAAAAACTGCAGTAAAGTTAATATAATAACCACTAAATTTTTATATATCCAAATCAAAAAAAATGCTGACCCTAAAAACTTTTCCTAATATAAAGCTTTAACATATGATGAATCGCATAGACCATCATTCCAAATTTACTTTTACACAACTTTTTCGCCAATTTTATAAATTTCTCAAATTAGATGATGGATAAGACCACGTAAAAAAAAGATTTTTGAATGAATAGAAAGAAAATAAAAAAGCTCATTTATTTTTCTCTAGGTTGGTTAAGCTTAATAAACAGCGTCAACAGCGATATTATTTCTTTAGAACAAAAAAAATCTTTTTATCGTTTTCCTAAAAAAAATCCAAAGCCTCTCGGAGATACTCCTTTATCACATGACGACTTCGTTAGATTATTTTTATCTCCATTTTTTATATCTCCTCATCATCTTACAGCAGTTTTTTTGAAATCATTTGAAAAACAATTCATGGAGGGAATATGTCAACCTGATTTATTGACTACTTACGGATTTGAAATCTTAAAAAATCATTATTTACGTACTGTTGTTAAACACCCAGCAATCCCTGGTTACATCTTTAAAATTGCTTGCCAAGGACATATTCCTCATGAAACGCATTACAATGAATGGACAATGCGTATCACTGGATCGCAAACGATTGAGGCTAGTATCAAAGCATTTAATTTTGAGGATATATTTAGCGTACCAAAAAAATGGCTTTATCCTTTACCGAAGTCAAACTCTTTGAATGAAACCTGGTACATTTTAATTGCTGAAGATATGTATCCACTATTTGACAAAGAAAATGTTAAACAATGGAAACAAATGGATGCTTCTACACTCGATAAAATTTTTAAAATGGTTTGTCATTTAAAATTATGGGATACCCATTTTCAAAATTTAGTATTTACTGAAACAGGAAAATTAGCTTTTGTAGATACCAAACATTGGGGAACGTACAAACCTTTGTTTGCAAGTAATGAGTGGTTATGGAACAGAATTTATCCTGCTTTAAATACAGAGATGCAAGCCTATTGGTTGTCCCTTTGGGGCATAAATTTCTCTGATTAATAAGCTTATTTTTGACAAGGAATTTTATATGACACAAACAAACGATTCGCCATCCATTAAAGCAAAAAAGGCAGCTGCCCTTAAAGCTGTAGAATTTGTTCAAGATCAAATGATTATTGGTTTAGGAACAGGTTCCACAATAGCCTACTTCATTGAAGCTTTGGGTAAGCGCTGTCAAGCAGGCCTAAAAATAACTGCAATTGCCTCTTCAGAACGATCCATGCGGCAGGCTCGATTGGTTGGCATTCCTATTGTCGATTCAGACACTATTTTAGAATTAGATTTAACAATCGATGGAGCGGACGAAATAGATCCTCTCAAACAGATGATTAAAGGAGGAGGAGGAGCTCTTTTACGAGAAAAACTCATTGCCTCAGCAAGTAAAGAAATGATCGTTGTTATCGATGAGACTAAACTTGTGAATAAATTAGGAAAATTTCCCGTAGCTACCGAGATTTCAATATTTACATTTCGTCATATAGTAAAAAAACTTAAGGATCACGGTTATTGCGGATCGTTACGAGTTAATCAAGATCAGAGTTTGTATCGTACAGATAATGGAAATTATATTTTTGATATTTGTTTTCCTGAACCTATTGACAATCCTATTTTTGAACATAATCGGCTTAAAAGTTTTGCCGGGGTTTTAGAAACTGGCCTTTTTTTTAATTTAGCAGGGCGTGTTATCATTGGATACCAAAATGGAATGACTAAAATTGTTGCATGACTTATAAAAAAAATGCTTATTTATTAAAATAATAGATTTTTTCTTCAAAGAATTAGGATAGTATAAAGAAATCTCATTAAATATGATTAATTAGACTAATCAGACAAAAGGGCTTATATGCAATCTGAACTCATTCAACTTAACTTTGATAAAATCATGCAAACGCGATCTTATACAGTTGTTATTTTAGGAACCGCTGAAAAACGATTTGCCGTTTATACGGACCCTCAAATTGGTAAAACCCTACAAATGTTTTTGACTGAAGCGGAAAGACTAAGGCCTCTAACACATGATTTAATAGATAAAATTTTTAACGGTTTAGATATTTCAGTTAAACAAGTAGTTATCAATGACGTTCAAGATACAATTTACTTCGCAAGACTTTTTTTAGAACAAAATATTGGAGAAATGAAACATATTCTAGAAATCGATGCTCGTCCTAGTGATTGCTTAACTTTAGCCTTGATGAATAATGCACCTGTCTATTGTACAAAAGAGGTGTTAGAAAAAACAATTGCAGTTGAAGAATAACTTTAACAAAGATTTTTGCAAAGCTAAGCAAAAACCTTTGTTTTTAAAAACGATTAATATTTAATATAAAAATTATTGTTAGCAAGTTCAATAATAGATTCTACAGCTTCTTGAGCATCCACTCCTTCTGCTTCAATCCCAATTTTAGCCCCTTTTGAAGCAGCTAACATTAAAACGCCAAGTAATGATTTTGCATTAACAGCAAGCTTTTGATATTTCAAGAAAACTTGAGATCTAAAACTATTTGCGCACTTTACAAGTTCTGTTGAAGGTCTTGTATGAAGTCCTCGATCGTTACTAACAATAAATTTTCCCTTAACAACAGACTTTTCAGTTGTTTTCAGCATATTTAACTCCTCTCAACACTTTACCTTTTTGCTTTTTCTTAATCAGTTAATGGGAAAAATTAAAATTTATATTTTTTTAATTCGCTGAATTAAAGAAGAAACAGACCAGTAAAGCTTATTATTATTCAACTTAAGAAACTAATTATCAAAAATTTGAATTTGTTAAAAACAGATTCTCAAACCATTTAATTATGTATAATCCAAATTATCTAATGAAATTCACTTGAAAACTAACGAATTTCTTAAAAAAAACCAAGTTTTTATTAATGATCTTTAAAACTTATTCATCAATCATCTTTTTTTTGAAATTTTAGCTTTTATTTTCATCAAAATATTCCCTTTAAACTAAAAAACTAATACTATCACCAGTTTTAAAAAACTTTATCGAAAATAAAGCATTATTGATATTTCTTGAAACAAAGGAAGCTAAATATGACTAAATCTCGCGAAGAAGTTTCATTAAGTGACCGTTGGAATGTAGAAGAACTTTATCTTTCTCATGAAGCTTGGGAACAAGCTTTTCAAACATTTTCTAATGCTGGAAGCCAGCAAACATCACTTTGCCCTGCTATCCAAGCTTTACAAGGTTCACTTCACCGAGGCCCTGAATATGTTAAAAATACTCTAGATTTAATGATGAGCATGGATCGAGAGCTTTCTAAGCTTTACACATATGCTCATTTACGTCATGACGAGGATATTGCGAATCCAATATTTAAAAAATCTTATGAGCAAATTCTGACTATTGCTCACAAGTTTTCTCAAGAAATTTCTTGGTTTCAACCTGAATTGCTTGCTCTATCTAATGAACAATTAGAAGAATATTTAAACTCTCCTGCTTTAGTCGCTTATAAATTTCATTTAGAAAAAATTATCCGCACCAAAAAGCATACATTATCGTTCGAAAATGAAAAATTACTAGCTTTTGCCGGTCAAGCTTTGCAAACATCTTATAAAGCGTTTAATGCAATTAGTGATGCGGATTTTAAATTTGCTCCTATCAAAGATGATAAAGGAAGCGAACATGCCCTGTCTCATGCTACTTATAGTCTATATATTCGAGACCAAGATCGCTTTTTGAGAGAAAAAGCCTTTAACCAGTATCATCATCAGTATTTAGCTTATGAAAATACTCTTTGTGAACTCCTTTCGGGTCAAGTGCAAAATCATCTTTTTCAAGCACGTTCTAGACATTATACTTCCTGCTTAGAATCAGCCTTATTCCCTAAAAATATACCCACATCTGTTTACCATGCTTTAATTGAGGCTGTAACAGAAAAAATCTCAGTTTTACATCGGTATATGGGCTTGCGCAAAAGAATCTTGAAATTAGACCAACTCCATCTTTACGATATTTACGTCCCTCTAACTAGTGCCGTGGATATTCGTTTATCTTATAAAGAGGCAGAAGATATTGTCATTGAATCTGTCGCTCCTCTCGGTTCCGAATATCAATCTTTATTGGCGAAAGGATTAAAAGAAGAGCGTTGGGTAGATCGCTACGAAAACCAAAATAAGCGTTCGGGTGCTTATTCTAGTGGATGTTTTGACAGTATGCCTTATATTCTTATGAATTATAAGAATCTTTTAAGAGATGTATTTACATTGGCTCATGAAGCTGGCCATAGCATGCACAGCCTTTATAGTCGCCGCACACAACCCTATCAATATAGCGACTATCCTATTTTCTTAGCAGAAGTCGCTTCAACTTTTAATGAAGATCTTTTGAGTCGTTTACTTATTAATCGCTGTCAAGATCCTATTGAGAAAATTTTCTTAGTCAATCAAAAAGTTGAGGATATTCGAGCCACTTTATTTAGACAAACAATGTTTGCTGAATTTGAACTTTTAATCCATGAACAAGTAGAACAAGATATTCCTCTCACACCTCAGCTTCTTAAACAAGAATATCGCAAACTCAATCATAAATATTTTGGCCCCGACGTTATAATTGATAAAGCAATCGATATTGAATGGGCTCGTATTCCTCATTTTTATTATAATTTTTATGTATTTCAGTATGCAACTGGGATTAGTGCAGCTCTTGCCATAGCAGACAAAGTTGTTAATGGTCAACAACAAGATCGTGAAAACTATCTGAACTTTCTAAAAGGAGGCTGCAGCCAATACCCTATTGAAATGTTAAAGATGGCAGGTATTGACATGGAATCTCCCCTTCCAGTCAAATCTACTATTCAAAAATTTGATCAACTTCTGAATGAACTTGAATCTTTATTGACGGACGTCAAAGTCTAGCCTACCTAATTGCCGACAAAGAAATGGGTTTCTTGTCGGCATGTTAACTTTAGTTAGAAACCAAAAAATTAGCAATTAAGTTGATTCACTGCTAATTCACTTGCTAAAAAAAACTTAGCTGGTTATATTGACTACCTCAATCACCATTAGATAGTTAGTGCGGAATCTAACATTAACTTTTAACTTAATAAATATAGGAGATCCCTATGACACAAACTCAAACAGTCTCTCAAATCACGAAACTAAAACCTTTAGGAAATCGCGTTCTTGTTCGCCGCTTAGCCGCCGAAGAGAAGTTAAAAGGAGGAATCATTCTCCCCGACACTGCAAAAAAGAAACAGGAACAGGCAGAAGTCATAGCAATTGGAACAGGTAAAAAAGATAAAAACGGTACCTTAGTTCCCATGCCTGTCAAAATCGGTGATGTGATCCTTATGGAAAAATATTCGGGTCAAGAAATAACTCTAAATGATGAGGAGTTAGTGATTCTTCGTGCCGATGATATCATTGCCATTGTAGAAAAATAATTAATTATTCACATTCACAGGAGATTTCAAATGGCCGCTAAAATTATTAAATTTAAAGAAGATGCCAGACAAAAAATTTTAAAAGGTGTCCGTACTTTAGCTGACGCTGTTAAAGTTACCCTCGGTCCTAAAGGACGTAATGTCGTTATTGACAAATCTTATGGAACTCCCCATATCACAAAAGACGGAGTCACTGTTGCTAAAGAAATCGAACTGGAAGATAAGTTCGAAAATATGGGCGCACAAATGGTTAAAGAAGTTGCTAGTAAAACAGCTGATAAAGCTGGCGATGGAACTACGACTGCAACCGTATTAGCTGAAGCAATCTACTCTGAAGGACTTAGAAATGTAGCAGCAGGTGCTAATCCTCTTGATCTAAAACGTGGAATGGAAAAAGCTGTTAAAGTTATTGTTCAAGAACTCAAAAAAAGAAGCAAAACAGTTGATGATCGCAATGAAATCGCACAAGTAGCCACTATTTCTGCTAATAACGATGCTGAAATCGGAGAAATGATTGCTCAAGCGATTGAAAAAGTTGGCCGTGATGGAACAATCACTGTTGAAGAAGGCAAAGGATTTGAAACTGAACTTGATGTCGTCAAAGGAATGAAATTTGATCGAGGTTATTTATCCGCTTATTTCATGACAAATTCGGAATCTCAAGAATGTATCTTAGAAGATGCTTATGTCTTAATTTATGAGAAAAAAATCAGTGCGATTAAAGAAATTATTCCGCTTCTACAAGCCGTTGTGGAAACAGGTCGCCCTCTTCTTATTATCGCTGAAGATGTTGAAGGTGAAGCTCTTGCAACGCTTGTTGTCAATCGCCTACGTGCAGGTTTAAAAGTTTGTGCTGTTAAAGCACCCGGCTTTGGTGATCGTCGTAAAGCCATGTTACAAGATATTGCCATTCTTACTGGTGGAGAACTCATAAGTGAAGAAATTGGTTTAAAATTGGAAACAACAACAATCGAACAATTAGGTCGTGTTAAAAAAGCTGTTTTAACAAAAGATGAAACAACCCTTGTTGAAGGGGCTGGAACTAAAGCGGCTATTCTTGATCGCGCTTCACAAATCAAACGTCAAATTGAAGAAAGCACTTCGGACTATGATAAAGAGAAACTTCAAGAACGACTTGCTAAGCTCGTCGGTGGAGTTGCTGTGATTCATGTCGGAGCTGCTACAGAAATTGAAATGAAAGAAAAGAAAGACCGTGTAGATGATGCACAAAGAGCTACCGCTGCAGCCGTAGAAGAAGGGATTCTTCCTGGCGGTGGAACAGCCTTTATTCGTTGCATTCCAGCTGTTAATAGTTTAGCTGACAGTTTAGAAGGCGATGAAAAAACAGGTGCTAAAATCATGGCGCGCTCGTTAAGTGCTCCCCTTCGTCAAATTGCTGAAAATGCAGGACAAGAAGGTGCCATCATTTTGCAAGCTGTAGAAAAAATGAAAGAAAAAGAAGGATATAACGCATTAACAGGCGAATATGTAGACATGATCACAGCCGGTATCTTAGATCCTACTAAAGTTGTTCGCTGCGCGTTAGAGAACGCCGTTTCTGTTGCTGCTATGTTACTAACAACAGAGGCTATTGTTGCGGACATCCCAGAAGAGAAACCGGCTCCTGCGGCGCCTGTCGGCATGGATTATTAATCCATTCTTGCTTTTCTTAAGAGTAAAGGGAAGAACATGTTGTTCTTCCCTTTTTTATTTTGATCGGATTTTAAAATCTCTCAAAATATCCTTAAATTTATTTTAAGAATAAAATTAAAAAGATGTTGTCTTTAAATGACGATTTTTCTAAGATAAGCACTTCTTAAATATTCCGGATTAGCTCAGCGGTAGAGCAGTGGACTGTTAATCCATTGGTCGCTAGTTCGAATCTAGCATCCGGAGTTTCATCAAATGTTGTGATGCTTGCATGAGTATCAAAAAAACTCACGCAGCATCAATAACAGTTTTTTTATTCAGTCCTCTAAAAAATATTCTTCTAAACCTCCTTATTCTATCCCTACATCCAGTTGAACAGAAAAATATTTGAACCCTTAGACTATTAATCACAAAAGCTCTCCTTGTCAATTTGGCCGTTTCTAGAAGCTAGTTAGTAATATTTTTGTCGTATTTTTTCCAGAAAAAATTCGCATGTTTTTTGCAAAAAAAGTTTTCAGATTCTTAAGAAATGGATAGCGAGGATTGAAAACTAAAATGAGATTTTTTTGCTTAATGACTCATTATTAGTTATCACTCTGATCAAATATTTCAAAAAGGAACTTCCTAAATTTATCTCATTTAAGAGGAAGAAGGCAGCAAACTAAGTATCTCCAAATCGATGAATAATTCGAAAAACAACAATTGCTTCAATGATTAAAAAATAGAATAGATTAGGATGCTTGGGAATTAGCAAAACTTGATATTTAAATCTTTATCTCCGGGCAAAAACAAACTAGATCTCTAGTCTAGCCAATTTTTTTATGATAGTATTGTACATGTATAAACAATAGATGTTCATGACAAGGGAATATCCAATGCATAAAATTAGATGGGGACTGTGTTGTATTTTTAAAGAAGCTCCAATTAAGTTTCGCAAGACAACTGTGGCGTATATTGCAAGATTAAATAATCGAGGCGAACCTTATTTAAATTTTTTAAGTACATTAATCTTAAGTAATTTAAATACGTTGATAGCTGCTATTGAATATTGTAAACAATTTAATATTGGGAGTTTTCGAATTCAAAGTGAATTTCTTCCTTTATTTAAACATTCTCAATATGGTTACCAACTTGAGCAATTACCAGAAGCTGCGCTTATTTTCCAAAAATTTGAATACTGCAAAAAATTAGCTCAAACAAATGCTGTTCGGCTAACCTTTCATCCTGATCAATTTGTCGTTCTTAACTCCCCTCACGAGCATGTCGTCAAAAATTCTATTCAAGAACTAGAATACCATGGAGAAATAGCAGAATTATTAGGAGCAGATGTAATCAACATTCATGCGGGAGGAACATACGGAAATAAAGCAAAGGCTCTAACTAATTTTGCAGAGCGATTTGAACGTTTATCAAAACGCGTTCGCACACGTTTAACAATAGAAAATGATGATCGGTGTTTTACTCCCCAAGATCTGCTTTCCCTTTGTCAACAACTCAAAATCCCCCTAGTTTATGATGTTCATCACCATCGTTGTTTACCCGATGAATTGTCCCTAGAACAAGCAAGCATTCAGGCTTATAAAACATGGGATCGAGAACCCCTTTTCCATATATCTTCTCCTTTAGAGGGCTGGAATGGACCAAAACGAGAAAGGCATCATGACTATATTGATATTCAAGATTTCCCTACCTGTTGGTTCGATTTTCCGGCAATGACAATTGAAATTGAGGCTAAAGCGAAAGAGCTAGCCATTTTCAAACTACAAGCTGAGCTTGATCTTATATTAAAAAAAATTAAACATGGGTTCGATTGACTTATAATTTTTTTAGTTTATTTCTTAAAAAAAATTATATAGCCATACATTAAAAATACTAGCTTTAAAAAATAAACTAGCCTTGCTTAAGATTAGACTCCCCTAAAAAAATTAAAAGTTTGAGCAACTATGTCAAAAACTTGTTATGTTTGCTTCTATCTAAAAAGTTAAAATCCAAGCCAAATTAATATTTTTTTACTAAATCTGATGAAGATTTTAATTTCTAAATTGATTTCTCTTAATTTAGTAAAGTGATTACAAATTAATTTGCTTAACTTCTAGGCAAAAGATATCTTATCATTTTTATCTCCCTACTAAAGCAACTCAAATCCAAATTTTTTATAGGGCAGGATAAGCGATGGTTTAGCAACTAAAATTAAATTTACGATGAAGAAAATTAAAATAAAGCCCGAAGCTTGCACAGAAATTGATCCGAAAAAATTAGCTGAAGTCGCTAATTTAACTTACGTGAACAATTTCAAACATGGAATTACGCGAGAGCGTAAAGGCAAACAGTTTATATATAAAGATAGCAATGGCAAAATTATTATCGATTCTAATGAAATTAAACGTATTCAAGCTTTAGCTATTCCTCCTGCCTATACAGATGTTTGGATCTGTCCGAGTCTTAATGGTCATATTCAAGCTACCGGACGGGATGCGAAGGGTCGTAAACAATACCGTTACCATGCACTTTGGAAAGAAGTTAGCGATGAAACCAAATATGGCAAGATGATCGCTTTTGCTCAAGCACTCCCTACAATCAGAAAACGAATCAAACGAGATTTATCTTTAACCGAGATGTCAAAAGAAAAAATTTTGGCTGTAGTCGTTTATTTATTAGAAATGACGCTCATCCGTGTAGGAAATGAAGCATATGCAAAAGAAAATAATTCTTTTGGATTAACAACCCTACAAAATCATCATGTTTCGATTGAAGGAACTGAAATGACTTTTAAATTTATTGGTAAAAGCGGAAAGCAGCATACCATCACTCTATACGATAAACGTCTAGCAAAAATTGTCAAGCGTTGTAAAGATTTGCCAGGACAAGAGCTTTTTGAATACATGGATGAAAATGCCATGCCTGTATCAATCAGTTCTACAAATGTTAATGAATATTTACGTATGATCACAAACGATCATTTTACAGCTAAAGATTTTCGTACATGGGCAGGAACAGTGTTGACTGTCTTTGCTTTGCAAGAATTCGAACACTTTGACTCACATGCGCAAGCAAAGCGTAACATTGTCCAAGCCATAGAAAAAGTGGCTAAAAAGTTAGGCAATACCCCAGCCATTTGCCGCAAAAGTTATGTCCATCCAGAAGTCTTTAATGCTTACTTAGATCAAACTTTATTTAAGGTGACAAAGCGCCCAAGCAAAAAATCTGTAGATTTAGTCATGGAACTTAGTTTTGAAGAAACGTATGTTCTCAATTTTTTAAAAAAGCGAATGAAATGAGAAATTTCAAAGAAAATTCTAAATTATCGAGATTAAATAACAAAATTTTTTGCTTGAAATTTACCTATGAGGCAAAAATTTTGTAAGCGCAAGAATTTGCCAAACATTGAACTCTAAGTTTCAAAAAATCCACACATCATAAGATCATATCAATAATAATGCTAGCTAAGTTGACGGCAAAGATAAATTTGAACTTATAAGAGCATCTAAGGCGTCTTCATATCCATCCAAACTAGCGCCATGACAAGGAGGATCCCAAATTTTTCTCCTTCATTACGGCGAACTTCCTTCCAAATGAGAGCACATGGCGTTGGGACTAGTGTATAAAGTCAGTTCAATCTTTTTTTTAAAACTTAAATACAGTTGCTAGTTAGCGATTAGTTTTAAACGATTTAATGCTTGTTCTGCCGCTTTTTGCCAAGTCCAATGCTCTTTAACATACTGACTCGCAGCCGCACCTTTAGATTTTGCAATAAAGGGATGATTAGCAATCCAACGCATTTGCATTGACAAAGCCTCTATGTCTGGTTCCATTAACCAACCTTCTCCTGCAAGCGTGTAACCACTAAAATGTAAACCTATCGATTTTTTTAAAGAAGGAATTAGCCATCCATAGGCATTTGTCACAAAATCATCTGTTGCTCCCCCTTTAGTCACAAGAACTGGCAAACCACAAGCCATCGCTTCTAAAACCGGGAGACCAAATCCCTCTCCTCTATAGGGATGTACTAAACAATCACAGGCTTTATAAATACTTGCAATTTGATTCGCGGTTAAATTTTCATCAAGATAAATAATTTCGGGCGCATTAGGTTTGTCTTGAAACTCTTTAAACATTTTTTCATATGTTTGTCCTGCATACGCCTCTTTAACTCCCACATCTTTGACAACCAAACAGACATCATCGAAGTTAGTAAAAGTTTTTAAATAACTTGTCAGAAGTAAATCAGGACCTTTTCGATAAATTGTGCCTCCTAAAAAAAGGAATTTAAATTTTTTATTTGTTTTGAGAGGAAAAGGTTCAATTTGCGGATTAAATGTCAGACAGTCAACCCCATTGGGTATCACAACAACTTTACTTTCTGGAACACCAGACTCTACAAATTCACGCTTAACAAAATGCGTGGGAACCCAAACTTCATCAACTTTTTTAATATTTTCAATCCATTCTAAAGGGATATAGCCATACTCCCAAGGCTGCATTAAAACCCATTTTCCTTTTTTAGGTGCTTGCCAATTAGGAGGCCAACTATGTCGCACTGTAATTTGAGCTTCTTGGGTAGATTCTATTTTTACAATGTGAACCCAATTTTTCAATTCATCAATTACTCTGGGGTCTGCTAAAGTTTGCAAGGAACTTAAATTTCTATTTGATACGCAAGTTAATTTAACTCCCGGTACCTGCATTAATTGTTTTGAAAAACTTTGATTGACAAGAGACAAACTTCCCAAGTCTAAAAAAGACCCTTCCCAAACAATAGATAACGGAGCTGGTTCCTGGTTAATAGCAGGTGTTGAATTTTGCGCTGATAAAATAGGGGTAAAGAAGAATAAACAATAATGGAAATATATGAATGCTATTTTCATGAGTAATTAGGTATCATTTTAATTTGGTTCTTCTAGCAATCCTAACTGTGCTAACGGGATAAATAAATAATCATTACCGGATAATTTTGAACTGGCATATCCAAAACTTTCAATGGTTTGAATTTTATTTTGTTTTTGCTCGTTATTAGAGATTTTGACGATCATGACAGGTTTATTTCTTTGGATTGTTTCCCATCCTCCGGCTAAAATTTCCATTACAAATTCTTCTACATTGATTTTAATCAATGAAATATTGTGTAAATGAAAATTATCTAGCTCGACAATTTGGACTTTATTTTTATTGTCTAAATAAAAAGGAGAAGAAACAATTTCATATCCTTCTTTAAGAATATGCATTGCTTTCCACTCCTTTTTTACCCCTAAAGCTTTGTGAAAAAGCTCTACCTGATGACAATTATTTAAATACATATTGATGGCGAGTTCACAAAATATTTTGGCTTGTGGTTCGAATGCATAAACCTTTCCTTTTTCTCCTACTAATTTTGAGAGAGCTAAGGCGTGTGTTCCTATATGTGCACCCACATCGATCGCAATTGTGTCCGGTTTTACATATTTTTGAAATTGAGAATAAAAATGTTCTTCCCAATTGGCACCTTGCTTAATGGTATGACTTTTAATGCGATCATTGTTTTCGTCTAATAAAAAAAGTTCTCGATTGCAAACACGATAAATTTGGTATTGATCCAGATTAAAATCTTTTGCAATTTCACTCAAATAAAAGTCGTTTGTAAAATAAGGAGAAAGAATGGAATGAAAAATTGCAGGTGTAATTTCTTTTTCTGCATTCACTAATTTAAAGTTTTTCTGTTGATCTAATGTTGCATCATCGCTTAAATGCATGAGAAAGCCAAATTCCCTTTCATTGCAAATGAATTGACCCATATTTTTTTTTCGAGCATATGTAGAAAATGCTAAAAATTCATAATTTTTAAATCCTTCGGTAAAGCTCAGCTGACTTAAGAATGGAGCTTGAATCAAATAAACACCATGCACACAAGGGACTTGAAAAGTTCCAAGTTTTTGTCGATTTGCAATTGCTAGATAGTCTTCATGGTGTTTGTAATATCCCTCTTCCGTTACATCGCAAAAAAAATTACGGTAAGGATCATGAGGTTGTGGAAAAGGTCTTAAAAGTGGGCTAATAATGGGCTTATCTTTTTCTATTAGGTATTTTAACGTATGAGGAGCAATAAGCATATCGGAAGATAATATCAAACAATAATTGCAGCTTTGCTGTTGACAATTAGCCAAATACCCATTTTTAATATTTGCAAGCACTTTATTTTTTTCAATAAAATGTTTTTTTTCATCTATACTTGAAGTATGATCCACAAAAACAAGACTCTGATAAAATTTCCTATTTTTTTCAACCCACTGCATCACAATTTTTCTTACATGCTTATTTTGATTACAACAATCTATTTGCAAATGCATTTTTGCTTTATCATAATACAATTTTTCGATCGTTAGTAGAAAAGGAGGAATCAATTGATCATGATTGTCGATAATAGCCCCTACCCAAACAAGGTTTTGATCTTCTTCAAAAATATCTTTTTGCATCCAAGCTCTAACAAGAAAAAATAAAAGTAAGATACTGAGACTTATAAAAAGTAAGCTAAAAAAAAGAGATCGAAGTTTCATAAAGCCTTATTTTTGGATGCTAAATTAATTGAGAAATTTGTAATGGCCGAGAAATTTTATGCGAAAAGAAAAAAATTTAGAGTTCGCCTAAAATTCACTATGCTTTCTCATAATAATATGTTAGGAAACATAAAATTTTATTGAAAATTTATTATCAATAAAATTTTTAATAAACAAACAATTTTATAATAAATATTATTAATGCAATTTATCATTCTATGACAAACACAGCCACTAACTAGATTAATCCAATACAAAAAAACACTCTCGTAAATCGAGTCCTATAAAAAAACTCAAAGCTTTAACAGACTTTGGGGTTACTTTTGGCAAAACATTTCATTTAAACATAATTTGTTAAAGTTATTATTATACACTTATACTTATAAATAGGCGAATTCACCAATCCATTATTTCGAAACTTTGCAAGTAATGAGGATTGTTTAAAGTGGGCAGATGAACAGCAAAAAAAAAACAGCATGCCAATATTTATTAATAATTTGTTAGTAAGTTATTTAGGTAAAAAACCTATCTAAATAGTAACATCTTTGAATTAACCTTAATGAATTCAAAAATTCTCTTAAATCTCATCAAATTGGTCAAAAATCGCGCATGAGTTTTAATATTTTTAAAAACGCAGCCTCCTCTTAACTCACCTTTTTATAGTGCGCGTTTTACCATTAAATAGGAGCCGCACAATCTCACCCATCCTGTAAAATCCACAGATATGGATGCTAGGTTAATCACTGCTTCCCTGACACACGAAGCAATAATCTCTTGTTTCAAAAATTTCGACATGATTTCTATTAGTTAATTTTTGGAAAGGCGGCTTTGCGTTCACAGCTTCTTTAGGCTACCACTTCCCTCAAAAAGCCTATCTATAGTGGTTGCTACTAATTTCTTACTAAATTTATTTAGTCTAGCTAAAGTTAATCAAACAATTATCGTACTCCCCCTAACACCATACTTTAAAACGAGGGAGTTACTGTGCCTCCTTTTTCAACCTAACTTTTATTTGTTATATTCATTCTAATCTCTTGATTGCCAATAAATCTTAATTTATAGTACTTATTGACTACAAAAATCAAATTGTTAACATTAAATTTATAATTTATTAACATAGGTTTTTTATTATAAAAGGGTTCAACAAAAAAAAAGGAAAATTTTTATGAGTATTCAATCTATCTATCATTCAACATCAAACGCTATTTCTAATTATGCTAGCCACATACCAAAAAACACTGTTAAAGCGGCAGTTGTTGCAGGAGCTTTCAGTTATGCTGTTAGTTTCTTAATCCTCAATAATGCAAAAGCATCTTCTGTATATGGTGCTATTGCAATCACTGCTACCTTGATTCATGGAGCGGTTAGTCCTCTATTTCAAAAATTTGCAAATGATCAGCATCAGCTAAGTTTGTTAGGAGAAACTTTGAGAACTGGTATTTCTTGTGTAGGAAGTTTTGCCCTCGCAGCTTCTTTAGGTTACCGCTTCCCTCTAAAAAGTATATCTCTAGTCGTTGCTGCTAATCTCTTCCCATATCTTCTTGGTACACCTTGCACAAGTAAATTGACACATCGTGTGATCGCTTAACTTTTAAAATGAGGGGGATAATTACCCCCTCATTTTTCAACTTATCTTTCTTTTTTACCTTCTATTTACTTAAATTTTATGACGAACTTCTTTGAATATTTGCTGATGATAAAAAATAAGTATTTAATTTTAAATTTATCATCTATTAATGCAGTCCTTTTATCAGAGAGTTTAACACAAAAAAAAGGAAAATTTTTATGAGTATGCAATCTATCTATCATTCAACGTCAAACACTATTTCTAATTATGCTAGCCACATACCAGAAAATACTGCTAAAGCGGCTGTTATTTCGGGAGCTTTCAATTTTGCAGTTGGTTTCTTAATCCTCAACAATGAAAAAGCATCCTCTTTACGTGGTGCTATTGCAATCACTGCTACCTTGATTCATGGAGCGATTAGTCCTCTATTTCAAAAATTTGGAAATAATCGGCAGGAGCTAAGTTTTGTAGGAGAAGCTTTGAGAACTAGCATTTCCTATGCAGGAAGTTTTGCCCTCGCAGCTTCTTTGGGTTACCGCTTCCCTCTAAAAAGTATATCTCTAGTCGTTGCTGCTAATCTCTTCCCAAAACTTTTTGCATCTAGCAGAACTGATTATGCACATTCCCTGTTTGTTTAATTTTTAAAATAAGAGGGGGAATAATTATCCCTTCTCTTTTTCGATTGATCTTTCCTTTATTTGTCCTATTCATCCTATTTAATCGCCCTATTTCCCTGCAAATCTCTACTTTTGACGCCTATTAATTATAAAAAACAATAAATGCATTTAAGTACCAAGCGAAACTGATCCAAATCCAATAAGGCCATAAAAGTTGGCTAGCCAGTTTAGAGTGTTGATAAAACACGTTTATTGTGTTTAAAACTAATCCCCATAAAATCATCAAATTCAACAAAGCTATAAAAGGGAGTTGTAAATAGAAAAAAATCCACGACCAAAGAAAATTACAAATAAGTTGAACACCAAAAATAAAAAAAGCAGGCTTTTTATTTTTTGTAGGGCTGATCCAAATCAAATATAATGCAATAGCCATGAATACATAAAGAAAGGTCCAAACAATAGGAAAGACAATATTAGGAGGAGTAAGAGATGATTTTATAAGCGTTGGATACCACTGATGAACACTAGAGGAAGTGATCCAGCCACATGCCCAACCCCCTCCGACGCAAATCAACAAACAAATCACTAATTTTAAAATATGACTCATCCTTCCGCCCTCTTATTACTTCACGCATAAAACCTTTTAAATAGTCTGTATACGTATTTTGCCATCAATTCATCTTCTTTCTGTAAGTTTTAATAGCCATAAAACCGCAGATATGATTATTTTGAAAATTTATACCATTCAAAAATAAATGTATAATAGTTAGAGATAAATCAATGCGTGATAGCAAATCTCAAACGCGTCGCTTAAACCAGATAATTAATTCTTATAGGCAAATGATTTAGATATTGAATGGAAATTCTCCATAAATCTCGCCCTAATTAAAGGAATAAACTTAAAGATGAAAGCAGCTAGAAAATCTGTCTTTTACATGCTATTTTTTACCGGCTTAATCTTGTTTTTGATTTTGATTATGCAGGTTTTAGAGATTTTACATTTCAAAGAATTTATCGCGATTTTATTTCCAGAAGGGTGGGTTGCTGTCAAAGAACGAAATCTTCTTTTGATAATTCAAGCCTTAATGCTTTTGGTGGTTATTCCTGTCTACATTTTGACATTTGTTTTTTCATGGAAATATAGTGCGGATAACCCCAAAGGAAAATATGATCCAGATCTAGTTGATAACAAATTTGCAGAATTTATTTGGTGGGGCATTCCCTTAGTCTTAATAATATTTCTGAGCGTCTTAACATGGGTAAAAACAGCTGAACTCGATCCTTATAAGCCCATTATCTCAGATAAAAAAGAAATCACTATTCAAGTCATCGCTTTGCAATGGAAATGGCTGTTTATCTATCCTGAAGAAAAAATTGCTACTATTAATTTTCTACAAATCCCTCAAGACACCCCAATTCATTTTGAAATTACTGCCGATGCCCCCATGAATTCATTTTGGATCCCTGAACTTGGAGGACAAATTTATGCAATGCCGAGTATGCAGACCGAGCTTTACTTAATTGCCAATCACACAGGAGATTATCGAGGATCTTCTGCAAATTTAAGTGGAGAAGGATTTTCAGGAATGAATTTCATTACAAGATCTTCAACAGAAGAAGAGTATCAACAATGGTTAACTTCTGCGAAGCAATCGAACAATATTCTAAATCAAAACGAATATAATCTAATCGCAAAACCCAGTAAAAACAATCCAGTAGAAATTTATCGATTAGAAGAAAATTCTCTTTTTGATCTAACAATTGATAAATACATGTACCCTCAAAAGAAATAATTAAAATATGTTTGGTAAACTTACTTTAGAATCTTTTAAACATGAATCCAGTCAAAATTTTGCTGTAGTGATGATGCTTATTAGCGGTATCGCTTTGATTGGCCTGATTTTTTATCTTAAAAGATGGAAATGGCTTTGGAATGAATGGATCACGACAGTTGATCCCAAACGCATCGGAATTATGTATATTATTGTTGTATTGATCATGTTTTTTAAAGGATTTACAGATGCTTTAATGATTAGATTGCAACAAGCCTTATCTGTCGGAGAATCTCAAGGGTTTATTTCTTCTACACATTTTCAAGAAGTTTTTTCTGCCCATGGAACAACAATGATCTTTTTTGTAGCCATGGGAGCAGTCTTTGGGCTTTTAAATTTAATTATTCCTTTGCAAATCGGCGCTAGAGACGTTGCTTTCCCCTTCTTAAATGCGGTTAGCTTTTGGCTTTTTACAGCCGGGGCAATGCTAACACTCATTTCACTTGCCATTGGTCAATTTTCAATAGCCGGATGGTTAGCCTATCCTCCTCTTTCGGCTCTAGAATACAGTCCCGGCGAAGGAGTTGATTACTGGATTTGGATGTTACAAATTTCAGGAATCGGAAGCACACTTTCCGGGATTAACTTTCTTGTAACCATCCTAAAAATGCGCTGTCCTGGAATGACTTTAATGAAGATGCCTATCTTTGTTTGGAGTAGTTTGTGCTCAATGGTTTTAATCATCTTTGCCTTCCCAATTCTAACTGCAACTTTATTTATGTTTTCGCTAGATCGTTACCTAGACATGCACTTTTTTACGACTGGTGGTGGAGGAAACCCGATGATGTATGTGAACTTGATTTGGGCATGGGGGCATCCGGAGGTCTATATTCTGATTTTACCCATTTTTGGAGTTTTCTCTGAAATTGTTCCCACTTTTTCAGAAAAAAGGTTATTTGGGTATGTCTCTATGGTTTGGGCTCTCGTTTTAATTGCTTTTTTCTCTTTTGTCGTTTGGGTCCACCATTTCTTTACAATGGGAGCTAGCCCACATGTCAATGCCCTTTTCGGGATTTTGACGATGATTATCGCTATTCCAACAGGTGTTAAAATCTTTAATTGGCTCTTCACAAAATTTCGAGGGCGGGTTCATTTTACCTCTCCCATGCTTTGGTTCTTCGCTTTCTTGTTAAATTTTACAATTGCTGGAATGACAGGTATTTTACTAGCTTCCCCTCCCGTTGATTACCAAGTTCATAATAGTTTATTTTTAATTGCCCATTTTCATGGAATGGTAATTGGCGGTGTTCTATTTGGATTTTTTGCGGGATTTACTTATTGGTTTCCTAAGTTTACGGGTTTTATGTTGGATGAAAAACTAAATAGATATGCTTTTTGGTGTTGGCTAAGTGGATTTTTGCTAGCCTTTATGCCTCTTTATATGCTTGGTTTCATGGGGGCGACAAGACGATTAGACCACTATGACGTTTCGACAGGATGGCACCCTCTCTTCTTGATTGTTGCTTTTGGAGCTTTTATCATAGCATGTGGAGCATTTATTCAATTTTTTGGATTATTTTGGAGTATTAAAAATCGCAAAAAGAATTGGGATAGTACAGGTGGCGATCCATGGAATGGAAGAACTCTAGAATGGTCTATTCCTTCTCCTGTTCCCATTTATAATTTTGCCATTATTCCAACAGTCGATCAAATCGACCCTTTTTGGGCAATTAAGCGAGGTGTCGCACCCGAACAGAAAAAAAATTATGAAGATATTTATTTACCTAAAAATACCCCTATGGCTTTTTATATAGGGACTTTAAGTTTGATTTTCGGATTTGCAATGACATGGCATATTTGGTGGCTTGCTTTAGGAAGTTTTGTCGGAATTCTAGCTTGTCTGATTGTTCGATTATCTCACGATGATCCTCATGAAGTCATTACTGTTGCTGAAATCAAAAAAATAGAAGCTTCCTATTCAAAGAGGTAATAAAACCAATGAGTTCATCTTTAATAGTTCATCATCAAGATACCCTTGATCGGCAACCCGATATTCGTGCTCCAGATCCACATCAAGATACATTTTCTAAAACGTATTTCGGATTTTGGATGTATTTAATGACAGATTGTTTACTTTTTGCCACCCTTTTTTGTACATATGCAGTTTTACATAAAAGTACGTTTGGAGGCCCTTCTTCACACGAACTATTCCAACTGCCAACAGCATTTATAGAAACATTGATCTTACTATTAAGTAGTATGACATGTGGATTAAGCATGCTCGCTGCCGTTAAAAGTCAAAAAAAATATGTGATCGGATGGTTGATTATTACATTCTGTTTAGGAAGTAGCTTTCTTTTCTTAGAAATTCAAGAGTTCTCTCTTCTGATTCGAGAAGGAAATGGCTTTGATAGGAGCGCCTTTTTGTCCTCTTTCTTTACTCTCGTAGGAACGCATGGGTTGCATATTACATTTGGATTATTATGGATGATCGTGATGATTGCTCAAGTCATTTATCAAGGTATTACGCTTTCTACTTTTCGCCGTCTAGCCCTGTTTAGCTTGTTTTGGCATTTTCTTGATTTAATTTGGATTTCGATATTTACATTTGTTTATTTACTGGGAGTAGCTTAAATGTGTCATGAACTAAATTTAGATGATGTAAAGAAAGAATGGCATGGAACAATTAAATCTTATGTCATAGGCTTTACAGCCTCGTTAATCTTAACACTCCTTTCCTTTTCCTTTGTTTTTTTTAAAATTTTAAAAGGACAAGATTTAGTCTATACCTTGATAGGTTTCGCCCTAACACAGACATTTGTTCAGCTAGTCTTCTTTTTGCATATTGGGCAAGAACCTAAACCCCGGTGGGAAAGCATTGCTTTAGGCTTTACAATATTAATTTTACTCATCGTCGTTATCGGATCACTTTGGATTATGCATGATTTGAATGAACGCATGATGGGGTATATGACCCAAGAAATGACACATGATTAACTACTATTTATTATTGACTAAGCCAGGAATTATTCTTGGCAACCTCGTCACAGTGATGGCCGGTTTTTTATTAGCTTCAAAAGGGCAATTTCAATTTGGACTTTTTTTTTCAACAATCCTGGGTTTAGCTTTCATCATGGCTTCTGGATGTGTATTTAATAACTACATTGATCTTGAAAAAGATCGACTTATGAAACGAACTCAGAACAGACCTCTTGTTATAGGAGTAATTTTTGAAAAACAAGCTATTGTATTTGGATTAGCTTTAGCAATCGTTGGAGCTATTATTTTATATTTCTATACCAATCTTTTAACGCTAGTTATCGCTGAATTGGGATTTATTATTTATGTTTTCTTTTATAGTATTTGGAAAA
The DNA here is from genome assembly GCF_000011565.2 of Candidatus Protochlamydia amoebophila UWE25. NCBI lineage: Bacteria > Pseudomonadati > Chlamydiota > Chlamydiia > Parachlamydiales > Parachlamydiaceae > Candidatus Protochlamydia > Candidatus Protochlamydia amoebophila. The sequence continues at coordinate 1,442,959 of NC_005861.2, forward strand.
GTCGGACAGTTTACGGAACGGCGATAGGAAGCCTAGCAGGAGCTGTTCCACCTCTTGTTGGTTATTGTGCAGTCAGCAATCAATTAGATTTAGGAGCTTTTATTTTATTTGCCATGATGGTGTTTTGGCAAATGCCCCATTTTTTTTCTATTGCTATTTATCGTCTGCAAGACTATTCGGCAGCTAACATTCCAGTTTTACCTCTGAAAAAAGGAATTCAAATAACGAAAATTCGCATCCTTTTGTATATTATTATCTTCACATTGACATCCAGCTTATTGACATTTTTCCATTTTACCGGATCTCTTTATTTGATTCTGACAATCGGATTAGGTCTGACATGGCTACTCATGGGATTGAGAGGTTTAAAAACTTCTAATGATCAACAATGGGCACAACAGATGTTTCGTTTTTCTCTTGTTATCATCAGTGTTCTTTCTCTAACCATCCCATTCGATTTGGTAAACTAAAAAATGCAATTTACTTTAACGGGCCCTAAAGGGCTTTTCTTGCCACCCTATTTTAGAAAGCTGGGAAGAGGAAAAGAGACGAGAAATAATGTTCTGCCGAATGAAGTAATCCTGGCAAATACGTCCTTAAAAATTTTTAGAGGGCCTATTTAAAAAACAGGAAGGACGCGTCAAGCATCATCTTTAATAAGTATTACAGAATGACTCAAATGACATTTGTCATTTTTGGATTAAATCCTTGAAAATTACGCTTAACTTCAAAAGATATCACAATCCCTCTGTAATTTGATTTTTCCATCTATAAAAAGCGGCCTTTATCACTTTATCTTGCAGGAAATTTTCTAAAATTTGACGCTTAACTTTTGCCTATTTTAAGGCTATCTGTTCCTTATAAATTGACATTTTAAAGGCGAAAAATTTTATTAAATAAACATTTAAAATGGTTCAGCTTCGGGGGAACAGACCGATAAGTCCAATAGCAGAAAAATCTATTTCTAAATTGACCTTTTTCAAAGTTCAGATCTAATACATTTAAAGCTTCTACTATTCACAAACAGAAAATGCCCATTAAGCAGTTTATATTAGGATATAATTTTAATTTGCGGTAAAAAAAGAATTATTTATTCCGATAGAAAGCTTTATTCAAAAAATCAAACTTTTTCGGAAATAATTCTATAAAATAAACGACTACTATTTTTAATAGAAGGCCAACATCTATGTTAAGAATTATAAATGATGCTATGATTGGGTACAACACCGATTTACTCGATAGGATTCTTAATCATCTGCCTTTAAAAGATATAGCAGCTCTTTCGAGCACATGTAAAATATTCAAGAATGCGATTGAGCCGGTATTCTCAGAAAAATGCAGCGCCACTTCAAGGCTTTATCCTACTTACAGAAAATTACTGCTAAGAAATAGGAGTGATGTAGACTCATTGCCTGCGCAAATACGGGTGACAAAGCTTAATAGTTCTCATATCTCAAAAAAATGGAAGCTCACCGAGATCGCGAAAGAGCTATGGCTTGATTCTGAAGCCCCACTGCCAGAAGATATGATTGATAAAGTAAATAGAGTCGATGCGCATCTACAAATTGAAGGATTTAAGTTATGTGGCGTTAAAGCCGATGGCGACTGCTTTATGAATGCTTTTTTGGAAAGCCTGAAAACTTTATCTATAAAAATAGAGCACCTGGATCAACAGGGAGGTAAAATCGCGTATTTGAGAAATGTTATTTCCAAGGAATACGTTAAAAAATCTACTAGAGGTGTTTCTAATGAAAGAGTTGAAGAAATTAAAAAAAGAGCTGAAGAAATTAAAAAAGATAGAGAATGGATTGCTGCTTCGGGAGAGGGTGATTTATTAGCCAAAGTTCTAAATATTCCTATTCGAATCGTCACCGTAAGCAAAGATAGATGGGGCTGTGGTATCGATGATATGCTCGTTTTTCCAAATTCTGGTCGTTCTAACCAAGTTTGGAAATCTTTAACTTCTGAAGAAAAACCTCAAGCGTATGTTCTTATTATAGATTTGGAGGGGCATTTTATTTATGCTAAAAAGCAATCGAAAACAAATATTTCTTCTTTTTTGAACATGCCTCTCTCAGAGCATCACTTGCCCTCTGTTTCAAAGCTCTCCCTTTTGGCTATTCCAGAAGCTCCGTTGAGGCAATTTCCGCTATTATCTAAACAAAGCCCCATTCGCGTCATGGAGTATTTTTACAATAAAGCCGAAACACCTGAACAAAAACGTGCCTGCCTTTGCTATTTGCTTTATTATCAACATTACAATGCTGAATTTACAGAAGAAGAAATCCGTCGATTGGGCTATTGTTCTCCTTTATTAGCTAAACAAACAAAATCTGGCTATATCAGAACAGCGGATGAGCGTCTTTTTAAATTGATAGAACCCTGGATTAAAGAAAAACTGGAGTTTTTTTTTCGTCATGGTTTTTTTCCTGACGATGGTAATCCCTTAAATTTAGTCAAGCTGAGCGCAACTTCAGCCATTTCTGTTTTAAAGATTTTTTTTAAAGAACAGATTCGAGAAGTCGCATCACTAATACCAACAAGAACAATTAAGAAAAAAGAAAAAATTTGTAAGGATAAAAAATTTATTTTTGTTGAAATCACCTCTTCAGATTTAAAAAAAAGTCCGTACGATATTGTTAAGGAACGACTGTCAAAAGAAGGTATATGTATTGATAAAACTAGAAAATTTCATCCCAACCTTTGTGTTATATTTCTTCTACAAATATCCAATATCGATTGTAGATTGATGTGGGGTGCAAGGTTGCCTCCTCTCAAGCGTTGTGATTTCAAGCTTCAATACATGGCATTAGACAGTGAGGAAATGTTTGGAAAAAAGAAGACTGATGAAATGGGCGTTTTTTCACTATTGAACGGAGCAGGCGCTGTTCCAGATAGACTAGCCTTAAATGCATTCTTGACGAAAGAACTAGGAAATGAAAATTTTGCTAGTGCTTTAAAAGCAATTGGACTATTCATTCCTATTGAAGAAAATTATCCCTCTGTTCACCTACTTAATACGCTTGCTATTTGGCGTCGCCAAATAGAGGAAATAGACAGCTATACAATTACAGGCGATCCCGGTTCCGAGCTTTATCGGAAAGCAATTTTACAATGGCATGTTTGTTTTTTTGAACATTATAAGTTAACTAAATTTGCTGCTCCCCTTTTACACTCTCAAGTCAGCCCCTGGATTTTAAAAGCAATAGGAGACAAGGAAATCGTGCAGTGGGCTAAAGCCTATCAAAATCTGTGCGAGATTGTGATGTTTTGCCTACAGACATTTCCTGAAAAATTTTCAGAATTAAATCTCGAGTCAATTTTGTTGGACTCCCTGCAAAATGAACACAAACTGCCCGCAAGCATTCAAACATCTATTGGTTTATTTCCCTACGCAATGACCGGCTTTTTACATATCTTCGACCATCTTTTGCATCGCTTTGAAGCACTTCAACAACCGTTCATAATGACTCATCTTTGTCATAATTATTTTGAGACCTTTAACTTAGTGGAATTGCTGGGGAAAAAAAAGAGTCCTCTTATTTCCTCAACGAAAGTGGATTGGATTGAAGACATTAAAGGGTTCCCGGATGTTTTGATCGCCGATATTCATCCCAACAATGCAACGAAAGAGATTTTATCTCAAAATAATATAGCCGAGTGGATCCAAAGTACTCTAGAAAAAAATCCTTTGAAAACAATGATTCTCATTCTGGATATCACGCTTAATCACTTGTCTGATCCTATACTTCAAAGAACGCTTGAAAAACTTGTTCCGTTTATTGAAAAGGGGCGATTGGAGATTTTTGGTATTCAAAGCCTTGCCAAGTTAGTCCAAGTAGGTGCAGACAATTTTTCTGGCGGCATCTGCCTTCATCTTGGTGGAAATTCCTCAAAAAAAAGCAATCTTAATTTCCCTTCGCCAATCCCAGAAAAAGCCAGTTTTTTCTCCTTAATGAGCCGCCACTTTCAACACATCACGACCGACTATTTTGAACAGGTGCGCGGCAATACCAATTTAATGTATAAGATCCTGACTGAAGGTTTTTCGAATATTTCGGAAATTGCCTGGGTCGAAAAAAATGATGAAGAGAGCGATCGAATACTGCAATCTTTTTGCGCTGCTAATATCACACTTAATGGAGACAATAGCACCGTTTACGTTGCTATTAATTTTATACCGCTCATAAATGAATTGAAAATAACAGATAAAACAAAAAAAGAACAATTAATCAACTCTCTTAGAAATTTAATCATAAAACTGGCTGAAACACGAGAACTTCCCTTAACTGCCCGCCAAAGTTTTGGGTTTTCTTTATCTAATATGAGTCAAACAGGCGAAGCCATTCGATTTTCCTTAGGTATCGAAAATGAAAAGTTGATATACAGGTACGCCGATGTCGTGATAGATTTTATTTATGCCTTATCTATGTATGTTGCAAAAGGCCCACGACAATTCGATATAAAAGAATTTGAAGCTAATGTCGAAAAAATTATAAAGATTTTAGAAAATGGGGAGATGAATCCCATTACAGCTCCGCTCTGTGAAAAAACTTTTGATGAGTATTTTGACGAAACACTTGAAACTGTTGGAAACACTGAAATCCATTTTAAGAACCATCAATTTAGTTTAAAAATTTCAGAAAATAATGAAGATTGTTTGGTTTGCCCAATGAATCTCCATCCTAACATCGTAATTGATGGATACAGCCTCCACAATCCCCATTCCGAATCAATCTTGATGAGATTCATTTTTCATGTCATCTGCTTAAATGCCAACCCTACGCATGTGACTGTTCAAACATGCCAAGGTAAGAATCAGTATACGATTCGCGGTATTTTTGAAGCCCATTTCCCATTTTTAGGTAATAAACAAATAGTTGACCCAAAATCAAAAATTAAGTTCGATTTTGAATCAAATTTCCCCTTCATTTTGCAAAATGGCAATCGCCTTACTAGCGCTCAGGTTTTTGTGAACATTCAAGAATTGAAAATGGGTTCTGTTTCTGTGAATCTAAGTAAGTTGAATAAAGAGAAACGCTACGTGGTTTTTGAAAAATGTATCCGTTATTATTTTGAACTAGTTCTATACGAATACGAGCAGGGCGCTTTTTTCCTTAAGTTTACCGAATTAAAACCTTCTCTAGATTATCTCCAAAAAATTAAGGAGCTTTTTAGAAATGGGTTGCCTGCTGTTGTTAAGTTTATAAATGATCTAAAATTGGAAGAGATGCCAGTTGCTTCCAACCTTTCTTGGGAATTTCAACAAAAACCACTTGAACCCATTCTTAGGGCTTTAAAGGTATTGGGTACCCGTATTAGACATGAGCTAACTGAAGAGATTATCTCGCAAATAATAGGGATCAAATTTGACGATTGCAAAGAAGCGTTCCTAAACGGGATCATTGAAGGATTTCTTTCTGATAGTTTAGATGTAAACAAAAAACTAAGCCCTGAAGTTGCTGAAATCTTCGCCAGTCTATTTGGCCGTAAGGATCTACCTGTTACTGTAGATGGTTTCATATTCAATCAATGCTTTACAGATCTCCAAAAGCATATAATAGCATGTGGAGATAAATCTAATATTTCTAGACTGAGCCCTTATTTAATTGCGTTTCTTCCTCTGTTCAAATGGATTTCTTTAGATGAAACACATCTCTCCATTCCCATGCGTGACATTGGAGAAAAAACTGAATTTCAACCCCTCCTTGATTATATTGATGAGTTAGAGAAAAATTTTCTAGAAGAAGCAAAAAGTATAAAAGAATCTCAATCTTTAACTGACTTTCTAAAAGTGTATGTATGCTATCCATTGAGCGATGAGAACAAAAAAAATTTGTTAAAAAATCTTGCCATACTTTCTAAAAAGCTTCGCAAAGAATGGATTTATAATCCCAATTTTTATTACTATCTCTGGGATCGCGCTGACATCGAATTTGCAGCGTATGATTCCGATCTTATTTGTCGTGAAGAAAACAAGGAATTACTTAAAACCTTCTTTGAGAGTATCAAAGGCAAAGCCATCATATTGAAAGATCTAAATAAAAAAAAAGAAGGCATAGTCGCGACCGCTTTTCGTTGGGCTCTTATAGCTCAAGATGACGAGCTTTTTAAAGCGCTGCAAGAATATGTTAAATCAATTGGCTATCTAACAAAAATTGTAGAGAAATTGCAATTTTATCAACAATATCTGAATAATTTAGTCCCCATACAACTTGAATTAATAAATTTTATCAATAAATTGGCAAATAAGTGAAAAGAAGATCAAAGTTAGAGGAGGTGTCAATATCAATAATTGAAAATTAATCATTTTTTGATAGGAAATAAAATGCGTCTTAAAAAACAATTAAACATTGAAGAAAACTAATTATTTTCTCTTTATTGGAAAACTTTTTTAAAAGCTTAAAGTATTTCTTAACCATTTTTTAAGTCATTTTTTAGCTTGTCTTTAAGTTGTTTTTTGTTCTAGATCAAACTATTCAGCGCTGTTTCTAGATAGTGTAGTCACGAGAAATAAAATAAATGCTTAAATGTGCTACTTTTCTACGCTCATCAATGGAGCATCTTATGGAAGCGCACAGAAGACATGATATATCCGACAGAGTTTGGAATTTACTGGGACCTCATTTGCCAGGAAGAAGAGGGGCTTGGGGTGGTATAGCAAGAGATAATAGGACTTTTATCAATGCAGTATTTTGGATATTAAGAACGGGAGCTCCATGGAGGGATTTGCCTCCAGATTACGGTTGTTGAAGAAATACTCATCGGCGATTTATCCGATGGCGCAATCAGAGAGTCTGGGAAAGGTTGCTTGAGGTGCTGATTGACGATCCAGATTATGAATGGCTTGTGATAGATGCTTCGCATTGTAAAGTGCATCCTCATGCAGCGGGAGCTAAAGGTGGTAATCAGAGCATGAGTCGTACAAAAGGGGGCTCAATACAAAATTGCATCTTGCCGTGGATGCGCATGGTCTGCCGATCAGGGTCATTATTACAGAAGGCACAACAGCAGATTGTACTCAAGCAATTTGATCGCTGGTCTTACAGCTGAGTGGTTACTGGCAGACAAAGGATATGATAGCGACGCAATCGTTGAGCAAGCTATAAGTCAGGGAATGCAAGTAGTGATTCCTCCACGAAAGAATCGCATAACTGGTCGAGAATACGATAAAGATCTCTATAAGTTAAGGCATTTGGTGGAAAATGCATTTTTACATTTGAAGCGCTGGAGAGGAATAGCGACCCGTTATGCAAAGAACACAGCCTCATTCTTGGCTGCAGTCCATATTAGATGTATTACTATATGGGCAGAAGTCTCGTGACTACACTATCTAATCAAATAGGCCCTCTAATCGCATCAAAAATCTTATAACTCGTTTGTTTCATGTTCCTATCACCTCATGGAATTAAGGCACTTTCAAATCAAAAACTAAGGAGTTTATGTTTGAACCGTATTGATCCTTATTTGTTTTTTTAATAACTCCTCATTGATAAAACGAGATTTTCTCTTTAAATGTGACTGCCTATTTTAACTTATTAATATTGCCATAATTTTTATTTATATATCATACTTTTAAAATACCTATAAATGAAAATTTATTTCACTCATTGGGATGGTCATTTTGAATATTTCTAATTTTGGGCTTAATTCTAGTCATCTTGTCCGTACAACGGCTCCATCTTATGATCCCCCGCAAGACATTAACGATCAACTTGAGAATGAAAATACTCCCTTAGGCAATCCTTTGCCTAATTTAGAAGAAAGTAGTACGCCAACGATCCCAGCTTCCGCTCTTTCACCTTCATCTGATGAAATTCAACTGAGCTTTCAAGAGGGAACTTTTCTAACTATTTCTCCTTCTCAGCTAGATTTATTAAGGGAAAAATCATATTACTTTAAGAATCTATGGTCGGGGCAATTTCAAGAAACCCTGCAACACCCTCTCGATTTAACACAAAAAGACTTTACGCTTTTGCTTAATTTCCTGATGGACGCTAACTTTAAAGTTCCCTTAGAAGAAATTACTTCTGCCATTCAACTCGCCGATTATTATGAATTGACAGAAGTGGTGAAGAATTTAGAAGAACAGCTGATAGATGGGTACGAATCTCAGAGATTTGAACCTTTTAACTCCACTGAAGAAAGTTTAGTCGGATTAAAAAAACTTTTAAATTTTGCACATCGCTGTCAATTAAATAGATTGAAGGATTATTTAGAATCGACCGTTGTGAACGCCTTATTAAACCAGACTTTTCAGTTAGCGGAGTTTGAAAGAATTATAAATCACCTCTCAGATGAGATAGAAGCTCTTGATTTTTTTAACAATATTTATTTGACCGATGCCCATCTTTTAGCATTAAAAAATTGTAAAAATTTAAAAATACTTCATTTTAAGAATTGTCGAGTCATCACTGATGCAGGATTAGCACATTTAACACCCTTAACGTCTTTACAGCGTTTAAATCTAAGCAAACTATGGTGTATCACCGATGCTGGATTAGCCCATTTGACAACTTTAAAGGCTTTGCAGCATCTAGATCTAAGCCAATGCAGTAAACTCACTGACGATGGATTAGCACATTTAACACCCTTAACAGCTTTGCAGCATTTAGGTCTAAATTACTGTGAGAATCTCACCGATGCAGGATTAGCCCATTTGACACTCTTAACGGGTTTGCAGCATCTTGATTTAAGCAATTGTAAGAATCTTACCGATGCAGGATTGGCGCATTTAACATCCTTAATGGCTTTGCAGCATCTAGATCTAAGTTGGTGCCTTAAACTCACCGATGCAGGATTAGCCCATTTGACATCTTTAACGGGTTTGCAGCATCTAGATTTAAGCAATTGTAAGAATCTTACCGATGCAGGATTGGCGCATTTAACATCCTTAATGGCTTTGCAGCATCTAAATCTAAGTTGGTGCCTTAAACTCACCGATGCAGGATTAGCCCATTTGACACCCTTAACGGCCTTGCAGCATCTAAATCTGAGTAGATATAATCTCACGTATGCTGGATTAGCGCATTTGACATCTTTAACGGGTTTGCAGCATCTAGATTTAAGCGGAAGCAGGAAACTTATTGATGCAGGATTAGCCCATTTGAGGCCCTTAGTAGCTTTACAGCATTTAAATCTGACGGGATGCTGGAAACTCACCGATGCAGGATTAGCCCATTTGTCACCCTTAAAGGCTTTGCAAACTCTAGGTCTAAGTTGGTGCCAGAATCTTACGGGTGCTGGATTAGCCCATTTGAAACCTTTAGTAGCTTTGCAGTATTTAGATTTAAGTAATTGCAATAATCTCACTGATGCTGGATTAGCCCATTTGAGGCCCTTAGTAGCTTTACAGCATTTAAATCTGACGGGATGCTGGAAACTCACCGATGCAGGATTGGCGCATTTAACATCCTTAATGGCTTTGCAGCATCTAAATCTAAGTTGGTGCCTTAAACTCACCGATGCAGGATTAGCCCATTTGAAACCTTTAGTAGCTTTGCAGCATTTAGATTTAAGTAATTGCAATAATCTCACTGATGAGGGATTAACCCATTTGAGGCCCTTAGTGGCTTTACAGCATTTAAATCTGAGTAGATATAATCTCACCGATGATGGATTAGCGCATTTGACACCCTTAACGACTTTGCAATATCTAGATCTGAGTAGTTGCTATAATCTCACCGATGCAGGATTAGCACATTTTAAAACTGTAGCAGCTTCGCTCAATTTAAAAATTATTAGGTAGAAAAAACTTTCAATTAAACGAGAAATCTGGCGCCAAAAATCAAGGTAATTTGTCTTAAGACAAAGGATAAAATTTCATTAAAGTTGATCAATTTCCATTGAGGCGCTTATTTAATAGAAATATCCGCGATAAGATGTATTATAGGATGGAAATTAAGCTTATAAACCAATTTTAGTAGCGGCATTTTCCGTCCACATATTTCCCAATCGAATATATCTTCTAATGGTATCAGAGCTTTTATGGCCCGTTTGTTTCATGATCAGGTGCTCAGAAACACCAAAGATGGCAGCAGTTGTAGCAAATCCAGCCCGTAAGCTATGACCTGAAAATGAATGTTTCTGCTTTTCTAAATGTTTGTTCCGCTTAATAATCAATGCGACGGATTTGGAAGTTAAGGCTTTATCCATGATTTGACCATGCCGATTAATCGGTCGAAATAATGGCCCTTCGCTAATTTTAGAACAATTAAGCCAATCATTTAAGGTTCTGACAGGGCAAGTGAGAATGTTTGATCCCATAACTCTCCCCTTCCTTAATAACCTGAATTTTGGGTTTTTAGGCAGCCATTAACAATAAGCGATGCTGCTCTGCTAAGTTTATAGATGGCTTTTTAGGTTGATGAGTGTAAGCAACAATCCCAGCTAATAGATTAATTAAAAAATTTCCGGCATTTCTGTGGCGTGTCTATTCAATTTGAGAAATATTTTTTAGTTGATCATTGACCGTTTCAATAATAGCTCGTTTTCTAAGAACCTGTTTAAAATCTTTTAATCGTGTATAATTGCCTTCAAAAAAAATTGTAGGCAATAATGACGCATTCTTATCCAAGCGATATTTCTAGAGAACAATTTGATAAAATCAAGCCAATCCTTGAATCTATCCGAAAGAAAACACGTCCCCGAAAGATAGATCTTTATGATGTTTTTTGTGGGGTTTTATACACTTTGAAAAGTGGTTGTCAGTGGCGTATGTTGCCAAAAGAATATCCTAAATGGGAAATATGCTATTATTATTTCACTCTTTGGTCTAAAAAAGATCAACAAACTTCTGAAAGTATTCTAGAACAAGTTTTAAAAAAAAATCGTTGGAGAGGTTCGACAAAGCAGTGGTCGGAACGAGAAAACCAGTTTTATCATAGTTGATGCGCAAAGCGTTAAGAATACCGATACAGCTGAAAGTAAAGGCTATGATGCAGGAAAAAAAATCTCAGGTATCAAACGGCACATAGCAGTAGACACTCAAGGATTGCCTCATGCCATTCATATAACCACAGCAAATGTTACTGATAGAAAAAGAGCTCTAGAAGCATGTTTACTGAATAAGAGTGTTTTGTCTGAAGTAAAAAATATTTTAGCAGATAGAGGATATTCTGGAGAACCATTTTCAAATGGTATTCATGAGATATGGGGATGTACAGTAGAGATAACGAAAAGAAACGAATTGCATGCTTTTAAAGTGATTGCGAAAAGATGGATCGTAGAGCGTTCTTTTAGCTGGTTAGAAAAATGCAGAAGGTTATGGAAGAACTGCGAAAGAAAATTGAATACAAGCTTAAATCTGGTCATTTTGGCGTTTGTGGTTCTCCTTTTAAAAAGATTTTAAACAGGTTCTAAGAAGAATTTTGTCTGTCAACTTCATAAGATTCTGCTTCCTATTCGATCTTAGGGTAGTAAATAATTCAAGACCTTGTTTCAAAAGCCTCTTTGAAAGTTCTTTCGAAATATATCCCTTATCACCAAATAGTTTCCCAAAAACCCCTTTCGATAAAGTTTCGGCAATAGAAACATCAGCAACATTTCCAGGAGTTAGCTGAAAAGCCAAAATTTCTCCTCTCTCATTGATCATGAGATGCAATTTAAACCCGAAAAACCACCCTGAAGTTGTTTTCCCCCTCTTTGCTAAACCTTTAAAGACCTTGTTTCTTTTTATACGTTTATTGTGGCAAACATCTATCGATGGAGAATCAATAAAAGCAATTCCTGTGATTTCTCCTCTTTTGTCCAAAAGATAAGCAAATAGAGGAGCAAAAAGGTTCTTCTTTAAATAAACAAAGCGGCTATAACTAATTAAGTTTGGAAATTCTTTAACTAAGTATTTGGTAACATATCCATAAAAGTGCTTAAATGTTCGATCATTTGATTGATGAAATAAAATGACAATTGTCATCATCTCTGGTATCGATAATTCAGGTTGAGGTCCTCGCTTTGTTTTGCCATGATCAATTAACTGTTTATTCCATTTCTGCTCAAAAGACTTCCAAAAATCATCCACACTACAATATAATTTGATTAAATCCATTTTGACCTCTCATGTCATATTAAACATTAGTTTGGGGAAACAAATGTTTTAAATGATGCAGAGGTCTTTTGTCATTTAAATTTTATTCTTCTTATTTATTATCAAAGGGATAAATTCAAAGTTCAGGTTAATATCTTTCCCAATGTGTTCCAAAAACATAGCGTAGCTCTTAGGATCAAAGATCTCGTTCTTTTTAGCGCTCATTCAGAACCTTTATGGTATTAAGTTAACTTTTTTGCTGGCATTATCTGATCGAGCGGATTTATCGTAAGCATAAACCATCTCCGAGGAAGCATGTCCAGTTACACGCATAATATCGCTGTCTTGAAATCCCTGCTGTTTAAGATAAGTGACAGCAGATGCCCTCAAGACGTGCGGGGTGATTTTAAACGGAATACCGGCCTCTTTCCCAGCTTTGGCAAATGTCACAGCGACTTGATTGATCATCACAGGCTTTCCAAATCTCGTAATGAAAACATGTCCTTTTCTCTCGCCAATATGCTCTCGAAGCCTTTCCATAATGCTATTTGAATAGGTAATAACAGTCTCTTTGTACACTCCCTTCATTTTAGACTGAGGAAATGTGATTTCACAGCGCTCCCAATCAATCTGGTGAATTTGTAGAGACAAGACCTCACTTACGCGCTTACCACCCTGTAAAATCACTTTCCCGATTAAACAATCACGTGAATTAATTTTATCCAGCTCTTAAAAAAAAGTAATCCACTGCGCCTGAGTCATTGCTGGTGTTTTCACTTTTTCGCCGATTTTAAAAAAAGTTTTTGAGCTTCCTTCTTTGTTCGGCAAAGCCTTTTTTACAATACCTTGAAGGCGGCGTTGTAAAAATCCTGTAAAAGAGATATAGCAAGCTGCTCGTGATTGCCGACTTGCCTCAGCCCAGTCTTGTATCAACTTGATTCGATCAATCACAGCTTCATGATTCGTTAAGGCAAATACTTGAAGGCTCATTAGAGGATTGAGAAGACCAAATTCAATCAGCTTGCGAATTCCTGATCGATAATTAATTTGCGTTCTATGACTCAAAGTGGATAGCCAATGGGACAGCGCCTCTTCCAATGTGATCTCATCTAGTTTGTTCCATATTACATTTGTTTGAAATGCTTTTGCCTGTTCGTAGGTCTCTAAGCTAAATCCAATAGAGGGTTCAATCACTGTTGGCATCAAGGTCATAGCTTATTTGACTCCTTGCTTTCTATGATGTGTTCTTCTAAATATGAGATTGCTTCTTCACTAAGTGTTATTGTTGGCTCCTTTGTTTAATCTTTTTTCTTTCAGTGACAAATCTCACACTCTATAAAAAGTCACAAGTCAATTCTATAAATTATTTATCATCCCTATCCATCTTGTAGGATTCTTTTTGTGAATCGCTCAAAATTTAACCTCTTTAATTTTCCATAAGGATCTTGAGCTTCCAGCTTAGCCCATTCTAACGGGGTAGCATTGCTCATCCAATTTCGCAAATTATCTCGCAATGTCTTAAACCATTTTGGATGCTGAGATCCGAGAAAAAGTAATTTCATTATTGCAGCTTCCGAAAAATCTCCCAATTGGGTTGCTACATACCAAATCCCATAAAGATCCTTATGGATTTTTGAGGCGCTTTTACGCCTTGTAAAGGTGAGTCCTTTATGAAACATCCAAGCTCCTGGAGATACCACCCATCCAGATTCTCCTGAGTACGTCTTGAATTCACTGGTCATCTGTAAACTTAAAGTGAGATAGCTGAGTGGTTGTGCCACAACGCCGGCAATTAAAACGTTTTTATGTTTGTCGTTACGCGCAGCAGAATCGGTCAGAAATTCGATTTCCACCTCTAAACCATTGATTTCTTTGACATAGCTTTCGGTAGCAGGCTGATCCAAATCTTTGAATAATTGAGTAAATCCAGCTTCCTCAAGATGTTTTGAAATGTTCTTTTTTGAAATTGACGGGACTTTGCGAGGAATGAGCGAATCGATATCTCTCGTTCCAATAGGAGGATTGCCTAATTGTTGATCTGCTAGATATAGCTTGTAAATGATGAGAGCGTATCCACCTCCGATCACAATGACTTCTTTCCACGGACCCATCGATTGCAAAAATTCTGAAATCACCAAATCTTCTTGTTTTAAGTCCACTTCTACCCCTTCCTATAAATCCGTTTCAATTCAGGTATGCGCTCTGCCATGAATTCCGCTTGTTCTAATCCACGCAAAGGGAAGTGATAGAGATCCAAGAACGTCAATAAAACAGGGGATGAATTGAGATGTTGATCTGCTTCTATTTTTAGAAAACTTTTATAATAAGGCTCAATCAGCAATACCTCGTACCCTCTCTCTTGAGGCTCTAATTCCAGAAGCAGTTCAAGCCCCTTCTTTACATCTCGACTCTTAATATATAGCTCAAGAGTGGTTAGATTGGTGTTTTTGCATCCATGCACTTCTACTGCAGAATGAAGAGCTAAAACGGTTTTGGATTGTAGATTCGACTTCTTAAGCACCTTTAAAAGCTCATCTCGATCTGTAAACCCTGAACGATACGTCCACATTTTGCATTTTTTGACGATACTGTATTGTTCAAGCCAGCTCCTCAGTAAAGCTTCCGGTTTTGTCATACAAAAATGCTTCGACGTCCTCACGCCTTCGGTTTGCAGGAAGCCATGCATCACAAGAATACTAAATACTCGCTGCACTAGTCCAAGACTAATTCCTGTCTCCTTAGCCACTTGTCGCAAAGAAAATTTTTCTTTATCGATTCCAATCCTAAGTAACCATGCTAGAATCACAGAAGATCGATCAGCATAAATATTCCCTTCAACAAACGATTCATTTGAACTTAGTAAAAATCGACCCTTCATATTGTTCATCCCTCCACCGTGTTCGTTATTTTATATTGTTCAATATTTTTTGAACAATAGTTTATTGGAAAAACGGCTTTGCAAGCTTGACTTGTTTATAAGTTTGAATTTTAGCTTTTTCATTGCGAAGATGAGCGTACCACTCATTGGGAATAATTATTGCTTTATATAGCAATTTTTTCCACCTGTTCAACGGTTTCATTGATGGTATAAATCACAAAATTCTCCTTTTTGTTGCAGGAGACGTTAAAATCAAAGCATTCTTAAATGTTTAATCTTTAGTTAATAAGAATAAAAATGCCTGAAACTGTATACAAGCGGAAAAAAGATAGAGCATTAAAAATTTTGGATGACGCTTACTTTGTGGCAAAAGAATTAGTTTATCTACAAGATTATTGGCGAGAAGGAGCTGTAGACAACTTAATTCTTAACAAACAAAAATATCTATCTTTCGAAATGAATTCGACTAAGGAAAAAAACAGCTTAGCAAGTAAGCAAAGTAATAAAACTTCGAAGAAGTGGCCTTTTTAAAAGGCCACTTACATATTTCTTTAGCTATAGGAATTATAAGAATAGCTTAGATCGCATTCTTTTTTAAATTATGCTTCATTTGAATTGCTTAATAATACATGTTGAGCAAATTAGAATCTATCTTCCTCTTAATGAGGATTTAGCCGCCATACATATTATAAATTTCCTTTTCATTTTATCTTTAATAAAATCCTTAGTTGCTATTTTTGAATCAATTTAACCTAGAACAAAATAAACTTATTAAATATAATTATTATTATTTAATTAATCATCTTCTTTTAATAAAGATAGAGGCTTTATGCAGATTTCTTTAAAATCCCCTATAGAAGCTTTACCTGAAGAAACAAAGGTTGCCATTTTTAATCATCTTAAGAGCCCAAAAGACCTTGCCATGGCTTCTTTAGTTAGTAAAGCCTGGCAACAGCTAGCAGAGGATCCCTCCCTATGGAAAGCCCAGTTTTGTCGCCAATGGAAAAAGTTGATATTCTCGACTCGCCCTACCTTAAATTCAAATTGGAAGAAAATTTATAAAAAAAAGCATCAAATTCTAAAAGAAGTCAAACGTAACAAATCCACATTATGTGAAGATCGATGTAAGCATGACACCTACCAATTACCCGGTTTTGCTGCATTCAGTCCTATTAGTTTGAAAGTAGAAAAAAAAGTGGCTTTCATCCAAGTCACTCCTGGGACTGCGCAAGTCTATTCTCTTGAGGAAAAAGGCTGTCAATTAGTTTTTGATAACTTAAAAGACGAAAACTCTCGTTTGATCCACTATCTGGAGGGACATATGATCCAAGTTACCCAAGAAGGGTCCCTCTATCGCTGGCCACTCAAAGAACCTTTTCCTTCGCACCCCTTAAGCAGGGTGGGAAATTTTGAGGAAGCCCATGTTGACCAAGAGTTGCTTATTTTAGTGTTGCCTCAGCGCAAGCAATTTGCCATTTTTAATATAGAAAATGGCTTAAAATGTTACGAATCTCCCCTTTTCCGCTTTTCCATCCGCTCGCTCGATTGTCGTGATAACCAAATTTTGATTCAATGTGAAGATGGCACGCTTTATTTTATCAAAGCTATTCGAAAAGAGAATGCCTCCCAAAATCTGGAACCGATTCTTTTGGACGGGCTCTTTTTAGATCCTCTTTCCAAAGAGCTAGTGCAATTTGATGAAAAGCGCGTCATTATTTTGGGGAAGGATGCGGGGAAACGCCTCTGTACAGTTTGGGATGCTGCTAGCGGAAAAAAAATCTTTGAGGATTCTCTTGAAAGAGAATCAATATTTCATCTCAACTCCAAATCTAAATGTATTACTGCTTCAGCCTATAATGGCGAAAAACTCGCTGTGGGTTTTGACAAGGGGTATGTTGTTTTTTATGAACCCACTACTGGAAAAAAGATTACAATGCACCCTTTTGGTACTTCTCCTGTCCAGTTCCTTAACTTCGACAGCGATCAAGAACATTGCTGGGTGGCCACTAATCCTTACAATTTAATTGAGTGCTTAAATATCACAGATAAGCCTAAAAAAGTGGGAGCTTTTTGCCCTAATAGGCTAATAAAAGTAGATATAGAAGGTAATTTAATGGGTATTTA
Organism: Candidatus Protochlamydia amoebophila UWE25; assembly: GCF_000011565.2. NCBI lineage: Bacteria > Pseudomonadati > Chlamydiota > Chlamydiia > Parachlamydiales > Parachlamydiaceae > Candidatus Protochlamydia > Candidatus Protochlamydia amoebophila. The sequence continues at coordinate 1,459,986 of NC_005861.2, forward strand.
TGCAGATGAGCGTCGCTTAGCTTGCTGCGATAAAGAAGGGTGGTTGGATGTTTGGGACTTTGCTAAGACTTCTCTTCCCACCTTCCCACCCTTAAACTTTGAAATTTAGCCTATTCAGTCGACCGTTTAATCAAGGCTTGTTTTAAAGCTTCCTCTTCATAAATAGAAGAATCTGTTTGCTTTAATTCTGCAACAAGCTGAGTAGTAGCCTTGGATTGTAGGTTTAATAAATCTTTGACAAAAGTAAGCGTGGCGCTAGACACAGGATAATGACTTAATATAAACAGAGAGTTTGCTGACCATTCAATTATTCCTTTTGAAGTGTTTGTATAGTTTTTTCTTAAAAAAGCATCTTCAGGCTCTTTCCCTTCTCCTAGTTCCTGCATTAAACGTCGATTTTGCTGAATTATTCTCTTTATTTCCTCTAGATCCTTTTGTAAGCCGGTTTTTTCCAGAAATTTATCTATAGCAATTTTATAAGCTTCATAACGTTTAGCTTCGCCATATGATAATTTTTTAGCTAAATCTAGCTTTTTTTCAGGTTCAAGATTTAGGAAAGTTGAATTTTCTGGTACATTCTCTTCTAGTGATAACAGCATAATCTTTTCTTCAGGAGTTAAATCCATTTCTTTCAATGCTTGCTCAAACTCTTCTTTTTCCCTCTCTTTCTCCTCTATAGTGATCGTTAGTCCCTCGATTTGTTTTTGATGTTGAAAAAAAGGGGTTTGCCGATACTGTTGATAGCGATTTTCAAATGTTTCATCCATCCATCCTGTTAACTCTGTTCTAAATTCATTGAACGTTTCTTGCATTGTTTTAATTCTTGCTTTTTCTATTTTAAAATCAACAACCGCTATATGGAAAGGAGAATGATTAAGATTTGCTAATGCATCGAGAATGCGCATGAGTTCATTAACGGTGCTTTTCACCTCTTTTAAAATTTCTAACTTTTTGTACAGGGGGGTGTAGGTAGCGCTAGTTTTTGCAATCTCTAACCCGTTAAAAAGTTTGCCCAGCTTCTCCAATTCTTTTTCTAAAGCGGAAACTAAAGCAATTTTTTCTTGGATAACCGTTAGACTTTCATCCAGGCTTGCAATAATGAGTTTGCCTACTTGTTGAGTGCCTTCCAAAGGGCTAATCTCTTTTTTGGCAATAGCATTAAGGATTTGCATAGCATCGAAGCGTACTTTTTTTTCAATTAAATCGTCCACTTTATTTAAGGCAGAAGGAGCTATTAAAGTATGATGGTTTAAAAAATAAAAGTTAGTGTTTGCCCATAAAGAGGGATTCACCCACTTTTTAAACACTTCATCTACATGCGCTCTCTTTAATCGTTTATTTTTTAGGAATGCATTAATAACAGTTCTAGGAATCCCAATTGTTTGCAGTTTGCCTATCGTTTCTTCCGATAGGCTATTTCTATCCTGTATATATTGGAATAAAGAAACTTTTGATTCTGTTGCTAGGGTTTGATCCTCTATAGAAAGAGAAAATGTCTGCTTCCATAAATTTTCAATTCCATCAAATGCGTGAATCTTATTGTCTAAAATGGCTTTAATGGTCTTTTGAAGCCCTTCTTTAGAGACATTTAGCTCAAGGAGCCTTTCTTTTAACGGAAGAGGAATTTCTCTTTGGTTTTCACGCAATGCGCGTACTGCTTCCAGTAAAGACTCTTTAAGCGTATAAAGATAGGTATCATTCACTTCGGCAAATAAAGAATGGTGACAAGCTTCTGTGCCTGTTTGTTCTGAGCCGATGTAAAATTGTTTTTTGGCTGGTAGCCAATCAATTTGACATTCCAACCCAGAATAAGCTATGCCCATGTGAAGAAAAAGAAGTAGCCGCGCTTGCGCATGCATGTCAATTAATTCTGCAGGGGGATTTTCATTTTTATCGCCATGATTGTTATAGGCATCCATTTCAGCAATGAATTGACCAAGCTTCAAAGAAAGTGGTTTATCAATTTGGAAAAATGGTTCTACAGCTTTTGCAATAAATTCTTTTGCATTGATATAAATTTCTCTATTGCTCTCTAAACCAAAGGAAGAACGCTTTTCAAGTTTAGGTTGGTTTATTTTATCATCTGCTTTGGATCTTGTTCCCCTAGAAGGCATTGCGGCCGGAAAAGTTTCTTGATAAACTTTACTCTCTTTTTCAGTGATTTTTTTTATTGGCAAACTTCTGCTGCTATTCAAAGAACTGGTATCCTCGGCTTCTAAGGCCTCTTCTTCTTCTTTTGTTCGCCTAGGCAACTTATGAGGGGGAGATGAGTTGGGCGTAGATAAGCTTTGAATGGCGGTCTGAGCCGCTTCTTCAGTTTTTTGCTGGAGATTCTCGACTATTTTTTCCTTCCCTTTTTGTTTTCTTTTTTTCCCTTCTGCAGCTTGCGACGCAGGTTGTTGGATATTTTGTCCTTGAGATGGATGACTTGGAAAAGATCCGGTTGGGTTGACCATAGCTAAACTCCCTTTTTTCCCTCCTACGGTGCAATTTGCACGCCAATCCAAACTGAAGATGAAAAAGTTGGTTTTTAATAGCGGAAAAATGAGCTTGAACTGAGAAGGCAATAGAAAATCAAAACCAAGTGAATTCTCTATGAAAACATCTAGGTAAAAGAGATAAATAGCCTTCAAAGAAGATGAAAAAATTCCTCTCCATTTAAGAGCCACTTTAGCAGATTATAAAGGGAGTGGATTTGATCGCGGACATATGGCTCCAGCTACGAATCACCGTTCAACTTTTGACATAATGGAAGATACTTTTTTTTGACCAATATGTGCCCCCAGAGTCCTTCATTCTATAGAGGTTATTGGTCTAAATGGGAGAGATATGTACGAGATTTGACAAAGCTTCAGCAAAACGTCTATGTGATTACAGGACCTTTGTATCTTTCTCATGAGGGATGTGAAGGAAAAGGTTATGTTACCTATCAAGTTAATGATTCTTAAGAAGTCGCAGTTCCCACACGTTTTTTAAAGTATTGAAACTGGAAAATTGTCAAGAAGAGTAAGAAATCAAGGCCTATATTTCGCCGAATCAACTTATTTTATCAAATAGGCCTTTAAGCAAATGTGAAAGCGCTCTTGAAAATTAGAAAAATGTGCGGGATTGATTTTTTTAACCTTTATTCATTTTTCAAAAAATCCTTTGTAATTTATCTTAAAAAATTTTAATACTATACGATAAATACCATTAGCACTCTGTTGTTAGTATTTTGTTGATCAGTGATTAGTTTTAAATGATGTAGCAATGCCTAACCATCTCTTCAAGGATGCTACAATAGAAAAATATCAAGGAAAAAAGACCCCAGCTTATATTTTTTAAATGATAAAATTCTTTCAAAGATGCTTTCAGAATTTTAAATTGACAATCTAAAAAAGTTGGTAATTTTGGGATGACAAGCATCGAAAAATTCAAGTAAAATTTTAAGCTTTTTGCTTGCTGCTATAATAGTCCAATAAATTAATTTTCAATTAAATAAATTAAAAAACACGGGAGTAAAAATGAATAAATATGCATCTTTGTCAGAAGCTTTTAATAGTCCCTCACTCTATCAAGAAACACAGATTGGTTCCTTTACCAGTGGAGGACTTAAACAGCTAGGTTACCTACCGCTTGAATGTAAAAATGAAGACGAAAGAAAACTTTGTTCAACGATTCATGGAATAGTGGAAGAAATAAAAAAATTTTATTGGACTACTTTTCAACTAGTCGGTGTAGATGGAGAAGGAAAGATCCCGCCATTTTTTGTCCATTATCCTGAAAAAAACGCCTATTATGCTCCTTGGAAAAAGGAATGTTTCGCTTTTAATAACGAATTTGCTTCTCAGCCAGATGTTGTGTGTCATGAAATGACGCATGCCGTGATTGAAAATCATAATCCACTTGGTAACCAAGGACAAGCAGGGGCATTAAATGAAGCAATTGCGGATATTGTTGCTATAGTATTTAAACAAAAAAAATGCTTAGATGTTATTGATAACCGTTGGAAAATTAGTACTCTTCGTGATTTAAGCCAACCTCCTAAACAATTTAAGTCCGTAGATAACTATAACAAAGGCAATGACTTTGGACATGTGCATGACAATAGTTTAATTATTAGCCACACATTTTATCTTGCTTCAACAAACCTGGACTATGATCCAACACATTGTGATTTGCTTTTAGGAATTTGGTTGAAGTCGATGTTGGAACTTGAAGATAAAACTTTTAGAGGATTTAAAAGTAAGACACTCGAAGCTAATGAGGAAGTTTTTTTTCAAGGTGGCAGTATTATTATCAATGCAATCAAGAAAGCTTGGCAAAAAACCTCTCATTTGTTTCCAAAGACATAATCGAATTTGTTAAGTTGGTTTTTCCTCTTAACATTCTAGGCAAATGACTATGGAATATTAAAAAAAAGCAGGGGAAAAGTCATGCAAGTGTATCCAACCACATCTGTTTCTTCAGAAATTCATCATCATGTCCAAAAACAAGGCTTGAAGCATAAATTATCTTCAACCACTGAAAAAATTATTCAACTTAATCCAAAACTACTCTTAGGTGAGTCTAATTTATTCAACTATGACTTGGCAAATCACGCCATTGTGTTAGCACCCCAGTTTCAGAGTCTCTTAACATTACTCATCCAGCTAGATGAGCTAGATTGTAAAGCTTTAACAGCAAATTCTTTGTATGATCTGAATTCAATTCTCCAGCAATCTCAAGGTATTCGAGGAGGCTTATTGCGTAAAGAAGGAACAGAAAGATGGCATTTAGAAGATAATCTTACTAAGCAAAAATACAGCCAAACTTTCAATGTACTATTACAGCAATTAGGTTTCGTTTTTCCAAAATCTATTGATAGTGAAATGACCGTTGATCACTGTATTGTTTTTGGAGCCCGTACTGAACGTATGGAAACACGAATAATTGAAACATTGGTTTATTTGCAAAACAACCTTAAAGTAACTGGCCATATTTTTTTATTAGGTTCCAACCGAAAATTAATTCAAGCGGAAATAGAGCATCTTAAAAGCAAGCTAGAGAAATTGGAGGAAACTCAAAGGAACTATTGGAGTGAAGTATTTAATGACCCTGAGCAAACTACTGAAGCAAATGCTTTTGTTTTTTTATGGAAATGCATTGTTCCTCAGCTAACGCAAACTCTTTTAGAAGATAAGATTGTCGGCATTAAATCCACTCGAATTGGAAACTCTTATATTGAACAATTTGGACATCGTGCGACTACAGAGGTTACGATCGAAGATTGGATGACCTTCTATAAAGCCGAGGAACCTCAAGCTATTTTTGCTCTCGCTGAACAACCCTATATTCGTTTAGCTGATCAGTTAAAATTTACAGTGCTTTCCAAAGGTAAAAAGGCCAATACAGACGAGCTAATAGAACGAATTAAGAACACAACTTTTTATTTTGCCTTTCCAAATTCAAGCTTTAGCCCACTAATAAGCGTGATGTTAGACGAAATTGGCCGTAATGTATACCGGATTTCCGATACTTTAAAGTATCTTGAAAGTCTCGAGTAGTGTGTAGGTGCAGGCTTCATACTTCACAGTTTGGCAGAAAATTCTTATTGCCTATACGCCACAGCAATAAAGATCTGTGAAATCCTTGGTAATTGACATTGCCGCTCTCAGTTGCGGCTCTTGAATATCTTTCTTAATATGTTCCAAAAACATAAGCGTAGCTCTTAGGATCAATGATCTCGTTCTTAGCGCTCATTCAGAACCTCTATGGTATTAAGTTAACGCCAGTTTAACGTAAGCTATCTTCCGGCTATATTCTGAATGATCTTTGTTGAAAAAAGGCCTCTTTTCTGTTAGAAGATTTTGTTTTCCAGAACAAAAACCAAGGAAAGAGACCAAAATGAAAGAGATAGAGATGATCAAACTGTTTTGTCTTGTTGATGATTTTTCTAATCAATTTCACCAAATGTGTTCCCAAAAACAAATTGAGTAGACGAAAAGAAAAATCCGCAAAAAACTTTTAGAACATCTTTAAGTGAAGTGTTAACGGTTTTGCTTCTCTTTCATCATTCCAATGACAGAACATTTAAACACTTCTACTTAAACCATGTAAAAACAACTTTAAAATATTTATTCCCTCATCTTGTTGGATACTCAAGATTTGTTCAACTCACCTTTGAAGCATTTTTCCCTATGTTTTGCTTGATCCAAGAACACCAAGGTATGTGTGAAGGGATTTTATTGATGGACTCTACAGTATTAACGGTTTGCCTGCGTCAAACGTGCCTCTTCCCATCGTGTCTTTAAAGAGCCAAGCTAAGTGGGAAAAAAACAACCATCGGTTGGTTCTTTGGGTTTAAGCTCCATCTTGTGATTAATCATCATGCAGAGATTGTCACATTTAAGTTGACAACTGGCAATATTGATGATCGCAAACCCGTTCCAGAAATGGTAGAAGGGATGAAAGGAAAAGCATTCGCAGATATAGGGTCTATTTCAGAAAAACTGACTAATACTCTAATGCAAAAGGGAATTCATCTTTTCACAAAAGTAAAGAAGAAGATGAAACATCAATGGATCACGTTAGTGGATAAACTCATGCTAAAAAAGAGGACTATGATTGAAAGTGTGAATCATCTGTTGAAAAGTAGCTGTCAGATAGAACATCATCGGCGCCGAAGTCGATGGAACTTTCTTAGCCATCTGATGGCAGGTCTTGCTAATTGTTGCTTGGAATCCATCCAAACCTCGACTGTTCTTTTTAAATACAGAAATCGAAGCTGCTTAAGCTCCTAGAATATTTTTGAGGATTTCTTACGTTAAACTGGCGTTTTTTTAATAGAACAAAGTCTTTTAAAGAGATTTTTGCCCCTACAAGCATAAAAAATTGCTTATATAGTCAAAACGGGTGGGGAATTTCTTTGAAATAAGGGACTAAATGAGACGTGATAAGCTTTATAAACCTGCATTCTTTATTTTTTTAATGTTTGGTTTCCTTCTTTTTTCTTTTGAGTCCCATGTATACTGAAAATTGTTGCATCTGTAACTTTAAAAATCCTTATCTTTATATAGGGCATCACGCGCTCTCTTAAGTCATAAGTAAGCTGTAAGCGAGTTACCCAAAAAGTATCATATAAATTTAAAGTGCGATACCTTTGTCTTGAAGCTGGCTAGATAGTGTAGTCAGGAGAAATGAAATAAATGCTTAAATGTGCTACTCTTCTACGCTCATCAATGGAGCATCTTATGGAAACGCACAGAAGACATGATATATCCGACAGAGTTTGGAATTTACTGGAACCTCATTTGCCAGGAAGAAGAGGGGCTTGGGATGGCTTGTGATAGATGCTTCGCATTGTAAAGTGCATCCTCATGCAGCGGGAGCTAAAGGCGGTAATCAGAGCATGAGTCATACAAAAGGAGGCTCAATACAAAATTGCATCTTGCCGTGGATGCGCATGGTCTGCCGATCAGGGTCATTATTACAGAAGGCACAACAGCAGATTGTACTCAAGCAAGCAATTTGATCGCTGGTCTTACAGCTGAGCGGTTACTGGCAGACAAAGGATATGATAGCGACGCAATCGTTGAGCAAGCTATAAGTCAGGGAATGCAAGTGGTGATTCCTCCACGAAAGAATCGCATAACTGGTCGAGAATACGATAAAGATCTCTATAAGTTAAGGCATTTGGTGGAAAATGCATTTTTACATTTGAAGCGCTGGAGAGGAATAGCAACCCGTTATGCAAAGAACACAGCCTCATTCTTGGCTGCAGTCCATATTAGATGTATTGCTATATGGGCAGAAGTCTCGTGACTACACTATCTAACATAAAATGAAAATTATATTTGGCAAAGGATTCGATCTTTGATAAAATGATTTGTTCTTATTACAACCCTTACTCTGAAATAGATGCAGATTGATTCATCACTTTGGCTATGAAACACGCAAACGAACAAAAGTACTAAGCAAACATGATTTTATTAGCCTTGAAAATGTTGATTGGAAATAAAACCTCTTGCTTGGGAGTTATTTTTGGAATTTTTCTCACAACCCTTCTTGTTTCTCAGCAATCAGCTATTTTTTTAGGACTACTCACTAGATCTTATCGAATGGTTACAGACATTCCTGCTCCAAATATTTGGGTGACTGATCCTGCAACTGAAAGCGATGACAGAGTAAGATCTATGCCCGAGGGATATTTAGATATTGTTCGAAGTACTCCTGGTGTAGATTGGGCAGTTCCTATTAGTCGCTCTAATGTTTCTTTAATCACTCCTAGTAGGACATTTGAAGTTTGTAAATTATATGGTATTGACGATGCAACTTTAATTGGTGCCCCGGTAGAAATAATTGAGGGTAACGTTAAAGATTTAAGACGAGAAGGAGCAGTGATTGTAGACGTATATGCGGCACATAGCTCTCTAGCCACCATAACGAGTGAAGGAAAAAAACGTCCATTAAAAATAAGCGATGAAATTGAAATCAACAACCGTCGAGCAGTCGTTGTAGGAATTTGTAAAATTACGCAAGGTTTTTATCCTCAGCCCATTTTATTTTCTTCCTACACTCAATTTAAATATTTCAATCCTCTTATAGGCGATAGAATTGAATTTATTGTCGCCAAAACAAATCCAAATAAAAGTGTCGAAGAAGTCAAACAAAAAATTAATGCTCATCCTAATTTAAATGCATTAACCAAAGAAGAATTCGAATCAAAAATCATTGAATCCTTCCTAAAAACAGGCATTTTAATTAATTTTGGTTTATCAGTAGCACTAGGAATCATCATTGGTTTTTCAATTGCAGGGCAAATTTTTTATAGTATGACGCTTGAAAACTTAATGTACTATGCTTTAATTAAAGCTGTGGGCGGAACAAAAAAAATGATTTTTAACATGATTATTGTGCAAGCTCTATTGGCTGGACTCATTGGTTTTTCCCTTGGCATAGGAGCTACCCTGCTTTGGGGAGAGGCTATTCAAGGAACTACCTTGGCTTTTTTATTTCCTTGGCAATTATTGCTGTTCACAGCGGTTATTGTTCTTTTAATCTGCTTTCTTACAACAATGTTATGCATTCGGAAGGTCTCAACAGCCGATTCTAAAGTGTTGATGGGTAATTAAACAAATCTTTTATGAAATTCTATTTCCTACTTACAAAGCACTTTTAAAATATTTATCAGAAAGGATTTCATGAAAGAAATAGCAGTTAAATGTCGAGGAATTACAAAAAGTTATGGAACAAAAGAGAATCGAGTCGATGCTTTAAAAGGAATTAATCTTGACATACATCAAAGTGAGCTCACCCTTTTGGTAGGGCCATCAGGATCTGGAAAAACAACTTTATTATCCATTATTTCGACAATTCTCACACCAGATGAAGGCGAACTTTATTTATTCGAACATGAAATTCATCGGATGAGCGAAAAAGAAAAAGCTTTATTTCGTCGAGATCAACTAGGAATTGTTTTTCAATCCTTACTTTTGATTCCCACTTTGACCGTTTTAGAGAATGTCTCTCTTCCTCTTCTTGTCGCTGGGCATACCCAAGAAGCGGCCGAAAGAAAAGCTAGGCAATTTTTAGAATACCTTAAAATGGCCCATCGGTCTCACGTATCTCCCGCTTCTCTGTCTAAAGGGCAGCAACAACGTGTTGCTATTGCTCGAGCCATGACAAATGAATCTAAAATCATTGTTTGCGATGAACCAACAAGCGCTCTAGATCAAACTTCAGGAATAGAAGCTATGAATCTATTAAAAGAACTTTCGTCTAATCATTCAAAAGCTATTTTAGTCGTCACTCATGATCATCGCATATTTTCATTTGCGGATAGAGTTGTTGAAATGAGTGATGGACAAATCTTATCATCTGGAAAAATATGAAACGATCTTACTTTTTTATTATTTGTGCTTTGAGCATAGCTTCCCTATTTTTAATTGTTTTTTCCATGTGGAAAGAATCTCACCCCAAAGAAGCCCTTAAGGTTTTAAACATCAAAAGACCCGTGTCTCCTTTTAGTTCTTACATTGCTGCTGTAGGAGTTGTCGAAGCTGGTAGCGAAAATATTTTTATTGGAACCCCCATCAATCGAATTGTAGATAAAATTTTTGTGACTGTCGGCAATGAAGTGCATCAAGGCGATCCGCTCATTCAATTTGAAAATCGCGATTTAGAAGCCAACTTAAAAATACAAGAATTAGCTTATCAAATCGCTCAAGCTCATGTTCAAAAATTAGAATCTTTTCCAAGAAAAGAAGATCTTCAATCTGCTGAAGCCTCATTAAAAAAAGCTGACATTGAGTACCTTCTTGCTAAAAACCAATATGAAATGACGCGTGGAATGCAAGATAGTCGCGCATTAAGCCAAGAAGAAATGAACCGTCGTCTGTTTCGTTATCAAGAGGCTGAAGTTAATAAAAATCAAATGCAAGCAAATATGGAGAAAATCCAAGCCGGAACCTGGCTACCGGATCTAAAAATCGCGCAACTAGAGGCCCTTCAAACGAAAGCTCGCATGAATGCTGCCAAAATAGATATAGAGAGAACACTTCTTCGCTCACCAATCATTGGTAGAATTTTGCAAATCAACATTCATGAAGGAGAATATGCTGGGCAAGATAGCTCTAAAATGCCTATGATTGTCCTTGGTAACACCAATGAAAAACATTTAGAGGTAAGCATTAACCAATTTAATGCCCCCTATTTTAAATCAGATGCCCCAGCAGTTGCCTTTTTGCAAGGGGATTCTAATATCAAATTTCAACTTGAGTTCATCAAATTCGAACCTTATTTGGTTAACAAACAAAATTTTACTAATAACCTAACGGAAAAAGTGGATAGTAAAGTGTTAAAAGTGACTTACCGCTTTAAGGAAAATGATCAAAATATTTTTGTTGGACAGGTGATGGATGTTTTTATTCAAGCTGAATACCCTTGGAAATAAGAAATGCGGATTAACTTTTTTTCTTTTTTAATTTTTACAAGTTTATTAACGAGTTGCTGTTCTCATAGAAGCTATGTTCCACCTTCACTTGATATCCCTTATGAATGGAATAGCCCTCTTTCTGACGGAATGCATACAAATTCGCCCAAACACCTTATTTGGTGGGAATCATTAAATGATCCTATATTAAATCGATTAATAAAATTAGCTGCTTTTCAAAATCTAGATCTCTATCTTGCCGGAACAAGAATTCTCGAAGCTAGACTACAAAGAAAAGGTAAAAATAGCGATTTATATCCACATGTAGATATGTCTTGTAGTTACAGTCATATAGAATCTCATCAAAACGTAGTCTTGAATAGGATTTTAAAACATTCTCAAAATAAACTAAAAACCAATTCCTCTAAGTTAAATTTATTTGAAATTGGTTTTGATGCAGATTGGGAAATTGATTTATTTCAATCAAATCAATATGAAATGAATGCGTTAGAAGCACAAATTGAAGCCAACGAGGAAAATTTTAATGACATATGGGTGACTCTTTCAGCTGAAATTGGAAGAAATTATATTGAACTAAGACATTTACAGCATAAATTGATTCTCCTCAATAAACAGATTGAATCTCAAGCTGATATTCTTCATCTAACCGAAGAACTTCTCCAAATCGGAATGGCAAATTCGATTGATATTTTGACTGCCACACAACAACTGGCCACTCTAAAAGCTCGAAAACCCGTTATTGAATTCTCTATTCAAAAAACAATCTATCATTTATCGATTCTGCTCGGACAATTTCCAGGGGAAGTGGAAGGACTCCTGGAATTTTCTAATCTTCCTTGTTTACCTGTTGAAAAACCTATCGGTATTCCTTCAGAATTATTGAGAAGGCGGCCAGACATTAGGCGAGCTGAGCGACAATTGGCAACAGCCACAGAAAGTATTGGAAGCGCAGAAGCTGCTCTCTTCCCCAAACTTTCCTTAAAAGGATTTGTCGGAATGGTTACACCTCATTTAAAATCCATTCTCAACCCAACAATGGTCAGTACATGGTTTGCAAATCCTCAGCTTTTAATGCCTATTTTTAATAGCCGTTTATTGAAACGAGATGTTGATTATCATAAACTTAAAACCAAGCAAGCTTTATTTGAATACCAGAAGACAGTTTTAGAGGCATTAGAAGAAACTGAAAATGCTATTGCTTCTTTTCACTACGAATTAGAGCGTCATCAACAACTTTCTGTTGCTTACTCCGCCGCTCAAGAAACCCAAAGAGGCACTTTAGAGCTTTATCTAAAAGGATTTAAAAATTATTTAGAAGTTCAATTTACTAATCGAGCTCTCATAGAATTAGAAGAAGCTTTTAATGAAAGCCAGATGCAATTAATTCTTCACTATATTGCTCTTTATAAATCCTTAGGAGGAGGATGGAATTTTTTAGAAGATTCAAAAGAGCAATCATCTTAATAGAAAAACAAGATTTTTCCGAATTTTTAATTGAGTAATTCTTATTGAAATGCTATGCATTACCAAACATATTCTAGAAAAAATTAGTAAATTCTCTCTCGCGAGGCCACATGTTGCCAACACAAACATCTTTTTTTCGACAAACTTTTGGTCCTTTGATTCTTTTATTACTTTGCCCTCCCACTGTGTTTGCTTTTTGGTACACCAATACTTATTTAGAAGGCTCTCTTTTTCGTTTTACAGAATTTGCTTGGCAACAAGGTTTTCTTTCCACATTAAAAACGATTTGGTTTCCTTATTTTTTTGGAACTTCTATAGCCTGGACAATGTTAGTAATTCTTGCTTCTCTTCAGCTTATTTTAATGCGCATTCTGCCTGGAGAGCGCTATGAGGGACCAATCACTCCTGCTGGACACGTTCCCCTTTATAAGGCAAATGGGTTTTCTGCTTTTATTGTTACGATCTCCATTTTTTTAATCGCATCCTATTATTACCAACTGTTTGCTCCAACAATTATTTATGACAATTTTCCGGGTCTACTTGGAGCCTTGAATATATTTAGTTTATGCTTTTGCTTTTTTCTTGTCCTAAAAGGGCATTATTTTCCCTCAAATGGCGATGTTGGAGGATCGGGAAATATCATTTTTGATTATTATTGGGGAATGGAACTTTACCCTCGCTTACTCGGTTGGGATATTAAGCAATTTACTAACTGTCGATTTGGAATGATGAGCTGGGCTTTAATTGTGATTTCTTTTGCTGCTAAACAACAACAGCTTGATGGATTAAGCGATTCCATGTTTGTTGCAGTAGCTCTCCAACTGATTTATATTACAAAATTTTTTATCTGGGAACCAGGCTACCTTCGTTCGTTAGATATCATGCACGACAGAGCTGGTTACTATATTTGTTGGGGATGCCTTGTTTGGGTTCCAGGTATTTATACATCCCCCACTCTCTATTTAGTTGATCACCCCAATCACTTAGGTTTAGCTCTATCCAGTTTATTATTTGTCGTTGGGGTGATTGGAATTTTAGTTAACTATTTGGCAGATCGCCAAAGACAATTAGTGAGAAAAAATCAAGGAAATTGCCGTATTTGGGGGAAAGAACCCATTTTGACAGTTGCAAAATATACAACACAAACAGGAGAATCGAAACAAAATCTTTTACTTGCCTCTGGCTGGTGGGGTTTGTCTAGACATTTTCATTATCTTCCTGAACTGCTTGGAGCCTTTTGTTGGAGTGCACCAGCTCTATTTGAGAATTTTCTACCCTATTTTTATTTTGTTTTCTTAACCATTTTATTAACTGATCGCGCCTTTAGAGATGATCAACGCTGCTCAAAAAAATATGGGGAAGATTGGAAAATTTATTGTCAAAGAGTCCCTTATAAAATTATTCCCTTTGTTATTTAAGACATGGATATATTCTTAAATGCAGATTTTGTTTGTTACATCTAAATGAATGAACTCATCCGTTGCATTTATGGTTAGGGATTTTTCTATAAGATTGATCCCAAAACACCTCATTTCAAAAACAAAAATTTATCTAAATTGTACTTTTATTACTGAAGTTTGGTATAGTTCTTAAAAATTCATAAAATTTTGTTTATTTTTCAATTAAAAATAAGTTTATTTATGTCTGATTTTGAACAACATTCCCTTGATGAAAGTAAAATTTCACCCATGATGATGCAGTGGCACGCCTGTAAAAAAATGGCGGGCGATGCCATTTTATTTTTTCGGATGGGTGATTTTTATGAAGCTTTTTATGAAGACGCTCATCTGCTATCTAAGGAGTTGGAGCTGACATTGACTAAACGGCAAGAAATTCCCATGAGTGGAATTCCTTTTCATACAAGTGAAGGATATATCGATAAACTTGTCGCTAAAGGATTTCGAGTTGCCATTGCAGAACAAATAGAAGATCCTAAAAAAACTAAAGGCTTAGTCAAGCGCGAAGTTGTTCGTGTTGTGTCTCCTGGAACAGTTATTAACTCCTCTCTTCTTTCCGACAAAAACAATAATTTTTTTGCTGCCTTAGTAAAAGTGGGGCAAATTTTTGGATTAGCTTTTTTAGATTTGACGACTGGTGAATATTGGGTGAGTGAATTTACGCAAGAAAGAGAACTTTTAAATGAACTTTATCGTTTGCACCCTGCTGAATTTTTAACTTCTGAAAAATTCAAAGAAAAACATGCTTCTTTGTTTGAAGAAATGCAACAAACATATTCTTTTTTAGTCAATACATTAGAAGACTGGCAATTTGAGCATCAACAAGCACATGATTTCCTTATTAATCATTTCAAGGTTCAACGCTTAGATGGTTTTGGACTAAGCGGAATGGTTGCAGCTATCAATGCCGCAGGAGCTTTATTAAATTATTTACAAGAAACACTGTGTCTACCAATCCAACATATTCAAAGCATTCGTTGCTATTCTTCTTCCCAGTTTATGATGTTAGATCGAATGACACAGCGTAATCTGGAACTAACGCATTCTCTACAAGACGGAAGTAGACGTCATACATTGCTAGGTGTCATTGATCAAACGCAGACTCCTATGGGCGCTCGGCTCATGCATCATTGGGTTAAGCAACCTCTTTTAAAAGTTTCTGAGATTCATCAAAGGCAAAATGGAATCCAAGCTCTATTAAATCACGAACACATTGTAGATCAATTACAAAATCTATTCCTTCAAATTAAAGATATTGAACGCTTGATGATGAAAGTCAGTGCTTGCTACGCTACGCCTCGGGACCTTATAGCTCTTCATTTTTCTTTTAAGCCCATTGCATTTATTAAATCTCTTTTGTTAAACATTCCTTCAGAATGGATAAATGAGCACGCACAAAAACTTGATCCTCTATCTAAAATGAATGCATTAATATCCAATGCAATCGTAGAAGAGCCGCCTCTAAGACTTGGTGAAGGGAAAACGTTCCGACAAGGTTTTCATCGTGAATTAGATGAATTGCGAGAAATCAGTCATGACAGTAAAGCTTGGATGGCTCGTTACCAAACTCAAATCAGAGAAGAAACCGGTATTAAAACCCTGAAAGTAGGTTTTAATAAAATGTTTGGTTATTTTATCGAAGTCAGTCGTGGTCAAATAGATAAAATGCCTGATCACTTTATACGTCGACAAACCCTTGTTAATGCTGAACGGTATATCACACCTGAGTTAAAAGAATATGAAAGCAAAGTCTTAACAGCGGAAGAACGCATCAACTCTATTGAAAGTGAACTTTTTCACCAACTTCGTTTAGAAGTTGCTTCATATACTAAAAATGTATTAGAAGTCGCTCAAGCATTAGCTAAAATTGATTGTTTAATATCTTTAACCAATGTAGCAAAAAAGTATTGCTACACATGTCCTGTCATTGATGACAGCTCCATTCTTGTGATCGAAGAAGGAAGGCATCCAGTAATCGAGACAGTGTGCCGGCATGAAAAATTTATTCCCAATGACACGTATTTAGATGATCAAGCTAATCGATTGCTCTTAATCACAGGCCCTAACATGGCAGGAAAATCGACATATCTGAGACAAGTAGCTTTAATTGTCATTTTAGCTCAAATAGGTTCTTTCGTTCCAGCAGCTAAAGCTCACATAGGAATTATCGATAAAGTCTTTACACGAATAGGTGCTAGTGATGATTTATCTAGAGGACAGTCAACTTTTATGGTTGAAATGACTGAAACGGCAAATATTTTAAACAATGCCACTTCTCAATCTCTCGTTATTTTAGATGAAATCGGTCGGGGAACAAGTACATATGACGGCATATCAATTGCTTGGTCTGTGGCAGAATATCTTCTAACAACAGAAAAAAGGATGGCTAAAACATTATTTGCAACTCATTACTGGGAACTTACAAAATTAGAAGAGAAGGTTCCAGGTGCTGTTAATTACAACGTTGCTGTTCATGAAGCGGACGATCACATTACATTTCTAAGAAAAATCATCAAAGGAGGAACTGACAAAAGCTATGGAATCCACGTTGCTCGCCTAGCTGGGCTTCCACAAGCCGTTTTAAACCGTTCTAAAGAAATTTTAGAACATTTGGAAGAAAATGCGAATCGTAAGAGCGCTTTTGAGCCTACCCGTTCAAAAAAGAGTATGGTTTCTAAAGTAAAAGTTCCTTCAACTGACTTTCAATTGAACTTATTTCAATCATAAATCAATGTTTTTACTCAAAATTTTTCAAACTCTAATTTCCACTTAAAATATTTTTTATTATAAGTTGTTTACAGTTAGTTGATTAGATAAAAAAATAATTTATTTTTTTAAAATAATTTATTTTTTTATTGACAACGAATTTAAAAAAATGAATAGATAAAGGAGTGTTAATTAAAACACATGCTGTTTCAGTCTCATGGTATACAGTAGACAAGTATGGCTACTAGCCACGACAATTAAAAAGCAGTCAAAAATTTTAAGGAGGCTTCTATGGATAAAAAACAACCTCAGCCACAAAAACAAAATCCTAATCAAAAGCAACAACATCAGCAAAAAACAGAACACTCAAAAAATTCGTCGCAAAAAAAATCTTAATCGTTGTTTGCTAGTCAAATAGTTTAAACTATTTCGACCGCGTAATTAAAAGTTACGCGGTTGCTAAATAAAATCAAAAATAGTTATTAAACAACCTTAATCTTTTTTGTTATTCATTAGTATATTTCATAAGTAAATTAGTTTATTTATTAAATAAATGTATTTATTTTTTGAAAATTCTCGTTTTTATATTTTTATTTAAGTTTTCTTTTTCGTATGCTAAGCTTTTAGCAAATGAAAGCAGGTTGAGGCGTGTTTACACAAATTCCAGGGCCGACCAAACACTTCAACGCATACTATCAAGATAATTCATTATTGATTCAATTTGTCATCATGGAATTTCTAAACGTTCACCAGTTTGTTTGCCATATTCAAAAATGGATGGATCATCATCATTTCCCGCCAGGAAAAATAGATTACTCTATTTCTCCCTTACTTCACTTACTTAATCAGCTTTTAGGAACGCACCCCAACCAAGAGCATATTACGATATCTAAATGGATTAAAGGCCCTTTAACAAAAATGAAAGACTACTGTGAACAATTTTCAAAAAATCCTTCACTCACCCCATCTCATTTAAAACTTTATGATTCTGTTTACCAAACGTGGCATCTCGCTAATCATCAAATGAACCTTCTTCATACTTTTCAATTGTGCCAAATGGTAAAAGCCAAAGTTACTTTTCCCCCTTATTTTCACCGTTCTTTTAAACAGCTTTTGAAATTATTTAACGTTACCGCTAAACAAATTCCTAAAGTTGCAAATTTGTATTGGAACAATGAAAATGTGATTTATTTCTTAATCAGAAAAAAAGAACAACTTGTTAAAGTTTATGGAGAAGAATGGACTTATAAACATTTCAAATCTTTCGCTAAACAAAATACTTTACTCCCTCTCTTAATACAACGGTATGAGCAAAGGGGATTCCATTATTTAAATTTAGAGAAAAGACAAATGCTTCAAAGGGGATTGTAAATGGAAAATATTAGGGAAAAATATACACAGCTTTTATCATTAACACGACTCTTTCTAGCTAGAGAGCATAAACTAAATGAAACTCTCTTAAGTTTTCCTAACTCTTACGCACATTTTAAACCTTTTTTAAGCCATTCTCTAAAAAATCAACAATCAATTAAAAATCAATCTTTTGCCTCCTCTAATAACGTCAAACAAGTCCCCCCCCCTTCTTCTTTTTCTACTGACCCTTATTCAAAGCCGCCTACTTCACCAGATTTGCGGCCGTCTACACCTCCCCTTACTATTTTCTCCCCTAATCCTCAACCCACTACCACTGAACCTGAAAGCCCTCAGCTACAAAAAAAAGAGCCTGAGATTTTAAAACAAGTTGAAAAAACAAAATTTCCTCCTCTTCTTACTTTAGAACCCATGGTTGCCGTTTCTCCTACAATTGAAAATCAAGAGTTCAAAGAAATTTTAAAAAAAAATTTCCCCTCTTATACACTTTCTAGCACTATTCCAAATGATCAATTTGCCAAAAAATTAATGAATAAATGGACGTACGAACGGCAAGTACCGTCCATCGTGATTCTCTCTTTTGGTAACCAGGAAAGTCATTTAAAACTTTTAAAAAATATTGCTAAAGCAATTAGTTTACGTTTTGCTCCATCAAGAGTCGTCTCTGCATTAAAATTGGAAAAAGAAAAACAATGGAATAAATTATTCGAAGCTAAAGAACTATGCCTTGTCATTGCCAGTGATTATCATCTCTATTTACAACCAGATTTAATGAGTTATTATAGAGAAGAACCTAAACTAGGCAAACATTTCCTTCAACAAACTCCCCTTCTTTTGCTCTCCGATCTAGATCTTTACCTTAAAGAACCTCAGCTAAAATCTCTCTTGTGGAGAGCTATATGTAATGAATTAACACCTCTCACGAAAATCTCAACAACTAGCTAAAAATGAAAACTTTTGCCGCTATTGCTTCGGTTATTTTAGATATATCGATTGACAAAACATTAGATTATGGAATTGTTCCTTCGCAATTAGAAGCAGCTCAAAAAGGAAGTCGCGTAGAAGTTCCTGTTCGAGGACACTCAAGGACAGGCTATATTGTGGAAATTAAATCAGATTCCAACTTTAAAAATATCAAACCAATTACACGTTTATTATCCGAGACTCCTCTTGTTCCCGAAGAACTATTTAAGCTCGCTTTATGGGTAGCAAAATATTATTGTGCTCCGTTAAGAGATATTTTCCGTATTATTTTACCCCCCAGTGTACGCAAAGGAATGAAAGAAAAAGAACAACTTTTTGTTGTACGGGGCAAATCTAAAGAAATCCTTAGACAGGTTTGTGTTGATATTAGAGAGAAAAAGCCAGCGCAGGCTTCTGTATTGGAAGTTATGTTGCAAGTGAAAAATGGCATTTTACTTTCTAAGCTTCTGGAAGAAAGCAAAAGTTCTCGAAGTAGTGTTTTATCTTTAGCCAAACAACAACTTCTTATTGTCGAAACAATCAAAATTGACCGTTCTCCGCTTGTGGATGAAGACTACTTTATGACTAAACCCAAAATATTGAATGAAGATCAAGCGGTAGCTTTAAATAAGATCGATGCCTCTTTAAATGCAAAAATCTTTCAGACCCATTTAATCCACGGTATAACAGGAAGTGGAAAAACAGAGATATATCTCCAAGCAATAGAAAAAGCTCTGAAGTTAGAAAAAGGAACGATCATGCTCGTTCCTGAAATTTCTTTAACAGCACAAACGATTCAACGTTTTAGAAGTCGTTTTGCAGAAAAAATTGCCATTTTACATCATCGATTAAGCGAAGGTGAAAGACGAGATGAGTGGCATAAAATTCGTGAAGGGCGAGCTAAAATTATTGTTGGTGCTCGCTCAGCCATTTTCAGCCCAGTAGTTAATTTAGGATTAATTATTGTTGATGAGGAACATGAGCAATCTTATAAGCAAAATGAAATGTCGCCTTGCTATCAAGCTAGAGATGTTGCCGTGATGCGTGGGAAACTCGCTCAAGCAACTGTTGTGTTAGGAAGTGCAACGCCAAGTCTAGAAAGCTATTATAATGCTCTCAATGGAAAATATGCCTTGAGTGTTTTACACAAACGAGCAGATGTAGCTACCCTTCCAGACGTGACTATTGTCGATATGAGAAAAGAATTTGAACGAGCAAAAACGTTGACAAGTTTTTCTGAAGTTTTATTGTCTGGAATTGAAAGAAGGCAAAAACAAGGTGAACAAGTCATTTTATTTCTCAATCGGAGAGGCTACCATACAACGCTTCTATGTCAAGATTGTTCTCATATTGTTAAATGCACTCATTGCGAAATTCCTTTAACATTTCATTTAGGAGACAATCATCTTTCCTGCCATTTATGTGGTTATCAAATTTCTCCACCCCCTAAAGAATGCCCTTCCTGTCGAGGAACCAAGCACCTTAAATTTCGAGGAGCTGGAACAGAGCATGTTGAAAAAGCCCTTCATGCTATTTTTCCTCAAATACGAACAATGCGAATTGATGCTGATACTACGAAACACAAAGGAAGCCATCAAAAATTACTCCGTGATTTTGGAACTGGAAAAGCGGATGTATTGATTGGTACACAAATGATCGCAAAAGGATTACATTTTCCAGAAGTCACCCTTGTTGGCGTTCTTAATAGTGATGCAGGACTTAATATTCCCGATTTCCGAGCTTCTGAAACAATTTTTCAGCTAATTACACAAGTGGCAGGTCGATCAGGTCGTGGTGTGACAAAAGGGGAAGTCATTATTCAAACTTCCATGCCTGAAAATTCTACTATTCAGCATGCTGCCAAGCAAGACTACGCAGGATTTTACGAAGAAGAAATTGCTGTGCGTGAAATGTTCCACTATCCTCCTTTTTCCCATCTCGCCAAATTAACCTTTAGTGGAAAGCAACCCGATCAAACATATGAAATTGCTCAGAAGTTTCGAGAATTACTCATTTTTCAACTTCCCCAACACTACGAATTTAATCCTGTTATTCCCTGTGGATATGCAAAAATCAAAGATCTTTACCGATATCAATTTTTGCTACGAGGCCCCTCTATGATTCCTCTCAATTTAGTTCTAGAAAATTTAATGCAAAAATTTTCCATCCCTAAGGAAATAAAGTTGTTCGTCGATATTAATCCATCTTCAACTTTTTTTTGAAAGCTGTCATGCTTACTTTTGATTAGCTTGACTAAATAATAAATTATGCCCCTCATTACTTTTTTTAGACTATATTATTAAAAAATTTTTTACTATTTTAATTTCTAAATGAATTTATATTAATCATAAATTACATTTATTAATGGAAAAATAAACTTATATTAAAAACAATTATTAAATAAAAAAATAACATTTAAATTTAACAATCATCTATCTTTCAAATAGCTTGAAATTAAATAGTTAAAAGAATAAATTGATTTCCAAAATTTATTTCAAAACGTCATTAAATCCGCGCTTGTTCTTGATCAAAAGTTTATAAGGGAGTCATTCGTTCTATGTTGCCTATTTTAAAAAACCAAGGTGTCAAAAAAGATCAAAATCACATTGCATTGAAAAATGATTCTTGCGAATCCTCTTCCCCTTGTTTTGATCATGAAGGAAATAAAATTAACTTTATTAGTTTGGGTTGTCCTCGCAATCTTGTCGATAGTGAAGTCATGTTAGGAATTTTATTAAAAGCAGGTTATGAAGTAGCCCCCACTCTCGAAGAAGCTGATTATTTAGTGATTAATACTTGTGGTTTTTTAGAGGCTTCTCGTCAAGAATCTATGGATACCGTTGAAGAGGTCCTCTCTCAACGAAAAAAAACAGCAAAGTTAATTGTTACTGGATGTATGGTTCAAACACATAGTGACGCTTTAAAAACCACATTTCCCAGTATTGATTACTTATTAGGATCAGGAGATGTAGAAGGCATTTTAAAGGCTGTTCAATCCACTCAAAAAGGGCAGATTATTTCTTCAGCAAGAAGCTACTTAGAGGCTGGTGAAGTTCCTCGCCGTCTTTCTACTCCTAAACACTACGCTTATTTAAAAATTGCTGAAGGCTGTCGTAAACGTTGTGCCTATTGCGTGATTCCCACAATTAAAGGCCCTTTAAAAAGTAAAGGCAAAGAACAAATTCTCAAAGAGTTCAATCTCCTTCTTAGTCAAGGTGTTAAAGAGGTCATTTTAATTGCACAAGATTTAGGGGATTACGGAAAAGATCAAGGGGCTAAAAAATTGACAGCTTTGCTAAACCTTTTGCAATCAATGCTAGAAATCAAACAAGCTTTTTGGCTTCGCCTCCTTTATTTGTACCCTGATGAAATTACTGATGAGTTAATTGCCTTAATGAAGAGTGATTCTCGCATTTGTCCTTACCTTGACATGCCTATTCAACATGTAAACAATCAAATCCTTAAATCCATGAGGCGAGCCACTTCAAAAGAAGATATTATCGAAATTATCACTAAGTTACGCCGAGAAATTCCAAACGTCGCCATTCGTACCAGTTTAATTGTTGGCTTTCCAGGGGAAACAGAAGAACAATTTCAAGAACTCATTCAATTTGTCCAGGACTATCCTCTTGAAAACGTTGGAATCTTCAAATTTTCACGAGAACCTGGTTCCCACGCTTACGATTTACCTAATCAAATTTCTGATGAAATGAAAGAAGATCGTTATCATCGCTTGATGCAAGTTCAGAAGAAAGTTGTGAAAAAAAATCTCAAAAAAATGATCGGTAAAAAAATCGCAGTTGTAGTGGAAGGTTATCACCCAGAAACGGAACTTCTCATGATTGGAAGGCATACCGGTCAATGCCCAGATATTGATGGACAAGTCCTGATCAATGATGGACGGAAAGTAAAAGCTTTTGGAGAAATTTACACGGTTGAAATCACGGATGTTGCAGACTATGATTTAGTAGGACATGTCATCTAACAATTTAAACTTTAAATTATAAGCTTAGACAAGTTTTGAGAGAAATCCTCACTTATTGTATAAACAATTTGAAAATGAGGAGTCCCATATGAAATTTGCCCAAACAATTAAATTATTAAGAGAAGCAAACCGTCAAACAAAATTTTTTATTTTCATGTTTGTTCTTTATACGCTGGCATTAATTTGGACAACAGTGCAAGCTTATGCACGTCTTGAATACAGCCGCAGTGACGAGCAAAAACCCATTCAAGTTCGTATTCCCAATTTGGATTTAGAAAATACCCCTTTAAAGAAATAGATGAGTTTTATGACAAAAAAACCTGATTATCACCAACATGAAGAATACCAAAATCGCTTACGTAAACTTGTTGAAATACGTCAATGCAAGATAGATCCTTATCCCGCTAAATATACACCAACTCATACAGCAGAATCTCTTCATCAAGAATACGATACAAAACAAATTGGACATAGTGAAGATGCAGCTTCAGGATCCACACCTTTTGTTTGTTTGGCTGGCCGTCTTGTCCTTTTTCGTTCCATGGGAAAAAATGCCTTTGGTCATCTACAAGATGAAACAGGACGCATACAAATCATGTTTAATCGGGACCAAACGCTAGTCACGAACTTTGAACCTAGTTCTGAAGAACCCGAATTATCTCCATATAAATTTATCGAAAAAAAAATCGATCTCGGAGATATCATTGGAGTTGAAGGCTACTTATTCCATACTCAAAAAGGAGAACTAACTGTTTTTGTCAAACAGCTGACTCTTCTTTGTAAAACTCTACTTCCGCTTGCCGATAAACATGGTGGACTGGCTGATAAAGAATTGCGTTATCGTAAACGTTGGTTAGATTTGATTTCCCATTTAGATGTAGCTAAAGTTTTTCGTATCCGTAGTCATATCTTGAAAGAAATCCGATCTTACTTTGACCAGTATCAATTCCTAGAAGTAGAAACACCAATCCTACAAAGCATTTATGGAGGAGCAGAAGCCCGCCCCTTTATCACAAAATTAAATGCGCTGGATCAAGAAATGTTTTTACGCATTTCTTTAGAAATTCCTCTTAAAAAGTTAATTGTAGGAGGGATGCATAAAGTTTATGAAATGGCACGTGTATTTCGTAATGAAGGCATTGATCGCAATCATAATCCTGAATTTACCTTGTTAGAAGCTTATGCTTCCTATTGGGATTATTTCGATATGATGAACTTTGTGGAAAATCTTTTCGAAAAGCTTGCTCTAGACCTCTATGGAACCACGAAAGTTCCTTATACAGCACATGAAGGAGCTGAAACAATTTATATCGATATGAAAGCTCCTTGGATTCGATTGACTATGAAAGAAAGCATTAAAAAATATGCTAATCTCGATCCTAATGTTTTATCTGATGAAGAGATGCGACATTTATTGCTCGAGAGTGCACATTGTGATCCTAAAAAAATTAAAGGATTGAGTCGCGGACTTCTGATTGCGGCTTTATTTGAGGTTTTTGTAGAACCTCATTTAATTCAACCCCACCACATTTACGACCATCCCATTGAGACAACGCCTCTTTGTAAACCACATCGTGATCTTAAATACCGCGAAGAAGGACTTGTTGAACGTT
Source organism: Candidatus Protochlamydia amoebophila UWE25 (assembly GCF_000011565.2). Classification (NCBI taxonomy): domain Bacteria; kingdom Pseudomonadati; phylum Chlamydiota; class Chlamydiia; order Parachlamydiales; family Parachlamydiaceae; genus Candidatus Protochlamydia; species Candidatus Protochlamydia amoebophila. Next base: position 1,484,457 of record NC_005861.2, read on the forward strand.
TTGAAAGTTTTATTTTAACACAAGAAGTGTGCAATTCTTACAGCGAATTGAACGATCCTGAAATTCAACGTCATTTGCTTGAGCTACAGTCAGATCGCCGTGAAGCTGGTGATGAAGAAGCTAGTCCCTTGGATGAAGAATTTATTGAAGCGATTTGCCAAGGTATGCCTCCCACAGGGGGAATTGGAATTGGAATTGACCGACTGGTAATGATATTAACTAATTCTCATTCGATTCGGGATGTCCTTTATTTTCCTTGGATGAAAACAATTTAAAACACATCGCTATAACGGGCTAATCTGAAAGGAGAATTTTATGAATTTTTGGGATTCCCACGGTATTTTCTTTTTACTCTTTATCACGCTATTTCCTAGGTTGACAATGCTTTTTGCGGTTACCATCCCCTTTAATCCCCTTACTTGGATGGGTTGGCTCTTTGCCCCTCATTTAACAGTTGCCATTTTAGCCACCCAATATTATTGGCAAACCAATCCCATTCTATGCATCATTGCTTGGTTTGTTGCTTTAGCAGGAACAGGTGGAGAAGCTAAAGTAGTGACAGTCGGAGCCCGCTACCGTCGATGGCAGTAAATTAAAAACTCAAGTAAAAATAGCCACAGAAATTCGGATGTAAGGTTTCCCCTTGTTCCTTATCAGGGAAAAGGGGGAAAATGAGTTTTAGAGAAATAAAAAAATATTTTAAATAATCCCGATTTGTGGATCAGCAGTAGCACTGGTGCGCGTTTCTTGTCTCTTGATCCAAGTGAAAGGTTCTTGTTCAGCAACCTCAGAATTTTGGTTAATTCTAATTTCCATACCAATATTGTGGCTAGCGACTACGCAATTACCCACTGTTTGCTGAACTTTAGGTGTAAATTGTTTAGAAAGCTCCAAAAGACGACTTGTTGAAAACTCCTCAGTTTCGCCATATTGATAAGCTTTTACTAAATTCAAATTATAAATCATATCTTTCGCTTTGTCTGCAGGCAATAAAGATGCAATGAGGATATCTGATAAATATTTTTTTAATGGTTCTGGATTTTGCTCGATGCTTGTAAAATTTACTGTAGCAATACAGCTGGGATAGATCCCACTGATTCCACCTATAACAGCAGGAAGGTGATAGCTATTATCTTCGCTCCATAAACCTGCATTGTCAACACGAATTAAAACATGATTACTTACACGCCGAAAACTCACATAAACACAGTGGTTTATAGAACCAGAACTATAACTCACTTCTTCCTCAGGCTCAAGACCTTGAATAATTCTTAGCATTTTGTTAGTAGAAAAATCAAGCACGTTTCTGATTTTTTGTAAAAGGTTAATTAGCTCATCTGGATCTTCTTCTTCCATGGCAATAGCTTCTTTGATAGCAGATGCATAATGTTTTTCTAGCTTTGCTACCAGTCTGGCAACTCGAAGAGTTTCAAGTTCAACACAAATTTCTTTTGCACAACGCTGAATTAATTCGGTTCGTTGTGTATTAGTAAATTGATAAGAAAATTTAGGCAACTTGCGCTTGGAAATCTCTTCATTAACTAGGCTCATTGTTAACCAAAAAAGATAGCTAATGCGCAGGGGAAGAAAATCTGCTGTATTCCAGCCAGATAAATTAATCCCTTGCACAAACTGACAAGATACTAAGCCGCTAGCATCTGCTTCACAAGAAGGAGGCGTATCAGTAACAACTCCTGCTAAATCTGCCAGATGTCCATGATAAACACGATAATTACGTGGATTCTTTCTATATTGATCAATGTCTAAGCCGAGCAAGCTAGATATATGCTGGTCAATTAGTGACTGTTCTTCTAGATGATTTAGGCCTTCTAATTCTTTAGCTACCTCTTTAATACGGCCTAGCATTTCATTATACTCACCCATTACGCGGGAAGGCGCTAATGGTATACTAGGTATAAAATTTTGGTTTGATGTAGGTAAAAAGCTGTTAAAATTTGCATCCATATGTTCTCTCCTCTTAAAGTTACATCCAAAATGTTGTTCGCTTTTTTTATTTTAATATTCAGATAATTGCAATAAAAATTTGATTAAAATAAAAAATTAAGAGAAAGAGCTATTGAGACGGACAGGTCAAATATAGGTAATATACATCAATAAAATGGTATTTAAAAAATTATATGCTTCCCATAATGTTATGTAAGTAATGCTATTCACATTAAATATTTTTAACGAACTAACAAATACTTTTTTAATTGAAAAAGTAATGCATAATTCTCTTAACTTACAATTTTTTGTAAAAATATTTATTTTTTCATTTTAGTTTTTGAAATTTAAATTCCGCTTTAAAAAAATTTATAGACCTTAATTTCTAAATAGCAGATTATTTGTACAAAATTAATTGTGAATTTAATCTAAAAAAGAAACGATAAAAATCATATTTTTTACAGAAAAAACTAGGAAAATTTCTTATGCATAGTCTATCAAATAGCGTAGTTGGGCAAAAAGTAAACTTTGAAAATGATCATGAACAAGCCCCAAAAGGTTTTGAGAATGCACAAAATCTTCTTCGCGAAAAAATTCACTCTTGCGTCATTTCTACAGTTCAAAAAATTGCAGAAGATTATGAAAAACGTCTTCAAGGTTACGAAAATAATGTTGAATGTTTAAACGGCGGTATTTGGATGCCTAACGCCTACTTTAAAGCGCTAGACGAAAAAAAAAAAATAACCCGTTTAAAATACATGGTTTCTAAAAATTATTTTGACCATTTTTACTCTAAAGATTTTGAGGCTATTCCCTCAGCTGATGCTATACACAAAACAGGCTTTGTCAAATATCAAATCAGAATAAAAAAAGGTGTTAGTCCTTCAGAGGCTTTAAAATCGGCACAACGAGGTCCAACCCTAGTGGATTGTGCAACAGTCTGTCAGATTGGTCAATACCAAGCTTTACTCGAAGTGTTAGGGGAAGAAAAATTTAATTATTTATTTGGTCATGAAACAGGAAGCCCTTTAGTTTTGTGTAGTTACGCTATAGATAACCCACTTATGCCATTCTTGAGACAATACACAATCAAAAATAGCGAAAAATGGCCAATAAACGAAGTAAACTTAGAAAAAGGCTGGCGCGTAGTTTTCAATAATGTTTCGAAATACAATATAAAGCATGGAATGAGAGGCGATGCCGTATCTTTCAATGTGATTTGCTTTGATACAACAGTAGATAAAGAAAAATTTATTGGTTTTGGATTAGGTGGTAAAGAGGTAACAGAAGAGCAGATTGAGCAAGCCCTTATTAACGAATACAACGCTCAACCAATCACAGAAAAGCTTTCTGCTGATCATGAGGGGAACAATTGCAATTCTGAAGATATTATAACATTAGAAAGCGCCAAAAAAGACCCTCATTTTGGTTTTGATTCTAATCTTAGGCTAGATTTAAATATAGACTTAATTCAAGAGTTATCAACAATAAGTAAAGAAGATTTTACTATTGAAAAAATTAAAGCAATCATTCAAAGATTCAATAGTTGATTAATTTTTTTCATTAAAAATTGCTTCATCTTATTTTAATTGAATTTCCTAATTTTAACGTAGAATTCCTTAAAATTATTAACTTGCTCCAAAAATATAATGCCGTCTTATTCGCATATTTAAAAGCGAAAATTTGTTTTAAATTAGCCACCGTAATTTTCTTTGATCGAATTATAGTTGGCTTTTCTCTTGTAAGTAGGAAAAGCTTGTTTACGCATATTTTTAACAGGCCCGAAATATGTCAAACGCCTTGGATAAACATTCCTAATACGTTTAAAATCTTACCATCTGCTATTATCCCCACTTCAAAAATTCAACAAAACAAAAATTCCACTGACTTTACTATGCTATACGCTCTCTTCGAAATGGTTTTCTAAATTCAGAGATAAAATTACTAATTTCTAATTCTTGATAAGAGTAGATTATCCGACTCTAACTATGGGCCCCTTTATAACAACGATAAACATAGGCAAAATCAGCAAGCCGATCTTGCGGCCATTGTTTTGCAAATCTGCCTTCTTGAATTAAGCATAAGCCCCCTTCTTCATTAACAATCGGGTTTTTACTATCTCTTTTAATGATTTTTACTTGATCAATAGACGCAACTCCTTCTTCTGTCAGTTTACCAGTATGAGGGTGAATCTCTAATTCTGGCTGCCCCAAAAAAGCTGAAAGATCTGAAAAACCTGATTTTGCCCTTATAAAAACTGAGAAATTAGCCATTGAAATTAAGTCAGTTAAGATAGCTTCATCTGCATTGCATTGGTTTGATCGATAATTAATGGTTACATCCTGACTATGACCATTTTGGTTAATAATAGTTTGAAACCTTGTTTTCAGGCTTGAGGGATCAACCGCATCGGTAAAAATATAAATATTCAAGGGTTTATTTTTATATTCATCTAAATTAAGGACATATGCGAGTTGCGCGTCATAATAACTTAAATCAGGAAAGCGTAAAGGATATAAAAATTTGTCTTGAAGATTATCAAAATTTCCCCCGTCTCTTACTTGAATAGCAATATTAACCTTGCCTTCTATAGGTTCAACAATAGGAAATTTGATATGGCTAGCTGGAGCAAAGTCATCCTGATAGGCCGCTTTAAAAGCTTTATTTTCAGCCCAATTAATTTTAGGTCTCCAATCCCAAAAATAAGGAACCGTAAATATCCCCGGTCCTAAATCTTCTTTTTTTAATTCACCACTACAAATTTTTTCGGCCTGTTCTTTACTAAGGAATTTAAAATTATTTGTTTTTGAAGATTCTTGAAGGTGAAACTTATGATTTTCAGAAATTTTGAAAGAATCAGAATCGGGAAAAGGCCTAATAATCACAGGGACATTTAATTGATAAGCAATCCATTTTGCGTTTAAATAAAATTTAGCATAATCTCCAAGGCGAGAAATCTCAAGATAAGGGAATGTAATAAAAGTTTGATTGATAAATGTGTTTTGATTAATTTTAATAATCTCAGAAAGTTCAATATTATTTTGCTTAGCTATACTTCGAATTTTTGAAGAAAAAGAAAACTTATTGATTGCTTGTTCTTTGATCCAAAAAATGGTTCCGATCAATAAATCGAATGTGACTGGAATTAACTTACAGAGATTAAAAAATTTTTTAGAAAAAGACTCAATTTTATTTATAGATTTATTTTCGTTATTAGTAAAAAAAACCTCTTTAAAATTAAAAGGAAAAGTTTTGAAATATTTATCAGTAATTTTTATATTTCCTAACATTTAAACCATTTTTTATTCTGTTAATTATAATTAATATAAAATTTTAATATTTACAATTAATTGTTAGTCCTAAGCATGTCATGCTTGACGCCGAACTTGAGCAATAGTTCATTTTATCCAACCCTTAATAATATAACTTTAATTTTTCGTATATTTTTGTATCCCCCTTTCATAGCGATATCTAATACAAATAAAAGTTTTCTCTGATGTTAAAATAATTTTCACAAATCATATTTCATCGTATTCCTTTTAAAAATTCTAAAAAAGTTTGTTATTTTATAAGGAGGCTTTATATCAATCAATTGCTTTATTGTTAAACTTGTTATGGTTCTTTCAAGCTTTCAGCCAGCTTAGCGCCATGAGGAGTGATTGAAATGTCAGACACATTTTTCTTTTTAATAAAATTGGCTTGAGCAAGTAAATTACAAATCGTATCCACAGCAGTTTTTTGAAGTCCCGCTAATTTTCCAATCTGATAACGATCTATTGGATCTTCCATTACTTCTTGTTTTAAAGCTTCTTTATAAAGACGCACCATAAACATTTCATCTTTTGTTCTTGCGCGATTGGACATTTTTATTTCCTTATTGTTTTTTTAATCTGGTACCTTGAGGAGTGTCTTCAATCAAATAGCCTCTTTGATGAATGAAATCACGTAATTCATCGGAAAGTGTCCAGTTCTTCTCTTGTCTCGCCTGTTGCCTTTTAGCAAAAGCTTCTTGTAGATCTACTGGAATACTTTCTTCTCTTTTATCAAATGTCAATACGCCTAAAATAGTATCAAATTTTTTCATAAGATTTATCACTGTCTCGGCTTCTTTTTGACTGACCTGATTGACATCACATAAACAATTGATTTCACGTACAAAATCAAAAATAGCAGCTAAAGCGGAAGAAATATTCAAGTCATCTGCGAGAGCTTCGGCAAATCGTATTAAAGCATCATTGACAAGTAAGTCAACCTGGCCGTCTGATTGAAGTGTTTGAATATTATAAATTCTTTGAATAAAGTCATTAAGGCGTTGCAATGAACTTTTGACTGACTCAACACCTTGAAATGTAAAATTTAATTGCGTTTTATAATGTGTTTGAAGAAGTAAATAGCGGACTTGAATACCTGTAAAACCTTTATTTAACAAATCACGCAATGTGTAAAAATTTCCTAAACTCTTGGACATCTTTTTTTGATCAACGACAAGATGTTCTGCATGCATCCATAAATTTACAAATTTTTTACCGGAGCAGGCTTCAGATTGTGCAATTTCATTTTCATGGTGAGGAAACATATTGTCTATTCCTCCCACATGAATATCTATCGTTTCTCCAAGTAGGTGCATGGCCATTGCTGAACATTCTAAATGCCAACCCGGGCGACCTAAACCAAATGGACTCTCCCAATAAATTTGACCATCACGCTCAGAATCATAACTTTTCCACAACACAAAGTCTGCGACATGTTCTTTTTCGTATTCATCAGCAGCCACTCGTTCAGAGGCCCCTGCTTGTAAGTCTTCTAAATGCAAGTGAGATAAACAACCATAGCGAGGGAATTGGTTAATGGCATAATAAATACTCCCATCCCCTCCTTTATAAGCGACTTTTTTATCTAAAAGAACTTTAATCATCTCAATCATAGCTGGAATATAATCAGTAGCAGCTGGATAATACTCTGCAGATTGGATATTTAAAGTTTTTAAATCTTCAAAAAAAGCATCCTTATAAGGCTTCGTATACTCATCAAGAGTAATACCCTTAGCAATAGCTCCTCGAATTGTTTTGTCATCCACATCAGTAAGATTCATAACCTGTGTAATAGAAAACCCAAAAAATTGAATTGTTCTTCTTAGTAAATCTTCAAAGATGTAAGTTCGAAAATTTCCAATGTGTGCATAGTGATAAACAGTTGGTCCACATGTGTAGAGTTGTATATGGTTGCCTTTTATTGGTTTAAGCTCTTGCTTTTGACGCTCAGCCGTATTATAAAGCCTGAGGGGAATATTTTTTAGGGCATGTTCATTCATAAAGGTATCCTATCGATCAGTAATGTCTTTATAACTTAAGTTGCGAATTTATCTAGTTGTAAAACCAATCTCTATTCAACAGCATTTTCTAAAATTTACTTTTATTTTTTAACCAAGTCAAATTTCAAAAGAAATTGTTAGAGGATAATTTCCAGCAGAATCTCATTTATATCAGCGATGTCAAATAACCTTTGCGCACGTAGACTATTTAGCATGCGTTTCTAAATTTTTTTTTAATTCACGATAATTAATTTTCCCTGTTCCCATCAAAGGAATTTCGGGTAATTGAATTACTTTAAAAACTTTAACTAAATTACTAAATCCTGCTTCTCGCAAAGCTTTATTAGCTTCATCGACAGAAGCTTCAAAACTGGTGAAAACAAATATTTTGGCTTTTTCTCCCGCCTCTTCTTCTGGGATGACAGCTAAGATGGGTCTTTCTTCCTGTTCATTTTTAACTTTCTCTCCAATTGTATGGTGTAAAGCTTCTTCAATTGCTGTTAAACTAACCATTTCCCCACCAATTTTAACGAATCTTTTTAGACGTCCACATATGATTAAATTCCCTTCTGAATCCAGGTAGCCTAAATCTCCTGTTGAATACCAAGCCTCCTGATTAACTGTAATAAAAGGGGAAGAGATCCCTTTATTAAGATAACCCGAGAAAATATTGGGCCCTTTTGCTAATACAAGGCCTTGTTCTCCTTGAGGTAAAGGTTGATGTTGATCAAGGCTAACAACACAAAGAGAGACTTGTTTCATAGGCTTTCCAACACCATAAACTGGATTTCCTGTGGTATTAGCAGTTAAGACAGGAGAGCATTCAGTAATTCCATAACCTTCAATTAAACGACAATGATCAAGCTGTCCAACCATTTGAAATAATTCTTTTGGGGCTTTTTCTGCTCCAGTTATACATATGCGAAGAGATTTAAGTTGGTCAGGATTCGCGTTTTTAAAAATTCCCCTCAAAAACGTCGGTGCCCCGCAAAGAATTGTAACAGCCCATTTCTCAATAGCTTTCGCAAGCCCTCTTCCATCAGTAGGATCGGCATAATAAGCAACTCTTAATCCACCTAGTAAAGGTAATAAACCACTTGCTGTGAATCCATAAGCATGAAATGGAGGTAACATCCCTAATAACACGTCATCTTGAAAAATTTCGACAGATTCAATAGCATCTCTTTGGTTATTTAAAATATTCCCATGCGTTAAGGGCACTCCTTTAGGCAAACTTTCAGTCCCGCTAGTGAATAACAAAACGGCTTTCGAATCTTTTGTTAAACTCTGAATATCAAATATTGATAAAATTGTTTTTGTTTTCAGTTTTGAACGAATAAAAGCTTTTAATTTATCTTTCCAAGAAAATTCTCGACGGGCATCTTCTAAGGTAATAATGAGTTCTTCTATCTCTGTTAAATCAACATTATCCAAACGATCCAAAAATGCCCAAGAAGAAAGCACAACCTGAATATTTGATAAAGATCGAACAGACTCCAAATGACGGGCTCCTGCTGTCCAATTGATTAAAAGAGGAACCTTTCCAGCTAACTGGCAAGCTAAGATCGTAAAATAAGTCACAACACTTGAGGGAAGTAAAATTCCGATATATTCTCCAGGAAGCTTCTTAATGTAATCAGTTAATAATAACACGCGTAGTTTAGCCTGTGCATAGGTCATGACTCCAGAGCGCAAGTCTCCACATGCAACAGTATGCCCCATTCTTGCACAATTATTTAAAAAAACTTCAGGAATTGTTTCTCCCTCAGGAAATGTCGCACGTTTATGAGGGAACGATGAAGCGAACCAACGAGTTAAATCATTTTCTTCCTCTTCCACCTCTTCTTCAAAAGTAATTTGCTTAGATGCAAGGGCCATCACTTTACCAACAGTTGTTAATTCACTGACAGGCACTCCAGTTAAATCAAAATCATTATCAAGAAAAGCAATAAGTTCAGCAACATCGAGTGAATCTAACCCTAAATCACTACTTAAATTCATCTCAGGTTTAATGAGAGAAGGATCCATATTTGTTATTTCTGACAACTTTTGTTTCACTTTAATTTGAATGTCTGTAGAGATAGCTGCTAAATCAATTTGTGCATTAGATTTATTCTCAATATGAATTGTGGGAAGTTCTTCTCTCCACATGCTATACGAAACAAGATAAAGATCTTCTCCCTCCTCTTTGTTCTGCTTTAGTCGACTTGGCTGATTATACCAATTTTCTAAATAGCGGTTGAGTTCTAAGCGTGAAGCTTGATAGGGAAAATCAGCTGGGGCAGGCATAAATTCAATGATCACTTCTCGCCGAGGAGTAAAGAAAATTAAATTTTTAAAAGCAATTTTGACTCCCTCAAAAATTGTTTTGAACATAGGAGGAGATTTCCCAGTTAAGGCTCTCGAAAAGCTACTTCCCCATAATCCAGTTGTTCGGACAAGCACAATATTCGCTTCAGGAACAGCTTGAATAATACGATGAACACCCGATGCCGCAATAATTTCTTTGGCTTGGTTTTTAACTTTACCTGCCGGGTAGATAAGGAAATTTTCTTTCTTTCTTAAATCATTAATGACTGTTTCTATGACTTGATCAACTTTTTTTTTCTTCAAGCTGTTGCTTGAAGAAACAAAATTTGGAATAGGTATAGCTCGCATGAATTTCATAAAGCCATGCACGATAGGAGTATAATACATATATTCAACGATCAGGGGGCGAATGAGATATTTTTTCCAAATAGCTAAAGTAACCAATGTGGGATCAACAAAAACAGTGGGGTGGTTCGGCAAAAAAAGAACACCACCTGGTTTATTCAAAACTTTAGGGTTTACGTTTTCAATTCCTTTAATCGTAACTCTATAACGAAACCATAGAGTAAATCGCATAAAATAAAGTAATACTAAGCCTAGTAGATGTCTCACTGGAATTCTCCTCATTTATCTATTGCACTTACAAGTAAATTTAAAAATTCGTTGTTACGTCTTCAACATTTGAATCTAAATATTAACCAATTTAGCTCAAATCCTATTTTTTGAATTCTCTTATATCTAGCAATCAATTGATAAGTTAGATTTTGTGTAGCAAATGATAGCATTTACTAGAAATAAAATCATAAATTCAAAGAGTTCTTCATCAAAACAAGCCGGATTTTATATAAACGAGGCTAAAAAAATTAAAATGTGTGTTGAAAAAACTAATGAATGCATTTCAGATACCTGGTAATTGATTGAATGGATCATCCAAACATTTTACTTAATCAAGATTGAGAAGTTTTAAAATGGAATGGCAAAGCTTTTTTCCTTCAGGAAAAGAAATTTTTTCACACGCCTCAGAAAGCAAAATCCACTGACTCGACCGAATTTCTGACCATTGAATAACAACTTCTCCCTCTACTAAAGCAGCAAAATAAGCAACAGTTTTATCAATGCGTTGTTTATTAAAGGTAAAAATATAATGTTCCAAAAAAACTTCTTCGGATAAATAGCTTGTGATTTTCAAACCTGTTTCTTCGAACAATTCTCTTTCAGCGGCTTGTTTTGGGGACTCATTGGCATCTGCATGCCCTTTAGGAAAAGACCAATGCCCCGCTTGCTGCTGAATGAGCAATACGTACCATTTATCTTCTTTTCTTTGAATGGGAATAATTCCGTAAGAATAATCTTTTTTTAAGGGCATTTTAGCGTCTAGGGTTCATAAGGAGCAAAAATAACAGAAGCATTATGACCTCCAAAGCCAAACGAATTAGAAATCGCACGTTTCACGATAAATCGTTGCGCCTCGGATGAAACATCAAATTCTAAATTAGGTTCTGGGTTTTCTAAATTAATGGTTGGATGAATTTGATGTTCAAGAATCGCTTTAATTGTCGCAATTGCTTCCACCCCACCTGCAGCGCCTAACAAGTGACCTATCATCGATTTTGTTGCGTTCATTTTGATCGAAGAAGGGTTTTTAAAAACTTTTTTTAGGGCATTAACCTCAGCCATATCTCCCGCAGGAGTAGAAGTGGCATGAGCATTAATATAATTAATCTCTTCGGGTTGGATTCCTGCATCCTGTAAAGCTCTGCGAATACATAAAGCAACACCCTCTCCGTCTGAACGTGGCTCTGTCATATGATAAGCATCACACGACAATCCACCTCCTAAATACTCAGCCAAAATAGGTGCTTCTCGAGCTAAAGCGTGATCTAAACTTTCCATCACAAGAACACCAGCTCCTTCACCAAGGACGAAACCATCTCTTCCCTGATCCCAAGGGCGAGAAGCTTTAGCTGGATTTTCGTTTCGTTGAGAAAGGGCTTTACATGCGCAAAAACCTGCTAATCCCATCGGCATCACAGCCGCTTCTACACCTCCACACAGCATCAAATCAGCCTCTCCATTTCTGATGTGTTGAGCAGCAGAAATAATCGAATTATTTGCGGTAGCACAAGCTGTTGAAATAGAATAGTTAGGGCCCATAAAACCAATATCTATTCCCAGCAACGCCCCACACATATTTGTCAAAATAAAAGGAACAAAAAAAGGAGATACTTTTCGAGGTCCTTTTTCAACTAATGTTTGCACTCCATCAGCAAACATTGTCATTCCTCCCATTCCAGAACCAATCAAAATACCGCACCGTTCTTTTTGAAGTCTTTTTAAGTTTTCTTCATTTAAATTAGCTGATTCTAGTGATTTTTTTCCTGCTACCATCGTATAAGCAATCGATTTATCCACTCGACGAGCCTGCTTTTTGTCTAAATACTCACCAGCTTCAAAATTGGGGATAATTCCAGCAAATCGCGTTGGATAATCTTCACATGGGAATTCTGTGATAGGTTGAATACCACTCTGACCGGCTAAAAGATTTTGATAAAAAGCATCAACATCGTTTCCAAAACATGAAACAATACCCATTCCTGTAATGACAATTCGTTTTTTGCTCATTTTCCTCAATCCTTTTAGATTGGTTTAAAAAGGTTAACTACTACTTTTCTCACAAACGGCAATCGTTTTCTTTTATGAATGCATAAACATGTTAAGCTCTTTTAAACTCTGGTCGTGACGTATCAATAGAAACATCTACAATTTTTCCCCCTTTCCATAATTCTTCAAGAGCATATTTTTCTCGCAGATCTGGAACAAACAAATGAATCACAAAGTCAGTATAATCTAAAACAATCCAATCACCTTCTCTTTCTCCTTCTATGTGATAAGGATGATGCTGGTGTTTAGCTAATTGATCAACAATTGTTTGACTAATCGCTCTGACGTGACGATCAACAGTTCCTTCAGCAATGATGAAATAATCGGTCATAGTACAGATGCCTTTGACATCTAAAACTAAAATATTGAAACCTTTTTTATCATAGATAGCTTGAGCAACTTCAGTTAATGTTTTTAAGTAAAAATCTTTCATTGTATTTTAACGATTAAATGTTAATAGGCTAGAAAAGATGACATTTTAACACAGTTCTAAAGATAAATACCACTTATTTAACCAAAACGCTTGGGGTATTTGCTTGGAAATTATTCAGCTCGGTTGCAAATCTTTTTAAATTTTTTGCAAAAGTATTTAATTTAATAGTTTCAAACATTACAAAAAATATAAAAAATAATTAGTTTATAAGCCTAAGATCCTGCTGATCAAATAATTTAGTCAAAACTCCATAAATTTCTGACAAATCAATAGCAACTTCATTTGATTAATCAATCATTTTTTTTAAATCATAAATAATAATTCTCGATATTTTGGAAAAGGCCACAAAGCATCATCACAGATCACCTCAAGATCATCTACAATTGCTCGAAATTGTTCCATTTTAACAATAATTTTTTCACCAAAAACTCTAGCTTTTTCTTGAACTGTTAATAAAGTAAGTTGCTCTTTGAGCATTTCAAGCTCTTTGCAACACTTTATACTTTCTTCAACCTTATCATTAATCTCTTTAATCCAAGCATTTTGTTCTATTGAATGAAATTGGTGAGAAGAAAGGGTTTGTTTGCATCTGAGATAACTTGTTGCGATTGTTGTTTGGTAATTAAAAACAGCAGGAAGAATTTGTGTTTTAAACATATCGAGCATTAAATTAACTTCAATAGTCATATTCAAGGTATACGTTTCTAATAAAGCCTCTTGACGACTTGCAAGCTCTTGAGAAGTTAAAATCTGATCAAATAAATGGATGGTTTTAGGGTGAGTCAATGTTAAAAAAGCTTCAGAAGAGCATTTCAAATTAGGTAAACCCCTTTTTTGAGCTTCTTTAATCCAATCCTCATGGTAATTATCGCCAGTAAAACGAATCGCTTTTGCAATTTTTAAATATTTTTGTAACACAGGAAAAATAGCTTTTGATATCGCTTCGGTATTCCCTTTTGTTTGATCAGTATGAAATTCAATTTCATCTAAGATAAGGTGAAGACTTTCTGCCACAGCTAAATTAAGAACCGTCACTGGAAATGCGGGATTAGAAGAAGATCCAACAGCTCGAAATTCAAACTTATTTCCTGTAAAAGCAAATGGAGATGTTCGATTACGGTCTGTATTGTCTTTAGAAAGGTCTGGCAAAATAGCCCCTAAATCATAGCAATTTTTTGCAGAAATAAATGTAGAATTTCCTTTTTCCTCAATCTCATTTAAAAGAGTTTCTAACTCTTCTCCTAAATAAATAGACATAATAGCTGGAGGCGCTTCATGACCTCCTAATCGATAATCATTTGAAGCGGATCCAATCGCAGCTCTTAATAAAGTCGAATGTTGATAAACACCATACAGAATGGCTGTCATTAATATGAGGAAATGAAGATTATTATGAGGGGTATCTGTCAAATCTAACAAATTAACACCTTTATCTGTTGACAAAGACCAATTAGAGTGCTTACCCGAACCATTAATTGCCATAAAAGGCTTCTCATGTAAAAGACAAGCTAATCCTTGCTTTTGCGCTACTTGTCTCATCAGTTCCATTAATAAAATATTATGATCAATGGCAACAGTTGATTTTTCAAATATAGGTGCCACTTCATGTTGAGCCGGAGCAACCTCATTATGCCTTGTTTTAACAGGAATTCCTAATTCAATAGCGGTATCTTCAAAGGCACGCATATAAGTTAAAATGCGATCTTTAACAGAGCCAAAATAATGATCTTGTAGTTCTTGACCTTTCGGCGATGGAGCTCCAAATACAGTTTTACCAAGTAAAATGAGATCCGGCCTTAAATTGCGTAGTTTTCGGTCTATCACAAAGTATTCTTGCTCTAGCCCAAGTGTTGAATACACATACTCTGCCTCAAGTCCAGTTAATTGAAGCAGCCTCAAAGCCGCTTGATCAATTTTTCTTTCTGATCGTAAAAGAGGAATTTTTGAATCTAACACATCTCCTGTCCAAGAGAAAAAAACAGAGGGGATGCAAAGAATTACCCCATTCCCCGCTTTCCAAAGGAAAATAGGAGAAGTTGGATCCCATCCCGTATAACCTCTTGCTTCATAAGTACTTCTTAATCCTCCGGAAGGAAATGAAGAAGCATCTGGCTCCCCTTGTATGAGTTGTTTACCATTAAATTTTTCCATAACACCATCCGCAGAATCCCATTCAATAAATGCATCATGTTTTTCAGCGCTTGCCCCTGTTAAAGGTTGAAACCAATGACAGAAGTGTGTCGCTCCATGACTCATTGCCCATTCTTTCACAACAATAGCAATGCTATCTGCATATTCTGCTTTAATTTTCTCGCGCCCGTTAATGGCATTTGATACGTTTTTGTAAATCTCTTCAGAAAGCATTTTTTGCATAACTGTTCTAGAAAATACATATTTCCCAAAATTTTGAGAATTCACAGTTTTTTTTCTTTTTGGAGGTTCGCTTATCTCACTCATTTCTTTCAAAATTTGCTTTCTCACCGTTAACCTTTATAACTAATCTAAGGGAAACATTTTCCCAATAATTTGGATGGAGACGATTCTTGTTTTCAACGCAGGTTATTTGCTCAAAGTAATAAGAAAGAAGAAAAATTGATAGATAAATTCAATATTCAAATGATAAAAATATTAAATAGATTTTAGAATATTTAACAAAATTTTGGTGGAAAGGGTAAAATGGTCTAAACTAGTTGCATGAATGAACTATAAAATTTCCCAACCCCTTTCCTGACAGATTTTTCTTAAATAATTATCAGGGACAACTCCTACAGCTTTTCCGGATAATTCTAGAATAGGTAAATCTAAATAGCTATCAGAATAAGCTGTAATAGCAGTATAGTCAATTTGCATTTGATTAATTAAAGATACAACATAATTAGCTTTATTTAATCCATCTAAAATAGAAGAAAGGTATTCTAATTTCCCTTCCTGATCTGGAGCATAAACACTTGCCCGCCAATTTTTAACATCTAATTTTTCAGCAATCGGCTGTACCAAAAAATCAGGAGAAGCAGATAAGATAAGTGTGTAATCCCCTCTTTGTTTGGCTTCTTGCAGTCTTTGCAAAGCTGGCTCATAAAAAAGTTTGATCAATTCTAAATCTAAAAAATTTTTAACGTGTTTTTGAAGCTCTTTTAAGTAAAGACCTTTAAACAATTTCTGAAAAATTTTCTCGTGAAGTTTTTGCATCGACATTCCTAAGAATTTATGCCGAGCATAGTAAAACAGGCAATGTGAAAGAGTAAAAAAAGAAATGAATTTCTGCTGATAAAGATACGTGCCAAATCGATAACTACTATTGACAGTAAGCAGTGTGTGATCTAAGTCAAATACACAAAGTTTCATCTTTTTTGGTCTTTATCAATTGTTAATTTTAATAATTGATGTTTAATGAATAGATTTTACACAATATTCATGACTCCAGCTTACACAGAAATTTATGATCGTTTAATTTTAGATTGTAGTTCAACAATTTTCTTTTCGATTTCTACAATTCCTTGGGTAGCTCTTTCAAAACGTTCCTTTTCTTCATTGATTTGAGAAGTAAACAGCATTGCTTTTTCAAAATCGAGATTAGAAGATCCGGAAGCTTTACGCAAGATTTCAAGTTGTTTTTTTATTTCTTGCCGACGCTCTTTTCGCTGCCTAAGAACATCTTGTAGCTGCTTTAATGCATAACGATCATCATCTGAAATAGCCAACATAGCTTTTTCATTTTTTTCAGTAATAATATCTCGAAGTGGTCTCAAAATACGTTCAATTTCTATTTTCTCACTTTTCGTCAATGAAGACTCTTGCAATTGTGCTAACAATTGGTCTCTATCAGAAGTTAATTTCATTAGTTCATACGATTCTGCTTGACTAACTAAATTATCGGCCAATTCTTTAAAAGTATTGAATTTTTCTTTTTTCTGACGATTACGCTCCTGTTCTTGCTGATAGCGCAGATCTTCTTCATGCTTTGCTTTATCGTGAACGATTTTGCGAATATGACTCAATTCTTCTTTTAATTCTTTTAGCTCATCACGACCAAGCTCTGTTCGCCGCATAAATGTGATAATTTCTTCTAATTTTTTTTGAGCCTCAACGGTTGAACCTGTTTGTTCAACGAATGCTTTACAAAGTTGAAGTTGCTCTTTTATTAAATTTGCATTTTGCTTAAATAAAACTTTTTGATGAGCACGTTCTTTTTTACGTTCTTTTTCTTCAATTTTTATTTTATCCCAACATTCACTCAATCGAGTACGTGTTTGCGTGAAGGAATTTGTGTTCAAGGTTAATTGTTTAGCTAACCCCTGCAATGCTTTAATTTCTTCTCTTAAAGCATAAAGTGAATCGTGAGAAGATTCTTGATTGAAATGAGCTTGTATAAAGTAGTTAACATCTTCTACAAATAATTGACTGATTTGTTTAATAAGTTCTTTTCGTTTAGGGAAAACCAGGTCTCCCGCTGCAGAAAGGCGTTGAAAGAATTTATTTTTATGGCGCACTCGCATTTCTGTCTTAAGTAATTCTTTACGTAAAGCATTAATGCGAGAAGCCTGGACATTAAGGACATTCAATTGTTTTTGAAAATTAAGATAAATTTGCAGTTTCGATTGAAGAGTTTGTGGAATGATCAGGTTGTCTGGTACAGTTGATTTAGCGACATTTTCATCAAACTGCTGAATGTCATTTTCTAAAGCTTGAATAGCTATTTCAATTTGCTCAACAGCAAAAGCGCTTTGCTCATCTAAAATTTCTTTCAATTGACGAGCTTCTTTAGAAAGTTCACTATAGCGATTCCAAAGCTGCCCTCTAAGAGCAGGTGAAATATTTTCTTTAAATAAAGGAAGGCAAAGACGTCTAGCTTCCCAAAAATTGCGAAAATGGGGAGTCCCCCCTTGAGCTAATGTACTTTCCATAAAATCAATTGCGGATTGAAGCTTCAAATCTTGGCTAACTTGCTCCTCAAAATTTTTTCGAAAAGCCGCTAATTGAGGATCTTCAGATTCATCCATTTTTTCTGTTTTACGAGAAAATTCTTCTGACGGTTCTGGAATTTCCTCTTCTCGTTCCATGCTTGATTCCTCAACTAATTGTTGTAAGTTTTCATTCAAAGAGTCTGTTTGAATTTGTGATAAGATGTTTTTTTCTTTCGATTGTTTTTGTAAACTCATGTTTCAGACTCATTCATGAAGATATTTTTAAGATTTTGTGTGATAAGTAAGGCTGGATATTTAACTGATAATGCGTGCATTTGCGTTTATCTTAGCTATAATTTGAGTTGTTTCGATAAAACTTTAAAATTCGATTTAATCAGTTAATCATATTGCCGTGTAATTAAGCTTTGCGTTTTCTTCTCCTTAATAATACGGCAGGAGGTGCAGAAGATAACTCAAAACTTAGATTGATAGTCTTGCAATGCTTTTTACCAAATTCATTGATTCCACATTGGCAGCACTAAATTTTCAGTGAAATGATAGTGTATTGGTATTTTAAAAGTAAATCAAATTCAGTAAACTAATACAATACATGGTTAACAAAAGAGAAAGGATTTTTTTTAACTTAAATGATTTAACAATTTCAGCTTCAAACTTTAAATGATTGATAAGAGTTATTGAATCAGAGATACCAACTCATACAAATGAAAACAAAAATTAGATTACCTTTTTGCCTTTAAAATAAATTAAAGCAGTTCATAGTCTTTCAGGATCATATCAAAAACAACTTCTGGATCATGCATATCGACATCCAACCAACGAAACAATGGTTCTTTTCGAAACCATGTAAATTGACGTTTAGCATAATGCCTTGTCGCTTGCTTGAAAGATCGAATAAATTCTTGGTATTGTGATGCTGTTTGCTCAGTCTTTAGAAAATTAAGCGCTTGTCTATAACCAATTGCCTGTGAAGCTGATGAGTTACCTCGAATACCTAAAGAATCTAGGTGTCGCACTTCATCCATAAACCCTTCCTCAAGCATCTTATCGCAACGTTTATCAATACGTTCATATAATTTTTCTTTTGGTCGATGAAGAAACCAACATCTAAAATCATAGTTTTGGGGTTTCCTTCTACCTTTCCAAGATAACTTGCTAACCTTTTTGTTGGTTAGCATCATAATTTCTAAAGCTCTCACAAT
The DNA here is from genome assembly GCF_000011565.2 of Candidatus Protochlamydia amoebophila UWE25. Classification (NCBI taxonomy): domain Bacteria; kingdom Pseudomonadati; phylum Chlamydiota; class Chlamydiia; order Parachlamydiales; family Parachlamydiaceae; genus Candidatus Protochlamydia; species Candidatus Protochlamydia amoebophila. The sequence continues at coordinate 1,503,240 of NC_005861.2, forward strand.
TTTTTGTTTATCATTCTTTGTGATTGTTTTAGCATATTGAGGATCTAATTGAGAAAGCCTTTCATAAAGTATTTCTGATCCCAATCGTTCAATTTCATCTTCAAACGATTTTCTTACCTCAGGAACTGAAGGAGGGCCACTGGGGGGACCATATAAAAGAGCGTGTAAATAAAAGCCCGACCCTCCAGCAATAATCGGAACATTCCCTTGGTCTAAAATTTTCTGACAAGCCTGTCTAGCTTCATAATAAAAATCTACGACATTAAAACTTTCTTGAATATCTCTAATATCTATTAGATGATGGGGAACAAAAAGTCGTTCTTCTTTAGTTGCCTTAGCCGTCCCAATATCCATCCCTCGATAAACTTGCATCGAATCAGCTGAGATGATTTCTCCATCCATAGTTTGAGCTAAATTCAATGCTAAAGCTGATTTTCCACAACATGTAGGTCCTGCAATAACTATTATTCTTTTCTTATTTTTTTGAAAATTAGAAGGAAATTTTTTCTGAACTTGTAATGCAAAATTTAAAACAATACGTTTGATTTCATCAGTTTCACAAGAAAAGTTGCCAATCACATCACCCATCCAACGATTAGTCTGTTTTGAAACTTCGACAGCAATTCAGTATCGAATAAAATTGTAATTAAATTTTTATTTAACAAATGAAAATTTAAATTGAAATTTCGAGGCATATCAATTCCAAAAAAATTGTAGAGCTGTTGAATCAAAATTTTTTTAAAGCCTCTTCTTCACTTTGCACTAATTCAAGGACATGATCAAATCCAGACATTTTTAATACGTCCATGACATTGACAGTCACTAAACAAAGAACTAATTTACCTGATAAAGTTTTTAATTTTTTGGTAATGGAAAGAAGCATACGCATGCCGGCACTACTTAAATAATCAATACCTGAAAAATCTAACAAAAGGTTATGCTGGCCATTATTAATATAATCGAAAACTTTACGTTCTGCACTAGGAGAAGAAATAGCGTCTAACCGACCTTGCATTCTTAAGACAAGCACATCACCTTTTAATTCTTCTTTGACGCTTACGAGACCTTCAATATTGCTCATAAACTCCTCGAATTTCGCTTTTAGTTTTAGACATGCTTAAATGATTGCTTAAAAACCAAGTTATTAATTCACTTGCCTATATCTTTAAATTAACGTGTTTTAAGTGAAATTGCAACAAAATTATAAGTATTTATATGTCAGTTTTTTCTTACCATAGATTTATTAATTTACAAGGATGTAAAGAACATAATTTAAAAAACTTGTCTGTTCAATTACCTAAGCATGCCATCACTGTGATCACAGGAGTAAGCGGATCTGGAAAATCTTCTTTAGCATTTGATACTTTATTTGCCGAAGGACAACGTCGCTATCTAGAATACCTTTCCCCTCAAGCGCGCCCCTGGATCAAGCAAATGCCTAAGCCTGATGTTGATTTGATTGAAGGGTTGTCTCCTACCTTAGCGATTGGACAGCATAGACAACCCCTTTACTTTTATGGGACTGTGGCGACCTATACAGATCTTTACGATTTTTTATCGCTCTTATATGCAAAAGTTGGGGATCAATATAGCCCAGCCACCGGCAAAAAATTGTCCCGTTTCACGCGTCAAGAAATGATTGATTGGATTTTAAAAAATTATTCCGCGGGCTCTCGCTTACAATTAATAGCTCCTATCAAATTGGTCAAAGAAAACGGACATCAAGCCATTACACGTCTGCAACAAATGGGCTTTATACGGATGCGAATCAATGAGCAAGAATGGTGCGGAGAAAACCCTTTTCCAATCAACAAAGCCATTTCAAATTTAGAAGTTGTTGTAGATCGTTTAGAAATTAGAGAAGGCATACGTGATCGTTTGGCCCCATCTGTGGAAACTGCTTTAGATTTGAGTCAAGGTATTTTAAAAATCCAAGAAGGAAAGGAAGGCAATACTCATTATCTAACAGAGATTTATGTATGTCCAGAAACAGGATTTTCTTTTGCACCTTTAGAAGCTGGGGACTTTAATTTTAATTCTCCAAAAGGAGCTTGCGCAGCTTGCAATGGACTGGGTGGGCGAGAACAAGTCAATCCCTCTCAAGTTATTTTTGATGAAAACGAACCTTTATTAGATCAAATTCAGGTGATTTTAGATCACCTTCCCAAAAAGGCAGCTTATTCTTTCAAGTCTCTTTTAAAAGCTTTATGGAAAATTTTAAATCTTTCGGAAGAAAATTTTATCAAAGACATTTCGCAGATGATTTTAAATAAAATTTTATTTGGTCATTCCCAAGAAATTGTTTTTAACGTTCAGATAAATGAAGAATCAGAACAATTAAAAGCGAAATGGAAAGGCCTTATTCCTGTTTTAAACGAAGCCTTGGAAATGAAAAAAAACAAAGGGTCTTTAAGCGAACTTTCTTTTATTGATTGGCAAACCTGTTCATCTTGTTTAGGAGGAAGACTTAAACCAGAAAGTCTAGCTTGTCTTATCCAGGAAAAAAACATCTATCAACTCTGCTCATTAACCGTAGCTGAGTGTTTAATAAAGATTAAAGCATGGTTATTTACCGGAAAACAAGAGGCCATTGTTAAAGAAATTCTTCCTCATATTCAATCTCGATTAGAATTTCTCGACCAAGTAGGATTGGGATACTTGACATTAACTAGAGAAGGGAAAACACTCAGTGATGGAGAAGCTCATCGAATTCAATTAGCATCTCAAATTGGAGCCAAATTATCCGGAATTATCTACATACTAGATGAACCCTCATTAGGACTGCATCGACAAGATATCCAACATTTGCACAAAGTCATTCATGAACTAAAAGCCTTGGGTAATACTGTTGTAATTGTTGAACATGAAAAAAGCTTAATTCAACAAGCTGATTATATTTTGGAACTCGGTCCAGGAGCTGGAAGCTTAGGAGGGCAAATTTGTTTTCAAGGAACTATTACAGACCTTCTTAATGACTCAAACAGTCTAACCGGAAAATGGCTCAGTGGTAAACTTTCATTACCTATCCCTCCAAGAAGAAAAATTCAACAAGACTGGTTAGAAATTCGTGGAGCGACTTTAAATAATTTAAATGATTTCTCTGCAAATATTCCATTAGGCTGCTTTGTAGGTTTTTGTGGAGTGTCCGGATCGGGAAAATCTACCCTTGTTTTAGATATCATTGGACAACAGCTAAAAAATTTTCTAGTAAGAGGAATAATCCCTCATTTTTTAAATAAATATCAAACAATCAAACGTTTAATCAGCCATGAAAAACAAACAGATCGCTTATCGGCACGCTCTATTCCAGCTACCTATATAGGTATAATGACTCCACTCAGACAACTTTTTGCCGAAACTCGTCTTGCTAAAGCAAGAGGCTATACAGCTTCTCGTTTTAGTTTAAATAAGCGAGGTGGAAGATGTGAAGCTTGTGAAGGACTGGGTTATATTGAAGTGAATATGCACCTTATGCCAGATTTTTTTATGCCTTGTGATATTTGCCAAGGGTTACGCTATAACTATGAAACATTACAGATTACATGGGAAAATAAAAATATTGCTGATATTCTACGTCTGTCGGCTTTAGAATCTTTTCAGTTGTTTAAACATATTCCCTCTCTAGCACCCACCTTAGAACTGATGACAGAGCTTGGTTTAGATTATTTACAGTTGGGACAACCCTTCAATACTTTATCCGGAGGAGAAATTCAGCGATTGAAATTGATTGCTGATTTAGCAGGCAAAACACAAGAAAAAACATTATATATTTTGGATGAACCTTCGTCCGGTCTTCATTTACAAGACATTGAAAAACTCGTTAAAATTCTTCATAAACTAGTAGAAAAAGGACACACAGTTTTTGTGATTGAACATCATTTAGACATCCTTTACCAAGCAGACTGGCTCATTGAATTAGGTCCGGAAGGAGGGCCAAAAGGAGGAAGGCTCATTTTTGAGGGCCCTTCAACTAAGATGATCAAAGCCCATACACCAACTGGAAAAGTTTTCTCTCAGTTTAATCAATGATAAATAACCTCCTATGATCTCTCAAACATTTTAAAATTCTTTAGTTTATTACACTAATTTCTTCTGTTTTTTTGTTTAAATAACTCATAGTATTTTTTTGTAACCAATCGATATATTTTTTATTTCTCCTTCACTTTTAAACAAAGTAATTTCGGATACTTCATATTTACAGTTTTTATTCAATAATTTCTCTAACCTGTGTCATAATTTTTTAGATGCGTTTTAAATACAATTTTACTTCCTTAAACCATTTCTAATTATTGCCCACACATCACGTAAACAGATTCAATTCAGGGAATTATCTGTGCACAAGCCACATAACATTTTGGCACCAGATAACGAAAAATTCGTCGAGCCTCATTCTTAGCTTCTACGTGTCCAATGAACTTTCATCCATTCTTTTTATAAAATTGAAAGTAAATTCGTAAAAAAAATTTTTGTCTCAATTTTTTATTTTTCATCTTGGGAATAAAAAGCAAGATGAGGAACTCGTAAATCGATAATTGTCATCCCATTATTTGTTCTACTTTTAACATTTAAAACTTTATCTAACGAAAAAAAATTCACAATATTTTGTTTATAATGCTCTGGATTCAATCTCAAAAGGGTTTCTGCCGAGATATGTCGAGATAAAAAGTCTTTTCGATCTTCCAATTTAACAACTATTTGGCGCTGTCCATAACTGTCAGCATAAGCCTCAGCCACGTCTATTTGTTTGACTGCAATCTCCCTGGTTGCCACATCTTTAAATATTTTTAATACATTTCGAGCTAACTGTAAACGATCTAAATTTTGCAAAGCCACCCCCCATTTTCCTTCATGCTCACTTAATCCTAAATAAAAGGTAGGGATAGATTTGGGAGTAAAAAAAGGACGAAAAGGAAATAAAATTCCATCTTCATCAATTGCCGTATTAGAATAATCTCCAACATAAGCAATAGGGCTTCTCATTTCATATTGAATATATAAAGTACCAGGGCGTATTTTTTTAATAGAAACTTTTTTAATTAAAGGGCTTTTTAAAAGCTTTTTTTCTCCTTCAAAACTATCAAACTGGTAAAGATTTGCAGGCTGATCTAAAGATAATTCTAAAAGTTCTGCTAAATATCCCGTTTTCAAACTTTCTTGGTGAGGAGTCTCTTGAACAATAGCGACAATTTGATACTGTCCGCCGTGCAATCTTTTTTCCTTGGCCGACTGATAATACAACCATCCCATCAATGCCGATCCTGAAATTAGTAAAGAAGAAAGTAAAATCCATAAACAGGCTCGTTTAAAAGGAATTTCTGGGTTAGGGTAAGATTTAGAAACCATAGATTTTCTGATTAAAAGAGGTTATTTTCAAGCGTAACAAAGTTAAAAGCGCTTTCCATTTTCAAGCAAGCTTAGTGTTTCGCTAGCCACTTTTGTGACATCTCCAGCCCCGAGAGTCACAATGACATCGAGAGGTTGAATAAATTCACTAAGTTTATGTCCTAACGCCGTTCGAGGAACATATTTGACTGGAACACTAGAGTTCTCAGAAATTTCCTGGATAATTTGTTGTTGAGATATTCCCTCAATAGGCGTTTCTCCTGCCCCATAAACATCTGTTACAAACACTTCATCGGCATTATTAAAAATTTTTCCATACATTCCTAAACAATCCTTTATACGAGAAAAGCGATGAGGTTGAAAAACAGCAATCAGCCTTTTCGATTTAATAGCTTTTCGAATTCCCTCTAAGGTGGTTTGAATTTCTGTTGGATGGTGTGCATAATCATCTAAAAAAATAGTGTTTTCAAACTCTCCCTTATACTCACATCGCCTTAATACCCCACAAAATCTTTCAAATGTGTGCCTAATCGAAGCTTCAGAAATATTTAAAGACATTGCTAATCCAAATACTGCAGCACCATTGAGAAGATTATGTCGGCCAATTAAATTTAATTTAATGGATGGATACTTTTTTTCATTGCCTTCTAAATCAAATTCAAGATTGAAATCTTTTTGAAAAACATTAGAAATTCTCCAATTGCAATGCTCTCCAAAGCCATAACTTTGCCCAATACCATTGAGAAATTTTAAATGAGTATCATCTCCACACCAAAAAAGGTGATTGGGGGAAGAAATTTGGGAAGTAAACTGCTGAAAAGATTGTATTAATACATCTTCAGAATTTTCATAGGAGTTTAAATGATCGTTATCGATATTGGTCACAATAGCTCCGTAGGGAAAATACTTTAAAAAGCTTCGATCACTTTCGTCGGCCTCAAAAACAAATAAATCACCTAAACCATGTTTTGCATTACTTTGAAATTGAGGGATTATCCCACCAACGGCAAAAGAAGAATCGCAATTTGCTTCTAAAAGAGTTGTTGCTAAAAGAGAGGATGTTGTCGTTTTACCATGAGTTCCAGTAACAGCTAATGATTTTTTTTGTCTTGTTAAAAGGGCTAATAATTCAGCACGATGAAGTAAAGAACATTGCAAATTTTTTGCTGCAAGGTATTCAGGATTATCAGTTTTTATATCACTACTGTAAATCACAGTAGACCCTGAAGTAATATAAGAAGGAGAATGTCCTTTATAAATAGTCGCACCAGATTTAATTAATCCTTCAATAGTGTAGTTAAAAGCAATATCACTACCTGACACACTCAGATTTTGTTGAAGTAGAATTCGCGCAAGCCCGCTCATTCCTATTCCACCGATTCCAATGAAATGATAATGCCCTCTCATGGTTATTTCCTTTTCTGTGGTGCTTTATGTAAACTTTTTAATTCGCTTGTGTCTAAAACAAGCTCGCAAAGCGTTGTACGATCTGGCCTACATTTATAAGAATGGATAGCGCTTTTCCTTTTATCTAATGCTATAGGGTCAATTAACAGTTGAATAGATTTAAGAACAATTTCTGGTTTAGCTTTCTCTTCAACAATTTTTATTCCACCCTTAACAATATCAACAAAAAAATCAGCATTTTTGTCTTGATGATGATCTGTTGCGTGAGGATAAGGAATTAAAATCCCTGGCACTTCAAATTCCATTGCTTCAGCAATTGTAGAAGCTCCTGAACGACTTATAAATACTTCTGCTGCACGCCATGCTAAATGCATATTTTTTTCAAATGCTTTGACAGAGGCTTTTACTTGGTAATTAGCATAAAAAATTTTAAGTTCATCTGCTTCTTGTATACTTCCTGTAATATGAATGATTTGAATAGGTGTATTCTTCCATGTATTGGCTAAATTTCTCATCAATCTGTTAATGGCTAAAGCTCCCTGAGATCCACCGAAAACTAAAAGTGTAGAGTTATTTTTACTTAATCCAAAATAAGATAATGCCTCTATTTTATCAATTTGATCAAGCTGATACCCTTCTCTTAAAGGCATCCCTACTTCTATCGTATTTCCTTTCAACAAAGTAGCTGTAAAAGGAAAATGAATACCTACTCGCCAAGCCATTGAAGCAAGCCATTTGTTAGCTTTTCCTGGAATACTATTTGCTTCATGCAAAACAATTGGAATACGGAGAATTTTTGCTGCAAGTAAAGGAGGCACTGTATAGTAACTTCCAAATCCAACAACAACATCTGGTTTAAATTTTCTAATAATTCGAATACTTTGCCAAACGCCTCTTAAAAGATTAAAAACACCTTTTAATAATTTAAAAGGATTTTTAGAAAAGAGTGGACTTGCAGAAACTTCTTGAAAAGGGAAAATGGAGCGATCAAAATATTTATTTGTTGAAAGGCCGCCCGCAACAAACAAAATAGAGGAAGAATAGGTTTTTTTGATGAGTTCTTGTGCTAATCCTTGAGCAGGAAAAATATGCCCCCCCGTCCCACCAGCTGTAATCATAAACCGTTTAGACATACTTGACTCCTCTGATGAGCAATATTTAATAACAGTCCGAGACCTGCGATGTTAGCCATTAATGAAGTCCCACCTTGGCTAAAAAAAGGAAGATTTAATCCTGTACTTGGCAATAAACCAGACACAACTCCAAGATTCATAAAAGCTTGAAAACAGATTAAAAAAGTAATGGCCGTCGCAAAATAAAAACCTCTTCTGTCTGAAGAAATATGAGCAATATAAAATCCCACGTAACCAATAATCATATAAAGAATCACTAAAGCTGTTACACCTATAAAGCCAAACTCTTCCGCGTAAATAGCCGCAATATAATCATTTTGTGCTTCGGGAAGATAACTTAATTTCTGCAAACTATTCCCAGGCCCTCTTCCTAACAATTGCCCAGAACCTGCAGCTATTTTTGCTTGATAAGGTTGATGGCCTTTACCTCTCAAATCTAGTTCCGGATGAAGATAAACTTTTAACCTTGCTGATACGTAAGGAAGATGATAAGCAGAAATTGCACCAATCACCATAAAACACATCAGTGGAAGAGCCCAATATTTAAATCGAATTTTTGTCATCACACACATGACTATGACAACAAGGCCTATCACACCCGCCGTCCCATTATTAGGTTCTATTAAGATAAGGAAAATAGGGGTTCCTACTTGAGCGATCAGTTTAAGAAAGTCTTTTAACCCTAGCGATTCCCCCTCTATATTTTCCATTCGATAGATAAAATAAGCCGGAACAATGTATTTAACAAATTCGGAAGGTTGGAAAAAAAATCCTGCAACACCAATCCATCTCCTTGATCCATTAACTTCTTTACCTAAACCTGGAATAAGTGTCAGAACAAGTAAAAAACAGAAAAAAACTAACAAATAGGGACTAAAACTAATGACCTTCTGATACCCCAAATGCCATACACAACCAGCTAAGATTAATCCTATCAAACAATAAAAAATTTGTTTTAATAAGGCCTGATGGGTACTTTTATTAAGCGCAAGATCTAAAACTTCTGCTGAAGTGGTATTAAAAATCATAACTAGCCCCATCGCGAAGATCGAAGCCACACAAAATAATAGTAACGACCGATAAAATGTCATGAACAGCTACTTAACGCGAATGCGATCCCCAATCTTCAAATTTCTAGCCTTTTCTTCATCTAATTGATTTAGCCTTAAAATATCCTCATATTTCACATTAAATTGTTTAGCAATTTTCCAAGGATTATCTCCGCTCTTAACAATATAATAAACAGCTTCGGATGAGTTTTGATTATTTTCTATTTGCTCTAAATCCTTTTTAGATATTTCACTTTTTGCTGCAATTGCCCCTTGAACTTGATTCAAAGGAATTTTTAAAACTTGACCTATTGACAACTTTTCGTTGGGAAGGTTATTTGCTTTCTTAATCGCATTAATCGTTGTCCCATTAGCACGAGCAATCTTTTCTAATACATCTCCTTTTTTAACGGTTATTTCAACAAAATTACCTTTAAAATTAGGTGAAAATTCAGATATTGGCTCATCGTCTTCAGAAGGACTCGCCTGAACAACGATAGATTCAGGATTATAAGAATCAGAAGGATCAATTTTTAATGAATAAGAAGGTTGAGAATAATACTTTAAAACATTATCAACTTCGTCCACAATAACTGGTCCGGTCGCGACTAGATGATTAGCCGGATCAGTTAAAGGAATTTCTTTAGCCTCCGCTAAAGAAGAATTGAATTCGCTTTGCTCCAGCACTTTTTCAGTATCATAAATGATAGCTGTCGCAAATAAAATCGCTAACAATCCAGCATTGATAACGACAGCAATCAGTATCGTATCCTTTCTTGTCATTTTATTTATCCTCTCTATTTTTTTTATTTCTCTTATTTATAGAAGTTTTACGAGCCTTTTAAACTCTTCTCCACGATGGATATAATCTTTAAACATATCAAAACTTGCACAACCGGGAGAGAGTAAAACAGCGTCTCCTTCTTTAGCATCCTGATAAGCCTGCTTGACAGCGTCATCTAAATTTGCTTCGATTTGCACTCTAATATGCAGTGATAATTCTTTTTGAATTTTATTTGCCGCTTGCCCTATGGCATAAACTTTTTTTACATGACCTTTAAAAACATTTAACCAAGCCACATAAGAAGCCCCTTTATCCACTCCTCCAGCGATCAAAAATACAGGACGATTGATCGATTGTACAGCTCGCATAACCGCATCAATATTCGTTCCTTTGCTATCATCATAAAAATGAATCCCATTCTTTTCTAAAACAAACTCGACACGATGCGAGGGCTTTTGAAAAGTCTTTAAAGCCTGTAAAAATTGCTGAGGTTTAATTCCTCGTCGTGCGCAAATGGCATAGGCAGCTAAGAGATTTTCTAGATCATGATTTTCTTTCCCTTGCCATTCTAGCGGTAACTCAAACTGCTGCATTCCTTCTAAGAAGACCGAGCATAAATCTGTATAAGTATGACAAGAAGGTAAATAACCATACGTCGAATGAGGAAAATTTAAAAGATGCTGGTATTCGACGGCAGCTTTCCTCTCGACAAATAATTTTCCCGATTTTTTTAAACATTTTCCAATTTGAAATTTCGATTTTGCATAGTTTTCCATTGTCTCATAGCGCTCTAAATGATCAGGAGTGATATTCAAAACAACAGCTTCGTCCAAAACCTGTTGTTGAAAAGTGTCAAGCTGATAGGAGCTAAGCTCCAAAACGGCAATTTCTTGAAAATCGAGTGTTAAAATTTCTCTTGTTAAGGGAGTCCCTACATTACCTAAAGCTTTAGCTTTTAATCCATTTGCATTCAAAATATGTGTAATTAATAAAGTGACCGTTGTTTTGCCATTAGTTCCTGTCACACCAATAATCGAATGACAAGACGCGCGGCATCCCAATTCAATTTCTCCGATTACCTCTTTTTTATGTTCGTGCGCTTTTTTAATTAAAGGGTGATTTGAAGGAATTCCAGGAGAAACGACGATTAAATCAAATGTTTTTAAATCAATAGTTTCACAATCCGCTTGAATTACCAATCCCTTTGCTTTCAGTTCTAAAATTTCAGGTTGATTTTCCAATTGAAGATAATCTCGATCCACCCCTAAAACTTTTACTCCAGATGTTTGCAAGAAAGAAGCCGCGGCTCTTCCACTTACCCCTAATCCAATGATGAGCGCTTTTTTCCCAAAGTAATTTTCTATCGGCATCTGTTATCAATCCTTTATTGAAATTTTAAAGAGGCAATGCCAATGATAGCAAAGAGTAAACTCATGATCCAAAATCGAATCACAACTTTAGTTTCGGGCCATCCTTTATATTCGAAATGATGATGCAAAGGCGCACAAAGGAAAATTCTTTTTTTATTTCTAAGTCGATAGCTAGCCACTTGAAGAATAACGGAAAGTGCTTCGGCAACAAAAATCCCTCCAACAATCCCTAAAAGAAACTCTCTGCGCAACAGCACTGCTGAGACGCCTAAAATTCCCCCTAATGTCAAAGAACCTGTATCTCCCATAAAGACTTGTGCAGGATAACCATTATACCATAAAAATCCTAAGCTTGCTCCGATTAAGGCGCAAAGATAAATGGCTATTTCTCCACTTCCTTCGATGTAAAGGATGTTGAGGTAACGAGCAATATCCACATGATTGGAAACAAAAGCGATCAAGCAAAGGGATCCTGCCGCTGTAACCAAACAACCAGCCAACAATCCATCTAAGCCATCGGTCAAATTAGCGGCATTTGAAGATCCTGTGATCACAAAAAAAATGAAAAAAGCCATGAGAATAAGAGAAATACCTCCAAACGTAACAACAGGCTCTTTAAAAAAGGGAATGTAGAGTCTCGAAGCGTATTCTTTCAAACTAATGCTTTTAGTTTGAGAAGGCATCTCTTGTAAAGTTTCAGAATTTTTAACAACAATCTGCTCTTTAATTACGGGAGGTTGAAACCATGTCCACTTCTCAAACATTTCATTAACTGAACTCAATAAAAAATAAGAAGCAATTGCAGCGGATAAAACAAATTGAAAAAATAATTTTCCTCGTGCTGACATCCCTTTGGTATTTTTATATTTCAATTTGAGATAATCGTCTCTTCCTCCAATCAAACCTAAAAATACAGTTGTGACAAACAAAATGAGTGTGAAAATATGTGTTAAATCCATCCATAAAACTAATGAAACCAACATAGAAGAAAGAATAAGAATTCCTCCCATTGTGGGAGTGTTTTGTTTCTTCTCATGTAATTGTCCCAGCAAGGGGCAATCTTCTTTTCGAATTGACTGACCGATTTTTAACTCATAAAGTTTACGGATAAAATAAGGCCCTAAAAAAATACTCAATAGAAGAGAAGTAATTGCGGCAAGAATCATTCTTGTAGAATAATAACTAAAGACGCTTGGAACTTTTAGAGTCCAAACCCTTTCCAAGTAATCAATTGCAAACAAAATCATAAATAAAGCTCTTTAGTTATTTTTTACAGTTCTTCTAATATTTTCCACAACTCTTTGGATCTAGATCCTTTCAATAAAACAACATCGGCGGGTTTTAAGTTTTTTTTTAAAGTTGAAATTAGCTCAGAACGTTCCATAAATAATTCAACAGGTCGATTTGCTTTTTTCCAAACCTCAACAATAGGTAAACACTCAGCACCAAGACAGTACATTTTATCCACATAATTTAAAGCAAACTCACCAACACGTTGGTGACATTCATCTGAAAAATGTCCAAGCTCCATCATACTACCTAAAACAGCAATTTTATAACCTTTTCCCGTTGCATTTGGCAGCGTTTCTAAGGCAGATTTGACCGATAATTCCGAAGCATTATAAGAATCATTTAAAAAATAAACACCCTCTTTTTGAACGAATTGTAGGCGCCTCTCGGGTAATTTAAGAAAAGGGATAGCTTGTTTAATTTCATTCCAAGTTAGCTCGAAATACCTCGCAACAGCAATCGCAGCAAGTAAGTTGTGAAGATTGTGTTTACCTGGCAAACACATTTTACCAAGAGAAATACTCTGTCCTTCAGTTTTTAATCTAACTTCTTCATTAACAGTTTCTAAATGATAATCAGCCCTAGAGCTTACTGTCGAAAAGGATATTTTTTTGCATTCTCCTATTTGAGCAATTGTTTCATAAGCTTCTATCTCTCGATCAACCACACCTAATCGAGTATGCGAATGAGAGAATATTTCTGCTTTTGTTAAAGCGATATCTTTTAATGTTTCAAAGCGACAAGCATGGACTAAAGCAGCTGTTGTCAATACAGACACTTCTGGATGAGCAATATTGACTAATGTACTCAGCTGCCCAGGTTCTGTCATTCCCATTTCTAAAACTAAGATATCTTCCGTCCCAGTCGTATGATTTAATACAGTTAAAGGAAGACCTACCTGTGAATTGCTATTTCCCTGGGAAGCAGCAGTGACATATCTCTGCTCTAAAAGTGTTTTAATAAACTCTTTTGTGGTTGTTTTCCCTATTGAACCTGTTACAGCTACAACACGGCTCGTTTTTTCAAGACATTTTTGAGCTAGCATTTGGAGAGCTAGTAAAGGATTTTCTGTTCGAAATAAATGCATCCCAAATACAGGCCCTTGATAATTTTGATCGACGATTGCCGCTAAGGCTCCTTTTTGCTTCACTTCATTCAAATAGGCGTGCCCATCTACATGCTCTCCCCTTAAAGCGACAAAAACCTCATTTTTTTTTGTTAGCCGACTATCTACACAAAATCCTTTAACTACACCCTCTACTTCAGGCAAAGAGGAATTCAAGATTTTAGCAATCTGTTTTAAAGTCATTATTCTCATTGATGCTAATCCTATTTAAAAAACCTTAGTCCGGCTTTATCTTTATTAGCTTCTTCTCTTATCCCAAATAAAGCATGGATTGGATAAGAAATCGCAGATTTGTGAACATAATGAGGCAAAACAATGTAAATGGAATGAAATATTGGAGTCGTCATTTCATGAAATGCCAAGGTAAAAATAAGGCAAATAACTCTACTTGGAATCTTTTTCACTATTGAAATAAAATTTGGCACTGACCGGTCAGACATTTCACCTGCCGCTTTTCGAAACGCTGCAATAGTTAATTCAAATTTCGTTTTACTTATATGATATAAAACAACGGTTTATTTCAATTATATCCATCTATATTGGATCAAAACTTAAGAAAAGTCAAAGGTTTCATGGGTTTTATATAAAACCATCGAAATTTCTTATCATGCCAATATTTGAATGAACAGAAAACAAAACCTTCTTACTTTGCCATTGACTCGCTTGAAATCCCTAAATCATTTATGATGATTCTTTTCGCGAAAAATCTTTGGAGAAAAAAATGAAAATTAAAGAATTTAATTGGGGACCGACACTCTTCTTAACGATTTATCAGACTCTTCTTCTCCTTTCTTTACCCTTTTACTTCTACTTTACTCCCCCTTCTTTAGGAATGATTGGAATATCAATCATTTTACTTTATTTAACCGGTTTAAGTATTACAGCAGGTTATCACCGATTTTATTCACATCGAAGCTATCGAACAAATTCTTTTGTGGAAATGCTTCTCTTATTTTTTGGTTCAATGGCTGGTCAGGGAAGTGCTCTAAGATGGTCATTTGATCATCGCTTGCATCATGCCCACGTCGATACAGATTGTGACCCTTATTCTATAAAAAAGGGGTTTTGGTATGCTCATTGCCTATGGATTTTAGAAAAGCCTAAAAAAATTGAAGCTAAAGTTGTGCCCGATTTAATAAAAAATCGTCTTGTTCAATTTCAACATAAATATGATTTCCTTTGTATGCTCATAAGTAATGGAATTGCTTTTTTAGTTGTCGGTTGGTTTTTAGATGATTATATGGGAGCTTTTTTTCTAGCTTGCTGGACACGTTTATTTCTTCTTCATCACTTTACGTGGTTTATCAATTCACTTGCTCACACCTGGGGTGATCGCCCATTTTGCCAAGAGCAATCAGCGGTCAACAATTATATTTTGGCCCTATTAACTTTTGGTGAAGGTTATCATAACTATCACCATACTTTCTGTAATGATTACCGAAATGGAATTCGCTGGTTTCATTTTGACCCCACAAAATGGCTCATTTGGACACTTAGCAAATGTGGTTTGACTAAAGAGCTGAAACGGATGGATTCTTATACCATCCAAAAAAGAATGGTTCTTGAAAGAAAAAGGTTATTACTAGGTCGCGTTTGCAACTTATGGTATGTAAAAAAAGATGAACTTGAAAAACTTGTTCGCGAACTAGCTGAAAAATTAGTTGTAGAATTTGCTGAATTTAACCAATTGCGAGTTAACTACCGGCTTGCTCGAAAAGAAGGGCGAGAACCAGATCAATTAAAGGTTTTTAAACAAAAATTGTCTATCCTCAAAAAAAATCTTAAAAGCAATTGGCGGTTATGGAAACAACTCTCTCGTCATATTTTAAAACTCAAACCTTTTGAGTCCTTTCCCTGCCCTATTTAATTCAAGAACATAACTATTCTGCCTTGATGGGCCCTTACGTTTCTCTCTCAAATCCTATTCCTTTTAAAATAAACTTCTTTGTTGCTAGTTTTCTAAACTGGCATATTCCTTGCATCTCTTAGTATACCATTCAATACAAAATTAAATTAAATTATTAAAATTTAAAAAATTAATAATTAATTAATTTTAATTAATTATAATTAAATTAAATAAACTAAAATGGTTAATACTATGAATCTAAATACTGAATTTAATAAAAGTATTCATTCTGTTAGTTTTAATCCATCAACGCAAGATATTAATCATGCTAGTAGCAGAATTAATGTTCATATGGGGCATGCCTATCAACTATTAAAACAGTTAGAAAATCAAAATGGTCATAATCCGCAAGTAGCTGAAATTTATGAAAAAGCTTCTACTGAATTATTTCAAGTTCATGAAAATCTTGCTAACGCTTTAAATCCTGCAAACGGAAACACCTTATCGAAAAAAGAGATCAAAGATTTAAATAAAGCCATCAAAACATCTGAAAAACAAATCGCTCAAATTATTCAAAAAGCTCACATCGAAGCTGTTGTTCAATTAGGTGGCGAAAAATTTAGATCTGAATTAACAGCCCTTTCAAAAGGAGGGTTTGAAGCCAAATTCATTCGTTTTTTTGCCTTGACTTCTTCAACGAAAAATGCGGCTGTCGAGGCTTTTAAACAAGCGACAAGTGCGATGGATCAAGCAAGTCGAACAATGCCAACAGAGCTTCAAGATATAAAAACAACAGATTTATCCTATGTTCAAAAAGATCAGCTAGAACAAATGAAAGCTTTTACAGATGGGATAAGCGACGTTAAGCGTCGAGCAGGTGTGGTTGGACTCAATGGAATTTATCGAGTGAAATTGAATTTTTCAGAGGAAAAGATCCAAAAACAAGTCAAATCTTTCTCAGCTCAAAATATAAGCCAACAAGTCAGAACGACAATGACTCGTACTGTTTCTTTTGAAAAAGAAGGGCACAGTGTTCCATTTACTAGTACCCAAACACCACTGAATGCAGAATTTGATAAGGCTTTAGAAACGAATGGCTCAGCGCGCGTGTTCGAAAAAATTTTTGGTAAAACTGGGGGGATCTCAAGTGCGAATCGACAAGAAGCGCATTTGATTAATGGATGGGAATCTAACTTAAAAAATTCGGAGGGCCAAATCGTTTATCAGGCATTGAGACACGCTATTACTTCTGACAAATATGAAAGCAATGCAACAATTAGAAAAGAAAACTCCAAGCAAGCAGCTGGCGAACTCTTAAAAGCCGCTGTGTTACAACATTTATCAGATGTAGGAATGTCTTTAGAAGATGCCCAAGCACAGGGAATTAATCTTAATTTCAATTCGGTTAGTCTTGTCACACCAGATGATATACGTGCCATTGGTTCAAAAGGCGCTAATGAGAAAAACATGTTGAATGATCAAATTGCTGCTTTACAAAGTTATGCGGGTCAAAATAAATCTATTGATATCGATGGGTATGCAATTGGTGTTAACTTGAACATCAATACATTTAATTTTGGAGTGAACGCAGGAGCTGTTAAAATAGGTTTTGGAACAATTAACCAATCCTTAGAAAATAAAAAAGCTTTTCAAGGTTTAAAAGCCCAAGCAGAAGCTTTGATCAACAATGAAAAAATTGGATTGCCCGAAGAACGAGCTAAATTACAGAGTCTTTTAGATGACATCACTTTTCTCATGGAATCCCCCAAAGCTTATTTAGATGGAGATAATCAATATGAGATTGGCGCAAAAATTATCAATCTCAGTAATGGTATGGATAACATTCAAAAAGGAACTAAATGTGCTTTTAACTGTATGAGTGGAAAAGACCGCACAGGAATGATGGATGGTGTTGCAAAAGCCTTTGCCATTATGAATGAAATCAATGGAAAATTTCCGTCTCACGAAGAGCTAAAATCTGATCCAGAAGTCAGAAAACAATTTCGAGAGATTTTTGTTCCTATCATGATGGAGATGGGAGGCTTAGATATTACTCGAATCAATACAGGAGCCACTGGTTACAAAGTAGGAAAAGAAGCGAAATTGGCAGACTTGCCTGAAGATCAATTTCTGGAAATGATGGGTCTTTCTAAAACCACTTCTAGTTAACCAAAAGTTTCGGATTTGAAAATTTTTATTTTTCAAAACCGAATCTTTCAAAAACAACCACTTAGAAAGCATTTTTTACTTTTTATAAAAACGCACTTGACGAAATGATGTTTATTTGTGTATACCCTTAGCTTTTCTAGGTGGTGGCATAGCCAAGTGGTAAGGCAGAAGCCTGCAAAGCTTCCATCCCCCAGTTCGAATCTGGGTGCCACCTAATTATTTCTAATATCTTTGCTCTATTTCTCCTTCGTATCCCTTTTTTAAACGTTCATTAAAATTAGAAAAATTGTTGTATGTTATATCTAGTTGCGACTCCCATCGGGCATTTATCAGACATAACTTTTAGAGCTATTGAGACACTTAAATTCTGTGATTATATCTTATGTGAAGACACAAGGCATAGTCTTAGACTTCTTCAACATTACGATATACACAAACCTCTTAAAAGTTATCATAAGTTTAACGAAACCGAAAAGTCTCAATCAATTTTAGATGATCTCCATGCTGGTAAAAATATTTGTTTGATCTCGGATGCAGGCACACCAGGAATTTCTGATCCAGGAACACAATTAGTCCAACTTTGCATATCCAATCAAATTCCTGTCACAGCGATTCCAGGTCCATGCGCAGCGATCCAAGCTTTAAGTTGTTCAGGACTTCCAACAGACCATTTTCAATTTATTGGCTTTCTTCCCCGCAAAGAAGGAGAGCTAAAAAAATTTCTACTTTCACTTTTTACCTATACAGGGACAACTATCTGCTATGAATCTCCTCATCGTTTAATCGATACTTTAAAACTGTTCCACAGTTTACAACCTCATAGACAATTAGTTGTGGCAAGAGAATTGACAAAAAAGTTTGAAGAATTTGTCAGAGGAACAGCAGAAGAAATCTTCAAGAAATGGAAAGATAAAGAGCCACGTGGTGAAATTGTCTTGATGATCGAACCTTTTTCTCAAACACAAGTCGATTGGAATCAATGGTCTCCCGAAGAGCATGTTTCTTGGATGCAAGCGACATATTCACTTTCTCGAAAAGAAGCCATAAAAATGGTGGCCGATTTGCGTCAAGTATCTAAAAGAGATATCTACAATCTTTTTCACAATTGACAATTCAAGCTTGAGGTATTTTTAATCCTCGCATAAATTATTATTTAGTTCTATGGACTATAAACAACTCTTCAAAATATCCTCCTTTTATTATATTTGAAAAGAAGTTAAACTTAAGTCTAATCTCTGCCTAGAGATTCAATCTAGTATCGAAATGACTTTAACCATGTTCTATCCCTCATAAACTAAAGCTCGGCTTACTTAAGTTAATCGCTAACCAGAGATTCCTATGAAAGAATCGCAATCTAAATCTTATGACCAATTCCTTCATCCTTACGTTTTTATTCTAAAAGAAGGGAAAAAAATTCAAGATGATTTTCTCGATTATTCTTTGTTACTGCTACAAGTTAACTTAGCGGATGTGATTCCTTCTCCCAAACACGTATTTAAATCTAGCAAATCAACAACTCAGTTGCTAAAAAAGTAATTTCTCTCTTGCAAAATTCTCTTTTTTTCCCTAGCATCATTTCTCAATGATTAAACTTTTTTGCGTCATTTAAATGACTTGCAAGGTGAGAAATTGAAATCTTACTTTGAGCGAAAATTCGATAGATAAGAAATTTTAAAGAGGAGCTCATATGTCAATACCTAAAGAAATTATTTTTGAAGAGGAAGCACGGGAATTTCTTTTAAAGGGAATCAAGAAATTAGCCGATGTTGTTGCCTTCACCCTTGGCCCTAAAGGAAGAAATGTAGGTCTTGAAAAAAGTTGGGGAGCTCCCACAATCACAAACGACGGCGCAAGCATCATTCGAGATATTCAACTCGAAGACAAATACGAAAATATGGGCGTTGCAATGGCAAAAGAAGTCGTCCAAAAAATTAAAGAAAAGTGTGGAGATGGAACAACAAGTGGAGCTCTACTTTTAAGATCTTTAGTGGAAGCCGGTATAAAAAATATTTCTTCTGGAGCAAGTCCAATCGGAATTAAAAGAGGGATGGATAAAGCTGTTGAAGTTGTTGTAAAAGCAATTGAAAAGGCAGCTATTCCAGTTAAAACAAAACAAGAAACAAGAAACGTTGCTGTTGTTTCCGCTTCCGGTAATCAAGAAATTGGCGAATTAATTGCAGAAGCGATGGAAAAAGTGAGTAATTCCGGCGCTATTACAATCGAAGAAGGAAAGGGTACCGAAACAAGTATAGAAGTTGTCAAAGGGATGAAATTTGATCGTGGTTATGTCAGTCCTTACCTTTGCACGAACCTCGAAAAAATGATTGTTGAAATGGATCATGCTCAAATCCTCCTCGTTGATAAAAAAATTTCTAGTATTCATGAATTACTTCCTGTGCTTCAAGCTACGGCTGCATCAGGACGCGAACTTTTAATCATTGCCGAAGATATTGACGGAGATGCATTGTCAACACTAGTCGTCAATAAACTTCGTGGTACTCTAAAAGTAGCTGCTGTTAAAGCCCCAGGGTTTGGCGATCGTCGTAAAGCAATGCTTCAAGATATTGCAACGTTAACAGCCGCTACGGTTGTTTCTGAAGAACTTGGCATTTCTTTAAAAGAAATTCCAGCAACAGCTTTAGGATCAGCAGAAAAAGTAACTGTCACGAAAGAATCAACAACGATTGTTGGTGGAACAGGAGCTCAAGAAGATATCGCTGCAAGAATTAAACAAATTGATGCCGAAATTAACTTGGCACAAAGTTCTTATGATAAAGAAAAACTAGAAGAGCGACGAGCTAAATTGAGTGGTGGCGTTGCTGTTATTCGAGTAGGTGCGGCGACAGAGACTGAAATGAAGCAGAAAAAACAAATGTTTGATGATAGCTTAAATTCAACAAAAGCTGCTTTAGAAGAAGGAATTGTTCCGGGTGGAGGAGTTGCTTTACTAAACGCAAGTAAAACGTTGGGCCAACTAAAACTAGAAGGCGATGAAGCGGTAGGAGCTAAAATTGTTTTGCAGGCTTGCGAAACACCTATTAAACAAATTGTGCAAAATACCGGTTTTGATGGAAGTGTCGTCTTAAATGAAGTCCTCAATTCTCCTGCCAATTTCGGATTTAATGCTTTAACTGAAAAAGTCGAAGACTTAATTGCCGCTGGCGTGATAGATCCTGCCAAAGTCATTAAAAATACGCTTACCTACGCAGCATCAACTGCCGGTATTGTGCTTCTTTCTGAAGCATTGATCGCAGATGCGGATGATGAAGAAGAAGAAAACTCTACTAAATAAGTATAGTCTTGGGAGTTTGCAAAATCATTTTTTAGCAAACTTCCAAAACTTTATTCTTAGAACAGAAAATGATCCAACAAGAATAGCTTCTAATGATAGAAATGTGCTTTTGTTAATTTTACGGTTGTGTCTGAGAGTTGATTTGTTCTTTAGCGGAATTCTTTGCATTCTCAGTTAATGTCAAAGTTGGCTTGAGGCCTAAGCGAGTTGCTTTTAATTCTTCTTGACGATTATTTCGAATGATTTTCCTTTGAATATATCTAAGATGATGTGCTATATCCTTCATAATAAATACCTCCTAAAACTAATCAGTTTTTCAATCTAAGAGTTTGATCAAGAGTAGATGATAGTCCGTCTACTATCAACGATTTTTTATTAAAAAATAATAATCCCCTTTTTAAATTTTCGATAATTTTAGAGTTAAAAGTCTGCTTGCTCATTTAACTCTGTCTGTATTATGTTAACATTTTTCTTTATTTTTTTACTTAAAACTATTACTAGAATTTATAAATATTTTCTCAATATCCTGTTTATAAATGACTTATTACTTTTCTCTGACTGAAATAAGTGTCGATATCAATCAAACCACTCTGCTGTAGAATGATAAATACAATAGCAATGGGAGCAACCCAACGAATAAAGAAAATCCACGGGTGCCATAACCAACGCATGGTCGTACCAGAAGAAAACTCCTCTTTCGCTAATTCTTTATCTAAAACCCAACCCGTAAAAATAGACACTAATAACCCTCCAATAGGTAAAAACCAAAGAGTAACCAAATCATCAATAGTTTGAAAAAAAGTTTTTCCATAAATGGCGGGCCAGTTTGCAAATAACGTATTTGTATTAGATAATGCGCTAGGAATACCAAATATAAAACAACTAATCGACACAATTAAAACAGCTTTTTGACGTGACCAACCGAGTAAATCAGTAAAATTTGCTGTGACAACTTCGATTAAAGCGACAGCAGAAGTGAGTGCCGTAAACACAAATAACACGAAAAATGCGGTAGAAATAAAAAGAGCTCCCGGCAACTGAGCAAATAAAACCGGTAATGTTTTGAAGACAAGCCCAGGACCTGCTTCGGGTGCAAATCCAAAAGAAAAAATAATAGGGAAAATCATGAGGCCTGCCAATAAAGAAATCAATACAATCATGACACCTATGATCACTGCCGTTTTAGGAATATTGTCCCCTCTTCTCATATAGCTCCCGTAAGTCAACATGATCCCTTGACCTAAACTAAGCGTAAAGAAAGATAGCCCGAGAGCATCAATAGCAGCAGAGGGTTTAAAACGAGATAAATCTGGATAGAAAATAAAATTAACTCCTTCTCGAAATCCTGGAAGGGTGAAAGCATACGCACACATACTTAAAAGAATAATTAATAGACCAATCGTCATAAAGCGGCTCCAATACTCAATTCCTTGACGAATGCCTCGATAAACGACGGCGGCTGTCAATGCCGTGAAGAGAAAATGCCAGAATAAAGTGATATCAGCTGAAGAAGCAAGGATGTCAAAAACCCCTGAAATTTCTTGGGCTGTCCGATCCTTGTAAAATTGACTGAGAGACATGAAAATGTAATTGAGCCCCCATCCCGCTAAAATACTATAAAAAGACATGATTAAAAAAGAAGAGGCAACTCCTAACCAACCCACAGTTTTCCAAGCAGCAGAGTTATTAGCTAAGCTTGCAAAAATGCCAACAGCTCCACGTTGGGCTTTTCGACCCAAAATCAATTCCGCAATAAAAACTGGAACTCCAATAAAAAACGTGCATAAAATATAAATAAAAACAAAGAGCCCTCCACCGTTTTCACCTGTGACATAAGGAAATTTCCATAACGTTCCGAGACCAATTGCCGATCCCGCTGCCGCAAGAATAAATCCTAAATGTGAACTCCAGTGCTCTCTTTGTTTTTGCATATTATTTGTCTCCGAATTAATGAATACAATTGATTTGGTACTAGGCGAAAAACGACTCCAAACAAATTTTAACTTGCTTGTGTGTTAGACGTAGATGGCGTCAGTGTCAAAAAGAAATGAAATGGTTGAAATAATTTTTTTAGCTGGAGAAAGGATAAAAAAATTTCTTCTTTTGGACATAACAATCTGTTAATCCTTTGAAAACGATTTTATCGATCTCTTATAAAAAAGTTATGCTTCAAATGAGTTAGTTAAACTAAGCATTTGAGGAATTTATCACAACGTACCTAAGTTGACAATAGTTATTTTTTCTTATATTATCTTAAATTTATTGAATAAGGATTGCTCATATTATTCTCGCTCTTTATCGAAGCCGCTGTTGTTTTAGAATTGTTTGTATTATCTTTCTCATTTTATTTTTTTTTGCAGGTATTCGACAAATGGTTAAAAAGAAAGGCTTTTAAACTATGTTAAAAATCATTAAAGAAGAAAATCCGTGGTATGCAGAAGGATTATCGTTTGAATGCACTGGGTGCGGTCAATGCTGTACAGGTGCTCCTGGATATATTTGGGTCAATGAAGAAGAAATCGAACAAATCGCTTTTCATTTACATTTATCCATTCAAGAATTTGCAGATCATTATTTACGCTCTATTAATGGGCGTTTTTCACTGCTTGAGAGGCCACAAACTTATGATTGTGTATTTCTAAAAGATAAAAAATGCCAAATTTATTCCGTCCGTCCTACCCAATGTCGTACCTACCCTTGGTGGCCCCAAAACCTGAAAACAAAAAGAGATTGGAAAGAAGCTGCTAAATGGTGTGAAGGAATTTCGGAAACAGCTCCTGTTGTCTCCGTAGATAAAATTCATGAGCAATTACAGAGACAACTGCGTGAAAATAACCAGCCATGACAAATAAAGTTTTAGCTATTGGATCTGGTAAAGAGGTGATGGATAAATCAACAGTCGCTGTCAACTTAGCTGTCGCTTTTTACAATTAGGCCCTAGAGATAAGTTTATTAGGTGCCGATATTGATGGTCCCTCGATTTCCATTATGTTAGATCTCAAAAATTGAGCCCTTGCCTCAAAAAAGCAAAATAACCACATGACCAAGCTTATTCCCTTTACAAAATTTGGAATCAAAATTATTTCAATTGTTTTCCTCTGATTGAAGAAACCCGGATCCGTATTTGGAAAGGTTCTCTTCTTCCTTCTCCCTTAAAATAAAATGCTTTCAGAATTTTAGGGCCGATTTAGATCTTTTATTAATTGATCTTCTTCCAGGCACAGCACAGGCGATTGCTTATTGTCCCTTTCATATATATTATCCATGACGATCGCTTTTGTTGTAGCAACCTCTTAAGAGGTAGCCATTTTAGTTGCAGTCAAAGCTATTAATGCGTTTGGTCAATTAAAAATTCAGTTGTTGGAAAACATCGAGAATATGGCCGAGTTTACAGTTCCAGAGGCAAGCCAAATTTATCCTATTTTGATGAGATAAAAACAGAAAAATTAGCAAGTTTCTTTTTTCAAACCTCTCCTTTTTTAGCCCCTATTCCTTTAATCCCGCTATGCAAGAAATTGATGATGAAGGACCGCTCCCTTGCTTTTTATCCAGGCCATGTCTATCAAGTCTTCTTAGATTTAGCAAAACAAATTCATCTTCTCATCTAACCGATTGATAATTACTTTAATCCGTGACGGTAAACTCTTTTTTTTTCAAAAAATCATCTCGAATGCAAATTTAAGCCAGGGATAATTTTTTATTGCATGCATTCTCAAGCTCTTTTATGGTGAAATTAAACTTACCTTATTGATTTAAACACTTAAAATGAGAATGATTCCATGGAACTCGCTGAAAAACCCCTTTTTGATTTAGTCACGCAGAAAAATGTTAATCTATGGCTAGAAGGTCAATACGATGTAGCTACAAAAGCAGAAATTAAGCAACTCCTTTTAGAAGACCCTAAACATATTGTTGATGCATTTTTTACGAATCTGACTTTTGGAACGGGAGGACTTAGAGGAATCATGGGAGTTGGAACTAATCGGATGAACTTTTACACTGTCCGAGCCGCTACACAGGGATTAGCCAATTACATCAATAAGCAACCCAATGAAACTCAAAAAAAACGAGCAGTATTTATTGGTTACGACTCTCGTCATCACTCCAGGGAATTTGCTGAAGAAACTGCCAAAGTATTAGCAGCTAATAAAATTCACGTTTATCTGTTTAAAGATATTCGCCCCACTCCCCTTGTTTCTTTTGCTTGCCGTTATAAAAAATGTATAGCAGCTGTCATGATTACAGCTTCTCACAACCCCCCTGAATATAACGGTTATAAAGTTTATTGGTCTGATGGAGGACAATTAGTGCCCCCTCATGATGATGGAGTCATTGCAGAAGCTTCAAAAATTGTCGATCCCAATCAGGTAAAAGTTTGTCATTCCCTTGACGACTTATTAATCGAAGAAATTGACAATGAAATTGATGAAGCCTATTTGAAGGCAATTCGTCCTCTTCAGCATTACCCTGAAATAAATCGAAAGCAAGGCAGCCAATTAAAAATTGCCTATACTAGTTTACACGGAACGGGAATTACGATGGCTCCCCTAGCCTTAAAGGAATGGGGATTTACCAATTATGTTTTTGTTGAACCTCAAGTCATTCCCGATGGTACCTTCCCAACTGTTCGATTTCCCAATCCAGAAGAACCAGCTGCCTTAAAACTCGGTATCGAATTAATGCTACAATCAAAATGTGATCTTTTAATCGCTAATGATCCAGATGCCGACAGAATGGGAATTGCTGTCCTTCACAATGGAGAAGCTGTTTTATTAAATGGAAATCAAATTTGTGCCCTTCTTCTCGAACACGTCTGTGAGGCTTTAGCTAAACAAAAAAAACTTCCTGAAAAAGCTGCTTTTATTAAAACGATTGGAACCACAGAGCTTTTTCAAGCCATTTGTGATGCCTATGAGAGACCCTGCTTTAATGTATTAACAGGCTTTAAGTATATTGCTGAAAAAATTCATGAATGGGAATTATTCAAAGGGAGACACCAATTTATTTTTGGTGGAGAAGAGTCATACGGATATCTATTGGGGACTCACGCACGCGACAAAGATGCTATTGTTTGTAGCGCACTTATCTCTGAATTAGCTTTAAAAGCTAAATTAGAAGGAAAAACTTTGCTAGATAAACTTCATGACCTTTATCACAAATATGGGATTTATCAAGAAAAATTACTTTCAATTAACTTTGGCGAAACTAAAGAAGGAAAAGAGCAAATGTCTTTGGGAATGCAAAAACTTCGCTCTACACATCTGAAAAATATTTGCGGTATCCCTGTCATGGTGATTGAAGATTATTTATTATCCACCAAAATTCATTTAGAAACAAATCAAACAGATCCTATTACTCTACCCATTTCAGACGTTCTTTTATACTGGCTCAAGGATGGCACAAAAGTGATGGTTCGTCCTTCAGGAACTGAACCTAAAGTTAAAATTTATTGTGGACTTGTAGAAAAACAATTTACAACGATTGAACAAGGTCTTGAAATAAGTAAAACAAGATGTGATCAATTATTGAATTTTATGAAAACACATCTCATGTCTTAAACAAAACTTTTTGAGAAGAAAAAATCTGCATGACTCATTCATCGATCGATTAAACTATTGCTAATCTTTTTTCTTCTCAAATTGTTAATAGGTATCTAATGTAAGTTGCAAATAACTAATTTATTAAAAAATTTGTTGCAGCTGCTACTAGAAATCCTAAAACTTTAATTTCAAACCCATTAGACGTCGTTGCATGAATTTTTCTAGGCATCAGTCTTGATATCACGCCAAATACTCCCTCAATAAATTTTCTAATGTGCTTCAAATTTACAAAATCATGTAAATCGATTGAACGAAGAGAATTAGATTTTGGCTCCACTATGAGCTTGATGTTTTCTATCTTTTCAAGCATGTCTTGATGCTTATAATCGACATAGGCAGAATCTCCATAAATCTTACTGCCTGCGGGTAAGTTTCGTTCCATGTATTTAAAAGGAACAGCATCATGCTCTCTGCCTGGACAAAGGATAACTCTAAAAGGGCACCCATCTTGAGAAGCTAAGACTGTTACTTTCAATCCATAAAAATATTCTCGCTTACTAGCATTATACCCTCTAAATTCCTCTCCTCGATAAATTCTACAATTTTGAATTCTTATATTTCTACAAACAGAAACAGGAAATGCATCAACAATATATTCAAAAGGTAATTTTCCAAAGTTTTTTAATTTTTGAATAAACTCAAGAATTTCCTCCCACCATTTCATGGGTATTTGATGAATTCTTCTATTTAATGCGCTCTTACTCAGTTTATTCATGATATATCTATGCTCAATAAGAAATTTTCGGGACGTTTCCATATTTCCGTAAAAAAATCTCATTCCTACTAAATTTATCAACATAATTTCCGAAGTAGACAGTTTTGTATTTGGCCAATCTTTGTATCCAATCGAAAGGATGTAGTCGTCTAAAAGGCAATAAAGTGCTATAATTTGTTCTTCCATGGCTTCAATCCTTGTTATTTGTTCCACAAAAACAATTTAAGGATCTGAGGCCTTTTTATTTACATCTAAATTTTATTTTAACTTAGTTATTTGCAACTTACATTATCTATTAAAAATCAAATAAAGCGATATTCTTTTAAAAAACTCAACGGTAATTTTTTTATCATCAGTTTATTGAATTTTTAAAATATATGTAATAATTATATTAAGTTCTTTCAGCTAAACCATATTAAATAAATCCCAAGTAACAGGTGTTCCCTTTGCAATAGATTGATTAATAGTCAATCCTATGATTTTATCAATTTCTTTTGGGGGTAACCCTTTATTGGGCCTAACTGATCGAATATGGTGCAGCTGTATTTTTTCTCCTTGCTCAAGGTCTTCCACAAAATAAAGAGAAGGGCGATGAGAATGCGTAGTTTGTTCAACGGCAAGAGGCCCATAGTGAATCTGACCTAACGCTTCCCAAGCATTTTTTGATTCGTTAACTAAAAGTTTTAACTCTTCCGGCTCCAAAGAAAAAACACTGTCAACTCCCCCTTCTTTTCGAGAAAGGGTTAAATGTTTTTCTATAAGGCAACATCCAAAAGCTAAACTTGCGATAGAAGCACCTATTCCTAGAGTATGATCTGACAATCCTATCAGTACTTGAAAATTTTCGCTCATGTGAAAAATTGTACGTAAATGCATATCTATCGATTTCGCAGGATAGGCAGCTGTACATTTGAGTAAAATTAAATCTTGGCAACCAACTTGTCTGGCTGCATTCACAGCTTCTGTGATTTCTTCTAAATTGGCACCCCCTGTTGATAAAAGCACGGGTTTACCAAGTGAAGCAATTTTTCGAATTAAGGGTAAATCGACGATTTCGGGAGAAGCAATTTTATAACAAGGGACATCTAACGCTTCCAAAAAATCTACTGCACTTTCATCAAAAGGTGTACTAAAAGCAACCAATCCTAAAACTTTGCATTTTTCAAAAATAGGTTGATGCCATTCCCAAGGCATATGAGCTTCTTGGTAAAGATCATAGAGATACCGTCCAGTCCACAAACTCGATTTTTCTTCGATTAAAAATTCAGAACGCCGAACATTTAAGGTAATAGTATCCGGTGTGTAAGTTTGTAATTTGACAGCATGGGCCCCAGCTCGCGCAGCTTCTTCAACAAGTTTTAAGGCCCGTTCAAGTGAACCGTTATGATTGCCAGATAATTCAGCGATAATAAACGGAGGATGCTCAGGTCCAATTTTTTTAGATCCAATTGAAATATCCATGTCGAACCTTAATGAGGCTTAGAACTTTTTTTATTGGGGTAAGGGCGTCTTTTTCGAGGTTTAGCAGCTTCCTGTTTTTCAGGCGGTGGGCATCCAATCCAACGAGGCTCCTGTTTAATCTGTTTTAGAATAGCATTTAAATATGGTAGTTCCCTAGAGGTCACCAAAGAAATAACTACTCCAGTTTTCCCATATCGCCCTGTTCTTCCAGATCGATGCACATAAACATCAGATTCATGAGAAAGTTGGTAAATAAAAACATGGCTCACTTTAGAAAAATCCAAACCTCTGGCAACAATATCCGTTGCGACGAGCAGCCGAATCTTACCTGTCCGAAACTTATTTGTCACAATAGTGCGAATATCTTGATTTAATCCCGCATGTAAAAAATCTACTCCATCTAAATGCGACTGTAAAGTACGACACACTTTTTCTACTTGAAACCGCGACTGACAGAAAATAATAGCTTGCGTGGGATTATTCTCTTTAATGAGTTGGATAAGCTCATGGTCTCTTTGATGCGCTAAGCAATAAACAAAACAATGCTCTAATAGGTGAGGGCTTGCTTGTTCTAAAATTAAATTCACCTCTTGAGGATCTTTCATGTGATGCTTAGCTAAACGTTGAATCGCAGCTGGCATCGTTGCTGAAAACAATAATGTTTGATGAGAGTGGTTTAAGCATTGAATAATAAAAACAAGATCATCGTAAAACCCCATGCTTAACATTTCATCAGCTTCATCTAGTATCAAGGTTTCCACATGAGACAAATCAATTTGTCGCGAATAAATAAAGTCAATTAAACGTCCAGGAGTGGCTACTAAGACTTGTACACCATGTTTAAGTTTAGATTGCTGCAAAGCTGAATCTTCTCCCCCAAAAATTGCGAACGCTTTAACTCCTTTATATTTCCCAATTTTTTGTGTTTCTGTTGCATATTGCAAGGCTAATTCTCTTGTTGGGACAATGATCAGAGCTTGAATATCTGTCAGTTCCGTATTTACACGATTACAAATCGGGATAGCACAAGTGGCTGTTTTTCCAGAACCTGTTTGTGAAAGAGCGATGAGATCTTGTTTTTTTTGAATCAGTGGAATAGCCTCTGTTTGAATTCGAGAAGGCTCTTTAAAATTCATTTTATCTAGTGCTTTTAAAATTAAAGGATCTAAATTAAAAGTTATAAATCCATTGGGCTCTTGAGGAAGCAATTCTACATCTATTTGTTCTTGCATGAGGGTAATCTAATGACGTTGCGCGGAGCAATACGCTTCGCAATGTTGTTTTTAATGATAGCGGTAACGATTTTTTTCGGAATCAAATAAGAAAGCCAGGTTAATAACCGGTATTTCCAATCAATAATTGTTAAAGGAGTTAAGCTTTCAATTTGTTTCCAGATTGCACGAGCTACAAATTTGGAAGACATGACCGCAGTAAATTTTCTTGTACGCGTCATTCCAGCATTTTGGCTAAATTCTGTTTTAACCATTCCTGGACACGCCACCAACACGCGAATTCCAAGCGGTTTTAATTCTTCATCTAAACTTTGTGAAAACTGGTTGATAAATGCCTTAGTGGCAGCATAAACAGCCATATTAGGCGCTACCTGAAAAGAAATAGCCGAGGATACATTTAAAATAACGCCTTGCTTAACCTGAGAAATTAAAGCTCTTGCTCCTTCCAAACTAAGTTGCAAAACTGCATTGACATTTACATCAACAATATGCTTTTGCTGTACAGTAGAATACGAAAGAGCTTCTCCATATAAACCAAAACCCGCATTATTAATAATAATATCGGGACAATGCTTATGAATTAAGTCAATGATTGTTTTGACACCTTCTTCCTGAGAAAGGTCGGCTGCCACTGCTTGAACAATCAAAGAACCAAATGTGTCCGTCAGTTTTTTTAATTCTTCTTGATTTCTACCCGTAATGAGTAATTTTAGTTCTTTTTGAGCCGCTAGATGAACAAGAGCTTGCCCAATTCCAGCTGTTGCGCCCGTAATAAGGACCAAACGTTGTTTCATCATCAAGCTCCCGCTTCTCGACACGCTAAAAGTTTTTTTTCTGGCGCAGGGTATTTAATGCGTGAATGACCTGCTGCTAATAAAGTTTTCACTAAAGCTTTTTTCACTGTATAGAGTTCTTCAAATGTCAACAAACATTGATCAAATTGTCCATCATCAGCTTTTTCTCGAACTAAACGATCAACTAATCCCATCAAAGAGTCTTCATTTACTTTATCAAGTGAACGAGAAGCCGCTTCAAAAGAGTCAGCAATCATAATAATTCCTGATTCTTTACTTCTAGGTGTAGGGCCTGCATAGCGAAATTCTCTCTCATCCACTAAATTCTTATCTCCACCCATTTTTTCAACTTGCTTGCGATAAAAATAATAAACAAGCGTTGTTCCATGGTGTTCTTTGATAATATCAATAATCGGCTCTGGAAGTCCCGCTTCTCTTGCTAATGAAACTCCTTCTGGGACATGCGCCATAATGACTTGAGCAGATTCTTGGGGTGTAAGAAGTTGATGAATATTTACTTCACCAAATTGGTTTTCTGTAAAATATTGAGAAGTCGCCATTTTACCCACATCATGATAGAGAGTTGCCACACGGCAAAATAGCCCATTTGCCCCTATAGAAAGAGCCGCTGCCTCTGCTAAATTTCCCACAACAACCGAATGCTGATAGGTTCCTGGAGCTTCGATTGTCAACCTTCTCAATAAATCATTATTGGGATTCATATATTCCATCAATGTCACATCGGTCATAATCCTGAATCCAGATTCCAGTAAAGGAAGTAATCCCACGCCTAAAACAGCCGTGAAGAGCATAAAGAAACAAGCACTCAGAATATCTGCTACCATAGAAAAATGGCCAATGCTGTTGTGATACAAATGCGAGGCTAAAATGGCAATTACGCAACAGATCCAAGCATTTAAACAAACAACAAAAATTTCCTTTCTTCGTCTAAGTGAATGGACACTCAAAATAGCAACTAAACCGGCCGTTAAATTTAAAAGAAGAAACCCTTCCCAGTCAAATGCCAAGGAAATTGAAGACACCACAGAAAGAAATCCTGCTGAAAATGTAGCAACCGCTGGATTAATTAAACTACAGATCAAGATCGCTGCCAACGGAATAAAAAGTGGGTAACGAATTGTATCAATTAAGTTATTTTTGGAATTTAAAAGAAAAAACTCGGTAAATTTTGATAAAATGAGTGTTAAAACTAAAATCGTCACTAACAGAAATATTTTTCGATTGGATTTTAAAATACGAGGCTGGTTCGTTTGAAAATAAGATAGGAAAATTCCTATAAATAAGACTGTAAAAATTAAAGAGCCCAACATCGTAAAAGGATTAGAAAGATTACGGCGAGTTCCCAACGCACTTTTCATCGATTGAAGCATGGCAATATGTCTGGATGTGACTTTTTCACCTTGATCAATGATCCGATTTCCCGCATTTACATGCGTATATTTATCAGGGACAAAACTCTGAATTTTTTTTCTCAATTGTCTTTGAGCTGGAATATCTTCTTCGATGTGCCAATGACTATGTTTAAAAAATTCAATTGTTAAAGCAGATACGAGGGGTTCATACTGGCTGAGAGGTAAATCTTTGGCTTGAATCTTTTCCCAAATAGATTCAGGAAGGACAGTTTGGTCTATAAGAGTATTTGGAGTATATATCTGATATTGATTGGTAAGAATTCCTAAAGATTTCATACGGTCCAAAGTCCGCGCATCGGTAAAACGCATTTCAACAAGAGCTTGCTCTATTTTCTCTGTTGCTTGGTAAAGTTCATCAAACTGCCCGTTTTCTGTGTGCTTATGCCAAGCTTGGTTATATAGTAAAAAGTTTTCAAATTCGATTCGTTTTCGACGAATATCATTTTGAGAAAGTCGATAAATTTTTCCAACATCTCTGATGGAGTCTTGCTTCAAAATGACAGTCGCTTCTTCATCAAGGAAATCGAAATTCACTTGAGAGACAATATAACGAGGAGCAATACTGCCAAGTTCCAGCATTTCTACTCGAACTTCTCGGAAATGCAAAAATGAAAACAAACTAAAAGCAAACAGGCAAATAATCAAATAACGGATGATCTTGCTTTTATCAAAAAAACCTTGCTCACCAGAAAACTTTAATTCTTGCTGATTCTCAAAAATACTGTTTCTATCAGGCATTTTTGTTAAAACCTACACTAATTTTCATAGTTTTACCATAACACATCCTTGAATTGGCATATAGTAAAAACCCGACTTCGTCATTCGAATTCCCTTAAATAGGAAACTCAAAAAATGAATTTATGTGTCAATTTTTATGGAATCCGCTATATATAAAAGCATTTAAAAATTGGAATAACGACTCTCGATTCAATAAACTCCAGATCGAAGCAAAATCTTAAAAAATCCTAAGTGCTTTCATCATGCCAAATTCCTTTTCGAAAACAACGACTATTTTCTTTCCTCTTTTAGCGGTTCTTTTATTTACCCTCTGGTCTACTCCAATCGATTTAGCGGTCTCTCAATATTTTTATCGCCAAGGTGAATTTGATTCCTCTCCTATCACTCTTTGGATTTATCATTATGCAATTTTTCCTGCTTGGATTGTTGTAGGATTAGCAATTTGTGGAAGCGTAGCCTCAATTTTCTTGCCTCGATTGAAATTCTTTCGGCCCGCTTTCCTTTATTTGATTCTTGTACTGGCAATCGGATCGGGAATTTTCGTGCATGCCATTTTTAAAGACCATTGGGGAAGACCACGACCCAAACAAATCATTGAATTCGGGGGTGCTCAACCATTTTTACCTTATTATAAGCCTCGCTTCAATCATTCATTTGAACCTTCTAAATCCTTTCCTTGCGGACACTGCTCTGTCGGATTTTATTTTTTTAGTTTTTTATGGCTAGGTAAGCATTATCGAAGCTATTTTCTTTACATTCTTGGTTTATTTTTAACAATAAGCTTGGGAGGTGCTCTCAGTTATGCTCGTTTAGTACAAGGAGGACACTTTTTTTCTGATGTGGTTTTTTCTGCATTAATTATGTGGTTGACATCGATTGGATGTTATCAAATAATCTTTAAAAGCGGCTATTCACCATGAAAGGATTGACACCCAAACAACAAGCTATTTTGCAATTTATTCAACAATTTATCGAGACTCATCAATATTCACCGAGTTACAGAGAGATTATGAAACACTTTTCTCTTGCTTCCCCAGCTTCCGTTCATAAACACATTCAATCTTTGCAACGCAAAGGGGTGCTAGCAGCCGAAAAAAAATGCAGTCGTTCTCTCATCCCTACTCATCCTCCCGCTTCACTAACTTTTTCAGCTGAAGTGTTACTCCCTCTTATTGGCAATATCATGGCTGGCTATCCCATTGAGATGTTTATGCGACCCCAAACCATTGCTGTTCCATCCACTTTTGTACATCATTTAAATAATACTTATATCTTACGCGTTCAGGGTAATAGCCTGTCAGAAGAGCTCATTCAAGACGGAGACCTTTTGGTTGTTGAAGCAAGATCTATTGTTCAGCCAGGAGAAATTATCATCGGCGCAATTAATCATCATAACACCGTTGTTAAACGTTATTATCCTGAAGGGCAATACATTCGTTTAGAAAGCATTCATATCAATCATTCCTCTTTAACACTCCGTCACGATCACCTAGCTATACAAGGGGTATTAACAAATCTCATACGTTTTTATTGTTAATTAAATTTCTAAATTCTCCATTGATCAAAAAAACCATTCAAATTGAAATTTGATTCAAATATTATTTGCAAGCATTGTGCAATATTTATTGTCGAATAATGTTTTTGATAACTTTCTAAACAAACCATTTTGTGAAAAAATAAACCAGGAAAAATCCCAATTCACTCTTCAACCTCATCCAATTCCTCTGGTTCCGGCTCAAATTCCTCTAAAGTTTTGGACCGTCTTCCTGCTACAACACGAAACATTGCTAAGGTCAAAGCCAATAAAATATATCCCCAGGAAAGAACCGTACATGCTAAGGCAAAATGATGAAGAATACCATAGAAGACCAAAACAGCTGCAAGTACTGTGAAAAAAACAAGACGAAAAGAAGAAACTTTTATTTCTAAACTTTTGACACTAGGGAATTTCCAGCGACTTACCATGCAATATCCTAATAGCATCAACATCACAGATAAAATCCAGGTTTGGCTGTGGGTAGGAAATTGTTTTACCCACTCAAAATTGGGATTAAACAAGAAAAAATTAAGAGAAACTGCCGCTGCCGCTGCCGCAGGAATTGGAAGTCCTGTAAAATGCTTCTTATGCGCAACAGCCAATTCAACATTATTTTTTGTAGCTAATGCTGCTACATTAAACCTAACTAGACGAAGAACTCCACAAAGTGAAAAGACAATTGCAGACATGGTAACTAAAAAAGATAATTTTGTACTGGGATCAACAGAAAGGCTTTTTAAAATAATTACAGAAGGGGCCACCCCAAAAGAAATGGCATCAGCCAATGTGTCAAATACTACCCCAAAATCACTTTCCGCTTTGATAACGCGAGCGACTGCTCCATCCATCAAATCGGCAAACGCAGCTAAAAGCAATATAGCTGTCACAGCGGTTAAAATTTGTGGGGTCACTTCTCCTACCCCCGTCATATTCATTTTAAAGATGACAAAAAGTCCACAAGAAAGACCAAAAGCGGTAATGACATTAGGTAAAAAATAAATTTTCTTCCGTTGAAGAGAATGCATATCGGTTAATCACTCCAAAAGTTAAATGAGAGAATTTGTAAATAACATACCTGACAATCTTATTTTAAACCAAACCTTGAAGAATTCTTTAATCAACAATATAATTTTTATTTGACTTTTTATGCTATTTAATTAACCTGAGCAAAAGTAGTTATTCAATATAAATTAACTAAAGGAGGTCTTATGTTAAGGTGGGCTATAACCTTTTTAATTATTGCGATTATTGCAGCCATATTTGGTTTCGGTGGAATCGCAGCCACAGCCACTGGTATTGCACAAATCTTGTTTTAAATTTTTATTGTCTTATTCTTAATTTCACTTCTATTTAGTTTACTTGGTCGTAAAGGGCCTACTCCGCCTATTTAAATCATTCATTTCATCTGTGGCAATGATTAAATGAATTATCCTTCGAGTTTGAAAGTTTTCTTTATGAAAGATTAACTTTCAAACTCAGGATGCAGCAGAAAGAATTTAATCCCATTTCAGCTCAAATTTCGATTTATCAATGCTAATTGATTGAATTTGCGGGAGAAATAAAGTAAAAAAATGGTAAGATTTATTAAACTTTTTCCCCATTGAAAAGTTTAGAAGTCTGACGAATTTTACAAAAAATTCATTCTTCTCTAAAAAATAAGTATAAAGTTAACCATCCTTCATTTTGTTTACATACCGCTTATTTTGACAAATAAGACAAAATGAACTTTTAGCAGATAGCAAAAATATGCTTATCTAAAATTTTTATAAGTGAATTCTTTTGTTTTTTAAATTGTAAGGTTATTTATTCATGATCTCTAAACACTCTCGACTTAACGCTGTAGGTCAAATTTATCAGCAATTTGAACTGGTTAAAGCTGTAGAAATTCCAGAACTTCAATGTTTTCTTAGAGAGCTTGTGCACCAACCCACAGGTGCAATGATTATGCATATTGAAAATGAAGATCCAGAAAACTTATTTTGCTTATCCTTTAAAACATTACCGGAAGATTCAAGCGGAGTTGCTCACATCTTAGAACATACTGTTTTATGTGGATCCGAAAAATTTCCCGTTAAAGATCCTTTTTTTGCCATGAATCGAAGAAGTTTAAATACCTTCATGAACGCTTTAACAGGGGCCGATTTTACCTGTTACCCAGCCGCCTCTCAAGTTCATAAAGATTTTTATAACTTATTGGAAGTGTATTTAGATGCCGTCTTTCATCCTCATTTAAATGAATTAAGCTTTTTGCAAGAAGGACATCGGCTTGAATTTGCAATTCCTAATGATCCCTCTTCTCCTTTAGAACATAAAGGGATTGTTTTTAATGAAATGAAAGGAGCTCTTTCTTCTTCAAGTGCCAGATTAATTGAAGCAATTAATGCTAACCTTTTTCCAGATATTACTTATGGCGCCAATTCTGGAGGGGATCCTGAGGCCATCACGAAATTAACCTACGCACAACTCAAAGAATTTTACCAAAAGTTTTATCATCCAAGCCGTTGCCTGTTCTTTTTTTATGGAAATATGCCATTAGAAGAACATTTAGATTTTATTGCCAAACATACACTTAATCAAACCACACGAGCTACTCCTCTTCCTCCTATTCCCCTGCAACCCCGATTTCTCCAACCAAAATCTGTGAAACTTTCTTATCCCATTGCTTCTGAAGAAGAAACGACAAATAAAACTATGTTGGCCTTTGCTTGGTTGACTTGTCATATTTTGGAACAAGAAGAAACACTTGCTTTAAATATCCTTGAACTCATTTTAATGGATAATGACGCCTCCCTCCTTAAAAAAGTCTTGTTGCAATCTGGATGGTGTAAGCAAGCCAACTCGTTTATTGATGTAGAAGTGAATGAAATCCCTTGGGGAATTATCCTCAAAGGCTGTCAAGAAGACAAAGCAGAAGATCTTCAAAAACTCATTAAAAACACGTTGCAAGAAATCATTAAAAATGGGATCCCTATCCAGATGATTGAAAATGCCATTCATCAACTTGAGTTTTATCGTAGCGAAATTACTGGAGATCATGCCCCTTTTGGCTTGTCTTTATTTATGCGTTCTGGACTTTTAAAACAGCATGGCGTTGATCCTGAACAAGGATTAAGAATTCACTCTCTTTTTGATCAGGTACGCAAACGTACTTTGTCTGATCCTTTCTATTTTACAAAGCTCATTCAGAAACATCTAATTGATAATCCCCATTTCGTTCAGATTGTTATGACACCTGACCAAACATTAGAAATGAGAGAAAATGAAAAAGAAAAAAAACATCTGGAAATAATTAAAAACTCACTGTCGGAAAAACTCACTCAGGAGTTAATTCATAAAGCTGAATTGCTTGCCTCTTTTCAAAAAATGCAAGAAGAAGAAAGCTTGGATATTTTACCAAAAGTTTGCATTCAAGACATCCCCTTAGCGGCGAGGAACTATTCTTTAAAAGAAGAAAAGATAGGGGCACTAACAGTTTTTCATCACGCTGTCTTTACAAATGATATTGTCTATGCGGACCTCGTCTATGATTTACCAGCCTTATTAGAAAAAGATCTTCCTTATTTGCGCCTTCTAACTGTTGTTTTAACACAAATTGGCTGTGGAAAAAGAAGCTATGCAGAAAACTTGGAATACATCCAAGGAAATACAGGAGGAATTGCAGCAGGAATTAGCCTAAATTTACAAGCAGAAGATGAGGCTTGTTTTTCCCCAACATTTCATTTACGTGGAAAAGCTTTATATCGAAAATCCTCTAAGCTCTTCCCACTTATGCATGAAACAGTGGCATCGGCTAAAATCGATAGCTTAGAGAGATTAAAAGAAATTCTTTTCAAGCATTTCACTGCGATGGAAAGTCGTTTAAGTCAAAGTGGTTTAAAATATGCCATTAATTTAGCTGCGAGTGGTTTAAACATCGCTTCTAAAGTTGCCAATGATTTGTATGGACTCAACTATTATGTAAAAATTCGAGAACTCGTTAAAGACTTTGACAAACAAGGCCCTTATATTTTAGCTAAACTTCAAGATCTCCAAGAAAAAGTGACTTGTTTGGATAACCCTCATTTAGTGTTAAGTTGTGATTCTACCTTTTATGATGAATTGAAAGGTCATGGATTTTATGGGTTAAAAGATATTGATACGCGTCCATTTCATCCTTGGTACAGTCATTTTCCCTTATTAGACGTTCCCTCTCAAGGAAAAATCATTGCCTCTCCTGTTGCATTTATTGGCCAAGTATTTCCAACTGTCTCTTACGTCCACCCAGATGCTCCCGCTCTCACTATTGCGGCATTTTTATTTGATAATTTAACCCTTCACACAAAAATTCGGGAACAAGGAGGAGCGTACGGAGGCGGGGCTGTTAGTAATCCTCTTTCAGGGAATTTTTATTTTTACTCCTACCGAGATCCGAATATTTTTACGACCCTTAAAGCTTTTGAACAAGCTGTGGAAGTTGTTTTAAAAGGAGAGTTTGATGAAGCAGATTTAGAAGAAGCTAAATTTGAGATGATACAAACTTTGGATACTCCAATTTCTCCAGGCAGTCAAGCAGAACTGGCTTATGGCTGGTTAAGAGAAGGTAAAAAATTAGCTATTCGTCAAGCATTCCGTACTAAACTATTAAATTTGACCAAAGAAAGTGTGATTGAAGCTGTTCAAAGGATTATTGCTCCGCAAATGGATAAAGGCTCAACAGTCGTCTTTGCCGGCAAAGAATTGCTAGAAAGGCAGAATGAAGAATTAAAAAAAGCCGGGCTTTCACCACTAGTTATTGAAGGAATTTAAATTTTAAATCATCGATGCTAACAATCAGCATCGATGAAAACACTTCTAGAGACCTTTAACTATTTCTAGAGGTAAATTTTAAATTGTTAAATATTGACCAACAAGGTCCATACCTCTTTGCTCACGCACACTTATACTTAAAAAGAGTTTTTCTAATTTTCTAAAAATTTTCAAGTTTGTTTAGCCCTTTTAAAATCATTTCAACCACCATAAAACTCACAATTACTATTTCTATTCACCTAATATCCACAGCATGGCAGTGAACTAGATCTTTTTTATCAGCACATTCCAGTCTAACTATTTTGCTTTGCACAAGTATTTCTTTTAACTCTTTTAATTGTTTAATTCACATTAAACTTAATCATCCTTGATCATGTTGTAATCTGGAAATAATAAAATGGCTTTGGTTTTGTCAAGAATATTAAGTGGGCAAACACACCTGTTACCTTGCGACAAAATTGGCATGAATACATGAATTAAAAAGACTGGGATGGAACTTAATATCCATGAATAAGCTTGCCTCTTAACGAGCCAGTAAAATCGATGAAATCGGTGTTTAGAAAGTTTTGCGTAGAAAAATAAAAAAATTGAATTTTCAAGGGCTTTTCCTCAAAAATTACCGTTTGGTTTTTGCTTCTAAAACTTAAAAAAATGCTTCTAATTTAGTTTTATCTCTCACTAGGATTTTTAAAAGGTTAAAGATCTTGTATTTAAACTCTATCGTCCACTAGTTATTTTTTAAGGATTTTTGATTGATAATTTATCTTTCTTAATTTTATTACATATTTTGTTTCATTAACATTGAAATAATAGTTATTTATATATTAGAATTTATAACACATATAAATATTTAAAATAATTTAATTAGTTTGGGGTTAATTTTGAATATTCATAATCCGGTATTTAATTCTAGTAATCTCCTTGTTAGCACAGACACTTATTCTTACTACCAATCGAACAATCATTTAAAATTTTCTGAACGAATTCATTTATTGTGCAAAACAATTTTTCAGTCCTTTCTCAACTTATTCTTTAATTATCTCCAAAAAGAGCAGCTTCAGTCTCAATGGAGAGAAAGTTTTTGGGGGCAAAAAGAAATTATCGTTTCTAATTTTACCACAACTCATTCAGAATCTGGGATGTCTTTATCAAATCCAAGCCAAATTTCATGCTTTGCCTCACCTCCCCCTATATTGAGCTTCCAGGATAATACTTACCTAAAAATTTCAAGTTCCCAAAAAACTTTGTTAATGGAAAAATCACCCTATTTTAAAATTCTTTGGTCGGGAAATTTTCGGGAAACCCTCCAAGATCCCCTCGCTTTGAAGCAAAAAGAGTTTACTCATCTACTCAATTGTTTGATAAATGCTAATTTTAAAGTTCCTTTGCAAAAGATCCCTTCTTTGATTCAACTAGCAGATTACTATCAACTGACAAAAATTGTAAAAAATTTAGAAAAACAGTTGATTGCTGAGTGTAAATTAAAGAAATATGAGCTGTTTAACTCTAGAGAAGACAGTCTATTAGAGTTAAAAAAACTTTTAAATTTTGCGAACCAATATCAATTAAACACTTTAAAAAATTATTTAGAACTCACAGTTGTAAGTTCATTATTAAATCAGACATCTCATTTAACGGGATTTGAAAAAATTTTAAATCACTTTCCAAATGAAATAGAAGAACTCAATTTTTCAAAGAATGCTTCTTTGACTGATGCCCATCTCTTAGCGTTAAAAAATTGTAAAAATTTAAAAGTGCTTCATCTCCAAGAGTGCCGCAATCTCACGGATGCAGGATTAGCATATTTGACACCCTTAACGACTTTACAGCATTTAAATCTGGCTGGATGCAAATTTGCTAATGCAGGATTAGCGCATTTGACACCTTTGGTGGCTTTACAACATTTGAATCTGAGCCATTGTAGAAATCTTACGGATGCTGGATTACCGCATTTGACACTCTTAACGGCTTTGACCTATTTGAATCTGAGCCATTGTAGAAATATCACAGATGCTGGATTAGCGCATTTGACACCTCTAACGGCTTTGACCTATTTGAATCTGAGTTCGTGTAATAATCTCACTGACGCTGGATTAGCGCATTTGACACCCTTAACGGCTTTGACCTATTTGAATCTGAGTTCGTGTAATAATCTCACTGACGCTGGATTGGCGCATTTGACACCTTTAGTGACTTTAACGCATTTGAACCTGAGTTGGTGCTATAATTTCACAGATGCAGGATTAGCGCATTTAACTCCCTTAGTGGCTTTGCAGCATTTGGATCTGGGCCATTGTAGAAATATCACGGATGCTGGATTGGCGCATTTGACACCTTTAGTAGCTTTAACGCATTTGAACCTAAGTTGGTGCTATAATTTTACAGATGCTGGATTGGCGCATTTAGCTCCCTTAGTGGCTTTGCAGCATTTAGATCTGAACGGATGCTGGCAACTCACCGATGCTGGATTAGCACATTTGGCACCTTTAGTGGCTTTAACGCATTTAGATCTGAGTTCCTGCAATCATCTCACTGACGCTGGATTGCCGCATTTAACGCCTTTAGTCGCTTTGCAGCACTTAGATTTGAGCTATTGTAGAAATCTTACTGACGCTGGATTAGCGCATTTGGCACCTTTAGTGGCTTTAACACATTTGAACCTGAGTTCGTGTAATCATTTTACTGATGCCGGATTAACACATTTGACACCCTTATTGGCTTTGCAGGATTTGAATTTGAACTATTGCGAAAATTTCACTGACGCTGGATT
Source organism: Candidatus Protochlamydia amoebophila UWE25 (assembly GCF_000011565.2). Classification (NCBI taxonomy): domain Bacteria; kingdom Pseudomonadati; phylum Chlamydiota; class Chlamydiia; order Parachlamydiales; family Parachlamydiaceae; genus Candidatus Protochlamydia; species Candidatus Protochlamydia amoebophila. The sequence continues at coordinate 1,545,114 of NC_005861.2, forward strand.
GGCGCATTTTAAATCCTTAGCAACTTTCCCAAATTTGAATCTAATTTGTTACCAAAATTGCATCAATCTAGAGGATTAGTGCATTTGATGTACTTAATAATATAATATATTTGCATCTGAGTTGGTGCAAAAACTTTCAATAACGCTGAATATAAAAATTTGTTAGTTCCTTAAATTTAATAAAATTACAGATAAAAATCTTTATCAGAGGATATTTATTTTTGCGTAAAAAATTGCTTTGTACAATAAATAAATTCGTTCGGAAAAACAAAAATATTTATAAAAAACCTTAAAATATAAAAGGATAACTGCCAACAAAAGCACTTACTAACATCATGCAATAGTTAACATTTTACTTTTTTCATCCTATGGTTTAGTCAAAAAAACTATTTAATTAACTTAGATAACAAACTAATTAGCAAGGGCAAATAATGAATCGAGGTTCCTTCTAAAGAAAACATAACTCCTTCTCTTAACATTTTTGGCCATGTAAAAAATCCAGGTTTGCTCAATAGATTTGATAAATTACTTTCTAAATTACGCTGCTCGTCGTCATTAAACCCAAACGCTGCCGTACAATCTTTAACCCAATTTTGAAGTTTACTTAAATCATTTAAATTTATTAAGCTAAGACGCGTAATAAGCTCTTTTACTTCTTCTTTGGATTGAATTTTGTTGCTCAATTTTTGTAATTCTTCTTGAGATATAAGTCTATTGTCAGTCTCCCCTAGTTTATTTTCAAGCTCTTGATAATTTATTCTTTGTCTTGATACTGTTTGCTGAGATTGAGTTAGCTCATGTTGAGTTTGGTTTAACTTTCTTGTTGTTTGGGCATGCTCTGCTTTTACTTGAGCAAGGCTCTGGCTTGTTTGTATATATCCTGCTCGTTCTTTAAGCAAGTTCTGCCCTATTTGCGTATGTTTTGCTTGCCCTTCAGCCAACTTCTGTTTTGCTTGATCGCGACCTTTTCTAATTAAAATGCTTTTTTGAGTAAGTTTTTCGCATTTAAGCTTTTCATTAATAATTAACCTTATTTTTTCAGAAATTTTCAAATTATTACTTCTTTTCGACTCAAAATAAAGACCTTGTGCTTCATTTAAATCTTGCTTCAGTCTATTTACTTTTTCTTGATGTGCTTTCTCTTGGTTTTCAAGTTCATACTTTTCCTTGAGTAAATCTCCTAATATCGTATTTAAGCTATCTCTTTCATTGACAAATTTGGCATTTTCATTGACAAGCCTTGCACTTGTCTTAGAAAGCTCTTGTTTTTCTTTTTCATATTTTTCGAGTGTTCTTTGAATACCTGCTATTTGCCTAACTTTTCCATTTAACGTTTCTTGAACTTTTTGAAATTCTTTTTGAAGCAAACTTATTTGTTGCTCATGGTTAAGCATTGTCTTTTTAAATTTACCATTATCCTGATTAAGAGCCGTGATTTTTTGAGTGAGGTCACTATTATCTTTCTGAAAACTACGTTCTTTGTCAGTAACTAGTAAAACTTGGCTGGAAACTGTTTCGATTTTATTTATGAATTCTCTATTTTTTGTTTCTGTTTTTTTTAGAGCTTCAAATAAAATCCTTATTTCTTCTATTTCTCCTGTTGAAAAAGTACCCACGGATTTGGTTTCCATAATATCACCTCTTGAAATTGTTTGAATTTAACTTAAAAAAAGGTTAATTATTTATAAATATCCTTTTATATTTATTTTAAAAGGTATTGATATAATCCATGTAAAAACTTTTTAAACTTTTTAATCAACTATTTTCTTTATTTATATTAAAAAAATATTGATATAAATTATATAAAATATTTTTAATCTTTTTAGTGAACCATTTCCCTTTTTTAAATTTTTCACTTATCCATTTTCATAAATTCAATTAATTTATTTTACAAACTTGAATTTAAGGAATTTATTTTTATATTTTTGAAACAAAATAAGTCTAAATCAATAGAAATTTTTTTTATATCGATAAAATTTAAATGATGGTTATATTATTGATTGGTATAAGAGGTTTTTTATTTAACAAATAAAAAGTGAAATATCAAGTATCGATCGATCAACTAGTTTATTCAATCATTAGAGAATTAAGGAAAGCACACAAACAATTGCTAAAACAAGAAAGAAATGTTCAAGTAATACCCGAAAAGCCCAATAATAGACTTCAAAGATACAAATTATAAGATGGAACTAAGCTTATGGCTAAGGTTTGGCATTTCAAGTCAAACATAACGCTCGATAGTCGATTAGAATCGAAACATATTTTTTAAAGAATTTTTCTTAACTACTTAATTTAGGAAAGTATTTATTTAAGGGTAGTGCTAAATAGGTAAAGCTATTTCAATAAACTGATCTAATTTGATAGATTAATTATTCTAATTCAAGCGGAGAAGAGCAATAAGATGGACACACTGGCGGCTCAGATTTGATAAAGAAGAATGGTTATACAAGACATGAAAAGCAAAATTTTCGCTGTTTAGAGTGTGGCAAACAATGGAGCGAAAACAAGAAAGCTAAAATCATTAACGAACAAGCATAAGGAACTTGTCAGAAAAGCTCTTCTAAAAAGGGTGTCTCTTAATGGAATTTGTAGAATTTTTGATGTAAGTATGCCATGGCTGCTAGATTTTATTAATCTCCTCATCAATGATTTGCCTGAGGATTTAAATACACAAGTCACTTGTTGTGAGAAAGATGAGTTGGAAGTAGCTAGACTTGAAGTAGATGAGCGATGGAGTTTTGTAGGAAATAAGAAAAATGATCAGTGGTTATGGCTCATCTTGCATAAAAAAAGTCGCCAAGTGCTTGCTATGCAAGTAGGTCCTCGAGATAAAAAAACCGCTGAGCTTCTTTTTACGAAACTACCCGAATCATTAAAAAAAAGCCCTCTATTTCACTGATAAATTTAATGTCTATTATGAAACCATTCCTTGGAGTCAACATCAACCAGTTAGCAAGCAATCTGGTCAGACAAGCTACATTGAAAGATTTAATTGTACTCTTAAGACAAAGATGTGCAAGACTTGTAAGGAAAACACTTTCATTTTCTAAAAAGTTAACTAATCACATTGGGTTAATAAAATACTTTATTTGTGATTACAATAGACAATTGAGAGCCTTACCTATTTAGCACTACCTATTTAAGAATTTTAAAATATAACAATCTACCCCTTCAAATTTTGGAAAAGTTGAAAAATTTGGCGCGCATGAATGACTCTTTTTGCAAAGAAACGGGAACTCTGATCCTTGATCTATTACGAAAACATTTTCTCTACAATTAATCTAAAATAGGCTTGGGTAATTTTTCCTGTTAAAGTTTAAAGATTTTTTTAAACTTTATCAGATTCTAATTATTTTTGAGAATTTTTAATTGATAAAGTTATTTTTTATTTAAAAATATATTTCATTTCATTACTATTGCAGTGATATTTATTTGTATATTTTTTTATTCAAAAATCTATATAATTTAGAAATTATTTAACTAATTTGGAGGGTAATTTTGAATATTCATCATTCAAGAGTTAATCCAAGAGTTAATCCTAGTGATTTCGTTGTCAATACAGACACTCATTCTTACTATCAATCGAACTATCGTTTAAAATTTTCTGAACGAATTCATTTATTGTGCAAAACAATTTTTCAGTCCTTTCTCAACTTATTCTTTAATTATCTCGAAAAAGAGCAGCTTCAGTCTCAATGGAGAGAGATTTCTTGGGGACGAAAAGAAATTACGATTCCCAAATTTATTGCAAGTCGCCTCGCATCAATTGATAAATTTGAGGATGAAAACGAGCTTTTATTAAATTCTTTAGCTAACCCAGAAGGATTAAATGCTTTAAAGAACACTTCCCCCAAAAAAATAAAATCATCCATAACTCCACAATCTTCGGATCTTTTCTCTTCATCCCAGGAATTTAAACTGAGATTTCAGGATGAAACTTCGCTAAACATCTCGTATTCTCAACTAGCTTTGTTAAGGGAAGAATCGCCCTATTTTAAAAGTCTTTGGTCGGGAAATTTTCGAGAAACCCTTCAAAATCCTCTTGCTTTAACGCAAACAGAGTTTACTCATCTGCTCGATTGCCTGGAATATTCTATTTCTTTTGTTCCTTTGGAAGATATCCTTTCTTTCATTCAACTAGCCGATTATTATCAACTGTCAGAAGCTGGGAAAAAATTAGAAAAACAGCTGATCGATGCGTATAAATCCCAAAAATTGGAACCGTTTAACTCTACCACAGATAGTTTAGTGGAATTAAAAGCACTTTTAAATTTTGCGCAGCAATACCAACTAAATACTTTAAAAAATTATTTAGAACTTATAGTTGTGAGTTCTTTATTAAACCAAGCTTCTCATGTAACCGAATTTGAAAAAATTTTAAAGCACTTCTCAAATGAAATAGAAAGACTCAATTTTTCAAAGAACATCTTTTTGACTGATGCCCATCTGTTAGCGTTAAAAAATTGTAAAAATTTAAAAGCACTACATCTCCAGGAATGCGACAAACTTACCGACGCAGGATTAGCCCATTTAGCATCCTTGATGGCTTTGCAGCATTTAAATCTGAACGGATGCTGGGAACTCACCGACGCAGGATTAGCCCATTTAGCATCCTTGATGGCTTTGCAGCATTTAAATCTGGCTAAGTGCCATAAAATCACCGACGCAGGATTAGCCCATTTGACATCTTTGGTGGCTTTACAGCATTTAGATCTGAGCTGTTGTAGAAATCTTACTGACGCTGGATTAACGCATTTGAGACCTTTAGTGGCTTTAACGCATTTAAATCTGGCTAAGTGCCATAAAATCACCGACGCAGGATTAGCCCATTTGACATCTTTGGTGGCTTTACAGCATTTAGACCTAAGCTATTGCGAAAAACTTACTGACGCTGGATTAGCCCATTTGACACCTTTAGTGGCTTTACAGCATTTAGATCTGAGTTACAGCCACCATTTTACGAATGCAGGATTAGCCCATTTGACATCTTTGGTGGCTTTACAGCATTTGAATTTGAATAGCTGCTATAAATTCACTGATGCTGGATTAGCCCATTTGACATCTTTGGTGGCTTTGCAGCATTTAGACCTAAGCTGTTGCAGAAATCTTACTGACGCTGGATTAGCCCATTTGGCACCTTTAGTGGCTTTACAGCATTTAGATCTGAGTTACAGCCACCATTTTACGAATGCAGGATTAGCCCATTTGACATCTTTGGTGGCTTTGCAGCATTTAGACCTAAGCTGTTGCAGAAATCTTACTGACGCTGGATTAGCCCATTTGACATCTTTGGTAGCTTTACAGCACTTAGATCTAAGTTCGTGCAAAAAACTCACGGATGCTGGATTAGAGCATTTGACACCTTTAGTGGCTTTACAGCATTTGGATCTGAGTTCGTGCAAAAAACTCACGGATGCTGGATTAGCGCATTTGGCACCTTTAGTGGCTTTACAGCATTTGGATCTGAGTTCGTGCAAAAAACTCACGGATGCTGGATTAGCCCATTTGGCACCTTTAGTGGCTTTGCAGCATTTAAATTTGAATTGGTGCGATAAGCTTACCGACGCTGGAGTGGCGCATTTTAAATCCTCAGTAGCTCCCCTCCATTTAAAAATTATTTATTAAAGCAACTCTTAATGACGTTAAATACAAAAATATTATAGGTTTTTTTAAATTAAATTTTCATAGTTCTCACAAAATAATTAAAAAAAGAAAGTTCAATAACTTTAGTTAGTGTTTTAAGTTTCTCCCGATTTGTTCGAACGTTTTTTAAATTCGTTCAGAAAATTTTAATAACCTGAACTTTGGGTTTCAAGCAGCAATAGCTACACAAAATTTCTCTTCTCTAAAATTTAAAGACGGCTTTTTCCGTTGATGGCTATATGCAGCAAGCCCACCTAGCATATTTACCAAAAAATTGCCTATATTACGATGTCGAGTATGTTCAATTTGAGAAATATTTTTAAGTTGATCGTTGACTGTCTCTATAAGAGATCTCTTTCGTAATAAAATTTTATCATTAAAGGTCATTAATTTTTGTTTCATGTTTGCTCGTACACTCGTAAACAATTCTAAGCCCTGTTCTAGAAGGCTTTCTGTTAATTTTCCAGAAATATAACCTTTGTCTCCAAATAACTTTCCAAACAGACCCTTGGAAAGGGTTTCAGCCATCGATACATCAGATATATTACCTGGTGTAAGTTGAAAAGCTAAAATTTCCCCGCTGTCATTAATCATTATGTGTCATTTGAAACCGTAAAACCATCCTGAAGTGTTCTTCTCTCTTTTTGCTAGCCCTGCAAATACCTTATTTCGCGAAATTCTTTTATGATGACATACTGCTATTGATGTAGAATCAATAAAAGCTATTCCCGTCACTTTACCTTTTCTGTGCATGAGGTAAGCAAATAAAGGAACAAACATATTTTTCTTTAAATAAACGAATCGATCATAGCTTATTAATTTTGAAATTCATTTCTTAAATAAAAATTAAGAAGCTATAATATGATAGCAATTTCAATAAATGGGTTTAATACGAATATAATTGGGAAGTTTATCGACCAACTAGTTAATTTAGTTGATCTATAAAAATAGTGAGTATTTGCTAAACGTATTGAATTTTTAGTGTTCTATTGCGGCTAGCGATAGCAGCTGTTAGGCTCTGCTTTTTTTCGTCGATAATGTCTTTTTTCATCGCAACAACTCTAACAAAGCCAGAAGGATCTTGGATGTATTGAGAAAAATGTCTTTACCTCTGTTACTTTATTAATTTTTTGAAAGTTACAAAGAAGCGCTCGATTATCTTTTATGAATTGTATAAAGAGAAACATAAAAGTAACTTTTGGGTTTGTCTGTCTAAAGCGATAGCCTCATTTAATCCATAAGTTGATATTATTTATTTCTTCTTGTTGCGCTTTCTTTTGATTTTCAAGTTCAGCTTTTTCCTTGCGTAAATCTTCTCATGTCTATTTAAGCCAGCACTTTCATTGATAAGTATAGATTCAACAAACCTGTGTTGTATGTTTCTCGATAACAAAACGAAGCAATAATATCAGAACCAACTTTTGAGCAAGAAAATTTTTTCTTCGATCACGCTTTCCTGGGTTACTTTACCGCACTGATTAATTATCATCAATTTTAAGAAATTCAACCTACCTATATTGCTCTTACAAAAACACTTCCTCTACAATTAATCTGAAGCAAGCTTGGGTAATGTTTCCTATTAAAGTTTAAAGATTTTGTTTTTAAACTTTATCAGATTCTAATTATTCTTTAAGAATTTTCAATTGATAAAGATATTTTCTATTTAACTACATATTTCATTTCATTACTATTGCAATGATATTTATTTATATATTATATTATTCAAAAATCTATATAATTTAAGAATTATTTAACTAATTTGGAAGGCAATTTTGAATATTCATAATCCAAGTGTTAAACCTAGTAATCTCCTCGTTAACGCAGATACCCATTCTTATTTTCGATCGAACAATTATTTAAAATTTTCTGAACGAATTGGTTTGCTATGTAAAACAATTTTTCAGGGCTTCCTCAACTTATTCTTTAATTATCTCGAAAAAGAGCAGCTTCAGTCTCAATGGAGAGAAATTTCTGGGGGACGAAAAGAAATTACGATTCCCAAATTTATCGCAAGTCGCCTCGCATCATCTGATATATCTTTAACAAGTTCGAGTCAAATTCTATGTGATGCCCCTCCTTTTTCAATAAGAACCCCCACTCAGGAAACTATTGATAAATTTGAGGATGAAAACGAGCTTTTATTAAATTCTTTAGCTAATCCAGAAGAATTAAATGTTTTAAAGAACACTTCCCCAAAAAAAATAAAATCATCCACAACTCCACAATCTTCGGATCTTTTCTCTTCATCCCAGGAATTTAAACTGAGATTTCAGGATGAAACTTCGCTAAACATCTCGTATTCTCAACTAGCTTTGTTAAGGGAAAAATCGCCCTATTTTAAAAGTCTTTGGTCGGGAAATTTTCGAGAAACCCTTCAAAATCCTCTTGCTTTAACGCAAACAGAGTTTACTCATCTGCTCGATTGCCTGGAATATTCTATTTCTTTTGTTCCTTTGGAAGATATCCTTTCTTTCATTCAACTAGCCGATTATTATCAACTGTCAGAAGCTGGGAAAAAATTAGAAAAACAGCTGATTGAGGCGTATAAATCCCAAAAATTGGAACCGTTTAACTCTACCACAGATAGTTTAGTGGAATTAAAAGCACTTTTAAATTTTGCGCAGCAATACCAATTAAATACTTTAAAAAATTATTTAGAACTTATAGTTGTGAGTTCTTTATTAAACCAAGCTTCTCATGTAACTGAATTTGAAAAAATTTTAAAGCACTTCTCAAATGAAATAGAAAGGCTCAATTTTTCAAAGAATGCCTCTTTGACTGATGCCCATCTGTTAGCGTTAAAAAATTGTAAAAATTTAAAAGCACTACATCTCCAGGAATGCTACAAACTCACTGACACTGGTTTAGTATATTTGGCGCCTTTAGTGTCTTTACAATATTTGAATTTGTTCGATTGTATAAAGCTTACCGACGCTGGCTTAGCGCATTTGACACCTTTGGTGGCTTTAAGGCATTTAAATCTGATGGGATGTAATAAGCTTACGAATGCAGGATTAATGCATTTGCGACCTTTAATGGCTTTGCAACATTTAGATCTGAGTTGTTGTAGAAATCTTACTGACGCTGGATTAGCGCATTTGGCACCTTTAGTCGCTTTGCAGCATTTATGTCTAAGTGAATGCACTAATCTCACTGGTGCTGGGTTAGCTCATTTGAAACCTTTGGTAAATTTGCAGCATTTGAATTTGAATAGCTGCTATAAACTCACGGATGCTGGATTGGCGCATTTAACGCCTTTAATGGCTTTGCAGCATTTAGACCTAAGTTGTTGTAGAAATCTTACTGACGCTGGATTAGCCCATTTGCGACCTTTAGTGGCTTTGCAGCATTTAGACTTGAACTGTTGTAAAAATTTTACGGATGCTGGATTAACGCATTTGACACCTTTAGTGGCTTTACAGCATTTAAACCTAAGTTGTTGTAGAAATCTTACTGACGCTGGATTAGCGTATTTGATGCCTTTAGTGGCTTTATCGCATTTAAATTTGGCTGGATGCCATAATTTCACGGATGCTGGATTGGCGCATTTGGCACCTTTAGTGGCTTTGCAGCATCTAAATTTGGGTGATTGCTATAGACTCACGAATGCTGGATTAGAGCATTTAACGCCTTTAGTGGCTTTGCAGCATTTGGATCTAAGTGAGTGCGAAAAGCTCACGGATGCTGGATTAACGCATTTGGTGCCCTTAGTGGCTTTAACGCATTTGGATTTGAGTGAATGCGATAAGCTCACGGATGCTGGATTAGCCCATTTGACACCTTTGGAGGCCTTGCAGCATTTAAATTTGAATTGGTGCGATAAGCTTACCGACGCTGGATTGGCGCATTTAACACCTTTACTGGCTTTGCAAGATTTGTATTTGGGCTATTGCAAAAATTTCACCGAAGTTGGATTGGCGCATTTTAAATCCTCAGTAGCTCCACTCCATTTAAAAATTATTCGTTAAAGTAACTCTTAATGGCGTTAAATACAGAAATATTATAGGTTTTTTTTAATTAAATTTTCTCTAGCTCTTTCGCAAATTGATTTCGTTTTTTTCCTCTCTTTTATTGTAGTACAAGGCCTTTTTTTAAAGTAATATTAAGCCTTTTACAAGCATAAAAACTGCTTGTCAAGTGGAAGAAAATTCTATAACAATCTCTCTTAGATATCTATCTAGATGTCCTTGACATATATAGTTAATTGAATTTAATTGTGCACTTATGTGCATATTTGACAAAAAGAATAATCAATGGCTTTTGCAAGGTTTGATAATTTGTTTAAACTTAACCGAACTAATTGTTTAAAATTTGCCCAGAAAACTTCAATTGGATTTAAATCAGGTGAATAGGAGGGAAGAAATAAAATTTTACATCCGGCTTGTTCAAGTAGATATTTGGTTTTTTTAGACTTGTGAAAAGTAGCATTATCCATAATAATCACTTGTCCAGTTTTAAGCTCTGGAATTAATATTTTTTCTAACCATGTATTAAACAAGATAGTATGACACGTTCCTGTATAGCAAAAAGGAGCAAAAATTTTAGATTGGCATTTAGCTGCTATAAAGCTTTCTCTTGCAAAACGATGGCCAGATACTGCTGAATAAACTTTCTCTCCTCTAAAAGCTCGCCCACTATGACGTTGTAGACACTCATTGATTCCACTTTCATCAAGATAAACACGATCTTCTTCTGCTATCTTTTCTAATTCTTTTTTAAACTCCTCACGTTTTTTCTCATCTCTTTCTTTGTAAAATAAGGCCTTTTTTTTTAAGTGATTTTAAGCCTTTTACAAGCATAGAATATAGAGGAAGGATCTACATTAAATTCTTTCGCTATCTCTTTCAAATAACTATCAGGATATTTTTTAATATAGCTCTTTAGTTGGTCATTATCAATTTTAATTGGGTGTCTTTTTCTTGGTTTATCTTCTAAACATCCATTTCTTTGGCGTTTCAGCCAGTTAAACACTGTTCTTAACGCTATACCGAAAACTTGTCTGACTTCTTCTGCAGAATGTCCAGTTTCTAAATAGTTGAGTGCTTTTTGTCTTAAATCTTTGGAATATGCCATAATTTTTTAACTCAAACTATATCTAGATGCACTATTAAATTCAATTAACTATATTTTGAGTTTACCGTTATCTATTTTACTTGGATTTGAACTCCTTGTCTTAAGGGTTAGGTTCTGTTATTTCTATCTACGGCACCGTTTGCTAATGTACGCATAGTCACTCCGAAAATTTTTCTGGTTTTAGACCACGTTCCACCATTTTCAATTTATCTTAGGGCTTTTTTTCTTAAATCAAGTGAGTAACTCACCTTACGCAGAAATTAGTCGAAAAAGTCATTCGATGGATTTAAATTTTCCTTTTCGTAATGGAGGAAAATATGTCTGATGAACTTCTTGATATTTATACAGAGTATTTGATCAGACAAAATCAAGTATGCAATAGCTATAGGGCTTTCAGCACTTTTAGATAACCAAATCAGTCATGATAAAAGCACAAGATTTTTAAACAATCATCAATTCAATTCAAAAGTTTAATGGCAATACCTCAAACTTAAAATCCGTCAGAATGAAGAAGAAAAAGAAGGAATTCTGATTATTGATGATTCAATAGAAAAGGCCTTATATAGATGAAATAAAGAAAATGTTCATTACATTTGCATCCAAGAATAGAGAAAAAAGGATTATTTGCTTAAGGATTATTCCTTTCCTGTCTCATTCATGGACTTAAGATCTTCAAAAGCGAAGACAGCTCTGTAGGCATCCTATATCTTGTGGCAAATGATCTAGACAACAGTGCTGACGATAACTATAAAGTCTACAAAAAAAGATGGCGAATAGAAAAATATTTCAAATCGATCAAGCAAAATGCAAGCCTTGAAAAATCATCAACTAAAGTGATACGCTCACAAAAACATCTTATTTTCGCATCTATTATCGCTTATTGCAAGCTAAAATGCTTCGACTTAAAACTTCACTTGGTCATTTCGCGCTAAAATACAAGTTATGTGTTAAGGCTAATCAAATGGCTTTTCAATCGTGGAAATTTCTAAGAGAAAAAGCTACGCTTACGTAATGTGAGTAAGGCATTTTTGCAGCATACGCATATGCAATTGAAAAATTAAATTACTATATAAGTCCAAAATTCAGGTTATTAGTCTACAGAATTGCGACACTGAGAGCTCTATAATTTTATTAACTTTTCCAAAGCAAATAATATTTTTTTAGTCAACGTCATTGAAAACGTTTGCACCACTTCAGATTTAAATGAAGTGAAGCTACTGAGGATTTAAAATGCGCCAATCCAACTTCGGTGAAATTTTCGCAAGAGTACAAATACAAATCTTGCAAAGCCAGTAAAGGCGTTAAATGCCTCAATCCAGCGTCAGTAAGATGATTGCACCAACTCAGATCTAAATGCTGCAAGGCCACTAAAGGTGTCAAATGCGCCAATCCAGCATCCGTGAGTTTTTTGCACGAACTCAGATCTAAATGCTGTAAAACCACTAAAGGTGTCAAATGCGCTAATCCAGCATCCGTGAAATTGCTACAATAGCTCAGATCCAAATTCTGCAAAGCCACTAAAGGTCTCAAATGGGCTAATCCAGCATCAGTGAGTTTCCAGCATAGGTTCAGATTTAAATGCTGCAAAGCCACTAAGGGAGTTAAATGTGCCAATCCAGCATCTGTGAAATTATGGCACCACCTCAGATTCAAATGCGTTAAAGCCACTAAAGGTCTCAAATGCGCTAATCCAGCATCCGTGAAATTGCTACAACAGCTCAGATCTAAATGCTGTAAAGTCACTAAAGGTGTCAAATGCGTTAGTCCAGCATCCGTGAAATTGCTACAATAGCTCAGATCCAAATATTTTAAAGCCACCAAAGGTGTCAAATGGGCTAATCCGGCGTCAGTAAGATTTCTGCACCACCTCAGATTCAAATGCGTTAAAGCCACTAAAGGTCTCAAATGCGCTAATCCAGCATCCGTGAAATTGCTACAATAGCTCAGATCTAAATGCTGTAAAGTCACTAAAGATGTCAAATGCGCTAATCCAGCATCGGTGAGATTGGGACATTCTTGGAGATGTAGTGCTTTTAAATTTTTACAATTTTTTAACGCTAACAGATGGGCATCAGTCAAAAAGATGTTCTTTGAAAAATTGAGTTCTTCTATCTCATTTGAAAAATACTTTAAAACTTTTTCAAATTCGGTTAACTGAGAGGTCTGGTTTAATAAGGAATCCACCAAATAGCTTTTTAAAACATTTAATCGATACTGCTGCGCAAAATTTAAAAGTGCTTTTAATTCCACTAAACTATCTTCGCTGGAGTTAAACGGTTCCAATTTTTGGGATTTATACGCCTCAATCAGCTGTTTTTCTAATTTTTTCTCAACTTCTGACAGTTGATAATAATCGGCTAGTTGAATGAAAGAAAGGATATCTTCCAAAGGAACAAAAGGAAAAGAATATTTCAGGCAATCGAGCAAATGAGTAAACTCTGTTTGCGTCAAAGTGAGAGGATCTTGAAGGGTTTCTCGAAAATTTCCTGACCAAAGACTTTTAAAATAGGGCGATTTTTCCCTTAACAAAGCTAGTTGAGAATACGATATATTTAGTGAAGTTTCATCCTGAAATCTCAGTTTAAATTCCTGGGATGAAGGGAAAAGATCCGAAGATTGTGGAGTTGTGGATGATTTTATTTTCTTTGAGGAAGTGTCCTCTGAAGCATTTAATTCTTCTGGGTTAGTTAAAGGATTTAATAAAAGTTTGTTTTCATCCTCAAGATTATCCATAGTTTCCTGAGTGAGCGTTCTTCTAAGTTCCTGAGGTGAAGAGAAAAAGCCTAAAGGTTGTGTGGAGGACTCAATTTCTTTTGGGGAAGGGTCCTTTAAAGCATTTAATGCTTCTGGGTTAGCTAAAGAATTTAATAAAAGCTTGTTTTCATCCTCAAGATTATCAATAGTTTCCTGAGCGCGCGCTCTTCTAAGTTCCTGGGATGAAGGGAAAAGATCCGAAGATTGTGGAGTTGTGGATGATTTTATTTTCTTTGAGGAAGTGTCCTCTGAAGCATTTAATGCTTCTGGGTTAGTTAAAGGATTTAATAAAAGTTTGTTTTCATCCTCAAGATTATCAATAGTTTCCTGAGTGAGCGTTCTTCTAAGTTCCTGAGGTGAAGAGAAACAAACTGAAGGTTGTGTGGAGGACTCAATTTCCTTTGGGGAAGTGCCTTTTAAAGCATTTAATGCTTCTAGGTTAGTTAAAGGATTTAATAAAAGCTTGTTTTCATCCTCAAGATTATCAATAGTTTCCTGAGTACGCGCTCTTCTAAGTTCCTGAGGTGAAGAGAAACAAACTGAGGGTTGTGTGGAGGACTCAATTTCCTTTGGGGAAGGGTCCTCCAAAGCATTTAATGCTTCTAGGTTAGTTAAAAGATTTAATAAAAGTTTGTTTTCATCCTCAAGATTATCAATAGTTTCCTGAGTACGCGCTCTTCTAAGTTCCCGGGGTGAAGAGAAACAAACTGAAGGTTGTGGGGAGGACTCAATTTTCTTTGGGAAAGGGTCCTCTAAAGCATTTAATGCTTCTGGGTTAGCTAAAGAATTTAATAAAAGCTTGTTTTCATCCTCAAGATTATCAATAGTTTCCTGAGTACGCGCTCTTCTAAGTTTCCGGGGTGAAGAGAAACAAACTGAAGGTTGTGGGGATGATTCAATTTTCTTTGGGAAAGGGTCCTCTAAAGCATTTAATGCTTCTAGGTTAGTTAAAAGATTTAATAAAAGCTTGTTTTCATCCTCAAGTTTATCAATAGTTTCCTGAGTGAGCGTTCTTCTATGTTCCTGAGGTGAAGAGAAAAAACCTGAAGGTTGTGGGGATGATTCAATTTTCTTTGGGAAAGGGTCCTCTAAAGCATTTAATGCTTCTAGGTTAGTTAAAAGATTTAATAAAAGCTTGTTTTCATCCTCAAGTTTATCAATAGTTTCCTGAGTGAGCGTTCTTCTATGTTCCTGAGGTGAAGAGAAAAAACCTGAAGGTTGTGTGGAGGACTCAATTTCCTTTGGGGAAGTGCCTTTTAAAGCATTTAATTCTTCTAGGTTAGTTAAGGGACTTAATAAAGGCCTATTTTCATCCTCAAGATCATCCATAGTTTCCTGAGTGCGCGTTCTTGTTGAAAAAAGAGGGGCATCACATAGAGTTTGACTCGAACTTGTTAACGATATATCAGATGATGCGAGGCGGCTTGCAATAAATTTGGGAATCGTAATTTCTTTTTGCCCCCAAAAAATTTCTCTCCATTGAGACTGAAGCTGTTCTTTTTCGAGATAATTAAAGAATAAGTTGAGGAAGCTCTGGAAAATTGTTTTACACAGCAAACCAATTCGTTCAGAAAATTTTAAATAATTGTTCGATCGAAAATAAGAATGGGTATCTGCGTTAACGAGGAGATTACTAGGATTAACTCTTGGATTATGAATATTCAAAATTACCTTCCAAATTAGTTAAATAATTTTTAAATTATCTATATATATTTTTGAAAATTATAATATATAAATAAATATCATGGCAATAGTAATGAAATAAAATATATATTTAAATAAATAGAAAATATTTTTATCAATTAAAAATTATTAGATTTTAAATTCAAAAAATCTTTAAACTTTGTTATAAAGTTTGCTTAAATTTGTTAACGTGGAATTTTAGTTTTTATGCAGCCATTCACAGTAGACAAAGTTGTTCTGCTAAGCTCACTAACGACTTTTTTAAGATGACGTGTACGAGTGGCAACCTCGACTCATATTAATTAAAAATTCCTGGTGTTTCTCCAGCGTGTCTGTTTAATTTGAAAAATATTTTTTAATAGATCATTTGCCGTTTCAATGATAGCTCGCTTTCTAAGAAGGTTTTATCTGTCAACTTCCTTACTTCCTACTTCTTATTCGATTTTATAGTTGTCAATATTTAAAAAAATTCTCTTTGCAAGTTCTGCCGAAATATCCTTCCTAACCAAATAGCTTTCCAAAAATTCTTTTCGGGTGCATTTTAAATCCTCAGTAGCTCCACTCCATTTAAATCGTATTGTTGCAAATGCTCTCAATGACGTTGGCTAAAGAAATATTATTTGCTTTGAAAAAGTTAATAAAATTACCAAGTTTTTAATGCTGAGGGATGAGTAAGACGCATGCCTATTCTTAGTGAGCAAAGTAGATTTCTATTTCGCTAGATTAGAAACTATGAGGTAAGGTAATTCAAAAAAAAGCTTTTGTATGATTAAAGATGTGGTTAAAGAATTAATTAAATCTTATTTTGAAAAAGAACTTAGCATTGATTTTGATATAAGTATTAATGAATATCAAAAAGAAATGACTTTGTTGCACAATAGCTTTTACAGGAACTTATATTGTTATAGCTCTATATTCTTTTTTGTTTTTGAAACCTTAAGTAGTCTTTTCAACTCATTTACCCTTAAGCATTTCTTGTTTAGTCATTTTATTCAGCACAAAGTATTTACACACAATTTCCATTTGTTTATTTACCTAGCCATTTAAGCATCTTTTTTCCTAATTACGCATCTCTAGAGCTGTTTTTTTGTTAAGACACAGCGCACTTCTTTCTGAGTTTCCTATACCTATGTGCAATTTTCTCACATCTTACGTGTAGTTTTTACCGCAGACTTTCAAACCCATTGAATCAAAAATAACACCTTTCGCTTCTTTTTTAATTAAACAATCGACCCTTTTGTGAAGGGTCTTCTCCCTACGAGAAACCTGACTCTAACTAGAAACTAGCCAATCAACTCCTATCACTGAAAATATCGACTTTACAAATCTTTTCAGGCTTCTTGGCATTAATTTACCCCTTTCCCCCTCTAACCAAAAGCAATAAAATCGCATCATCTGAGTATGTTTGTGGTCTACCTACCAAACCACTACACGATAAAGAAAGCCACTTTTTCCAAAGATGCCTCTTCAAACCAAATAGTTATGTTCTTCTTTTGAATCAATGCTTTGTCAAACTCAGACCAACCCATGCTTTTTTTTATCTTTCCTACTATCCATTTTATTTCAAGCCAATTGCGCAACATGGCCCCATGTGAAATTGTGAAAATAAATAGTCAATCCTTCGGTTGGTTTGAAATTGCCTTTTCTATATAATTATTTCATTCAATTGCAAAATTATCAGTTTATATGAAGCCAAAAGATTTAAAATCACCATTTAAATGGGAACATCGTCAAATCGTTATTCAAGATCGAGTTTGGTATGTTCCGGATCAGCACTTATCGGACATCCCTTTTATCTTTCCAGGTTGGACGCATGACCAAACATTTGCTCAAGACAAACCTATCTACTTAGAGTATTGCAGCGGAAATGGTGCATGGATTGCTTCTAAAGCCATTGAACAGTCGCAATATAACTGGGTTGGTATTGAAAAAAAATTTGATCGAACGCGTAAAATTTGGTCCAAGATTAAGAAATTTGAACTTGATAATCTCTTAACAATTTGTGGAGAAGGGTTTCATGTTACCCGAGATTTTTTTGCTAATGAAAGTGTGGATGCCGTTTTTATTAATTTTCCAGATCCATGGCCCAAAAAAAGACATGCTAAACACCGCATTGTTCAACCAGCTTTTGTCAAAGAAATTCATCGTATCTTAAAAAGTGATAAACTCTTTACTCTAGTCACAGACGATGCTGCATATTCAAAAATCATGATTGATGTCATTTATCAAACCGGCGGTTTCATATCACTCTTTGAAGCTCCTTATTATACGACTTCTTATCCAGGTTATGGATCTTCTTACTTTGAAGAGCTTTGGAGAGAAAAAGGAAAATCGATTCATTACCACGTTTTTCGAAAAATTTAACCCTAACAGATTCTCATGCAAGTCTCAAACAATGATTTTGAAGAACAGCCTGATCCATGTGAATTACAATGGAATCGCCCTTTTTATACTTTAAAAAATGAGCTCTTTATTCCTGTTGTCCTTGAAGAATCAATGATTCTTCCAGCTGGTTTTAATACGAAGACAATTTACTTAGACGGGCGATTAAAAGCTGATTTGAAATGGAAAGGAGCTCGCGAAGAAGCCTTAAAAGCCATTGAAGCTGGGGCCTATTTATTCTGGGATATCAATATTGGCTTAATGGATGATCTTCCTTTTGCTCTGATTAACCAAACACAATATCTGTCTCTTTCTTTATCGCTTGAGCACTTTAGAGATTCTCTTTGGAAAGAATTTAAACATAAAACCATTGGAATTTCACTTTACAAAGGTTCTGCTGACTTTAGTTTAAAATTTCCTTGGGACGCGCATCAAATTGAAAATTTAAAAGAGTGGATTGCTCATCTTTTTAAAGATGAAATCCAACTAAAAGAAGAAACCGGTGTGAGCGTTTCCTCATTGGCTCACCTAACTGTAGCGGATTTCTGCCAAACCGAGCAAGGGCAACAACTCATTCGCCTTTTTTGCCGTGATGTTTCAATGGAATACATCTCACTTCTTATTTCTCGTTTACCTGACACTTTACCCGCTTATCTTTTTTTAGATGTCACTCATTTTGCAAACCATCCCCTTTATCAAATGCAGCTTCTTCACCCTGCCAGATTTGAACAATTCAACCTAGCGCTAAAAGGATTTACGCTCCCCTTTTTTGCTTGGGGTTGGCAATCACAAGCCACCTCTCTCGGCTACAGTGGCATTCACCCGCTTCCGATTCCTCCCAATAATGTTGCCAGCATCGGCATTTGCATTCCCCCGCTATTCATTTCACGTCCCAGCCAATTTAAAGGTTTAGAGCAAGCGCTTAAAGATCTTCTTGCACAAGCCATTCCTTTCAGACTCATCGCAGAGGAACATTTAATTACAGGCTGGGATGGTTTAGATTATTTAATTTACACCCCTACTGGTTTGAGTGGACAAGGGAAAAGGAAACTGCAAGGCTTTTGTGCAGCCGGAGGTACCGCCATTTCAACATCAGATCTCATCGGATTGGATTACGAAATCACCTACGAAACATTTATGGCTGCTCCTTCACCTAAAAGCGAAGGCTTCTAAAACTACTTATAAGCCATCTAATCCGAGGACAAAATATTTTGTGCGGCCATTATAATTCCTGAATGCTTTATATTCACATCCTGAGCAGCCATGCATTCTTTCAGCAAGGAACTTTTCTTGCCTATGCCCACACTTACATTGATAGATGGAAAAACCACTGAAATTTATTCTAAAAACAATTGGCTTGAACAAACCTTGAAGCAACTTACTTTAAATCCTTAATCGCTCAAAGTGACAAATGCGAAGCAAGAAAACGGGTAACATTTTGATAAGCCCATTTGTCGATTTGTTGATCACTCAATTTGAGTTGTTTTTTCACAAATTCTAGCAGAATTGGGTAAGTGGAGGCATCTCCAAATTGTGAGAAAAAAGTTTTCTCTCTGTTTTGGTAGGTTGAAGTAAAATCTTCTTCGTAGAAAAAATCTGTGCCTAAACAAATACCATCCTCTCCACCGAGTTCGAGCCAAAATGCAAGATGCTCGAGGATCGATTCTTCTCTCTCTCCGAGAAAGGGAGCATACAAATTTAATCCAATGAGCCCGTTTCTCTTAAAAATCTCTTTGGCAATATCAGTAGGTAAATTGCGAGGGACATATTGCAAAGTTCGTGCATTAGAATGGCTAGCGATTAAAGGAAGGGTTAACGACTGTTGATCGATGTAATCGATAATTTCATACGCAAGGGCATCGGAGGTATGGCTCAAATCAATCGCAATTTGTTTTTGATCGAGTTCTTTTAATAATAATTTCCCCTCTTCTTTCAAGCCAATTTGGGTGAGTGCTCCTCCTCCAAAGCGGTTTTCCCTATTCCAAGTCAAACTGATATAAAAAGGTTTCGCAATCGTTTCGATGAAATTATTTAAACGCGCCATCCCTACTTTTAAGGGTTCTTGTTCTCCGCAAAAACCAGAGGCATTTTCAAAAGCAATCAATACAGAAAGTGGAGCTGCTTCCTCGATTGTAGACACGAAACGTTGGTAAGGTTGCATGTTTAAAGGAAAATCTCTCAATAATTGTTGATAAATTTTCAATTGAGAAAGTCCTTTTTTGACAGACGAAGAATCTGTTTCAGTGAAAATCGCTAAAGTTTGCCATTTGACAAACCCTGCTTTCAATTGAGAGAGTGAACAACGAACAGCTGGATCATGCGGCGTTCTTTTAACGTCTTGCTCTAAATATGAAAGAAGATCGCAATGTAAATCAGCGATAAATGTCATAGCCTTATCCTTAGTTTGATCGAAAAGAGAGCATACCAAAGATTTGAAATAAACTGACGCGATAAATCTGCGTTTATGGTTCTTCTCTTGGAAAACTACAGATTATTTTTTCTATTTTACTTAATTGATTGCGGAGCCTACTATGTGAGGCAAATTTAAAAAGGGGAAATATGGGTCCTTCTTTACCAAGCTGTCTAGCAGAAATTAAATACTTGATCGAGCAAAATCGAGAAGAATGGCTAAAAGAGTATTATACTTTTTTAAGTTTTCCCAGTATTAGTTCTGAAACTCACTTTCAAGTCTCTCTATTAAACTGTGCAAACTGGGTTGTCGATTATTTAAAAACACTAGGTTTTGAGGTAGAGCTTTGGCCGACTGAACAAGATGGCCCCCCAGTTATTTACGCCACACACTTAAAGGCAGGTGCCGACAAACCCACCCTTCTCATTTATAATCACTACGATGTACAACCTGCCGATCCCCTAAATGAATGGAAAACAGATCCTTTTCAACCAAGCTTAAGAGACGGAAGTGTTTATGCTCGAGGAGCCCAAGATAATAAAGGACAGTGTTTTTATGTTCTTCAAGCCTTAAAATTTTATTTAAAACAATATTCTCGATTACCGATTAACATCAAACTTTGTATTGAGGGAGAAGAGGAAATTGGTAGTGCAGGATTATCTCGATTATTACCAACCAAAGCAGAAGCTTTAAAGGCTGATTATTTAGCCGTTGTCGATTTAGGACTTAGGGACTCTCAAGTCCCTGCCGTGACATTAGGCATTCGGGGTATTCTCACAATGGATGTCGAAGTACAAGGTTCAGATAATGATTTACATTCTGGCTCCCATGGGGGAATCGCCATCAATCCTATTCATGCGCTTGTAGCCATGCTCGCTTCATTAAGAGATGCTTCAGGAAAAATTACTGTTAATGGATTTTATGATGATGTTGAAGAGATGAGCTTGGAAGAGCGTTCATCGGTTTCTTTTTATTTTGATTTAGCTGACTATCAAAAGCTAACAGGGGCCTATCCTGGTGGAGGAGAAAAAGATAAAACAGCTTTAGAAAGAGCCTGGGCAAGACCTACTTTAGAAATTAATGGGATTAATGGCGGATATACAGGCAAAGGATTTAAAACAGTGATTCCTGCGAAAGCCTCAGCTAAAATATCTTGCCGATTAGTTTCTCAACAAGATCCAAAAAAAATTGGAAGACTCATCGAGCACCATCTTAACGAAGCCGCTCCCCAAGGGATTCAAGTAAGAATTACTATACATCAAGGGCAAGGAAGGGCCATTCGAGTTAGTCCAAAATCGCAACTGGTCGCATCGTTTTCAGAGGCTTTTCAGGAAGTTTTTGGTGTGCCTTGTGAATTCATTTTTGAAGGAGCCTCAATCCCTATTGTTCCTGAACTTGGAATGGCTTGTGGAGGAGAAGTTATTTTAATTGGATTGGGACTCACAACAGATCTTATTCATGCTCCGAATGAACATTTTGGGTTGGATCGGTTAGAAAAAGGGATCCTGATCATAGCTAGAGCGATTGAATTATTAGCGCAACATCCCAAAGACAAACGCTTAGAAAAATGCTCTAAGAGTTTGTCTTTATAAATCTAACCAAAAAAATTAGGCGGCTTGATCTACTACAAATTGGTATTTACTAAGAGAATTGAGATCTTCTTCAATTTCACGCCCCATGTTTGCTTCTAACTTACTAGAGTAGTGATAACCGAGCTTGTACAGGCTAAAAAAACTAGCTCCTATCCCTGCCACAAGGCCAGCTCCCATCAATGCATTTGAAGCAACAAGACCACCAGCGATCCCCAGAGCTCCTGCAGCTAAAAATGTAATAATAAGCACTTGTTTATGCAAGCGATTAGTTTTTTGGTGATCCAAAATCACATGTGTCTTACTAATAATTTTATCCACAGCGTTTACATAGTCAGTTCCTTGGTATTGATAAATGTAAACATTTTTATTAGTATTCCACTGCGCCTCTAATTGATTCAATTCAGTATGGCTTGCCTCAGCTGCTTCATTTTCACCCATCATTTTCCCAAATAAATAAGTAGAAATACCTCCTACAACTAGACCCAAAACAACGGCCAATACCTGTTTGTTATTTTCCTTTTCTTCAGCTGTTTTCTCAGCAGAATGGTGGTGATGTTCAGTACGGTTGAGACTATACTCATGGCGAGAAAAATCGATAAAAACAGGGGCAGGCGATATAGGAGAGGGGCAGAATGCAGTTTGTTGCGTTTGCTCTGTTGTTGTAGAAAGAACAGAATTGGCTACTTTGCGAATTTTGGAAAATAACTGAGTAGTCGCAGTATGCATCGTATTCGTCAATGAAGGAATAGGGGGTGCAGAAGGCTGTGGTGAGTAATAACTATACGATTGATTTTGTGATTCTGGGTTATAAGGATAATTACGATATAGTGGCGGATAAAGTGAGCTACTTGTTGGTTGGTGTCCGTCAACTGAATACATACTAGAACTCCTATTTGGTTATGATGAGTTCTATTTTAAATTTTTCGTTTAAATAGAAAATAAATAATTTATAAAGATTTTATCTGAAATTCTATTCTATCATTGCGATAGAAGCTAGGCGAATAATAAGGCAAAAGCAAAAAATGGGACTTAAACGCTGATCATAAAAAGTTTTTGATTTTCATGATCAGCACTTAGATGAACTATTCAGAGCGAAGCGAAACGAATAGATAAGCATTTCCTTGTTTTACTTGCAAAAGAATTGGCTTATCTGCAGAACTATTTTTTAAAGCGTTATTAAATTGCTCTACATTTTCGATTTTTTGATGATTAATGCCAAGAATAATGGCTCCTTTTTTTAACCCAGCAAAGTTAGCAACTGAGCCTGGATACACCTTTGTAATCATCACCCCTTGTTCATCTGATTTCATTTCGGAAGGGATATTTGCGACTTCAATTCCGAGCTGACTTTTGTGAGAAGATGCTGCTGCGACAGTTTCTTCAGTAAAATCACCAATAGTAAGAGAAAGGTCAATCTGTTTTTCTTTTCTCAAAATTGTCAAATTCACTTTTGTACCAGGTTTCATCCGATAAATCGCGTTACGTAAACTAGCCGCGCTCTCAATCGAACGACCATTTAGTTTTAAAATAATATCCTCTACCTGAATTCCAGCTTTTTCAGCAGGAGAATTTTTAACAATATTTGTGACTAATGCTCCTTCTACTTTATCTAAACCAAAAGATTGAGCCAGATTATAATCAATTGACTGTAAAGAAACGCCCAAAAATCCTCTAGAGACTTTTCCTTGAGATAAAATTTCATCCATCACATGTTTAGCCATATTACTTGGGATTGCAAAACCAATTCCGATGTAACCTGCTGATGCATTAGTCGCAATTGCTGTATTAATCCCTACAATTTCTCCATTTAATGTGAGCAAAGGACCGCCTGAATTTCCTCGATTGATAGAAGCATCCGTTTGAATAAAGTCTTCATAGCGAGCAATATCTAAATTATTGCGACTTTTTGCACTCACGACACCAACAGTTAAGGTCGCTTGCAAGCCAAAAGGATTTCCAACTGCGGCAACCCATTGTCCAACTTCTAAATCGTCTGAATTACCAAGTGTCAAATATGGAAGATCTTTTGCGTCAATTTTAATGAGCGCTAAATCACTACTAGGATCTTCTCCTAACAGTTTCGCTGCAAGTTCTCTTCCATCATGAAGCTGCACAGCAATTGTTGTCATGTCATGAACGACATGGCTATTTGTTAAAATATACCCTTCTGGACTCACAATCACACCCGTTGCTTGACCCGATAACAATTGTTGACGAGAATCTCTCTTTGGCAATCCAAAAAAGTTCCAAAAATCCCCATTTTCTCCAAAATAATCTTCTAAAGAATTTTCATCCCCAAACAAAGGTCCTTTTTTTTGTCCTTTAACCTTAATAGAGACGACGGCAGGAATCGCTTTCTTTGCGACGCCTCTAAAATCAACGACGGTCTCCTTTCCGGGCAAACGTTTGATATCTTCAGTTCGATTCTGTTCCTGAGTTGCCGCCTCTATTAAATTTGGGTTCGTAAAAGAAGAGCCTATTAAGGCAGCTCCTGTGGCAAGTAAACACAATTTGGTAAATATTGATAGTTGTTTCATATGAAGAGCACTCCTCTAATGATTTTTTATGTTTTTTTTACTACGTTTTTTTGGAAATGTCAAGAGGAAGAAAAGAGTTAAAAGGAAGGAATATATAAATTTAAAACTTAGCAAGGATAAGGTTGAAGTTTTTCTCATTGTATTTCTGAAAGATGTGTTTGTTCTGAATATTCATCTAATATAAATTCACTTAGCTGCCATTCACCTGGAAAAGAGTTAAATTTAGTATTTTTTATTTTTTCCAAATGATTTAAAACAGACATTATTATGTCCATATGCTCTTTTAGAATAGGCCTTTTTGTAATGACGACTGCAGGTCCGTTAACAATTCCTAAAAATTTGCTATGAAATTCTAAGTTTGTGTATTTTCCAAGGCGATAATAGTCAGCAGCAAGTATACAACCCATCATGACCCCTGTTCGATCAATTCCTTCAGCACAATGTCCGTCAGCACAATGATTGATCACAATAGTACTTTCTCTTTCAATAGACGGATCTTCAAGCGCGAATACCATTTTTTCTTGAAGATGTGCATAAAAAAGACCAAAAAAGGCATGTTGTTCTTCCTGATTAATTTTAGAAAAATTTTGGAAATAAGTTGTTAAAATATATTCAATTAAGTTTGTCAGTAAATTCTCGCAGTTTCCTAATTTTTGAGGGAAAACAAAAAATTTTGGATCAAGCATTTTTGCCAATAACCGGTATATAAATAGATGAATAGACATAGGAGCTGGAGAGAAAATATCGTTCATATTATCAACTGGTAAAACCACGATAGAGAGAACATCACCATATTCTTCTTGGGCTTCATAAATTTTTTTTATCCAAAGCGGTTCATTAGAGCCTATTTTTTCTATTGGGTCCAAATGAACGAATTGCACTACTTGCTGTTTTTTTGCCCTACAGTCACTAAGAAATGCTAAGTATTCCAGCGACAATTTTCCTTTCGCAATTGGTGCACAAGTACGTATGCGAATAAACTCTTTTTGCTGCCCACTTTTCGTGAATATTTGTCTACCCCATCTCCATGGACTGTTAGCTAAGCTGAAAGGATAAAAAAGATCTATAAGTCTATTGAAAATTGGTCCTAATGCAGAATACAAAGCAGCTTGAGACACTTTTATTTTCGTCGATAATAATAAGTGTGATTGAAGTATTTTATCAATTTTTGTGTTCCATTTGCCACCTCTATCACCTAAATCAATAACAAGATCTTTCAGATTTTTTAAAATGTTGACCTTTGTAAACCAATTTCCACAAATCAAATGCAGGGATTCTCTAACACGTTGGATCGAATCGTTTTCAATTTCACCGGAATTTGATAATTGAGATATTTTTGTTAAAAGTGCTCTAAGAGCGACGCCAAAACTGTGATAATTATCATGTGAAGAGCAACTAGGTTCTAATTGATTTATTGCCATCATCAACTGATTAAGAGAAGGAAAAAAATCTTCAGGAAGCTTTGCTATTAGAGCATCCTCCAACAAATTATCAAATCCCTCTTCTCCATGTTTTTTGATTTGACTTAAAAGATTATCATAATATTTTAATTTCCAGTTAATTATAAAGCCATCTGTTACGCCAATAACGGGCGCTACAGCAGCAGTTGTAGCTGCTGCACAGCTTACAGTATCAGCTGTAACCTCAGTACGCATTGTGGAAGCACATTCTAAAGAGTCTTCGGTTCTTTTCCTTTTTAGACTTGTATCCAGTTTCTGCACTGAATCTAGATCTTTTCTTTTTTTCTCAATACGTGCTTGCCCATCCATCTCTTCCTTTTTTCTTTTAAAGAAACTTTGTATCTTTTCATCAAGTTTATTTAATTCTTCAACGTGCTGACATCCGTTTACAAGTTGTTGTAGACTTTCAAGGATTTGTGAAGAGGATGAGCTTGATATATCCATACACAATACCTATGTCGTTATATGATATAACTTTGAACTTTAAAATTTATATTTTAAATCAAAGATGCATACATAGTAATTTCGTTTTAAATTTAATTATTTTTCCTGGTTTAAATAAAGTAATATACATCATGCCACCTTTCTAGTAAACAAAAGCTATTAAACTATAAACTTGAAATCATCTAAAATGACTATTAAATTATTTGGATGTCAAATTTTATTCAGGAGTCAAGACATCGGTATTTTCTACCTCGATGGTTAAACAATTATTTAAAGAATGATTCAAACAAGGCCCTTCTTCGCTTTTCCATAAACCTTTTTGGGATAAAAGTTCGATAATTTGAGGAATTGCTTCTCTAGCGGCTTTTCTTCCACCTTCGTATACAAGTTCATTTTTGTGATCATCAAATAAACCAACCTCACCAAGTTCAGGGCGGATCACTACGTCGGCATCTTTTACACAACTTTCACTTTGCAATAAAAATTTGATCTCAGCCGAACGAGCAGCTATTCCAAACAAGTTTGTCGGGCATGTTTTGGGAAGTAATTCACTTAAATCTACCGCAACGACAACTTGCGCCAGATTCTTTTTTGCCATACAGACTGGTACAGGATCTGCGACTCCACCATCGACCAATAATCGATCGTGTAGATAAACAGGAGAAAATACAAAGGGAACAGCAGCAGATGCATGAACAGCAGGAATAAGAGGGCCTGAATTTAAACAAATCACTTCTCCCTCGATTAAATCAGTGGCAGCGCAGCAGAGAGGAATATACAATTCTTCAAAATATTTGGCACGAAGGTTTTTCTTTAAAAATTGCCTCAAAGATCTTCCCTGAACAAATCCATAACGGCATTGCCAAAAACTCACATCTAAAATATCCCATTTTTTCAAAGGACGCAAAATTTTTTTGAGATAACTAGCTTTTGGGCAATCTGCATAAAGTGCTCCAACAATACTTCCCGCACTACAACCAACAATTAAATCAATAGGAATGCCTGCTTGTTCAAACTCTTCTAAAACGCCAACATGAGCCATTCCTCGCGCCCCACCTCCACCTAAAACAAGGGCTAATCTGACTTCATGACAAGGAGGACAATCGGGAATAGGTTTTGGATTATCAGGAAGATGATATTTGGTTTCGCAACCGTATAATAATAAGCTTATTAAATAGATAAAAAAGCAATGATTGGATAATCTCAATCGATTCTTTATTTTTACAAATAGACATAAACTTATTGTCATAAATGATAGACCGTCTAATAAAAGCATTAATTGGAATAAGAGAGTTATGTTAGCACTAAAGACACTTAAAAAGTTACTTTTGTGTATCTTTCGTCATTTAACATATGCAAGCCTTTTCTTAATACAAATTCTTTTTATTCAACAAATTTTTAGAAGATTTTTTTACTCCTAAAGAGTTAAAATCTAAATAACTGAAAATGAGAGATAAAGAATTTATTTGAGTTTACAAAGACGCAGAAAAAATCTTAAAATGTTTTTTTATTATAAAATCGATAAGTCAATAAGGGAAAAACTTAGACGTTGATTTAAAGGCATTTTAACATTTAAGGTAGAGTTTGCCATGAATAGCTTGAAAATCCAAATGAGTGGACTAATGATATTAGTTTCCCATTTATTAGGAGTTACTATGTTACAAGCAGCAGATACTCATCCTCCCAGGCAGTGGATAGCAACTTTAGACAGTGTTGATCAAATGAAAGCGTCGTTTCCTCATCGCGCTATCGAAATGACCTTTGACATCCCCTTTAAAAATACCCCATCTAAAGGACATTTGCATATTTTTACAAGTGCAACACAAACAGGAGTGTTTCTTTTAAGTGCTTTGACATTGCCTTTTATTAATGAAAAAATATTAAATGAAAAAAATTACAAAACAGCATTTGAAACATACCTCGTTCCCCATGTTTTTTATTCTCCCCAACAATTTCAGCGCCATCAAACGTTTTCTTGCTCTCATTCTCTATTTAAAGGGAGAAAAGCCCTCTTATTTCAATATTCTTACTATGATAAGCAAAAAAAACTGTTAAAGGGGTTATCAACTGTTAGAGGAAATACTTTATATATGCTTTTTTATTTGACTCCCCAAATGCAATTCAATGAAACCGACTTCCAGTATTTTATCGAGTCATTTGATTTATGGAATAAAAAAACTCTCTTCTAAGCCGCTGCTTTTAAAAGCTTTTGTTAAGCCAGGCTTTAAATTCAGGCAGATCTCGAATGGCATCAAACTCTCGCTTTTGAATGATGGTAGGAAGATTAGAAAGCCCTACTTGTTCAGCAGAACGAAGCCAACCTATGGCAGGCTTAGCTTCTCCCATGATCGCGTACGAGAGGGCGTTAATCAAAGCTATATCACTAGCCTGATCTTGTTGGAAAATTTGATTCCCAATTTTAACAGCCATTTCCCACTCTTGTAAACGATAAGCTAATTGTTGCAACATTTTTAAATAAGGAAGAGAAAGTTTACTTTTAATCGATATTAGCCATTCATAAGCTTGTTTATATTGCCCTTGATCAGCTAAAATGTGTGCCATATACTGAGTAGCAGTCACATAAATCACTCCTTGACTGGCTTGTTCTCTTAAAGAGACGAATTTTGAGAACGCTTCCTCTTGGTTTCCCATTCTTAAGTTCTCAATAGCCTCTGCCATTTTTTTTTGTAATTTTGTGTCTGCATCCCCAGCAGTTATTTTTCGTACATCGATCCAAGAACGATAACTTTCAAAACCCATCATTAAGAAAAGCGCTCCAACAAAAAATTGTTGGATACTAAAAAAATAAAGGCAGAGAAATGCAGCTAAAACCACACTTAAAAAAAAGGCTAATTTCAATCCCTTTATTCCCAATAAACTTTCTAGTATGATTCTTAAAAGTTGACCTCCATCCAATGGTAAAACTGGTAAAAGATTAAGAAGAGTCCAAAATATGTTTACATGAATAGCGACTTCAAAAGCATATTTTATTAAGGGAGAAGAAAGTGCGTTCCAATGAGAATATACCCAATAGACAAGAAAAAATAGAACAAAGCCAGCTAAGGGGCCATTTAAAACAACTAAAAATTCCTGCCATTTCGTTAAATCTTTACCTGTTCGCCTTGTTACTCCTCCAAGACCCACTAAATCAATTTCAGCTTTTTGACCAAATGCCAGAGCTGTTAAAGCGTGACCGTATTCATGGATCAGAATAGAAATAAGGATCACAAGAGACCAGATGGCTGTTCCTATTAAAGATTGACTATTTAGCCAACCAATCATAGCAATCAAAAACCAAAAAAAAGGAAAAACACGAATTGGAATAAAACTTGAAATGGAGATCATTTTAAACTCGGGGATGAATTAGGTGATTTAGAATTCAATAATAACTGGACAGATAAACCCATATCCGCAGGGGTTTCTGCAATTAAAACTCCAGCCTGCTTGAGCGTTTTTATTTTATCAGACGCTGTTCCTTTTCCGCCTGAAACAATAGCTCCCGCATGACCCATGCGTCTACCAATTGGGGCAGTTTGCCCTGCAATAAAAGCAGCTATCGGTTTAGAGCAAAACTGTTTAATCCATTCTGCAGCTTCTT
Organism: Candidatus Protochlamydia amoebophila UWE25; assembly: GCF_000011565.2. Lineage (NCBI taxonomy): Bacteria > Pseudomonadati > Chlamydiota > Chlamydiia > Parachlamydiales > Parachlamydiaceae > Candidatus Protochlamydia > Candidatus Protochlamydia amoebophila. The sequence goes on from NC_005861.2 coordinate 1,574,690, forward strand.
CTTCAGCTTTTCCTCCAATTTCTCCAATGAGTAAAATAGCATCAGTCTCAGAATCGTTTTCAAAAAGCTTTAAAACATCGATAAAGTTAGTTCCATTAAGAGGATCCCCTCCTATTCCTACACAGGTTGATTGTCCCAAACCTAATTGCGTGGTTTGCCAAACGGCTTCGTAAGTCAAAGTTCCTGAGCGAGAAACAATGCCAACATTTCCTTTTTGATGGATGTAGCCCGGCATGATCCCCATTTTACACTCTCCTGGTGTAATAACACCAGGGCAATTAGGACCTATCAAGCGGCTTGTTTGACTTGCTCTCATTACCTGGCTTACTTTTAACATATCTTGAATGGGTATTCCTTCAGTGATGCAAACAATCAATTCAATTCCTGCTTCTTCGGCTTCTAAAATAGCTTCTGCAGCAAATGGTGGAGGAACAAAAATCAATGAGGCATTGCATTGAGTCTTTTGCTTCGCTTCCCAAACCGTATCAAATACCGGGAGACCGGATATTTCTTCTCCCCCTTTACCGGGTGTGACTCCTCCGACATAGGTTGGTGCATAAAGCATGCTTTGCTCTGTGTGAAAACGACCAGCTTTTCCAGTTATTCCTTGCGTAATCACTCGTGTCTGTTTATTAACCAAAATAGCCATGGATCACCTTACTGATTGTGCTAATTGAACTGCTTGTTGAGCTGCTTCTGTCAAATTTTCTGTAATTAAAATCTTTAAGCCTGATTGTTGAAGAAGTTGCTTCCCTTTTTCGACATTTGTTCCCTCCATTCTTACAATTAAGGGAATATGAATTTGTAATCCTTTAGCTGCTTCGATAATTCCTGAGGCTAACGTTTCACAATTCATAATTCCCCCAAAGATGTTAATTAAAATGGCTTTCACATTAGAATCCGATAGAATAATTCTAAATCCTTCTGCCACTTTAACTTGCGATGCCCCACCTCCTACATCCAAAAAGTTAGCAGGACGTCCTCCATGGTATTGAATAAGGTCCATTGTAGCCATGGCTAATCCAGCTCCATTGACCATACAACCAATTTCCCCTTCTAAAGCAACATAGGCAAGTTCAAATTGCTGAGCTCTTGCTTCATTATTAGACATTTGTGAAGGATCGAATAAGGTTTTCAAGTCCTCATGTTTAAAAAGAGCATTGTCATCAATTGATAACTTCGCGTCCAGCGCTAATAAATGGCCTTCCTTTGTTTCCACAAGAGGGTTAATTTCAAGTAGAGAAGCATCCGTTTCTTTAAAAGCTTTCACAAGAGATTGAATAATTGCAACCCCCTCTTGAATTTGTTTTCCCTTCCATCCCATAAAGCTTGCAATGCGAATTAAATGATAAGATCTAAATGTTTCCTCCAAAGGAATTGGAAGCATTAACAATTGATTAGGTTGTTCGTGAGCAATTTTTTCAATGTTTACTCCTCCAATAGGAGAAGCGATTAAAACACGGCTTGCCAATTCACGATTAATAGTGATTCCTAAATAGAATTCTTTTTTAATCAAAATAGCAGGGGAAATCAAAACTTGATGAGAAATCATTCCGCTAGGGCCTGTCTGTTCATTAATGATTTTTTTTCCGATGAGTTCTTGGGAAAATTCTAAGATTTCTTGCGGATTTGTCGCTAACTTGACTCCACCGGCTTTTCCACGTCCTCCGGCATGCACCTGTACTTTGATGATAGCACTTTGCAATTGGTATTGCTTAATGATCTCTTCCACTTCTTTCGAAGAAGAAGCGATATAAAAATCAGGAACGGGAATGCCATACTTACGTAAAATCTGCTTGGCTTGAAACTCGTGTGTATTCATGATGGACCTTCATTATTCTAAAAGCTAATTAGTGGTTTTATGTATAGAATTGATAGGGCAAGCCAAATTAAGATCTTCACCTTTTTCTTTTTTATATGCTAAGCTTTTTTTTACTCATTTTATACATCAAAGGAAGGATTCCAAGACAACATGGTAATGGATTATTTTAAATCGAGCTTTGCAAAAGTCAAATTAGCTCTTTCACGTGCAAGAAACCTTCTCAGTGACAAATTAAAATCAATTTTTCAAGGCAAAATTGATGAACATACTTTAGAGCAGCTTGAACAACTTTTATACGAAGCTGATTTTGGTGTCAAAACTGCATCTGAGCTGACTGAAAAAATACGCGACTTACATCGCCAACACCCCAATTTGAAAACTGAAGATTATATTGAAGCTTTAAAACAGCAATTAATTTCTTTAGTGAGTCAATATCCTTCCAACCTCCTCGAACTTACCTCTTCACAACTGCCTCAAATTATCTTAATTGTTGGAGTCAATGGGAATGGAAAAACAACGTCCGTCGCAAAGTTAGCTTATCAATTTAAACAAAAGGGTAAAAAAGTCCTTGTTGCTGCCGCCGATACGTTTCGAGCCGCTGCCATCGAACAATTAGAGTTATGGGCTCATAAATTACACATAGAAATTGTCAAGGGTCATCCAAAAAGTGATCCTGCAGCTGTCGCTTTTGATGCAATTCAAGCAGCAAAAGCAAGAAAGTGTGATTTGGTTATCATTGATACAGCAGGACGATTACATACCAAAACGCCCTTGATGCAAGAATTGGAAAAAATAAAACGTTCTTGCCAAAAAGCTTCACAAACGGGACCCCATGAAACACTGTTAGTTTTAGACGCTACGACCGGCCAAAATGCCATTGAGCAAGCTAAACAATTTCATCATTTTACCCCAATTACAGGACTTATTCTGACGAAATTAGATGGAACCGCCAAAGGAGGAATCGTGATTGCTATCCAAAGAGAACTTGGCATTCCCGTCAAATTTATCGGAACAGGAGAAGGAGAAGAAGATCTTCAACCCTTCGATGTACAAACATTTGTTTCTAACCTTTTTGATTAAATATGGCATATATTACTGTTGGTTATTTTACAGAAAACACTCCTTACGAAGAAGAAATTCGTCATTTGGCTGAAAGTTTAGAACGATTTTATTTGCCAATGGATCTTGTCGCTGTCCCTACACAAGGAAGCTGGCAAGCTAATACGCAATATAAGGCTTACTTTATTAAACAAATGCTTGTTCGCCATTATCCTAAAAATATTTTATACTTAGATGCAGATGCAAGAGTTCAACAGTATCCCGCCCTATTTGATCAAATAGATGCAGATTTAGCCGTTTTTTATTGGCATAACAAAGAACTGATTAGTAGTACGCTCTACTTTGCTAATAATGCTAAAATTGCCGAGTTAATAGAAAGATGGATCACTTGTTGTTTTGAAAACCCTGATATTTGGGATCAAAAAGTTTTACAATATGTCATTCAAGAATCAAAAGATCTTAACCTGAGAATTGACATGCTTCCCCCCTCTTATTGTCAAATTTTTGATTTGATGCAACAAGAAGGAGAACCAGTCATTGAACAATTTCAAGCAAGCCGCCGTTTTAAAACTCAAATAGATTCTTCAAAGAATGAAGCTTAAAAGGCGACATATGTTGGATTAGAGCTTTTCGTTAATCCTAGATTAAATGTATTTGTCCAAGTTTTAAAATGATCCGCATAAGTTTGATCAATGCATCCTATTCCTTTTGCAATTAATTCAACCCCGATCCCAATTAGGTTTGAAGAAAAAAAGTAAAAACTTTTTTTATTTGTGATCATTTGATTAATTTTTGATGAGGAAGGATGGTTTAGTGCCAGCTGAATCATCGTAAATGTGAAGATAATACGAAACGTTTCCTGCGTCCATTTCATGTCTTGATTTTCGAAAATATAATTAAAAATAGGTGTCGTCAAAGCATGCATTAAAGAAGCTGTTGCAGCAACTCCCGAGAGGACCAGCGGGCGCGTTAAATTAGCTGCCGCTCTGGAAGGATTTGTCTTGAGAATAATAAATGAAGCAGCAAATGAATAAAGAGCACTACGACAAATAGAAGGCCCAGTATTTACTGGTAACTGCATATAATAGCTCTTGATCCCATTGTGAATTAAATTTAATAACATTTCAACCTCACTCAATTCTATTTTCAAAACTTCTATTTCTGATAAATTTTTTTACACTTTACAGGTTCGGATTACTGTTTACAACTAAAATCGCATATGCTTCTAAACACATGAAATAGGTGGAATTGGAATAGGAGTGAGAACATAGACAAAAAAATGAATCTAACTTAGATTGATTGTTTTAAATTTTCAGTAATTAGTGATTGTATGTCTCAACTAACAATTCTTATTGTCGGAGGAGCCGGATATATTGGTTCTCATGTCAACAAAATGCTAAATCTCATGGGTTATCACACTATAGTTGTCGATAATCTCAGTCGAGGATCTATAAAAACTGTTCTTCATGGGACATTTGTGCAGGGAGATCTCTGCGATCCACTTTTTCTCAATCAGCTATTCCAAAAATACTCTATTGATGCTGTCATGCATTTTGCTGCATATATCGATGTTGGAGAGTCTGTCGTGAATCCAGCCAAATATTATCAGAACAATGTTGTGAACACATTGAATCTTTTAACAGCAATGGTAAAATCTCAAGTTAAAACGTTTATTTTCTCCTCAACTGCAGCCATTTTTGGCTATCCTCTTTCCAATAAGATCGGTGAATCTCATCCCTGTCATCCTATTAATCCCTATGGGGAAACTAAATGGGTCGTAGAAAAGATGTTACGAGATTTTGAACAGGCTTATGGTCTTAAATATTCTTGTCTTCGCTATTTTAATGCAGCTGGAGGAGATCCTGAAGGCAAAATTAAAAATTATCAGACAAAATCTTCAAATCTCATCCCTCTCATCCTCAAAAGCCTTCAACATGAAACAGAATCTATCACCATTTATGGAACTGATTATGCAACTCCTGATGGAACATGCATCAGAGATTATATTCACATTCAAGACTTAGGGCATGCTCATATTAAAGCCTTAGAACAATTACTTAATGGCTCTTCTTCTACAAGCTATAATCTTGGAAACGGAAGTGGATTTAGCGTTAAAGAGGTCATCCAAACGGTGGAGAAAGTATTAAATAAAAAAGTTTCCTTCATTGAAGGAGCTCGTCGACCAGGTGATCCTCCCATATTGCTTGCAGATACACAAAAAGCAGCATCGCTATTAAATTGGCATCCTCAGTTTAGTTTAGCTAAAATGATTGATCATGCCTGGACTGCTTATCACTAGAAAAGGTTTCTAATAAATACCTCTCTAAGCAGCAGTTCAAAATTCTCTCATCTAAATAAAAAAATAAAATTGATCTACAATTTGACAATACAATTTTTAAATAAAATAAAAAAATCCCACAAATTAAATTATTATATCAAAATATTTAATTCATATTTCAATAGAAGTTGATCATATTTTATAAAATCTTTTATTGAATAGTAGATGAAAATAAATTTATTAAGTTAATAAAATAAATTTTGAGTTTATTTGCTTGAAATAACTTTAGGTTGTTTGCGAGTTTTGTAGATTTTTTAAGAAATATGAGTAGATATTTTTAAAAAAGGAAAAACATCACGCGAAATGTTGAACTCATCAATACGCCTAAAGTTCAAATTAAAAGATTTTTTTTGAATACTTTTTTCTCTTTTGAGAGATAAAAAAAATAGACCTAAACTACAAAAATAACTAGATCTACTTTTCTTTGCCTCCCAAAAAATGACCACTTTTTTATTCGATAAAGTAACAAGGTTGAAATTAAATCTTTCAACGTGAGCAAGTTGATACTACTTAAACATTTAATTGTTGTGTTTAACAAGAAAATATATTTATGTTTAAAAATAGCGGTCAATTATTTTTTAAGGGGTTTGTATATGAACCAACTCATCAAAAGTTTTTTTATTGCCGGCTTGCTCTGTTCTTTTATGAGTCTAGGAGCTCAATTTGACATTGGCTACAGAAATGGGAGTCAAGAATGCCACTGCAGCTATGAGTGTAGATGCAATCCTGATTGGCATGATGGATACAAGGGAAATCCAAGCGATCTTAATTACTCTCATTCTCACTATGATAACTATTATGGCTATCCCTCTCAAACCAATAGCGATTCCTATAGTTACCCATCCTATGGTCAATATGAACATAGTGATGGTAGGATCGGCTTAATCAATTATAAATTTAGATGATCCCTTAAAAAAGGAATAATCATACCTGAACCGGACGCATAACCCGATTCAGGTAAGTCGATGTTGACTTACCTAAGGTAGCAACATCGATATCTTAAGGCAATCCTATAAATTGCCAACGACCCGAAAAGAAGAGAGTAAAATTTCTTTCTTTTTGGGTTTTTTATTTATGAAAATATCCTGTCAATTAAATGCTTTGTTTCGTGAAAGAGTTCAAAAACAACAAATCCACCGAGCAAGACCAGTGACATTTTGCCTCCAGGTAATTGTTGGTTTGTCTCTAATCTTTGTCGATAACGCCCAATCCAAGTCATTAAAATGGGAAGAAGACCTAATAAAAGAGCAACTCCAAATCCCCCTGCATAATCTAAAGCAATTAAAAAGATATGGGGGTAACTCACAGAAATGAGGAGAGGAAAAGCAAAGATAAGTAAAGCTAAAAGCATTTTGCCTTTGATATTTTTATGAATATTCAAACCATCTGCCAAAAAATCTCTTAAACCTAACGTCACACCTAAAAAAGAAGTAATCAGAGCAAAAAAAGCAAAAGCTTGCCCTAAGTAATAAACAGCAGGATTATGAATAAAATTTTTTAAAGGATGAACAGCATTATTCCCATTTTTTAAAGCTTCTATGAGTCCTCCTGCGCCTTCTTTAGGCACAATACCTAAGATAAGTCCTTCCCAAATAATATAAGCAATTAATGGAATAAAACTTCCAATTAAAATTGATGTTCGAATGGCTTTAGCATCGTGATGCAAATAACTCGCAAGCGTTGGAATAATTCCTTGATAAGCAAATGAGGTAAAGGCAATAGGTAACACCATTAAAGAATAAGACCAATTGTAATCCCTCAAAAAATTTAGGTCGACATGACGAAATCCTAATAAAACAAATCCTAAATAAGACAAAGCAAGACCTATAATAAGCCAGACATTTAAACGACCTGCCCAAGCGGTAGGAATTAAAATAAGAGGAGAAAATAAAAGAACAAAAATAATTGGTCCTAGCCAATCTGGAATTGTAGATTGAGAAAACTCTACAACAATATTGCCGCAACCAACCATATAGGCAATCGTTAAACAATAGAATAAGAATAAATAAACAATCCAAGCAAAATAGCGCCCTCCTTTTCCAAGCGTTTTTTCAGCCATAGTAATGATGTTCGATTCCCCTTTAATCCATTGAGAAACCTCTAAAAATAAAAGGCCTGTACAAGCCATGAAAAGCCAACATAATAAATAAATAGCAAGAGAGGGAAAAAAGCCAGCCAAACTTGTTAAAACTGGCAAAGCCAACATTCCTCCTCCAATCGATGTTCCTGCGACAAGCAATGAGCCGTTTAAGATGCTACCTTTCTGATGATCCATGATCCATTTCACTAATTTAAATTCATAATATTTATTTTTTACTCAACTGTCACAGATTTTGCCAAATTGCGAGGGTGATCAATATCTGCTCCTCTTTCTTTGGCTATATAATAAGCTAATAATTGGGTTACAACAGTTGTTAAAATACTTGCTAACTCATCAATGACGTGGGGAATATAAATAACATCATCCGCGATTTTTTCTATTGCCTTCTCCTGCTCTTCAACAATCGCAATGATTTTTCCATGCCTTGCTTTAATTTCCATTAAGTTGCTAAGTAGTTTTTCAAATGTTTGACGGTTAGCACAAAGAGCGACAGTAGGGCAATCTTCATTAATAAGCGCAATCGGTCCATGCTTCATTTCACCCGCTGCATAACCATTGGCATTAATATAAGAAATTTCTTTTAACTTAAGTGCTCCTTCTAAACTTGTCGGAAACATATAACGCCGTCCAAGATAAAAAAAGTTGTCAAATCCAGCATATTTTTTTGCAATTCTCTCAATCGCGATTGATTGATCTAAAACCATTTGTACTTGGTCTGGAAGCTTTAAAATAGCCTCTAGAAAATCCTGCCCTTCTCCTTTACTCATATGACGCATCCGAGCTAAAAGAAGAGTAAATAAGGCAAGAACAACAACCTGACTAGTAAATGCTTTAGTGGAGCAAACTCCAATTTCAGCACCCGCTTTCAAAAAAATGGTCTCATCGGCCTCTCTCGTTAATGTAGAGCCTTGTACATTACATAACGCTAATACGCGAGCTCCTTTTGCCTTGACTTCTTTAACGGCTGCGATTGTATCGGCAGTTTCTCCTGATTGGCTAATAGCAATGACAAAAGTTCCTGGAGGAACAACAGGATTTTTATAACGAAATTCAGAAGAAATCTCTACTTGTACAGGAATCCGCGCCTTATCTTCAATTAGGTAAGCAGCGACACAGCCAGCGTGCCAAGAAGTTCCACAAGCCAAAATCAAAATACGTTCGACCGTTAACAAATCAGTCATATTAAAATCGAGTTCTTCAAATAAAGCTGTTCCATATTCAGGCAGGATACGAGAAAGCAACGCATTTCTAATCGCTTGGGGTTGCTCATAGATTTCCTTAAGAGTAAAGTGTTCGAAAGAACCTTTTGAGATCTGCTCTAAATCTCCTTCAATGAATTGACTTTCTTTAGTGATTTTATGATGGATATTGTAAACTTGTTGACTTCCTGCTTTAATTACAGCTATTTCAGAATTAGATAAGTAAATTGCTTGGCGAGTGTAAAAAGCAAAGGCATTAGGATCTGACGAAACAAAAGCTTCGTTGTTTCCAATTCCAATCACTAGAGGACATTCATGAGCAATCGCAATGATCTGATCTGGGAAATCTTTGTGAACAACAGCAACTGCATAAGCTCCCTTTAATTCAATGACAGTTTGTTGAACAGCATTGAGTAAATCTCCTGCATAATGGTGAGCAATTAAATGAGCAATGACTTCCGTATCAGTATCTGAAACAAATTGAATTCCCTTTTCAATTAATTTTTTTTTCAAAATATCGTAATTTTCAATAATTCCGTTATGCACGACTGCAATTGACTTAACATGATCAAAGTGAGGATGTGCGTTTACTTTAGTCACAGCACCATGTGTAGCCCAGCGCGTTTGTGCAATAGCCATCTTAGGAGCTAAATGCATCTGCAAAACTTCTCGCTCAAGCGAGGCTACTTTACCGACTTCTTTACAAGCAACGATTTGCCCATTTTCTACTCCGGCTAATCCTGCGGAATCATATCCCCGATATTCAAGCTTTTTAAGTCCATCTAATACCATTTTGATGGGATCTTTTATTCCCACATAACCAAATATTCCACACATACTGTTCCCTTTTTCTCAATGGTATAATTATGAAACTGACAATCCAATTTCTTCTTGCACAATGTCAGCAATTTGATTTGCCAATTGAATGACTTGTTTATATTTTGGTCCTTCAACCATCACTCGACAAGTATTTTCTGTTCCCGAATAACGAACTAAAACTCTGCCTGAATTTCCAAGAATTTCTTCCACTTGTGCTATCACTTCCTTCAATCGTTCGATGGAATCTAAAGAGGGTTTAGAAGACACCTTAATATTTAAACATGTTTGTGGGTAGCGTTGCACAAATGACGCCAAATCAGATAACTTAGAATCTGTTTCGATCATAATACGCAATACTTGAAGAGCGCAAACAAGCCCATCGCCAGTTGTATTGTGATCTAAAAAAATGACATGACCACTTTGTTCTCCACCTAAGTTAGCATCGTATTTGAGCATATCTTGAATGACGTAGCGATCTCCCACCTGAGATTTGATTACTTCAACACCCAAACATTCCATAGCTTTAATAAAACCCAGATTACTCATGACTGTTCCGACGACACGATTATTTTTTAGCAGCTTTTGCTTAAACATATCGCGGGCACAAATCGCTAACATGGTATCTCCATCAACAATTTGAGCATTTTCATCAATCATCACAACTCGATCTGCATCACCATCCAAAGCAATTCCTACATCAGCTCGATTATCAATCACAGCCTTTTGAGCGGTTTCAGGATGCATAGATCCACACTGGCTATTGATATTCAAGCCATTTGGAGTCACTCCACAAGTAAATACTGTAGCATCTAATTCTTTAAATACCAGAGGTGCTACTTTATATCCGGCTCCGTTCGCACAATCCAAAACGATTTTTAAATTTTTCAGTGAAATTTTTCTTGGGAATGTTGCCTTCACAAACTCGATATAACGTCCATCCGCATCAATAATTTTTGTGTTTTTGCCAATATCATCATCAGCAGGGAGTTCTTCATCGAAATGATTTTTTGCTATCATTGCTTCCATTTCAGCTTCCCACGAATCAGGCAACTTAAATCCTTGTGAATCAAATAATTTAATCCCATTGTCGTAATAAGGATTATGAGAAGCAGAAATTACAATTCCTGCGTCGGCACGATAAGCACGTGTAATAAAAGCCACGCCTGGTGTAGGTAAAGGACCAACCATTAAAGTATCTACCCCCATCGAACAAAGCCCAGCAATCAAGGCATTTTCAAAAACATAACAGGACAGACGCGTATCTTTACCAATAACTACCCGAGATTTACCTAAACGACTTAATAATTGTCCCGCTGCTCGACCTAATGCTAGGGCAATTTCTGGAACCATGGGACTTTTATTTGCTCGCCCTCTAATTCCATCCGTACCAAATATTTTGAATGGTCTTTTTAACTCCACTCTTCCACCTAATCTAAAAATTATTATTCTATTAATAAATTTATCTATAAAATCCTCAGTAAAAATACCTTTTTTTTTATGTATAAGCAAGCGATTCCTTATAAAATATCTTCTTGTTAATCTAGAAAATTAAAAAATAAATACCCCTGCTAATGTATAGCTTTGCTTATGAATGAAAATAGATTTTTGAATTAGACCTTAAAGCAGCTTTAACTTAACTCAAATAATGAAGTTATTTGCTTAGAAATCAATTTTTTTAATGAGAATTAGTTTAGATGGCTATAAAAAGCATCAGAAAAGCCGAAATAGAATTTTCAATAAATGATATTTTTAAAATTTTAAATATTTGAAAATGAGTTAGTTAAATTTTTAACATAAAAGTAATGGCTTTTGTAACGAAATTTATTCGATTAAAATAAACTTTTATACAGGAGTTCTATTTTTGCTAATTTAAACTTAAAAAAAATTTAACAATTAGTCATGTAAGAAAGTAAAAGAAAGATTGACTTTTTCAGTTTATTTAAATAAAGTTATACTTAAATTTTTCTCATTGAATCTCATCATTTTTGCAAAGACATTAGACAATTTATTTTTAAATTTCTTTGAAGGGGAATTCTTATCCAATAGATATTGAGAATGTTACAATTTTCAGGAGCTAATCTTTCGTGCAACCTAAGACCTATTTCGCTAAAGACCATGGAATTGATCCTGCTCTTATTGATCGCGATGCACTTTATGTTTTAGAAAGGCTAAGACACGCTGGATTCACCGCTTATTTAGTCGGTGGAAGTGTGCGAGATCTTTTATTAAAACGAGTCCCTAAAGATTTTGATATTTCCACTTCTGCTCGACCCGAACAAATTAAAGCGATATTTCAAAGGCAGTGTATTTTAATTGGAAGACGATTTCGTTTAGCGCATATTCGTTTTGGTCATAAAATCATTGAAGTATCCACATTTCGCACCGGCGAGAACGATAGCGGACTTATTCTTCATGATAATGAATGGGGCACCCCTGAAGAGGATGTTTTGCGCAGAGATTTCACTATTAATGGACTTTTTTACGATTCTTCCAACCATTCAATTATTGATTATGTCAATGGATGGGAAGACGTCCAAAAACATTTGTTGCGTACAATCGGTGAACCTGAAAAACGATTTAAGCAAGACCCAGTACGTTTGTTAAGACTTTTAAAATTTCATGCTCGTTATAACTTCAAAATAGAAGAACAAACAGAGCAAGCCATTCATGTCTGCCGAATAGAAATCACAAAAAGTTCTCCTGCCAGAATTTTAGAAGAAATTCTTCGTATGCTAGAATCAGGAGCTTCGGCTCCTTTTATTAAACTTTTGGCTGAATATGGAATCTTAAATATTTTGTTTCCTAGTCTCACACAGCTTTTAAAAACAACTTACGGAAAAACAATTTTTCATTATTTAACTTGTGCGGATCAACTGTATCAACATAAAGGTAAAAATGTATTAGATCGAGCTATTTTAACAGCTTGCCTACTTTTTCCTGTTTTAGAACGTGAATTAGATAAACACTATTTGAGTAAAAAACAAACTCCGCACATCGGAGAAATTACCCTTGTTGCTTCCTCTCTTGTTAAAGAGATTTTGATTCAATCTTTTTCTCATTTTCCAAGGCGAATTACCTCAACGATGTTATCCATTTTAGTTGCGCAGTATCGTCTAACTCCCTTGAGTGGAAAAAGGCATTATCGAGAAAAATTGTTTCGCCAAAAGGATTTTGAATTAGCATTAAAGTTTTTCAAGTTAAGGGCTCTTGTTAATGAAAAATTAGTGGAGACATATTCTTCCATTCGCGATCAATATCGTCAATTCGTGCGACATGGAGAGAAACGTCATCACAATTATCATGGCCGGCCTGCTCATTCCCCTCATCAAGTTATATCTCATGACTGCGCAGCCACTTAATCAAGTTATCTATCCTCCTCAAGGAGGGCCTCCAATCTATTATCGTGGATCTGACTTATCAGAGGGAGCTAAACCAGCCGTTGTTTATTTTGCCCTTTCTGCTGAAGCCAGCCTCTATGAAGATCCTTTTAATCAACCGGTCCTTCCTTGGATAGAACAAGGCTTTCGCGTTTTTTCTTGGGATCTCCCTTTTCATGGACCCCACCTTGATCACCATGCAGCCATGCATAGTTGGGCAAAAGAACTTTCGAACAATCCCCTTTTTATTGATCAATTCATTGAAATTTGCAAAAAACATCTGCAATTTTTAATAGATCAAAAATGGGTAAATACTCATTCTATTGCTGTTGCTGGGTTATCAAGAGGAGGATTTATCGCTACTCACTTGGCTGCCAAAGCCAAGTTTATTAAAAAAGTTCTAGGTTTTTCACCCATGACGCAAGCACCAGAAGTAGAAGAATTTAAATACACTAATTTACAAAATCAAGAGGCTATTAGTCTCACTAAATTGGTTGATCAGCTTACACACACTACTCTTCGCTTTTATATTGGCAATCATGATAAGCGAGTCCAAACAAGTTCTTGCTATCAGTTTATCCAAACTTTGAGTGATAAAATCTATGAAAATGGTCTGAGATCTCCACCCGTAGAACTAATTATTTACCCTTCAATTGGATTTAAAGGTCACGGAACTCCATCAACTATTTTTGAAAATGGATCAAAATGGATCATTACTCAATTAACCAATTAAGAGATTTTATTTAATGTCTGTTTACTATTCCGTTGTCATTCCTTTAAAAAATGAAGAGAGCAATATTGAGGAACTCATTCAAGAATTAGAACCTGTCATGAATCAACTTAGGGAAACTTGGGAATTGATTTGTATTGATGATGGTTCAACAGACAATACAAAGGCTATTTTAAAAAAATTAAACGAAGAAAAAGGTTATTTACGATCTATTTTTTTTAAGAAAAATTATGGGCAATCCAGTGCTTTTGAGGCAGGGTTCAAAGCAGCTCAAGGAAAATTTATCATTACGCTAGATGGAGATAGGCAAAATGATCCAACAGATATACCTAAACTGATTAAAGAAATTAACACTTGTGACCTCGTCTGCGGGATTCGTCTTAACCGTAAAGACTCTTGGAGCAAACGGATGATTTCCAAAGGAGCTAATTTTGTCAGAAGTCGCCTTTGTGGGGATGGAATGCGAGATACGGGTTGTTCATTAAAAGTTTATCGAGCTTCCTGTTTTCAAAAAATTAAAATGTACAATGGAATGCATCGTTTTTTACCGGCATTATTTAAAATTGAAGGATTTGAGATTAAACAAATCCCTGTTAATCATCGAGAACGTTTAAAAGGAAAAAGCAATTACAACTTTTTTAATCGTTCTTTAAATACTGTTTCTGATTTGTTAGCTGTCTGTTGGATGAGAAAAAGACACCTTCATTACCAAATTGAAGATGATTTCTCACCAAAAAATTAAAAAGGGATTTTGTGGAAGATTGGAGAACATTTTTATATCCTCTTGGGTTTTTATCTTCGATAGCTTTTGGAGCACGTTTTATTGTCCAATGGCTCCAGAGTGAAAAGCAACATAGAAGTGTTGTGACGCCATTCTTTTGGTATTTATCTTTAACAGGAAATACTTTATTAGCTATCCACAGTTTTATTCAAATTCAATACCACATTTGTCTCGTTCAAGTCTGTAATGGTGTGATTTCTTGGCGCAACCTCAATTTAATGCACCCTTATCGTCGACAATTTACCTTTCAATCTGTTATAAAATATCTAGGAATTGCATTTGTTTTAACAACACTCGCTTTTTTTGCTCAGGATTATTTTCTAACGCAAGATGGAAGCTGGTTTCGCGTTCCAAAAGCTCCCTGGCAATCTCATTCTCAAGTGGAGTATTCGTTGTGGTGGCATGGTTTGGGAACTATTTCTTATTTATTGTTTTCAAGTCGGTTTTGGGTTCAATGGTGGCTAGCTGAAAAATCTCATTCTAGCGAACTTTCCACTTCTTTTTGGTGGCTAAGTTTGAGTGGAGCTATCCTTTCTATTGTCTACTTTTCACATATTCAAGATAGCGTCAATTTAATTGGCCCTTTAATCGGAATGGTTCCTTATATTCGAAATTTAATGCTATTGAAAAACGCTAAAATAGCGGCTGCAAAATGAAAAATTGTTTTATTTTTGCCGGGGAAGCAAGCGGTGATTTGCATGGTAGTCGCTTGATGCGTGCCTTGAAAGAGCAATTCGTTTTTTCCTCTTTAAATGGGGTTGGAGGCCCTCTTATGCGCCTCGAAGGTCTTGAAGTTCTTTACCCCATGGAAGAATTTCAAGTCATGGGTTTCACAGATGTATTAAAAGCTTTTCCAAAGCTCTACAAACTATTTTATGCTATTCGAAAACATATCCTTAAAACAAATCCTTCCTGTGTGATTCTTATCGATTACCCGGGATTTAACTTGCGACTCACTAAATCTCTACGCAAAGTTGGATACAAAGGAAAGATTATTCAATTTATCTGTCCTACTGTTTGGGCTCATGGCAAAAAACGTATCGATACGATGGTTAAACATTTGGATTTACTTTTAACCATTTATCCATTCGAAGCTGCATTTTTTTCCCATACCCCTTTAAAAGTACGTTATGTGGGTAACCCGCTAGTTGAAACTGTCAGCAATTATCCCTATAAAGAAAATTGGAAATCTATTTGCGGAATCCCTCACAATCAAAAATTATTAGCCATTTTTCCAGGAAGCCGAATCGGTGAAATCCAAAGGCATCTTCCTCAGCAATTAGAAGTTGCTCAATTATTAATAAAAAATCATCCTTCAATTCATTTCGCTATTTCCTGCTCAGACGACCGCCTTCTCTCTTTTATAAAAACCCACATTCATAACACTTCTCTACAAATGGGTCTAAACATTCATTTAGTTCCTCGCTTTTTTAGCTATGAACTAATGAAAGATTGTCATTGTAGTTTAGCCAAATCAGGCACGGTTACCTTAGAACTCGCTCTCCATCAAAAACCGACTGTTGTGCTTTACACCCTAACGCAATTAAATTATTTATTAGCCAAGTATTGGATGCATTTAAATCTTCCTCATTATTGCATTGTCAATATTTTACTAGAACGAACTGTATACCCTGAATTTATTGGAAAAAAACTCGATATTTATCAAATCTTTAAGCAAATCGAAAAGTTATTCATTAATCAAGACCACTATGACAGCGTTATCGGAGATTGTGCCATTTTACGCCAGCAATTGGGAGATGGTATAGCTTCCAGCCTTGCAAGTCGAGAGATCCAGGAGCTATTAAATGCTAAAAAAACTTAAACAAGGGTGGAAAAATTTCTCTTATCGATGCTTTGCTTTTCTTATTGCGACAATAGGTAAAGCCTTAATTCGTATTTTGTTAGCCACATGTCGTTCAAAAGTTCATGGACTAGAAAAATATATTAAAATTGCCGAAAAAGAAAAATGCATTGTCATGTTTTGGCATAATCGATTAGCGCTTGCTCCTTTTATCCTTTATCACTTGACTCCCCAATTTATTTACGCCGCTTTTATTAGTAATAGTCGAGATGGAGAATTAATTGGAAGAATTGTTCGCTCCTATAAAACAGGCAGAGTCATTCGAGTTCCTCATCATTCTCGACATGAAGCATTACGTGAAATGATTCGACACGTTAATTTTAAAAAATCTATCGCTATTATTACACCAGATGGGCCTAGAGGACCTCGCTACAAAATGAAACCTGGAATTGCTTTGGCAGCCATTGAAACTGGTGCCTATGTGTTCCCTTTGAATTGGACGGCAACCAGCTTTTTTACATTCAAAACTTGGGATCAATTACGACTTCCCAAACCCTTTAGTACAATTGAATTTTTTTTTGGTGAGCCTATTAAATTTAGTTCAGATGTTCCTCTGAATATTGCTCAAACCTATCTTCAAAAATCTCTAAAAGAATAACATACATACGATGCCCAAGAATAATGAGCATTGAAGAGACAAATTGAATGACACAAATTATAAAGTTTCGACGTTTAATTCTTGTTTGAGCTGAGAAATAAAATCATTCTGAACAAGTTCAATAGCCCCATTAATCCCATTAAGCATGGCTTGGGAGGAAGATTTACCATGACATTTGACAACGACACTGTCAATACCACAAATGATAGCTCCGCTATACTCTTCATAGTCAAATTCATCGTGAAGTTGCTTTAAAATAGTTTCTGCTTGTAGTTGAGAAATATCTTTTAAACTATGTTTGAGTT
This sequence comes from Candidatus Protochlamydia amoebophila UWE25, assembly GCF_000011565.2. NCBI lineage: Bacteria > Pseudomonadati > Chlamydiota > Chlamydiia > Parachlamydiales > Parachlamydiaceae > Candidatus Protochlamydia > Candidatus Protochlamydia amoebophila. The sequence continues at coordinate 1,591,680 of NC_005861.2, forward strand.
GCTTTAAAAGGAATACTGAAACACCTTCAGAAGTCTTGAGAAGAACATTTCCTGTAAATCCGTCTGTAACAAGTACATCGACACAACCCTCAAAAACACCTCTTCCTTCAACATTACCAATAAAATTCATTTTACTTTTAGTTTTTAGTTGTAAATCTTGAAGTAACTGATAGGCTCGTCTGATTTCTGAAGTTCCTTTTTTAGATTCTAAGCCAATATTCAATAAACCAACTTTTGGCTTTTCAATTCCTAAACAACAACGTTGATAGGCTGCTCCCATTTGAGCAAAGCAAACTAAATGGCGAGCTTTGCAGGAAACATTCCCTCCCACGTCAATGACAACGACATCCCCTCTTTCTGTTGGTAATGTAGCAAGCAAAGCAGGCCTCTTAATTCCCGGCAACATCGGAATTAAAAGAGTCGCTCCCGCTATCAAAGCTCCTGTATTACCTGCAGAAACAAAACCATTTAAACGTTTTTTTCGGATTAATCTTAGGCCAGTGACTAGGGAAGATTTCTTTTTTTCCCGAACGGAAATAACTGGTTCATCGTCCATTTCAATGACGTTAGAGACTGGATGAATTTCAATTCGGCAAGGAGACTGAGACAAAAAAGAGGAAAAAACAGAATTTTCTCGAATTTTAGCGACAACAGGTAGAGTAGCTAACACAACAAAAATGACATTTCTTTGTTTTTGTGCAGCTAAATAAACAGCTTCAAAAAGAGTAATGGGAGAGCTTTCGCTTCCCATTAAATCAATTCCAATACGCAAGCTTATCACTCTTTAAGAGTTTATTGAGCTTCCTGGGTTGTAGGAGTTCGGTCAGCATATGTTCCACAAGCTTTACAGCTGCAGTGAGGAAGACGCGCTGTTCCACAATTACTACAAATAGAAAGGCTCTTTGGTTTTTTTGCGTGATGAGCACGTTTCGAATTTTTACGTGCATTTGACAAACGGTTACGTGGCACTGCCATGGTTAAAGTCTCCTGATCAATTAAACTTATTCTTTCCAATCGAGATTAGCAAAGGGTTGGTACCCATCTTCAATATCTTGCTCATCTTCGAAAGGCTCTTTTAAATATTTTGATACTTCTTGACGTTTTGGACAATTTCCTTCTTCACATTCAGCAAAAGCAGGAACTTCAATTAAAATTGTCTCACGCAAAAGATCTTTAAAATTATAAATGGCCCCTTTAACTTCCGCTAAGGGCTCACTGTGATAAAAATTATCTATTTCAATATTGACTGGAACAGCTTCATTGCAAATTGAACAGCTCATTAAAGCTTGAGCTCGAATTTTCCAATTTAATATCAGTTCATCATCTGCCTTATAAGCAACACCATCTAATTCAATATTCTTTTTAAAACTCAAGTCTTTTTCATGAATATCAATAAAATCAGGGAAAAGGCTTTCATGAATTATTTTTTCATGACCGTCTCTTAATTGATCTACAAAGATCTTAAACTGATCATCCATATTAACTTTTCCCTTAGAAATAAAGGAACTTATTCTAAATGAGTTTTATTTTTTTTGCCAATATATTCTACTTGGATTTCATCTAAATCATGCCTTTCCGAAACGAAAAATTTAATCCCAATACCTTATTTATTTTTTAACTTTGTGTCAGGGATAAGGGGATAAAAAGGCTAATAAAATTCTTAACATCGCCAATATTGCCCCTCTAGTCAATTTTATTTTTTACTAGTCAATAACCTTTTAATCGCTTAATCTTTGTTCTAGACTTTTTAAAATTAACGCAATATTAATGCGAACTCTGTGTTCGCCTAGTAAATTAGATATAATCCTGGTTTACAGAGATAACTCAGATGACCAGCAAAAGCTAACATTATTTATAAAAAGACAAAGACAATCCGTTTCTAAATTTAGCTCTTTCGGAAACTCGGCTGCTCTGGATAAATAGAGATTTTGAATAAATTTGTAATCAAAATGGGAGCTCTAGACTACCAAACAGGATAAACTTCTTTAAAAACCTTGCTTAATCAATGATTTTGAACGGGTTTGGAACAATTTAGTAACAAAAAAGTCAAAAACAAAAAGTGAAGTTTTGAAAAAGTTTTTAGAAATACCCAGACATTTGAATGAGATAAAATTTTTGCTTCTAGTTCTGAAAAAATTTTAAAGTTATGAGAAGAAAAATTTCAAGATTTTCTCCTATTAAAAATTGTATGAATTAGCAGAAAGATGAGACAAATAGAAACGTGAACCTGTCTTTCGTCATAAAGACCAAGGTAACGACATGCACGAAATTTTACTTAACATTGAATCTAAAGAAACTCGCTATGCCCTGCTAAAAAATGGTGAGTTACGTGATCTCGTCGTCGAACGTAAAAAAGAGCGGCAGCTAACAGGTAATATTTATCGCGGTCGAGTCAAAAACATTCTTCACAATATTCAATCTGCTTTCATCGACATTAATGAAGGAGAAAACGGATTTATCCATATCTCTGATATCATTGAAAATACCAAAAAGTTTGAACAACTTTTTGATATGGACTTCGACCTCGACTACGATATTAAAGCTTTAAATGAAAAAGAACAGCAAAATTTAGATATTGAACAAGTCATGAAACCGGATCAACCGGTCCTAGTTCAAGTTGTCAAGGAACCGATTGGCTCAAAAGGAGCTCGGTTAACTTCAAATGTTTCTATCGCAGGCCGTTATTTAGTTTTACTTCCTAACTCTTCTCATCGCGGAGTTTCTCGCAAAATTGAAGATCGAGTTGCTCGTGAAAGACTAAAAAAACTCATTCGCGCTTTTGAAATGCCACAAGACATGGGCCTAATTTGCCGAACAGCTAGTGCTAGTGCTACTCAAGAAATGCTCATAGCCGAAGCTCATGACCTTTTGCATAACTGGCAAACAATCATGGAAAACTTTAAAAAAGCAACAGAACCAACTCTTTTATACGCAGAATCTGATCTTATTAAAAAAGCCGTCATTACCGCCATAGACAAACGTTATGACCGCGTTTTAGTTGATGATTATGCCACCTATCAAACTTGTAAACGGCTTTATAGTCGTTATGCCAGCGAACATGCTTTACGAATCGAGTATTATCGGGATAAAGTTCCCATGTTTGAACGTTTTAACGTAGAGCGAGAAATTGAAAAAACCTTACGAAGAAAAATTTGGCTTCCTAGCGGCGGATATCTTTACTTTGATCGTACTGAAGCCATGTACACAATTGATGTTAACTCAGGCCGCAGTAATAATAACAAAACTGATGTAGAAGAATCTTTAGTTAGAATTAATTTAGAAGCAGCTGAAGAAATTTCTAGACAATTACGATTACGCAATATTGGTGGATTAGTCATCTGCGATTTTATCGATATGCGTCTAAGAAAAAATCAACGACGTGTTCTAGAAAGATTAAAAGATTGTATGAAAGAAGATTCTGCTAAATGTACAATTTTGGGAATGAGTGAATTCGGCTTAGTGGAAATGACCAGACAGCGCAATAGAGGCTCTTTATTGCAAACTATTTTTACTGGCTGTCCCTACTGTGCTGGTAGTGGTATCATCAAATCTCATGAAAGCTTATCTATCGAAATTGAACGAGCTTTCAAAAAAATTGTCGCTTATCACGAACAATTTGCTCTCAAACTTGTCGTTCATCCTGAATTAGATCGGTATTTAAATATTATTGATAAACAATATTTGTTCAGGCTGGCAACTGACTATAATGCACATCTTACTTGTGAAGTCGATGATCGCTTACATCTCAATGAATACCAATTTTTTTCGACAATTACCAATAAACGAATCGAGGTTTAATTGGGTATGGTCAAACCGATCGTAGATCTTGCTAAGTATCTTGAGAAAGGAATCCTAAAGCCCCCATTCGCAGCAATCATTGAACATTTTCATGATAGTTATTTACTGGCAACTAAACATTCCTGCTCCCTTGAAACAAGCCATCGCTTATTTATGCAATTATTTGAGTTGGCCATGAAACAAAGTGAAAATCCTTATCAATTCGAAATTTTTCACCAATCTATCCGCTCACCTTTTGATTATTATCAATTTGGACTAGATTTTATTCGTCCTCTCATCAATTTTGAAAAATCGACTGTTTTAGGCCGTGAACAACTTGCAAAGATTTATCAACAGATGGCGCAAGGGGATAATGTTATTTTGTTAGCAAACCACCAAACAGAACCTGATCCTCAGATACTAAGCTTAATGCTTGAAAATATTGATAAAAAGTTAGCAACAGAGATGATCTTTATTGCGGGTCATCGCGTTATAAGCGACCCTCTTGCTATTCCCATGAGTATGGGCCGTAATTTATTATGTATTTATTCAAAAAAACATATCTCCCATCCTCCTGAGAAAAAAACCCAAAAAGTTTCTCATAACCAGCGAACGATGAGAAAAATGAGCGAATTGCTCAGCGAAGGAGGACGCTGTATTTACGTGGCGCCAAGTGGAGGCCGGGATAGACGCAATTCTGAAGGACAGATTACCATAGCCCCCTTTGATCCGCAAAGCCTTGAAATGTTTTGGTTAATGGCTCAGCAAGCAGACCATCCCACTCATTTTTATCCCCTTTCTCTTCACACATATGATCTCATGCCTCCTCCTAAACACGTTGAAAAAGAATTAGGAGAAAAAAGAACCGCTCAATTTACTCCTGTCCACCTAGCATTTTCTTCAGAAATAGACATGGAACATTTTTCAGAAAGCGAACATCTCGATAAAAAAACGAAAAGAGACAAACGAGCAGAATTTATTTGGAAAATTGTCCGAAGAAATTATGAGCTTTTTAACTAGTTAATCATTCAGTTCTAGAAATGATAACCACTCAATACATGAACTGGGATTGAGCATTGGCCCGGAACAACATATTCAAACAAATGAAATTGATTATAGTGTTCAATTGAGTTTATCAAATCCTAAAGAAGAAGATTTAGAGGAGGTCGATGAAGTCATTAAAAGATGTTTTCAAGCTCTGACAATGCTTAAAAAAAAGAAAAATGGTTAAAAATCGATTATGACATTCAAAAATTCTCTGAAAAACAACTAAAAAGCTGCGATGAAGAGTTTTCTAATCTCAATTTATGCTTGCCCGATCCCAACCTTTTTATTCCCAAACAAACAGCTTTCACTAATCTTTCTAAAGAAGAAAATTTCCCCTCATTATTTATCCCTCAACCTTCAGTTTTAATTAACGATGACAATGGCAAAGTTTATTTTTACAAAGACCTTTATTTTCGACTGCCAGAAATCGTTTGGTCTTTTCAAATTCAAAGTTCATTAATTAATAAAGGAAATTTTACTACGTTAGCTTGTACAGACTTATATATTAAATATTTAAAATGAATCTCAATTTCAACTTTACAAACAAGCCCTGATTAAAGATTATACCAATTTTGCTGAAGAAAGTGCGTTGGAACAAAGTATTGAAGTATTCAAAATGTTCTTTATCAAAAAATGCTAATCATCAACAAAAAGCAGACGCTTTAAAAAAACTTTCTTATGCAAACTTTTTAACATTTACTAAACAATTATATAGCCAAAACTATATTTAGGCTCTTCTTTATGGAAATATTGAGGAAAATCAAGCTAGAAGGCTTTGGGATTGCATGCGATCAACTTTATCAGGACAGCTATTTCCATCAAACCAACGTTTTGTTGAAAAAATTTTTGTTTTGCCTAAACAATCTTACCAAATTAATGTCCCAATTAAAAACCCCTCTAACGCAGCTTTACTTGCCATTGAAAATAATTTTTTTTCATTCAAAACAAAAGCTGCTCAACAAATTCTTTCTCAAGCAATCGCCAGTGATTTTTTTTGCAGCCTTGCGAACAAAACAACAAACCGGGTATTTAGTTTTTAATACAGCTGAAGAATTCAATCAACACCTCTTTACTCTTTTTGTTGTGCAATCCAATATGCATGATCCACAAGATTTGCTATTTCGATTTGAATTATTTTTAGAAGATTTCTTAACCGATATGGAACAAAAAGCTTTAAATCAATCAAATTTTGAAAAAATTAAAAATGCACTGCTAGAAAAATTTAACTATCCTCAAAATCTTCAAGATATAGAAAAACTTTTAAAGTCATTGACATTTAAATATGAAGGTGACTTTGATAGGGTTACTAAGGGCATTCAAGGATTTAAAGAGCTCCATTACGAAGACTTTTTAGAAATTGCCATGCAATTAGTAGGAAAAGACAATAAAAGACAACTAGCAATTTTAGTCAAAGGAACTTCGGCTCCTAAAAGTCTTTTATTTACATCATTAAAAGAAGAAGAGCTCAAAGAAAGAAGCACTTATAACCATTTGGATTAAATATGGCTGATTCATGGCACTGGATATTTTTTAATGTATTCATTCTTCTACTTCTCGCTTTAGATCTTTATCATTTTTATTACAAACCCCATAGCATCAAATTTAAAGAGGCTGTTTTAACTTCTGTGGGTTGGGTAGCCATTGCTTTTTTGTTCAATGCTTGGCTTTATTACCATTTCGGCTCTGAAACAGCGATTAATTTTTTTACAGGATATTTATTAGAAAAATCCTTAAGTGTGGATAACCTCTTCATTTTCTTACTGATTTTTACACATTTTAAAGTTCCTGATGATTGTAAACACCGTGTCCTTTTTTATGGAGTACTAGGAGCCATCTTAATGAGAGGCTTGCTAATTTGGGGAGGAGTTTCCCTAGTTCAACAATTTGATTGGATGTTCTATTTGTTTGGCTTGTTCCTTATTTATACCGGAATAAAGATGGGGCTCTCAAAAGAAATTAATCTTAAATTAGAAGAAAATCGCATCTATCTTTTTCTAAAAAAAATGATTGGAATGACTTCGGACTATCATGCACAATCTTTTTTCGTAAAAATAGGTGGTAAGTGGATAGCAACTCCCCTTTTTCTAGTAGTCCTATTAATTGAATTTGCAGATTTAGTATTTGCCATCGATTCTATTCCTGCCATTCTAGGTATTACAACGGATCCCTTTATTGTTTATACTTCGAACGTCTTAGCTATTTTAGGTCTTCGTTCCCTCTTTTTTGTTTTAGAAGGTATGATGCAACGTTTTTATTTACTTCACTATGCCTTGGCTTTCATTTTGACTTTCATTGGTTTTAAAATGTTATTAGCAAATCTCTTTCACATTCCTACATTTATAGCCTTAGGAATTTTATTATTAGCTCTGCTATGTGCTGTGATAGGCTCTTTTTTATTTCCGATTTCGCAACTAGAAAGCAAACAAAATGAAAAACAATTGTAAAAATAAATATCTTAAGAATAACTAATCAAGCTCAAATAGACACAACAAGTAAACTTAAAAATTCATTTGTGAATTTATTTCTTACACTTAGAGAAAATATACAAAATTGAAATTTTGAAAATTTATTGAAATTAATTCAAACAAATATTAAAATATTAATTGAGTATTTATTTGGAGTTTTATATGAGTTTAGAACAAAAAATGGAAGAAAAATTTCACTCAACTCAAGTAAAAATGAAAGAAATTTCCGTAGGCATGGGAAAATTAGAATCGGAATACCAAAAGCTTTTGAAAGATTTGGGGCTTTCTAGTGAAGAAGTTCATGAATTTGCTTCTAATGCATCCAATTATTCCGCTCCTATATGGGAACAACTGCAAAATGAAAAAAAACAATTAGATGAAAAATTAAATTTAAATCTAAACAACGTAAGAGACCCTTTAAAAGTAAAAAAAGCTTTTTCGGATCACGCCACTATCCAATCTCACTGGATTTACGTCCGTTAATTTTCAAAACTTAAATCATAAAATTTGCTAATCTAATATTTATGTGCATATCCATTCAACCATTCAACCTTAGTCATGCACAAAACAATAAATTTTTCAAAAGCTTGCGCATCAACAAGTTAATTTTTTCTTCTCGTCTGACAATTTATATCTTTGGTAATAATAAATGACAAAAGATCTCTGCATAATTTAAAACATGTGTTTTCTAAACCCATGCTTAATAACCTGAACTTTGGGTTTAGGTGTTTAGGCTTAAACAAGATACATAAAATTTGAATGACAAAAGACCTCAACATGATTTAAAACATTTGTTTTCCCAAACTAATGTTTAATATGCATGAGAGGTCAAAATGGATTTAATCAAATTATATTGTAGTGTGGATGATTTTTGGAAGTCTTTTGAGAAGAAATGGAATAAACAGTTAATTGATCATGGCAAAACAAAGCGAGGACCTCAGCCTGAATTATCGATACCAGAGATGATGACAATTGTCATTTTATTTCATCAATCAAATTATCGAACATTTAAGCACTTTTATGGGTATGTTACCAAATACTTAGTTAAAGAATTTCCAAACTTAATTAGTTATAGCCGTTTTGTTTATTTAAAGAAGAACCTTTTTGTTCCTCTATTTGCTTATCTTTTAGACAAAAGAGGAGAAATCACAGGAATTGCTTTTATTGATTCTACGTCTATAGATGTTTGCCACAATAAACGCATAAAAAGAAACAAGGTCTTTAAAGGTTTAGCAAAGAGGGGAAAAACAACTTCAGGGTGGTTTTTCGGATTTAAATTGCATCTCATGATCAATGAGAAAGGAGAAATTTTGGCTTTTCAGCTAACTCCTGGAAATGTCGCTGATGTTTCTATTGCCGAAACTTTGTCGAAAGGGATTTTTGGAAAATTATTTGGTGATAAGGGATATATTTCGAAAGAACTTTCAAAGAGGCTTTTGAAACAAGGTCTTGAACTATTTACTACCCTAAGATCGAATATGAAGCAGAATCTTATGAAGTTGACAGACAAAATTCTTCTTAGAAAACGAGCCATTATTGAAACGGTGAATGATCAACTAAAAAATATTTCTCAAATTGAACATACACGCCACAGAAATGCCGGAAATTTTTTAATTAATCTATTAGCTGGGATTGTTGCTTATACTCACCAACCTAAAAAGCCATCTATAAACTTAACAGAGCAGCATCGCTTATTGTTAATGGCTGCCTAAAAACCCAAAATTCAGGTTAATATGATATAAAAGGCCAAATTGAGCTTAAACAAACTATATTATTGTGCAGATGATATTTGGAAGTCTTTTGATAAAAGTAAAAGTGAGATAACCACCTAATTAACCATGGCAGGACAAAGCAGGGACTCAACCTAAATGATTGGTTACAGGTGGTGATGACAATTGTGATTTTATTTTATCAATGAATAAATCTAAGCTATTGCTTTAGGGTTACTGAGACGCTAGATTAATCCATGTGATATCCCAGTTATCTCGTAAAATCTAGGCTTAAGCCATTGCAAAATCTTTATTGATAGAGAATTTGCTCATTTTAAATTTTAATATCCTTACTCTATTTGAAATATAGTTTATGGGAATATTATTCTTATTAATCATTAGATGTCATTTAAACTCTAAAACCAACTTGAAGCTGTTTTTCTCTCTGTCTAGCCTATGAAAATTTTATTTCTTTTCATGCGTTTATGGTGGCGAATAGCTATTGCTGTAAAATCAATAAAAGCAATTCCTGAGTTCTTCCTCTTTTGTCTAGGAGATAAGCAAATAAAGAAACAAGTTTCTCCAAAAGAAATAAGCTGCGAAAATTAAACATCTTTCTCACCTTAGCCAAGTAGACAAATTCAGTAGAGGTAGATTAAATTCAGCCTTTTCAACCACTTAAATTTTGATCAGTACGATTTTGCAAAGATAGCATCTAATGTTGCCTCTCGTCCTGTCAAAATGCAGCGCCCTTTTGTTCCACTTTGCTTCACAGGTAAGCAACGAATCGTGACTTTTAAATCGCTTAACATTTCTTCAGTGACCGGATCTCCACACCACTTTGCTAAAACAAAACCTCCATGAATTTCAGGTTTTTCTTCATTCTTAGGAGTAAAAAAAGCACGCATTTCTTCAAAAGTTTCTAAATGACGATAAATATGCTGATCTCTGTAAGTAGCTGCTTGAACGTAATAGTTACGTTGAATGTCTTCTAAAATTGAAGCAGCTTGCTGCACAAATTGTTGTTTGGGCAACGATTGTTTATTTTTAGGAGACTGATCTCTTCTTGCTACCATCACAGCTTGCTCATTGATATCTCTTGGCCCAACCTCTAAACGCAGAGGGACCCCTTTTTTAACCCACTCCCAATTTTTCTCTCCGCCTCGTTTATCTCTTTTATCAATATGAACGGTTAAAGGTTTGCCGTAAAAAATTTGTTTTCTCAATTCAGCCGCCAAATTTTCAGCATATTCGAGAACTTGAGCTTCCAATTCAGGTTTAGGGATGACTGGAACAATTACAATTTGTTTATGGGCAATACGGGGAGGAAGTCTCAATCCATCATCGTCTCCATGACACATAATTAAACTTCCAATCAATCGCGTTGTCATTCCCCAAGATGTCGTATAAGCATATTCTAATTGCCCTTCCATATTACTAAAGCGAATATTAGAACCTTTAGCAAAATTTTGCCCTAGATAATGAGAAGTACAGGATTGTAAAGCCTTACGATCTTGCATCATGGCTTCTAAAGTGAAGGTATTTTCAGCGCCAGGAAATCTTTCTCCGGGAGACTTTTCTCCGACAATCACAGGAATAGCTAAGACATCTTCAACAAAAGAGCGATAGACTTCTAACATTGTCATGGTTTCTTGTAAGGCTTCTTCATGTGTTGCATGAGCAGTATGCCCTTCTTGCCATAGAAATTCTGTCGTCCTTAAAAAGATGCGTGGACGCATCTCCCATCGAACAACATTCGCCCATTGATTAATTAAAAGAGGTAAATCACGATAAGATTCTACCCAACGAGAAAAAGAATCCCCAATGATTGTCTCCGAGGTGGGCCTCACAATTAATGGCTCTTCTAAAGGACCTGCAGGGATCAAACGGCCGTCCTTTTCTTCTAAGCGATGGTGCGTCACAACGGCACATTCTTTAGCAAAACCTTCTATGTGCGCCGCTTCTTTTTCTAAAAAACTTAAGGGAATGAAAAGAGGAAAATACGCATTCTCATGTCCAGTCTCTTTAATCCGATCGTCTAACTGCCGCTGAATGTTTTCCCATATTCCATAACCCCAAGGTTTGATCACCATACTGCCGCGCACAGGTGAATTTTCAGCGAGATCCGAGGCTTTAACGACTTGCTGATACCATTCTGGATAGTCATTTTCTCTTGTGGGTGTAATAGCAGTTTTATCTTTTGTACTTGTCATAGTTTTCTCATTAGCTTTTGATAAAAAACGCTAGTCTATAATATTTCTAAAAAATTAACATCCAAATTCAATTCTCGCTTAAAATTATGTTCGTCTTCTTTTACCAATCCTAGTCTGCAGAATATCTTAAGAATCAGCCTTGTCAATTATGGATATCTGTTATTAGATAAAGCTAGTTGAATGACTTCTTGTAGTTGTTTTTCTAGATCCAAGTGACGGGAAAAAATTCGATGATCAATTTCAGTGACGGGACGTAGATGATTCAAGGAGTTACTAATAAAAATAGTAGCTTCGTTCGGGATATCTTCTATGCCTCCTTTAAAAAAATGGATAGGAAACTTCAAATATTTGATGAGGTTAGTTAAAAAGATCCCTTGTAAATATGAAAGGCTGGGATCGGGGATATATAATTGACAATTCTTTATCCAAAATAAATTCGAAAAAGCAGTTTCTAACAAATAAGCTTCACAGTTACAGACCACCGCATCGTCATATCCTTTTAAATTTGCATAATCATAAACATATAATCGATCAAGATAGGATAATGATTTTAAATGTGCTGTCGGTTTAACGATGGGACTGGGATATAAAGTTAGTCGACAAGGAGTAAATGGTTCCAATTTGTACGATTGTAAAGTTAATAATTGAATAGAGGATTGCCGTAAGGGAAGAGATAAATAACGTTCATCTCCCCCTGTAATCATCATTTTTAAACGCCAGATTCCTTTGTGAGCCAAATTTAGCCTGATTAATTCTTCTATCCATTTAAAATCTAATCGAGGAAAAATGAGCCGTAATTGGTGGCATTGGTGGACTAATCTTTCTAAATGAGATTGCCAAAACTCAACTTGCCCTTGCTCAACTCGCAAGGTTGTAAAAAGGCCATCTCCAAATAAAAATCCTCGATCTGTGATAGGAATACTCGCTTGATTTTCTGGCATTAATTGGCCATTTAGACAAACCCATTTATTGACCATTAGCGGTACCAAAATCCAATTTACGCCTAACTGGTTTTTGGGGGTTGGCAACCAACTGCGTCCGACTAATGCGTGGCGTTTCTGCTGAATTGTCTATTTCTGATATTATTTGAGGCGTTGGTTTTGGTCTAACGTGAGAAAATTCATTTAAAATCGTTTGAGAAGGACTTGGGGAAAGACCAATACCATCATTTTTATTTTGAGTCACAAAAACCAATTGCTTAACAAGTAAACTGATTCCCAAAGAGGCTGCCCAAGCACAACTTGTTCCGTGAACAACTGCATTAAATGCTGGAGGCAAAATGGGTTTAAAATAATTATAACAATAAAGCGCCACGAATGCTAATATGGCTCCTCTAGCAATGATTTCTATCGTTTCCCAATAGTGCCTTTCCGCTTGTGCAAAGTGAGCACTGAATTGTAAGGTCGTTAATCCCCATAAAATAGAATCCAATTGTTTAAGTCTGCTTGAAATTTCCATTTATGACCTTATTTATATACATATAAATTAAATTCTTTACTTCAAACAATCTAAAAGTTTGTTGAATCTTACTATTTGATTGAATTAATAAACAAATTTTATTTTTCTGCATTTTAAATGCAAAGACTTAAATGCATTTAAGTCTTTAGTACTCGAAATAATGAGTCACCCTTAAAAAGAGTTTCTGCATATTCATTAATTGGATCAGAATCGATAACAATTCCACCTCCCACTTGGAAGCTAATGTAATTGTCTTTAAATACCAAAGTTCGAATCGCAATATTCAAATCAAAATCTCCTTTTCCTGTCATATATCCCATCGAACCCGTATAAATACCCCGCGAACGATTTTCTAATTTTTGTATACATTCCATCGCTTTCAATTTGGGACAACCGGTAATAGAGCCACCTGGAAATGCGCTACGGATAATTTCTAAAGGTTTTAGATGCTTTAAAGCAATAGCACGAATAATTGAAATCAAGTGATATACGTTCGTATAGGCCTCACAACGCCACAAATCAACCGTTTTAACACTGCCAATTTCACTGATTTTACCTAAATCATTGCGCATTAAATCTGTAATCATTAACAGCTCAGCTTTTTCTTTTTCAGATGATAGTAATCTTTCTTTGAACAATTGATCTTCTTCAAAATACCCACCTCTTTGTATTGTTCCTTTAATTGGGCGCGTTTCTAATAGCCTTTCCTTTTTTTGCAAAAACCTTTCAGGAGAGCTTGATACAATTGTATAATAATCTGCTTTCAAATAAGCGGAAAAGGGAGCGGGATTGATTTCTATTAATTGACGAAAGACGTCAAAAGGTCGCGGAACACCTTCAAATGTAAATTCTTGGGATAAATTAATTTGGTAAACATGTCCCGAAAAAATCCACTCTTTTGCCTCATCAATCATCTTTAAATAAGTAAGTTGACGATTTGAAAGAGAAAAGTTTTTTAATTGAGCTTCTGTTTTTTGTGAAGTTCGGGAAAAAAAATTAAAGCTATCACTTTCCCACCAATTTTTATCAGAAAGTTTTTTAACCCAATGTTGATGTAAAGGGTTTAGTGTTTGGTCAGTAAAATCAGCTATTTTAAGGATAGCCTGTTGGTTAGAATGGTTATAGATAATTGTAATTGCGCATTTTTGCCACATGGCATCAGGTGTCCATTCATGAGATTGGCAAAATAATTGTACATCAGGATCGGAGGAAAATCCCATTTCATAACCGAAAAATCCAAAAGCGTAGTTTTCAGAGTTATTTTCTAACGAATCAAAAAAAAATTTTTGAAGAGCTTCCCAAGGATTTTTTATCTCTTGCTGGAAAATCTGTTGCTTTGTTTTATGGATCACTTGCCGATCTTTTGCAATTACAATTTCAATCGGAAAAAGAGATAAAAAAGAATGCTCAGAGGAGTCAAATTCGCCTCCAGAAAAAAGCAAGCAAGTTCCTTCAAACTCCGCAAAAAAATCTGCAACAGCTAATAATAGATCTTTTTGAAAAAATGAAGGTAAGATAAAAGAATTAAGCATCTTATACCAATTGCAAAAGTAGCGGTATAAATTCAATATTCACCCAAAGCATAAAATAGCGATGAGTGAATAAATTCTAAAAAAATTTACGCGTCGTTTTGATGAGAAATTATTCGTTTTCTAATTCTTCTGGAATTTTCATGTTGTGATAAACAGCGTCGACATCTTCAAGCTCTTCTAACCACTCGATCAACGCCAAGTTATCTTTAGCAGTTTCTACACTACATTCCACATAAGTTCTGGGAATCATTCCAAGTTCGGCTTCTTCGCAAGCAAATCCTAAGTGGTTAATAGCATCTTTCACACTATATAAATGGGATGGATCTGTAGTAATAATAAAAACATCATTATCTACTTCGAAATCTTCTGCACCAGCTTCGGTAGCAGCTAGAAACAACTCCTCTTCAATGGCATTTTTCTTACTAATTTGTAAGATCCCTTTACGATCAAAATTAAACGTGACAGCGCCTGGAGTGGCTACCGTCCCTCCACGCTTATTTGTCGCTATACGCATGTCAGAAGAAATTCGATTTTTATTGTCTGTCATTACATCGACCACAATTCCGACTCCCCCATGCCCATATAGTTCATAAGTCATTTCATGATAATCTTCTTGATCAGCACTAGATGCTTTTTTAATATTTCGATCAATATTTTCATTGGGCATATTGGCATCGCGCGCTTTTTGCAAGGCTAGCCTAAGACGGGGGTTATTTTTTTGGTCTGCCCCTCCTAATTTAACTGCACTAATAATTTCTTTCGCAATTCGAGAAAAAATTTTTCCCTTTTTTGCATCCGCTTTACCTTTACGATGCTTAATGTTTGCCCATTTACTATGACCTGCCATGAAAGAACCTTATACGATTTAAGAATTTAACTTTGCGAATTATATACAAGAATAAGATGAATTAAATAAATAATTCTGGTTATCTTTAATCCATTGCTGAGCCATTTTATAATGCTTAAATTGCTTTTCTTTTTCTTTAAATGCTTTACTATGAATATGTTTTTGCCCTTTTTCATCGACGTAGGTGGGACACACATAATGTAACATTTCATGGTAAACAACAAAAGATACAAAGTAATAAGGGAAGTAATTGCTATCTAGCATCCGATTAATTTTAATCAGCTTTAAAGGATCGTGAAATAACCCAAAAGTAATGCGATTAGGTCGATGTTTTTTTTTCTTAGATTTTCCAAACCAGGTAATATGTAATTCTAATGCATTATTGAAGTATTCTTCATTTAATTGAGCATAGATACTTTTTAAATCATGCACAGAACCCTTTACTTGAAGTTTACTCAAATCTAGTTCGTGAGAGTAATCTAGCTTTTGTAAATTATCCTCAATATAAGCTTTAATGCTGGGAGCAATTTTTTTATGCTCCCCTTTGAGATAACAACCTAGTGCTTGCATGACATTTAAAGGAGCTTGTAAGAACATGCGATGAAGAGAAACTTTTGCGCAGTCAGGCTCCCATTTAACGCTTAACATCGTTGAACGATTATCATTGATTTTCAACTGTAATTTCATACCGGCACTATTTTCAAGCTTTTGCTGAAAAGTTTGCGTTAATTGAGAATCGTTTATCATTATTTATATAAATCTCTCCATAAAAACACGTCCACCATATCCTTCGTTTTCTTTAATCCAATTATTTTGCTCTCCAAAAATTTTAAAGCCAAAACGCTCATAGAGACTAATAGCCGCTTGGTTCCCTTTATAAACTTGAAGATGAAGCAACTCGATTTTGAATTTCTCTTTTGCTAAATGAATAATACTATTCATCAAATAGGTACCGATTCCCTGTCGATGAAAATCACGCGCCAAAATAATCCCGAATTCACACTGGTGGGCTAATCTGCGATAAGGTTGAAGATAAAGAGTTGCGATTCCGCAAGGAATGCCATCTTTAAGTATCGTTAAACTACATTTATAACGATAAAAAACAATCCATCGCATGACAGCATCATCAATTTCTAATTCATCATCCATAGGAAACCAACGTCGAATTTCTGGATCCATTAACCATTCTTTAAGGTACTTAGCATCTCCAGATTCCGTATAGCGCACTTCAATCCCAGTAGGAATCGCCTTTGAACTATTCATCAGCCAAACTCCTTTAAATAAGCGTTAACAAATTCATCTAATTCACCATCCATTACGGCTTGTATGTTACCACTTTCAGCTTTCGTCCTTGTGTCTTTAACAAGCGTATAAGGTTGAAAAACATAATTGCGGATTTGGCTACCCCAAGCGTTTTCTTTTTTTTCCCCTTTTAGGTTATTTAGGGCTTTTTCACGCTCTAAAACTTCCATTTCATATAACTTTGAACGAAGCATCTGATAACAAGCTTCTTTATTTTGTACTTGACTTCGTTGAGTTTGACAAGAAACAACAATTCCTGTAGGCATGTGGGTTAAACGTACAGCAGAATCTGTTTTGTTTACGTGCTGCCCTCCAGCTCCTGAAGATCTAAAAGTATCAACTCTAACATCCTCAGGTTTAATTTCAACTTGAATGTCAGTAGTTATTTCTGGAGAAACATCCACTGATGCAAAACTGGTATGCCTCTTAGCATTACTGTCGAAAGGGGAAATGCGCACTAAACGATGTACGCCTTTTTCAGCTTTGCTATAACCATAAGCATAAGAGCCTTGAAAACGCAGAGTAATACTTTTTAAACCAACCACGTCTCCATCGACAAAATCGATAATTTCAATTTTCCATCCCTTCTTAGCCGCCCAGCGTTGGTACATCCTCGACAACATCTGAGCCCAATCACAAGCTTCTGTTCCCCCAGCTCCTGAATTAATCGTCAAATAGCAATCTTTGTTATCCATTTCTCCAGATAACATTCGCTGAACTTCTAAATCTCCCAGCACTTTCTCAATAGAATCTAAATCTCTTAAAAGTTCTTCAATAAAAGATTCTTCATTTAATTCATAGGCTTCAGGAAGTAACTCTTTGCAATTTTCAAATTTTGTTTTAAGTTCCTGATAAGGGACAGTCCAAGCTCGCAAATCGCGGCATTCATTAATAATTAATTGCGCTTGTTCAGAATTATTCCAAAACGAGCTTTCTCCCATTAATGTCTCTAATTCTTTTACCCTAGCTTCCTTCGCAGCCAAGTCAAAGATACCTCCACATGTGAAGAAGACGTTCTTCGATTCCTTTTACTTTCAATTCAGCTTCATTATTCATCTCTACCTCATTTGGAAAAACATTTATCTAGCCAGTTAATTTTATTATTCAGTCCCATTAAATTTAAATGATTTTTTATTTTAATGGTAATAATTAGCATTAGCTATTTATAATTCATTAACAGACAAAACATTATAATTTAAATTATAAATAAATTCATTATTTATCCACTTCCAAAGAAAAAACTTTTGAAAATATTTTCTTCAAAATTGTGGGATTAAAGATCTTGCTTTGTTTATTATTTGTTAGTAGAATTAATTAATAAAAAATTTTTTTATTCTAACAACAAGCACAATTTTAAAATCTATTAATATGTATAAAGGAATCGCTCTTGTACTAAGCGCCTGTTTATTATGGGGGCTTATTTTTGTGATTCCAGATTTTTTGTGATTCCAGATTTATTGATTAGTTTTACACCTCTTGAAGTTGCTTTGGGCCGTTATTTTTGTTTTGGTTTTATTTCTTTTATTATCATGCTTTGTCAAGGAATCAACAAATGGCTTGCCATTCCAAAAATGATTTGGGTACAAGCTCTAATTTATGCTTTAGTGGTTAATATTTTTTATTATTTTTCACTGGTCCTGGGTTCAAGATATTCAAACGCTTCCACAATCACTCTTCTTTTAAGTTTAAGTCCTATCACGCTAGCGCTTTACGGAAACTGGCACCATCAAGAATGCTCTTTTAAACAATTAATTTTGCCAAGTTTGATTGTTATTGTAGGACTTGTTTTAGTTAATTACTCTGCCATTAATAACTTATGCACAACTTCTTGCCATACCTATTTATTCGGTCTCGGTTGCGGAATTTTTTCGCTATTTTCCTGGAATTGGTACGTTTTATCCAACGCAAAATTCCTCAAACAGCACCCAGAAATTCCACCCAGTGATTGGGCAACACTCCTTGGGCTAGCAACTCTATTTTGGGTACTGCTTATCATCTCTTTTTCTTTGATTGTCATAGAAAAAAAATCTCTAAACAAATTTTTTGTCTTTGACCGCCCTCTTCAAGAATTTTTAATAGGAAGTTGTATTTTAGGATTTTTTTGTTCCTGGATTGGCGCTTATTTATGGAATAAAGGGAGCCAGGAAATTCCCATGACATTAGCTGGTCAACTAACCATTTTTGAAACAATTTTTGGCTTGATTTACGTCTACTCCTTTCATCGCCGCTTTCCAACTGTTTGGGAAGGAGTGGGAATGATTATTCTCTTATGGGGAACTTTTTTTACTTTGCAAACATTTAAAAAAGGGCAGATAATGGCTCCTACTCATTGAGGCAATCTGGACAATTCCTGAATTGGTTTATTTAATTTAATCTATCCATTAAAAATTTTTAATTTGTCTTTTCAAAGTAAGATTTACCATTTCTGGATTTTCAAATTCTTCAAAAGCCGCGATATTTTTATAACTTTACAAATGCATTTTAACGAGCTATGAATAAAAAGTTTATTGGCCACAAAACTTCCATTGTCATTCTAAATGTTTATGAAATTCGATTTCATTACCAAGTCCCGTCCGGTAACGAGTAAAATTACAAAATACCATGAGTTAAATTTATTTATTCGAGGCAATCTGGTTTAAATCAGCATTGACCAAATCTTATTTCAAAAAATTGTTAAGCATAAAAAATATGGGAAAGGTTCGAATAAATAGCCCTTGTTGTTTTGTGTAGTTTCTTAAAATAATTAACCAAATTTATTATCTAAAAATATCTCTTTAACAACTTACCTTAAGTTAAATATTTGCAAAATAGTAGATCTGGAACAAGATTTGATCATCTGTAATTTTTATCAAACCCTAAAAAATTTAAGTTTTCACCTTGATTAAGGGCTTTTTTATTACTTCAGAGTCAGTAAATTAAGCGAATAAGTTGGCATTGCTTGAATTAAATTCACTTTTTACCCTAATTGTATTTTTTTATTCAGCGAGTTTAGGAAAAAATCACAACGATTCTATTTTCAAAAAATTAAGAAGATTGTAAAAATTTTTTAGTTAAAACTCTGAATTCTGGATTCATACATGAATTTGAGCATCATAGATACTTTTTTGTAGGGAGATAAATATTCTTCGTTTAGAGTAAAAAGGCAGCGCAAGCAATCATTTGTTCATTTAGCCTGTTTTTTTTCAAAATTCCAGGTTCACAGGAGAATCATCAATTATGCCACAAGCGACTTTGCCTAAAACATTCCCGGCCTTTTTTTGGTTTTTTTTAAAAAAGCAGTGGAAATGGCTTTTATTTGCACAAATATTCAGTTTCGCATGGTCACTTGACCATACGTTGTGGCCTTACGTTATCATGACATTAATCGATACAATTACTAATTTTGCTGGGCCACAAGCTGAAGTATGGCACGCTCTAGCGAAACCTATTATTATGGGTATTTCCTTGTGGTTAGGCGTTGAAATTTCTTTCCGTCTAGCTGGCTTTATAATCGCTTACATTGTTCCTAAAATTGAAGCTGATATTAGAATGAGTATGTTCCAATATGTGATGCATCATTCTCATCAATATTTCAGTAGCCATATGGCTGGTTCTATCGCAAATAAAATTGCTGACTTGCCGCAAAGTTTAACTAGACTTCTCACACTGATTGTCCAACTCTTTTTACCTGCTTGCTTAGCTCTAATGATATCAACAACTATGTTTGCATTTATCAACCCATTCTTTGCCCTCATTTTAATTAGTTGGGTGATTATTCATATGGGAATCTGCCTTGCCTTCTCTAAAAAATGTGATGATTATTCAAACACTCATGCAGAATCTCGAACACTTCTTTCAGGAAAAATTATTGATAGCTTATCGAATAATGCGAATATTCGTTTATTTTCAAGAAGCCAATTCGAAGCTAGTTATTTGTCATTTTTCCAAGAAGATGAGTTAAACAAACATTGGCGATCTCTGTTTTATATGGAGAAAATGAAAATTGCTTTAGGCATTGCTTGTTTTTTAGGTGCCTGCATCGCACTCAACTGGTACATGCTATACAGTTGGCAACAAGGTGAACTCTCCGCAGGTGAAGTTGTTTTCATTTTTAATACAACATGGAACATTACTATCATGGCTTGGTTAGCTGGTTTAGAACTCCCGCAAGTTTTTAAAGAAATTGGTATTTGCAAACAAGCTTTGACAGTTATTCAAGATACGCATGATATTATAGATAGCCCTTTCGCTGAGCAGCTTACCATCCATCAAGGAAAAATTATCTTCGATAATGTGACATTTCGTTACCAAAAACAACAAAGCCTCTTTCAAAACATGAATATTACGATCGAAGCTGGCCAAAAAGTAGGACTTGTTGGATTTTCAGGGTCGGGTAAAACAACTTTTATCAATCTTATTCTAAGAAATTACGATATTGAAAGCGGACGTATACTTATCGACAATCAAGACATCTCTAAAGTGACTCAAACTTCTCTTAGAGAGCAAATCTCAATCATTCCACAAGACCCTACTCTTTTTCATCGCTCATTAATAGATAATATTCGTTATGCAAGACCAGATGCAACAGATGAAGAGGTCATCGAAGCTTCTAAACAAGCTCATTGCCATGAATTTATTTTGAAGCTTCCCGATAAATATCAGACACTCGTCGGAGAAAGAGGCTCAAAATTATCTGGGGGTCAACGCCAAAGAATTGCAATTGCTCGCGCGATTTTAAAAAATGCTCCTATTTTAATTTTAGACGAAGCCACTTCAGCTTTAGATTCTGTCACAGAAAGAAACATTCAAGAAGGACTAGAATTTTTAATGAAGGATCACACAAGTCTTGTGATTGCTCATCGTTTATCAACATTGTCGGGTATGGATCGTATCTTAGTTTTTAAAGAAGGAAAAATTATTGAAGATGGCACCCACGAAGAGCTTATTCAAGCGGACCAACATTACGCGAATATGTGGGAGATGCAAGTAGGAGGCTTCTTAATAGACAATTACGATGAGTTAGAAGATGAAGAAAGTGAAATAGATTCATCAGTTTATTAATAACCTGGACAATTGTTCAGGTTATTAAAGCCCGTTCTAAATCCTTCAAACCTTCTATAGTTTCAATTTCGATGGATAAACAAATTAATTGATCTGTCATTCTTAATGTTTTCCTCTTTTTAAGGAATGAACACATGTGTCATTGAAGTGAAATATTCAATTAAACTTTCCGCTAAGCAAGTAATCGATAACGTTTTAACATAGCTATAATCTCTTCTAATAAATCTTTTAATTGAATAAAAATTCCTTCGTCCAAAGCCTCTCATTTGTTTTCCTTGGCAAAATGGTTATGAAAAAGACACTCTCAAAAAGAGTCATTTTTTAATAGAGTCCATTTTTTTCATAAAAAATTCAAGTAAGGTTCTTTCTTGTTCATTCAAGGAGGTTTATATGGTTGCTCTAAAAGCTGGAACAAAAGTGCCTTCCTTAACTCCTTACAGGGCCTAATTACTTACTACCTCTTTATGAATTTGCAGAAAACTTCTTAAATCTTTGCCCTTTATCCCCCTAATTGAAGTCCTGCTCTGCAACAATCAATTAACGTTATATAATGAAGTTATAGAGAAATTTAAACGGTTTAAAGCACAATTTGTTGAAATTTCTGTCGCGGAAATTTGTTCCCATTTAGCTTTTTTCCACCAAAAAAAATTAGGTTTTCCATTATTGTCAGATTTTGAGCCAAAAAAAGAGATATTCAAGGCGTATGGAGTATTTCGAAATGAAGAAGGAGTATCTAAGAGAGCTCTTTTTGTCATCAATGGAAAAGGAATTATTCTCTGAAGCGATGTTTCTCCGATCGATATTAAACCAGGAACTGAGGAAATCTTAAAATCTTAAAAAAATTGTCTATCAAAGGAGATCATTGATGCCTCAATTATCTACACCCATTTCTGAAAAAGATCATATTTTAGGCAATCTAAATGCTCCTGTAGTCTTGGTAGAATATGGAGACTATCAGTGCAAAACATGCGCCTTAACTCATCCCATTGTCAAGCAACTCTTAAAAGAGATGCGCGGACAATTATGTTTTGCATTTCGTCATTTCCCACTTAAAAACTCTCATCCATTAGCATTTATTGCTTCTCAAGCTGCAGAAGCGGCAGCATTACAAAATAAATTTTGGCAAATGCATGAATGTCTTTATCATCATCACCATGCTCTAAGTTTAGAAGCTTTTCCAAGTTATGCCGAAGAAATTCAATTGAATATCAAATTGTTTAATGAAAACTTACAAAATCCTTCTCTCATTTCTTGTATTGAAGAAAATTTTTGTAGCGGTTTAGATAGTGGTGTTAATGGAACACCCTGTTTTTTTATCAATAAAGAACGTTATGATGGGGATCGATCTTATGATACTTTATTGTCCGCTCTAAAAAATGCTGTCAGCTGATATAAATCGATGAGGATTTACTTTCAATTTTTAGAAAATCAACATGTGCCATTAATTTATGCTTGGTTTCAAACCCCGCATATTAAAAAATGGTACGGATCGGAACAAGAATGGACAATTGAAGCAATTGAAAAAAAATACAACCCTCATCGACTACAGGCCAATAAAATTGCTGCCTTCATCATTTATTACAAACAAATTCCAATAGGTTATATCCAAAAGTATTCTGTTAGCGATTATCCCTGGGAAGAGCTTGATTTGTCTAAACTTGCTTCTAAATTAGCAGGAATAGATTTATTTATTGGAAACCCCACCTACCTTTATCAAGGCTTCGGGCAGCTTATTTTAAAACAATTTTTAACCCAACAGATTCAACCTTACTTTCAAGAATGTTTAGTGGATCCTCGTTGTGATAATTATGCTGCTATTCGCTGTTATGAAAAAGTCGGTTTTGAATTTTATCAAACTGTACTTTGTGGCCGAGAAGCACTTTGCATAATGAAAAAAAATTTAACGCATCATTTGGTAGAGATACCAAAGAGTTAAATGTAAGTAACTCTATCACCTACACTTACAATTGCCCCAGAATATCTGGTGGCAATCATAGATTTTATTCAAATTAATGAAGAAGTTCTTGAATTTCTTTTTTAAGCTTTTCTTTTATAATAGGATCTTGCAAATTTCCTTGAGAATCAAACGCTTGATGAGCATTTGACAAAGCCACTTGTTCAGACACAACTTTTCCCCCTACACCTTCAATCACTGCACGCAAATGATCAAGAGCATGTGAACCCCCACTAGGTGATGGAGAAGCACTCAAAATAGCAAATTTCTTACCGGTAAAAGCATCACGAGACGGCTTCCCTTGTTCGTTGCGTGTTGCCCAGTCAATGGCATTTTTTAAAACACCGGATAAAGAACCATTATATTCTGGAGTTGAAATAATAATTGCCTGGCTTTCCATCATCAGCTGACGCAATTTTTTAGCATTTTCTGGTAAACCTTTCGCGTTTTCTAAATCTCCATCATAAAATGGAATAGAATAATCACGAAGATCAATGATTTGAACCTTCGCTCCCATTTCTTCGGCTATTTTAGCCGCTTGGTGCACGAACTTTTTATTCAAAGAATCTATTTGCGTGCTTCCCGAGAATGCCAGAACTTTCAATTCTGCTGCTAAAGAACTAGTTAAAACTAAACCTATGCATAACATCCATTTTAACATGACTCACCTCGATTTAAATATTTTATATTTTAGACATAACAATTTACAGAGAATTAAAATGATGGCACATTAAAAATTTACTTAATATGATTTTTTACCTATCAATTTACTTTTATTCTTTGATAAAAAAAATTTTATTCGTTTATTGAATGCTCAATGCTTAGATGGATGGCAAAAGCAATCTATTGTATGATCGTTAACCAATCCGCAAGCTTGCATATAAGCATACATAATTGTTGCTCCAACGAATTTAAATCCCCTTTTTTTCAAATCTTTACTAAGAGCTAAAGATTCTTTTGTTTCCGCAGGTACCTGCCTAATCGTTTCCCATTGATTCTGGATGGGTTTCCCGTTTACAAATTGCCAAATATAGGTATTAAAGCTTCCAAATTCTTCTTGAACCTTTAAAAAGTGTTTTGCGTTTGCAATTGTTGACTCAATTTTTAATCGATTACGAATAATGCCCGGATGCAAAAGTAACTCATTTTTTTTCTGCTCATCGTAGGTGGCAACGATATGAGGATCGAAAGAGGCGAAGGCTTGCCGATAATTTTCACGTCGTTGAAGAACCGTTTGCCAACTCAATCCCGCTTGAGCTCCTTCTAAAATTAAAAATTCAAAATGTTTATGGTCATCATGAACCGGAATTCCCCATTCTTCGTCATGGTAAGCAACATACAAAGGGTTGTTTAATTGCACCCAATCACAGCGTTTAAGCATATAAAAAACCTGATTAAAAATTAAGATGTGGAATAAAAATAACGAAGTAAACCCTTCCTGTCAATCTAGGGTTAAAACATACTTATAAGTTAATTTAGTTCTCATATTTAAATTAAATAAAATTATCCCTTAATTTATTCTTGCAATCCTTCAAATAGGTTTCTAATTAGTTAAACTTAATAGATTCGAATAAATTTATTCAAAACATTGAGTAACACTTTAATAATAGACGTATTTTAACCTAGGCAAATTTTTCAAACTTTATGAATACTTTTACGTTCAAATCATAAAAAATGTATTGTTTTTTGTTTGCCAATGATACTCTCTACAATGTTTTGAAATTTAACGCTCTCTTTGATGCAAGACCTGATAAATGTAGCATTCATATCGTTTGTAGTTATCGTTTCCTCTTTTTTTCTTGCCTTGAAGTTACAAGGAAACGCATTTTCCATTGAATCTTTACATAGAAATTTCATAGGTTACATAAAAATTTTCTTTAGACATGTAGCCCTCTTCCTTTTTAAAATCTGATATATTTTAACTTTTTTAAAACTATCGTTGCGTAAAATAATTTAATTTTTTAAATTCCAGAATTTACAAATAACACATTTTGTAAACTAAATCTTTTTTACTTTATTATAAGCAAATCTATAGCGCTCAATAAATTTTTAAAAAAAGAATTAACTTAGGATGAGCTTGAACATTTGTTGAAATCTATCCATTAATGGCAAATGTTAGGATCGTTGCTACCTAAAGGTAGAGATGCGAAACAAAGAATATCCCTATGCGCCATAAAAAAATTTGTCATACCGCTTTTTGGATACCCATATCTTTGGTTAACTTTTATAGTATTTTTTTCAAATTTTAAATTGATTGAGGTATTTCTTTTTGATAGTATCTTTTCAATTTGAATTTTTGTTAAATCAAAGGATAGCCAAGTCATGCAAAGTACTCATCCTATCTCGCCCCAATCTTTTAGTGAACAACCAGCAATATTCCGATATTTAGCTAGTCTTGATGCGACTACAGTAGCGATTACAGAGAACAAATACCCTAAAGCTATCGAAAATTTTAATGTTTTCATGGCCTATTTGCCCTCTCATATTGAAAGAGAAGTGCTGAAAAAGGCTTTTGAATGCCTCTTCACACTTATTCCTGTTATTGAGACACCTCAAGAGATAGAAGAAAGCGTACGCCTCTTGCTCAATTTGGCTGTAGACCCTTGTTTTGCAGAAGATCAACAGCGATTAGCTAGCGAACTGGCCAAGTGGCACTACAAAAAAGGAAAAAAAACGGAGCTAGAGGATAAACAATTTAAATATTTCATGGATGCCATTCACTATGTAGGAAAGGCACAAATCATTTCTGAGGCTTCCGCAGACCTTCAACGCTTAGCCTCGCGCCTTTTTAAAGTTGCTTTAACGTCTCTTGCCGTTTTTAAGCAACGCTTAGAACTAGCAGTGGGGAAAAACGATAGCCAGCAAGTGATACAACTCGTCACCAATCTTGAAACGCGCTTTGAATCGATCTGCTGCGAGGGTGAAAAGCATGCTTTGATTAAATTATTCTATAAACAAGTGCGTACAGTTGTTTCGCATACGTTAAGGACACGGGGGCTAGAACGAATAGAGTCAAGTGGGCTACGTAACCTAGATGAAACAATGCGCCATTACTTAACAAGTGACCCTCTTCCCACTGATTGTTTTATCACAACTCAATACCGAGAGAAATTAAAGGCTTATCGCGACAGTTTTCGCGAATCGTATGAAGAAATTAATCCGCAACAATTTACGATTGAAGAGGTGCGTGCTTTTCAAAAAAAAGTTTCCGAGTACTTGCTCACTTTTCTGCAAGCTTTAGTCGAAGATGCGATTGCCATTTTAGGAGATCCTCCGTGTTCGTACGATTTGCGAGCAATGGGGTCCCTAGCCAAAGAAGAGGTCTGCCCTTACTCCGATTTAGAATGGTGCATTCTCATTGAAGCAATTGAGCATCGTCCCTACTTTGTAAAATTAGCTCGCCTGTTAGAACTACAAATAATAGGCTTAGGAGAGGATCCGGCACAAGGGCTGCCCGTCTTTACTTACATCGGGGCTAAACACCGCTCCGGTTTGCATATCGATTCTGGAGGCAATCCAGCTGTTGTCACTGATCTTATCCATACCCCCGATGGATTAGCTCAGATGCAAAAAATGGAAGAATATCCTTCTAATTCATCTAGTAATACGTTGCGCAAAACCATTTCTTTTCACCAAAATAACCCAAAACTCTGTGACAGATATCAAAAGAAAATGAGCGCTTATCTCGATAAAAAGTTGCCACAAACAAAAGAAATCAGGCGTAAGAGCCAGGCTTTGCAGCTGCTGACAGATCGACTAAAGACGTATGAAGAGATTTGGCATGATCCTTTTCAAGGCCAGGTCATTGATCTAAAAAAACACTACTCGGAGCTGCTCAATCATTTTTTAAATGATTTATCCTTTTATTTTGACATCGAAGGATCCAATACACTCGATCTTATCGACAATCTCGTGAAAGAGAAATTCCTTACACCTGAAAGTGGCTTCTTATTGCAAGAAGCGGTTGCAGCCGTTTATCTAAAAAGAGTGGGCCTCCATTTTAAGCATAAAGAACAAAAAGAAGAGGTTAGCCTAGAAGAGCTGGGTAGTGAAAGAAAAATCTTTGAAAAGGTTTATTGGCTTGTGCTGCGCCCTCTTTACCGCAAATTAAAGCATGGCATCTCTAAACTGGACTCCCATTTTCAGTACATCGACCTTTTTCAAGGAACGTATTATGACGAGGAGTTGCAACCTGCTGAAATAGAAAATCTCAAGCCCTGGATGACTCATTTCGTGCATCACCTCGTTTCCAGGCAACGGGCTAACGCGCTTGATTCAGATCAGGCTTGGCTTTGGCATGAAGCTTACTACCAAAGACTGTCACACATGACCTTTGCAGAACCTTTAAGAGAGATCTATCTTAATGTTTTGAATAGCTATCCGGAAGAGGGAAACTTGGCTACGTTAAGCGCCCATCTGGCCTCTATCCCCAATCCCAATGGGGTTAGGCAAAGCCAGCGCTTGGAAGAAGAGCAGTTTAAACAAGCAATTCTCGCGATGACAACCGACCAGCCGGATCCAGATGATTCTTTCCAAGTCAAGGTTCGCTGCCCGGCAGTGCCCGATGCTCAGTATCTCAACCAGGCCGTATGTGAACAAATTTTAGAAGTAACGGGCAATCTCAAACGACAATACAAAAATAGCGCTCACCCCGTGGCGAGTGCCTCCTATGGCGGCTACCAGCTGCACTTTAAACAAAAACCAACCCATCCGCTACTGGAATATGCCATTCATGCGCTGACGGCACGCATTGCGGGGCACTTGAGCCCTCCGACGCAGCTAGCCCGCTTTGAAGTCGACATCAAAGGAAAAAAACGGATTTATCCCGTCTTAATTTCCAAAACCATTCAAGGGCAAACGTTAGAAAACGCAGAAAATCTAGATGTCAAGCAACTGACCTGGGCTTGCCTGTGCGCCTTATTGACCCGTCCAGGCGATGGGCGGTTTCCCAATTACGTGGTTGAAGAGGGGACACGGCGCATTTTCTGCGTCGATAATGATATTTCTTTTGTCGAAGCTGTCATTCACTATTATTTTGGACATAAAGTGCAGTTTTCTTCCGCTCTTTTTTGCCTGGATGCTAAGTACCATTTAGACCCTGAGGTGTTAGAGGCTTTTATTCATTTGAAGCCCAACCTCATCCTCAATAGTTGGCTCGAAGATTTAATCCAAAAAGATGAAAGCTACTGCACTCTTCAGCTCTTTACCCCCGAAGAGGAAAAACGTTTATATGAGGAAGATTCGGAAGATCGCTTTAAGGGAACGCTTCTTTTGCGCAGCGGCACAGTGACAAATGTACTCGTGCAATTTTACCATCTGCAAGACTGCTTGCGCCAAGCCTTAAAAGCAAAGAAGAAACTCATCCCTCTCGATCTTTTACCCTATCTCGTCTCCTTACGGGGCAGTCAAATGCAAACCTTGGACCGCTGGGTTTACCCCAAATATAAACAAGCCGTCGCGAGCAGTTTAGCGCCCAAACAAAGACTACAAAACGCCATCGACCGTCAAGTAGACATTTCTCTCACTTCCGCCCAAGCCGACGCAGCTAGCTTTGGCAAGCCCCCGACGTTTGAAGAAATTCAACAGCGCAAAGAATACTCTCCCGAAAAAGCCCAAAGCGAGCTTTTTGCGTTTACCTTAAATCGATGCGCTTCCCATGTTTTGTTTGGCGAAAACCAAGAAGAAGAGTGGATTGAAGCTGATTTTAAACGCATGGCCAAAGGGAAAGCACCTGATCGCGAGCGGCAACGCCTTGTGCTAAACGCCTTAATCTTTTTAATGAAAAATAAAGGTCTTCGACCCAAAAAAGTGACTTTGATGAACTGCGCTGTTTTAGATCACGCCACCTTAAAACCTTTCTTGCATATTGACCTTACCTATTTAAATGTAAGCGGCTGCCCGCTTATCAAAGAAGAGGCGATTCAGGAAATCGAAAAACGCTCCCCTAACCTCAAACAACTTTATTTAAACCGCTGCGCTCAGCTACGCACGTTTGAAAAATCACGCTTTCCGCTCACATCAACCTATTTGCAGTTTGCCAAATTAGAAGAATTACAACTTAAGAGGTGTGTGGCGCTTGCCTCGATTCAGCTAGATGCTCCTCTTTTGCATACCTTAAAAGCCGATAAAAATCCCCATCTAAAGACGCTTTCTTTCACAACAAGTGATCCGTATGTCAGAGGAAGCTTTACAAGTTGTCTGGCTTTAAATTTAAAAACGGTCAGAGAAGTAGGAGTGAGGAGAATTTTAAAAGAAATAAAAAATCCAAAAATTGACCATTCACGTTTATTTCAACTTTATATGAATGATTCTGGGACCATCGCGCTTGGCTTTTCTCGCGTTGGAATAAACGATAAGGAAGCGGAAATTATTGCTAATGCTCTTGCTCTCAATACGGCTCTAAGATCACTCCGGCTTCAAAATAACCAAATTAGCGATAGAGGAGCAGAGGCTTTTGCTCGCGCTCTTGCTTCCAATGCGACTCTTAAGGCACTCTGGCTAGACAATAACCAAATAAGCAATGAGGGAGCGGAAGCAATTGCTCAAGCTCTTGCTTCCAATACTGCTCTTAGAGAACTCTATCTCGGCAATAACCAAATAAGCGATAAGGGAACCGAAGCAATTGCTCAAGCTCTTGCTTCTAATACGACTCTTGAAACACTCTGGCTCGATAATAACCAAATAAGCTTTAAGGGAGTGAAAGCACTTGTTCAGTCTCTTGCTTTCAACACTACTCTTAAAGTAATCCACCTTAACAGTAATAAAATAAGCGATGAAGGAGCGGAAGCAATTGCTCAAGCTCTTGCTTCCAATACGACTCTTAAAATACTAGATCTCGGCAATAACCAAATAAGCGATAAGGGAGGGAAAGAAATCGGTAAGGCTCTTGCTTTCAATACTGTTCTTAGAAGGCTCTATCTCCGCAATAACCAAATAAGCGATGAAGGAGCCGAAGCAATTGCTCAAGCTCTTGCTTCTAATACGACTCTTGAAACACTCTGGCTCGATAATAACCAAATAAGCTTTAAGGGAGTGAAAGCACTTGTTCAGTCTCTTGCTTCCAATACGGTTCTTGAGAACCTCTCTCTTAACGGAAACCAAATCAGTAATAAGGGAATGGAAGCTCTTGCTCAGGCTCTTGCTTCTAATAGGAAACTTAGGGAAATCTCTCTTAACGGAAACCAAATCAGCGATGAGGGAATGGAAGCTTTTGCTCGCGCTCTTACTTCCAATACTGCTCTTAAGGTGCTCCATCTTGGAAGTAACCAAATAAGTGATAAGGGAGCAGGCGCTCTTGCTCAGGCTCTTGCTTCCAATACTGCTCTTAGAGAACTTTATCTCGGCGATAACCAAATCAACGATAAGGGGGCCGAAACAATTGCTCAAGCTTTTGCTTCCAATACGAAACTTGAAACACTCTC
Source organism: Candidatus Protochlamydia amoebophila UWE25 (assembly GCF_000011565.2). NCBI lineage: Bacteria > Pseudomonadati > Chlamydiota > Chlamydiia > Parachlamydiales > Parachlamydiaceae > Candidatus Protochlamydia > Candidatus Protochlamydia amoebophila. The sequence goes on from NC_005861.2 coordinate 1,622,445, forward strand.
TCTTAAAGGAAACCAAATAAGCGATGAAGGAGCGAAAGCAATTGCTCAAGCTTTTGCTTCCAATACGAAACTTGAAACACTCTCTCTTAGAGGAAACCTAATCAGCGATGAAGGAGCGAAAGCAATTGCTCAAGCTTTTGCTTCCAACACTAATCTTAAAACAATCTATTTTAACAATAATAGATATAGGCGATGAGGAAGTGAAAGCAATTGCTCAGGCAATACTAATTTGAAATAATTGAACTCAACAAACTAATAAAATTACGAAGAACTTTCATTTACAAATAGAGTTCAAACTAACAAACTAGCAAAACAGCTATGAATTAATAGATAAAAAACTAACCCAGGGAATAAAAGCCATTAAACAGGAACCAGAATAGTACATACATGACGTAGTAAATCTGTCAGTTGAAGAAGAGTTAAGCCGCTATTTGGTTTCAGAAAAGTTGAAGCTCAATTTTCTATAAAACCTGCAGCAGTAGTTAGTGAGAGTTGGAAAAAAAGGATAAACAAAGATTAAAAAAAAATATTCAGGAAATAGAAACAAAGCTTAAAGATTACCTAGAGCAGAAAAAATACTTAGTATGGGATCTTGAGATAATGATTTTAATTAGAAAAGGATTAGAAAAATTCACAACGAATAACAAAAGTATATAAAACATCTTGAGTTAATTCAGAGTTCGTATACTTGATAATAGAAATACTTTACTTAAGTTTCCAACTTTTGCTTTTTGAATTTACAAGCTTTTCTTGGTAGCCTTCTCTTTTGTCTCTTTAACACTAAAAAATAAGGATGCACTTTTTTAAGTTGATTTGCTTTCCAATAATGTCGTTGAAAAAGGGACGCAACGCATTTTCTTGGTAAATAATGATATTTCTTTTGTAGAATCCGTTGTATCCACTACTGTTTCGGACATAAAGTGCATTTTTTCTTCCATTCTTTTTTTGCCTCTAAATTCCCCGTTAGTGGCGTCTATAAAAAAATCATTTAATTGTTTCTACAGACAGCAAAATTGATTTTTTACTATTTATTATCTACCTACTTTGCGCGGTAATTGATTATCCATGGGAAGCTTCTATAAAGCGATGGTTTTCATTTTTACCAGACAGCTGCCCACCCAATTTTTTCGTAGCAAAAATCGAAATTCCAATCATTATAATGGATACAACTCCAATTAATAAAATATGTTCGGAAGCAATTCCAAAGGCAATAAGAAGAAATTGATAAAAACAAGAAGCGCCAGATTTTCCCAAACGAGAGCCAATGCTATCAATTACAGATTTAGCATACGTTCTTTTTTCTGTTTCAATAGAAAGAAAAGCTATTTCTTTACTAGTATCAAAAATTGTGTACTTCGCAGACATGCTAAAAACATAGCAAATAGATCCTAGTGTCACTATCAATTGAGTTGGGGAAAACTGAAAAAAAGAAGCAATTTCCGCTAACAGCTCTTTAGGCATAAGAAGCGATGAAAAAAAAGCAGAGCTTGTGATTAATAAACATAAAGGGGTTGTGAGGGCAATTTGCGTCCAAGTAAACTTTCTAAAAATCCAGCTTGATAACAAGGCTATACAAACAGCACCAGTCCCAATTAAAGAAGTCAATTGATTAATATAAGCATTGTAGGCTTGAGGTGTCGGGTGTAGTTGCCTAATATTTTCTTTCCAAATAACTTCAATTAGATTCGTTGTCAGTCCAAACCCCACTACCAATACAGCTATACAAAGTAAGGGACCTGTTCTTAAAACATCCATAACATTATCTTTGAAAGAAGAGGGAGCTATTTGTTTTTTTACTTTTTGTTTAATTGCCGAAAAATCAGTTGTAAGAGCCAGCCGTCTATTAATAATCATAATTAAAAGGCCGCAAACACAGACAATACCAATCATCCATTGCAGGGTTCTTTCCCATGACATGAAATCAGACAAATGTTGACATAAGAAATGAGAGAGCTGACCAGAAATAATTCCTGCCATATTTCCAACGAACATACAGAGGGGGTAAAATTTTTTGGCTTCTACTAAAGAAGTCGTATCACTCACATAACCCCAAAAAAGGATAGATAGAATGAGCATCGACCATAATTCTGCCGTTAAATAAAATAGAGTGTAATGCCAATAGCTTACCATGGCAACAAACCCTTTCGCTCCAACAGGTAAAATCATATGTAAATAATCTGCAACATTTTCTAAATAAAAAAACTTGCGGAATGGATATAATACAAAAGCAAAGAAAAGATAGTTAACTAGTAAGAAAGAGCTAAAAATATAAAATGTTTTTTCTCTTCCAAATTTATTATAAAATTTAGCAAAAAAATAACTAGCACAAATGGCAAGAGGAAGCATTCCCCAAATTTTAATAAAAGGAATGATCTCTGCACCTGCATCACTTGCTGTGATAACAATCGTATCTTTGAGGTCTTTTAATGTATGATAAACAATGATAATTAGAAAAAATTGAAATAGGATCAAGCTACGCTTTTTTAAGATTAGTAAGGTAGAAGATACAGAATTTTGTTGATTTTTCATGGACTTTTTTTTTTGCAAAAAATTTTGCAAAAGAAAAAGCCGTTTAAGGGTGAATTTTAGTAAAATGCAATGACAATAAAGTTAATTATTTTTTTCTTATCGATCGCAAACCATTGTCATACTACAGTATTTCTTATTTATAAGCAACTAGGCAACCCAACTACTGTATTCACCTTTTTTATTGGTTTACGAATCCCCCATCTTATAAATAATAGTTCCATTCCTCTTCTTTAAATCCCACTAAACCAAATCCTTCTCCTAAAAAAAATGGTCGTTTCACAAGCATTCCATGCTTCGATAAAAGAACCAAAGCATCTTCCTTTGTAAGCGAGGGCATTTTTTCTGCGATTTGTAATTCTCGATAAAGTTTTCCCGAAGTGTTAAATAGCTTCTTTAAATTTTCGTTTTGATAATGAAACATTTTTTGCAATTCTTGTAAAGAAGGAGCTTGCTCAAGAATTTCTTTGCAAGTGAAAAAAAGTTTCTTTTGTTTCAAAAAGCGGATGGCTTGTTGACAAGTCGAACATTTAGAATAAACATAAATTATCATAAGTTAAATTTTACTCATCTATTATTTTATATGTTGAAGAATGTTTTGATAATTAGCTGGGTATAAGAGGAGTTTTATCTACTTGAATTGTCAAGCATACATTATTTTAATAATTTTGCCTTATTTTCATTTATTTTTATCTTTTATTATTTTTAGGCTGAATCAGCTTAAATGATGATAAACTAGAAGAATCAGAACATAATTGAAGAAAAAATTTAAGTGGAAAGTGATGAATAGATGAAAAATTTTAATATTTAGGAATAAGCAATTTTTTCAACCGACATTGGAAAAGTATTTTTTCGTCGGTACTATTCTCAGTGAATGTCTCTTTAAAAATTATTTTCTGTCTTAAATTCAGCTAACAAATAGACAGATTTTTGGTAACCAATTTTAACACTTTTATTTTTAGCCAGTTACTTTCAATATGGAAAAATTTTAGAGAAAACAAATTTAAAAGAAATAATTTTTCATCAAATAGATTTACCAAAAGCAAATTTTATAGATGCCAAAAACTACTTCTTCATTCTAAAAATTAAGCGTTTAAATAAAAAAGCCTTTTTTTACTTAGCCCGTAAGTAGTTTCTTTATTATTTTTTTTAATACCCCATTTTTTGTTTCTCATACCTTGCTTGCTTAATTAATGAATCAAATCATGATAAAATCAAATATTTAATTTTACGCTTTTTATTTCCTTATTATTGAAATCTTTTAATTCAAATTTTCATTTTATTAATATATCCATATTTTATTAAACATTCGACATCTACAAATATTTTTATTTTTAAAATCTAATTCTTTATTTTTAAATTTTTAAATTTAAACCGCTTAGATTAATTGGAATTAATTTAATTTTTTACTAAAAATTAAACATTATTTTTTTTAATTAGATTTAGTTTTATAATTAGAATTATAACAGAACTATTAATAAAAGTTTAATTATGACTAAAGATATCAAAGTAATTAATGAAAGTTTAATAGACGAGTTAATGAAGCAAGATGATGGCGTAAATCTCAACTCACCTTTTCCTATTGCAAGTCAATTGGAAGCTCGTCGCAATTACTATGCTCAAATTATCGAATTGAGCTGGTTCAAAGAAAGAATCAAAACAGGAATAGAAGCTTTGGTAGATGAAAATGAAGATTTCATGAATGTTAATTTAACAGAGCAAATATTTAGCACAACTATTCATCCTTCCACGGTAAACCATCATGCCATTTTTGCCATTGGTAAACGGCATCTTGAAACGGATCATTTCCAAACAAGTGCCGGCATTTTTACTGTATTAGCTATGCTAAAACCCTTGATTCCGTCGTATTGGTTTTGCTTAGGGTTATCGGAACAAAATTGTGGAAACTATGAACGTGCGATTCGCAGCTTTAAAACTGCGCACGATCTTGATAAAAATGATCTGTTTTCTAGCCTTCTCGAAATAGAATGTTGGCTGGAATTAGGCTATGATCAGGAGGCAGCACTACGATTCGAAAATATTGATAAACAGCTTCGAGACGTCTCTCATCTCTCTACAAATCAAGCTATATCTTTACAAGCTCTAAAGCAGAAATTAGAGAGAAAGATTCAGCAAATGAAAAATAAAAAAATACTTATATAATTGGGAGAAAAACATGCAACCTGAAGATGTAAGTAATAGCCATCACGTATCGTCTTTGTCATTAGGTGCATTTTCCTACACCTCCCTCATCGATGAGCCTGGTTTCGAGGAAATATCTCCGCATAGAAACCTTGAAAATATACTTAGCACCGTACCAGATTATGATGAAGCAGAATATTTGCACCCCTTAATATTTCGCATAGCAGCAGAACATTTACCATTAATTCCAAAAGATTTTTCTCCAGAAGAAGCTTATGAGTTATTAGAAAAATTATTTATAGATGTGAATTCACAAAATCTAGGAATAGAATTAAATTTCAATGATTTAAAAGAAATCCTTCTCAAGAATCCAATAGATAATGACTCATTTGAGGCAGAAATTGTGTCAACTTATGAGACCTTATTTGAACTAGCTGAAATTCAAATTCAAACAAACTATTTTTTGTCTTCATATGCACTTACTCCAGAATCATCCCAAAGTATCCTTGGCCAGGTCTTTACTGAAGCCACAATTGGCATAGAAAAAAGCAGAAAAACTACAAATAATGAAAAACTAATCCTTAACCATATGGGAGCCGATCCCCAAAAAAACGACTATCAAGCAAAACTAGACATTTTAGCTCAATATTATGAGAAGAATCCAAAACAAGCTGTCAAGCAATTAAAAAAACAAATAAAACCGCTTATTAAGCTAAATGCCATGATGAGAGAACACTATTCAGTACCGAATATTAACCTTTTAGGAAAAGAAACTCTTAATCGTATGTTATTATCTAATCCTGAATTTACAAAATTTTTACAAGATCCAGATTTAATCAAAGCCATTATTGCAATGGAAGTCATTGAAAGTATGGAAATTACAACCCCTCAAGAGGAAGAAGCACAGAGCATCGCTAAGGAAAGCAATAAGCTCTATATTGGTTTTTCCACAAAGGTTAGTACCGTGGTGCGCTTTTGCCTGCAATCACATCCAAATTCTTTATACCTGATTGTCCCCAACGGTAAAAAACTTGATCCTAATTATCTCAAAAAAGATAAAATTACGAGGACGAATTTATTAAAGATGACACAAGCTGTATATAAAACAACTCCAAAGAACGTTTCTTCTTCTAATCATCTTCTGAAAGCTAGTTGCTTTGATGCAGGTTACCAACCAAAGAATTGGGATAACCAACTTTTTATAGAATTTTCTTCATTTTGCACCAATCTAAAACAAAAAACTTCTGTTGAATTGAAGAAATTCGCAGAAACAAGAAAAGATTTAAGTGGATGGGTTGAAAGACAAGGTCCTGAAGAGTGTAAAGCAGGGATGAAGCTGCTATTTGAGCAATCTGGTATCTCAACAGAAATGGAACTAAAAGAGGTTGTTAAACGCTTAGCTTATTCTCCTGCATGGCTTCAACCTTTGATTGCTCATTTGTGTTTAGATCGTTTGCATTTTGGTGCTATCATGATGCTTGGTGATAACGAAGAAATGCTCATTCAGCTAGCAGATCAAAAGATTAGCTGTGCTGATTTATTTTTGGCTGTCGCTGACTATTTACACCACGAAGGTGTAAATAAAGGTAACGCCATTGCTGCTGAGGCTCTTTTTTCTCGAATGGCTCTTGTGAAAGATTATGGAATAGAGGAATTAGGCTGGTATGAGTTTATTCCCACCAAAAGTCCAATTCTTCAAGAAATAGAAGACAAGTTTGGTCCTATTACAACGAAAAATTATTTTGAAATGATCTTCTCTTTAAATAGTCAACTAAAAGGGCTTATTTCAAAATATGGAACGCTGGAGAAAATCGTAGAGGCAAACGATAAAGAACTCGCTAAGCGTTTGACGTTGTTACAAGGGCTACTGGCATCCAATCCAAAAGAAATTATCCAAGCAATCCACAAATATCACCAAAATCCCATGTTTCAATATATGGGCCCTTTAAAATTTATTTCATTTCTTGCTCAAAGCCATGCAAATCTTCCAGAAGAAAAAAATGTTCATGGACTCACTTCTCGTCAACGCGTTGCTTTATATGGATACACGACTGGTGATTATGCAATCATTAATCCTGCGATGAGAAAAGCAAAAGAAGGCAAAATAGAGGATCCTGGGTTAGCAGCTTATGTTTCTGATGCATTGAAAGGGATGTTGAAGCTTCCTGATTATCAATTAGAGGAAGACTCTGTCCACCTAGAACGATCTATTTTTACGGAACCTCCAGATAACCCTCTTTGGGGACAACAAACATTCATAAAAAACAAAGTTTTTAAAGATTTTGCTTTTGTCAGTACAACTCCTAAGTCGAACGTGAAAGGTGCGTGGAACTTAACTTACACAAGTACAAAAGGTGCAAAAGATGTAGGTCGTTATTCTGCATGGCCTGGCGAAAACGAAATACTTATTCTTCCGGGAATTGAGTATATTGTTGAAAATGTGGATAAAAACAATGTTACTTTAAAACTCAAAGAAGATTAAATTGGCATTGCACGGATTTGTGGACTTTACTTTAATTTCTGTCTAAATTCCTACTCCATTTAGGAGCTAAAAGCCTACTTAAAGCTTAACCGTTGACAGATGCTAAGATTTCAAGGAGAGAAAAACCCGGTTACGTTCTCTGAAGGTCTTAGCTTCTTATTTATGCAGTCACGATATGACAGCGGTTAAACATATGGCGTAAAGATTGTATGGTCTCTAACTCGGCATTTTTAATAATCACCTTCTCTAGGTTTAGACAATTTTCTAAAACCGCCAGATTTTTTAAAAGAATACACCCCGTTAGGTCAATCGTTTTTAACTGCTTAAATGAAGTGCCTACTTCTTCAATACTTTCTAATGCTAGGCAACCACTTAAATTCAGATGCTTAATATGTGTCAATTTTGAAGCTCCTCCTAAACTATAAAATTTGGGAGCATTTGTAAGAGTTAAGCGTGAAAGGTTAACAAGATTGGTAAATGGACTCAAAGATTGAATTTTGGCTTGATCCACCTCAAACTCATAAAAATCTCGAGACACGAGATTAAATAACTTTAACAACTGATTATTGCTTAATTCACAAACTTTGCGATTGCCTATAATTTTCACACAATGCTGAAGGATGGGTTTCAGGCAGCTCATTTTAATCTTCGCTCGAAATCCTTTCAGCGGACCTTTCTTTTTTATTAAATCTATGGCTAGATTTACTGAAGCATCGATACAAGATTGGCGAATTTCAGACAAATCAAGTCCATCAGTTTGTATAGAATCGAGGGAATCCCAGAACTTGCCTAAATCTGAAACACTTAAAGTAGATATCAATTGTAAGCAAGACTTTTCTAGCGTCGCTATCTGATGCTGCTTGGTAAAAAGATAAAATTTTAATAAGGTATTTTTATCGAGCAACTCAATGAAATTATTTTCAATTTTTTCTTGAATTGAAGGGCAAATCTCTAAATCATTTGCTTCTAAAACAAGGTTTAGGGCTTTCTCAACTTTTTTTGTATTTTTGAAAACACCCGTTTGAAGCGCTTTCACTATTTTGCGCCCTGCCTCTGGATGAGGAAGATCTAGCTTCAACTCTCCCGTAGCAGTTGCACTGGAATTTAAATCCATTTTTGCTAAAAGTTCTGATTGCGCACAAATCTTCAATTTATTCACAAGAATCGCTTTATCATTAATTACCACTCTTGCATTGGGATCGAGTATTTTGAAAATGTTGTGCTGCTCAAACCAATTGAAGTTTTGTTTAAAAATTTGGCGAATGTCTTCAGACGTTTCAGTAGAGATTTTTTCGCTGCTATAAACAGAATTAAATTCGACAACTATTAATTCTGTCAATTTAATGTGTGACTCTAACGCATTCTTGGGAATTTGATGAAAAAATTTAACTAAATCAGTAAAATTATTATTTTGCGAACTCGATGTATTTCCATTATCTAAAAAATAACTAAAAACTTCTTCATCCGTTGTTGCTGAAGTAACTTGGCTTGCTACTCGTGAAGGCAAGTAGTTAATTAAAGAGTTCATCGCTTAGTCTTTTTGTTATAAAAATTTTAAAGATTAATAAACTTTTAGCAAAAAATTTAATAAGAAAATGTGCTAGCAACAAATGTAATATTGCAAAAAACAATGTTTATATATGAATTCGATTCTTATTTTACTCTATTAATAATAAAAATGCAATTCTATTTAAATTTTAAGAATAAGTATAGTATTTAATTTTAATTTTTAAAAATATTTTGCGTCAAACTAGTTAAAACTACTTCAAATAATAGGAATCAGTTTGCCTCTTTCTAAGTATAGTTTCGCCCTCTATTACAGTTATTTCCGGATCTCTGGCAAGCCTAAAAAGATTAGGATTAAGTTGAAACGCTTGTCATTTTAAGGGAAAGTAGCTGATTAATTAGCTATTTCCCCTTAAAATGACAGTGTTTAGCCATATGAGACAAACGTTAGCCACTACAGCTGAGGCAATCCAAAGAACAAGCAATTTCTTGTTGCGGCTGCTCATAGTTTTGATTAACGGTAAATTTTATCGCTTCTGCAGCAGCTTTAATTCTCAAATAATACATGCCTGTTTTTAATCCTTTTTTCCAGGCATAAAAATGCATAGAAGAGAGCTTTGCAAAAGTTGGGCTTTCGACAAATAAGTTTAACGATTGAGACTGGCAAATAAAAGGTCCTCTATCAGCAGCCATATCTATCAAAGCTTTTTGCTTAATTTCCCAAACAGTTTTGTATAGCTCTTTGATTTCAGATGGAATTTCTTCGATCCCTTGAATAGACCCGTTAGCAGCTAAAATACGTTGTTTCATCTCTTCGTTCCACAACTCTCTTTTCACAAGATCCCGCATCAAATGCTTGTTCACAACAATAAATTCTCCCGATAAAACACGCCGTGTATATAAGTTTGAGGTATAAGGCTCAAAACACTCATTATTTCCTAAAATTTGTGAAGTCGAGGCAGTCGGCATGAGCGCCACAAGTAAAGAATTGCGTATTCCGTGGACAGCTATTTCAGTTTTTAATGCTTCCCAATCCCAATTTGAGCTAGGTTTGACATTCCACATTTCATATTGTAAAATTCCCTTAGAAATCGGTGACCCTTCATAGCTAGGATATCTTCCTTTTTTTTTAGCTAAATCTTTAGAGGCTGTCAAAGCTCCAAAGTAAATAGTTTCAAAAATGGCTTGATTTAACGCTCGCGCTTCTTTTGAATCAAAAGGCATCCTCAGCAAGATGAAAGCATCTGCAAGCCCTTGTACTCCAATCCCTATCGGTCTATGAAGCAAGTTTGAAGTTTGCGCTTCCACAATAGGATAACTATTTTCATCAATAATTTTATCTAAATTTCTTGTGATCACTTGCGTAACCTCAAAAAGTTTTTGATGATCAAAATGCCCGTTAATAATGAACCGTGGTAAAGCAATGGAGGCTAAATTACAAACAGCCGCTTCATGGGGTGAAGTGTACTCTATAATTTCTGTACACAAATTACTTAACTTAATTGTTCCTAAATGCTTTTGATTAGATTTATAATTACAGGCATCCTTAAAAAGCATGTAAGGGTTTCCTGTTTCAATTTGAGATTCCAAAATTTTAAACCATAAATCTTGTGCTTTAATTACCTCTCGAGCTTTTCCTTCTTGTTCATAAAGACAATAAAGATGTTCAAATTCTTCTCCCCAACATTCATGAAGATTGGGTGCTTCATTAGGACAAAAAAGCGACCAAACGCCATCTTCTTCCACCCGCTTCATAAAAAGGTCTGGAATCCAAAGAGCTGTAAAAAGATCGCGTGCTCGTAATTCTTCTTTTCCGTGATTCTTTCTTAAATCTAAAAAAGCGTAGATATCGGCATGCCAAGGTTCAAGATAAATGGCAAACGATCCTTTCCGTTTTCCTCCTCCTTGATCAATATAGCGCGCCGTATCATTATATACGCGGAGCATAGGAATAATTCCATTAGAAATTCCTCCCGTTCCTCGAATATAAGAACCTGTCGCACGGATATTATGAATACTTAAACCGATTCCTCCTGCAGCTTGAGAAATTTTTGCACATGCTTTCAGCGTGTCAAAAATTCCTTCGATACTATCTTCTTTTACTTGCATCAAAAAACAAGAAGACATTTGTGGATAAGGTGTTCCGGCATTAAATAAAGTAGGTGTAGCATGGGTAAACCAACGCTCACTCATCCAATGATAGGTTTCAATGGCTGCAGAAATATCATTTTTATGAATTCCAATGGATACTCTCATGAGCAGATGTTGAGGCCTTTCGATGACTTTCCCATTAATTTTCAATAAATAAGAACGCTCTAGCGTCTTAAAACCAAAATAGTCGTAACCAAAATCACGATCATAAATCATTGTTGCATCTAAAATTTCGGCATGATTTTGCACGATTTTGTATACATCCTCAGCAATTAAAGAGGCTTTTTTCCCTGTTTTAGGATCGATATAATGGTAAAGTTCACCGATCGTACGTGCAAATGATTTATTAGTGTTCTTTTGTAAATTGGAAATAGCAATCCGTGAAGCGAGTAAAGCATAGTCAGGATGCTTTACAGTTAATGAAGCTGCCACTTCGGCAGCTAAATTGTCTAATTCACTTGTTGTAACTCCATCAAATAACCCTTCTATCACTTTCATAGCAATCAAAACTGGATCGATATGCACTGAATCTAGCCCATAGCAAAGCTTGAGAATGCGAGCTGTAATTTTATCAAATTTAACTTCTTGTTTACGTCCGTCTCGTTTAGTAACAAACATGATTTACTCCCTTAAAAATCTTCGTGAATGGTAAATACATGATTTTCTTTCGTTGACATCACTCCTGATTTTTGATATTCTGATACCCGCCTTTCGAAAAAATTTGTTTTCCCCGGCATGGAAATCAGATCCATAAAATCAAATGGATTGTCAACGTTGTACAACTTAGGAGATCCAAGTGCAACCAGAAGACGGTCAGCAACAAATTCAATATATTGACACATGAGAGTGGCATTCATTCCAATTAAGCGAACGGGAAGTGCATCTTGTACAAATTCCTTTTCAATAGCCACCGCATGCGAAATAATAGCCTGAAGCGTTTCTAAAGGAAGTTTATTGTTAAGCTGAGAATAAAGCAGGCAAGCAAAATCACAATGAAGCCCCTCATCTCTTGAAATTAGTTCATTAGCAAAACTTAATCCAGGCATTAACCCTCGTTTTTTAAGCCAAAAAATAGAACAAAAACTCCCCGAAAAAAAGATTCCTTCCACAGCAGCGAAAGCGACTAGACGCTCACTAAAACTCCCTTGCGAAATCCATCTCAATGCCCAATCAGCCTTATTTGAGATGCATGGGATTGTTTCTAAAGCTTTGAAGAGTCGATTTTTATCAGTAGGATCTTTAATATAAGTATCAATTAGCAACGAATATGCCTCTGAATGAATATTTTCCATCATAATTTGAAAACCATAAAAACAACGCGCTTCCGGATATTGCACCTCACTCATGAAATTAACGGCTAAATTTTCATTGACAATTCCATCACTGGCTGCAAAAAATGCTAGTATGTGTTTGATGAAATATTTTTCATCGTTGTTAAGCTTACGGTCCCAATCTAAAAGATCAGAAGTTAAATCAATTTCTTCTGCTGTCCAAAAACTCGCTTCTGCTTTTTTGTACATTTGCCAAATTTCGGCATGATTAATAGGGAAAAGAACAAAACGATCTTTATTTTCTCGCAATATAGGTTCAGTCACCTGCATAAAAAATTCCTTTTAAATTAAAGCAATACAGTTCCATCGCTATTTTGAAATAGCATGAGTACATTAAAAAAATGACAAAAGGGAAAAGAGCGTGCAAGAAATGAAAAAGGTTGAAAAAACCTAAAATGCGCTGCGTGCTTTTTCCCATCCTGTCTTTAACGAGACAGTTCACTCAAGCTTTATTAAGACTTGAATGAGGATGAGTAAGATAAAGCAGGTCTTCTGACTCCGAGATCATCCTTAGGTCCTAACCTTCCCGCTAAAAAACGCAAATTTTGACTCTTGCGTGATAAAAAAGCAGTGGTGATAAGAAGAGACCTTTGTCACTCGTTACAGCGGCGTCACCGTACGGGATTTGCACCCGTTTCCCTATTCTCCTTTAGCCGTAACTAAAGGCACTTTATCTAACAACCTAAGTTTAAAGTTTATTTCTTGAAATTTAGATGATTTCTTGAAAAATTAATGATTCGCAACTAAGCAAATTTTTTTCATAGAGGAATCAAAAAATTTGATCGAAAAATTTCAAACTTCGGTTAATAACAACATGCTGTTTTTAAAAACACAACATATTGTATGTTCGAAATTTTTACTATAATGGAAGAGAATAGTCAATCAATTTTCATCATTGAGAGGAAGTACTTGATTAGCAAGGCGATAACCTAAAAATTTAGATTAGTAATAAATCGCTGTGTTTAGAACAATTAAGAATATAGAAAGGTTGTTGCCCAGGCCCACGTTTTGATTAAAATATATGTTAAAAAAAATTGATAACTTCCCATCTCATTTTAACTTTTCTAAGCTTAGAAGATCTTTCTGCTATTCATGATTTTGGCATACGCAATAGAAACCATTTAGCAAAGTGAGGAACCACTGTCATTCCACATTCTCTCCAGCATGCATCAGAAATCTCTCGACTACGAATATGGTTAAAAAGTTGGATCAAGAATGCAAAAAAGACAAACTGCTCGATTTTTATTAGATCAAAAACAAATCAGGACTTAATCATTGGTTTTTGTCATTTCACACAAATTTTTCGATGGCTTTTCTAAGCCTGTTATTTAGATTACAAGATCGATTATGTATATGAAGGTTAATGACTTATGTTTGAAGCATTAGAAATGTCAATTCAATATATTTTTGAAGAACTTAAACCTCCATAGAATCATGTCCAATTACATGGCCTATGAATACGAGAAGTGCAAAGCTTTTAAATCGATTAGGATTTGTGATTGAGGGTTATGTCAAAAACTTTCTTTTAATTAACCTCCAATAGAAAAATCACGTCCTCGCAGCTTTTTCTATAGAAAAATGGCGAAGCCTAAAAGCATATATCCGTAGAAAAAAAGGTCATTGATAATTTTTGGTAGTGCTAAATAGGTAAGGCTCTCAATTGTCTATTGTGATCACAAATAAAATATTTTATTAACTAAATGGGATTAGTTAGCTTTTTAGAAAATGAAAGTGTTTTCCTTACAAAACTTGCATACCTTTGTCTTAAGAGTAAAATTAAATTTTTCAATGTAGCTTGTCTGGCCAGATAGCTTGCTAACTGCTTGATGTTTGCTCCAAAGAATGGTTTCATAATAGGCATTAAATTTATCCGTGAAATAGAGGGCTTTTTTTAAGGATTCAGGTCGTTTTGCAAAAAGAAGCTCAGCGGTTTTTTTGTCTCGAGGATCTAATTGCCTAGCCAACACTTGGCAATTTTTTTATGGAAAACGAGCCATAGCCACAGATCATTTTTCTTATTTCCTGCCCAACTCCATCGCTCATCTCCTTCAAGTTTAGCCACTTCTAGCTCATCGTTCTCATGACAAGTGACGTGTACATTTAAATCCCCAGGTAAATCATTGATAATAAAATCAATTCTTTGTTTGTTAATAATTTTAGCCCCATTATTTACCACACTTTGAATTAAGACATTAGTTTATCCAATTAGAGTAGTTTATTGGAATAGCCTTTACTTATTTAGTACTACCTAAATATGGGATATGCTAACGACGAAAAACAAAATGAATTAAACAAAAAAATATATTTTAGTATTAATGCAGTACAAGCATATCTAGAAAAATAGAAAATTTCAAATTCCATATGGAGTACTATGTTGGGGCAGCAATTGGCTATAAACTGTCCGATTTCCGTTTTGAATTAGATTCATCCTTTCAAAGTTTTCTTGAAAAGAAAACAAACCATACTTATGTGGTGCGTGGAGGAAAAAGATTTAAAGAGATCATATCACTCATCACTAATGTGTATTATGATTTTGATGTTGACTTTCCTCTCAAGCCATATATAGGAAGAGGATTAGGTTATTATCAATCTAGAGGCCATACGCAATGGCAAAGATTAGATATGTTCTTATCTTCGCGACTACGTTTTAAAAATAAAGGATTAGTATGGCAAGCAATCGCTGGATTAAAATATTCCCTTTGCCGAAATACCGAGCTCGGTATTGAATACCGATTATTACAGCAAGAAAGATACCCTGTATTACAAAGAATTGGTTTAACTTTAACACGTTATTTTTAATTTTTACATTTAGAACAAGTTAGAATCCGACTTAGCGAGTAATCAAAGTAATAAAACTTCGAAGAAGTAGCCTTTTTAAAAAGGCCACTTCCATATGTTTTTAGCTATAGAAATTATAAAAGGATTGCTTAGATCGCATTCCTTTTTCAAATTATGCTCGATTTGAATTGCCTAATAAAACATGTTGAGCAAATTAGAGTCTATCTTCTCTTAATAAAGATTTGGCCGCCATATATATTATAAATTTTCTTTTCATTTTATCTTTAATAAAATCTTTAGTTACCATTTTTGAATCAATTTAGCCTAGAAAAAAATAAACTTATTAAATATAATTGCTATTATTTAACTAATCATCTTCTCTTAATAAAGATAGAGGTCTTATGCAAATTTCTTTAAAATCCCCTATGGAAGTTTTGCCTGAAGAAACAAAAGTTGCCATTTTTAATCATCTTAAGAGCCCAAAAGACCTCGCCATGGCTTCTTTAGTCAGCAAAGCATGGCAACAGCTAGCAGAGGATTCCTCTTTATGGAAAGCCCAGTTTTGTCGCCAATGGAAAAAGTTGACATTCTCGACCCGCCCGACCTTAAATTCAAACTGGAAGAAAATTTATAAAAAAAAGCATCAAATTCTAAAAGAAGTCAAACGTAACAAACCCACATTATGTGAAGATCGTTGTAAGCATGACACCTACCAATTACCTGGCTTTGCAGCAACGGAAACTGTTAAATTAAAGGTAGAAAAAAAAGTAGCTTTCATCCAAGTCACTTCTGGAACTGCTCAAGTCTATTCTCTTGAGGAAAAGGGCTGTCAATTAGTTTTTGATAACCTAAAAGACGAAAACTCTCGTTTGATCCACTATCTAGAAGGGCATATGATCCAAGTTACCCAAGAAGGTTCCCTCTATCGCTGGCCACTCAAAGAACCTTTTCCTTCGCAACCCTTAAGCAGGGTGGGAAATTTTGAAGAAGCCCATGTTGACCAAGAGTTGCTTATTTTAGTGTTGCCTCAGCGCAAGCAATTTGCCATTTTTAATATAGAAAATGGCTTAAAATATTACGAATCTCCCTTTTTCCGCTCTTCCATCCGCTCGCTCGATTGCCGCGATAACCAAATTTTGATTCAATGTGAAGATGGCAAGCTTTATTTTATCAAAGCTATTCGAAAAGAGAATGCCTCCCAAAATCTGGAACCGATCCTTTTGGAGGGGCTCTTTTTAGATCCTCTTTCCAAAGAGCTGGTGCAATTTGATGAAAAGCGTGTCATTATTTTGGGGAAGGATGCGGTGAAACGCCTCTGTACGGTTTGGAATGTTACTAGCGGAGAAAAAATCTTTGAGGGGTCTCTTGAGAGAGGATCAAAATTTAGTCGCAACTCCAAAGCTAAATGTATTACTGCTTCAGCCTATAATGGCGAAAAACTCGCCGTGGGATTTGATTTAGGGGATGTCACTTTTTATGAACCTACTACTGGAAAAAGGATTACAACGCACTCCTTTGGTATATCTCCTGTCCAGTTTCTTAGCTTCGACCGCGATCAGGAACATTGCTGGGTGGCCACTAATCCCTACTATATAATCGAATGCCTAAATATCAAAGATAAGCCTGAAACAGTGGGAGCTTTTTGCTCTATTAAACAAAAAAAGAAATTGGAAGATAGAGAAGCAGAAGCATTAGAGTGTAATTTAATAGGTATTTATGCAGATGAGCGCCGTTTGGCTTGCTGCGATAAAGAAGGGGGGTTAGATGTTTGGGACTTTGCTAAGGCTTCACTCCCCCATTCACATCCTTAAGCTTTGAAATTTAGCTTATTCAGTTGACCGTCTAATCAAGGCTTGCTTTAAAGCTTCCTCTTCATAAATAAAAGGATCAGCTTGCTCCAAATCCTGGGCAAGCTGAAAAGTCGCCCTGGATTGTAGGTTTAATAACTCTTCGACAAAAGAAAGCGTAGCGCTAGACATAGGATAATGAATTAATCTAAACTGAGAGTTTATTGACCATTCAATTATTACTTTTGAAATGTTTAGATATTGTGTTCTGAAATAAGCATCTTCAGGCTCTTTCCCTTCTCCTAGTTCCTGCATTAAACGTCGATTTTGCTGAATTATTCTCTTTATTTCCTCTAGGCCCTTTTTTAAGGCAGTTTTTTCCAGAAATTTATCTATAACACTTTTATAAGCTTCATAACGTTTAGCTTCGCCATATGATAACTTTTCAGCTAAATCTAGCTTTTCTTTAGGTTCAAGATTTAGGAAAGTTGAATTTTCTGGTAGATTCTCTTCTAGTGAGAACAACAACCTCTTTTCTTCTGGAGTCAAATCCTTTTCTTTCAATTCTTGCTCAAACTCTTCTTTTTCCCTCTCTTTCTCCTCTATGGTGATTTTTAGTTCCTCGATTTGTTTTTGATGTTGAAAAAAAGGGGCTTGCCGATACTGTTGATAGCGACTTTCAAATGTTTTATCCATCCGTCCTGTTAACTCTGTTCTAAATTCATTGAACGTGTCTTGCATTGTTTTAATTCTTGCTTGTTCTATTTTAAAATCCACAATCGCTATATGGGAAGGAGAGTGATTAAGATTTGCTAATGCATCGAGAATGCGCATGAGTTCATTAACGGTGCTTTGCACCTCTTTTAAATTTTCTAACTTTTTGTACAAGGGGGTGTGACTAGCGCTAGTTTTTTCAATCTCTAACCCGTTAAAAAGTTTGCCCAGCTTCTCCAATTCTTTTTCTAAATCGGTGACTAAAGCAATTTTTTTTCGTGTAAACTTTAGGCTTTTACCCAGGCTTGCAATAATGAGTTTGCCTACTTCTTGAGTACCTTCCAAAGGGCTAATCTCTTTTTTGGCAATAGCATTAAGGATTTTCATAGCACCGGAGCGCACTTTTTTTTCAATTAAATCGTCCACTTTATTTAAGGCAGAAGGAGCTATTAAAGTATGATGGTTTAAAAAATAAAAGTTCGTGTTTGCCCATAAAGAAGGATTCACCCATTTTTTAAACACTTCATCCACATTTACATCCACTCTCTTTAATCGTTTATTTTTTAGTAATGCATTAATAACATTTCTAGGAATCCCCTTTGTTTGCAGCTTGCCTATTATTTCTTGCGGCTGCCTTTGTCGCTCCTCTATATATTGGAATAAAGAATCTTTTGCTAGGGCTTGATTCTCTATAGAAAGAGGAAATGTCTCTTTCCATAAGTTTTCAATTCCCTCAGATGCGTAAATCTTATTGTCTAAAATAGCTTTAATGGTCTTTTGAAGTCCTTCTTCAGAGACATTTAGCTCAAGGAGCCTTTCTTTTAACGGAAGAGGAATTTCTTTTTGGTTATCACGCAATGCGCGTACTGCTTCCACTAAAGACTTTTTTAACTCTGGATGTTCTGGAGAAGAAGGAAATGTCTCTTTCCACAAGTTTTCAATTCCCTCAGATGCGCGAATCTTATTGTCTAAAATAGCTTTAATTGTCTTTTGAAGTCTTTCTTTAGAGACATTTATCTTAAGGAGCCTTTCTTTTAACGGAAGAGGAATTTCTCTTTGGTTTTCACGCAATGCGCGTACTGCTTCCAGTAAAGACTCTTTAAGCGTATAAAGATAGGTATCATTCACTTCGGCAAATAAAGAGTGATGACAAGCTTCTGTGCCTGTTTGTTCTGAGCCGATGTAAAATTGTTTTTTGGCTGGTAGCCAATCAATTTGACATTCCAACCCAGAGTAAGCTATGCCCATGTGAAGAAAAAGAAGTAGCCGCGCTTGCGCATGCATGTCAATTAATTCTGCAGGGGGATTTTCATTTTTATCTCCCCGATTATTATAGGCATCCATTTTAGCAATGAATTGACCAAGCTTCAAAGAAAGGGGGTTATTAATTTGGAAAAAGGGTTCTACAGCTTTTGCAATAAATTCTTTTGCATTGATATAAATTTCTCTATTGCTCTCTAAACCAAAGGAAGAACGCTTTTCAAGTTTAGGTGGGTTTATTTTATCCCCTGCTTTGGATTTTGTTCCCCTAGAAGGCATTGCGGCCGGAAAAGTTTCTTGATAAACTTTACTCTCTTTTTGAGTGCTTTTTCTTGTCGGCAAACTCCTGCTGCTATTCAAAGAACTAGTATCCTCGGCTTCTAAGGCCTCTTCTTCTTCTTTTGTTCGCCTAGGAAATTTATGAGGGGGAGATGATTCGGGAGTAGATAAACTTTGAATGGCGGTCTGAGCCGCTTCCTCAGTTTTTTGATGAGTATCTTCTATTTTTTCCTTTCCTTTTTGTTTTCTTTTTTTTCCTTCTGCAGCTTGCGACGCAGGTTGTTGGATATTTTGTTCTTGAGATGGATGACTTGGAAAAGATCCGGTTGGGTTGACCATAGCTAAACCCCCTTTTTTTCCTCCTAAGGTGCAATTTGCATGCCAATCCAAAGTGAAAATGAAAAGTTGGTTTTTAATAGCGGAAAAATGAGCTTGAACTGAGAATGCAATAGAAAATCAAAACCAAGCGAATTCTCTATGAAAATATCTAGGTAAAAGAAATAAATAGCCGTTTTTTTTGACCTGCTTAAATTTGCAAAACTACCCAAATCATTAAAAAAAGCTCTCTATTTCACGGATAAATTTAATGTCTATTATGAAACCATTCTTTGGAGTCAACATCAACCAGTTAGCAAGTAATCTGGTCAGACAAGCGACATGGAAAGATTTAATTGTACTCTTAAGACAAAGATGTGCAAGGCTTGTAAGGAAAACACTTTCATTTTCTAAAAAACTAACTAATCCCATTTAGTTAATAAAATACTTTATTTGTGATTACAATAGACAATTGAGAGCCTTACCTATTTAGCACTACCTAATTTTTTAATACAAATTCATACGATTAAACCGCATTCATTTTTCCTCTATTTTTAACCATATGATTAAACTCTCTCTATTTCAGAAAATTTAAACTTGGAATCTTTTAATGCTTTCGTTATTTAGAAATAATAGAACAAAAGTAGAAAATCATGGAGGAAAGAAGATGAAAGATAAAAATCCAATAGAACCCTTGCTTTCGCAAATTACAGAGATTCTGCATAAAATTCAAAATCATGATGGCTCCATTTCCAATAATTTAACACCTCAAATTATAGAGGAAATTGAAAGACTAGAAAATGCAATTGCTCTTTTTAATGATGTAAATCAAAAGACTTTTCAAGATGCGAATATTGACGTTGAAAACTTAAAAATAGATTCTAGCCGCTCTCAAATGATTAGTGATAAAGATAAGCGCGTATTAAAGCAAGCGCAAGAAATCGAGAAAGATGCGAAAAAACTACAGTTCGCCTTTTCAAAAATCATGGAAAGAGGACAAAAAGTTTCTGTTAAAAAAGAAGATCCGCTTAAACAAAAAATCAAAGAACGGCGTAAACGATTTAAACCATTAGGTGGTGATAAAAATTGGATTCCTATGTAATAGCAATTTTGTAATAGCAATTTTGATTGAGAAAATTTGCAAGACATTCGCTTTTCTGTTAAATGATATTTAAATCCCGTTAAAGGAAAAAGAATGTCTGATCCAAATCTATTCAATCAAAATCTTTCTCTTTTAGCCCTGATCAATCCCCCTTTAGCTGTAAAACTCCAATCCCTGCCTAAACTTTCCTCTTTCGCAACGAAGCAGGAGGATGTTAACGTGTTTATTCATAAGGAAAATGAAGCTTTAGAACAAACCTCTATCTGGATTCGAGAATTAGATCTTGAAGATCGTGATGTTCTCTATATTTATGGGCTAGGTCTTGGATATGCTTATGATGTTTTACAGCCTTGGTTAAAAACTAACAGACATCGTTATCTAGTGTTTTTAGAAGATGAACCTGCAGTCATCCATTATTTTTTACAAACAAAAAAGTCTTCTGTTTTATTAAAAGATCCTCAGGTAGATATTATAGACATTTCCGAAGCTCAGCACGACCGCACAATTATCCGCTCAATAACAGAGGACCATATTCTTCGTTCCTTTGCCATCACAGCGCTCCCTTCTTATTCGACTCATAAAGCCAATTTTTTTGCTACAATCAAAGATTTGATTGAATTTGAATCTGCTGAATTAAATATTCGCTATCAAGAATTGGCTCAATTCGGAATAGTTTTTTTTAATAATTTTTACCGCAACCTTTTCCAACTTCCCCAAGCTTACTTAGCAGACAATTTAGTTGGCAAATTCAAAGATATCCCAGCTATTATTTGTGGAGCTGGGCCTTCTTTAAACAAACAAGCTCCACTTTTAAAAAATTTATATGACAAAGCTGTTTTATTTGCTCCAGGCAGTGCTCTCAATGTCTTAAGTCATCAAGGCGTTTGGCCACATTTTGGAGTTAATATTGATCCTACCCCTGAAACTTTTCATCGTCAGGTGATGAATAAAGCCTTTGAAACCCCTATTTTTTATCGTCATCGCTTGTATTATGAAGCTTTAACTGCCATTCATGCCCCTCGATTATTTTTATCAGGAGCCGTTTATTATTCAGTAGCTAAATGGTTTGAAGAACAATTTAATCTTCCTTCTTTACAACTAGAAGGAGGATATAATGTTGTTCATACAGCTTTAGAAATTGCTCACTTTTTGGGATGTAATCCGATTATTTTTGTTGGATTGGATCTTTCCTATCAAGAAGGAGAGCATTATGCATCTGGCGTGGAAAGGCACCCACTTTTTCCTCAAAAAGCCGATCAAAAAACGCATTTAGGTCAACCTTTACAAGTTAAAAATAAGAAAGGAGAACACGTCTGGAGTTATTGGCCTTGGATCGCTGAAGCTCAATGGATTGATCTTTATCAGCGTTCTCATCCCGATTTAAAAATTTTCAATGCCTCGGAAGAAGGAATTGGGCTTTTTTCCATTCCTAATCTTTCTTTAGAAGAACTCACTCAATCTCATTTATCTCACTCTTTCGATATAAATGAAATGGTTCATCATAGGGTTCAAGAAGCTGGAAAAATTTCGGTTAGTCATTTGCACGTAAAAGAAGTAATAAACACTTTCTATCTCAGCCTCAAAAATTGTGAAAATACTCTTCAGGACATATTAAATACCTCAAAAGAAAATGAGATGATATTTCCGGACAAATTGAAGCAAGAGCCTGGCTTCAATTATCTGTTAAGCCAATTTGATGATTTTTTTATGACATTTATTCAGAAAGATTTACGAAATTTAAATCGCATATCGAATAATTTAAAAATGATTAAAGAACGCGAACTAACAGAGGAGCGATATCGTTTTCTTTGGCAAACGTGCAAGGTTAATCTAACAATTATTGAAAACACATTAAAAGAAAATTCACCTGCAAATCAAACGCTACCCGTTCAACATTTTCCCCTTTTTTCGAACTCTGACAGACAATCAACCTATTATGCATCCGGAAATGTTTATTCTACTTCATCCAATCTTGGTAGACCATTTGAAGGAACTCATTATTACTTTTACGAGGATGGAACTTTAAAAAGTGAAATTAATTATCAAAAAGGTATTTTGAATGGCATGGTCAAACTGTATTACCCTCATGGCCAAATAAAAAGAGAGCTATATTTTTCGAATGGTCAGCGAGAAGGAGTAGAAAAAAGTTGGTATGAAAATGGCCAACTATTTACAGAAGTGATATATCATCAGAATTTACCTAAACAGGCCAGATGTTGGTTTCCAGACGGAACGATTGCAAAGGACGTGATCTTATGACAATTTTGCCTTTTAATTCAGATAACTATGATAGAAATTTTGAGTTATTCTCTTCTCGTGATCCATTGGCAGCTTATCAACTAGAAGGGATTTTACAACAAGAGGAATTTACACCTTGTAAAACCACTAAAGGGGAGCCTAATTTATTTAAAAGAAAATTTGGAATAGATGATTATTTGCATGCGCAAACAGGAGCATTAGAAGAAGCGTCTACCTCAATTTCACCCGAGCTTTTAGAAAAAGGAGAAATTCTATATATTTATGGATTAGGACTAGGATATTTCTATGAGGTATTACAGCCCTGGCTTTTGCAAAATCCCCAAAGACATGTGATCTTTTTAGAAGATAATCTTGAAATCATTTACTATTTTTTATTCACTAACACTGCCTCTTCGTTACTTCAAAATTCTCAAGTTACTCTTTTTTATTTTCGTAACTATCAATCAGACTATGAAAGCTTCTGTAAACTTAACAGTGCTTTTATCAATAGACCTATTGAATTTCTGACACTTCCTTACTATGCATTACGTAAAGAAATGGAAGCTTTAGCTTTGTGCTATGTTATCCTACATGACCATAAGATTTTAGAAGCTTTACACAATGAATATTTATCTGGTCAAAAGGGGTTTTTAACAAATTTTTACCAAAATATTTTTCATCTTCCCCAATCTCATTTTGCCACAAATCTTTTTGATCGATTTAAAAATATCCCAGCTATCATTTGTGGAGCTGGACCCTCTCTAGAAAAAAACATTCATAAACTCAAAGATCTAGGACAAAATGCATTAATTTTTGCGGGGGGTTCCTCTTTAAATGTGCTCAACCATGCAGGCATACAACCACATTTTGGTTTAGGATTAGATCCAAACCCTGAACAAACCCATCGTTTATTAACTAACCATACTTTTCACATTCCTTTTCTTTATCGTTTACGAATTTCACATGCTGCTTTTCAGCTCATGCAAGGGCCTAAAATCTATGTTTCAGGATCAACAAATCAACTGGCATCTTGGTTTGAAAAAGAGTTAGATATCGCAGGACCACAATTAGATGAAGGACACAATGTCGTTAATCTATGCACAGAAATTGCTCATAAGATGGGCTGTAACCCTATTATTTATGTTGGAATGGACCTTGCATACACCGAAATACAACCCTATGCAAAAGGTATTTCTACTCATCCCCTCTGGATCGATATCAG
Organism: Candidatus Protochlamydia amoebophila UWE25; assembly: GCF_000011565.2. NCBI lineage: Bacteria > Pseudomonadati > Chlamydiota > Chlamydiia > Parachlamydiales > Parachlamydiaceae > Candidatus Protochlamydia > Candidatus Protochlamydia amoebophila. The sequence goes on from NC_005861.2 coordinate 1,646,278, forward strand.
CCAACCTTATCAAACAGGTGATCAAAAAGCTGTATTAAGAACTGATATTTTTAATCAGTGGATTAAAACTAAATGGGAATGGATAGCAGAAGCTAATTGGTTAGGCCAATTTGCAAAACATCACTCTGATATACAAATGATTAACGCGACTGAAGGCGGCTTAGGTTTTCCTTCAGTTCCTAATCTTTCTCTAGAGGAAGTTTCCAACCTGTATTTGGCTAAAACTTATGATATTTCAAATTGGGTTCATGCCGAAATCCAAAACCAACCACCCAAAATCACTAAACCCGCTCTTTTAAACTTAATCAATCAACTCAAAAATAGTTTAGACAGATGTTTAGAAGCTTATCGTTCAACAATAAAAACTAAACAAACGGTTCAAATTTTTGCTTCTTCGACTACCAATTTTTTTGATACACAAACGATTATAACAGATAGCAGCATCAAAACAGAAATTGGATATCGACACTTCTTAGATATGTTTGACATGGCTTATCAATATCTCCAAAAATCACATCAGCTGATTCACGCCAAAAAAAGTAATGAGTTTCAAGAAACCTTAGAACGTTTTTGTTTTTTAGAAGAGGTACTCTCGCAGAACATCCAGTTAATGAACGAAGGAATTCAAAAGTTTATTTTTTCTCCTCCCCCGATTGCACTTACTTATCAAAAAAGAGCTTTTTCTCATTCAATGGGGGAAATATACCGATTCGAAGATGGCCGTTTGGAAATTCAAGATCCTGAATTAGGCATTTGTATTCAAGAAACGTTTCATCCGAATCTAAACACAGATCGCCTCGCGGCTTTTTTCCCAAATGGTCAATTGCAATATGAAATGTTTTATGATCAGCAATTGCTTCACGGACCTTCTCGTTTCTATCAAGAAAATGGCCAGTTATTAGCTGAAAGCTGGTTTATCAAAGGAAAACGGGTAGGAAAAACAATTCAATACTTTAATCAAGGCAATCTTTATAGCGTTGGCCGCTATAAAGAAGGATTACTGCATGGAAAACAAGAGTATTTTTATGCTAATGGATCTCCTCACATTGTGACTCACTATTTCAATGGATTATTAAATGGAGAAGTTTTTGTTTATACACAAGATAGCAAAATCATTAGAGAATTGCATTACCTAAGCGGAAAACGGCATGGTGTTGAAAAGATGTGGGATCAAACTGGTCAACAAATTTTAGAATGTCATTATCAAGAAGGAGTCCCTACTGGCAAAGCGATCCAATGGAACCTCAAAGGAGAAAAAAGGAAAGAAGTGATGATTTATCATTTCCCTAATGATTTCGATCTAAAGATTTGGGATGAACAGGGACAATGTATCAAATCCTATGAACGTGGCATCGAAAATTTCTCTTATATCTACGAACAAACACAAAAAAAAGCCGATAATTTAGAAGAGACACTAAAAAATATACTTCAACAAATGGATCCTATTGTTGAACAACATTTAACTCAATCTAAAGATGTCGATTTAAAACTAGCAGAAGATTTTGCCGGACTAAAAGACGCTTTAAAAGGAATGCAAAATCTCAAAGAATTACTCACAGAAACCATGAAAGAGAATCTCAAACATGCTGAAGAACTTAAGAAAAATAAAGAGAAGAAACCTTCATGAATGATAAAAGGTTTGAAGATAACTTAGAACGGTTACAAAAAAAAGACGCCAAACTTGCTTATCAACTACTGACAGCACAGGCAGATGATCTCTTATTTGTAAAAACGAATCAAAATGAAAACAATTTAAAGCGTATATATAAAGGGACTACTTATTTTTATCACTCTTCACAATCTGCTCAAATAGAAGCTAAAAACTGGTTTGACCATTTAAGCCCTCAACATATTTCCATTTTATTCGTTTATGGAATTGGTTTGGGATACTATTACTTAGCAGCATTAGATTGGTTAAAACAAGATGAGAGACGCCGTTTAGTTTTTTTAGAAGAAGATCCAGGCATTCTTTGTCGTTTGTTTGAAACGGAAATTGGAACAAAGCTTCTCTCTGATGCTCAAGTTCAAATTGTTTATCTCGAAAATGGTTTTGAAGATAAAACGTTGCTAAATGAGTTATCTTGGAAATATTTAAACGATACTTTTGCTATTTCAGCTTTGAAACTTTATCTAGAAGTTAATGCAGAAGGCTTTTCTAAACTTAAACATCTTTTATCTTATCATCTCAATCAAAAAAAAGCTTTTGTAGAAGAGTATTTACAATATGGAATTGCCTTTTTCCGCAATTTCTATCCTAATTTGCTCATGCTTCCAAAGTCTTATTTTGGTAATGCCCTTTTTGGACAATTTAAACAAACTCCAGCCATTATTTGTGGAGCCGGTCCTTCCTTAAATAAAAACTTAGAACAACTAAAAAACCTTAAAGATAGAGCGCTTATTTTTGCTGGTAGTTCTGCTTTAAATGCTTTAATTCCCAAAGGAATTATTCCACACTTTGGTGTGGCAGTAGATCCCAATCAAGCACAACTTTCAAGAGTGGCAGCCGCCAAGCCTCATCAAATTCCTTTTTTTTACCGCCAAAGGTTATTTCATAAAGCTCTTGAGGTAATTTCTGGCCCTAAACTTTATCTGTCTGGGACAGGAGGATATGATATTTCAAAATGGTTTGAAGAACAATTAAACTTAAAAGGTGAAGAATTAGATGAAGGACACAATGTCGTCAATTTAAGTTTAGAAATTGCTCATGCCTTAGGATGTAATCCGATTATTTTAGTAGGTGTCGACCTCGCGTTTACAGACGAAACTTATTATGCCAAAGGGGTCATTGAAGATTTAAAACTGACTGATGATGACTTTAAAACTGCTAATGACTTTGAATCCGAGCTTCTTTTACGAGAAGACATTAATGGCAAACTCACTCGAACACTTTGGAAATGGATTTCAGAATCAGAGTGGATTACTGAATTTGCAGAAAAACACCCTGAATTAACTTTAATTAATGCCACAGAAGGGGGAATCGGATTTAAAAATATTCTTAATAAAACTTTGCTAGAGGTAACAGAAAAATTTTTAAATCAATCTCAATTTATTGATGAGAAAGTTGCGATAGAAGTTGTCAAAAATCCGCTTTCTTCTATCACTCAAAATCAAATTCTAGAATTATTAAAGGTTCTACAGGCAAGTTTAGATCGTTGTATTAGCTTATTTACTCAATTAATCGAAACTAGCAGTCATTTATTAAATCAAATTGAAAATGGTTTTTCTTCTCCAGAGATCATTCAAACACCCAGAACTTCTCTTTTAGAAACTGACATTGAAGAAGAAATTAGCTATCAATATCTGTTAGATACTTTTAATCAAGTTTACTTGCGTGTGCACCATCGAACAATTTTAGAATTGCAAGAGCAAAAAAAGGATAGCAATATAAAAGAACAATCTCTTCAAAAAATTTCTCTTCAAATCAATCGTCTTACATTTCTTCAAGATGTTGCTAGGGTGAATCGAGAACTTATTCAACGCTCAATTTCTGAATTTTTAACCTCAAGTCAAATACTCTAAGCAAGATTTAGCAATCATCCATTCTTCTTGTGTATGAATGACGAAAACTTTGACAGGTGAATCATGCAAACTAATTTCTTTATCCTGATTCCCCCCTTGATTTTTTTGCAAATCCAGTTGAATGCCAAGATAAGCTAATTCTTCACAAGTTTTTTTTCGAAGATAACTATCATTTTCTCCAATTCCACCTGTAAAACACAAAGCATCAATTCCTCCAAGAGAAGCTGTCATAGCTCCTATTCCAGTTTTTAAACGATAAATATACATATCTAGAGCCAGCTGTGACTGCTTATTTTTAAAAGCATGAATCTCTCTCATATCAGAAGTTCCTCCAATTCCTTTTAATCCCGATTCAAAATTTAAAAGATGATCGAGTTCTTCTAAGGAAAGATTTTTATTTCTCAAACAGTAAATCAAAATGCCGGGATCAATAGAACCTGATCGAGTCCCCATCATCAAACCTTCCATCGGAGTAAATCCCATGGTTGTATCTATGCTGAACCCATCTCGTATCGCACAAAGAGATGCTCCATTTCCTAAATGACAATTAATAAGCTTAAAAGGAGTTTCTTGAGGCTTTATCCATTTTTTTATTTGTTTTGCACAGTAAGAATGACTTATTCCATGAAAACCATAACGTTCAATCCCCTTTTCCTTCCATTCATAAGGAATAGGATAGGTTTTAATCTCTTCACGCATTGTCCGGTGAAAAGCAGTATCAAAAACGGCAAAATGAGGAATCGAGGGAAATATTTTTTCTAATAATTCAATCCCCTCTAAATTGATAGGATTATGTAAAGGGGCTAAAGAACTTAAATTGCTAATGTCTTTTTTTACCGATGCATTGATCAAAACAGGCTGATGGAATAAAGAACCTCCATGAACAACGCGATGCCCAATCCATTCAATCTCATGCACTTCTTTAATGACAGCAAAATCTCCTATCCACAACTTTTCTATCACTTCTTGGATCCCTTGTTTAACTGAAGTTGTTTGCAAATAAATGGGATTGGACTCTTGGCTTCCGTTTTTCAAAGTATAACTAGGATTTTTTTTTCCCCATTCTATATGAGCTTTCCATAAAGCTGATCCGGCATTCTCAATTTTATCACTAAAAAGCGAAAGTTTATGCGAGCTTGAACCTGCATTCATCACCAGTACCTTCGGCATGCTGACTCCTAAATTTGGAAAAAATAAAACTCTAAATTCAAGCTATCAGGAAATTTATTTTTGTAAAGAGGCTGTTTTGGCATTCTTTTTTCATCTATTCAATTAATTTTATTAATATATTTATTATTAAAACTAATTTAATTAATTTAATAATAAAAAAATAAATTATATAATTAAATTTAATTAATTTAGTTAATTATTAGTTTTTTAGGGGGATAAATGAATAATGACATGAATCCTACTCACCAAGTACAAATTCCAACCTTGTCAAACATTGAAAAAAATCTCCTAGTTCAACATAAAATCTCGATTAAAACTTCTGAATCTACTCCAAACACAGGAATTATTTCTTTTGGAGAAAAAACATTTTATGTCCGACTAGTTAATCCTAACCTTTCTCTTCAATCCACAGATTTGGAACATTTGTCTGGCAAAGTGGCTATTATGTTACTAAATAAACAACTCCTAAACGGTGAATTTGCAGGTGCTCGTATTAATCAAAAAGGAATTCAAAACTTAGAAGGGCAACAAATTGCTACTTTTGCCGAGAAAAACGACCCTGCTCAAAAAATGTATGCAGAACTCTGCGATTATGTAAGTCAAAATGTTTTCAACCAGGCCCCAGCCAATTCCTCCGCCTCACAATCGGAAGAGGCTAAACCTTCAAGTAAGTGGGTAAAAGCTTCTCCTAGTTCTAATATAAATAGAGACCGTTCAAAAGTAGAAGAGTCTTCCCCAAAAACGACAGTAAAAGAAATGAATTCTCACCAACAAGCATTTTTTGAAACAGTTCGACTGGCTTATAGTAAAATTAGTGATAACTTTGCTAAAGCTATTCAAAATCCGAATCAGGTAGAAGCTCGGCAAAGCATAGAAAACGAACTAAAATGGATCGATAAAAAATTAAAAGATATTGTAAATGCGCACAATTTTCCGGGTTTAGAGGGAAAAGGTGTTGAAAAAATAGCTGTCATGTGGGCTGAACAACTGGATTCTCTTAAAATTCAATTACAAGATCAACTAAAGGCATATGAAAATGCAACATCAAGTCAAATAGCTGACAAAAGCTTATATAGACAAAATTTTGATTCTTTAATAAGTGTCACAAATGAACTGAGTACCAAACAAAAATCACATAAACTTTCAATGAAAAATGGACATCCTCAATTAGTTGAAAGACAAATCGGTCTTAAAGTTCGAAAAGGAACAAGTGAAACTGCTCAAAAAACTGCTGAACAAGTGATCTCCCAATTAAAAATATGTTTAGACCAAAATCTTTTTTATCAAAATGATATTCCTCAACTAGAAAATTTAAAAGCGAATCTTCTAAATCAACTTTATGTTTTAGATAAATCAGCAAAGATTAAAAGTGAATTTGACGCCGTTTTCGCCCAAATTGATCAAGCTAAAGCATCTTTTCCACGCCAAGAGACTTATATTGAAAAGATAGAATCTGCTTTAGCTAACGAAGGTAAACCTTTAACGATGGAAACATTGGTTCCTTTCCTTCTTCAATTAGATCAAAATCAATTAAGGCAAGATTTTTTATTTGGAGCTGGATGGATGAATTTTATTAAAAAAGATGATGGAAGTAATATTGAAATACTCTCAAAGGCATTAATAGATGTTTTTAAAAAGCATGCAGAACTTGAAAAGCAAGCCAAAACTGATGGAAATCCTTTATACGCTCTCAATTCACAAGTTGTTGAAGAAAAAAAAGTGGTTTTAGATTTTGCGGTTCAACTCGTCAAACGAGGAATAGTAAAAAAAGAAGCCTTTCATGAGCTATTAGAACTTGCTCAAAAGGACACAAATCAAACAATTCGAGAAAATCAATCAGGTAAATATGCTTTAGCTCTTAATTCTGTTCTGACAACTCCAAGTAATTCCCCAATTGATGTTGTCTCTCAAATGCAAGTTGCTAATCCTGCAATTAACCTTTCCGAGCAATTTTCTGCTTTGGCAAAAGGAAAAATGAGTTCAAAAGAAGAAAAAGAATTCATTTCCGCATTCATGAGTGATTTAAATCATGCTTCTACTGCAATTTTTAAAGCAATTCAACCAGAAGAATTTCATGGACTCAAATGGAATAAAGGAACTGCTGAGGATAAACGAAATAATGCTCCAAATATAACAACAAATATTGCCTTTTTTAATCAAATAGCTAGATTTGTCGGTCAAGAGATTCTTATGAATCCTACTTATTCTTCAAAAGATCGCATGAGGGTTTATGGGGCCTTCGTCAAAATGGCAGATCGCTTTGCGAATGGCGACCCTAGGAACTATGAAATGACAACAGCAATCATAGCAGGATTAAATGCAGCTCCCGTCTTTAATACTATGCAAAAAGAGTCTATTTCAAATGAGATTAAAGCTACACTGAACAAACTTCAAACCCTTTTATCAACAGATTTTAATTCTAAAGCACTTAGAGATGCCTATAAAGGCCTTCAAAGTAAAGCAACTCCTTATATGCCAAAAACAGGAGTTTATCTAACTGACTTTACATTTCTTGACGAGGGTAATCCTGAGACAAAAAGTGATGGTATTTCATTAAACTTGAAGAAATTAAAACTTTTAGGAGAACAACAAAGAAGAATTGAAAATGAGGCTCAAGCTTTACCGCTAAATCAAAATCTCAATTTCAATATTATAGGACAAATTTTACAATCTAAATTACCTTCAGAAGATCAACTATATGCGAGGAAAGAGGAAATTCATCCTAGAACTAAAGCAGGCTCAATTTCTCAAGCAGATAAAAAGAAAACAAGTTCTGAACCCACTTCACAACAAATTGCTTCCTTTCTGGTCAATCATCAATCCGAATCCACATATGGCGCTTTAAAAACATTTTTTAATACAAGAGGAAATATTTTAATTCTAAGAGATGGACATCTTTTTGCTGTTCCTAGTCAGGATTTGAAACTAAACAAATATATCCATAAACAAGAAATTTCCAACGCCCTACATGTTACAGCAGAAATTGTGTTTGAACTTGCTAAAAAAGGAGAAAATAATATCCCAGGTTCAACAGATGATCGATTAATTTTATTATTGAGCCGTTTAGCAGGAAGAGAACCAACAAAAACCATGATAGAAAATGACCCTAAACTTAAAGTGATGTTTGAAGCATTAGATAATTTTGCTGCCTTCCGAGATCAAATAGTCGAAAGACAGAAATGGTCTGATTTCTTTGAAACTCCAACTTTTTTAAATGCCTTTCAACAACTTAATCCTAATCACGAAATAGAAATTTACACAGAAAATAGCAAAATTAAAGCCAAAGATTATCAAAAAGAAGTTATTGACCATTATCGAAAAAATTATGCAAAATTTAAAGCCGATTTTGATCAGATCATGAAAGGTGATATCCATTCAGAATCAATTCGTGAACAACTTAACCAATTAGAAAAATTTGCTAAACTCAATCTCTATCCTTACGCAGAAATGATGAACGACTTAGCGAAAGAATTAATCAAAGACAATGCCATTCGAAACAATATTCAAATGGATAATACCGAAAAACAAGCGATAAAAGATGAATTTGTCAATGGTAAGTTAACTGAAATCGAAGCTCGCTTTAAAGCCTTTAAATAGAGGTTTACTGGAATTAGCCATTTGAAGAATGAATAAAAATTTAAATCTGCCTTCCATCACACAGGCAATAGAGAAAGAAAAAAATAGAATTTCATTCCTCTCAGCCTTCTCCGCTTAGCTTTGTGGAAAAAATTAATTTGCCTGTAAACAAAATGTCTCAATTAAATCATCATTTTGTAGTGACTAGACAAGTTTGTATTCTTCAAGTTTATCTCGTAATACTTTAACGCTAATTCCTAGTGTTTCTGCTACTTTTGTTCTATTTTGATGCATTTGCAACGTTTCTACAATTAACTGTTTTTCTAGTTCTTGAATAGTTTTTCCTGCCATGACATTCACCCCAGGTCCCTCTAAATAAAGATGATCGCCTTGAATAATTTTGCCCGGATCCATGACAACCGATCGTTCAACGACATTAGCAAGTTCTCTAACATTTCCAGGCCAACGATAAAGGAGTAATTTTTTTTGTGCGCTCTCACTTAATTTTTTCTTCTCGGTATGATTTTCTTGGCAAATTTTCTCGATAAAATGCTCAGCTAATGGAATAATATCTTCTTTTCTTTCTCTTAATGGTGGAAGATAAAGTGGAACAACATTTAAACGGTAGTAAAGATCTTCTCGTAAATATTTGTTTGCAATAGCTTCTTTCACATCACGATTGGAAGTAGAAACCAAACGGACATCGACTTTAATAGGCTTTGCTCCCCCAACTCTTTCAAATTCTTGTTCTTGCGTTACACGAAGAAGCTTTGATTGCAAAACAAGAGGAATTTCAGTCACTTCGTCCAAGAGAAGCGTTCCTCCATTTGCTAACTCAAAGCGACCCAGCCTTTTATTAGCTGCTCCTGTAAAAGCTCCTTTTTCATGCCCAAAAAATTCTGATTCTACTAAGGTATCAGGCACTGCCGCACAGTTAACTTTAATAAATGGTTGATTAGCTCTTGGAGAACTATAATGAACGAGATGCGCAATCACCTCTTTTCCAGTTCCGGTTTCCCCATTAATAAAGACACTGGCATTACTTTTAGCAATTCTTTCAATATCTTTTAAAACTTGCTGCATTGCAGGGCTTTCAGCAATTACATGACGAGAAGAGCTCACCCCAATTTGTTGCCGCAGGTATTGATTCTCTTCGACTAATACCACGTGTTGATTGGCCTTTTCAATATTAGCCATTAAACTTTCTAAGGAGAACGGTTTAATGATGTAATGAAAAGCTCCTAATTTCATCGCATCTACAGCATTTTCAATTGTTCCAAAAGCTGTCATCACAATAACCAGTGTTTGGGGAGATAGTTCTTTAATTTTTTGAAGAACATCAATACCATTCAATCCAGGCATTTTCATATCTGTGATAACCATATCAAAAGATTGCTCTTGGACAATTTTAATAGCCTTTTCCCCATTTTCTGCGGCAATGGCTTCAATTCCTTTTCGTTTCAGAGCTTCTGTAAGAAAGTTTCGCATAATCAATTCATCATCAACAATTAAAATTTTTTCAATGGTCATAATTTTGCCCTTACATTGAATGATTTATTGAACGACTTTTAAAGGAAGTTTGATAGTAAAAGAAGTTCCATTACCAACTTCAGATTTTACTTCAATTGTTCCTTGATGCGCCTGAATAACTTTTTGAACCTCTGCCAACCCTAAACCAGTCCCTGTTTCTTTGGTTGTAAAAAAGGGGGAAAAGATTTTATTTAAATTTTCTTTAGAAATTCCAATTCCTGTATCAGAAATAATGATGACGACTTCATCTTGCATTTTTTCTACCGAGACAGTAATTTTTCCGCCTTGCGGCATCGCTTGCATAGCATTAACCAACAAATTTAAAATTGCTGATTTTAATAAAGGAGGATCTATTGAAAGGACAAGATCTGGTAGATGAGTATTGAGATTGAATGAGAATGAAGCGTTCCAACTCACGTCAGCTTGTAAAAGAAGTCCGATTTCTTCTAAGTAAGTTTTCAAATTGACATGTTCAAAACGAGCTTGAAAGGGTCTTGTATATGTTAGAATACTTGATACAAAATGATTTAGACTATCGGTTCCTTCGATAATATGATAAGCCATTTGTTGAAGTTCGGGTCGATCTGCTAAATCTTGCTGAAGAAGGGTGGCAAATCCTTTAATACCCCCTAGAGGATTTCGAATTTCATGAGCTAAATGAGCCGCCATTTCTCCTAATTCTTTTAGACGACTGTATTGATTAGCCGCTTGCTGCAAACTTCTAACTTCTGTGATGTTACGAATTAAAATTAAAAGTCCTTGAACAGGAGGGGAAGAAGGTTGCCGATGATCTAATGGAAAAGAGTGCTCGCTCATCGAAACAAAAGTCGGTTCAATTTCTAATTCAACTTTTAAATCATTTTCTAAAGCTCGTGTCACAAAACAAATGCGAGGACAAGTTTTTGTTTGTAAAACTTCCTGAATAGAAAATCCAAAGGCCATATCTTCAAAACAATCACTAAATGAATGAAAAAGAAGCCGACTGGCCTGCACTTTCAAAATTTCTTCCGTTTTTGTATTACAAGTCGTAATAATTCCATTAAGATCAACAAAAAGGATTCCTTGTGAGATATGGTTAAGAATTGTTTCTAAATAACGCGTGACAAAATCTAATTCTGCTAGCTTTCCTGAATGTTTCGTATGTGACTCTTGCAAACTTTTTTGAACACTTTTAAACTGCTCTTGCAAACTTTGATAAGCAAATTCTAATCGTTCTGTTTCCAAAGAAAATTGCTTAAAAGCCTGCCCCATTCGCACATCTTCTTTTTCTTCCATTTTAAACTCTGATCGCTCTGCCATCTATTCTCACCGTTAAAGGACCTTCACATAACGCAATATATAATCTACGCAATAGGCTATCTATAAAGCCAAAGTTCGGGTTATAAAACATTTCACTTCATTTTTTCTACAGGATTAATAAAATTTATTTTTAAACATTAAAAATAAGATCTAAGCCATGTGATAAGCTGCCAATTTTATTCTCTGAAAGTTGGAATAAACATTATTAACTCCAACTTTTTCAACTTCAAATTATTCTATCCATATTTTTTCTAAACAAACAGATACTATGAAAAGCCAGAGCCACTGCTACTTTTGCAGCTAATTGAAAAATTAAGAATTGCATCACTATTGACAAAAGCATTTAGAAGATTGCCTTTATATAATTGATAAAAGAGTTTTTTACGTCCTCCCCTGTTCCTATATTCCTTATTTGCTATTTTTTCACCCAAAGTTTTAAAAAATTGCCTGCAAAGGTCAGTTCTATCCGATTATTTTTTACGAACACTTTTTTAACTTGTCAATTAACAAAAGCAATAATTATGGAAAATATATATAAAAACATCTATTTTAAATGTAATTATATCTATATTTTAATTAATTAATTTAATTGACATCAACTAATTATTTTGATTAATAAAAAACATAAAAACACTCTTATTTCTTAAAAAATTTGAAAATATTTAATTCTGATTGCAAAAAAATCATTTCTTTTGTCATAATTCGCACTTGCGATCATTAAAACCATCGGTCGCACTCGAAATCGTTAGGAGAACAAATGGCTCGTTATACAGGTAGCAAAAATCGTATTGCCCGACGTTATGGTGTTAATATATTTGGGCGCGCACGCAATCCTCTTCTACATAAGCCAAATCCACCAGGCGTACACGGTGCTCGCCGGCGTAAAAAGTCTGACTTTGGCCTTCAACTAGAAGAAAAACAAAAACTTAAAGCAATCTATGGAATGTTGAGTGAAAAGCAATTAGTAGCTTATTACAAAAAAGCACTTCGCTTAGAAGGTAATACAGCTAGTCATTTTGCCGAAATGCTAGAATGCCGACTCGACAACCTTGTTTATCGTTTAAAATTTGGCCACACAATTTTTGCAGCTCAACAGCTCGTTGCTCACGGTCATATTCTTGTCGATGGAAAAAAAGTTGACCGCCGTTCCTTCCAAGTCAAACCTGGAATGGTGATTTCTATTAAGGAAAAATCACGTAAAATCAAAATTATTGCAGAAGCGTTAGATAATCCAGCACGCTCTGTTCCGGAATATCTTTCATCTGATAAAGAGCATTTTTCTGGACAGCTTCTTGCTAAACCAATACCTGAACAAATGCCTTGGCCGATTGAAATTAGTCTTCCAGTTATTTGTGACTTCTTAGCCCATTCGACCTAAGAAACGCAATTAACAACACCCACTCCTTTGTTTAAGGCGACTACTTGTAGTCGTCTTTTTGTTTACATAAGGTAAGTTATTTAAGTTGTCATGATTAAAAAACTATTAATCTATTTTGTTCGCTTTTATCAATATACCTTAAGTCCCTTACTCGGACTAACTTGCCGCTTTTATCCCACTTGCTCTGAATACATGATTCTTGCTTTACAAAAACACGGAGCCATGAAAGGAGCTTATTTAGGAGTAAAACGCATTTGCCGTTGTCACCCTTGGAATCCGGGCGGTCATGATCCAGTTCCTGAAAGCACCATTCTTTCTAAGGAAAAATCGGTTAAATAAAATCGATTTCTACAGTTGATTAGAGAAATTATCTCAACGATGGACTTGATATAATACTGTATGTTATTTAATTGAGTTTTGGATTTATCAATTGGAAAATGTTTATGCATTCTTCTCCTCTAGTCAGCATCCTTATCCCTGTTTTTAACCAAGTTCCTTTTATCTTTGAAGCTCTCAATAGTGTTTTACAACAAACTTATCCTAATTTCGAGGTTTTGATCGTCGATGATGGATCAACAGATGGCACAGCATCTATTTGCCAAGAATTCTGTCAAAAAGATTCTCGCTTTCAATATTTATATCAAACTAACAAGGGCCCCTCTGCTGCTCGTAATCGAGGAATTGCGGCTTCGCATGGAGAGTACTTTTGCTTACTTGATGGAGATGATAAGATGGATTTTCAAAGGATTGCCGTTCAATTAAAGGTTTTAACAGAAAATCCTACCCTTGATATTGTTTATACTGCCCTTCTTTTAATCGATAGCAATGGCAGTACAATCGGAGAAATGCATGGACAAGAAATCAATCCAGAAAATTTTTTAGCCACACTTCTTTTTCGAAATGTCATTCCAGGGCCTAGTACAATTATGGCCAAACGAGAATGTTTAACTTCACATCCTTATCATGAACATTTTGTTCATGCGGAAGATTATGAGCTCATGATTCGGTTAGCTCATTTTTATCGATTTCAATATATTGACCTTCCTCTAACATACTATAGAAGACATCTAAATAATCTTTCTAATCATTTAAAAGCTCACCGACAAGCGGAATTAAAGGTAATTCAACAATATACCCAGTCGAAAATTGAAGCGATTGTTGATCAAACTTCTTTCCCTAGTGATGAAAAGACTTTGCTAAAAGGTAAAATTTTATTTAATCAAGAAAGGTTTCCTCAAGCTTTGTTTTATTTTCAACAACTCAACGACTCTTTTTCTCGATTTTATGAAGGAAATTGCTTTGTAAAATTACAAGATAGGAAATCTGCAAAAAGCGCTTATGAACAAGCCCTTCTCTTAGATACAACAAATGCGGCTTGCTATAACAACTTAGGAAATATTTTTGCTCAAGGTCAACAATGGCAAGATGCTCGATTTTGTTGGGAAAAAGCCCTTTCTCTTAAACCTGGTTATTTAGATGCCAAAGAAAATTTAGATTATTTTAAACAATCTTTTGAGTGGCGTTATACATGGAGAGAGTTGAGGAGGGATTTGCTAGTTTATCATTGATAAATTTGCTCCGGTATTTGCAAATATAAAAAAATTGATGCAATTTGACAATTTCTAATGATTTTACTTCTAATATAGGATCAACTGGAAAAAATAAAAGTGCAACCATGTTTGATAATTTCTAAATCTATTTTTTTACAAGCCTGTTATTTTGCTTTAATAGCTTCTCCCATTTATTTTTTTCCTAATTCTCTCCTTAATTTTCTTAAAAATTCTCTAAAAAATCGAAATTTCTTAATTTTTAGGGAATTTTTAAGACAGTTCCTGGACGGATGGCATCGGATGATAATTGATTGTGCGTTCTTAAAACATCTACTTCAACGCTAAATTGTTTGGCGATTTTCCAAAGGGAATCCCCATCTTGTACAGTATATAAACGCTGTTTTAGGTAGGGTGAAGGTTGGCTGGATGAAAATAATAATGTTCCTTTTTTGGGGGCATCTTTAGTAACCATTGTTGTTATTAAAGAATTAGAAGGTTTTGTTGCATTTTTAAGAGTAGTTTTTGGTGTCGAAGCAACGGTTTTTTTATTTTTCTTTTCGGAAACATTCTCTTTAGTTAAAGCCTTTAAAGGTGATACGGTCTCTACAAGTTTAGAAACAACGGAAATATCCTGACTTTTAGTTTGAGGTTCTTTTTTTTGAAGGGGTAATTGATCAGGCAAAAAACGAGCTAAGGCGATTTCATAGTTCCAGGAAATAGGCGCTTCTCCTTCATAAGCATAAAGGGCTGCTGCTGCATATTTCCAAACATTAGCGCTGCGAGGACTTCTAAGCATTTCTTTAGCAAATCGAACATTCGTTTCTGTCTTATTTTTTAAAAGTTGCAAAAGAAGGATGACTTGAGCATCTGTCAATTTTTTTATTGCAAAGTCAAAGTCTGTTTTGACAAGAAATGAGGCAGCTGAAGAAGATCCTAATTGGATATAATCTAATAAAAACTTATGTCGGCGTGCATCAGACAAATCATGCTTTTGCCTTTGCTGTTCAACAAATTTTTTGAACTCTTCCCAATCGCTTTCTACCAGGATATCTAAAATATTTTGTTTAGAAAGAGATGTCTCAAGCCGATTAAACAAAATTTCTACAGTCCAAAATTCTGGTGTTAAAAAAAAAGCTTCTGCAAGAGATGTGTCCATTAAGGAGTCTTTTTTTTGTGTTTTCAGTAATTTAAATAATCCTTTGGAAGTCATGGGCCATTGTTCAGTTTTTGCAAAATGGATAATTTGGTCATATTGCTGTTGAGTCAAGTTAGGGTAGACCGTCAAAATCAAAGGAGGTTCTGAAGGGTGCAGTTTCCATACAAATTCCCTTTTTTGCTGAGGTTGGGCTTGTCGTGGTAATGCACGTAATAAATCAAAATCGTGAAAAGTGACAAGACAAGCAAGCGCTAAATCCCTTTCGGCATAGCCGTTTTCTATCACAGAGTGATGCTCTAAACGGCTGATTAATTCCCAATAAGGAAGTTTAAAAAGATGTGTAATCACCTCAGCAATCCCCTTTTCATCAGTAAGGGAAATTTGCCTGGATCCTTCAATGGGTTTAAGTTCACAATAAGGAGTTGGAGGCCTTTCTCGCATAACCCAATAAGCTAAAAAGCCGAGGACTCCAATATTTAATGCACCACTTATCATTAAAGCTTGGCTTAAACGTCTGATTTTTTTAAGAGGAGAAGGATCAAGGGACATCATTTAAATTCATTTATCCATTAAAGCGATCTTTTAATTGCTGCCATTCTTCCTGAATGGCTTGAGGAAGTTTATTCCCAAAACGGGTAAAATAGTGTCTAATCTCTTGTATTTCTTTTTGCCAAGCTTCTCGATCTACTTGAAGAAGTTTTTCCATCACTTGAGGTTTGAGAACAAGCCCTTGCGTATCAATTGATTCTTCGGTTGGCAGATACCCAATCGGTGTTCGAATGGCTTGACCTTTGCCGGAAGTGCGTTCAAAAATCCATTTTAACACTCGACAATTTTCTCCAAAGCCAGGCCAAAGATAATCCCCCTTATCTCCTTTTCTAAACCAATTTGCGTAAAAAATTTTGGGTAGCTTAACCCCCTTTTTTAGGCCCATTTTCAACCAGTGATTAAAATAATCTCCCATATGGTATCCACAGAAAGGAAGCATTGCAAAAGGATCATGACGAAGCTTACCCACTTCTCCTGTGGAAGCTGCTGTCGTCTCAGAGGAAATAGAAGCGCCTAAAAATGTTCCGTGCTGCCAATTAAAAGCTTCGCAAATTAAAGGGATGGTATGTGAGCGTCGTCCGCCAAATAAAATTGCAGAGATGGGAACACCCTTAGGATCTTCCCATTTAGAATCAATAACCGGACATTGTTTAGCGGCAACTGTAAAACGAGAGTTAGGATGAGCTGCTTTTTCTTTAGATTGAGGTGTCCATTCATGCCCTAACCAATTGACTAGATGCTGAGGAGGCGTTTCTGTCATCCCTTCCCACCACACATCTCCTTCATCTGTCAATGCTACATTAGTAAAAATAACTTGACGATCAATTGTTAACATGGCGTTGGGATTTGATTGCATGGCTGTTCCGCTTGCTACACCAAAAAAACCAGCTTCTGGATTAATCGCGTATAACTGCCCATCTTCCCCAAATTTCATCCAAGCAATATCATCGCCAACTGTTTCAATTTTCCAACCAGGTAAGGTGGGTTTCATCATAGCTAAGTTTGTTTTTCCACAAGCACTGGGAAAGGCAGCCGCTAAATATTTTTTTTCTCCTTGAGGATTTGTTATACCTAAGATCAACATATGCTCTGCTAGCCATCCCTCATCACGAGCCATCACAGAAGCAATTCGCAAAGCATAACATTTTTTTCCTAAAAGAGCATTTCCTCCATAACCACTTCCAAATGACCAAATTTCACGACTTTCAGGAAAATGAACAATATATTTATCTTTAGAACAAGGCCACGGGACATCTTTTAAACTATCTTTCAAAGGCATTCCGACGGAATGAAGACAGGGAACAAACTCTTGAGTTGGTAATAATTCTTCCACTTGTTTACCCATGCGCGTCATTAATCGCATATTACAGACGACGTAGGGTGAATCAGTAATTTGAACTCCTAAATGAGAAATCTTAGAACCTAAAGGACCCATACTAAATGGAATCACATATAGCGTCCTTCCCTGCATTGAACCTTTAAAAAGGGTCCGCAAAGTTTGTTTCATTTCTAAAGGTTCACGCCACTGATTAGTAGGTCCAGCATCTTCAGAATTTTTAGAACAAATAAACGTTCTATCTTCAACTCTAGCCACATCATGGGGGTCTGAGCGGCATAAATAACTTTGAGAACGTTTAGCTGCATTTAATGGGATCAAAGTTCCTTTTTTAACCATTAAAGCGCATAAATCTTCGTATTCTTTTTTAGACCCATCGCAAATATGCACAATTTGAGGTTGACAAAGTTCAGCGATTTCTTGAATCCAAGGTTTTAATTCTTCATATTTCATGCTGAAAAATTCCTCTTAAAAAACTCAAATTGCTTTACGTTTTTTAAATTTATCTAAGTACTCAAGGGCTTTTCCTGTTCCTAAACAAACTGCTAATAAAGGGTTAGGGGCAACAATAACAGGTAAACCTGTCTCTTTAATCAAAGCTTTATCTAAACCTTTAATCAGCGCACCACCTCCGGCCAACACCATTCCTCGTTCAACAAGATCAGCAGCTAATTCAGGAGGACATTTTTCAAGAGTCAATTTAACACTTTCCACAACCTGTTGAATAGGTTCTGCTAAACATTCTCGGATCTCAACAGAGTTAATGCGTTTAGTAACAGGTAGTCCTGCAACTTGATCTCGCCCACGCACTTCCATTTCCAATTCATTTCCACCAAGAGGATAAGCTGAACCAATGGTGATTTTTATTTCTTCTGCCGTACGAGGACCAATCATTAAATTATAAGTACGTCTCATATAATTGATGATACATTCATCAAATTCATCTCCTGCAATGCGTAGCGAGCGAGATTCAACAATTCCTCCAAGCGACAAAATCGCAATTTCGGTTGTCCCTCCTCCAACATCAATAATCATGCTCGCGCAAGCTTCGTGTACTGGAAGGTCCACACCAATTGCCGCAGCCATCGGTTCTTCAATCAAAAAAACTTCTTGGGCCCCAGCGTGAAGAGCCGAGTCTTCAACTGCCCTTTTTTCAACACCTGTGATTCCGGAAGGAACCGCAATAAGAATCTTTGGTCTGAATAAACTCCGTGAAGGCGTTACCCTTCTGATTAAAGCTTTTAGCATTCCCTCTGCAATTTCGAAATCGGCGATAACGCCATCCTTCATAGGCCTTACAGCATGGATCCTACGAGGAGTTTTACCAAGCATCGCCTTAGCTTTATGACCAACAGCCAATACCTCATTTGTCACCGAGTCGACAGCAACCACGGAAGGTTCAGCCAAAACAATTCCTTTTCCTCTCACAAAAACCAGTGTATTGGCAGTTCCTAGGTCGATCCCTATATCGTTAGAAAAAACCCCTCTAAACTTATTAAGCTGTCCAAATGCAGAACGATATAGTTGATTAGCCATGCCTGTAAAACTGGCTTGATTTTTTTTAGTCATTGTTTTTCCCATCGGGATTCAACCCCCCGTTGTTTGCTATAAATCCCTTATTCATTATTTGTGGTGTTGGAATTTATTTTAATTTAACTACATAATAAATTTTTAAATGATTCGCTAACCCAAGAACAAGCATTTGTTTATCCATGATGTTCCCCCTTATGCCTCTAATTTGTAGTATTTTTGTTAATCTGAATTTTGGATGGCTAAATTGTATAAGGTATATTATTTGCGTTTCAATTTTGCCAGAAAAGTCTCTCAAAAACCATTAATTTTTCAATAGATTGAGCTTTGATGTTTTTTTCATGTTTTGATTTATTAAGAAAATTACCACAAATTTTAATAAATAAAGGAAATATTTAAAAAACTTTAGTCTCAATTTTGACTATTCATCAAAATATTCTAACTAATTTGTTTAATTTATCATGTTATGTCTGAAATACGCAGATCTAATTGATAATCAAAAAGATCTGCTAAGAAAAATGGAGAAGAATAAATTTAAAAGGTTGATGATTAAGTTTGAAGAAGTTCTAAAACTTCTTCCCAAGTCAATTTAGCCATCATATCCTCATCACGGCTAACCACTTCTTTAACTAATCCTTTTTTGCGATTGTGAAGTTCTAAAATCTTTTCCTCAATTGTATTTAAAGTGATCAACTTATAAGAAGACACAGAATTTTTCTGTCCTAAACGATGAACACGGTCGGTTGCTTGATTTTCGACAGCTGGATTCCACCACATGTCATAATGAATGACAGTATCGGCTCCGACTAAGTTAAGTCCAGATCCTCCGGCTTTTAAAGAAACTAAGAAGATAGGAATATTCGGATCTTCATTAAATTTCTTGACGATACTCAATCGGTTCTTACTTGAACCATCCAGATATTCAAATCGAATGCCTTGCTTCTCTAAATCCTCACGCATAATATTCAACATTCGAGTATATTGACTGAAAATAACTGTTTTATGCTTACTCTCCATCAAAGTTTGCAACAATTCAAGAAGCATCTCATATTTAGAAGAATCCCCATTCTCTGGTCGATCTTTGGCAAAAATGGCTGGATGACAACAAATTTGTTTTAATCTTGTTAACGTCGCTAAAACATGAATTTGAACGCGCTCAAATCCTTCTTTTTTCACGAGCTGGGACAATTCCTCACGAGCAGAAGCCGCGTAAGAACGATAAAGTTCTTGTTGAATATTAGACAAATGACAGTGATAGACAATTTCCGAAACCGGTGGTAAATCATCTAGTACATCTTTTTTCATTCTTCTTAAAATAAATGGAGCCACCTTACGACGTAAATTATCCAGATTTTTACCCCCTTGCGATATTGTCGATTGTCGAATGTATTTTTCCACAAAACGATCGTAAGAACTGAGCAGTCCTGGCATGAGAAAATCAAAAAGGCTCCATAATTCTTCTAAAGAGTTTTCTATAGGGGTACCCGTTAAAATCAAGCGATGAGCTGCTTGAATCATTTTGACTGATTGGGCATTTCGAGTGCCGCGATTCTTAATGTGTTGAGCTTCATCTAAGATGATATAGCCAAATGGAACTGTCTTATAAAATTCAATGTCTTTTTGAAGAAGGGTATAAGAAGTGATAATGACATCATAATAATCGAGATCATTTAAAAGTTTTTTCCTTTGGCTCGGATTCCCATCAACTGGCAAAACTTTTAGCTTAG
Organism: Candidatus Protochlamydia amoebophila UWE25; assembly: GCF_000011565.2. Lineage (NCBI taxonomy): Bacteria > Pseudomonadati > Chlamydiota > Chlamydiia > Parachlamydiales > Parachlamydiaceae > Candidatus Protochlamydia > Candidatus Protochlamydia amoebophila. The sequence goes on from NC_005861.2 coordinate 1,666,598, forward strand.
GATTAAATTTAGTAATCTCTTCCTGCCAATTATAAACTAAGGAAGTTGGGCATACAACAATCGAAGGCTGCTTCGGATGATCCATTTTATATTGCGTTAATGTAATAATGGCTTGGAGGGTTTTACCAAGTCCCATGTCATCAGCTAAAATCCCATTCAAATGCATGCCTCTTAATCGATTCAACCAGTGGATTCCATCAATTTGGTAGTTACGAAGAGATGCTTTAATCGATTTTGGTATCTCTCTTGAAGGGCAAGGAAGATTTCCTAACATTTGTTGTTGAATTTCTTTTAGTTTATCAGACATGGAAAAATGAATTGGCAAATTAGCAAATTGTTCGATATCTAAACTAGCTAAACTCCAAAGTGGTCGTAATTCTTTATGTTCATCTAAACGATTAATTCCCATTTCGTCGAAAATTTGAACAACAGGAGCAAGTTTTTCTAAATCTAAAATGAGAATTTTGTATGTTCCTTTTTCTTCAGTTTTAGATTTACGTTTACTTCCTTTTTTGACTGACAATTCAATAAAAGCTCGTTTAGATGACAAACAATCCCAAAGCAAATCAACCGTCACATTATTTAAATAACCATCAACTTTGACCTCGACTTCATACATGTCAATTCGATTCGATTCTTTTAAATTCAAATGAAATACGGAATTGTCATAGATGAATTGATCCAAGAGATTTTCAGGGCAGTTAAATTTCACTTGATCTTGGTGAGCGGGAATAACTTCTGTCATAAATTCGACAATTTTCTTATCATTTTTAGCACTATAAAGGCCCTGAGATGGATCATAAACGAAATCTTGAAATAGAAGATCAATAATTTTTTGTTCTTCTGTCAGATTGCGTGCTAAAATCCCTTCAGGAGTCACAAAAGTGGAAATATGAGATACTTTTAATTGAGAAGAAGCTGCTGGAACCTTGACACCTCCATAGACAAAATTTAAAGAAGCTTCTAATTCTCCGTCTAAATATTGAATATCGCATTCTGCTGCTACTTTTTCGACAAAAGGAAGTGTCACAAACCGCTCGATCATTTCTTTATTAGCAATCTCTGCAAAACGAGAAAGCTCTGTCATAGAATTTTCCACAAAAGTACCAAATAATGGTTCCGGAATCGTCATATCTCGGATAGAAGGTAAGTTGCGTAAATGTTTTCTTTTTATCAAAGGTTGAAAACGATAATAGGTATTCCCGTGAATCATACCTGGTTTTGCACATTCAAATAATATCGCTTCATCACAATCGATAACCGCTTCATTTTGTAGGACAATTTTTGGTTTCAATAACACTTTTGGTGCATTAACTTCTAAATAGTTTAATTCAAATCTTAGAAGTGCTGGACTAATTGCTAATCGAAGAGGTTCTTCTAAAGTACCGCGATACATGCAAGGCATCGGATAAAGCTCTGTTTCTAAATCATTCAAAGAGCCTGCTAAAGCAAACTTTGATTCAGCAATCCCATAAGAAACAGCTAGTAGGGTTCCAAAAGCTTCCGTATCAATAAATGCCGATCTTTGTTGCTTATCTCCTTTATCAATAAATCTGGCAAAATCAATAATCAGCTTGAGAACTTCTGAACTGGCTTCATCAAAAGAGCTAAGTGAAAAAAAGTATCTTTTATTACCAATGTATAGAGCTTCATTATAACGAATAGCATCGATAAAAAGTTTAATTTGAGAGATATTTAAAGCTTTTGAGCGAAAAGGGAGACGTAGCGCTAATTGAATTTCAACTTGTTCCGTCATTTTCTGAGGGTTTAAAAAGATCACAGCCAATTCCGCCTTATCTTGGATAATCTCTTCCTCAGGAAGAAAAAATGAAGATTGCCCTAAAACCTGAGAAGCATTGATATATTCTGCTAAAAGTTCTTTTTGGAATTTCTTACCTTGCCTCGCATGCTCTTTAGTTTCTGCTTCTTTAAATGTTTCTCTCAAGTTTTCTTTTTCTTGGTCATCAACACTGACATCTTTTTCTAAATCTGTTTCTTTAGAATAAGCAACAAGGATTTCATTAAAATGAGCTTCTAAATAAAACAAAACAGCTGCTAAGTGTTGACAATCATATTTATAAGTGCAGTCGCAATCGGAATCAATAATCACTGATTCATTTCTATCAATTTCAAGCTCTGATTCATACGAATTATCGAAACTCCCCATCACGCGACAGCTCAATCGCACTACATCGGGTTTCAAGTTTAAAATTTTAACAGAAACGACCATTCCTTTATCTTGAAGTGTTTTCCCTTCTTTAATAACGGAGGGTGAAAAATCGTGTTTTAGCTTTCGAAAATTTAACATATGTGATTATCTCAATTTGTAACTCATTTTAAACATAAACAGGTGACAAAAACAAAATTTTTTGCTTCTTATTCCTCTTCGCATATTTAAGTTGAGTTTGTAAATTAGTACTAAAAAAGCATTTTCTTGATGGAAGCTCGTTATTAGCGAAAAAGCATTAAATATGCGAACAAAAATTTATATTTTCCTTTTTCCTCTCTGTAATTTTCCAAGAATAATGAATTAAATTTGGCTTAATTGGTCTATTTTTTGAAAATTTTTAAAAAGACTTTTTACTTGCCGAAAAAAGCTTACCTTTTTATATTATGCGTTCCACATGAGACTTATGTTTAATTTAAACTGAATTTTATTAAGAATCTGCGGGTGTAGCTCAGTGGTAGAGCATCACGTTGCCAACGTGAGAGTCGTGAGTTCGAATCTCATCACCCGCTAAAAGTCAAGATCGCATCATACTTGTGATCTTTTTTGAAGCAAATTTAAGCTAGTTCAGCTAAATTTGTTCACATCTATTAATGACATGCGGGTGTAGCTCAGTGGTAGAGCATCACGTTGCCAACGTGAGAGTCGTGAGTTCGAATCTCATCACCCGCTTTTATAAGATCTATAGCAAAGAGGTTTTCCGTGTCAAATCAAGAGACTGAAGCTGGTTCAAAAACCATTAGTAATGATAATCTTAACGTTCAGATTACCCGAGGCACCCATTGTCAAGTCAAATTTGACATCACAGTAAAACCTGAAGCCGTTGTCGCTGCTTATCAAAAAGCTTTGAAAACGATCAATAAAGAAATCAATATTCCAGGATTTCGGAAGGGAAAAGCTCCTCAGCAATTAATCCTAGAAAAATATGGGTCTAACGTTCAAAAAGAATGTGTTGATATCGTCTTACAAACTGGATTCAATGATGCTTTACAACTCACTCATATCCACCCATTAAAAGACGGCCATATAAAACGCCCTATCGTGCACTATTGCACTCAAGAAAAAGGAGCCCATTTTGTTTTAGAGTTTGAAGCACGTCCCACTATCCCCTCTGTTCAACCACAAGAATTACATTTACACCACCAAGCTCCTGTACAGGTGACAGACGAAGAACGAAAGAATGCTCTTGACCAAGTTCTTTTACAATTTACGACCTATCAACCAATTGAAGATCGTCCTGTTCAGGAAGGAGATTTTATCAATGTTGATGTCACAATTTTAGAAGAAACACCTCGTCTCATTATCGACAATCAACGCACTCAAGTTAATCAATCTGGCTTACCTTCTTGGATACAAGAAAAAGTCATTGGATTAAATGCGGGAGCTAGCGCTGAAGGAATGACTCAGCCTAACGAAAAATTTCCGGATCCAGATTTTAAATCTGTTCCTTTTCGTGTAACTGTAAAAACGATATGGCAAGGAAACATGCCTGCGATTGATGACGAATTAGCTAAAAAAGTAGGTTTACAAACCGTTGATGAGTTATATCAAAAATTAAACGAACGTTTAGAACAAGAAGCTCAAGAAGATATTTATAAACAACACATTCATCATTTAGAAGATCAGCTTATCGAAAAATATCCCTTCGATCTTCCCCTTTCTTATATCGAATCCAATAAACAGGCACGTTTAGATGACTACTTGAAGCAATTAGGTCAAGAAAGTCAGCTTCCTCAAAATTACGAAGAAATTGAGAAAATGATCGAAAATAGCACGATACGAGGTCTTCAACTTTACTTCCTACTCCGTCGTGTGGCGGCAGATAACAAACTTGAAGTCTCGGAAGAAGAAGTTTCTCAAGAATTATCAAAGCAAATTGCTCTTATTCCTAGCGGAAAAAGTCAAATTGATATTTATGGTGATAAATCGAAATTGCGTGAGCAGCTTTATAATTTAGCGTTAGATCGCAAAATTAAAAAATTCTTACTAGATCAAGCACAATGGGTTTAATTATTAATTAAATTTTAGATACTGATTTAGGCAGGAAAATTTAAACGCAAAACTGGAAAAATCTAAATAGGAACCATTTGAAAAATGCAAATTGACTAAATTTAATCAATCAAATTTTTCAAATGATTTAAAATTAAGAGGTATTTTTACCTTGATAAAAACGTACAAGTAAACTGGAAAGGAAATTTAGAAAAAACTGCATAAACTTTAATTTGCTTAGACATCGCCTGTTTTTTTAAAGAAAATCACCAATTCTATTTTTTTTAAAGCTAATGATTTTTAATAGGTGCTATTTTTCAGATAAATTCACCATCAACTTGATAAATTCACCCAAATCTTTTATTGTTTGGCAATCATATACATCGTAGATGATTGAACAGTTGTTAAAAACACATTCAATACTTATCTGAAGCTAATGATTTTAATTGAGGATTCATATGTCACACTCTTCTCATCCAAGACCTGAAATGTCTTTAACTCCTTACGTTATTGAAGATACAGGCCGTGGCGAACGTTCCATGGATATTTACTCTCGTTTACTTAAAGACCGCATTATTTTTATTGGAACTGAAATCACGGATCAAGTAGCAAACGTTGTTGTAGCTCAACTACTTTTTTTGAAAATGGAAGATCCTAAGAAAGATGTTCATATTTATATTAACTCTTTAGGTGGATATATCACTTCAGGCCTTGCGATCTATGATACTATGCAATACCTTGGATGTGACATCAATACCTATTGTATTGGGCAAGCAGCCTCGATGGGAGCCTTACTTTTGACTGCCGGAACAAAAGGTAAGCGATTTGCTTTACCAAACAGCCGTATCATGATTCACCAACCTTATGGTGGTGTCGGTGGAACTTCTGCCGATGTTGCATTGCAAGCTAAAGAAATTCTCGAATTGAAGAAAAGATTAAATCATATCATGGCTGATAGCACAAGACAGCCTTTAGAAAAAATTGCTGCGGATTCTGAGAGAGATTTTTACATGAGTGCTGTGGAAGCTAAAGATTATGGCCTAATTGATGAAGTTGTCGTCCCCAAAAAAAAGACAACATGATAGAATTTACCTAGGGTGTATAAAACTGAAAACAAAATTTGATCTTCTTTCTCAAAAGCAAGTTTTAGAAATCCTCAAACTTGCTTTAAATAAAAACTCTACGGCTGTCTTTGAGATCGACTGCTCTCTACATAAATTTAAATACACCGCTCCAAATGAAGCTCTTTCTTTTATATGAATACATTAAACGATAAATACAAAGAGTTTAATTTTTAACCTTTAGATAAAGTAATCACCCATGAGTAAAAAGTCTTTAACAAAAGAACTTGCTAGCTGCTCTTTCTGTGGCAGAACTGAAGAGGCCGTTGAAAAACTCATTTCAGGACCTAATGTATATATTTGTGATAAATGTGTACGATTATGCACAGGAATTTTAGATAAAAAAGCTCCTTCCACTTATGAATTTAAAATTCTCAAGCCTAAAGAAATCAAAGAGAAGCTCGACGAGTACATTATCGGTCAAGAAAACGCAAAAAAAACTATTTCAGTAGGTGTCTACAACCACTACAAAAGAATCCGGTCTAAAAATAAAGAAGCAGATGGAATTGAATTTAGCAAATCTAATGTTTTACTTTTCGGCCCAACAGGATCAGGTAAAACCTTGATCGCAAAGACTTTAGCTTCTATTTTAGATGTTCCTTTTACCATTGCAGATGCCACGACATTAACAGAAGCAGGCTATGTCGGCGAAGATGTGGAAAACATTATCTTACGCCTCTTGCAAGCAGCTGATTACGATGTAGCCAAGGCTGAACAAGGAATCATTTATATTGATGAAATTGATAAAATCAATCGAACAACCGCAAATGTATCAATTACTCGGGATGTGTCTGGAGAAGGAGTTCAGCAAGCATTACTCAAAATTGTTGAAGGAACAATTGCTAATGTCCCTCCTAAAGGAGGTCGTAAGCACCCAAATCAAGAGTATATTAAAGTGAATACAGAAAATATTCTCTTTATTGTAGGTGGTGCTTTTGTTAATTTAGAAAAAATTATTGCAAAAAGGTTAGGACGAAATACAATTGGTTTTGATGGAAGCAATCGAGAAGTTGTTGACCCAACTCAAAAAAGTTTACTACTTTCCAAAGTCGAACCTGAAGACCTTATTCAATTTGGAATGATCCCTGAGTTCGTCGGCCGATTTAATAGCATCGCGAATTGTAATGAGTTGCAATTGCCTGATTTAATTAATATTTTAACAGAGCCAAAAAATGCTTTTATTAAGCAATTTATAGCTATGTTTGAAGCCGAAGGGGTGAAACTCCAATTTACAGAAGATGCACTAGCTGCTATTGCTCAACAAGCAATTGAAGCAGGGACAGGGGCTAGAGCTTTGCGTCTCATTTTAGAAAACTTGATGCGCGAATTAATGTATGAAATTCCTTCCGATGAAACAATCAGTGAAATTCTAATTGAAAAAGAAACAGTTACAGAGAAAAAACCTCCTATTATTAAACGACATGATCAAAAAATAGCTTAACCGTTTTTCCTGGCGCTGGATATAATCCAGCGTTCCTTAAAAAAGTGATCATGACACCCTCTTTTTCAATTAAAAAAATTCCTTTCTCTTCCATCCCTTCTTACCTGATTGCTCCTGCTACCCTTCCCTTTTTCAACCAATTTTCCGCACAGGAGGGATACCTTGTCGCCTGCGCCGCTTTTATAGAAAATGAAATGGTAGGATGCGCAGTAGCTCAAGTATTTTTTATCAATCAAACAGCACAACTATACTCTTTATTTGTCAAAGAAAAATTTAGAAAACAGGGACTTGGGCTTGCTCTTTTTCAATTTCTAGAAAACAATCTCAAACAAGAAAATAAGATATATGCCTTTGGCTTTGAATACGAAAAAAATGATCTATTTACCCCCGCCATAGAAAAAATTCTGTCTTATCAACAGTGGCTTCCACCCAAACTTTATCTGGTTCGTTGCCATTTTGATGCTTATACTTTCGATCCACCTTGGATTCATTTACCCACTCGTTTACCATCGACATTCAAACTTTTTAGTTGGCAGGAACTCACTCTTAAAGAGAAAGAATATATTCAATATAAGGCAGAGCAAGGACAATTCTTACCTAGTCTTTCGCCTTTTAAAGAAGAGGAGCACGTTCATTTAGGAACTAGTGTAGGCCTACGCTATTTGGACACCATTATTGGATGGTGTATCACTCATTCTGATAACCTTAACACCATCCGGTATAATACTCTTTACATCGACCATGCATTTTTACATTCTGGGTATGGAATACAAATCCTTAATGAGTCTATCCGCAGACACAAACGTTTACCCATTCCACAAGCTATTTTTGAAGCAAATATTGAAGAAATCGATCGCTCATGGCTTCGTTTCATAAAAAAACGACTGATTCCTCTTTCTTATCGTGTAGAAAGACTCAAATGGGCTTTTAATAGCTACGTTTAAGTCTTTAAAACAAAATATTTTCATTATAGAATTTCACGACCCATTTTTTTTTACTAACTTTAATGGCATGAGGGAGGAGTCGTTTTTCTATAAAACGAGCCCACGTAGAATTGATTTGTTCAGGTCGCACTTCAAATAAAGCTAATGGAATAGGATCTTCTCCATGCATCAATTGGTCATGTAATTTGATAGACTCAATTAATAACTGAATTCCATAACCAAAACGTTGCAAGTTTTTTTGTACGTATAAAATGGAATAACGAAGAGTATTTTCTAAACGATGAGTTACACACCAACCTATAAGCTGGGATTTATAGCGCAAACCCACACTAGTTCGATATTCAATTTTTTCTTCTCCGCGGAATGGCCAAAGTAAAGGAGGAATTTCATTGTTTTGCTTCATTTCTTGGAGAATGGAATGATCTTTGTCTGTTAAATCACTCCATTTAAAAAATTCTATGGTCTCTAAAGGGCGAAAGGGTAAATAAAGCCAGGAAGGATCAAATTGATAACTGTCAAAATAGTAACGAATTAAGTAAGGCTGAGGCACATGCCAGTTTTTTTGTCTTGCCAAAATTTTCTCAATGATGAGAGATTCTGGAAATAGGTCTTCATATTCAAAACCGACTGCCACCATTTTTTTTTCTTTTACTAAGAGATCGACTAAGTGTTCGAATAAAGTTTGTCCAACCTTTTGTTTTCTAAAAGGTTCTTGAACGAATAAAGAAAAAATTTGAGCTGTTTGATTTTTAAATAGTTGAGCAAAAATAAATCCAATTTTTTGTTCCTCAAAACATGCTTCAATACCTATATAATTGTTTTTTTGTTTTAAATGATTTCTTGCTATGGGAATTGTTAAAACTTGATAGTTCAATAATTCAGAATGGTTTTGTTGAGAAAATATAATTATATTGTATTTGATATTCATAATTTTATTAAATATTAATATTTTTATTTATTTTTACACAACTAACTAAAATAAAATTAATTCTATGTTAAAATAAAAATAAGCGCATAGAATTATTATTATTTCTGACAATTAATTAACTTTATTACTCGTTCATAATAGACATTGTTTTTGATTGGCGAGGAAAATCTGAGACACATACACAAGGAGAATGGTCATGTCAGATATTAACAACATTGGTGGATCCACTCAAGGCCTGCAATCTTACTCTTCTTATACAGATAACCCCGTTTTTCAAAGCCTTCCATCTTCGGTTCAAGATAGCCTAATTCAATCTTTCACAAAAGAAGAATTAAATAAACGATTTGCAAATGCAACCGTTAGTATCCCTTCACTTCTAGCTCCTAATGATATTTCTGGTTCATTAGACAACTTTTTTAAAGTGCTAAGTGAAGCAAAAGTACAGCTTAATCTTCAATTTCGTACTGCTGAATTTATTGACCAGTTAACAAGACGACAAGATAGCCGAGAAGCGGGTCTTCAAGCTTTAGGCCTCGTCGGTGAATTTGCAAGGAGAGAAGTTGCTTTGCAGCAAACAAAAGAAGCCGCTGAAGCAAAAATGGCAGAAATTCACAATCTTAATGAAGCGATAAAAAATCAAATTAATGATCAAAATAATGCCATTGATAATATTAATAATGGAAATAGCCAAGAAAAATCAAAATACCAAGAGTTGATTAATAATTATAACTCTTATGTAGCTAAACTTGCTGAAAATGGCATTACGATCAATGGCAATGGAACCGCTACAATTCCTGATGGCAAGGTTAATATCTTTAACTCCCTCACACAGACTTATTTTGGACAAGTAGCTGGATTCAATAATTATATAGGATCCCGCAAAAACGAATTGAATAATTATAACAACACAGCCAATTCTTATAATCAAACGGCAACTGCGAATAATGAATGGATCAATAACTTAGTAAAAGATCTTGCCCTACAAGACTATTTAGATAAACATCAACTAACAGTTCCTTTACAGGCAGCAGCTGGTACTAGGAATACCACAGAAATTCCTCAAGAAGCAGCCCCTGCCGCTGCTGGTGCCGCAGGAGTTGTGGCTATTCCTACTCCATCTGCCTATGCTTATTCAGTTGCCAATGGAACCCGTTCGTTGGCTATTGGGAAAGTTCCTGACTATCAAGAACTTAACGAAAATGAAGTCAAACCAGTCATTGAAGATGGATATTATACGCAAATCGTTAAACCTGTGGACTCCGATATCATTTATAATTCCCAATATTGGGGTTTTTTACGAGTCTTAAGCATTTTTAATCCTAATCGAGATTATGTTCCGGATCCTTTGCTAAATTTTAAACCACTAGCCAAGAAAATCTCACCTAACACAATTGTGGAAGCTATGCAACCTATTCAAGGAAATAATGCACAAGGAGCAGGAGGGCTTACAGTTGAATCAGCCGGATTAGATAATCCTCACATTACAGCTATCTTAGGGCAAGCTGCCTTCGCACAAGCTCTTCGAAATGCAAACTTAAATTTAACAGAAGAGCAAATCCAAGAATATTCAAATAATCTTGTGCTTTTATCCTCGGATTTAATTGCTCAAAGTAGCATTGATGCACTCTTACCAAGTTTAGCACCTATTTTATCTCAGCTAGAAACAACTCCTCAAGATAGTCCTCTTTTTAGCCTTTCATTTTCCCTTTCTTTTGCTAACCGTATTAATGAATTAACTGGCCATGGATTGACAGAAGAATCCCTTAAAGAATTTTTAAGTGGCATCCCAGCTCTTCAAAATTTAAGTAAAGCGGATATTGCCACCCTAACAGCCAATTTAAATTTAGGTTTATTACTTACTTCTTCTAAATTATTAGAATCGAGTTTAGGATTACCAGGCATTTCTCAACAACTTATTCTTTCTCAACTTCCTCCTGAATTATCTTCAAGCATTATTAGTCAAGCTTCTATACAAAGTGATCAATTGAATGCCGATTTAAAAACACAGATTAATGCTAATTTTATCCAACAAGGTTTTGCGGAAGATCAAGCTGCTTTTTTAGCGAATCTAGGGCAAGAAATGATTAAAAATGACATTTTAAGACCTTCGCCAACTTCTATTTCTGAGAATAATTTAAATACGCAATTATTAACGGATTCAATCAAGGCAAGTTTAATTTTGTCCGATTCTAAAATTTATGATTTGGCTAAAGCTGATGCAATTGCAAATGAAGTTGTTTCAAGGACACTAAGTGATAGCGAAGGAGCTATTATTTCTTCGACTCAATTTAAAGCCAATCTTGAATCGAATTTAAGAGATTCGAATATTTCTTCTAGTCAGATTGATGAAATTTTAAAAGATGTTATTTTAGTGTCTTCTCAAAATGCATTTAATCAAGAACAGCTTAATTTGACTCAGTTGATTGAACAATCTGTCAATTCGCTTGTTCCGCAAGGTGGAGGACAACTAGCTAAACTTATTAGCGCAGAAATTGCAAATACCTTGTTTGGCCATTATAATCCAGATACTAGAGATATTGCCAATTTAAAATCTCCTTTGTCTTTGATTAATTTAGTCAATGATCAATTGAATAAACTTGAAATTGATCAAAATAACGAATCTGCAAAAGCAGTCTCTGAAGCATTTAAGGCAACTTTGTTAACAACGACAGATTTTTATGCCTTTTCATTACAAGTAATGGATCCCGCTTATTCTTTAGTTTATTCCGTTGGAACTGGCTTAATGTATGCAGGGCAAGAGCCGGAAAATTACAGAAAATCTATAGATATCATTGTCTAATAAATGGAGATGTAATAAATAAAATAATTTGTTGACAATGCATAAAACAAAGCATAAATCATAATGTAAGGAGGGTGTGTATGGAAGTGGCCATTATAGGACTAGGCGCCGCCTCTGTCAGCCTCACAGAGTATTATAGTATCAATGTCTTACAAAAGTATACAGATTTGATCACCCCTCTAAAAACGATATTTTCAAAAGACTCTTCCGAATTAACGGCTGAAGATTATGATTTAATTTTAAAGCAAGTGGATAGTCTGAAACAGTTAGCAAAAGAGGGTGTCCAAGACACAAACGGAACTGATACTTATCAAAGTTTTATGAATCAGGCCATGGTCACACCATTAAATGATATTATGAAAACTTTATCGATAGTAGGAATTCCTCCAGATCCCAATGCTGGACCCTTAAGTGATTCAGCAAAAATAGCCACTCTCATGGGTTGGAAATCCTTACCTAATTTCCAAATTGATGTTCTAGGACCACTGAATGCAGCATTGTCGATACAATTAGAAGCTTATCAATATACTGTCAATATTGAAAATCCGGGGACAGGAATTATTTCGACCTTAACAGTATTAGCCTCGCCAGGACGTTCTCTGCAAAGTATGCTTGAATTAGAGTATATAGGCGCAGGTAATACTCAAATGGCTGGTAAAATGGCTGATTTGGAGCAAGCTTTAAGTTTGTCTCAACAGATTTTAACGACTTTAACAGGAATTCAAAATATCTCTAACCAAATTCAAGTTTACAATAAAATTCCTTTCAGATTACCCAATACTGCCGATTTAGATGACTATAAAAAACAATATAAAAAACAAGCAAGTGCCTATTTTGCTCAAATTTTTCCTACTGCTGAACCAGTTGCCGATTCTGCTCAAAAACTTTTAAATCTCAAACAAACCTTATGGGATCAAATGGTAGCTCTTGAAGCTGCGAACCCTACTAGTGGACGCAATGTGACAGGTTCACTTGCTAATGCAGTTTACAAAGTTGTTCAAGATATTAGCGCAGCTTTTGTCGGGGTTGATTTAACTGCTGCCAATGCCCAGGATCAACTATTTGCTTCTGTAAAAAAATGGATCATGGATAACCAAGATGTTCGTATTGACGATGCAGGAAGCAATAAAAATGCAGGTGCAATTCAAGATCGACTTGCCTCTGCAATGACAACCGCTCAAAATTTAGAAGAGAGCCAAAGAGAAGATGTTCGCCGTTATTTACTACTCTTCCAAGAATTTTATAAATCTGCCATGAGTATGATTCAATTATTGGGAACTATTTTTGACAAAATTAATAAAGGAATATTTAAAGAGTAATTATTTGTTTAATTAAATAATTAATAATATAATAAAATTATAGAAATTTTTAATTATTTACTTACATGTTAATAAGTAAGTAATTTAAGGAGTTTGAATATGAGTGCTAACTTTACAATTGATGGAATTGGTTCCGTTCCTTCGAATGTTGCAGAGTATACGAGTGGGTCTGTTGTCAAAGCATATCTTGAAAGTATCAATATTATTGCAGAAATTTTCAATAGACGCAGTAGTAATCCAAACAGTAGTGATTCTCCCTTAAGTGATACGGACTTTGATAATTTAATTGCAGCTATGAATAAGCTACGAGATTTGGCTAAGAATGGGGTAACTGATGGAAATCCTCCCTTAACATTCTATTTAACCGCAGAAATGGCCACCAATCTTGATTTAGTTTTTAAATCTTTAAAAGCAGCAGGTATCGTTCTTGATGTTACCTATCCTTCTGGCAAAACAACTCTGCTAGAAAGTTGGCAAAGCCTGGCTGGATTTGGCGTTCAGCAAATCATGAATGCGGCTACAAGCGTTTCCACAAGTTCCACTCGCACCTTGCAAAGTATGGTAGAGCTAGAATATGTCAAACAAGGTAATGACCTTTTGGCTGTAAAATTTCAGGCTTTAGAGCAAAGTTTGAAAACAACACAAGGAATTTTAGATACCTTAGCTCTCATTCAAGGAATTTCAAATCAAGTTACTATCACAAATAAAGGAGATTTTGCCTTTCCTCCTACGAATAACTGGCAAATCCCTTCTACAGCCGTTGCCCAAATTCAACAAGCTTTCAATGAGATTGCAAACGGGCAAGATTCGAGTGATTTGATTAACAGAATGAGAAATTTTCAAACCACTTATAATAATGACGTAGCCACTGCCAAACAAAATGCTGCTGCGAATGGAACGACATTCAGCACTGAATTTAGTAAGTTAACTAATGCCTCCAAGCTTATGAGTGACGTTGTCCTTCATAACTGGGAAACATCCACTGGAAGTGGGAAAGATAGTTCTACAGAAAATATGAAAATTGAATATTACACAAAAATTTATAAAGTTGTTGCAAGCGCACAATTTACTCAAGTATTTCCAGTTGCTACACCGACAAGTACAGCGGCAACAGAATTATTGGCAGCCAAACAAAAATTATATCAACGTTTGGTGGATTTAGAAGCTATTTCTCCAGACAATACACGCTCTGTCGAAGGCACATTAGCCAGTATGATCTTTAAAGTGGTTCAAGACATTAGTTCCGCTTTTCTTGGACTCGATGGATCCACAGCAACGCCAGAACAACTAAAAACAGCAGTTTCCAAATGGATTATAGATAATCAAGATCAAAAAATTAGCTCACAGGCTGGAAATAATGTAGGTTCGATCCAAGATCGAATTACGCAGGCAATTACAGCCGCACAATCTTTAAACGATACAGAAAAAGAAAACGTTAGAAACTATCAATTTGTTTTTCAACAATTCTATCAATCCGCAAGCACTGTTTTACAAAAAGTGACCCAAATTGTAGAAAAATTAGCACAAGGGATATCTAGATAATTAACATATTTTTTGAATTATTAATAGTTTTTAGAAATTAAAAATATGAAATTGAAATAAAGCTATTTCCTTGAGGTCCTTAAGGAGGATGAATATGGCTGATAATATTACGTTTGACGATGGATATAATCAAACAAGTTTTTTAGATGGGCTACAATACGTTCCTAATGCCGTTCTGGGTAATGATATCCCCATTACGGGCTTACCTGCTGGTTATTATGCAAGTAATAATCTTACTGCTTTACCTACGAGTATCTTACCATATAAACTAGCGACAGAATTTCCAGGCCAAACTCCCCGTACTACGGCAGAAGATTTTGATGGTTTTTTAAGGCAATATAGTCTTCCAAATACTCCAGGAGCTGTTATTCCGACTAAAACGTTTACAAGTTTATCCGGCCTAGCATCAGCTTGGTATGTGGATTTTATGAATGAAAGTAGCTCAAAAAATGGATTATACAACAGTTTATTACAAGAATTTGCATCTGCGTTAAATATTCAAATTGATAGCTCAGGAAATATCACAGGGGGTGATTGGCAAATTTTGACCGGTACTCCTACTGTCAGCCCTGCTGTCAATTTTAGTGCTTCCAGTGCAAATAACCCTTTTATTCGCGCTTTCAACAATTTTTTGAGTACTTATACTTATCCGCAATCGCCTTTATCAGGAGATCTAGCTTATTATAAAAATTTTCTAGATCAATGGCATTCCTATTTGTCAAATATTAGTTTACTCAATACTCCCGATTCGAGCACTCCTGCCAACTTTCAAAATTTAATAAGCTATGAAGCGATTTACAAAGCTTATGCCAAAGATCCATCAGATGAAGCATTTAAACTACGTTTAAAACAATTTTACCAAGAAGAGATGAGTTCCAAGGGATATTTTATGCCCAGCCAAAGTTTGGCAGATTGGGTCACCGCCATTCGTAATGAAAACAATGTCAACATGAATTTAGAATTAATTGGTTCTTCTCTAGCAGGAAATAGTTCAGAAAAAGCTCTTGTGCTTAATAGAATTATATTGCTATTGATTTCACTTATAAAAACTTTACAGGATGTGGGGATTGCGCAAGCTAATCGACTAACGTATCTTACTAAATATCAAAACGTTTATACAGCTTTACAAACACAAATACCTGTCTTTTTAAAAGATGGTTCCAATCCATTAGGAGGTTCCTCAACAGAAGCTGGGCAAACTCGTAATGACTTAAACTCTTCTTTTAACGGTATTTTAACTGATAATTTAAGATCGCTAAGAGGAATTCAAGAGGATAATGCTAAAAAACTGCAATCCAAAGTTAATTCAACTAACGATGCAGTAAACCAACAGACAGATATGGTATCAACGTTTATCCAACAAATGCAAACCCTTTTAAACGCAATTTTACGTTAAGAAATAAAAAATTTAAGTATTCACTCAATAAACGCAAAATTCACTAGATTAATGATATGAAGCATTCTGAGTGTAAAAAAGAACTTTCTCATTAAATTAAAGACATAAGAATAAGAAATAGGAGGAGACCATGAAAGGTTCTCGTGGAGTAAAAAGTCAGATGAAAAAAGACGCCTTAAATGCTTCGATGGTTGAAGATGAGAAGTTCAAAAAATCTTATGGGGATATCATGGGACGTATGTTCAGTGAAGGAATGACACCCAAAGATGCCATGGGGGTAAACAGCAACATTTTAGAAAGTGTATATGCACAAGCTTACCGTCTATATAATACAGGAAAATATATTGAAGCCGTTCATTTGTTTCGTGTTTTAATTATGATGAACTATGCAGAATCGAAGTATGTATTAGGACTAGCCGCTTGTTTTCATATGATGAAAGAATATAAAAATGCCATACAAACTTATACAATGTGTAGTGCGATCGATCCTAATACACCTATCCCCTATTATCACTCTTCTGATTGCTTTATTCAAATGAAAGACTATTTATCAGCGATGCTTTGTCTACAATTGGCTATTGATAAATCTCAAAATAAGCCCGAATTTGCAAAAATTAAAGAACGTGCGATTTTAAGTTTAGAAAGTTTAAAACAACAAAATCTCCCATCACAACCCATAAAAATGGAAGAAGACGAACTTTAAATAAACTGCTTAAAACATTAGACAGATGAATTAAAGGTGAAATTTAAGTCATCACAATCATCATTAATTTATCTGGTTAGACAATCATAAATTTACTTAACCCTAAAAGAGGTTAACTATGGGAAATACTATTTCTGATGGCAATAACTATCAATCTGCTGATTATACATTTCAATCTCCCTCTAATACAGGTACAGAAACATCAAATTCTGTTCAATTCAAATTTGTTCTCACTGACGATACAATTGCGTCTGCAGATTTCTTTTCAACTATTCAATTTTTTGTACCGACTACTTACACTGCTGATGCTTCTGTTCCCACACTTGCTTCTCCCGAAACCGAAGAAATCGGTGAACAGCTCCCTTACGGAACAACAGAACAAGGGATGATTAAAAAGTTTTTTTCAGATCAAGTAATCTCTGCTTTAAAGGGGCAAGGGTTAACTCCTGAAGAAGCTGAGACTGTTTACGAAGCAATTATGAGTGGAACAGTTCCTGCTGATCCAAACCTTGCAGAAATTGCAAAAAAAATTAGCAAAAATGTCACTGCAAAAACAATTACCGAAGGTAATTTACCTGCTTCTTGGACTTTAACCTCCACAGACGCTAAAGACTGGACTCCTTTACCCATTCTTCCTTATGGATCAGATCAGCAAGCTCAAGTTAATGAATATTATGACCAAACTGTTTTAAATAAAGTGACAACATATTTAGAAGAACATGCCCTAGAACTAGATCCTGATCAAGCCATGAATTTAATGAAAGCTGTTCAAACAGGAGAAGTATCTTCTGATATTGCAGACATATACATTCAATTAACCGCTGAAGCAAGAGTAGAAACACAAAAAGCTTTTGGATTACCAAATAGTTGGTTTAAAGGCACAACTACTGTAGATGATTGGAAACCTATAAATGTAGGCCTAATCACTCCTGCCAAAGTTGCTAATGCTCGTTTAGAAGGATTACTTGGAAATGCTGAAGCCATATTCACAGACATCTCCGCCGCAGCAAATGCGCTTTTAGATGGCCCTCCCCCTATTCCTGTGGATGATCCAAGAAGAGTTGCTTTAACAGAATTTTTAAAAATTATTGGTGATGCTATCAAAGATTTAAAAGCAACTCTTCGGGAGATTCAAGTTCACGATGCCGAAAAATCAAAAGAAAATGCAAAAGCCAAATTTGGTGAGTTAGCTGACAGACGCCTTCGAGCGCAAGAGCAAGCAGAAAAAATGGAAAAAATGCTGAAGAAGCAAAAACAAATGAAATCGATGGGCCTTGCGATGAAAATTATTGGGCCTATTATTGCTGCTTTATCAACGATTATAGGAACTCTTATTGCCATTGCTTCTTTAGGAACAGCAACAGCTGCATCAGTTGCTATAATCGCAGCTGGAGTTGCAGTAGGTATCGCAATGACAGCCTATTCAATCGCAGATTCTGTAACTGGCGTCACTCAAAAAATTATCACAGCCTTTAAAGATGCCTTGGATAAACTGATGCCTGATTCACCGGATTGGGTTAAATCTCTTGTTAAAGCTTTAATTGTCGCTGCTGTTGTAGCCGTTTTAGCTGTCATTATTGTTCTTGCTATGGCTTCAGGTAGTGGAGCTGGAGCAGCAACTAACGCGGCATCTCAAGCTGTCCAACAAACCATTCGCATAGCAGTTACCGAAGCTATTAAGCAAATGGCTCTTCAGGCAATGATCATGGCTATTATGAGCAGTAATGCTTTACCAGAGCTAGTTGGAGGCATTTTAAAAGCTTCTGGAGTAGACAAAAAAACTCAACAAATTGTTGAGATGGTTGTCATGGCTATCACTCTTATTGCGTGTGTCATCGCTATGGCAAAAGTCGGGGGCGCAAAATCGGGCGGGACTGAGCAAAAAGCTGCTGATGCCGCAGAAGAAGCCACAAAAGAAGCTGCCAAAACTGTGACTCAACGAGCCTCAGACGCTTTAAAAGATTTTAAATCGCAATTAGATAACGTAAAAGAATCCATAAAAAAACTTCCAGAAACTATGCAACAAGAATTTAAATCAATGATGCAAGGATTTAAAAACCTTGATAAATGGGACGTTTTAAACGCTGTTGCGCAATCTGCTCCATTAGCTGTTCAAATGACTGGAGGAGCTATAACTGGGTCTATGCAACTTAAAGTCAGCCGTTTATTAAAAGAAGTGGGTGAAATAAAATCTGCGGAAGAGGAACTTGAAGGGTTAATTCAAGCTTTAGAAAAACTTTTAAAAAATATTCAGCAAGGAATGAATAATCGAGATGACTTTATTGCTCAGCTACAGCAAATGTACACAAGCATTTATGATGCCGCTGCAAAAACTCAAAATCAAATGTTCAATGCCCTTCAGGGATAAGGAGAAAAAATTATGACAATTTCACAAGATCAAATTCGTGAAGCTATTGAAAAAGCTGACATCAATCTGTCTCCTAATATGCAGAAAAAAACAGAAGAAGCCATCGGAAAAATTTTAGGAGGGAATATCCCTCCTAAAGAAGCTTTAGGATTCGATGAAAATGCGATGAATCAAATTTATCGTCATGGTTTCAATGAATTTCAATCAGGGCGCTATGATGAAGCATTAAAAATTTTTACATTTCTTAGACAAATAGATGTTGGAAATTTTGACTATACCTTTGCTATTGCAGCTTGCCACCAATTTAAACAAGAATACTCGGAAGCAGCAGCCAATTACATTATTTGCACTTACATCGATCGATTAAATCCTGTTCCCCACTTTCATCTTTACGATTGTTTTGTCAAATTAAACTTTCCTATGTCTGCTTTAAAAGCCATCAAAGAGACAATAGCTTTAGCCGAGTTAAATCCTAGAGATAGCGAATTAAAAGAAAGAGCTTTATTAGAGTACAAATCTTTCAAAAAAGGTCTAAAAAAATATTTAAAAGAAAATTTTGACAAAGAGAATTTAGACAAGGATTTCGTTGATATAGAGGGAGATTAATTATGAATAATCCTTCAGTAGGATATGGATTTTCTAATAGTCCAACATCGCCCGATTATAATGATTTAAACGCGCTTTCGAAATCTCAAACCCTCACTAATTCAAAAATGAAACAAGGCGCTCCAACTAATCCTGGAGTAATCTTAACAGAAGATAGTTTAGAAGTACCCCTAGAAGTGGCTTTTGGTATCAATATTGATCGAGCAAGTGCTGGAAGACCTTCTCTTTCTCCATTATTTCGTTCTCGATTTGCCGACGAAAATAATCAAACAGAGAATTTAGCTTTAAACTATTACCAAAGTCGATTCGAAGGCTTACCCTTTGAGCTACAGGCCAGGCTAACTCTCGATAAACAAAAGGAGTTTGAAGATCGCGATCCGGATCTATTAGCTTTAGACGCTAGTTTAAAATTTGATGCTCAGCTACTTGCTTTTAGGGACTCTTTTTCAGTTTCTAAAACAAATGAATCCATACAGATAGCAGCCCAGCAATATTTAGGGCTACCAGACGCTATCGGACAAGAAATGATAAAAACTAGTGGTGCCATCACCAATTTTTTAGATGACCATTTAAGTCAGATTGGACCTAACGACCCTGATTATGACCGTTTATTAACTGTTTCAAATCTTATAAAGGAGACCACATACTTGCTCAAGCTTAAAGACATGTTTGATTAGATCAAGTTTGGAGTTATTAAGATGCCGCAGATGGATGCAAACCAATACAAAGAAATATTAAAAAGATTAGGCAAACAATTATCTTTAAATGAAAAGATACTTGCAGATCATCCTTCAGTGGGAAACCGTTTAATAATTCTACAGACATTTTTACATCATCTTGAAAGACAAACTGATTGGTCAAGAGAGGGGCCCTTATCACGATTTAGTCAAACGTTTGAATTAGCGTTAATTGGGAATAAAACAGGCAATTCTCAAGCAGGTTTTATAGGCCCTGCCTTAGAAAAATTAGAATATGGAATGGAAGTTTTAATTGAAAAGATTTTGAAACCTACTGATAAAAATCTTTGTCCTTTGCTATTGCATTTTTCTCAAGTCATGACTTGGGCAATGATTTTTGTTTCCTCTCAAACTTTAGGAAATTGGAAGGAGCTATTTCCTTTAAATGATTTCACCACAGCTAAGGAGGGGGGCGAACTTTTAAGGGAACTGGGAATTACTTTTATCCTTGGATCCAAAGCAATTCCATCTTTCTATGCAGAACTTGGCGATCATTTAAATTTAGATGACCAAGCTCAAAGGCATTTAAGTGATATTGGACTTTGTCATTTTCTCATCTTATTGTTCATCGTGAAGGATGTTCTGGAACTTCATGACGATTTTTTGTTTATTATTCAAAGATTTATGAAGCCTAGTTTAAAAAATATGGAAACATTAATAAATCAAAATCCCCATCCAACTCCTGAAGAGCAAAAGATACTAGTGGCTTTAAGTTTTTTAATAAACAGCATTGATTTGCAAGATATACAATCTTTTAAACAGGCTTTAAAAACTAGTTTTGAAGATTTTGAAATTTCACATGAACAGTTAAAAACTGACATGCAGGTATTAATCACAGTCTGTAAACAATTAAATGAGAGTTTAAAAAATATTTTTTATCAATCAGATTTAACGATGACAAGCATGACACAATCGGCATAAATAAGAGTTGTCGTTTATAAAGGAGATAATTATGGCAGAAATTGATAGTAATCTTAATAGAAGTCCTTTTGTTATGGAAAATCTTGGTATCGACCCAAGCAATCTAACAACTCAAGATACTAATATCCAAAAAGATAAGGGTACACTGGATACTACAGAAAGAAGTGATTTTAACATAAGTCAGAATTTACGCACAACAGGCGATCCTTCAGTCCCTGTGTTGACAATGACTTTTAATACTAGTGTGGATGGAAATTTAAAATCTAATCCATTTTTTAATCCCTCTTTTTTGGCTAGTTTTCAATCCATCATGGATGAATTATTGAATCTCCAGCGCGACACCCATTATCTGGAAGCTCAAGTTGAGCTTAAACAACGCGAATTGATTATTACCATTAGCACAACACAATCCGAATTGACCAAAGCGCTTTATGATTCTAGAGCCGAAGAAAAAATGATTGAAGCGATTACTTCATTCGTGCAAGCGGGAATTGCAGGCCTTTCACTAGCTCAAACATGGGCAAACACGGGAATTGCGAGAGGAAATGCGCAAAAAACAGTCGATAACAATATTAGTCATGAACGAAGCTTAATGAAATCCGCAGAGGACAAAAAAGCAGCACTTGCTACTGAAAAGGCCGGCATTGAAAATAGGCCTTTAGTTGGAACAGATCCAAATAATATGACCCCTCGTCCCTATACTAATGCAGAAAAAACTCGATTAAAAGAAATTGAAAAAGAAAATGCAGCATTAGACAAGAAAATTACCAAACACCAAGAAAATATTCAAGAATTTGAAAAACCTGGTTACTTTAGGCAAGTTCTTGAAAGTGAAAGACAAATCTTGAACACGCAAACTCAATTTAAAAATGAAATTTTGAAAAACGTTGTGAATGGGATTAGTCAATCCCTGCAAGCCGGCCTTATTAGCGAACAAGGAGCTATCGACTCCTTAAAAACTATGAATGACGGCTATTTAGATGTGCTGCGAAAATATGCTGATTCAACAGCTAAATCAAGAGATGAAGCAAAAGCTGATTTTGACAAAACCCTAGATTTTGTGAATAAAATTGTAGATTCAGTATTTAAGGCTCACTCTTTAGGCCCTGCTTAAAAATTGCCCTGTATTTAAACAAGTTAGTTAAGCTAAACTTTTTAAATACAGGGTTTTTCGCGCAAATCAAATTTGGGCTTAACAATATATTTATTTATTGCATAAGATGAGCAGACGTAGATAAGCCATTGTAAAATGGGACTTTGTCGATAAAAAGCCGAGCAAGGCTTATTGAGAGACCTTTTGCCTGTCCAATTTTCTAGACTTTCTAGTCTATAATATCATTTACCGATGTCTTAGGAAAAACTTATGTTAGACTCTTTTGTGCATCAGTTAGCTCGTGAACTTGAAATGGAAGATTTAATTATTTCTCCAGAGCCTAATTATTTTACTATCCCTTTTGCAGATGATATTCAGGTTGATATGACGCAGTTTCACCAAAGTTATTTATTAAAAGGAAATATTGGAGCTTGTCCGAAAAACAATCTGGATCAATATTTCCTCAAATTGATGGAAGCAAATTTATTTGGTCGCGGCACGAGAGGGACAGGAATAGGTTTGAACAAAGAAGAGAATTTATTGACGCTTTCACTTGAGCTAGATTACAATATTTCTTATAAAAATTTTAGAGAACGATTGGAAGATTTCATAAGTATTTTGGATTTCTGGCGAAAAGAAGCGTTAAAACATCAATAGATTCTTTCTTATCACTGTGATAAGCTGACTTAAAAATACTTTTCTTTAACTCAATGGGTAAATTATGGTAGCGCGACTAGTTGTAGAAGAAGGTGACTTGAAAGGATTAGTTCTGTCCTTAGAAAATGGCGAGAGCTGGATTATTGGGAGAGATCCTGATGCTTGCCAGCTCGTTATCGAAGATCCGTTAACTTCGCGTACCCATCTTGTAGCAAGACGAACAGCTGAAGGTATTTCCGTTGAAAATTTAAGCCTCACAAATCCTATCCAAATTAATGAAGAAGAAATTGGTGAACAAGCACGCCTCCTTCAACAAGGAGATACACTCAAAATTGGTAATCAAATTTTTCGTTATTATGCAGACCTCACAGCCCACGTACTAGATGAAAGTTTCCCCTCAGAAATTTCTTCGAATGGAGAAGAACAACCTCTACCTATAGAAATTGAAGATCGCCCCAACCCAGCTTCTTCTCAATCCTTGTTTGAAAATGAAGGGGAAATTGATACGATTTTTGACGAAGATGATAATTTTTCAAATTTAGCAGAAATTAATTTTGGAATTGCAGAAACAGGGCGCTGGCTTCTTAAGGTAATCGGTGGGCCAAATAATGGCGCTGAATTTTATATGCAAGCAGGTCATAGTTATATTCTTGGAACTGATCCTCATACATGTGATATTGTCTTTCATGATACAAGTGTCTCTCGTCAACACGCCAAAATTGCGGTTTCGTTAGAAGATACCTTGACAATTGAAGATTTGAAAAGTCGCAATGGCGTTTTAGTTAGTGGTTCACCATTAGAGATTAAACAAAATCTTTCTCCTAGTGTAATTGTTACTTTAGGTACAACTTCTTTTGTTGTTTATGATCGAGAAGGAGAAATGCAGACAATTATTTCCCCTCTTCTCCCCTCTATTGTTAAAGTTTTACAAAATGAAGAAGAAGTAGCCAAGCCGAAAGAAGAGACTACAATTCATGTTTCTGAAGAAATGATTCCTCCCCCAATCACCCCTGAAACAACAATATCACAATTTGGGCCTTATGTTTTGCTAGCTATTATATCAGGTCTCTTCTTATTGACAGGGATGGGAATATATTTTCTATTTAAAAGCGAACCAGTGGTTGTCAATACGCAAGAAAATGCATCTGAACTAGTCCAACAAGCAATTGCCCCCTTTCCGGCCGTTCGCTACTCATTTAACAAAAACGCAGGAAATCTTCTGTTATTAGGACACGTTAGTAATTCTGCAGATAAAAACCAGCTGATGTATAATCTGCAAGGACTAAAATTTATTAAACATATTGATGACAATGGCATTATTATTGATGAATATGTTTGGAGAGAAATTAATTCGATATTATCTAAAGATCCCTCTTGGAGAGGGATTACTGTTCATTCCCCTGAAGCTGGGCAATTTATTCTATCCGGTTATTTAGAAACTCGTAAACAAGCTGAGAAGCTCTCCGACTATATTAGCGTTAATTTTCCTTACTTAGATCTACTCAAGAAACAGGTCATTGTAGAAGAAGATGTGATTGGACAAATTAATGTTTGGTTGCAAACTTATAATCTTCGCGGTGTAACGGTTAAAATGGGAAATGGTGGAGAAATTACTTTATCAGGAAATGCCCCTTCTGATAAAGCAGGAGAAATAACTCATTTGATTTCTAAAATTAAAGGCCTTCCAGGAGTAAGAATCGTTAATAACTATATCAAAGCGGATGCTCCAGAAATGGGTATTATTAATCTTTCTGATAGATATGAAGTGACAGGGCAATCTAAAATTGGAAATCGTTATACCATTGTCATTAATGGACGTATTTTATCTCAAGGAGATAATTTAGACAGTATGACAATTACTTCTATCAAAGAAAAAGTTATTTTTTTAGAAAAAGATGGAACGAAATACAGAATTGATTATAAGTAGATTTGTTACAAAAGTAAAAATTTAGAGCCCAACTTATGAGGTCAAAATGTTTGGTTTAGAAGATCAAAAAAAGAAAAAAACTTCAGAAGAATTTGTTTTTGAGCTAGAGAAAGATTTAAAGAATCTAAAAAAAAATAAAGAAATTCGACAGCAAGTGGAAGAAAGAATTCAAAAAATTAAAGAAGCTTTAAGATCCGGCGAAAATCAAGAAGAATTTGACCGCTTTGGATTACTTCTCCATGGATATACTTCATTGCTGAAAGTAATTTCTCGCTTTAATCCTAAATAAGTATAGGTATAAAGTTTGTTGATTGGTGTTATGATCTAGTTTAAAGATATTATTAGAGTTTATCATAGACGGAAACAAAAGGACTTGATGATGGATCCAGAAAAAATAAATGCATTTAAAGATGATTTTGCTTTACTAATCGAAGCAGGTTTTTTGGCCGTAAAACAATTAGATGAAACAAGTTCAACTCGCATTTTTCATGCTGCTCAAGCTTTAAGCCCTCATAACACAGCTCCTCAAATTGGTTTGGGATACATTGCCTTAAACAAGCTTGAGTTAAAAGAAGCAACGCGTATCTTTGAAGGCATTATAGCTGCAGAACCTGATAATTATCTCGCTCAAACATTTTTAGGAATGTGTTTTCTTTTAAATAAAACAAAGAGAAAAAAAGGGGAAAAACTGATCAATGAAGCCATTGAGAAAACAACTGATTCTACGATTAAAAATTTAGGAGCAATTTCACTCGAATGGGCAGAAAAAGATTTATCTAAAGTTTCAAAAGCTCCCTTCTTCACCAAACAAAATCAAGAAAAAAATGAAAGCGAAGAATAAGGTCTTTTTTGGGTTATAGTGAAATGATGCAAAAGATGGCTCTTATCATTCCTTATCGTAATCGAGAAGAGCATCTAAAAATATTTCTCACAGAGTTCCCAGAGAAGATTCAAAAAATATCTCCTCATGTTCAATATACTATTTTTATCATTGAGCAAGCGGAGGGCAAACTTTTTAATCGAGGTAAACTTTTAAATGTTGGATATACATTAACACAAGAAACTTTTGATTATTTCTGCTTTCATGATGTAGATATGTTACCAACTACCTCAGACTATTCTTATCCAATTGTTCCTACTCATCTTGCAGCTGACGTGAGCCAGTTTCGAGAATGGATGGGTAATGGACTTGCCTATAAAAATTATTTTGGCGGAGTTGTTTTATTCAACAAAGCAGATTTTGTTAAAGTTAATGGGTATTCTAATCGTTATTGGGGATATGGAGTTGAAGACGATGATTTAATAGTTCGTGTGGTTGAAAATAACTTAAATTGGGTTCGTAAACCAGGTGTGTATGAAAGCCTCACTCACGCTTATTCAGGAGGTACTCCAGAACATCAAGCAAATAAAACTCGCTTCATCAATCTTTTAAAAAATTTAGAAGAAGATTTGTCAGGTTTATCTGATCTCAATTATCAGGTTTTAAACAGCAAAATATTTTCTAATTATACCCAATATTTAGTAGATATTTAAAATATTAACCGTTTGTTTTTAAATAAATTTTAATTATCTAAAATCAAATTATTTATTTAATAAAATATTCACTATATTGATTTAATTATTAGAATTTGCTATCATTAGAAATAGAAAGGAAGAGGTTTTAAAAGGCCTCGAATACAAGTCCTCAAAAAATTTGGTAAAGTATTTAAGTGTTGTAGCGTTTCAGAAAAGAAGTGGATAAGAGACTTTAATTCTCTTTAAACTTCAGGAAGTGTAATTTCCCAAATCTGAATTCCCTACTGAACTTATTAACATTAATAAGCAGAAGTAGTAGGAGGAAATATGGCGACTGGTGGAGGAAGTAGTGGTGATTTTCAAGGTAACTACGTAGGGGAAGGATTTAAAGTTGACTTTTTGATTAGCATTGTTAACGATGCGACAGTTAGTGCAAAAAGAAAACTGGAAATCTTGAAAGCAAGACGTAGTTCTATCAGTATTGCTGATATGTTCGACATGCAAATGTTGATGAATCACCTATCTCAATTATCAGAGATGTCCACGGCTGTTGTGAGTGCATCCAACTCAGCAATCTCATCAATGGCTCGTAACGTTAAAGGATAATTGTCGGTTAGTTAGACTTCAGTCTAACCCCGAACTTGACCCTAAGAAGGATTTAACCTTCAAAGTTTTTTCTAAAATTAGGAGATTGAATTTTTCTTGGGTCATTCGTTATTCTTTTAAACACTAAAGGTGAAGGAAGCTTGCCATGGCATTAGAACAAAAAATTGAAGCAGTAAAAAAAGTGGGAGAAGCACTTAATAAGCAGCAGCCTCAAATTCATGAAGAGCTAGAACGAGTGGCTCCCAATAAAGAGCATTTTCAAAATTTTTTAAATACTTCTTCTACAATTCAACCCTCTTTTCAGCGATTAGATGGGTCAGTGGTTGCGCCCGAACAAGCTCATTCGGTGGAAAATCCCATTTTTGGAGATGAAAATGTCACTGTACAAGGAAATGGAACAGCAACGGATCAAGAAAACAAAAAGAAAAAACAGCTTCAAAATGATGAGATTGAAGGGATAGCTGCCACAACCAATAAAAAAACAACTCCTTCTTCCCTCATAGAAGAGGTCGGAAAACTCAACACAAAAGTTGCGAAAATCTCTACATTAACGCCGGAAGAATTAAGAAATCAGGCTCAATCTGTTATTGCTCAAATAGACCAAGTCAAAACACAACTTAGTCAAACTCAAGCAGAAATAAAGCCTTCTTATCAAAATTTACTCCGCAACCGCTTAACACATATCGACGACAATTTAAAAATTGCTTTATCTAAAGCAGGTGTTGAATACACTCCTCCCGCTGCACAAGTTACTGATATCAACAGCCCTAACCCTATTAAACGCTTTATTGGATACTTAACAAGTAGCCAATATCAACTTGAACATTTGAACCAAACAATTGAACACTTAAATCTTACTAAAGTTCAGATGACCCCTGCTAGTATGCTCGCCATACAGATTAAAGTTGGTTATATTCAACAACAAATTGAGTTGTTCACTAGTTTATTAAATAAAGCTTTAGAATCGACAAAAACAATCATGAACGTTCAAGTCTAAAGCAAAAAAAATATTGGTTGGTTTCTTCATTCTTGATATCTTAATATAAGGAATATTTTGTCCTTATTTTCTATCTACTATTGTTTCCAACTAAGGGTAAATTTCATGTTTTTTAATGATCAAATTGACAAACTTCTGGATGATCTAGATGAACTTCAACTTACGACGGTGAATGGCCGCATTACCGAAATTGTTGGAATGTTAATCAAAGCTGTGGTGCCTCAAGTAAAAATTGGGGAAGTTTGTTTAATCAAAAGAGCAGGTGACCCTTTACGCGCAGAAGTGGTGGGTTTTACAAAAGACGAAGTCCTTCTTTCTCCTTTAGGAGAAATGACTGGTATCGGCCCCTCTTCTGAAGTCATTCCCACTCATCTTCCTTTACACATCAAAGTCGGCCCTCAATTGCTTGGGAGAATTTTAAATGGTTTAGGAGAACCCTTAGACGAAGAAACCAAAGGTCCTTTAATCTTAGAAGAGACCTATCCTGTTATTCAAGCTCCTCCTGACCCTGTCAAAAGAATGCCTATTCATAACCCTATTTCCGTTGGAATAAGGGCTATTGACGGCGTATTAACTACAGGCCTCGGACAAAGAGTAGGGATTTTTGCTGCTGCAGGTGGTGGTAAATCAACATTACTTGGAATGATTGCTCGCAATGCAGTCGCAGATGTCAATGTAATCAGTTTAATTGGGGAGCGAGGGCGAGAACTCAGAGAATTTATTGAAAAGGATTTAGGTCCCGAAGGACTAAAAAGATCTGTCCTTGTGGTCTCGACCTCTGACCAAGCCTCCCAGCTTCGTCTCAATGCAGCTTACGTTGGTACTGCGATTGCTGAATATTTTAGAGATCAAGGTAAATCTGTCATCTTAATGATGGATTCGGTGACGAGATTTGCAAGAGCTCTGCGTGAAGTAGGCTTAGCAGCAGGCGAACCTCCGGCAAGAGCTGGTTATACTCCTTCAGTCTTTTCAACGCTTCCTAAACTATTGGAAAGAGCGGGAAATTCTGATAAAGGGAGTATTACAGCTTTTTATACTATCTTAGTGGCTGGAGATGATATGAATGAACCCGTTGCTGATGAAGTACGCTCTATTCTGGATGGTCACATTATTTTATCTAGTGAACTTGCACGTCAATATCATTATCCCGCCATTGATGTTCTCTCCTCTGCAAGTCGTGTCATGAATGCCATTGTTCCCAAAGAACACTTGCAATTAGTTGGTAAACTTAAAGAAGTTTTAGCTAATTATAAAAAAAACGAGCTATTAATTAAAATTGGCGAATACAAAAGAGGGGCGGATAAAGCAGGAGATTTTGCCATAGACTATATCGAAAAAGTTTTAAAATTTCTCAAACAAGGTGTCGACGAAAAATGCTCATTTCAAGAGACTGTCCAACTCCTGAAATCTCTCTTCAGATAAAATTGGTTAAATTATGAGCAAAATCGTTTATCCTTTAAAACAAGTCATTGAAGTTAAACAAAGGCGCGTTGAAGAAGCCGAGAAAAATGTTAAACAAAAGCAATTAGCACTGGAAAAAGAAAAAGAAAAGTTAGCCGAACGAGAAGCGGAAAGAAATAAAGTAAAGAGTCACAAACAAGACAAATTGAATCAATTAAGAGAGCAATTAGATCAAGGAACGACTAGCCCAAAAGTTATTCAAATGAAAGCTTACATTAAAGTCGTGGAAGAAAAATTAGCAATCGAGGAAAAAAAAGTTAAAGACCAAGCAGAGCAGGTTAAAATTGCTCAAAAAAATTTGGATCAAGCGAAAGAAGAATTACGTATAAAAAGACAAGAAGTAGATAAGCTCTTAAGTCATAAAAAAGACTGGGAAAAGGAAATGCGTAAAGAACTTGAAATTGTGGAAGGCAGGGAACAAGATGAATTAGGTTCGATCATTTTTGTCTCTAATCAAAGACGCAATTCTTAAGTTCTCTGAGGAAAGCAACAAAAAAGTGAAAGCGCAGTTAGCAGCTTATTTAACGGAAAAGGAGTGTAATATGCCATCATCTGATGAAATCAACCCAGTTAGATTTAATCCAAGGTCTGATTCTTCAAGCCTTGGTCGAAGTCGCCCTGAAGGCACTCCACGCAGTGATAAAAATTTTAAAAAACTTGTTCGTAATGATGAAGATCCCTCAAAAGAACAAGAAGAATTAGCCGGACTGGAAGAAGAAAATGAAGCGGCTCCCCTCTCTCTTTTTGATCTGTCAGCAAAAAATAAATCAACCCGCAAATCCCCTAGTATGGTTGCAAAAAATCCTTTTATAAAAGAAGAAAACGACCAACAGCCAATTTTGGAAATGGCTGAAAATAAGAATCCTCAACTTGAGCAAAACTCCACTGAAAAACCCTTGAAAGATACTTTTCTTCACGGAGAAATTGTTCGTGAATCTGTCATTGAAGGAAAAAAAGAAAAAAACAGCTCCCTTGCTTTAGCAACTGACAGCGCTGCTCCCTCTCCTAAAAAAGAAAAACAGAAACTTAGCCGAACTCCATTCGAAGCACGAGAAGAACAGGTAGATTTATCAGCCATTAATTCACAACAGCGTCCGATCGCCTTTTTAGCAGATAAAGCGGAATTGGCTGAAGAACCAAAAACTTTATCGTCAATTAAAGATATCGTCGCCCAAATTGTAGAAAAAATGCAGATTATTAAAACAGGTGAAAAGACAGATACAGTTGTCACACTTCGATATCCCCCTATTTTTGAAGGAGCAACAGTCACTTTAACAAATTTTGAAGGAGCGGCGCGAGAATTCAATGTCGCTTTTGCCAACTTAACTGATGAAGCGAAGCGATTTTTAGATCGTAAAATTGTTGAAGATTCTTTAGTAGAAAACCTTGCGCGACAAGATATTATTGTTAACGTTTTAACCACAACGACCCTTCCTGAAGCGAATGCTGATACGGACTCTTATAAATATTTCACTAGGGAAGAGCGAGAACAAAAACGAGATCAACAAGCCCAAGACCAAAAAGAAGAAGAGTAAACTTAATTGTTAAAAAATTTTTATTTTTTTTTTCATAGATAGCCAATGCATTTATTGGCTATCTTTTTTTATTAAACAACCCTCATCCGACATTTCTACGGATGGATAAAATAAGAAACTTTTCATGCATGGATAAGTTATTCACTTTTTTCTAATCCATTTTTATTGTACATATTAGTATTTGACATGAATGACAAAATTTCTCTCCAAATTTTGAGAAAAATATGAGAAAATAGTATTTAAAAAAATTAATTTTAACGCCTACTATAAATTGCATAGGGAATACAAACTCAGGTTAGACAAAATGGCAACTCCTTCAGCTTCCTATGATTGGATTCGTACAATTGATCCAGAATTAAAAAATTTAGATGAAATTCCCCTAACAGGGTCTGCTCCTCCTTTTCCCTGGGAAGAGCTTTCTCAACGCATTGCAAAATCTTTCGATCGAGAAGGATTGTTTATTCAACCCAAAGAATTGGTTTGGCGTTCTCAAGAAAATTTATATGAAGGGCTAGGGGATTCCCCATTTCCTTTACATTTTGCAATTCCAACTTTACAAGGACAGGCTTGTTGGATAATGCCGGAACAGGAAATGGCTATTTTAGAGACATGGCTTTTAACTAAAGAGTCTCACCCTATTAGTTTTCAAGATCGAGCATTAAGTGAAAGCTTTTATCGATTTTTTGCTCTGGAAGTTCTTTACCACACTAATCAGCTTAACTTCGATAAATCAATTACTCCTATTCTCACTAATCAAACTTCTTTACCTAATGAAAGCGCTTTATGTCTAGATATCTGTTTGCAATTTCAAGAACAAATAGTCTGGGGTCGATTAATTATTTCAAAAGATTTGAGACGTTCCTGGGTCGAGCATTTTGCTTCCCGAGGCCCTTCTCATTTGACGACCGAACTTGCCAAAGCTATTGATATTCAAGTACATTTAGAAGTTGGAAAGACGACACTTTCATTAAAAGAGTGGTCTTCAGTTTGTTTAGGTGATTTTATTGTTTTGGATAGCTGCTCATTAGACCCTCAAGAATTGACAGGCCGTCTTATGCTAACGGTTAACGGAAAGCCTGCCCATCGAGGAAAAATCAAAGATGGTGTTATCAAAATTTTAGAAACCCCTCTCATCCAAGAAGTTGAAACACCTTTACAAGAATTAAATATGCCACAAGAGGAACTCCCTATGGTAAAACAATCAGAAGAAGATGATGATGATTTAAGTGACTTAAATTTTACTGAAGACGAAGATGAAGACGAAGATTTTGATTTTGAAGACGATGAGGAAGAGACTGAAGATGATGATGAAAATTTTACTTTAGACGAAGTAACAGAAGAAGAACAATCTTCTCCCAAAAACAATGCATCTCAAAGTAGTCCAGCTTCTTCTATTACAGAAAACACAAAAACAGGTCTCATTACCCCTAACCAAATTCCTGTCAATCTGACTGTAGAAGTCGGCCGTATCCAAATGTCTATGGATCATTTACTCAAACTTGAACCCGGTAATATGCTTGAATTAAACATTAAACCGGAAGATGGAGTCGATTTAACGATTAATGGAAAAATTGTCGGACGAGGAGAGCTACTTCGTATTGGGGAAGTTTTAGGTGTGAGAGTTTTAGAATTAGGTCATTGATTACCGATTATTTTTTAATGAATAAATGACATAGCTTTTACTCAGAATTGATTTTTGATATTTTAGGTTAATACAGTGGAATTAGATCCTAGCAAACGAATAACTTTACCAACCGCCCTTGATTCAACTAAAAATATTGTTAAAATTCCTGAAAAAATTGGCCCTTATCAAGTAGAAGCTCTACTCGAAAAGGGCGGTATGAGTATTCTTTATCTGGCCACACACCCAGATACCAAGGACCCTATCACTATTAAAGTTCTCTTTCCAGAATTTGTTTCCAATCCAGAAATGGTTCAACGCTTTCTGCGTGAATCTGAAATTATTGGACTTGCAGATCATCCAAACATTGTTAAGTTATATGGGCAAGGAGAGTGGGAAGGCGGACTTTATATTGCCATGGAATTTATCCAAGGCATTTCTTTAAGGCAATATCTTTTACGCAATCTAATTTCTCTTAAGCATGCTTTAGAGCTAGTTATGGAAATTTCAATGGCTCTATGCCACCTTCATGCTCATGGTGTGATTCATCGAGATGTCAAGCCTGAAAATATTTTAGTGACAGAATCAGGAGGAGTCAAAGTTATTGATTTTGGAATTGCTCAGCTTTTAACAGAAGGGCAAACAGATCCAAAATCTCAACGCCGTTTAATTGGAACTCCTATTTATATGAGTCCCGAACAAAAAAACAATCCTGAATCAACTTCTTATCCCTCAGATATTTACTCATTAGGTATCATCACTTATGAACTCGTGCTTGGAAAATTGAGCCATGGACAAATTCATCTTTCTATCATGCCTAAAGGGCTACAAAAAATATTAGCCAAAGCTTTACAGTTAAATCCTGAGGATCGGTATCAAGATATCGTTGATTTTATGACAGATGTCTCTGCTTACCTTTATTCTCCAGCTCTGCTTAAAGAAAACAAAGAATTAGATCCATTAAGCGATCTTTCAGAAAGCTTGCGTCACGCTCAGCATTCTTTAGTTCCAGACAATCCTCCCAAATGGTCTAAAATTGATATAGGGCTTGCTTCTTATAAAAGTTTGGGAATATCGAGTTTATATTATGATTTTTTTAATCTCCCCCATCACGGCTACGGAATCATCATTGGAGAACCTTCCGTAAAAGGCTCAGCAGGAATTGTCTATACTTCAGTTTTAAGAGGAATGGTTCGTGCTCTTTGTCAACTTACTCAAAGACCTGAAGAAATGGCTACGGTCCTCAATGCACTCTTGTTAAATGATCCTATGAAGCAAAATTTCTCTTTTAGTTATCTTATTCTTTCTCCTCAAGAAAATCTCTTCCGGTTTATTTCTTGTGGATGTGGACACTTATGGTATCTCCCAAAAGAAAAATTGCAATTAGAACTCATTAATTCTGAAAATTCTCCCCTAGGAATTAATCATTTAAACTCATTTGTGGAAATCGAACATCCATGGAATGTTGGAGATGCAATTCTTTTCTATGGTTCCTTATGCTCCTCCGATACTTTTGCCAAAAAACCTTTATTTTCAAATGAGCAATTGTTATCAAGCCTTCAAGAAGCTTCTATGACATCTCCCCAAAAACAAGTAGATACTATTCTTAGAAAAGCTAAGGTTGAGCTTAGCCGTACCTCCGATGAACGCTCTATTGTTCTTCTTAATCTTCTAAGAAACGAATAAATTTTATTAATTAATTAGAATGGGTAGAGACATAATCATACAATTTTATTCTAAGAAATTATGAACTCGCTTTATCTTCTCCCCCACCATAAGCGAGCAAGCTAGGTAGTGTAGTCACGAGACTTCTGCCCATATAGCAATACATCTAATATGGACTGCAGCCAAGAATGAGGCTGTGTTCTTTGCATAACGGGTCGCTATTCCTCTCCAGCGCTTCAAATGTAAAAATGCATTTTCCACCAAATGCCTTAGATAGTGTAGTCAAGAGAAATAAAATAAATGCTTAAATGTGCTACTCTTCTACGCTCATCAATGGAGCATCTTATGGAAGCAAACAGAAGACATGATAGATCCGACAGAGTTTGGAATTTACTGGAACCTCATTTGCCAGGAAAAAGAGGGGCTTGGGGTGGTATAGCAAGAGATAATAGGATTTTTATCAATGCAGTATTTTGGATATTAAGAACGAAAGCTCCATGGAGGGATTTGCCTCCAGATTACGGTGGTTGGAGCAATACTCATCGGCGATTTATCCGATGGCGCAATCAGAGAGTCTGGGAAAGGTTGCTTGAGGTGCTGATTGACGATCCAGATTATGAATGGCTTGTAATAGATGCTTCGCATTGTAAAGTGCATCCTCATGCAACGGGAGCTAAAGGAGGTAATCAAAGCATGGGTCGTACAAAAGGGGGCTCAATACAAAATTGCATCTTGCCGTGGATGCGCATGGTCTGCCGATCAGGGTCATTATTATAGAAGGCACAACAGCAGATTGTACTCAAGCAAGCAATTTGATCGCTGGTCTTACAGCTGAGCGATTAATGGCAGACAAAGGATATGATAGCGACGTAATCGTTGAGCAAGCTATAAGTCAGGGAATGCAAGTGGTGATTCCTCCACGAAAGAATCGCATAGCTGGTCGAGAATACGATAAAGATCTCTATAAGTTAAGGCATTTGGTGGAAAATGCATTTTTACATTTGAAGCGCTGGAGAGGAATAGCGACCCGTTATGCAAAGAACACAGCCTCATTCTTGGCTGCAATCCATATTAGATGTATTGCTATATGGGCAAAAGTCTCGTGACTACACTATCTAGCATTTAACTTTATTTTCTGATTAAAATAAAAATGCAAATTTCCAATATTAACTTATTTTTTTTATCCATTTTTAATTTAACCAAAATTTTATTTATAGATTGTGCCGTTGTTACTGTGTAATTCAACAATCTCTTAAATAAGATTTGATGGAAAAATAGAAATGATCTGTAAATATTTTGTTTATTAAAAAGTTAAGCCACAAAATATTGCTTTTCATTATTGCTATAAAAATTTGCAAATGTAGTCTTTAAACTTTCTACGAAAAGGCTTTCCGGCAGACTATAATACCACTCTTTGCCAAGTTCTTCAGCTCGACAATATTTTTCTGTTATTGTTAAGTCAGTCATCCCATTTCGTTTTTAAATTGCTCAGCAATGCTTTTATTTTTTTATCAGCACCTTTGCAAGGTTGCGTGCCTTTATTTAAAGCTTGCCTGACATATGCTGCTAGCTTCATTGGCATAGGAATTTTTGAATTTACTTTGTTGTTGCCAGTAAACTTGAAGAGCTATTTTGATCTTCTCGATCCCAAAATTTTTGATCCACCAGGTTGCATGCTTTTCTTCAATGCAATCTCCTTGAACAGGCTTAAGATGGAGAAGATAATTTAAAAATTTCTTTTCGTCTGAATTAAAAGTTTTTTTCCAATCCAGGTTTTTAAAATTTTCTTTGTTTAAATTTTTAGGAATGGAAGGAATAGGTTTATTTAATGAAATAGGTGATTTAACAAAATTTTGTTTGGTTGAGGATTTTGTTTTTAAAGCTTCATTTTTTTGATGGGTCAGTGATTTGCTGCTATCATTGATCTCATTTAAAGACATAGATGTCATTGATATATTTGTATATGTCGTCTCATTTTCATGACCACCTGTTTCGATTTTTCTAAATAGGGGGTACAAGAATTCGAGCCCATGGGACGTAAGTCTTCATTAAGAGCTGTACACATGTATTTGCCCATATGTTGGGGCATAGGAACAGCAGGATCTAGTTTAGCTCTTTCAACTCTTTCCCAATAAACTTGAAGAGCTGTTTGGATCTTCTCGATCCCAAAACTTTTAATCCACCATGTGGCATGGTTCTTTTCAATGGGATCACCCATTTCAGGCTGAATATTTAGCAAATAATTCAAAAAGCTTTTTTGTTCATCCGAAAATTTAACAGACCAATCTTTTTCTTTGGTTTTAAATTGAGGAGATTCTATTTGAATGGAGGGAGTTTGTAGAGTTGATGGATTAATTTGCATCTCTGGAATTGAAGTTGATAAGGAGTGATCAGTCTGCTGAGTAATAGAAGAAATCTTTTCTGGATAAATTCCTATATACATAACATTATTAAGCAAGTAAGACCCTATTTTCGTAGCGCGAAATTCTCGAAAAATAAGCCCTTTATTTTCTAAGAAAATCAAAGCATTTCGGCTTTGTATTTCGCTAAAGCCGAACTTTTTATTAAAATATTTATAATTCAACTGTAAAAGATCATCTTTGAACTTTTTTCCATAGCCTACCATTTCGCTCGTTTTGATATCGTAAGTGGGGATAGGTCGGTACCAATAAACAATGTCAGCTAAGATTAAAGCAGCATTGGTTTGAATTTTACCTTTTTCATTGCGAAGATGAGCGTACCACTCATTGGGAATAATATTGCCTTGTATGGCAATTTTTCCCACCTGTTCAACGGTTTCATTGATGGTATAAATCACAAAATTCTCCTGTTTGTTGCAGGAGACGTTAAAATCAAAGTGTTCTTAAGTTCCTAATATTTAAAACATAAGAATAGGAAATTAAAAAAAATAGACAAAAAAAATCTATATAGAGTTTTCCCTTGAATACTTTTGTTATACTTTGATAATATAGGGGAATACAATTACTGTCGGTGTGTGACCACAGCTTTTGGCCATAAAAGGTTGGCGCCTTTTATGGCTTAATTTTTTTTATATCCCTACGCATTTTCAACGTCTCAATTCATTTTAGCCCTAAAATATATAATTAGAGGTAGATGCCTTAGCTTACAAGCATTAAAGGCAAATTACTCTTTAGTTAGTTTTCTGAAAAAATATCTTTTTCTTCACTTAATTGATTATCTGGTTGTTGTTTCGCTCTCCTCTGAGCAGCCTCTTTCATTTCATTAAGAAGCCATTCTTCGAGTAATTTTTTATGAAAACGCCAAGTCTTACCAAATTTAACAGAAGGAATTTTTCCTTCTTTTGCATATCTATAAAGAGTTGGCCTGGATAAATTTAAAAATTCACAAGCTTCGTCTATATTTAAGAAATCTATCATTTTTTTCGGCCTTTCGATTATTAAGCCTAACTTAATAGCATGAAAACGTACAGTGTCAACGATAAATTTACATTTCATTTATTTTTAATTAACCTTGAATGCTTGTTTGAGTAAAATAAAATAAAGATAATCTAAACTGTTTTGCGACAAATTGTGACTGGATGCGACAAATTGTGACTAAAAAAGAGTAGCTATCAGAGAGAAGCACTTGCGACAAATTGTGACTGAATGCGACAAATTGTGACTGGCTTCAATTTTGTTGAATATTTAATTTTTTTTCGTTCTTATTGTTGTTATTATTTCGTTTTACGGCAAATTAGCAGATTTTTTCATAATCTAAAACTTACTAAAATTGTTTGTCCATACATGAAAAAGACCTTTATTTTTGCCTGAACCATTAAATTAAAAGGCTTTTATTAAATGGGCGGAAAAAAAAGATCACCTAAATCCTTAGATACTAAAGACAAAGAGTAAGCTACTTTAATTGGATTAAATTCGATCAAAAATTTGTTAGGGCATGAAAATCAACTGACTTTATTTGATGAAGACTATATTCAAAATTTTAGCAAAACTTATGGTGTTAAGGTTCAGGAAAAAATTGAGCGTTTTGGTATCGATCTTACAGATAGCCAAGCTAGAATTATGGAAGGAATTTTGAGAGGTTTTACTCTAACCGATTATAAAGGAAATACACTGCCTTTAGAAAAATCAGACCTTGTAGATGACAAATATGCTTTTGGAGATCTTCCTTCGACGTATAAATACGTAAATAAAATTCCTTGCTTAAAAGCTACTCAAGCATAAATTTTGAAATGGGCAGGAGTAAACATTAATAGCATGGCGGAAAAAGAAAGAGCCATGGAAGCGTTAAAGCACCTAGCTACAGCTCAATATTGTTTTTATTATGACAGATTGGTGTTAGATGCTAATGGCAACCCTGAAAAGGGGGCTGATGAAAAGTGGAAGAAAGAAGAAGTAATGGCAATTGATACGTTATTTGTCATTAAAGAAATCCGTAATAAGCCTAACGGGAATTTGGAATATTATGAAATCATTCCGAGTCCCATTTTTTTAGATCAAACAGAAAGCAATTTCATGCTTATCCCCTACAATTGGCGAGAAGAAGTTCGTTCTGTTGTGGGAAGTCGAAAAGCTTCGCTTATACATTTCGCTTTCTTCTTTTTTTACGTTATCAATATGAAATGATGCGGCGTTCTAACCATCATGAAGAAAAAAAAGTCTTCAAAATCAATTGCAATTGGGAAGATATTGCCATCGCGATAAAAATGCCTGAAACTGTATACAAGCGGAAAAAAGACAGAGCATTAAAAATTTTGGATGACGCTTACTTTGTGGCGAAAGAATTAGGTTATCTACAAGATTATTGGCGAGAAGAAGCTGTAGATACCTTAATTCTTAACGAACAAAAATATTTATCTTCCGAAATGAATTCGACTAAAGAAAAAACAGAACAAATAACCCATCAATTCTCACATAGTGCTCACTTTCTATGGAATTTCTTTAACGAAAAAAAACTACTCAATGACCCGAAATATAAAATTTCTGAGTCTTTGAAACCTTCTTATCTTCGAGAATTTGAAAACTTATTACAAGCCTGGTCCAAAGAACATATCATGCAAGTAATTGACTGGGGATTACGTCTTAAGCTTTGGCACCATCGTCTAAGTACCCCGGCTAAAATTAGACAAAATATCAGTGAAGCCATGAAAGAATTGAATAACTCGCTATTAGGATAATTACCTTATTGAATTACCACATGCGTAATTTTAAAAATTTCTCGATCCTTAAAAAGCGAAATTACAACAATAGAAAACTGTAAAAGGAATAAAGGAGAAAATGTCTTGTATTGGGTTCTGGTCAAAATTTTGAATACCAAAGGCCTGCTCAGTATTCGAAATATAAAGCACGTTGTAAAGAAACATGTCTTTGAAGATCACGATTGGTTTTAAAAAAGAAAAAGAGAGAAAATTTAAAATGCTAGCGATACTTTTTATAGTGATCATTGCTTGCACTTTTTTATTCACATGGTGACACTGGCTATTCACTGAACTTGACTACTTTCAAATCGACTACACAAAAGAAACAAAAAAAAAGGATGTTATGGGTGATTTTTGGAAACCTTCTAAGCTTAATACTGCTGTTTTATCTCTTAAGATCTGTTTTTTTACACTTACTGTTGACGTATTGATTCCCTCAAGTTTATTTTTTAATTTTTCAATTGTCTTATCTATATAGTTTTGGCGGGAAACATTTAAATTTATTTAATGGGCTTGTAGCGATTTTTACTTAGTATTTGGTGTCATTCTTTGTGTCTTTCTCTAACTCTTCTTCGATTTCTTTAATTGAAGGTAGACTTGATTTAAGCTCTTCGGGTAGTGCTTTGGTCAACATAGTTTCGTATTCAATTGCTGCCATTGGCTTTTTAATGTCCCTAAAAGCATATTCGGCTTTGACCTTCTTTTTTGTTTTGCATAATAAAATGCCGATTGTTGGATTATCGCTAGGGTGCTTTAACATGTCATCTACAGCAGACAAATAGAAATTGAGCTGTCCTGCATCCTCAGGCTTAAACGCACGTGCTTTAAGTTCAATAACGACGAAAGCTCTAAGTTTCACATGATAAAAAAGTAGGTCAATGTAGTATGGGTCGCCTTCTACATTGATTTGGTATTGCCTACCCATGAAAGCAAACCCTTGTCCAAGCTCTAATAAAAACTTTTGAATATGGTTAACCAAACCATCTTCCAGGTCTTTTTCTTGATGATCTTTATGGAGTGTTAAGAAATCAAACAAGAACGGATCTTTTAACGCTTGCTGGGCTAAATCTGATTGCGGAGCTGGTAAGGTAGTTTTGAAGTTTGTTATCGCTTTACCTTCTCTCTTGTGCAGTTTTGAGTCTATCCACATAGAGAGAATATCGCGACTCCAGCCATGCTCTAGGGTTTTATTTGCATACCAAATACGCTCTTCAATATTATCAAGCTTTTCCATTAAAACAATGTTATGACTCCAGGGAATTTGTGCTAAAACCCCTAAATGTTCTAGTTCATTAAATTGTCCCACTAGCGGTGGGACTAATTTATATTCACGATAAAAAGCTTTCATCCTAAAGATATTTGTGCGGGAAAAACCTTCTATTCCAGGAAATTCGTGTTGCAGGTCTTTGGTCAATTTATCAATGAACTTGCTACCCCATCCACAGCTTTCCTGTTTCTCAACAATTGTTTTGCCGACCATCCAGTAAAGACGAACTAACTCTTTGTTGGCGGCTGTAATTGCTCTTATCTGGCATTGTTGAATTGTTTTCTTAAGTTCTGCCAAAGTTGAAGCGTATTCTTTATTTGAAAACAGAGTGGCCTTTTCAATCTTAGCTACAGAGTTTTTGGTCTTATTTTCCTTTGGCATTTCATCCTCAAAAATTGGGGCATTAAGTTATCGATCTTAACAAGCGGCATAGTATAGATTCAAGCTAATTATTGATCTTTATAGCTTTCCTGTTGTCTTTTGTATGTCTCTTATGTTATTTTTATGTCTATGTAGGTAACCGTATAAACATGTGGATTTTATGATTTTTGCACTATGAGAGTGTGACACGATCGTTCAGGAAAGCAGGTTTGATGCTGTGGGTTTAATAGAACGATTTATTGCTGGCATAGATGTCCAATTCAAGGGAGGCGTATAAAAAGCAAATCAAACCTTTTATTGAATGGGTTTTAAATAAGTACTCATTAAATTTTTTTTATCCCAAAACTACAATGATTTACTTTCATAGCCACAAAACGCATTAAGCCTGGTGCAGGACCTTTTAAAATTATCTGAAGAATAAAGAGACGCTACTTATGAGTATAAAAATTGACGATGATTCTCTGTTCGATGTTCCAGCTTTGGCAACAGCATTAGGTATTAAAGAGAAGACGGTAAGAAAGTTGCTTGGAGAAGGGCAAATCAAGGGAAAGAAATTAGGAAGAAAATGGTATGTTACTGGAACCACTTTAAAAGCTTACTTCAACGAGACGAGTGTCGAGAATGGCGAAAAGTGACAACAAATATTTCGATTGTTGAAAACGCATTTCTCTTTTAAAAAGGTATTTATTTCTAAGTAGACTGTAGAATCTATAACGACTTTTAGAACATCTTGTAATTTTGCTTTTAAAGTAATATTGCTTTTCTGATTAGGTATGACATCTTTCCCCTATTTACTAGAATCGATGTCGACAATAGCAAAAAATAAATCTAACAAATATTGCGGAAAAATTTTGTAGATAAAAAAAGTTTTGACCTGTAACAATCAGCATATTAGTCTATTAGAAGCTATTCAGGCAATACTCGTTAACTATATAAGTTACGGTCACATGTCTACTAGATTTGTGGGAGATATTTAAGTTCACTCAATGGCTTTGAAGACGTTAAAAGATTAGAGGTATTTTATGGGCACAGAAAGGCAATTGAGTCTTTGGGATGTAGGTACTCCTGTAGAAGAAAATATTTTGTTTTGGAAAGAAATGCACGATTTGAAAGAAACGCAGAATAATCTCCGCCGTGGATTTTTTCAAAGATACGATATAATGAATAAAGAAATTCAATTTCTTAAGGAACAGATTGAGCTTTTAAAAAGTGAAAAAACAGAATAAAAAATATTAATAGAATGATGTTTTTCTCTGATACAAAAATGCGGATTATTTCAATTATATCCGAAAAATTGTATCAATGTTTGTAAATTTCTTATGTAGATTTATATAAGTAATGCTATTCACGTAAAAATATTCGAGTATTCGAGTATGCGAGTTAATACTCTTTTAATTGAAAAACAATT
This sequence comes from Candidatus Protochlamydia amoebophila UWE25, assembly GCF_000011565.2. Taxonomy (NCBI): domain Bacteria; kingdom Pseudomonadati; phylum Chlamydiota; class Chlamydiia; order Parachlamydiales; family Parachlamydiaceae; genus Candidatus Protochlamydia; species Candidatus Protochlamydia amoebophila. The sequence continues at coordinate 1,708,949 of NC_005861.2, forward strand.
GAATGACTTTTTAATTTGAAAGCTGATTGAAGCACTTTTCTGATTGTAGTAGATGAATACGATAGAATTACGGATGTGGTGTAATAGCAATAATATATAAGTATCCACGGCTAGGGCCATAGCACCAAAAGACGCGATATGCTCCAGGTGTTTTATTTTGAGCATATGACTCGAAAACTTCCCCATCAAAAGGAGAGAAAATAGCCCCAAATTTGTGAGTATTTAACGAAGGGTGACGCAAATTAATTTGCATAAGACCTAATGTCTTAGCTACAGCTTTGTATTGAGAATTTTTGTCTTTACTGCTTTCTAACGCTAAAAATTGATCTTTCGCCTCAGCCGAATACTTGAGCTTAAATTTCATCATCGTTTATGAATTCCGAAAAATCTCTGTCTAGTTCGCTAATTTTACCCTCTTTAATATCTTCAATACCTTTCATCAGTGAGGACATGGTTAATGCTGGAACTTCTATTAAAGGCTCGAGTATAATTTTTCCATCCTCTTGATAAGCTCGAAATGAACTAATTTCAAGACCTTTGGGTAAAAATTGGGTTAAGCAAATTCGATTTCTCGTATCAAGTTGAAGCTTAACTTGTTTTTGATTAATACGTTTTCTCATAGGTTGACCTTGTTGCAATGTAACAATGTTATTATAGCAACATATCACTATTTGAACAAGTTCAATAATTATTTATTTCTAGTACTGTAAGTACTTTTATGGGCACAGAAAGGCAATTAAATCTTTGGGAGGTAGAGGTACTCCTGTAAGAAGAAATATTTTGTTTTGGAAGGAAATGCAAGGCTAAAAAAAGCAGAAACTCAGCCGCGGATTTTTTCAAAGGTATAATGACAAGAAATTTAATCTTTTAAAGAACAGATTGAGCTTTTAAAAACTGAAAAAGTAAAATAAAAAGTTTATCCTAGATTTAGGCATTTCACGTTTTCCATGGTGATACGGACTGATTATATCTGAAAGATTTTTGCTTATTTATCTTAAATCAAAGCAATATATTCTGAATCTTATACAAAATCAAATGGCAAAAGCGTCAAAAATTCAAGAATACTAAAAAGTAAAACAGCATTTTATTAAGAATAAATAATTTTTATATTTTTTTAATCTTTCGATTTTAGACTATTGATTTATTTTCATCGGTTGAAAAACTTTTAAGACAAAATTCACAATACAAGGTTTATGGTTTCCTTTTGGACGGCGTCGATAAACTTTCGTTTGATAAAGTGCACCGGTATCTAAAACCTCTTTGATTGTTTCTTCAATTTCTAAAAATCAAACTTCCTATTTTTTAAATACATTTTGACAAATGGGTATTTGAAAATATTAATATCTCTTTCTTTTCTGAAAATTTTAAGTATATTTTTCATTGCTTTTTTTAAGTTTAAAAAACTATATTATATCAATAAATATTTTTAATAATGTTACATTAAAATTCAGCAAGTTGAAATCCTGACTACAGCAAGTTGAAATCCTGACTACAGCAAGGGCTGCTGCTGAATGTTATTTTTTAATGTCCTATTAATTGTTAAAATTGTCAATAAAGTGATTCTTATATTGAGATAAGAAGTTGAAAAATATAAAAATAAATTTAGGAAATTTATGCAACAAAACAGCGTGAAAAGCTTTGATAATTTTAATGTGAAAAGTCTTGATAGTTGGCTAAACACCATAGAGCAATTACCTTTAAATGACAAAAAATTACTGCCTGAATTAAGAGCTATCTTAAAAATTTTTGATGATTGGTTAAATGATAAAAATGTAATTCAGTTAACACGAATTTTAAAAAAACATGGTTTAGAGCATAAAAATTCTAAGCTTGATGAAGTGATAAAAGAAATTAGAGATAAAATATTTAATTACACAACTCCAAAGGGTAGGGGCCTAATACACGAATGCGCATATGCTGGAAATGTTGAAACGATCCAAGCACTTACTAATTTAGTTTCTACTAATTCGATTAATAATTTACTTGAATCAAAGAGCAAATCAGGTGAGACTGCTCTTGGTTATGCTAAACGTAAAGGACATCAAGGCGTAATTGCTTACTTGAAGTTGCCTGAGGCTTTACTTAAGAAAGAAATTGTTTGTAAAAAAGGCGCAGATCCCAAACTTGAAGGGTTGCTTTTAAGTATGCAAGCATTAAATTTAAGTATTGAGCATAGCTTTGCTTATAAAAATGTTACTTATCACTTTACAAACTGTTTCCTTTTGGAAGAATCCGTATTTGGAAAAAGACCTCTTATTTTTGCTTTTATAGAAAAATCAGAAAAGATTTATCCCCGTTTATTTTGGCTTAGCCAATCACAATCTATGTGGAGGAGAACTGATAAAATATTTAAAGATTGGATCGGAAAATCGAATAAGGGTGAAGAATGGCTAGCTCTTCCTATTTTAATCAATCTAAAAATTTTTAAAATTTTACAAAAAGGTTTTGCTCCGATTTCAAACAAAACGTATGTAGAAGAATTTCTCAAGAGAGTTGTGGCATGGAGTGATAAAGGTGTTCAACAACCTGGCTGGTTCTTAAATCCAGCAGGATTTCTTACCAATGGAAATGAGAAAACCGCTGAAGGAGCTGAAAGTACAGATGATACATCTTCAAGTAGTGCTGACGTTCCAAAAATGCCAGAAACCCATAGAGGCAATATTCTTTTAGGCCCTGAGCATTTACCAGAAGATCCCCATTTAAATGATTTTATAAACAAACAACAAAGGCCTGATTTTTCTAAGAGCGTAGAATCGCAAATTATAGATAGCCGCCTTTATGGCCGTTTAAAAGCTAATGTTTTTTTATCATGTGATAGAGCAATTCGGTTTTTATTCCTACAAAATCATTTAAACCATGTATTTCTAGCGGGAGCCGAGTTAGTGGAAGAGAATGTTACAATACGAGGACTTAAAAAAAACTGGGTACAGCTAGGCTCTTTATCGCTTCCACTTCTAGAATATCGTGATCAATTTCATGACAAATTTATAAGTGATTCAGAGTGGGATAAAATTTCACAAGGAAAACAGTTGACTTATGTCCAAACATGGAATTACTTGAGAGAGATGCCGTGCATTCAAGAATATTATAGCATTCCTCCAAAGATATAGCATGCAGTCCTCTTAGTATATTCAAAAAAGAAACTTTTTGTTTAAATTAGCTACCGCAATTTTGCTTTAATTGCGGTTGGCTTGTCTCTTGCAAGTAAAAAAAGCTTGTACATGCAGGTTCATGATGGATCCAAGATATGTCAAATGCTTGGGATGAACATTTCCAATATATTGAACTTTTTAAGCTATTGAACCAGTCTCAATCTTTTAGACTTTTTTCCCGTCTTTGAATTTTAACTCCATAGACGGTTTTTTTTATCACGTTACAAAGCTTAACTTTTACATAAGCATATCTCTGTTTTAATTAAAACGCCTGGATTACTTAAGCGGGTTGTAATTTAAAAATAAAAACCAGTACAAAAATTAAGTTTATTGAATATGGTATTATTTGGTTTTTTCTCTGATACGCTAAATATTTACGTCTATGGTTCAATAGCAATAAATATAAAAGTTCGCGCTCAGACATACAGCATTAAAAAATGCAACAAGCTCTACAGGTTTTATAGCATAAGACTCGAAAAGGCTTTCCACCAACAAAACAGGGAAATAGCATCAAACTTGTAGGTTTTTAAGGAAAGTCGGTATAGTCGTTTTTATTTACTTAAATTTTAAGCATATTTTTTATTGCTTCTTTTAAGGCTAAAAATTACATTACATCAATAAATATTTTTAATAAGGTTATAATAAATGCCAGCAAATTGTAATCATGGCGAAAGGAAGAACTACAGCTTGATGTTATTTTGTAACATTCTATTTACATGTTTAGAATTGCCAAATAAATGATCTTTAAGTTGATAAGTAAACAATAACAATAAAACAATTTGAGGAAAATTATGACTTCTATTCAACTGCATCAACTTCAACAACATTTTAGCATGCTCTTAGATCAAGTCGAGAATACATCTAATGAAGATCTCAGTAAACGATTAAAACTAATTTGGGATAAAAGGGGTTGCATAGATGAAAAAAATGTCATGCAATTAATACGAATTGTAAAAAAATATGATACAACCTCTGGAAATTCAATTAAACAAATAATAGAAAAAATCAGAAAAAAAATATTTGATTTATCAATTGGTGATGGAAAATGGTTTATCTACTCATTCGCGCGCGCTGGGGAGTTTGAAAAAGTTCGCGCTCTTATCAACATAGTCTCTACTGATGATGAGCTAAAAACTCTACTTACTAAACCTCAGATTCAATTCAATCAAAACGTTGTTGAATGTGCTATACAAGGAAGAAATCAAGCCCTTATTGCTTATTTGAATTTGCCTTATCCTTTACTCACAAAAGAAATTATTTGTAAAAAAGGTGAAGACCCTAAACTTGAAGGGTTACTTTCGGGTATGTATACGTTAAATTTGAAAATAAACTATTGTATTGTTTATGAAGATGTTAAATATCACAGTACAAATTGTTTTACTATAATAAATTCTTCCTTTCAAAAAAGACCTCTTATTTTTGCTTTTATAGAAAAAGAAAATAAACTTTATCCTCGTTTATTTTGGCTCAGCAAATCACAGGCTACTTGGAGAAGACTTGATAAAACCTTTAAAGATCATATTGGAAAAACAAGATCGGGTGAAGAAAGGTTGTTGATTCCTATTAGAATTAACCTACGCTTCTTTGAAATCTTAAATGAACAGGATGATATTCAGCCTTTGGACGGAAGCCTGGGAAACGATTTTCTTCAGTATGTTGTAGCTAAAAGTGATAAGGCTGTTAAAAAGACACCTAGAACAAAAGATAAAAAGTATCACATTGTACAAGATGAGCAAACACTTGTACAGGATGAAGACAGTTCGGTACAGGATGAAAGTGGACCATTTTCACTAAAACCAAGGGAAACACCAGAAAATTTTTTTATAAATGGAATACCTGCAATTTCTTCTAAAAATGATTTTGAAGATAATGCAGTTAAGCCCAATTTCACTAAAGTTGAAAGATCGCAAGTTATAACAAGTGCTTTTTACGGTCGATTAAGAGCTAATGTTTTTTTGTCAAATGATGAAAACATTAGATTTTTATTTCTACAAAATGATTTAGGACATGTATTTTTAGCAGGAGCTGAATTAATAAATAGTCCGATTACAAGACGAGGGATTAGAAAAAAATGGGTAAAGCTAGGTTCTTTATCTCTTCCACTTAAAGAATATCAAAAACAATTTATTAATGAATTTATAAGTGATTCAGAAAAGGAAGAAATTCGACAAGGAGAACAGTTGACTTATGTTCAAACGTGGAATTACTTGAGAGAGATGCCTTGCATTCAAAATTATTATGCCATTCCTCGACAAATACAGTAAACGTTCTTCTTTGCATATCTAAACTCAAGCTGTTTGTATAAATTAGCCACCGTAATTTTTTTTAATTGCGGTTGGCTTTCTCTTCCAAGTAAAAAAGCTTGTTTATGCAGGTTTTTGACGGATCCAAGATATGTCAAATGCTTTGGATGAACATTTTCGATATGTTAAGCTTTTTAAGCTGTTTAGCTTGTCTTTTAGACTTTTTGTCCCGACTTGGAATTTTAACTCCCTAGACGTTTTTTTAAAGTTTAAAACCGATCTTTAACTGGTTTGCTTCTATTGGATTTCTTATAAAACGTAACGATAAGAATTGGCTTAATTTTATTCATTTATTACTTTCACCTTAAATTTATTTGTACTCTTTTTTGGTACATTAGTAACAATGAATTTGTTTAATTTTGCTGCTAATTTTGACTTAGAATATCATACTTCTTTACTTTCATAAAACTTTCTTTTAATTTAGGAATGTCAAATTTTAACTTTAAAATATATTTAATGATTAAAAGATAAAAATAGTCAGACGTTGACTGTTATAACCTAAAATTAAAAAGTTTTATCCGAGGAAAATATGCAATCGATGTCGATTTACTATGGCTCACAGCCTTATCCTATTCTTTCCTGCACTGGCGAATTCGATACAGAAGGAGAAATGCAGATTGATACATACCAATCAAGACAAGGCTATAGAAGAAACTTTTCTATAGATGATCTTCGTCGCGCAATTTTCCCCATTCAAAGAAGTGATGGCTCGTTTATAGGAAATTGTTTTGCCATAGCTCAAAATCTTCTATTGACATCTCACCACTGTTTAGAAGACAGAGATGAAATTAGAGGATCTTTTGGAACAGGAAGAGTTATTTTTGATGGAGTTACGTATTGTCGTCGAGATTTTGCCGTCTTACGGGTGGAAGGAGGTCAATTCCAGCCGGTCACTTTAGATTTGGACAATGCCGTAGGGGAATCGATTCAAATGTATCACAAGTTAGAAGGCCCATCTTTAAATATCTACGTGAAGCCTTTTACTTCTCAAACTGTTATCGCCCCTGGTGGTGGATCCTTTGCTACGCGAGCAGATATCTCTTCTTCTGAAACAAGTCCTGGAGAATCTGGAGCACCTAGGATGTTGCTACAAAATGGTTGTGTCCATGCTATGCATCAGGGAAATAGTGAAGGACTAACAATGAATGCGTTTCAAGAAATACTTGAGCAAGCATACCGAGCTGGTAACCGCAATGCTTATGACATTCTTTCAAAAGTCAAGTGGGAAAATTTCGAAACAAGACTTATAAATCGGTCGCCTCTAATAATAAAGGTTGGAGATGTAGAGGAAGAGAAGAATTCTAAGCCTAAGCCAAGGATAAACGAAAGTGTAAAGCTTTGTGATCCAAATAATCCAAGAATAGTAGCTACGTTTAATTATACAGAAATTGGTGAAGGTAGAGGCAATAGAGCGATCAGAATTTCTAAGGATGGTGTTGCTGGTTCTCAAATTACTTATGCGATTGATCCTAATCCTCATGATGATAATCACTACAATAACAAAGGTCAGAAAGAATTTTATAAAACACTGGCAAGGGAAATAGGAAAATTTTATCTATTAAATGGGACTTATTCTGCTGGAGGAACTATGTCAGTATATAACAAAATTTATACCCTCACTAAAGTCAATTAATTTTAACCTAGCTTGCCTCTTGTATAATTAGGCATTTAGGTCCCTTATTTATGTTCTAAATAAGGGATCTTGCATATTTATTTTTTATCTCAATTATCCATTTATATTTTCTATCTATTCACTAAAAAATCTAATTTAGAGATTAAAAATTAAATCTCTTATTAAGTAAGAAATACTACAATTTTTTTAAATAATAAAAGAACTATATTGTTGATATTTTGGAAACAAAAATAGAATTTAATTATAAATAAACTATAATATAATAAAATAAATTTTAGTATGTGTTGTTGATAAATATCATAAAAACTTTAATTTTATTTGTTAATAAATAAAATGTGTATTATTCTATTTTAATAAATTTGATTTATATAATGTAAGTTGCAAATAACTAAGTTAAAATAAAATTTAGATGTAAATAAAAAGGCCTCAGATCCTTAAATTGTTTTTGTGGAACAAATAACAAGGATTGAAGCCATGGAAGAACAAATTATAGCACTTTATTGCCTTTTAGACGACTACATCCTTTCGATTGGATACAAAGATTGGCCAAATACAAAACTGTCTACTTCGGAAATTATGTTGATAAATTTAGTAGGAATGAGATTTTTTTACGGAAATATTGAAACGTCCCGAAAATTTCTTATTGAGCATCGATATATCATGAATAAACTGAGTAAGAGCGCATTAAATAGAAGAATTCATCAAATACCCATGAAATGGTGGGAGGAAATTCTTGAGTTTATTCAAAAATTAAAAAACTTTGGAAAATTACCTTTTGAATATATTGTTGATGCATTTCCTGTTTCTGTTTGTAGAAATATAAGAATTCAAAATTGTAGAATTTATCGAGGAGAGGAATTTAGAGGGTATAATGCTAGTAAACGAGAATATTTTTATGGATTGAAAGTAACAGTCTTAGCTTCTCAAGATGGGTGCCCTTTTAGAGTTATCCTTTGTCCAGGCAGAGAGCATGATGCTGTTCCTTTTAAATACATGGAACGAAACTTACCCGCAGGCAGTAAGATTTATGGAGATTCTGCCTATGTAGATTATAAGCATCAAGATATGCTTGAAAAGATAGAAAACATCAAGCTCGTAGTGAAGCCAAAATCTAATTCTCTTCGCTCAATCGATTTACATGATTTTGTAAATTTGAAGCACATTAGAAAATTTATTGAGGGGGTATTTGGCGTGATATCAAGACTGATGCCTAGAAAAATTCATGCAACGACGCCTAATGGGTTTGAAATTAAAGTTTTAGGATTTTTAGTAGCAGTTGCAACAAATTTTTTAATAAATTAGTTATTTGCAACTTACATTTATATATTAGATGGTTTTTAGCCCAACTTTTGCTATTTAATATGTACTCACAGCATTTGTTATATACTGCCTGCATAAAGTTATTTAGTAGCAGGTTTTTTGATTTTGGAAGCAGATTTAAGCATCTTTTCGAGTAATGCTTTAGATTAATGTTCTTCTCGTTCAAGCTTTTCAAAAATAGCTTCGATAATCCACTGTTTTTTTGAAACGCTTCTACGAAAAGCTTTAAGAAATTCCATTTTTTTATCGATTTCTTCAAAAAGGTCTGTTTCAAGTTGAAGATGAAGGTAGCGAGTGCGTTGATCTTCTTCAGATTCTGGGTCTTGTAATTTTTCTCTAATGGCTTCTGCAACCCAATCTTTTTTGTTAATGTCGTTTTTGGAATTTTTTAAGAAATGTATATGATCATTAATAAGTTTAAAAAGGAAATTTCCGATCTCCACATTATAATGAATAATCTTTTTTTTAGGCTGAGCAGATGTTTTTTGGGAAGAGGTTGTTTTACTTTTTGGAGAAGAAGGGTTTTCAAGTTTCTTTTTAGTCGTTTTCATTTTCAGGTAGACACCTATTTTAAACTAAATACTCAAACAAAATATTCCTTAACAACAAATTAATCTATTTATTTTTTTAAGTGAAAAATATTTTGATTCTCTCATTCATTTAAATGATGAATAAGAATTATTGGCAGCTGCAGTTAGCTTTTGCGCCATCACGTTTACCTTTCTTTCGTTTAGATATTTTTTAGAAATTATTAAGATTATATGAACCTAAAATTCAAGCTATTATGTTTGAAAGACTGCATATGAAATTATAAGATTGTATATGCAATCTTGACTTTCATTTCTTAATTTGTTAAAACTATTGCCATAGAGTTATTTAAAGCATTAAGGAGAGCCTAGTATAAACAAACGTATATTTAAGTTTTCTGCCCAAAATAGCATCGTAAAATAGCATCGTAAAAGTGAAAATTATTAAGGATAAAAGATGAAATCTGTGATTCAGCAAATCCAACAAGCACCGCCTCCGGTTTGTCGCGGTGTTTATGCGAAGTTTTATGCACTAAGATTTATGAGTAAGAATCCCCGTTTATGGATTCGTTGGGGTTACTTGGATAAAAAATTTTAAAATCATTTGATTGTAGAGAGAGAGTAAAGATGAAAAAGAAAGAATTATTGACCTATGCCTGTTTAGGAATTGCCTTAGGAATGATCATCCCTGCTGATGTGTTTGCTAGTAAAACATCTGTTTATGGGGCTAAAGAGATTGCTCAAATTGGAGATAATTTAAAAGACTTCATGTTTGATACGGCTGTTCCTTATGCCGCTGGAATTTTTGGCGGATACAACGTCATTAAAGCGTTTATGGCAAATCACTATCAATCGATGGGAGTGTTTGCTCTCTTGACTGCCACCTCTTTTATCGTACCTCCTTTTTTAAAAGGGGTATTCGGCGCCTCCTTATTACTTCCATAAACAGATAAATAAGGCGTTTCCATGGCACAAGAAAGCCCTAGAATGACATGTAAAACTTTTGATCAATCTATTCGCATTCTGTTTTGGTCATTGGATGAATTTTTGATCTTAATCCCCCTAAGCTTTGTTGGCATTTTCCTTCGAAGCTTAGTGTTATTAGGATTGGCAATCCTTTTAAAGACGCTATATATACAAATGAAAAAAAAGAGCCGGCACCAACCCTTGAGTCACTACCTCTACCAATATTTTCCAACATCTTTTTGTCAAAAATTAGGCTATTTTGAAGGACTCCCCCCTTCACACCTTAAAAAAGTCATTTTAACGTAAAAGGAAAAATGGAACGGATTTTTTTTGAACGCAATCTCAATCATTTATTAGTGCAGAGAAACTTTTTAGTGGGATTGTCGTTAACCTTACTGATGGGAGTGATCTTAGCTGTCTCCTTCCTTTGCTTCAAAACAGAAAGAATTATTATTGTCCCTTCAACGATTGAAAAAGAATTTTGGGTTGATGCTCATTCCGTTTCAGCCACCTATCTCGAACAATTTGGATTGTTTTTAGGGCAACTCTTGCTCACCAAATCTTCTTATTCTGCAGATTTACACCGCAATATTTTGTGTCGACATACCGAGCCTCAGTATCTTGCTTTATTAAAACAAAGATTAATGGAAGAAGAGGAGACTTTAAAGAAACAAAACGCTTCTTACGTTTTTTACTTAAATAATGTTCACGTCAATCCCAAAGAATTAACGGTGACTTTGCTCGGAGATCGGCAATTTTTCCTTGCAGGTCAGCAAACCACCTTGGAAAGCTGCGGCTATACCTTGCATTTCAATTACAGCGGAGCTCGCCTTCTTCTAAAGGGGATCACTCAAGAAAAAACCGACCTTGCGAGGAGAGCCTAGATGAAACAAATTTTTTGGATGGGCTTTGCCTGTCTGCAAGTTTTAAAACTTTCGGCTGCCACCTATCACACGCTCAATACAACAAGCCTTTTGCCCTGCTACTTATCTTCTACTTATCAAAATCGGGTGATGATTGAAAATGGACGAATTAAAAAAGTGATTACCCCAGAATCTGATCGTCTTTCCATTCAAATTGAAGAGTTAACAGGCCAAGCATTTATTTTTGCCCGGGATCCTCATCTGAAAGAGATCTCTCTTTCGGTCATCTCCGATTCGGGTGTCATTCAAGATATCCATATTTGTTTTATAGAGCGTCAGCCTGAAGTTGTTGTCTTGCAGGAACCAGAACAGAAAGAGTGTTCACCTGGCGTGCCTGCTGCCGAGGAGCTCTCCATTTTGAAACAAGTTCAAGAGATTGTTGCTGGGAGAATTCCTACCGGTTATCGACACAAATCTATCTCTTCGCAAAAACGCACTCTAAAAAAAGGAATCGAGCTTACGCTTAAAGCTAAATTTATCGGATCAGAAAATACTCTTTACCTCTATCAGCTAGCTAATACGGGCAAACAACCTCAAACAGTTTTAGAATGTGAGATGGGAAGTCAGCAAAGTCAATGGATCTATTTAGAACAAAACATGATCGCTCCCAAGCAAACAAAGGTTTGTATTCTTGCGGTGAAAAACCATGCCTGATCTTTCGGAAAAAGTACTGAAAAAGCAAAAAATCCACTTAATTCTTGTTGCAGCTGTGATAGGTTTTGCCGTGTTTGGTTTGATCAAATATGCATATGATCATTATGAACCCACTTCTTATGACTTATTTGAACCAAGGATCGATTTACCTGTGGATGAATTTCAATCCAAAGAAGTGTGGATGGATCGTTTGGAAACGCAAGTGGGCTTCTTGATCCAAAAGCAAAAGTACTATGAAGAGACGTTACTTGAGTATAAAGAAAGAGAAAGAGCGAACGAAAAAGAGAAAATCGAACTCAAGCAGTATTTGACTCTTTTGAAAAAGAAAATGGAAGCATCCCAAGTTAGAGAAGAGGAGTTAAAGAATAAAAAGGATACCTCAGCTCTAGAAATAGCCTCTTCAAGCAAAAACACATTTGACCGCCCCGTGTTTGAGCAAGCAGAGGAAAGCTTGCTTCCACCTTCTTCTTATCGATTTCCTTCTTCCTCTTTTTCTAGTGATCCGTTTGTCTCCCAAGGAACAATAGCCTCTTTCGGACAGGAGGCTGTCAAAGCGACTGAGACAGCTGCTTTAAGACCGCCTCTTTGTGAATATACGCTGCCTCAGGAAGCAAAAAATGAACTTTTTTCCCTTGAAAAAAGAACGCCTGCCAATGTAAGTGTGCGTGCCATTCTCCTTTCTAGTGTGGATGCTGTTTGTAGACTAGACGCTCAAAGCGATCCTATCCCTGTAAAATTACGCCTCTTAGATGATGCTCATTTACCCGGAGGAATGAAAGTAAAGTTGAAAGGATGTCTGATTGGAGCGAGCGCTTACGGAGATATTTCCAGTGAACGTGTCTATATGCGATTAGAAAACTTAACGCAAGTCAATCTCAGCGGGCAAGCCATTGAAACGGAAGTGACCGGTTATGTGTCAGGAGAAGATGGAAGATTTGGAATGCGAGGGATCTTGGTGGATCGCTCCGCTAAAATATTAAAACCAGCCCTTGGCAGTGGGATCTTATCTGGAATTGCTCAAACGCTTCAGTCGGCATGCGCTCGCCCATCCAAAGAAACGATTAATACCTACTCGCTCAGCTCGGATTTTGCTCAAAATACGGTGGCTAAAACTTCAGATGCCTTTAGCCTTTTGGCTTCTTACTATATTAAACGAGCAGAACAAGTCCAACCTGTCCTTCAAATTGATGCAGGTCGCTTAGTCGATGTCACGTTTACGCAAGGATTTAGCATGGGAGATCTCCATGCTAAGGAAAATTTAAAACAGATTCGCAATAAACACAGGCCTTCCTCATGAAAAAATGGAAATGGAACATTTTTCTTTTAACCTTGGGTTTGCCCATGTGGGGGTTCAGCTTAGACAAGCTCGCTGAAAAATATCTGATTGAATTTGGAGATCCGCAAGCACCTGTTCAAATTACCGAATACTTTTCCATGAGTTGCCCCCATTGCTTATCCCTATTCAAAAAAGATTTTAAAATCCTTAAAGAAAAATACCTAGAAACAAAACAAGCGTATTGGGCTCTGTACAGGACAATTTTTTTTAACATACCTTACAACCTATTCAGAATAGAATTCTTCTTTCGAAGAAGTCTTATATAATGTAGAATTTCATTCATATACAATTCTAAACACAACAAACATTTTCTTATTCCCTCAAAGCATGTCCTGAATATGCTTTTTCTTTTTCTCCCGTGAGAAGCTTGGTTTGTTTTTGATTGTATGATTTCATTTGTTTTTATCGTCCACACGACTGCTAGTGTTAGCACGAGCATCCATGCATCGATCTTTTTCAAATCGGTCATATGAGTATCTTCAAAGCAAAAACCTTTTGTTTTTAAATATCCAAAAAGAGTTTCAATTGCCCATCTCTTCTTGTACATTTTTAATGCTTTATAGGGACAAACATTTGTTAACACGATTAAAAGCTCTCCTTGATAATTTCTCGAAGCAGCTATTTGAACGCTTACTCCCAATAATGTATGGTGGCCTTTAAAGACTTTCTTTTTTCCACACTTAATTACCTTACATATATCTCTCAAGCCCACTGTGTAGTTTCCTTTTGGGTGTAACACTTGAGTGTCTTCTTTAACTCGAAGATAGCTCGGGATTTTTGAATTAATTAAAAATCAAACCATTCGGATCCTATAAATTCCCTATCTGCTGTAAATGAATTAATATGAATTTTATCCATCACTCTTTTAAGTACTGATAGACGATCGAGGGTTTTGGAATTACCTGCTCTTCCTAAGGAAATCCAAGCTAGAGGAATGCTAATCCCTTTAAAATTAACTCCTAAGGTCAAAATATTGATGTGTTTTTTGCCGAATTTCCAATCTGTCCTATCTAATGCCAAGTCATTTTTCTTATTTTTAAGATCTAAAATGATAATCACTAAATCTGTTATGACCTCTTGATAATCATTCAAAAAAGTTAGCCAGTTGAAAAATCTTTGTATTCGTTTGAAATTAGAATCAATTTTTGCCTTACTATATAAAACTGTTGCTAGCTCTGACAGATTCACTGTCTTCACGATGAACAATCCCAATAATAAATTCGTCAATACAGTTAATCTTGACTTGTTCCAATTAAAATATTGACCTAAAATGTTATGCAGCTCGCATATGTGTTTCATAGTACCTCTAGAGTGGTTTCTGAAGTATTATGTCACATATCGCGAGTTTTTTTACATTTTCAAAAAAATTGTCCTGTACAGAGCGTATTGGGTGTTTCATCCCGTTCCCTTAGACTCGCTGACGGTGCAAACGATGGATTGTTTGAGCAAATTAACACCTAAGCAAAAAAGGACATTGCTAGAAGCATTATTTGACTCTCTTCAGGTTCAAGATGGTCCAGAAGTTGCCCTTTTTCTTCTACAAGAAGCCATGAAACTATTTGATCAGCCTATGCCAAATTTAGATGAACAAGCGTATATCGTGCAGACGGAAGCATTTCAAGCGGCTTTTCAATTTTTGAAACAAGAGGATCGTATACAAGCGGTTCCCTCAGTGGAGATAAATGCAGAGCTTTATCGTCAAGAAATTCCCAATCAAGCGTTCATTGAAAAACAAATGCAGGCGAGGCTTTCTCATGGTTAGTAAAAATAGGGCTTTTTTTCCCGCTTCTTTTCCCTTGTTAGGATTGATGTGCCTCTTACTTCCTTCATGTGCTATTTATAAACAACAATTCGATTGTCCGGCCCCAAAGGGAATTCCTTGTACATCTGTGACAGCTATCGAAAGCCTAATCGTTGAAACCCAAGAAGGAGCTGATTTCCTTGTCTATCCCCCATTGAAAGATAAAAAAAATGAGGAAACAAACCAGGGGTTAGCAGCTCTGCCTCCTAGAGTGTGGATTTGCAATCAAGCTAAAGAAAAGATGGGGATAAAAGGGTATTATATCCAACAGGCAGAAAGCATTGAACCAGACCTCTCTTTTTCTATTAATCAGACAAAGGGACGTTAACATGCGATCATTTTTGCAAAAATTGGGGAATATCGTGGCAGGTTTATTCGGAGAATCCCCTTTTTCATTTTCGTCAGACACAGCGCAGGCTTTACCGAGCGATCCCTATCCATCAGCTACCCCTCTTTCTGCCTATCTATCTTATGATGTATATGATGAAGACAATGAATTATTCATCAATAAAAAAAGTTTAGGGTTTGCCATTGAAATGCTTCCTTTGGTTGGAAGTGATCATGCAGCTCAAAAGAATATTCAAAGTCTTTTTGATGAGGTGTTAGAAGAAGGAGAGTCGATTCAGTGCCTTCTTTGGACCGATCACCGCATTGATCCTTTCCTCAATTTCTGGGAGGAGCCTAGAAAACAAAAAGGGGGAATTTTTGCCAAGATTGCTCACCAACGGGTCAAGACTTTTCGCCATCACAAACAGTTTTTTCCCTCTCTTTTTCGCTTTGTACTCTCCTACACTGTCCCATTTAAAGGAGATCTTCAAACAAATGCCCCCTTAATTCAAAAAATGAAGGCCAAAAAAGAGAAGTGTTTAAGAATTTTACGTGCTCTTTCTCGCTCGGCTCGGGTTTGGAAACCGATCGATTTAATGGATGTCGTTGGGGGCATGTGCCAATTTTCTTTCAGTACAGAAGCGGTCACTCCCCTTTGGAACCCCTACCAATCCCTGGCAAGTCAGATTCCAAGAGGAACTAGTTTAGAAATTCAAGAGGGGCAGTTAAAGGCTAATCGTCCCTCCCCTCTGGCGTTCAAAAGTTTTCGAGTAGTGGATTTTCCTGAATTTTGGTCACTCAGCCAGATGCAACATCTGATTGGAGATGTCGAAAGAGATAGCTTCCGTTTACTTTGTCCGTTTTATCTTCACTGGGCAGTGCATTGTCCAAGTCAACAGTTAGCGGAACAAAAATTTAAAGTGCGTGAGAAATTTGTCGAAAAACAGGGGCAATCCTCTATGTTTTTAAAAATGGTTCCTCAACTGGCAGATGAACTGAAAGAAATCCAATATGCTCGAAAAGAGATATATCAAGGGGCTCGCTATGTCTGGACCAACTTGTCTGTTGGCATTTGGAGCTCTCCTGACAATTTGGTTCATTCAGAAGAAATCCTAAAAGGAATTTTTCGAAATAATCGCTTCACGTTAGTGGAAAATCAAGCGTTTCCTTTGGCAGCTTTTTTATCGGCATTACCATTAAGTTTGGCAGAGTCTGTTAAAGGACTCAAAAATCTCAATTTTTTTCGAACCACTCTCAATCGAGAGTGTGGTAACTACGTTCCTTTGCAAGGAGAATGGTATGGCACCCTCAAAAGTTCCGGGATTCTATTAGCTGGTCGAAGAGGGCAGCTCATGAATTGGAATCCTTTTGATAATGACCATGGGAATTACAACATCACAGTCGTTGGAAGAAGTGGATCGGGAAAGTCTGTCTTTATGCAAGAACTGATTTTTAACGGATTAGGAACAGGAGCCAAGGTCTTTGTTTTGGATGTGGGAAGAAGCTTTGACAAACTTTGCCAAGCGTTAGAAGGACAAATGATTGAGTTTTCAAGACAATCTACCATTTGTTTAAACCCCTTCACCAAATTTCCTCTGAATAACGTTAATGAACTCAATGACTGCATTATTCTCCTTAAATCGATCATCGCCAACATGGCAGATTCCATCAATGGGATGAGTAGTGAACAAATGAGTTTAATCGAAGAATCTATCAAAGAAGTGTGGAAACTTAAAGGTTGTGAAGCCTCTCTAACAGATGTTGCCAACTGGTTAAAACAACACGAAGATGTCCAGGCTCGCAAGATCGGTAGAATGCTATTTCCCTATACCATCGATGGCGTTTTTGGACACTATTTTGAAGGAAAAAATAATGTCGATTTTACCAATCCTTTTGTCTTGATTGAGTTAGAAGAACTGAAAGAAAAAAAAGAGCTACAAGCTGTGGTGCTTCAATTATTGATTTTAACGATTACGGATCAAGCGTTTTTAGGAGATCGTAAAACGCGCTTTTATATTTGTGTAGATGAGGCTTGGGATCTTTTAAGAGCGAATCAGACAGGGCCCTTTATTGAAACCTTGGCAAGACGTCTGCGTAAATACAATGGATCATTAATTGTTGGAACGCAACAATTAGAAGATTTTGACAGCTATCCTGGCGCCAAGGCTGCTTACGCCAATAGTGATTGGGCTTGTTTTCTTCCTCAAGACGATAAAACGATTGCCACTCTTAAGGCAGAATCAAAAATGCCTGAGGGAAAAATTCAAGCAATTGAAAACTTAAATACCTTGCATGGCGTTTATAGTGAAGTTTTGATTTGTCAAGGAAAGTCCTATTCGACGCATCGCTTCTGGTTAGATTCCTTTTCTAATTTGCTTTATAGCACCCAGGCGGCTGACTTTTCTCGTTTGCAAAAGCTACGCGAGCAAGGGAAAAGCTTGGAAGAGGCCATTGAAGAGCTCGTGCAGGAGAAAGCATGTCACTCTTAAACACAAAAGGAAAAACTTTATGCATTTCTTTGCTCATAGGGATCAACGCGTATGGTCTGACCAATCTGGCCACTGAAGGAACTTATTGCCAACATTTTCGTCTAAACAGCAGCTCTAGCCTCCCTTTTTACATCTTTTCAACATCTTCCCTTAAAATGGTGGAAAGAAATATGTATGTGTCGCTGACTCATCCTTTTTCTTCTCAAGAACTATTGAAGCAAATTGTCGGTTTACCAGGTGACCTTATTACGATTCGCGATCAACATGTGTGGGTTAACGACAAAGATTACGGATTTATCTACTCTACTTCTCCCTCTGGCCTTGCTCTTTCTCCACTGCCAGAAGGAATCATCCCACAAGGATTTTTCTTTGTCCATGCGACACATCCTCAAAGTTTTGATTCTCGTTATGCTGAATTTGGCCTTGTTTCCAAAGAGCAGTTAAAGGAGCGTTTATGCCCCCTTTTCTAACAGGAATCTTGACAGTTTTGCTTATCTTTTCTTCATTAGAAGCCAAAAATTTAGGAATTTATGGAGCAACTGCTTCAATTGAGGAAGAAGATCTCCTCATTTTCATGCAAAAAAATATGCAATTGATCACGGAAGCTGACCATGAAAAGTGGATGCAAAATTTACAGAGTCATTTGCTTGCTCAGATGAAAAAACCTTTTGTCATCAAGGGAATTGGAAAAACCCAAACGTACACGGTGAGCTATTTTGATCCGAGCATTACGGTAGATCGAGATATCCTCAATCATTCTCAGCAAATCGTGGTGAAAAAAGGAACGCGGATCAATCCTCTGTCTTTAGTAATGCTGGATCAAGATTTATTATTCGTTGATGCCACAGATACAGAGCAATTGGCTTGGGCGCAGGCACTTTATCCTTCTGGAAAGTGGATTCTGGTTAAAGGACAACCCATGCAACTCGAAGAAGAGCTCCAACGTCCCATCTATTTTGACCAAGGAGGAGTCCTTCTTAAAAAATTTGGCATCCAAAGTGTTCCAGCACGCGTCTCCCAAGAAGGGTTGCGACTCAAAATAGAATTAATTCCGATTGGAGAGAGTTCATGCGTGCCTATTTCTTAAGGGTGATTTTGTTGCTGAATGGAGGACTATGGGGAGAAGAAATGCAACATTTTGCTTTAGACTCCAATTGGCTTAAGCAAGCGCAACAAGTCGATGAAAAAGCTGTGCATTGGCTAAAAGACCATTTAAAAGAGCGTTTGGCATCGGAGAATTTTTTGAGAAATCCCCTAGAGGAAAAGGGATCGCAACTCGCCACTACTCAATGCCAAAGTGCGGGAATGGAGGTTAAAGAAGAGTCTCCTCTCTATGTATTTATGTCCTTTTCATTAGACGATCGCTTGTGGGTGCAATTGTCCCAAGAGTTAGAGAAACTAGGAGGAATTTTTGTGTTAAGAGGGCTTCCGCAAAATAGCTTTAAAGAATTGGCCAACCGAATCTTTACGTTGCAAGAACAAGGCGTGCGTGTGCCTATCCAAATTCACCCTCAGCTATTTCAAAGATTTGACATTCAACTAGTGCCAACCATTGCTGTTACCGAGGGTGAGCAGTATGACAAAATCTCGGGAAATCTTTCTATACAGGGTGCTTTAGAAAAAATGTCCCTGTACGGAGAGACTCAGCGAGCCAAATTCCTTTTGCAACAATGGAAAGAGCAACAAAAATGAGGAAAAAAATTCTTTATCTGCTCTGTCTTGTATTCTTCTCTTCCCTTTCAGCTGGAGAGGGAAAATTTATGAATCCGTTTACCGATGTGTGTTGGGAATGTGTTTTTCCTTTGACCGTGAGCGGAGTGTCGGTAACTCCTGGCCATCCGGATCTTTCCAAGTCAAACAAACGTATCTGTACTTGCGCGGGAGTTCCTCCTCGCGTTGGCATTCCTTTGACATTCTGGGAGCCACTGAATCTAGTTGATGTCACCCGGCACGCCTATCGCCTGGTTGGATTGGGAGGCGTTTCAGTGGGAAGTGATTCGATAAAAAATCGTGGGACTGTGTCGGTTTTGGGTGATGGGCCTGCCCAAACAAGCGTTTATCATGTGCATTGGTATCATTTTCCTCTCTTGAGCTTGCTCAACCTTTTGACCGATTTCATTTGTGTCGAACAAGGAGATGTTGACCTACCCTATTTGAGTGAATTAGATCCTTTATGGAATGATGACACGTTAGCTTTGATTGTGAATCCAGAGGCGGCCCTATTTAACTCTCCTTTAGCACAAGTTTCTTGTATTGCGGACTGCTCAATGGCAAGTCTTAATCACCCGATCGATGAGTTATTTTGGTGCGCTGGCTGTGAAGGATCACTATACCCGTTAACGGGAGTTGTTGCCCACCATCTAAGTCCCATCCAAGCTAGTTATCTCCTTGTTCAACGTTTAATTGCCAAACTACACCGCATGTTTCTCTTAAAAGGATACGATAAAGGAGAGTTTTGTGAAGCACAAATGATGCCTATCTTGAAGAAAACGCTTTATAAAACGCACCTGATTTATCCAATTCCTCAAACTTCTGGACTTTGTCATGCTTTGGGAAAAAGTGATCTGTTATGGGGAATTGGCAAATCTTTTCCCATTCAGGGAGAAGATTTTGTCTATTTGATTTGGTCTAAAAAACATTGTTGTCTCGATTCAACAAAAGCAGCGGCCATGAAGCCCATCGGAGGTTTATGGTAAAGCAGCAGTGGATTTTTTTACTTTTCTATACGTTTCCTTGTGTGGCTTCCATGCAAACTGCCAAACAAGCAGGGCAATCTTGGGGAAAGGATCAAGCCTCTTTAGCGTGCGATTCAGGGAAGAAAATTCGGTCTGATGATTTTCTAACGACAGATGAGAAAAAGCAAGCCTTTGATGCGAAAGCAGCTGAAAAGAAAATGAAACAAAGAGATATTCCTTCTTCCGAAACAATCGATTTTTTAACAAGCCAAGAAGTGCAAAACAACCAAAATCATCGATCCTTTCACGAAGAGGAAAATTTTTTTCAAATTTCAGAAAAGATATTTGCTAATCAAACACCCGAACTTCCAGCTGAAAAGGACAAAGAAGAAGAACAAAAGATCTATACCTGTAAACAGGCGGGTGATCCTTTCATTATCAATACAGAAAGAACATTAAAAGTTTCCATTCATCCTTTTCCAGCTCAAGAAGCAAAAATTTGCTTAGGTCATAAGAAAATCGCGATTGTCAAAAAAATTGGAGATTTTCCCACCTCTATCAAAAAATTGGAACAAAGCTATCGAAATGATCCAGCCATTGACCCTTCATCCGTGCAAATCATCTGTTTCAAAGTCAAGGCTCAACATTACTTCGTACAAGTGAGTTATCACCACTTTGAAAATGTCGAAGGATGTGATCATTGTCAAATGATTCAGAAAAAGGGAGAATAAAAAGAGACAGAGGAATGGGTCGAAGAGAATCCCTCCCTTTGGCAACTTTCTAAAAGTCCAGAGTGTACCATTATTGAACATGTCTGTGTAGATGCCAATCCAACGAAAATTATTGATGGACAGTCTGTTAATCGTCCCTGTTGGAAAGAGAAAATTTCTTTTCTGTATCAGTTTCCATCTGATTCTGATTGCCAGTTACTCCAACAAAAAAATTGTGAGCAAATCCAGCAAAGATGTGTCAACCAGCAGGGGACTACGTGCGCACAATGGGAACTGACCTTTCGTTGTTTGGAAAACTTGCGATGGACAACAGTTCCGTTTGAATTTGATTCAACCGAAGAGGAAAAGGGCTATTCTCCTAACCAATCATTTTCAGAAGTAGCGACGAAATTGGCCGTGTTTGCAGAGGTAAAAAAAGAAATGGAAAATTCTCAAGCCATGGACGCGACAAAATTAGAAATTTTCCAGGGCAAACGCATGTCCTGTAGCAAAAATGTGGCTGATCACCTCCTATATGACTGCTGTTTTCGCTATTCTGGCTTGGCAAAACAAATGGGTTTAAGTAAGTGCAATGCGGATGAACTTTCCTTAGCCGAGATGCGAGAAGAGGGGCTTTGTCATTACGTCGGATCCTATGAAGAAAAAATTTTGGATTTATGGAAAAGCCGCGATGAGCATGTCTTTTGCTGTTTTCCCTCTAAATTATCTCGTCTTGTGCAAGAACAGGGAAGAAAACAATTGGGCAGAGATTGGGGAAAGCCTGAAGAGCCCAATTGTCGAGGATTCACGACCCAAGAATTAAGCCGGTTGAATTTTTCAGACATGGATTTAAGTGAAATCTGCACAAATATCGCCAAAAAATTGCCAGAGAATCTTCCCGAACGTCTCAAGCAATTTCAAAATCGCCTACAGAAAGATATGGACCGAGTCGAGGTGAAGAAATGAGTTTCAAAAATAACTTTGTCCGTTTAAGTCTTTTTTCTCTTTTGATAGGACAGGATTTGTCAGGAGGGTGGCTGAATCGAAAGGCGGAAGGATGGTTTTGGTACGAAGAGCGACAAAAGCAAATAGAGGAAGAAGATATCAAGCCTTCACCCCTTTTACCCTCTATGGAACCTCCTCCTCCGTTAACCGCTACGGAACAAATGGGATTGAAGCGTCAAGAAATTGAAGAGAAGTTAAACCAAGCCATGTTAAACCCCTCAGAAGAAAATGTACAAGCCTATATGCAAATTCAACAGCAATGGATCAATCAATCGGCTCAATTTTCTCATATCTGGTTAAAAAATTTATTGACGTACCCTCAATTGGATTCTCGTTTAACGGCAGGACCTGTGACCCACTATGGGGCTCAAGTACAAAAACAACTTTTAAGGGAAGAGCGGGAGGGACGCATTCATTCTCTTGTACAGTCGTTTGGCCTTTTCTTTTTTTATGAAGGCAGCAGTCCAATTTCTCAGGCCTTTTCCTTTGTCGTCAAAGCATTTGCCAAAAAATACGATTGGAAAGTAATTGCCATTTCCTGTGATGGGATCCAAATTCCCGATTTTGAAAACTATCCGCTGCATTCAAGCACTCTTCAACATTTAGGTATTGAACAATTCCCCTCGCTCTATTTAGTTGAACCTAAACAACAAAAAATGGTGCCTATTGCTTTTGGTCTCTCCTCCCTTGATCAAATTGAAGAAAATATTATTCTACAATTGCCCCCTCATCCTAGGAATCATCCATGAAACCTCTTCTTTTTTTTATCCTCCTTTCCTTCTCTTTAACTTTAAGAGCTGATTTGCATAACGATCTCAAAAGTTATTTGAGTGAGCTCAATACCTATTCACACGTCGATAAAAATGAAATTTACCATTCGCAACGAGCAGGTTACATGACAGGAGGAGGCATCAGCATACGAAATGGAGCTTCTCATACCGCCTTGGCTCAGGTCAGTCTACCTAAATTTGATGCTGGTTGCGGAGGGATTGATATTTTCACGGGCGGGATCAGTTTTATTAGTCATGATCAATTGATTGCTGCCCTCAAAAATATTGCGAGCTCTGCGCAAGGGTATGCGTTTATGTTGGGGATTGAGACTGTCTCTCCCCTGATTGCTAGCACGATGAAACAAATGGAAACGTGGGCCAATGCGATTAATTCCTTGGGAATCAATAGCTGCGAAGTCGCAACGGGCCTTGTAGGATCGGTTTGGCCTGCACGAACTGCAGCTAAGCAGCAAATTTGTCGTTCAGCAAAAAATGGGGGCTTTGCCTCTAGTTTTATTAACGCTCGTCACCAATGTGCGGATGAAGGAGACTATGCCAAGACGATGCAATCGATGGCTAAAGATCCTCTATACGATGGGATGTTGTTAGAAGAGTATAATCTAACCTGGAAAGCCGTTCAAAAACACCCTTTTCTTGCCAAAAAAGAAAATCGAAAAATGGCTGAGGAAATCATGAGTTTGACAGGAACCTTGATCATTCGAAGAGATAAATCCCTTGTCGTTGAACCTTGGCCCTCCCGTATTTACGATGATTCCTTTTTACCCATTCTTTTAGAGGGAGGGACAACACGGGTGTATCAATGCACGGGTGGCAACGCTAAACAAAACTGCCTTGCTTTGGAGATGAAAGAGTTGACGATTCCGGCTGAACAAGCGTGGAAGGGGCGAATTAAACAGGCCTTAGCGACCATTCAACAAAAAATTTTAGCAGATACTCCCCTGGCAAGCGAAGAAATTGATCTTTTATCGAAATCACGGCTTCCCCTTTTTAAGATTGTTAATGTTTTAACCGCCTATAAACGAGAAGTTAGCCCCATCAGTTTATACGAGGTTGCGGAAATTGTCGGTAATGAAATGCTCATTCAATACTTAAGAGAAATCATTGGAACGGTTCGTTTAGCTGCTATTCAGCTTGAACGCGGGCAAATGTATGATTTTGATAGTCAAAAGTTTATTGAGGAGTTAGAGCGTGTAGAAAAAGTTGTTTCCCGCTATGAGGAACGTCATTATCAACGCTTAGAAGCGGAAAATCAGCTTATGCTCAAAATAGAGACACTGGAACAAAAAATTGCTTCGCAG
The DNA here is from genome assembly GCF_000011565.2 of Candidatus Protochlamydia amoebophila UWE25. Classification (NCBI taxonomy): domain Bacteria; kingdom Pseudomonadati; phylum Chlamydiota; class Chlamydiia; order Parachlamydiales; family Parachlamydiaceae; genus Candidatus Protochlamydia; species Candidatus Protochlamydia amoebophila. The sequence continues at coordinate 1,732,859 of NC_005861.2, forward strand.
ATTATTCTTTTTTAGGAAACCAAATATGATCCCCCTATTTTTAGCGTCTGATTTAACGATTCATACTTATGGAGGAGGAGAAATTCTTCAAAAGGTTTTTGTCGCCATTGCCATGTTATCTGGGGAAGGGGGGATGGTTTTTCCTTTGATGTTTCTTTGTGCTGCTTTAGGGTTTGGTTTTATGGTTTGCCAACTTTTAGTCACTTTGTCATTTGATCGCTTTTTTACGCATTATTTTGTTCCTTTTCTCGTCATCTATACAGCTTTTATCATTCCGAAAACGACTATCCACATCGAAGATGCATTACATAAACCCAAAATTTACAAAGTCGACCATGTTCCTCGCTTGCTCGCTCACTTTGCCGAAATCGCTAGTTCAATTGGCTATTATGCAACATGTGGCGTGGAAAAAGCGATGCATACTGTCGATGATGTCAAATATAGTCAGACAGGATTAATTTTTGGCTCCGACACTGCCTTGGATTATCGACGCTTTCAATTGACCAACCCCGATTTGCAAAAAGATTTTAAAGAATTTTCTAAACAATGTGTGCTTTACGATTTGGCACTTGGGCGCTACTCCCTCAAAGAATTAAAAACCTCTACTGATCTTTGGAAATTTTTAAAAGAACGAACTTCAACGCTTGGAATGATTTATTATTGTCCGCCAACAGCCAAAGGGGGAACAAAAAAAGAGGCCTGTGAATACCTGACCTGCAGGCAAGCTTTAGAGAAATTTGAACCTCTATTTAGCAAAGAAAAGGCTTATTATGCGAAGCAAGAAATTGGGAAAAATTTGCCTTTGACTTTTCAGGCTTTAACCCACATCAAGCAAGATAGCCAAACTTTAATTAGTCAACAGCTCATGATGCATGTGCTAGCAGATTCATTTAGCCCTGAGAAATTTGCGCAAGAAAGAGCACATCTTCAGCAAAACTCCACCTATCAAGCTGCCGGTTTTACCGCTGCAAAAGGAATTGTGTACATGCGAGTGCTTTTTGAAGCCTTGATTTATACCTCCTTTCTTTTTGTGCTTCCTTTATCTTTACTTCCAAGCGGAATTAAAATACTCATGAATTGGGCGTGGTCAGTTGTCTGGATTCAGTTTTGGCCACCTTTTTATGCCATTTTGAATTATTTGGCTTCGATTGTGGCAAAACATACCACAGCTGGCATCGCAGATGGTTTGGCGGAAAAAGGGCTTAGCATTTTTACAAGTGTCGGAATTGAAAACTTTGCCAATGACACATTTGCCTTAGCGGGATACTTAACGCTGAGCGTTCCTTTTCTTAGTTATGTGCTTTTACAGGGAGGATTGAGTCAATTTGTTCAACTTGCCGGTACGCTTACCTCCCCTGCGCAAAGTGCTGCCTCTGCAGCGGCTGGAGAACAAATCTCTGGCAATTACTCTTATGACAATATCAGCATGGGCCAAACCTCCTATGGGAATACCACAGCTTTTCAAAATCAGTTAGCGCCCTCTGTTTCCGATGGATATTTCATAGAAAATAATGGATCCGAAAGGATGGATTATACCTCTAGTGGGGTCATTTATACGCAAAATGCTTCGAACCTAACCAGTAGTATTAACGCCGATCAAGTTTTCGGGGAAAGTCTCCAACATCAAAAGCAACATGCGACCTCTTATGCAGAAACGACGAGTCAGCAATACCAAGAGAGCCTATCTGCAGCTACCAATGTGGGATCCAATTTAGTCAGTCACTTGGCCCATGCGGATCAATTCAATGAAGGATTCTCTTCACGAGAAGCTTATGATGCGCAGCAATCTGTGAGACATATGGAATCGGCAGCCGATAACTGGGGACGCCAATATGGCCTTAGCTCCAAACAAAGTATGGATTTTGCCATGGCCGGTGCCATTGGAGGGGAACTGGGAGTTAATCAACTTCTTAATTCAATTACCGGGGTGGGATTAAGTGCCAGCGGCAGAGGGACAGCGGGCTATAATTTTGGGGCTGATGAGAGTAAATTTGTCAGCGCTGCGACGAATTTTGCACAAAGTGAAGAATTTCAAAGCAACTTCCTAAAAGTCAAAGATTACGCTATGACACAAGCCTCCTCCTCCTCGATGGATGAAGGCGTTCGCTTGGCGCAAGACTTTACGCAATCGTTAAGTGAAGTGCAAAACTCGCAAGAATCTTACCAAATTGCCCAGACTCAGCTTGACCAAATCTCTGAGACAGGAGCTTGGTATCAACAAAACTCCCATTTAATCAAAGACAATCTCAATCAAAAATATGTGGATTGGGCTGTTGAGCGCTTGAATGATCAGTACCAAGATGGAACCGGGTTTGAGCGTTTCAAAGCGATCGCAAATGGGAATACCCTTGAGAATATCAATCAATCCCAAGCCCTTGTGTATGAATTTGTGCAAACGGAAATGAATAAGCAAGCAGGAATTGCTCATCAAATCCCGGCGGATATAGATCCTCAATCTTCTTATATGAAAGCTCAAGTGCCGCAAGTCCATCGAGAAGAAAAATTAAACGAAATTTTTGAGGACTATACGCAGCAAGCGCAAGGAATTCAACAAGTGTATGGATCTCAGCCAAAAACGCGAGAGGGCCTTGAACAAGCCTATGAGCAAGCAAAAGGAACGCATGATGCTTATTCTTACTTTACCGATCATGGCATTCAGTATCAGCGCAATGCCACAGAAAATCGCTTTGATATAGAAAGACAAAAAACTCTTCCCAAACGTGCCTGGAAATCAACGGAAGCCCAAACGGAAACCTCGCAAGATTACAAATTAGATGTTCCATTTTTTTGGAAACGAGGAGAGTCATGAAGCTATTTCAAACTATCACCGAAGGAGGTCAATTAACCACGCACAGTGTGCGTATGTTCAAGCAGGTTACGAAAACCTCTTTTTTTATTACCTTTGTCTTGTGGATTATCGTTTTCCTTTACCAAATGCGGGATGTGAATACGTTTTATCTCCAAAATGTTTTGTACTTTGAGCAAGCACGTTTTTATCAAGTGCTTCACATTGATACGATTAAGGTAGATCCCTCTTTTGGTTTGCAAAGGGGAAGTCAGGATGTTAAGGAATACACCACAGATCAAGTTCTTCGTCTAACTAAGCCTTATGCAGACCGCTTTTATCGCATCACCAAACAAAGATTTCAGCACTCTGCTTTTTGGGCGCTTGCCCCTCTTTCTGTCGTCTTTGCCATTTTCTTCTTTCGAGGAAGACAATCCATTAAAAAACACCATCTAAAAGGAAATACCCTCTCTTCCGTCTGGTTAACACGGTGGAAACTAAAACTATCGCGTCGCGCCTCTCCCATTTCCATCGGATCGCTTCCTCTCATCAAAGGAACAGAAACACAACACATCATGATTACGGGCGGAACGGGTAGTGGTAAGACGAATTGCTTACATCATCTATTAAAGTCCGTGCGTCAGCAAAAGCAACGAGCAATTATTGTCGATACCACAGGTCTTTTAACGGAGCGGTATTATCGCGCTGGCAAAGATATTTTGTTAAATCCCCTAGATTCGCGGGGAGCTCCTTGGCACCCTTGGATCGAATGCATAGACAAAACTAGTTATGCGACTATGGCAGAAAGTTTCATTCCTCAAAGTCTTTCCGATAGTGATAATTATTGGCGAACTTCAGCGCGTATCGTTTTAGGTTCTTTATTTGAACAATTAAAGGATATTCAAAAAAACTCGACTTTAGCTGATAAAATTTTGCGAGATCCCCTTCAAGAGCTTTGTGATTTTGTCCAAGGAACAAAAGCCGCTTCGTTAATCGACATGAACTCAGAAAAAACGGCTGCCTCCATTCGCGCTGTGATGTCTAATTTTTTGACCTGCTTTGAGTTATTGGCCAATACCGATCAACCGTTTTCAATTCGAGAATGGATCCAACAGGAAGATCCAATTGACAATTGGTTATTCATTAGTTGCAAAACGAATGAACGGGCAGCCCTCAATCCCCTACTCTCTTGTTGGCTATCTGTTGCTGTACGCAGTCTGTTGGCCTTGCCCCCAAATTTTGAACGAAGGCTTTGGTATATCATCGATGAGCTTCCGACCTTAAATCGTTTGCGTGATTTAGACATGTTGCTGGCCGAGAGTCGCAAATACGGAGGCTGCGCCGTTCTGGCTTTGCAAAGCCCTGCCCAGTTAGAAGCCATCTACGGGCAAGCTGTCGCTCAAACCTTGATCGGCAATTGTGCCACCAAAATTGTCTTTGCTGAGCAAAATCCCCTTCATGCAGGTCGTCTTGCCGACATGTTCGGAGAGCAAGAAATTAGAGAGTATCAAAAAGGGCTGTCTTATGGAGCCAATGACATTCGAGATGGGGTGAGTTTAAATCAACAAACGCGGTATCAACAATTGATTACCAAGACTGATATTCAATTTCTGTCTCGTAACCAAGCCTTTGTACGCTTACCTGATAATTGCCCGATTGTGCGTCTTAACGTACCTATTTTACCTAGATAAGTTTTAGTTTTTGCATTTAGTTAATTGTCTTAATATACCACCAAGTGGTATATTAAAGATATGGAACGAACAATTATTCAGTTATCGCCTTTTTCTCGCTATTTAGATGAATTAATCAAACAAGGCAAATTGTCAATATCCGATTTTGACGATTTTGAATGGAAACTAATTAAAAATCCTCAAGAAGGCGATGTTATCCCTGGTTTATCGGGCCTAAGGAAAACTCGATTAAAAAGTATGAATAAAGGGAAAAGTGGAGGCTTCAGAGTTGACTATTTAGATATTCCAGAAAAGGGCAAACTCTATCTCATTGTCTTATATCCTAAAAATGTGAAAGAAGATTTATCAGCTGAAGAAAAAAAACTGATTGTTCGTTTGGTGAAACAATTAAAAGAGGAAGTAAATCATGGGTAAAATGTTTGACCTTCTTAAAGAAGGATTAGAAGAGGCTATTTCCTATGAAAAAGGGAGTTTTAAAAATGTTAGAGTCAAAAAAGTTAGAATTGATACTGGAGAAATTCCACAGCAGCCAAAAGAGTATCAAGCAAAAGATATAAAACACCTGAGAAATAAACTCAATTGTTCTCAAAGCTTATTGGCTGCTTACCTTAATGTTAGTTTAAATACAATTCAAGCATGGGAACAAGGCTCTCGCAGACCAAATCATGCAGCTCTTCGGCTACTTGAAATTATGGATAGAGGCCCTCAATTTTTAGCCTCTTTGATAGGAGCACAAAGTAGTAACAAACATCTTAATGGTTAACACTTGGCTATAATATTTTTGAATGCATGAAATTCTCACTTTGTTATCTAATAAAATTAGAAAAAAATGCTTCGGCGACATTCGGAGGCTCTAAAATAGCATGATTTATCAAAGTAGTCAAAAAGACTACTTTTGCCAACATTATTTTCATTTGTGAATTTAAAAGAATATTTAGAAGAATATCAGATAACCTATCGTGAATTTGCTGATAAGCTTGGCATTCATTTGCATTCTCTAAAAAATATAGTATACGGCAAAAGAAAACCTGGTTTAAGGCTTGCCTTACAAATTGAAGAGTGCATTAAGGGTAAAGTTTCTCCACGAGATTTAACTGACTATTTCAATACCATTCCTCAAAAAAAATCACAGCGAAAATCTGTGAAAAAACAGATCTGAAAAATATAGAGAATTCTTTAGATGGCTTTTGAACCTCTACTTTTATCATGAACGAGTAAAATAGCCTCACCCCTTCCCTTGGCATAAATTACCAACTATTGCTCTCGACACTTTTACAACATATACTTGACTCTAAGCTATGTGATGAATAGGATGTCAGCTTAAAAGCATCGATGTATTGAGGATCAAAATGCCAAAGGAAAAGAAAGCCAAAAATCAGCCAACAAATACGGAAGAAAGTGAACTATTTTCAAATAAAGAATATGCATTGACTTTGGTAGAACTTAAGAAAACAATTCAAGAATGCCAGATAAGGGCAATCACAGCAATTAATAAAGAATTGGTTCATCTTTACTGGATGGTCGGCAAAACAATTGTTGAGAAGCAGAAAAAAATGGATGGGGAACAGGTGTTATTGAAAAGCTCGCCAAAGACCTACAAGGCGTATTTCCTGGGATAGAAGGATTTTCAAGAGCCAATATATTCAGGATGAAAGCATTTTTTTCAGCTTATGAAAAAGTCGCACAAGCCGTGCGACAGTTTGAATCCCTCCCAATATTTTACATTCCTTGGGGGCATAATATTTTGCTTTTACAGAAGCTAAAAAATAATGACGAAAGGTTGTGGTATGCTTCAAAATCTATTGAACATAGTTGGAGCCGTGCAATGCTGGAGATATGGCTAAAATCAGATTTTTATCACAGAGAAGGGAAAGCCATTACGAATTTTCAACAGACTTTACCTAAACCACAATCAGACTTAGCACAGCAAACTCTTAAAGACCCTTATGTTTTTGACTTTCTTACGCTTCATGAAGATCACATCGAAAAAGATCTTGAAGATGGTCCAGTTAGGCATATTCAAAAGTTTTTATTGGAGCTTGGTCAGGGCTTCTCATTTATGGGTAGGCAGTACCCCATTGTAGTAGAAGGAGATACTTCATACATTGACTTACTTTTCTACCACGTAAAGCTTAGGTGCTTTGTGGTAATCAAGCTTAAGGCGAGAGCATTCAAGCCAGAAGATGCTGGACAATTGAATTACTATCTTTCAGCCGTAGATGATATTTTGAAACACCCTAACGATAACCCAACAATCGGTATTTTATTATGCAAAACCAAAAAGAAGGTTAAAGCCGAATATGCTTTTAGGGATATTAAAAAACCAATGGCAGCAATTGAATATGAAACATTGCTAACAGAGGCATTGCCAGAAGATCTTAAGTCAAGTTTGCCGACCATTAAGGAAATTGAAGAAGAATTAGAAAAGGATGCTAAGACATGGCCACAGGAAATCAATTAATATCAGATCCAAATTCAAAAGAATCAGAAATGATAGTTCTAGGACGCATGTTAACCTGAATTTTGGTTTTATATCTTTGACAATGAATAACAATGATAAAATTTAAATGGCAAAGAGAGGGAGAACAATTTCAGGATGGTTTTTTTCTCGTGATCAATGAGAAAGGAGGAATTTTGGCTTTTCAGCTCAACCCTGGAAATGTTGCTGATGTCTCTATTGTAAATTAAATATTAATTGCATAATTAAAACTTTTTTAGATAAATTACCTACTCTCAATAAATCGAGAACAATATGTTTCAAAAATATTTCATGGCAATTTTATGTGCTTTAATGACATTCGCTTCTATTAGCTGTTTTGCCAAAGACACTGATTTAGGCTGTTTAATTTCTGTGGTTGATGGACATAAAGTGTATTTAAAGCCAGGCTCTGTTCAGATAGCTAAAAATGGAATTTTCATTAACGTAGCTGGTCAACTTAGAGCAATTAATCATTTAGAAATGGACGAACAAGGAGTTTATTTTGATATTTACAGACAAGCTGCACATGGGGATGTATGCCCAGCTTGCCATATTACTTTAGTTTGGGGATTATGTATGAACCCTGCATGTCCAAGTAAAGGATAAAAAGTTACTACTCATAGAGACCAATGCTAAAACCATTATTTTTATATCTTATTTTGTTCTTTCCATTTTCAGGTTGGTCTCATCCAAATCTTGATAAAATTCCTTCAAAAGATCGTCAGACGCTAGAGAACTTTTTTGATTATCTCATTCACAATTCAATCATTGGCTATTCACTTTGTGGTGAAAAACCTGTTTCTATAGAAACTTTTCCGACTCTGTCCAAAATTTCGGCTCGATATGCAGTTATAATTTTTACAAAACATCCAGGTTATTCGATTGTATGGAATGGAATAGAGATTTGGCAACGCTATAGCCATTTGTTTTCTTCAAATAATTTTGTTTTTAGATTTATTCCAGCTTACAGCACAATTGTTTTAATTAACAAACGAGCAACGTTAAAAGTTATAGAAGATAACCTAGACTTGTTTCAAAAGCATTCTAATTCAAACCAAAACGCCGCAGAATTCTTAAAAGAAGTTTGTTGTCCTAAAGACAGAGACTACATGATTCGTTATAACATAACTTTGCTGGGCATTTTGCTTGGATACGGAAGAAACAACTCCATAGCCTTCTCTAAAAGAAGCTACCTTCAAAAATTAGAAGGATTTCAACTATACAACGCTAATCAATCTTTAAATGCCTTTATGAATCCTGGATTTTTTATCATCAATAATGGAACGAATGAAGAAGAAAATGAAGAAATTAGGCAAACGCTTCAGATAGCTAAAAAAAATATTGAAGCGGCCTTTAAAAAAGGCCACTATTTCGAAAGTTTTATTACTCTATTTACTCGTTGATCCTCATGTGCTTTTTTAAAGGCGCTTATTTTACCTTACTGAATTTTCGCTGATTTGTCTTTAAAGAGACTTATGCTTGAGATTTTTAAATGGTAAGTACAGAGAAGTTTTAAACAAGAGATTTATTTACCAAGGCATTTTATATACTGTCTATTTTAAGAGTTTTGATAGCCTCATCAGAAATGTTCCACGAGCACCAAACTTACATAGCTTAATTTAAACTTTTACCATTAAGACTTAAAGTTTTTAACCAACTATAAAGAGTTAAGGCGGCTCAAAAATATATTCAGGAGTAGATAGCTTCATTGAAGCTATCAGTTCTTTTGCAATGATCAAGCAAAATAAGCAAATGCATCTCATGCAATGACAGTTTCCTAATTCGAATAATTTCCATTCCTATTTGATTTATTCAAAGTTAGTCTGTAAATCATTTGCATTATGTTAGGATCAATTTCTTTTGCATACATAATGGGAGATTTACCAAATTCTTCATGTGCTGTTGTGAGCTGGAGGTCGAAAGGGCTATTAAGAATTAATTGAAGGGAATCCAAATCTTTATTCTTTATGAATAAATATAATAAATGATGCCTAAGCTTATCGAAATGAGGCCCCTCTTCACTTAAAATCTTTGAGTTCTCAGTCAACTTTATTTGAGCTCCAGAATAAATCAAGAGCTTGGCACCTTCATAATATCCCGATTCTATAGCAATATTCAAAGGCGTATCACCTTTATTATCTTGGACATGAAGATCAATTTTTTCCTGAGAAAGTAAAAGTTTCATCATTTCCAGATTCAGATTTTTGGTGGCAATATGCAGGATAGTCATTTCATTCCCGTCCATATCCTCATGTCTTATATTCAATTCATGGGAATCTCTGTTAAATTCAAGCAGCAGTTTTGTCATCTCTACATTTTCATCAGAAACAGCTGAATACAAAGCATGGTCGCTATCATAATAATGAGGTTGAAAATTAATTTTAGCTCCTGCTTCAAGTAATAAACGAGTAACTTCAACCTGTTTCAACTCAACTGCCATGTATAAATAGGATTTTTGATTTATTTCATCACAATAGTAGGGCAAAAGCTCTCTCACGAGCCCTAAAGAATCTTTATTATAGTTAATTGCCATACTGAGAGGGGTGAATACGCTCGAATTGTCCGCTTTTGCAATCATACCAGTTTGTCCACTATTTACAGCACTCTGAATTAACTTTGTTAAGATATTAATTTTAGATCTTGCTTTAAGTTTACCACTTACGCAATAATGAAATACAGAGTATCCAATATGATCTAAATGCGTAATGTTAGGATTATAAGAAAGGATAAGTTCAATAATTTCTAAATCTCCATAATATAAAGCATATATTAAAGGTGTTATCCCACCACGTCTTAGATTTGGGTGATTAACAAGGTTTTTCTCTGTTTCAAGGAGTCTCTTGACTTCATCTGGGTTCTTTTGTTTTATCGCTGCATACAATTCTTTAATTTGACTAGATTCTTTTTCTGAATTTTCTTTAATCCATAATTTATTATAATCTTTTTTTATAAGTTTTTTGACTTCTATTGAAATTTGAAAATTATTAAAAGGCGTGCCTCCGTCGTCATCTTCAATGTGTGAGTCAGCACCATGTTCAACCAATAAGTTCTCGGTTTCTTTCATTTTTTTTCGATTATAATAAGGCGTATCAATGCTCCGCATTGCATGATGAAGAGCTGTTTTTCCCCAATTATCTTGCGTGTCTAATTTTTTGATTAGCTCTTCGCCACTTACTCCTTTGCTTTGAAGAGCTTCCAATATGATCTTTATGCCTTGTGTATTTTGTAGGGCTGCCGCTTCTCCTAATAAAGAATGACCAGTTTGACTATTAACTGCCGTTGGATCGATTCCAAAATTGATAAATAATTCTAAAAGAGGGTTGCAGTTTTCCTGGTTTTGATTTTCTTGCAATTCAAAACTTGAGGAAATTGTGTTGGGTTCTATGGTAATATGAAGGCGGGTTTTTAGGTGTTCAATTTTTTCTATTAAAGCTTGTTTATCAGCTAGACTAATAGAATTTCTTAAAACTTTTTGCAAAAATATATTAAGAATTGTTATAGCAAAACGATCTTTAAAAGATGGGCAGACTAATAATTTATTAACGCCTAATTTAGAGGTTAGGTATTGGGTCAGATGCAAGAGGAATTTGCTGATATAGTTTGAAATTTTTGAACTGTTTTGGAATGTTAGATCTCTTGAGGTGCTTATGTTGAAGAATCGTTTGCAATTGCCATTTGTTTCGATGATAGCTTTAAACCGCCAACAAACAGACCTTAGATTAAGCAGATTTTTTGAATTTTCCGTTAAAAAAGTAAAAATATGAGTAACGATTTCAACTGGTACTAATACCCCACAGAGGTTATCAGATATGTTGCTAGCTTCTGATAAAGTATTCTGAGCTCGAAATCTAATTGTTTCATTCCGAATCATTTTTATTTCCTAGTTAGAGCTTTTAATAAAAAATTTTCACTTTTAACCTTACAGTGCTAGGTTAAAAGAATCAAGTCAGGGCATTTCAAATTCAAATCAATGTTATATATGATTCATGAAAAAATTAATTAAAATGATCATAGAGTGATCGATGATCCTATTTTTCCTGAAAATTGCTAAAAAAACTCTTTCTCTAAAGACGATCAATACAGACGTTTTTGATTCGAGAAAGAGTTAAAAGTAGATATTCAATATCAAATGTTTGAAGACTTTGAAAAGGGGCAGGTTTAGTATGGAGATATCTGATCAATAAATTCCTTAACCTGGCAATTAAACCCTTCTTTATCGCATTTCTACGGCTTTGTTTAATAATTAAACCAAAAGGCATGGATTGCCTGTTGAACGCAATAAAGAGAGTATCCTTTAGTTAACTTACCGTTAAAGAAGTTATCATGCACAATTTGAAATTCTTTTTGATTTATAAAAAGCTGATTTGTCGGTTTAAACTGAATATAGTTAACCGTAGACAAGCCATTCTCAAAAAAACATTCTAGGAAAAACTTTAAACCTTGTCAAACTAGTGTTCTTGAATCTCTTTAGGTGAAACGGTTTGACTATGCCAAATTAAATAACTAACATACCTTGCTATGTCGCCTATTCGCGTTTCTACAATAGCCATACGCGTTTCTAGGGAATTGAAACGTTCGTCGATTCTATTAAGTCTAGAGTCAACTTTATCAAAACGTTCATCCATTTTATTGAAACGCTCGTCTACGGCCTTTAACTTTTCATCAATAGCCTTGAAGCTGTTATCTATACGTTCTTGATTACGTCCAAAACGATAAAATAGAGCAAGAATCCCTATGAAAACACCAGAGGATAGCAGAACGGAAATAACTTCAAACGTAGACATAATTTTAACCTTTCTCTTTAAATATAGTATTCTACGAGCAAACTTTTTTCGTGTCAATTACGAGATCCCCTTTAAGAGCTTTGCGATTTGGTCCAAGTAACGAAAGCCGCTCCTTTGATTGATATAAATTCAGAAAAACAGCTGCCTCAATTCGCTTTGATGTTTAATTTTCTGACCTGCTTCGAATTGCTGACCAATACCGACCAACCCTTTTCGATGTTCATGTCTAATCTATTTTTGCCATAAATGAAAAAAATATGGGTGATGATTTTCTCGGCAAACGATTAATTATTTTGAAAATGATATAGTAGATCAATTTTTAAATGAAAACATCATAGTCGGTGACAAAGTTTATCTTAAGGTTGATCAAATACATTTGGGTACTAAGCAAATTTTTCTAAATTTTAAAGGAAAATTACTCCCTATTCATAGTCTTTTAACTGGTGTATACGGTATTTTTACACCTTTAAAGGATATACTTCTTGAGAGGTCTTTGGGGGGATACTTGGATATGCCCTAATCCAAACTGCGGTTACGAAAATTATAATAAGGTAAATTTTTGTGGAGTTTGCGGAACTAAAAAAAAAGCCCTAGTGCGAAAATTATTAGATGAGCAAAAAAATGAGGTAAGAATGATTCATATTTTTAAAAAACTATTCATATGCAAATTGATTGTTTTTACCTTTTTTGCTCATCTATTATTACATGCCCATTCAGTGACAGAAATTTTAAAATCAATACCAGAAGACGATAGGGAAGTCTTAAGTAGACTTTTCTATCAACTGATGAACAATGATCTCTTCGCTTATACCCTATTTGGAGATAAGCCTGTTTCAGTCACTGCAAATTTTATCTTAACCCCTTACGGAAATATTTTTTGCCGGATGAAATGTGGCGGTTATTTTTGGGAAAAATGGAAGGTATGGAAAAAATACGAACATCTGTTTCCAATGAAAAATTATCTTTTAATTGAAGAATCTGCTCAAACAAATACTAAAAACATTTTTTTTCTTAATAAAAAATGGTTTGTAAAAACTGTTTGTCAACACCTAAAAATTTTTGAAACAATTTTAGACGGAAATATCATACCTAAAAACTTATTGAATAAAATTGAAAAAAGTCAAAAATTTTTTTCTGTAATTAAAGAAAACCCAATTCTCCTCGGTATTTTGCTCGGCTATGGGCAACATAATGCAGAATTATATTCTAGAAGAAATGATTTAAGACATTTCATTGATTTTGAACAAATTCCTAAAATTCCCTATAAAATGCTCAAACCTTCCAAACAGTTTGTTTCCCTAGAAGAAGAATACCAATATCTGAATTCTAGGTTAAAGCCTTTTGATGATTATCATTACTTACCCTTAATTATTTCCCCTGTGCACTTCGTTGCTGATTATAGCCATTCTCAAACAAAAGAACTTCAAAAAAAATACCGAAAATTAAGAGGTAAAATATCTGCTATTTATTCCCAAGGTGATTTTTTAGAAATAACACTCAATGAAATGACTCGATAAAATTTTATTTTAATAGTCCTAAATATTTTTGTAAGGATATTAAAATGCTAAGTTGTTTTAGATTTTTCTGCAGAAAGCTATTTTTGAATAAAACCAATTATTAATTGAATGAGTTAAATTTTTAATCAAAATAGATGGAATAAGAGACCTTTTTTATTTTGAGTCTGCGATGATACAAGTCCTACCCTCTTTCAAATTGTTTTGAGGCTTCTATATCAAATATTTTCTGAAATATCAAAATTTCGCGACCAATCATGATTAACTATAGTCCCAAAATATGATACCATCAAATTATGAATAAAAAGCACTTACGCACTTTTGAAGCAATATTTAAAACCCTTGTGCATTCAAATGTTATATGGCAGGATGTTGAAAAATTATTTATTTACTTAGGTGCAAGAATAAAAGAAGGGGGGGTGGATCTCGTTTAGCTGTAGAGTTAAATGGTGTTCGTGCTTATTTCCATCGACCACATCTTCAAAAAGAAATTGATAAGGGTGCTTTAGTTTCCGCCAAAAAGTTTTTAGAAAATGCAGGAGTAAAACCATGTTGAAATACAAAAACTACACAGGCTTTGTTCAATTTGACGATGAAGCAATGATTTTTCATGGAGAAGTCCTAGGACTTCGAGATGTTATTACATTTCGCGGAACAACACCTGAAGAAATAAAAAAAGAATTTGAAATTTCTATTGATGGATACTTGGATTGGTGTAAAGAGCTAGGCCAAGAACCAGAAAAACCATTTTCAGGAAACATCCATTTACGGCTACAACCTGATTTGCATGCAAAACTTGCCGCTGAGGCAAAATTCAACGGAATTAGCCTCAATAACTATATTAGCCAGACTTTAAAACAAGCTATACAGTAAAAAAAAATTTTTTAAGATCTTTTCAGCAGAGGTAAGGATTACTCAGCACTCAAAGCAAACTTTCTCCTAGTAAGGTATTCATTCAGTTTTCCAAATAATTAGTTAACTAACTTTTTCTAATTAAAATTTTTATGATTATAATTATTTGTTTTTTTTGAGTAAAAAAGTTGATTTAAAAGACATTGTTTATTTTGATAGGAGCAAGTCTAAGGGATGTTTTCCTCACAAATGAATGAAAACCCAAGTCAACGCTATAGCCAATCGCTCTAGAGTTTTTCTGTATAAAAATTTGAATGTAAATACTCAAAAAACTGTATATATCGTTAAAAATTCTTTATTGCTAAGACAGAAATTTACAGGTATAGCAGCTACATTGGAGTTAAGAGCTTGGTTAATTGTTTATAACTCCCTCTTGCTTTATTAAATTACCGTTAAGCCAGAACTTTTTAAGAGCCGTATTGGAAGCCACAGCCTGAGTAATTGCTTCCATTCCCTTATCGTTGATTTGGTTACCATCAAGGTAGAGTGACTTAAGAGCTGTATTGGAAGCCAGAGCCTGAGCAATTGCTTCCATTCCCTTATCGTTGATTTGGTTACCATCAAGGTAGAGTGACTTAAGAGCTGTATTGGAAGCCAGAGCCTGAGCAATTGCTTCCATTCCCTTATCGTTGATTTGGTTATTTCTAAGGTCGAGTGATTCAAGAGTCGTATTGGAAGCAAGAGTCTGAGCAAAAGCTTGCATTCCCTTATCGCTGATTTGGTTATTTCTAAGGTCGAGTGATTCAAGAGTCGTATTGGAAGCAAGAGTCTGAGCAAAAGCTTCCATTCCCTTATCGCTGATTTGTTTTCCATTAAGAGAGAGTGACTTAAGAGTCGTATTGGAAGCCAGAGCCTGAGCAATTGCTTCCATTCCCTTATCGCTGATTTGTTTTCCGTTAAGAGAGAGTGACTTAAGAGTCGTATTGGAAGCCAAAGCCTGAGCTAGCGCTTGTGCTCCCTTATCGCTGATTTGGTTACTACCAAGGCAAAGTGATTTAAGAGCCTTATTAGAAGCCAGAGCTTGAGCTAGCGCTTGTGCTCCCTTATCACTGATTTGGCTATCATCAAGGTAGAGTGACTTAAGAGTCGTATTGGAAGCCAGAGCCTGAGCTAGCGCTTGTGCTCCCTTATCACTGATTTGGTTTTCGTTAAAAGAGAGTGACTTAAGAATCGTATTGGAAGCCAGAGCCTGAGCTAGCGCTTGTGCTCCCTTATTGCTGATTTGGTTATCATCAAGGTAGAGTGACTTAAGAGTCGTATTGGAAGCCAGAGCCTGAGCAAAAGCTTCCATTCCCTTATCGCTGATTTGGTTACCACCAAGGTAGAGTGACTTAAAAGTCGTATTGGAAGCCAGAGCCTGAGCAAAAGCTTCCATTCCCTTATCGCTGATTTGGTTTTCGTTAAAAGAGAGTGACTTAAGAGTCGTATTGGAAGCCAGAGCCTGAGCAAAAGCTTCCATTCCCTTATCGCTGATTTGGTTATCATCAAGGTAGAGTGACTTAAGAGTCGTATTGGAAGCCAGAGCCTGAGCAAAAGCTTCCATTCCCTTATCGCTGATTTGGTTACCACCAAGGTAGAGTGACTCAAGAGTCGTATTGGAAGCCAGAGCCTGAGCAAAAGCTTCCATTCCCTTATCGCTGATTTGGTTTTCGTTAAAAGAGAGTGACTCAAGAGTCGTATTGGAAGCCAGAGCCTGAGCAAAAGCTTCCATTCCCTTATCGCTGATTTGGTTACCACCAAGGTAGAGTGACTTAAGAGTCGTATTGGAAGCCAGAGCCTGAGCAAAAGCCTCTGCTCCTCTGTCGCTGATTTGGTTACCTTTAAGCCAGAACGATTTAAGAGCCGTGTTGCAAGCAAGTCCATTAGCAATAACTTCAACTTCCATTTCCTTATCGCTTATTCCCTTGCGATTAAGGCCAAACGAGGTAAGCTCAGAATCGTTCATATAAAGCTGAAATAGTTGCGTATGGTCAATTTCTGAAGTTTTTATTTCTTTTAAAATCTTTTGCACTCTTTCTTTTTTGGCTGTTTCTAAATCTAAGGCTGGACATCTTGTGAAACTTCCTTTGATATAGGGAGCCGTTGTTTTGAAAAAGAGCATTTTTAAATGAGGATTTTTATCGGCTTTTAAAGTGTGCAAAAGAGGCGCATCTAATTGAATCGAGACAAGCGCCTTGCACCTCCTAAGTTGCAATTCTTCTAATCTGGCAAATTGCAAATAGGTCGATGCAAAGGGAAAGTTTGGTTTTTCAAGCGCATGGAGCTGAGAGCAACGATTTAAATAGAGCGCTTTGAGGTTAGGAGAGCTTTTTTCGATTTCTTGAAGGGTCTCTACTTTAATAAGTGGGCAGCCACTTACATTTAAATAGTCAAGTTCAACATGCAAAAAAGGTTTTAACGTGGTTAGATCTAAAACGGCGCAGTTCATCAGAGTGACTTTTCGGGGTTTAAATTCTTTATTATTCATTAAAAAGTTTAAGGCATGTAACACAAAGCGTTGCCGCTCTCGATCAGGTGTTTTCCCTTTCACCATCTGTCTAAAATCGGCTTCAATCCATTCTCCTTCTTTATTTGTCCCGAACGCAATATTTGAGGTGTACCGACTTAAAGTAAACGTAAAAAGTTCGCCTTGGGCTTTTTCGGGAGAGTATTCTTCACGTGCTTGAATTTCTTCAAACGTCGGGGGCTTGCCAAAGCTGGCTGCATCGGCTTGGGCGGAAGTGAGAGAAATTTCTACATTGCGATTGATGGCTTGTTGTAGTCTCTGTTTGGGAACTAAACTGCTAGCAAGGGCTTGCTGATATTTATGATGAACCCAGCGATCTAAGGTTTGCTTTTGACTGTCACGCAAGCTAACGAGGCAGGATAAAAGACCGATAGCTGTAAGCTTCTTTTCGCTTGTTGAATCATGGCGTAAGCAGTCTTGCAGATGGTAAAATTGCACGAGTAAATTTGCCACCGTGCCGCTACGCAAAAGAAGCGTTCCCTTAAAGCGATCTTCCGAGTTTTCTTCATATAACTGTTTTTCTTCTTCGGGGGTAAAAAGGTGAAGGGTGCGGTAGGCCTCATCTTTTTGGATTAAGTCTTGGAGCCAACTATTGAGGATGAGGTTAGGATCTAAACGAAGGAAAGCTTGCAATACTTCAGGATCTAGACGGTATTTAGCATGTAAACAAAAAAGAGCGGAAGAAAAGTAAACCTTATTTCCGACGAAATGGTGAATAACGGGCTCAACAAAAGAAACATCGTTATCGACACAGAAAATGCGCTGCGTCTCTTCTTCGACGACATAGTTAGAAAAGCGACCATCCCCAGGTCGTGTCAATAAGGCACAGAGGCAAGCCCAGGTCAGTTGCTTAACGTCTAGCTCTTGTTCTACGTTTTCTAACGTCTGCCCTTGTATTGTTTTGGAAATTAAAACGGGATAGATCTTTGTTTTTCCTTCCAATTCGACTTCAAAGCGTGCCAGCTCAGTCGGAGGGCTTAAGTGCCCCGCAATGCGTGCCGTCAGCGCATGGATGGCATATTCCATTAGAGGATGCGTCGGTTTTTGTTTAAAATGCAGCTGAAATCCATTATAAGAGGCAGTTGCAACAGCGTGAGCACTTTTATACTGCCGCTTAAGCTCTCCCGTTTCTTCTAAAATTTGTTCACACACGACCTGTTTGAGAAACCGGGCATGGGGTACTGCCGGGCAACGGATTTTGACTTGGAAGGAGCCGTCTGGATGATCAGTTGTCATGGCTAGAATTGCTTGTTGGAACTGCTCTTCTTCTAAACGGTAGCTTTGTCTAACTCCACTTGGGTTGGGAATAGAAGCAAGATCGGCACTTAAGGTAGCCAAGTTTTCCTCCGAAGGATAACTGTCCAAGACTTTAAGATAGATTTCTCTTAGAGGTTCGGTGAAGGTGATTCGGGAAAACCTTTGGTAGTAAGCATCATGCCAAAGTCGAAACTGTTTCAGATCAAACGCCTTAGCTCGTTGTCTAGAAACGAGATGATGGACGAAATGCGTCATCCAGGGCTTGAGATTTTCTATTGTATTGGGGTGCAATTCCTCTCCATAAAACGCTTCTTTCAAAAGTTCAATGCGTTGAAAATGAGAGTTTAACTTAAAAATGCCAGAGTTGAGTTGATGAGAGTCTAGATTGGAGAGGCAAAACTTTAGTTTACGGTAAAGAGGGCGCAATACAAGCCAATAAATTTTTGCCAGAACCTCTTGTTCACTAAGAAAATTTTCTAGACTAACCTCTTCTTTTTGTTCCCCACAAGTAAAATGGAGACCCACTCTTTTTAGGTAAACAGCTGCCACTGCTTCTTGCAATAAATAACCACTTTCAGCAGTGAAAATTTCCTTTTTCACGAGCGCGTCAATGAGATCGAGCGTGTTGGCTTCCTCCATGCCAAAGTAAAGAGATAGATCATTTAAAAGGTGATGAAGCAGCTCTGAGTAGTGTTTTTTTAGATCAATAAACGGGATTTTAAAAGGATCATACCAAATTTCCTCATAGGTTTGCAGCCGATTCGTTAGCAGCTTTATCGTTTGACATTTGCGTCTGATTTCTTCTACTTGCGACAACTTTTCATCGAGATAGATGCACATTTGCGCTTGGTAGAATTCAAAGAGCTTATGGGTATTTTGGTGAAAAGAAATTGTTTTGCGCAGCGTATTACTAGGGGAAGTTGAGGAATACTCCTCCCTTTTTTGCATTTGAGCCAATCCATCGGATGTGTTAATAAGATCAGTGACAACAGCTGGGTTGCCGCCAGAATCGATATGGAAACCAGAGCGGTGTTTAGCCCCGATGCAAGTAAAAACGGGTAATCCTTGCGCTGGATCTTCTCCCAAGGCTATTATTTGTAGTTCTAACAGGTGAGCTAATTTCACAAAGTAAGGTTGATACTCAATTGCTTCAATGAGAATGCACCATTCCAAGTCTGAATAGGGGCAGACCTCTTCTTTGGCTAGGGAACCCATAGCCCGTAAATCATACAAGCAAGGAGGATCTCCTAAAATGGCAATGGCATCCTCGACTAAAGCGTGCAGAAAAGAGAGCAAGTCTGTCGAAACTTCTCTTTGCAAAGCACGCACCTCTTCAATCGTAAATTGTTGCGGATTGATTGCCTGATAGTGCTTATGAAAAATTTTGCGAAAATTATTCAATTTTTCTTGATATCTAGCTGTGATAAAACAATTAGTGTGAGAAGGGATATTCCTTAAGTAAGGGAGCATCATTTTATCCAGCCTACCCAAACCACTTGCCTGTATCCGCTCTAGCCCCCATGTTTTTACCGTATACAAGGCAACGGCATCCACTTGTTTATAGAATAATTTAATCAAAGCATGCTTTTCACTTGGGCAGCAAATCGGTTCAAAGCGTATTTTGAGATTGTTGACCAGTCGTACAACTTGTTCACTATCATTTTTTCCCACCGCTTGTTCTAAGCGCTCTTTAAAAATGCCAAGGGATGTTGAAGCGGCTTTGAACAGTCGCGATGTTAAACGCTGAAGATCTGGGGAAGCTACCGAGATGTTTTGAGCTTTTCCTACGTAGTGAAGGGCATTAATAAAAAAAGTTTGTTGTTTATTCTCTTGCCACTCTTGTTTTCCTTTTTTATAATTCCATTTGGCTAGTGCAATAGCTAGCATTTGTTGGTTTTCTGCAAAACAAGGATCAGCTGTCAAATTAAGTAGTAGAATTACAATTTTTTCTATCTCTTGAGGAGCCTCTATCAGAGGAATGAGCGTGAACAGATAATCAAAAATTTTTTCAAGCACCTCTTTTTCTACCTGAGATGGCAAATAAGCCATGAAAACATTTAAATCTTTGACAGCTTGAGAATATTTTTTCTTTGTGATAGCTATCGCAATTGCATCAAGCCTATCTAAATACCGGAAATTCGATGGTTGATCACTAAAAGTTGCTATTGAGATAGGATGAGTGCTTTGCATGACTTGGCTATCCTTTGGTACAAAAAATTCACGTTAAAAAAATACTAGCAAAAAAAATACCCCTAATCAATTTAAATTTGAAAAATTTATTATGGAGTTTTAACCGATGAAGAGAGAAATTTAGGTTGCTAAAGTTTGGTTCAAGTGTTGAAGCTTTGAATCTAGCGCACTAAGAGGTCAATCCAAAATCCTAACCAAGCTAAGAGGTGAAATTCTAACTTATTCGATGTAAGTCTTCACTATTTGTCTCTTATCTTTAATAACAGATATGCTTTCGAAAGCTATGTTTGATTCGCTTCTATTTGACTAATGAGAAAAATTTTATCATAGATTCTGCCTTGTTCTAATTTAATTCTTTTATTAACTGCTCTCATGCTAATTTCATGGAGTAAAGGTCAGGATGATATAGAGAGTTATGTTAACATGAAAAGCTTTACCGTATTTCATCAGTTTCTTGATATAGTGCTTTAAAATTGAATTTTCTATGATGTAATGAAACTAGAATTTTCCTCTTTTTAATGAAAGAGTCGCGCATAATCAGAAAGCAAGAAAGCTAGAATTGAATTTCATATATATTTTCCTTTCATATACCTCTTGAATATAATGCTTGCAAAGGAATATGTCCAATTAAACAGTATTTTAATATGCTTATGCTCAACAATCTTCTTAAGCCGACTAATCACAAATTGCAATTGAAAACCAATGAAAAGTCTTCATTGAGATCAATCAACTTTCTAGTTATTTGTCTTGATGTTTTAAGAAATTGCTAATTTTTTCTTTCGAAAATAATCCTTGAGCCACTTTACAAACCATTTCCTCGAATTCACGCATGTCGTATTTTATTTTACAATCATTTTGGCTCAAAAAAATTAAAGTCGCAGCAGCACCTGTTCTCTTATTCCCATCTAAGAAAGCATGATTACAAACAATGTGAAAAAGATATGCAGAAGCTTTGTCAAATGTTGATTCATGTAGATACTCACCAAACATTGTAGTCTTTGGCATTTCTATAGCAGATACAAGAAGTCCCATATCTCTAATACCATGTAGACCTCCGTATTCAGAAACGAGATGATCATGAATCAAAATCACCTCTTCAACAGATAAAAAAATCATCGATCAGACAATCTCTTGAAAAGTTCAGCATATTCATTAAAAACATATTTCTTAGCTTCTTCAAATTTGCTGTTTACTGGTTTTACCGATTGAATAGTAACACCTGTATTTGAATCTACAACTATTTGAAACAAACAATTTTCGTCAAGCCCTGCAGCTTGTAAAATTGATTTGTCAATGACAATGGCTTTACTATTTCCATGTTGAACTAAATGTTTAACTTGCATAATACACCTCTCGTATAAATCAATATTACTATATTATAAATTTAAAGTATATACAAGTGTTATAACGGAATCTTTTTTTATTACGTTATAGGTAAATATAAACGAATTGAAAAGGTCACCAAAAATCTTTTTGTGTTAGACAAAAAATCACAAAAAATTTTGTTCGCGCATCTTTTATTTTTGAATATGGATTTTCACTGCATATTCTTGAGAAATGACTCGATCATAAACAACATCAATTCTTTTATGTGAAATTGATTACAAAGACCGATATTCAATTTTTGTCTCGCAATCAGGCTTTTTTTGTACGCTTACCCAATAATTGCCCGATTGTGCGTCTTAATGTACCAATTATACTATGATAATTTTAATAATTTGTTGCTTAAATTATTTAAACGAGGATCTCCGCTTTTAAATCTTAAGGCATAAGACTTGGCGTAAACACCAGGACAAACCTGAGCTGAAATCATACATTTTTCTTTAAACTGGCTTTTTTCTTTAGGTGATGTCTCTTTTTCGGTAGGTTGCGTTTTGGATTTCATATTTTATCTCTTGTATGTTCCCTTCATATTACTAAGGAGAAGCAAAAAAGTAAATATTCACTATTTCTGCTCGTTTGCATAATAAGCGGGATAGAGAGTAGTTACTTATGGTTTATGAGGTTCTTTCTTTCTGTTTTGTTCTGCGCATTCCATTAAAGCATCTGCACAATAAGTAACCCCCCTGTTCCAACTACATTAACTTTACCTGAAATTGGTAAAAGGATCAATTTCTCCTTATATTTTAGGGCGGTGGTGAAGTCCTTTTAGATTAATTCTTGTTTTGATTTTGTTCGTTCTTCTCGTTTTCTTCCATCCGTGTGACCGTACCATCAACACAAAGACCGACACCTGTTGCTATTAAAAACTTAGATGCCCCTTGTGCTATAGGATAGGGAATAAAACTAAGGAAATAACCGCATAAAGAAGCCGTGATACCTATATAAACGCGTATAGGAACCTTAATTTCTTTATTGTCTTCTTTGTCATGATGACCTTTAACCGATTTAGCTAAACAAAGAGCATCGAAATGTAAGTCGCATTCCTCTTGGTTAAAATCAATGCCATACATATTACAGTCATATAAAAACATGGTCTTGTGAGAATTTTTTTTATCTTTCTTTTTCAAATCTTTTTTAATTTGCTTAATTTCGCCCTTTTTGAATTGTGCACCTTGCTTTTTAGCTTCTCTTTCGATTGCGTCAATTTGAGCATCCATATCAATTTTTTTTCCTGTATAGCCTTCTATTTCAGTTTTGATATCAAACATCACTTCCATTAACTTGCCATGTTCTAGCTTATCAATATAGCGTTTAGCTTTTTCATAAAGCTTTTCAATCCTAGCGATAAACGCAATATCATTTAGGTTAACATTGACGCCTTTTGCTTGAACTTCATAAGCATAACAAGGCATTGCTAACGTAGAACCCAGAATAGCCCCCGCAACAGTGCATAAAGTGAAATTGTGAAGCAGCCCAATAAAACGAATATTTCCCATTGTATTAATCTCATTGTTCTTTTGTTTCTTTCTTGTTTACATAACTCATAAATTTTAAAGCTTTGGCATCTAATTACCCATGCCATAAACCAAAGTAAAACCAGAAGCTCAACGCCTAAAGCAACATACCACATAAAAATCCTTTACTTACTTTATCCATTCGTTACCCTCACCTTCTCATGTTCATTGATATAATAGTCATTTGTTTTATAGCTTAAATAGCCTAGCCCATCGAAAAAATCGGGCTTGATCCTGTTTACTAAATGTTTGACGGCGCTATCAATTAATATATTTGTGAGAGCATGGCCTAACTCATGATATTTAGCTAGAAAGTTTATAAAAACTCTATTCATTATAGCAGCTTAACTCAACAGAAAAAGAGAAAAATAAAAGAAACTATTTCTCAGAAAGATTGAAGTTCACTTATCTCAAATTATCCAATCAAAGTTGTTTGTTCATCGTTAAATTTTAGTGAAGCAATGCATGTTGCAGAACACCTTTTTTATGATGATATACAAGATGATGAGAAGCAACAATATGGGTTAAATATTACGTTTAAAATAAAATATCACTTTAAAAAACAGCGGGATAGCAACTGGGAAAATGACGTTATCCTAGGAGATCTTTGCGAAATGCTTTGACTTTATGATGAACGATATCTTTGCTATAAAAGAGTTTATGATAATTTAAAAGAACATCCAACCGAATTACTATTACTTCTATCAAACTGTAATAGAGCTCCCGGTATTCCGTACAGATGAGGAGTCTGAATTCTATTTAAGGTAAGCGGTGACATTGCCCCATAATTAGGTCCATTTTAAAATAGAAAATTCTACTACCTATGCATTAATTGTTTTTAGCTCATAAGTCTTTCTAAATTCTTTCGGAGAAAGACCATCTAGCGCGCTATGAGGACGCCATTTATTATAGTCTTCTCTCCATTTTTTTGCTAAGTTTTGTGCTTCTTGCAAACTTATAGATTTTAAAAAGTTTTTCTATAAACTTGTGGACGGTAAATACCTTTGTCTACAATTTCAAGTAACCGTAAGGCTACATGGCTTGGAACACGTTGTCCTGATTCCCATGACTGAATAGTTCTTGGACTAACGTTTAAGATCTTAGCAAAAACAACTTGAGAATAGTGGCATTTTTTTCTAATCCTTTTAATATCTTGGGCTTTGTAATCGGCTGGAGCATCGGGTATTTCAATTATTTCTGATTTGAGGGTAATTTTGCCTTGAGCATAAGCAAAAGCTTCTTCTAAACCTTCTTTTAACTCTTTAAAAAATTTACTCATAAACAACCTTTTTAATATTTTCTATGCTTCGCATCTCTAGCTCTTTAGACGTTAATGATCCTAAAATTTGCCATTATAGTTCAAATCTTCTTGCAGCTCCTATCTTACTAAAAAAGAGAATAATTTTATTAAGTCGATTTTTTAGAGATCACACTATTTGATATGACTCGGTAGAATTTTATTCTAATAATCTTAAACATTTTTGTAAGGATATTAAAACCCTAAATTATTTTAGATTTTTCTGCAAAAAGCTATTTTGAATGAAACTAATCATTAATTAAATGAATTAAATTTTCAAACGAATTAGATAAGTATATTGAAATAGCCTTATCTATTTTGCAATAACAAATTTAAATACAGATTCCTTTTGATTAAAATTGCGGTGATATTTATTCGTATAGTATTTTATTAATAAATAATGTATCATTTAAAAATGATTCAACTAATTCGGGTGGTAATTTTGAATATTCAGAATATAAGATCTAATCTTAGTCATTTCATTGTCAATACAGACACTCATTTTTACATTCGATCAAACGATCATTTAAAATTTTCTGAACGAATTGTTTTATTGTGCAAAACAATTTTTCAGTGTTTCCTCAACTTATTCTTTAATTATCTCAAAAAAGACCAGCTTCAATCTCAGTGGAGGGAAGTTTTTTGGGGACAAAAAGAATTCGTCATTTCTAATCTTGCCCCAACTCAATCAGAATCTGGGACGTTTCTCTCAAGTCCGAGCCAAATTTCGGATTTTGCCCTCCCTTTTATAACTGCGAATCGAAACCAAGAAACTATTAATTATCCTAAGAATGAAAACAATTTGGTAATAGACTCTTTCAATAACTCAATAGACTCAAATATCTCAAACAGTCATTTTCCAAAAACAGTAGATCCCTTAATAATTCCCCCTTCCCAACTGTCACCTTCACCCCAAGGTGTTAAACTGAGCTTTCAAGGAGGAACTTCTTTAACCATACCCTATTCTCAATTAGCTTTATTAAGGAAAAAGTCACCCTATTTTAAAAGTCTTTGGTCGGGACATTTTCAAGAAACGCTTCAAGGTCCCCTTGCTATAACAGAAAAAAAATTTACTAACTTACTACAGTGCTTAATGGATGCTAACTTTAAACTGTCGGTAGAAGACATTCCTTGTTCCATTGCATTAGCCCACTATTACCAATTAACAGATGTGGTAGAAAACTTAGAAAAACAGCTGATTAAAATCTATCAATCAGAGGAAGATGCTCTATTTAATTCGAACGAAGAAAGTCTCATAGAATTAAAAGAGCTATTAAATTTTGCACGTCTGTATCAGTTAAATAATTTAATAAATTATTTAGAGTTCACAGTGGTAAGTGGCTTATTAAACAATACTTCTCATGTGAACGAATTTGAGAAAATTTTAAATCATTTTTCAACTGACATAGAAGAACTCAATCTTTCAGGAAAAGATTTTTTTACAGAGGCTCATTTTTTAGCCTTAAAAAATTGTAAAAATTTAAAAGTGCTGTGTCTAAAAATATTCTACACTCCCATAGATACCGGATTAGCCCATTTGACGTCTTTAACGGCTTTACAAAACTTAGATCTCAGTGAATGCTATCTGCTTAAGGATACTGGGTTAGCTCATTTGTCATCTTTAACCGCTTTACAGTATTTAGATTTAAGTGGCTGTGACGATCTTACGGATGCTGGATTAGCCCATTTAACACCTTTAGTCTCCTTGCAACATTTAGATTTAAGTAAATGTGAAAATCTCACTGGCGATGGATTAGCCCATTTGACACCTTTAGTCGCTTTGCGACACTTAGGTTTGAGTGATTGTAGAAATCTCACGGATGCTGGATTAGCACATTTAACACCCTTAACGGCTTTAAAGCATTTAGATTTAAGTGAGTGTAAAAATCTCACTGACGATGGACTAGTGCATTTATCTTCCTTAGTCGCTTTGCAATATTTATCTCTAAAACTGTGTGAAAATCTCACCGATGCTGGATTAGCCCATTTAACATCCTTAACGGCTTTAGAGCATTTGGATTTAGGTTTGGATTTCGGTTATTGCCAGAATCTCACTGACGATGGGTTAGCCCATTTGTCGTCCTTAACAGCTTTAAAGCATTTAGATCTAAGTTGGCGTGAAAATCTCACGGATGCTGGATTAGCCCATTTAACATCCTTAACGGCTTTAAAACATTTAGACTTAAGTTGGTGTGAAAATCTCACGGATGAGGGATTGGCCTATTTGACGCCCCTAGTTGCTTTACAGTATTTGAGTTTAAAGGGCAGTGACATCACTGATGAAGGATTAGAACATCTGGCACACTTAAGTGCTTTACGGCATTTAAGTTTGAATGACTGCCGTAGGATCTACCATGGCTATGGATTAGCGCACTTGACAACTTTAGTGAATTTAGAGCATCTAGACTTAAGTGGCTGTTATTCGCTTTCTAGTTTTAAATTAATTTTCTTATCATCTTTAGTGAATTTACAGCATTTAAATCTAAGTGGGTGTTTTGGTCTTTATCACGATGGATTAGAAGATTTGACTCCTTTAATGAATTTGCAGTATTTAGATTTAAGTTCGTGTATAAATCTGACGGATAAGGGGCTGGCATATTTGACCTCTTTAGTAGGTCTAGGTTTACAACATTTAGATCTAAGTGGGTGTAAAGAAATCACTGACACCGGATTGGCACATTTAACCTCTTTAGTAGGCTTGGAGTACTTAGATTTAAGTTGGTGTGAAAATCTCACGGATAAGGGGTTGGCATATTTAACCTCCTTCGCAGGTTTAAAGTATTTAAATCTAAAGGGATGTAAAAAGATTACTGATGCTGGATTAGCACATTTGACCTCCTTAGTGACTTTACAGCGTTTGAATTTAAGTGAATGTGTAAATCTTACTGATACTGGATTGGCACATTTAGTTTCCCTAGTAAATTTACAGGATTTAGAGCTACGAGAATGTAAAAGCATTACAGACACTGGGTTGGCTCATTACATACAAAATCAACAAATAATCTATCGTTAAAAGAAGGTAAAAAAAAGTAGTGTCAATTGAGCGAACGTTCTGCGTATGAGAATATTATGTGGATGTTTAAACACTTCGACATTATAGCTCAACACTATAGAGATCATAAAAGAGTTTTTTGCTTGAGGTTTAACCTTATAGAACAAATTTATTATTGAAAACTTCAAAATCAAGAGAATGTTCAAAAATTTCTTACTCTCTTTAGTATTGTCCTAAAAATTCTGATGTATAAAATAGCTTCACTTGTCGGTGTGTCATATTCATAATCTTTACTAATCTAGGATATTTCCCAAGCCAAGCAAATACCTACTCAACCACACAAAGGTTTAGGCAATATTTTAAAGCTCCTATCTATGCGTTTGACGACTTTCAAAGACAGCCAAAGAAATCTTTACGTCATCTCTTGTACATTTACCAGCAACCCAAATGATCTTCATTTTTCTCTTTGAATTCTTCCAGTTATCCAAAAGGCCCTGCATCTCCCTCTCTATCTTCGAGATTGGCAGCTGTCACAAACGCACGAGCTATTAGCCTTCATTATCAACCAATATATGCCGCTTTCAAGCTTTAATTTTCTTTCTGCCATCGAAGCTTTTGAAGTTCCCTTTTCTGTCGTTTTCACTGACTGACTGTCGGCTACCACTCCAGAAGGATCTTCATTTCTATCTAGCTTTTGCCGAAGCTTCTTTTATAAAATATCATTCATTTTTTAAAAAGACCGTAGTATGCCCATTTCAAGAACTGCACATAAATGCTTCTCCAAGGGGGAAATCCTAGGTCATCTGTCCAGTAATTACTGCATTCAATATTTCTCTTTTAAAGACTTTAAGAAGAAATGCTCCCCTTTAGATATCTTTGTCTGGAATAGAGACTCGATTGAATCCCATTCCTCCAAAAGCTCAGCAAGGTATTTTTTTCCATCGCTGCCATTTGCCAAGCTAATTTGAATTGGTTACAACACATTCAAATTCTAGGTTTTTTTGAACACTCTCTAATACTAAACATTTTTTATAAAAATAAAACAAAGGGCGTTGTTAATCAAAAATATTCCATCGATAGCTAATAGAATTAAAGTTTTTTAGGTCTACTTAGTGAATACTTACTTATTTTAGCAATTTATAAATTCCAGTCTGTTATAAAATAAACTTCAACAAGGAGGATTTTTTACGAAAACAAACGCAAAAAGATGTTTAATCTAAAATCTATTAATTTTTTACAAGCTATTTATATAAAATTTATTTATTTTTTATTGAAGCATATTTAATGTAAGTTGCAAATAACTAATTTATTAAAAAATTTGTTGCAGCTGCTACTAGAAATCCTAAAACTTTAATTTCAAACCCATTAGACGTCGTTGCATGAATTTTTCTAGGCATCAGTCTTGATATCACGCCAAATACTCCCTCAATAAATTTTCTAATGTGCTTCAAATTTACAAAATCATGTAAATCGATTGAACGAAGAGAATTAGATTTTGGCTCCACTATGAGCTTGATGTTTTCTATCTTTTCAAGCATGTCTTGATGCTTATAATCGACATAGGCAGAATCTCCATAAATCTTACTGCCTGCGGGTAAGTTTCGTTCCATGTATTTAAAAGGAACAGCATCATGCTCTCTGCCTGGACAAAGGATAACTCTAAAAGGGCACCCATCTTGAGAAGCTAAGACTGTTACTTTCAATCCATAAAAATATTCTCGCTTACTAGCATTATACCCTCTAAATTCCTCTCCTCGATAAATTCTACAATTTTGAATTCTTATATTTCTACAAACAGAAACAGGAAATGCATCAACAATATATTCAAAAGGTAATTTTCCAAAGTTTTTTAATTTTTGAATAAACTCAAGAATTTCCTCCCACCATTTCATGGGTATTTGATGAATTCTTCTATTTAATGCGCTCTTACTCAGTTTATTCATGATATATCTATGCTCAATAAGAAATTTTCGGGACGTTTCCATATTTCCGTAAAAAAATCTCATTCCTACTAAATTTATCAACATAATTTCCGAAGTAGACAGTTTTGTATTTGGCCAATCTTTGTATCCAATCGAAAGGATGTAGTCGTCTAAAAGGCAATAAAGTGCTATAATTTGTTCTTCCATGGCTTCAATCCTTGTTATTTGTTCCACAAAAACAATTTAAGGATCTGAGGCCTTTTTATTTACATCTAAATTTTATTTTAACTTAGTTATTTGCAACTTACATTATTTATAAAAATTAAATTTGCACTGATGTTTTTTATAATATCCCTAAATCACTTAATTTAATATAAAATCAATTAAATATATAAAATATACTGTATTTCAATCTCTACTTAAAATAGCTTCAGTATTTTTAATAATATTTCTTTCTTTATCTAAAAAATCCTCATCTGAATCTGCCAGTTTTATTTGAGTATATAAATTTTTCACCCCTAAATAAATACTATGTAGTGCGTGACATTCTACAAGTTCGATTGGCTTTAATGCTCGATTTTGCAGTTTTTCGCCAGCCAATTGTTTTAGTCGTTCAGAAACAGTATCAAGAGTAGCTTGTAAATATTCTATATGTTTCTTACTTAAAGCTGACTGAGGATTTAATAGACTTTCTTTTGGATAAGTAAGAAGATCAATGAAAGCTTCTCCCAATAAGACTTTATATCCTCTACTGCCATCTGATTTATATTTTATTTCAGATTCCGAAAACTTATCCATTGTTTGATTAAAAAACTCTGGTAAGTGTCTTGTTTCTGACATTTCTAAAGAAGAAAGATGGCTTAAAAGAATAAGATTCGTATAAATGAAATAAAAGTTATCATTTATTTCTTTATTATCAAATTTTTCCTGCAATAAATTTTTAACCATTTCCTGATCAACTTTCTCATTTGCTTGGACTGTGTTTAAAAAAGGCTCAACATTTTTATTGAATAATTCTAAACGATCTTCCACTTCTTTTTGACTTAGATCTAATCCAAGCCTTGTCTTAAAAAGTGTGGATAGATAGCTAACATCCCAAGAAACTATTCCAGGGAAAGGGACTAAATGCGCGGCTTGAGGCGAAGCAACAAATCCTTTCCCAAATAACCAAAGGTAAAAGTGCTTCGACTTGTTTGCAAACATGTTGGCATTTTATTGAAAAATCATCCTCAAATTCATGCGCACCCTGAACCTTTCTATATAAAGGTTTTGCAGGTTTAGTAACCTTTTCCGAACTTTTTTGACTTTGATGAAGAGATGTACCTAAACTTTTTTCAATCTCACCTGTTTGATTTGTAATATGATGAGTTAAAAAGTCATTTAAAACTAATTTGATTTCACCTAATTGCTCCTCAGATAAATGATCCTTTACTAGTTCGAACATGTCAAAAACTCTAACAGCAAAGTCTCGATGGCTTTCTAAAAGTTTGGGAAAACGTTCTTGAGAATGAACAAGGTAATGGCCTAAAAAAATATCTACAAATTTTTGAACTTGCTCAACACCACCAGTTAATAATTCAGAGATGTTGTTTTTTTCTTTTTCCATAAGTTCGTTAAAAAAACTTTCTAAAATATCAGCCTTTTTTCCTTTTAATTCTTTTAATAAATTTGTTAGGTCTTCAATCTCTTTTTTAATCTTAGTTTCTTGTTTCAATTCTTTTTCTATTTCAACCACATTTTTATTGATAAAACTCCGATAAACTCCCAAAGAACCCTCTGAGAAAGAAAATGAATTAAGCTTTGATACAATTTCTTGGGCAGTCGTCTCCTTACCAGAATTAGGAAGTAGATTAAATAAATTTTTAAATTGTTCTTCGAATACGGGTGCTGTTCCGTTTGCCATTGGTTCTGTCAACGCCAAAAGAGGTTTTAAATATTCTTCAATGTATGTTTTTAGAGCAACACAATCATCTATAGTAATAATTTCTACATCTTTTTTTCTGTTTAGTCTCTCTCTGAGTTCATTAATTATTCCCAGTACCTGAGATTGAATAGAGGGAATAACCTTATCTGCTAGTGTTTCCAAAGCGTCTTTATAAGCGACAGGATCACGGCTAGCATTAATTAAAATTTCTTTAATCTCTTGAATAAAATCAGGATATCTTTCTAAATTTCCCTCTTCTATTTCCTGGAAAATTTTCATGTAAGGAGGACAAGTTTCATCGAACTCTTGCTGAACTTGATTCAATTTGCCGAGATAAGCCGCTGAAGCTTCTTCGAAAGATGTTTTAATTGTTTTGAATTGCTTTATAGAATCGTCTAAATTTTCGACTTTTTTTCCTTGAAGAGCAGTATTAATACCTTTTAAAATCGTTTCAATGTTTTTTGGTAAAGCACCCTTAATTGATTTCACATGCTTGCTTAGTTTTTGAATAGTGCCTGGTATTATTCTTTTAAGATTGTTATAGCCTTTTTCAAATTCACTATGTTCTGTTTTTAAAAATTCGATCTCCTCTGTTGTTAGTTTTTTCACATCAATTTCTTGATATTTTTCTAAAAACTGTTCAAATCTTAGTAAAAAAGCATCAATTGTTTTTATAGGACTGTCTAATTCTTTTAATAATCCTAATTCCTTTATTTTAACTGCATAAGGTCTTTTTTTTATATTAGTTAAGCGCTCGTTTAAACCCTTTAATTCCATTTTTTTTTCATCTAATTCTGTTTGAACTTCTTGATAATCTCGACTTATTTTGCTTAATGTTTTGTCATTTAGAATGTCGACGGTTTTATTTTCACAAGATAGAGTTAGCTTAACTAAACTTTC
This sequence comes from Candidatus Protochlamydia amoebophila UWE25, assembly GCF_000011565.2. NCBI lineage: Bacteria > Pseudomonadati > Chlamydiota > Chlamydiia > Parachlamydiales > Parachlamydiaceae > Candidatus Protochlamydia > Candidatus Protochlamydia amoebophila. The sequence goes on from NC_005861.2 coordinate 1,764,909, forward strand.
CAACTTACTTTGGCTACATAATTGTATCCATAATTTTTTAGTTTTTGTAATAAATTTCTTTTCAATTTTTTCATTTAGCTTAATATAAATTTTCTTTTGTAGATCATTTGTTTGTAAAATTGAAGTTTTTAAATCTCTCCTATTATAAGAACATAAAAATCTTCCTTTAGAAAATTTAGTTGATTTTTCGGAAAAGGATATTGTCTTTGTCTCTTCTTCTGTAGCCGGCAGTGATTTACTGGCAATTTTTCCAATAGTTTCTTCAGTTGGACTTTTGACTTGTTGTGAAGATGTGTGAACTTCACTAGGTTGAGAACTCGTACTTTCAGTTAAAGAAGGTTTATAATCATCAGTAGGAATATACATAATTAATCCTTAATAATTAAATTATTACATTAAATACAATATCACTATATAATTAATTGTATCATATTAATTATATATTTATTTATTAATAAATAATTATTTTTTAAATTATTAATTATTAATAGTTTGTTTTATTTAAACTAAATTACTTTAAAAACATAAAAAATAAAACCTTAATTTAAAATAAAATATATAAATAAATTTATTTTATAAAAAACTATTTAAAAATATAGATTTTCAATATAGAATAATAATTCTAAAATTTTGCTAAATTTATTAAACTTATTAGAGCAAAATAAACATGATAAATGAAGAAAAGCAGACTTTAACCTGAACTTTGGGTTTAGGTGTTTAGGCTTAAACAAGCTGTATAAAATTTGAATGACAAAAGACCTCAACATGATTTAAAAGCACTGTTTACCACAACCATATTTAATCATGAGAGGTCAAAAATGGATGTAACTGAACTCTATTGTACAATTGATGATTTTTGGAAATCTTTTAAGCAAGAAGGGAAAAAACACCTTACAGAATCTGGAAAGCACAAATCGCTTTCGCTTCTCTTTGGACTTGATCAATCTGCTTATCAATATCAATTTTCTTGCCAGTGTACTGTTCTACCCCATGCTTTAGGTCGCAACATGTACCCAATGATTTTGTTTGTCTCACCCTTGTCTATGCACTTCTTGATCTTCCCAAAAACTTTCTCTACCTTAATGCAAAAGTTAATTGCGTTTAGATCAAAATTAACACCAGCCATAAGAGCAGGAGGGGTTAGTGTTGCAGTCGTGAAAGCAATTGTTGTAAGACATGCAACCATAGCGTTGTTGAAACGAGACTGAAGTATATTAACCATAACGTCCTTTGTTTTGTTTTTTTTTTGTGTATTCAATTTTATGGTAATCAAGCTCATTAAAGATTGTTTTCCATGCAAGGAAAGAAAATAAAAATGTAACAACAAAGATAACTAGATAAACTAAGGCTCTATCCCATTCAGTGAATACGATATTCATTAAAATCCCTCATTGTTAGCATGTTTTTTTGTTAGCTCTTGCGTTCTAGACGTACGTCTCAAAAAATGGATGTCATCTTAGAGTGTACTCTAACCTGATGTCAAAGAGAAACCAAAAACACGTCAGAATAGAGTTACTTCCTTAATTAATTAACACATTACAAAAAGGTTATAGACTCAAAACCGACACTTTAAGGAGATTTTATGACTGGACAACGTATTGGGTACGTACGAGTTAGCACATACGACCAAAACCCTGACAGGCAATTGGATAATATTCAGGTCACAAGAATATTTGTAGATAAAGCTTCAGGCAAGGATGTTAAACGTCCACAATTTGAAGCCTTGATGAGCTTTGTATGCGCTGGAGACACTGTACTCGTCCATAGCATGGATAGATTGGCTCGTAATCTCGCTGATTTGCGTTCAATTGTCCAGACGTTGACTCAGCGCGGCGTGTGCATTGAATTTGTAAAAGAAAGCCTAAAATTTTCAGGTGAAGATTCTCCTATGGCCATCCTTATGCTGTCAGTCATGGGAGCGTTTGCCGAGTTTGAACGTTCTTTAATTCGTGAGCGTCAACGCGAGGGGATTGCTCTAGCCAAGCAGCGTGGTGCCTATTGCGGGCGCAAGCGATCTTTATCGGATGCTGATATTCTCTCATTACGACAACGCATTCAAAATGGTGAAAAGAAATCAAAAGTTGCCAGAGAATTTGGCATTAGCCGTGAAACCCTTTATCAATATCTTCGTTCGGTATAAATATGTCTCGACGCACAATCCTATCCTACCCTTCCATACAAAGGTTATAAACATTGAAGTTCGTGATGCAACCTATGTACTTGGCGGTCTGCTATATCACGAATCTGATATAAGAATTGAGGAACCCTACACAGATACATCCGGTTTTATAGACCATATTTTTGCGCTTATGCATCTTCTTGGATTTCGCTTCGCGCCTCGCATTCGTGATTTAGCGAATAAACAATTATTTGTCACAAGTAGTAAAAAGGAATATCCCTCAATTAATACCTTGATTGATGATGTGATCAATGTAAAGCACATCCGATCTTATTGGGATGAAATTCTATGTTTGGCTGCTTTTATTAAACAAGGAACGGTTAGCTTCTTTAATATTGCGTAAGCTTGGAAGTTATCCACGTCAGAATGGGTTAGCCTTGGCATTGATAGAACTTGGGTGGATCGAACGCACTTTCTGGTTACAGAATGTTGAATTGCGCCGTCGTGCCAATGCAGGACTGAACAAAGGAGAAGCCAAAAACACATTAGCAAGGGCTATTTTTTTCAATTGCCTTGGCAAAATGCGCGAGCGTAGTTTTGAAAATCAGCGCTATCGTGACTCTGGTCTTAATTTTGTGATAGCTGCAATCGTTTTATGGAATACAGTGTATTTAGAGCGAGCAATCCGGCATATGAAAGATAGTGGGCAGCAGGTGGATGAAAGTTTGCTTAAGCATTTATCCCCCCCGCTTGGTTGAGAGCACATAAATTTGACAGGAGATTATGTTTGGCAACAGAAAAAGATAATGGGAACGGGCGAATTCAGACCGTTGCAGGGAAAGTAACATCCTTAACGTGCTTTATCATCCAAATTTCGAGCTGAACACTATAGAAAGTTGAATCTTATTGTCGTAAATAAGATAATAAGATATAATAAAAGTGTCCCCAAAATTAGGAGGTGATTATGAGTGCGCACAAAGATGTTATTCGTTTTACATTTGATTGCCCTATAGATTTGCATGCTATTGCAAAAATGAAAGCTTCAGCTTTGCATCAAAGTATGAAAGATTATTTAATTGGACTTTTAGCTAAAGACGCTTTAGAAAATCCACCAAAATATTTGGATAGTAAATCTTTCAAAGAACAACTTAAAAATATTCTTCAAGATGATGCTGAACTCATGCAAAAGTTATCCGATCGATGATTTACCTATCTTTTGAACAAATTATTGAACTACATGATGCTCTTATTGACAAATTTGGTGGGCTTCTTGGAATACGAGAGAGAGGGTTATTGGAATCTGCTTTAGCAGCTCCTATGATGGCTGTATTTGGAGTAGAGTTGCATAAAACTATTTACAATAAAGCTGCGGCATATCTTTTCTATATAGCTAAAAATCACGCATTTCTTGATGGAAACAAAAGAACTGCAGCAGCGGCAGCTTTATCATTCCTGAGAGCTAATGGAAAATCTCCTAAATATGATGTAGAAGACTTTCTTGAATTTGCAGTGTCGGTTGCTGAAGGTCAAGCCGATTTGGATACTATTAGTAATTACTTTGAAAAAATTTGTTCTTAAGGATGCTTTTTGCATCCCGTCGTTACCAACCCTTCAGTGGATATTTTTGACATCAGGGAAGGTATAAATCTAAGCTGACACTTTATTCAACCTCTTGGAACATCTTTGAGTAGAGAAACAATTCTTAACGTGCTTTATAATCCGAATTCTGAGCTGAACCCTTTTAAAGGATTTAGAAATGCAGCCTTTTTAGAGATTGTCGAGAGTGATGCAGAAGGAACTTACAGAGCCGTTTATACCGTGAAATTTAACCTATATCAATTTAATAAATTCAAAGTTAATAAATTGATTCATTAAAACTTCTTTTATAATGATAAATTATTATCATTTTTTAAATAAAAGATTCTTAGATAAAATTTTGACTCATACAATAAACAATGATATGCTGAACACTTGTCACAATTAAACTGAATATTTTTGCCATTTAAAACATCTGGAACAGTAACAGTAGAATCAGCACGAACTTTTTCCCTCACTAGTTTTGCATAATATGGATCCCAATATTTTCTTGAATAGGCTCACCTTTAAATTTGCAAAGATTTCTCATCATTAGAGCTGCTTCGTAAGTCACCTTTTTTTAAAGCAAAGAGTAGAATAAATTCGTCTAGATGGTTGCTTCCAAAACCACCTATAAACTTGAAAATGAACGTACTTGTAAAATAAATCCCCATTATCAAGGTCCTAAAAAAATTATTAACGAACATTATATCAAGGATTGAAACATGTTAAACACTTTCTAAAAAAAATCTAATTTTGGGAAATCATTAATTTAAAAAACTGCCATAATAAACCTAAAAAATGCTCATTTTTATTGATAAAAAAAATTTTGAACAGGTTTGCATACATTTTTTCTGGAAATAAATGCTCAGGTTTGGAATAAAACAAGACTCGATCCCTAAGGATAGGGATCTACCATCAGAAGTTTTATCAAATTAAGAAGTTTAGATTCATGAAAAAATTCAATACCTATTATCATTCTTATCTATTTAAATGCTGGCTAGTTGCCTTAGCTTATCAGTCAGGAATTTCCTCTTCTCTAGTGGCTTCCGATGAAAAATATGATGAATTTGCCAAATCTTCGTCTGCCTATGTCAACCCAAGTTTGAATCAAGGAACAGGAAACATTAAAATTGTCAAAAAGAAATCTTTTCAAAATGACAGTTTAAAAAATATTGTAGGGGTAACTTCTAACACTAAAACAGCTGTTGGGCAAGTTTCTTCCCTTCACGTTTCTTCTTCTGACGAATTAATGGATGATCTAGGTCATTTCTTAGCTAATGATGACAAACTCCTTGCACAACTAACAAATGGTGAACAATCTTCTTCCCTTTTAAATTTAAATATTCCTCTTGATTCCGATCACATTCCCCTTCCGATTTTAACTCCTTCTCAATATCCTAAAGAATCTCCTATTTCTCAACCTTCTCCTTCTCAAATTGATTTAGCGCCTTCTGCTTCACAACCCTCTCAATCTATTATCGATCGCCCTCAAGGATCCGTTGACTTACCAGATATCACCCAACCACCAGCCAATCCTCAAAAAATCAACGAGAATAATCCGTCTATTCTTACTTCGCCTAGATCTGCAAACTCATCTCCTGCCAAGGCCTCAACCAATCTTGAAACAGCTCCGCAAACAGACGTCCCTTCAAACGGGCAAGGTTTAAAAGAGATCTCGATTAATTTTAACAACGTTTCAATGATTGAATACATTCGATTTATCAGTCGAATCTCTAACAAAAATTTTATTTTTGATGATGAAGATTTACAATTTAATGTCACAATTGTTTCTGAAGAACCAACCTCTGTTGAAAACCTTATGGCAGCTCTTTTACAAGAGCTCAGAATTCGTGATCTACTATTGATTGAACAAGGAAATAATTTAATTATCCATCGCAATTCTCGCGTACGTGCTCCCTCACGAATTGTCTTTAGCGGAACAGAACCCACAACATTTGAAACAGAAATTGTCACTCGTGTATTTCGTTTAAATACCTTAGATCCGCTCAAAGCCAGCGAAATTATTAGACCTCTTCTTTCAGAGGATGCTTTAATAGAGGTCTTACGCGACTCCAATAATCTAATTATCACAGATTTAGTTACTAATGTTAATAAAATTGCTCAACTAATTTCTACCCTCGATGCTCCTAATAGTGGAGTGATAGTTGGACAATATGTGGTTCGAAATGCTTTTGTCGCTTCGCTTGCCGATTTGGCAACTAAAATTCTACAGCCAATTGCGCAAGGAAATCCTTTCGTTTTAGTTCCTCATTCCTCAACCAATAGTATTTTTATCGTTTCTAATCCCTTCATTGTAGACAAAACTCTAGCTATTCTCGAAAATTTAGATATTAATGAAGGTAAAACTAAAATCCTTGATCTCGAGAAATTGCGTATACAGCAAGAAGAAGCTACTCGATTGAGATATCCACCAGGAACTCACCCAGGGGCCCCAGATAGCTCAGCCGTTCCGGAAGAACGAGATACAAGTGGAGTGGGAACAGGTGGAATATCTCCGAAGGGGACTCCTTTACGAGCAGGTGACACTACTGGAACATTAAATATTCCGGGAGCCCCTCTAAATCCTAATTTTTTACCAGGTAATGAAGAAAGGTTAGGAATTTTTAAGGAAAATCGAGAATTTCTTCCCGGTGGAATCTCCCCTAATTCACGTTGGGCTCAAGATCTTCCTGCTGGACACATTGAAAGAACTCTATTTTTCATTTACAAACTTCGCTACCGTAAAGGGGAACAAATCGTCATGGCTCTTCGAAGAATCGGAGAAAGCTTGCAGATGACAGGATTAGCAAATCTAGATTTGATTGCTTCCATTAACAGTAGCCAATGGATCGAATCTTCTAATTCGCTTATTTTTACTGGAACCGTTCCTGCTTTAGAACGAATTAAAGAGCTTATTTTAGAAATCGATACTCCTCTACGGCAAGTTTTTATCGAGATGCTTATTCTTGATACAACTATTACAGATTCTTTAACGTATGGAGTGGACTGGGGATCACGTTTTGGAGGGGGTAACACGGCAGGTGGTCAGAATTTCCTTGGAACAGGTTCTGGGCTTGTGGGTTCTTTAACGAATGCTATCACAAATAATCCTATTGTGGATACCGTTCTAAGTGGGGACGGTTATACAGCCGGTATTATTGGCCGTCATTTAACCCATGGTGGATTGCATTTCAGTACGATTGGAGCTTTGGTTAAAGCCATTCATTCGGATACAAAAATTAATATTATCATGAACCCAAAAATCGTAACGGAAGATAACAATACCGCCGAGGTTTTTGTGGGTTCGACAGACCGTTATAAAACACAGTCAATTGCTAACGATATCGGATCTGTTATTACCAATAATTTCCAATTTATTGATGTGGGTACCACTTTGCGAGTTACTCCATTAATTGGGAATAACGGAATTATCACTCTTGACATCATTCAAGAAGTAACCAATGATGGGGGTAACGCTAATCCTAATGTCGGGAATAATCCCTCTGTAGTGGACGTTAACTTAGTCCCTGTTTTGTCAAAAAGTCGTACAGTTACTAAAGTTCATGTCCCAGACGGATTCTTTGTCATTTTGAGCGGTATGATTCAGAGCACCGAGTCTAGATCTGTAAATAGAATCCCCTGTTTAGGAGGGCTTCCTTTAATAGGAGGAATTTCTAAACAAAAATCAAATCGCGACAGCAAACGTAATCTCATGATTTTTATTCGTCCTCTTATCGTTGATACAGAAGAAGACCTCGAGAGTGTTACCAAACGTCAACAAGATGTTTGTATTGAAAAATCTAAATTCAAAAGATCGTGGAATTATGAACTTGATGAAGCAATGGATTTCTTAAACCTTAAATTGACAGATCCAGATGAAATTGGTCGTACGGTTCGATGATAAAAAAGATTTGTAAATATGCCATCCATCTCGCATTGACAGCTCAATTGGCTTTAACATCAAGTTGCCAAATGACAAATTGTGAGATGGATCCTATCATTGTTTACACACCGCCATCTCATCAACTTACAGATCTACCATCACCTTTTCAGCGTCTTTCTCATGAGGAAGAAAAAAGCGAATGGAGTAAGGAGCTAATCATTGGAGAGGTATTTGCCAAAGAATGGGATTTATATCGAGCTATTACAGCCTACAAAAGAGCTTTAATTCTTATCCCAGAAGAATTAGTCGAACGAAAGTTGCAGCTTCATTATGATCTATTACTTTGTTACTATCTAGGTCATAAATATCAAGAAGTTGTGAACATTTTTGAGTCAACCGATCTCCTTCAAGTGAATTACTTATTTCCCGCTTTCAACAATCTTCTCCTCATTCTTTATGAAAGCTATCAGCAATTAAACCAAGAGGAAAAAGCAGAATGTATTCATAAAATGATTCAAAAATGTTCAAACGAAACAGCTAAAGATCTGACTCTATTTTCTCTTTTGAAAAAAAAACAAATTGACGAAGCTCAATCACTCATTCATCAACATCGAGACTTTAAAAATATACAATCTAGTTTAAATACGTATTCTACATACGCCAAATCACCCAAACGAGCCCGTTTTTTAAATGCTGTTTTACCAGGAGCTGGCTACTATTATGTAGGACAAAAAAAATCAGCTTTAACCTCTTTTATGATTAATGCATTATTTACTTACGCTGCTTATCAATTTTTTCAAAGAGGTTATCCGGCTGCGGGTATCATTACAGCTAGTATGGAGATGGGGTGGTACTATGGAGGGATCAATGGAGCTGGTCAAGAAGCTCAGGAATTTAATAATCGTCTTTATGAAGGGGTCTGTAAAAAAATTTTGATTGACCATCGATTATTTCCAGTTCTTATGTTTCAAACGAGTTTTTAGCGTGAAAAAATATTGTTTTAAATATTTTATGTATAGTTTCATTTTTATTGCCCCTTTGTTGAGCGATCCTTGGGGGAAAGATGCGGATTTAATTTCTCCTCATTTTGATGTTTGTCCTTCTTCCTCCCCTTCTCTTTTAGCAAAATTAGGCATGCAAGCCATTCGCTTTCACCAAGAAGTGATCTCACCAGCTGACGGGCCAAGAAGCCATTTTATTCCCAGTAGTTCTCAATATACATTAAATGCAATGCGTAAATACGGTTTTTTTCGAGGTTATACGATGGGGTGTGATCGCTTAATGAGAGAAAATGACGACCCGTGGATTTACCGAACAATTCTCGATCCCAATGGTAAAACAATCAACTGGGATCCGGTTCCCTAAAATTTTATAAAAATATATTTTTTTTCATGAATTGGAAAATATTGCAAAGTTCATTCAGCAAGATCTTCCCATAGGTATTTATGGCCTAATAGAAAAAATGATGTTGATTATTGATTTGTAAGTCACGAAGCCCTTATAAAGCACTTTTAAATCTTCCCAAACCCTTTCATATGAGCCTCTATTTAGAAGCTCTTACTAGAGAAGTCCAAGAATAAACAGGCATTAAAAGCAAAAATTATTCTTTTTTGGTAACTTTTTTCCTTGCGCTTTATCAAGTTTCTGAAGGTAGGTGGTTTAAAAGAACTCTATCACATAGCCCTGACTTATCGAGTTAATGACGCTGATTTTGAGAATTTTAATTCATCAATTATCAATGAAGATGTTAACAAAAGCCTTTGAATCAGTTGGCAATGCCCTATACTAAGAAGATTAATCCCCTCTTTAAAAAAAACCTAGTAGAATTTAATTTCAGTAAAAAATTTTACCGAAACTTTAACGCGCTTCCCCTGGCTATTAAAAAAACGCAAACAATATAAATGGATTAGTTAGCTACTGGTGAAATAACTGAAGAAGGATCTATGACTTGAGAATCAGAAATAGCTTCGGGCATAGGCATCGCAGTAATAGGAGGGACAATTTCTGAAATATTTGCTGTATCGATGGATAAAAGTTCATGTGCTCGTATAAAAGCTTTTTGAACAGATAATTGAGGATGTTTTTCGTCAAAAATAAATAAATTGCTTTTTCCGACAATATCAATGATTCCTGAATCACTCAAAACATCCCAAATTTGGTGGGTTAATCCACAGCCAATAAGGTGCCTTCCTGAAGATTTCAAATAATGATGAAGTTGTTGCAATGCTAAACAAGTTGTCGCATCAATATCACGCGCATTTTTGAGCTGTAAAATGAGGACTCTTGTTGTTGTATCATCTTCTGTAATTGACTTTAATGCGGCCTGAAATAAATCTGCTGAGCCAAAAAACAGCTCCCCTTCAACCTTAATAAAACGAATACTTCGAGGTTCTTGTAAGTGATGGTGATCGATTGTATGCAAGACTCCTTCATTATCTACTGTAAATTCAACAAGCTGAGGAATCGCTGCTTTTTTTAAGTAAAGCGAAATAGACATGATAACACCTATGTAAAAAGCAATATCTAGTCTAAAAAAGATGCAAGACAATATGGTTAAAATCAAAACAAAAGCATCTGATCGCGTAGCTTTCAAACAGACAAATAATTGTTTTAAATTCACGATATTACTAGCTGATGCAACCAGAAGTGCTGCAAAAGCAGCAACAGGAATGTGTCTAATGAGAAAACCAAAAGCAAATAAAATTAAAGCAACAGTTAGAGAGCTTACTATTGCTGCTAAACGCGTTTTAGCACCATTTTCAAAATTTAATGAACTCCTAGCCGCACTTCCTGATACAGGCATCGCTCCAATAAAAGCACCAAAAAAGTTTCCTAAGCCCACTCCAAAAATTTCTTGATTTGTAGAGAGATGCTGACCCGACTTTACGGCGATGGACTTAGAAGCTGTTGTTGCTTCCATGACACTTAAAAGAGCAATAGCAAAAGCGACAGGAAGTAAGTTATTCATAATTCCTGTATTAAAATAAGGCAAACCCCAATTGGGAATTAAACCCTCACCGTTTGTTTCTCCAACAAGGGCGATAGGTTCCATTATTTTTCCAATATATTCCCAATTGAAAAATTGGTATTCATTAACAATAAAATAATTGTAAATATAGCCAAAAAAATAAGCGACAAGAGCTACTATAGCTAAAACAATGGCACCAGAAGGAAGCTTTCGATCAATTCTTCTTAATATGAGCAACAAACTCAAACACGTAACACCAATTAAAGCTGTCGGCCAATTGATCGTTGTCAAATGCGTTAAAATATAAACACTCATTTCATAGAGAGAAGAAAGATGACGAGGGACAGGCATACCAAGTAAGGGAAAAATTTGGTTAATCACCAGGGCAAGAGCAACTCCAGAGATATAACCAATAATCACCGTATGACTGACAAAGTGCGTCAACCTTCCCAATTTAAAAAATGCAGCTAAAATTTGAATTGCTCCTACTAACAACATAAGTTGGGATAAAATTTGCAAAATAAGCTGCTCTTTTTCAGGACCAGAAATATCTCGATAATAGGTAAATAAAATTTCTGAAATACATGCTTGAATTAGAATAGCGATTGCATTGCTAGGACCAACGATCAAATGGCGAGAAGAACAGAAAATAGCTACCACTATAGCAGAAAAAACAGAAGCCAAAATACCACACGAAACTGGTAAACCAGCTACAAGGGCGTAAGCCATTACTTGAGGAACTGTTAGCATAGAAACAGATAAGCCCGACAGTAAATCTAAGCGAAATGCACTCCAAGAATATTTTTCAAAATCTTTCTGGAAAGCAATCAGAGATACTTCGTCATGATGAGAGTGTGACATAATTAAATAGGTAATTTTTTATGAAAATAACTTTATTCTAATCTATTAAAAAATTTAAATTTTTCTTAACGCTGTCTAGGCTTTTTGAAAAAAATATAATATAAAAATAAATTCTCTTTATTAAATAATAAACAAATTTAACTTTTAATTATAAAACCTATCAGGATTGTTTTGAAACAATTATTTAAAATATATATATTTTTAATCGCTTTTTATTTAATATCTTTCTGTAGTAATGCTTTTTCGAAGCCCAAAATTCAAGTCAGACCACTTATCAAAAAGATTAGAGCTAAAAATATTAAACTATTTGATTCAGAACTTTTCATTCTAAATTGTTCGTCAATTGTAATCAACCGAGGATCATCATGACCCATTTACCCAAACTCGCCATTGTTGGGCGACCAAATGTGGGAAAATCAGCACTATTTAATCGAATCTGCAAACAAAAAATTGCAATCGTGGATGAAGCAGAAGGAATAACTCGGGATCGATTATATGCAGAAGGCGAACTATTTGGACTCCATTTTCAAGTAATCGATACAGGCGGTATTAATGCTCGTTCAAAAGAAGTTTTTAATGAAGAAATCAAACGTCAAGCTGAAATCGCGATTGAAGAAGCAGATACGATTGTTCAAGTTGTCGATGCTCATGTCGGTTTAACAGAATTGGATAAAGAAGTTGCGAGAGTTTTGCTAAGAACAAAAAAGCCTGTTTGTTTGGCCGTCAATAAAATTGACAATTTATCGCAAACGTCTTTAATGCATCAATTTCATTCTTTAGGAATCAAGCAAATGATTCCCGTTTCAGCAGCGCAAGGCTGGCAAATCGCAGAACTATTGGAAACAGCTTTTGAAAAAATTTCGCGTGAAATTGAATCTCAAGAAACTTTTTCTTCCATTAAAGTGGCGATTGTGGGAAGAGCTAATGTAGGAAAATCTTCCCTGGTTAACTACTTATTAGATGAAGACCGTTGTATTGTTAGTCCTATACCTGGAACAACTCGTGATAGTGTAGATATTTCATTTACCCATAAAGATGAATGCTACACTCTTATTGATACAGCAGGAATAAGACGAAAACGAGCCGAACATGAAGTTGTCGATAAATTTGCTGCAATTCGCACCGAAAGAGCTATTGAAAGGGCTGATTTATGCGTTTTGATGCTAGATGTTCAAGAAGGAATTACAGCGCAGGATAAGAAAATAGCGAATACGATCGAAGAAGCTGGACAAGGCTGTATCATCTTACTTAATAAATGGGATCTTGTTCAGGGTTTCCGTATGGAACATTGCCTGCAAAACTTGGAGGAAGAAGTTCCTTTTCTTCGTCATTGTCCCAAGATTTTCACCTCTGCTAAAACGGGACGTAATATTGATAAATTGTTTCCTTTAATTCAAGAAGTCTATGCAAATTCGCAAAAAAGAATCACAACACATCAATTGAATAAATTCATCGGAGAAGCACTCCAAAAAAATCACCCTCCTATGATTCAAGGTAAGCGTTTACGCATTTATTATATGGCACAGGTTGCCGTTAAACCCCCCAAATTTATTTTATTCGTTAACTATCCGAATTTGATGACCGATACTTATAAAAAGTATCTTTATAATCAATTTAGGGAAGCTTATGCCTTTACTGGCGTCCCTATCCTTATTCATTTGAAAGGAAAAACAAAAAAAGACAAACCAGTTTCTTCATTGTCTCTAACTCGAAAACAAACAAAATCAACAGATCAAGAAAATAATGAATATGATGAATTGTATCAGGAGCAGAGGGTAAGTGATGAAGACTATTATTTTGAAAATGAAGAAGATTTAACAGAAAAATAAGAGGAAACTAAGATGGAAGCTCCGCTTCATTTAAACTTAAATCTTTCGTCCGGTCATTTACCTTCTCAGATAAATACCGTTAAAGAAATAGATCGTAAAATAGAAAATACTTTGATTAGAGCTTTTAAAAGCCCTACTTTTTATGCCTTTGTTTGTTTGGGAACATTAACGGGACTGTCTCTTTCTACTTTGATTAGAATCACCATCTTATCACCCAAATTACTAAAAACAACTTTATTAGCTTTATCTCTTGCTTTTATTTTTTTACTAAAAAATAACAATCATAAAATTTGGTTTGAGTTTTCTCTTTTATGTATTAGGCTAGAAGCTGCTTTTGTTAAAGTGATGTCTAAACTACTTCCCTTTTCTACGAAAAGAAATTGGTATGATGAAATCCAATTTTCCCACAATTCTACCATGAACCATAAATTACTTTTAGGAGCTATTCCTTTAGCGACGATGTCTCACCATCGAGAACTTCAAAATCTTTTATCTGACCGTTCATTTTCTGTTTTAAGTATTTTAAAAACATTTGAAAACACTGAAAATGGATGTACAGGATCTCCTGTTTTCCCAACTGACTGGGCTCATTTAAGTATTCCACATAAGCAAATTGAAATCTTTGATTTACATCCCATTCCTATCAATGAATTAAACGAAGGGGTTAACTTCATTCATGAGCAATTGCAGCAAAGACATGTGTATGTTCATTGCAAAGTTGGTAGAAGCCGTAGTGCGATGATGATTATTGGATATATCATGAAATATTGCCAGCATGAGCTAGCTTTACAAGAAGGCACGAATTTAGTTCAACAAGCAATCAATTTTGTAAGAAAAAGTCGCCCTCAAATTTACATCAATTCTGTTCAAAAACAAGCTTTAAACAATTATGCTGTTACCCTGATGTCGAATTCTATAACGCTGTAATTGAAATTTAATAGAAAAGCCACTAGGAATAAAAAACCCGTTTGTTTTACAAAGAATTTTTATTACTTATCTTACCTACGAAAGGGTAGATGGAAAATAAATTTTTTTATCCCTAAATCCAAATCTCAAAGAAAAAACTTTAAATTCAAGTTACTAGATCAAATCGTTATAAAGTGCAAATTATGTTTGAAATTTTATTGATTTTAATGTGTTTGATTCTTAATGCATTTTTAGCTGGAGCAGAAACAGCTTTTATTGCAGTTAGTAAATCAACTTTGAGAGAATGGATTAAAAAGGGGCATGCAAGAGCTAAATTGCTTTTAACTTTACGCGAAAATCCAGAGAGAACTCTATCTGTTATTCAAATAGGAATTACTTTTTTGGGGGCATTTGCAGCAGCTTTAGGGGGTGCTGGCGCCGAAGAAACCATTACTCCTTGGCTAACTTCTACGTTTAGATTGACTGAGACTTTAGCTGAAATTCTTTCGTTGATGATTGTTGTTGTTCCTTTAACTTTCGTTAGCGTAGTAGTTGGAGAGCTTGTTCCCAAAACTCTGGCATTAAGACGCCCTTTATTTTTTGCTTCGAAATCTGCACCTTGGCTCTTTCAGGCCAGCCGATTTATCAGCCCTATTGTTTCTTCGCTTGAATGGTCGACCAAAATGGTTTTAGCCTCTTTTCCAAAACACCACATTGTGAGTGAAGAAAGTCAAGAGGAATCAAATTTTCCCTTAGAACATCTTTCAACGTTCGATAAACAATACATTTTTAATATTGTTAAGGTTGAAAAAACAACTGTCAGAGAAATTTTTGTTAGTTGGCCTGAAGTTGTTAGCGTTAACAGTGCTCAAACATTGTCCGAAGTAGAAAACATTGTCATCTCATCAGGTCATACACGCTTACCTGTTTTACAAGATCAAGAAGTTATGGGAATTATCAACGCTAAAGAATTTTTAGCTTTTCAAAAAACTGGGCAACAAAATTGGATGTCTATTGTTCGTCCCCCCCTTAAAATTGAAGATAAATTACCCATTCTCTCTGCTCTTCGTTTTATGCAAGATCATCGGAGTCATATGGCTATTGTCTATCAAGGAAAAAATAAAAGTGGAATTGTTACCATGGAAGCTATTTTCGAAGAAATAGTCGGTGATATTTACGATGAAGAAGATGATGGATCATTAAAAAGAATCTTGGGTCGTTCTATAAAATAATTTGTAAAATTAGAAGAATTTTTTTATTATTCTACATCTGAAAGAGTCATATGATCATCATCTTTTTCTTCGTAAGTGAGAAGTTCAATTAGTTCATTTCTGGTGAACTTTTTCAAGGTATTTTGATCATCAACGCCAATGATTTCTTCCATTAGCTGACCTTTTCGGTTTATCATTGCGTCAATTTTTTCTTCAAAAGTTCCTTTTGTCACAAGTTTAAAAACTTGAACTCCTTTCATTTGCCCAATTCGGTGAACACGATCTGTCGCTTGATTTTCACGTGCCGCGTTCCACCAACGATCATAATGAATTACAACAGAAGCTGCTGTTAAGTCAATTCCCAATCCTGCGGCTTGAAGTGATCCCACAAAAACTTCACACGAAGGATCGTGATTAAATTTTTGCAGCTGTTCTTTTCGATTTTGTGTTGATCCTCGAATCGACGCGTAACCAATTTTTTGATCATTCAAGTAATTTTCAATAATATCTAGCATGCCAAGATACTGTGAAAAAATCACTACTTTTTGCTGGCTTTCCCTTGCTTCACGTAAAAGCTCTATAAAAAGTTCCCATTTACCAGAAGAGTATTTTTGATAGTCTCCCGGATTTTTCAAATGAACTGCTGGATGATTACAAATTTGCTTAAGACTAGAAAGAAGAGCAAAAATATGTAAATAAGGGATAGGTGTTTGATCATCTTTTAAATCTTGCATTAAATGACGTTTACGCTGTTCTAAAACTTCTGTATAAAGTTGCTGTTGATAAGGAGACAAATCACAATAGGCTATTTCTTCACTCTTTTCGGGTAAATCTTTCAATACATCTTCTTTTTTACGACGCAATGTAAAAGGTTTAATTAATCGATTTAGAATATCTTTTCTGTGTGAATTATATTCTCTTTCAATAGGTTTAATAAAAAGCTCTCGATAGTCATTTTCGTTTGGCATGTAAGTTGGCAGAACGATGTCAAATAAAGATTTCAATTCTCTCAAATGATTTTCAATGGGAGTCCCCGTTAATCCTAATTTCATTTGAGCCTTAACATTTTTTAAAGCAGCATAAACTAAACTTGTCTGATTCTTGGCAACTTGAATTTCATCGAAAATAGCAATTTCAAAATTCACTTGAGAGAGAAGTTCTTTCTCGTTACGAAGAATTCCATAAGATGTCAGAAGAATATCGTAACTTTGATGAAAAGCTGCTAAACTACGTTTTACACCAAAAAATGTACAAATCCTCAAACCTGGCAAAAATTGCTCTAATTTATCTTGCCAATGGTAAATGACAGAAGTTGGACAAACGATAAGAAAATGCCTTTGAATACCTTCTGCGTAATTACGATAAAGATTAGCTACAGAAGCTATCAAAGCCATGGCTTGATGGGTTTTTCCCAGCCCCATATCATCGCAAAGTAAACCAGCTAATTGTTGATGATAAAGAAACCATAACCATTGAACACCAATTTCTTGATACGGTCTTAAATGACTGTTAAGACCTGTAATATTAGGCACATCTGGGGTTTGAAGTTCCTGTAAAGCGATAAAATTTTTCTGACTAGATTCTAAATCAAGATTTTCAGTTTCAAAAAACTGTATTTGCTCAAAAGCATTGATGCGCATAAATTCTAACGTTGTTAAAAAAACCACTTCTTCATCTTTATCAAATCGATCTTTATCTAATCTACGAATCCAATCTAATTGTTTATCTTGAAGAGCGATTAATCCTGCCTCAAAAAAAGCAAATTGTTGCTTCTTTTTGTTTAAAGCTTGGCGAAGAGCCGTAATAGGGATGATACCATTTTCAGTTTGATAATATAGCTTAAAGCGATACCAACCTTTACCTTTTTTCTCTTCCGCTTCAACAAAACTTGTCACCAATTGTTTTTTTTGAGGTTTGAGCAATCTTGGGTCGATATCATGAATGTAAGGGCGAATTTCTTCCATTTCATAAGAGAGAAATAAATCTAATTCTTCCCCTGCTAATTCAACAGGGTAACGAAATTTTTCAGGAAGTCTTAAGGGAGCAGAGAGTTCATAAAACCCCTTTTTTTCGATATAGATGAAATCATCAAACAAACGAAAATTTGTGTCTTTTAAAAAAGGTAACAAAACGTATTCAGGATTAATTTTTATTGTTCCCTTTTGAGTCATCTGAAGATGGAGTTTCGTTTTTTCGAGAGGACATTTTTCATAAAAAAAATGAGGAATCAAAGATAGCTCGTCGCGATTCATTCGAATAAATAAAGGAACTTGTTCGGGACTTAATGAAAAACCAGGCTTTAATAAATGACTAAATGGGCCAACGGATTTAGAATAAAATCCATACTCTTCTAAATAAACCCATACTCCAAAATCCTGCAAACGAGCTCGTTGTTTTGCTTTAGCTAGGGAGCATTGAAAAGTAAGACGATTTGTTTCACTCACTTGATAACTTAATTGATATTCAATGCTTCTAATATGCGTATGAAATCCTTCTATGTTATTTAACCAACCACGATTTTGTGTCACAAAATCTGATACTTGATAAATAGGAATAATCGTTTCCACTTCCTCAAAACGCTTATTTTCTAAGGGATAAAAACCTTCTCCATCTAGATAAGCCCAATCTCCAATGATTCGTGAATAGTTTAAAGATAAGTCGCCTATTTCAAATAAATAAGCAACAATATGCAAATTCCATTTTTTATCGAAAAACAATTGATAGGAAGGAACCTGTACAGATCTATGAATTACTTCATTCATTAATAAAGTAGAAAGAAAACGTTGATGCTCAGTTAAAGCAACGGACAATTGCTCTCCTTCTAATTCTGGAGTTTGCAATAGATTATGTGGTTCATCAGTATAAAACCCCTTTTCAGGAATAAATATCCAATTTTCTAAACGTATCCCATTTAAGAAGGAATCTGATTCCTTTTTAATTTTAGGTGCTTTCTCAAGAGATCCTTCAAATATGCGCATGATTCCCGTTGTTTTATCATACTCTATACGATCAATTCCTTGATTATTAGCATTTCGAACTGATAAGGGAGATTTGACAGTAGCTAAAGAAGGAATAATGAATGGCAAATTAGCTTCCGATAAATAAAACCCTATTTCTAAATCGTAGAAATCAATTTGTATCCAATTAGGGAGCTTTTTTTTAGAATACTGGAATGATACTTGATACGCTTCTTGATTATCTTGTTTACGCATTAGCCATTTCGCTAAATCACTCCAATAAGAAAGATCATATCTTAACTGTGGATTAGGCCTACCCTCACGCCAAAGTAAAAGATCTTCGTTGGATAAATTAGAAAATTTTAGAGAAGTTTCTTCTGTTTCTTTAGGGCGAGGAGTCACTAATTCATCTAAAAATAAAATCGATGAATCACTCAAAGCTTTGATAGAAAAAATAATTTTCTCTGAACTAGACTGAAAAATATAATGACCAGGTTGGAGTTGCTTTAGCTCCATTAATGCGTCATTTAAACGATCTTCATAAAGAAAACACAGATGATTCCACAAAGATCGTTCAAATCTTAAATGTAAGGGGATTTCATTTGTATTGAATAAACTCAAATAAGCAACAAGTTGATGTAAGCATCCTTCATCCTGACTATTACACGAACAAAAAGCATCTTTAATATTTCCTTGTGCTTCTAATTGGAGAAAAACCCAATACTCTAAATGTGTGTACAAATCTTCAACAAGAATTTGATAAGTTGCCCCAGAAAATTCAATCTCTTTCGCTAATTTTGCATTTAGCGATTTTTCTGCATCTTGAAAATAAGGTTGTAAATAAGAAGGAATAGCAGTCATCGTTTCTCTTTAAAGCTAAAAGGACAATCAAATTTTCTTCAAAACTTTTAATCATATAATAATCAGAAAAATAAATGTATAAATTCTAGAGCCAATTGCAAGACTCTGAAATTTTGAATTTTTTGTGGTAATTAAAGAAGAAATGATGTTTCAAATGTCAAATGTTAAACATAAGATCAATAAAAGAGGCTTAATGCTCTAAGTCTGATTTAAGCTCTTCCAAAAGAATTCCAGAAGGTAGCTGATCACCAAATAACCGATCCTTTTCTATCTGAGAAAATATTCTTTCAGAAGACAAACGATGAGTTAAATCAACATCTGGAAATTTTTTAATTAACTTCTGAATTAGGGTTTCAGATACATTCAATTCTCTTTGATTTGTCTTTTTTGCTAACTGTTCTAACAAGAAAAGGTATTGAAATGGATCTTTAGGAGTGATTTTTAACAACAGCTCAATCCATTTTTCAACAATGTCTTTTGAGATAACTTGACCTGCAGATCCATAAATCAAATTCCTCGTTCCAATTCGCGAAAGAGCCCAATAATCGCATATTTCTTCTTCACCTCGAACAAATCTTTGAAGAATTAAATTTCCTAATCGATGTTTTAAAGAAAGTTCAATTCTCTCCAAAGCCGCAAAAGCTCTAATTTTTTCTGAATAGGCATAAACTTCATTTTTTCGCTTACAATTTAATTGACCACTTTTTTTATCCACTAACGTCTCTATTAAATCACTAGCTATTTGCATTTGTTGGCCTTTATTCAGCCCTCCAGCGATTCGTCTAAAACAAATCCATTTTTGAATTAACACCTCTTGTGTTTTGCTGCTCTTGAAATCACTTAAAATAATTTTCCATAGCTCTTTAATCCGAAAATCGTCAAGAGGAAATCCAAATCCTGGGCGCAGAAAAAATCCTGCTAAATTCCACCATCGCGTTTCATATTCTTGCGAAAGTTTTCGATTTGTTGCACACTTTAATAAAGGATTCCACAATTCTCTTAAAATGCTTAACGACCAATCTTTCCTTTCTATTCCTAATTGGTTTTCAAGTTTTTCTATCAATTGATTTGATTTGATAGAGGAAGTTCCCATAAAAAATTCTTCAAGGATTTTTGAAGCAAGTTTTAAATAAGTCGTATCAAATGTTTCATCCTTTCTTATCTTATCGATAAACTGTAAACTATCCTCTTGCCCAGACACTGAACGGAGTTGAAATTCTAAATGCCAACGGTGTTCAGTTTTTTGAGATTCTAACCAAAGTTCCAAAGTACCAATTGGAGTAAGATGAATATTCAAACAAGCAGGAATTTCTTCGTTTTCTGTTTGTTTTTTTCCATAGCGAAGAACCGTTTGTATCAAGGGTAAGCGATGCATTTCTTGTTCATCAATCAATATCTGATCACCTTCTTTATCATTTAATCTCATATGTGACGTCAATAAATGAAAACACACTGGTGTATTAGTTCGAAGAAAAAACGTTTGTGAGGGTTTGAATACAGCTCCTTCCTCAGCTCCTCTAGCAAGCAAGGTTAAAGCTTTTTTAACAATTTTTCCTTGAGCATCTTTAACATCTATTTCCAAATAATAAGTTCTTGGCAATCCTCCTCTGATAGAAACCCCTTGACCTCGACGCGCTTTTGCATAATAAGCAGCTCCTTTTGCAACAGCTAAGTCCAAACTAGCAGAAACTAAAACGGAGGGAGGAGAAGATGAAAACCATTGAGCAAGAGCATCAATAATTGCTTGCTGAAACAAAATTGGCTTCAGAACACCTCCATTAAAAAGAATATAATTGATTCTTTTATTGGTTTGAAAATAGTTTGCTTGCTGCAAAAAACGAGCCAAATGCTTTAAAATTGATGGCTCATCTTCATAAGGTAAACCAACTGTTCTGATTCCTTTTGTCTTATTAAATTTTAATGCCTCCTCCAAGTTAAGAAAATTAAAAAAACCTTTTAATAAATACTGTTGTAATTCTCCCCTTGTAAGAGAGGTTGACATACTACCTTTGATGACAGACGATCCAGAGCCTTGCAAAGTTACTGTATACGACTCTTTCACTTGTTTGGTATCCAATAACGCTTCTTTAGCAAAACGAGCTTCAGCGAGTAATTGAAGCCATTGAGTTGACTCAAGATTGGAAAATCCTTGTGCTTGAAATTTTTGTTCCAGATAATGGGCAAGAGCAGAATCCATGTTATCTCCCCCCAGCAATAAATGGTCTCCTACAGATCTACGTTGAAAAAAAAGCTCTTTTCCTTTTTCCTGAATTTCAATTAAACTAAAATCAGTGGTTCCTCCTCCGACATCACACACTAAAATAGTTTCTCCAGCAGAAAAAATCTCTTTCCACTGTTTCTCATTTTGAGAAATCCAACTATAAAAAGCTGCTTGAGGCTCTTCTAAAAGCGTCACATGTCGCAATCCTGCCAAACGAGCAGCTTCAATTGTAAGAGTGCGAGCTACCTCATCAAAAGAAGCTGGCACAGTCAAAATAATTTCTTGTTCTTCAAATTCTGAAGAATGATCTTCTCTTGCAAAAGATTGATTCCATGCCTCTTTAAGATGAGCCAAATATTTTGCACAAGCTTCGACAGGGCTAATTCTTTGTAGAGGATCTGCTGCCTCTATTGGTAATATTTTATCCTGTCTGTTAGCTGCTACATGACAAAGCCAACTTTTAGCCGATTGGACAAGTTTCGTCGGAACACGAGCTCCTTCTAATTTAGCAAATTGCCCCACAACAGAAAATTTTTCTTCTTTCCAAGGAAGGCGTAAAGCCCCTTCCGGCCATTCATTCGTGCTTAATAGATAACAGAAGGAAGGGAGCGTTGAGAGAGATTCAATCTTTCCAGGTGCTGTTAACTGAGAAATAGAGAACAGCTCTATAGACCAATACGGTTTTAACGTATCTATGAAAGAAATCGCACTATTGGTAGTCCCTAAATCAATGCCTATAATGTAGCGCATAGTCCTCAGAAAATTAAATTTGAATTTAATGAAAGAAAAACATGTATCAAAACTCAAAATGAGGTGTTTTGCAACCTGTTAACCGTTTTTTATTTGAAAAATTTAAGATAAGAGATTTTCGGCTGGAACATATGTATAACCTAAATCGTAAGCCACTGACTCATTCGTAATTTGCCCAAAACAAACATTCAATCCATGACGTAAACCCACATGATCGAGTAGTGCTTTTTTCCATCCTTTATTGGCAATCACAAGAGCATATTCTGTAGTAGCATTTGTTAATGCTTGAGTTGATGTTCTTGCACAAGTGCCCGGCATATTTGTTACACAATAATGAAGAACACCATCAACTACATAAGTAGGTTCAGTGTGAGTGGTAGGTCTTGACGTTTCCATACATCCACCTTGATCTATTGCTACATCGACAACTACTGTACCGGGAGACATTTTTTGGATCATTTTCCTCGTTACAAGCTTAGGAGCTGTTTTACCTGGAATAAGGACAGCACCAATGACGAGAGCTGCCTTAGAAACCGCTTCCTCAATTGTTAAAGGAGAAGAATACATTGTCTTCAAAGTAGGTCCATATAGTGCATCCAAAAACCGTAAACGGTTTAAATCTCTGTCAAATATTGTCACACTTGCTCCAAGCCCAAGAGCCATACGGGCTGCTTCTGTTCCAACAACGCCACCCCCAATAACGACAACCTCAGCAGGTGCAACACCAGGCACACCACCTAATAATAACCCTTGCCCTCCGTAATTGAGTTGTAAGCTTGTAGCTCCCACTTGAATAGCGATGCGACCTGCAATTTCACTCATAGGAATAAGAAGAGGTAAACGCCCTTGAACATCAGTAACAGTTTCATAAGCAATAGCAACAACTTTTTTTTCTACCAGATGTTTAGTTTGCTCAGGATCTGGAGCTAAATGTAAATAGCAAAATAAAATTTGCCCCTCTTTCAAAAGAGGAAATTCACTAAGTTGGGGTTCCTTAACTTTAATAATCATTTCAGAATTATAAACCTCTTCTGCCGACTGAACAATTTTGGCGCCTGCACGGGTGAACATTTCATCATTATATCCAATTTTATCTCCAGCAAGGGATTGCACAAATACTTGATGGCCTGCATCTACTAATAAACGCACCATGCTAGGAGTAGCTCCGACACGATATTCATGATTTTTAATCTCTTTCGGAATTCCAATAATCATAATTCTCTCTCAATTTATAATAACAGTTTGATTAATCTACTAAAGTCACTTCTGGAGTTTGATGAGTAAATTCTAATGACAACAATTTAGAAACACCTTTTTCCTCCATGGATACTCCAAATAAGACATCTCCAATTGCCATCGTTCCTTTATTATGAGTAATAATTAGAAACTGACAACGATCTGCAAAATGTTTAACGACGTTAACAAAACGTTCAACATTTGAGTCATCTAAAGGAGCATCAATCTCATCGAGGATACAAAATGGAGCTGGTTTAACTTCAAAAATCGCGAATAAAAGTGCGACCGCGGTTAAACATTTTTCACCTCCTGATAACAAGCTAATCGAACGCATCTGTTTTCCAGGAGGTTTAGCGCTGATTTCAATTCCAGCTTCTAAAATGTCATCGGTTTCTGTAAAGTGAAGGTCTGCTTCCCCTCCGTTGAATAAAATTTGGAAATTCTTCTTAAAATTATGACGAACTTCTTCAAAAGTCTCCTTGAAAAGCTTGCGGCTTTCTTCATCTAATTGTGATATGATTTGCAATAATTCTTTTTTAGATTCATGCATATCTTGAAGTTGTTGATTTAAAAAATTAAACCTTAATTGATGCTTTTCCAAATCTTCTATAGCGGATAAATTCACATCGCCTGCAAGTTGAATTGTTTGTTTGATTGTGCGGATTTGTTTTTCAACTTGTTCAAGAGAAAGATCGATCGGCAATGTCAATAATACAAGATCTGCCATAGCCAAATCATAACGTTCTCTTAATTCCGTTTGTAAAGCTTGAGCGGAGGAACTTAAATGAGCTTCTAAAATTTGAATTTGAGCCAGATCAGACTCCATTTTCTTTGTTTCAGCATATTGAGATAAAGTTTTTTGTTCCAAATCTTCCAAGGATTTTTTTAGAATTTCACATTCTTTTTCTCTATCACTATATTCATTATGAATGAATTGTAATCGTTCTTCCAGAGAGGTTAAAGACAATTGATTTAGAGATTGTTTTTGTTTTAAATGATATTGTAATTCTTGGGATTCTCCCATCTCCTCTGTGAATCGTTGCACTTGATAATCATGGTCTTGCTCTTTAGCTTCTAATAAATGATGTTGATGCAATAAACGCTGTTTATTTTCTGAAAGTTGTCGATATAACTCCCCTTTTTCTTTATGGTCTTGCAATTGAATCCGAAGAGCGCTTTCTTGCTTTTCTAATTCTGACTGCAAGAGGTCAACTTCTTGCTGACGTTGAATAATGTCTTGTCTAAGGATAAAATGTTTATTTTGAATTTGTTTAAGAAGGTTAGTCTGCTCTTCAATTTGTTCAAAAATAACTTTCTCATCAATTAAAATTTGAGTTTGCTCAATTTTTGTTTTTTCTAAATCTCCTAATATCCTTTGCAAACCAAAATTTATCTCTACTAGTTTCATTTCATCTCTTCGAAGCATTTTATCTAATTCAGCTCTTTCTGCTTGTAAAGAGGTTTTTTGCTGCACCATCCGTGAAAGGATTTGTTCTATTTTAAAAACCTGATTTTCCTTTTCTTCTAATTCAATTCCTAAGCTTTTTAACTCTGTTTCTCTCAAAAAAACTTGGTTTTCAGAGATTTTGACTTTAAAAAAAACATTTTTATGATCGATAAAATTTTGATCGGAAGTCCACCCCTCTAGGCCTGGTTCATTTAAATTTTTGCTACCTTCTTCATAGGAATTAAAGAGAATAACATTTTGAAGAAAATGCATAATCACAGGATGGACATCTTTTTTAACTAAAAAAGAGTGTGGATTTTTAGAAAATTTTTTCCTTTCTTGCAACATTTCCAAACAAATTAATGAGTAATCTTGTAAATTTTCTCGTTTAGCAAATTGAAGAATTCGTTCAAAATCTGCTGCCGTTTCGACGACAAGCGTTTGTGAATAAGCTTTTAAAATAACAGAAGAAGCTTCAGCAATCTCTGGTTCTAATGCAATAAATTCATACAAGGGTCTCAACTTTTTAAAAAATAAGCTTTGCGAATTTTGACTTTCAAAAAGCAATCGTTTACTCCCCGAAGAAAATCCTTCATGTTCTTCTCTCATGCGAAGCAAAACTTTTTGCCGAGCTATTAATTCAATAAGTTTTCTTTTATGAATTTCTATTTCTTTTTGCTTAGTTTCTTGATCTCTGGCAAGAGTTTTTAATTCTTCTTCATATTGTTCTAAACGATCTTTATGGGAATCTACTAAACCTGATATTTGTTGAAGTTGCTTTTTCTTTTCTTGGATAAGTTGGGTTATTGTTTGACTATCTTCTGACAATTGCTTTAATCGAATTTTGAGAGTTTCTTTTTTATCTTCGTAATTTTCCAATCTCACTTCAGTTTGTTTTATTTCACTTAATAACTGACTTTCTTCCTGTAAATGCTTAATATGCGTTTGCTGCTTAAGTTGTAGCTCTTGTCGCAATTTAGTTACTTCTCTTTCCTTAAATTTGACTTTGTCTTGCTGATGGGAAAGTTTCGATTCAATGTCTTTAAACTCTGCCTCTAACTTATTTTGATTGGATTGAATTTCTTGCAAAGTCTTTTGGCGAGCTTGACGAGCAATCGCTAATTCTTCTAATTCTCTTTTGATTTTTCTTTCTTTTAATTGTATTTCTTCTAGACGTTGCTTTTCATTTTGATTTTCTTGGATGAGAAGTTCTTTTTCATTTCGAATCTTAAAAAGTTCTTCTTGCTTACTTTTTAAACTTTTATCGCTCGTTTGAATATGCAGTTTAATTTTCTGCGATTCTTGTTGAGATTGAATTAAAGATTGTTGTTGAATTGTTAAACGTTCTTTTTGCTTTTCCTGCTTTTGATTCACATCCGTTTTTTTCTTTTCAATCCCTTCCCAACGCAATAAATAACTTGTCTTTTCGAAAGACTCTAACTGCGTTTTACTTTCTTTAAATTGTAAGGCTTTTTTAGCTTGTACTTGCAATGCTTCAATTTGCTTACCAACTTCTAAATGAATATCGTTAACGCGGGAAAAATTCAAATCAGCTTGTTCGAGTCTTTTTAAAGCCTCTCTTTTACGCTGTAGAAAACGTAAAATTCCAGCCGCTTCTTCAAAGATATGACGCCTTTCTAATGGAGTGTAATTAATAACTTGATCGAGCTTGCCTTGCTCAAATATAGAAAAAGCATTTCGCCCTACTCCTGAATCTAAAAATAAACCTTGGATATCTTTTAAACGAACTAAATTTCCATTGATAAAATACTCTGATTCTCCGCTTCGATGTAATCGCCTTGTTAAAGTAATTTCTTCATAGTCAATAGGTAATGCTCCCTGTACTTCTGTAAGTGTTAAAGAAACCTCAGCAAAATTGAGGGGTCTACGGTGATTAGTTCCTGCAAAAATAATGTCAGGCATTTTATGGCCTCGCATAGACTTAGCTGACTGCTCACCTAATACCCAGCGAAATGCATCGGCAATATTTGATTTACCGCATCCATTAGGACCCACGATACATGTAATCCCTCGATCAAAATTCAGAACTGTTTTATCTGCAAATGATTTAAATCCTACAGCCATGAGTTTCTTTAGACGCACAATAACCTCCCTTTATGCAACAGCAAATAGCATATCAGAAGAAGTTCTTTCAAAACGAGTATTTTGTGTTAAGCTAATCTGTTAGATTATTTTTTTGTCATCTATAGAAATCCTTCCTTTTAAGAAGGGAGTTTTTTATACTCTTTTTATTATCATTTTGAGTAAAGGACATGCCATGATTGATATTCGCTTAATCCGTAAAGATCGTTTTGCAGTTGAGAAACAGTTAAAAACGAAAGATCCGCAAATTGATCTTACTAATATTTGTCACCTCGATCATTCTATTCGCGAAGCTAAAACAAAAGTTGAAACTCTCAAGGCAAAACGTAATGAGATTTCTCAGAAAATCGGAGAAATGAAACGGGCTAACCAAGATACTTTTTCTTTAATGAATGAAGTAGCAGGATTTGGAACAGAAATTCATTTTTTGGATAACCAAATTAAAGAATGGGAAGAACAATTTAATTATGAGTTATCTAGCTTACCTAATCTTCCCATGGAAGATATTAAAATCTCTCAAGATCCTAAAGAAAATGTTGTTATCAAAGAGTTTGGACAAAAACCTATTTTTTCTTTTCCATTCAAAAATCACGTAGAACTTAATGAAAAATTAAATTTATTTGATTTTAAGCGTGGAGCTAAAATTTCTGGAACAGGCTGGCCCGTTTATCGAGCCATGGGAGCACGTCTAGAATGGGCCCTCATCCAATATATGATCGAAATTCACGTCAAAAATGGATTTACACAATGGATCCCTCCCCTTCTTGTTAGAAAAAATACTGTGTTTGGATCTGGACAATTACCTAAATTTGAAAGTCAACAATTTAAAATTCAAGATGAGGATTATCATCTTTATTTAATTCCTACAGCCGAAGTTCCTCTTAATGGATTGCATATGGATGAGATTATTCCTCAAGAAGAGCTCAGTCTAAAATATGTAGCCTACACCCCTTGTTTTAGGCGTGAAGCAGGAGCAGCAGGATCGCAAGAACGTGGTCTAATTAGAATGCATCAATTTAATAAAGTCGAAATGTTTTGCTTTACAAAACCGGAGGAAAGCGCACAAGTATTCAATCAAATGATGGATAGCGCAGAGGAAATTTTGCAAGGCTTAGAACTCCATTATCGTAATGCTTTACTAGTAACTGGGGACATGTCTTTCGCTGCAGCGCGCACAATAGACATTGAAGTTTGGTTACCCGGACAAAACAGATATTATGAAGTCTCTTCTGTATCTAATTGTACAGATTATCAATCCCGTCGTTCTAATACACGTTTTAGACGCGAAGACGGAAAGTTAGATTTTGTTCATACCCTTAATGGTTCTGGATTAGCGACTTCTCGATTAATGGTTGCTTTATTAGAAAATAATCAGCGGGAAGATGGCTCTGTTTGTATTCCTAATGTCTTACAACGCTATTTAAACGGACAAAGCACATTGAATCCCACAATTTGAAATACAAGTAAGCGAATTTACATTGTTAACAATGTAAATTCGCTCTAAGGCTTCTCTTACTAATAAAAATAAGTCTTTTAAAATCAATCAATTACAAAAAAAATTTCTTAGTTCTTGAAAAAAGTTATATTATCAACTATAAGCTTATTTATTTTAAAAAATTAGTATTATTAATCCTTTTAATAGATCAGAACTAGATTTGTAACTTCCTAAAAACAGCTTTAGTAAACAGTTTGATTTGCATTTTACTTAAGCATTAGTTGACAATTTACAGATCTGAAATTGTCGAAATCTAAGTTTTTTTAAGCATTTTACTGACTTAAATAAAAATCAGAAACATTTTATTGCAAAATCTTTAAGAGAGAACGATTTTACAAGTTCTTTATTTTCAAAGGACTAAAATAATAAAAATTTCGCAAAAAAAAACCTTTGACAGATAATTAAAAGATGATTGATAGTGGCATCGAATTACGCAGAGTTTTGTTTACAGAATTTGCAGTGATAATTTATTGGCAAAACCTGTAGTTAATTTCTAATAGCTCTTTTTTGAGCATGAAGAAAATAAGGGTTGTCAAAGTGATTAGATTAAATTCTACTAATTAAACTAATCATAAAAGCCTGTTACTTGCTCCGCAAGTCTGGCAAAACAAAGCCAACATTTTGAATTTAAGGTAAACTTAAACGTTAACAAGGAAAAAATATGCGAAAGTTGATAACCTTCTTAATGACGTTATTAGTAGGATCTTCAGTATCTTACGCCAACGCCGATTTTGGACAACTAACCTTTGAAGTTGGATATCGTCATGATGACATTAGCTGGAACCAAAAAGCTCCATCTTATAATCCAAACTATAAACTCCACAGAAAATTTAAAGACCTCGACATCGTTCAAATTGGTTTGAAAGGAAGAACAATGTTAGGTTACAACTTCTACGGTCGCGCTTCTGTAAATTGGGGCTGGATCGTTGACGGTGATTACAAAAGAACATTTTCTACTTACAAAAGCCCAGTTATTGCTGGTTTTGGTTCAGAAGATTTCGTTGTAACAGATACACGTAGAGATGTTATCGATGAAAACTTTGTTTATGATCTAAGCATTGGTGTTGGATATCCATTCTATTTTAGTGATTGCACATTAGCATTATCACCAGTAGTTGGTTATGCACTAGATTCACAACATATTTCTGTTGAGCAGGGTGGCTTAGGATTTGATTCAACTGGTGCTGTTAATCCTAACAGCTACGGAAGCTACACACACAAATTTAACAGCCGTTGGTATGGACCTTTTGTTGGAGTTGATTTCAATTACCGCCCATACGGCGAAACTTGGAATCTTTATGCTGAAGTAGAGTACCATTTTGCTCGTTTCAAAGGTAGATACCATGATGAGCTACTTAGCCAACACCATATACATCGTTCTAAACATGCTCATGCATGGACATTTGCATTGGGTGCGGATTATGACTTTTCTAACGACTGGACAGCTGGACTTTGCGTAAAATTCCAAGACTGGACAGCTTCTAGACGTCATGGCCACCATGGTCACGTAAGCAGCAACTCAAGTGATGAAATCATTAACCTAAGTGGAAATGAAAGAACTTCACACAAATGGAATTCATATGCTATTAACTTGACATTTGGAAAACAATTCTAATTTCCTTGTCTAGTTGAAATCATATTCACAAATACCTAAGGTAACTTAAAACTTACCTTAGGTATTTTTTTGTCTATGTAAATCCTATTAACTTTTGGAAGTCCGGAGTCTAAAGTATGAAAAATTACTATTTAAATGACTTACTCTCATATTTAAACAACGCTCCTACACCTTGGCATGCAGTCGAAGAAGCTTGTCAAAGACTTTCCAAACATGGATACACTGAGTTAAAAGAAAATGAGAAATGGGAACTAAAACTCGGACACAGTTATTATATTAAACATCATCAAACTACGCTTTGCGTTTTTACTCTTCCTAAAAATTCACCTACACGCGTTCGTTTATTGGCTTCTCATACAGACAGTCCAGGATTTAAACTTAAACCCCAAGCAGAAATCCGCCGTCATTCAATGATTTTATTGGGTGTTGAAATCTATGGATCCCCTCTTTTAAACTCTTGGTTAAATCGAGACCTTGGAATCGCTGGACACATTATTTATAAAAATAAAAATAATCAGCCAGAAAATTGTTTAGTACAATTAGACAGTTTTCCCGTTGTCATTCCACAATTAGCTATTCATCTAGATCGAGAAGTAAACGAAAAAGGACTTTTATTAAATAAACAAGAACATTTAAATGCATTAGCCGCATTAGAAAAAGATATTCCAACAGGGCAGACTTATTTAGAAACTATTTTAAAAAAACAGATTGATTTTCAGGAACTTTTAACATTCGATTTATTTCTTTATCCCCTTGATAAAGCTCGATTTGTTGGCTTCGAAAATCAGTTCATCTCTTCTTATCGAATCGATAGCTTAGCTAGTGTCCATGCTGCCCTTTCAGCACTTATTGAAACAGCAACTCCTCTTGAAAATGATATAAAGATGGCCATTTTTTGGAATCATGAAGAAGTCGGCTCACACACATCTCAAGGAGCAGAATCTCCCTTTTTTCATCAAACATTAGAAAGAATTTTATTAAATCTAAATTGTTCAAAAGAAGATTTTTTTCGCTTACTTAACCAATCACATTGCACTTCGATTGATTTAGCTCACGCTTTGCATCCAAACTATCTAGATAAACACGATGGGATGCACCAACCTAAACTAGGGCAGGGAGTTATCATCAAAAATAACGCTCAACAGCGATATGCTTCAACTGCAACTTCATCCATTCCCATTCATCTTGCCGCAGGAATAGAGCAAATTCCTCTCCAGCATTTTGTCAGTCGTAACGATATGCCCTGTGGCTCAACTATTGGACCTTTGCAAGCATGTACGGCGGGAATTTCAACGGTAGATATTGGTTGTGGCGAACTTTCTATGCATTCTTGCCGAGAGTTAATGGCCTCAGAAGATTATATTCATCTACTCAATCTATTAAAAGTAATTTTAAAAATGCCGGATTGGCCAATTATTTAATCAAAATAAAAATCGCCTTTTCAATGTGAGTTGAAAAGGCGATAAAAATTTAAAAAGATTAAACTGCTTGAAGGTTGGGATCTTTAGTAGGATCTTTAGGATTAAAGGTTTCATGAAAGACTTTTCCAGGATCTAGCATCCCTTCTAAATGATGGCTCTCTCCTACATAATCTAAAATGGTTTCTATGGCTCGTATTCTTTCTTCTGCTGGTAAAATATCCAATTGCGCTTTTATCTGATTTAAAAGAGTCGCTACCATTTGTTCCTGCGCGGTTAAAGAGCCTGATGTCTTAACGGGAATGGTCCCATTTAATAAATCTCGAAATTCTTGAGGCTCCATCCCCCAGTATTTTCCAGATTGAACTTTACCTACTTCAACAGTATATAATAAACTTAAAGCCACACTAGCTAAAACAAGCTTGACAAGTGCGGCCATTCTTTCCTTTAATTCAGGGCTCATTTGTTCGGCCCCTTCCATTTTATTTACATAAGTCATTGCCACAAAAGCTGGATCCGCAACCATTTTGATTACATCACGGGCAAAATTTTGTGCAGCTTCTACATGATTTTCCCCTTCTCTTTCTTTAGCATTGCTAACAGCTTCGTCCAAAGCAGTCGCATAAAAAGTAGATGCAACCATCAAGTTAATCATAGGGATCAAATCTTGAATAACTAACTGTGGAAAAACAGGTTGCAGCTTTTCTAACAATTCGACAGGTCCGACAAACGGGCTGCTACTGACTCCATCTACTGAAGTTGTCAATTCTGTAGCTCCTAAGGACATAGCTCCTCCAATTATCATTGTGGAAATCAATGTTAGAGTAACTTGTCGAGCCGCGTCACTAGCTGGTGAACTTTCTGAAGCTGAAGCAGCTTCAGCAACACGTTCAAATTTATTCAACCGATCAAGAGAGTTGAGAAAAGTATAAGGAGCTACATTGGCTGTTGTAGGATTTGCTGCAGCTGCATTCGCAGAAGTAGGATCTTGTATACCAGCGACATTTCCTTGTTTAGGATCACCATTAAGTCGAATATCCTGTAATGCCAGATATTGAGGAGAATTGATCAATCGTTGAACATATTCGTCAATTTCTTTGATATTTTTCAACCACCCATCCAACATCTCATCCATAATTTTTGACGTTTGTTCTTGCATACTTCGCATAAATGCTAAAATAGGCTGACTACTATTATTCATTGATGAAACAACTAAAACGAGAGAAGTTTCCCCGTTCGCTGGAGGTGAAACTAAAGCAGGGAAATTGGGAGGGGGGATCATTAACGATGCAACAACCTTACTTTGCTCAATTGTTGAAACGGTAGAATTATTTGTCTTTGATTCGGAATTTTCGGTTGTTTCTACTTGAGTCGGACCATGGACTGCTCCATAAGAATAGCCATGAATATTTGCATCTAAATCAGACATATCACTTTCCCCTTGTCTAAGAAATTTGCATTGAAATCGGTAAGAGACCGATTGTCAGAAGGTCAAATTTTAGAGTAAAGGCTAACTTGCTAAATCCTATGCCTTACGCTCTATAATTTTATTATATCATAATTAATTTTATAAGACATCAATTAATACCTAGGAATTCCCTTATAAAAACTAATAAGAACCTGAACTTTGGGTTTAGG
Source organism: Candidatus Protochlamydia amoebophila UWE25 (assembly GCF_000011565.2). Taxonomy (NCBI): domain Bacteria; kingdom Pseudomonadati; phylum Chlamydiota; class Chlamydiia; order Parachlamydiales; family Parachlamydiaceae; genus Candidatus Protochlamydia; species Candidatus Protochlamydia amoebophila. Next base: position 1,798,005 of record NC_005861.2, read on the forward strand.
TGTTTAGGCTTAAACAAGATACATAAAATTTGAATGACAAAAGACCTCAACATGATTTAAAACATTTGTTTTCCCAAACTAATGTTTAATATGCATGAGAGGTCAAAATGGATTTAATCAAATTATATTGTAGTGTGGATGATTTTTGGAAGTCTTTTGAGAAGAAATGGAATAAACAGTTAATTGATCATGGCAAAACAAAGCGAGGACCTCAGCCTGAATTATCGATACCAGAGATGATGACAATTGTCATTTTATTTCATCAATCAAATTATCGAACATTTAAGCACTTTTATGGGTATGTTACCAAATACTTAGTTAAAGAATTTCCAAACTTAATTAGTTATAGCCGTTTTGTTTATTTAAAGAAGAACCTTTTTGTTCCTCTATTTGCTTATCTTTTAGACAAAAGAGGAGAAATCACAGGAATTGCTTTTATTGATTCTACGTCTATAGATGTTTGCCACAATAAACGCATAAAAAGAAACAAGGTCTTTAAAGGTTTAGCAAAGAGGGGAAAAACAACTTCAGGGTGGTTTTTCGGATTTAAATTGCATCTCATGATCAATGAGAAAGGAGAAATTTTGGCTTTTCAGCTAACTCCTGGAAATGTCGCTGATGTTTCTATTGCCGAAACTTTGTCGAAAGGGATTTTTGGAAAATTATTTGGTGATAAGGGATATATTTCGAAAGAACTTTCAAAGAGGCTTTTGAAACAAGGTCTTGAACTATTTACTACCCTAAGATCGAATATGAAGCAGAATCTTATGAAGTTGACAGACAAAATTCTTCTTAGAAAACGAGCCATTATTGAAACGGTGAATGATCAACTAAAAAATATTTCTCAAATTGAACATACACGCCACAGAAATGCCGGAAATTTTTTAATTAATCTATTAGCTGGGATTGTTGCTTATACTCACCAACCTAAAAAGCCATCTATAAACTTAACAGAGCAGCATCGCTTATTGTTAATGGCTGCCTAAAAACCCAAAATTCAGGTTAAGAAGCTTTTTACCACTGCCTTAAAAAATAAAAATGAAATAATTTTTTTGCTTGTTAAGAGATTTCAAATGTGCCTTAGAGGAATAAATTTTCATGGTCATTAAAAACATAGATGATTGGGTTCACGCCCTTCAATCCCAGCTGGATTCTACTTATAAAAAGTACTGATAAATGGTTTCCCCAAAACGAAAATTCAGCAGAATTGTGATAGGGCTTAACAAATACTACTCTTTCATCATAAGAAAATTTCGACTGCTACTCGCGATTAACTTCTCTCGAAAATGGCAATCATGGAAAATTCTACATAAATGCCAATTTAATAATGTGCTCCATCAAATCAATGAATACTTTTCAGAGATAGATAAGGTTAACAACTTATAGGTTGGGATTTTTGTATTTGTTGTTTTGCTGTTAGGAATGCATTTGTTTGCTCAGTTAAAAGTTAATTATTCGCAAACAGGTAAAATTGGCCATGTTCTGTATACTCAGATAGTTGAGGTCCTTGTTTTGTTTTACCATGATCAATTAATTGTTTATTCCATTTCTGCTCAAAAGACTTCCAAAAATCATCTACCCAACAATATCATTTGATTAAATCCATTTTGATCTCTCATGTCATATTAAAAATTAGTTTGGGAAAATAAATGTTTTAAAACAGAGGTCTTTTGTCATTTATTAAATTTTATTCTTTTATTTATTATCAAAGGGATAAATCCAAATTTCAAGTTTATAAATTATAAATAATACATCTAACCTATAATAATTTATGACCCATTTATTTCATGATCCTATCATCTCTTGGACTTAAAGTATTGTAGATTAAAAACTAAAGATTCTATATTTAAGCCCGATTGATTCTTAATTAATTTTTAATAGCCTTTCATTGATAAAATGAAACTTCCTTTTAAAATTTGATTTCCTATTTTAATTTATTAATATTGCAATAATTTTTATCTATACATCATAATTTTAAAATATCTATAAATTAAAATTTATTGCACTCATTGGGATGGTCATTTTGCATATTTCTAGTTTTGAGCTTAATTCTAGTCATCTTGTCTATACAACGCTTCCACCTTACTATCCCCTTCAAGACATTAACGATCAACTTGAGAATGAAAATACTTCCTTAGATAATTCTTTGCCTAATCTAGAAGAAACTAATGCACCAACGATTCCAGCTCCCACTCTTTTACCTTCATCTGATGAAATTCAAATAAGCTTTCAAGAGGGAACTTCTCTAACTATTTCTCACTCTCAGCTAGCTTTATTAAGGGAAAAATCACACTACTTTAAGAATCTGTGGTCGGGGCAATTTCAAGAAACCCTGCAACACCCTCTCGATTTAACACAAAAAGATTTTACGCTTTTACTCAATTGCCTGATGGACGCTAACTTTAAAGTTCCCTTAGAAGAGATCTCTTCTTCTATTCAACTCGCCGATTATTATGAACTAACAGGAGTGGTAAAAAGTTTAGAAGAGCAACTGATTGATGGATACAAATCACAGAAATTTGAAACTTTTAACTCAACTGAAGAAAGTTTAATCGGATTAAAAGAGCTTTTAAATTTTGCGCATCGCTGTCAATTAAATAGATTGAAAAACTATTTAGAATTTATTGTTGTGAGCACCTTATTAAACCAGACCAGTCAGTTAGCGGAGTTTGAAAGAATTATAAATCACCTCTCAAATGAGATAGAAGCACTCAATTTTTCAAACAATACTTATTTAACAGATGCTCATTTCTCAGCTTTAAAAGATTGTAAAAATTTAAAAGTGCTTCATTTAGTGTCATGCCAGGCTATTACGGACGATAGATTAGCGCATTTAACACCCTTAACGGCTTTGCAGCATCTAAATCTAAGTAAGTGCAGGAAACTCACCGATACAGGCTTGGTTCATTTAACACCCTTAACGGCTTTGCAGCATCTAGATTTAAGCTACTGTAAAAATCTCACCGATGCAGGATTAGCGCATTTAACACCCTTGAAGGCTTTGCAGCATCTAAATTTACGTGGCTTTGGAAAACTTACCGATGCAGGTTTGGTTCATTTAACACCCTTAACGGCTTTGCAGTATTTAGATCTAAGTTGGTGCAAGAATCTCACCGATGCAGGATTAGCCCATTTGACACCTTTAACTGGTTTGCAGCATCTAAATCTGAGTGGGTGGTATCATCTCACCGATGCAGGATTAGCCCGTTTAATATTTTTAACAGCTTTGCAGCATTTAGATTTAAGCGATTGTGAGAATCTCACTAGTGCAGGATTAGAACGTTTGACATCCTTAACCGCTTTGCAACATCTAGGTCTAAGCTACTGTATGAATCTCACCGATGCAGGCTTGATTCATTTAACACCTTTAACTGCTTTGCAGCATCTAAATCTGAGTGGGTGCTTTCATCTCACCGATGCAGGATTAGTCCATTTGACACCCTTAACGGCTTTGCAGCATCTTAATCTAGGTGGGTGTGAGAATCTCACCGATGCAGGATTAGCCTATTTGACACCCTTAACGGCTTTGCAGCATCTAAATCTAAGTAGGTGCAAGCATCTCACCGAGGCAGGATTAACCCATTTGGCATCTTTAACAGCTTTGCAGCATCTAAATCTAAGCTATTGCGATAATCTCACCGATGCAGGATTAGAACGTTTTAAAGCTTTAGCAGCTTCACTCAATTTAAAAATTATTAGATAGAAAAAACTTTCAATAAAAGAGAAACCTGGCGGCGAAAATAAAAGAGTGCTTTCCCCTAAGAAAGTGAAGGATAAAATTTCATTAAAGTTTATCGACTCCCAACGAGACGCTTTTCTAAGAGAATTACTCGCTAATTTTGGAGGCACTACACAAACAATTTTATACTTGTAAACGCCAAAAATATTATTTAAATAAAATTAATTGTTATTCGTCTAACTATTTTTTAACTAACTTTTATCAAAAATTAAAAAACCCTTTCTAATAAAGCGAAGAATATCACTCGCTTTAAAACTAACAGAATTTAAGCTAGATTGGTTATAACCCCAATCCTTCCTCTCTAACCTTCTCCAGCAAAACTTGTGTTATATAATTTGTTTTGACAAATTCAAATTTAGAATTTATTTAGTTAAAATGTAGAAAATCAGGGAATCATCCATGAGCTAGCTATCTCTCTTGTCTGTGGAGATAGGCGTGTCTTTGAATTTTGATTTTTTACTTATTTCTCATTTCTTTACAGTCTTGCATTTATACATAAATTAAGTTGAAAACATGCGGCCAGTCCTTTTATTTTAAGGAAAAATGACTATGGAAAAACTTGACCAGGCTCTCTCAGAACCCAGCGATTTGATCCAAGCTATTCAACAAGAAAGTCAGAAATTTCAAGAGTATTATCTTTGGTTGGAAATGGCTATGCCTTCCTTGTTTTTTGAGGAAGTTTCTCGGGATAATGTCATGTTGATCACCCATAGTTTGATGGGTTTCGATTTACAAGATTACTTCTCTATTATTAATCTTAAAAGCGCTTCTATTGTTCTTTGTTTAGAGACTCCCGACGCAGATTTACGCATTTTAAATCACTATACGTCTTATGGGATTAAAAATTATCAAGTTTATACTTCCAACATTTCCTTTCCTCACATAAAAGCTCGCTTAAGGATTGCAATAATTGATTTCATGAGTGCTGGGGAAGGCTCTGACTCCCTCTTCCCTGATAGTTCCAAAGAAATTTTAAAACAGTTAGTTAAAAAAGAAAATGCAGAAATTAGCGATCTTGACTTTGAAACACTACTTATTAAAATAAGTACTCCATTTCTACACTCTTTACCTATAGAAAGACTTTCAATTGCTTTAAATGTCCTTTTCAAGGCGCAATTTCAAGATAATTGTCAATACGAAGTTCGCTATGAAGATAATTGGCAAAAAAAAGATAGCGGATCCATGCATCTTATTTTAGCTTGGAGAAACACCCCAAAACATAATTTTCTTTATCACGTTGCACAAGTTATTTACCGCCATGGCTTAAGTATGAGAAGAGTCAATGCAACATATATGGATCCTCATGAAAAACAGAGTGTTCTTGTCATGGCACTTAGTTTACATGGAAGCAATGGAGAGCCAGTTTGGAATGTCGCCGATATTCCTGATTTTTTAAGAGAAATTGCAACTGTCAAGTATTTTGATCCTTCAGATCGCATTAGCGAACGATTAGTTAATTCCCATATTATTTCAGGAAATATGGGCAATTTATTAAAAGCGATGGTTAACTTCATACATCAAACACTCGTTCATTTAGATGCTAATCTTTATACTGTAGAAAATATTGAAGAAGCTTTCTATCGACATCCTGAATTGACAATTCAAATTTGTGAGGCCTTTAAACTTAAGTTTGCCCCCAATCATTGTGATTACGATTTATTTTTAGAAACCCGGAAAAAATTCTTGAATGATGTTTCTCAACTAGACACGGGACAAGAAAATAATGACATGCGACGGAAAAATATTTTGCTCCAAGCAATGAGTTTCATTTATTACACTTTAAAAACCAATTTTTATCGCTTAAATTATACTGCATTGAGTTTCCGTCTGAATCCTGCTTATCTGAATGATGTTCCCTTTGATAGACAAAAAAAATTCCCTGAACTTCCATATGCCATCTTTTACATTCGAGGGATGCATTTTTTTGGTTTTCATATTCGATTTAAAGATTTATCTCGGGGAGGATTACGTACAGTTTATCCTGAACAATTAGAGCAAATGATTGCTGAACGAAATAATATTTTCACAGAATGTTACAATTTAGCTTGGACGCAACATAAAAAGAACAAAGACATTCCAGAAGGAGGGGCAAAAGGAATTATATTCTTAAAACCTTTTGACCAAATTGATTCTGACTCTCAAATTCTTAAACGGGAACTTGAATGGTCTAACATAGAACCTCAAGAAATAGAAAATAAAATTCAAATATTTCGCCAAGAACAAAAAATTGAATATCTTTATCAATCCCAAAGAGCTTTTATCGAAAGCCTTATTACAATCGTTAACTGTGACCCTGATGGAAAAATTCGTGCTAAAAATATTATCGACTACTGGAAACGAGCTGAATACATTTATTTAGGACCTGATGAAAACATGCACGATTCGATGATCGAATGGATTGCTAACTTTAGTCGAAAATATCACTACAAGCCAGATAGAGCCTTTATATCTAGTAAACCTACATTTGGAATTAATCATAAAGAATATGGAGTGACTTCCTTAGGATTAAATGTCTACATGCATGAAATCTTAAAATATATGGGTATTCATCCTGATAAAGACTTATTCACAGTAAAAATGTCTGGGGGACCTGATGGAGACGTTGCTGGTAATCAGCTTCTCAACCTTTATCGCCATTATCCACACACAGCTAAAGTTATTGCTTTGACAGACGGAACAGGAACTATTCGAGATGATCAAGGTTTAGATTTGAGCATTATTAAAGAGCTTTTTTACCAAGGTAAAGGTATTTGTTATTACCCCCCTGAAAGACTTTCTTCCGGGAGTTTTTTGGTAAATAAAGGCCATAGAAGATATCCTTCAGCTTATATTCAAGAAACTTTGTGTTGGAGAAAAGTGAATAACGAAGTGATTGAAGACTGGTTATCTGGCAGCGATACAAACCACTTATTAAGGTATAATCTTCATAAAACCAAAACCGATATTTTTATTCCCGCTGGAGGGCGGCCTCGAACTTTAAATGAAACTAACAGCCATGAATTTTTAGATGAAAATGGTAGGCCTACATCTCGTGCAATTATTGAAGGAGCTAATTTATATTTGACTCCTTCAGCCCGCCGTTTTCTAGAAGAAAAAGGTGTTTTAATCATCAAAGATAGCTCTGCCAATAAAGCAGGCGTTATTTGTTCTTCATTTGAAGTTTTATGTGGGCTAACGCTAAGTGAAGAGCAATTTTTAGAGCATAAAGAAGCCTTAGTTGCACAAATTTTAGAAAGACTCAAAATTTGTGCTTTAAATGAAGCAGATCTTCTTATAAAAACTCATCAAAAAACAGGAGAATATCTCACTTCTATTTCCGACCAGATTTCTTCAAAAATTAATCAATATACTTATGAAATTCTCGATTATTTAGACTCTTTGTCTCTTCCTCATTCTTCTCAAGATCCCATGATTAGGGGATTTTTAAATTACTGTTTGCCAACTTTAATTGAACTTTTTTCAGATGAACTTTTGGATCAAATACCTGAGCATCACAAGAAGGCCATCATTGCCTGCCATCTTTCTGCCTATATGGTTTATAAAAGAGGACTTACTTGGTCTCCCTCTATCATTGATATTCTTCCACTTGTTCTTGCTGGAACTTCCCTTGCTAAATAAAACCTAAAAAGAAAAATTATAGCACTCGATATAATCGAGTGCTAAATTTGTTTGACGAAATTTTCCCTCTTTGCGTATAATAACAAAATTATTAGGGAGGATTCGCTCTTGAAAATCATCAAACCAACACCGATTAAACGCGTGGGTAAACACGATCGAGAAAGACGGGTTTTATTAGGCTTAGTCGATTACTATATTCAAACTGGAAAACCCGTTGGATCCAACACTTTAAAAGAAGCTGGATTTGAAGATTTGAGCTCTGCAACCATTCGTAATTATTTTGCCCAACTTGAAGAAGAAGGATATTTATTACAATCACACTCTTCTGGTGGCCGCATTCCTACGGATTTAGCCTATCGAATTTATGCTCATGCTTATCTCAATACCAATGAACCTTATCCTAAGCAAAATCCTTTTGAAGCTTTTAAAAGTTTTGAATCAAAGGAAATCGCTATCTTTTTGCAAGAAGCTGCAGAAAAACTTAGCTGGGAAACTAATTGTGCTGTTTTCCTTTCTGCCCCTCGGTTTGATCACGATTTTATCGCTAACCTCAAGCTAGTTCCATTAGATGCCTATCGGTGCCTTTGCATTATTATGACGGATTTTGGAGTTATTAAAACTGAAGTCATGCATTTGCCAGTTAAACTCTCTTCTTTTGGAATCAAACGCATTGAGAATTATTTTCATTGCCGCTTAACGAATTTAGGAGAACCTGAAAATTTAGAGCCTGAGGAAGAAACTGTTGCTCAAACTTTTTATAATGAATTAATGCTTAGATATATCGTTGGTTATTCAAATTTTATTGATGTGGATCTTTACCGAACTGGCTTTTCTCGCCTGCTCTTTTACTCAGATTTTCAGGATACCAACTTACTTGCAAGCAGCCTATCTTTATTCGAGAATGCACATAGCATGCGCCTTCTTTTAAAAGAATGCAAAGCCTTAAATCATTTAAGATTTTGGATTGGGGATGATCTGTCCTCTTTTGCAAATTCGAGCCCTAGATGTAGTGTTTTAACTATCCCTTATTATATCAATTACAAGCCAGTCGGCGCAGTAGGCTTATTAGGCCCAACAAGACTGCCTTATCGAGCATTGTTCAGTTTATTAAAGCTATTTTCTGATTGTATTAGCGAAACTGTTACAAAAAATGTTTACAAATTCAAAATTGACTACAGGCAACCTGAGCAAAGCTTATATTTGAAAAAAGAAGAAAGTTTACTGATTGGTCAATCACGTTTCCTCATCGAAGATAAGCGACCATGAAGTTATATAGACCAGAATGATAAAGGAGAAAAAAGAAATGGTTGACAAAGACGAAGAGCAAATAAAACAAAACGTAGAGGAAGATTTATCTTCGACAGTAGAACAAACAGGGGAAGAAAATATAGAATTCCCATCTGCCCCTAATCATCCCAAACAAGTTCTTGTTACAGATGAAGAATTAAAAGCTTTAAAAAAAGAAGCGACAGAATACAAAGATAAGTATTTACGACTTTTGGCCGATTCTGAAAATGCACGGAAACGATTACAAAAAGAGCGGCAGGAAATTAGTCGTTATGCCTTGGAAAATATGGTGGTTGATTTTTTAAAACCTTTAGACAATTTAGAAAATGCGTTAAAATTTGCGCAGGGCATGTCTGATGAAGTTAAAAATTGGGCTTTTGGGTTTCAAATGATTTTAACTCAATTTAAAGATGTTTTAGCAAGTAATGGTATTACAGCTTTAGAATCACAAGGAACTTTCTTTGACCCTCATTTACACGAGGCTATTGAAATGGTTGAAACGGATTCATATGCTCCTGGCATTATCGTAGAAGAAAATGTTCGCGGATATAAAATGGGGGATCGAATGATTCGCCCTGCACGTGTCAAAGTTGCAAAAGCAATCTCTGCAATTGATCCGCAAGATAAATCAGAGCTTAATGAAAACAATTAAATAATTAGAGGAGATTTGACTATGAGCCAAAGTCAAACAAAAAAAGGGCGTATAATTGGAATTGACTTAGGAACCACTAATTCTTGTGTTGCTGTGATGGAAGGTGGAGCTCCTAAAGTAATCGCTTCAGCTGAAGGTACACGTACAACTCCTTCTGTTGTTGCTTATAAAGGAAATGAGCGTTTAGTCGGGATTCCCGCTAAAAGACAAGCAGTAACAAATCCAGAGAATACCATTACTTCTTCCAAACGTTTTATTGGACGAAAATATCAGGAAGTTCTCAGTGAAATAAAAACTGTACCCTATAAGGTAACCAACAATAACAACGGTGATGCTGTTTTTGAAATTCAAGGAAAAATTGTTACACCAGAAGAAATTGCCGCTCAGATTTTAATTAAAATGAAAGAAACTGCTGAAGCTTATTTAGGTGAAAAAATAACCGAGGCCGTTATTACAGTCCCAGCCTATTTCAACGATTCGCAGCGTCAATCTACCAAAGATGCTGGCCGTATTGCGGGTTTAGATGTCAAACGAATCATCCCTGAACCGACTGCTGCTGCTTTAGCTTATGGTTTAGATAAAGAAAATGCAGATAAAAAAATTGCTGTTTTTGACTTAGGAGGTGGAACATTTGATATTTCTGTCTTGGAAATCGGAGATGGGGTATTTGAAGTTCTTTCCACAAGTGGTGACACCCATCTAGGGGGAGATGATTTCGACAATGCTATTTTAAATTGGATGTTAGAAACATTTAAACAAGAACAGGGCATTGATTTAAGAAATGACAAAATGGCTTTACAACGGCTAAGAGACGCTGCTGAAAAAGCTAAGATCGAACTTTCGGGTGTTCAACAGACAGAAATTAACCAACCATTTATTACAATGGATGCTTCAGGACCAAAACACTTAACCATGACTTTGACACGTTCTAAGCTAGAAAGCTTAACGCATGACCTTATTGAACGTACACGAGAACCTTGCTTAAAAGCTTTAAAAGATTCTGGTCTTAATAAAGATGATATCAGTGAAGTGATTCTAGTCGGTGGAATGAGCCGTATGCCTGCTGTCCAAGAAGTTGTAAAAAGTATTTTTGGAAAAGAAGGTCATAAAGGAGTAAATCCTGATGAGGTTGTTGCCGTCGGAGCCGCTATCCAAGGTGGAGTATTAACAGGTGTCGTCAAAGATGTTTTATTATTAGATGTTACTCCATTGACACTAGGAATTGAGACATTAGGCGGAGTGATGACTCCTTTAGTTGAACGTAATACAACGATTCCTACTCAGAAAAAACAAATTTTCTCTACCGCAGCAGATAACCAACCAGCTGTTACCATTCGCGTCCTTCAAGGGGAACGCAAAATGGCTAATGACAACAAAGAAATTGGACGTTTTGATTTAGCAGACATTCCTCCTTCTCCGCGAGGAACCCCACAAATTGAAGTTGCCTTTGACATCGATGCTGACGGTATTTTGCACGTTTCTGCAAAAGATCTTTCTAGCGGCAAAGAGCAAAAAATTCGTATTGAAGCTCAATCAGGACTTCAAGAGGAAGAAATTAAACGGATGGTCAGAGATGCAGAGGAACATGCTGAGGAAGACAAAAAACGTAAAGAAGAAGTTGAAATTAGAAATGAGGCTGACTCTTTAGCCTTCAGAGCCCAAAAAGCTTTGGATGAATATAAAGACAAAGTTCCTCAACAAATTGCCGATGATATTTCTAACAAAATAGAAGCTGTTAAAAAAGCTCTTGAAACCACAGATATTGCTCGTATTCGCTCAGCTAAAGATGAGCTTGAACGTCAAATGCAGCAAATCGGTGAAGTGATGTCTAAAGCAGCTGGTCAAAGCGAAACGCAATCTACTGGCCCCGGATCTTACCAAGAAAGTTCAAACCAAAGTTCACAACATCAGACAAACAATAATAAACCTGATGATATTGAAGAAGCTGAAGTTGAAATTTTGGATGATAAAAAACCATAAATGACTTAATTAATTTAAAAGATTGGTGCTAAGCACCAATCTTTTAATAACTCCTTAACAAATACAGTTATCTATAACCCATCTAAATAAAATATACTTCTTAATAATTAGTTAATAAATTAATATATTTAATTCAATTATTACTAAGGTATTCAAATGAGTTCAAGTCTCAAACTTTTACTAGCAAAAATATGCCCTTACAGTGATTACAGCCTTATTTTAGATAATCGTCATTTTTATAGCTGGAAAAAACCTTATTTATCCTATGATAGTCATAAAGGCTGGAGCCTGGAACGTTTAAATATCTTTCAACGCATTGTTAGAAGCCTTTTCAAATTATATTCTCATACACATTTTTCTCACATTGGTTGGCGTTTAAGCCGTGAAACTGATATTGATCCTTTATTCATTCAAAATATGCAAAAATGTTGGGAAACAGCTTATCCGAAAAAAATATGTCCTTTTTTTACCTTCACCCCCTACCTATTGTATGATTCGATAAAAGAGATGCTAGAGCTTAAGTCTGTTCAAAAAGTTAATAAAGCTCAAAATAATACCATACAAGAATTCATTATTGATCATATTAATATTGGATGCACGACTGAAACGATTCTGCAATTGTTAAAAGATGGTCAAAGCGATAAAGATTCCAATCGCAACCTGATTTGTACTATAGGTTTGATCATAGATCTGCATAGGCACTCTTATTTAGAGGCAGACATTTTACGCGTTTTTCAAGGTTCGGGTTACGAAAAAAGAGATATTCAATCGATGTTTGCTTTAGTTAAGCAACGATGTGATAATCAAAGTTATGATAGAGATTATATTCCCCCATGCCAGAATAACCTCACAGGATAGAATTATTTGCATTAACTGACTTGATATAAGTTTATCCTTGATCTTTCACACTCTTTCAATCAATTAATATGGATTGAATACCTTTGTTTTTCCTTTAAATCTTAAGCCTACGAACAGTACGATAACCAAAACGATTTTTGAGGGAAGGCTCTTCTAAAGAAGAAATTTGCAAAGTCGGTTTGGGTTTTACAGAAGCATGAATCAATTGATCATTCCCTAAATAAAGTCCCACATGTTTAATGGAGTCATCATTAGAACCAAAAAAAATCACATCTCCCCTTTCTTTATTATTCCAATCGATAAACTGAAAAAGGGGAAAGGTAATTTGTTGAGAGGCATCTCGAGGAAGAATGATTTTCACCTGTCTAAATATCATTTGAATAAAACCTGAGCAATCATAACCAAAACTCGAAACTCCCCCCCACGTGTAAGGCAAGTTTAAAAACTGCTGGCTACCATCTACCACTTTTTCTAAATTAGTTGAAAAAAGGTCCAGTGTGATATCACCTTTTTGAATCCATCCTTTTTCCCCATTCATGAGTTGGATTTGTAACCATCTTCCTTCTTCTTCTTCAAGTGTTTCTAGTAGAGGTAATTCTACTTCAAAAGGAAGGGTTAAAAAAGGCTTTTCTCGATTTACATGAGGAGACTTATAAATATGTGCTGCATTCGATGTAATTTTAATAAGCGGAAAAGAAGATATCGTATTGCTCTCAATCATCTGTATTGGATTGATCCATCCTTGGTAACCATCGACCGTTTCGACTAAATAAAATTTGTCATCTTTCTTGATAATCTTAACTTTCCAACCATAAATGGCTTGCGAAATTACCTCGACGTGTTCATTTGGTAATCGATATAAATTTGCAACTGGATAATTAATGTTCATCTCATACATAGTATATAATCACTTTCTGTTGATAACTTTACTTTTTATAAATCAAATAATTTCGTATAAATATAAACTTGGATTGAAAATTATAAAATTAATTTTCAAATTTAAACAATTTCATTTCCACTATTTATACACAGACAAATCGAAAAATTATAGTGAGACATAACAATCTAGACTAGATGCAAAAAAAGAGGCTATTTTATGTTAAAAAAATATTTACCTATTTTTTTTCTTTTTTTGATTCCTTTATTTACTGGCTGCGATAGAAAAATTAAACCTACAAGGGCAGAAGAGCAAATTTTTCGTATAAGTTGCGAATCTGATTTACTAACATTAGATCCTCGACTTGTGAGAGACTTAGGCTCTATTACTGTTATGCAGGCACTATATGAAGGGCTGACAAGAATACAAGCAGATGGAACAATTACGTTGGCTAATGCTGAAACAGTTACTCTTTCTCCCGATCATAAAACCTATACCTTTAAATTGCGTTCTAATGAATGGTCAAATGGAGATCCAGTTACTGCTTATGATTTTGAAGAGAGCTGGAAAAGTGTTCTATCTCCCCAATTTCCCTCTCCGAATGCCTATCAACTATACGTTATTAAAGGAGCTCAGGAGGCGAAAGAAGGCACGGCTAACTTAGATCAAGTAGGTATTTATGCTAAAGATAAGCAAACATTGATTGTAGAATTAAAAAATCCTACACCCTACTTTCTTAATCTTACTGCGACACACTTTTTTTTTCCTGTCCACGCAGGTTTAAGAAACCAACCTCATCCTTCTAACTCTTTTTACTCAACTAACGGCCCTTTTAAAATTGATAGTTGGACAAATGACCTATCCATTATCCCTCACGTTGGTTACTGGGACAACTCCGCAATCAAATTAAACAAAATCATTTTTAACACCTTGGATAATCCAACTGCTTTACAATTATTTCAAAATCACAAACTTGATTGGACCGGTTCCCCACTTTCAACCATTTCCATAGATGCTTTAATTGCTTTAAAAAAGAGTAAAAACTTTCACGTTACTCCAGCAGCAGGAATACATCTCTTTCGAGTTAATACTTCTAAATTTCCTCTTGATCAGATAAAAATAAGGCAAGCTTTAGCTTTAGCTTTAAATCGAAAGGAGTTAGTTGAACATGTCTTACAAGGCAACCAAGAACCTGCAACAGGATTAGTCCCTCCTACATGGCTCAAAACCTCCGTTTTCTTTCAAGATGGAAATGATAGAATGGCTCAGCAACTTTTTAACGAAGCCCTTAAAAAGAACAATTTAGGCTTGCAAAATTTTCCTAAATTGATTTTGTGTTATGCATCAGGAGAGCGTCCTCATAAAATTGCACAAGTTGTCCAACAACAGTGGAAAAACGTTTTGGGAATCAACGTACAATTACAAGCTTATGAAAGTAAAGTTTATTTTGACCTTCTGAAAAAACAAGACTATCAAATAGGAATTGGATCTTGGTATGCTGATTTTCGCGATCCCATCTCTTTTTTAGATGTTTTTAAATTTAGGAATAACGGGACAAACAATACAGGTTGGGAAAACCAGCATTACATCGATTTACTCACAAAAGGTTCACAGGAAACTTCTCCTAACCAAAGAAATCAATTATTAATTGAGGCTGAAAAATTACTCATCCAAGAGATGCCAATCATTCCTCTATTTTTTGGATCGTACAATTATTTGAAAAAAGAAAATGTCCATGACGTTTATTTTTCAGAACTTGGTTATCTAGATTTGAAAAAAGCTTATCTTAGCCCCCTTAATTAAAGATTGCTATGTACCACGTCTATTTTTGTAGAAAATTTATTTATTTACTTAGCTCTCTTTGGATCATTATAACTTTAACTTTCATCCTTATGAAAGCTGTTCCTGGGGATCCGTTTAATGACGAACAAGGATTAAGAACTGATATCCATCAGACCTTAATAAAAAAGCATGGTTTAGATCAGTCTGGAATTAATCAATATTTGAATTATCTCTCTCAATTATTGAAAGGTAATCTTGGCTATTCTTTGAAATATCAAGGTCGATCAACTAATCAAATTATTCAAGAAAGCTTTCCTATTTCTGCTCAACTTGGTTTCCAAGCTATTTTTATTGCTTTGATCGGCGGGGTAACCTTAGGATTAATTGGAGCTTTAAAGAAAAACAAATGGCAAGATTTTTTTATCTTAATCCTGACAGCTATCGGAACGTCAATTCCTAGTTTTATTTTAGCAACTTTTCTACAATATATTTTCGCTATTAAATGGGGTGTGCTTCCTCTTGCTCAATGGGGAAATTTTAATCAAAGTATTCTCCCTTCATTATCTTTAGCTCTTCTCCCTATGGCGTTCATCGCACGTTTAACACGAGCAAGTTTAATTGAAATTCTTAAAACTGATTATATTAAAGCTGCCCAAGCAAAAGGACTTCCCTATTATCAAATACTTTATTCTCACGCTCTTCGCAATGCCTTACTTCCAGTCATAAGTTATCTTGGTCAATTACTTGCTAATATTTTAGTGGGAAGTTTCATCATTGAAAAAATTTTCAGTATCCCAGGCCTAGGAGGATGGTTTGTAAATAGTGTTCTCAGTAGAGACTATCCTGTTATCATGGGATTGACTCTTTTTTATAGCACTCTTTTGCTATTATCTGTCTTTATTGTTGATATCATTTACAGCTTATTAGACCCTCGCATTCAACTCATTCATAAGGAATTAGTATGAAATCCTCCCCCTCTCAATCAGATTTTACTCCCTTGGAGAAGTGGGAAGAAACTTTTGTGCCGCCATCCTATAGCAGACCCTCTATTTTTAAACGTTTTCAATCTCATCCCTTAGGAATCGCGGGAATGCTTCTTTTTTTAGGAATTGTTATTTTAACGATTTTAGGACCTTTAATTTCTGGATATTCTCCCGAAACAACGCATCTGACTTTAAAAAATCACCCCCCTTCTTCACAGTTTTGGTTTGGCACAGATGACCTTGGTCGCGATCTTTTTACGAGAGTTTGGTTTGGGGCTCGAATTTCTCTTTGTATTGGTTTTTTAGCCGCCTCTATCGATCTAATTGTAGGATTAATTTGGGGCGGTATTGCCGGTTTTTCTGGAGGTAAAATTGATGAAGCGATGATGCGATTTGTCGATATTTTATACGCTCTACCCTACTTACTTATCGTTATTTTGTTCACAGTAGTTTTAGGATCTGGCTTTTTCTCTATTGTCCTTGCTATTACATTATTTGGATGGATAACAATGGCTAGAATTGTTCGAGGGCAAATCCTTTTAATTAAAGAAATGGATTATATTTTAGCTGAAAAAGTATTAGGAGCAAGTTTTTCGAGAATTTTATGGAAACACCTTCTACCTAATGCCAGCGGACCCATCCTTGTTACTTTAACGTTAACGATTCCTTCCGCTATTTTTTCTGAAGCTTTTTTAAGTTTTTTAGGGTTGGGTGTCCAAGCCCCAACAGCAAGTTGGGGCACAATGGCACATGAGGGATTGCCTGCCCTACAATATTACCCTTGGCGATTATTTTTTCCCGCTTTTTTGATTAGTTTGACTATGCTTTCTCTTCATTGGATTGGTGAAGGATTGAAAAGCGCTTTTGATAAAACAGAGTAAGTTTTTTTATGATTCAGCCACTTGTTGACGTATGTCAGTTATTTCTCACCCTTGAAACTTTGCATGGTTCCCTCCATGCCCTAAGAGGTGTTAATTTTCAACTTTATTCCAACGAAATTGTAGGGCTTTTAGGAGAATCGGGTTGTGGCAAAAGTTTGATTGCTTCCTCAATTTTGAAGATCTTTCCCTCTTCTCTCCAAAAAGTTTCCGGTCAAATTTTATTTCAAGGTTCGGATATTTTAAAATATTCTGATAAGCAAATAGAAATGGTCCGGGGGAAAAAAATTGGAATGATTTTCCAAGATCCATCCCTTGCACTCAACCCAACTAAAACAATTGCAGATCAATTCATCGAAGGATTGCTATGGCATTGCCAATTAAATAAACAAGAAGCCTATTATCAAGGAATCAATTGGTTAAATAAAGTTGGCATCAATAATGCCGCTCTACGGATGAAACAATATCCTCATGAGATTAGTGGCGGAATGAAACAACGTGTCATCATAGCTATGACATTAGCTTGCCATCCCTCCCTTGTTATTGCCGATGAGCCAACAACTGCTTTAGATGTGACCACACAACGACAAGTTTTAAATCTTTTGAAAGAATTACAAAAAGAAGTAGGAATGACTATTTTGCTTATCACGCATGATCTTGGTGTAGCAGTTCATATTTGCGATCGATTATTGATTATGTATGCAGGTCAAATCGTTGAGTCTGGTTCTGCTAAAGAAGTGATTCAGTCTCCAAAACACCCCTACACACAAGGACTCATACAAGCTAAAAAAAGCTTAATGCATTTTCAAGATGAGGTTCTTTTTACCTTGCCAGGATCTCCTCCTTCCCTTTTTGCTCAGACATCCCTTTGTGCTTTTGGGCCAAGATGTCGGCATGCTATGCGAATTTGTCAGAAGGAAGCCCCGCCGATGAATGAAAATGATCATCATAAAGCCGCATGCTGGCTCAAAGTAAAGGAAAAAAATAGTGATGCCTGAGATTTTAAAAGTTGAAAACCTTTCTAAAGAATTTCGCTTAGGTAACAAAGTTCTGAAAACTATCGACAACATCTCTTTTGAACTTAATAAAGGAGAAATTTTTGGATTAGGAGGGGAAAGCGGGTGTGGAAAAACTACTTTGGCTAAACTTCTTGTCAGACTTATTGAACCGACAGCGGGATCTATAAAATTTCAAAATAAAGATTTTCTTAAATTGAACAGAAAAGACTTGAAGCTTATGCGCCGGCATATACAGATGGTTTTTCAGCATTCATCAAGCTCTCTTAATCCTCGCATGACAGTTGAAAAAATCTTACAAGAGCCTTTTTTGATTCATGATCAAAAAGAAAAAGTTACTGATAGTAAACTCTTAAACCAACTGTTGTCTCAAGTGGGATTATCTGCAGACTTTTTAAAAAGAATTCCTCAAGAGTTAAGTGGAGGACAAAAACAAAGAGTTTCTTTAGCTAGAGCCTTAGCTCTCTATCCTCAATTAATTATTTGTGATGAACCTTTTTCCGCCTTGGATGCATCTGTTCAAGGACAATTAATTAATTTGATGAAAGACATCCAACAAAAAAATCATTTAACTTATCTTATAATTTCGCATGATCTAGAAGTTTTACGCTATTTTACACATCGCTTAGCTATCATGTACTTAGGTAATTTTGTTGAGCTGGGGCCGACTAATGCTGTTTATGAAAATCCTCTCCACCCCTATACAAAAACACTTTTGGCAGCGGTTTTTACTCTTTCATTAGAAGCAAAGCAAACATCATTATCTATCCTAAACGACTCTTTTTCCCATCTTGACACCTCTACAGGATGTCCTTTTCAATCTCGTTGTAAATTGGCAAGTTCGATTTGTAAAAAAATAAAACCTTCTTTAAAAGAAGTACAAAAGGGCCATTTTGTCGCTTGTCATTTTTATTAACGCAATGACTATTTTATTTACTGAACGAATATACCAGGCTTCTTGTGCGTATTTAAAAAGACAGAATAAGCTAAAATACCTTTAATGACTCCTCTGTTTATATAACCCAAATAGCTTTATCATCAGATCTTATTTGTAACAGTTTTAGCTCATCTATCACTTTTACATCGATGCTTTGAAGTCAGTGGTTAATGGATCAAAAAATCATCGTCAATTCGACAGAGGGAACAAAATTAAAAAAATTTAAAGATAATTTAATAAATTTTTAATCTTCAAAACTTTCTAACTGTTAGCTTTGATTTAAGGCAGCAAATTGCGAAACAAAAATGTTCACTATTTTTGAGATGAGAAGTCCATTGGAGCATCTTTTTTCCTTTAACACATCAAAAGATGCAACATTTTGAATGATATAAAATAGTGCCTAATCCTTCAATTCTCAAAAAAATACATAATGAAATGCTTGGGAATGGCTGGTGAGATATTCTCAGCAAACAGTTGAAATTAGGTAGGCTTTCCAGATTGTGTTCGAGTTTCCTGAAATTAAGTGTAATTGCTTTGAAAAAACATATTCAAGCATTGTTCCTGTAAAACATTTCTTTCCCAATTAACCTACTAACAGGCTTAGGCATTTTTCCTGTTAAAGATTAAAGATGCTGCATTTAAACCATATTGATTTTTACTTGTTTTCTAACAACTGTAATAGTATGAATAAGAGTTTGATCAATAAAAGCAATTTTCACTTTATTCTAATCGCATATTTAATATCACTAATATTAATTAGGATATATATAATAAAAATTATTTAACTAATTTGGATGGTAAATTTGAATATTCATAACCCAAGTTTTAATCCTAGTAATCTCCTTGTTAATGCAGACACTCATTCTTACTCTCGTTCAAACAAACATTTAAAATTTTTTGAACGAATAAATTTATTATGCAAAACAATTTTTCAGGGTTTTTCAAGCCTATTCTTTAATTATCTCAAAAAAGATTTACTTCAATTTCAATGGAGAAAACTTTTAGGAGAACAAAAAGAAATTGTCATTTCTAATTTTACTATAACTCATTTAGAATCAGAATCTGATGTATCTTTATCAAGTTTGAGTCAAACTTCATACTTTGCCCCCCCTTCTTCCAGACTGAGCTTCCAGGATAATACTCATCTAAATATTTCAAGTTTCCAAAAATCTTTGTTAATGGAAAAATCGCCTTATTTTAAGAGTCTTTGGTCAGGAAGTTTTCAAGAAACTCTTCAAGATCCTCTCGCTTTGACACAAAAAGAATTTACTCATCTACTCTATTCTCTAATCAACGCTAATTTTAAATTTCCTTTCGAAGACATCCCTTCTTTCATTCAACTGGCCGATTATTATCAACTGACAGAAGTTGTGAAAAATTTAGAAGAACAGTTGCTTAATGGGTATAAATCAGAGAAATTTAAGTTTTTCAATTCCAACGAAGACAGCTTAGTGGAATTAAAAGAACTTTTAAATTTTGCGCAACAATATCAATTAGACACTCTAAAAAATTATTTAGAGCTTACAGCTGTGAGTTCATTATTAAATCAGACTTCTCAATTAACGGAATTTGAAAAAATCTTAAATTATTTCTCAAATGAGGTAGAAGCACTCAATTTTTCAGAAAATGCCCATTTGACTGATGCCCATCTCTTAGCGTTAAAAACTTGTAAAAATTTAAAAGTGCTTTATCTTAAAAAATGCTGCAATCTCACGGATGCTGGATTATCACATTTGTCACCTTTAGTGGCGCTGCAGCATTTAGAGCTGAGTGATTGCCCTAGGCTTACTGACGCTGGATTGGCGCACTTGACATCCTTAGTGGCTTTACAGTATTTGAATCTGAGTGAGTGCTCTAATTTCACCGACGCTGGATTGGCGCACTTGACACCTTTATTGACTTTAACGCATTTGAACCTGAGTTGGTGCTATAATTTCACACATGCAGGATTAGCGCATTTAACTCCCTTAGTGGCTTTGCAGCATTTGAATCTGGGCCATTGTAGAAATATCACGGATGCTGGATTAGCGCATTTGTCACCCTTAGTGGCTCTGCAACATTTAAATTTGGGTTGGTGCAGCAATCTCACAGATGCTGGTTTAGCGCATTTGTCACCCTTAGTGGCGCTGCAGCATTTAGATCTGGGTTGGTGCAGCAATCTCACGGATGCTGGATTGGCGCACTTGACATCCTTAGTGGCGCTGCAGCATTTAGATCTGAGTTGGTGCTATTATCTCACGGATGCTGGATTAGCGCATTTGTCACCTTTAGTGGCGCTGCAGCATTTAGATCTGAGTAATTGCCTTAGTCTTAAGGACGCTGGATTAGCGCATTTAACACTTTTAGTCACTCTGAAGTATTTGAATTTGAATAAATGCCATAATCTCACGGATGCTGGATTGGCGCACTTGACACCCTTAGTGGCTTTACAGCATTTAGATCTGAGTCAGTGCCCTAATCTCACAGGCACTGGATTAGCGCATTTAAATTCCTTAATGGCTTTACAGCATTTAGATATGAGTTGGTGCCATAATCTCACGGACGCTGGATTAACGCATTTAACTCCCTTAGTAAATTTACGACATTTAAATCTAACTAAGTGCCCTAAACTCACTGACGCTGGATTAGCGCACTTGGCACCCTTAGTCGCATTAGAGCATTTAGATCTGAGTTAGAGCCGTAATTTCACCGACGCTGGATTAGTGCATTTAACTCCCTTAGTAACTGTTAAAAAATTTATGCGGGTTGATTATAACTTCATTTGAATTGGGTTATATAATATTGTACTAATCTGAATTAACGCATTTTTATAACTAATCTAACAGGCTTAAGCACCTTCGTACTAAAGACCAAATTTTTGTATTTAAACTATATCGATTCTAACAAGTTTTTAATAGTATAATACAAATAAGGGTTTAAATATTTGAAATTTAATTAAAAATTGCCACATGTTTCATCTATGATGAATAAAAACAATTTTATTTTAAATCCAATTAATTTCATTAATATTTAAATGAGTTTTATTCGTATAATATGATAAATAATATATAATTCACTTTTATTTAAATAATCCAGGTGGTAATTTTGAATACACATAATAATATTAACACTCCCACAGTCAATCCACATATTCCTTTTTATAATTCATTGAGCGAGCATTTAAAATTTTCTGAACGCATTGTTTTATTATGCAAAACAATTTTTCAAAGCTTCCTAAATCTCTTCTTTAATAATGTCAACAAAGATCAACTCCAATCACAGTGGAGAGAAATTTTCTGGGGAACAAAAGAAATTGCCGTTTCTAACGGCGATACAAATGACAGATTACGTTCATTTTTATCAAGTTTAAATCCTACTTCTTCTTCGCCAAGGACTCGCCAACAACAAGGAAGTAATTATCCTGCCAGTGAAAATAAACTTGCAACAGACTTTCCAAATACTTCTACGGACTTAAATCCTTCAAATAAACTTTCCTCAGAAAAAATTGAGCCAATAATTCAACCTTCTGAACTTTTTTTTCCTTCAGGATTTAAATTGAACTTTCAAGATGGCAATTTTCTGCATCTTTCCAGTTCTCAGCTGGCTTTGTTAAAGGAAAAATCACCTTATTTTAGGGGGCTTTGGTCAGGGCATTTTCGAGAAACTCTTCAAACTCCCCTGGCTTTGACCCAAAAAGAGTTTACTAATCTATTCCACTGCGTGCTGGATGTTCATTTTAAAGTTCCCTTAGAAAAAATCTCTTCTCTCATTCAACGAGCCGATTATTACCAACTAGCAGAGGTAGTGAAAAATTTAGAACAACAGTTGCTTGATGGGTATAAATCAGAGAAATTTGAGCTATTTAATTCCAGCGAAGTCAGTCTAGTAGAATTAAAAGAACTTTTGAATTTTGCCCAACAATATCACTTAAACGCTTTAAAAAATTATTTAGAATATACAGTTGTGAGTACTTTATTAAATCAGGCGCCTGATTTAACAAAATTTGAAAAAATTATAAATTACTTCGCAAATGACATAGAAGAACTTAATTTTTCAAGGAATGCTTATTTGACCGATGCTCATCTCTTAGTGTTAAAAAATTGCAAAAATTTAAAAGCGCTTTATCTTGAAGGTTGTAAAAACCTCACTGATACTGGATTAGCACATTTGTCACCTTTAGTAGCTTTACAGCATTTGAGTCTGTTTGATTGCGAAAATCTCACTGACGCTGGTTTAGCGTATTTGTCGCCATTAGAGAATTTACAACATTTGAATCTAAGCCATAGCAAACATTTCACAAATGCGGGATTAGCGCATTTATCACCTTTAGCAGCTTTACAACATTTGAATCTGTTTGGGTGCGAAAATCTTACTGGCGATGGATTAACGCATTTATCATCCTTAGTGGCCTTGCAACATTTGGGTCTAAATTTTTGCAGAAATCTCACGGACGCTGGATTAGCGCATTTGGCTCCCTTAGTGACCCTGCAACATTTAGATTTAAACTTTTGCGATAATCTCACTGACACTGGATTAGCACATTTGACGTCTTTAGTGACCCTACAGCATTTGAATCTGGGTTGGTGCAGAAATCTTACGGACGCTGGATTAGTGCATTTGTCGCCCTTAGAGAATTTACAGCATTTGGATTTAAATGATTGCTATAATCTCACTGACGCTGGATTAGCGCATTTGACGCCTTTAGTAGCACTGCAGCATTTAAATCTTAGGCGTTGCAGAAAACTTACGGACGCTGGATTAGCACACTTGACACCTTTAGTAGCTTTGCAGTATTTGGATCTGTTTGGATGCAGAAATCTCACTGATGCTGGGTTAACGCATTTAACACCTTTAATCGCTCTGCAGCATTTATATCTGGGTTTATGCAATAATCTTACAGATCGTGGATTGGCGCATTTGACACCCCTAGCAGTCCTGCAACGCTTGGATCTGAGCTTTTGCAGTAATCTCACTAACGCTGGATTGAGGCATTTATCACCATTAGTAGCTTTAAAGTATTTGGATCTGAGCGGGTGCGAAAATCTCACGGACGCTGGTTGGCACATTTGGCGTCCTTAATGGCTCTGCAGCATTTAGATCTGAGTGATTGCCCTAGGCTCACGGATGCTGGATTAGCGCATTTAACATCCTCAGTAGCTTTACAGTACTTAGATCTGCGTGAGTGCTGGAATCTTACTGACGCTGGATTAGCGCATTTAACACCTTTAGTTGCTTTACAGCATTTATATCTACGTGGGTGCTGTAAACTTACTGACGCTGGATTAGTGCACTTTGGCTCCCTCCATGACCCTGTGCATTTGGACCTAAGTGGATGCCATAAAATCACGGAAGATGGTTAGCGCATTTGACACCCTTATTGGCTTTACAGTACTTAAATTTGAATTGGTGCTCTAATCTCACTGACGCTGGATTAGCGCATTTGACTCTCTTAGTAGCTTTACAGCATTTATATCTACGTGGGTGCCCTAATCTCACGGACGCTGGATTAGCGCATTTAACATCCTTAGTGGTTCTGCAGCATTTAAACTTGAGCTATTGTATAAATCTCACGGACGCTGGGTTAGCGCATTTGTTACCATTAGTGGCCTTGCAGCATTTAGATCTGAACGGGTGCAGCAAAATATCATGGACGCTGGATTAGCACATTTAACACCCTTTAGGCGCTTTACAGCATTTAGATCTACTTGGGGTGCCGCTATCTCACGGATGCTGGATTGGCGCATTTTAAATTCATAGTAACTAAATCACATTTGGATATGTATTGGTGCAAAAACTCTCAATGGTGCTGGATATAAAAATTTTATTCAATTTTCCAAAACAAATAAAATTTTAAAATTTCTAATATTGAACGATGGACAAAACGCGTAGCTGGATTGGCGTATTTTAAACTCTTAGTAATTGCGCCACATTTTTGAATCTGAGTTGGTTATAATGTGCGCCAATGTGAATGATACCCTTTTTCCATTCTTTAAGAAGCAATAAAAATTTATATTGAATTAAGATGCAAAGAAAATGCCTTTGCTCTCGCTCGTCTCCTCTTCTTTCAATTTACTTTTCATTACTACTTTTGATTTAACCTATTGTAGAATTAGTAGAGATTTTTTTTACCCCTTTAGGCAAAAATACATTTATTTTGGCTCCAATTGAACAAATAAATTTATCTATTCCTTGTTCAATAAATTAAGAATTGCTCATTTAAGTAATGAAATTGGAACCAATTTCTTTGTGGGTTTTTTCATATTGGATCAAAATTTTTTCAATTATAGATCGATAAAAATAAATTTTCTCTTTAACTTTAATTGTCTAATCAATTTTCCCTAATATGAATTGTATGATATAACTAAAAATTATTTAGCTAATTTGGAGGGTAATTATGCACATTCATAATTCAAATTTTCATCAGCCTACTCCCATCGTCAAACCAGACACTCATTCTTACTCTCGTTCAAACAAACGTTTAAATTTTTTTGAACGAATAAATTTATTATGCAAAACAATTTTCCAGGGTTTTTCAAGTCTATTCTTTAATTATCTCAAAAAAGATTTAGCTCAATTTCAATGGAAAGGGGTTTTGTGGAGACAAAAAGAAATTGTTATTTCTAATTCTATAACTTATCTAGAAACAGAATCTGATGTATCTTTATCAAGATCAAGCTTGAGTCAAACTTCAGATTTTGTCTTCCCTTCTTCTAGACTGAGCTTTCAGGATGGAACTTTTCTAATTATCTCTAATTTTCAAATATCTTTGTTAAGGGAAAAATCACCCTATTTTAAGAATCTTTGGTCAGGAAATTTTCAAGAAACTCTTCAAGATCCTCTCACTTTGACACAAAAAGAGTTTGCTTATCTGCTCAATTGCCTGGTGGATGCTAGTTTTAAAATTCCTGTGGAAGACATTCTTTCTTTCATTCAATTAGCCGATTATTATCAACTGACTGAAGTTGTGAAAAATTTAGAAGAACAGTTGCTTAATGGGTATAAATCAGAGAAATTTAAGTTGTTCAATTCCAATGAAGACAGCTTAGTGGAATTAAAAGAACTTTTAAATTTTGCGCAACAATATCAATTAGACACTCTAAAAAATTATTTAGAGCTTACAGTTGTGGGTTCATTATTAAATCAGACTTCTCAATTAACGGAATTTGAAAAAATCTTAAATTATTTCTCAAATGAGGTGGAAGCACTCAATTTTTCAGAAAATGCCCATTTGACTGATGCCCATCTCTTAGCGTTAAAAACTTGTAAAAATTTAAAAGTGCTTTATCTTAAAAAATGCTGCAATCTCACGGATGCTGGTTTACCGCACTTGACACCTTTAGTGGCTTTACAGTATTTAGATTTGAGTAAGTGCCATAATCTCACGGATGCCGGATTGACGCACTTAACATTCTTAGACGCTCTAAATTATTTAGGTCTGGGTGAGTGCTATAATCTCACGGATACTGGATTAGCACATTTGAAATCTTTAATAAACTTACAACATTTAAATTTGAATAACTGCAATTTCACGGATGCTGGATTAGCGCACTTGACACCCTTAGTCACTTTAAAGTATCTGAATCTGAGTCAGTGCTATAATCTCACGGATGCTGGATTAGCACATTTGACACCTTTAGTGAATTTACAGCAATTGAATCTGTCCGATTGCACAAATCTCACGGATACTGGATTAGCGTATTTGTCACCCTTAGTGACTTTGCAGCATTTGAATTTAAATGTATGTAAACTTATTGACGCTGGATTAGCACATTTGACACCTTTAGTGAATTTACAGCAATTGAATCTGTCCTATTGCACAAATCTCACGGATGCTGGATTAGCGCATTTGTCAACCTTAGTGACTCTGCAGCATTTAGATTTGGACGGATGCTATAAACTCACGGACATTGGATTAGCGCATTTAACACCTTTAGTCACTCTGAAGTATTTGAATCTGAGTTGTTGCCATAATCTCACGGGCGCTGGATTAGCGCATTTAACACCTTTAGTGGCTTTAAAGCATTTAGATCTGAGTTGGAACGGTGATCTCGAGGACGCTGGATTAGCCCATTTGACACCTTTAGTCGCTCTAAAATATTTAGATCTGAGTGAATGCTATCATCTCACCGACGCTGGATTAGCGCATTTAAGATCCTTAGTGGCTTTAAAGCATTTAGATTTGAGAGGATGCTATCAACTCACCGATGCTGGAATAGCACATTTAACCCCTTTAGTCGCTCTAAAGTATTTAGATCTGAAAGGATGCCCTAATCTCACCGACGCTGGATTAGCGCATTTAACATCTTTAATCGCTCTGCAGGACTTAGAACTGCCTAATTGCCAAAGGATTACGGACGCTGGATTAGCGCACTTGGCTTCCTCCATGACCCTGCGCATTTGGACCTAAGTAGATGCCATAAAATCACGCACCATGGGTTAGCACGTTTAAGATCTACAGGGGGCTTTAAAACATTTAGTTTGTTGATTCCTGAGTGGATGCGAACTAATACAGCTTGAATTGTAATAACAAAAAAATCAAAAATGGAAGTTGTAAAAAAGATAGAAAATTGTTTTAAAATATTTATTTTCACAAACAAGAAGATTTTAAAAATGAACAAATAAAGCAGTTTTGAATAATCCCCTTTTGAATAATATAATTTTTCAGTAATTATTCTTTAATAAACCAATTTTTTCTAAAATTCACTGAGAACTAATATTTGTGAGATCTACCAAAGCTTCGATTTTTTCAATCTCAAGATTTTCGAAACCTGCTTGAATTACTAATTTGACTGCTTATGTAGCATTATTTTTTCGATATTACGTAGCCTAACTCAACTTTACAAATTTGAGCTCCTTTGCCTTTATCAAGCGTGAAAGTTCCTATGACTTTTTCGCCAAGATATCCTGCCTTAAATCATAGTTGCTACTCAACAACATTTTTAAAAATTCTACAGCATCATTTCGAGAGGTGTAGCTGTTTCACATCATGTATTTTGTAACTTCACCATTTATTGCCCACTCTATAAAATTATCTACATCTCTCAAAGTAATTTTTTTAAATTTATTTTTAGTTCTTGTTGTTTATAATCAGATATTAAATTTTCTCTCCCACCTTTTTTGGGATAAAACTATTCAAATCAAATAAAAACAAAAACTAACATCGATAAGCTTCTATACAGCGCATATACTTTAGTTATTGACCAGTTGTTAGCGAATAGCCAACACAAAAGGAGAGAAATAATTATGCGCATTCTTGGGCAATAGGAAGCGTATTTAATTAAAATCATTCAGTTGCGTCGTTTTAATTTATTTTGAATTAGAATTCCTATGGCTATGCTAAATTAATTAATGGCTGACTAAGACTATCTAATTTTGTAAGATAAGCTATAGATCAAGCTAATTATAAAGGCGGTGGCAACAAATAAAAAATTATAGTGAGACTCGGAAAGATTTTCAGTCTTTTTTGAAAAGGGTAGCTCAAAAGAATTATTGAGCTACCTTTTAATTTCAATTGATTGCAGAACTAGCAGTAGTAGATTTTCCATGAAGAGGATAAATTTCATCGTCAATAATGACAATCTCTTCGTTTTCCACTGTCACATGACAACGACGTCCTTCATTAGGATTCATCAAAATCCGCTCTGCTAAAGGATCCTCTAAGAATTGTTCAATGGTACGTCTTAATGGACGAGCTCCCATTTCTACTTGGAAGCCTTTATCTACCAAGAAATTCTTAGCCGCATCATCAAGCTCGATAAATATTTCGCGTCGAGCTAGACGTTTGCTAAGTTTTTCAATTTCTAAAGAAATCACATGCAATAAATTGTCTCGATTAAGCGGATGGAAAATAACGATGTCATTCAAACGGTTAAGAAATTCAGGTTTAAATCGTTTTTTGACTTCGCTTTCAATTTTCTCCTTAATATGAATATAATCTAACGACCCTTCAGATGCTCCAAAACCAATCTCAGTACTTTTCTTAATAAGATCAGCCCCCAAGTTAGAGGTCATGATAATAATTGTATTTCGGAAATCAACTCTTCTTCCAAAAGAATCTGTCAAACGCCCTTCTTCAAGTATTTGTAACAGAAGATCCATGACATCAGGGTGTCCTTTCTCAATTTCATCAAACAGGACCACTGAGTAAGGTCGCTGTCTAACTTGTTCTGTTAGCTGTCCGCCTTCTTCATGCCCTACATAGCCAGGAGGAGAACCTGTCATGCGACTGACGGCAAATTTTTCCATATATTCCGACATATCGACTTGAATGAGTGCA
The DNA here is from genome assembly GCF_000011565.2 of Candidatus Protochlamydia amoebophila UWE25. Classification (NCBI taxonomy): domain Bacteria; kingdom Pseudomonadati; phylum Chlamydiota; class Chlamydiia; order Parachlamydiales; family Parachlamydiaceae; genus Candidatus Protochlamydia; species Candidatus Protochlamydia amoebophila. The sequence continues at coordinate 1,826,867 of NC_005861.2, forward strand.
TCTTCGCCGCCGAACATGTTAATTGCCAAAAGCCTAGCTAAAAGTGTCTTCCCAACTCCTGTAGGACCTAAAAAGAGAAAAGCTCCAATAGGACGATTTGGATCTTTAATGTCAGCTCTACTTCGACGAATGGCACGGCAAACTGTTTTGATAGCGTCTTCTTGGCCAATAATTCCTTCTTTTAAGATCTCTTCCATTTTGAGAACTTTTTGTAGTTCACCTTCAGTTAATCGATTGAGAGGTATTCCTGTTTGCCTTGCTATCACATTTGCTACATCCTCATCCTCAACAATGACTTCATGCTCTTCTTTGTTAATTTCCCATTCAGCTCGAATTTGTTGTAACTGCTCACGCAAGGTTTTCTCTTTATCACGTAATTTGGCAGCTTTTTCATACTCTTGCTTACCAATAGATTCTTCTTTAGCCAACCTTGTGGCCTCTATTTCTGACTCATACTTACTAATGTCTTGTGGCTGATTCATCATAGAGATACGCAGTTTGGCGCCTGCCTCATCAATTAAATCAATCGCCTTATCTGGTAGAAAACGCCCATGAATATAGCGATCCGATAAGACCGCGGCAGCACGAATTGCTTGGTTAGTGAAAATGACTTTATGATGTTTCTCATACTCAGGTTTTAAACCATAAAGAATTTCAATAGTATCATCAACACTTGGAGGAGCAACTAAGATTTTTTGGAAGCGACGTTCTAAAGCTGCATCTTTTTCAATGTGCTTCCGATATTCATCAATTGTTGTTGCGCCAATACATTGCAATTCTCCACGAGAAAGAGCTGGTTTTAAGATATTTGAAGCATCTATAGCTCCTTCAGCAGCACCTGCGCCAACAATTGTATGCAATTCATCAATAAACAGTAAAACATTTCCATTTTTCTTGATTTCATCCATAACAGCTTTAATACGTTCTTCAAATTGTCCTCTGTATTTAGTACCGGCAATCATTAAAGCTAAATCAAGTGTAATTAATTTTTTCTTACGTAAAGTATCAGGCACATCCCCTTTTACAATAGCTTGAGCAAGCCCTTCTACTATGGCAGTTTTACCGACTCCTGCTTCTCCGACTAAAACTGGATTATTTTTTCGACGCCGACACAGAATTAAAATGAGTCGCTCAATTTCTTCTTTTCGACCTATGACCGGATCCATCTTGCCTTCGCGACACATTTCAGTTAGATCGTGTCCATAAGCTCTTAAAGCCGGCATTTTATCATTAGCAGTTCCAGCAGCTACTTTTTCGTAAGAACCTTTTCCCCCACTGCCAGGTGATGGGTTACTTGGACTAATACCAGCTCCACTAATGGGAGGAAGTTGTAAGTTAAAAGTTTCAAGTTCTTTTAAAACCTCTTTACGCACTTCTTTCAAATTGACATTTAAATTTTCTAGAACTTGTGCGGCAACGCCATCTGTTTGTCTTAATAAACCAAGCAATAAATGCTCTGTCCCCACATAATTATGATTTAGATTGGCTGCTTCTTCATTTGCAAACTCAAAAACTTTTTTTACTTTTCCAGTTAAGGCTGGATCTCCGTAAACTTGGATTTCAGGTCCGTATCCCACTAATTTTTCTACTTCACTGCGCACGGTTTCAAAATCAATATTAAGGTTTCGTAAAACGTTAACCGCAACGCCTTGGCCTAGTTTAAGTAGTCCTAAAAGGACATGCTCTGTGCCTAAATAATTATGATTAAGTCGCTGCGCTTCTTTTTTGGCTAATTTAATAACCTGTTTTGCACGATTCGTAAATTTATCAAACATGTTGAACTCGCTTTTTTTTAGAATATCAGATGCTTTGATTTAATGATGGTCTATTATCATTGAACCATTGAATAAAGTGCAAAAGACTCTTTCGCTGCAATTAAATTCACTCTCAAAATTCAATTATATAAGTCAGCGAAATGAATTTGAAAGCAATCAACTGTTTGTGCCCAAATGTAGTTTGCATCTCTATTTTTTGCAAAAAAAAAGTTTAAATAAGTAATTTGATTATAAATTATTAACTTCTAGGAAATTGGAAATAATGGATTTTTATTATTTTTAATAATAAGCTTTCATTTATTTTTTAGCAATCACATAAAGCAACTGCTAAATGTTAAAACCTTTTGCAATTTTAACGGCTAATAAACGGGCTTGCAAAACTCTATCATTCACAGAAACCCCGTCAAAAGAATGACCTGTAAAAGTGAATTGGGGATAAAGAGATAAGGATTGAGATAAATTGATTAAAGTTAGGTAATGTCCAATTTGATATTGAGGGATCGCCTGTTTGGCTAAAGAAACATAAACTTCATCTGGCACAGAATCAATCGCCAAATGCCTTTCGATAGAAGATAATGCAAGGGCTAATCCTTTTTGCCTATCATCTATCTGAGGGTGCTGAGTTCCCCCCATCATAACTGTTAAGCGAGTGTGTTCAGGAGAAAAATTTTGCTTAGGAAACACTGCTGAATCCCATACACATCCCAAAATTGATTCTTTTTCTTGAAAGGGAATTAAATAACCAAAGCCAGATTTTTTTAAAACAGGTCGACGATAACCACAATTGACAACCATCACAGAGGTTGATTCCATAGACTGTAGCAGTGAAGCCGTTTCACTAAACTCTGAACCAAGTAAAGGAGCCAATTTTGAAGCTGGCAAAGTAGAAATCAAATGATCAGCTTTAAAAACTTTTCCGTTATCTAAAACAACTGTGGCCCCCTCTTTTTCCATTTCAATCGTTTTCACAGTAGAAGAAAAATGAATATTAGCATCTAATTGATGCACGAAAGATTGTATTAAATATCCCATTCCTTGCTTAAAGGAAAAAAGAGGTTGTTTCATCCAATATGAAACAAAAGCGCTAGAGGATTTTTTTTCTTTTTTTTGATTCCATATCCCTTTAATTAAAGATCCGTTTTCTTGTTCCCACTTCCAAAAAAGAGGAAAACAGCTTTTCATGGATAATTTTTTGCAATCTCCAGCATAAATTCCTGAAACAAATGGATCAATTAAACGGGAGGTCCATTCTTTTCCAATACGTCGGCTAAAAAATTCTTCTATAGATTCATCTTCTTTTAACGACCTTGGAGAATTTAAATCCCGATAAACCGCTTTGAGCCATCCTTTAACAAGAGGGTTAAAAAGAATATGAAAAAAGGAACTGGGTAAAGGCTGTAATTTTTTTTGAAAATAAAGAAAACGAAGGTTCGCAGAAGAATGTGCCCCAATGATTTCATCACATAATCCTAATTCTTCAATGAGTTGAAGCATTTCTCTTCCAGAGCCTTTCGAACGGCAACTGCGTGGACCTGTCTCAAACAAAAAATCTTGAGAATGAATCGTTTGAATCCATCCTCCGGCTCTTGAATTTGCTTCTAACAAAGTAAGTTGAACGGAAGATCCTAATAGTTTTTTCAAAAACCATGCTGTTGCAAGTCCGCTAATTCCAGCACCTAAGATCACGATATGTTTAACCACGCCTTTCCCTCACAGTTTCAACTAAAGTGCGAACTGCCTCTTCAGAAACATCAGGAAAGATGCCATGCCCTAAGTTTAAAATAAACCCTCGATCTCCTTCCATTTCATCTAATAAAGCATTTACCTCTTCCCTGATTTTGGGCAAAGGTGCATAAAGCAAATCAGGATCTAAATTTCCTTGCAAAGCAATGGGATAAGGAATGACATCACGCATCCGTTTTACCCGACAATTCCAATCTAATCCAACAGCTGCGGGTTTAATGGAAGCTAAATCTGGGCCAAAAACCGAGGATCCTCGGCAAAATAAAATGAGAGGGATATCTTTTTTTAATCCTTTTAAAATGTACTTTAAATAATTTAAAGAAAACTCTTGAAATTGACGATAAGAAAGAGTATTTGCCCAAGAATCAAAAATCTGTAAAGCATGTACCCCCGCATCAATTTGCATATTGAGATAAGCAATCGACCAATCTGCTATTTTCCGAAGTAAAGTATGAAATCCTTGCGGCTCATGATACATCCAATGTTTAATTTTTTTGAAGTCTCGGCTAGTTTTTCCTTCGATCATATAACTTGCCACAGTAAAGGGTGCTCCACAAAAACCAATTAAAGGAACATTTAATCGGGGTTGTAAACATCTAATTCCTTCCTTGACAAATTCAAGAGAAGTAAGATCCTCGGGCATCGCAAGTTTTTCAATATCGTGAAGGTTAGTGATAGGTTTTTCTATAATAGGTCCTACCTTATCTTCAAAGCGAACTCCTACTTTTAAGGCTTCGGGAATGACTAAAATGTCTGAAAATAAAATAGCTGCATCGACTTGATAAGCTTCGATAGGCAATAAGGTAACTTCAGCAATCAATTCTGGATTGTGACACATATCTAAAAAAGAATATTTTTCTCTTAATGCTCGATAAGAAGCTAAATGGCGCCCGGCTTGTCGCATAAGCCAGACGGGAGGTCTGGAATTATTGCGACATTGCAGGGCTTGAAGTAGTCGATCATTAAATGAACTACTAATGATATTTGAAACAACAGAATTAGGTGCGTTTTTTTGACTATAAAATACGTTCAAGTATAGCCTCAACGGTAAAACCAAATTCTTTTGCTAATACACCCGCAGGAGCTGAGGCTCCAAAATGTTCCATACAAATTGCAATACCATCACGGCCAATGTATTTATGCCATCCAAGGTCAACACCAGCTTCAATACTGACCCTTTTACCAATATCTCCACCAAACAGACTTTCTTTATAATCTATAGGTTGCTTTTCAAATAAAGCCCAGCAAGGCATAGAAATAACCCGGACATTTTTACCAAGTTTTTCTAATTCATTTGCTACGTTCATCGCTAAACTCAATTCCGAGCCAGTTGCAACTAAAGTAAAGTCAGCCTTTCCTTTTTCTTTTTTTACGATATAAGCCCCTCTTCCCATTCCTTCAACATAAGGAATGTTTGTCCCAGCTAAATCAGGTAAATTCTGTCGAGACAAAATCAAAGCCGTAGGGCCTTTATATTGCAAAGCTGCAATCCAAGACATTTTTACTTCATAACTATCTGCTGGGCGGATTACTTGTAGTTGAGGAATAGCTCTTAAAGCTGCATAATGTTCAACAGGTTGGTGAGTAGGCCCATCTTCCCCTAAGAAAATAGAATCATGGGTAAATTGATAAAAAACTTGTGCATGTTGTAAAGCCGCCAAGCGAATTGCATTACGCATATAATCAGAAAAAGTTAAAAAAGTTCCTACAAATGGAAGAATCATTCCAGTTTGATAAAGACCAGTCGCTATTGTCGCCATCCCAAATTCTCGTACACCGAACTTAATATTGCGTCCATGAAATTCGTTAGGAGCAATTAAAGAAAACTTCTTTAACATTGTCATATCGGATGAAGATAAATCAGCTGACCCTCCGTATAATTGAGGAATCATATCTGCTAAACTATTGAGAACTTCTTGAGAAGCTTTACGTCCGGAAATTGGAGCTTTAATCATCAGATGCTGAAGCTTTTGCTCGAAATCGTCGGGAAGTTTGTGATGTAGCATGACTTCTAATTCTTGGAATTTAGAAGGATTTTCTTTTGCCCATTCTTCAAATATTTGCTTCCACTCATTTTGTTCTTTTGCATCGGAAACAAGCTTATTTTGAAAGTAGTTGATGACAGCTTGAGGAACATAGAAATCTTCTTGAGGAATGCCCAGTTCATCTTTAGCTGCTTTAATTTCTTCTACTCCAAGAGGTGATCCATGGGCTTTATAAGTCCCCCCTTTATTCGGGGCTCCTTTCCCAATAATAGTATGAGCTATAACTAAACAAGGCTTTTCTTGATAGTGTCGAATTTGAGAAAATACAGTATCAATAGCTTCAATATCGTTTCCATCTATTTCAAATACATCCCAACCATAAGCCTTATAACGAGTTTTAGTATCTTCTGAAGAACTTTCTGCTAACGGTCCATCTAAAGAAACGTGATTCGCATCATAAATAGCAACCAAATTATTCAATTTTAAATGACCAGCTAATGAAGATACTTCTGAAGAAATCCCTTCCATTACACAACCATCACCCATTAACACATAAACTTTATTATTAAAAATGGGATGCTTTTCTGTGTTAAATTTTTCTCCAAGAATTTTAAATCCAAGTGCTTGACCGACAGCATTACCTACACCTTGCCCTAAAGGCCCCGTCGTTGTTTCCACACCATCCGTCATAAATGATTCTGGATGGCCTGGAGTTGGGGAATGAAGCTGCCTGAAATTTTTGATGTCTTCCAACGTGATTTTGTAACCAGCTAAGTGTAGACAAGAATATAACCACATAGATCCGTGTCCAGCAGATAAAATAAAACGATCACGATTGAGCCATTTAGAATTTTTGGGATTTTGCTTAAGATAATAACCATATAAGTATGCACCAAGTTCAGCACATCCCATTGGAAGCCCTGGATGACCTGAATCTGCTTTTTGAACAGCATCCATCGAAAGACCTCGAATGGTATTTGCTATTTGTTTCATGATTTGCTTTTGCTCAGAATCGAGAGGTTGAGGCACTGAAACTTGAAGATGGCTGCTCATATTTTTCACCAAATAAATTTAAAGATTAAAAAAACTTAATGTAGCTCTAATGCATAAAAAGGCGCAAGAAAAAGGGTTAAAACCTAAACTTGCCGTTTTCCCACCCCCCTGGCTTTTAAAAAAAATTGGAAGGTAAATAAACTTTTAATAAGTATATAAATTTTAATTTAAATTCCATTTTTTAAAATTTACGACTACCGTTTATCCAGCTATTTATGAAATCGTCTAAGAACAAGCTCAAAATGAGTGACTAATTCCTAGTTATTTTGAGACATTAACTCAAGTTTTAAGCATGCTCATTGATTCTATCGGGTTTTTTAAGATATGACGCTTTTTTAAGTATTTAAGCAAAAAGAATGTGGTTGTCCTACTATTTATGGAGCAGTCATACATTTTATAATTTTATAGAGGGGATTTTACCACTCGGGGAACCGATCCCTTAAAGTAATTTTATTGATTAAATATGTCGAAAAACTTTTTAGTAACCTGAACTTTTGGTTTAGGTGTTTAGGCTTAAACAAGATACATAAAATTTGAATAACAAAAGACCTCAACATGATTTAAAAGCATTGTTTACTACAACCATACTTAAATCATGAGAGGTCAAAAATGGAGGTAACTGAACTCTATTGTACAATTGATGATTTCTGGAAATCTTTTAAGCAAGAAGGGGAAAAACACCTTATAAAATTTGGAAAGTGCAAAAAGGGCCCAGAATCTGTGTTATTTCCAGCTGAAATGATGACCATCATCGTTTTATTTCATCAGTCAAATGACAGAACTTTCAAACATTTCTATAACTACCTTAATTTCTATTTAAGAAATGAATTTCCAAAACTAATAAGCTATGATCGATTCGTTTACCTAAAGAAAAATTATGTTTGTTTCTTTATGTGCTTACCTCATGCACAGAAAAGGTAAAGTGACGGGAATAGCTTTTATTGATTCTACATCAATAGCAGTATGTCATCATAAAAGAATTGCGCGAAATAAGGTATTTACAGGGCTAGCAAAAAGAGGGAAGGCCACTTCAGGATGGTTTCACGGTTTCAAATTACACATAATGATTAATGACAGCGGGGAAATTTTAGCTTTTCAACTTACATCAGGTAATGTATCTGATGTATTGATGGCTGAAACCCCCTTTTAATCGCTTAGCTTCGGAGATACCTATACCACCAAATTTATCTTTCCACATGTAATATGAAGCTGTGCTGATTCCGTATTTGCGACAATCTTCTGCAAGAGGTATTCTAGAGTCGACTTCTTTTAGGATTTTAATGATTTGTTCTTCTGTATAACTTTTTCATGCTTATTCCTTTTTTGTTAAAGAATAGCATAAATTTTATTTCAATATGGACCGTTTTTTGGGGTTCAGGTCACACAACAAACTAGCGTTAATCCAATTCACCGACTCACTTGTACGACCAATGCAGTAGTCGCTACATAGGCAATTTAGAATAGCTATTTCCCCAGCAATGGGCATTTATTTAAAGTCCTTTTCTTGATAACAACAGATATATCAAAGAATGGAACTTTCCATTATGGAATGGAAGACAGTTATTTCTTATCTTGCTTTTTCTTATGGAGACAAGCTGGATTTAGCAAATAGCCGAACTAATTTATATAGAAATATTAACAGACATTAACAGACATTTATTAAAAATTAAGTTGTAAATTTTTTTTAAATAATTTTATATAGGATTTAAAATTTTATAAATTTCAGAGGTAATTATGATAACGTTAAACTCTTCGTATACTGCAATTGCAGATATTGTTCGAAATGACAATATTGGTGGAATTTTGAAGAAAGCGGAGGCAACAGTAGTCGGGGGAAAGGTTCAATTGTACTTGGGAGATAGTATGATCAGTTATCTCCCTGCTATTGACGCTATTTTCCAACAAGCTGGAGTCAATTCGGAACCAGCGAAAAAGCTTCTAATCGTATTTAGGAAGTATAAATTAGGAGTCATTAATGCTTCAAAGTTGCAGAGAAAGATCGAGATTCTTGCTATCCCTTATACAAAAGAGATTAGTGAAATTATTCAGAGTAGAACGAGTCATCCTAAGCCTTTCTCAGAAAGGTTGGATGAAATCTTAGCCAGTAATGATTTTCAAAACACCTATGGCCTGCAGCTTACTGCTTCTCAGATCCACTCCAAAATTGCCAAAATTTGCGCTAAATATAAAACTATTTCTTTGTCTGCGCTTAGGGCACAGAAGCTGGGAAATATAGGGGAAAAACAAGAGGATATCAACGCCAAAGTAGATGAGCTTTTTGAAGCAGGGTTGGCCGCGAGTGCAGGAGCAAATGGACAAAACGTTGTTGTTTTTGTAGGAAATACAGGTGTAGGAAAAAGCACAACAATCAATTTTTTATTGAAGCGAGAATTAAAATCTATACCAAAAGAAGTTTTAGGTATTGAAAGCGTGATTGAAAATGTGATTATTGCTAAAGATCCTGCTACCTCTATCGGTCATAAGCGCATTTCAAAGACGAGTTATCCTCTGGTAGTGCAAGATCCAGACAATCAATTGGCTTATTGTGATTGCCCAGGTTTTCGTGATACACGCGGAAAATCGGTAGAAATTTATAATGCGTTATCCATTATTGGTGTCCTCGATAAGGCTAAATCCGTTCGAGGTTTTTTGTTTTTTATCGATTGTTTTGCTTTGAAAGCTTCGAGAGGACAAGCAATCATTGACGACATGCGATTCCTTTTTCTCCTCCTACAAGATTTTAAGATCCACCAAAGAGCAGTACTATTTGTGATTACAAAAACAATGCGAGCCGATAAGTTACATGATATCAAAAAAGTATTACAGGATAGTGTAGAAGAGATCTTGCAAGATGGAAATCAATCAATTGAGTTTAGGATTTTTTGCGGCGAAATTGCTGAAGCTAATTTTTTAGATAATGCAGGATTAGGTCAAAGAGTGTTTATCTGCGATCCATGTGGACCAAATGCAAAAGGAAATCGCGAAGAAATACTAAGAACTATCAATGCATTTTCCTACGACACAAATATCCATAAAAAATTTGGTTATCCTATTTCAGAAAAAGTTGAATCTAAATTAGATATGAGCCGGAATTCGATCATCTTTCAAGTACAGAAAACGTTGACAGTTTTAAAAAATAAACTAGGGCTGTACTGGGACGAACAAACAGAAAAAATAAAAACTGAAATTGATAAGGTTTTAGTTGAAAAGACTAGAGCCTATTTGGATGAAATCAAACAATGGCAAAAGGATTTGAAACAGGAATTGTCTCATTTTGCTTCTGGAAATTACGTAAAAGTTTCTAAAGAACTGACCGATACCTTAACTCAAAGCCTTGTTTATTGGGATAAGTTGAATCAAATTAGTACACAGAAAACTAACATGGAAAATCTGGACGATCATTTTGAAGGTATTGTCAAAGAACTCCAGTCCATTCAAAGTAATATTGAAATTCTTTGGCACAAAAGGATGCATGAAGTAATTAAAAAAACTTTTGAGCAATCGCTTCAAACTTATCAAGTTCAAAACAAATTAGATGACATGCGTAAATCCTTACCACCCAAAAAATTAGCTGATTTGACTGTAAAGGAGCTACGCGACCTTTTGCAAACCCTTGCTGATGCTGCTAAGGTTGCTCTCGAGTATCCTAATTTTATTGAAGCAATCCTCATTAAGGATCCAAACAAGTGCAAGGATTTAATTGAAATCATTCGGGTGAATCTTATGGAACCTATTCATGTGGTAAGTAATCAACAGGTGCTCAACATTACAGCCAATGCTCAAGCTGTAACTTTGTCTGAGATTTTAAAAAACACACATGATTTACTAAATTCTACCCGAGAAATTTGGATTACTCAAATTGCAACACTTTATTTTAATAGTGAGCTGACCGCGGATCATTTTAAAGGAAAAGTGATTTATATTGCTGCTGACCAGATTGAAGTGGTTCAAGATAGCCTTATTGATTTAGCTGTTACATGGCGTCGTGGAGGCGTCATTACTTTAAAAGGACATTTGAAAGGGGAAGAAAAATTTGAAAACGCGCAATTCAAATTGGTTCCAAAAGATCAAGTGAGCGATACTGTCCGCCTCATCAAATGCCAGTGGCCTCTTTCCTAAAAAAATAAATAAAAATGAGGTAAAAGTATGCAAATTTCATCCATTACGTTTGGAGATCATTTAGATCAGGTTCTTGACAAAGCCCAAAAACTCGCTACAAGTTATCAAGATCAGGGAGCTTATTCCAAGATAGAGGGAGTTTACCAGCTTAGGCAAACGCTTGAAAACACTAAAGTCGCTTATAACCATATTCTGGGCACTCAACTGGAAAAGGTAGATGCTAAAGCACGAGAAATTTTAACAGATCTCGAGCAACTGACAGCTGATGTGGAGGCAAAAACGGCAAAGACTTTAGAGCAATTGGCTATCCGAGCGCAAGAGATTTTCAACCGCTTGCCCTTTCATGAAGACCAACCTCGATTAACAGGTCTTTTACCACGCTTTATCTTAAGATCTGATGCCAAGCCTATTTGTTTCAAATTTTCTGGCTATTTCAAAAATAATTTTCAAGCTGATTTAGAGCCTCAATTGTGTTTTCAAGGTATAAAATACAAACCGTCTAAAATTACTCCCTATCAACTAGAGTTTAGCCTCATCCCTAATGCTGTTTTTACTTCAGAGAAAGTTCCTTCTGCTGAAAAATTTACCTTTGCGGAAGGTAACTTAGAAATCCCTTTGAGTTCTAAATCCACTGCAATCTACAAAGTGACCCTTGGTGCTTTTCCTACCTCCCCTGGTACCATCACAAAGCATTGGACGACCGATAGTGTTGTTACTGCTACAACAACTAGAAGAGTACGTCATTTAATTAGTTCAGAAAAAGAGCATGGTAACGATGACCAAATTAGATCTCGTTTTTCTGCACACGCAGATAGTGGTTGGACAATCCAATCGCATTCAATTGAAATGCATGCCTGCAGGGGGGATGAGCCAGCTGATCGCAATTCTCCTGCTTGCGTTAGCGCAGATGCCAACAGCGTGACCTATGAGGCAACTACGAGACATAAAACGTGGGGATGTTCGGGTCATATGGAGTTTTCTATCGTCTTAAATCAGTCCCAAAAACAGACGGTAATAAATCATCACAATCCTGCCCCTGAGACTTTAGCTTGGGGAAAGGAAATTCCTTTAAATCACCCAGAGGGTAGATGGGATGTTACATTCGATGCGTTTGATGGCTCAACTCCTGTCTATTGCAAGGCAGATACGACTCAATCTCCTTATCTCCAGATTGTAACAAATGAAACAAAAACAGGATTTATAATCAAGCCACTTAAACTTAGCGAATTAGAAAATATCTAGATTAAATTTTTTAATTTTTCAATGTGAGGAAAAAAATGGCAATTCCAGCAGGTATCACTACGGGTCTCCTTTTAAATCAATTTTTTGATCGGACTCAACAAACTATCGATCAATTGAAAAATGCTGGCCTTCATCTTGAAATGGAAGCCGGGGCACAACTGCGCCAAACGATTGAACAAGCTAAAGTAGCTTATGCAGACTCACTAAATCTCACCATGGATCGCGTCGATGCCACTACTCGTAATACCTTTGACCAGCTTGAGACCTTGGTTAGTGGTGTTCAAGCAAGAAATGCTACTTTGATGAAGAATATGGCTGCCAGCGCTCAACAGATTGCTAATACTCTTCCTTTTCATAATGATCGTCCTCAGTTAACGACTGTACTGCCCCGGTTCATATTAAGAACAGATCAAACGCCTATCTTATTTCAGTTTTTTGGAAATTTTGAACGTGCGGCTGAGCAGGCTTATGCCCCTAAGTTAACTTTTCATGGACAAGATTTTACAGCTACTCATATCACGATACAGAAACTTGAGTTTAGTGTTTTACCGACCGCAGTTTTTCCAGGCAATCAACTACAAAATGCTAAGGGAGTGGTTTACAGCGAGGGAACTTTAGAAACCTACTATCCGGGAACAGTATTTGGTAGAACAGCTGCTGTTTTTCATCTTACCATTGGAGCCTTGCCTCCCTCCCCTGGCACTCTTACTCTTGAATACAGACGAGATCGCGTTCAACGAGAAGAGCGCCTTTGTCAAACACAAAAGCAACATATTGGTTCTCGCAAGAATGAAGGAAACAACGATGTAATAAATCATCTCTTCAAAGCAACACCTAGCGAAGGATGGCATGTTAAAAAAGGAACATCTGAGGCGAATCCTTCTTGTGGCGGTAGACATACAGGTCCTGACTTTGTTTCAGATGATGGAGACCAAGTGCTCTGGAGAGGTTCAACAATCAAAAATACGATGGATTTGGGATCTGAATCAGGATGGATGGATGTTACAATTAGCTTTATAGAGTGGCAAGATCAAATTGTGACGGAACAATTCACGGAAACTATAGATTTAAAATGGGGAAATACGAAGGTCCTTCAAGCAGCAGATTTTCCCCTTGGGAAATGGAAGCTTATCTTTGATTCTTTTGATGGCGATCATCATGAATTTGCAGGAACAGATATCGATACTTCACCTTACTTAAAAATTAAAAACCAAGGGGGCGGATTCGTTATCAAAGCTGTAAAGCCCAAAGAATTAGACAGTATTTGAACAAAGGAATAATGTTTCTACAGCTGTTAGGTAAGCCAGAGTTGAAGTACTATTCGCCCCTATTCTGAGCACAAATTTCAGCTAGCTGAGCTCATCTCAGTTAGCTGAAATAAGAGAATTTTTTGAAAAATAAACTACTACATTTAGTAACTCATGTTACGCATGCATGATCAATTCTTTTAATTTTTTGAGTTCAAAATAGGCTGCATACCTTAAGTTTTTGACTAAACATAGCCTTTCTCTTGAAGGGAAAAAGCTAAAGCTCATCTGTTTTTCGAAAAAACTCGACTAGTATTGAAAGCCTTTATAAACCAACCAAGGCTGCTGCATTTTCATCAAAGCGAGTTCCACCAATACAAATATATCGTTTCAAGGTATCACTACACTTATGACCCGTCTGCTTCATGATCAAATGCTCTGGCAACTTTTTTCTTGCAGATGTTGTGACAAAACCAATCCTTAGCCTATGCATAGATATGCAAAAGGTTTTTCTCCTTAATTATAATAGCATTTAACTATTAGGCAATTGCATGCCCTGTGAGGTTTTTTAATATCAATTGGCTATGACGATTGATGGGACAAAATAAGGGTCCTTTTTGTATTCCAGAGATTACAAGCCAATCTTTAACTGCTCTGACAGGGCATGTCACGGGATGTCCCCCATAAGGAATGGCCTTTTCAAGCTCTTCTCCCTCTTGTATGTTTTATCAACGTTTTCCTTACCATCCTCTTGAAGTGTGAAAATCTCTTCCTAAAACAACAACTTTTTTATTAGCTTCTTTTCAAGCAAAATTTTTAAATAAAGCTATTCTTTTAAAATACAATTTTTTAGCGGATTTTTAACAGCTAATATAGTCGGAAAGCTCAACTTTTCTATACAAAGTTAATTCAAAGCTGATTTAATGTTTGGTAAAACTTGAATTTTACACCTTAAATCCTTACATTTAATTCTAAAATTTCATTAATAACCTAAACGATTTTTAAGTAAATAAACTCAAAACTCAGGTTAATAACTCTCTCGGTCAAAATCTTATACGAGCAATTATGTTAACACAATCTATCAGACGTCAATTCTTAGAATATTTTAAAAAACATCAACATCAAATCGTTTCTTCCTCTTCAGTTCTTCCTCACGACGACCCAACTCTTCTATTCAACAATGCAGGAATGAATCAATTCAAGGACGTTTTTTTAGGGAAGAGTTACCGCGATTATAACCGTGCAGCCACAAGCCAAAAATGTATTCGAGTGGGAGGAAAACATAACGATTTAGAAAATGTTGGTCACACGAGCAGGCACTTAACATTTTTTGAAATGTTAGGAAATTTTTCATTTGGAGATTATTTTAAAACTCAAGCCATCCGATTTGCCTGGGAAGTTTCTACGCAGGTCTTTGGATTCGAACCCGAACGAATTTGGCCAACAGTTTTCCGAGAAGATGATGAAACATTTGAGCTTTGGACTCAATATGTTCCAGCTGAACGCATTACTCGTTTCGGAGAAAAAGATAATTTTTGGGCAATGGGAGATACAGGCCCTTGTGGGCCCTGTTCGGAACTCTTATACGATCGAGGATCTGATTACGGAAATGCCACAAAACCATCCGAAGATTCTTCTGGAGAACGATTCTTAGAATTTTGGAATCTGGTTTTTATGCAATTTAATCGACAAACTTCGGGTGTTCAAAATCCTTTACCTAAACCATCCATTGACACTGGTGCGGGACTCGAGCGAGTGATCAACTTAAAAATGGGAGTTAATAGCGTTTTTGAAACGGATATTTTAAGAAGTATTATTGCTCAAATTGAATTACTTTCAGGAATTGCTTATCATCCACAAGATCAACAGTCTGCCGCTTTTCGAGTCATCGCTGATCATTTGCGTTGCCTCTCTTTTGCTATTGCCGATGGTGTTCAACCTAGCAATGTTGATCGAGGTTACGTACTAAGAAAAGTTCTTCGAAGAGCTGTTCGGTATGGACGAACATTAAAGCTTGAAAAACCATTTTTAGCCGAAGTTCTTCCTCAATTAGTTTCTACTATGGGTAGCGATTATCCAGAACTTGTTAAAGGGCAAGATCGTATTGCTGAAATTTTGACAATCGAAGAAGAAGCATTTATTCGCACTCTCAAGCGAGGTGGAAATATTCTTAATCAAGTGATTGAGAAATCACGGGCAAGTCATCAAATAATTTCTGGTGATGATGCGTTTAAACTCAAAGATACTTATGGGCTTCCAATCGAAGAAATTCTCTTAATCGCTAAAGACTCAGGATTAAAAGTCGACGAACCACGCTATCAACAATTAGAAGAAGAAGCAAAGCAAAGATCTCGTCATGTTCATAAGACTGTTCATCAAATTGCGGGAGAAAATATTTTCGCAGATTTTGTCAAAGTTCGAGGTGAAACTAAATTTGCTGGATTTACACAAAATTCTTTAAAAAGTTCAGTCGTAGGGCTTTTTGTCAATGGAGAATTCGTCGAAGAAATGCAATCTGGGCAAGAAGGACTCGTCTTCTTAAGCGAAACCCCTTTTTATGCCGAAATGGGTGGACAGGTCGGCGATACTGGAACATTAGAAAATTCGAATTCCAAGTTCAGCGTAGAGGATTGTGTGGTACCTTATAAAGGTTTGATCGCACACAAAGGAAAATTGAATACAGGTTCTCTCAAAAATGGTGAGATGATTACAGCCTCGATTGATAAAAAACGGCGACAAAAAATTGCCAACAATCATACGGCAACTCATTTACTGCATTGGGCATTACATCAAATACTTGGAGAACATATCAAACAAGCAGGCTCAGTTGTCGATCCTCAACGCCTTCGCTTTGACTTTAGCCATCATAAAGCTCTTTCTTTAGAAGAAAGCCGACAAATTGAAGACTTGGTCAATCAAAAAATTAGAGAAAACCTGCCTGTCAAATGTTATGAAATCAAGTATGAAGAAGCGCAAAAAAAAGAAGATATTAAACAATTTTTTGGTGAAAAATATGGTTCAACTGTTCGAGTGATTGACATTGACTATTCAAAAGAACTCTGTGGAGGCACTCATACGTCAGCTCTTGGAAATATTGGACTTTTTAGAATTTTGAAAGAAAGTGGCATTGCAGCAGGAATTCGAAGAATTGAAGCAGTCACGGGCGCAGAAGCAGAACTTTTACAGCGACAGGATGAAGATTTACTTCGCACATTGGCTCAACAATTAAAAGTCCCTATTCACCAGGTATTAGAGAAATTAGAAAAACTTCAAGAAGAAAATAAGCAATTTATCGCTGAGCTTAAAGAAATCAAAAAGAAAGAACTTAACGTTTTAATCAACGGTTTTATAAAAAAAATTGAACAATTAGGAAACACTTCTGTTTTAATTTTAGAAACCGCACTTTCTGTCGAAGAATTGCGACTTTGTGTAGATTTAATCAGTGATCAAATCCCTTCTGCAGTAATTATTTTAGGGGCAGCTTTTCCTGATAAATGCCAAATTTTAGTAAAGATCAGCGATGACCTTGTTAAGCAAGGTATTAATGCCAACGAAATTATTAAAATTTTAATGCCTATTGTAGAAGGAAGTGGGGGTGGAAAACAACATACCGCACAAGGCGGCGGTAAAAAACCAGCTATGTTAGGAGAAGCCTTTAAGCAAATACGAATTTACTTAAAAGAAAAAATGAATGTGAAATAAAGATTTGACGGCTCAGATTTACACACCAAGCCGTTTTTTTAAGCTACCAAAATTTTTATTCATTCAGGCTTGACTACAGGTTAATCTCAATTTGTCTAGCCTTAATCATTAATTTAATTGTAGAATGATACTAGCATACCCTTAAAATTGGCTTATTCTTGATTGATTTCAAATATCACATGAACATTTGCTCGCATTTCAACTTGACCAATTTCAATAGGAACCCCATAAGTATTTTCAGAGCTTTGTTTAGTTGCCATCAACATTCTTGGTGTTGAATAATTCTGTTGATTAGGGTCTAAATCTAGAGACAAAACACGAACAAGACGGACATTTGCAGCTTTAGCTAAAGCATTTGCATCTTCAAATGCGTTTTGGGTTGCCAGTTGAATGACTTCCTGACGATAAGCTTGAGGATTATTCAAATTGAAATTGATTTGACTTAATTGATTGGCTCCAGCCTCGACAACAATCCCAATAATTTTCTCGATCAAACTGAGCTTACTTGTTTTTATATGAATCGTATTCGTAACTTCATAATGAGTAATTGTAGAGGCTTCTTTTTTTTCTATTGAATCAATATAGTGATAAATAGGTTGAATCGTAAAATGCCCTGTTTGGTAATCTTGAACATTTAAACCTAAATCAGTGAGCTGCCCAACTACTTTACGCATTTTTTCATTATTAGCTTGAACTGCTTTTTTAGATTCGGGGTCTTGTGTGACGACAGAAACACTCATTTCCAATTGGTCAGCAGGTTTAAAAATAGTTGCTTCCCCTTTTACCGTTAATTGTGGCAAATTAGAGCTATTAAATTCTTCCCCATAAGCTTGAGGGGAAAAAAAATACAAGATTAAGAATAGCAAACTCATTTTCTGCTTCATGACTTTCTCCCTTTTATTAAGCTTGTTATGACAACTGTGCTCTAAACTAAATAAAAAAAATAAACGATAATCTAGCAGCTGCATACCTTAAACTTAAAATCTGTTTACTATGTTAAATAGTATTTTTAAAGTTTTATTTTTAGTAAATTTACTCATTCATAAAAAATTTGTTTTGGATGGTTAAACTTTTCAGAGGAGTTAATTACTTTGAATGGAAAAAAAGGAAGTTGAAATGTTCTCTGATAATTCTACATAATAACTAAAAGTTATTTCTTTTTTAGACTAAGATGTTTCATTGGCCTCTTTTCGAAAGACATGATGACATAATATATAACTCAAATAATGGATTAAAAAGCTCTTTGCCCATGATTTTTGAAAAGATGTTAAAAAGTGAGCGAATTCTTGCTCTTCAAAAAGCTTTACAGCATACCAAAGATATCCTCTTGATTGAAGAGTTATGGAATGCTCCCAAAGCCTTAATTGCAGCTCTTGCTCAACAAGTCACCGGTAAACACGTTTTAATCTTAACAGGCTCCAGTCAAGAGGAAGCTCGTCTTTTTCATGATTTAAGCTTTTTTACAAACTGCCCAACTGTCGACTTTCCTTCTTGGGAAACACTCCCTTCAGAAAATGTTCCTCCTAGCCCAGATATTGTTGGCGAGCGATATCAGCTCTTAAAGAAAATCAATTCGTCAAGCGAGCCTCATATCATTTTGACTAGCTTACAAGCTTGTTTGCAAAAGCTAATTGCTCCTTCTGCTTTTCAAAAGCTCTATCTCACACTTAAGGCAAATGAGAGCTTTTTTTTTGATGATCTTATCCAAAAACTTAATTTGATGGGATATCAACGAAAATTTATCGCTTCTGATAAAGGAGAGTTTGCAGTACGTGGTGGAATTATCGATGTATTTCCTGTTTCCTCTCCCGATCCTTACCGCTTGGAATTCTGGGGAGATGACTTAGAATCTATTCGTATTTATGATCCAATTGGGCAAATATCCGTCAGAGCAGTCGAGCAAATTGATATTGCACCCGGCCTAGAACTTGAATTGCTCAATCAATCAAATGAACAGGCTTCTTTTTTAGATTATTTAGGGCCTGAAACATTAATTATTTTTGATGATCTTCTTGCCTTAGAAGATCGATACGCCTCTTTAATTAGCTTAGGAGCGAATAATAAATTTTTTAGTTCTATTGAAGAATTTCTTCATCTATTGACTCCCTATCAAAAAATGTTTTGGTCACAAAAACCAATTGAAGAGCTTAGTGAAGTCAAACACCTAGATTCTAAACAAAGCGGTTATTATTCTCAGACGACAATTTTTCACAAACTTAAGTTTCAAATGTTTAATCGTGATTGGACCGTTAAACGTTGGCGTCATCCTTTTAACACAATTACAAATTATTTTATTTCTCAAGAAGAACAAGGGGACTTTAATGGGGATGAAATTCTTTATCGTCTGCCTTCTCTTTCCCATGAAACTTTTAGACTTGATCTTTTATGTGCAAGTGAATTAGAAGAAAATAACTTACGTCAAAAACTCCTTTCAAATAATATCCATTTACCTAAGCAAACCACTTATCAAATCGGTTATCTCTCAAGTGGCCTTGTCATTCAAGATGAAGAATGGATGATTTTACCCTTAACGGAACTAACGCATAGATATAAAATAAGGCGACAAAAGCTTCGAAGTACCTATCATACCTCTCCTGCTGAAACATATGATTTGACTCCTGGAGAGGTAATAGTTCACTTAAATAATGGGATTGGACGTTATCTTGGAATCGAAAAAAGGGCTAACCACTTAGGCATTCTCAGTGAATTTTTCACAATCGAATATGCTGATCAAGCTAAGTTGTACGTTCCCTTTAATCAAGCACACCTTATCACTAAATATCTTGGATCCAATGAAGTCATTCCGAAATTACACACAATCGGGAGTAGTAAATGGAAAAAAACAAAGGAACATACAGAAAGAGCAATTCTAGGCTATGCTTCTGATTTACTCAAAAGCTACGCAGAACGAGAAATTAAAGAAGGCTTTGCTTATCCTATCGATTCTGCGGATTTACAATCTTTTGAAGGTGAATTTCCTTTTTCCGAAACCGAGGATCAATTGGCAGCCATCTCCAGCATTAAACAAGACATGATGTCTAAAAAAGCGATGGATCGTCTCATTTGCGGAGATGTAGGCTACGGTAAAACAGAAGTGGCTATGCGAGCGGCTTTCAAAGCTGTGACAGATGGAGCTAAACAAGTGGCGGTTTTAGTCCCCACAACAGTCTTAGCCATGCAACACTTCGATAATTTTCTAGATCGAATGGCTAATTTTCCAATTAATATTGGAATTCTTTCTCGCTTTCGTACTCAAAAGCAAATTCAAGAAACATTGGAAGGTATTGCTAACGGTTTTATTGACATCGTTATTGGAACACATCGCATTATTGGTGAAGATGTCAAATTCAAAGATTTAGGCCTTGTCATTATTGATGAAGAACAACGTTTTGGAGTAAAAGCCAAGGAACATCTCAAGAAAATTAAAATTGGAGTTGATTGTCTCACACTTTCTGCAACTCCTATCCCTCGTACTTTATACATGTCTCTCATTGGTGCAAGAGATATGTCAGTCATCAATACCCCTCCTCAGGATCGACTACCAACAAAGACTATTATCACAGAACCTAGCGATCAAATTATTCAGAATGCCCTTTTAAGAGAATTGTCTAGAGATGGTCAAGCATTTGTTATTCACAACCGTGTAGAATCAATCTACTCTGTTAGTAATCGAATTAAATCTCTTTTACCACAAGCACGTGTTTTAGTCGCACATGGACAAATGCACGCCGATGAAATCGATGCCACATTCCATGCTTTTAAAAGCGGTCAAGCAGATATCTTAGTCGCCACAACGATCGTGGAAAATGGAGTAGACATTCCTAACGCAAATACGATCTTAATTGATCGTGCAGATCATTTTGGTTTGGCGGCACTTTATCAACTTCGTGGAAGGGTTGGAAGATGGAATAGAAGAGCGTACGCTTATTTTTTGGTGCCCAACTTAAGAGTAATGCCTGAATTAACACGTAAGCGTCTTCAAGCATTATCTGAAGCGAGTGGATATGGAAGCGGAATGAAAGTGGCCATGCGAGATTTGGAAATCCGCGGGGCAGGTGACATTTTAGGCTTAGAGCAATCAGGACATGTATCTTCGATTGGATTTCACCTTTATTGTAAAATGCTAAAACGAACAATTCAGACATTGCAAGGCAAATTACCAAGCATCGTCACAGAAACCAAAATCGAATTAGCTATTGATGCCAGACTTCCAGAAGATTATGTCAATGAAGTCAGTTTACGTATGGAAGTTTATCAAAGATTGGGTGAAGCTTTTTCACTTGAAGAAGTGGATTCCATTTGGTCAGAAATTCGAGACCGATTTGGTCCTCCTCCAGAACCAGCGCAATGGCTCTATCATTTAACACGCATACGAGTCCACGCTTCTCGCTTTGGATTTACTCTCATCAAACAAGAAAAGCTTTCTTTAACAATGGAAAAAGGCAAAAAAGGTAAAGATCTTATAATTCGGAAAATTCTGATGCCAAAATTTAAATCTCCCCAAGAACTTGAAGCTAAAATTATAGCAGAATTAAACCAAAAATTCTAAAGAATGTCATTAAATCTGCCTGCACAATCCGGCTCAATAAAAATAGCATTAGAATAGAATAAATTTTTATCAAAGATGCGAGAAAACTCAGCTTTTTAGGTTCAAAATGAAGCACGCATTTAAATTTTGAGAGATTATTGTTGTTCAATATGTTGGCGAATGACAGCAAACGGAACTTCTCTACATGCTCCTAAAAAATTAGCTTGGAAACTATAGACTGTCGCTCCACAGCGTATGTGAATAATTAGATATTTTTTTTCCTGACCAGCTTGAAGGAAACAAATTTTAAACTATTTACCACCTTAGAGACAGCTATTTTAGGTGGATAGTTAATGAGAAGACGAACATAGTCATCTTTGCTTCAAATTTGTGACCAATCGGGGTTTCAAAACAGGGTAAATACTTGTAAAAAATTAACTTTAATTCCTTGAGTACCGGTTTGCTGAAGGATTTTGTCCCGCATTTTTTCACAAAGACCAAATAAACATGCGTGAGAAAAAAACGTGTTTTCCTCTTCTCAAATTCGTTGATACATTCGTAGACCAAAATATAATATGGCACCACGATAATTCACAAAACATTTCATTCAGTTACGCCCTACGAAAAACAAGCGAAAGCGTCGCAAATTCAGCTTAATAAATGTTGTTAGCATAGAGATGAGGCTTGAACATTTTGCGCTTTTACCGGCATGGAAAGCAGATCGTCGATTCTCGTCCCGATTTTTCAAAAAGGAAAAAAAGTTTTGCAAAAGTCAACCCCAACTCGCAAAGCCAAATAAAGAGACAAAGGAACAGTGAAAGCAAGGGAAAGATGTCGCTAACATTCAGGAGAAACAATAATTAAAAAAATTTTTTTCATAAAGGATTTAAAAAAACGTTGAGCAATATCAATAAATTTGCGTAAAAGATTTCACATTAAAAAAATGAGTTGGCTCTTATTTCGCAAAAAGCATCACTGATGCAATCGGATTGGATGGCCGAAGAACAACTTCTAGAAGCCTTCGCGTTTTAGTCGAGGGAGCAGTCAGGACTTCCAACGATAGATCAATACTCTTTTATGCTACAGATTTGGAAATTTTTTCACCTAATTATCTTTTTTTGATCAATATCCCTTGTTAAGGCTGGTATAGTTTAGCCTGCATCTTTGGATAACGAAGAAGGTATATTTTATAAAAATTTTCGGCTAATACTTTTAAAATGGCGTAGAAAGGTGTGGCTAATAATAATCCTATTAACCCATACAGAGATCCTGCTGCTAAAAGAAGTAAAATGAGAGTTAAAGGATGAATATTTAGCCTTTGTCCCATAATTTGTGGAGACACAATATTTGATTCCGTTTGTTGAACAATAGCGAATACTGCAATGACTTTTAAAGTCATTGTAGGGCTATGTGATAACCCTGTTAATACAGCGGGCGTAATAGCTAAAAAAGGCCCCAAATAAGGAATCGTTGTTAAAACTAAAGCCATAATCGATAAGATCAAAGCGTACTTTAACCCAATGATTAAATAGCCTATAAATAACATACTTCCAACACTAAAAGAAATTAATACGAGTCCATTAATATAATTGGATAGCGTTTCATCTATATTTTTTAAAATATTGCGCACATTTTGTCCAAAATCTTGAGGAAGATGCTGTAAAAATCCCGAAGCAAAATCATGATCGTCTTTTAACAAATAAAAGACTATGAAGGGGATGACTGCTAAAATTGTGGCTAAACGTGTAAGATATCCTACAATATCTAATAAATTTTGACTCAAAATTGCTGTCGCGTATTGGATTAAATTTAGTAGCCTCCGTTCAATTTCTCCCTCTAAATCAAGTTTAAATCCAGTTGGTAAAACAAAGGTTTGGGAAGAGTTTTTAACTTTTTCCAAAGTTTCTACCGAGGTATTAGCAAAAGCTACAATTTGCGTAGCTAAAATAGGAAGCAAATAAGCAAAAAAGATTACTAATACGATTCCAATCAAGACATAGGTCAATAAAATACTAAAGAAGCGCGACATTTTTAAATGTTCAAAAAAACAAACTAAAGGTCTTAAGAGATAGTAAAATAAAAAAGAAAAAACAATGGGAATAAAAAGAGAAGAAACAAAGTTAAAAATAGGTGATAAAGTAGTAGCGACATACGAAAATACCAAGATAATTAATAAACCAAGTAAAATTCCGAAAGAATATTTAAAATATTGGTTATAATACCACGGAGAAAATATTCTTTTAACGACTCTCTTTTCTACAAAAGGCTTATCATTTTCCATGAGATTCCTGAATTTTTACAAATGCTTTTTTTATTTCTTTCTTCGTCTGCTATTTATCTAACTGCCTTTACTTATTTAAAGCAATGCGTTTTCAAGCTCTTTATTGTGCTAATATTTTTTTTAAAATATAATTAATATAAAGAAGTATAACTTTTTTTTCCTTTGCAATTTGCTTGAATGAAACTAAAAATGGAAATACTTTTTATGAAAACTCATCGGCATGTCGATTTAGAAAAATTGGAGGAAATTAAGCGTATTTGCTTTTTACATCTTCTGGAAGATGGATTATTATCAAAAAGTTCTTTTGATTTAGATCCAGAAAAAATGACAAAGCTTTACTCTAGAGCCTATCAATTATATACGGCTGGTAAATTTCAAAACGCTCAAGCAATATTTAGTTTGTTAGCTCTTGTAGAATATAATGAATTTAATTTTATTTACGGTTGGGCAAGCTGCTGTTTGATGTTGAAAGAATATGAAAAAGCAGCTGAAGGTTACATTCGATGTGGAATGCTTGATCTTAAAAACCCTCTTCCTTACTTTTATGCAGCAGACTGTTATTTGAATAAACAGGAACGAGTTTCAGCATGTATTGCACTGCAGATTGTGATTAGACGAGCGCAATTAAATTCTCAATACTCTGAAATTCAAAAACGAGCGGAGATGACATTAGAAACATTAATGCCTAGTCAACAAAAAACAAAACAGCCGAGGCATCATGACTATTAATTCTAACTCTCTCTGGGCTGAACAACCAGAGCCTTTATCTATAGCTCTTTCACCTCCATTTTCTTCTATAAATTTACAAAAAGCTTCTCTTGTTGATAAAGCGAATTCTTTCGAAAAAACGAATGAAGATTTTATTTCTTCCATCACCCCTTCGGATTTGCCAACTTTAATAGAGCCTAATAGCTTAACGCTTCAAACAACTTCCCTGCAAAAATTGCTCGAAAAAAAGGTTCAAGGAGCAACTGAAATTGTGGAAGAAGCTTTAAAGCTTTTAAATCCTAATTTGACTGAGAAAACGAACAATACGCTTTCAAAAGAAGTCATCGAGATGAAAGATTCTTTGCAAACTTTCTTAAAATTGATGGATACTGCCCTAACCCATTTTCATCCCATACGAAGTAAAATGGATTTTCTAGAAACCTATGATAGCCGGGCATTAGTCAACGCAATACTAAGATTATCAGAAATACGCGTACGCTTTTCGCGAGAAAATAATTCTTTTCAATCTCTTTTTAAAACACTACCTGCCGCACAAATTAAGATTTTAGCCCCTCTTATAAAGTTTACTTTCGAAGAAATTTGTCAACCCCTTTTAAAATTAAACGAAGAAAAAAAAGTTTTAGGTCACGATGGAAAGATAAACGAAGATCACATGGACACATTTAAACTATTTTGGAAATCATTTTTAAATAAGGAAATTAGTTTCGAGCAAAAAGAAATTCACCCTTTAATTGCTCAAAATCTAAGTTTTCTTCCTCTTCCGCAACTCGCTAATAAAATGCTTTCTGAATGGTTATTAGAATCATCATTACTAAAACCTAATTCTAAAGAAAAAGAAACTCTGGTTACTAATTCTCCCGTCGAATTCAATATCTTACCTTTTGATATTCAGCAAACTCTCGATTTACTGCTTATCAAAATTATCATTCATCAAGCTCTAGGTTTTGTGATGATTCACCAAATCAATCCATTATTTGACCCCTTTGATTTTGGGCTTCAGGTTATTCATCAATGGTTGAAGGAACGGATAGCCGAACTACTGACTAACGATATCGACGGTTATACATCTTTAGGTACAGCGTTAGAAAAAAATCTTATTAAAAAAAGCTTAATTGTTTTTGCATTGATTATTTCGATTGGTTATGCAGAGCAAAGCCATTCCTCAAGAATCAAAATAGCTCAAACCCTAAAAAAAATAGCTTCTCATTCTACTTTACACGAGCCTTTTTTTTATGCTAATGCTGCTCTCATTTTAATCCAGGGATGTGAAAAAGAGGGAAATCAATTAAGGATTCAACAATTTATTCGCTACCTTGCGAAAGAAACAGAAATTAACGGCGAAGACATGGAAAAATGGAGAGTACTTCAATATTTATTAATTGAGATGTTGAAAAAAATTTTAACAATTTCAAACCATCCCATCTCTTCGGATGTCGATCCTCTTCATGAAGAAAACTATTTTTCTATGATCATTCAAGGGTAAACTAGGGAAGAATAAATCCGTTTAAAAAAAATAAGTTGTCGTTTTTTTTAAACGGATCCTTCGTTTTAAAAAGAGAATTTTAATCCAAAATAGTACTTTCAAATCGCTTTCGATTTCCTCTAAAAATCCCTTTAGCTTCATTTTTTAAGGCAACGTCTAAAGCACGCATAATTTGAACGCCTTTTTCGACATGTTCTCCAGTATAAGTCTTAAAAACATTTTCAGAGCTTTTTTTGGTTTTAATCCCATCCTTATTCAATGGGAGATCTGAAATCAATAATAAAGCCCCCAAGGGAAGCTTATGGCTATAACCTCCCATAAACAATGTAGCACACTCCATTTCAATAGCTTGAGGACGCGTAGCTTTTAAACGTCTGCGAAATTCTTGATCAAACTCCCAAAAACGTTTATTAGTTGTATGAGTAATTCCCACATGATAAGCCGTCTGTGTTTCATCTAGGACATTTGTCACAATTTTCTGAACGAGAAAATTAGCCAAAGAAGGAACTTCCGCCGGAAAATAAAAATCTGAAGTACCTTCCCCACGGATTCCTGCAATAGGAACAAAATATTCACCTATCACATAATGCCTTCTTAATCCGCCACACATTCCAAGTAGTAAAGCGGCTCGAATGGGCAAAAAAGCACAAAGATCCACAACCAATGCAGCTGCAGGTGAGCCTATCTTAAAATCTAAAATGGAGACTTTTTCAGTAGGAGAATGAGCTACTTTAAATGTCGACCCTTCAATGACAGGTACTTCTCGACTATCGGCAAAATATTGCACATACTTAGAAAAATTTGTCAGTAATACGTATGGTTGAAAATCTTCAACTGGAGATCCAGAATAACGCTCCAAGGTATCTCGGGCAATTTTTTCTTGCAATAATCGCTCTTCTTCTATTTCGAGGAAATTGTGATTCATAATCATTCCTTTAATCTAATAATCTAATCGTAAGGGCCAAGTAAAGGTCCAAATGTTGGCTTTTTTTGTAACAGTGACATGATGGTAACAACAGTCACGGCAGATCTTTTTTGAAACAAATGCATTCGACGTTCATATTTATTGCGATTTTCTATAATATAACCCCATTTTGGACAAAGATAATAACGGAGAACGAGATCCCGAGGATGGTTTCTCTGTTGTCTTGGATCATTGATGATTTTTTTATTTCCAAAAAAGTTGATCATTAATGTCCCAAATAATCCTTTCTTTGTGGATTTTTTCTAATGATGATTTGTTCTCCTCTCCATCAAGATCAGGCATTTTACAATCAATGATTCCATGATTGGGCTCAACTTATTTGTTTGTTAAAGGTTTATCATTTAGATAATCTTTATATTTCTTAAACTATATATTCAAACCTCTTGATGAATTTAAGCTTAATACTAGTTTGATCTAACTTAGCAACTTCAGGAAAAATTCAGAAGTTCTTTTGATGATTCAACGATTTTGTTTCATTTAATGCATAAAATGGCGTTTTCAAAGAAAGCAAATTTCTGGACTTTCCATCACTTTTTAACGTATAGTGAATGATCTAAAAAATTCAAAATTTGAGTTATTAGTTTTTTAGTAAAAAGTTTTATCATTTATCAATGACATTAAAGCTTTCATTTAATTACCTAAAAACAACTTTTATATTTATCAAACGCGAATTTAGAATAAGTAATGGATTTTTTTACTTATTTCTAATCCCGTTATCAAAATAAGATTTTAGCAAAGGAATGTGATCTATGGCACAAATGAGCACAAGCGAAATCAGGGGTGGAGTAAAGGTAGAGGTCGAAGCACAACCCTACACTATCATCAGTAATGAATTTGTCAAACCAGGTAAAGGGCAAGCCTTTAACCGCATTAAAATGAAACATTTATTAACAGGACGTGTCATCGAGCGTACATTCAAGTCCGGAGAAAAGTTAAATCTTGCTGATGTTGCCGAAGAAGAAATGCGAATGCTTTACAAAGAAAGTGATGGGGTCATCTTTATGGATGAGAAAAGCTTCGAACAAATTAAGATTTCTTTAGAAAGCATTGGAGAGACTGTACAATGGTTATTAGACGATCATGTCTATGAAGTGATTTTTTACAATGGAAATGCCGTTAACGTTGAACCTCCTACATTTATGGAAATGGTTATTACAGATACTTCTCCTGGCGTTAGAGGAGATACGGCATCAGGTAGAGTTTTAAAACCAGCTATATTGGAAAGCGGTGCAAAAGTTCAAGTTCCTATTTTTGTAGAGCAAGGTGAAAAAATTAAAGTAGACACTCGTACTGGAGAATATGTTTCGCGAGTTTCGAGCTAATCAGTGCAACTGTCTAAAATTTCAAGATTACATGATCGAGCTACCATGCTCGGTCAATCCCGTCAATTTTTTGCAGCCCGCCAAATTTTGGAAGTTGATTGCCCCTGTCTCAGTTTAAGAGCATCTATCGATGCCCATATTGACTTAATTCCCGCACTTTATCATCAACAAGAAACCTGCTATCTCCATTCTTCTCCCGAATATGGAATGAAACGTCTTTTGGCTGAGGGCATGGGTGATTGTTATCAGCTTTCTCACGTTTTTCGCGATGGAGAATTAAGTTCTAAGCATAATCCTGAATTCATGATGGCTGAATGGTATCGTTTAGGATTTGATTTAGAACAAATGATTGAAGAAACAGTTGCTTTTATTCGTTTGTTCTTAGGTAACCTCTCCTATCAAACCATTAGTTATCGAGATCTTTTTCTTAAATATACAGGGATTGATTACTGTTTAGCAACGAATCAAGAATTATTTGCTTATATTCAAGCCCATCAAATTCCATTTTATACTTCCATTCTTGAAGAAGGACGGGATGCCCTCCTTAATCTTATTTTAGGAGCTCAAATTGAGTCGCAATTAGGACAACAAGAATTGTGTGTGTTAGCTTATTATCCAGCCACACAAGCTGCTCTTGCTTGTAAACGCAAGCATGGCGCAGAAGAGGTTGCAGAAAGATTTGAGATTTATTACAAAGGAGTTGAATTAGCAAATGGTTACCACGAACTTACAGATGCCAAAGAACAAGAACAAAGATTTTTAGCCAGCAACAAACAAAGAATCGATCTTGGCAAAAAATCACTCCCTTTAGACTTTTTATTTTTAGAAGCTTTAGAAAAACTTCCTGATTGTTGTGGCGTTGCTGTTGGATTTGATCGCTTGATGATGTTGCGACACCAATCGACAACTATAGCAGACGTCATTGCTTGGGGATGGGTGGAAGCATAAAATCCAAAACTAATGGCAACAATAAAGAGCTTTCATTAAATTTATTTTGAAAAGAATTAAAGATTCCATCCCAATGTAAGAGTATTGCCTAATAACCCCGTAAGATTGACAACTAAGAAAGAGAAAAATAAGCAAATATAGTAAGAGCACAATCCCTTGGAAGAATCGCGGCTATATTGATTGCGCAAGTGGCATGCCCATAGAGCCAGAATGACAGTGACTACGCCAAAATAGCGATGCCAAACAAATACATCATTTAGTGTATCGGGGTAAAATTGGCCTAATGACAGCGCAAATCCCAACAAAGCAGTAATGGGCACTAAAACTGCCGTAGAAATGATCATAAAAACAGCTGCATTCTCAAAAAAAGAAGTTCTATACCAAGCAAATAAAATTTCTGCAAAAACAGCCATAGTAAGCAATGCGATGGGAAAATGAACAAAAATGTGGTGGAAATGGCCAATTTTGACCACCCAATCAGTCCAATTTTTTTCTGGGTTATAGTCTATACCTTGCATTTGAGCGATAAATGCCTTAGGATGATGTTCTTCATAAGCTTGAAGAAAGGCCTGTGATAAAAGTAATAGACCAATTAAAATCCATCGATTCTTCATTATTACTCCGCTTCCGTACAATTACAAAAAATCTTCTCACAAAAATGCTTTTTTGTGCAGCTAATTGCAGAACAGGCTTATTTTTATTAAATTTTATTTATTTACCCCCCAATTCAAGCGGAAAACTGAAAATACCTTGCAGATCAATCCGGAAAACTCCAGAAAGTCCGCCAAGCAGCCTAGACTAAAAAGTTAAAGTTGCCTTAATAAGTGTTTCAACTCCCAAAATCATCTAAAATAATATTTTCTCGCGGAACTCCATACTCATCTAATAATTTAAGCACACTTTTATTGTGCATTGGAGGGCCGCAAACATAAAATAAAGATTCTTCTGGATAATCCATCTTTTTAAGCTGTCCTTCTTCAAAAGCTTTAAAAAGAAAGTTTGTTTTGATAGGATCCTTGGCTGGCCAGCCTTTTTCTAAATCTTCTGGGAGTGGTTCTGATAAAACTAATCGATAAGCAAAATTAGCATACTCTTTTTCTAATTTTTCATATTCATTTTGATAAATATTTTCTTTTAAAGATCTTGCTCCATACCACATGGTTAGTTTTCTTGAGGTTTTTACAGTATTGAATAAATGAAGAATGTGGCTTCTCCCAAAAGAAGAACCAGCACCTCCAATTAAGAAAACCAATTCTCGCTCATCATGAATCATGAACGATTCTCCATAAGGACCAGACAAACGAATTTTATCTCCAGGTTTTAAACCAAACGCATAAGATGAACAAATGCCCCAAGGAACATCATTTTGCATTTTTCCATTTACAAAAGGTGGTGTTGCAATACGAATATTAAAAATTAACTTCCGTCCCTCCGCAGGATAAGACGCCATCGAGTAAGCTCTTATGACTTCATTGGGTTTTTGAGGTAAATGGGAAAAGTCAATTTCTTTACCAAATAAGCCAAATTTTTCCCAATCGGCATAATATTTGGGGTTCATCGTTGTTTTCCAATTTTCTGTATTTGTTTTGAAAGAAGGAACATGAAATTGTAAATATCCTCCCGATTGATAAGGAACTTCTTCTCCTTCGGGAATTTCAACAATTAACTCTTTAATAAAAGTAGCAACATTATCATTACTTAAAACTGTTGCTACCCATTCTTTAACTCCTAAGGCATGCTCATCAACTTGAACTTGTAAATCCCTTTTTAATTTGGATTGACAGGAGAGGCGCCAACCATCATTCAGTTGTTTTTTTGAAAATGTATCCATATCAGTTTGTAAAGGAACACTAGCTCCTTCAAGGATTTGAACTCGACACTGTTTGCAAGTTGCTTTTCCCCCACATGGGCAAGGAATGGGAATACCATGAGAGGTCAAAGCATGAAGAAGCGTTCCTCCTCCCGGAGTATGAATAGTTAAAGCATCATCTTGATTGATTTTAATTGTACACGTTTCAGAGTTAACAAACTTGGCCTTTGTAAAAAGTATTAAAGCTGTTAAACCGACACCTATCAACACAAAAGCAGCAATTGCATATAAACTTAAAACAGGATCAAATCCTCCAGAATCAGCAACAACAATCGGCAATATTTTTTCGGGAATAGTGAGCTGAAATAAACATCGGAAAGCGAAAACAGTATCTAGAAAAAAAAAGTAATTTATCATGCAATCCTACAGATCAACAAAATGTTAAATGATTTATTTCTACCCTCAGTCATTATATTATACAAGGTATAATCTGCTAGTATTTTCCCAGCAATAAAAATGGTAAGCTCATTTATTGATACCCTTAAGTTTTATTTTTTCTTTGAGAGTTTGACCTTTTAAAACAAGTCTATTATTGGCAAAAACTTCCTAAGTGCATAAAATGCCAAACTTGATATTTTTTATGAATGAGGAGTTTTTTATGGTTAATTTAAAAAAAATTGAGACAATGCAGGCTCCAAAAGCTATTGGTCCTTATTCCCAAGCTGTGTTAGCAGATAAACATTTGTATGTTTCTGGACAGCTAGGCATTGATCCAACGACAGGGAAATTAGAATTAAATGATATTTCCCTCCAAATCAATCGGGTTTTAGATAACCTTGAAGCAATTCTTAAAGAAGCTGGATGTACATTTCAAAATATCGTTCGTTGCGATGTTTTTCTCAAAGATTTAAATGATTTTGCAATCGTTAACGAAGCTTATAGTAAACGATTTTCTCATTCTATTCCCCCAGCAAGACAAACTGTTCAAGTGGCAAAACTTCCTCTAGACGCATTAGTAGAAATCTCTTGCATTGCTATAATTTCTTAATATTAATGAATTTTTAAAGGTATTCAAATGGAAAAAGGTTCTCTTCAAATACACAGTGAAAATATTTTACCAATCATCAAAAAATGGCTATATTCTGATAAAGACATTTTTATGAGAGAATTGGTTTCTAACTCCTGCGATGCGATTCAAAAAGTTAAAATATTACGCGATCAAGGAGACGTAGAAGTTAAAGATGAAGATTTTCGTATTGATATTCAAATAGATAAAGAAACTCGTATCCTAAAATTTATCGATAATGGAATTGGAATGGATGCGGAAGAAGTAAAAAAATATATTGCGCAAATAGCTTTTTCGGGTGCTGAGGAATTTTTAAATAAATATCAATCAAATCAAGAAAGCGAACAAATTATCGGTCATTTTGGTTTAGGTTTTTATTCTGCTTACATGGTCGCTGATAAGGTAGAAATCAACACACTTTCTTATAAAAATGAGGCTGAACCTGTTCTATGGATTTGTGACGGATCATCTGATTATGAAATGGATCGTGGGACTAAAAGTAGCAGAGGAACAGAAATTACTCTCTTTATTAGTAAAGATAGCGATGAATATTTAGATAAAGAACACTTAAAAAAAATCTTAATACACTATTGTTCGTTTCTCCCTTATCCCATTTATTTAGATGGTCAGCGAATCAATGAGTTTGAACCCTTATGGATTAAATCTGCTTCTGATTGTACAAAAGAAGATTATTTAAATTTTTATCACCAATTATTTCCTCTAGAAGAAGATCCTCTTTTTTGGGTTCATCTTAACGTCGATTATCCATTTCGTTTAAAAGGAATTCTTTATTTTCCTAAAATCAAACGTGATTTTGATATGAATAAAAGTCATGTTAGCCTTTACTGCAATCGAGTTTTCGTTTCAGATAACTGCAAAGATTTAATTCCCAACTACTTAAGTGTTTTAAAAGGAATTATTGATAGTCCAGACATTCCATTGAATGTCTCCAGAAGCTATTTACAAATGGATCGCACTGTTCGACAACTTGCAAGTCATATTTCTAAAAAGGTTTCGGATAGCTTGTCTACCCTTTATAAAACTGACAGGGAAAGGTTTATTCAAGCTTGGCAGGATAGTTCTGTTATCGTCAAATTAGGAATTTTAGAAGATGATAAATTTTATGAAAGAGCTAAAGAGTTTTTAATTTGGAAAAATACTGATCAAGAATGGTTGACTATCCCTGATTATCTAGAAAGAAATAAAGAGAAAACGAAAGATAAAGTTTTTTATGCTACTGATGAGAAAATTGGCGCTCACATGATGGATATTTATAAACAACAAGGTATTGAAATACTATCAGCGAATAGTCCTTTAGATCCTTACCTAATCAATTTTCTAGAAAATAAATTAGCCCCTATCACATTCCAGCGTATTGATGCTGAAGTACATGAAAATCTAGTGGATAAAAGCCGAGAAAAAACAGTTCTTGATGCTGAAGGGAGAACTGAAGCAACCAAGCTTGCTGAATTTGTGCAAACTAAACTGAATGATGATAATGTTGAAGTCCAAGCGAAAAGTTTGGCCTCTGATTCACTTCCAGGTTTTATTGTTATTGATGAGAAACAACGGAGAATGCGTGAGTACATGATGCGCTTAGATCCAGAAGAACGTAATATCCAAATGTCTTTGTTTAATAAAAAAACTTTTGTGATTAACACAAACAACTCTCTTTTTGAATCGATTCAAAAGCTAGACCAACAAAATCCAAATTTGGCAAAAGATTTGACCCAAGAAGTTTATGAGCTTGCCCTTCTTTCACAAAGAGAAATGGAACCTCATTCTTTACATGAATTTGTTAACCGAAGTAATCGTGTCTTAGAAGCTTTAACAAAAGAAGCTCTTAAAAACACATAAATCTCTTCGCTTGAACTCAAAGAGGCAATATGCTACATATGGCCTCTTTTTACTTCTTCAAAGCGTTAAAATTATGTCAACCACGTATACGTCCAACTCTAATGTTGAATTCAAATACAAGCCATCCAGGTTTTCTTATTTTATTTCCCTTTTAAGTATTTTTTGTATTTTTTTAAATTTGTCTTTATATGGTGATGATCTTGCCTCAGAAACTGTTTACTTAACTTGGCAAAAAGATCCAACAACAACAATGACAATTCAATGGATTTCTTCTAAGAAAGAAAAAGAAGTGCAATTATTTTACCGACAAAGTACAGAAGCCAATTGGATACAAGTAAAAGGAATCATTTTTAATTTTCCTCATTCTCCTTCGTATTTCATTAACAGGGTAGAACTCACTAATTTAGAACCCGACACTGAGTATATTTTCAAAATTGAAACAAATAGTCAAACTCAGCTATTTCGTACACTTCCTTGCTCTTTACAAAGACCTCTTCGATTTGTCGTAGGTGGAGATATGTATCATGATGGGATTGATTTGATGATTGACATATGCAAACAAGCAGCCAAAACAAATCCTTCTTTTGCGCTTGTAGGAGGCGACATAGCTTATGGCGTTGGAGCATCATACATCCCTCTCCAAAAAATCGAGCGTTGGATAGAATGGTTGAAAGCTTGGCATCAATCCATGATTACTCCTGAAGGAAGATTAATTCCCATTATTGCAGCAATAGGTAATCATGACCTAATAGGACATTATCAACAAACCCCAGCACAAGCCAAAATCTTCAGTTCTCTTTTCCCAATGGCTGAAACTAGCATTTATAATGTCTTTGATTTTAATTCTTATTTAAGTATCTGGTTGTTAGATTCAGGGCATGCCAACCCTGTATCAGGTCAACAAACCACTTGGCTAAATCGAACTTTAAGGGAAAGGCAGCATACACAACATCGTTTTGCGATTTATCATGTACCCGCTTACCCTTCCATTCGTAATTTCAATAATAAACGAAGTTCTATTATCCGGAAATTTTGGGTACCTGCTTTTGAACAAGGAAATCTTCACGCAGCTTTTGAACACCATGATCACGCCTATAAAAGAACTTACCCTCTCTTACAAAATAAAATTCATCCCAAAGGAATACTTTATTTAGGAGACGGTGCTTGGGGAATTAAAAAAGCGCGACAGCTTAAACATACGCAACCCTCATATTTAGCTAAATTTATCTCTATACGTCATGTAATTATTGTAACTCTTCAATCAGATAAACAATATTTTATGTGTATTAATGAGTACGGCCAAATGATTGATGAATATCAACAAAATTTAGAGAACTCCAACCCAAATACCATACCAAATCTCAATTATCCTTAAAAAAGCTAACAATCTAATACATTTTGTAATTTACTGATGATCAAAACATACAATTATTAAAATGTTGTTTTTGAAATTTAAAATTTGATATAAAACTTATAAATAAAATTATAATTATATATAATACATTCTAGGAGATAGGCGTGGAAAGTTTGATATATTTGTTAACTGTGCTACTATTTTGTTTTGCTCCTGTTATTAATCTTTTAGGAGAACAAACCCAAACAAATAAAGTTGGTACATTAATTGTTAATTATCAAACAAATGAAAAAGGTCATCGCCTAGATCGTGTCCGTTTTTGGTTAATTAATGAGAACAACGAAAAAACGCTATACCCAAAAAAAGATGACTTTCTTGCGAATACCCATACCTCTTCTGAGCGTACAGTTGTTATCAGCCATTTACCAATTGGTCAGTATCGAATTGAGTTTGTGCTTCCCAATGCTGATGATTTTTTTGAAGAAATTCCGGTTCGAAAAATTATTTTGACAAGTGAAGCTGTTCTCAAGGTGGATCAAGAAATTCATATTCGTCATAAAACAGCTCATGACGTCGCCATGTCTGATTTTAAAGTGCCAAATAGTACCTTATCTATAAACAATCTCAAGGTTTTTTCTCCTTCTTTTTCTTATTCCCTTTTACCTCGTTATATTTTTTCTTCTGAAAGTATTCCTCTGAAAATGGCTAGATTTAGTTTAACAGTTAATCGATCCGTTAGTTGGAAACTCTTATTAAACGGACAAATCATTCATTCTTCTATTGGATCTATCACTAATTTACCGATTCCTCCCGGAAAACATTATTATGTGATAGCAGAAGAGCTTGCTGGTTATACCACCAAAACAATTCCATCCTCATCCTTTGATATTGCCCCTGATGAAAAAGTTTTAATTAAAATATTTTATCAGAAAGACTCTGGATATGTGAACTCAAAACACACAACTGCCAAATGAGGAAAAATCATTTAACATTAACTTTTACTCTTATTAATGATTTCAATTAACTTTTTTAAAAGTTAATTTAGATAAACAAAATGAAAGTATTATTTGACAAAGCAGCGCCTGGGAACAGATGAGCATCAAGTTTCTTATCAATTACCCAAATAGCTTACTACAACCTATCCAAACAAAATTCCATCCTTGAAAAACAATAGTTCACATCAATTAAACCCATATATTTTTGTTGAAAAGTCAGTTAAATATTTCAATAGAACTTTCTCAAGCTCTCTTCATTCCTTATCGCGAGAATGGTTAGGAGTTAAGCCAAGGTTGAGAAAACCATTATGTATTTTCTCATTATTTTGGAAAATTGAAGTCGCAATCAAACCAATTTCTTTACAAATGATTTTTTTACCTATGAAATTTCCAAATAGAAATACAAAAAACCAGTGGCAATAGAAATTTTTCCTCTAAACTTAATAAAAAAGACCTACAGTTAAGATTTTGGACAAAATTGGATTGATCGTGCTTAGGCAAATCACAAAAATATCTCTAATTCTTTAAATAATAAAAGTGTATTGATCATGCCTGAGGGTTTTTACGATAGTTTTCATGCTTTTCCTCTAGCTCTTGATAATCACAAACCATACCTATCTATACTTAGCACAAAAAATCTAAGAGGCTGCTTTGATTTTAGTAGAAATGTATAGAGGAGGGAATGGGTATCAATTTTGGAATAAGTCTAAAAAACCCACACACTAGATTTTGAAAAGAAAATGTTATGATAATTTAGCACAAGGAGTCAGAATTTCCGAAAAACTCCCTTTATTACCGGAATATGCCGATATTTATACGGACATCATTCAGTTCAGAGCAGCAAAAACATCTTCCTCAAATTCAAAAAACATATACCACAGAGATTTTATAACTAAGGGCGCGAATATTAAATGGATGAGTTCTCACATTTTTTCTAAATTTTTATACTTTTAAATATTTTTATTTACTTTTGACTCTTACTTAATTTTCTTCATATAAAATCAAAAAAATGTCTAAAAATCTCTTGGTTGGCCCAAAAATTTCAATTTAATTCCTTTATAATTAAAAAATATTAAACAAATTAAATAATTTTTAATTATTCAATGTAATTAATTATAAATTAATAATCAAATTATATAATTCGATTATACATTTATTATTATCATTATTTTAGGAGGAATTTATGGCTTCACCTGCTGGAGGTCCAATCCATTCAAGTAATCTTATTCCTTCGTATTTTTTTGAAACAAAAAAACAAACAACTTATAAATTAATTGATAATAATCCCCTTTTTCCAGTCAATCAAACTTTATTACCTCCACTAAAACTTTCAAATTCCGAACGATTGAATTTATTATTGGAGGAAGAATTAGATGCTTTAATTGTTCAAAAAGAAGAACAAATTACGCAAACTCTAGAAAAAATAGATGAAGTAATTCACGGTAGTCGTTTTTATAAAATGGTTTTGGATTTCACTAAATGGGCACATGAATATGCTGATACCGGCAATGACACTGTGCAAAGTGGAATAGAATATCTCCAAAATTTGCTTCCAGAAAAATTAATCAAAGAAGGATCGATCCTTGGAAATCATTTAGAGTCTTTAGATGAGATAGCTGACCATGCCGGGAAATTTTTAAATGCTCTTGATTTGGGAGTAAGTGGTTTAGTGTTAATGCATAAAATAAAGATTTTAGAAATTTCAAAAAAAGTTTTTTTAAGTTTAAAAAACGAATATGACACAAAAAAAGAAATGCTTCATGATAAGAAAATTTCCAAAGGCGAACAAAGAGAAATTAAAAAAATTTTAGCTACATTGGGAAAAATTATTAGTGAATTAGAAATTAAGCTTAAAATTCAAGAAAAGCAAATCAACTTACAAAAAACTAAGTATCAATTAAAAGTCGGTAAAAAATTCTTTTCATTCGTCAAAATTCCTTTAAAATATCTTCCCATTGATCAAACTGCTAAGGCCTTTCAATTTCTTTTAACAGGTGTCACTGTTGCAAAAACAGCTTTATCACTTGTTCTTTCTGGATTCATTTTACATAGAGCTGTAACCAATCATTGTGTTTATACAGGGTGGACAGAAACGTTTAAGCAATGGAAAAAACGTCAACAACCAACTAGTCATATAGCTACCCAAATAGAGCCCCCCCTTCAAGTTCAATTTCCTGAAATTTTAAGTGAAATTTCTGAAAAAAACTTTCAGAAATTTCAAGAAGAGCTAGATAAGCTCATTTATCACCCAACGATGGTTTTTGAAGAAATTAAACAAGAGCTTAAAAATTTTGGTATTGAATTAATGGAAGATATCAATACAACGAGTGAATTAATTGATCATTGGGAACTTCACGCTGAATTTAAACAAGATTTGATTTTTAAATACACGGACTTTGCAATAGTTTTAGGTCAGCTCGATTATCTTATTCAAACAAGTAAAAACTTGCTGATTAAAAGAGAAGCTGTTAGCAGAAAAAAAGTCTTACAATTAACCCCTCATTTTGAAGAACTCAAACCTAAAATTGTTGAATTGAAAAAGAGGCAGTACGAACAACTTGCTGGGCAATTTAGAGTTTTATATGGAGAAAAATTTTCTAAAAAAAACTTATCTCCTATTCTTTTTGAAAACCTACCGGAAAAAGAAGTTGAACGTATTTTAAAAGAACAAGAAGTTATTTTTAATGAACAGAAAATCATCAAGCTACAAAGCATTGCGAACCAGCTTCAACTCGGTTTTACAATTTCTCGTTTTAAGGACAAAGCTCACATAATCAATGCTTTTGAACGTGTAATCGTTTCAGATAAACAATTTGATCGATTTATGAAAAATTATACTTCAGCAGACCTGTTATATTTTTATGTGGACCATCAAGAAACTTTAGAACATATAACGAAAAATAGCCTTAAAGAAATGATTTCAAAAAAACATGAAATCGAGCGAAATTTTACAAAATTTAAATTAGTAGAATCAGGGACACTTTTTACCATAGCTTCGATTTTTGCCATTATTTCTACTACCTTCGCTATTATAGGATTATTAACCATACCTGTCGCTGGCGCTGGTTTTATCTTAATAGGCTTATCTATCGCATCGACAATTTTTTCGTTGGGGTTTTTATGTGCTAGCTATTATCAAAAATCTAAATACAAATCTGCTTCTACGGCTGTAGAAACATATTTGACAGATGTGAAATTAATGTTCAATCGTGTCCGAGCAAGAATTGAAGAATATTGCTCTCTACGCAAAAATAAAAAATTACAAGATATAGCTTTTATTCTAAAAAACTTACATAAAAAAGACGTTTCAACTGAGGAATATCAAAAAGCATTTAAAAAATATGAAGAAGCTAAGACGCAATATGCACTGAGTCAATCTAAAGTCCAAGAGTGGAATCGAAAAATAAAAGCAATACAAACTCGTATTAATAATGCACGTTTGCAAGACTTTGCAAAATCTGCGTCTTTAAAAATTGCGGAGAGTCCACAAAATTTTGATACTTGGAAGGCTTTAAACGAATCATTATTAGCTATGGATTTAAGCTTATTGAGCGAAGAAACCAAATTACTTCTTCAAACACAATTAGGGTTAGACATTGAAGTTTTACAAGCTCAAGCGATGAAAAATCCAGAATCTTTAAAAAAAGCTTTGCAAAAATTCTTCACATTAGAAGATTCTGAAATAGTTGAATTTATTCAATATCAACAAGCTCGTATCCAAGCAAATCTAATTCCTTCTATGAATCCTAATTAAGTGAAATTATGGTTTTACAACGCATTTCTTCTCTTTTAAAAGAAACTTTTTTTGATTGTTCCTATGTTGCAGCCTCTGAAATAGAGCCATTTGATTATTTGATTGCCATTGCAGAAACGAATTCTAAAGAAAAAAGGAAAATGATTAAAATCATGGCTTTTGAACAGCAATTAGATCCCTCAATGCTCAAAAAGTTCGATAAGGATCGATGTTTCAGAATCCAGTTTTTGCATCAATTACCATTTGAAGTCAATCCACTTGCAGTAAATCAAATAGCAAGTTTGTTACTATTTCTCAATCAAAACTTAGATTGGCCTGGATTTGAATTAGATGAGTTAAATAATAGATTAACATATCGTTACAATTGGTTAATCAAAGAATCGGCTATTGACACAGCTCAACTAACCATTATCACAGGAAATCTACTTTTAAGCCTCGACATGTTTAATGATGCCATCAAGCAAATTGCCGACGGACAGCTGACTTTTAATGAATTATTAAGAGGAATTGCTGAATTCGGACATCGAACAAAGAATTAAAAAAATTTATAGGAATTTATCTTCAAGTTTTCGCCCATTTATCTTTTTTATTTTAAATTCGAATTTTGAAGCTGCATTAAAAAGTAAACTTTCAGTTCCTTTTTTTAAACCTATCTATCTTAATTTTTAACGCTTAATTTTCAAAGAAAAATTATAATGATCTTTTTATCCCAACTCGGATAAATCTTCTACTTTTTTACTTTTATAAATTAATTTTTATCTTGGACATATTTTGTTTTTTATGTTAGATTTCAAATTAGGATTTTTTTAACCAATCTTAACTCTCTACTTAAGAGATATTTATGCAAGTTTCTGAAGCATTAAAACAAGTGCTCGCAACATCGGAAATGCCACTTAATAACGCTTCTAATGAATCAAGTTTTAATCTTCCAATTATTTTCTCTCAATTCTTAGAAGAAGGTTCTTTGATCTTTAATCCTAAAAGATTTACTTTTTTTAACGAAAGAAAACATCTTTTGGAAAAAATGGGTATGGAGTTTTTGAAAGATAAACAGTCGGTTAATGCTGAAGATCTTATTTACTTAGATTTTATCAAAGATTTTTGCCAGTGGCATCAAGAATTTCAAAGCGTTCTTTTAAAGCACAATCAAAATATTGATAAATTTTTTTTTAATAGTGTTAAACATGTCGACACTATCCGAGAAAATGTTCAAGCTTTCATTAATCATGAATATGTTAAAGGCTATATTGCTCCCAGCTTTCCTTCTGAATTAATTAATAAAATTTGTGACTTTTTAGGATGGTTAGCTACCTCTATTAAATCAGGGAAACCTGTAAAAGCTTCTCTATCGAATGTCAATGAATGGTCATTTCAGCAAGAAGCTAAAAAGCGGTTAGATCAACTTTGTGCAAAATATTCTCATATTAAATTAGAAAAGAAATTAGAAAGAAGAATTAACAAGTGTTACATAAATATAGCTAAACAACAACAAATAGCGCTAAGCAATCGCCGGCAGAATTTAATAAAAGCCGGTTTCCATGAAATTCTCCCTCGCGCTTTACCTAAAATTTTCTTTATTTGTGCTAACTGGAGTTCTCATAATTTAAAGAAATGCGTCAAAAATGCTTATGATTTTAAGAGTTCTATAAAAAATTTACTAGATTTTAAAGGGATAAGTGCAGTGAAAGAAGATTGGATTGCAGACTTAGCTGCTCCAATGATTCAGGTTAATGTAGCGGCAGAAGTAAATAATCAAGAGCAACTAAAAATAGACGTTGATCAATTCTTAAGTTCTTTATCTAATTGCCAAACAATTGATAATATTCAAGAAATTTTAAAGAAATATTCTATTCGGATCGAACTTCCTGTCGATATGGAAGAATGGAAAGAAAACTTAGCAAATGATCGTTTTGTACAATTTTTATCGAATCGCTACCAAATTTATAAAGGTCAAAAGTTAGCAATCAACTCGGAAACAATTCTTTCTCATCTATCCAAAGAAAAAGAAGCTTACGAAAAACATTTGATGATTGCTAGCATTAATTTACAGCCTTTATTCGACGACCTTACAGCATTGTCTTTCGAAACAGGTACATCCAAATTAAAAGAACATCATTTGAATTTAAACTTTGAAGGAGCTCCTAATAA
This sequence comes from Candidatus Protochlamydia amoebophila UWE25, assembly GCF_000011565.2. Lineage (NCBI taxonomy): Bacteria > Pseudomonadati > Chlamydiota > Chlamydiia > Parachlamydiales > Parachlamydiaceae > Candidatus Protochlamydia > Candidatus Protochlamydia amoebophila. The sequence goes on from NC_005861.2 coordinate 1,868,993, forward strand.
TGAGCAACAGTGGAATGCCCAACTACAGGCAGGAACACTTCAAAAGATTTTATGTAAACAATGGGTAGACTATCAGCAAACAGTTGCAAAGTTAACAGAGCAAGGAAGTCGAGTTGCTTTACTTACAAAAATTCAAATAGAAGCAACCTTATTGAACGTATATATATGTGAACAAATATTACGTATCTTTCTACTTATTTTACGATTTGCTATTTTCATGCCTTCGACCTTTTGGGATTTAAATAAATCTTTTTTACATTATTTGGTGAAAGATCTTCCTATTCCAGGCATAGGTTTAGTTTCTATCTTCTCTTCGGGAGGAGGATGCTCAACTGATAACTTATTTTTAGCTGGAATAAGCCACCTCTGTAGATCTGGCTATAAACCTAACGAATATAGTTTGGAAGGATACCAAACATATTTACAATTGAAAAAAGCTGAAGTAGTTGCTCAGCTGTATTATTTTCATTATCTTGTTCGAAGGTTTCAATTGTTTATTCGTGTCAAAATGCTTGAAAAATTCATCTTGAAACCTCAAAATGCATCAGAACAAGAATTAAGGCTTCAAAAGCTTATTGGCCAGCTTGAAAGCTATCAACAAGAAAATCTAACTTATCAAAATCAGCTTAAAGACAAATTAGATAGATTCAAGATAAAAGATATTAATGCCTCTTTTCATTCAAAGTCATTAATACAAGATAAAAAGGGAAATGATTACACGCCCCTACAACATTTAACAGATGCATTGTCAAATTTAGATTTGTCTTGTTTAAACGAAAATTCTCGGGATTTTTATGAAAAAAACTTGGGTATTGTGTTAAACGAGAAAACTCAGACAAGTATTAAGGAAGAATTTCGAAAAATTTTTACTCAAAATGACTTTAATTTTTTTAAAGAATTTGAACATAGACAAGAAGTGTTTGTGAGAGTTTAATTTTTAACAGATATTTTAAAAACACTTGCATCTTCAATTATTTTTTTATTCAAACTTTTATATTGAAATTAATCACTACTACTGAATTTGTCATTTAATAGCAGTGATTAATCATGTTTATTCTCTACTGATCTTCAGATAGTAATTCTACTTTTTTATCATTTTCATCTGCTTCAGGTAAAATATCTGTGATAGCTGCCTTATAAAATTCTAATTTGGCTCCATCATACATTTTAACAATGACAGTCTGCTCTCCCAATCGAACCACAGTTCCAATAATCCCCATTGCAACAACCCGATCTCCCTTTTTTAAGGCACTTCGCTGATCTTCTAAAGCTTTACGTCTTTTTTGTTCTGGTCTCCATAAAATGACATAAAAAAATAAAAAAGCAATTCCGATCATTACGAGAGTCTGCCAAAAACTTTGGTCTGGAGGAGGCAGGACATCTTCTCCTTCACCAAATAGATAACCATTTGACAGGAATAGCAATGTTGTTAAAAAAGCATATAATTTAAATTTCATTTGTTTTCCTTTGTTCTAATTCGTTAAAAAAATACTTTTGACTGAGTTTATACCAAATTATAGAAATAAACTTATACTAATATTAAGAATTAATTTTTGAAATAACCTAATAATAGAAGAAATTTAAAAATCAATTTTACAAAAATTTATGGGAGTGTTAACAAAGTGATATTTTCCACATGAACAGTTTGGGGGAATTGGTCAACAGGTTGGACAATTTGCAATTGATATCCCCCATCTATGAGAGGGCCCAAATTCATCACTTGAGTTTTGGGATTACAGGAAATGTAAACTAGTTTAGGGGCTTTAAGGTCTAAAATATGTTTAATCGCTTTCGCATCTAAACCGATCCGAGGAGGATCTACCATTACAACATCTGGTTTTAGAGAGTTTTCCTGCGAAAGTGCTTCAAGAACTTGTCCCACATCTCCCGATTTGATGGTAACATTCGAAAGACCATTTTCTTTCACATTTTCTCTTGCATCTAACACAGATTCTCGACTTAACTCTATTCCAATAACCTCTTTGACATATTTAGCCGAGCAAATTCCCAGCGTCCCTGTTCCGCAATATAAATCGTAAACAACATGAGAAGCAGATAAATCGGCTAGCTTTAAAGCTTGGCTATAAAGTTTTTCCGCTTGCTCAGTATTAGGTTGAAAAAATGCTGAAGGGCTAATTCGAAAATTCAATGTTTGAATAGCTTCATTGAAATCTGGTAAATAGAGTTTTTCTCGAATATGATCTGGACCATACAGGAGCATTTCATAAAAGTTGGTAGGTCTTCCCTTTGCAATTTGTTGTATTCGTAGAAAAACTGATAACTTTTGATCAGAATTAGAAAGTTCTATAGAATCCCGTAGAACCTGAACAAAACTTTGTAATTGGGATTTAGTTAAGGCATAATCAGGATTACCAGATACAGTAAGCATTACTAAGCGGTCCCCTGTCCTCAAGCCTTCTCGTAGCGTTAATGTTCTTAAAGATCCTCTATCTTTAATAGCATGGTAAGCTTGTACATCTGAATTATCCCACCATTTCTGTATAGCTCTAGCAGCCTGAGCAAACCACCCATTCGCTAATAAACATTCTTTCATTTGAAATACATGTCCGCGTGTTCCTTGCATAATCAATCCCAAATAGCGACGACCAGCTTTATCGCTTGAAAATGTCAATTCCATTTTATTCCGATAATGCCAAGGAGAACTTGGAATAATTGAATGCCATTTTACATTTTCATTCAAGTAGGGTTTAAAAAGATTCTGAATAGATTTTTCTTTTTGCTTTAACTGCAGCTCGTAAGGCAATTGTTGCCAGCAACACCCTCCACAAGAACCAAAATGCATGCATAACGCGTCAATACGATTATTTGAAGGCATGGTTACTTTTGACAAACGGCTTAAATATTTGTCTTTCGTTTTTTTATATAAAATAGCATTGACCTGATCCCCAGGAATCGTAAAAGGAACTTCCACTTGAATTTCTTTTTGATTTGATAGGAGGAGGGTAGAGCCCATTCCGTGTCCATCGGTTGAAAATTCTTTAATTTGGGCATCAATTGAACGTTGTTTCATTTAAATAACTAAGGGGGTAAAAAGAAGGATAAAGAAAAGGGGAGGTTTATAAAACCCCCCTGAAACTTTTTTTGCCAAGTTGGCTTATGCGCTAGTTTTTCTTGTAGGAATCTTAGCTGTTGCGCGCTTAACAGACATTTGTCTTGGTCTAAAGCTTGTTGATTTTGCTTTTGGCTTTGCTTTTACCGCTGCAGCTTTTTTCGCGGGTGCTGCTGCTGCTTTTTTCGCTGGAGCAGCGGCTTTTTTAGCTGGGGCTTTAGCAGCTTTAGGAGCTGTTTTTGCAGGCTTTTTCTGGCCTTTTGTTTTCTTTTCAGAAGCAATAGACTCTTTACGGAATAATTTAGCAATTTTTTCTAATTTAACTGTACCTGTGCGAACGCGTTGAGAAGCTGCCTTATTACCATTTTCAGACTTTTCCAGATCCGAAGTGATATTTGATAATAATTCTCTTAAATTTTTAAATGTGTCTTTTAATGACATGTTTTGAACTCCTCCTATTTAGAGTTATAATTTCACCATTAACTAAATATTAACTTTGGATATATTGTGCAACATTTTTCTCATAAATTTCAATTTTTTTTCATTTTTTTTAAAAAAACACCCCATTTAGAAGCTTTTGTCGTTCAATCCGCATTCTTTTAAAGTAGATCTGAACCTAGATTGAAATTTCATTTTCTTTTTCATATAAATGAAATCAAAAACGTTTTAAAGTTTGCTGTAGAGTATTTTTCACTATTTTCTTGATACTCAGGGGTCAATAAATATTAAATCTTTAATCAAATCAAATTTCGATTTAACTTCTAAATCACAGTCTTAATCCACACCGCCAGTTCATTCTAATTGCATTCAACGTTAATTAGCTTGTGATAATGGAGTCAAGACTCCCAAACTCATTCGATGATTTTAGAGACATGATGAAAAATTGTCGCCATTCTGCTATATTGTTTAGATAAATTGACTCTCAGAGGACTGATGAAAAAATGCCTGTTTTTCTTTTTTTATATTATTAGCTGCAGAACCTTTCTATCAGCAGAGTTGGCAGATTTAAATTCCTCGAAAAAATTTCTACATGCTGAAAGGTTAAAAGCTGAAGGACACTATGAAGATGCTCTGCACTATTATTTTTTCATGGATGAACATTTTGAAACGACACCTGAGCTTTGTCAATCAATGCATCTATCACAAGCTCACTGCCTCTTAGAATTACATCAACCTGAGCTCGCTATTGATTTATTGACTCAGGATTCCAACCCTCACTCCCCCTATCAAAACTATTTGATTGGCCTAGCCTATCGACAACAGAAAAATTATCAATTAGCTTTGAATATTTTAAATACAATAGATAGTAATCGAGACACTGCATTAGGTGATAAAATCAATTTTGAAAAAGGGATCAATTACTTTTATTTAGGAAAGTCAAAAGATTCCGCTTTTTTTTTAAAAAAAATTGAGTGGTCTCCCTTTGAGCCAACTATGTATTATTTATCAAAGCTTTATCTCATTAGAATGGCTTTATTAAATAAAGAAACTTCTTCCGCAAAGGCTTCCCTTTTACATTTGCACGATAAATTACCCGATACCCATCCTCTTCATTTTGAAAAAAATTATTTAGAAGGAATGATGTATTTTCAAGATGGCAAATACCAAGAAGCAATTACTTACTTACAAAAAGTCAATTTTACTTCAAACTCTTATCAAAAAAAAGTTCAAGCTCATTTAGTAAAATGCTTTTTTAAATTAGCCGAGAAAGCCACAGATCAGGCAGAAGTAGTCGATTTCCTGACACAAGCAGAAGCAATTTTAAAAAATACTTCTGATGAAATAAAAAATCTTCTTCTCTGCGATTTTTATTTGTTGAAAGCAGCTCGTTTAAGTGATCCAAATGCTTACCAGCAAGCTAAAGAGATTTTGAAAAATTTAGCTACCTTTAACACAGAAGAAGGTCAAAGGCAAGCAAAGCTCAAACTTGCAAATGCTGCTCCTTGTCGAGTCGAGCGAATTGAACAGTATAATAAGCTTATTCAAGATGCCCAATCTGATCTCATTTTGCAAGCCGATGCTTGGTATTTGAAAGGTTTAAACGAGCTAGAAGAAGGACAAATTCAATGCCTATCTATTTCCTCACTTCCTCTCTCTAATATTTATTTTGAAGAAGCGGCATTATCGTTCAAACATGCTCATCAACTTTATTTAAATATTCAACCGCAATCCGCAGGAGATGCCTTAAAAAATCAGATTTTAGCGAATTTTTATCAATCAGACGATTCTAAAAAAAAACAAGCTTTTAAACTCCTGACCGCGCTCACAAAAAATGGTTCTGATTCAGGTCAGTTATTAATCTTAGCAGGTTTAATTGTCACTTCCATAAAAAATCCTGATTCAGAAGACCTTTTGAATGCAAAAACTCTTTTAAAAACCTCTCCCAACTTTGATCAAAAAACCAATGAAAAAATTCTCAAGCTTCAAGGAATTTTATTGACCAAAGAAAATGATTGGAAAGCTGCTTACAATCATTTTTCTGACTTTTTTAAATATTACCCTCATTCCATTGAAATAGGTGAAATTCTTTTTTGGATGGCCGATTGTTGCAGCCATTTAAATAATGAACAAGTGAGGCAGGAACATTTAAGGACTCTTTATCTGAATTATCCTCAAAGCCCTTTTGCGGCCCCAGCATATTTTAATTTATTTTCTTACCGAGAATATATGCAAGGACAGCGACAATCGATTAAGCACTTAGAAGCAATGCCAGAATTATTTTCTGAAAGCCCTTACGTAATTAGTGCTTATTATTTAATTGGCCTTGACCATTTAAAAAACCACATGACTTACAATGGCAAGACTCATCGCCGAAAAGATGAGATTGCTGCGATTGCCGCTTTCCAAGCGGCAGAAAGTAAATTTGATGAGTTATTTGAAAAAAAGAAATTAACCCCTATCGACACAATTTACTACATTCATATCAAGTATCAGGCTATGCTGGAAAGAGCATCAGCAAATTTAGCAATTGCCGATCAATCCACATCAACCAAAAAAATGATTTATTTGGAATATACCGAAGATGTTTTTAAAGAACTAATTCAGGTCTTTCATGACCCAAATCCTCTTATCCAAACTACCCTACTTAAAGATCAATCCTATCCTAAAATCTTACAAGAAGCAGAGTTTGGACTCGCGCAAACATATACAAGACGAAATAAAATAGATGAAGCTTATCAATTATTCGATCAATTGACTCAAAAAGCTCAGCAGAATATTACAGAAAACAATTATTTACTTGCGAAGGCTTATTATGAAAAAGGAGTACTTTCTCAAAAAAAATACAATTACTCCCAAGCTTTAAATGATTTTCTACAAGCGGAAGAAGTCAATCATGCTTTCAACTTCTTAAGTCCCGATGAAAAATTGGATTTATGGATTCAACAAAGTCAGTGTTATAAAGAGCTGGGACAACTAGAAGAAGCTATGTTACTTCTCTCGAAAGTCATTAATGACGAAGCCATTTCAAGTTTACGGGTTAAAGCTATGTATTTAAGAGCAGATATTTATACTCAACAAGGCAGACCTGAGCTTGCCTTGAAGCAATTGGATGCTACCTCGAAAAAGGGGGGCGAATGGAGCAAAAAAGCAAAAGAAAAAATGGAAAAAGATTATGCCTATTGACTATTTATTGTTTGAACCCTGTTTAGCAAATCTATTTTTTTATGGCTCTAATTGGAACATTATTTTATTAATCATCATTGGCTGCTCAATTCTAAGCGTAACGATTTTTATTGAAAGATTGATGCAAATACAAAAATCAGAAATTGATACTAATCAATTTATTATCTCTATGAGAAAAACAATTAAAGAAGGAAATATTGTTGAAGCTATTCAAATTTGTGAAAAAACTGGCGGAACAATTGCTACTATTATCAAAGCAGGATTGATCAAACATAATCGTGATAAAGAGCAAATTGAATCAGCCATGGAAATTTCAGGGCTTGTAGAAATTGCCCGTCTTGAGAGAAACGCCAAAATTTTATCTATTATTGCTTACATTGCACCTTTAATTGGCCTGCTAGGAACTGTTTTAGGATTTATTCAAGCTTTTTCAGAAATGCGTTTAAGTGGACTTGTAGATATTTCTGCCACAAGGATTGGAGAGGCTATGGAATATGCTCTAGTTACAACCGCGGCTGGACTGGTAGTGGCAATCCCTTCTGTAATAGCTTATAATTATTTGGTGAGTAGGGTTGAAGGATTTGTTTTAGAAATTCAAACAGCCTCTGCAGAAATTGTTGATCTCCTTTTAGATCGTGAAGAGGAGTTTTAATGAAATTTAAAACTCGCTTAAAGTCCTCGAATGCATTAATTGATTTAACACCCCTTGTTGATGTCATTTTCTTGATGCTTATATTTTTTATCGTGACCTCAGATATTCTTCCTCTGAAATCATTGAATATTGAAAATCCTCAATTAAAAAAAGACTCTACTCCCCTAACAACTCAGCTTCTTTTAGTGATGGATGCCCAACAAGTCATCTATTTAGGATCCAAAAAAAGCATTGTCGATTTTTCTTCCTTGCAGAGCGATTTAGAAAATGAAATACAAAATTTAAAAAAACAAAATGGAGGTATTTGGCCCACCGTTGTTTTAAGCGTAGACCGACGCATTGAGTATGGATTATTTTTAAAGCTCTTTGCAATTGCACAAGAATGCTGCCCACATTTAAGGCTTGTTTATCAACCTTTAGAACATTTGGAAGAATTTTGAGATGTTGAAACTAGAAAAATGTGCAAAAAGTTGTCATATTACCATCTCTTTAAGGCACCGGGATACATTTTTTTCTCCTTTACTGATCAAAGCATTGGTGTTTGCACTCTCCATTCATTTCGTTGCAATCCTTTTATTTCATATTAAACCCTTTAAAATTACCTCAACTTTTCTTTATCCTCCAATTCAAGTAGAAGCTGAGCCTTCTTTCGAGATTTCTTCTCCATTCCTTCTACTACAAGAAGATGAAAGCATTCAATATCTAACCCCTCCAACACCGATCGACAATCTCTCCTATTTCTTTCCCGTATCTCACTTTCAAAATCAAACACAACTTCAATTAATCGATTTTGCTTCTATAGAAGAAAAATACTGGCCTATTTATTCACCTCCTCTAACCATAGAAAAACCTGCCATTACACTATATGTTTCGGGAGATTTATCTGCTTATCCCTTATTAAATTCTGATCCTCGCCTAGAATCTAAGATATTGCTCAACAATCCAGCTAAAGATCCTTATTATATAAATTATAAAGTAAAATTAGATGGAAAAACTGGAGTTATTTTTTGGTATGAACGTGTTCAGTCGAGTGGAGTCGTTGAGAAAGATTTCCTTACCGAGCAAATCCTTTTAAATACAAAATTTAAGTCTATCTCAACCACCTTTGTACCAGTATCAGGTTGGTTAAATTTTGTCATTTACTAATAGAGGTTAAAAATGATTGAGCTTAACTTTACAACAGCGTTTATGCTTTACTTGGGTGTTACCATAGGCGCTTTATTAGGAACATGGGTTTACTCCCATTATCGAACACGTAAGCAAACTATTTTTTCAACAGAACAATCTTTATTTGTATGCGAATATTGTCACTTTGCTTATTTAGAAGAAAATATAAAAGAGCTCAATCGTTGTCCGCAATGTAATCTTTTTAATAAACAAAATTATTACAAACACATAAATAGTTAAATTTAATTTATTCATTATATTAAAATTAACAAAAAAAATTAATTAATAGTAAAAAACATAGATTATTTCCAATTTAGAAAAATTTTATTATCATCTTTAAACTATTATTAAAGGTATTGTATTAGCAATTATTAATATTAACGTTTCACCTAACTTGTCTTATTATCAGCAAAAAACTTATTTAGTAGTCCTCTCTCCGAAAAAGTTTTTGATAGGCTTACTCTCCGGTCCTTTAAAACTCTTAAAAAATAATCAATGGCGGATAAAAAAATACTTAGTTTTAAGAAATATTGAAAACAATACTAACAATGTCTTGTCTTGTTATTTGTTTTATCGTTTAGAGTTTCTTAATCAACTATTTAATTGCATGGTTTTGTCATTAAAATGCTTTCTGTCACAAACCATCTCGTCGATTTGCTTAATAAATCCCCTTAATATTTAAGTTTTTATATTCCTGCAAATAAATCTTTTGTCTACCTTGGATACAGCTTAGCTGAATTAGTCCTCGATCAATGCTTTGAGTGTTTAAAAGAATGCTCTTTCAAAGACTTAGCTTCTTTAACAGATTCTGTAATAGCCACGGTAACTTTAGCAGAAATAATTTTCTTTTAAAGTAGAAGCAAGTTGGCATCATTTTGATTATAGCTTATCAATAATGTTGACTTCCTTTCGATCGACTGAATTTTTTGAGACGCTAATATTATCTCTAGATTTAATTCTGTATTGGATAAATACTCGTCAAAGCCATTATGGTTTTTTCCATATTTTTGTAGAAAATTTTGCCCAATTCTGTTTTCAGATAATTTATTTATCTTTTTCTCAATTTCCTTTAAATAAAAAACATGAGCGAATTCATGAGTAGCTTTATTGGGAATGCCAGGCAAATAATGGACGGTTGGCAAGAGAGCCTCAAAGAAAAGAGAAGCAACGGGGCAAAAAAAAGGGCCTTAAAACGGGTGTTTTAAGGCCAAAAAGAAAAGTTTGGCGGCGACCTACTCTCCCACACTCTTGTGTGCAGTACCATCGGCGATGAAAGGCTTGACTTCTGAGTTCGGAATGGGTTCAGGTATTTCCCTTTCTCTAATGCCACCAAACGAAAATCATAAAAGGTTTAAGTTTCACTTATCAAAATCAGCTCTTGAAAACAATCTCACACGCTTGATTTTTTATTTCGCACCACACTGTTTGTGCTAAAGGGAATGGTTTTCATCCTTTAGAAAAAAAGGTGGTCAAGCCGATCGACCGATTAGTATTGGTAAGCTCAACGCATTACTGCGCTTACACACCCAACCTATTAACCACATGGTCTATATGGTGTCTGATAGGGATACCTTATCTTGAGGGAGGCTTGGCGTTTATATGCTTTCAACGCTTATCCGTTCCGAACATAGCTACCCGGCAATGCTCTTGGCAGAACAACCGGCTCACCATTGGTTCGTCCACTTCGGTCCTCTCGTACTAGAAGCAGCTCCTCTCAAGTATCCTACGCCCACAAAAGATAGGGACCAAACTGTCTCACGACGTTTTGAACCCAACTCGCGTACCGCTTTAATTGGCGAACAGCCAAACCCTTGGGACCTTCTTCAGCCCCAGGATGCGATGAGTCGACATCGAGGTGCCAAACCGCCACGTCGATATGAACTCTTGGTGGCGATAAGCCTGTTATCCCCGGAGTACCTTTTATCCGTTGAGCGACGGCGATTCCACATTCCACCGCCGGATCACTAAGCCCGACTTTCGTCTCTGTTCGACTTGCAGGTCTCACAGTTAACTTGCCTTATACCTTTACGCTCTACTCGTGATTGCCAACCACGATGAGGCAAGCTTTGGACTCCTCCGTTACTCTTTAGGAGGATACCGCCCCAGCAAAACTGCCCGTCTGACAATGTCCGAATCCCAGCTTCATGGGATTTCGTTAGATTCCCGACTTATCAAGACCAGTATTTCAACGACGACTCCAGCTCACCTGACGATGAGCTTTCTTAGTCTCCTGGTTATTCTACACATGACAAGTCAAGAGCCAATATCAGAGTACAGTAAAGGTTCACGGGGTCTTTCCGTCTTATTGCGGGTAAACAGCATCTTCACTGCTACTACAATTTCACCGAGTCTCTTGTTGAGACAGTGCCCAGATCGTTATACCATTCGTGCAGGTCGGAACTTACCCGACAAGGAATTTCGCTACCTTAGGACCGTTATAGTTACGGCCGCCATTCACCAGGGCTTAAATTCAATGCTTTGCACTTAACGTGCTAACATCTCCTTTTGACCTTTTGGCATTGGGCAGGCATCACACCATATACTTCGACTTAGACGTCTTTGCATAGTGCTGTGTTTTTGTTAAACAGTCGCCTGGGCCATTTCTCTGCGGCCACAGGATGCTCTAGCAGCGAGTGCTATCACAACTTGTGGCTCCTCTTCTCCCGAAGTTACGAGGATAATTTGCCGAGTTCCTTAACAAGAGTTCTCTCGCGCGCCTTAGAATATTCTTCCCACCCACCTGTGTCGGTTTTGGTACGGTCACCATCAACGATTAGAGTCTATTTCTTGGAAGCCTTGCGCTACGCTATCGGTTCCCCCGAAGGTTTCCCTTAGTGACAACCTGGTCTTCCGTTAGCGGATTTACCTACTAACCAACCTCATTGCCCCACGGACACATCCAATGGTCCGCGCGCTTAACGTACTCCGTCGACCCGTCACCAATGTTTTAGGTGGCGCAGGAATATTTAACCTGCTTTCCATCACCTACGCTTTTCAGCCTCGGCTTAGGGACCGGCTAACCCAGGGAAGACGAACTTTACCCTGGAAACCTTAGGTTTTCGGCGAGGAGGATTTTCACCTCCTTTATCGTTTACTCATGCCATGCATTATCACTAGTATGCGCTCCAACGCTCCTTACGGTACATCTTCGACGCTGCATACTACGCTCTCCTACCGCTTATTCTTTAACAGAATAAACCCGCGATTTCGGCTCTATGCTTTAGTCCCGGATATTATCGGCGCAGAGTTTCTCGATTGGTGAGCTGTTACGCACTCTTTAAATGATGGCTGCCTCTAAGCCAACATCCCAACTGTTTTAGAAACTCCACTTCCTTACTCACTTAGCATAGAATTAGGGGCCTTAATCGGCGAACTGGGCTGTTCCCCTTTTGACAACGTAGCTTATCCCACGCTGTCTATCTCCCGGACGACTTTACAGTATTCGGAGTTTGATTTCCTTTGGTAGGTCGGTAAGACCCCGCGTGAATTCAGTGCTCTACCCCTGTAAAGGCTGTCCGAGGCTAACCCGAAAGTTATTTCGAAGAGAACAAGATATCTCCAAGTTTGATTGGCCTTTCACCCCTATCCACAACTCATCCAAAACTTTTTCAACAGTTACTAGTTCGGTCCTCCACAAGGTGTTACCCTTGCTTCAACCTGGTCATGGATAGATCACTTGGTTTCGTGTCTGCGCCAAATGACTTAACGCCCTTTTAAGACTCGCTTTCGCTTCGGCTTCGGAATGAGATCCCTTAACCTTGCCATTTAACGCAACTCGCTGGCTCATCATGCAAAAGGCACGCCGTCAGCCATTCCCAAATCATTGGGCATAGGCCTTCGACCGTTTGTAAGCTATTGGTTTCAGGTTCTATTTCACTCCCCTAACAGGGTTCTTTTCACCTTTCCCTCACGGTACTGGTTCACTATCGGTCATTAACGAGTATTTAGCCTTGGAGGGTGGTCCCTCCGGATTCAGACCGGGTTTCACGTGTCCGGCCCTACTCAGGTGCTCATCTAGCTAGCTCTCTTTTTCGCATACGGGGCTTTCACCTTGTATCGCCTAACTTTCCAGAAATGTTCTGCTAAAGTTCGCTAGCCGTTGTGATGAGTCCTACAACCCCACTAATAAATTAGTGGTTTGGGCTCTTCCCACTTCGCTCGCCGCTACTATGGGAATCTCTGATTTGATTTCTTTTCCTCTGCCTACTTAGATGTTTCAGTTCGGCAGGTGTCGCCTCCTTAACCTATGGATTCAGTTAAGGATAACCAGACATTACTCTGGTTGGATTGCTCCATTCGGATATCTCCGGGTCAATGCTTTTTTCCAGCTCACCGAAGCTTTTCGCAGGTTTCGCGTCCTTCATCGCCTGTTAATGCCAAGGCATCCACCAATAGCCCTTAATAGCTTGACCAAAAAATTTTAGTCTCAAGCAATTAAGTATGAGTTACGACTCACATAAGCTGGTCGCTTATGTCACTTAAATTTTTGTGTGAAGATTATTCTCAAGCGCTGATTTTGATCAGTGAATTTGTGATGACTTTGGTCATCTTTACTTTTCACGTTTCTTGTTCTTTCGAACAATCAACGTTTCAGATTAAACTTGATTCTTAAACTTTTATGACTTTCAAAATAACAACTTACCTGCACTAAGCAGGCTATTTATAACAAACAAAACTGTTATAGGTAATTAAACTGGTGCGGTTACCAAGACTTGAACTTGGGACCTCGACATTATCAGTGTCGCGCTCTAACCAACTGAGCTATAACCGCAAGAGCAAATCTTGGAGGCTAGGAGATTCGAACTCCTGACCCTCTGAATGCAAATCAGATGCTCTACCAACTGAGCTAAACCCCCGATTTATAAAGATCGGCTGTCTAAGATTTGCGATCTTTTTCAAATAACTATGCTTTAACAGCATAAGTAAGACAATGTACGAAGCATAGAGCTTGCCCAACCTGTTTGCTAAGTTAGCAAACTGTCCTTTAAAGGAGGTGATCCAGCCCCACCTTCCGGTAGGGCTACCTTGTTACGACTTCATCCCAGTCATCGGCCTCACCTTACACGCCTCTTCCCTTGCGGTTAAGCCAGCGGATTCGGGTAAAACCAACTCCCATGATGTGACGGGCGGTGTGTACAAGACCCGGGAACGTATTCACGGCGATGTTGCTGACTCGCCATTACTAGCAATTCCGTCTTCATGTAGTCGAGTTGCAGACTACAATCTGAACTGGGGCCGGCTTTCGGGATTTGCTTCACCTCGCGGCTTCGCTGCCTTTTGTACCGACCATTGTAGCACGTGTGTAGCCCCAGACATAAGGGCCATGCGGACTTGACGTCATCCTCACCTTCCTCCTGGTTAACCCAGGCAGTCTCATTAGAGTTCCCACCTTAAATGTTGGCAACTAATGATAAGGGTTGCGCTCGTTGCGGGACTTAACCCAACACCTCACGGCACGAGCTGACGACAGCCATGCAGCACCTGTGTAGCAGTCCCGAAGGAAAGGCCTATTTCTAGACCGGTCTACTACATGTCAAGTCTGGGTAAGGTTCTTCGCGTTGCATCGAATTAAACCACATGCTCCACTGCTTGTGCGGGTCCCCGTCAATTCTTTTGAGTTTCAGCCTTGCGACTGTACTCCCCAGGCGGTATACTTAACGCGTTAGCTACGGCACAACTAGGGTTGAGTCCAGTTACACCAAGTATACATAGTTTACGGCAAGGACTACCAGGGTATCTAATCCTGTTTGATCCCCTTGCTTTCGCGCTTTAGCGTCAGGTATAAGCTAGAAAACCGCCTTCGCCACCGGTGTTCTTCCACATATCTACGCATTTCACCGCTACTTGTGGAATTCCGTTTTCTCCGCCTACCCTCTAGAGATGTAGTTTCAAATGCTGTTCCGAGGTTGAGCCTCGGGATTTCACATCTGACTGACACCCCCGCCTACGCGCCCTTTACGCCCAATAAATCCGATTAATGCTTGCACCCTCCGTATTACCGCAGCTGCTGGCACGGAGTTAGCCGGTGCTTCTTTACCTGGTACGCTCAAAATCACTGGATGTTAGCCAGCTCATCTTGTTCCCAGGCGAAAGAGCTTTACGACCCTAAGGCCTTCTTCACTCACACAGCGTCGCATCGTCAGGCTTTCGCCCATTGCGAATGATTCTCGACTGCAGCCTCCCGTAGGAGTCTGGGCAGTTCTCAGTCCCAGTGTTGGCGGTCAATCTCTCAATCCGCCTAGACGTCTTAGCCTTGGTGCGCCTTTACCACACCAACTAGCTGATATCCCATGGACCTCTCTTTAACCGCGAGGTCTTGCGATCCCCCACTTTAATAAAAAAAAGATGTCTTCTTTTCACCCTATCCGGTATTAGCGGTCGTTTCCAACCGTTATCCCAGAGTTAAAGGCAAGTTATCCATGTCTTACTAACCCTTCCGCCACTAAACCCGAAGGTTTCGTTCGACTTGCATGCCTCATCCACGCTGTCAGCATTCAATCTGAACCAAGATCAAATTCTCACAGAAAAATAAACTCTTGAAAACCTGAGTTGATTATATTAATCTGCACTACTTAAACGTAGTGCTATATGTGGGGCATCTTCATGCCTCACACAAGCTCTATTGTTTGCTTGCACATTGTCTTTCTTATACTGTCAAAACATGAGTACAAGTGCTCATCGGCACTCGTTATTCTTACTACTTACATTTTTGTACGTTTCGTTCGTAAGAAGTTCCTAATTTACAGAAAACGGCTGATTTATCGCAATACCTTTTTACTTCAGATTTAAATTTTATCGATATGCTTTTAATCATAAAGACTTATAAGGCACTGTTATTTTTTTGGTTATACGTTCGAATTATTTGAAAACATGATTTATATTTAGAGAAAATGAAAATAGAATTCTTAAATTGCTTAAGATTAATCAACTACTCTTTCTCTGTCAAAAATTAAAATAATTGCAAAAACTTTTGAAAATGAATCAGAAAGATGATCATATAGATATAAGGCCATCTATCAAGTTTGCCTTACTGTCTATATCAAAATGATGGCTAGGTTTTAATTTAGTTTAAAATAATTTTTATGAATGTATAATCCAATTTAGCTCATTTAAGACAAAAAAACAGCATATTAGGGGGATCTTCGTTATGCAAATATTTTACAAATTTATCTTTTCCGCTTTAGTCGTAGGCAGTTTATGTAATCAGGTTGAAGCCGATTGCCTCCGCTGCAAAAAAATTGAGGCTGAACGTGCAAAAGAACAAGCTGAACATCCTCAACAAGTCGGTTACTATGACGATCACATTAGCATGGTAGATCAACCTAAACTCTCTAGCTCATCAAACTCTACCACTATAAGCACGAATCCCAAATCAACAAATACTAATAAGCTTACTGCTGCCGCACCAACCTCAGAACAAGTTGAAAATCAACCAAATGTGACGGGCAATCTTTACATTAGTGAAAATGTCTATCAAGATTCTAAGAATCCACAAAACAAAATTGTGGAAGAAACAATCGAAGAAAGTATTCAAATTCCTCAAGATCAGCTCTCAGTTAATTCACCTTCTCAATTCACTACACAAACTGCAAATTCACAAACTTTTTCTACTTTGGTAAATCTCTTAAAAACGAAGGATTTGCTAACAACACTCAGTGGCTCTTTTACAATTTTTATTCCCTCTAATGAAGCTTTGCGTGCTCTTCCACCAGAAACTTTAAAAAATTTATTCATCCCTGAAAATAAAGAACAATTATCTAATTGGATAAGCAATCACATCGTTCCAGCAAAAATCATTAAAAAAGATATTAAAAGTATGCAAGTGAAAGCTTTGAGTGGTAAGGATTTAGATATTTCTGTCAACGGAGATATATTAACAGTGAATGGTGTTAAAGTTGTTCGAACTGAAACTGCTAACGATGATGGTGTGATGTATGTAATTGATCAAGTTTTATTTTTAAGTCCTATAGACTCCGTAAAATAATAAACATTTGCCTCATCTTTTAGATTTTCCTTTATTAAAAAAAAACAATGAGGCATGAATGGAGTGATTTCGCATTTAGTTTATTCAATTTTCGGAGTATTAATGGATCGGTTAACCAAATTCAATATACACAAAATCTCAAATCATTTTGCTCATGCTGTAATTTTAACCGTTTTCCAATCTAGCAACATTTAAGACAAAACATAAGGAGATTTGTATGAAAATGTTATCAAAAACTGTACTGACTTCTATTTTATCGACTTTAGTTGCTGCTAATGTAATGGCTCAATGTTCTTCAAGTGGATATCCGTGGAGTAGCCATAAACGCTGTTATGGTTCATCTCAACAGCAACGTGAATCTTACCATGCTCCAATGGATCAAAATTGTTTAAAAGGATATCCATGGGGTAGCTATAAACGCTCTCATGGCTCACCTCAACAACAGGGTCCCTACAATGCTCCAAATGATCAAGGCGACTACTATCAATACTATAATGGAAACGCTTATTACCATGACTTTGACGGTCATGGAGTGCACAAATATCCAACTTATGGTGATCATCCAGAATTTAATCCAGGTTATGACCGTCCAATAGACCGTAATTACCAAGGGTTTAATGAGAATCATGGGCATCAAAATAGCACTGATCAAGCAATTGCTTTTGAAGATCTACAAGGAAACTATAATCCTGATGATCTAAATAAGAATAATCCCTCTTATAGTCAAACGAATGAAGTAAATCAAAACATAAATTCATCGACACAAAAAGCTCATTAATACTTAGCTTTAGCTTGATAACGTCCAGACCACACAAAATTTTATTTGTGTGGTCTTTTTTTTATAAACATTGATTTCTTACAAACAGCTTTATTTTGAAAAATAAAAAGTTTATGAATATTTATTCTTTCAAAAGAACGGCAAAAGGAAAATGGGAAAACAACTGCGAAAGACTGATTGATTGACAAGATTCAAATTCAAAAGTTTGTCCAGACAGTATATCTCGATAAGCCTCCCCATTTGGTAAAGAAATCGATAAATAGGTCTGATCCCAAACTTGATTGATAGGTAATATTGTTGATATATCGGTTAAATTTTTGAAAAATCTTCCTACGACGACAAGAAGCTGCATATTAGAAATAGAACGAGTAAAAGCAATCACGTGTTGAGATTTATTTCCTATAATTTCTACTGGTTGATAATCTCCTTCTTGAAAAATTTTGAAATAGCCATTACGAAAATTTAGAAGAACAGATGTAACGTACAATTTGATCAATCCATCTTCTGGATTTTGAACCAATTGATGAATAAATTTAGGTAAATCTTCTTTTGATCTTTGTTTAATAATTTGTAATAGCTGGGGTCGACTTGAATAATCAACCAAATGACGATTATCCGGATCTACTAATGAAAACTCCCATAATTCGCTTCCCTGGTAGAAATCAGGAATTCCAGGGCTTGTTATTTTCAAAATTAATTGGGAGATTGAATTAAACAATCCAGCTTTGATAATTTTTGGAATCCACGCTTTAAAATCTATTAAAAATAGGCTATCTGGCGACAAAATTCTTTGAATAAAATTTCTAACGCTATTTTCATAATCGACTTGATGGTTAATCCAACTAGTATGAATTTTAGCCTCTCTTAATGCTTTTATCATGTAAAGTTCTATCCGATGGCAATAATGTACCAAAGCATTAGCATCCATTTCATAAATAGGCCAAGTTCCAATAAGTGTTTGATATAAAAGATATTCCTCATTGCGATCTAACTCTTTTTGATGTAGTTCGCTTTGCGAGAGATGGTTAAATTTATGCCAACGGTTCAACATTAAATTCCACTCTTGAGGATCTTCTGATAATACGTTAATCCTCGCTCGAACATCTTCACTTCGTTTAGTATCATGAGTGAAGGTTGTCAATAAACTATGAGGCCAATTTTGTAGTCTCATTTGATTGATGCGATGAAAATGGCTGACATCAATACCAAATTGGCCGGGTTTCATTCCCACTTCATTTAACGAACTTAAAGGATAGAAACGATAAAAAAAAGTATCCTCTATCCCCTTTGCTGCAATAGGCGCGGATAATTGCTGAAAACGCATAATAAAATATTTTCGATCATCAATTTGCTTTTGATTTAAACCAGGCGGATTTTCAAATAGAAGAACATCTTGAACGAAATTCAAAACAGATAAATCGCTTGCTGGATTAACTTTTTTTGCTAATTTAATTGCTTCGTTGATTAAAACTTTATCTTCTGGATTGATTATTTCATCAGAAAAGCGAATATAACTACGATAAACGGGAAAACACGCGACAATATCAATTAGCGCGGACCTTAAACTTTCAAATGTATAATCTCTAGACCAACGATGTTGTTCGGCAATTATTTCTAAACACCGGGAGAGCATTTGTAGTTCACTGGATAAAAAATTGGACAATATCAATTTTTTAGCTTGATAAATGATTTCCTCGATTTCTTGGAAAGAGCCTGTAAAATTTCTATAAATTTGATAAAAGTCTTCACTATGCTGAGTAAAAACAAATACGCCATTGACTAAATTTAAAAAATCATAACCTGTTGTTCCATGAACAAGCCAGTGAGAACGAAGTTTTTCATTCCCAATTAAAATCTTCTCGATAACGACATAAAAAGCTTTTTGCTCATGTAAATCGTAATTTCCAAGCAATTGTTTATATTTGCCTTGCAAACGCATGAAATATTGTTCAGGATCAAATAAACCATCTACATGATCGATGCGTAAGCCTTGTACATGATTTTGTTTGATCATATTAAAAATCCAAGAATGCATCTTGTCAAACACACTCTCATTTTCTACACACATGCTTGCTAATTCATTAATATCACAAAATCGACGATAATTGATTTCCTCATTGGTGACGCGCCAATAACTTAACCGATATGCTTGCTCATTGAGCAATTTTTCGAGATTATCATAATTAGGAGGGCAATCTTCACTCACATTAAATTTTTTTAAAACTTCGTGAATATCAATTAGAATAGTGGGATTGTGCTGAATTAATTTAACTAATCTTTTTTTTATCACTTCTTTCTCTCGGCTACGCTCCTTACGTTTTTCTAAATCTGTTTCCAGAATACTTGGCATATATGCGAGAGCTGTTACAATGCTTTCTAATTCGGATAACTGAGATTGATTGCATTCTAAATTGTTTTTTAAGTGTTCAACAAGCAAATTAAGAATGAGTACCCAAGAACTTGGATTTAAAGGATAAAATTTTTTGTGGTACTGAACAAAAAAGGCTCCTTGCTTAAAGGCAATTTTGAGATTTTGATCATCTATCACTTTTCCGTATTGCTTGTCTAATATCGGCAAAAGAACCTTATTATTTAATTCTGGTTTTAGAGGCGTCCAATTAATATCAAAATATTCGGCATAAAGAGAACTGAGCCCATTTTCCAATACGTCGTTCCACCATTTATTTCCTTCATTAATGCACATATGGTTGGGAACAAAATCGACGATTAGTCCCATTTTCATTTCTCGAAGAGATTCAGTAAAAAGAAAAAATTCTTCCTTTGTTCCAATATCCGGATTTAATTGTGTGATATCAATAAGGTCATACCCATGAAGGCTGCCTGGTTGCGATTTATTAATAGGAGAGGCATAAAGATGAGAAATTCCTAAATCTTTAAAATAAGGAATTAATTTGCTTGCTTGATTAAATGTGAAATGTTGGTTGAATTGTAAACGATAAGTGACTAAGGGGATGATAGAAAGATCGTTCATAATTTCCTCTAAAAATTCTAAAAATGTAAGGGAATTGGAATGAGTGGAATTGGCATGTGTTTATTATTTTTATAGGAGAAAATTTTTAGTCCACTTTCGGACCTTAACCCGTTTTCCATTCGAGGTCAATTAAATTTTAACTTACAATAAATAGCTTTTTTTATTTGAATCTATTTTGGCAAAATCTTACCGAGAAAATTGACTGTGAGGGTGAGGAAGATGTTCTTGAATGATCGTCTTTATAGCCTCTATCCAAACGGGATGGCTGTTTAGACCCTCCACTAGATGCAGAGTATCCCCTCCCAAATGTTTAAATTCTTCAGCATATTCGATAGAAACTTCACACGTGGTTTCAAGACAATCACAAACAAAAGCAGGGCAAAAAACAAGGATTTTTTTTCTATTTTTTGCGAGACAATCTTTTAATAAATCACTTGTATAAGGCTGAATCCATGTCTCTTTTCCGAGTCTAGACTGAAAACAAACGGTATATTGCTCGAGTTTAATCCTAAGTTTTGAAGCAATGGCTTTTGCTGTTCTATAGCACTGGGCTTTGTAACAAAATGCATTGTCCGAGCAAATCACTTGACAACAGTTTTCTGTTAAACATTTACCTGTTGAATCTCCTTTTCGAATCTGCCTTTCCGGTAATCCGTGAAAGCTAAATAAAAAATAATCATAAATACTTAAATCGTATTGCTTTGCCCTTTCACAGAAAGCTCCTACTAAACCAGGATGGTCTGGGTAACTATTGATAAATGTCAGTGTTGGGATATTTTGCCACTGCTGTAAATGTTTCATAACTTCTTGATGTACAGAGCCTGTTGTGGCAGACGCATATTGAGGAAATAAAGGAAAAATCACAATTTCTTTTACATTTGCTAATTTTAAGCGCTCTAAACCTTCTTCAATTGAGGGATTTTGATAACGCATCGCCAACTCAACTTGAAATGATTCACCTAAAATCATTTGCAGTTTAGTTTGAACAGCTATTCCATGAACAAGAAGAGGAGATCCTTCAGCTGTCCATAGTTTTTGGTAGAGCATGCTTGATTGTTTATATCTAAAAGGAACAATAATGCATCTTACTAAGAGCTGTCTTTTTAGCCAGGGCAAATCAATTACTCTCCCATCGGTTAAAAATTCATTCAAATAACGATAGACATCTTTAGGTCGAGGAGTTTTAGGTGTTCCAAGGTTAACAAGTAAAATTCCTGTTCTTTGATTCATTTTTTTCTCATTTATCAAGTTTATAAAATAGGCGTGTCGGGCAACAGTGCTACTGATTCATTAAAAACTTGTTGAATCAGTGAAGCATCTACTTGGATGTGCAGTTGAGAATGGATAGTATTGATTTTTTGTTGTAAAGCCGATTTAAAGGCATGAATAGCATAAAAATAAGATAATAGGTAAATTTTTTGCTCTTTTTCCTTCTTTCCCGTATATCTATTCTCTCCCTCTCTAATCGAACTATTTTGTGAAAATACTTTGGCAAGTTGATGTGTTAATCTAAAATAATTTTCTTTTAACGATAATTGTTGTGAAATTAAAAATTTAATATTTTGAATTTCGTCCTTTAATTTCTTTTCTTTTTTTTCTAACTCTTCTATGCGTCTCTTTAGGTTGATATAAGTTTCCATTTCTAAAGCAGTTTCTCTAATCGCTCTACTTTGACGAGAATTCATATGTTGAAGCTCTTGCTTAGCAAGTTCTAATTCAAGCAAAGTAAAGTCTTTGCTATAAACCCATCGACATTTACCAATTGCATCTTCCAGTAATTTAATAGCTTTTGCCGGTGCTCCAATATTTGGTAAATAATTTTGCCGCTTGGAGAGCTCTAAAACTTTTTCAACCGCTTCATCTTGAATAGGAATGTCGATAGCTGTACGGTTAATCAATTCTTGAATCATGTGTCGATTTTGATTTTCGTCATCTCCATCAACAATAATTTTGACAATTTTTCTTCTAAATGCCCCATCAGTATCGAGACTTTCTATTTGCTGTAATTTTTCAAAAGTTGTGGTTGCAATAAATAAAGGACTTGGGCGATCAGTCAAAAACCTTTTCTTGAAAGCTTTAAAAGCAGAATCATTGGTAGCTAATTGATCGAGTTCATCAAAATGGAATAGAATTTGATCTTCAAATCCGTCAATTTGATTTTTAATTTGATTAATCAATTCTGAATGTCCAAAACTATAATTCGAAATTAATAACCCGCAATCAACTTCATAGTTCGTTCTTTTAAGCAACTCTTGGGGTAACTTCTTTTCATGTTTGAGTTGGATAAGCCTTTGTGTAACAGCAGTTTTTCCATCTCCAGACTTCCCCACCAGAAGGATATTAGATCCTGTTAGCAATGCGGAAATGATTTGATTAACTGTTTTAGTCATGCCAACTTTAGGATCTATATTCCCTCTTTCAAACTGTTTATCTAAATTAGTGCAATTCACGATTTCATCAGGTAAAGGCTTTAGCCACTTTTGATAGCAAGCGGCCAAAACCCCTCCACAGACGATAATCGCTGCTGCAATTGCATAGACTCTTACTGTCACCCCAACAATCGGCTGTAATACTTGTACCAAAAAAAAAGGAATAGCAAAAAACTTATAAACAATATCCAGTAATAAATATTTATCCCATAAAGTAGTAAATTTTTTATGCGAATCTAAAAAATTGAAGGCACCTAAAAAGAGATTGATTAAGTTTGGGAAAAAATAAATAGCAATAGGGCGAAAACGTTTCCATTCTCCGTAAAATTTATCAGCCATTGCTGTGGTATTACGTTGTGTACATAAGGAAGCTCTTAAAAAAGCGGATTCGAAAGCACTGCGAAATAGAGGAAGTTCTTCTTGTTGACTTTTAAAATGAGCAATTTCATTCATTAATTCTAAATCGATGACTTCAGAAAGAAAATTCAAGGCTTTTGGCAGGTCTTTTTGGACCATACCAAAAACAATATTTGACAAAAATCGATCGAAATTTTCTTTATCTTGTGAATGCTCACGTATAAATTGAGTAAGTTGTGTTTGCCATTTTTCCCATTTATCCATCCCCCATTCTTCAGACAACAACAATTCTGCTAAATCTTCAAGTGAACGCAAATTTTGTAAGGGGGAAGAAGGTGGACTAACTAAAGTTGAATGTGTGTTAAAAAGGATAAAAGAGGGTAAAATCGATATATTCCAAGGCATCATTTTCTCTTCTAATCAAGTTTAAATATGGGAAATTACAAAAGTTTTTTAAATGTGATTTTCTATCATATCTGTTGGAAAATTTTATCCAAAAGGAATTGTTTATTTTTTACTAAGCTTATTCAAGACAAATATGTATCAAAATTGATCAAAAATTTTATAATACTTATTTAAGTTTAGTAAACAACAATTTCTTCAAAATAAAAATAAATTTTGTTTTTATATAAAATAACGAATAAAAATTTAGATCTTTTTTAGTTGATGTAACAACTAAAAAAGATCTAAAATTAATTAAATAGAACGTGTACGTTCTTTAAAACCAGCTGCTGAACTGGGTACTTTACTTGGGTGACTTGCACGATTTTTTTGCCCAAAAGTTTTTTTAAAGCCTTTATCATGCTCTTTTTTGAACCCGTTAGCTTTCCCAAATTTTTGTTGGGGTCGATTAGCTCGGCGACGCTCATCATTAAATTTGTCAGTGCGTTGCCCTCTCGTATCCCTTTCTTGACCCCTTGGCTCTACACCAATTCGATCTGGACCTTGAATAGTCTCTTGCTCCAAAACAAATGAAATAAACTTAGAGACCAAAGTTGAATGATCGACTTCTTTCATCAATTCTAAAACTAATTCAGTTTCTTGATGAAGGGGTTGATTTTGAATTCGACTTACAAGTTTTTGTCTCTTTAACTTTTTTACATCTTCAAGAGTTGGAATAATTTCTCGATTAATAGGAGCACCAGTCACTTTTTCATATCTTTGAAATTCTCGCCATTCTCTAAGTGTGACGAAGGTACTCGCCACCCCTTTATTTCCCGCTCTACCTGTACGCCCAATTCTATGAACATAGCTGGCAGGATCAAAAGGGAGATGGTAATTAAAGACATGAGAAACGTCTGAAACACTTAAACCTCTAGCAGCCACGTCAGTTGCGACTAAAACACGAATTTGTTCAGAACGAAAATGGCGAATAACCTCTTCTCGTTGTGGTTGTTCCATATCACCATGTAAACCTCGAGCATGATAGCCATTAGCCACTAACGTTGTTGATAAACGATCAACATCTTTTTTTGTTCGGCAAAAAATAATTGATTTAGCAGGTTCTTCACTGTCTAACAAACGTAAAATTGCATCGTCGCGTTCATCTTCACGAATAACATAATAAACTTGCTTGATATCTTTATTTGTCGTCTCTTTTTGCGTGACGCTGATGAAAATAGGCTTTTTTAATATTTGGTGAGCTAATTTTTGGATAGCTGAGGGCATTGTCGCCGAAAAAAGTAAAGTTTGTCTCTTTGCTGGTAAAAAAGTGAAGATTCTTTGGATTGCTTCTAAAAATCCCATGTCTAACATTTCATCCGCTTCATCTAAAACGACAATAGCGGGCCGAAAATCAGGTAAGCTATCAGATTCTAAAAGATCTTGTAATCGACCGGGTGTAGCCACAATAACTTGAACCCCGCGCTGTAAAGCTTCAATTTGAGGTCTAAAGGATTTACCGCCACAAATTGTTGCTGTACGAATTCCTAAATGCCTCCCTAAACGAAATAACTCATCACTTACTTGACTGGCTAATTCACGCGTGGGGGTTAATACTAAAAGTTGAGAGCCTGGGTTATCATGGATTAGGTGTAAAGCTGGCAAACCAAATGCAGCTGTTTTTCCTGTTCCTGTGTGCGCCTGAGCAACTACATCATGCCCTGCTAATACGACGGGAATTGCTTGTTTTTGAATAGGACTTGCTATTTTAAAACCAGCTTCTTGCAATGCTTGTAAAATGGGGGCTTTTAAACCAAATTGCTCAAAAGCTAAATCTTGCTCAATAATTGAATCTTGGGTCATATTTTTCCTATTTATATTCTTTAAAAAAGAATAAAGTGATAACTAGCGTATTTCATTAATAAAATAAAAAGAGCCATCTAAGATCAAATCTTTAACGCTCTAAATTACTCAAATAAAATAGTCAAAAGTTGGGTTAATAAAATTATCAACGATTAGTTATCTGAAAAAATTGAAGGGGCTAAATCGCTTCAATAGCACCCAAACCGCAAGATTTTTGATAATCAATTTTGATTATTGCTCTTGAATTTCAGGTTAATATCTAATTAGACAAATGACTTTTCATTACACTGATCGTTATTTGTCCATGCGCGCCAATGGTGGGTAACTTAACATTTTAAGCTATGAAAGCTAAACAAGCTTTTGTAATTCAACGAGCTTTTTAAATCTTCTTTCATTTACCAGCTTAAAAGCGCCCTTAGAGGGTGCGATTAAGTTATTCCATCATTTAAAACTCGACCGATTTATCCTTAAATTAAAAGATAAAAGTTTTGGTGCAGTTAAAGAATGATAAGTTTCAAACTTCTACCATGTCAGGTAGATTTTAAAAACTTCTTAAGTATATTTAGCGTAAAAGGACAACATAAAAAATTATAACAAATAAATGATTTAAAAACAAACCATAATTGAAAAATTTTAAATTATAAAATTTTTAATTTATATTTGAGTTTGAAGATAATTTGCCCTATAACCGCAAAATGCTGAAAAAAACAATACTCCTTACTCTAAACTTTACTAAAGTCTAATGTAAGGAGTATACAGACGAAAATAGTAACTGACTAGCGAGAATGAGGAAGCGCAAAAACTTCTTTTTTCTCAACTTGATTAACTTCTTCTTGATCTTCTACTTCGCTATCATCTAGGGGAATAGCCAAAACATCTGTATTGTCAATTCCATTGCGGCGCATAATTTCATATTTCGCATCAACTCTGGAATTAGAATCTACCTGAGTAGATGAATTAACGGGCTTTGAAACTGCTGCTTCAGCTGTTGTGACTAATGTAAACGAACTAAGTACGGTAAGTAGTTTCATTAATTGCTTTTTACTACACATATAAGTCTCCTAAAATTCAGTTCAAGAAAATGCATTTCAAAACAATGCTGGAAAATTCCCCTAACAAACTTTTTGGTTTGAGGCAATTCGCTAGTCTAAAGACTTTCTTATTCATTTATTTATATATAGAATGCAAACTTTTTGTTCAATTTGTTCGAAAAAAAACTTTTTTTATAAAAATGTGATATTCAAACTAAACAATAGGTATTTTCTGCAGCAAAATTACCAAATAAAGTCTTATTTAGATGGAAATTCATGGAACTTTTTTTATGTCCTAAGAGCGATACTGATCTCGGAGTTTATGTCATAAATTTGTGAAAGATATACGCAACTCTCTTTCAAAATTATCAAACCTATTTGCAACATCATAGAAAAGCTTTATTTGCTTGAAAAGATAGTAAAATTGAAGAAACTTTAGTACTATCTAATAAATAATTTTGTCACTTTTAGCAAGCTCTATATAGTTAATTGAATTTAATCGTGCATGTATAAATACAGTTTGAGTTAAAAAATTATGGCATACTCCAAAAATTTAAGTCAAAAAGCACTCAGCTATTTAGAAATTGGACATTCTGCAGAAGAAGTAAGACTAGTTTTCGGTATAGCGTTAAGAACAGTGTTTAACTGGCTGAAACGTCAAAGAAATGGATGTTTAGAAGATAAACCAAGAAAAAGGCATCCAATTAAAATTGATAATGACCAACTAAAGAACTATATTAAAAAATATCCTGATAGTTATTTTAAAGAGTTAGCAAAAGAATTTAATGTAGATCCTTCCTCTATATTCTATGCTTGTAAGAGGCTTAAAATCACTTTAAAAAAAGGCCTTATTTTACAAAGAAAGAGATAAGAAAAAACGTGAGGAGTTTAAAAAAGAATTAGAAAAGATAGCAAAAGAAGATTGTGTTTATATTGATGAAAGGGAATTAATGAATGTCTAAAACGTCATAGTGGGCGAGCTTTTAGAGGAAAGAAAGTTTATTCAGCAGTATCTGGGCATTGTTTTGCAAGAGAAAGATTTATAGCAGCTAAATGTCAATCTAAAATTTTTGCTCCTTTTTGCTATACGGGAACGTGTCATACTACCTTGTTTAATACACAGTTAGAAAAAATATTAATTCCAGAGCTTAAAACTGGACAAGTCATTATTATGGATAATACTACTTTTCATCAGTCTAAAAAACCAAATATCTGATTAAACAAGCCGGATGTAAAATTTTATTTTCTCCCTCTTATTCACTTGATTTAAATCTAATCGAAGCTTTCTGGGCAAATTTTAAACAATTAGCTCGGTTAAGTTTAAACAAATTATCAAGTCTTGCAAAAGCCATTGATTATTCTTTCTGTCAAATATGCACATAAGTGCACAATTAAATTCAATTAACTATAAATGCTCTGATGCGACTAAGGGTTTCAAATGCGCTAATCCAGCGCCAGTGAGCTTACTGCAATAGCGCAGATTCAAATACTGCAGAGCCACTAAGGGTTTCAAATGCGCTAATCCAGCGTCCGTGAGATTAGGGCACCAACTCAGATCTAAATACTGCAGAGCCACTAAGGAAGTCAAATGCGCTAATCCAGCGTCCGTGAGATTAGGGCACCAACCCAGATTTAAATGTTGTAAAGCCACTAAAGGTTTCAAATGCGCTAACCCAGCGTCCATGAGATTAGGGCATTCACTTAGCTCTAAATGTTGTAAAGTGACTAAGGGCATCAAATGTGCGCTAATCCAGCATCCGTGAGATTAGGGCACCAACCCAGATTTAAATGTTGTAAAGCCACTAAAGGTTTCAAATGCGCTAATCCAACGTCGGTGAGATTAGAGCATGCAGTTAGATCTAAATGCTGTAAAGTGACTAAGGGCATCAAATGCACTAATCCAGCGTCCGTGAGCTTATCGCACCCAGCCAGATTTAAATAATGCAAAGCCACTAAAGGTTTCAAATGCGCTAATCCAGCGTCCGTGAGTTTATCGCACCAACTCAAATTTAAATGTTGTAAAGCCACTAAAGGTTTCAAATGCGCTAATCCAACGCCCGTGAGATTAGGGCATCCATTTAGATCTAAATGCTGTAGAGCGACTAAGGGTGTCAAATGCGCTAGCCCAGCGTCCGTGAGATTATCGCACCCAGCTAGACTTAAATACTGTAGAACCACTAAGGGCGTCAAATGCGCTAACCCAGCATCCGTGAGCTTACGGCACCCAGCCAGATTCAAATGCTGCAGAGCCACTAAGGATGCCAAATGCGCTAACCCAGCGTCCGTGAGCATGTAGCAATCTTGGAGGTGAAGCTCTTTTAAATTTTTACAATTTTTCAACGCTAAGAGATGGGTGTCAGTCAGACTATACTTCTCTGAAAAATTGAGTCCTTCTATTTCATTTGAGAAGTGGTTTAAAATTTTTTCAAATTTGGTTAAATAAAAAGCCTGCTTTAATAATGAACTTACAACTGTGAGTTCTAAATAATTTTTTAAAGCATTTAATTGATATTGCTGCGTGAAATTTAAAAGTTCTTTTAATTTTACTAAGCTATCTTCGCTAGAGTTAAATATCTCAAATTTCTTGGATTTATATGCGTCAAGCAACTGTTGTTCTAAATTCTTCACAACTCCTGTCAGTTGATAATAATCGGCTAATTGAATAAAAAAAGGGATATCTTCCTCAGAAACTTTAAAATTAGCATCCATCAGGCAGTTAAGCAGATGAATAAACTCTTTTTGTGTCAAAGTGAGAGGATCTCGAAGAGTTTCTTGAAAATTTCCCGACCAAAGACTCTTAAAATAGAGCGATTTTTCCATTAACAAAGATAATTGAGAACTAGGGATAATTAAAGAAGTTCCATCCTGAAAGCTCAATTTAAATTCTTCTTGGAGAAAAGGCGAAGGAGTGGAAGATTGAATTGTGGATGCCTCAATTTCCTTTGGGAAAAGGTCGTTTAAAGTATTTAAGTTTGCTATGGCAGTTAAAGGATTTACTAAGGGTGTGTTTTCATTTCCAGTTTTATCATTAGGATTATCAATAGTTTTCTGAGTGTGAGTTTTAGTTAAAGAAGGAGAGGCAAAACTTAAATTTTGAGCCGAACTTGATAAAGATACGCTAGATTCTGGACGAGTTGTGACAACTTCTTTTCGCCCCCAAAAAATTTCTCTCCGTTAAGACAGAAGCTGATCTCTATTGATATAGTTAAAGAATAGGTTCAAAAAGGACTGAAAAATTGTTTTGCATAATAAACTAACCCGTTCAAAAAATTTTAAACGTTCGTTTGATGGAGAGTAAAATTGAGTATCTGAATTAACAATGGGAGTGGGCTGATGAGAATTTGAATTATGAATATGCATAATTACCCTCCAAATTAGCTAAATAATTCTGAAGTATATCAGACAATTCATATTAGTGAAATTAAATAGATAATATTAATGCAATAAAGAAGGAAAGCTGGTACCGAAAATAGAATTTGCCTGTCCTAAGAAAATAAAAGATGAAGTTTTATTAAAGTTTATTAAGTCTTATCCAAATGCCTATTTAAGAGGAATTCTCGCTCATCCAGGCACACTATATAAGCATTTTTTTGCTTTAGCACGAAAAGATTTTGGATGCTAACTTTAAAGTTTCTGTGGAAGAGAACTTTTCTTCCATTCAACTAGCCGATTATTATCAAATGACTATTGCAATAATTTGTATATATATAGAATACTGCCAAAATATATATAAATTAAAATTTAATTAGCTAATTTGGATGGTCATTTTGAATATTTCTAATCTAGGCTTTAATCATAATTGTCTTATCAATACAGATACTCATTCTTACTACCCCTCTCAAGAAGGTAACGAGCATCTTGAGGATGAAAGCAACATTCCAGTAAATCCCTTAGCTGGCCTAGAAGAGGTGACTCCATCAACAACTCAACTTCCTAATCACCTAACTTCATCCCAAGAATTTGAACTGGAATTTCAAGATGGAACTTCTATAACCATTCCTCACTCTCAACTAGCTTTGTTAAGGGAAAAATCCCCCTATCTTAAGAGTCTGTGGTCGGAAAACTTTCTTAAGAATCTGTGGTCGAAAGAATCTGAAGAATTTTTTCAAGGTCCTCTGACGCAAAAAAATTTTACAAATCTGCTCAATTGCCTGCTAGATGCTAATTTTAAAGTTCCTGTGGAAGAAATCCTTTCTTCTATTCACCTAGCCTATTATTTTCAAATGACCGAAGTTGTGAAAAATTTAGAAGAGCAGCTAATTAATGGGTACAAATCACAGGAATTGGAGCTGCTTAGCTGCATCGAAGACAATCTAGATGAATTAATATCAATTTTAAATTTTGCCCATCAACGTCAATTAAATATTTTGAAAAACTATTTAGAATGCGCCGCTGTGAGTGTATTATTAAATCAAATCTCTGAGCTAACGGAATTTGAAGAATTTTTAAATTTATTTTCAAATGAGATAGAAGGAGGGATAGAAAGCCTTGATTTTTCAAACAATGCTTATTTAACCGATGCTCACCTCTTAGCATTAAAAGACTGTAAAAATTTAAAAGTGCTTCGTCTTCACGAATGCCGTAATTTTACCGATGCAGGATTGGCGCATTTGAGCCGCTTGGTGGCTTTGCAGCATCTAGATCTGGGCGGATGCTATAAAATCACTGACTCAGGATTAACATATTTGAGTCGCTTGGTGGCTTTGCAGCATCTCAATCTAAACTGTTGCGTCTGTCTCACTGATGATGGGTTAGCATATTTGAGCCACTTAGTGGCTTTGCAGCATCTAGATCTAGGCGAATGCTATAAAATCACTGACTCAGGATTAGCACATTTAAGCTCTTTATTGGCTTTGCAGCATCTAAACCTGGGCTGTTGTAATAATCTCACTGATTCAGGATTGGCGCATTTGAGCCATTTAACATCTTTAAAACATTTAGATTTGCGTGATTGCGCAAAACTCACTGATTCAGGATTAGCACATTTGAGCCTCTTAGTCAATTTGCAGTATCTCAATCTAAACCGTTGCTATAATCTCACTGATAGAGGATTGTCACATTTGAGCCACTTAGTGGCTTTACAGTATTTAGATCTAGGATTGTGCAAAAAACTCACAAGCTCAGGATTAGCACATTTAAGCCCTTTAGTGGCTTTGCAGTATCTAGATCTGGACAGATGCGGGGAAATCACTGATAGAGGATTGGCGCATTTGAGTCGCTTGGTGGCTTTGCAGCATCTCAATCTAAACTGTTGCGCTTGTCTCACTGATGATGGGTTAGCATATTTAAGCCCCTTAGTGGCTTTACGGCATCTCAATCTACGCTGTTGCGGCAACCTCACTAGTGCAGGATTGGCGCATTTGACTCCCTTAATCGCTTTACAGTATTTAAATCTAAGTTACTGCGATAGTCTTAATGACAATGGATTAACGCATTTGACCCGATTAGCGTCTTTAAAACATTTAGATCTGAGCGAATGTCCATATTTTACTGATTCTGGATTAGCGCATTTTACAGCCTTAGCAACTTCGCTTACTCATTTTTACTGCTGGTCTCAAGTAGGTAGCGAGCATCTTGAGGATGAAAGCAACATTCCAGTAAATCCCTTAGCTGGCCTAGAAGAGGTGGCTCCATCAACAACTCAACTTCCTAATCACTTAACTTCATCCCAAGAATTTGAACTGATATTTCAGGATGAAACTTCTCTAACCATTCCTCACTCTCAACTAATTTTGTTAATGGAAAAATCTCCCTATTTTAAGAGTCTGTGGTCGGGCGGTTTTCCAGAATCTCTTCAAAATCCTCTCGCTTTGACGCAAAAAAATTTTACAAATCTGCTCAATTGCCTGCTAGATGCTAATTTTAAAGTTCCTCTGGAAGAAATCCTTTCTTCTATTCACCTAGCCTATTATTTTCAAATGACCGAAGTTGTGAAAAATTTAGAAGAGCAGCTAATTAATGGGTACAAATCACAGGAATTGGAGCTGCTTAGCTGCATCGAAGACAATCTAGATGAATTAATATTTGTTTTAAATTTTGCCCGTAAACGTCAATTAAATATTTTGAAAAACTATTTAGAATGCGCCGCTGTGAGTGTATTATTAAATCAGATCTCTGAGCTAACGGAATTTGAAGAATTTTTAAATTTATTTTCAAATGAGATAGAAGGAGGGATAGAAAGCCTTGATTTTTCAAACAATGCTTATTTAACCGATGCTCACCTCTTAGCATTAAAAGACTGTAAAAATTTAAAAGTGCTTCGTCTTCACGAATGCCGTAATTTTACCGATGCAGGATTGGCGCATTTGAGCCCCTTAGTGGCTTTGCAGCATCTAGATCTGGGTGGATGCTATAAAATCACTGACTCAGGATTAGCACATTTGAGTCGCTTGGTGGCTTTGCAGCATCTAGATCTGGGCGGATGCTATGAAATCACTGACTCAGGATTAACATATTTGAGTCGCTTGGTGGCTTTGCAGCATCTCAATCTAAACCGTTGCGTCTGTCTCACTGATGATGGGTTAGCATATTTGAGCCACTTAGTGGCTTTACAGTATCTAGATCTGGACAGATGCTGGAAAATCACTGATAGAGGATTAGCACATTTAAGCTCTTTATTGGCTTTGCAGCATCTAAACCTGGGCTGTTGTAATAATCTCACTGATTCAGGATTGGCGCATTTGAGCCATTTAACATCTTTAAAACATTTAGATTTGCGTGATTGCGCAAAACTCACTGATTCAGGATTAGCACATTTGAGCCTCTTAGTCAATTTGCAGTATCTAAATCTAAACCGTTGCAATAATCTCACTGATAGAGGATTGGCACATTTGAGCCACTTAGTGGCTTTGCAGCATCTAGATCTAGGCGAATGCTATAAAATCACTGACTCAGGATTAGCACATTTGAGCCTCTTAGTCAATTTGCAGTATCTCAATCTAAACCGTTGCGATAATCTCACTGATAGAGGATTGGCACATTTGAGTCGCTTGGTGACTTTGCAGCATCTCAATCTAAACTGTTGCGTTTGTCTCACTGATGATGGGTTAGCGTATTTAAGCCCCTTAGTGGCTTTACGGCATCTCAATCTACGCTCTTGCGACAACCTCACTAGTGCAGGATTGGCGCATTTGACTCCCTTAATCGCTTTACAGTATTTAAATCTAAGTTACTGTGATAGTCTTAATGACAATGGATTAACGCATTTGACTCGCTTAGCGTCTTTAAAACATTTAGATCTGAGCGAATGTCCTTATTTTACTATTTCTGGATTAGCGCATTTTAAAGCCTTAGCAGCTTCACTCAATTTAAAAATTATTAGGCAAAAAGACTTTCAATAAAAAAAGGAAACTTGGTACCGAAAATAAGAGTTGCCTGTCCTAAGAAAATAAATGGTGAAGTTTTATTAAAGTTTATTAAGTCTTATGCAGATGCCTATTTAAGAAAGTTCTCTGCTCATTTTGGCGTCAATGCATAAGCAGTTTTTATGTTTGTAAATGACAAAAAAATCCTTTTAAAAAGAGAAGAAAGGAATAAAAGCAAAAGAGCAGACTTTTAAAAAGTAGAAAATATCAATAAAAGAATGAAAGATAGATAGAAGCGGAGTTAATCCATACGTTTGTAAAATTTTTGCCGCCGGGTTTTAATCAGCAAAACCTGTGCTCAGGGTTGTAGTATTAGGAAAGCGTGATCAAAGAAAATGTTTCTCGCTACAAAAGTTGTTTCTAAATTCATGACTCTCTTTTGCTCACTCATAAATATAGACATTTAACTTGGTAATATAACTATAATCAACAAATTTAAACTAAGTTGATTTTATACGAAATCATTCAATAAATAGATGTTAATAAATAGTTTTTTGTTTTATGTATGCATTAATTAAATTCCAATCTGGGTTTAGACTTAACAAATGGAGAATATCGTTTAAGCGAAATTTTGGACAATGAGGGTAAAGATTTTCTAAGATTAACTTTATTAATTCGAAATCTTCTGGTGTATCGACTGTCCAACGATATAGATGGAGAGATGGATGATGTGCAATATTCTTTAATTTAAAAAGACCGGGATTTTGATAAATAAAAGGAGTGACGTGTTCTTTTTGGATGAGACTTGTTGCCATTTTAAAAGCTGTTTGAAGCGCTTCAAACGTGAAAACTTCTACGTCAAGCCCTCTTGGAAAAGTTCTTTCGAAGCTATTAGAAATATAATCATATTGAAAAATTTCTTTTTTAAATAATCCAACTACTTGATCAATAATGTCTGGATCAATTAAAGGACAATCGGCAGTGATACGAATAACCACATCTACTTTGCGAATCAATGCTGCCTGATAATAACGCTCTAATACATCGTTTTCAGATCCACGAAAACAAAAAATACCTAGTTGCTGGCAATAAGCTTCAATTACATCATCTTGTGAGTTAGTTGTGGATAATATGACTATCTCATCCACTTCTTTAACGTCTTTTAATCGTTCAAGAAGATAACCAAGTAGAGGTTTGCCCAAAACAGGTTTAAGAACTTTTCCAGGAAGCCTCGTTGATCCCATTCGAGCTTGAACAAATATTTCAGTACGCATTTTCCTCGATTTTTTTTAATAGCGCATCGTTCAATTCTGCTAGGTGGTGAAGAGTAATAGAAGCATCATACTTTTCATCCACAACTATATCTTTGTAAGGACCTGTTAATATCCTGATTGTTTGAAATCCAAAAGGTTTGATGCCTACAAAATCTTTATTAGGATTATCAGCCACATAGACGACTTTTTTAGGGCTCACCTTTTCCCATTCACAAATTTTTTCAAAGCAATAGGGAGAAGGCTTGCTATATTTTAATCCGTAAGTATAAGTACATAAGCATTTTTTTACATAATGCTCTAAATGTAAGGCCAAAAATTTTCTTTTTTGAACTAACTTATTTCCATCTGTGACAACATAAATCGGATAAGAGCTTAAACGTTGAAGACAATCCAAGGCTTCAGGAAACAATTGAATTTGAGGAGAATGAGCTCGATAAATAGCTACACATTTTCTTACCAAGCTCTTGCTGTACAGCCCAAACTTTTGTAGGAGTCGATCAAAAACATGTTCTCTTTTAATTTCGAACTCATTTATTAAAGCTTGATAAATGTCTGAAGATTGGCTTCTAAAAGTTGAACTTAAAAACTCCGAAACAATTTTAAATCCACTTAAAACAAACATTTTCTCTTCATAAAGTGTATCATCTAAGTCAAAGACGAAGACCATGGAATAATCCTGTCTGCTGGGTATCGAATTTGGCGAATTTCATGTTTGGATCTATTAAAAGGATAACTTTGCAAATTTTCGCCTAAACTTTCAAGAAAAAACCAAAAAAAAGAATCTAACCCGACTGCTAAACTAGCTGTCGACGCCCCTCCAAAACGGGGATTACACTCAATCACGTGAAATTGACTAAATTCATCTACAATCACCTGAAAAATAGCATGGCCGCTAACATTCAATTGGTTTGCAATGTCTATACAATAATTTTCCAATTCAGGATAGTTAGTAGTTGTTGTAATCTGCGATTCTCCTCCTACTGTGTAATTTCTCAATCTAGCTACACAACCGTGTATTTTTCCTTCTGCTGAGCGATAAAGATCAATACTCCATTCTTTACCAATCATGTAAGGTTGAAAAATAGGATCATCTAATTTTAAGGCACCTTGCATCGCTTCATCTTTAGAGACTTTTAAAAGCATTTTTAAAGATCCAGCCCCCTTGCGTTCTTTGACTACATAATGCACAGAGTCAATATCATCTAGTTTTACACTGGTTAAAATGGGTTGAAAATGGTGCTCTAATAAAAACTCAGCAAATTTTTTCTTGTCTTGACAAATCAAAACAGTGTCTAAAGAAGAACACATGATTTGAATTCCTTCGGCTTGCAAAAGTGATTTATATTGGGCAAAAAAAAGCAAATCTCCATCCCGCGTAGGAATGATCATTTTAATAAAATACTCTTTGCAATATGCGATAACTTCTTCAATCATTAAATGAGAAAGAGAAGGACAATGCCAAAATTGATCTACACCATATTTTCCAATACAGTTAACATCTGCATCACAACCGTGAATAGATTTGATTTGCCCCGTCTTACGAGCTGCTTCGCGAACAGCTTCAATCAAAGGCATTTTCTTCGAAATACTCGTGATAAGTATCGAACACGTATCTTCGTGAAAAATAGGCGCTTCCCATTTCTGTTTCTCAAATTCAATTAATTTAGGGATGGCTTGCTCTAAACGGTTTTTGGGTCGCCATTTTATCCACTGTTCTAATCGATCAATATTGGCTTGCGAATGTTCGAAAAGAATGTTTTGTTGAGAAGATTGGATTTGAAGGTTGGGAAAATATTGATGAAGAAGGTCTAGGATAGTTTGAACCGAACGGGCTTCCCCAGATCCAACATTTACAACACCGCTATGCTCAGTTTGAGATAACTTCAATAAAGCTTCTGCAACATCATCAGAAAAAATATAATCAAACTGCCCTTCTGGACGATAGACAGTCAAAGGCTCTCCTCTTATCGCGGATCTAATCCATCGAGAAATAACGTCTTTAGATTGGTAGCCATAAACTCTAAAAATCCGAGCAGAAATAAACGAAGCCTGATGGCCAAGAAAATGATTTAAAAAGCGAAGTTCTAGCTCATGAAGAAGCTTCGCTCCCCCACAAATATTCCTGGGATATATTCGACTCTCTTCATTTAAGATTGAAACTTGTTCTTGTTTTGAAGTGAACTGATATTGCGTAGGATCATAAATTAAGTAACTAGAAGCAAAAATCACCTTTTTTAAAGATAACCCATCTTTGAGAAGATTGATTAAATAATGACTCAAACGAACGTTATGGTGAAAATTTTCCAAGAAAAAAGAATAAGTTTCCTCTGACCTTTCAAATGTTGCAGCAAGATGAAAAAAAATGTCAGGATCAAAATTTTGCAAAATTTCAGGGTGGATTGCATTTAAGTCTCCCTGCCAATATTTAAGCTTTCCCAACCATTCTTTTGGACAAGGTTTTAAATCTCCAACAAAAAGACTTACTTTTTCTTTTAATAGAGAGTTAACAAGGGCTGTTCCAATAACTCCAGCTCCACCGCTAATAAAAATCCGTTTATTATTCATGAATGACCTCATGAGCTAATAACCCATGCATCAATGAATCTATCCAGCGCTGTTTTTTATATATGTGCTCTCGCAGGATCCCCTCTTTTTTAAATCCAAAATTTTCTAAAACTTGCATGTGAATTAGCCTAAAAGCAAAGGTTTCTGTGTAAATACGATGAAAATTTAATTTTTTAAATGCAAACTGAGAGATGAGAGTAAGGAAATGCAAAAAATCTTGAATGTAGATCGTCTCAAAACTAGCTCTTTCTGTTTTTACTAAAAAGGATAGCTCTCCTTTTTTTGATTGCCAATCCACATTAACAAGCCCTCCATATCCAATACATTGACCTTGATAAAGATAACTAAACAAAATTTGATTGGGTTGATAAAGATCAAATAAAGGTTTGATAAACTTTTCAAAGTAAATAATTTGATCTTCTTTTGAAATAGGTTTTTGTTGCCGTAAAATGTCTATTTGTTCATTGCGCCAAAGACGGATTTGTTCCATATCTTGTTGTCTAATAGCAACAAGTTGGTAATGATTAAAAATTTGACTTTCTAACAAAGAATAAAGAGGCTTCATTTGCTCTCTTCCATTTTTGGATTCAACCACAAGGCTTGAATAATTTCTGGATCAGGCAGAGGTGTTAATTTAAATCCTTGTCTCTGACAAATCTTTAACATTCCCTCATTCTCAGCTAAAATATTTGCGTAAACTTGCTCAATATTTTCTTGATTGGCAATTTTAAGCAATTGTGTAATAAATTGAGTTCCTAGGCCTTGATAATGATAAGCATCAATAATTGCAAGCGTAAGCTGAGCATAAGTAGTTCCTGGGATGCGAGATAAACGGCCTACTCCAACAATCTGCTTTTGTTGAAAATTCACGACTTCAGCGACAAGTGCCCATTCTCTGTCATAATCATTAAAACAAATACGAATTAAACGTTCATGAGTGACTCGTTGATCTAAACTGATAAATTCTAAGTATCGCTGACGTACACTTTTCTCAGATAAATCATGATGAAATTGCACAATAAGGGGTTCGTCCTCAGGCCGGATAGGTCTTAAAATCACCTGTTTTTGATTATTTAATTCCGTTTTTAAAACGTAATTTGAAGGATAAGGACGGATGGCTAATTTAGGTAATTGTTGATCTTGAACATCGTTATCATGTAAAATGATACGTCCATCTAAAGCAATAATTTCATTGTCAGATACTAAAAGAGGATTAATATCACATTCCTTAATCCACTTATTGCCTACAATAAGTTGAGAAAACCGAATAAGAATTTCTTCTAAATGAGATAAATTAATTGCCTTTCTCCCCCTTACACCAAGCAATGCTTCATAGATTTTTGTTTTTTGCATAAGCTGTTGAGCAAGATTTCTATTAAGAGGAGGTAACGCTAAAGCACGATCTTTAAATACTTCAACAAGCTGTCCCCCAGTTCCAAACAATAAAACAGGTCCAAATTGAGGATCGGTTGAACTACCTAAAATCAATTCATAGCCTGATTGTTTAATCATACGTTGAACAGTGACTCCATTAAAATGCTGCACTCCTTTTATTTTTGATATAGATTGAAAAATTTCTTCGTAAGCAATTAAAACTTCCTGAGAAGTTTTTAAATTAAGCTTAACGCCTCCCACGTCGGTTTTGTGAGTAATTGTTTCAGAAAAAAGCTTGAGAACAACTGGATAACCAAATTGATCGGCTAATTTAACAGCTTCAGCTGCGTTTTTAGCAACTTCTGTTTGGATAATAGGAATTCCATATAAGCTCAATACTTGTTTAGATTCAAATTCAGTTAAAATTGTTCTTTTCTCTTCCTGAGCTTTTAAAATAATTTGATTAACCAGTGCTTGTGCTTGCTCATTCTCACCCCAGATCAATGAATCTGCCTGAGGCGTTTCGTAAAGAGTTTTTAAATTTTGGCTATAACGCCACATGGTTGCAAAAGTTTTTGCAGCATCATCCGGATAATTAAAAACAGGAATTTTAGCATGCGATAAAATATTTGCTCCTTCTATAACAGAATCTCCCCCCATCCAACTTGTTAAAAGTGGTTTTTCATTGAGGATCGCAAACTTAGTCAGTATTTCTGCTGTTCCTTTAGCATCTGTCATATCTTGAGGAGAAAGAATCACTAATAGTCCATCAGAATTTGCATCATTTACGATAATTTCAACCGTTTTCGCATACCGTTTAGCATCTGCATCTCCTAAAATGTCAATTGGATTGCTATGGCTCCAAGCTTGAGGTAAAAATTCGTTTAAACTATTGATAGTTAGAGGTGTTAATGGCGCCATTTCAGCATGATTTAATACAGTAGCATCCGTAGCCAGGACCGCAGGACCTCCAGCATTCGTAATAATTGACAGATTGGGGCCTTTAGGAAGGGGTTGACGTGCTAATACGGAAGCCATGCTAAAAAGTTCAGAAATATGATTAACACGTAAAACGCCTATTCTTTCTAAAGCTGCATCAAAAACTTCATCACTGCCTGCTAAGGAACCTGTATGAGAGGCTGCTGCATTAGCTGCTGCTTGACATCGTCCAGCTTTGATAACAATAATCGGTTTTTCTAAAGCAACTTCTCGGGCAGCTGTCATAAAAGATCGTGCATCGCCAATCGTTTCCATATAAAGTAAGAGGCTACTAGTATGAGGATCACTTCCAAAATAGTCGATTAGAGTTCCCCAGTTAACATCTGCCATCGAACCGATAGAAACAAATGAGCTAAACCCTACTTTTTCTTGCCAACTCCAATCTAAAACAGCTGTACACATGGCTCCAGACTGACTAATAAAAGCGAGTTGACCCGGTAAAGCTAGCCCTTTTGCAAAGCTAGCGTTTAATCCAGTGTGAGGATTCATGATACCTAAACAGTTAGGACCAATAATTGATAAAGGACCTTGTTTCGCATAAAAAAGGATTTCTTCTTCTAATTTTTTCCCTGCTTCTCCTAATTCTTTAAAGCCTGCTGAAATAATAATTGCCGATTTAACTTTAGCATTCACGCATTCCTTGATAATCTTCGGAACCGTTAACGCAGGAGTCACAATAATGGCCAAGTCCACAACTTCAGGCACAGAAGAAATTGAGGGGAAAGATATGAGATCTAAAATACGATCTCTTTTAGGATTAATAGGATAAATTTTTCCTTTGAATAATCCATTAGTCAAATTATTCATAATGGTTGCGCCAACGCTACCAAAATCGTCTTTTGCTCCTATCACAGCAATCGTTTTGGGATAAAAAATCGCATCTAAACGCTGAGGATAACGATGAA
The DNA here is from genome assembly GCF_000011565.2 of Candidatus Protochlamydia amoebophila UWE25. Classification (NCBI taxonomy): domain Bacteria; kingdom Pseudomonadati; phylum Chlamydiota; class Chlamydiia; order Parachlamydiales; family Parachlamydiaceae; genus Candidatus Protochlamydia; species Candidatus Protochlamydia amoebophila. The sequence continues at coordinate 1,909,742 of NC_005861.2, forward strand.
TAAAATTTTGAGAAGGATCAGTTCGATGTAATACCCTTTCATTCATTGAATCTCTCCATTCCTTACATAATTATGCTTTGGCAGTTTCAAAAAATCATTTTCCCATTTCACTTGTGTATAAATCATCAACCACATTAAAAAACATAGAAAGATTAACATATCCATTCAATAGGATTTTTATGGCAATTCAAGAGCTCAAACCGACTTTTGACTTAACAGAAATCGCCAAAAAAACAATGCGCGAAAAAAATCTTCTGACGGAATTTTTACTGGATGTCCAAAAAGCGACAGAAAAAACTTTCGACCATGGTGCCATTTCCCCCGCTACAAAAAGAATGACAGATTTTCTTTGGTGTTCAATTGATAACGATGATTCAAAGTATCTAGATCAGTTAACATATGCGGAAAAATTGGATGATGAAACGTATAAAATCTATATTGCTATTGCTGAAGTCGATCACCTTGTTCCTCAAAATTCTGTCATTGATAGACATGCCCAATATAATACTGTCTCGATTTATACTCCTACAAAAGTTTTTCCAATGCTTCCTGAGAAACTATCGGCAGGTTTAACTTCTTTAAATGAAGGTGTAGATCGCTTAGCGATAGTGGTTGAAGTTGAAGTTAATGATAATGGAGCTTTAGGAAACTTCAACATTTATTCAGCTCTTGTACACAATCATGCTAAGCTCGCTTATAATAGTGTATCGACATGGTTAGAAGGAAATGGGCCTATCCCAGAAAAAGTTGCCAATGTAACAGGAATGGAAGCACAATTGTATCTTCAAGATACTATTACTCAACTTTTAAAAGAGTTTCGAAATCAAAAAGGAGCATTAGCCTTAGAGACGATTAAACCAAAAACTATCGTTGAAAAGGAAGATGCTATTGATATTAAAATTTCTAAAAAAAATCGAGCCCGGGATTTAATTGAAAATTTTATGATTGTAGCCAACACAATCACAGCTCTTTATTTAAAATCTAAACAACTCCCTTCATTTCGCAAAATAGTCAGGGTACCAAAAAAGTGGGATCGTATTGTAGAAATTGCACGCGACCTTGGTGAAACATTGCCAGATCAACCAGACTCCAAAGCTTTAGATTTATTCTTAATTAAACAAAAATTATTAGATCCTGTCCATTTCCCTGATTTATCGCTGACAATTATTAAGCTTCTTGGAAATGGAGAATATATCGTTGAATATTATGATGATATGCCGATTGGTCATTTTGGTTTAGCTCATGCTGATTATACACATTCTACAGCTCCTAATCGTCGATATCTCGATTTAATTACACAAAGAATCATTAAAGCTGCTTTGGAAAATAAAGAAATGCCTTACACTTTAAATGAACTTGAAAAATTGGCTAAACATTGCACAATTCAAGAAGTCGAAGCTGATAAAGTAGAGCGTAAAATGAGAAAATCAGCAGCCATGATGCTTTTATTTTCTAAATTTGGTGAAGTTTTTGATGCGATCATCACAGGAGCTGGAACTAAAGGAACTTGGGTACACATTTTTAATCCCTCTGTTGACGGGAAATTAGTTGGTGGATTTGAAAATAAGGATGTAGGCGATTTAATTTTAGTTAAGCTTATCCATTTAGATATTGAAAATGGGCATATTGATTTTACAAAGGTATAAGTTTTAGTAATTCGCTTGACTTTGTAAAAGTTAAATTTTTTAGTTCACTTGTGAATAAAGTCCGCTCTGAATTAAAATAAGTGTACCGTGCTTTTTTCTTATATTCCTATGTCAATTATCATCAAATTTTGAATTTATTTTTTTATATGACTTTGCTTTTAAGTTGCCAAGAACTCACCAAATCTTTTAGTTCTCGTCTTTTATTTAAAGATATGTCATTAGGCATATTTCGAGGTGATAAAATAGGTTTAATTGGGCCCAATGGCTCAGGTAAATCAACCTTATTAAAAATTTTAGCAGGGCTTGAATCTCCAGATGAAGGTGAAGTGGCGCGTAATCGTTCTTTACGAATCGGCTATATTCCTCAAGAAACAAACTTTGAGCCCATTTCCATCCAAGATATTGTCAGTCATTCTTTAATAAATGATCATCGTTTAAGTGTTGAAGAAAAGCAAACCCAAGCTATTATCACATTAAGTAAATTGGGATTTACAAATTTTAATATTTTGGCAACTAATCTATCTGGTGGTTGGAAAAAAAGACTTGCTTTAGCAGTGGAATTAGTGAAATCTCCTGATGTTCTTCTCCTTGATGAGCCGACTAATCACTTAGATCTTGAAGGAGTTATTTGGCTAGAGAAATTTCTTAAAAATTCCTCATTTGCTTATATTGTGATTAGCCATGACCGCTATTTTTTAGAGCATATCACAAATCGCATGATGGAGTTAAATAGAAGCTACCCTAAAGGTTTATTTGTCGCAGAAGGAACTTACAGTATCTTTTTAGAAAAAAGAGATGAGTTTTTAAGTGGACAAATGCAACAAGAACGATCTCTTGCTTCAAAAGTAAGACGGGAAGTGGAATGGTTAAAACAAAATCCTAAAGCGCGTACCACTAAATCTCAATCACGTATACAAGGAGCAGAACGATTAATTAATGAGTTAGATGAACTCAAAACACGTAATAAAGATAGCCAAACACAAATTGACTTTTCTGCAACGAAAAGAGATACGCAAAAACTCTTAGTTGCCACTAATTTAACAAAGTCGCTTGGTGGCCGTCTTCTTTTTTCCGGAATTAATCTTACATTATCTCCTGGAACTCGACTAGGTATTGTCGGACTTAATGGAAGTGGAAAAACCACTTTATTAAAACTGCTTATGAATGAAGAAACACCAGATAAAGGAACAATTAAATTTGCTGATGGAATTAAAATTGTTTATTTTGACCAACATCGTACACAACTCCCCTCAGATGTACCTTTAAGAAGAGCACTTGCCCCCGAGGGAGATACTGTATACTATCGCGGACAACCTATCCATGTCAATTCTTGGTGCCGAAGGTTTTTATTTAGCCCCGATCGATTAGATCTTCCTTTTGGCCAATTATCAGGTGGCGAAAAAGCACGCGTCCACTTAGCACGCCTTATGCTTAAACCTGCAGATATTCTGCTTTTAGACGAACCTACAAATGATTTGGACATCCCTACCCTCGAAATTTTAGAAGAAAGTTTAACTGATTTTCCTGGAGCTATTGTATTAATTTCCCACGATCGATATTTACTAGATCAGATTTCTAATCTTATTTTAGGGTTAGGAACTAACAGCGATACCATTTTATTTGCGGATTATCGCCAGTGGGAAGCCCATCAACTTCAACTTGAACAAACAACCTCACAAAACAAAGAAAAAGAAAAAAAAGAGCTTCCTAAATCTGAGAACCGTTCAAAGAAAATGAGCTATTCAGAAAAACGTGAATGGGAACAGATGGAAGGCAAAATTTTGGACTTAGAAAAAGAAATTGGACAATTAGAAGCTATAGTACAAGACTCTATTCTAATTAATCAGCCTGATAAACATCAACAGGCATGCGAAACACTCAACCAAAAACACAAATCTTTAGAAGCCCTTTATTCTCGTTGGGAAGAATTAGAATCCAAAGCATAAATCACTACATGTAAAAAATGCTATACAGTGATATACTTTTGCGATTAATTCACATTAGATTTTAGGAAGCGCATTATATGGCCTTAGAACAAGAACAATTAGCCGAAGCTTGCGAAAAAAGGCGAACTTTCGCCATTATCAGCCACCCGGATGCAGGCAAAACAACTTTAACTGAAAAGCTTCTTCTATATTCTGGAATGATTCATACAGCAGGAATGGTTCGAGGGCGTAAAGGACGCAAAGCTGCAGCTTCCGATTGGATGGCAATGGAACAAGAACGAGGGATTTCCATTACAGCTTCAGCCATGCAATTTACGTATAATAACACGATTATTAACGTATTAGACACCCCTGGACATGAAGACTTTTCCGAAGACACTTACAGGACTTTGACAGCTGCTGATTGCGCGATCATGGTTATTGATGCTGCAAAAGGGGTTGAAAGACAAACGCGTAAATTATTTGAAGTTTGCCGATTACGTAAAATACCAGTTTTAACATTTATTAATAAAATGGATATGCCAGGCCAAGATCCTTTAGATTTAATGAATGAAGTTGAAAACGTTTTGCAAATTCACTCTTCTGCCTTTAATTGGCCTATTGGAACTGGTAAAGAGTTTTGTGGTGTACTCAATTGTGCCACCAAAGAATGTTTATTTTTCACAAAAATAGCAGCTGGTGGAGCTCAAAAAGCTGCAATAACGCGTATTCCCCTTTATAATGAAGAAACGAAAGAACGTCTTGGCAAAGAGTATTTTGAAAAGCTTATCCAGGAACTAGAACTTCTTGAAATGGCAGGGAATCCTTTTTCTCAAAAAGAATTTTTAGCAGGAAATGTCACCCCCATCTTCTTTGCCTCAGCTCTAACCAATTTTGGAATAGAACCTTTTTTTGATGCCTTTGTGAATTTAGCTCCAGCGCCACACACTCGAATGGCAAATAATGATAAAGGAGAAGAAATTGAAATTGACCCCGTCCAAACACCATTTAGTGCTTATGTTTTTAAACTTCAGGCTAATATGGATAAAAGGCATCGAGATAGCATGGCTTTTTTACGCATTTGTTCGGGCCGCTTCGATCGGGATCTTGTCGTCAAACATCATAGACTCGGCAAAGAAGTTCGTCTTTCAAGGCCCCATGGAATGGTTGCAGGAGAAAGAACAACATTAGATATTGCTTATGCAGGTGATGTAATTGGGGTGATCAATCCTGGAGTTTTTGCCATTGGCGATACCATCTCACTCACAGGAGGATTTAACTTTAAACCTTTGCCTCAATTTCAGCCTGAAATTTTTGCTCGTGTACAACCAAAAGACGTCGGTAAAAGAAAGTCTTTCGATAAAGGTGTTTTGCAATTAACTGACGAAGGTGCGATTCAATTGCTTCGTCCTTATGATTTAAGTGGGGATTTAATTTTTGCTGCAGTAGGCCAACTTCAATTCGAAGTCATGCAATATCGTCTCAAAGATGAGTATAGTGTTGAAACAATTATTAATTCTCTCCCTTATCAATGCAGTGCTTGGCTGATAGGAGATAAAGAGACTTTCAAAAAGCCTACAACAGCGGTCATTGTTCAAGATCGTTTTGATCGACCGATTATTTTATTTGGAGAACAGTGGGAAAAACAATATGCCATCAAACAAAATCCTGATCACCAACTAGTAGATATTCTTTCTTAGTGCAAACCTGACACAATTTATTAAATACCATATTTTAAAGTTTCTTGGACGCAATACAAAAAAATCGGTGTTTTATAAATGTCTTTAGCGTAGTAAATCTGAATGGGTTTCCAACCTGGGATGGCAAATGTATGTGACAAAACATATGTTCCCGCTCTTAGCTCTTGCTCAAATTTAATCTTTAACTTTTGCATGGCATTAGAATAAAGATAACAAATGATTATCCCAGAATCCTTAAAATTACATTTAAAAAAATCTTTCCTATATGTTTTTATTTTTTTTAGTCCTATTAAATAGAAAAAAAATTTGGAAACATAATAAGGAATGGGGGATATTTCATAAGCGATAATTTCTTTTTCTGGGTAGCTTCGTGCTAAAGCTACAGTCAAATTACCCCAACCCGATCCCAATTCAACCACCTTTCCATTCAATTGTTTAGGCAGTAAAGCAACCATACTTTTTTGAACTTTAAGAGAAGTTGGTGTAGGAGTAATTCCGTAAAAATAGGAATACCAAAAAATATGAATGAGAATAAAAAACAAGCTAAACAAAAAACAAATGATTATCAAAAAAACTCTCATTTTAAGGCTAAAGTAGCCTGAATCATTTCAAGCCATTAGCAGCAAAATTTAGGTTATAAACTTGAGAATTAGCAAAAAGACATTTCTGCTAATTCTCAATAATAATTGTTAAGCAGCTAAAGAAAATCTAAAAATATTTTCTTCTTCAACTTCAGTTTCGAAATCTTCATCGTCATCATCGTCGTCGTCATCATCATCATCATCGTCTTCGTCATCATAGTCCTCGTCATCATAGTCCTCGTCATCATCGTCATCATCGTCGTCATCGTCTTCGTCATCATCGTCATCGTCATCGTCTTCGTCATCGTCTTCGTCATCTCCGTCGTAAATTTCTTCATTGTCATCTTCGTCAGAATTGAAGATTGATAAATACATATCAAGACAGAAATGTTCTTCAACGTCATCAAATATTACATGTTTTGCAATCATTTCAATAAAACCTATTTGGTAGAAGGAGAATTTAGGGTATGGCATAGAAGCTTGACGACATTTAGCCATGATTTCATTTCTTGAAAACATCCTAAACCTCACGTTAATGTTTAGTTAATGTTTATTGGAATTGAATGAGCAAACGATCTTGATAACTCATTGATAAGAAAATTTTTTATCAATGGACCAAGATATTAATTCAATACCAATCATTTTTAGCTTACGTCTTATTTTAGGGCACCTTGAGGATCACTCTTTTTCTACTTCATCAAACATAGATAAAAAAATTTATTCTCTCAACAATAATTGATAAACTTAGCTTATTTATACTATTTGTTATCATCCTAAAGCTGGTCGAGATGCAAATTTCGAGGTTTTTACCTTTAAAGAAAAGTTTTTATATGAAAAAATAAATTGGATGAACTTGCTATAACATAAAACGATACATAACATAAAAAAATTTAAGTAGCGATGGCTTAAAGAAAGGCGTCTTTTGAATTGAATAAAACTAAATATTTCTCAAACATGACGATTTCCCTTCCCATGGGGAGATTATGAGTAAAAAGAGTTATTAAACAAAAACTGAGAAATTCATGAATTTACCTTTGGGTTTATCCTCTCTTGCCCTAACAGCTAAAGAAGCAGCTTTAGAAGCTGCGAAAATCTTAAAAAATGGCTTTAAACAATCGATAAAAGTTTCAACAAAGCCAGGAAGACAAAATTATGTGACTGAATATGATAACCAATCAGAAAATTGTATTATTTCGTCTATAAAAAATCAGTTTCCAAGTCATCAGTTTTTAGCCGAAGAAAGTGGTCTTTCTTATCAGATTGAACCAGAAGAAGTGCTTTGGATTATCGATCCTTTAGATGGAACAACCAACTTTATTCATCATATTCCTATTTTTACAATTAGTATTGCTGCAATGATTAAACAGGAAATCGTTTGTGGTGTAATTTATCAACCTTTTACAAATGAGCTTTTTATTTCCGAAAAAAATCAAGGAGCTTACTTAAATGGAAAAAAATTACAAGTTAGTTCTACAAAATTTATTAAAGATGCTTTAATTAGCATCAATTTTCCTTACGATGTAAAAGATCACCCTATTTTTTCTATTGAACAACTTAGAGAATTTACCCTATTGGGAGCTTCTCTAAGAAATTTAGGATCCTCTTCTTTAGCTTTGGCTTATTTAGCAGCCGGTAAATTAGATGCTTTTTGGATGAACCATCTCTATCCTTGGGACTGGGCAGCCGGAAAGCTGATGATTGAAGAATCTCAAGGCAAGCTGACTTTTTATCCTGAAAAAGAAAATCTTTTTACAACTTCAACTATTTTAGCCACTAATAGCCAACTTCATCCTGAACTTCTTAAATGCATTAAACATTAACTGTTTTCATGTTGATGGACAAAAAAATTTTATGTTAAAGTAATATAGTTAATTTCATTTTCATTTTTTCGAAATTTCACCCCATGGTTTATATGTTTAATCATTTAAAAAACACTTTTTACCGTTTTTACGGCTTAATATTTTTGCTTTTATTGGTAGTAATAATAACTCCTTGTGTCGCTATTGACCAAAATCAAGATAATTACATCCAAGCATTGGGCTCTTTAACTTTTCATACAAAAATCCAATCTCGTTTAGATGAAACAAATTTAGAAGAAAGCGTCATCTTTGACGAACAAGAAGCTCTTAAACTGTGGGAATTAGCTTTTCAAACGCAAGCTTCTCTCAACAATCAGGTATCCAATGCATTTATTACGCAGCTTTATCAAGCTTATTCTTTTTATGAGGAAGGTAAAAGCAATCTTCAATTGTATCAACTGAAAGAAGCAGCTTTAAACTTTAAGCAATCTTTTAACTTACTTTGTTTTTTATGGGAAACAGCCATCGATCAGGAAGAAAAGCTTGATCTAAACAATGTAACTGCTTTAATTAGGACAAAACAAACTGTTATCAATCAAGATTTTGAGAAAAATAAAGCTATCCCGCAGAAAGTAAGAAGAGCAATTGCTCCTTATCTTATTGCTGAGAATCACCCTATGAAAAATGCACTTGATACAATTTTTTTAAAAAAACGTGTGACTGTGGATAAAAAAACTTTTCATGCTAATGGATTTAAAACTCTAAGAAAAGGTCCTCGTTCTTACGTTTATGTCGCAAGACACCCTAGTATAAATGGTTATTTAGTTAAAGCTTACATGGACAATGAACTGGACCAAAAACAAAACCATCCAAGCTGGTACTGGCTGACTAAACGTTGTGAAGGAGCCGAAAAAATTGCTAGAATTATAGCTAATCGAAAAATAAAACAATTTACAGTTGCTTCAAAATGGATTTATCCTCTTCCTGAAAATCCAGCGCCACCAAAAAATGCTTCTCACACCCGTCATTATGCTTTACTGCTTGTTAATGATATGGATTTAGTTCCCCATGATGTGAATTTACAGGTTTGGCAATCGGGTATCACAAAAGAGCATTTGCATGAACTTTATGTCATTATTACCCACGCCAAAGGTTCAAGTTATCGGCCAGATAATATCGCCTATACGCATAAAGGACAATTTGCTTTCATTGATACAGAATATCCATCCAAAGGGCCTGACTATGACCGCATTAGAAAATACTTAAGTCCTGAAATGAGGGCTTATTGGGATCGTTTAGTTAAAAATGGGGGGCGTTAAGCTTCCTCCTTACCTAAGAAAATTGCAAGAAAGAGCTTTAATGGGACAATTATTCATCAATTCTACAGTTATGATTACTGGGGCAAGCTCTGGCTTTGGAGCCGAAACGGCCCGATTATTTGCTAAAGAAGGGGCTCGTTTGATTTTGCTCGCAAGGCGAAAAGATCGATTAGTAGAGTTGCAAAATGAGTTAAAAGAAAAATTTCAAACAAAAAGTTACTGTATTACTGCTGATATTGGAAATTTTGAGCTTTTAGAAGAACAAATATCCGATCTTGACAAAAATTTTGAACGACCAAACATTTTGATTAATAATGCAGGAATGGTTAAGGGATTGGATAAACTGTGGGAAGTTAAGCCTCAAGATTGGAACACGATGATTGATACAAATATCAAAGGTGTTCTTAATGCAACAAGACTCATTGTCCCATCCATGTTAAAAGCTGATCAAGGACATATTATTAATGTAGGAAGTACCTCTGGTCACGGAATTTATTCTGGAGGTGGGGTTTATTGTGCTACAAAGTTTGCTTTAAGAGCTTTAACAGATACTCTCAGGACAGAACTTATTTCGACTTCTATTCGCGTATCCCTTATTTCCCCAGGAATAGCAAAGACAGAATTTAGTCTGGTCCGTTTTGCAGGAGATAAGCAAAAAGCTGATAAAGTTTATGAAGGATTAGAAGCTTTAAATGCGACAGATATTGCCGAAGCAATTTTGTTCATTGCATCGCGTCCTGCCCATGTTAACATTGCTGATATGGTGATCTATCCAAAAAGTCAAGCTTCTTCTTCGATCATCCATCGAGCATAAAACAAGGAAAAGTTTTTTTAATGAAGTAAACCTTTGATCTGATATTACTTATTGAAAGTGAATCAGATATAAGAAGGTTCAAATTATTAAATTTCGCCAATTAAAATTGAAGCAATCAGGACTAAGAAAACAGCTCCCATCATGCCGCTTAGGCCGTATCCCCTTTCCCCAACTAAGCGCTATAAGGCCAGATAAGCAAAATATCTGGAAGGATTAAAATTAATAAAATTAATGGGGTAGTACTTAATATACCGACTCCCTTGTGAACAATTAACGAAATTTAAATAAAAAATTCTTATCCGAATACACGTCACTTATTATTGAACTACTACAATTAAATGTATTAAATATGCCACATTCAATTACAACGATAATTGGACGTCTAAGCTTACAAAATTTTAATTGGCTTCCATCCAATCTTCTTGGTAGTTTTCCAAGGCAAAAGATAAAAAACTTTGGGCATTTACCGTCTGGTGAGTAAGAATTTTTTGTTTTTTTTCTCTTAATTTACTATTAAATTTAAATAAAAAACTCATTAATTGTTTTAACTTATTAAGCTGTCCTTTGACAGACATTTCTTTTAAATCTTCAGTAAAAACGTCGATATAGCGGCTAAATACATCCCATTTTTTTTCAAAGGGCTGAGCGGAAAAATGACTTTTAATTTCATGAAAAATAAAAGGATTAATCACACTCCCCCTTCCAATCATTAAACCATCACATTTTGTCTGCTTAAGCATGTTCAATGCATCTTGGACAGTTAAAATATCGCCGTTTCCCACAACAGGAATTTTTAAGAGTTGCTTAGCTTGTGCTATTAATTCCCATTTCGCAGGAGGTCCATATCCATCAACTTTTGTTCTAGGATGCAGTGTCAAATATTTGATTCCGCTGGCTTGCGCTGCAAGGAGATTATCATGAAATAAAGAGGTGTCTGTAAAACCTGAACGAAGCTTTGCTGTTACAGGTACATTTACAGCCTCTACCATTGATTTAGCAACTTTATATAAATGATCAGGTTCTTTGAGTAGACTAGATCCAGCCCCTCTTCCGGTTACTGTATTAGAGGGACAACCACAATTTAAATCAATACGCTGAGCTCCTCGCCTTTCTACAGCTCTTGCCATTTCTGCCATAAGCTCTGGATCCGAACCCATCAATTGCGCAGCTTGGGGAATGGGAAAAGTTTCATTCGCTTCATAACGATTGGCTAAACTAGGAACATGAGCATTACTGGGCACTCGCATAAATTCTGTGCAAGCTTCGTCAAATCCCCCCACTGATGCCATAGCTTTTCTAAAACTGCGATCTCCGACTCCTTCCATAGGGGCAAGGATCAAATAAGGACAACCAAAAGAATTTTTAGGAAGAAAAGTCATCATTACATCATAAAACGAGTGTTGAATTAAAAAATAAAAAAAATGCATTATTCAGGATAATATCAATGGTTAGCTCCAAATGTGAATGCATACACCTTAATTCCTTGAGGAATTGTGAGTATTAATTCGTGTCTTCCTAATCTACTTTTTAAATCTAAAAGTTGATAAAGACGCTCCTGATTCACAAAAATTTCACCATTTTCATTCATATCTTTCGTATAGTATTCTGATTTTAAAGGTTTCCCGTCAATTATTAATTGGATAGGGGTCAAACTTTTTCCTCCTAGCAAAACATAAACTTGTTCTGCTTGAAAATTAACTTTTAGCTGAGAAGACTGCGATTGTGAAAGAATATCCCGTTCATGGGCTTCCCATTTTCCTCGTAAAGCTACCTGATTTAAACTTACTGCATCAAAAATATCCTTATAAAAGTAAATGATATTTGGAAGAAGTTGGGGCATTTGCATGAAAGAATTCTCTTGTTCATACCCTAAATAAATATCAGGAGTGATTTCAACAGAAGTTTTAACCAGTTTATTGGAAAAAGGGTTACTAGAAAGATTAGGAAAATTTGGATGATCAATATCAAAGGATCTAAGTTGCTGATTAGCCGATTGTTGATTCTCAATTTGCATATCAGGCAAATCATGTAACATTGTGCGCCCGAAAAATGTATTCCAGTTAAAGGCTAAGATAACCGCTAAAATGATCAACCCCAAACCCATTCCCAACCTCAGTTTTTCTCCTAACTGAATCAGAGTTAATTTATTGACATGTAAGTCATATAAAAAAAGGCATAGAGAAAAAGAAACTCCTAAGGCGTAAACCAACGCAAGAATTAACAACATAAAAATTGTATTAGTTGATGTTACAAAAGTAACTAAAGGAGCTAAAAAAAACCAAGCAATAGGACTCCATAAAAAACCTAATAACCCTCCCCATAATCCATTATATTTCGAGCTTACTGAAAAAATTTGAGGAAAACTTTGAAGAGAAATTTCTAAAAACTTAGCAAATAAAGAAGTAAAAGTCGGAAAAACTAATACCAATCCACAAAAAGCAATCCATAAAACTGCTGTGTAGCGAAGTGTGATAAAGGAAATCTCAAAGCTTGCTACTAGGATCGTCAATAGCCAAAAGCCAACTAGAAAAGTTCCCACCCATGACAGAGTCACTACCAACAATTTCTCTTTTTTATTTCTCTCTGGAAGGTCTAACCTCGATAAAATAGAAGACAGAGGAATAGAAAGGACAGTAACTATCCCAATCAGAAATGCAAATAAAGTTAACAATAACATATTAGCCCTGGGTTATCTTTTTTTAAACATCTGGAGTAATTTAATTTAAAAAATCACATCCATAAAAATACAATGTTGTTCCGTTCTAGAAATCTTATTTACGAAAAATCTTTATATTGTTAATAACTCTTCTGATTATAAAAAATTCAAGACAAATGACGGGGAGCTTGTATGAATAAACGCTTATTATACATTTTATTTTTCATGTGTATAAATATTTTTCTCTACGCTGAAAAAAAGGACCCTCTCAAAAAAATCTATCCTCTTAAAGCCGATCCTATCGATGTTGTGATTGTTTCTCATCCAAAAGATAGAAATACCCTGGATTATTGCATTCAAGGAATTAAAGATAATGGTGCTTTAATTAGACGTGTGATTGTGGTTTCCGAAACTAAATTAACAGACTGTGCCGAATGGTTTGACGAACATCAATTTCCCTTCAGCAAAGACACTATTACAAAAGTCATTGGGAGAGGAGACAAAAAAAAGGCAGAGACTTTTTTTAAAAAAACGGGACGAGGAGCTGGCTGGTATTTTCAACAACTTCTCAAACTTTATTCCGCTTTTGTTATCCCCGATATTTCTTCTAATGTGTTAGTCATCGATGCCGACACCCTCTTTATGAATCCTGTAAGCTTTATTAATGAGAGGCAGGGAGGTTTATTTTGCGTCAGCCCTTTTCCAGGTAAAAAACCGTATTTCAGACATGCAGAAAAACTACTTCCCGATTACCAAAGAATTTATCCAGAAGTTTATAGTGTTTGTCATCATATGCTATTTCAAAAACCCATTTTAAAAGAGATGTTCAAGACAGTTGAGAATTACCATAAAAAAGCTTTTTGGATTGCTTTCTGTAACTGTGTGGATGTGGAAGCAGAAAAGAAAGGTGCTTCCGAATACGAAATTTATTATAATTATGCTTTAAGGCACACTGATCAAGTTCAAATTCGCCCTTTAATATGGGCCAATAGTGCTCATTTAGCTGATTGGGCTTATTATAAAAGAGATGGATATCACTTTGTCTCTTTTCATACTTATATGATTGGTAAATGGCCAAGTATTTATGGAACTCAATAATAATTGTTAGAAAATGCATTTCTCACCTTATGTTTTTGTAAACTAAGAAATGCATTGAATATTTATATGAGCTCAAAAACAAATTTAAGGGCTACCTCTTTGAAAATGAGATTTTTCTTGCTCCTCTTGCTCAAGCTTATTCCATAAAGCAACAGCATAAGTTTGCATATCAGGATTTAAAGCTGGAACGATATGCTTAAGAAAATGTCCTTTCATTTTCCCTACATGCTCAGTATCTACAAAGGCAATTTTTCCAGATTTTGTAAAAGGTTGATTGCGAGGAAAGGCATCACATCCTCCCACAGCATGTAAAACAGTACAAAGCTCTGTCAATACATCAATGTTCATATGATAGTACATTTGCATGCACATTCCATTCGGATTTTTGTAATCATTATAAATATCCATGTTTTCAACAATTAAAAGGTAAGATGGATCTTTATCACCCTGAGAAAATGATTTAGGTAACCTATAAAGCCATTTTTTTGGCACCACCAGATGATTAAATCCATGTTTTAAAACGTATTGTCGCAAAATTTCTGCCCCTTGGAGACGCTTAATAAAATTTTCGAGTTGTTTCTCTTGCGTCATACTATTTGGGAATTTCTTAAACAAATAACCTTGTACATAATAATGGGATCCTACCATAAGTTTACGGTGACCATGAATGACTTTAAAACCTGCTTGTTTAAAATGATCAGAAGATTTAAACATTTTTGAATCTTTAAAAATCATTTTTAAAGCATCGTGTAAAGGATGTCTGCGAGGAAGTAAATATGGTTCAAGAGATTTGTTTTGACAAGTGTTTTTTTCTTGTTTTTGGGGGTCTAGTTGGGCAGGTAATTCGCCAAAAACAATCAGAGAAATGAAAAAAAAATGAAAAAATGAAAGTTTAGACTGAAGATTTAACATACTAAAACCTAATGTGAGATTTGCAACCGAGCTACTTGTTTTATTTGAATTTATATTTTCTAAACACTTAATTTGAACCCGCAGAAATTAAGCTAAAAAAATTCGCGATTTAATAGATGGTTTAAAAGTTTAATCCTTTAGTGCAATTAATACTATCGAATAAAAAATAAAACGCTTATTCAGAGATAAGTTAAAAAATTGATCTTTATTATCCGTTCAAAAATAACGAGGATAAATCGTTAATTTACTTAAATAGCACAATAAAAAAATAAATAGAGAATTTGAAGGAATGACTTTATTTCCAGTACATGTTATTAACTTTTACCTTATAAAAAATGCTGATGGACAAAACTACTTTTTCAAAAAGAGGTCTATGAAAAAAACGATAATTTTTTCAATCTATCTAATAATGGTGGTATCTTTCTGTTATCTTTTCCCAGCCTTAAATGCTAGAGAATATGAAATAAAGCAATACTTACTACCTAAAAATCACCCATTACAAATTCCCTTAAAAAATCTTTTTCAAACTCCAAACATGTTTGATTCTCCCAGAGAGTGGCATCTCTCAGGATTCCAAGTGCTTGATCGCGTTCATCGCAAGTTAATGGTAGCTCGCCATCCAACTGTAAAAAATTATTTATTTAAGAAATTTCAAAATACAGTTTCAGCTAAAAAACAGTTAAACAATTACTTAAAGAGAGCATCAGGTGCGAAAGCACTGAGCCAATTTATTATACGCAATCATATAAACCATATTATCGTTCCTAAAAAATGGCTATATCCTCTTCCAAAAAAGTTTTCTGATTCGAAAACGAAAGAGCAAACTTATATTTTAATTGTGGAAGAAATGGATATTTGTGAAGGTGGGGTAGATCCAATGGGAGAAGTCGCGCTTCATTACCAACATATTCAAGAAGAATTATTGAAAGAGCTTTGCTTTGTTGTTTTTTGTTTTAGGGGTTTAGACTCTATGCTTCACAATATGCCTTTCACCTATCAAAACAAAATCACTTTCATTGATACTGAAAAGTGGAAGGAAAAAAGAGAAGGTTATTTACAAAGAGCGATGCCATTTCTTCGACCAGAAAGCCAAGCTTACGCCTTAGAAATTTTTAGAGCTTTAGAAAATCAAGAAATTAAACTAAATTAAAAAGATTCTTTGCAATTCAATTATCCAATCTCTATTCAATAGAATTTTAGAAAAATTTGCTGTTGGCAAGGGATTTATGGAATATTTTCAAGGAAATTAAAAAAAATGATTTTTACTTTAATGTTTCAGTTTTGGAAAGAAGCGATAAAGGAAATAAAACCTCCTCTGTTTTTTAAAACAATTTGATTCTACTTACTCTACCCAATATAAAAAACGTTATCTTATTTAATCTGAAGTCTTTATTTTCGATAAATTTCTGAATCATGAAGCAGAAATGAAAAGATTAAATTACTTCATGTCCTTTTATACCATAATGCTCAAAAATATTTTCACAAACTGTTGAGTTATTAAGAATAGTAATCTGACATCCTAATCCTTCAAAAATTTCTCTGTGAATAGCTTCTTCAAAGGTTTCTCCAAATTCTACCCCACCTCCTAATGAACACCAATCTTTAAGCAACCCTCTCATTATTTAAAACTTCACAAACAAGGAGGCGATTTTCAAAGCAAATGATACCAATGGCTTTGGCTCAAATAACATTCTTAGGGCTCCCAATAGCTTTATCCAACATCCTTTTGCCTAGTTATTAAAATAATTAGGAAATATGGATCAAATTCCTTGGCGGAAAAAATCCGAAATTTTAATTTCGGATTTTAAAGAGCTTACTTTTAACCAAGAAAGATTATTTTACTAACTGAATTTTTGGCGCAGACTGTATACATGCTTCTTCTTCTTCTTGATCTATGCACAATTGTGCACCTTGTAAAAGATAAGAAGCCAACGTAACATCACCTTCATAAGTCATTTCGACTTGCATTTGTCCATCTTCTGTTGGCTCTCCGCAGGTAATGAGCACATAACAAGATGGATTTTTATCTAAAACCTCTTGTAAATGCTTTCGACTACAATTGCTCATATTTCTCCTGATAAATAGATTCAATTAAGGAAAAAGATCAAACTAAACTGACATTAAAAAGGTCTTAAAAAAAGAGGAAAACATAAGCCAGCCCCTTAGTAGAAGTCACATTAGCGGATACGCCAATTTATACACAAGCGAATTGAAAAGTTGATTTTTTCTTTAATATAAATAATTTTTAAATCATTCACAAATCTAATGCAATGAAGACCATAGACAAATAAATAGAGAATTACAAATGGATATTTTATTCCGCTCTTATCTTTATTTCTTATTTAAAGTGAATTGAAAAGCCAATCTGGTTACTTGCAAAATCGCGTCAAAATTAGTCTTCCATTCATTCTTTTTCTTATTACACGAAAGATTTGAAAAAACTAACAGTTCTATTACGACGTAATTTCCTGTGTTTAGGAGATGAGAGAGAGTTAATTTTTCTTCCTACTCGACAAGGTTAGAATCTAAATGAGAGCCAATTCAATCACCCCTTCAAGTAAGTTTTAAGAATAAGAAAACGTCTTCCAGCACCAATCAAAATTTTATCCGCTAGACATTTTGATCCTGTTCACTCTCCTTGTAACCCACTTTAAAAAGTTGTAGAGAAAAACCACTACACTTGGATTGGCCCAAGAGTGACTGACATGAAATGGACTGGCTATTCTGGTCACAATGTTAATGATGGCATTGGAAAATTCTTCTTATGCTGACTAAATTAGCTGGGAAGTGATCCTAAATTCGAATGAAGAAATTGGATCAACGGTGTCTAGATATTTATTTGAAGAGGCGAGAAAAAGAAATTTAAGCGAAATGATTTTTAAGTTTGCGCTTCCAGATGGAGTTTTTGTCAGGGTCCGCCAAGTTTTCTTCTATTTTTTATCGTTTTTATCACTGAAAAGTCTGCTCATGCAGGACCGAGACTTCTCATTCGGTCGATATGCTATTTATGCCCTATTATCAAGCATATCGGACTATTCACCTTGAACGTTGGATTTATGGAAGGTAGGGCCCTGTTAATATTCTGCCAGAGTTTAGCTTATATCGTTTGAATGTGAAAAACTCAAATTCTATCGATATTTCAACTATTTAAAATCACATAAAAAAATAGCCATAATTTGCGGACAAAAATACTGCCGACTCTTTTGGTTGTTAAAAAAAATATCCAACCATTCTCATTTAAAGTTAAGAGATAGCTGAATAGAATAGAATAACTTTTTCAACAAACTCTAACATCCAATTTTTAGCTTTCAGTTGACATTCCCATTGAAAAGCTGCATTGATTTGATATTCATGCTAAAATCCCTCTTGCAAAAATAAATACCTATTAACACAGTATAGCGTTTATTTGAATATAGGATTGTTTACAAAACCATCACTCATATTTATCAAAACATGAAATCAAAAATTAAAAAACATAGAAATTCCTAAATCTTGTTAATTCAAAGTGACTGGAAGTTTTAAATCGTCATGCAGCCAAACATTTAAAAGATAAGATTCAGGATCCACACATTGAAGGTGATGACCATCATAGGCATATGATTTAGCAGGTTTTACATCGCTGCATAAAAACTTTAGATTATCTTGCTGGATAAGTATAAAACTGACCTCTTTTAAAGAGGCAAGCATATCTATTCCCAATCGAGAAGGCTCGGAATCTATTACATAGATTAAAAGAGGTTGCTCACCAACTGTCAACTCTTGAATCGATTGAAAAAGAGATAAAGAGATGCTTTCAATGCATTGTACAATTAGCAGATTGAAAGGATTTTTTTTCAGGACTTCTCGAAGTACAAACACTTGCTCATGATCAAAGACTTTATGTTTCATATCATGTTGAAATAATCTGTAAGCAACATCTGATAAAGTGACTCTTGCGCATCCCACTTGCTCAATGGCAATTCCAGCTGCGACATTGCAAAGTTGAGCTGCTACTGAATAAGTAGTTTTATTCGCCAAAGCATAAGTGAGCATAGCCAACACGGTATCGCCAGCACCCGTAACATCTTTAACTTCTTTTGCGTGAACAGGGAAATCCTGCCGAGTTCCCGACGGTTCAAAAAGGGAAATACCAGCTTCTGAACGAGTAATCATTAACAAGCGTGCTTGAGTGATATGCAAGATTTTTTGGGCAACTAAATCAAGTGGTGCTGAAGGCGGTAACCCAACTGCTGCATAAGCTTCCGAAAGGTTAGGTTTAATTAAAGTTGTTTGAGTATATTTAGAAAAGTCGTGTCCTTTTGGATCTGTTACAACCAAAATGGCATTTTTATTAGCATAATCAATGATAGCTTTAAGGAGCTGATCTGTTAGAAAACCTTTACCATAATCGGAAATCGCGATCGCTTGAACATCATGCATAAAGGTTGGGATAGCAAGAATGATTTCTTGCTCTAATTGGGCATCAAGGGAGACAATTTCTTCAAAATCTATGCGGACAATTTGTTGATTTTCTGCAATAACGCGGTTTTTGACAGGCGTTCTGTATCTTTGTTGGTTGAAAATAGCTGACGTATCAACTCCTTCTTGACTTAAGACATTGCAAAGAACATCGCCCCCCCAATCCTTACCTGTTCTACCTATCGCTGTTACCTGTGCACCTAACGAAATTAAATTGAGCACAACATTCCCGGCTCCTCCTGGTTTATGCTCTTCATGGTGAACATGAATGACAGCAACAGGAGCTTCAGGAGAAATTCTTTTAGCCTTTCCTATAGTATAAGTGTCTAATAAGAAATCTCCAATTACTGCTACCTTAACAGGTTTTAAATCTCGCAATGTATTTGCTAACGCTACCATATTTTCTTCGTCACCAAATAGTTTTTTACATAATCTTCAATAGCAGCTTCCAAAAGCATGGGATGAGATTGATCTTTTAGTATCGTTTCAAGCTTTTTTGTATCTGCACGACTGTAATTTTGATATTTCCCAACCAATTCTTTTGGCATGTCAACATATTCAATTTTGACAGGACAATCGAGAGCTTTAAAAACAGCATGTGTTAAGGAATTCCATGTAGAAGCTTCCCCGCTACCAACATTATATAAACCTCCAACGTCGTTTTCTAAAAATGCACACGTGATTCTAACAACATCTTTGACATAAATAAAATCTCTTTTTTGCTCTCCGTCTGCATAAAGATGAGGCTCGCTCGATTTAAAAAGTTTGACTGTTTCACCCTTTAAAATTTCTGGTACCATTTTATTCACAGCTGAGGCCATTCGCCCTTTGTGATATTCATTAGGACCAAATACATTAAAGTATTTTAATCCCACAATTTTTTCTAAGGCTCCTTCTGTATAAGCCCATTGATCAAAAAGCTGTTTAGAAAAGCCGTACATATTTAAAGGTTCAAGCGAGTACAACTCGTTTTCTTTATCTTGAAATCCCTTTAAGCCATCCCCGTAAGTGGCTGCTGAAGAAGCGTAAATAAAGCGATGCTCATGTTTTAACGCATACTCAGCTAATTGAACTGTATAGCGGTAATTATTTTCTAAAAGGTAACTAGCATCTTTCTCTAATGTATTTGAACAAGCTCCTAAATGAACGAACGCTTCAATCAAGGATTCTTTTCCATTTAACCAATTAAATAATTGATGTTTAGGAATGATGTCGGCAAATTTTTTACCAACAAGATTTTTCCATTTTTCACTGTGCCCAAGTTCATCAACAATCAAGAGATTCGTCATTCCTTTGTTATTCAAATAGCGAACAAGACAAGAGCCAATAAATCCAGCTCCACCTGTGATTACTATTAATTGATCATCATATATTTTCATTATTCGAACTCATCAAAAAAAATAAATAAATCTATAGTCTATCATAAATAAGACAAGAAAGAACTAAAAATTAAATTTTGGAAAAATAAATTTGGCATTCCTAAGGCTAATGGAACAAGCGTCAGGTTAATTTGGGCAGCGTAGAATACCAACGATTGGATGAACGGTTGATAAAGTACGCAGAAAAAGCTTTAAAAGAAGCAGGAATTTGCCCTTGACCAATACAAAAAAAAGAAGATCCTGACCCAGACATAAGCACTGTATCAAAACCAGAAGACAGAAGAGTGTTTTTTAGTATTTTTAATTCAGGTTTGATTTCAAAAGCCGAAGCTTCTAAATCATTAAAATAAGGTTTTTCTTTAAAGCTTGCATAATCGTTATTATTTTCATTAGGCTGAGAGAAATTTAAGTGCTTATAAACTTCTGGAGTCGAAAGTCCAAAAGGAGGCTTAACAATCCAAATTTTACAATGAGCTAAAGGTTCTAAAGAATTTACACATTCTCCTCTGCCAGTACAATGAGCAGTTCCTTTGGAAAAGAAAAAAGGAATGTCTGCCCCAATTTCGGATCCCCATTGCATTAACTCTTCTGTTGTTACGATTTCTCCTGCTAGTTGATTACAAGCCCAAAGAGTAGTCGCAGCATTACTGCTACCTCCTCCAAGTCCTGCTTGAGAAGGAAGTCGTTTATCTAAATGAATGCGCAAGTGTAAATCCAAACCAGTTTTTGAACGAAATAAACGCATGGCTTTAAGAACTAAATTAGAATCATCGGTGGGAAGATAAGGATCTGAACAGGTGAGCGTATCTATTGTCTGCCTTTGAAATGTTAAAATATCCCCAGCAGAGATTGTTTGGAAAAGTGAGGAAAGCTCATGATACCCATCCGCTCTTTTGCCAATAACTTTTAAAAATAAATTTATTTTTGCCGGTGAAAATAATCGAATGGAAAACATACTATTTATTATCTCAATAATAGATAGGCGCAATTAAATTTAATTGCGCCTTACAAATTAGAACAAGAAAGCTTAAGCCGCCTTAAGCTTTTTGTTCTTCTAAACTTGTACGGTATCCTTCTTCGGACATCACTTTTAAATTAAAGTTTGCCGTTACACCTTCTTTTAATTTAACAACGAGAGAATGCACTCCTGTTGTCTTAATCGGATGCTTTAATTGAATGTCTTTTTTCTCAAGTTCAATTTTTGCGTGATCTTGAATAAGGTGGACGATTTCCGCCACTGTTACAGAACCATACATATGTCCTTCTTGGTCTACTTTAACAACCTGTACTAAAGTCATTCCTTCAATTTGCATAGCAACTGCTTCTGATTCTTTCTTATCAGCAATTGCCCGTTTTTCACGTTCAGCTTTTAAACGCTCTTGCATACGCAAGGTGTTTTTATCAGCGATAACGGCTAAACTTTGGGGAAGTAAAAAGTTACGAGCAAAACCAGGCTTCACGTTAACGATTTCACCACTTCTACCAAGTGCTTCCACATCTTTTATTAACAACAACTGTGCCATACTGTTATCTCCTCGTATGATTCTTAAACTTCAGCAACAAATGGCAACAACGCCACATGACGGGCGCGTTTAATGGCTGCTGTCAATTTCTTTTGATGATAAGCAGATACGCCTGTAATTCGTCTTGGTAAGATTTTACCACGTTCAGTGATAAATTTTGTCAAAGTATCTATATCTTTGTAATCAATTTCTCTAATTCCTGCCGCAGTAAAAGGGCAACGCTTACGCTTTTTAGAGCGGGCATCAGAGTAGTCAGAATTATATTTTGGTTTTCTTTGTAGCATAAATCTACTCCTTACTGCTGTTCATCTAGAGTTTTAAATTCAATTTTCTCCATCACTTCGTCAGTGCGTAGAGTAATAAAACGAATAAGGTCTTCATTCAAATGATATTCCTGCCAAAGATCAGAAATAGCTGAAGAAGGAGCTGTAAAATAAACGAGATAATAATAGCCTTCGCGGTGGCCATCAATTTCGTAAGCTAAACGGCGTCTTCCTTGCTCATGAAGTTTTTTTATTTCTCCTCCATGACCAGTAATTCCAGTTTGAATTCTATCTAAAGCCTTATGGCGAGCATCATCACTGAGCGTTGCGCTAATGACATACATTCCTTCGTAAAGGTTTTGTACTTTTTGACTCATGTATATTCTCCTAACCCTGCAAAGGGGGTTTTGTTAAATCTATTGACTCCTTTTCTAAAGCTTTTTTGAGCTTTTTAGGCAAAGGCATTAATCTGTCTTTGCTAGGAGTTGTGTTAACCGCGTTCATCACTTGTGAAACGCTTTCTTTAATTAAGCGGAGTAAAACTTCTACTCCACGATCAACAAAAGTCGCTAAAACTTGTAATTCTTCTTGAGTGAAAACATCTAAAACATAACTAGCAAAATTTTTTTCGCCAGGATGTCCAATTCCCATTTTTAAACGATTATAGTGAGAGGTTCCTAAATGAGTTTCTACACTTTTTAAACCGTTATGCCCACCCGCACTTCCCATTGTTTTCAATTTCAACTTTCCAAATGAAAGAGATATATCATCTGTCACAACAAATAGATTTGTCATGGGAAATTTAAAAAAATCTAAATAACGCTTAACAGCTGTTCCACTTAAATTCATATAGGTAAGTGGCAATATTAGGTGGACAGATTTGTTTTCAACCATTCCTTTCGATATTAAAGCATTAAAACGTTTATCTTCTTTAAATGACCATCCCAACTTGTTCGCTAAACTTTTTATAACAAGATAACCCATGTTATGCCTTGTTAATTCATATTGAAGCCCTGGATTACCAAGCCCTACAAAAAGATAAGATTGCGAAGTTGAAGTTGTCACATTTTAAAAAAAGCTTAACGTTTTACAATAACAGCTACAACCTCATTCATATCAATAAGAGGGCGTACTGTTTCTGGAATATTCATATCTTTTAAGCGCTTAGACTGCTTAAGTCCCAGCTCTTGCACATCTAATTCAAAGAAAGATGGCATATCTTTTGGTAAACAACGTATACGTGCATGACGAATGACTTGACGAAGTACACCACCTAATTTAACCCCCACACAATCTACAGTTCCTGTACACTCAATAGGAACTTTAACATTAATTTTATGGTCATCGATAAGTTCTTCGAAATCAAGATGCATTACTTGATAAGTTGTAATCGCATACTGAATGTCTTTCACTAATACACGACGTTCTGAACCCTTTTCATCAACTAAGGTAAAAATTGTTGTAGGAAGATGACCAGATTTCACATGACGTAGATAAGAATTAAATTCAGCACTGTTAATTGCTAAAGTTTCGCCCTCTTTTCCTCTCACATATAGAACAGCTGGAATCATTCCTTCACGGCGAAGGCGATTGATTTCGCTTTTGCTTTTGCCTGTTCTTAATATTGCTTTCAATTTCATGAATCCCCCAAAAAGGATAAAGTTAAATAAATTTTAAAAAGATAAACTTGAAGCCTGCCTACTAAAGATAGTTTGAAATAGATTTTTTTCTTATTTAAAACTTACGTTACTAAATTTTTCAGTCATTTTTTCAAAAAGTTTATCACACATTTATATATGTTATAAAGAAGAAATGGACTCATCCGATACAATGCATTGGATGGCATGAGTCAAAAGAGAGGCTATGGAAACGGTTTTAAGCTTAGAAGCTTCTTTTAACCGTTTAGTATGAGGAATGGTGTTCGTCATCCATACTATTTCGAGCAAACTATTTTCTATCTGCTTAACTGAATCATCCACAAGTAAACCGTGGGTAAATGCAGCAAAAATACGATTTGCTCCCTTCTCTTGGCATGCTTTCGCTGCTGACATTAATGTCGCTCCAGTTGAGCAGATATCGTCAGCGAGAAGTACATCTTTTCCGTTAACATCCCCGATTAGGTGATAGTCTACAACTTCTATAGCACTTTTCCGGTGCTTATCAACGATTGCAAAATCAACACTGAGCTGACTTGCAAAAGTTCGAGCTGTTTTGACGCTTCCTATATCGGGAGCTACAACGATACTATTAGTCAAATCTAATTTCTGTAATTCATCAATCAATAGTTGACGTCCACTAAGATGATCTACAGGAATATCAAAAAACCCTTGCAATTGATCTACATGAAGATCCATTGTCAAAATTCGCGTTATGCCGGCTTCTACCAATAAATTTGCAACGAGTTTCGCTGTAATTGACACATCAAACTTATCTTTACGGTCTTGTCGGCAATATCCATAATAAGGAATCACTGCTACAATATTTCGCGCTGATGCTCTTTTGAGGGCATCAACAATAATTAGTAATTCCATCAAATAAAAATTGGGATCAAGAGCAATCGATTGTAAAACAAAAGTATCTTTACCACGCACACTCTCCAAAAGCTGCACCCCTATTTCCCCATCAGGAAACTTGCTTAACTGCATTTGACCAAGAGAAATTTTGAGTTGTTGGGCAATTTCAGTTGCAAGAATGGGATGTGAAGATCCAGCAAATAATAGTGGTTGGTGGCAAAAGGACATCTGAATTGCCTATAACATTGGGGTGGAAGGATTCGAACCTCCGCATGGCGGTACCAAAAACCGCTGCCTTACCGCTTGGCTACACCCCATCGATGAACCGATCGCTTTAACAAAGATAACATGATATTCTTGATTTGATTTTTTTGCAACAAGAAAAACAAGAAAAAAATATTAAATTAAGCAGCTAAACATAAATATTTAGAGATTTATGAATACAAAAAAAGTAGATAAAATAGCTATTTTTAAAAGTTTGTCTTTTCAAAAAATCCAGGGATAGACAAATTTCGATAAAAATCTAAATTAAATATTCGAAGTCTAATCTTCAAAAATATATTTGTTTGTGGAAATATTTAATCATTATCCTTTATTGATTGAAATAACCAACACTAAACTGCCAATAGAAAGTAAAAAATATTAAAATTCAATGAAAATGCTAATTCAGAATCGGAGCTTGTCATGCACATCATTCATATAGCCTCAGAACTTGCCCCTTTAGCCAAAGTTGGAGGATTAGCAGACGTTGTTCTAGGTCTTTGCCGTGAGTTATCTTGGAAAGGGCATGATGTTGACATCATTATTCCTAAGTATGATTGCATGGATAGCGAGCAAATCCGAGACCTGACAGTGGATTATTTTGAACTCCCCTCATTTTATAATGGAGAATGGTTTTTCAATACAGTTTGGATGGGATGGGTGGAAAATTTAAAAGTTTATTTTATTGAACCCCATCACCCTCGCTTCTTTTTTAATCGCGGCTGCTTTTATGGTTGTGAAGATGATCTCGAACGTTTCTTATACTTTTCTCGTACAGCTCTAGAGTTTTTGTATAAAAAGTCTATCTTGCCGGATATTATTCATCTCCATGATTGGCAAACAGCTGTTATTGCTCCTCTGTACAAAGACATGTATCAAAAGCTTGGGTACACAAAACCAAAAATATTGTTTACAATTCACAACATGGAATATCAGGGAAAATGTGCAGCACATGATTTGAATTACATTGGCCTCGATGGCAATCGATATCAACAACATAGTTTTATGCAAGACAATCTCTACCCTCATTTAATTAATTTGCTCAAGGGCGGCATCGTTTATTCAGATTTCGTAACCACTGTATCTCCTAATTATGCAAAAGAGGTTTTAACACCGAAGGAAGGAAGAGGACTTGAAGCCACCTTAGTAGAATATCAGCATAAATTCAAAGGGATTTTAAATGGAATTGACTACTCTTATTGGAATCCAGAAATTGATCGATTTTTGCCCGCTCATTATTCTTTAAGAGAAATGCCTAAAAATAAAAAAGATCGAAATACTGTTGATAAAAAAGGTTTTATCAAAAAAATTTTAAGAGAAAAACTTTATTTGGCCGAGGAACATAGACCTATTATTGGATGCATAACTAGACTTGTCCCACAAAAAGGAATCGATTTGATTAAACATACGATTAGACATATCGTTGAAAAAAAAGGACAGTTTATCTTACTAGGCTCAAGTCCTATCCCTAGTATTAATGATGAATTTCATCGTTTAAAGCATCAATACACCGACCATCCACATATTCACTTAATTTTGCATCATAGCGAAGAACTTGCTCATCTCATTTATGCGGGCTCTGACATGTTTATTGTTCCCTCACTTTTTGAACCTTGCGGCCTTACACAAATCATTGCTCTTAAATATGGCACTGTTCCCATTGTTCGTCGCACAGGAGGATTAGCTGACACAATTATCGACGTCGATCATACAGATCAACAACCTGATAAAAAAAATGGATATGTTTTTGACGATCCAGATGCTAATGGAATAGATTCTGCCATCGACCGCGCCATTCATTGTTGGTTTGAAGAACCTGAAAAATGGCGTCAGTTGATGCTTAATGGAATGAAAATGGATTTTAGCTGGAATCAATCTTCAGATTGTTATCTGAAAATTTATCAAGCTATCTCAGCAAAAAATTAAAGGGACTCTTGAATTAATACAAAAATGTAGTTATTCTTCCTTTCTCGTCTGAGTCTTGGATTTCTAATATAACTATCAGCGATGGTTGAAAGGAAGATTATCTTGAGTATTCCTAATTGTCTGACTTTTTTTCGTATTTTTATTAGCCCCATTTTTCTATTGGTTTATTTAGAATATGAGTTTTTAAATATCCAAATGACAACTTTGCCTTATATTTTACTTTTTCTTTTAGGTATCTCAGAATTATCTGATGCCTGTGACGGATATCTTGCACGTAAATATAATCAAGTTACAGATCTGGGTAAAATTTTAGATCCTATGGCAGACAGCATCTATAGAATTTCAATTTTTCTAACTTTTACACTTCCTCCTGTTCAGCTTCCCATGCTTTTGATTTTTATTTTTATTTATAGAGATTCTGTTGTAAGCACTTTAAGAACTATTTGTGCTTTGAAAGGATTCGCACTTGCTGCTAGACCTAGCGGTAAAATTAAAGCTGTCTTTCAAGCCCTAGCTTCATTTACTGTCATTATTTTGCTAATTCCTTATTCGCTGGGTTATTTATCTCTTCATTCGCTACAATATATTAGCATGATAGTTGTATTAGCAGCCGCTCTTTATTCCTTACTTTCGGGTGTAGAATATGTTTATGCCAATAAACAATATATTATGAAGCTTTTGACATCTAAAAATAGCCTAAAACGAGATTTAATTGATTAAATTTCGAAAAATTCCCTTTTTACAGTTGGTTTATAAACATTAAAAATGAATAGTTTATTCTGTTGAGAACAAAATACTCATCTAATTGGAATTCATCTCAGCAAATGATAATTTGAAATAAAATTATTATGACTTCAATTCCCTTATTTGCGTAAAACAACTTTTTGGATATTCCTCAAAAAAATTCCTCTATAAATTAAATAACAATTTCAGAAGTAAGAAATATCAAATTTTTAGTTACGAAATTTCTGCAAGGGGATGGCTTTCACATAAGCGTGCCT
Source organism: Candidatus Protochlamydia amoebophila UWE25 (assembly GCF_000011565.2). Taxonomy (NCBI): domain Bacteria; kingdom Pseudomonadati; phylum Chlamydiota; class Chlamydiia; order Parachlamydiales; family Parachlamydiaceae; genus Candidatus Protochlamydia; species Candidatus Protochlamydia amoebophila. The sequence goes on from NC_005861.2 coordinate 1,937,516, forward strand.
CTTCTCTTACAAGATTGAATGAAATTTCATGCCTTAGCATGAAAATTCCATACCCATTAATAATCAATAAAGAAACACCAGCAATAGCCATTGCTGTTTGTGCTTGGCTTGTTCCCATAAAAGAAAACAGAACTAAGGCTACAACCGCGTAAATATAATAGACGCCCCGGCCAAATTTAGGTGAGAGATATTCTGCACATTTTAATCCAACACAAAAATAAGCATTGATTGTGTTATAACCAAGCATAAACAAAAAAATAGGCATGAATAAATGCATATAAGGGAAATATTGCCCTAGAGATAGTTGAACTAAGAGACCTGCCTCTATGGGTTCCTGCCAAAATCCAGTGGTTAAAATCAAGAAAAGACTGGTTGTACAAACTATAAATGTATCGAGAAAAATATCGAAAATAGCTAATGAGGCTTGTTTTTCTGGAATTTGCACGCTAGTTTCACTATGAATGACAGATGCATAACCCACTCCAATATCACCTGTATAGCACCCTCTTCGAATTCCATACGACATAGTACTCATAATTCCAGCTCCAGCAAATCCTCCAATAGCGGCATGCCCTGAAAAAGCAGAAGTGAATACTTGTTGAATTACTGTAGGTAAAGCGGAAAGGTTATTGACCAATACCCACATTCCCATTCCTACATAAATCACAACAAAAACTGGTAAACTCGTACTTGAGATAGTTCCTACCCGACGAACTCCTCCACTTCCCGCAAAAACCACAAGAACCAGTAAGGTCGCTGTTACCAAATAAGAGTTGATGCCTAAGTTTGTTGTAATACTAGTGGAGATGACACTAAATTGGTAAACTTCTACTCCGTAAACACACAGCAATACACAAACAAGTTTAGGAATCCAGCTAGTTTTAAAGACTTTTTGCAAAAAATACATAGGTCCCCCATTATATCCCCCACTTGCATTGGAAACTCTATAGCGCAAACCCAAGTAAACTTCTGAATATTTTAAAATCATCCCTGCTAAAGCAGTCATCCAAATCCAAAATAAGGCTCCAGGCCCGCCAAGTTGAACGGCTGTACAAATCCCTACAATATTACCAATTCCTACACATCCACCTACTGCAGCAAAAAAAGCTTTGAGAGGATGAACTCCATGTTGATTTTCTGAACTGCGTAGTCGCATAAAACTGAAAAATGTCTTAAAAACGGTGGGTAAATGTCGAATTTGAAAAAAACCTGATTTTAAAGATAAATACAGCCCCAACAGAATGACAATGGGAACTCCTGCATAAGTCCATAGAATATTTTCCAGCTGATTTAATTGACTACTTAAAGCTGTAAGCATTTATCGCCTAATTTTAATTTAATAATTAAACAATTTTAACAAAATTATTATTTATTTTGATTTAAAAGTCAATTAATTAGTTTATTTATTTGAAGAAATTGTTCTTTCCAGAAATAAAAATCTAATAAACCTGAAACAGAGCGCCCCATTAAATAATAGCTCAGATAAATAGCTTCTATTGATGCAAGTCCCCTCTCTGGATCTGGACAATCATCCTGATAACGAGGATAAGCTGTCCGAAAATGATGCGGTAGACTTCGGTATAGATAATTTGTTTGATTTTCAAATGGCTGTATCATCTTTCTTGCATAACGCCAGGTCGCGTCTAAAACAAGTAATCCTCTGTTACAATCTTCATTAGTGAGAGGTGGAGCATTGACTGATAAAATAATATATCCTTGTAAATCTGGTAATTTTTCATAAGGATATTTCAAAAAAACAAAATCTTTTCTTGTTTCCAAACCACGCAAACTACATTTTTTTAGATTTTCAAGCCGATGTCGAATAATAACAGTGGGAGGAAAAGGTTGCATTATTGAGTTAATTGCCTTAAGTTGGAATTTGAACAAATAGCAAACAAAACATGACTTTCTTCTTTTTTGCAAAATGATACTGATTTAAGTTTAATCAAAATTAAAGCCCATTACCCATAGGTCTGCACAACATTGCTATTTTTAATCGATTTTAAATTTAGTCTAATTGTGCAATAAAATAAGAATTTAGCCCAATATTTTAATATTCATTAAGCATAAATTCAAGAAAGGAATGAAAAATGAAAAAAATAACCAATTTCTTAATCAGTGGCACCTTAACTTTAACTGCTATTATCCCCTTATTTGGCCAATCTCCCTCCAATCAGCAGGCTTACCCTAATCAAACATATGCCCAGCCAACAACGACAAAGGGACAAATGAATCAAAGCAAAACCCATGATCAATCTTCTCGTCATTTTGGCTCACAAAACCTTAATGAACACTCTTTGACTTGGATAACAAATTATCATGAAGCTGTTGCCCAATCTCAGTCGACAGGAAAACCCATCATTTTATTATTTACAGGCACAAATTGGTGTCCAGCTTGCATGAAATTAGAAAAAGAGGTGTTAACTAAGCCTGAATTTGCACAAGGTGTGGGCAATCAATTTATCTTCTTCAAAGCCGAATTTCCAGACTATGGTGAAGATGCTATTATGTCATCTCCATATAGTACTTTATTGCAACGCTATAACATCAATGCATTCCCCACTCTTGTTGTGATCAACGCAAGTGGGCAACTTTTGTTTACCGTTAATTACAAAGCTGGTGGGCCTACTGTTTATATCAACGAATTACTACAAAAACTCAATCCAGGCCAATTCTCGGGTTCTATGAACCACTTTAACACTTATTATCGATAATTATTTAAAGTTGATTCTGGATCACGATAAAAAAATCAGGATTCAGAATTATTTTTTTAATTTCTCCAGTCAGTCATTTTCAATAACTCTTTCGGAATTTCAAATAAAAATCTCGATGGGCGGCTAGCCATATCCTTACCCATACGTTTACGTTGCTGAGCCATACTTATTGTTAAATGCTGCTGAGCACGTGTAATTGCAACATACATCAACCTTCTTTCTTCTTCGATTCCTGTTTCTTTCATACTTTTTTCATGTGGAATGATATGATCTTCCATACCAACTAAAAAACAAACTGGAAATTCAAGCCCTTTTGCACTATGAAATGTAAGTAAACTTACGCGGTCTTCATGACGATTATTTTTTGTCGATTGATTAAATTTATTATCTACATACATATTTCCCAAAAAATTTTCTAAAGAGCTTTCTAAATCGGGGTTGAGTTGTGCCTGCTGTTCAAATTCAGCTAAAGAAGAAACAAATTCTTGAATATTTTCCCATTTAAAGTCCCTCATTTGTTGACTTTTCACTTCCTCTTTAATGGCTTTTTGATAATTTATTTGCTCTATTAGCCATTTCAAATTTTCTGCTAAATTACCTTCTTGGAATCGTTTTTTTGCTTCGCTAATTAAATGAGTAAACTCACAAATTCCTTTAAAGGCTTTTCCATGATAAATTAGTTTAGCTCCTTCCCCTTTTTGATTTGCAACCTCTTTTAAAACATCCCAAAGAGGCCTTTGAAACTGCCTATTATGGGTCGTCAATAGATCTAAGCTATCTTCACCAATTCCTCTTCTTGGTTGATTCACAATTCGTAGCAGAGCTTCTTGATCAGCCGGATTAATGATTAATCTCAAATAAGCACATAAGTCTTTAACTTCTTTTCGTTCATAAAATTCTGTGCCTCCAAAAATTTCATAAGGAATTCCTTGAATCCACCGATTCTGAAATTTCCAAACCTGTCTCATGAGAGCCGTTTCAAATTGGCGAGATAGAGCATTAGATCGATATAAAATGGCAAAGTCTTTCCACTGCAAATTTAAACTTTCTTTCATTTTTACAATTCTTTTAACTACTACTTGAGCTTCTTCTAGCTCATTCGGTGTATGAAAGACCTCAATAGGATGTCCTTCTCCTTTCTCACTCCATAATTTTTTTTTATGTCGATATTGATTGTGATCAATAACTGCATTTGCAGCTTTTAAAATAAAATTTGTCGAACGATAATTCTGTTCTAATTTAATGACAGTTGCTTTTTCAAATTCTAAAATATTTTTAACATCTGCACCTCGCCAACCATAAATCGACTGATCGTCATCACCAACAACACATAAATTTTGGTATTTAGAAGTAAGTAAAGAGGCAAGTCGATATTGAATCGGATTCGTGTCTTGATATTCATCAATCATCATATAGCGAAATCGTTCTTGATAAGCTTCTAAAACATCCGGAAATCGTTCGAGCAACTCAACAGTCAAGCTCAAAAGATGGTCAAAATCAACAGCATTATATGCTCTCATACTTGCTTGTAAACGGCGATAAACGTCTTGAACAAATGAATTGTGCCATTTTGACTCAGAAATTTCAATATTTTCAGGAGAAATTCCTTTATTTTTTGCATGCCGGATGGCGTTGAGTGTAGAAGTCAAAGAGGGAAGTTCCCCTTCATGCTGCAAAATATCGCGAACAATCATGTTAATTAATCGTTGCACATCTTGTTCATCGTACAAACTAAATTTAGTTGTATAACCAAGCTTGGCAATGTCTTGGCGCAGAATCTGCATACAAAAACCATGGAATGTGCACAAGGTCACTTGCTTGGCTAATTTTGAATCTACAAAATTTGCCAATCGATGACGCATTTCTGCGGCCGCTTTATTTGTAAAAGTTAAGCCTAAAATAGCTCTGGGTGAAACATTTAAATAACGAATTAAATAAGCCATTCGCATTGTTAACACGCGAGTTTTTCCGCTTCCAGCTCCAGCTAAAATTAATACTCTTCCATTAATGAGCTTAACTGCATGCTTCTGCTCTGGATTTAAAGTTTCTAATTCTTTTTCCATCGATACAATTTCTAATTTTGCTCATTTACATATGAGATAAGGATTAAGTTTACCAAAAACAATTCAAAAGGTTGACAGATCGGTCTTTTATTAACAACAGCCGTTTTCTTAACAAGGTTTAAATATTATCTTAATCGTTTAACCCTCTCATTTTTAAATACTTAATAAAGTGCAAATGATTTAAATAAAAATTTTCTTAACAAATAATTTTAGTTTAAAGTAAACAGAGGATTAGATGCACATTTGATATCTGCTCACCCCCCTAACGACCTTTTGCTCTTATATTTACACAAGCTAGAGCTTCTTAATTAGCTAATACTGGATATAAAACTGACAAATGATCGCTTGTCTTTTTCCTGCTTTAACAAACTAGGAAAGAGTCGATTCTCATACTTGTTAAAAAATTATTTTTTGGACGTTTTAAAAACAAAAAAGTTAATAAGATTTCCGTCTCCAATAATCAAACAAGGAGTTTTTTTTATGCATATAGTAGATTTAAGATCATCATCAACTACTCACGATGGAACAAATCTACAAGGAGAACAATCGAGTCAAAATCTAGCAATCCCACCCCATCCCCCTATTCCTCCATTCATTTCTCCCTTACCTTTACCAGAAGCTTCTCCTCGCGCAAATGGCATTTTATGTACTCAAATTTCTCCTACGCCAATGACTCAAAATTCAGGGACTCCCCCTCAAAATAGATTTAGAGAGACTCATTCAGATAGCACAAGTAATTTTTCTGCGATTCCCACAAGCGAAGCAGAGCAATCTGTTGAAGCAGATCCAATTTCTGCTCCTACTTCTCCTTTAATTTTAGCTCATGTTTCTCATCAAGATGAAGGTCCTTTAGTCCAAACATTAGCAACTAAAATTATGGCGTTTATTGAAAGGCAAACTCCTATTCGTTTAAATACTTGGTTTACTCCTGAGGATCAAGCAGAAATGGAACAAATTATTAGAAATACCTCTGACAGAAGCCAAACTATTACAATGTCATTTTTGACATGTCTATCTGGAATGGTAGCCAGTTTTGCTCTCGCTGTTTCCCAAAAAAACAAGTCTTATGAATTAGATGCGAGCAGATTAACGATCTTACAAAGAGAGGCCTACAGCCAAATAAAGGAGCAAGATCAAGCCTCTTACGAAGTTTTAACTGAACAATCTCTTAGAATAGAAGAATTAATGCAAACAAGAAAAGATGTTTATAGAATTCAGTATGAAAAGATGCAAACAGAGCAAATGCATTTAAAAGAAATACACAAAGGCAACACTAGAGGGTGGTTTGCCCCTCATTTTGGGATTGCTTACCACGCAGAAACAGTGTTTAAATTACTAGAACAACGACGTCTTAATTTAAAAATTTCTCTTAATGATTTAAACAGACTTCCAGAAAATTCTCCACCTCGCACTTCACATGAAGTAACGCAAATTGTAACTACAATAAACACTAAACTTGCAGAATTAGAAGAGCAAATTTTAGTTCATCAAAAAACATTAAAATCTTTAGAGGGTGAATCTGCAGACCAATTTAGATGTGAAAGTTATTACCTGCATTTTAACAGAATGAAAAAACAAAGTAGATGCTACGATGAAAATCAAAGAAGAATAGCACAGCGTCTTCGTGAACTAGAAGCAGAAACAAACACTGAACTTTTGCCAAGTCAGATGGCTCAACGAAAATTTGAGATTGCTATGATCAGGGCTTATCAGAAAAAAATTGAGAAAAGATTAATTAATCTCAGAACGCTTTTAAGCGGCTATAAAATTATGGAGGGAGAAAGAGTGACTGTTAACGTAAGAAGAAATAACTCTAGATCAGCTGAATTAAAAAAAGGAGCTGATCTTTTAAACAGTCTTGTTGCTCTTCAAGAACGAGTGACTATACACTCTTCATTAGCGCACATTTCCCCCCCCGAAATAGAAAAAAATTTGCTTAAACAAGATTACTTGAAATTTCTTGAGTTACAATCTAGTTTTAGTGTGGTGCATAATACTTTCAAAGAGAGAACAGTTAGTTTGGAAAGCAACATGATTAAGTGTTTTTCAAATGTTGAAAAAATTGAAAGTTGTTTAAAAACGTTTAGACAGCAAATGGCTAATCTTACAGTTGAAATTAAACACAGAACGTGTTGGTTCAAAGCAGAGATTACACCTCCTGCTCAACCCTGGTGGCGTTTTATTATCAATTTCTTATTCCTTCAAAGGCGCTTTGATTAATCTTGTTTGATACCGGTACTGAAAAAACTTTAAAGTTTTTTCAGTACCGAAATTGCTAATACTAAATTTATGACATTCAAAATCTTAAAAAAGTTAATGTTTTGATGCTTTAAACTTCATCTAATCAACCATCATTTAACGACTTAGCTTAATTTTTGATAGTGCCTATAAGCTTGATTGATCAATTCCATTAATTCTGCTTGAATATCTTGCATTTTAGCTTGATGAGCAAGTGTACGAGGTTTAACATTTAAAAGTAGTGCTTGAGGAAATGTATGATGGGAAAGGCGAAAAGCTTCCCTAACTATTCTTTTAAATCGATTTCGCTGATGAGCTTTACCAAATCGGCGTGTGACTGTGATTCCTAACTGAGAATGAGAGCGATCATTAAAACGAAGATCTAAAATAATCCATCGTCCAATGTACCGAGAAGATCCATTAGCCATGCGCTGGTACTGCTTACGCGTACGCAAGCGCATTGACTTAGGAAAACGATAAGTTAAACGCGTGTTAATTGTTTACGTCCATGTCTACGACGTCTACTAATAATTTTACGTCCGTTGGCTGTGCCCATTCTTTTCAAAAAGCCATGCTCAGAAGAACGGCGACGTTTGCTGGGTTGATAAGTACGCTTCACGGCTAAATTTCCTTAAATTTAAATTCAATGTTAATAAAAGCTTAGCTTGCTTTTAAACGTTTAAACATGGACAAAATAATATTGATTTTTAAGAATAATTGCAAGGAATAATTCTTTATAGGTATTTATCAGAAAGGTAACATTCTTATTCTTTTATCCTTGAATGGTAAGCTTTAGCTTTATTAGAATTTCAATTTCAGCTATTCACTAACAAACGCTTTTTAAGCCTCATTTGATTGAGAAAATTCTTGAATAAAATTGAATCTTGATTTATAAACAATGCTTACTTTATAACCTTCACTGATTAACTCAATAGGGAATTCTCATGAAAGTCAAAGCATCGATCAAAGCTGATCCTTCTAAAGGCGATATACTTGTTCGTCGCAGTGGTCGTTTGTATGTTATTAACAAAAAAGATCCTAATCGCAAACAGCGCCAGAAAGGCCCAGCCCGTAAAAAATAAGGAATAAAACATGGCGAAGAAGTCATCGGTAGAAAAGCAAAAGCGCCGCGAAAGGCTCGTCCAATTAAAATGGGATAAAAGAAAAGAGCTCCGCGAAAAAAGTTACAACATAAACCTTAGCGAAGAAGAAAGAGAGCAAGCTCGCATCGCGCTTAACAAAATGCCGCGTGATTCTTCCCCTATACGTTTAAGAAATCGTTGCCAAATGACTGGCCGTGCTCGTGGCTTTATGCGTAAGTTTAAGCTCTCTCGTTTGACATTTAGAGAACTAGCTTCTATGGGAATGATTCCAGGTGTGACTAAGTCAAGCTGGTAATCCCCTATTCTTTAGAATTTAATCTGCATTCTCAAGGATGACTTTTGTCATCCTTTTTTATCCCTCAATTTAATCTGTAAATAATTTTTAAAAAAATTGAAGCTTACTTTTAATTCTTTGCATAAACAGATTAAACTTTAAGCCTATTTAAAGGCTATGCTTGCTTAACGCTTCTTTGAGATTAGTCAGTTGATCAACTTTTTGCCATCGGTCCATTCCCTCAGCCCAAACATAACTATTGAATCCCAACAACCCACTATTCCACAAATTCCGTAAAGCAATGATGCTAACAGGTCCAACTTGTTCATGGTTTTGATCTAAATAATACCACAATTTATTTTCTTCCTCTTTCCAACTAGAGGGGGAAATGGGTTGTTGTGGCTGTGAAATAGAAATAGCAGGATCTGGCTTTGCAATAGTCATCGTTGGCCTAATATTTTCCTCTTTCTTGATAGAAGGAAGAAAAAATAATAGGATTGTTGCGAAGAAATTAAACAGCAATCCAAGAATAAACCAGGTAGTAAAATCTCTTCCTTTTTGATCTGCGTAATACCCTGTCAAATAGCCAATGATTGCAGATAAAACAAAACTCGTCATTATTTGTGTTGCGTCTAATTGAGGCATTCTCAAACCTTTACTTATAAAATCGTTAAATTCTCCTTTTAATTCGCTGAGATAACTTTCAAAATCTGCAGAGAAGTCTACAAGAGTGGTGATTATTTTTTGAACTTAACACCTCACATCATTTTTCACAAAAAATTTATCATAGCATCTTTAATTTGCCTACTTATAAAAAAAGTTTTGAATAAAATTATAAATAATATTTTTAAATGATAAAGGACTAGTCAGATTAAAATTTAACTGCTAATGTTGCAGCCTAGAGTGCATCAAAATAATGAGATGTAATGATAAGTTAAAAATTTAAATTAATCAGCAAAACCTGCTGTAAAAATTATATTTATACAAATATGCTTAATCATTTAAAGACTTGTTTAAATAAAATTGCTCAATTGATACGTAAGTGAAGCGGATCTAATTGCTACAAGGAAAAAGTTCATGATAGACCCTAAAGTTGATAAAAAGAAAGTAGATACAAAAGAATTTGAACTTCCAGAGACAGTTTTTATTCGAGATATTGAAGATAAAGTTTTCCAATCTATTGCTTTGCAATGTCTTGCGCAAATTGATGGAATTAGTCTAGTTGAGGGAAATTATATCGATCATCTTCTAGGCCGTATTGCTGAAGGTGTAAAAGGCATTTACGCCGAACAAGATGATAAAAATCAATCTGTAAATATTAAAGTAGAAGTAAACATTTTATTTGGAACCTCAATTCCAGAAAAAGCCGAAGAAATTCAAACAAAAATTGCAGAAGAAATCACAAAGTTAACAGGCCTACACGTTTCCTCTGTTCATGTCGTATTTAAAAATGTCATTTCTCATGAGCAAGCCCAGAAATTAAGCCAAAGTTTTACACAAGGTCCTCCCAAATTAATGGGAACCAACTTAGATGAAGATTATTCCGATGAATTTTAAATTTGAACGTTTTTTCTACGTAGCTATTAGTTTTATTTTTGGAGCTTTCTTCTTTGTTGTTGGTGTGTTCAGTATTGCGTTACCTTGGTCTGAACTTCTTCGAAATGCAATTATCCGTTTTATAACAGAAAACACCCTAATCTTATCACTATTTGGGCTTGGCTTTGCTCTGATAGGTCTTTCAATATTTATTTACACAGCGATTAGCACCAAGCACCGTTATACATTTATTAAAACAGGAAATCGTTCGATTTCTATTGATGAAAATTTAATCGAACAATACTTGAAGAGTTATTGGAAAGAGCAATTTTCTCAAAGCGAGGTTCCTTTTCAGCTCATGATTCGTAAAAACTTTCTTCAAGTAGCCGCGGATCTACCCGCCATGCCTGAAAAAGATCAAAAAAATGTTTTAGAAAAAATTAATCGGGATTTCTCATACCTTTTTGGAGAAGTTCTTGGCTATCCACACGAAGTCCATTTAATAGCTAGTTTTAATAGAAATATTGGAACTAAATGATTAGAATTTATTAAAATTATTGATTAATAAAATCATTTTTTTATTTAAATAGGTATTGTAGCTGATATATCATCACTTAATATAGTCATATAATCATTCCTAATTAAATTTTTTAATTCAGTCAAACTATTTATTGAAAAGGTTTTAACAAACTCGAAGTAGAAGCTAAATATTAGTATGTCTGCTGTTCTTTTTTTATTTTATTCTTTATGGCTTTTCTAGTTTTTTCTCTGTAAGCTGGTTTTCAACCGTATCCATCTGTTTACCTTAGATCAATGTTAACGCCACAAGAGGATTCAATTTCGCTCTTGATGTCTACAATAGGCGAATATATCTTGTCTTTGTCTTGGCTTTTTTCTAATTTCCATAACTTTTCGACTAACTTTTCCATCCTAACCACATAATACTGATTAAATTGCCAATGCACTGCTGTCTTAATTTTAAGAAGCCTTTGGCAATCTAGATCCAATTAATCATCCGCCCAAACAATAATTTTCCCAATCAGGTATCCATCCAGCTTTCCAGATAACCAACTTGTTCTAATTAAAATGGTTATGTTTATAACCATTTGTTTTCTAGGTAAAAAATTTGATTTAAAAGACATTGCTTGCTTTGATAGGGGCCAGTCTAAGGGATGCTTTCATCACAAATAAATGAAAACCTAGCCAACACTATAACCAATCATCCTAGAGTTTTTCTGTATAAAAATTTGAAATGTTTATTTTTTTGTGAAGACGGAAAACTCTACGAACAGAGCTCCTTCGGAATCAAGAGCTTGTCTAATTGTTTATAACTTCCTATTGCTTTATTAAATCACCGTTAAGCCAGAACTTCTTAAGAGCAGTATTAGAAGCAAGAACCTTAGCAAGAGCTTTCATCCCCTTATCGCTTATTAAGTTACCATTAAGAGAAAGTGTCGTAAGAGCAGTATTGGAAGCAAGAGCGCGAGCAAGCGCTTCCATTCCCTTATCGCTTATTAGATTTCTGTTAAGATAAATTGTTCTCAGAGCCGTATTGGAAACAAGAGCAATAGCAAGTGCTTCTACTCCCCTATCGCTTATTTGGTTTCTGTCAAGATCGAGTGACTCAAGGGTAGTATTGGGAGTAAGAGCGCGAGCCAAAGTTTCCATTCCCTTATCGCTAATTTGGTTCCCGTTAAGATAAAGTTTTCTAAGAGCAGTATTGGAGGCAAGAGCCTGAGCAAATGCTTCCACTCCCTTATTACTTATTAGGTTTTCTCTAAGAGAAAGAGTCATAAGAGCAGTATTGGAAGCAAGAACTCGAGTAAGCGCTTCTGCTCCCCTATCGCTTATTTGATTACTTTCAAGCCAAAGCTGTTTAATAGTAGTATTGAAAGTAAGAGCACGAGCAAGCGCTTCTACTCCCCTATCGCTTATTTGGTTATTATTAAGCCGGAGAAAACTAAGAGCCGTGTTAAAAGTAAGTCCATTAGCAATAACTTCCGCTTCCTTATCGCTTATTCCCCTGTAACTAAGGTCAAGCGAAGTGAGCCGAGAATCATTCATATAAAGTTGAAATAATTGTGTACGGTCAATTTCTGAAGTTTTTATTTCTCTTAAAATTTTGCTTACTTTTTCTTTTTTTATCGTTTCTAAATCTAAAGCTGAGCAACTTGTGAAACTTCCTTTGACATAGGGAGCCATTGTTTTGAAAAAAAGCGTTTTTAAATGGGGATTTTTATCGGCTTTTAGAATATGCAAAAAAGGAGCATCTAGCTGAATCGAGGCAAGCACCTCACACCTCATGAGTTGCAATTCTTCTAATTTGGCAAACTGCAAATAAGTAGAGGCGAAGGGAAAGCGTGTTTTTTCAAACGCGCGCAGCTGAATGCAGCGGTTTAAATAAAGCATTTTGAGGTTAGGAGAGCGCTTTTCGATTTCCTGAATGGCTTCTTCTTTGATAAGCGGGCAGCCGCTCACATTTAAATAGTCGAGTTCAACATGCAAGAAAGGCTTTAACGAGATGTGATCTAAAACAGCACAGTTCATCAAAGTCACTTTTCTGGGTCGAAGCTTTTTATTTTTCATTAAAAAGATTAGGGCATTTAAAACGAGACGTTGCCGCTCCCGATCAGGTGTCTTTCCTTTAACCATCTTTCTAAAATCTGCTTCAATCCATTCTCCTTCTTTGTTTGTTCCGAACGCGACATGTGAAGTGCACCGACTTAAAGTAAACGCAAAAAGCTCACTTTGAGCTTTTTCAGGAGAGTATTCTTCACGTGCTTGAATTTCTTCAAACGTCGGGGGTTTGCCAAAGGTGGCTGCGTCAGCTTGGGCGGAAGTGAGAGAAATGTCTACCTGACGATCGATCGCTTGTTGTAGCCTTTGTTTGGGACTTAGGCTGCTTGCATTAGCTTGCTTATATTTAGAGTACACCCAGCGATCTAGGGTTTGCTTGTGACTGCCCCGTAAGTTGATGAGATAGGGCAAAAGATCGAGAGAAGCAAAATCTTTTTTGTTTTTTAAATCTTGGCGTAAGCAGTCTTGCAAATGGTAAAATTGAATGAGTAGATTCGTCACCATCCCGCTGCGCAAAAGTAGCGTTCCTTTAAAGCAATCTTCCGGGTTTTCTTCATATAAAATTTTTTCTTCTTTAGGAGTAAAGAGATGAAGAGCACGGTAGTTCTCGTCTTTTTGGATTAAGTCTTCGAGCCAACTATTGAGGATGAGGTTAGGATCTAAATAAAGAAAAGCCTGTAGTACTTCAGGATCTAAACGGTATTTAGCAGGTAAGCAAAAAAGAGCTGAGGAAAAATGGACCTTATGTCCGGCGAAATGGTGGATGACAGGTTCGACAAAAGAAATATCATTATCGACGCAAAAAATGCGTTGCGTTTCTTCTTCGACGACATAGTTCGAGAAGCGACCATCGCCTGGACGTGTCAATAAGGCACACAGGCAAGCCCAGGTCAGTTGCTTGACATCTAGCTTTTCTGCGTTTTCTAACGTTTGTCCTTGAATTGTTTTTGAAATTAAGACGGGATAGATTTGTTTTTTTCCTTTCACATCAACTTCAAAGCGTGCTAGTTCAGTTGGAGGACTCAAATGCCCCGCAATGCGTGCCGTCAGCGCATAAATGGCATATTCCAGCAAAGGATGCGTTGGTTTTTGTTTAAAGTGCAGATGATAGCCTTCATAGGAGGCACGTGCAACGGGGTGAGCGCTTTTGTATTGCCGTTTGAGATTGCCCGTTTCTTCTAAAATTTGTTTGCACACGGCCTGGTTGAGATACCGAGCATGCGGTACTGCCGGGCAGCGGATTTTGACTTGGAAGGGATCGTCTGAATCCGGATGGTCGGTTGTCATGGCAAAAATTGCTTTTTGAAACTGCTCTTCTTCCAAATGCTGGCTTTGTCTAACACCGCTTGGGTTGGGAATCGAGGCAAGATGAGCGATTAAAGCAGCAAAATCTACCTCCTTGGCATAACTGTCCAAAACTTTAAGATAGGTCTTTCTCAAAGGTTCCGTGAAAGTTATTTGAGAGAGCCTTTTGTAGTAAGCTTCATGCCAAACCCAAGCTTGATCAAGCGCCTTTGCTTGTTGCCTGAAAACAAGATGATGCACGAAATGAGTCATCCAGGGCTTGAGATTTTCTATTGTATCAGGATGCAGTTTCTCTTCGTAATAAGCCTCTTGAAGAAGATCTAGTTTTTGAAAATGAGAATCTAGCTTAAAAATGCAAAGCTTTAATTGATGAGAGTTTAGGCTGGAAATGCAAAAATTTAAATCAGGAGTATCCCAACCGGAAAAGCAAAGCTTCAATTTGCGGTAAAGAGGGCGCAGGACAAGCCAGTAAATCTTGGCCAGGATTTCTTTTTCATCATGAAATTCTTTTAGGCTAACCTCTTCTTTTTGTTCCCCACAAGTAAAATGAAGATCTACTCTTTTTAGGTAAATAGCCGCCACCGCCTCTTGCAATAAGAAGCCGCTTTCGACCGTGAAAATTTCCTTTTTCACAAACGCGTCGATAAGATTGATTGTATTGGCTTCTTCCATGCCGAAATAAAGAGATAAATCATTTAAAAGGTGATGGAGCAGCTCCGAGTAGTGTTTTTTTAGATCAATAAACTGGACTTTAAAAGGATCATGCCAAATCTCTTCATAGGTTTGCAGGCGATCTATCAGCATTTGTAATGCTTGGCTTTTGCGTCTGACTTCCCCTGTTTGCGGCAACTCTTCATCGAGATAGTCGTGCATTTGTGTTTGGTAAAGGTCAAAGAGCACCGAGTTCGTTTGATGAAAGGAAATAGTTTTACGCAGCGTATTACTATGGGAATTAGAAGAATACTCCTCCATTTTTTGCATCTGAGCCAATCCATCGGGTGTGTTGATAAGATCTGAAATAACAGCTGGATTACCGCCAGAATCGATATGAAAACCGGAACGATGTTTAGCCCCGATACAAGTAAAAACGAGCAACCCTTGTGCCGGATCCTCTCCAAGGTTTATTATCTGTAGTTCTAACAGACGGGCTAATTTCACAAAGTAGGGTCGATGCTCAATTCCTTCTATGAGGATGCACCATTCTAAGTCTGAGTAGGGACAAAACTCTTCTTTGGCTAGGGACCCCATTGCTCGTAAATCATATAAGCAAGGAGGATCTCCTAAAATGGCAATAGCATCATCAATTAAAGCGTGCAATAACTTGATCAAGTCTGTCGAAACTTTTTTTTGAAAAGTGCACACCTCTTTTATCGTAAATTTTTGCAAATTGATCATCTGATACAACGCGCGGAAATTTTCGCGATAAGTATCCAATTTTTCTCGATATTTAGCCGTGATAAAACAAGTCGTGGGAAGAGATTCACTATTTAAGTAAGAGAGCATCGTTTCATTTAGAGTACCCAAACCACTTGCTTGGATCCGCTCTAGTCCTCGTGTTTTTAACGTATGCGAGATAACTGCATGCACTTGTTTATAGAATAGTTTAATCAAAGCATGCTTTTCACTTGGGCAACAGATCGATTCGAAACGCGTTGCAAGATTTGGGAAAAGTTGCACGACTTGTTGGCTATCGTTTTTTCCCACCGCTTGTTCTAAGCGTTGCTTAAAAAAGCTAAGAGAGGTCGAAGCGGCTTTAAAAAGGCGCGAAGCCAAACATTGAAGTTCTGAGGAAGCCTTCGAGATAGTCTGAGCCTTTCCTACATAATGAATGGCATCAATAAAATAACTCAGTTGTTTATTTTCTTGTTTTTCTTGTTTTCCTTTTTTGTAGTGCCACTTGGCTAGCTCAATAGCTAGCAGCTGTTGCTCTTCTACAAAGCAAGGATCTGCTGTCAAATTGAGCAGTAAACGTACACTCTCATTTATCTCTTGAGGTGCCTCTATCACAGGAATAAGCGCCAAGAGGCAGGCAAAAATCTTTTCAAGCACTTCTTTTTCCACCTGAGACGGCAAAGAGGTCATGAAAACATTAAACTTCTCAATGGCTTTTGAATATTTATGTTTTGCGATAGCATCCAAAACTGCATCAAGGCTATCTACTAATTCTCGGAATTTCGATGGCTGCTCAACAAATAAGAGGGAAGAGAATAGGGAGGGGATAGAATGAGTGCTTTGCATGATTTGACTATCTTTTTGTTTTTTAATTCGCAATGAAAGGATAGTAGCAAAAAAAATATCCCTAATCAATTTAAAATTTGAAAAATTTATTATGGAATTTTAAACGACTGAAGAGAGAAAATTATGTTGCTAGAGTTTGGTTCAAGTATTGCAGCTTTAAATTTAGCTCACTAAGGGGTCAATCCAAAATTCTCAAGCTAAAAGATAAAAATTCTACTTTAGCCGATGCGAGGCTTCACCATTTTCACTCAACTTCATTAGCAGCTATGCTTTTTCGAAAGTGAGAGTTGATTCGCTCCCATCAATTAAAAAGATGGGTTGTTGTTCCTTTGCCTTTAAATCCATCGCCAAACATTTGTTCTCCGCCTTTGTCAATTAAAAAAACCATAACAGCCAAGCATTGCCAATTCAACGTATCTGCCAGCTTTGCTGAATCTAGTGGGACTTGCAGCACTCGATTTAACGCTTCATCTTTCTGTCATCTACCTAAATTATTATGAGCTCCAGGTCTTGATTCCCATTGTTTACCCTTAGTTATATCGCACCAACGTAAACGTTATGAGTATTCAAAAGAGGCTATTATAAATTTTTTTATGGTGTATGTGAATATTCTTTGCTTCGCATCTCTAGCTTTTTAGACATTAATGATCCTAAAATTCGCCATTAATGGTTCAAATCTTCTTGCATCTCCTATCTTACTAAAAAAGAAGGTAATTTTATTAAGGCGATTCAAAACTATTCATTAATCAAAAAAATTTCATCATAGATTCAGGCTTGCTAGGTTAATTCTTTTTTTAAAAATTTATTGAGTCGAATATCTTGCCTCTAATAAAGTAAAAAATGTTTTAGCTGACAAAATGTGTGATTTGTCAAATCCTAGAACTTAAATTATTTTAAAGGATTAGATTATGAGTTGTCCTCCCATCATCCATCGTGATGCCTCTTTAAATAACGTGAGTACTCAATTGCATGTACTTGAAAACAAAGTTTTTCATTTACAAAGTGTTATTCAAATTATGGATAATACTATGAGAGAAAGTATTAGCCTTTCTGCAGAAGTAACGAAATGTCAACTAGAAGCGGTTAAACAATTGAGGCAAAGACAACAAAACTCACTTGTAGAAAATAGCCTGCCTGAAGGGCATTATGAAATTATACAAAATGAACCGGAGACTAATAGTCTGCCCAAAGGGCATTCTAAGATTATACAAGATGAACTTGAGACTGAAGCTAATGGAGAAATAAAACTATCCTTGAATCAGAGAACTCTTTTTGAAGACATTGATGAAAAAATTCGCCAACTTCGAGAAGATTATTTATTTAACTATGACGGCCTTCTTCAAGCTAGAGAAGCTACATTTTTTAATGGAAACATGGTTGTGCTTGACGAGCAAAAACGACAAGAATTGATGCAGACTTTTGCTGAGAGATTGGATGAAAAACTTCTAAAATCTAGGGAAGGATTTCAAATAGATGACATCACAGATTTAAATCAACTTAAGAAAGAATTAAAGGAAAATTTTAGAAAAAAAACGCAAGAATATGACGACCTATTTGCAAGAAAGCAAACTTTAACCATGCAAGAATATGAGCTGAGGAAAGAGCTCGAGCCTCAATTAGAAAAATTAAAAGCAGAAAAAAATAGATTGCTTTCACAATTAAAAGTTTGTGATATTTTTACAGCTTGTCAATTAAATGACGATCAATTTCTTGAGCAAAACCTTGCCAAACTAGGAACTTGGAATCTATTCACACGTCCTTGTAGTAAAGAAGCTTTTGTCAATCAAGTTCATGCGAGTGGATTTACTCCCTTGCATTCAGCTTGTTATCATAATCATCTTAAGATTGTAAAAATTTTGCTGAAAAATGGAGCTAATGTAGCTGCTTTAGACAGATATCAATACCAACCTATTCACTGGGCTGCTAAAAAGGGTGCATATTCCGTCGTTAAATATCTCCTTGATAGAATTGATAGAGATAATAAAAAAGGTTTGGTCAATGCACGAGGAGAGTATGGAAGAACTCCTTTGCACATGTCCGTTTTTAATGGAAGAGTGCAGACAACGCAATTATTGATTGAGGAAGGGGCTGATATCAATGCACAAGCTGGTTTAGATGAGCATTTGCTCACTCCCCTGCATTATTCTGTTATCCAAGGAAATGTTAAAATGGTCAAGATTTTAACTTCCTATGATGAATTAGATGTCTGTGTAAAAGACTCTAAGGGATATACACCCTTGTATCACGCTGTAACCGATGGTCATGTAGCTATCGTAGAATATCTTTTAAACCACCGAAGTTGGCGTAATCCTTTAGATTCTCAAGATCCCAATTCTTTAGTAAGCCTTGTAAAGGCACCTAAAAGAAAAAATGAAGAGGATATTCAAAGATTATTATTTCTAAAATTTCCAACAAAATAGGAACCAAAATCAGTACTCCAGGCTAGGCTGGAGTACTGATTTAGCAATACAAAAAAAGTCAATTTTAGTCGAGAGAGAGTCCCCCATTTTCACTCAACTTCATTAGCAGCTATGCTTTTTCGAAAGTAAAAGTTGATGCGTTCTTATCGACTAAAAAGATGTGTTGTTGTTCTTTTGTCTTTAAATTCATCGCTAAACTTTTGTTCTCCGTCTTTGTCAATTAAAGAAACCATCAGCAGCCAAGGATTACCAGTTTAACGTATCTGCCAGCTCTGCTAAAACTACTGGGCTTGCAGCATTCAATCTACCACCTCATCTTTTTGTCATTTACCTAGATTATTGTGAGCTCCAGGCCTGGGCGCTCGTTGTCTATCCTATAAGTATATCGCATTAACGTAAGCGTTATGAGTATTCAAAAGAGGATATTATAAATTTTTTATAGTATACTATGAATAGTCTTTGCCTCGCATCTCTAGCCTTAGGCATTAATGATCCTAAAATTTGCCATTATAGTTCAAAACTTGGAGATTTTGTAGGAAATAAGAAAAATGATCATTGGTTATGGCTCGTCTTACATAAAAAAAGTCGCCAAGTGCTTGCTAGGCAAGTGAGTCTTCGAGATAAAAAAAACAGCAGTGCTTCTTTTTGCAAAACTACCTGAATCATTAAAAAAATCCTCTATTTCATTGATAAATTTAATGTCTATTATGAAACCATTCCTTGGAGCCAACATCAACCAGTTAGCAAGCAATCAGGTCAGACAAGCTAATTGAAAGATTTAATTGTATACTCAGACAAAGGTGCGCAAGACTTGTAAGGAAAACACTTTCATTTTCTAAAAAGCTAACTAATCATGTGGGGTTAGTAAAATATTTTATTTGTGATTACAATAGACAATTGAGAGCCTTACCTATTTAGTACTACCTCTCTTGGAATTTTATTCTAATAGTCTCAAATATTTTTGTAAGGATATTAAAATCCTAATTTATTTTTGATTTTTCTGCAAAAAGCTATTTTGAATGAAACTAATCATTAATTAAATAAATTAAATTTCAAACGAATTAGATAAATATATCTAATTAGCCTTATTTATTTTTCAATAACAAATTTAAATATAGATCTCTTTTGTTTAAAATTGCGATGCTATTTATTCTTATAGTATTTTATTAATAAATAATGTAAAATTTAAAAAGTGATTCAACTAATTCGGGTGGTAATTTTGAATATTCAGAACATAAGATCTAATTCTAGTAATTTAATTGTCAATACAGACACTCATTCTTACATTCGATCAAACGATCGTTTAAAATTTTCTGAACGAATTGTTTTATTGTGCAAAACAATTTTTCAGAGTTTTCTCAACTTATTCTTTAATTATCTCAAAAAAGAACAGCTTCAATCTCAATGGAGGGAAGTTTTTTGGGGACAAAAAGAATTCGTCATTTCTAATCTTGCTCCAACTCAATCAGAATCTGGGATCTTTCTATCAAGTCCGAGCCAAATTTCGGGTTTTGCCCTCCCTTTTATAACTGCGAATCGAAATCAAGAAACTATTGATTATCCTAAGAATGAAAGCAATTTGGTAATAAACTCTTTAGATACTTCAATAGACTCAAATACCTCAAACAGTCATTTCCCAAAAACAGTGGATCCCTTAATAATTCCCCCTTCCCAACTGGCACCTTCACCCCAAGGTGTTAAACTGAGCTTTCAAGGAGGAACTTCTTTAATCATTCCTTATTCTCAATTAGCTTTGTTAAAGAAAAAATCACCCTATTTTAACAGCCTTTGGTCAGGACATTTTCAAGAAACGCTTCAAGTTCCCCTTGCTATAACAGAAAAAAAATTTACTAACTTACTACAGTGCTTAATGGATGCTAATTTTAAACTTTCGGTGGAAGACATTCCTTGTTCCATTGCATTAGCCGATTATTACCAATTAACAGAAGTGGTAGAAAACTTAGAAAAACAGCTGATTAAAATCTATCAATCAGAGGATGCTCTATTTAATTCGAACGAAGAAAGTCTCATAGAATTAAAAGAGCTATTAAATTTTGCGCGTCTGTATCAATTAAATAATTTAATAAATTATTTAGAGTTCACAGTAGTGAGCGGTTTATTAAACAATACTTCTCATGTGAACGAATTTGAAAAAATTTTAAACCACTTCTCAAATGAAATAGAAGGACTCAATCTTTCAGGAAAAGATTTTTTTACAGAGGCTCATTTTTTAGCCTTAAAAAATTGTAAAAATTTAAAAGTGCTGTGTCTAAAAATATTCTACACTCCCATTGACACCGGATTAGCCCATTTGACGTCTTTAACGGCTTTACAACACTTAGATCTCAGTGAATGCTATCTACTTAAGGATACTGGGTTAGCCCATTTGTCATCTTTAACCGCTTTACAGTATTTAGATTTAAGTGATTCTGGAAATTTCACGGATGCTGGGTTAGCCCATTTAACACCTTTAGTCTCCTTGCAACATTTAGATTTAAGTAAGAGTGAAAATCTCACTGGCGATGGATTAGCCCATTTGACACCTTTAGTCGCTTTGCGACACTTAGGTTTGAGTGATTGTAGAAATCTCACGGATGCTGGATTAGCACATTTGACACCTTTAGTCGCCTTGCGACACTTAGATTTAAGTGAGTGTAAAAATCTCACTGACGATGGACTAGTGCATTTATCTTCCTTAGTCGCTTTGCAATATTTATCTCTAAAACTGTGTGAAAATCTCACCGATGCTGGATTAGCGCATTTGACGCCCTTGACGACTTTAGAGCATTTGGATTTAGGTTTGGATTTAGGTTGTTGCCATAATCTCACTGACGATGGGTTAGCACATTTGTCGTCCTTAACAGCTTTAAAGCATTTAGATCTAAGTTGGCGTGAAAATCTCACGGATGCTGGATTAGCACATTTAACGCCCTTAACGGCTTTAAGGCATTTAGACTTAAGTTGGTGTGAAAATCTCACGGATGAGGGATTGGCCTATTTGACACCCCTAGTTGCTTTACAGTATTTGAGTTTAAAGGGCAGTGACATCACTGATGAAGGACTAGAACATTTGGCACACTTAAGTGCTTTACGGCATTTAAGTTTGAATGACTGCCGTAGGATCAATGGCTATGGATTAGCGCACTTGACATCTTTAGTGAATTTAGAGCATCTAGACTTAAGCGGCTGCTATCACCTTCCTAGTTTTCAATTAATTTATTTATCATCTTTAGTGAATTTACAGCATTTAAACCTAAGTGAGTGTTTTGGTCTTTGTCACGATGGATTAGAAGATTTGACTCCTTTAATGAATTTGCAGTATTTAGATCTAAGTGGGTGTATAAATCTGACGGACCAGGGACTGGCATATTTGACCTCTTTAGTAGGTCTAGATTTACAACATTTAGATCTAAGTGGGTGTAAAAAAATCACTGACACTGGATTGGCACATTTGACCTCCTTAGTGACTTTACAGCATTTGAATTTGAGTGAATGTGTAAATCTCACTGATACTGGATTGGCACATTTAGTTTCCCTAGTAAATTTACAATATTTAGAGCTACGAGAATGTAAAAACATTACAGACGCTGGGTTGGCTCATTACATACAAAATCAACAAATAATCCTTCGTTAAAAGAAGGTAAAAAAAAGTAGTGTCAATTGAGCGAACGTTCTGCGTATGAGAATATTATGTGGATGTTTGAACACTCAAAATTATAGCTCAGCACTATAGAGATCATAAAAAAGTTTTTTGCTTGAGGTTTAACCTTATAGAACAAATTTATTATTGAAAACTTCAAAATCAAGAGAATGTTCAAAAATTTCTTACTCTCTCTAATATTGCCCTAAAAATTCTGATGTACAAAATAGCTTCACTCGTCGGTGTGTCATATTCATAATCTTTACTAATCTAGGATATTTCCCAAACCAAGCAAATACTTACTCAAGCACACAAAGGTTTAGGCAATATTTTAAAGCTCTTATCTATACGTTTGACGACTTTCAAAGACAGCCAAAGAAATCTTTACGTCATCTCCTGTACATTTACCAACAACCCAAATGATCTTCATTTTTCTCTTTGAATTCTTCCAGTTATCTCAAAAGCCCTCCTTCCCCCTCTCTATCTTCGAGATTAGCAGCTGTCACAAACGCACGAGCTATTAGCCTTCATTATCAACCAATCATTTTTTAAAAGACCGTAGTATGCTCATTTCAAGAACTGCACGTAAATGCTTCTCCAGGAGGAAAATCCTAGGAAATATGCCCAGTAATTACTGCATTCAATATTTCTCTTTTAAAGACTTTAGGAAGGAACGCTCCCCTTTAGATATCTTTATCTGGAATAGAGACTCGATTAGATCCCATCCCTCCAAAAGATTAGCAGGGTATTTTTTTCATCGCTGCCATTTGCCAAACTAATTTGACTTGGCTACAACAAATTCAAATTCTAGGTTTTTGAACACTCTCTCTAATACTAAACACTTTTTACAAAAATAAAACAAAGGGCGTTGTTAATCAAAAATATTCCATCGATAGGCTAGTATAATTAAATTTTTTTTAGGTCTACTTAGTGAATTCTTACTTATTTTAGCAATTTATAAATTCCAATCTGTTATAAAATAAACTTCAACGAAGAAAATTTTTTACGAAAACAAACGCAAAAAGATGTTTAATCTAAAATCTATTAATTTTTTACAAGCCATTTATATAAAATTTATAAAAATTAAATTTGCACTGGTATTTTATAATTTTTAAAAAAATTAATTTAAATTAATATAAAATCAAGTAAATATATAAAATATATTGCATTTTAATCTCTACTTAAAATAGCTTCAGTATTTTTAATAATATTTCTTTCTTTATTTAAAAAATCCTCATCCGAATCAGCCAATTTTATTTGAGTATATAAATTTTTCACCCCTAAATAAATACTATGTAGTGCGTGACATTCTACAAGTTCGATTGGTTTTAATGCTCGATTTTGCAGTTTTTCGTCAGCCAATTGTTTTAGTCGTTCAGAAACAGTATCAAGAGTAGCTTGTAAATATTCTATATGTTTCTTACTTAAAGCTGACTGAGGATTTAATAGACTTTCTTTTGGATAAGTAAGAAGATCAATGAAAGCTTCTCCTAATAAGACTTTATATCCTCTACTGCCATCTGAATTATATTTTATTTCAGATTCCGAAAACTTATCCATTGTTTGATTAAAAAACTCTGGTAAGTGCCTTGTTTCTGACATTTCTAAAGAAGAAAGATGGCTTAAAAGAATAAGGTTTGTATAAATGAAATAAAAGTTATCATTTATTTCTTTATTATCAAATTTTTCCTGTAATAAATTTTTAACCATTTCTTGATCAACTTTCTCATTTGCTTGGACTGTCTTTAAAAAAGGTTCAACATTTTTATTGAATAATTCTAAACGATTTTCTATTTCTTTTTGGCTTAGATCTAATCCAAGCCTTGTCTTAAAAAGTGTGGATAGATAGCTAACATCCCAAGAAACTATTCCAGGGAAAGGGACTAAATGCGCGGCTTGAGGCGAGGCAACAAATCCTTTCCCGAATAACCAAGGCAGAAGGGCTTCAACTTGTTTGCAAACATGTTGGCATTTTATTGAAAAATCATCTCCAAATTCATGCGCACCCTGAACCTTTCTATATAAAGGCTTTGCAGGTTTAGTAACCTTTTCCGAACTTTTTTGATTTTGATGAAGAGATGTACCTAAACTTTCTTCAATCTCACCTGTTTGATTTGTAATATGATGAGTTAAAAAGTCATTTAAAACTAATTTGATTTCACCTAATTGCTCCTCAGATAAATGATCCTTTACTAGTTCAAACATGTCAGAAACTCTAACAGCAAAGTCTCGATGGCTTTCTAAAAGTTTGGGAAAACGTTCTTGAGAATGAACAAGGTAATGGCCTAAAAAAATATCTACAAAATTTTGAACTTGCTCAACACCACCAGTTAATAATTCAGAGATTTTGTTTTTTTCTTTTTCCATAAGTTCGTTAAAAAAACTTTCTAAAATATCAGCCTTTTTTCCTTTTAATTCTTTTAATAAATTTGTTAGGTCTTCAATCTCTTTTTTAATCTTAGTTTCTTGGTTTAATTCTTTTTTTATTCCAGCCAAATTTTTATTGATAAAATTTCGATAAACTCTCAAAGAACCCTCTGGGGAAGAAAATGAATTAATCTTTGATACAATTTCTTGGGCAGTCATCTCTTTACCAGAATTAGGAAGCAGATTAAATAAATTTTTAAATTGGTCTTCGAATACGGGTGCTTTTTCGGTTGCCATTGGTTCTGTCAACGCCAAAAGAGGTTTTAAATAGTCTTCAATATATGTTTTTAGAGCAATACAATCATCTATAGTAATAATTTCTACATCTTTTTTTCTGTTTAGCCTCTCTCTGAGTTCATTAGTTATTCCCAGTACCTGAGATTGAATAGAAGGAATAACCTTATCTGATAGTGTTTGCAAAGCGTCTTTATAAGCGACAGGATCATGGCTAACATTAAGTAAAATTTCTTTAATCTCATGAATAAAATCAGGGTATCTTTCTAAATTTCCCTCTTCAATTTCCTGGAAAAGTTTCATATAACGAGGACAAATTTCATCGACCTCTTGCTGAACTTGATTCAATTTGCCGGGATAAGCCTCTGAAGCTTCTTTGATAGATGTTTTAATCACTTTGAATTGATTTATAGAATCATCTAAATTTTTGACTTCTTGCCCTTGAAGAGCAGTATTAATACCTTTTAAAACCGTTTCAATGTTTTTTTGTAAACCACCCTTAGTTAATTTCACATTCTGATTTAGTCTTTGAATAGTGCCTGGTAGTATCTTTTTAAGATCGTTATAGCCCTTTTCTAATTCACTATGTTCTTTTTTTAAAAATTCGATGTCCTCTGTTGTTAGTTTTTCTACATCAATTTCTTGATATTTTTCTAAAAATTGCTCAAAACTTAGTAAAAAATTATCAATATTTATTATCGGTTTGTCTAATTCTTTTAATAATTCTAATTCCTTTATTTTATCTGCATAGGTTCTTTTTTTTATATTTGTTAAGAGTTTATTTAAACCATCTAATTTCATTTTATTTTTATCTAATTCTATTTTTACTTCTTGATAATCCTGACTTTTTTTGCTTAATGTTTTGTCATTTAGAATGTCGACGGTTTTATTTTCACAAGATAGAGTTAGCTTAACTAAACTTTCCGACTCACTTTGGCTACATACTTTTATCCATAACTTTTTAGTTTTATTAATGAACTTATCCCCAATTTTTTCATTTAGTTTAATATAAATCCTTTTTTGTAAATCGTTTGTTTGTAAAATTGAAGTTTTTAAATCTCCCCTATTATAAGAACATAAAAATCTTCCTTTAGAAAATTTAGTTGATTTCTCGGAAAAAGATATTGTCTTCGTCTCTTCTTCTATAGCTGGCAGTGATTTAGTGGCAATTTTTTCAATATTTACTTCAGTTGGACTTTTGACCTGTTGTGAAGATGTTTGAACTTCACTAGTTTGAGAACTTGTACTTTCAGTTAAAGAAGGTTTACAATCATCAGTAGGAATATACATAATTACTCCTTAACAATTATATTATTATATTAAATACAATATCACTATATAATTAACTGTAACATATTAATTATTTATTTATTAATTAATAAAAAAATTATTTTCTAAAATATTAATTTTTAAACATTTATTTTTATTTAAACAAAAAAGATTGTTTTAAAAAATACTAAAAAATAAAATTTAAATTTAAAATATAATTTAAATAATACAACAACAAATATATCTATTTGATTTAAATATTTTTTAAAAAATTAGAATTTGAATGTAATATAATACTTCTAAAATTTTGGGTAGTGCTAAATAGGTAAGGTTATTTCAATAAACTGATCTAATTTGATAGATTAATTATTCTAATTCAAGCGGAGAAGAGCAATGAGATGTACGCACTGCGGCTCAGATTTGGTAAAGAAGAATGGTTATATAAGACATGAAAAGCAAAATTTTCGCTGTTTAGAGTATGACAAACAGTGGAGCGAAAACAATGAAGCTAAAATCATTAACGAATAAACAAAGGAACTTGTCAGAAAAGCTCTTCTAGAAAGGGTGTCTCTTCATGAAATTTGTAGAATTTTTGATCTAAGGATGCCATGGCTGCTAGATTTTATTAATTTCATTATCAATGATTTACCTGAGGATTTAAATGCACAAGTCACTTGTCATGAGAAAAATGAGTTGGAAGTAGCTAAACTTGAAGTAGATGAGCGATGGAGCTTTGTAAGAAATAAGGAAAATGATCAGTGGTTATGTGGCTTGTCTTCCATAAAAAAAGTCGCCAAGTGCTTGCTAGGCAAGTAGGTTCTCGAGATAAAAAACCGCTGAGCTTCTTTTTGCGAAATGACCTGAATCTCTAAAAAAAAGCCCTCTATTTCACTAATAAATTTAATGTCTATTATAAAATCATTTATTGGAATCAACATCAACTAATTAGCAAGCAATCTGGTCAGACAAGCCACATGGAAAGATTTAATTTTACTCTCAGACAAAGGTGTGCAAGACTTGTAAGGAAAACATTTCCATTTTCTAAAAAGCTAACTAATCCCATAGGGTTAATAAAATATTTTATTTGTGATTACAATAGACAATTGAGAGCCTTACCCATTTAGTCTATCTAGAAGTGAGTATTAATTTGCTTTTACTTGAACTCAAACTGTGTTATAGAAAATCTCTTCTTTGTCAAAAAATTGAATAAGTTTAGCTTTATTTAAAATGCTTTTAGGCATAAATATAAATAGATTATTTTTCAATCTAGTAGATAAATGTTCATAATCAACTTAAAGCTCAGGAAGAAAACGTATTCGACTCCCCTAACAATTATTTTACTTTTTAAAAGGAAAACCAATGAAAGCCTATGCTAATCCTTTTTTGAGTAGCTTTTTTTAGAAATAAACATAAAATCCATTAAAAAAAGTAATGTTTTTTAGAATAGAAAAATGACTTATCCTCAAAAAATCATTCATGATAAAAAAAATATTTTTAGGTTTAAGAAAAAATTGGAAAAGCCAATTCTCGCAAAAATAAATTCTGGATATTTTAATAGAAGCAGAAGCCATCGCTAAAATTTTAAAAATACCAAATCTTATTTAATTTGATAAAACTATCTAACTCAATCTTTCAAAACTTACTTTATTTATGAGAGCCACCTTTCCTTTATTTCAATCTCATTTAGATCTCGCTCACGATTATTGGCGTAGGATCCTTCAGCCCAATGATCGAGTGATTGATGCAACATGTGGTAATGGAAATGATACACTTAAATTATGCCAACTTCTCTTATCAAATGGGGATGGAAAGGTGTATGCATTCGACAATCAAAGTGATGCGATTGATAAAACAAAAGTATTGTTACGTGAGCACTTAAATTTAGATCAGTTTAAGCAAATTAATTTTATTTTAGGATGCCACTCTAAATTTTCCGATTATGTTTTACCTAATACAATTAAACTGATTGTCTACAATTTAGGGTATTTACCAGGCGGAGACAAGAAAAAGACGACACTCACTTCTACAACTTTACTAAGTTTGCAAAATAGCTTAAACTTAATAAAGCCGGGAGGGATGATCTGCATAACATGTTATCCAGGTCATGCGGAAGGATTACTTGAAGAAAAAGCCCTTCTTAAGTTTGCTCTCAACCTTCCTCCTATGGAATGGAGTTGTTGTTATCATTCATGGATTAATCGACGACAATCGCCAAGCCTATTACTTCTTCAAAAAACTTGCCAGCAAACTTTATATTACCCAAATCCCACAACGGTTTTATAACATAAGATTAAATGATTAACACCATTAAGAGCATTATGGGGGCTACTTTCTATTGGTAACCCGAAATGTTGAGCGATAGTATTTTTAGAAAGATTAATTTCTAAAGGAAAATGTTCATGCTTTTGTGTGTAAAACTTAAACTGCAATGCCCAATACATAGAAGCAAAATCTAGCCAATGATAGGGCCAGTGATATTTTTCCTGTGTATAAACATCAACAATTTGTGAAAAAAACCCCCTATCAAAGGCCGGATTTTGACAAATGTAAACAGCACGCCCTCTCTGTATTTTTAAATCATTAAATATTTGCACTATTTCCGATTTAACCACTGCCTCTTCTTGACCTAATAAAAGTTTTTCCCAAGTAAACCCATTAATTTCAATACTTGCAAGATCTCGTTTCTCCCAAACCTCTAAAGGCTGTTTGACAATGCTTTGATAGGTCAATCTTTCTTCCCCAGTACGTACATCTATTACTTTAAAAGCTATCTCTAAAGCTCGATGGTGAAAAGAGTCTAAACCCGAAGATTCTATATCTAAAAAGATCGCAAGCATAATTTCAACATTTTAAGAAATAATTATTAGTGTTTTATTTATATCACTTAACCGATCAATTTGTAAGATCACTTTAATTTAAATCAGTGAAATATACCAAAAAAAAACATATTTAACAAACTTTTCGAATTTCCTTTGTTTTCATATTTTGATTGCAGTCCTCAATTTAATAAATAGGATTTTTTTGTTATTAAGCTGACGCGTTTAAGAGTAAAATGAAGTAAGTTTTTTAAATATCTCATTGCCTCATTACTCTTCTAGACTAAAAAAATAATTGGTTTATGAAAACTTTCTAAATTTTTTTTTGCTATACACTCATTTTTTGTCCTTGTATATATAGAATTTTTTTAAATCTAAATAAACAACTTGGTAAAAGTAAGTTGTTCATAGACAGCATCTTTAAAAGCAACATAAGTCTCAATTTATTATATATATAATTCCGCAATAGAGTATCAGATTTTCTTTACTTTCTTATTTGTTAGCGATGTTGTCTTCCATAATCACATAACCCCCATTGCCTATGAAATTATTTATACAACCTTTAACAAATTTGCTGACTCGGATTCGTTATCCCACGTCTTTACCCGCAGTAGTTGCAACTGATTTAGGAATCAATATTTCAAATACCTTGAATTTTCAAGAATTTATTTCACTTCTCACTAATCCTAATTGCCGTCCAAGCAAACTTTCTCGATTTATGCCTCGCGAACAAGCAGAAAATCTTTTTCAAACTGCCATTCGCAAAGGCATTCTCTTTTTTTCTATCATTTTAATGGCGGGTGGATGGAATTTATGCTTCAATTTGATGAAAAAGCAAGATTAAGGAGAATTTATATTAAGCATAAAGATCTTAAGCAAAAATATGAAATTTCTATTTCTTAATAGTCTGAAACATCCCTATTATGCTAAACTAATTTCATTAGATTTCGTTAAGTTCATGGTTTTTGATATCGTCATTTTCGATTATCAAAATTAGAAAAAGTGAAACAAAAAAATTGTTTTTATCTTCCAACTGGAATTTTGCAAGAAGTCTATTTCTAAACTTCTACAATCTGGAAATTCATGGCACTATCTCAACAAAAATTTAGAGAAATCGTTCTGCAACTCCTTTACAGCCAAGATATCGCTCACCCTGATGAAAATATCATGACTGATCTGATCATGAATGAGTTATCTATTTCAAAAAAAAATGTTCGGCTCGCACAAGAGAAAGTTCAAAAAATTGTGGTTCAGTTAGCAGAAATCGACTCAAAAATTAGTTCTGTCTCGCTTTCTTATCACTTCAATCGCATTCAAACTGTTACAAAAAACATCTTGCGTTTAGGAGTTTTCGAACTTTTTTTTGAAACAGATATTCCTCAAAAAGTTGTCATTGCTGAAGCTATTCGTTTATCTCGAAAATTTAGTACTCCAGAATCTGCTTCTTTTGTAAACGCATTATTAGACCAACTTTATCAAAAGAGTAAAGGAGAAGAAGTCAATTCAAATCTGCTTGTCGAAAGTTCTCAAATCCTTGAACAAAGCGAACAAGTCGCTGCTGATTTTTCTTTAGAAAGTCCTCTTAGCAAAGAAAAACATAATGAAATACTCGATTCCCATGAAAATACCTAATCAATATCAAACGAACTGTCTATTAAAAGAGATCACAACATTTGGAATTGGGGGCCCCGCTAAGTATTTTGTTGAAGTTCGCACAATTCCCGATATGCAAAAAACCCTTCTATTTTGTTATCAAAATGAAATTCCGTATTTTATTTTAGGAAAAGGATCAAACTCTCTTTTCGATGACCGAGGATTTAACGGACTTGTCATTGCTAATCGAATTGATTGTCTGGAAAAAAATGAAAAAGGTTGTTGGCATGTAGGAGCTGGCTATAGCTTTTCATTATTGGGATCTCAAACAGCAAGGCAAGGTTGGGAAGGACTGGAGTTTGCGTCTGGTATCCCAGGTAGTGTGGGAGGAGCTATTTTCATGAATGCTGGTGCGAATGGTCGAGAAACTGCAGACAATTTGATTAGTGTAGATTTTGTAGATGAGCAAGGAAAACTCATTCATTTTAAACGCTCTAACTTAAACTTTCAGTATCGCACATCACCTTTTCAAAATATTAAAGGCGCTATTGTTTCAGCCACATTTCAATTAAACGCCTCTCAAGAAGCTCGTCAAAAACAACTTTCTATTATTGATTATCGAAAAAAAACTCAACCTTACAAAGCAAAATCTGCAGGGTGTGTATTTCGAAATCCCAACTGTGGTCATGCAGGAGCTTTAATTGAACAAGCAGGTTTAAAAGAAACAAAAATTGGAGGAGCCGCAGTCTCTTCTGTGCACGCTAATTTTATTATCAATAGTGGTCTGGCAACATCTCAAGACGTCTTAGCTCTCATTCGCCTCATCCAAGAAACAGTAAAAGCAAAGACTGGTGCGGAACTCGAAAGTGAAATACGCTATGTCCCCTATGATGTTAATCAAGGTTAAACTATGAACAATTTTCGAGCAGATTTACATTGCCACACAACTTGTTCAGATGGAACTGTTGATCCTCTCGAGATCATTAATTTAGCAATTAACTCTGGATTGCAAGGCTTATCTATCACAGATCACGATACAATTGAGGCTTATAAAGATGCTGCTCCTTTCGCTCAACAAAAAGGACTATCTCTTATTCCTGGGGTAGAGTTTTCAGCCTCCCTCGGTCAAACAAGTGTACATATTTTGGGTTACGGATTCTCTTTAAAATCTTCTATTATTTTAGACTTTTGTCAGAAACATCATCAAAGACGATTGGTGCGCAATCAACTTATTTTAGACCGCCTTACTTCTCATGGAATGACTCTTACCTTAGAAGAAATCTATCCTGAATCCTTAATTTCTCAAAAAAGTATGGGTCGCCCTCATATAGCTTTAGCAATGGTAAAAAAGGGTTATGTACCCACTATTCAGAAGGCATTTCAAGAGTATATTGGGGAAGGAAAAAGCTGCTACATTTCAGGACAGTCTTTTACTGTAGAAGAAACGCTTGATATAATTCATCAAGCAAATGGTTTAGCAATTATCGCTCATCCCCACCTCATTGAAAATATTTCCATTACAAAAAAATTGCTTCAGCTAAACTTTGACGGTATCGAAGGAT
The DNA here is from genome assembly GCF_000011565.2 of Candidatus Protochlamydia amoebophila UWE25. Classification (NCBI taxonomy): domain Bacteria; kingdom Pseudomonadati; phylum Chlamydiota; class Chlamydiia; order Parachlamydiales; family Parachlamydiaceae; genus Candidatus Protochlamydia; species Candidatus Protochlamydia amoebophila. Next base: position 1,969,525 of record NC_005861.2, read on the forward strand.
ATTATGGCCGCTTCCCTCGCGGAAAAGAGGATCGTTGGATTAAGATTGGGAATCATAAGAATTGGCTTATTACTGGAGGATCTGATTTCCATGGAGCAATCAAACCAGATCTCCCTTTGGGATGTTCATGGGTTAATCAAGACACTTTTTCCATTTTAGAAAATCACTATAAAAACAATTGCCATACCTAACATTATGCCTTATTCAGAATTGATTCAACGTCTGTTCGCGCTTAATCTTCATGGAGGAATAAAATTAGGTTTATCAAATTGTGAAAAATTGCAAACAATCCTTAAGTTTCCTGACCATTCTTTTTCATCTATTCACGTGGCAGGAACAAATGGCAAAGGATCGGTGGTTGCAAAAATCGCATCAGCACTTGAATATGCTGGCTATCGCGTCGGAGTCTATACGTCCCCTCACATTTCCTCCTTTCGTGAGCGAATTCGCGTTAATGGAATAATGATTTCTGAGGCAGATGTTGAAAAAATTCTCTCCCAACTTTTTAATTTGACTGCTCAATATTCTATTCCTGCGACTTTTTTTGAACTGACTACTTTTTTAGCACTTGTCTATTTTTCTCGAGAAAAAGTTGATTTTGCCGTTTTAGAGGCGGGTTTAGGTGGGCGTTTAGATGCAACAAACATTGTCTCTCCCGTTCTTTCAATCATTACTTCTATTAGTCTAGACCATACAGATATTTTAGGTGATACCCTTGAAGCAATTGCTAAAGAAAAAGCTGGTATCATTAAATCGCACACTCCTGTCATTATTGGCCCACAAACACCTTACCTATTTATTGAAAAGCTAGCTTATCAAAAAAATAGCTTCTGCCATACTATAAAAAATCAATTTCTACTTTTCGATCAAGAAAACAATGCAATTGCCAAAAAATCCCTAGAAGTTTTAAGTGAAAACTGGGATATCCCTCAAGAGGCTATCTTTAAAGGGTTAGAAGCTAAACAACCCTGCCGTTTCGAAATTATAAATAATTCGGTAATTTTGGACGTCGCACATAATCCAAGCGGCCTTACTTCACTGTTTGCAAAAACTCAAACTCACTTTCCAAATCAACCTTTGAGAATTTTATTTGGATTATCAAAAGGTAAAGATTTAGAGGGTTGTTTGAAAATTTTAAGTCGCCATGGAAGTGCTTTTCATCTTGTCGAAGCTCCTAATGGCAGAGGGATTTCATTTGATCTGTTAAAGCAAGGCCTTATGAATACAGGAATTGCGTCTACAGTCATTTATTCTCATATAAATATTCAAGAAGGAGTAAAAATAGCAATAAAGCAAGCAGAGTCCAGCGGCCAACTATTACTTATTTGTGGTTCATTTTTTATTATGAGCCAAGTTAGGCAAGCCTTAGGTATGATAGAACACTTGGACTCGATAGAACTTAATGAAAAAAGCATGAATTCATATTAATTTATCAATTTGATAATTTAAAAAAATAAAGATGACTATTCCTAAATTTTTCAAATAATAGTCACTTTTTTTGAATAACTCAAATTTTAGATTTATCAACTATTCAAAATCTGCTACATGCTTTGAATTAAAATGTTTGTATGACTTAAAACAAATGACAAAAACTTATTTGGCATTAACCACTTTTAAATGATAAAGGTACCTTTTTTATGTTTTTAACAATCATATTTTTACAATCTGAACCTCGTTTAGCTCTTTTAATTGCTGTATTAATTTTCTTTATTACCATCTTTTTAGTCATCAAAAAATGGATTGGTTTTTCTGTCGCTTTATTGCTTCTTATTTTTTCTTTGGCAGCCGGCCTTGTGATTAAAAACCAACAATTTTTTGAGACATATGCAAGCGAATATCATCATCAATTCCATAATCAAGAAAATGAGGCATTTAAAAAACAAATTTTGCAAGCTTTAGAAGATATAAAAAAAGAAGTGAATATTGAAAGAGAAAATTGTCATCAAGTCATGAATCAAGTCCAGGCCATCTTCGAACAAATGGATGCAGAGAAACAAAAACTCCAACTTTTTATAGAAGAAACAAAAGAAAAGTTTAAAAAAGAAGCTGCTCAACAAACGGTAAACGAAGAATTACACATTCCTCAAGATATTCATTAATCAATTGAGAATTCAAACTCGAATTAACTCAGCATCGAGCCAACTAATGGTCGATGCTGAATTTGCAAAGATCATTTGAAAATTGAATATATTCTCAAGTTTGTTCGGAACTAGGTGGTTGTGCTGGTTCGAGACTAGATGGTTGTCCTTGTTCGAGACTAACTCTTCCTTCGGGACTAGGTATTCCTTGCATAGTTACTACTCTTTCCGTAGTTACTACTCCTTCATAATCTTCACTAGCTATTTGCTGCACATTTATAAATCTTTCTGTAAAATATAGAGCGTAAAATACAGAAAATGCTAATAAACCTGGCACAGCTATCAAATTTAATTTATACATCGTACCGGCTAAAACCGCATTGCATACGGTATCAACAAAGAAAAGTCCACTAGCAAGTTTTTGTTGCTCTACTGAACTATCTCCGCCTTTAATAATTAACAAACGAAGAATGTTGCGCGCTAATTCAGTTATTGCAAAAACTTTAGCTGTCTGGTGACGACTTACTTCAAACATTTTTCCATAAAAAAAACCAAATCCTGCAGCTACAATTGCTCTTTGTGCTAAACGTGGTATTTTGTTACTGTATTTACTTTCAAAGTCATATTCTACAAATGTGGGATGTTCCATAACTGGAAATAAATTTATCATAGGAAACCTCCTTATGAAATACACAATGTTAACGCATGGCAAAAAAAATTCTTTACCATTAATATTTTTTGAATAAAATTTTATACCTTTTCCATTTATCCAATTTTTTTTTACAAAACTTCAAGTGATTAACTTTCAATTTGGTAACAGTTTAATACTTCAACAATGTAAAAATAAATTCAACATATTTTAAATGTTTTCTTATTTTATTTTTTTCCATAAAGTAACAAAAGATTTACTTGTATTTCTTAAAAAACGCCTTTACATCAAAAATATATTTTAAAATGTGTGCTTAATAGCTGTGAGGATCGATTTTAACTTTCCCTCTAAATATATAATAAATGGCTGTTGTATAAGCAATAACAAGAGGGACTCCAATTAAAGCAATTAAAAATAAAATTTCCAATGTTTTAACTGAGGAGGCAGAATTATAAATAGTTAAACTAAGAACGTCTGGCTGATCAATAGAGCGAATGACATTAGGATAAGTTCCTATTGCATACAGAGCAAGCAAGCAAATGATATTAAGGCAAGAACAGATAAAAGCTCTTGAATCTTTTCCAAAGTAAATTTCTCGAGGAATATTAGCAATGGCTAATAAATTGATAAGAGCAATTATAAAGAAAAAAGGATTATGGCGAAAAGCTTCAATCATATGAGGCATATAAATTAAAGTTGCCATCGTGGTAATAGCGTAAGTAATAATAAAAAAGATAATACAGGAAACCGCTTTCATCCTCATCCGATCATGAAATTCCCCTTCTGTTTTCATCAAAATGTAAATTGAACCGTGCATAAGAAAGAGAAAAACTGTCATTCCTCCAACTAAAAGGGCATAGGGTTGTAAAAGATCCTCTAATTGACCAATGAATTCTTTATAACCATCTAACTGCATTCCCCTAATAAGATTTCCCATCACAAGCCCCAAAATGAAAGCTATCATCAAACTTCCCAAGGAAAAGGCAATATCCCAAGTCCAGCGCCACCAAGCCATCTGTTTCTTACTTCGAAATTCGATAGCCACAGCGCGAAAAATTAAAGCACTAAGTAAAGCCATGACAGGAACATAAAAAGCTGAAAGCATCGTTGCATAAATATCCGGAAATCCAGCAAATAAAGCTCCCCCAGCTGTCACTAACCACACTTCGTTGCCATCCCAAACTGGCCCAATCGAATTTAACATGACCCGTCTTTCAATATCTTTTTTTGCAAACAAATGGAGCATTCCGACTCCTAAGTCAAATCCATCTAAAATAGCATAGCCTGTAAGCAGGATGACAAAAATTGTAAACCAACCAAATTCTAAATTAGAGACGGGTATCATGATGATTTTCCTCTACCAAATGATGAAGTCCATGATAAGGAGTAGAAGAATCATCTTCTATTTCCTCTTCCGGACCATGTTTAACTTTTTCGTTGAGCATATACACAAATAGAATAAACAATAAGAGGTAAACACACATAAACATGATAATTGAGCCCAAAACTTGATTAGCTTTAACACTCTTAGAAAGCCCTTCAGAAATGCGTAACAAGCCATAGACAAGCCAAGGATAACGCCCTGTTTCTGCACTATACCAACCTGCTTGATTAGCCACTTGTGCATAAATAGCTGAAAAAACCATCAGCCATAAAATACCGCGATGATTTTCTAACGTTTTTTTATACCATAAGTATAATCCAGCTATTGATAGTGAGAACATCAGTGCCCACATAGCAATCATTAATCGATAAACATTAAATATAACTGGCACATTGGGCCAGTCCTCAGGATTAACCTGATCTAATCCTTTCATTTCAGCATTAAAATCTCCAAATGACAAAAAACTGAGCAATTTTGGGATTTGAATAGCATAATCAATTTTCTTTTCCTCAGTGTTTACAACACCAAATAATGTTAAAGGGACACCTGATTCCGTTTGATAAAGAGCTTCCATCGCTGCTAATTTAGTTGGTTGATATTTAGCAACGACTTTACCACTACTATCCCCTGAATAAGCTTGCAGAATAGATGTGATGAAAGCAACCCATAAACCAATAATGATTGATTTTCGCGCAAAAATTTGATGCTTCTTTTTAAGCAAATAATAAGCCGAAATACTAATGACTAAAAAAGCTCCTGCTAACCAACATCCTAAAATGACGTGGCCAAGTCGTATCATTGAAGAGGGATTAAAAACCATTTCCCAAAATTCAGTGATTTCTGCTCGCGCATTCATTCCTTCTCCGGCAATTTTAAAGCCTGCCGGTGTCTGCATCCAAGAATTTGCAATTACAATCCATATAGCACTAAAATGGGCCCCCAAACAAACCATTGTCGTTGCAAAAAAATGAAACTTAGGACTGACTCGATTCCAACCAAAAATGACAACCGCTAGAAATCCAGATTCAAGAAAAAAAGCAAAAACACCTTCCGCTGCAAGAGCGCTTCCAAAGACATCTCCCACATAACGAGAATACGTTGCCCAATTTGTCCCAAATTCGAATTCCATGACAATTCCTGTCGCCACGCCTATCGCAAAGGTGAGCGCAAAAACTTTTGTCCAAAATTGTGCCATGCGCAAATAAATAGGATTTTTAGTCTTTATATACAATCCTTCAACAATGACCATAATCAATCCAAGGCCAATGCTCAAAACGGGATAAATATAATGAAACATGATTGTCAAAGCAAATTGAATTCTAGCTAATATCAAAACATCCACACTTAAACCTCATTAGTGTCTGTTTAAGAAATCTAAAAATATAAACGTTCAATTTTTGTGTCACTGAATTTGAATTTTTCTCTTTGAAAGTCTATATTCTGAAATTTAGGGAAATAAAAATTACTATTTCCAAAAACCGATCCTTGTAAGATGCCAACAAAAATGTTGAATTTCAAGGAGAAAAATGCAAATTCAATCCAATAATTGGTATCAAGATGCACACAAAGTTAATGGGAATACTTAACGTTACCCCCGACTCTTTTTTTGATCAAGGACGATGGTTTGATCCCCAATTAGCAATTGAAAGGGGTAAACAAATTTTCCTTGAAGGAGCCGATATTTTAGATATTGGGGGAGAATCCACAAAACCTGGTGCAAAACCAGTTTCTGAAAAAGAAGAGTTAAATCGCGTCATTCCGGTTCTTCAGCATTTAAAAGCCGAACTTTCGATTCCTATTTCAATTGACACAATGAAAGTAAAAGTTGCTGAAGAGGCTTTAAAAGCAGGGGCAAGCTTAATCAATGATGTATCTGGTTTTCGAGACCCCTTTATGAGAAAGTTAGCTGTTGAAACTCGATCTTCTATTTGTGTCATGCATATGCATGAAACTCCAACAACGATGCAAAATAATCCTATTTATCCATCGGGAGTGATTCCTTTTTTAATAGAATGGTTTTCTAAGCAAATAGACTTATTACTATCCGAAGGAGTACAAGAAAAGCAAATTATTTTAGATCCTGGGATTGGTTTTGGAAAAACGGTTGCCGATAATGTGAAAATTGTACAAAATTTACACAAAATTAAAGAATTGGGATTTCCTCTTCTAATAGGCCTTTCCAGAAAATCTTTTTTAGGAAAAATCATTCATAAAACTTATCCAGAACTACTTCCTTCAACATTAGCGGCCAATACTTTAGCGATTCTTGCTAAAGTAGATATTTTGCGTGTCCACGATGTGGCAGCTCATAAAGACATTTTAAAAGTGATGCAACAATTTTTTTCAACCTAAAGCAAGTTTTGGCATAGTGTATGTGGATTTTTCAGCTGTTCATTCCAGGAATAGAGATATTGATCATAGCTTTGTTCGTCTACTATCTTTTGTCTTTTTTTTGGAATACGCGTGCTATGGATGTGCTTTATGGGAGTTTAGCTTTTTTAGCTTTCTTTGCTCTTTCTAAATGGCTAAATTTGCCTGTCTTAGAAAAACTAATGTTTTATGTCGTCAACGTCGCTGTATTAGCTTTATTAATTATCTTTCAGCCAGAAATTCGACTTTCTTTATCTAAACTCAGTTTAAAAACTAAAAAATATCGCGAAGTGACAGAGTTCGATAAATTTCTTGAAAGCATCTCTCAATCTATCTACCGCTTATCAGAAAGGCGTATAGGAGCCCTTGTCGTTCTTGAAAATCAAGATTCTTTAGAAGACTTAGCCATCAAAGCAGTATTAATTAATGCGCAATTCTCCCCTGAGTTATTAGAATCTATTTTTATTACCACAACACCTTTGCATGATGGAGCTGTCCTTGTTCGAGGAACGACGATTTTATCTGCAGCAACTATTCTAATTACCATCCATCGACCAATTGGTGAAGTTCCAAAAGGATACGAGTTTTTAGATAGTTGGCCTATCGTTTTAATGCAAACTGTCAGCGGTCCTCAAGATCAAGTCCTTAATCTGAAAAATCAAGGGCTTGAGCTTACTTTTGATTTCAATGAAATTTCAAAAGAGCAATTAGATGCTTTACAATCGACAAGTCCATACGACGATGAAATTAACTTTTACATTCCAGATGCTTGGAAAAAAGTATCTATTCCTTTTTTAGCAAGAGGCCCTGTTGCTTTAAATGACCCTGAATCAAAATTTCTTCATTTAAGCTTTTTGAAACAGCAGTTAATTCCTTTGAAAAATGACCTTCCCTTACACGTATATTATCCTCTTAAGTATAGCGATGAAATCAATCCTAATACTTATGCTTTAGCAATTAATGATTATGTTCATATGAAGAACCATATTCCTATTTTAAAGCTCCCCTTACTCGCCAGTAATGTCAGTAAACTTTTTGTTGAAATTGTCAAAGATAATTTAGAAATTGAAATTGTAACAGCCCCAAAAACAGAGCGTCGTAAACTCGAATGGGGAATTGGCTTTATTGATGACTCTCACTTAGAGGATACTTACGCAGCTTTTTTACTTAGCAATACCAAATCAAATAATGGGTATTCTCAATCGAAAGTTCAAGAAAGGGAAAAATATTTCAGGCAAAGATTCCGCAATTACATGCAACGTTTAACTCTTTATTTAAATTCGAATCAAAAATTGGAATTAGAAAGCTCTTTGAAAGATCAAGAAATTCGAATTAAGATTCCGGCCTTATCTCAAGGAGTTCCAACTAATGCCAGCTGAGCGTTTTTTTACCTCTGAGGAAATATCTTTGCATCAACATGTGCTATTAAAAGATAATGAATTTCACCATCTTGCGCACGTGATGAGGGCAAAAAAAGGTGAGCGTGTTGAACTCGTGAATGGTAAAAGCATTTTAGCCCAGGCTACTGTTTTAGACATCCATAAAGGCCAAGCAGTCTTACTAATAGATCACATAAAAACTGAACGAATGGATTCTTCACGCTTAATATTAGCTCAAGCTTATGTCAAACCTGATCGCTTAGCCTTTATTTTGGAGAAAGGAACAGAGCTAGGCGTCGATGAGTTTTGGCTTTTTCCTGGTCAACTAAGTTCCCAAAAAGAAATTTATCCTCACCAACAAGAACGCGCCCAATCTCTAATCATCGCCGCTATGAAACAATGTGGTCGTTTAACTCTTCCTAAAATTCTTTTTAAGCCGGCTTTAAATCAATGGGATAGTATTTTTTCACAGGCTTTTTTTGGCGATTTAGATCCTCATGCCCCCTTTCTTGCTGCTGCAAATGAAGGGTCCTCTTATCCTATTATTTTTTTTACAGGCCCTGAAAGTGGTTGGAGTGATGCAGAACGGCAGCAGTTAAAAAAAATGGGTGTGCAAGGAGTCAGGTTACATACTAACATTCTGCGCACTGATACAGCTTCAATTGCTGCTTTGAGTATTATTCAACAATGGAAATTCATTCCGTTTAAGTAAACCTAATAGTTCTTTTCTTTTTTTTGCATGATTAGCTTGGATAATGATTTCTCTTTTGAGCAAAGCTCCACCATAGACATATCTATATTTATTTGGTAATCGTGAATAATATTTAGATAGCATTGGTTTAAAAATTTTTTCGAGATCTTTTTGAATCTCTTCAATAATTTGCATATCCACAGCTTCTTTACTTGTATTATAGGGATTAATAGGTTTATCTAAATTCGCATTTTTATCCTCGACAGTTTTTCGAATCCACATTCGAAGAATAAATAAAAGATCTTCTCCTGCTAAAACATTTTCTGAGCTACTTTCAATCATTTTTTCTTCTAGGCTGATTAAAAATGTCGAAGAATCTGTCAAAGTCGTAAATTTTCGGGAACTATGAGTTAATGGTTGTTCGTTTAAATCATTTGTTAAAGGTATTTGTAATGATCTAGCCCTTAAAAATTCCTTATTCGTAGGTAAATCTTCAGCTAACGCTTGATGACTATTTAGTCGAACCCATGTTAGATCTGAAGCAAACGATTTAGTAAAATAATTGCTAATTTGCTCAAGAAAAAAATGCTCTTTGCAAAATTTTTGTTGAAAATTTTTATCAGAAGCTTCGATCAACCATGACATTGTAGAAGTATTTAAAAATTGTTTTTCATAATTTTTGAGTAAATTTGATATTTGGGGTGATTTTAAAATTTTTTTTTGCAAAAGATACACTTGACTTTGAATGTATTCCATAAATTCGTAATCAGAGAAAAATCCGGGATAGAGGCAATACTGCTCTTGTTCAGAGAGCAAACAGTATTTACTTAAATAGTTAACAATCTTTAACCTATAAAAATTTAATATATAAGTCCTAACTAACATCATGGCGTGAAAAGCTAATTCTTGAGTCCATCCTTTCCTAAATTTAATATTTAATATTCGTTCAATATCTGAAAAAAAGCTTTCGTTTAAAATGTCTAAGTTAAATGAAAAATGATCGAAACTAAGCCGTACGAGTTCGTCAATTAAATGTTTTTCATCTATTACATTTAAAATTTTAGTTTGATTCTTTTTAAAAATTTTTTCCACAAAACTTCTAGAACTATTTTGCTTTCGATATAAATTTTTTAGTTTAAAAATCTTCGAGGGTTTAAGTGTGGGCATCAATTGACTAATTTCAAATTCTAATTCCAAAAAACTTATCGAATATTTTCGATAATCATTTATTTCTCTTCGTTTTCGAATATAGGCACAAATCAGAAAAACCTGATCGCTCTTACTTAAGCTCGGATTTAAATCAGCGCATTTTAAACTCTTTTTTAAATCATCTAAAAAAAAGTCTGGCTGTAAAAAAATTAAATCAAAAGGTTTAAAGAAAAAGGGTTGTAATTTTTTACTGATATATTGAAGGAGGAATTCTTCTTTAAGAGAAAATTGCTTTTGAAACAAACGACACGCGATAGAAATAACTTTTTTCTCAATGTACTGTTCATCTAATAAAAATTTCTGTGCTTCAGGCAGCTTTAATTCAAGAAGGTCCTTCTCAAAGACTTTTTCGAGAATGGATTTAATAGGGAAAATAAAATCTTTTATTTTCTCCAAGTCTTGCATAAATACCGGATGAAACAATCTACGTTGTCGAATAGTAATTGGCAAAAAAGTCTTGGAATACAGATCGATAAAAAATTCCATAGATAATTGCGTCACTTGTTGGACAGCATAAACTGTGAATTCTTGCGTATTCTCTTTCTTTAATTCTTTTTGAAAAGCCTGTATAATTCTTTCTGTACAATGATCTAAATGAAAAGGTGTTGGTTGACTTGCAAAATCTTGGAAAATAGATTCTAAATGTTTTTTTAAAAATAGTTTTGGACTAGGCGATACCCTTGCTGCAAAACTTTCTAAAATAGCTGATTGGTATTGATGAGCATAGGGATATATTTTTTCGTATGTTTCTTCTTCGAAAAGTGGTTTGATAAGTTTTTGTTGAACTAACTTTGAAGAAAGTTTTAATGGAAATTGTTCAAAAAACATTAACCGAACAACAAGATCGTCAATTAAACTTATCAATTCAATTTTAAATTCCGATTCTTGCACAGCATAAATTAATTCGTCCAATTGATCTGGATTAGCTTCCAAATAAATGCTTAAAGCTCTTTGATAATCGCAGACAAAGAGCTCTTTTTTGAAAGCAGTAACCACTTTAACAAAAGCATCTTTATCAAAAAATTTCAACATTTGATAAATTTGATCAAGCAAGCTTTCATGCTGCAAATCTAACGACTTTTCGCTTAATAATTTAATAAATTTCTCAGGATTATTTCTTAGCGCACATAATTCAAGTTGATCAAAAAATGCTAAAGAGTTTTCTGACTCCAAATTTGGATCTATCTGGCTAACAGAAAGGATGGAGCTCAATAAATTAAGAGCATAATGCTGCGATATTTCTTCAAGTTGGCGAATTTGTTTTTTTTGACGTGTTTTTAAATCTTCCAAAATTGATTGAGGCAAATGCCCTAAAGCATAAAACTGCAGGACATTATTTAAATCTGTTTGCAAAGAGACTGAATGAGATAAGCCAATGCCTGTTCGATGTATATCATTATAAGTTCCAAATTCTAAAAATTTTTGTATAATAGGAATAAATTTTCGATGAAAAACAAAAGTTTGTTGGTTGCTGTTTACAACATAATTTTGATAGTAAAATGGCGAAATATAAGAAAATAGATGAAAAGGGAATGCTTGGACAGCACTCATGAAAATTCTCCACTCGCCAACAATTGGTCCAAAACAACTCCTTTGTAAACAAGGGCTTTTTCAGGATCGAGAGTAACAAGCTGTCCTTCTTTTAAAATTTGACATGCCGCATCAGCTCGAAGAAGAATAGGCTTACCTAAACTCAGAGCAATCTTCTTCGCGTATTTTTCAGACGCAAAATCATTGATATGGTTCTGTAAAATAATAGCAGAAGCTTCCTTCATTAAAGATAAATAACTCTCATCGCATTTGGCAATCACAAGTACCTGATCTTTGACCGCATAAGGAGCTTTAGACTGAGGAGCAAGAACTATTACTACGTTCCCATGCACACGTATACCATATCCAGAGTGCCCTCTTACCAAAACATCTCCAATATTTTCAACGATCATCATATTGGTCGTTCCTGAAAATCCAAAAGGAGTTCCTGCAGTAATCACAACCAAATCTCCATAGCTGACGTGTTGACTTCCAAGGGCGAAATCACTGATTTTTTTTAAACTTTTATCTAAAGAGTTACAAGGTTCACTTAAAAAAGGAATAACTCCCCAATTAAATGCCAACTGATGAAAAATTTTTTCTTTTGCTGTCATCGCAATAATAGGCATTTTAGGCCTAAGTCTTGATAAAAGTCGTGCCGTTGTTCCTGCTTTAGTAAAAGCAAAAATAGCTTTAGCGCTAGAACTGTAAGCTGTTTTTACAGTAGCTAAAGTCACAGCAGAGGGAACATCATGATAAACTAAAGGGGCATGTTGATCAAAAAAAGTACTGTAGTTGAAATCAGCTTCAGCCTCTTCTACGATACTTCGCATCACATTAACCGTCTCAACAGGATAACGACCAATTGCTGTTTCTCCTGAAAGCATGATAGCAGATGTACTATCATAAATCGCATTTGCTACATCAGATGTTTCTGCACGAGTTGGTCTAGGATTATTGATCATTGATTCTAACATCTGCGTTGCTGTCACAACTGGCTTGCCTGCCAAATAACTTTTACGGATCATCATTTTCTGCAATCTAGGAACATGGCTTAAAGGAACTTCAACCCCTAAATCTCCTCTTGCTATCATGATTCCGTCTGCTGCTTGGACAATGCTATCAAAATTTTGCACCCCTTCACTATTTTCAATTTTTGCAATAACTAGAATATCAGTTTTTTTTTCATCAGCTAATAAACGCTTAATCTCCAAGACATGTTCTGCAGAACGAACAAAGGAAGCAGCAATCAAGTCAATATCCTGGCTACATCCAAAACGAATATCGTCAATGTCTTTTTCGGTGACAGCAGGCAAATTTAGGCTTGTATTGGGAATATTAACTCCTTTACTTGAACGAATCATCCCGCTGTTATTAATTTCAACAAGCACACCTTCGGATGAATTTTCAATCACGCGTGAGGCAATATACCCATCATCAAATAAAATTGTTGTCCCAACAGGAAGTTGATCTAAAATATTGAGAGGAAAAATAGAAACCTGACTTTCATCTCCTAAAACCTCCTTTTTCACTAACCGCCATTTTTGACCTACCGTTAAAAAAATTTGTCCATCTCGAATTTTTCCTAGCCGTATTTCTGGCCCTTTTGTATCTAACATGATGGCTAAAGGTAAGTTAAGTTGACATCTCGCTTCTTTTAAAAGATTAATTGTCCTTAAATGTTCTTCTTGAGTTCCATGACTAAAATTCAACCTTGCAACGTTCATTCCTACGTTTATTAACTCAATAATTTTCTCTAAGGAATTGCAAGCAGGTCCTATTGTACAAACAATTTTTGTTCTAATTAATGCCATATTTTTCCTGAGTTTCTATTTGAACGTGCTTTGATTTAATTTAATCACTAGGGACTATTTTGACAAATGTAACTTAATTATTGCTAAAACTTTAAAAGTCTTCTTTTCCTTCTATTTTATTTTCGACAAAAATATCATTTAGAATCATGCTATTTAATTATGAATGATATAAAATTTTTTTACTAAAATATAAAATATAGGTAAATTTTTGATTTTCATTAACAAAAAAATTTTGTTAAAAATATAAAAAAGGGCTTGGAAGTTGTCCCGTTGCGTTTATTTCTAACTAAGTTAACATATAAAATGATCTTCAAATAGAAAACCTTGAAATGTGCGAATGAAACACTTCAAATTAATTTATTAACATATTTCCAGCTTTCCATTTTTTTAATAAAATCTTCTAAAAAAGTTTTACGATCAATATTCAGTCATACTTTATGATTATTTTCTACTGGTTTAAAATTCCTTTTTCATTAAAAGATTTTTTATCAATATATCAATACTTGTCACTCTTTTCTCAAACCATGATCCTTATCACTTAAATCTAAAGGTTGCCAATTGACAAACAAGCCGTTTTAGACGCTAGTATACACGATATTCTGTCAAGACGGGTGCTATTTTATCAGATGTGCAGCTTGAATCCCCTGAACTTTTGATACATCTTTTGAAACTAAATTTCTTGTTTTTTCTAAAAAATAGAAAATAGGCTACTAAAAAATCGTTTTTATGTGGATGGAAATAGAATCAAACTATACGTTTAATAGACCTTTGGCTAGCTCCCTTTCAGGGAAACCTATACTCAGTGCAGCATCAAGAAAGCGTTATCAAAGAGAAAGATTTCTTGCTGTAAAAGTTGGTTCTGATACCATGGTTCCGTTTTATTCCCAAGGGACATTCAATACGGATTTGTTTAATCTATGGCTAGAACAATTTTTAATTCCAGAATTAAGACCTAGCCAAGCTGGGATTTTGGACAATGCAACATTTCATCAATCTCAAAAAACAAAAGATTTAATTCAATCCGCTGGGTATCAAGTGCTTTTCTTGATGCCCTATTCACCCGACTTAAATCCAATAGAATTATTCTGGGCTAATTTAAAAAGAACGATTAGCGAAAATTTAAAAAAATTTACTTCCTTATCTGAAGCGATCGATTATTCATTTTTAGCATACTCATAACAAAAAATATAATTTTTAATTTAACCCCCTCTTTATTAACGATTTTTTAAACACTTTCAAGTTGTGTTAATATTCAAAATAATGCGAGAGAAACATTTTTGTAAAAATCAATGAAATTTTTATAAGTTAAACCCTTTAACATCACTCTATGTTTAAGACTATTGTTTCTTGTATTACTAAATCAGTACTTTAGGTTAACTAGAGGTACTGAATTTGTTCCTATTTTGTTGAAAATTTTAGGAACGATAATCTTTGAACATCTTTTTTATTTCTTCTTTTAGTTACTTTTGCAAGATTTTCTAAAAATTGGGAGCTTGAGGATCCGAAAGATTACACTAACTTTGATGATTTAAAAGATGTTCTACGATAGGTACATAACCATCGATTACAGTTTGATATAAAGATGTAAATCTATTTAAAACTTTTACACAGAGATCTAGTTTATTATAGGAAATTAAAACCTTGACCATTTTAACATTCCCCATAACTCCACAGATAATCTGATCGCTATTAGGACCAATCATTAAAACTTTTTGGTTGGCTTGAGCTGTTAGATTTTCTAAGGCAGGAGGCATACAAGGTAATTTTGTAGAAAGCTGATTTCCAGATTCCAAGGAACTTATCTGCTTGCATGCCTATTTTCTTCTAAGATTAAAAATTGTCAATAGTTTTATTATGGTGTCACCTTCGTATTTTCTGTTGAATTCGTAGAATCATCATAGATGCAGTTTTTTTCTTGGATAATCGAATTAATTTTTTTGCGCAGAGCTTTTATGTAGAACTCAGTTCCATACAAATTTTCGTTTATATTTATTGCTTCTCGATACGCTTCAATAGCTGCATCGCGATCATTTTGATCCAGACATATATCCCCAAGTATTTCATATGTTGCCGCAGCGGACGGTTGATGGTTAAAACGATTTCCACAAACTCTTTTTTTCATCTTAATTGCCTCTATCAATTGCTCTCTTGCTGATACTTTATCTCCTTGCTTCCATAAAATGATCCCCTTTTCTCTCAACACACGTGATGAATCAAAATGCTCTTTTTCACCCACATCCTTTGCAACATCTATAAATTTTGCATTTGCTTCGTCGAGTAGATCATTCGCCTCACCTAATTTGCCAAGGCGAATTAAATTTTGGGCTTGATAAAATTTCGAAATACCGATTTGATACGTGGAACTACATCTATCTTTATTTTGTTCAAGTTGCTCATAATGTGTAGGGACTTGATCGTTTTCATAGTGAGTTTCTGCATTTTTAAAATGTTTTAAAGCTTCGGTATAGAAAACCTGACTATCTTCTACAGTTTGGGCTAAATGCGCGCGCTTTATTGATAGTACGCCCCTATAAAAATCCAACCTGCCTCGAATTGCCCTATGCAGCAAATGCACATCTGCAAGATTCACCGCTTTGTTAAGATAGACCTCAGCTTCATCAGGATTTCTAACCGTATCTAGGAAATAGCGCACAACAGTCAAAAGTAACTGCATGGCAGCCTTAGGATCATCTGTAAGAAAAGCATCGAAATCTAAAACAGACAGACAGTGAGGTAACATTTTTTTAAAAGGTTCAACTGTTTCTCGATGTGCAGGATTATAATCTTTTACATGACGATAGGAGTTTAAAGCTGTAAGTATTTTTCTAGGAATTTTTCTAGGAAAAGGTTGAGTTTGCATCTTTTGCAGAACCTCTTGCCATAATTTATGTAAGGAAAAAGTTTCCTGATTGAAACGGGTCAATTCGTAAATATTTAAAGATTTTAAAATGTTGTAAACATACCTTTCTCTATCCCTGATGCTTTTTTTCTTTTCTTTCAATAAAGCATCGAGAAAATCTACAGGAATATTGTCTGGACTCAAATAAGCACAAGCCTGAAGACAATCAACGGCGTAAGGTTCTTCTTGTCGCAAATCTTCTAAAGTAATTGAATATGTCGCTGCTAAACTTACATGACGCTTATCAGGATCACTCATATCTAGAGGGGATTGCTCCTGAATTTGTTTTTTTGTTTTATATCTTTTCACATAATCTGCTATATCGAGTCCTGCCCTTGAAGCGATATAGTGAGCTGCACAATTTAATACTAAGGGAGAATAGTCGAGTTCTCTCGCTAGCTCTTCCATCTTTGGCGACCTTTTCTCATCTATAACTTTTTGGAGAAGATTCAATGCCTCTTCTTTATCAAAATGGCCTATTAGTAATCCCTTTTTAGAAGGGTTATGTTCTGGGCGAGTAATGATTAACATAGATCCACCTTTGCTAGGCAGTTGCTGAGGCAATTCTTTTGTGTTATCTAAGATGAGTAACCAGGGTTTACCAAAGTTATGTTTCTCAAGATGCAGCTTGATTTTTCCTTTTACTTCGTCAAGTGAAATCTCTTCTATCGGTTTATTAAATGGAATTTTTAAGACCCCGGCTAACTCTCGGTATCCCAGGTTTTGTGTTTCCCGTGTTGCTTCATCGATCCACCAGATTAAGGAATAATCTTCAAGATGAAGGTAGGCGTAAGCAATCGCAATTTCTGATTTACCGACCCCTCCATGCCCATAAAGAATTTGTTGTCCGCATTTATTCGGCTGGAGAAGGCTTTCCAACTTTTGCATAATTTTAGGGCGATCAATAAACGAAGGATGAGGTTCTATCAAATTGAAAAAGCCCTTGCGTTTTTTTTCCATTAGCTCAATAGGATTATAATGAAGAGGGCTTATTCCAATTTGGTTTGTTTTAGAGTTTGCTAAAAACTGACGTGCGGCAATTTCTCCTGATTCCAAAAGCTCTGCTTTTTTGTGCGGTGGTAGATCAAAATCCAATAATCCAACGCCTCGATTATCGATATTAATGTTTCGCAGATCTTGTTTTCCTTTATTTCTAAGAATATTTTCCGCTGAAGTATACACATTAATCAATTCTATAATAATCTCGTTAACAGTCGAAGGTTCTTTTTCTTCCGTATCTTCTTCTTTAGGCGAGTAGAGGTTTAATCCCCATGTAAACGGATTTAGCCAGTGATCATTTTCATTTTCCTCAGAGACGAGATCCCTTTTATATTTTTTCTTATCAAATATCCCAATGGGGTAGTTCATCAAAATTCCCCCATCCACATAAGTTCCGAGACTTTCATCCTGAATCCGCATTCCATTTACTTTTTTGCAAAGCGTGTGAGGTGAAAAAACTATAGGGATGGACATAGAGGCTCGCACAGCATCGGAAATGATAATGTCATCACAATTAGGGTCTTCCGAACTAAATATCCTCACCCCATGTTGTGGACCAAGCTTAGCTGCAACAATGTAAAGATGTTTAAAAGGGGAATTTTTTTCTGTTTTAATTAATTCGCGGAGTTCTCCAAAGGTGAGATGGTTTATTTTCGTTCCTTGATGTTTTTCAACTTTTTCAGTAAGTTTTTTTTCTATTAATTCACGCAAATACTCTCCCTTACAAAGGCCTCCGGATGCGTATCTTTCCTTTAAAATCTTTTTTTGATCACACGGAATCCCCCACCAATCCACCCAGTTAAAAATGAGATTGAAGGCAATCTTGAATTTGCTATTAGACACTCCTTTTTTTTGAATAAGTCCTACTTCTTCTTTAGCATCTAAAAGCACTTTTTTTAATTTTTCAATATCGAGTCTTAAATCGTCGGGATAGTCAAGAATCTTATTTAAGTCGATTTCATCTAAAATATCCCTTATTTCAGAACTTGTATAGCCTACAGAAATTAATGATGCAAAAATTGCTCCGGAAGAGGTTCCAGCAATCCTTTCTAGATTTTTTAAAGCTTCGTGTTCTTCCAATTTTTTTAAAACCGCAATATAAGCAATTCCCTTAGGTCCTCCTCCTTTAATGACAAGATTTTTCGGAGGCTGCGTTTTAGGATCCCATGATTCGCCTACAACATTTTTTTGAATAAAATTTTCTATTTCCTTATTATTGAGATCAATAGCGAGTTGTAAAGCATTTTGTCCCGAGTTGTTTTCGACATCTTGGCATCCTAATTTTAATAAAAATTCAAATGACCCTTCTTTCTTTCCCTTCACACACCAATGTAAAGGTGTATTTGATTCTAGATCTCGTGTATCGAGTTCCGCCCCAGCCTCGTAGAGAATTTTAATTGCAGCCTCGTCTCCCAAATAAGCAGCCAGACTTAGAGATGTTCTTCCTTTCGCGTCTTTTTCCTCAATCAGGGTTTTAGTTCTATAATCCTTTAAAAGATGAGAAAGCATTCCACTATTACTTGACCAAACCGCTAAGTGAAGAAGATTTCCTTCTTCTTCAAATTTCGATTTTATTCCCTCCTCGGTCAACAATAAATCAAAACATCCTTTGGCGCTGTGGCGAACACATAATTCAAGTGGACTAAGAGAATGAGATTTATACTCGAGAGGTAATTGAAGGTTAGCCCCTTTTTTCATTAAAATTTGCAAAATTTCTTTTTGATCCGATTGGATTGCTATGTGGAGCGGAGTCTCCCCTAAAGAATTTTTTTCTTCAGGAGTAAAACAGCCATAAAGTAGGGAAAAGATAACCGCATTGCCCTCCATAGCTGCTAAGTGAAGAGGGGTATTTGCATTATAATCCTTTTTTTTGAGACCGATTTTTAATTCTATCAAATTTTTCACAATTTCTTCATTATGGCATCCAATTGCATGCATAAGTAGTGTATCGCCACAAGAATCTATTAACAAAGAAAGCTGTTTAGCAATCGGTTTGATCTTATCCCATTCTCCTTTATTACAAGCTTCATAAGCTGCTACAAAACATTGGTTCCTCAAGCGACGAAGTTTTTCCGACGTCTCATGATCCTGTAGTAGAGGTAAATTAAAAACAACAGCTAACTGTTGCAACTGCTCATAGGTAAGCTGATTCTCAGAATCTACAGTTTCGTTTGCTGAAAGAGAGGTCAGCTGATTCTCAGAATCTACAGTGTTGTTTGATAAAAAATTTGATCCCATGCAAGCCAAAAAAAACACTGGTAATGCTAGATCACTATGAAGCTTTCCATGATCATTTGGCATGTGGCATAAAGAACGTATATGCAGCGTCCAGCGAGAATTCTTGTTTGTCGTGAATTTCGCATACGTAAATTTTTTCTGCTTTAAAAGAAGGGTACTTGCTGATGACGAATAGACACGGGAATTTTGTTTACCTAGAAATGATAACCCTCCGCCTTTTCTATCAAAACCTATTTTTAAAGCTGAAATTCTATTAGGAAAACAAGATGTTAAATATTGAGGACGAACTGTTGAAATACCCAGGGAAACATTTGTCATATTTTTCACTTCTTAAATTTTGCATATGGACCAACTTATTTTTTTTGAATTTATATTTTACCATAAAAGAAAGCAATAAAAAATAATTTGATTTTAACGTCTTTGCAAGGGTAAAGAAATAGCTTCTACGGTGACGTCGACATTAGCGGCGATTTCTAGCATCTACGTGCAGAAATGGGATAAACAGTTAATTGACCATGGTAAAACAAAATGAGGGCCTCAACCTGAATGATCGATACCGCAGATGATGACAATTGTTATTTTATTTCATCAATCGAACGATCGGATATATTCAAGCACTTTTATGAATATGTTCTTAAATACTTAGTTAGAGAATTTTCAAACTTATAATGAGTACTAGTCACTTTGTTTATTTAAAAAAGAATCTTTTTGTTCCTTTATTTGCTTAACTTCAAGACAGGAGAAGAGAAATCACAAGAATTGCTTTTATTGATTTTCCATCGATAAATGTTTGCCGCAATAAACGCATTAAAAAAAGTCTTCGAAGGTTTAGTAAAAAGAGAAAAAATAACCTCAGGATGATTTTTTGGGAACAAATTGCACCTAATGACCAATAAGAAAGGTGAAATTTGGCTTTTCAGCTTAACTCTGAAAATGTTGCTGATGCCTCTATTGCCGAGACTTTATCAAAAGGTGTTTTTGGGAAACTATTTGGTGATAAAGGGTATATTCCTAAACAGCTTTCAAATAGGCTTTTGAAACAAGGTCTTGAACGATTGACACCCCTAAGATCGAATAGGAAGCAGAAGCTGATGAATCTGACAGAAAAAAATTTTAGAAAACAAGCTATCATTGAAACGGTATTTAGAAAACAAGCTATCATTGAAACGGTAAATGATCAATTAAAAAATATTTCTTAGTTTGGATAGATACGCCATAGAAATGCCGGAATTTTTTTTAATTAATTTATTAGCTGGGATTGTTGCTTATACTCATCAACTTAAAAAGCCATCTATCAATTTACCAGAACAACTTCGTCTATTGTTATTCGCCGCTTAAAAATCCAAAATTCAGTTTAATAAAAAATTTAAAATCTTTACTTTTATAGTAAATATAAAGCTACCTTATATAATTCTTTCTTAAAAAAATACCAAAAACAAGCATTTTTACATTTATTTCTAAAGTCTGGTATAATTTTGGTTCACCAAACACAAAGAAAAGAGAATAAAAGAATAAAAAAATTTGAAAAGTCTATAGTGACGAAAACTTAGCTCAATCAATTAAAAATTACGAGCATTTTGTTTTTAAGAAATTTCAAAAGATCTCCCTCTTTATCTTACAATGATGAATTTCTAATCTTTTCAGGAATGAATGATGAATCAGGAAAATATTGTCCTCAAAAAAGTGCGTGTTCATAATCTCAAAACAGTGGATCTGACTTTAGAAAAGAATGAGCTCATCGTTTTTACTGGAGTATCGGGTTCAGGAAAATCTTCTTTAGCGTTTGATACCATTTATACTGAAGGGCAAAGGCGTTATGTAGAATCCCTTTCTACATTTGCAAGACGTCAATTAGGAGAATTGTCTAAACCCGATCTTGAACATGCAAGTGGAATTTCTCCTACAATTTCAATTGAACAAAAAACAGCTGGAAAAAACCCTCGATCAACCGTGGGGACGTTAACCGAAATTTACGACTATTTACGAGTTCTTTATGCTCGAATCGGGATCCCTCATTGTCCTGTTAGCGGGGAAGCTGTAACCCCTCAAAGTCGAGAAAGAATTATAAAATCTGTCCAAAATCTTCCCCCCAAAACAAAAATTATTATTTTAGCTCCTTATGCAAAGGCAAAAAAAGCAGAGTTTAAAGAAGATTTTCAAGAGTTAATCCGCAAAGGTTTTATGCGAGCCAGAGTGGACGGACACTTTGTGAATTTAACGGATGAACTGACCTTAGATGGAAATGTGACTCACGATGTCGATGTTGTGATTGATCGATTGACAATTGAAAATAATGCTCTATCACGAATTGCTGATTCGTTAACACAAGCTCTGCAACTTGGACAGGGTGTATGCAGCATATTAGACGCTGAATCAAAAAATGAGCAGCTTTTTTCTATGCATGCCTATTCCCCTCAATCAGGATTATCTTACTCTTCTTTAGAACCCCATGACTTTTCATTTAATAGCCCTTCTGGTATGTGTCCTCGCTGTCAAGGAATGGGAAATATTCATGAATTCAATTTAGATCTCGTTATTGATCCTAACCTCAGCATCGCAAACAATTGTTGCTCTATTGCTAGTCCTTATCAAACAGTTCGTTATGGAAATATTTACGACAATCTAGCTGAACAATATCACTTTAGTGTAAATACACCCTGGAAAAACCTCTCTGCAAGTGCCCGTAAAGTTTATTTATTTGGAACAGAAAAAAAATGGACGCGTATGCATTTTGTTCATCCCATCACGGGAGCTCGCTGGACAGATCATATTCAATGGAAAGGCGTTCTACACGACGCTCACACTCGATTTTCAGAAGCAAAAAGTGAAAATTACCGAAAGAAAATGCAAAAAGTCATGAGCATTCAAATTTGCCCTGAATGTGAAGGAACAAGGCTTAAACCTTACCCAGCTGCGACTTTATTAGGTGGTCAACGAATTAGCAAATTAACCTCAATGACTATTTTTGATTGCTCCGTTTTTTTTGAAAATTTAAAACTTTCACCACAAGACAGTTTAATTGCAGGTGAACTTTTAAAAGAAATTCGACAAAGGCTACAATTTCTATTAGAAGTGGGACTTCATTACCTAACTTTAGAACGGACCGCTCCTACCCTATCTGGAGGAGAAGCTCAACGCGTGCGGCTTGCCTCCCAAATTGGTTGTGGGTTAGTGGGAATTACTTATATTTTAGATGAGCCCTCCATTGGACTTCATCCTCGTGATAACCGAAAATTGATCGATACTTTAAAGCATCTTCGAGACATGGGAAATACTGTTATTGTTGTCGAACACGATGAAGAAACAATATGGGAAGCTGATCGCATTGTCGATTTCGGACCGGGGGCTGGTGTCAAAGGAGGTCGCATTCTTGTAAACGGAGACTTATCAGATCTTTTTAATCAATCTGAATCTATAACAGGAGCTTATCTAACAGGCCGTAAACAAATTGATATTCCAAAAAAACGACGTAAAGCATCCAAAGATTTTTTAGAAATCAAAGGGGCTCAGCATCATAATCTCAAATCAATCGATGTTAAAATTCCTTTAGGTTTATTTGTAGCAGTGACGGGAGTTTCTGGATCCGGCAAATCTTCTTTAATTACCGATATTTTATATCCTGCTTTATCCAATGCACTTCATGGTGGAGAACATGCAGTCGGAAATCACCAAATGATCCAAGGATTAGAAGCCATAGACAAAGTGATCGCTATTGATCAGTCTCCTATTGGACGTAATCCCCGTTCTAATCCAGCTACTTATATTAAACTATTTGATGAAATTCGAGATTTATTTAGCCAACTTCCAGAAAGTCAAGCGCGAGGTTATAAGGCTGGGAGATTTAGTTTTAATGTCAAAGATGGCTCTTGTTCACATTGTGAAGGGATGGGAATGATTAAAATTGACATGGATTTCATGGAAGATGCATGGGATGATTGCCCTCTTTGTAAAACAAAACGATTTGATTCAGAAACTCTTTCAGTTTTATATAAAGGGAAAAATATTCATGATATTTTAGAAATGGATGTGTGCGATGCCTTAGAATTTTTTACAAATATTCCCTCTATTAAACATAAGCTTGAAACATTGAGCCAAGTTGGAATGGATTATATTAAGCTTGGGCAAGCTTCAACAACTCTTTCGGGAGGAGAAGCTCAACGTATCAAATTGGCTAAAGAACTTGTTAGACCAGCGACGGGTAAGACTTTATATATCTTAGATGAGCCTACGACAGGCCTCCATTTTCATGATATCAAACATCTTCTTGAAGTTCTACATGCTTTAGTCGAGAAAGGTAATACTGTTTTAGTGATCGAACACAACATGGATGTTGTCAAAACAGCTGACTGGATTATTGATTTAGGTCCAGAAGGAGGAGCTGGAGGAGGGCAAATTATTGCCACTGGAAATCCAGAAAAAATTGCTAAGATGAAAACTCCCACAGGAATAGCCGTTAATTATGCACTTTATCCTGAGATAGAAAAAAAAATAGCAACTGCTCTCGAGACAAGTAAAAAACGGCGCAAAACCAAAAAGCAAAGAGAGGCTCTCTTAATTAAAGACATCAATGTAATAGGTGCTGAACAAAACAATCTCAAACAAATTTCTGTGACTATCCCCCGTGAAAAAATTACTGTCTGCACAGGCCCTTCCGGATCTGGAAAATCTTCTTTAGCCTTTGAGACCATTTATGCAGAAGGACAAAGGCGTTATATTGAATCTTTATCTCCTTACGCTCGTCAATTTGTCAAACAAATGCCAAAGCCTAAAGTGGGACAGGTAAGTGGTCTTTCGCCTGCTATTGCAATTGAACAAAAAGCTCATGCAGGAAATCCTCGTAGCACTGTTGGGACTTTGACAGAAATTTACGATTACTTACGCATCTTATTTTCAAGGTTGGGAATAGCACATTGCCCCGAAACAGGAGAAGTTATTAAATCCATTAGCAAAGAACTCGTTGTCGAACGTATTCTATCCTATCCCGAAAATCAACGATTACAAATTTTAGCCCCCATAGAATTAAATAAAAACGAGAAATTTGAAGATTTAATTCTTAAATTTAATCGACAAGGTTTTCTACGCATTCGATTAAATGGAGAATTTTACTCTCTGGAACAAGATCAAATAAATCAAATTCCTTTTGATCGAAAACGTAAAAACCAACTTTTCTTGGTCATCGATCGTTTAAAAACAAATTCATCCATCAAAGCTCGCTTATTTGAAGCCATTGAAAATGCGACTTCAATTGGAGATGGAAAAGTTGTTGTAATGAAAGAAGATGAAGATATTCCTTTTAACCTTTCTTTTGCTGTTGAAAGTACAGGTAAATCTTACCCTGAAATTACACCTCATACCTTTGCTTTCAATACTCATGAGGGAATGTGTGTGGATTGCCAAGGACTTGGTTACCAATATGGCGCTAACTTTGCGCGTAACACTGAAATGACATCTTATTCAGTTATTGGATTAATGCGACATCTCTGGCAGCAAGCATTCACTCGTCATGCTTTTGCTTATATGGAACACATTCTCGATGAAGAAGGGATTGATCCTCATGTTCCACTTAATCAACTACCAATCGATAAAATCCAATTTCTAATGCAAGGTTCTTCGGAGGAACGCTGGTATACAAATGCGTCCGGACTTCGTTACCGATGGATAGGAATTGATCAGGTTCTCGCAAAAGCTGGAAAAAACGCAGCATCAGAAAAAAAAGAAGCGATTATTCCCCTTTTACAAGAACAAACATGCATCTCTTGCCAAGGTGCAAGAATCAATCCGCTCGCAAGAAACGTCACCATTCACAATCATTCTATTCATGACATTTGTTCAATGCCAATTGAACAAACTTTAAATTTCATTAAAAAGCTTAAACTTTGCCCACAAGATAAAAAACTTCTAGAAGAAGTTCACACACAACTTATCAATCGTTTAAGTTTTCTTTGTGAAGTAGGACTTCATTATTTATCTCTTGAACGTCGAGCCCCCACATTAAGCGGTGGAGAAGCACAAAGAATTCGATTGGCCCGCCAGTTAGGAAGCGGATTGACGGGTGTTCTGTATGTTCTTGATGAACCAACCATTGGACTCCATCCTCATGATAATGCCAAATTAAATGCAGCATTAAAAAAACTTAAAGATCTTGGAAATACTTTACTCATGGTTGAACATGATCCGTTGACTATTGAAACAGCAGATTATCTTCTCGATTTCGGCCCAGCCTCTGGAGAGCATGGGGGACATGTCACCGCAAGAGGAAGCTTTAAGCAAATTTTAAAAAGTACAACTTCTTTGACTGGAGCTTATCTGTCTGGTAAGAAAAAAATTCCTATTCTCTCCAGAAGACGCTCAATTGATCAGGAACAAATCGTTATTCAACACACAAAGAAAAATAATTTAAAATCTATTAGTGTTGAAATCCCTATAGCTGCTTTGACCTGTTTAACAGGGGTATCTGGTTCAGGTAAGTCTACGTTATTGCACCAAGTTTTGCTTCCCGCTCTTGAAAAAAGACAAAATCACGATATTGTCGAAATCGAAGGAGCCATAGTGTCTGGCTTATCACATTTTGATAAAGTGATTTCGATTGATCAAGATCCTATTGGAACAACAGTTCGTTCAGACGTTTGCACCTACGTCGATGTTTTGACTCGCATTCGTGAGTTTTTTGTCTCTTTGCCAGCTGCTCGAACAAAAGGACTTCAACCCAAAAATTTTAGTTATAATCATCGTAAAGGGATGTGCACAGGCTGCTGGGGACTGGGATATCGACGAGTCGAAATGCATTTTCTTCCTGCAGTTAAAGTAACCTGTGAAGATTGCCAAGGATTAAGGTTAAATCCTATAAGTTTGGAAGTTACTTATGCAGGAAAAAATTTAGGACAATATCTTAATACAACGATCGATGAAGCACGGGTAATTTTTCAAAATCATCCTCGAATTGTCAGAATTTTAGATACACTGATCGCTGTCGGACTTGGCTATTTAAAGCTAGGGCAAGAAACAGCTAGTTTATCGGGAGGAGAAGCACAAAGGTTAAAATTGAGTCGAGAATTAGCTAAAAGATCAACGGGACGTACCTTATATCTCCTCGATGAACCAACAACAGGCTTACACAGTGATGACATCTATAAACTTTTACAAGTTCTGCATCGTTTGGTTGATAAAGGGAATACGATGATTATCATTGAACATCATTTAGACATAATCAAAAATGCTGACTATATTATTGATTTAGGCCCAGAAGCTGGGGAAAAAGGTGGGAAAGTCTTGGGAAAAGGAACGCCCGAACAAATCGCTCAACTCTCTTCTTCCTGGACAGGACATTATTTAAAAAATGTATTATCAATTTGATTCAAGTTACATAAATAATTGAAGTTTAAAGTTTGACTAAAAATTGAAGCAAAATGATATGATCAAATCCAAAATTTTAAGTTAATATTTTTAACAGTTAAAGATTTAGCTCATTAATTAAAAAATTTAATTTCTGACTCATCGAACATTAAAGGATTTAAATCAATGATAAACGCCTATTAAAATGCAAAAAAATTTAGATTATTTAAAAAATACTCAATTTATTTTTATTGCCAGTAAGCTTCTAAATAGCCCTTTAGGAGCGATGTATAATCTTTTGTCTTTTATAATTTGCAAGCAGCTTGATGCAACCCCCTTTCAAATTACTTTACTAATTAGTTCTAAGCCTCTTGTAGCTCTTATTTCTTTTTATAGTTCTGTTTTTATCAAAAACAGGCCTGAACGACTCAAATCATTAATTATCAGTTCCACAATATTGAGTTTTATTCCTTGTTTTGCTTTTCCTTTTGTCACTAATTGTTGGTTTTTTATTTTTGCTTTCGCTCTCTTTATGATGTCAGCGAAAGCCATGCTTCCTGCTTGGGCTGAAATTTTTAAACGAAATATTGGCCCAGAAGGAAGAAGCGCTATTTTTTCTAAGGGATCCACAGTTAATTATCTCGCTAACATCTTTGTTCCTCTATTATTAGCGCCAATTTTAGATTACTATCCCTCAATTTGGACAGAAATATTTTTTATTTTGGCTCTTATTCAACTCGCTCACGTAGTTTTTTTACTTCGTTTAAAAGTCCGTTTAGAAAAGCATGAATCATCATCATTTGCTCCCAATTCTTTCTCTTTTCGATCCGTCATATTTGATCCGTGGAAAAATAGCTGGCAATTAATGAAGCAACGACCTGATTTTCGCAACTACCAAATCGTTTTTTTATTGGGAGGAACGGGTTTAATTCTTTCGCAACCTGTTTTACCTCTTTTTTTTGAGCAAATTCTACACTTATCGTATACTCAACTTATCTTTGCTGTCTCATTATGTAAAGGAATAGGATTTGCTATCACCTCTCCTTTATGGGCTAACGCATTTAATCGCATCTCTATTAATTTATTTAATTTCTTTGTCACGGCATTAGCTGGCCTATTTGCTATTGTTTTAGCTACTATCCAGCAAGAAGTTTTATGGCTTTATTTAGCCTATTTGATTTATGGCATTATGCAAGCGGGAAGTGAGATGAGTTGGCATTTAGCAGGTCCTCAATTTGCCAAACAAGAAGACAGTACATTATACACAAGTGTAAACATAGCTATGATCGGTTTAAGAGGATGTATAGCTCCCTTTATTGGGGAGCTTCTTTTCTGCACAACGAATTTTAGTGTGGTATTTTTCTGTAGTGCAGGGTGTTGCTTAGCTGGAGCTTTTTACTCCTACTGGCTTGAATTTCAAGATCGAAAAGCAGATAATCTTACATTTTCTGCTGTTGAGTAACCAATTTTAAACTCCTTTTAACAACAACTAAAGGCACGATTAGCTAGACAGCCTTTTAGTTTGGGCTTTAATTTCACTCTTTTTCACTTCATTTTTTAAAATTTCTTTTTTAAATATTGCATGTTTGAGGTCTATCGATTTTACTTCTTGTCGGATCAAGTCTTCTTTTTTTCTGCGCTCTTGCTCATTCCTAGTCTCTTGCATATCGCGTAGAAATTTAAGAATTTGCTTACCTGGAATGTTTTTCATCTTATAAATCAAACAATCAATTGTCATGGTTTGATCTTTTTTTGTAGAAATTTTGGCTAAATAGTCGCGGACGAAACTTTTAGTTGTCTCATGCGGCGGAATTTTATGATCTTTTTTTTCATTCTCTAAAGAGTTTTCACTTAAATTTAATGCCTCCATGGCAATAGCGGACATTCTTTCAGAATCATCATCAGATAGCACACAATAACTAAGCTGCTTTCCCTCGATATTTAACTCATTTTGTTTTTTTAAACTTTCTACAATTTGAGAACTTGCGCAAATAAAAGTCTGATCCCCTTTTTCAACAACTGCCACAAAGCGATTGTTTTCAGCCCATTTTTCAATTTTTTCAAGATCTCGAGTTAGATCAATCTTTTTTAATCGATTATTCTTTTTTGAGACGACGAATAAGTTTGCTGCTACCTCTACATTTGTATCATAAAAATTACCATTCACCATGTTTACGACAAAATCAATAGATAGTTCGACCATATATAGCTCCCTCTTATTATTACATTAATAGTAACATTTATTATAAAAAATAAAAAAATTTATGACAACAAATTACACAAATAAAAAAATTATAATTGATAATATTATTTAAATATTTATACTTTTATAGTATAAAATAAATAATGAAAATTTGAGTTGCACATCTTGGCAGGTTTTCAGCTGCCATCTCGCAATAAAATTGAAACAGTAAACGTCACGTGATATTTTAATTCCCACGAACATATACAGTGACTCTTGATCGTACAAGGATAAACCTAGAAATATTAAATATTTCCGAAAACGTTAATTTCATGCATTTTGCGCTAAAACTAGAATTGCTCAAAAATTCTTTGTTTTTAATAAAAACCTATTTTAAACGATTGTTGTACTTTTTCTCATTTTTCTCTCACCTTTAAATACCAATGAGAGTTAAAACTACTTTGAAAACATATGAATAAAAGGATAAAAGATGAAGTTCCCTTATTTATCAAAAAGGCGTGCAGATAATATTTCTAATGGAATTTTCCTAATTTTATTAGGTATTTTATTTTACACTAAAATGTGGTGGCCGAGCATCTTATTTGTTTTGGGTATTACATTTGGTTTAAGGCAATACTTAATGGGCAGACGATTAGATTTTTTTGTGACAGTGGCTTTGGTTGCCGTTTTAGGATTTATTACATTGATTGGAATGGCATTTTCTTTTTTTCTACCTATTTTGCTTATGGGAACAGGGTTTTATCTCGTCTGGCGAGAATACTCCTTTCATAATGGCGTTGTGCATTTAAAAAGAGAGGATTTAAACGATTAATAAAAAGTTTCAATAGGAAAAATAAATGAATAATCGACTGATTCATATTGGTGAAATTCAAAGATAAAATGAACAAAAATGATATCTTTTTTAAAACCATTGAATCGTTATCAATATGTTTGGTTTGAAATGAATCCTGGAAAAAAATTCTTATCTAGGGAACAAGTGAGAAAGCGATTGTTGCAGCCCATATTTATTGGAAATATGATCTATTTAGAACATTTTAGAATATTAAAGTGCGGATCTTGGTAATACATTTCCAGAAGAGATGAAATAGAAACAAATGTTTTATTTTGTCAAATGGAAACATTTTATTCTTCAATAAAGGTGTATATTTTGAAGAAGAGCTAGACTATATAATTGTGTTGTCCATAATACCTTTTTAGAAACTTGCGATTTATGGCAATATTTGCAACAAACAAACCAGCTTTAATAATCGATTTGATTTAATATGCCCCATTCTTTTCCTGATTATTCTTTTACCTGTCCTTTCTGCAAGAACAACTGCAAACTATCGTTTGCTCAGTGTCCTGCTTTTTGCCCATTCTGTGGTAAATCGCAAAAAAATGAATCGACAGGTTTACCTATTCAATCTGATTTTTATCAAATCATTAAAAGCATTGGCAAAGGAGGAATGGGAGAGGTTTTTTTAGCCTACGATCCTTGTTATGAAAGACAAATTGCTATCAAAAAAATCCGCTCAGACCTTCTTGAACATCCTCAAATTAAAAAGCGCTTTTTAAAAGAAGCCCATATGACCTCGCAATTAACCCACCCAGCCATTATTCCCATTTACACAATTCGATCGGATGCCGATACAGCTTATTATACAATGCCTTTTGTAGAAGGAGATACACTTAAGCAAATCATCCGAAAAACCAAACTACAGGAAAAAAATGGGGAAACATTAGATTATCTTGGTGGATCCATTTTGGCTTTAATGAGAGTGTTTATTACAATCTGCCAGGCTGTTGCTTACGCTCATTCGAAAGGAGTGCTACACCGGGATCTAAAACCAGAAAATATCATCATTGGAAAATATGGAGAAGTCCTAATTTTAGATTGGGGATTAGCCAAATTTATTGATCAGTCTCCTGAAGAAGAATTGTTGGCCTCTTTTCCAGAATCTCTCACTAAACAAAAAGATATTACTAAAATTGGAAAAGTTGTAGGAACTGTTGCTTATATGGCTCCAGAAAGAGCCTTGGGTCAACCTGCAACAATTCAAACTGATATTTACTCTTTAGGTGTTATTTTATATCAGTTATTAACTTTAAAAAGTCCTTTTAAACGAGGAACTTTAGATGAATTTCGAAAAAATATGAGTCGAGAAGAGTGGCAAGATCCTGTCACAGCGGCTCCCTATAGAGAAGTTCCTCGAATGTTGGCTAGTTTTACGGAAAAATGTTTATCGCTTGATTTACAAAACCGTTATCAAAGCGTTGAAGAACTCATTCGAGATATTGAAAACTACCTAGAGGGCCGATCTGAATGGTTTTGTATTGCAAATCTCAATACTAAAGAAAAAAACGATTGGGAGTTTCAAGAAAATGTTTTAATTGCTGAACATGTTGCCATTACTCGGATGACGGATGACGCTGAATGGGTTAGCCTTATGATTTCAAAGCAATCTTTTACAGGAAATACAAAAATCGAAGCAGATGTTTGTTTAGGCGAACAAGGACATGGCATTGGTTTTCTTCTCAGCGTTCCAGAAGCCAGCGCACGAGAACATCTTATCGAAGGCTATTGTTTATGGCTAGGTTCGGATTTTAGTAAAACAACTAAACTTCTACGCTCAAACGTTGAAGTCGTGCATGCACCTGACATCTTTTTAAAAAGGCAGCAAACTTACCATGTACGTATTGAAAAAGTTGATAAATCTATTCATGTTTACATTAATGATAATTTGCAGTTTTCTTATATTGCTCATATTCCTTTGATTGGCACTCACGTCGGATTATTATCGCGAGATGCTGATTTTGAAATCAGTCCTCTTGAAATTTATGTTGGTAACTTAAATATCAATGTTAATTGTTTAGCTGTTCCTGATGCTTTTTTAGCACATCGCGATTACAACCAAGCTTTAAGTGAATATCGTCGCATCGCTTATTCTTTTCCTGATCGGACAGAAGGAAGAGAAGCTTTATTTAGAGCAGGACTGACATTCCTTGAACAAGCAAAAACAGCTGAAAATAAAATGCCATTGCTAGAAGAAGCATTAAATGAATTTGAAAAACTTCATGGTACACCAAGTGCTCCTTTAGAATATTTAGGAAAAGCTCTCGCGTATGAATCAATAAACGATAGCGAAGAAGAAATTAAATGTTATGAACTTGCCTATCGTCGCTATCCCAATCATCCTATTCTACCAATGCTTCAGGAACAAATCATTTCTAGATTGCATGAAGTTTCTAGAATGCAACGAATTACAACTTATCGATTTACACTTTTAACAGTTAGGCATTTGCCTCTTAATAAAATCGACACTCATACGAAACGTTTATTCAATAGCCTACAAAAGCATTGGGAAGTATTACCCTTCATTGAATATAAATCGCCATCTCCCTTAACGACTCTTTCTACACGATTTGCGACACCCCTTGCCTTTTGGTTAGCTAAGCCTTTTATATTAGGAGAAATTCTTGATGATTTAATCCAAAGCCCACCTTTTCCAATTGAAGAAGTAAATAATGCTTTATTATGCCTTGTGGAATTGGGTTCATGGGAATATGCACAAGAAAAATTAAATACCATTCAAACTTATCTTAATTTACCTCAAAACCCTAAATGGTTAGATCTGAAAGCTTTTATTGCCTGTCACTATCAAACATTAGAAGATGTTTATAAAGATTTTTTTTTCCAAATTCCATCGACCAATGCTGACCATCTTCATGCCGTCCTATACTTTATGGACCAATGCTTGGATCAGCTAAATACTTCATTAATATATACCCTTGCTAGACAATTCGAACATGCAGAACTCAGCTTTGAAGATCGCCTCAGATTGAATTGTCGTCGTGTTTGGGCTTATTTATTAGACAAAAATTGGCAAGATGCCGGTAACTTGCTCTATACTTATTCTGTTGAAACGTTAAACAAGGATTCTTCTCTTCTTCATTTTTTATATGGATGCTGGCTGCAAGTCACCGAAGGTGCAGAAATAGCAAATGTTCATTTTGCTGGGGTGAATCCTGTTATGTTTCCCCGTACCTGGACTCTTGGAGCACGCTTTCTAACTAACAATTTATCTAAAGATAGCTATGAGAAAGCATTTATGTGGGAAAAAAGACAACTTTGCAAGCAATTAATACTTTATTATCATTGTGTTGGTAATGAAACCAAACGTATACATTTTCAAAAATTGTACCAAGAACAATTCATTCATGCAGAACTCTAAAAAAACTTTCGCCATTCCTTTTGTCGAAGAAACGACGCTTGCTTTCGAAGAATCGTTCATTAAAATCAAACGAGATCGTTTACGCCTCGCCCATGAAGATCCCTACTCTTATTATACACTCATTACTCCTCCTCAAGCTGTTGTTGTTCTAGCCAGAACTGCTGATGGCTATTATGTATTAAATGAAGAATACCGCCATCCGACAAAAAAGATGTTACTATGTTTTCCTGGTGGATTTATAGATGACAATGAAAATCCTCTGGCCGCTGCGAAGAGAGAGTTGGAAGAAGAAACAGGTTATACAGCTGAAAGCTTTCACCTCTTAGGAAGTGCTTACCCTTATCCAGGAATTAGCGGACAAAAAACTTTTTATGTTAAAGCTCTTGGAGCTAAATTTAATACGTCACCGCGGTTAGAACCCTCAGAAATTATTCAAACTCGTTTATGTTCTTTCGATCAACTTAAAGAGATGATTTCCAAAAATGCTGAACTAGACGGCACTCTTTGCACTGCTTTGTTTTTTAACTCTTTATCTGAATCCACTTCTTAATTTCTACCTATATGAGTTATTTAAATTTCAAAAATAAATCTGAATTGATTACCCAAATCTTTTAAAATTTTACATTTATCCGAGAAGAAAGTATTACTAACCTAAATTTTGGATTTATCCCTTTGATTGAAAGGTCAAAATGGATTTAATCAAATGATATTGTCGTCTAGATAATTTTTGAAAGCCTTTTGAGCAGAAATTGAATAAACAGTTAATTAATCATGGCAAAAGAAAGCGAGGACCTCAACCTGAATAATCGATACCAGAGAGAATGACAATTGTTATTTTATTTCATCAATCAAATAATCGAACATTTAAGCCTTTTATGGGTATGTTACCAACTACTTAGGTAAAGTATTTTCAAACTTAATGAGTACTAGCCGCTTTGTTTATTTAAAAAAGAACCTTTTTGGTCCTGTATTTGCTTATCTTTTGGACAAAAGAGGAGAAATCACAGGAATTACTTTTATTGATTTTCCATCGATAGATGTTTGCCATAATAAACGCATAAAAGCAACAAGGTCTTTAAAGGCTTGACAAAGAGGAAGAAAGCAGCTTCAGGATGGTTTTTCGGGTTTAAATTGCATTTCATGATCAATGAGAAAGGAGAAATTTTAGCTTTTCAGCTTAACTGGACATGTTGCTGATGTCTCTGTTGTCGAAACCTTGTCGAAAGGGATTTTTGGGAAATTATTTGGTGATAAGGGGGGGTATTTCGAAAGAGCTTTCAAAGAGCTTTTGGAACAAGGTCTTGAACTATTTACTCCCCTAAAGTCGAATATGATGCATAGCTGATGAAGTTGACAGGCAAAATTCTTCTTAGAAAACGAGCTATTATTGAAACGATCAATGATCAATTAAAAATATTTCTCAAATGGAATAGACACGCCACAGAAATGCCGGAAATTTTTTAATTAATCGATTAGCTGAAATTATTGCTTATCCTCACTAACCCAAAAAGTCATCGATAAACTTAGCAGAGCAGCATCATTTGTTGTTAATAGCTACCTAAAAACCCAAAATTCAGGTTAATAAAATATTTTTATTTGAAAAACAAAAACTTCTATTTTTTCTTGTTAAGTATTTATCGTGATAATCTTAAAAATTGGGCAAACACTTGCTGCACTATTGGGACTAATTACTTAAACAACAAATTCGACATATATCTTCAAAGCAAGAGTTGGGTTGGGAAAAATATAAGAAGTAAGGATATATTCCGTTTTTTTGCTAAATAAACGTGAGATAAGAAAAATTATTTTTTAAAAGATTTAATAATGTGGAACAGCCACTACGGATGCCATAACTAATCCAGATTAATGTAAGTTGGATTCAATTCAGATTCAATTTGTAGCGGCTAATAAAGCTTTAAAATGCGCTAATCTAAATCTAGCATTTGTAAAATGTTCGCAATCTTCCAAATTCAAATGCTGTAAACTAGTTAAAGGCGCCAAATGTGCTAGCCCAGCTTCAGAAAGATAAATGCATCCGCTCAGATTTAAATATTGTAAAGCCACTAAGTGTACTAAATGTGCTAATCCAGCATTGGTAAGGCTATTGCACCAGCTTAGATCTAAATGTTTTAAAGCTACTAGTGGTACCAAATGTGCTAATCCTGCGTCAGTAAGAAAAGTGCACTGGCTCAAGTTCAAGTATTGTAAAGCCACTAAGGGTGTTAAATGCGCTAACCCGTTGTCCCTAATAAATTTACACCCACTCAAGTTCAAATGTTGTAAAGCTATTAAGGATTTAAAATGCCCTAATCCTTTACTAGTGAGCTTATCGCAAAAGCCCAGGTCTAAATATTGTAAATTCACTAAGGGTGTTAAATGCGCTAATCCAGCGTCAGTAAGTTTTTTACAACCGTTCAAATTTAAATACTGTAAATTTGTTAAAGATGGCAAACATGCTAGACCTGTGTCAGTGAGATGGTGGCATGACTGAAGTTGAAGCACTTTTAAATTTTTACAATTTTTTAATGCTAAAAGATGAGCGTCAGTTAAATAGGCATTTTCTGAAAAATTAAGTCCTTCTATCTCATTTGAAAAATAATTTAAAATTTTTTCAAACTCCTTTAAATGAGGAGTTTGCTTTAACAATAAATTCACCACTGTAAGCTGTAAATAATTTTTTAAAATATTTAATTGAAATCGCTCAGCAAAATCTAAAAATTCTTTTAATTCTACTAGTCTGTCTTCGCTGGAATTAAATAGCTCAAATTTATCTGATTTGTATGCATCAAGCAGCTGTTTTTCTAAATTTTTTACAACATCTGTCAGTTGATAATAATCAGCTAGTTGAATGAAAGAAGTAATGTCTTCCACAGGAACTTTAAAGTTAGCATCCAATAGGCAATTGATTAGACGAGTAAATTCTTTTTGTGTCAAAGCAAGAGGATGTTGAAAAGTTTCTTTAAAATTTCCTGACCAAAGACCTTGAAAATAGGGCGATTTTTCCATTAATAAAGACTTTTGGGAACTTGTAATAGTTAGAAAAGTGTTGTTTTGAAAGCTCAATTTAAATTCTTGAGATAAAGGTAAAAGATTAGAAGATGGGATTGTTGATTCATCAATTTCTTCTAGGGTAACTGAAGAATTTCTTAAAAGCTTATTTTCAATCTTACTTAGTGAAGTTGGATCGGATGATAGGCGATGTTCCATAAATTTGCGATTAACAGTTACTTTTCTTCCCCAAAAAACTTCTTTCCATTGAGATTGAAGTTGATCTCTAGGGATACAATTAAAGAATAAGTTGAGGAAACATTGGAAAATTGTTGTACAAAGTAAATTAATACGCTCAGAAAATTTTAAATAGTTGTTCGATTTATAGCTAGAGCAGGTATTTGTATTGGTAGTGAGACTATTATGTTTAGAAATTGGATTATTATAATAAGTAATCAAAATTACCACCCCACTTGTTTAAATAAATGTATTTAACCTTAAAATATATTATATAAGATAAAATTAGTGCAATATTAATGCAATAAAAGATAGAAATTAAATTCGAAGGAAAATTTCAATTTTATTGATTGATAGCTACTAGTAAGTAAATAAGAATCGATAAGGCTTAAATACCAAGCTTTTAATTTTTAATATCAAAGAGGCTTAAGTTATTGGATTATGCTAAAAGAAGTATTTCTGTAAAGCAATATTAAAGAGAAAATTTTGTAGGACTAGTGATGGATCGTTTAAATAGAAATAGGCTGTATTAATTATCTTTAATACTATCTTAAATCAACCTATCTCCGCTATATACTTTTGAATTGTTAAATTCGCAGATGGAAAAAATACTGCTTATATAATTTTCTATAATGCTTTTTTATCAGAATCAGTCCATGTATTGATGAAAACTTTTTTGCCTTTTATGAAAGAAATTTGAAATTTTCTAAGAACCATCTATGATCATCGCCCATTAACTTTCGCGTCTCTGATTCACATTATTTAATTGCTTTTTAGTTTTTTGGCATATGTTCTGTCATTATTTCAAGGTTTTTTAATAGTGACCTACTCCCAAAAAATTAATCTATCTTAAGATAAATAAAATTTTAATTAAGGAGCAAAAGAGATGTTTAGAAGTCGGTTTTACGAAGAGCAAATTATTTTTAATTTAGGCGAAATGGAAGCTGGTATAAAGTTCTAAAGCTTTGCCGAAACTACAATGTGACACCCAATACCTTTTATAAATGGAAAGCTAAATTTGGCGGCATGAACAGTTTCGGAAGCCAAGTATCTAAAGGCTTTAGAAGAAGACGCAAAGCTAAAAGCGATGCTTGTGAAAGCGCTATTAAACAATTGAGCCCTTAAGGTTATATTGTCTCAAAAAAAAGTGGTAAGCTCACAAGCTCAAAGGAAAGCGACCGGTTATCTGAAAAAGCATTTTGAGATAAGCGAAAGAAGAGGCTGTGAACTCATCAAAGTAGTGCGATCGACCATGCATAAAAGTCATGCTCGAGAGAACAAAGACTTAAAAGAGCGTATTTTTCAGATTTCTTTAAAGCATAAAAGCTATGGCTATAGAAGAATCTCCGCTCTTCTTAAAAGAGAAGGATGCTCGGTAAATCATAAAAATGTTTATCGCCTATAAGTCGAAGAGTCGTTAAGTTTAAAAAGAAGAGTTAAGAAGAAGTTTGCCAATCGATTGAGAAAACCTCCTTTGAAAAAGGTCACTGCTCAAATTGAAAATAGGCAATGGATCTTACGTCTGACAGTTGGCTTCAGGCAAGAAAATCCGAATGCTGAATATTATAGATATTTTTTCAAGAGAATACCCAGCGATTTTAGAGGGAAGCTCTATGCCAAGCTACTGAGTGATTGGGGGTTTGGATCGTTTGAGCTTGATAAAAAGAATGCCAGAAAGCATAAGAGTAGACAATGACCCTGAGTATACTTCAAAAATGGGCCAAAGAAAAAGGCTTGAACTGAATTGTATTCCACCTGGGAAGCCAATAAAGGATGGCAACATTGAAAGTTTCAATGGAAAAATCAGACAAAAATGTTTAAATCAAAATTTATTTTTAGACTTACAGGAGGCACAAGAAATCATAGAAGCTTGGAGGGTTGAATACAATAAAGAGCGGCCGCATAGCCTGCTTGAGTATTCGACCCAGCAGAATTCGCTAGCAAATACTTTTTTAAACAAGAAATGATAAAAATTAATAAAAGTATGAGTTTGTAATTGAATTACATTCTTGAGGGGAATCAATAGTACTGGGTGTCCCTGTCCACTTTTTTTGCGCACTAGTAACAGAATGAATTGGAAAATTTCTTTATAATTTGCTGTAAAATAAGCTTAAGGGCTGACTAAATAATTTTAAATGCGTTGGCATATGTAATACTTCGCTAAATTTTAAAATTAAGTATTTTTATAAAATGACATAAAAAACATTTTTTGCTCGCTTTACTAAAATTGAAGTAATTGCCCTAAATTATTTATGGTTGTGTGAATTTGTATCAATAAAGATTCTTAAATGAAAATGAACTAATAATGATTTATAGCTAACTGAGCAAAGTTTGGACAAGATTGAGTTAATCTAAATTTGAAAGAAATTATTTTCAAATTTAGATTAACCAAAACAAAAAGTTTTATTTTGTCTCTACTGATGGATAATATTTTTCTATCTTATTTTTTAGGTTTTTTAACTTTCTTCCTTCAGCCTCAATTTCTGTATTAGTTATCGTAGATTTATTAAGAAGCTCTTGTTCTTCAAGCGTTATATTTCTCGTGGAAATAGCTTCGTTATAACGAGGAAAAAGGTATGAAAATAGTCTATCTGCTACACTCATTGTCTCAAAATTCTTAACTTTTTTCTCCAAAATGACGTTTTTATCCTTAAGAATAGAACATTGGTTTAAAATATTAGCACTTGTATTTAAAGATTCTTCTGTATCGCGTGCAAGGGGCCTAAAATCTTCTAAAAATCGTTCATGCCTGCTTATTAATTTTTGCATTTCTGTTTTATACTCTCGCCTTTCTAGTGTATGCTCTTGCATAAGTTCTTTCATTAACTCAAGGGAGGTCTTTTTTTCAGAAGTATGTTTTTTAGTAAATTCGTCCACTTCTTCT
This sequence comes from Candidatus Protochlamydia amoebophila UWE25, assembly GCF_000011565.2. Lineage (NCBI taxonomy): Bacteria > Pseudomonadati > Chlamydiota > Chlamydiia > Parachlamydiales > Parachlamydiaceae > Candidatus Protochlamydia > Candidatus Protochlamydia amoebophila. Next base: position 2,008,620 of record NC_005861.2, read on the forward strand.
TTAGCACCAGCTAAATTATAATTTTTAATAAGTTTGCTAACGTCGAGAATTTTACTAGGATTCAAAGGACACGTAAATGAAGTTCCTTCTGCAATTGCTCTGTTATAAATTTCCATAATTGCTTCTCGTTCAAATGTATGGCCACATTCATCTACAACAGGATCTGTAAATGGGTAAAGGGTAATAGGACAATTAAAAGATCTAAAATTCACCCCATCTTCAACAGGAAGTTTATTCTCGCCTATAACACAAGGCTTATTCTCAGGAGTATGAGAACAGTTAGTTATTTTCAACACAACTTCTTCACACACTTTTTCTTTTGGTTGATTCAATGTTGTTTGATTCAATGTCGGTTGATCTAATACGGGATAAACGGAATTACACATTGAAGAATTTAAATTTATTGACATATTTAACACTCCTATAAAATTTAAAATAAAACATTTATCTAAAATGAGATAAAAGACGTGTTTTGTCACGCTTTAAATTACTTAAACTTGATAAACAATAAAAATTTAAATTTAATTTAGAAAATTAGTTGTTTATATATCTGCTTATTCATAGTTATCAAAGGATATCTATAGAAGCAATACAAAAACTTTTCCTTTTTTTTATCAACCTTTTTTTTATAAAATGTTAAATAAATGGCAATTGTTTGGTCAAATTACATCTATTTAACTGCGGTTTTTAATTGCTAAGTTAAAAAGATAAAAAAAAGGTAGAAATAGTTTGGCTTTTGGAATTTTTATAACAATGTATTATAAAGCTCGCAGACTTTCGCTTTTTGATACAAAATGATGAGCTTACAAAGCTCTTTTTTTATTAACCTGAATTTTAGATTTCCCCTTTTGATAATGAATAAAAAGAATAAAATTTAAATGGCAAAAGAACTCTGTATGATTTAAAAAATTTGTTTTCCAAAACTAATGTTTAATAGGACATCAGAGGTCAAAATGGATTTAATCAAATGATATTGTTGCCTAGATGATTTTTGGAAGTCTTTTGAGCAGAAATGGCATAAACAGTTAATTAATCATGGCAAAACAAAGCGAGGACCTCAGCCTAAATGATTGATACCAGAGAGAATGACAATTGTTATTTTATTTCATCAATCAAATAATCGAACATTTAAGCCTTTTATGGGTATGTTACCAACTGCTTAGGTAAAGAATTTCCAAACTTAATGAGTACTAGCCGCTTTGTCTATTTAAAAAAGAAACTTTTTGTTTCTCTATTTGCTTATCTTTTGGACAAAAGAGGAGAAATCACAGGAATTACTTTTATTGATTTTCCATCGATAGATGTTTGCCACAATAAACGCATAAAAAGAAACAAGATCTTTAAAGATTTGGCAAAGAGGGAGAAAAACAACTTCAGGGTGGATTTTCGGGTTTAAATTGCATCTCATGATCAATGAGAAAGGAGAAATTTTAGCTTTTCAGCTTAACTAGACATATTGCTGATGTCTCTATTGCCGAAACCTTGTCGAAAGGGATTTTTGGGAAACTATTTGGTGCTAAGGGGGGTATTTTGAAAGAGCTTTCAAAGAGGCTTTTGAAACAAGGTCTTGAACTATTGATTAAAGGCCGAATAGGATGCATAGCTGATGAAGTTGACAGACAAAATTCTTAGAAAACGAGCTATTATTGAAACGGTCAATGATCAACTAAAAAATATTTCTCAAATTGAATAGACACGCCACAGAAATGCCGGAAATTTTTTAATTAATCGATTAGCTGGGATTGTTGCTTATCCTCACTAACCCAAAAAGCCATCAATAAACTTAGCAGGGCAGCATCATTTGTTGTTAATAGCTGCCTAAAAACCCAAAATTCAGGTTTGTATGCTTTTTGAGAATGCGGTGCAGTTAAAAAAATTTACTCAGCCTAATTACTGCCCATATTTTAAATTTTCAGATACAAATTCTTCCTACAATACTTATCTTTCCACGAAATTCCTAACTTCTACCGCCCTCTTTCCCACTATTTTACAATGACTGCTCTTTTCTGAGTCACTATACTGCTTCTTTTTTTGCAAAAATTAGGAGCTTATTAGCAGCTCACTCTCGTTTTTCTAAGTGGAAGTGGACAAAGCCTATAAATTAGCCATCATTGCTAAGTTAGTCTGTTCCTAAGCTGTACATTCATTAACCTGGAAACAAGTTACTTTTATTTTTATGTTTAACTTAACATGATTAAATTTTGTTTCGATTCATTATTGATAATCTATGCAACCTTAGAGATAAATTCTGATAAATGATATAGTGCTAAACCTATGTCTTGTTTTTTAACCAAAAAGCAAAGCTAAAAACCTACTTTGTCGAAGCAAAAGAGAGTTAAGATTAAGGAGAATCATGACCGAATTACCTAAAGCCTATGAAGCAAAAAAGATCGATGAGAAATGGTACCAATTTTGGGATGCAAAACGATATTTTACAGCTAATCCTCTATCGAACAAACCTACTTACTGTATTGTCATTCCTCCTCCTAATGTCACTGGCGTTCTTCATATGGGACATGCTTTAGTCAACACAGTTCAAGATATTTTAATTCGTTGGAAAAGAATGCTTGGTTTCGAAACCTTATGGGTTCCAGGAACAGACCATGCAGGAATTGCCACCCAAATGGTTGTAGAAAGGCACCTCATCAAAACTGAGGGAAAAAAACGAACAGATTATACACGCGAAGAATTCTTAAAACATGTGTGGACATGGAAAGAAAAGAGCGAAAATCGGATTATTGAGCAATTAAAAAGACTCGGAAACTCTTGCGATTGGACCCGTCTTCGTTTTACGATGGATGAAAACAATAGTTTGGCGGTTCGAACAATGTTTAAGAAATTGTTCGACGATGGTCTTATTTATCGTGGAGATTATCTTGTCAATTGGGATCCTCATACTCAAACAGCTTTGGCAGATGATGAAGTTGAATATGAAGATAAGCAATCTTTCCTTTGGTATTTTAAGTATCCATTGAGAGATGAATCTGAATTTATTTCCATTGCCACGACGCGACCAGAAACTATGCTAGGAGATACCGCTGTCGCTGTTTCTCCTAATGATGAAAGGTTTAAGCACCTTATCGGAAAAGAAATTAGACTCCCTTTAATGAATCGCTTAATTCCTATTATTGCAGATCACCATGTCGATCCTTCTTTTGGAACAGGAGTTGTCAAGATCACTCCCGCTCATGATCCCAATGATTATCAAATAGGTCTTAGTCATCGGCTACCGTTTATCAACATCATGACTCCAGATGGCAAAATCAATGAAAATGGGGGGCATTTTCAAGGATTAAGTATGACAGAAGCCCGACATGCTGTTGTTTCTGAAATGAAAGAAAAAGGACTCCTAGAAAAAGTAGAACCTCATCTCAATCGCGTGGGAATTTCTTATCGATCTAAAGCCATTATTGAACCCTACCTTTCTAAACAATGGTTTGTGAAAATGGATGGATTCTCTAAAAAGCTTCGGGAAGTTGTTCAAAATGGCCAAGTTAAATTAATCCCCTCTCATTGGGAAAGTACATATTTTCATTGGATTGACAACTTACGCGATTGGTGCATTAGTCGACAACTTTGGTGGGGTCATCGAATTCCTATTTGGTATCACAAAGAAGATTCGAATCGGTTAATTTGTTATGCTGGCTCTGATTTACCTGATGAAGTGAAAAATGCTCCAGAGGAATGGATTCAAGATTCAGATGTTTTAGATACCTGGTTTTCTTCAGCTTTATGGCCTTTCTCGACGCTTGGTTGGCCGGAACAAACATCGGAACTCGCAAAATTTTATCCCACTTCTGTTCTTGTCACTGGACACGATATTTTATTTTTCTGGGTGGCCAGAATGATTTTGATGGGTGATTATGCCCTGGATCAACCACCTTTCCCCGAAACATATTTGCTCGGGCTGATTTATGGTAAATCTTATTGGCGACAAGAGTCTAATGGAGGAATTTTATACGTCAATGAACAAGAGCGTTCTGATTTTGATATGGGAAAACCCATCCCTAAAGAGGTTTTCTCCAAATGGGAAAAAATGTCTAAATCAAAAGGAAACATTATAGATCCTTTGGAAATGATCGATCAATTTGGGACTGATGCTGTGCGCATGGCACTTTGTGCGAGCGCAACCCAAGCTCGTCAAATTGATTTAGATCGAAGGCGTTTCGAAGAATTTAAAAATTTTACAAATAAAATTTGGAATGGAGCGCGCTTTGTTCTCATGAATTTAGATGGGAATGAGCAAAATAGAACCATGTCTTTAACCTCGCAAGGTTTTTCTCAAGGCTTAGATGAAGCTTTATTTACTTTAGAAGATCGATGGATTCTTTCTGTTCTAAATCGAACAGTCGAAAGTGTTAACGTTCATTTAAATCATTATCAGTTTGATCAAGCAGCAATTGAAGCTTACGATTTCTTTTGGAAAGAGTTTTGTGCTTATTACGTAGAGATCGCCAAACCCATTTTGTTTGGTAAAATAGGAACTGCGCAAGAAAGAACGAACAAACAAAAACTTCTTGTCATCGTTCTTTGTCAAGCTATTCGTTTGATTCATCCCATGGCCCCGTTTATTACTGAAGAGCTTTTTCACATACTTAAAGAGCGATTAGAAGGTGTTGAAGCACTAACCAATGCAGATCCTTATACAAAAGAATGTATTCAAGCTTTACAGAGCTCAGCCTGCCTTGTTGCTCCTTATCCTGTAAGGATAGGAGAAAAAAATCAAAAAGTCGAAGCTGTTTTTGCTTTGATGGAACAAATTGTTTATACCATTCGTAATATTCGTGGTGAAATGAAGTTATCTCCAGGGACGGCAACTGATGTCTATATCATTGGGCAAGCAGATGATCCCGAATGGCAATCTGCTCGGGAACATATTACGATGATCTCTGCTCTTGTCAAAACACGACGAATTCTAGTCGAAACAGAAGAACCAAAAATAGGTTTTGCTTGCACAGGAGTTTATCATGCTTTAAAAATTCAACTTCCTCTTCCAGAAGAGCTCCTCAAACAAGAAAAAACACGTTTAAACAAAGAGCAAGAAAAATTAGAAATTTCTCTAGAGAAATTAAAAAACCAGCTTTCTAATACAGATTTTGTCAGACGAGCACCCGCTCATTTAACTGAAAAGCAAAATCAGCAACTTTCTCAAACTGAACAAGAACTACGAGAAATTAAAGAAAAGTTAATGACTCTTCCATAAGTATTCTGCGGAGATTATCTAGAGGGAAAGAGGGATAAAAAAATTTTATCCCCTTTTTCCCTTTTAAAAATTTACTTAAGAGGAGTGCATCGCATAAAGTGCCTGCCATAATGAAAGATTAGACGTACATCGCCACCTCCTTCTATTAACTCCTCATCTGCAATCGTAATCTCACCATTGCCCGTTTGTGCAAAAATGCGCACAGCTTGTCCCCGTAAAAGTCCAGCGAGACAAATTTCATTCGTTTCAAACCAATAATCGAGATCCTGGATACAAGCTAGATAGGCGTTAAAAACTTCAGGTTGATGGCAAATTTCTTCCTCTATTTTCTCTAATTCATCCTCGGCTTGCTCAATTGCCTTAAAGAACTTGACAGGAGCGTTATATGCTTTCGTAAAGCCATCTGCGCAAAAAAATTGCCGAATCGCTTCACGTTTTTGGTCAAAAGCAGCGCTGAGTTGTTTTGGATTATCTCTATACAGTTGCGCCCAAGTATTTTTCTCTTTTGGGTTAAGATCAGGATTTAAAATGTTCATCAAATTCGGAAATTTCACAGCATTTTTATTTTGCATTTTATTAAAAGTTTTAAAAAAAGCAGATTCCAGATCTTGCACAGCTTTTTGACGTTTTTTCTCAAATGTATTAGACTTTCGTTGATATTCTTTGCCAGAAACTCTAAGTTTACTTGTCAAGACTTTCCCATTTATTCCTTGAGCTCCCCTACCTATGAGTAAATCTAAAATGAGCTTTTCATAGGCTGAACTGACTTCACTCTTTCTTGGATGCATCGGATTATTTAAACACTTTGTTAAATCATCAGCAAAAGACTTACGTGCTACTTCAGATCCACCTGGATAAAAAAAATAACCCGAAGCATTTGGTTCACCAAAAACAGCATGTAAAGCACAGGTGCCATCTCCAAGTGTCTTTTCGATTTGAAAACGATCGTCTTTGTAGGTAAAAATCGATCCTTCAGTCAAAATAGGTATTTCTTTGACAACGGGTAAAGATGGGATCTTTAAAACATCTGATCCGCGGCTTTCCTCATTTTCTATCTCTTTTTTAACATTTCCAGCTTTGGATATTTCGCATATTCTAAATTTGATCTGTTTGCTTTCAACTTGCTTTCGCAGTTTCAACAGTTCAAGCCGGGCAATGAGAGAATCATAAGGCGATACAGCTAAGTCACAAATACGTTTATGAAGAACATCGGCTTTACTCTTAGTCCAATTCAACTGCTTGCTAATAATCTCTTTAAACTCTTTCTTAGTTGTCCCGTGAAATTTTGTTGTGAGTAAACCATCTGCTGCGAGAAAGCCTGCGGCTTGTAGACTTTCTACAATAGTTTGAGATGAGATATTTTTTTTCTTATCATTTATTGCTTCAAAGTCTTCGACTGTGAGCTCCTCTTTTCGATTCACTTCATCCCAGAGAGAGCGATTTGAAGAAGAGTCATCATATACGGCATAGGTATAGGTGAGCTGATTTCTCTTAAAAGCGTCTATGAGGCCTTGTCTTTGTCCGACTTTTTCTAAACAGTTTGGATAACGCTTTTCCAGAGCTTCACAAAGTTGATCGAGCCTTGTCGGTTTTTTAGCTGCTGAATCGCTAAGAAATTCATGCACAAGAGCTAGACTCACACGTATTTGAGAGGCGGCATCCCTTGTCTCTTGTCCAAAGCCTTTTTTGACATGATAAAGAATCACTTCTTGTGTTGTTCCAAAATCTAGCATATATAGAAGATCAAATAACTCAATTTTTTCGACAAGAACTCGATCGCCAATTAAGTAATTGTCAAGAGATGCGTACGAGCGGTTATAAACATCTTCAGCATAGAGACCCTCTCCATTTTTTTTAGCCTCTTTAATTGCTTCATTAGCTGGCCAAGGATGAGTAAGATTTCGACGGTCTCCAGGTTTTAGCAGGCAATCCCGTAATAGTCCACGAAACTCTGTCCGAACCCATCGTAGGTAATCAGGAGAAAGCGAGAGCCACAGACCTCCAACCAGAAAATAGCTTTTTTGGCTTTCTGTAATTCTAATTTCCCCACCAAACATTTTTCGAAGAGAGCTCTTCTCTATTTTCTCCCGTACTTTGAATTCTATCTTGATTTCTTTGAGAATTTTTGCAAAGTCATCAGCATTTTGACATTTTTCTAAACTTGGCACCACTTCACGTAATAGATGCAGTATTTCTTGAGCAGATTTTGCAGAATCCCATTTGCAATCTTTTCGTTTGCGTTGAGGAATCAAATGAGAAACAAGCCGGAAACTGGATGAGGTGGCATAGTCTTTGACTAATCGATGAGCGAAAAAAAGAGGAAGCGATATCCCCTCCTGGAAAGCTTTCCAAATTGATTGATCCATTAACTGCTCAAGAGCTGCCTTTTCTGAAGGGTCTACTGGTTTTAAATACTTCCAAAAAGCAAGATCTATATGATCTTTTTCCTCTTCACCCTTCCCAAGAATTTTTTGTTTTTCTCCTACTTTAACAAGATATGTCTTTTGTCCATGATGAATTTTAGAAAGATGGTCAAGAAGCGAGGGATAATCTGCAAGGGCAAATTGCTTTTGAAAGCGGACAGCTCCTAGTTCAATTTTAACTTGCGTTGCATTTTTTGGAATTTTCTCTCCCTTATTGCAAAAAGACTTGAGGCAGTACAGCGATGCTTGTGGCCGAACGCGTGAAGTCAACTGGGTAATAAATTTATCAAAATAACGAGTGATATGGAGTTCTTCCCCCTCTTTGAAGTCTTTTTCATTTCTTAGAGCATTTCCAACAAGGGGCTGATAGACAACATGATGCACTTTGTTTTCTAAAAGGCGCATGAGAATTGCCTGAGGAAACTCAAATTCTGTCAGATGTGAAATTTCACGCCAGGCATCGCTTGTGGTAAGGGCATAGATATCCTCCTTTTTTTGTTTTTTATTAGAGGTGCTATATATGTGTTGTCGAAAAAGAAAACCGATCATTTCAACTCGAGAAGACTGCATTTTGGATGCTTCACCTCCTAGCTTTAAAAGAGACTGCGCTAATTTTGACAGAGTTGAGATTTGTCTTGTATAGTAAAGAAGACTGAAGCCTTCTCCGACATCTTGTTTTTCTATAACTAGTTCAAAAAGACCCCGGTGTTCAATCTCGTCGCCTATAGATTTGGGAGTAATCCCTTTTTTTTGTAGCCTTGCATTGGCTAGCCTCATGATTTTACAACATAGATGGCTAAGTCTTTTTTGAGGGGTCAAAGTGTGAAGATGCTCATTTTCTTCAGTCGTCAACATCTTTACAATGCGTGTTGTGGATAAGCGTCGTATACTTAAGGGTTGGTGGGGTTCTGTAGGAAGCACAGGAAGAACTTGTGCAGGATTTGCTATAGGATTTACCATATTTCAAACTTTGGTTGTATATGTATGTACAAGCTTGAGAATTTCTATTCTTTCGCTTTCACAAGAGCATCACGATTAATATAGGCAATAGGACTGCTCAATTTTTGAATTGTATAAAGTTGAATACAAGTTGTAAGTGTTAAATTTTGCAAAACTGCTTGCTAGACAGCAAGACTACTAAAGAATTTTTTAAAATTAACGCATTTGCATTTACTTGCCAATAAAATAGAATGACTATTCTTATTAGAAGACAGTTATGTCGCAATAATAAAAAAATTAAGCGGGTTTTTTAATTTTTTTCGTCAATTTGAAATGATTGAAACTTCAAAAACTTATTAACAAAGCATCCAAGCGGCATCTAACAAATTATTTTTTAACTCACCTGAAATTTCTACTAGGTTTTTATTTAGAAATAAGCTTAGCCTAATTCTCAGCTTCTCTTTCAGCTTTTAAGACATTCAAAAATAACTTTGTTTCTGAAATGACAACACTCGAAAGTGCACACAATCCAATTAAATTTGGAAAAGCCATTAATCCGTTGAAAACATCAGAAATTTTCCAAACAATATCTAGTTCTAAAACAGCTCCTGGAATAATCATTAAAGTAAATAAAACTCGATAAATGGGGACAGACTTAATACCAAAAAGATATTCAACACATTTTTCACCGTAATAAGCCCAACCAAGCAACGTTGTAAAAGCAAAAAGGACTAATCCAATTGTTACAATATACCCCCCACCAGTAAAAATAGAGTTAAAGGCTGCAACAGTCATAGAAGCGCCATTAAGCAATTTTCCTTGCTCATCTAGCGAACCAAATACACCGGTCACGCCAAGTACAAGGCCTGTCACGGAGCACATAATAATAGTCGCTAAAAAAGAGCCTGTCATGGAAACTAAGGCTTGGCGACCTGGAAGATCTGTTTTTGCTGCAGCTGCGGCAATTGATGCTGTTCCTAGTCCAGCCTCACTTGTCATTAATCCTCTACTCACCCCGACTCGAAGTGCTAATAGCATTGTTGAACCTAAGAAACCACCAAATGCAGCTTGACCCGTAAACGCATGGGTAATGATAGCAACAATGACATCAAAGATACGATCGTAGTGATACGCCAAAATAATACTTGCTCCCGCAATATAAAAAAGAGCCATGAACGGAACTAATAAACCAGCGACTTTTCCAATACTTTTAATTCCTCCCACAATGGTAAAGCCTGTCAATGCTGCAATAATTAGACCAGACCACCAAGGATTTACATGAAACATCGTACGCATAACATCTGCTACAGAGTTAGCTTGCAACATGTTTCCTCCACCCAAAGCAGCGACTGCTCCAAAAAAAGCAAATGAACAAGCCAACCATTTCCAACCTAAACCCGATTCGATAAAATACATGGGCCCACCACACATTTCTCCATGCTCGTCAGTAACACGATATTTTACCGCTAAAATAGCTTCTGCATATTTCGTCGCCATTCCCAATAAAGCAGTCACCCACATCCAAAAAAGAGCTCCTAGTCCACCGACTGTAATGGCTGTTGCAACACCCGCAATATTTCCAATTCCAATTGTAGCAGCTAAGGCTGTCATCAACGATTGGAAGTGGCTGATATCTCCTTGTCCTTCTGCTTCTGGGTGGGCTTTTTGAGAACCAAAGACTAATCGAAGTGCATAACCTAAATAACGAAATTGTAATCCTCGTAAGGTGATGGTCAAATAAATTCCCAATCCAGTTAAAAGCACGAGAAGAGGAGCCCCCCATATCCAGCTATAAATTATATCTAAACTATTCATGATACTTGTCATTATATTAGCAGGCATTTTATGTATCTCCTAGACCACTGGAATTTTCCCTTTTTTCTTTTTCACGATCCACCACAATTAAAAAATCTTTGGTTTCTTTTTTAATAACTTTAGATAAAGCGATTAAAGCAATTAAATTTGGAATCACCATCAATCCGTTACTGATATCTGCTAAAAACCAAGCAGTCTCCATTTTTAATGCTGCTCCCGGAATAACCATTAAAGCGAATAAGATGCGATAGCTAAAAACCGAACTTTCCCCAAATAAATATTCACAACATTTTTCTCCGTAATAAGACCAGGCAAGAACCGTGGTATACGCAAATAAAACAAGACCGATCGTTACAAGGTATTCACCACCTTGAATGTGAGTATTAAACGCAGCAATCGCTAGAGAAGCTCCATTTAACAGTTGACCCGACTGTGAATAAGAACCAACTAGTTTTGATACAGCGAGGACAAGGCCTGTCATCGTACAAACGATGACAGTCGAAATTAATGCACCAGTCATTGTCACCATTGCCTGACGTCCAGGACTATCTGTCTTGGCTGCTGCTGCAGCTATAGAAGATATTCCAAGTCCTGCTTCATTAGAAAATACACTTCTTGCTACACCCATCTGTAAAGCCAATATCATTGTAGAACCGAGGAAGCCACCAACTGCAGCTTGACCATTTAAAGCACTATGAAAAATCAACATAAATGCATGAGGAATTGAAGAATAATTAACAACTAGAATATAAAGAGCAGCTAAAATGTAAATGATTGCCATTCCAGGGACTAAAACACTTGCAACATTCCCAATACTTTTAACTCCACCAATGATCACAGCTGCTGTTAAAAAACACAATACAACTCCTGTAGTCCAAGGTTCAATATTCCATACATGATTCACAGCTTCAGCAATTGAATTTGTTTGAACAAGATTTCCCGTACTCATGGCTGCAATCATTCCTAAAACAGCGAAAATCCATGCCATCCATTTCCATCCCAAACCTTTTTCAATATATTGCATGGGTCCCCCAGACATTTCTCCTCGGCTATCTTGCTCACGATATTTCACGGCTAGCAAAGACTCTGCATATTTAGTCGCCATACTTAAAAATGCTGTTACCCACATCCAAAAAATAGCTCCTAAACCTCCAATTGTAATCGCTGTCGCCACCCCAACAATTGTTCCTGTTCCAATAGCCCCGGCTAAGGAGGTCATTAAAGCTTGAAAATGGCTAATATCTCCTTGCGAGTCTTGTTTTTGCTTAGCAATGACCTGCTTAAATGCATACCCAAGATAACGAAATTGCACTCCTTTCAAAAGAATAGTTAAATAAGCCCCAGTGCCAAGCAATAGCATGAGCAAAGGCAATCCCCAAATCCAATTTCTAAGTTCGCTTAAGAATTGATCCACTTGTTCCATTATTTACCCATCAAATGAGGTTCCCGATCGTAAATTAGTTAGGATACTAACAAATAATTTAGTCTTTGTAAGTAAGACCTAATTGGTTAGACCCAATATTTTAAAGCTTAGATAATAAGGGTAAGTATAAAAACTGTTTTTAAGCAGCTTGAAATAACCATTTTCTTATTTCCCGCAAAAAAAATTAACGCAAAATTGGGCAAGATCATGGCATTTTCTTGTTTCTTCATCAAGGACATAAATCAATTATGTAGAAATTTAGAATTCTTAGTTTATTTAATAAAACTCATAAACTAATTAGAAAATCAACAACATAACTATATTAAACTTCACCATTTTTTCATAATTACTATTGGTAATTTTGAAAAAATAAACCCAAAACTTCAGTTAGATTGATTCACGAAAATGTCAATCTTTGTTAGACTCCGGACTAATCAGAATAATGGACTAACATGGAACTTCTCCCCTCATATAAAGAATTAAAAAGCCAATTTCCGGCAAGCGCATCTCAAGATAATTTCATTGAAGATTGTCGAGAAACTGTAAAATCTATTTTAAATGGTACTGATAAGCGATTGTTATTGATTGTAGGGCCCTGCTCAATCCATGATTTTCATTCTGCTAAGGAATTTGCATTTAGATTAAAATGCTTAGCAGAATCTCTTTCGTCTCATTTTTTCATTTTAATGCGTGTCTATTGTGAAAAAGCGAGAACAGCAACGGGCTGGAAAGGATTTTTGTATGATCCACTTTTAGACGGTTCCAATCAACTTTTACTCGGAATCAAAAAGACAAGAGAATTGTTGCTAGAGCTTTGCGATTTGCGAATCCCTGCCGCAACCGAATTTTTAGATCCTTTAACCGCTTATTATTATGAAGATTTAATTTCTTGGGGGTCGATTGGAGCGAGAACTTCCTCTTCACAAATCCACAGGCAATTTGCTTCGAATTTGCAAATTCCGATAGGCTTTAAAAATGGAATTGCTGGTAATATTTCAGCTGCTGTTCAAGGAGCCTATGCGGCTTCTCAACCCCATGCTTACATGGCTTTACACGAAAATGGATGGCCAATTGCAACGCAATCTAAAGGAAATCTCGATACTCACATTGTTTTAAGAGGTGGGGAAACAAAAACCAATTTTGACTCTCATTCGATATCTGAAGCGCTTGCAAGGTTATCCCATGCAAACTTGCCAGAAAGAGTGTTGATCGATTGTTCTCATCATAATTCAAATAAAAAACATGAAAAACAACCAATTGTTTTTCAATCCATTATCGATCAAGTACTGGCAGGAAATTCCTTTATTAAAGGTTTAATGATAGAAAGTCACCTTTATGCCGGCAATCAACCTTTTCATTTCAATCCACAAGAGCTTCGTTATGGTGTTTCGATTACGGATTCTTGCTTAGATTGGAATTCAACTCAAACACTCATTGAATGGGGTGCTCATCAATTGCAAGAAAATCTTAATCCGAGTAAGAAGTTATCTTTGTCTTCAGAATCTCTTTTTAGTTCGATGATATGTACAAAGCTAAAAAGTTAAAAAACGCTTTAATAAAAAGCTCCTTAAAAATCTTAATAGCTATCATCTGCTTTCTTTGTCCGACTAGCTGTAGCCTTCAACGATTGAACGTACAAACTCATTATGTAAATCGCGAACAATTAGCAAGTTACCATGTATATACCCCTGATCCTCATAAAGAAAACCCCACGATTGGTCAAACAATTTTAATTCAATGGCACATGCTTAAACAAGATCAAAATTTTCGAGAGTTTTACCTACATCTTGCTATACGATTCCGCAACCGCAGAGAAGAAAATATTTATTTGCAATTAACGAAATCATCGGGAACTTATCTTTATCATTTATTAAATGAAAAATTTTGTTTTTCGGGGGGAATTGCCACCTATAAAATTGATTTGATCGGTGATGAATGCCTTTTAGAAAGCTGGACGCATCCCCTATGGGTAGACTTAATCTCTTTTGATTTTTCCACTGAAAACACAAAAAAAGAACAAGAAACATTTAACAAATCAAAATCAGCAAAATATTAAGTCATTGGCCCAATCATTTTTTTAGGATCCATAATCTGATCAAATTCATCTTCGGTTAAAAAGGCTAAAGCTAGTGCAGCTTCTTTTAATGTTATATTTTCTAAGTATGCTTTTTTTACAATTTGACTTGCACGATCATAACCAATTGCATGATTAAGAGCAGTTGCTAACATTAAGGAACGATTCAGATGTTCTGCAATTCTTGTTTGGTTAGCCTCTATTCCGACAACACATTTTTGGTTAAAATTAGAAATAGCATCGCTCAATAATCGAATAGATTGAATTAAGTTATAAATAATAAGAGGGCGAAAAACATTCAATTCTAGATTGCCTTGCGAACCTGCAAAACCAATGATCCCATCATTCCCCATTACTTGAATGGCAATCATCATTAAGGCTTCACTTTGTGTAGGATTAACTTTTCCTGGCATAATCGATGAGCCTGGTTCATTAGCAGGAATAACGATTTCTCCTATGGCACATCTAGGGCCTGAAGAAAGCCACCGAATATCATTGGCAATTTTAAACACTGAAACGGCCACCCTTTTTAAAGCCCCGCTAACTTCTACAAGAGCGTCATTAGTCGCGAGCGACTCAAATTTATTCCTGGCAGAAACAAAATTAAATCCGGACAACTCACTAATTTTTTCAGCCACTAATTTTGCGTAGTTGGGATGCGTATTCATTCCCGTTCCCACAGCAGTTGCTCCCAAGGCCAATTCAGAAAGATGCGCAAACGTATTTTTTAGAGCTTGTATTCCATGCTCTATTTGGCTGACATACCCCGAAAATTCTTGTCCAAGTGTTAAAGGGGTCGCATCCATTAAATGCGTACGCCCAATTTTTACAATATCTTTAAAAGCTTCAACTTTCGCTTCTAAAGTTTCTTTTAGTTCTCTTAAACTTGGTAACAACTTCTTAGATATATCAAACATCACCGCAATATGCATGGCTGAAGGAAACACATCATTAGACGATTGAGATAAGTTGACATCATCATTGGGATGGATCGGATATTTAGAACCAAGCACCCCACCCAGCTTTTCAATGGCCCTATTACTAATCACTTCATTGAGGTTCATGTTTGTTTGCGTTCCAGACCCTGTCTGCCAAACAGATAACGGAAATTGATCATCTAAGCAGCCAGATAAAATTTCGTCGCAAACTTCACAAATCACGAGTTGTTTATTTTTTGGTAATAAACCAAGCTGTTCGTTAGTTAAGGCGGCCGCTTTCTTGATTAGAGCAAGCGCATGAATTACTTCCTTAGGCATTTTTTCTATTCCAATCGAAAAATTATCGTAGGAACGCTTCGTTTGAGCTCCATAATAACAGTCTGCAGAAACTCTAACTTCTCCTAAGGTGTCTTTTTCTGTTCGATAGTCCATTTAATCTTATTCTCTCATATTCCAATAATGATATATTCTCAGTCTATTCTCATAACTGAGAATTTTATCAAGGTAAATTTTAGATCCTAAATATCCTAAATCATAGGCAGACTGCAAATATTTAATTGCCTCTTGATTATTTTGTGAACAACCTTGTCCTAAACAACAGAAAATGCCATAACGATGTTTTGCTTCAAGATGCCCCTGATCTGCAGCTCCTTTATAATATTCTGCAGCTTTTTGCTGATTTTTAGAGACACCATTTAAGCCATATTCATAACTCTTGGCAAGTTTAAATTGAGCCAACATGTATCCATTATTAGCGGCAGACTGACAAAGCTGTAAAGCCTTCTTTTCATTTTTTTCAACTCCATGCCCGCTTAAATATAGCAACGAAAGTCGATATCTCGCCTCTAAAGAACCATTATCACTAGCGAG
The DNA here is from genome assembly GCF_000011565.2 of Candidatus Protochlamydia amoebophila UWE25. Taxonomy (NCBI): domain Bacteria; kingdom Pseudomonadati; phylum Chlamydiota; class Chlamydiia; order Parachlamydiales; family Parachlamydiaceae; genus Candidatus Protochlamydia; species Candidatus Protochlamydia amoebophila. Next base: position 2,024,305 of record NC_005861.2, read on the forward strand.
TTTTAAATAAAAAACGGCTTGTTGCTCATCCGATTGTGTAATTCCCTTTCCTTCTAAATACATCAGACCAATTTTAAGTTGCGCGTTCGTAATATTTTGATGGGCAGCTAATCGATAGTAATAAAAAGCTTTTTCGTTATTTTGTTTAACTCCCTTGCCTGACTCATATAAGTAACCTAAATAATTTTGAGCTCGAGCATTTTTTTGACTGGCCAAAATTTTCACCGCTAAAGCTGTATTTCGTTCAGAACATGCACACGAAATAAAATTATTGACTCTACCAAGTAAGAAGTAAAAGATTGAAGTCATTTGTGAATTAACTAACACCACAGTCGCATGATAAAGCATTGACAGTCTTACCAACAGAGGTTTATTAAGCTCAGTTGGAAAGGGACTTAGTATCAATTGATTGACTGGATTGACTAAGTATTGACCGCAATAAAAATCCACTGCGTTCATAATGACCCCCACCACTTTCGCTAGAACTAATAAAACTTTTATTCTTGCTTGTTTTTTGTCTTTGAAAGCTAAATAAGCCAAAAAAAATTAAGACCAAAGCCTGTTTTGAATTACACATATTCTAATAATACGTATTGATGACCAAATTTTTGAGATCGAAAGCATTGATTTATTTGCAAATGATTTCAAAAAAATAATCGTATCAGCAAGCGTTAAAGTTACTCTTCCCGTTTCTTTTTTTAGCTAATAAATCAAATGATGCAAGAACTGTCTCATAAGGGAATTTTCTATTATTTTTATTGATAGATTTTAGATTTATCGTTTTTTCTGATATCTGTCAAATTTTCTTAAGAATGTGCAAATGCTTAGAAATTTATTTGCTTAACCATACTGCAACAAAACACAAATACCTAACCATAAACAACTTATATAACATCCAAATTGTTTATTTTAACCTAGAAAGTTACTCTGATCAAAAATAATTCAACTTAAATTTTTGACTAGAATTTACCCACAAAAATTTTAAATTGCGTTTATCTTTTATTTTTTTCAAATAAAGCTTACTGATTAGTTACAAATTTTTTAAGTTAACCTGTCCATTTGAAATAAGAAAAGGACCTTCCGTTTGAGGCAAAAAATGATAGGTGCCAATTCCTATAGGTGAAGTCAGCTTTAATCTTGCAGCCATTGAAATGAGGTGGGAGAGTCCCAATTCACTTTCAAAACTACTACTTAGAACGAATTCAATATTGCGTTGTTTGGCCCATTTATATACAGGCAAACAAGTTGTCATTCCCCCTTGTAGAGTGGGTTTATAAATAAGAGATTTAAGAGAGCATAAAGTTTCTAAATCTTGAAGAGAAAAATTTGAAGGAAAAGACTCATCAACAGCAAGGGGATGAGAAAAAAGAGATAATTCTTTAGGGTTTTGAAAAGGCTCTTCAACATAATCAAAACTATCTAAAGAATATTCTGAAAAGAATTGTAAAGAATCTTCCGTTTTCCAGGCTCGATTAACATCTATTCTTAAACGAAAAGTATCTTTTAATTGGTGAATAAGCTTTGCAGCATCGGAGAACGAAAGTTGGCTGACTTTAAGTTTAGCTATTTGATAACCTTCTTGTAGGCGAAGTTTTGCTTGAGCAAGAATTTCTTTTTTGGATCCCATCAATAAGGCGCTTACTGGTATAGAATATGTTTTTAAAGGATCTAAAAAGGATAGAAGAGCCGATTCTATTCCAAATTGTACCGAGGGAAAAAGATGAAGATGCATTAATGCATCTCTATAATTTTCAATTGTCCAATCTATATTTAAAATAAAGCTTTTTTTGGCATCAATTTGGCGAATAGCCTCTTCTAAGGTTTCTTTGCTCCAAGGGGGTAATGGGGCGACTTCTCCTTTTGAGATATTTCCTTTTTTATCAACTAAAGAAATAATCGCAATAGATCTTTTTAATCCATTAGTGAGTGTAAATTGCCGAAGATTGCAAATAAATTTTTCGAATTTCATTAGACCTTTTACATCACGAGCTTTTTTTAAAAACCAATTTTAACAGGCAGATAGAATAATTACGCAAGAAACTATTTATCAATGTTTTCTTTTTTAATTTAAAATTTGTGATAGCTTAGATTTTTTTAATACTTACAATATCTAAACAATAAAGCGAGCCAATCATTTCAATTTTCTTTAGGTTTGACGTAAGAACTCGAAGTCACTTCAGCTTTTTATGACCTTTTTTTGATTTATTTTCACCAGGTTATTCCGGATATCTGTCAGAATACGTTTTTGAACAATTTGGCAAGATTAAGAAAGTAAAATAATTGAGCCTATTTTGTTATTAACCTGAATTTTGGGTTTTTAGACAGCTATTAACAATAGGCAATGTTGTTTTTGCTAAGTTGATAGATGGTTTTTTGGGTTAGTGAGGATAAGCGAGCAATCCCTGTCAATAGATTAATCAAAAAATTTCCGGCGCTACTGTGATGTGTCTATTCAATCTAAGAAATATTTTTTAATAGATGGCTTACCGTTTCAATGATAGCTCGTTTTCTAAGAATTTTGTCTGCCAACTTCATCAGCTTCTGCATCCTATTCGATTTTATGTTCGTCAATCGTTCGGGATCTTGTTTCAAAAGCCTTTTTGAAAGTTCTTTCGAAATAAACCCTTACCACCAAATAGCTTCTCCAAATCCCTTTCAATAATCTTTCGGCAACAGAGACATCAGTAACATGTCCAGTTAAGCTGAAAAGCCAAAATTTCCTTTCTCATTAAGCATGAGATGTCATTTAAATCCGAAAAACCATTCTAAGGTTGTTTTCTCTCTTTTTGCCAAACTTTGGAATACCTTGTTTCTTTTTATGCGTCTATTGTGGCAAACATCTATCGATGGAAAATCAATAAAAGCAATTCTTGTGATTTCTCCTCTTTTGTCCAAAAGATAAGCAAATACAGGACCAAAAAGGTTCTTCTTTAAATAAACAAAGCGGCTAGTACTCATTAAGTTTGAAAATTCTTTACCTAAGTAGTTGGTAACATACCCATAAAGTTGCTTAAATGCCCGATCATCGATTGATGAAATAAAATAACAATTGTCATTCTCACTGGTATCGATCATTCAGTTGAGGTCCTCGCTTTGTTTTGCCATGGTCAACCAACTATTTATTCCATATCTGCTTAAAAGACTTCTAAAAATCATTTACACGACAATAGCATCTAATTAAACCCTTTTTGATTTCTCATGTCATATTAAATATTAATTAGGTTGATGAGGTAAAATATAGGCTTTGATTTCTGGATTTCCTTGCCAATTTTCTAATTTCAAAATCTCTATAAACATAAGGATTAACTCCCCTTTCATCTATTTTTTATTGAGATTTTCCTTCTTTTTTGGAACTTTGTTCTTTTGTCTTCCTTCCTATTCTTAATAAAATGGCGTCTTTTTTTGTCGTTTACGAGCATAAAAACTGCTTGTATAGTGACACTAAAATGAGCCGAGGTCTCTCTAAATAGGCTATCAAGATGTGACTTAATAAACTTTAATAAAACTTTATTCTTTATTTTCTTAGGACAGGCAAATCCTATTTTCGTCACAAGTTTTTTATCTACTAAGTTTTAAATTGAGTGAAGTTGTTAAGTTTTTAAAATGCGCTAATCCAGCGTCAGTGAGATTTGTACAATAGCTCAAGTTTAAATGCTGTAAAGCCATTAAAGGTTTCAAATGCACTAATCCAGCGTCAGTGAGATTAACGCAACAAGTCAGATCTAAATGCTGTAAAGCCACTAAGGTGGTCAAATGTGCTAATCCTACGTCAGTGAGCTTATCGCATCCACTCAGATCTAAATGCTGTAAAGCCACTAAGGGAGTCAAATGCGCTAATCCAACATCCGTAATTTTTTTACAAATGCTCAAGTTTAAATGCTGTAAAGCCACTAAGGAGGTCAAATGCGCTAATCCAGCATCCGTGAGATTATGGCACTTACTCAATTCTAAATGCTGTAAAGTAACCAAGGGTGTCAAATGAGCTAATCCAACTTCGGTGAGATTAACGCACCAAGTCAGATCTAAATGCTGTAAAGCCACTAAGGAGGTCAAATGCGCTAATCCTACGTCAGTGAGTTTGATACAATAGCTTAAGTTTAAATGCTGTAAAGCCGCTAAAGGAGTCAAATGCGCTAATCCAACATCGGTGAGATTAACGCACCAAGTCAGATCTAAATGTTGTAAAGTCACTAAGGAGGTCAAATGCGCTAATCCTGCGTCAGTCAGTTTGCTACAATAGCTTAAGTTTAAATGCTGTAAAGCCGCTAAAGGAGTCAAATGTGTTAACCCAGCATCCGTGAGATTATAGCACTTACTCAGATCTAAATGCTGTAAAGTCACTAAGGAAGTCAAATGCGCTAATCCTGCGTCAGTCAGTTTGCTACAATAGCTTAAGTTTAAATGCTGTAAAGTCACTAAGGGAGCCAAATGGGATAACCCAGCATCCGTGAGATTATGGCATTCTTGGAGATAAAGCACTTTTAAATTTTTACAATTTTTTAAAGTTAAGAGATGAGCATCTATTAAATAAGTATTCTCTGAAAAATTGAGTGCTTCTATCTCATTTGAAAAAAACTTTAAAATTTTTTTAAACTCCGTTAACTGCGAAGTTTGATTTAATAATGCACTCACAACGGTGAATTCTAAATAGTTTTTCAAAATATTTAATTGACATTGCTGCGCAAAATTCAAAAGCTCCTTTAATCCGATTAAACTCTTTTGAGTGGAGCTAAAGGGTTCAAATCTCTGTGATTTGTACCCATCAATTAACTGCTTTTCTAAATTTTTCACCACTTCTATTAGTTCATAATAATCGGCTAGTTGAATGAAAGAAGTGATCTCTTCCAAAGGAACTTTAAAGTTAACATCCATGACACAATTAAGCAGATGCGTAAACTCCTTTTGTGTCAAAGCGAGAGGGTGTTGAAGGGTTTCTTGAAAATTTCCTGACCAAAAACTCTTAAAATAGGGCGATTTTTTCCTTAGCAAATCTAGTTGAAAATGAGAAATAGTTAGAGAAGTTCCATCTTGAAAACTTAGTTGAAATTCTTCAGGTGAAGATGAAAGATCAGGAGCTTGAATTGTTGGTGCCCAAGTTACTTCTAGATTAGCCAAAGGGTTGCCTAAGGAGTTATCTCCATCTCTAGGAGAATCGCTAATTTCTTGAGATTGATAGTAAGAAGGAGTCGTTGTATTGACAAAATAACTATAATTTAAAGTAGGAATATTCAAAATCATGATCCAAATGAGTTAAAAAAATTTTAATTTATAGATGTCTTAACAACATGACACATAGCTAAAAATTATTGCAATAGTAAATTGATTTTTAGAGTTTTAGAACACCTTCATTTTTTTTGAAGGAATTTAACTAGATTCTGTAAAATAGGTTAAACAGCAACTAGAAGCTATTAAGAAAAAAGAAAAAGGTGATCGATGAAAACAGAACTCGTTGGGAGGATTTCCTAAAGATATACCTTTGCTAGCACGTGCGCAAAACATGATTAAAAACTTAAGAAAGCCGATTTTGAATAGAAAAATCAGGGATGGATTTTTCTGATATGAAAATGTTTTTACTAAAGATTTATTAAATATAATTGCAAAAAGTTTGAATTACAAAATTGGATTTAAATTCCTTACTAGTACTTGTTTACAAAGAAAATTAAATTAATAATGCTTTGAGAGGTATGAAACTAACTTGTGGATGAATTTCTAAAAACAGTTTAATACGATTTTTTGCTCTATTCAAGGAACGTTTTGCACGTTCTTTATCCACGTGTTTATCAGGACTCTCCAAACGCATTTTAGCACGTTCATAAGACTGCTTTGCCCTTTCGACATCAATTTCTTGAACGGATTCAATTGCATCAGCAATAATTGTTGCACTGTTATGAGAAACCTCAATAAATCCAGTTGTTATGCCGAAATAAAGCTTTTGATGATCTTTATTGATAATTGTCAATTTCCCTGGCTGCAACAAGGCGATTACAGTAGCATGATGTGCTAGCACTTCGAAGTATCCATCAGCGCCTGGTACATTCACAGAATAAACGTCTTCATTAAAGACATTTTTTTCAGAAGTTAAAATGGATAATGGATAAAGCATCTGTAATCACCCTAACCTTATTTCATTTGCTCAGCTTTTTCGAAAACTTCTTCAATTGTTCCCACCATATAAAAAGCTTGCTCAGGAATATTATCCATTTCGCCTTCTACTATCATTTTGAATCCTTTGATAGTATCAGGCAATTTAACAAAACGTCCTTTTTTTCCTGTAAACGTTTCGGCAACAAAAAATGGTTGCGATAAAAATTTTTGAATGCGACGAGCACGAGAAACTGTTAACTGATCTTCTTCAGATAATTCATCAATTCCCAAAATTGCAATGATGTCTTGCAAATCTTTATAACGCTGCAAAACTTTTTGCACTTGTCTAGCAACCTGATAATGCTCTTCACCTAAAACGTGGGGGTCTAAAATCCGCGAACTTGAATTTAAAGGATCTACAGCTGGATAAATGCCCAGTTCCGCAATTTGACGCGAGAGAGTTGTTGCAGCATCTAAATGGGGAAAAATACTAGCTGGTGCCGGATCTGTATAATCATCTGCTGGAACATAAATCGCTTGGACTGAGGTAATAGAACCATGCTTTGTCGAAGTGATTCTTTCTTGTAAACTTCCAATTTCACTTGCTAAAGTTGGCTGATAACCGACAGCGGACGGCATTCTACCTAGCAACGCAGAAACTTCTGATCCTGCTTGAACAAAACGGAAAATATTATCAATGAATAAAAGGACATTTTGATGCTCTTGGTCTCTAAAATGCTCTGCCATCGTTAATCCTGTTAAACCTACTCGCATTCTTGCCCCAGGAGGTTCGTTCATCTGGCCAAATACGAGACTAGTCTTAGAGAGAATACCGGACTCTTTCATTTCTAACCATAAATCATTTCCTTCTCTTGTTCTTTCCCCGATTCCGCAAAAAACAGAATAGCCTCCATGATGGGTGGCAATGTTATGAATTAATTCCATTACAATGACTGATTTACCAACTCCTGCCCCTCCAAACAATCCAACTTTCCCTCCTTTTGTATAGGGGCAAAGAAGGTCAATAACCTTAATCCCTGTTTCAAAAATGACTCCCTGCGTATCTTGCTCTTCGAAAGTGGGGGAAGCTTTGTGAATAGGAGAAATTTCAGCGTTTTCGATAGCTCCCATTTCGTCGATCGGTTGACCTAGGACATTAAGGAGCCGGCCAAGTGTTGGACTTCCCACAGGAATAGAAATAGGAGCTTCAGTATCAACGGCTTGGGCTTCTCTCACCAAACCATCTGTAGATGATAGGGCAATACAACGAACTTGGTTATCTCCTAAGTGCATCGCAACTTCAGCAATTAATTCTCGTTGATCTTTGGGATCAATGATTTTAATCGCATTTAAAATGTTTGGAAGCTGCCCAGGAGGAAACTCGATATCTAATGTGGGACCTACAATCTGTTTGACTTTTCCTACCGCCATCATTTGCCTTTTATTTTTATTTGAGCCTTTTCTATTGAGTTTCTTCAAATGATTCGAAAAATTCACAAAGGAAATCGCTATATTGTCTCGTTTACTATTCTTTTACTATTCTTTACTTTAATCCTTCTGCTCCAGAAGTGATTTCTAACATCTCTTTAGTGATGCCTGCTTGTCGTACTTTATTACGAACCAAAGTTAATTTTTCAATCATATCATCCGCATTTGATGTGGCTGCCTTCATCGCAAAGATGCGTGCAGCTAATTCTGAAGCATAAGATTCATTTAAAATTGACTGGAATTTAGTCATACAATAATTAAATAAGATTGCTCCATAAATCTGCTTAGGATTTGGCTCAAAAATATAATCTACGGGGGATTTTTCAGATTTGGGAGAGATTTGCTGAATATTTAAAAATTTCTCAACCATGACTTTACGGGTCATCATTGTCACATAATGCGTATAAACAAGCCAAATTTCATCCAATTCTCCAATTAAAAACCAGCTCATCAATTGGTTTGCAAAAGTTTTTATTTGATGTGATGTTAGTTTTTCTCCCCATTCACCAAATTCAAATCGAATGTTCCAAGGTCGTTTTTTATAATAGTCGGTTGCTTTTTTGCCGACTAAAATTAGCTCAACTTGCTCTTGAGCATATGTTTTCAGAAATTTATTAGCGGCTGAGAAAATATCTTTATTATAAGGTCCCGATAATCCCATATCAGCTGCTACAATTACAACACCAACTTTCTTAACTTCACGCTGCTCTAACAGAGGGTGTTTAATATCTTGTGTTATTTGACTCAAACGATCTAAAATTTCAGAAAGTTTAACGACGTACGGCTTAGCTTGTTTAACTTTTATTTGAACTTGGTGCAAACGAGAAGCTGCCACCATTTCCATTGCTTTGGTCAGCTGCTGAATGTTTTGAATGGACTGTAAACGCTTACGAATTTCTCTTAAACTAGCCATCTTTTATTATTCCCCATCTATATTTGATAGCGTAACTTAAAATCAGATTTAAATTTCGTCACAGCTTCGTTTAATTGCTCCATCGTTTTTTGATCTAAATCAAGGCTTTGTTCAATCGAATTAGAAATATGAGGATGATTTTCATCCATGAATAGATAAAATTCATTTTCAAAATTTTTGATAAAAGGAAGAGGAAGATCATCCAAGAATCCCTTCGTTCCTGTAAAAATAATCATCACTTGTTTGGATAATGAAATAGGTTTGAATTTGTCTTGCTTTAAAACTTCTATCATTCTTTCACCACGGACAAGCTGAGCTTGCGTTGTTTTGTCCATTTCAGAACCAAATTGAGCAAATGCAGCTAACTCACGATATTGAGCTAAATCTAAACGTAGACTTGCTGCAACTTTTTTCATGGCTTTCGATTGAGCCTTTCCACCAACTCTAGAAGCTGAAATTCCCACATTAATAGCTGGACGCACACCTGCGTAAAAAAGATCAGACTCTAAATAAATTTGGCCGTCTGTAATAGAAATAACGTTTGTAGGGATATAGGTCGTCACGTCATTCGCTTGAGTTTCAATGACAGGTACCGCTGTCAAAGATCCCCCACCTAATTCAGTGCTTAATTTAGCGGATCTTTCAAGTAAACGAGAATGTAAATAAAAAATATCTCCCGGATAGGCTTCACGGCCAGGAGGTCTTCTTAAAAGAAGAGCTATTTCTCGATAAGCTTGTGCATGTTTAGAAAGGTCATCATAAAAGCAGATCACATGCTTACCATTGTACATGAAATGCTCACCTAATGCCGTTGCTGAATAGGGAGCGACGTACTGTAACGCTGCGGGATCAGAAGCTGTGGCAGCTACAATTATCGTATATTTCATTGCATCATGTTCTTCTAAGATTTTGACAACTTGAGCAATTGTAGAAGATTTTTGCCCAATCGCTACATAAATACAACAAACTCCCGTATTTTTTTGATTAATGATTGTATCAAGAATAACAGTCGTTTTTCCTGTTTGTCTATCTCCAATGATTAATTCTCTTTGGCCGCGTCCAATAGGGATCATAGAATCAATGGCCTTAATTCCTGTTTGAACGGGTTCATTCACAGGTTTTCTTTGCACAACTCCTGGCGCTGAACTTTCGATTGCTCTAAATTCTTTTGTTTCAATTGCTCCTTTCCCGTCAATTGGTTGTCCCAAAGCATTAATGACACGCCCTAGCATTCCCTCACCGACAGGAACTGAAGCTATTTTTCCTGTTCTTTTGACGATGTCTTGTTCACGAATATTTCGATCGGAACCTAAAATGATGACTCCCACATTATCGATTTCAAGGTTCAAAACAATTCCTAATGTTCCATCAGGAAATTCAACAAGTTCTGACATCATCACATCATCAAGACCCCAGACGCGCGCAATTCCATCTCCTACATACAAAACACGTCCAGCAGATTCAAATTTTAAGGAGAGATCTTCATGATATTTTTCAATTTCTTGTTGAATGACCCAAGATACTTCTTCAGGATTTAAACGCATTCTCTCTCCTAGACCTTAGCCGTTAATAAGCTAACTTTTAGTTTTGCAAGTCTTTTCTTCACACTGTTATCAAAAATTTGATGATCCATGATCAGAATCATCCCTCCAACTATATCTGGATTGACAACATTTTGAATTTCAACTTCTTTCTGATAAGTTTTTTGTAGTTTTATTCGAACTTTTTCTTGAGGTATGTCACTCACGGAAACAGCAGTTAACAAGCGAACTTCTAAAATTCCCAACCGTTTTTTAGCTAAGCGATGATATTCTTTTCTGATATCCACAATGTATTTAAAACGATTTTTTTCAATTAACACGAACAGAAAATTTAAAATAGTTTCATCTAAACGATCTTTAAACAATCGTTGAAGGATACTCTTTTTTGTTAAAGTACTGAGGTGAGGATCAAATAATAATTCTTTTAGCTTAGGAATGGTTTCCAATATCCCCACAAACTCTTCTAAAGCCAACAAATGGCTTTTGATTTGTTCTGGATTTGTTGCAATATCTACTAAAGCTTTTGAATATCTTAAAGAAACACCTTTAGCTATCATCGGATTTCAACTTGCTCTACAGCTTCTTCAACTAATTTTTGATGTTTACTTATATCCACTTTTTCATGGATAAGCTTTTCTGTAATAGCGAAGGAGATATTAATGACATCTTTTTTCAATTGCTCTTTAGCTTGAGCTAACTCTAGCTTCATTTCCTCCTGAGCATTATTCAAAAGAGAAGTTACTTTTTGGCGAGTTTCTTGCTCAATATCATGAGCAATATCTCTCCCTTTAACAACGGCTTCTTGAATTCTCCGACGAGCTTCAGCATCAATATCATGTAACTTAGCTTTATACTCTTCAGAAAGCTTTGTCACTTCTTCTTTTTGATTTTCGATTTTATCAAATTCTGATTGAATCAGTTGCTTTCGCTCTTCTATTAAATTAAGAAGGCGTTTCCAAACGAACTTTTTTAAAACCCCTAGCATAATTAAAAAAGCGATGATTTGAGTTAAAATTTGCTCAATTTCAAAATTCATAATTAAATTATGCCATTTTTTCTAAAACAACGAAGAACACAATTAAAGCATAAATTGTTAGGGCTTCAATCAAAGCAGCGCCAATAATCATTGTCGTCAAAATTTTACCAGATGCTTCAGGTTGACGACCTATAGCTTCCATTGCACTACTCACAGCACGACCAAGACCAAGACCTGATCCTAATGCTGCAAGACCGACTGCAAATGGAGCAGAGAGAGCTAATGCTGTTCCAATACTCATTGTTTTCCTCTTTCTTATTTTAATGTAAATGCTTTTCAGGGCTGGATTTCGTGCTAAATGCATGAGTTTAGCAACGATTAAATATATGCATAAAAAGAAGGGTATTTACTTTTTTGCTATCACGAACTTTAACTATCCAATTAATAGCAAAAAAATCAGTTTTTTTCACCTTCTTTGTGCATAGATAATAAAATATAGACCGTACTTAATAAAGTAAAGACTAAAGCTTGCATAAAGCTTGTAAGTAAGCCCAGAAACATAAAAGGAAGTTGCAAAGGAATGCCTACGAATGTCTCAACAGAAGAAATCATAACAACTCCCATTAAAGCAAATGTTCCTATTAAGATATCTTCTCCAAGCACGTTTCCAAATAAACGTAGAGCAAGAGTAAGGGGGCGAGAAAGCTGTGAAATGATTTCCAAAGAAAACATTAAAGGAGCAAGGAGCCACTCTAGCATACTTTTGGGCGAGCCAGCCAAATGATATAAAAAACCAAAAATTCCCATATTTCGTATATTCAAAAATTGAACTAAACAGAATACACAAATCGCCAAAGCTGCGGTAATATTCAAACTAGACGAAGGCGCTTTCATTAAAGGAACCATTCCAAATATATTCATAGTAAAAATGTAGATAAATAGCGTTCCTAAAAACGGAATGTAAGCTTTTCCTTCAGGACCTAACACTTCTAATATTAAATGACTAAATTTCTCCACTGCGATTTCTAATAGATTCTGAAATTTCGATGGGATAATTTCTTTTTTTCGCGCACCTAAATAGGCCACTAAAGAAATGAGACTGGCAACGAGAATGGCAAAAATGATATTTTCCCAACGATGTAAAAACTGCGCCCAAGTTGTATGTTGAAAACGATGATAGAGCACGGAAATAAAATTAGGTAATTCTGGTATTCGATTTTCAATTGGTTCGTGAGCATTAGCAAGCCAGAATAAATATTGCCCCATAATCATGCTGACGATCCTACTTTTTCTTTTACTTTTTCAAAAATTATTTTAGCAATTCCCAATATAAAAATTGCAATAAAGAGAAGCGAAAACCCACTCATCAAACTAATGGCAGAAAAAAACTGAGTTTTTATTAACCAATATCCTGTTAAATAAATTAATGGAAATTTAATTCCCATCCAAGTGTAAAATTTTAGTACATTTAGTGAGGTTAATTTTAAATATTCTTCTAATAACATTTTAAGAAAGTAGATATTCAGACAAGCCCAACATGCTCCGCTTAAAATACCGAGACTAGTGCTTAAATCTATGTAGCAGTAAACAAAAAGACTAGCTAAAATCGCTAAAAATAACGTCATCTTAATGAGTCGAAAAATAAAATTAATCTCCATTACCAAACCGCTTAATCATTCGATATAATTCTCTGAAACCAGCTACAAAACCTAAGAATAGTCCGATATAGGTTAAATAAGGAGTTGTTTCCAATTTTTGATCCAACCACCCCCCAATTAACCACCCAATAATAGGAGAAATAGCCAAAACGAAAGGGATTGTCATATAGACTCCGATTTGTGTCCACTTTGGCTTAATTTCATTCGAATCATTTTCTGAAATTTTTTTGTCTACCAGAAATACACTCCTCAGAAAGTTTTTAGGTGAATTATATAATCAAAAGTGCAAAGACAAATGCAAATAATGCAAATGATTCAATAATTCCAATTGCAGCAAAACATTTACCATACACGGAGGGTTGTTTAAGAGAAGCTTGAATCCCTGTCGCGCAAACCTTGCCTTGATAAATAGAGGAAAGCCCAATTGCTAAACCAGAAAAAATCCCAATTGCAATAGCAGAAAAAGGAGATAGCGTTCCTGCTTGAATTGCACGGCTCATTTGTAACATAAGCAAAAATCCATAAATAACTTGAGAAGAAGGGGCTGCAGCCATTCCAATAAACTTACCATGCCCTTCTTCAGTCCGACTCATGGCTGCATGAGAAGCTGACCCTGCAATCCAACATCCAATACTGCATCCCATACTACTCAATCCTAGTGCCATTGCAGGGCCAACCATATTAATATCCATTGAAAACTCCTATTGATTTACTCGATTTTTAATAATTTAAGTGGTTGAAATTTTTTTCCTCCCCCCTCAAAAGAGTAGTGATACCACTCTAAAAAGTTAAGTCGCAATCCATGAATTACTCCTCCCATTGTTCCCAAAATCAAATTCACAAAATGGGCAATCATAACCAAAAAGAAAGAAGCTAATAAGGGTAATCCACTGGCAATTTCATTGACTGTCGCGCCCACAACAGCTCCGGCCAGAGCCAAAGCATAAAGACGTAAATAAGATAAGACATCGGCAAAAACTTGAATTAAAACTGTGATTTCAAAAATTCCCGTCCACCCATTTTTCCAAATAGAGGTTATCCATGCAAAAGCAATACCCCCTATCATAAATTGTAAACCTATTTTTCCCCCTTCATTCAAATCCACATTTCCAATAAAATTAAGAAAACTTGGAGCTTGAAGGTGAGAAGGGAAATAAAGGTAAGCTCCAATCAGAAATGCGGCCCACCCTAAATTTGGAATGTTGCGCAATCCATAGCGCAACAACGATAGCAAAAGATGAACGACACCAATAAATAAAGCCAATTCAAACATAATTGTATCACTGATCATACTTAAAATAACTGGGCCTTTGCTTGGCTCCCAATCTGGAATAAACGAAACAAACTCATGAGCATCAGCATGATTTGCTAATGTAGGATATGCTTGAAGCCATTTTTGGTAAGTACTATCCTGATGAGCAATGTGATAAGCAATTTTTTCCTTTGATAACCATTGTACGAGAGAAATTTTACGTATGGGATTATTGATATCGATTTGCATCCCAAAAAACGAGGTCATCAAAGTCCCCCACACAATACATCCTACACATAAAATAGTAAAAAGATTCAGTAAACGTTTACTTAAACCTTTCAAATCAGGATATTTGTAACGAAGAAAAAGTGCTAAAGCTAAATAAATAAATCCGTAACCGGCATCACCGATAATAAAAGCAAAAAAGAGCGTAAAACACCAAAGAACCCAATTTGAAGGATCATGATCTGAAGATGACGGTGTATCATAAATATTAACTAAATCTTCTCCCAATCTACTAAAACCACTATTTTCTAAATAAGTAGGAATAACATCTGAGGCTTCAATTGCCACTTCATCAATATAGACATTTAAAGCTTTCGTGACTTTTTCTATTTGATCAACTTTGTTCGCCGGCACCCATCCTTCAACAGCGAATAGTAAACCATCCATCGTTTGTTGAACATAGGTCTGTGCGTGATTAAGATGATGACTATTGAGTTTATTTACTAGGGCATGATGCAAAAATTCATTGTATTTTGCTAACTCTTTAAGTTGATGATCAATTCGTCTTCTTTCTGAATTTGCTTCAATTAATTGTTGATTTAAGTTTTGCAAAGATCGATTGATCTTAATTTCAATGAGTTTATCATAAGAAACTGATTGTTCGTTAATAGCAAAGTAATAATCCAAACCTTGGTTTGAAGAGATATAAATCAACTCATCAGGCGGATCTTGTTCTTTAAACGCACTAGAGCGTGCAACAAAAAATTGAATTTTTCGTTTACCTGCATTTTCAATGAAATAAATATCTTCTAAAGAAAAATTCCCAAAAATTTCAATCCGTGACATTTCTAATCTTAATACACGGATTTCTTCTTGTTTTTTCTCACTTTTTTTACATAGCGAAAGAATATTTTCTACTATCGTGTTTGAGTTTAAGGGTTGATAATTTTCCTCTTGTTCAACGAAAGGTAAGCCACGCAAAATTTTTATTGCAGTAGTCAATTTTTCTATAGCTTCAGGTATATCACGGTTTGAAGTTTGGCAAGGATCAATAAAGTGAATAAACCCAAGTTTTTGAGCTTGTTGAAAAAAAGATTTTTTTTCATCTGCTAATCCAAGAAATAAGAATTTTTTAACATCTTTACGCATGTTTGAACTCCTTTTTGGAAAGAGTCAAAAGAAAAGCTTTCTTATTCGCTTCAATTTTTGTTTTAGCAACTTTTGCTCGAGAAACAGCAGCTAATTGCTGATCCCCTAAGAATACTTTAATTATACGAATATTCTCAATAGCTCGAGGAATCAAAATTTTCTCAAATAAATTCACTCTAATTGAGACTTCACGGAGTTCGCGCTCTAAAGCTTGTTTTTGCTCTGTCGTAATCTTAATTTGCTCTCGTAATTCAACTAAAGAACGTAGACCTAAAACGGCTGCATCAATCCACGGAGATGTTTCAAATAAGCTATATGTGAAAGCTTCAAATTCGATTCCCTCAAAATAAGGAATTTCTACCCCTGCAATATTTTCATACCTTTTAAAAACTGTTTTCAATTGTATAGCTTGCATCGGATCAATTGTCGTTTTGATCGCTAAAAGCGAACTGAACATGTTAACTGCGTCTTGTTTTTTCCCCATTAAGTCTTCGAGGCGATGAATTTCAATGCGTGTTTCCTGAATAACTGACTGAAGCATAGCTTTTTTAAGCTGTAAAGTTGGCAAATACTTTTCTAATTGTACAAGTTGCATTTGTTGGTCACGCAACTCATTTTTTGTTAATTTGACATCAGCCACAAATCACCCCTCAATCACTTACTTATTTGAGCAATTTCTGGCCAATATTTAGAAATAACACTTTCCTTAATTCCAACTTCGCTTGCTAGAAAGCATTCTGCTAACGTTTCCCATCCAAGATCTAAAGCTTCTTCTAAAGTATAATTTACTTCTAAATTCATCATTCTTTCTTCAAATAAATGAGAATAAGTAAGAAGCTTTTCATCCCACTTAGAAAGTTTAAAACCCATAGCTTGCCGCTCTCTTGCTTTTTTGGATTCAGCATACAAACGAATCATCGCATTGGCTAAATCACCATGATCATCTCGAGTGACTTTCCCAATCACAAGTTGTTTCAAACGAGATAAAGATCCAAAAGGATCTATTTTACCATGGTGTAAATAAAACTGTCCTTCAGTGATGTAACCAGTATTATCAGGAACTGGATGAGTCACATCATCTCCGGGCATTGTAGTTACCCCAATAACTGTAATTGAACCGCTATCTTCGATAGAGACTGCTTTTTCATATCGAGATGCCAAATCAGAATATAAAGAACCTGGATAACCTCGATTGGAAGGGACTTGGTCCATCGTAATTGCTATTTCTTTAATTGCATCTGCAAAAGCAGTCATATCTGTTAATAGCACTAAAACATTTTTACCATCTGTTGCAAAACGTTCAGCGCAAGCAAGAGCCATATCTGGTACAAGTAAGCATTCAACAGCTGGGTCAGTTGCTCGATGAATAAACATCACAGTTTTATTAATTGTTCCGGCTGTTTCAGCATTTTCAATAAAAGCTTGATATTCTTTAAAGGTTAATCCCATCCCACCAATTATGACGACATCTGCATCAGTTTGATTCGCAATACGCATAAGAAGAGCATTATATGGCTCTCCAGGAACTGAAAAAATGGGAATTTTTTGAGATTTGACTAGGCAATTGAAAACATCAATCATAGGAATATTTGTTCGAACCATATCTCTTGGAACAATTCTCTTAACAGGATTGAAAGAAGTTGATCCAATATCAATTGACTCTCCTATAACCTGAGGTCCTCCGTCAATAGGTAATCCAGTTCCACTTAAACGCCTTCCAAGTAAAGTGTCTCCATAAACTGCTTGCATTTGTCGATTTAAAAAAGTGACTTGATCACTAGTTGAAATTCCACGAGTCGTCTGAAACACTTGTAAGGTTACTTGATCTCCGTCGATACGGAGTACGGAAGCATAAATATTTCTTCCATCTTTTAAATCTATACGTGCTAGTTCACCGAGACTAACTCCTTCAGCTGTTATCGTAATAAGGTTTCCACGCATATTATTGATTCGATCATAAACAATTTTCATATGATGGTATCCTTTAATTATTTCCGAGATTGTTGTTCGATAATGCTTTTAATTTCTGCAAATACCTTTCGGTATTGTTCAGTATCAAAAGAAATAAAATTCATGTTTTTAATACGATTTTGTAAATCCAAGAAAAATTCACGAGCTTGATCATGTGTATGAAAATCGAAAGTTGTGTCAAAAATTTGATTAATTAATTGAAACAAAGCTATTTGCCTTTTTAACGGGCAATAAGCATCTTCTTTGTCAAAAGCATTTTGCTGTAAATAACTAAAATCATAAAGCTCAGCTTTGAGATAAGTAAGCATATCTTCCATCGATATTCCCTCTTCTCCCACCACTTCCATTCGCTTTCCAATTTCATTTCCATTAAATAAAATATGCCGAGCTCGCTTAACCATTTGATCCCATCCATCAACTTGATGACTAAGTTCATTTCCAACTGTATCAACATACTTAGACCAAGATAATAATGGATCTATTGCTGGGTAACGTCTTGAATCAGAACGAGCTCTTGATAGCCCAAGGAAAGCACCTACCACTGATAAAGTTGCTTGCGTTACAGGTTCCTCGAAGTTTCCTCCTGCAGGTGAAACTGCTCCTCCGATCGTAATAGAGCCTGGTTTACCATGACGAAGAGAGACCACACCAGAACGCTCGTAAAACTCTGCTATTCGGGAAGATAAATAAGCGGGAAAAGCTTCCTCTCCTGGAATTTCTTCTAATCGCCCGGACATTTCACGCAAAGCCTGAGCCCATCTGGAAGTTGAATCAGCTAAAACTAGAACATCCAACCCCATCTGTCTATAATACTCAGCTATGGTAATACCCATATAAATAGATGACTCTCGAGCGGCAACAGGCATAGATGAAGTGTTGCAAATAATCACTGTTCTCTTCATTAGTGCTTCGTCAGTATGGGGATCAATCAAATGCGGAAACTCTCTTAATACTTCAACAACTTCTCCTGCACGTTCTCCACAAGCTACAAATAAAACAATGTCCACTGCCGCATATTTCGAAAGATGATGCTGCAAAACAGTTTTACCAGCTCCAAATGGCCCAGGAGTACAAAAGGTACCCCCTTTCATTAAAGGAAATTGTGTATCTATAATCCTTTCGCCGGTATCCATCATCTTAGTCGGCTTAATTTTTTCTCCATGGATAAGGGCATTTTTGACAGGCCATTTTTGAACCATGGTAAAAGAATGTTCTTGGCCGGATTCATCTATAGCTTTGGCAACAACTGTATCAACAGTGTAAGAACCTGAATTTATTACCCATGTTAAGCGATATTTTCCATATAATGAGAATGGAACCATAATAAAGTGATGAAAACGACCCTCTTTTGTCGAACCAATCCGATCTCCTCTGAAAAGAACATCCCCAACCTTAGCAGAAGATTCAAAATCCCATTTCCTTTGACGATCCAGCGCAGATAAATAAATTCCTTTTGGTAAAAAGAGGCCAGCTTGATCAGCAACATCCACTAAAGGATTTTGCAGACCATCAAAAATCGAACTTAAAAGACCCGGGCCTAATTCAGCTTCTAACAAATCTCCTGTAAAACTAACTAAGCTACCTAAACGAACTCCTTTTGTATCTTCAAATACTTGAATTTTAGCTTGATTACCAAGAATTTCAATTACTTCCGATTTTAGTTGAAGGTTGTCCACATGAACCATAGCCACTTCACCTTGTCGAATATTTCCTTCAAATGTAACTTGAAGTAAGTTTCCAAAAGCTTTAAGAACTTTTCCTTGGGCTTTTTTTTCTTTTCTAGTCTCTAAAGTTTTCATGCTATGTTCCCCTCACAATCCTATCGATGATTTCTTTTCCCTTCTGTTTGTCTAATTCAAACCATTTTTCAAGGATGACAAGCTGTATCGTATAAGCTAAAATTCGATCGATCGAAAATTTGTCATTTTCTTCTACCGTTTTCTCAATATATTCAATTCGGTATTGATCCAAAGCTTTCTCTAAATCAAATGGATGATCAGCAAAATTCTCAAAAATTTCTCTCAAATTCAGAAATTTTTCTGGCAATTCAAAATTTCTCGCATCTTTTTGAGCAAGTAATTGAGCGATCAAGTTCTCTTCGGGATCTTCGTATTGCAGTTGGATACTCAAATCTCTTCCTAACTTTTTAGCACGATATCCTGTCCACACCAATCTCAATTCTCTTTCAAAACTGAAATAGTTTTTTAAAAAAAGATTTTTTTCTGATCCAGCTTTTTGAAAAAATTTTGCTAATAAAAATGAAAAATGATGAATTCGTTCTTTTTTACTCTCATATTTAAGCATAAAATCATAAACATAAGAGGGCAATCCAACTTGAGTTGCTAAAGCTTCACTAAGTTCCAATGAGTTTAATTCTCCTCGTGGATCTAAAGGTTCGCCTAACCAATAAGAGCGTAAATTTAGAATATCGTAATAATGCCTAATGAGTTGAATTTTTTGATAATCTTTTGTAGAAAGATTATCCTTTAGCAATCTCTCAAGTTCTTCAAATGTTATCTCAGGGGGGGCATCGAACGAAAGTGGCGAAAGTGAAACTCCAACGTAATAATAATTAGCCATGAATAAAACCACCTCACTGGCTAAAAATTAACTGTCGAAAATCTTTTCTAACGTAATTGGCAAGAAGTTCTTTAATCGTTTGATCGCTTAAATCCACGGTCATTTTTTTACCATGCAATTTTATTTGAGCTCCTCCAGCAAATTGACCAATCTCTAAAGGTTTTCTTTTTAATTTTTTTCGCACACCATCTAAAAGCAGTGCGCTCACATCATCTGCGGAAACAGCACGAGGAATAACAGCGGTTAAGTCTGTGTTTAATCCGTCTCTATCGATGGCTTTTACTATACCATTGATTAGCTCCGCTATTAATTTAGGATCCGAAAGCTGTTTTTCTAAAACACTTTGCAACTCTTCATTAAATAAATGATATTCGATTTCTTGTTTGAGAGATTCAATAGTTTGTTTTGAAGCCTGTTGCAAAGAAGAATGAAAAACATTTCGCTCTTGTTCGATCTGCCCTTTAGCTTGTTTAATATACTGCTCAGCATGCTGCTCAGCGTTAGCAATAATTTCTTTGGCTCGCAAATGAGCAGCTTCAATAATTTTTCGAGCCTCTTCCTGCGCAGGTTCAATTGTTTGATGTCTTATTTTATCACAAATTCGTTGAATTTTTTCTTGTCCTTGCTCAAGTGATTTCATTTGCCAACCAGAAAATTAATAATTTAGATTTTAATATTTATGCACCAAACCTGTAGATAAGCACGTAAACATGAACGGATCAATAAACAAACTTTGCTTATTTCTTAAAAAAGAAGCTTACAAAAAAAGAAATTTTTTTAAAGATTCGTCAATTTATGCAAATTTTTCGCCGGTTTGGTTTCAACTAACTAAAATAAACAGAGTTGCTATCCCTGGTTACTCTAGCGGATTAGAGATGTAATTTTCAAGCGTTTTATCGAATAATTATTCAAAAGTTCGTTTTTGTCTATTTTAAGAAATAGCTTATGAAAACAAATGCATAAGGGAAAATTAAAAATAGAGATTAGATTGAGGTGCATTACTATTAGAGAAAAAAAACAAAGGTTGGCTGCCTATTCTACCCAACAAGACAAAACTGAATTTATAATCATGTTTAATTTAAATTTACTTATCTGATTGGTTTTCTAAACCACTACTTAAAAATTTCTTCACATGTAAAACCTGAGTCATTATATTGATTTACTCTGACAAAGTTGATTTCAAGTTGGTTCAAATTAAATTGACTGCATAAACATTTGTTAGTTGCTTTCTATTTTTCAAGTTATGGGGGATCATGAAAAAATTAGCATTTTTTGTTTTATGTCTAAGCTGTTTGTTAGCAAAAGTATCTATTTTATCTGCAACACCTTCTAATCTTTCTTCTTCGACAGAATCGATGGACAGTGGAATTGTTCTCTTTACACCCCCTTCTGGTTGGAGAATGGCTGACCCAAAAATACTCCCAGAAAGAGTCAAATTAATGGTCGTAGGGCAAGGTCCTTCTGCATTTCCCCCTTCCATGAATTTGAGTTTAGAACCTTATTCAGGATCGCTTAAACAATATCTTAAAAGTGTAAAAAACACTAATATGGCTCAGGGTTATCAATGGAAAGATTTAGGAACAATTCGTACAGAAGCAGGTAATGCCAGCTTATCTCAGGTTGATACTAAATCTGAATGGGGTAGTGTAAGACTTATGCATGTGATTCTTTTAAAAAATGGAGTCATTTACATTTTAACAGCCTCAGCATTGCAAGATGAGTTTTCTCAATTTTACAAAGATTTTTTCAACTCTATGCGTTCTTTGCGAGTTGCGAAAGAAGCATTTGAAATGATCGTTAATACACAGCAAAGAACTCAACTCAAAAATGCGGCACAAAAAGTCAAAAATCAGTGGGAAAAAGAACTCTCACAAAATATTAAAGATAATCCAAATGACACTTTAGAAAATATAAAAGAACAAACTTTTACAAGTAAAAATTTCCAAGCTAGTGTTTGGATACCTTTTAAGCACATGATTAACCAAAAATATAATGAGATGGGTGCTGAATGGCAATCACTTCTTTTGAAACAAGTCGAAGATGACCTTTTTGAAACATCCGTCAACTAAATTAAAACGATAACATTTAGATAATGATATCAGGAGGAAAAATGAATTTTTTAAATAAGTGGATCGTAATCGTTACAGCCATTGTCATGACAGGTTTATCTAACCAACAATTAGAAGCTGTTACCTACGTTACAGATACCGGTGGATATGCGTATGATGAGTCAAGAACAGCTACTAATTTAGCTCCTGCAATTGCTCTTGGAACAGTAGCCATCGTTGGTATTATTGCTATTGCTGTGCAAAACTCTCATCATTCATCTTCATCCCATTCATCTTCTAGTAGCCATACAAATACAGGGTATTACAGCCATTCCCAATGATAAATTATTTTCATCTAGCGCAAAAAATCATGTTCTTTTGCGCTATTTTTAATCTCAGCTCTTGCTCACAAGCTTCTCGACAATGGCAATACCACCCAGTCTTGACGAACTCTCCTCGTTTTAATTTTGGAAGGTTATTTTTACCCGCAAATTCAGATCCTGCACGGCTCACAATGGAAATCGTGAAAGGAAGGTCGGGAATTCGACTCTATTTAAATATCCTTTTTTTACAGGCTCCACCTTGTAAAGAAGATTCCACCCTTACAAAAGTTGACCTCTTTTTTGAAGATAAAATCATTTCCCTTTATCCTCAAATTCTTCAAGGGGGGCAAAAGTTACTTTTTTCCTCTAATGACACAAATTTCATCATTCAGACTTTATTAGATAATTTACCTTTTACAATTAAATTTGGAAGACATGAACTTTATATTCCCTTAGAAAATTTTTCTAAAAGTTATAATAAATTGATGTCCCTTACTGTTGAAACCTATCCTCCTACTTACTAGAAAAGATAATTTTTCAGAAAATTTAGAGTTTTTAAAGCCTATCTAATTAATCATCCTTTATTTTATGCTGAAGAATCGTTAAATAAAAAGATTGCTAAAATTTATTTTTTAACAGATAAAAGATCCGTAAAAACCTGAACAATAAAAAGACAAATTTATCAGTAGATCTTCTTTTTAGCCGCTTTTAGCAATACAATTTAAAAAAGATCTAAATGCTGGATGGTAAAAGTTTTTTAGTTGGAATTATTATAAATTTGAGTTTTAGATTTACTTTCTTGAAACCCAACGTCTCGGTAATTTATAAAAATTGGTTCAAAAAAATATGAATTTCTATTTTCAAGGACTGATTTTTTCCTATATCAATGCGAATGATTCAAGAAGAATGATCCAAAATCTAGTTTATAAGCAGATTTCTGCCTTGATCATTTAATGACCCATTAACTCTAACCATTCAAGTTTTATGAATTTGCCTATTTGTTTTGACGGGTGGGAAATATCTCAAAGAAAAATGAAAAAAATGCCTTGTCATTTAAAGGGATGGATTATGCAAGTAGCTCGAAAATTTGTCACGTTAACTCTCTTTTTTGTCTTAGTAACACATTCCATATATGGACAGTCTCGTTATAACCAAGAATATGAATATGATGATTGCTTTGATTCAGCTTATGCACAAAGTAGCCGTACGGCTCATTGGTCTGCTTATGTACCCATCGTAGCACTTATTGCAGCCGGCATTATTTGGTCTATTGCTGATAAAGATCATAAAAGTTATAGCAGCCATGCCAGTTCAAGTAGTCAAGATGGTTTAGGACCACTAGACAGCAGTAGTTATAACTATTCTGGTTATTCGCTTGGAAGTGGCTATAACCATTAGAATAATGGAAATTGTTGCTTTTGCTAAAAAAATGACAATTGATAAAAAAATTATTGCGATAATTTTATCTTTAGGTCATAACAGTGAAATGTAAAGCTTTAGAGACACCTCATTCGTTGTGAATGTACCAATTTTACACTGATGTTTTTCAGTCTCGGACGTGACACGTATCAAAAAGGAATAAAAACATGAAAAAATTATTGATGTTGACAACCGCAATGGCTATGTTAGTAGGTCAAGTGCAGGGTCAAGAATACTATGATGAAACTCAAGCATATGATGACAGCAATAGAGCATCTACAATGTCTGCTCTTCTTCCTATCGGTGCTTTAGTTGTTGCTGCAATCATCATTGCTACAACGGATCGCCACCACCATCATCACCGTGACAGCTCATGCGGCTCAAGCTCACACGCTCACGCTCATTTTAGCTCATCGTCTCTATAATGCTAAATATTCAATAGAGGGAAATTGCCCCTCTATTGAATATTATCTCTTTCCTTCCCAGCACATCTTTAGTTCAAACAATAAATTTTCAATCGATTCAAAATATTGTTCTATAAAAAGAAATTTATTGCGATATTGGCCATCTATATCCTTAATTTGTATATTAAATGTAAGTTGCAAATAACTAATTTATTAAAAAATTTGTTGCAGCTGCTACTAGAAATCCTAAAACTTTAATTTCAAACCCATTAGACGTCGTTGCATGAATTTTTCTAGGCATCAGTCTTGATATCACGCCAAATACTCCCTCAATAAATTTTCTAATGTGCTTCAAATTTACAAAATCATGTAAATCGATTGAACGAAGAGAATTAGATTTTGGCTCCACTATGAGCTTGATGTTTTCTATCTTTTCAAGCATGTCTTGATGCTTATAATCGACATAGGCAGAATCTCCATAAATCTTACTGCCTGCGGGTAAGTTTCGTTCCATGTATTTAAAAGGAACAGCATCATGCTCTCTGCCTGGACAAAGGATAACTCTAAAAGGGCACCCATCTTGAGAAGCTAAGACTGTTACTTTCAATCCATAAAAATATTCTCGCTTACTAGCATTATACCCTCTAAATTCCTCTCCTCGATAAATTCTACAATTTTGAATTCTTATATTTCTACAAACAGAAACAGGAAATGCATCAACAATATATTCAAAAGGTAATTTTCCAAAGTTTTTTAATTTTTGAATAAACTCAAGAATTTCCTCCCACCATTTCATGGGTATTTGATGAATTCTTCTATTTAATGCGCTCTTACTCAGTTTATTCATGATATATCTATGCTCAATAAGAAATTTTCGGGACGTTTCCATATTTCCGTAAAAAAATCTCATTCCTACTAAATTTATCAACATAATTTCCGAAGTAGACAGTTTTGTATTTGGCCAATCTTTGTATCCAATCGAAAGGATGTAGTCGTCTAAAAGGCAATAAAGTGCTATAATTTGTTCTTCCATGGCTTCAATCCTTGTTATTTGTTCCACAAAAACAATTTAAGGATCTGAGGCCTTTTTATTTACATCTAAATTTTATTTTAACTTAGTTATTTGCAACTTACATTATTAAATAGAAACTGTCCAAATAGATATCGATATTCTAAAAACTGCTGTTTTAAGCGATCAATAGTTTCATCAAGGAATGGATCTAGCGATTTTTCTTTCTCTGTTCGTTGAACAATCGCTAAAAAGTCTTGTAAATAAGTTTTTATATCATTTTTATCTAACTCTACCTCATAGGTATGAACATAGAATTCCCCTTTTTTCATCCAACCTTCAACTCGATCTATCAATAATTGAAATCGCTCTACTCGAAAGGCGTGGGCTGGATCATGAGTAAACTCGCCTAATCCTTTATGCTGCCAATAAATTTCATGAAAAGCTGGAAAGCCATGTAAGACGTGATATTTCCAATCTTCACGCATTGCTTTAGCAAGGATACCATCAAAATAACTGATGATTTCAAGTTGATCGCTTCCAATTTCATCACAAAGTTGCAATTGACTAATTAATTGCAAAGCTCGATTTTGCATCATAGAGCGAGAAATTAAAGGCTGCTCCATTTCATGTAAAAGCTTTTCAATTACCTCATGTGCTTTATTTTCCAATAGTTGTAAAGTCAGCTTATCGCGCTCAAATGCTTTAAAAAGCTTTTCATATCCTTTATTTAGCTCATCTAAAAAATACATTAAATGCATAAGTTTTTTAGCTCTTATAGGCTCAGGACTAACGATCCATTCAGAAAATCCCCATCGAGAACCCACATATGGATCAGGATCCGTTTTAAGAAGGAAAGTTCGGTAATGTCCTATTGTTTTTAATAATTGTTGAAGTTCATATTGGTAGTGATAAACAGAATTTTTCAATTCCTCCGATTTCTCTTTAACAGAATCCTCATCTTTATCTAATTTTTTCCAAGCTAAACTACTATCAAAAAAAGCTTTTTTAAGGATTTTGTGATATTTTTTTAAAACATCTTCTATAGTGTCGAAATTGGCAATGTTTTTTAAAGATCGAATTGTTTCCTGGCTAAGTAAATCTTTTGGTTTGGAATTTTGCTCTAGTGTTTTTAACAATCGAAATACATCCACATACAAATTCTGCTCCGCAATACCTAATTGAGCAAATGCTTGAAATGTTTTCATTTCTTCTAAGTCAAATTCAATCTTAATACTAATTTGTATGTAGTTTTGATAGCATGTTTCAAAAGCTTGATACTCTTTTTTTAAAAAAATTTCACTTTGATTTAAGTTTTTAGCGATCTGGGGATCAACAAAAGATTGCCAACCTAACATCCAATGATTGAATAAAGTTAACTTTGCATTACAATATTGAAAATATTCTTTTAGAGGCTTTTCTAAGCGGCGAACTGCCCAAGCGAGATCTTCGATATAATGAATAAGGATATTTTTGATCGCATAAACAGCTTTAAAAATTGAACGATGCCATCGATCTACCCTAACTTGTTTAATTTGTTGAAAGAGTTCAACAACGCATCCTTCTAAAACCTCTGTAAATTCCCATAAAACATGATTAATGTGTTGACGAAATTTACGATCTTGATCTTGATCAACTCTTTGAGTGTCGGTTTTAACAAACGTTCTCACTTTTTTTGTAATTCCTTCTACCGCATCTGAGAGTTTGAGAATTCCTCCCTCTTGGGATAAAATAGGACTGAAAGTCTCAAGATTAGTGGATGGAATAGCATTAAGAATTTGATGAGCTAGCCTTGTTTCCCTTTGATGTAAATACAGTTCTAATTGGTCAACTATCTTTTGATCTAAATCATTTAAACTATAAAAATCAAGAGAACGCCAAACCATAAATTCTCCTAATGCACGATTTTGAATTTTTCAACCCTTATATAAGCAAATTCCGCGAAGTATTCCCAAAAAATGCCCCTTTATCTTTATTTTACCAAATTAGTTGATTTTCTAAAAAAAACTTGACATAAATTTGAATTATTACATAAATAGTTCATTATTAAATAATTAAAAAATTTAGTTAAAAAATGGAAAGCTATTGCTTAGACCATTTAAACCTGATAAGATAAATAAAAATCAGTAAGGTCTTAATTTTTATGCAAAAAGGACATCTTCTTCAATTTTGTTGCCAGACATGTCAACATCTCATTCAATTTTCGGTATTTGAATTAGAAAAAGCAGAACAAGGGAGAATCCCTTGTCATGAATGTGGAATAATTTATGACTTCAGTGATGAATCTTTGTTAAGGCAACTACGTAAGTTTGAAAAACTTTGTCGCCAAATACATCTTTCTGAAGAAATTTTATCTAACACTTCAGTCGGTATTTATCTCAATGATCGAGAAATCAAAATTCCCTATAAATTACTCCTAACTCGTTTGAATTCTACTTTGGATTTAACTGTGGGGGATCGCCCTTTAACGATTACATTTCGAATTGAACCAACTTTAGAAATGCCCTCTTTAGACACTTTTTCAAAAACACATTAAAGCCCAGGAAGGAGATCTTCATGGAAAAAAATAAATTAGATCAACTTAAAAGCATGACAACTATCGTCATCGATACAGGTGACATTGAAGCTATCAAGGAATACAGCCCAACTGACGCTACAACAAACCCATCATTGATCTTATCTGCTGTAGAAAAACCTGCCTACAAACCTTTGATGGAAGAAGCTTACCACTACAGCCAAAAAGCTAAATCTTCTGGGGAGCAAATTTCTTTATTCTTAGATAAATTATTTGTTAATGTCGGTTGTGAAATTCTAAAACTCATTCCAGGTCGTGTTTCAACAGAAGTGGATGCTCGTCTTTCTTTTGATGTAGAAGGAAGTATTCAAAAAGCACAATCTCTTATCGCCCTTTATAAAGAAATGGGCATAGAAAAAGAACGGATACTTATTAAGCTGGCTTCCACGTGGGAAGGTGGCCTTGCGGCTAAACAATTAGAAAAAATGGGTATCCACTGCAACATGACACTTCTTTTTAGTATGCCACAAGCAATCCATTGTGCAGAAGCACAAGCCACTTTAATTTCCCCTTTTGTTGGACGCATTCTTGACTGGTATAAAAAACACGATAATGTTCCAGGTTATGCTCCTGCAGAAGATCCTGGTGTTAAATCTGTAACAACTATTTATCACTATTTCAAAAAATTTAGCTATAAAACGCAAATTATGGGAGCTAGCTTTCGTAATAAAGAAGAAATCTTAGAACTCGCTGGCTGTGATTTATTAACCATTTCACCTCACTTTTTACAAGAACTTCATGATGCAAGCGGAAATGTCGAACAAAAACTCGATGCAGCTAAATCTAAACAATTGAATATTGAGCCTATCAAAATGAACGAAAAAGCATTTCGGCTCGCCCTTAATGATGATGCTATGGCTACCGAAAAACTTTCTGAAGGAATTCGTAATTTTGCTAAAGATGCGCAGAAGTTAGAAAAAATGCTTCGAACTACATACAAAATTGGTTAAAGAACTTTTCATGTCATCGTTAAGTATGTTTTTACAAAATTTTACTTGACGATGCTTCTTATCTTACTTCATTCAATAAAAAAATCTTATTTATTGCGAATAACCCTCAAGACAACTACAAATAGGCTCTATTTTTCTCTTTTCATATAAAAAGAGAAATCCGCATAAAAATTTATCTTACTATGATTCATAGTTTGTGGCTTTTTTTAAAAAGGCAAAAATCTTATTTTTAATTTATCTCATTTAATTCCAACTTTAATCTTTTAGCCGCGGAGACAAATCGATCTAATCTCGAACGATGACTAGAGCGATTTCGAATGACCAAAGGAGGCGTTAAAAGTAAGTTTGTTAGCTTCTCATTATTTTCGATTAACTCGTTATATAGCATCCATAACACCATTAATGAGGGGCCACGATCCATTCCCTGCTTGCAAGTGATATTCATCGATGAAGGTTTCCACTTCTCTTGAAGAGAATTTAAAATAGCAAGATAGGTAATTTCAATAAAATCTTGCCTTTCTTGCCGATTCAAAAGACGGACGTTTTTAAATATGACAAAATGGACATGGTTTAAAATTTCCTGTAATGTTTCTTTCCATTTCCCAGGCTCTAAATGCTTTGACCAAAAATAATGGCTTTCGATTCCACACATTTTATTTAAAAAAATCTCTTTAAACTCTTCACTATCGAAAATTTCAGGATAATCAGATGCATATTGCCAATAAAAAGAGGAATTTTTATCAAGTGTGATGATTGATAAATTTTCTCTCCTATCTTCTAACCTCTCCAAAGCTCTCGTCAAAGCTCCTTCTCTTCCTTTTCTTTTCATCAAATTCACATAGAAGTGATGAGGTTGATTTTTTAAAAAAAATAAGAATTCTGGTGAAATTTGAGGTGTTGACCAAAAACCGCGTGATTGACAAATCGGTTGTCCTAGGCGAATTAACCTTGTCTCTTTAACCAAAGTAATAAAGGCAGGAAGATTTCCTTGGAGAAATTGATCTTCAAAAGGCGCTTGGTGCTGAATACTGCAAAATTGGGGATGATTATGCAATTTTTTTTGAGTTTCTACTAAATAAGAATAAAGATCGCATTGAGGAGGATTAATAAAATGATAAAGGAACGCTTCCATTTCTGGTTGTAAATTAACATGTAAAAATAACCAATTGACAAAGTCTTCGAAAAATTTTTTAGAGTTTTGTTCCTCTTCTCTGTCATGCTCAGAAAATTGTGCTAATTGCCTAATTTTCCTTAGAAATAATTCGTGAGAAGATCGAAGTTCCTCCGCTTTTTCAAAAGTTTTTTCAATCTCTTCCAAAAGTGATCGGATAGCTGTATTGTAATTTGTTGCTGTTGCTTGTTGAACACGCTTATATAAAGGATGAGTTAGAACGTAATGTCTTAATTTGATTTTATATTGTTTATAGATAGAAGACTCAAAAACATTTTTAGATTCTTCTATGAATTTCGCTGGCAAATTGCACCAACCAATGAAAATGAAGCAAACAAATGTTAATCCGATCAATACTTTCTTCAGAATCATTATTCTACGCTACCTGCTGATTGAGAAAATGTAAATTTTCGATCTAAAATCACTGATAGTTTTTTTTCTAGGTGATCTATCAACTCTCGAGAGTATTGAGGATACTTGGAAGAAAACCATTCCTGGAGTTTTGAAGCTACTTTAACAATATTTTTTTGATAAAATTCTGGCTGTTTCATCCGCTCATCGACGATCAATTTCCCAACATCTAAGTGAAAAACTTTATTTTCTCGGCAGCCGATGTTATGCATAATTCCATAATCTAAATCATAAATTCCTTTTTGATATTCAGAAAGATATAGACCTAAAACTTGGTCGACGCGTTGCTTTGCGATTGATAAATTACCTTGATTAAGAAGATAAGTTAAATCTTGACTTAACATTTCACCTTTTTCTTGAAGGATGTAAGAAACAGTTTCTAAATTTACTTTTCTTTTTTGATTACCTTTATCGACTAAGGTAATCCATTTAGAGAGGTTTGAGGGGTTAAGTTGAATGAATATTAACCCACTCTCTCGTTTAAGAAGATCGTAAGCTAGTTTATGTCCCTTCAAAACTCTCATCAATTTTTGCTTTTTTTTAGCAATATGTTTATCTCTATAATTTTTGAATGGATAGGAGTTGGGTAGTTTTTTTACTAAATAACTTGGCTTGAAGCGCTTAAATTTAAAAAATTTTAATACATATTTTTGATCTTCGCTAGAGAAAACATAAGATTGCCCACCTTCGCCTAAGTAAGAGAAAGGTTGTTCTAGAATTTTATCAATCTTAGCAAGTTCTTTAGGAATCGCTGTGATTTCCCATTTAAATTTATAACGAGCATGTGAAGTGAGATTCCTGGAATCCAGTTCATCTTCTAAAATTAGAAAATAACTGATTAATCCTATAGGAGCAAAGGCTAGAATCCCCCACCCTAAGTTTTTAAATCTAAAAAATTTCATTTTACCTTAAATCCAATAGAAATGATTCAAATTAAGGCCAAAGTCTATCAAACTGTTTTTTCTTATATTTTTCTCAAAATGACTGCTGGATAAAAAAATGAAATTATTCAGCAATTAATGTTAAAATAATAATTATTAAGGTGTTTTTTGACAAATTAGAAGATGGATAATTTTGATAAAAAGGGAAAAATGGAGGAGTTTTTTACCTTACGCAGAACGAAGGCTCATCCAGCTAAAGAAAAATCTATTTTATATTTTTACAACCAATAAAATTAATAGCACTACCCTTAAAAAATTTAAAAGAAATTTAGTTAATTTCTTTATATAAATGAACTGAGAAAATAAATTTTAAGGGTCAATATCCCACTTAGTTTAAACTTTTGCCTGCTTTTGAACTCTTTGCTAAACTTCCTAATAAATTCATTCATTCATCGGCATAACAGAAACAGCACCAAACACATCGTCGTCGGATGCAACAATTACATCAGGCATACCGTTTGATGGAGTACTTAATGTAGAAGTTTCAGATGCGGAAGCTGTGGGTACTGAGGAATTTTCAAGTCTATCAGCATAAGGCGTTTCTTCTTTTTTCATCAAATGCCCTAATTGTTTTTGAACAAATAATAATTGATTGTTCGTTTTGATTTCTTGATCAACTTTGTGTAATAATGCATCCATTTGTTGTTCTTGTTTTGCAATAATGCTTTCATCCACATCAGGTTGATTTCGCAAATTGACTTTAACCTGTTGGAGTTCTATTTGTTTAGATTGCAGTTTTCTTTGAATATTTTGGAAACTGTCAAGTTGCCTAAATAATGCTTTAAATTCTTCAAAAAACAGGTTTCTCTGTTGATTGTAATAAATTTCTGCTTCTGACGTGTCTGAGCCTTTAACTTTCAATTGAATAAGAGCTTGTTTACTGGATAAGTAATTAATCACAACTACTGGTAATTCAAGACTGCTCAAATCGGCTTCCCCCTTTTTCAATTCCTCAAGTAAAGTTTCAAACTTCTTTTTGTCTTGTGCTATCATCCCTTGCACTAATTCATGTTGTTCAATTTCTTTTTGAAGACTATTTATTCTAACTTCAAATGAATTCATTTCGTTTTGTTGTATTTTAATATAAGCATTTACCCCACCTTTCATTTTTTTTATTACTTCTATAGAAGTCAAATTGGCCACTGACACGTTAGCATTTAATAACCGACTTTCTTTGGATACTTCCGCCTTTTCTTGTTTAGCTCGTTTTAACGCGATTGTTCCATCTTCTCCCATTTCTCTTGTATATTTTTTCTTGAGAGATTGAGTTACATCAACTTCACCAGCCATGACACGTTCTACCCCAACCACTTTGTGAGATTCTGGATCGCGTGCATAAGTCAAATTAAAACTTGTGGTTTCAGTCTCTGTTTTTCCATCAATAGCTCCTTTTTGAATAGATCTTGAAACATGATAAACAGCTAAAAGCGCTTCATTCTCATTATTTGCATTAGAGAAAAACTCTCTTGTCAACTTTAAATGCATTTTTTCAGGAGGATCCGTCTCGGTCTTTAATTCAACTACATAATCAACGCTAACTTTAAAAAGTCCTACCCCATGGTCGTTGACATAACGTTCAACTTTATAATTAGGAATAACATTATTTCTTTCCGCTTCTTTAAGTTTTCCATCTAAACTTGATTTAATCTTAACAGTCGCATTCTCAAAACCAGCAACTTGTTTTGCTTTAGCAATTGCATCCGTTAACATCCGCTGAGGGGGAACATTAATATTTGTATTAACCCCCATATCTTCGATTTTATATGTTTCCCCTGCCTGCAAGGGAGTTGTTTGGGTAAACTGTAATTCGATATCACTTTCAACATCAGATTCAATCCCTATATCAGAGTTATCAGCTCCAATCGTCCTAGAAGCATCTTCTAAATCTTGAATAGGGTCATCATCATCTACCAACGAAGAAGAGGTATCTGGCAAATTGCCATCAATGATCTCATCTTGTGGAGCAACAAGTGGGGTAACAGCTTGATTAATTCTTGTAACCACATCCTGATCTATGGGAGCTAATGTCACACTGAAATCGCTTATTTCAAATGTGGTATCTGGCAGTCCTTGTATTTTTGGTGCCGCAACCAAAGAAGTCGTTGAATCATCACCTGTCAAATCTGAAGTTCTATGTACCCCTATTTTCCCCCCTTTATAAACCTCTGAAGGAGGTGGCGAATTATCTGAAATAGAAGAAGTATTTCGAGAAGGAGGCTGCCAATTGGAAACAATCATATATGAACCTATTTATTAATTTCTAATTTTTATTTTATCATAATTAACTATTGATCATCAATAAACAACTATATAGATAAATAAAATTAAAATTTATAATAAAATAATATACAATAACAATAAATAATACATATTTCATGCCAAATTTGCTATTAATCTTTCTAGATGAAATTCAGAAGCCTTTCATCTATTTTTTCTTTGATCGAAAACGTATTTATTCAAAAATAAACAACTTCTAAATAAATATGTTGTTTTAAAAACTATAAGCATGCAGCAAAAACGTTAAGTCAGTATAATATTTGCTTTATTCGAAAGAAAGGACATGTATGAATCTTCTTATTATTGGTGTAGGATATGTAGGACTAGTGACGGCCACTTGTTTTTCCGAAATGGGTTATTATGTCACTTGTTTGGATATTAATAAGGAAAAAATTGAACAATTAAAACTAGGCATGATCCCTATTTATGAACCTGGGTTGGACGAAATGGTAAAACGCAACATAAAATCTAAGCGTTTGACTTTTACAACCAATTACTCCTCTTCAGTTCCTCTCGCTAATATTTGCTTTATTGCTGTTGATACACCTACAACGCCACAAGGAGGAGCTGATACTTCTCAAGTCGAATGTGTTGCAAAAACGTTGGGAGAGTTTATCAATCATTATTGTATTATTGTAACGAAATCTACAGTTCCTGTTGGAACAACGCATCGAGTTTCTGCTATCATTCAAAATGCTTTAGAAAACAGAAATTGTCATGTGGAGTTTGATGTCGTTTCTAACCCTGAATTTTTAAAAGAAGGAAATGCCGTTCAAGATTTTATGAAACCTGACCGAATCATTGTAGGATCGGATCACGCTCGTTCAGCCAAAATCATGCGTGAATTATATTCTCCTTTTATGCTTAATCATGAACGCTTACTGGAAATGGATATTTTATCGGCAGAACTAGCAAAATATGCGGCTAATGCCATGTTAGCGACACGTATTTCCTTTATGAATGAAATGGCAAGGTTATGTGAAAATGTGGGGGCGAATATTGGGTGGGTTCGTAAGGCAATGGGAGCTGACGATCGAATTGGACATAAATTTTTATATCCTGGTGCAGGTTATGGTGGATCATGCCTGCCAAAAGATGTAAAAGCTCTAATTACTCAAGCGAAAGAATTGGGCCATCCTCTTTCTTTATTAACGGCAGTGGATGAGATTAACCAACACCAAAAACATATCATAGGACAAAAAGTTAAAAATTACTTTGCCGATCATGGAGGACTTAAAGGAAAAACCTTCGGAATTTTAGGCCTTTCATTCAAGCCCGATACAGATGACATGCGAGAAGCTTCCTCATTAACTTTAATTAAAGATCTCATTGCAGAAGAAGCTTTATTAAAAGTTTATGATCCAGTCGCTATTCCGAAAGCTCAACAAATACTTTCAGCTCATACTTGCATTACATGGTGCCAAACAGAACTCGAAGTAGCTGATCAAGCAGACGGCCTAATTTTAATGACAGAGTGGAAGCAGTTTCGATTCCTCGATTTTCCACTACTTTTAAAACGCATGAAAGGAAAAGCTTTTTTTGATGGACGTAATCAATATCATCCGGAGGAAATGGCACGTAAAGGTTTCGATTATTTTAGTATTGGACGATCTGCAGCGTACGCAGAAGATCTCTCACTTCAAGTTGGAAATATAGGTGGCGATGTATGATGGATGTTGCCAATTATTTACAAACACAAAGTCAGCTTATTGAAAAACGCCTGGATCAACTTGTCTCCAAACGTCACGGCCCTCACCAAAATTTAATTGAAGCTGCTCGTTATGCTCTTTTAAGTGGAGGAAAAAGGCTACGTCCAATTTTAGCTTTGACAACTGTTCAGACACTTCATGGAGATATTCAAGAAGCTTTATCTCCTGCTTGCACATTAGAACTTATCCATACTTATTCTCTTATTCATGATGACTTACCTTGCATGGATAATGATGATTATCGAAGAGGAAAACTGACTGTTCATCGCCAATATTCAGAAGGCCACGCCGTTTTAACGGGAGACTTCCTTTTAACATACGCATTTGAACTTTTAGCGACCGATAAATATTTGACATCTGAAAAAAAAGTTAAACTTATTACTATTTTATCCAGACAAAGCGGATACGATGGAATGATTGGCGGGCAAGCCTTGGATTTAGCCAGCGAGGGACAAAAAATTAATCTTGAAACCCTTCGATTACTTCATCGTAATAAAACAGCTGCTTTGATTACAGCATCTGTTGAATTCGGAGGAATTTTAGCAAATGCAACAGAAGAACAGCTCGCTCATATCCGGGAGTTTGGTGAAAATATTGGGCTGGCTTTTCAAATCACTGATGATATCCTTGATATCACATCAAGCGAAGCCAAACATGGGCGAAAAATTGGGTCTGACATCCTAAAAGATAAATCGACTTATGTATCCTTACTTGGAATAGAACAAGCCAAAGCATACGCTTTAAATTTTTATCAAAAGGCCATTAATGCTTTAAAACTCCTTCCCTATGATAATTCTTTTCTAATACATTTAGCTGACTTTATTATTCATCGTCATTATTGACTGATTTTAATCAAGTTTTTAAGTGATTTGGTATTTTTTCTGAATTTTTATAAATTGACGATTATTTTAAAACTGATACTATTATAGACCAATGAAAAATAATTATTATAGTCCTTGGTGGTTGCGAATAGGTAGTTTTTTTAGATAAATAGTATAAGGAAAATGCTTTTATGAATTCGGTAAGCTCTGCGCACTCCTATCAAATTAGACATTATCCACTTAAAAGAATTTTTGATATTACCTTTAGTATTTTTTGCTTACTACTGGGAGTGCCTATTTTTTTAACCATTGCTTTGGCTGTTTGGCTAACGTCTCCTGGGAAAATCATTTATTCTCACGAGAGAATTGGCCGCGGAGGGAAGTCTTTCCGATGTTATAAATTTCGCACCATGTATCAGGACGCAGACCAGCGATTAAAAGACATTTTAAATGAAAATTCTCATCTTAAAAAAGAATGGAACAACTGCTTTAAATTAAAAAATGATCCTCGAATTACTTCTATAGGAAATTTTTTAAGAAAAACATCTCTTGATGAACTTCCTCAATTTTGGAATGTCCTAAAAGGAGATTTGAGCGTCGTAGGTCCTCGTCCAATCGTGCAAGCTGAAGTGGATAAATATTTAGGTTTAAAAGCTTATAAAATTTTATCTATTAGACCCGGATTAACAGGCCCCTGGCAAGTCTCCGGTAGAAGTGATATTAATTGTTATCAAAAACGAATTTTATTAGATGAGTATTACGTAGACCACCGCTCAATGGTTTTAGATCTAAAGTTGATTGCCAAAACCATCCCTACCATGTTATTCTCTAAAGGTGCTTATTAATTTGATCTTTGGTTTTTTTACTCAAAAATACTTGCTACTAAGCGTTATTAACTTTAGTCTTTATATTTAGCTTTTTATAAAAATAATCATGGGTCGTCTAAGTTTATTATTTTTTTACACATTGGGCCTAACACTTATTTTACCTATTTTATTACCGCACCTTCCCCTCTTATATTTCGCTCCATTTCTAGTTATAGCCATCTATAAAAGAGAAAAGACCGATTGTTTATGGCTCGCTTTTCTTTGTGGTTTATTTGTAGATTTACTCTCTTTTCAAATGAGATTAGGATTTTACGCCTTAAATTATGTGTTAACCATCGAACTCTTATACTATTTTAAACGTCATTTTTTTGAAGATGGATTATATACCGTATCTATTTTGACAAGCTTGTTTAGTATTTTATTTGTTGTTATCCATGTCTCATTGTTTTTTATGTTTGGCCATGGGCTCAAGTTAACGGGTGCTTGGGTAAAAAACGATTTAATTTGGATGCCGATTTGTGATGGCATTTATGCTCTCCTGGTTTTTAGCTTACCCTCTCTTTTTTTACCCAAAAGACAGGTTTTTAGAAGAAATAAAGTGATTTTACAAAGAGAGAACAAATGATAAAAAAAGTTCTGCCTCTCGCTGAACAGCTACGGCCTAAAAACTTAAATGATATTGTCGGACAGGACCACATTTTAGGAGAAAACGGGTTAATCACTAAAACGATTGAATCTCAAATACCCTTATCGGTTATTTTATGGGGGCCGCCAGGCTGCGGTAAAACCTCTATTGCTCGCCTTTATGCACAAGCATTCAATATGCAATTTATTTCGATGAGCGCAATATTTAGCGGTGTGGCGGATTTAAAAAAAACGATTAAAGAAGCACAAAATCAACCTCTTTTTCACAAAGGAACTCTTTTATTCGTTGATGAGATACATCGGTTTAATAAATCTCAACAAGATGCATTTCTTCCTTTTGTTGAAAATGGAACGATTATTTTAATTGGAGCTACCACTGAAAATCCTTCTTTTTATTTAAATGGAGCTTTATTGTCTCGGCTCCGAGTCTTGCCGATTTATCCCTTAGATGGATTTAGTCTCGAGCAACTTTTAGAACGCTATGAAAAGCAATTCGCACCATTGCCTCTAACTGCAGAAGCTCGTCATTGGTTAATTACTTGCGCGCAAGGCGATGGTCGTTACTTATATAACTTAATAGAAAATTTAAGGTATGCCTCAAAGCAAATTTTAGATATCCCTTTACTTGAAAAAATTTTTCAAAAACGCTCTCCCCTTTTTGATAAAAGAGGAGATCAACATTATAATCTCATTTCAGCATTGCATAAGTCTGTGAGGGGATCTGATCCAAATGCCGCTATTTATTGGTTCACGAGAATGTTAGAAGGTGGTGAAGAACCTCTTTTTTTAGCCAGACGTTTGATTCGCATGGCAGTTGAGGATATTGGATTGAGTGACCCGCAAGCCCTTCCCTTAGCAATTGCAGCAAAAGATGCTTATGAAATGTTAGGTTCTCCTGAAGGAGAACTTGCCCTCGCAGAAGTCGTCATTTACCTTGCTTTGGCTCCCAAAAGTAATGCAGTCTATCGCGCTTTTGGAATGGCAAAAGAAAGCGCTTCTAAAACAAGCTATTTAAACCCTCCCTTAACAATTCTCAACGCGCCAACTAAAATGATGAAAAACTTAGGTTATGGAAAAGACTATCAATATGATCCTGATTTACCAGAAGCATTTTCCGGACAAAATTATTTTCCTGACAGCTTAGAAAAGCAACATTTCTATGAGCCTGTCGAAAGAGGGTTCGAACGCGAGCTTAAAAAACGATTAGAATATTTTGAACAATTGCGACTTAAAAAGAAATTATGAAGATGGAGAAGTTTCATGTTCCAAAACCTTCTTGGCAGAAGTTTGTTCTTTGCGAATGCAATCTATAAACATTTTACTTTTAGCTAACTGCATCTTATCTAAAAGAATTTGAATTTGATTTCCATCAGTAATGCCGTGATTTTTTAAAACTTTCGCAAAAATCTCATAAAGAGTTTCTCGATAAATTTTAATAGCAACATCCCGTTGACTAAGATCTTTAAAAGGATTCGGATCTAGTTTAGAAGCTTTTTCGGCCACAATTTTCTCTAATTCTTGTCCTTTTTGAGCCAGCTCTTCTGCAATTGCCCTAGCTTGCTGCTCCTGAATATTAGATTTGAGTAAAATTTTTCTGACAAGGATCTGAGGAAAATAAGCCATCAACTCCTGCTTAGTACATACTGGTGAATCGACATCTAAATCCGCATGCTCGGTAGCACCAATGAGCTGAAAGCAACTTAACGCAATTGTACAATAGACATACGAAATAATTTGCTTCATGTTAATTCTCCTTACATTCAATCTTTAGAATTTCATTGATAGGTGCCTTATTTAAAGCGCTTTCGTTGATGCTCGCTTGTCTTATTTGTATCAGGTGGCTTATTTTTTCTCATTGTGGTTTTTTTACATTAAATTGACTAGAAAATTACAACATTCAATATAAAATTTTGGAATTCAAACAAATTTATGAAGAATTTCTAGAAAATTTTGAATATCTATAATCTCTAAATGACTCAATTATTTTAAGCAAGAAAAACAAAAATTTTAATTATTTTTTCACGAGATAAATAAAGCATTAAAATTTAACTTCGACTCTTTTGAGGTTAATAAAAACTTGCTATAATAATCTACTTGAAAAGAAACGAGGAAATGAAATGATTATTGATGGAAAGCGAATAGCAGAAGAAATTCAACTGGAAATCAAAGAACTCATCCAACAATCTCTCTGTCGCCCTCCTTGCTTAGCTGTTTTAATTGTGGGTAGCCATCCTGCCTCTCAAATCTATGTCAATCGTAAAACTGCAGCTTGTAAAGCGGTTGGTATTGCTTCTATCAAGTGTGAATTACCTTTCACGATTTCTGAAGAAGAATTAATTCGAGAAGTCGAAAAGCTCAACGTTGATCCCCAAATTGATGGAATTCTTGTTCAACTTCCTCTACCTCCTCACATCAACTCTAATCGGGTTAATTACCATATTGATCCTCAAAAAGATGTCGATGGTTTTCATCCTCTCAATGTTGGAAAAATGCTGATTGGTGAATTAGATGGTTTTTTACCCTGCACTCCTTTCGGCATTAAAACATTGTTAGAACGCACTGGCATTGAAGTTTGTGGGAAACATGCTCTGATTATTGGACGAAGCAATATTGTGGGTAAACCAATGGCAGCTTTGTTAATGCAATCATATCCTGGAGGAAATGCAACCGTTACAGTAGCTCATCGATATACCAAAAATCTCAAAGAACTCTGTTTACAAGCGGACCTTATTATCGTAGCCATAGGCCAACCTAAATTGATTACAGCAGATATGGTCAAAGAGGGGGTCATTATTGTCGATGTAGGTATCAATAAAATTCATGATTCTTCCAAAAAAAATGGTTACCAAATTGTAGGAGATGTCGATTTTGTTAATGTAGCTCCCAAGTGTGCTTTTATCACACCAGTACCCGGAGGTGTAGGACCAATGACAATCGCTATGCTTTTATATAATACTCTATTAAGCTATTCGAAATCGCAGAATTTAAACTTGTGAATACAATCCATTTATTTACTTATATTCGCTCCTTGCAAACTTTTACTGCCAAATTTCGCTCTTTATTTATGCTTATTTGGATGAGTTTTAGTTTTCTTTTGATGGAAGGTTGTCAAACTTCTCAATCTGAAGTTGTAACCACTTTTCAAGATGTCGTCATGACAGTACAATACCGTATCCTAGTGGGGAATTCTGTCTCAGAGGTAGACAAAATTCGTATTCAAACGATCATCGATTCGACATTTGAAGAAATTGATACCATCTACAATAAATGGAATCCCCAATCTGAAATTTCTCGGTTGAATTCTTTAAAAGCCTTTCAAACAATTCCCCTTTCTCCTCAATTATTTCAATTATTTAAGCAAATTGATGCACTGGTAATTTTATCCGAAGGGCTTTTTGATCCAACGATAGAGCCGTTGCAAAAACTTTGGAAAGAAAAACTAAACTCTCAACAGCTTCCCTCTCCAGATGAAATAGCTCTCATTAAACCCTCTATTGGGTGGGATAAGATTCATTTTGAAAAAGGAATCTTTTTTAAAGAAAATTCTTTGACAGAACTTGACCTAGGAGGAATTGCTAAAGGTTTTGCTATCGATTTGTTAATTTCTCGCTTAAATGAAGCTGGATTTCCCAATCTTTATGTAGAATGGGGAGGAGACATTCGGACATCAGGCCGCCATCCTGCAAAAAGACCCTGGAATATTTATATCAGTCATCTCGATAGTACCGACCCTAAAGATGCGATTGCCTTTTTATCCCTCAACAATCAAGCAATTGCCACGAGCGGAGATTATTTCCAATACTGGACAGTCATAAGTAACAACGAATTACAAACCTACTGTCATATTTTTAATCCTTTAACACTCTCCCCATTAAAAATTCGTACAGGGTCTATTGCTAGCGCCAGTTTAGTTGCAAACGATTGTTTAACTGCAGATGCACTTGCAAAAGTCATGATGTTATTTGATTCTAAAGAAGAAGCAGAACAATGGGTAAAAAAAATGCAATCGCAAATTCCTTCCTTAGCTTATTGGATGTTAATTCGAGCCTCTTTTAATCCCGAATAAAATCTTTAAATTCTGGGTAATGATGTATGTTAAAAAAGAATTATAAACTTCAATTTTCAAAAGCCATTTTCAACTTTTCAGTAAAAATATTGAGTAAAGAGAAGCTCTAAGTTACAGGCTCAACAAAGTCTGTAATTATTTATTCTTTGAAAGGTATGGTTAAGCCATACTCGCAGTTTAAGTAACAATTTTTCGTCGATTTAGATTAACTAGAGTGACGATGACTTAAAACTTCTAAAAGGGATTCATAACCTTTAGTAAATTTCTGGCGAAAAACACGTTGATCTGCATAAATATGAGAACGTAAGTTTTTTGCATACACTTCAAAAGGTTCCCATTCTGATTGATGAGATTCTTCTAAACTATCTAAAATAAACTCTGCCAATTGATCAATTTCGTCGTATTGCCTCTTGGAAGAAACAGGTTTTTGATTATCGTAATTTGGAGGATTCATTTTTGTTCTCATTTATTTCATTTAAGCTATTTAAAAACAGAAATAAAGCCCCTTGCCTTACTTCACTTTTTCCCTAAGATCGCATTCTTTTCATACATTCATGCAATCTTAATATTAGTCTCACCCTATTTCAAAAAAAATTTTTTGCTTAATTTTATTATTATTTCATCTATAAATTAAAAACAAAATTCAATGCAATTATTTTTTTTATTTATTTTTTAAACCTTTATAATTTGATTAAAAATCCTTAATAGCGATAAAGTATACGTAATATGCAATTTATTTTTTGTTCCATCTTTTCAAATCAATAATTTCAATCAATAATCTTGTGATTCATGGGAATGAAATTTTTAAACATCCCCCGAAACTTCAGTAATTTTTTGTTAAAATAGGTGTGCCAATGAATATGCCTCCAATAGGGCGTAAAACTAAAATTGTGTTAAGTGATTATCCTTACAAAAGAGATATCGAAAATCGTTTATTACTTTCACATTTAAGTATTCTAGAAGTCAAAATCTTGCAAGAAATCCTTCACTCTTCCCTGAAGATCTCTATTAAAGAGTTAGCAGAAGAATTAGAAATTTCTTCACCTATACTGATTTCGCACCTAGATAAACTTAGTGCAACGAAATTGTTCAAACGAAATGAGTTGACTTTAATTGTTGATAAAGAAGTACGAAAGTATTTTGAAATTCAATTAGAGAAATTTGAAGAAGATTTTGAACCTAATCTAGAATTTTTGCAAAGCCTTCTTAATAAAGTTCCTATTCACGTTCTTCCTGTTTGGTATGCTATTCCTAGAAGTTCAGATCATATCTTTTCTTCTATTATTGAAAAATATTTTCAAACACCCAAAATGTATCGAGAATATTTAGGAGATCTTCAATTTGAAGATCCTATTTTAAAAGAAATAATGAAAGATGTTTACGAAGCGCCAGATTTTACTATAACTGCAGTCGCTCTTATTGATAAATATAAGCTCTCTAGAGAAAAATTCGAAGAGAACCTTTTACTACTCGAATACTACTTTGTATGTTGTTTAAGATATAAAAAAGTTGGTGAATACTGGGAAGAAATTGTTACTCCTTTTCATGAATACCATGAATACCTTCTCGTTAAAGCTCAGAATACGCCAAAAGCAATCGCTGATAAGTCAACAATTCAACATACACTTTCTACAGAATTTGGATATATCAGAGAAGTTGAAGCTATTCTTTCTAATTGTAAAAGTAAAAAAGAACTACATCTTCTATCAATGAATTATTTATCTAATTCAACAGAATTTAAATCATTAATTGATAAACTCGTTTATTTTGGTTTCCTAAAAAAAATTCAAGATATGATGGTTGCAACTGAAAAAGGAATGCTATGGTTAAAAAGACCTCCCATTGCGCAAATGACTTCACTTGCTTGGGATTGGTTAAGCGAACCTTTCGAAGCAGACGATTTATCAATTTATTGGAATCCACGTAATTTTCGTTTAATTGAAAAATATCTCAAGCAATTCAAATATCATGATTGGGTTTATTTGGAAGATTTCATTAAAAGTTTTATGGGCCCTATGGGAGATCGCGGACCTATCAATCTTGTTAACAAAGGAAAAAAATGGAAATATGCTCTTCCCGTTTACCAATCGGAAGAGCTTAATTTTATTCGGGAAGTGATTACCAAAACTCTTTTCCAACTAGGGATTGTTTCAACAGGAATACATCAAAATCAAGTCTGTTTTACTGTCACTGCATTTGGACATCAGTTTATCCACTAAAAACTAACCACCATTAACTTTTTGCGTATGTAGCTAACAAAAAATTTAATTTTGAAATTAGCACATACGTAAATTGCGCTATTAGGATGGAAGGGAAAAAGATCCTTGACACAGAGCAAGTAATCTCGTATCTTCAGTCACCAAACTTATCAGAAATAAAGAGGATTGAGATTATGAAATTTGTTATCTCCACTCAAGAACTTAACTATCTCATTAGCAAAATCCTAAATGTTGTTGCTCAAAAACCGACAATTCCTATTCTATCTAATTTTCTTATCGAAGCTTATAATGATGAATTAATTTTAACTGCTACTGACTTGACAGTGGGCATTCACTGCCACACTGAAGCTAAAATTCTCGAAGAAGGATCTACGACACTTCCAGCTAAGCGTCTTTCTCAATTAGTTCGAGAATTAACAGCAGTCAATGTAGAGATCTCTACTAATACCAATGAAATTACAACCATTATCGCTGGTAGCTCACGTTTCAAATTAAATGGCATGAGTAAAACAGACTATCCATCACTCCCTGATCTTTCTCAATCTCATACATTTGAGATGAAACAAAGTGAATTAAAAGATTTGCTTTATCGTACCTCTTTTGCTGTTTCAAAAGAAGATAATCGCTATGTGTTAACCGGTGTCTTTATACAAATTGCTAATGGAAGTATCACTTTCATTGGAACAGACGGAAAGCGATTAGCTCGAGCAAAAGGCGTAATAGATAATGATCCCTCTTTCAGCGGGCAAGCCATTATTCCAATTAAAGCTGTGGACGAAATTCTTAAAAATTTAACAGATGAGGGGGAAGTTAAAATTTCATTAATGGCAGATAAAGTGGCTATTGAAGCCAATCAAATGCGAATTTTAACCAAGCTCCTGTCGGGTGATTATCCTGATGTCAACCGAGTGATTCCAGAAAAATCAGAAATTATTGTCACCCTTCATCGAGAAGAGTTGTCAAGCTTGCTTCGACAAATTTCTCTTTTTACAGCAGACCATAATCACTCGGTTCGATTTACTTTTATTCCGGGAGAATTGAAACTAACAGCAAACACAATGGACATTGGAGAAGGTAATGTCAGCATGCCCGTCAATTATGATGGTCCGAAGCTCGAAATAGCCTTTAATCCAGGTTTTTTTATTGATATCTTAAGACATTGCAAAGGAGAAACAGTCATCATGGGACTCACAGATGCCTACAATCCTGGTATTATTACAGACAGCGCAGAATTAGCGAATTCATTAGACGCTTCTCCTCTTTTTGTAATTATGCCGATGCGCTTGTCAGAAGATTAAATAGAATTATGACCCTTCGCTC
Organism: Candidatus Protochlamydia amoebophila UWE25; assembly: GCF_000011565.2. NCBI lineage: Bacteria > Pseudomonadati > Chlamydiota > Chlamydiia > Parachlamydiales > Parachlamydiaceae > Candidatus Protochlamydia > Candidatus Protochlamydia amoebophila. The sequence goes on from NC_005861.2 coordinate 2,069,277, forward strand.
TCTGTACTTGCAACATTTTCGCAATTATGAAGAAGCTTATTTGGAATTTAGTCCTCAATTCAATTTAATTTGTGGGCCCAATGCTAAAGGTAAAACAACTCTTTTAGAAGCTATCCATTGCTTAATGATTGGGCGTTCTTTTAGAACTTCTCATTATCCTGATTTAATTCAGCAACAATTTGAATCTTTTTTCTTAGAAGCTCAATTTTACAAACATGGAATCGAGCAAACACTTAAATTTGGCTTTCATACTACCGATCGTAAAATCATTTATAACAGTACCCCTTTAGCCACACTATCAAATTTGTTAGGCCTCATTCCAGGGGTTATCATCACTCCTGATGATGTTCAATTAGTTAAAGGTTCCCCTCAGCTAAGACGTCAATTTTTAGATATTCAAATTGCACAAGTCGACCCTCTTTATGTTCACCATTTAAATCGTTATGGGCGAGCTCTCAAGCAACGCAATCATCTCCTTAAAATGAAACAACAAATATCGATTGATAGCTGGGAACAAGAAATGACACATTCAGCAGCTTATTTAATTCAACAAAGGTACCAAACAATTACTCATTTACAAAACCTTGCTCAAAAATATTATCATTTATTGTCGGGGGAAAATGATCTTTTAACGCTTGAATATCGATCGATCGCAAATAGCAATTTGTCAATCGATGAAATTAAAAAGCTTCTTGTTAAACAACTCTGCAAAAATAGGCAAAGAGAGATGCAGATTGGCTATACCTTAAGTGGCCCTCATAAAGATGACTTATTTGTCGCGATTGGAGGGCGAGATATTCGTTATTTTGCAAGTGAAGGACAACAAAGGAGCTGCGTGAATGCTTTGCATTTCGCAGAGTGGAATCGATTACATCAAAGAGGAGATGGCGATTTCCCTTTATTTATGATTGATGATATAGGAATGAGTTTAGATTCAAATAGAAAAGACAGATTGGTTGAACAATTGCAATCTGTTGGACAGGTTTTTTTAACCACAACTGACCCTAAATTTCTCGATCATATAGATGCCGATAAAAAAATTTTTACCCTCCCTTTTTATAACTAAATATCAGAAATAACATTCGGTTTAATTCGTTAACAATGGCTGAACTTAAAAGAATAGCTTACTATCAAAAAAATCGTGTGACTTATATCTTTAATTCTTTAAAATTTACTTCTATATTTAACTTTGCTTATGCAGAAACGACTATAACTTCATTTAACACCCGATGATTAACTAATATGAAAGATAAACACAGTGACCTGGTTTCAAACCGACGGGCCACTCATGATTATGAAATTTTAGAAACATTTGAAACCGGTATTGTTTTACAAGGAACAGAAATTAAATCTATTCGAGATCATGGAGCAACTTTGCAAGATGCCTATGTAAAAGTAATTCACAATGAACTTTGGCTTATTGGATGTAACATTGCTCATTATCGTTTTGGCAATATTCATAACCATGAAGAAAAAAGAGATCGCAAACTGCTCATGCACAAAAGAGAGATCAAAAAATGTAAAGGAGCCATACAAGAAAAAGGCCTTGCATTAATCCCCTTAGCTTTATATCTCAAACAGGGGCGCATTAAAGTTCGCATAGCTATTGCAAAAGGAAAAAAATCTTTCGATAAACGTGCCGATCTTAAAGAACGAGATGATAAACGTCAAATGCAACAAGCCCTTAAACAACAACAGTACTAAACTAAATTTGGTTTGTATTTATCTGGAATTTTTTTTTATTTTTTAGGAAATATAGGAAAAATGAATTCAACGCCAAACAATGGAAGTTTATGCTCAAACTACGAATTTTATCCGTAGGAAAAACAAAAGAAAAATGGCTAGAAGATGCTTTTAATGAATATCAAAAAAGACTGAAAGCAAATTTACAAATCGAATGTCTGTGGGCTAAAGATTCTTACCAACTGCTTGAATGGACTCAAAAAGAATCTCTGATCATTTGTTTAGATCCTACTGGACGTTTATTGACAAGCGAAGCATTTGCTACTTTTTTCAGTAAATGTTGGGAACAAGGAGGATCACGATTGACAATTGTGATAGGCGGTGCAGAGGGTTTACCTTTAGAGTTGAAACAACATTCCATACTCATTAGTCTATCTCTTTTAACATTTACCCATCAAATTACTCGCCTTATTTTAATTGAGCAAATTTATCGAGCCACAGAGATTCTTAAAAATTCACAATATCATAAATAATTATAAAGAAATTGAATCATTTATAATGATTCTTTAGTTTTTATTAAAATTTAAAACTTTTGATGTTAAATTTATTTTTAAAAATCAATTAAAATAATTATGTTAATATTTTTTTAATTGTTATTTTTTATCAAAAACAATTCAACAATTTTCTAACCTTCGACAAAATCCAAGGTAGGTAGAAAAGCTAATAGCTATTCAAAAACTTGTCTTAAATAAGAAGATTTAACAAAGGAAGTTTCAAATATTATTGTTAAAGCTGCCAATCCGAATTGGCAGAGGGAAGGAGTTGTAGAAAAATTCCCAAATAGCTGGCCATGAAGTATTTAAAATGTGCCAGCATCATTTAAAATACCTAAAAAAAATTTATCAATATTGAGAATTTATTTTAACACGTGCCGGCAATCTCACAAATGTCTATGGAATTATTCATACGATTAGCTCCGATTGTTGAACGGAGAAACAAGGAAATGAAATAGTATAAAATGCTTTAAATGTCGCTTTACTAGCAACGACAAGCTTTTTTTACTATTTCATTTTTTTATAGCAGAGGTAACTATTAATATTCAGTTCGAGCTTGTAAGTTCGATTTGTTTTTTTTAAATCATATTCGTCCCACTTATCGACAAACGTTAAAAAATTTAAATAGTTATCAGGTTTGAGACAAAACGCCACAAATATTTTATGGCGCATTTATTAGTCTATTTGACGATGATTGAACAGATGAGAGAAAATTTTTTCTATTTAAATTCAAGAAATCTTGTGGCTGCGAATAGCGAATGCTTTTCTAAAATATAGCATTCCTCCTTGGATTAGTGCAGATCCGATAATAATATCAACAGCTCCTCTTATATCCATTGGAGTGTATTTCATTAAAAAACCTAAAAAAATCATCGAACCTAAAAGCAAGTAATACTTTTTTGTATAGATTTGTTTAATACTAACAGGATTAGGAAGCAAAAGAATTCGATTCACGCTGTTTTGCACTGTTTTCGCAAAAACAAATCGCCCTTTAATAAATCCAATCCATAAAGAAATTGCTATCAAAAATAAGACTGCTTGATCAGCCCCTCCTACCCATTTCATCAAAGGATCTAAAAGTGGGCGATTTATAACCCCTAAATTCTCTTTTAAAATAGACTCTACCACAAAATTTAATCCTAAAGGAAGAAGCACGCAGCCGACGATTAACCAAACCAGCCCTGATACTACAACCATTGTTGTATGAGTGACTTTTAACATAATACCTCTCAAAAAATTGTAAACAAATGTAAATTAAGCCGATTATTTTTTTGACAAGATTTATAAATGATCTAAAGCGAGATGTCCATCTAATTCCTGCTTAACCAGTACATCATTTCTTATTGTGAAGTAACAAATTTTGTTAAGATTTTCAAAGAAACAGCCTCTAAAAAGCATCCTCAAATCAACAATATTTTTTTTATCAAGTATTTCCTTCAATCACATAAGTTTTATAATTGATGTACATTAAAAGAAGATTTAGTTAAGATTGTGTTATGTTTACGTTAAAAGAACCAGGCTTTTGAAAGTAGGGTTTTCTAAATTTATACCATAAACTTAGCTCCCGTTTATAGTTAATTACACATAAATTCACACAAGCATTAATTTTAACCAGGAAATTCGTTTTATATCACCTAAATCACTGTATTGGAGATCATAAAAAGATACAAAACTATTGTTTGCAAGCATTCGTTTCTAGCCAAATTTCCCTTAATTTAATGATATTATACAAAAAATTCAAATACATAGGATATAATTAAAAATATGAGTATTTCTCTCTCTTTTATCCGAATTTTATTCCTCACTATATGCTTACTATTTTCTACAACTTTTGCTATTCAAAATCTTGAGGGAGGATTTAATCTAATCAATACAGCTGTTGGCATGCTTGGTGGAATAGGTATCGCAGGAATTTTAATTGCCTTAGATTTTATTTTTAATCGCTTTAACCTCAGATCTTTTAATACGTCTATTTTAGGCTTGTTTTTTGGCTATTTAATGGCACAAGCAATTTTGTTTCTTTTCACTGGAATGATGAATATTGACTCTACCGAAGCATTTTTACTACCGACACGTTTTCTTGTTTATCTTTTCTGCTGTTATGTGGGAATGACAATGACAGCAAGAGCCTCTGAAGAAATCCATGTTAGCATCCCCTTTATTGAGTTTAAAGCTCTTAGTCATAAGAAAAAAGACGTTCTTGTGGATATATCGGTTTTAATGGATCCTCGCATCATTGATCTTGCCTCTTCGGGGTTGTTAGATCATCAACTCATTGTTCCTCGTTTTGCGATTAAGGATTTATATACTCAAGCTGAGAGCACGGAAGAAAATGTCAAAGCAAGAGCTCGTCGATCACTTGAAGTAATTAAAAAATTAGAAAGCCTGCCAGATTTAGATCTTCGTTATGTCGATACAGATTTTGTCGAAATTAAAGATCCGATGACAAAACTTATTCATTTAGCCAGATTTTTAGATACCAACATCATCACCTCTGATCTTAATCGCATCCAACAATCTTCAGTTGAAGGCGTTCGAATTATTAATATTCATATGTTGTCTAACGCTTTAAAACCCATTACTCAAGCAGGCGAAGTCATCAACATTAAAATTCAAAGATATGGAAAAGAAGCTCGTCAAGGTGTTGGTTACCTTGAAGACGGAACAATGGTAGTTGTTAACGGCGGAGCAGAATTCATTGGAGAAACAATCAAAGGACATGTTTTGTCTGTTAAACACACTACTTCCGGTCGTATGATTTTCTGTAACGCATCAGAAGAAGCCAATTTAATGATGGAACAAGATTTTTCACCTTCCCTTGCTGAATTAGAAAGCCATAAAAGTTATTTAACTTACTAATATAGTTTGAGGCTAGAATTAAAAAAAATCTTTGAAGGGATTAGCTTCTAAAAATAGTAACCTTTTTTTATTTAAGTTGATCTCTTCATACGTCAAATGAAACGCTGGTTTTATCAAACAAAAACCTTACCCCATTGTTAACATGACTTTAGGAATTGGCAACGATATTATTGAGATTGAGCGAATACAAGCAAATATTAAAAAGTATGGACAACGCTTTTTAAATCGAGTTTTTACCAAAAATGAACAAATATATTGTTTAAATCGTAAAATGCCCGCTCTACATCTTGCCGGTCGATTTGCCGCTAAAGAAGCGGTGGTCAAAGCTTTGGGGACAGGTTTTAGCCAAGGTATTTCTTGGCTAGACGTCGAAATCCTCAATGATGCAAATGGAAAACCTTACGTTTCTATTTCTCCTCTTTTAACTCAGTTATTTGCTTCCCCTAAACTTCTTATCTCGATTAGTCACTGCCATCATTACGCAACAGCATTTGCTGTTTGGTCTTCTTAATTGATCCCGAATTTCATTCTTCGGGTCTTTTTATTTATCTGAAAAAGACAAAATTACACGTAAAGGGTTTACAATCCAAAAGGGTAAAAGAACGTCAATTGAATTTGATTTGCTTTTGATGGAAAATTTTGGGAATAAACACGTTTTGCATATTCTACAGACAAATTTCCTACAAAATCAATAAGATAAGTGTATCGCAGTCCTAAATCAATAGATTGATGATCAATAGAGCCATATCCATGAAAATGACGTAAATTTAAGGAGCGCCTCCCAAAACCACAAAGAGTTCGCGAGAAAATTTCAAATTCGTGATAAAGTCTAATTCTTTGAGCAAAAGCAATCTTTAAACGAATCCAAGCAGAATCATTTAGTGCACTCCCAAGCCCTACTTTAGCCCATAGCCTAGAAGACCACTGATCTTTTTCTGCCCATTCTTTACCCATAGAAATAAACAACTCCCCTTCGTTTTTGCCATGATGAAAAGAACTTGGATCTCGCAGACTCCAGGGAAACGCATGAACAAGGTTGATTCCTAAGGTTAATGTCACAGGATCTCCAATTACATCATCCAAAAAGATATAACGTCCGTTAAATTCTAAGTGATCGATACTACCCGCCTGTTTATTTGTTCGGGCAGCCATAGCTCCTAAATTTAAAGATAGCTGAGGAGTGGCGGCAAGTGCTAATTGAGTATAAAGAAAAATATCGCGAGAAAGGTAAGGTTTTGAGTTAGATTTACACGATAAATCTTTGTAGCATTGAAATTGAAGAGAAGAGGTCCATTCAAATTCAAGATAATTGCCTATCCAAGGCTGATCTTCATAAGCCCAGCCTAGAATTGGTAATAAATAAACACAAAATAACCATTTCCAAATTTTTCTGAAAAACATTAATTGTCTAATCCTTTTTCAGCGAGCCATCTTTCAGCATCCAAGGCTGCCATACAACCACTACCTGCAGCAGTAATAGCTTGCCGATATTCAAAATCTTGAACATCTCCTGCTGCAAATACGCCTTTAATGCTTGTTTGGGTTCCTTTGAAAACTTTTAAGTAACCATTCGAATGTAATTCCAATTGATTTTTTAAAAACTCAGTATTTGGATTATGTCCAATCGCGAAAAAAAGTCCTGCTGCTTCATATTCTTTTTCCTGTCCTGTTTTGACATTTCTAATCACAAGATTTTTTACGATTTGGTCTCCCTTTACTTGAATAACTTCTGAATTCCAAATCATTTCAATTTTAGGGTTATTAAAGGCTCTTTCCTGCATGATTTTAGAAGCTCGTAATGTATCTCTTCGATGAACAATAAAAACACGACTTCCAAACTTTGTCAAAAATGTGGCTTCTTCAATGGCTGAATCTCCTCCACCTATGACAAATAAAGGGCGATTGCGAAAAATAGGAGCCGCCCCATCACAGACAGCACAAGCTGTCACACCTTTTTGCCAAAATTCATCATCACCTGCGCCTGGAATGGGTAAACGTTTTGCTGTAGCTCCAGTAGAGACAATAACAGAACTAGCTTGATAATGCGATTTCTTACCTTTAATAATAAAAGGGTAAACTTGAAAATCAACAGAGTCTACATCCTCACTAATTATAGTTGTTCCAAAACGAATGGCCTGTTGTCGAAAACGATCGACTAGCTCGGGTCCTGTAATTCCATCAGGAAAGCCAGGAAAATTTTCTACCTCAGTTGTTGTCATCAATTGACCCCCTGCAGCGCCTGTAAAAAATCCTTCAAATAAAATAGGCTCTAAGTTAGCTCGAGCAGCATAAATAGCAGCTGTATATCCTGCGGGCCCAGATCCAATAATAATTAGCTTTGCTTTTTCCATTTTCTTTCCTAACCAATTTAAATTTTATATTTACTGATTCATATCCGTATCATAAAGGAGAAAAAAAGAGAATATTATTATCAATTAATATCTCTTAAAAACTCGAATGGGGAGAAGTTTATTTTTAAAAATTTAGTTTATCTCACAGCAATTCAAAGAGCAAGCAATATAAACAACAACAAACTTTTTCAATTAATTTTATAATAAATTAATAAATTAATACTAAAATTATAATTAAAAAACATAAATAAATGAAATAAAACTAATTTTTTAAAAAACAAAAAAAAGGTGAAGTTTAATATGAATGTTTATGTAAGTACTGGAACTGTTATTAATCATCAATTCAATTATCGTGTTGATATGATTTATTCAAAATTACGGACTCACACGAATATCATAACTTCTTCATTATCTAATACTTTAAAAAAGATCGAGATATTTATTAGAAATAATTTGCATAATATTTTATTTCTAAGCGCTTCTTGTGCAACGGCTTATTTTTCACCTTCTTTATTTATAATGGGCGCAGTATTAGCCATTGTCTTGCGATTTGAAGTAAGATATTTATTTAACGAATATATCAAGAAAGAACATAACCCCTACTTAGATGGCACAAAATTCGGCCCAAATTATGTCAATAACACTAGTTTGCTTATTGCAACAGTAGCTGCTATAGATTCAATCGCCTTAGGAACATTTTTTACTACTAATTACATCGGGGTTAGTTTATTTCCATTTGCTGGTGGTTTAGCAGCCGGTAATATTTTAGCCCAAAAGGGAATAGATTTACTTGTCTAATCCTATCTAATTATCTGGCTAAGCTTATTATTCTTTAAAAAATAAGCTTAGTCTTTTTGCTTTTGATAAAATTTACTTTTCAAGAATAAATTTGCTCCGTTATTTTAGTGCTCATTATTCTATGATCTGATTTCTTTTAATTAACCCGCAATCACCCAATTTTATGATCAAAGGCACAATAGCAAAGCTGGCCTATTAATTCAAAACTCTTTATAAGAGAACGAGCTATTTGGTTTTTTGGTTTTTATTTCTTGATGAATCCATAAATTGATCATGTAAAGTTTATACCTTGAAGCAAAAGAATTTAAAAAAAATACTCATTTTCTCTATCCAGGGATAAGTAGCAAAGAAATTTTCGGGCAAAAAAGATCAATTTCACCATCAAGAATTTTAATAACGAAATGCGAACATCATAAAACAGAGACGTAACTATGCAAATTCAAGTCATTTTAGCATTTATTGCTTATTTTAGTTTACTTCTTCTCATTGGCCTTGTTTGTCATAAAAAACAAACAACCTCCTCTGATTTTATTATGGGCAACCGATCACTCAATTTCTGGCTGGTGGCTCTTTCTGCTCACGCAAGTGATATGAGTGCTTGGCTTTTTATGGCATTTCCTATGACAATTTTCGTATTGGGACTTCCCTATATTTGGATTGCACTAGGACTTTTATTGGGAATGTTTTTCAACTGGCAATTCGTAGCCCCAAAATTACGCTCTATGACTGAAAGCTATGACACCTATACATTATCTTCATTTTTTGAGAAAAGATTTAAAGACACTTCTGGATACATAAGGATTTTAAGTGCTATTATTATGCTTATTTTTCTTACTCATTATCTTTCAGCAGGTCTAATCGCAATGGGTTACTTGCTTGAATCATTATTTGGCCTTAACTACTACTTTGGTTTATCTGTTGCTATGTTGGTGGTAGTCGTCTACACATTTATTGGTGGATTTACAACAGTTGCTTGGACAGATTTGTTTCAAGGTGCTTTTCTTCTCCTAATGATTATTTTAGTTCCTACCATAGCAATGACAAAGATTGATAGCTGGCAAACCATTTCGCATATGGCTCATCAAAAAAAAATTTCTTTATCTCTGTTTGGTGATAGTAGTCTGGACTCCTTTATCAAAATTTCTTCCTTGGCCTTGGGATGGGGACTTGGTTATTTTGGGATGCCTCATATTATCACTAAATTTATGGGTATTAAAGATGTCAATGAAATGCACAAATCTAAATGGCTTGGCATGACATGGCAATTTGTTACTTTAGGAGCTGCTGCAGTCGTCGGCTTAATTGGAATTGCTTATTTTCCAAACGGCTTAGCTAAACCAGAAATGGTTTTTGTTGAAATGGTAAAGGATCTTTTTAATCCTTTTACAGCAGGCTTTATTTTATGTGCTGTGGTTGCGGCTAATATGTCAACAATGGATTCTCAAATCCTTGTTTGCGGTTCTATTTTAAGCGAAGATCTTTATAAATATTTTTATAAACAAACACCATCCGATCAAAAAATCCTTTGGGTTTCTAAAATGAGCGTTGTCACGGTAGCTTTGATCGCTTTATTACTAGCATTCAATAAAAGTAATACAATTTTAGATACGGTTTTATATTCATGGTCAGGTCTTGGAAGTGCTTTTGGCCCATTAGTTTTAATGAGTTTATATTCTAAACAAACAAATCGTTATGGGGCAATTGCAGGAATGATCACCGGAACTTTCGTCGTTGTGGTATGGCCTAGTTTAAACCCTCTATTATTTCGATATGAATTATTACCAATGATTCCTGGTTTTTTCACAAGTTTGACTGCCATTTATTTAGCTTCAAAATACACTCGAAAAAATTCTTTGAATTAAATCAGTACACTTATCAAATCTTCCTGAAAACTTCATTTCAGTATCAAATCTCTCCAACCAAAGAATTTTCATGATTTTGTTGGGGAGTTGGCTGTCTTTAATAATCCAAGTTTCCTAATAAGCCTATTTACCAAAATCTTCCTTTGAATTATTTTCATTTTTTGATAAATTGTTTTCTTAAAAAGAAAATTTATTTTTTTTAAATATACTTGGCGATCTTATAAAAAGTTACCAAATCAAAAACCTACGTTCTTCAGTTTATAAAAAATTAAACTAAACAAATTGAAAATTTTTGAAATTTGAGCTAATAAACGATGAGACTTAGAGATTACTTATATTGAAAGTAATTTAAATTTTTACTGGTATCTTTTTATAAACAATATAAGTTTAATAAATTCAATTATTTTTATTTTATTCCACTTTTAAATATTAGGGTTTTATGAGTTTTGATGTTGTTCCTTCTGGCCATTTAACATCTCGATCTGTGAATCGAGAAATATCGCAGCTTCGCTTTTCTCAACAATTAAACGCTTTTTTCGGTAGAATTTGGAGTTTAATTTGCTCAACAGCAAATTACTCAGCTAAATTGTTAAAAACCGTCGCATTGACAAAGCGTAGAGCAAATGAAATCGCCCCTAGTGTTCAGTACCTTTCGGATTCAAATAGGCTCATAAAATCTTTAAAGGGAAGAGTTTCTTCAATTTCTATCTCACCCACTACGCATACTACCCCAGTAAATGTTTCACTGCTTTCGTCACCCACCAAATCAGTCCCTTCAACCAACCCGCAAAGTGAGCCTAATCTCCCTCCTCACATAGCACCTGAAAGCCCACAAAAAACATGTTCATCTTTACATTCCTCCTCCTCCCAGCCCGCAATTTCAGTTTCATCACCCAATCTCACCTCCATTGCTTACTCTCCTAATTTTGAATACAGTGTTGATTTTTTTGATAGATACTTTGAGCAATGTGGCTTTGAAAGTAACTTTAAAACTATTCTCCAAACAGCGAAGATTTATAAAGACAACAAAAGCATCTCCACACCTTTTAATGAACTTTCTGGCGAATACACGATTAATATAGCATCTTCTATCAGTATCAAAGCAACCCTTGCTGAAGGAATGTTTAAAACATTTTATTTTTTAGATAAAAAAGGAGCTATATTAGAGGGTTACTACGAAAATGGAGAATTAATTTTAACATCTATTATAACTCCTGATCGACTGACGAAATTTGAAGGTCGTTTTATTAATGGAAAAGTTACCGACTCACAAGGAAAAATCTTTTATAATACGAATTCCCCCCATAATACTGATTCATTACAAGATTTTAATGCCTGTTATGAAGGGCCGATCGTCGATCAGTTACCTCACGGAAAAGGAATTTACAAACAAGAAGGCGAAAGTGAAGAAAGAGTTTATTTTAAAGGAAATTTCACCTCTGCTGAGTATGATTCCACAAAAAAGAGTTATACAGTACTAAAGCAAGAAACGATATCTGAAATCAGAGAACTCTCATTTGAACAACAACAAGTTCTTGGCTACCAAAGTACAATACTCTCTTATGATGAAGAATGCGAAGACTGGACAGAAACAGATATCTCTATTAATTATGAAGGATCCCTTCAGACATATTTTAAACATGGACAAGGAACTCTCTGCTCTACCTATTTCCACGAAAGAGAAGGTAAAAAAATAAAAATCATTCATCAATATGTTGGGGAATTTGAATTTGACTTTTTTAAAGCAGAGTCAGGAGAGTATACTGTTATAATTAACGATATATCTAGTGATACCGAAATTCAGGGAACTGTCAGGTTCACTTCGCACGGGGAAAAATTTAAAAATATTATACTTAATACTCAAGAATACGTTTACGAATTTGATTTAATACATTCAGAACACACAATTGAAGATGCTATGTTCTTAACTGGATATGGCACAAGAAATGATGGTAAGAAGGGAAAATTTATTAATGGCTTTCACATCGATGAATATCAACTTGCCGAAGATGACGAAGATGAAAATGGGCCCCTAAGCATTCCCCAATTTAGAACAGACTCTCAAAAACTGATGTCAGAAGTTGATGTTGACGGAGATTACACTGACGAAGATAACGAAGATGAAACTTCTTCTATTAATTCTGATGCAACTTCAGGAGACTATACGTCAGAAGAAGATCTATCTTCATCAGAGGAAGTCACAGACGACAATTTATTTGAAAATGAAAAATAACCAATATTTTACTGATTAAAAAGTCCAAGAAACCGATGCTGAATATTCTATTCAGCATCGGCAAAATCTACTATGATTTGCGCTTTTCAAGATAACTAATCACATCGTTTACCGTTTTTAATTTTTCAGCATCCTCTTGTGAAATCTCACATTCAAAACGCTCTTCAAATGTCATGATGAGTTCTGTTAGATCTAGAGAATCTGCATTCAAATCTTCTACAAATGACTTTTCTGAATTGACATCATCTCTATCAACTCCTAATTGTTCTACAACAATATCAATGACTTCTTGTTCAATTGACATAAGAAAATCCCTTTCGTTAAGGCTTTATAAATTTATTTAAAAACTGAACGGTATAATATTCTGTTAAAAACGATTATTTTAATCAACAGTAGAAATTAGATATGAAATATTTTTTTTACTAATTTTCTTTGTCAATTTATTTTAAATCAATTGATTAATTGAACATTATGACATCACCATTCCACCATCCACAGTAATGACCTGGCCTGTGACATAGTTAGAAAGTGGCGTAGCTAAAAACCAAGCTAAATTAGCAATATCAGAAGGCTCCCCTAAGCGATTAAGAGGAATATCTTTTACAATCATTTCTTTCTGTATTGGTGTTAAAGCATCGGTCATTTTTGTTTGAATGAAACCTGGAGCAATACAATTTACTAAAATATTTCGAGAAGCTAATTCTTTAGCTAAAGCTTTTGAAAAACCGATGATTCCTGCTTTTGAAGCGGCATAATTTGTCTGCCCGGCATTCCCCATCAATCCAACCACAGAACTGATATTAATAATTTTTCCTTTTTTGGCTTTCATCATTCCACGAACGACAGATTTACAAGTGTTAAAACAAGATTTCAAATTAGTATCTAAAACTTTATCCCAATCTTGTTCAGGCATCTTCATCAACAATTGATCAGCAGTGATTCCTGCATTATTAATCAAAATGTCCACCACTCCAAATTCTTCTACAACATCTTTAATTGCCTCATCAACTAGTTGAGTTTGAGAAACATCCACACAGCGAAAGTAAATAGTTTGAGATTGTGTAATTTCTCGAATTTCATTAATTGCTTTTTGCCCTGTTTCTGCATTCGTTCCAAAAATAATAACTTTTGCACCCTCTTCTGCAAATTTCGAGGCAATGGCTTTTCCAATTCCTGCATTACCACCTGTAATAATAGCTACTTGATTTAACAACAACTGATTCATCGTCATTCCTTTATATAAACTTAGTACAGCATTAGCAATTGACTTGTTCTAGTCGGTTTCATCTCTTTTCTATTGGATAATATGATCTAAAAGAGCTAAATCCTCTACTTTTTCAATAGACAATGTTGGTGCTTTCACCCCAATTCGCTTATTCAACCCATTGAGTGTTTTTCCTGGACCAAATTCAATAAATAAATCCACATCATGACTTTCGATTGCGCGAATTCCCTGCTCCCATCGAACAGAATGTGTGATTTGTTTGCTTAAATGAGTTCGGACAAGTTCTAAATCATCGACGAAATCCCCAGACACGTTCATCACAAGTTGAGAAGACCCTTTTTGGAAAGGAGTTGACGAAATAAATGGATTCAATCGATTTTCCGCTACTTGCATTAATCCACTATGAAAAGCACCTGCCACTCGTAAGGGAAGAACTCTTTTTGCTCCATGCTCCTTGGCCGCTGCAACTCCAGCTTCAATGCCCAAAGAGGTTCCAGAAAGAACAACCTGACCGGGACAGTTAAAATTAGCAATCCATAAATCATTTGTTAAATTCAGCTTGTTCACCATCTCTTCAACAACAGAGTTTTCAAGCCCTATGACAACAATCATTGATCCTTTAGTTTCTTCACAAGCCTCATGCATATATTCACTACGGTATCGAACTAAAGGCAAAGTCTCTTGATATGGGAGCATTTCACTCGCAGTTAATGCTGTATATTCCCCTAAACTAAGACCTGAACAAACAAATGGCTTTAAATTGTATAATTCGGAAACTACTCGCAAAATGGCTATACTAGAGACATAAATTCCAAGCTGACTATTTTTTGTTAAAGTCAACTCCTCTTCAGAACCATTAAATACAATATTTGAAAGAGAACGCTTTAAAATATCATCGGCCTCTTCAAATGTAAGTTGAGCCAGAGAAAATTGATTCACAAAATCTTTAGCCATTCCTGGATATTGGGCCCCTTGACCAGGAAAAAGAAAGGAAATGCGTTTATAAATTTTTTTATCCATTTTTACCTTGTTGTTTTGGTCAAAATTGAAGCACCCCAAGTTAATCCTCCACCGAAAGCGGTTAAGAGAAAATGCTCACCATTCTCAAAGCTATGTTCTTTGATTAATTCATCCAAAGCAATTGCGATGCTTGAAGCAGAAGTATTTCCATATTTGTGAACAGTTTGATAAACTTTTTCATCGGGGAAATTAAAATTTTTAGCTATGGCATCAATAATCCTTTTATTTGCTTGATGAGGAATAAGCCAACTCACATCAGATTCTTGGAGCTCAGCTCGAACTAAACATTCGCGTGCCGCTGCACTCATGCGCCTAACAGCATGTTTAAAAACCTCATTACCTGACATTTTAAAGTAATGTAACCCTTCCGAAACCGTTTCTATTGAGGCGGGTTTTCTCGATCCACCGCCGGGAATTAAAACTAAATTAGCTAATTCTCCATCCGCACCCAAACACAAGGAATCAATCTTCAACCCTTCCCCTTCTCCTTTAACAACAGCCGCCGCTGCTCCATCACCGAACAAAACACATGTCGTCCGATCCTTATAATCAATAAAGGCAGACATTTTTTCTGTTGCAATAACAAGAACATGCCGATACATATTAGATTCAATATAAGCTTTTGCTACTGACAAACCATATAAAAATCCTGTACAAGCTGCCTGAATATCCATAGCGGCTGCTTTACTTGCTCCTAGATTTGCTTGAATTAGATTAGCTGTACTGGGTGAAATATAATCAGGACTCATTGTGGCAACTAAAATCATGTCAATTTGCTCAGCTTTCAAATTGGCAGTTTTAAGAGCTTTTTGAGCAGCGTAAGTTCCCATATCGGAAGGAAATTCTTTCGCATCTGCTAAGCGTCTTTCACGTATTCCCGTTCTAGATACGATCCAATCATCTGAAGTCTCGACCATTTTCTCTAAATCTTGATTAGAAAGCACGCGTTCAGGTAAATAAGATCCTACGCCTGTTATCCGAGCAATTATTTGATTTGCCATGAATACTATTCCTTCTCTCTTTAAATTATCTGAAATTGGAATGATCAAAGAAAAAAGTTAGCTCGCACCAATTTAAAATTTTTCAATCCAATTAACGAGGCTAAATGATTACAAAGAATCTAAAATTCAAAGAGAAAAATCCAAAGTTCAGAAAAAAAATATAGCAAAATATCAATAAATAGTCGATGTCGAATTAATCGGGGTTTGGATTCAAATTTACATATAAAACAGTTTTGAAGAGGGAAATTGCATGAAATAAGTAGCCATATATTATGTTTTTTAGACTTAAAATTTTGATTGCGTAAGTAAGTTAGGTCCTCAACAAATTGATTGATATGTGTAAGCATTGGTTCATTTTATTTTCATTTCTCAGCTAAACAGATAGGTTTATTTTTAGTAATTACATAAAAAGTTGAAAACTTAGTCATAAACAGTATGGCCAAACAATGAAAATATTAATCGCAATTATATTCATTTTATTAATTCTACTTCAGATCGGTCTATTTTTATTTGTTTTCCATTTATTTCAATCTCCTTATAAACCTTTGCAACCCATGCATGTCATTTGAAATTCATCGCTCTCAATCTGAATGGGATATGTTAACCAAGTATTTATACAAAGAAGTCGTTCCATCTCCTCAAACTTAAGTTTTTATGCAAAAACTTTTTGATTTATTTGAACATCGAAGCTTTAAAGAGCAATTAATTTTATGGCTTTTAAGCCTCGTACTGCTTCCGCTTATTTGGACAACTTTTATTTCCTATGAATTATCCAAAAAATTGATCCTAGACCAATCAACCAATCAACCAATCAACCAATCAACCAATCAACCAATCAACCAATCAACCAATCAACCAATCAACCAATCAACCAATCAACCAATCATTTGAAAGCACTAAGTTTGCGTCAAGCTCAATTAATAGAAACTTATTTTAAAGAAAAGGAAAAAATGCGGCCTATTTAGCTAAAGATCAGACCTTATCAACTCCCACTCAAGCTTTTAAAAAAGCCTTAGCGGCAGGTTTAAATTCTTCTCAATATCAATTATTGAAAATGCATTATCAATTATTACTCGCCTTTAAAACGGAACAAAGATTTTTCGACTCTTTAAAAAGATGGGAAATAGGATCACTGAATAGATTGATTGATCATATTTTAGACGACCTTTATCAATTTACTTCTGGCGCTGCTCATTCCGATGATATTACCCTTCTCTGCTTAAAACAACTTAGTTAACCGGTTTAGTTGCTTTACAACTCATCTACAATCTGTTAAACTTTTTTCAAAATTCATTGTTGAGGTTAAAATGCGTTACCCTGAGCATTTATTAAAGTTAATTCATATTTTGAAAAAATTTCCGGGTGTGGGCCATAAAAGTGCCGAGCGTTTTGCCTTCCATCTATTAAATTGGCCGATGGAGCATCTCATTGAATTAAGCGAAACTGTCAAAAATACAAAAGACAAAATAAAACAATGTTTGAACTGCGGCTGTTTAACAGATGAGGCAGCTTGTTATTTTTGTGATATTAATCAGCGAGACTCGCAAATTATTTGCGTGACAGCTTTCCCGCGTGATGTGTTTTCAATTGAAGAAACTCACGAATATCGGGGTTTATATCACGTTTTAGGAGGGGTATTATCTCCTTTAGAAAATCGTGGACCAGAACATTTATCAATTTCTCGACTAAAACATAGAATCCAAGACTTACAAATTAAAGAGGTTGTTATTGCTTTAGATTCTACGTTAGAAGGAGATGCGACTGCCCTATTCCTCAAACAAGAATTGGCTGCCGACGACATTCAGATTTCTCGTCTCGCGTTTGGCCTTCCTATGGGGAGCTCACTAGATTATGTAGATGGAGGCACTTTAGCCAGAGCATTAGCAGGGCGCAGTCGCTTCTAAAATTAATTTAAACATTTTTTTATGGAAAAGTGTGTTCCGTACTTCCCATATGCAGAGCTTCTAATTTTTCGTTAGCTTTTTCGTAAAATACATAACTTGAATTTGAAAGAAATCGGTCAAATTTTTCTGAGTGGTTAAATTAGCCGCCATTCCAAGTAAATTACGCTCAGGCAAGTTGGAACCAAGATTTGTTCGGCAGCTAGATCCGTCAATTTGCTTAGCTACTTTTTTTACATGTTCAAGCAAAGTATCGAAATTCAGCCAATTTTTCAGCAAGAAGATAGTCGGCAAAAAAGCTATAGCATACGCTTGTGGGCTTTAACGGACAATTCTTCTAGTTTGCCTTAAGCATTTAAAGCTTCTGAATTCTCTTTTAATACATCGTTAATAATCGATTGAATTCTAAAAACAACGGCTGGCTTGCTTTGATTGATTTTTATTTAAATATGCAATTTAAAAGTTTATTGATAATAAAAATTTCACCAATAACTGGCATAATTTCCCTTTTGTTAGTTAATACAATATATTAAATATTATAAAAAATAAACAAATCTAAAAAAATCAATGTTGTTATTCTCATTTTGATGGAGTTTCTCAATAAATTGAAATTGAGGCCCTAACATTCTAAAAAAAAAGCTAGCCATTCCGAAAACAAGTGAGTTCTAGTTGCAAAATAGCTCTCATTCGCCTATGATCACTTAACTTTTCTATGTGTACTCACTTGAATGAAGGGTTTTTCTCTAAAATTTGCGTTCAAGTTAATAATGATGCAAAGAGGCTTTCTTTTTTGCCAACGCTAAGGTTTGTTATGTTGAAGAAAATTTTTTTTACGTTTTATTGCTTTTCCTTCCTTTTTCTTCATGCTGTATATGGCCAAATTCTACAGTTTGAAAATCAAGCTATTAATAAAATAGAGATCCAAGTTCATAGTCGTGCGGGAATCATTACCGATAACCAAACCTTAATGAGTCGTTTACGTACACAACCTGGAGGATTTTTTTCACAGGCTGATTTTGATGAAGATTTAAAAACATTGGCTCAAGAATTCGATCGAGTCGATCCAATTGTCAATACAACAGAAGAAAAAGTATCGATCACACTTAACCTTTGGCCAAAACCAACAATTCGAAATATTCATTGGTGTGGAAACCATCGAGTGAGCACTAATCGCCTTCAAAAAGAGTTAGGGATTGGGTGTTTTGTCACTTTTGAGCGCCAAGCCTTTAATCAAGCTTTTCACAAATTGAAGGCTTACTACATTCGCAAAGGTTTTTTTGAAGCTCAATTAAATTATCATGTCGAACTTAATTCTGAAACAAATGAAGTAAACATTACCATTGAAATTCAAGAAGGACGTTCAGGAAAAATACAAGAAATCGATTTTGTAAATTTTAGTGAAAAAGAAGAGCACGAAATATTAAGTCAAATGATGACTAAAAAATATAATATTTTTCTAAGCTGGTTTAGCGAGGAAGGTACCTATAACGAAGACGCTATCCAACAAGATCGACTCATTATTACCAATTATTTGCAAAATCAAGGTTATGCAGATGCTTCTGTTGAAATCAACGTCATGGAAGCTAGTAAAACAGATCGAATCATCGTGACGATCATCGCCGATAAAGGAGAGCGGTACTATTTTGGCCGTTTATCTTTTGAAGGCAACCAAATTATTTGTGATGAAGAAATTGATCGACTTTTTGGTATTCGTCAAGGAGAATTTTTTTCAATCGAAAGTATTCGAGAGACAATAGAAACATTAACTGATGCTTATGGTCGTTTAGGATATGTTGACGCAATCATCGATTTTGAACCAGAGTTAGATGAGCGTGACTACAAATATCATGTTAACTTTAAAATTGAAGAAGGTGAACAATTTTATGTAGGATTGGTTCGCGTCTTCGGAAACCTTTCGACGAAAACATCTGTGATCCTCCATGAAACACTGATGATTCCTGGAGAAATATTTAATACGATTAAATTAAAAGCCACAGAGCAAAGGCTTATTAACATTGGTTATTTCAAACATGTTAACGTTTATATTGTTAAAGGAACAGAATCTACTTTAGGAAACAACTATAGAGATGTTTATATCGAAGTCGAGGAAACGAATACAGGACAATTTAGTGCTTTTGTTGGTTACAGTAGTGTGGAAGAGCTTTTTGGAGGAATCAACATTACTGAAAGAAACTTTAATCATGAAGGTTTCTATTATCTCTGGCGAGATGGATTAAGAGCGTTAAGAGGTGGAGGAGAATATGCACAGTTTAACATACAAATAGGACAAAAAAGCCGAAACTATACTTTTTCTTGGACAAAACCCTATTTTATGGATACAAAATGGACTATTGGTTTTGACTTATCTAAAGCAAGCACTCGCTATATTTCTAAAGACTATGATCTTGATACAGTTTCTTTAATATTAAGAGCTAATTATAATATTAACCAATTCGTTCGCTTTGGAGTTCAATACCGGCTAAAAAATGGTGTTGTTCATTTAGGTCATCGGGGAGATCACATTCCTAAATTAGAACATGATGCACATATTCATGGATTAATATCCGCTATCGGAACCTCTTTAAATTATGACTCTACAGATCATCCTATTAAACCAACAGCGGGATTTAGATCAAAACTCTTAATCGAATATGCTGGCTTAGGCGGTGATCACCAATTTTTTAGCTTGGGATATTTTAATTCTTATTATTATCCGGTTGGAAGCAGAATGGTATTAAAATATCGAGCCGACTTGCGTTTTATTCAACCTATGGGCCACACGCGCTATGATATTTTACCTTTAGATGAGCGTATTTTTTTAGGGGGAGACTACAACGTACGAGGTTTTAGACCTTATCGATTAGGTCCTCAGTATAAGAATACACATGTACCTCGCGGAGGACTTTCAATGCAGTTTTACTCAGTCGAATTATCGAGAAAAATTATGGGTGAATTTGAAATTTTTACTTTTCTAGATGCAGGTCATCTTTCTGAGGACACATGGGAATTTGGTCGAATGAGTGTATCTGTAGGATATGGAACTCGATTTAAGCTGCTAGCTAGCGTCCCTCCAATTACCCTTGGAATGGGATATCCTTTAAATGCAAAAAATCGAAGTGAAGTAAAAAAATTCTTTTTTTCTTTAGGTGGAAATTTTTAAACAACATTTTTGGAACTAAATTGTTCATTAGCTGAAAATAATGGCGGTTCTGAAGAACTATAGATGAAATGTGAGTATTTACAAGGAGAAGACTTATGAAAAATCTACGTCAATTACTATTAACTCTATTTTGTACCTTTGTCGTTTCAACGTCGGCATTTGCCCAAACAACTTCCCAACCTTTAAAGATTGGAATTGTCAATGCAAAAAAATGCTTGGATGAATCTAAATTAGGTAAGCAAGAACAAGCAAATTTTGACAAAATGAAAAAACAAATGGAGTCTATTCTTCAAGATAAAGAACGTGATTTAGAAGAACTTGAAAGCAAAATCAATGATGAAGATTACATGGATAGCATTTCGGAAGAAGCTGCTAGCGAACTAAAACGTAAAAAACGAAATCTAAAAAATGAAGGACTACAACTTCAAAATCAATATATTCAAACTTTACAGCAAGCAAATCTTAAAATCGTACAAAAATTAACAGACACAATCGCAAAAGCCTCTAGTCAAGTTGCTCAAGATACTACAATTGGCCAAGCTGTGGATGTGATTTTTAGCGATGAAGCTTGTACCTATTTTGCTCCTGGACTAGATGTTACTGATCGTGTTGTCACTAAAATGAATGCTATCTATGATAATGAACAAAAAGAAGCCTCTAAAAAATAGATATTTGTAAATAAAGTAAAAAAAGAAAAAAATTAGCTTGAAAGTACGCTTTTTCGACTAATACCAAATTGAAAAAATAAATGTTATTTTTTCGATTTGGTAAAATTGTTAATTTGAGTGAAAATTTTTATTGGTTAAAAACTAGTGGGATATGAACGAGAAAAAACATTTTACCTTACAAGAACTCGCTCTTTTAACGGACTGTAAACTTGTTGGTAACCCATCACAAATCATCAAGAGCGTAGCAGATCTAGAAAATGCCTCAGAAGAAGATGCTTCATTTTTTGCTAATAATCGTTATCTACAATCCTTAAAAGAGTCTCAGGCAGGGGTTGTTTTTGTCGACTTACAAACTCCGTTAATAGAAGGGAAAAACTATCTTTTATCTGAAAATCCTTCCCGCTCATTTCAACATTTAATTGATACATTATATCCTCAAAAAAAACACCCCTCGGGATTTACGGGTATTCACACTTCTGCTGTTATACATCCGACGGCAGAAATTGGAAATAAAGTCACGATTTGCCCGCAAGCAGTCATTGATGAAGGAGTAAAGATTGGTTCAGGCTCATTTATTGGTGCTGGAGTCTATATAGGATCATACTCTGAAATTGGAGAAGATTGTACCATTCATCCGCGTGTCGTTATTAGAGAAAAATGCTATTTAGGTAATCGAGTCATCTTACAACCAGGTGTTGTTATTGGCTCTTGCGGATTTGGCTATACAACTAACCAACAAGGACAACACATCAAACTGAATCAAGTTGGCAATGTGTGGGTTGAAAATGATGTAGAAATTGGTGCTAATACAACAATAGATCGAGCACGTTTTAAAAGTACCCGTATTGGTCAAGGAACAAAAATTGACAACCTTGTCCAAATTGCTCATGGCGTGACAATTGGATCATATAATATCATTGTTTCCCAAACAGGAATTGCGGGTTCCACTACAACAGGTAAATATGTTGTTATTGCTGGGCAAGCTGCTATCGCAGGACATCTACACTTAAAAGATCATGTGGTGGTAGCAGGCAAAAGTGGGGTTACGAAGTCTTTAAATACCGGTAAATATAGTGGTATTCCCGCTATGCCAATAAAAGACTATAACCGCAACCAAGTTTTTTTAAGAAAAATTGAAATTTACATCAACCAAATCAAAAACCTTGAAAAAAGGGTGCTAGAATTGGAATCTCAAAACTGAATTAGCTCTTAAGAAATGAGGAAGATCTTATTCAATCGGATAATTAGATAAAGTTAAAAGATTCTCGATTCATTCATCTAAAATGTTAATCAATTCTTAAACTAATAACAGATACATTGTCATTGTCATAATCATTGTGTTTGCTCAAAGCCAAATTTGCAATTTCTTGAGCAATGTTCATTTGTTCATTATCCCAAGTGTGTTGAATGACTGTTTCTATCAGTTGATTCATTTGTTTAGTAAGAAAATTCCAAACACCGTCACAAGCTACAATAAGGCGATCCCCTTGCTGTAATTGTATCATGGATACAATGGGTTCTTGGCTAACAAGAGGGAAGGCTTGATCAGAACAAAACTGACGGTCACCAATTGAGCGACTTGGTTGAAGAGTTCCCGCTCCCTTCAAACTTATACTCTTGAAATCTCTAGATAAAGTAAGTCTACCTAAATGCTGTTGCCAGTAAGTATTTATTCGTTTGAAATCTTTTTTTGAAGACCATTTTCGTACGCAAGATAGTGGTGTGGCTTTAATAAGGGCTTTCCGCTGCCGAAAATGCCAAACTTCACTATCACCTAAAGTAGCAACAACTGTTTTAAGAGTTTTTCGGCAAACATAACAAACAACAGCAGTACTTCCTCCAACTAATTTTCCGTTGATGCAGTCAATTTTTTTAGTAATCACTTCTTGATGAATATCTTTAAATAAATTTTTAAATACTTCTATCATATCTTCTGAATCAGATTTTCTTTCAACAAAAAGCTTTTGCACCCTTTCAGAAACATAGTGAGCGACTTGCCCGTTTTCTCCATGCCCATCAAAAACACCTAGTAATTCTCCATCAGGCAGGGAAAGATGAAAATGCGCATCTTCCATCGTTGGGCGAAAAAACCCTTGCTCTGCTGCACTGGTAACGCTAAACTTCACATTTTCTGCTATCGTTCGTAAAGGTCTTGTTAATTCTTTGGCTATTTCTGATGCATCCTCAATTTTCTCGACTAATTTATGTTCAAAAATAGCTTTTTTCAGATTTTTAATCATTTTAAGCTCTACAGTTGTATGAGCAGGTAAAGAGAGAGCTTCAGATAATAAAATGGGCGTATTTAGTTGTGAATTAGGTAATAAAAGGCCATTTTCTTCTTGCTTATTAACGATTGAAAGCTCACTGTTCGTCAACGTGATTTCTGATGAATCCTCAGTTGTCGAATTGCTATTTGAGCCTTTTGTTTCCACAAAAACTGCCAACGCCTTTCCTTTTTTTCTTTTTATCACATTAGATAGGAAAATTTGGTTTGTGGAATTGGTAGAGTATAAGTGATTTTTTGAAAGTTGAGTGGCAATAACAATAATTCTCTCAATTACCGATATAACAACTCCAGCCATTGGAATCGATTCTAAAAAGGCTATAAAAAGGTGTCCGGCTTTATTAGTTTGCCGGAATAGTTCATAATGTCTCACAGCATAAGGATGAAACAGGAGAGATTGGCAAAATTCTGTTTTATTAAGTTCGTACCCTTTAGGATGAGCTGCAAGCGAAAGTTCTAACATTTTTTATACTTTTTTTATTGATTACACCAATTAGGATAGTTAAAATTTAAAAATTGTTATTACCTTAAACACTTATAAAAAAAAAATCAACTATTCAAATTAAAATTGTAAAAACAATTTAAAGTAAAAATGATTTTTATCTTTTATAAGTCTTTTTTTTAATATGGCTTATCGAGTGTAAAAAAGCTTATACAAAAAAGTTAAGCAGTTTCAGAGAAATGACAATTTATTTTAATAAAAAAAGAAACAAATAAAAAAAATTATTTAATATAGGGATATGAAGCTTTTGCAACAAAAATTTTTCGCATATGGTTTAGTCGATGTCTTAATCACATTAAAGACATCGACCAATTTTATTAATTTTGCTGTTGAAATGACGTTTCAATATTATTTTGTAATTGGATAATTTCATCTTGTATTTTCTTTGCTTGAATAGAGTTAAAGGAAGCTTTCCGCCCATACTCCAAAGCTAAACCACATACTGTTGTCACTCCTACACAAACGCCACCCAATGAATAATAAAGATGTTTGTGTAACAGGATACTTAAGGCAGTAACAGCAATCGAAACTAGCAAAATACTTTTTAATAAAAATCTCTTTTTAAAAAATGTTTGCTGCTCTTCTAATTTATTTTGAATTACTTCATAAATACTCTTAAATTTACTTTTCTGATCATCGGAAAGAAAATTAAATTTCCCCCAAGCACTTGCATCTTCTCGAATCTGTGCAAGATTTGTTTTTACGCTGCGTTCTTGCTCATTTTGAAAAATAGAAAAAATAGTCCCTAAAATATTTCTAGAAGCAGTTTGCTCTGATGAATTTTCTTCCGGAACAGAAAATTCTCTATAAGAAAGAGTGTGGTAAGACGAAGAATAATTTGTAGTTTCCGAAGAAATTGTTCGATTAGATAGCGGAGTCGAATTTGCAGCCCAATGAAGGTTGTTTAAAACCTCTTTAATCTTTTCTAGTTCACATCTACGTAGGTCTTCGCATCTACGTTGTTCGTCCCTACGGGGATTATTAGAGCGAATAACACGAATCGTGTGTACTCGATCAATTTCATCAGGAGAAGAAGGGCTTCCTGGGAAGATACCTTGAGAGTTAGTTGGAGGATTAGTTAATTGATTCATAATTTGTATAAAATGTCTAGATTAATAAATTTATATATAAAATAATATTAAAAGATTAACAACATAAAATCAATAAAATTAAACAAACTGCTATTTAAATTTATTAAAGTCGAAAATCTAAAATTTAAAGCTGAAATAAGGGTTAAATGTATCTAATCAATTTTTTGGTAATAAATTCAATACCTACTAATTTATGAACGATGAGAGTAGACTTTTTCTTTATTTTTTAATTTAATCCTGGGGTTTTGTATTATATGCTATCCACCAAAACAGCCAAATTTAAATAAACTTTCTAATAAACGGATTTTTAATAATGAAGTAAATTACACAATTTCTTAAACCCCATATGCTTAATGCTAGATTTTATACATTTCCTAAAAAATCGTTCATACTAAAATCTCTTGGATTTCTGCTGGATTTGACTTACAAAATCAAATATTTATTTTAAATCATATTACAAAGTTTCTATTTTTTCCTATAGAGCATTTTTTACGTAGGTTTAACGTGATCAATTTTTAAACCTCATTTTACTTGTTTATTAAAGCAATAATCCAGCGGGATTTTCTAACAATTGCTTTAAACTTTGAAGAAATTTGGCAGCCGCCACCCCATCTATTACACGGTGATCAACTGATAAAGTTAAATTCATTGTTTTACCGGGTATCACCATGTTATTTTGAATAACAGGAACATCTAAAATTCCACTCACAGCGAGAATAGCCGCTTGTGGAGGATTTAGTATCGCTTGAAACTCGGAAACACCAAACATTCCTAAATTTGAAATCGTAAATGATCCTCCTTTATATTCTTGAGGTTCAAGCTTTCCTTCACGTGCTTTCTGAGCCAACACACGCATTTCTACCGACAGTTCTCCTAAATTTTTAAAGTCTGCGTGACGAATAATAGGAGTGATTAGCCCTTCTTCCAGGCTAACAGCAACTGCAATATCAATTGTTTTAAATTGAATAATCGATTGATTCGCAGAATTGAAACCACAATTTAAACCGGGATTCTGACGTAAAGCTAATGCACAGGCTCGAACAATGAAATCATTGATAGATACTTTAACTTGATTATTTTTAAGTTGCTCTCTGATTTGGGTCAATGGACTAGCATCGATTGTTAAAGTGACATAAAAATGAGGAATAAAGGATTTAGATTCTTGTAACCTTTGTCCGATAACTTTACGCATAGGAGTCAAAGATAATTCTTCATAACTACCTGGAGGTAATTGAGGAGTCTCACGATGTCCAAAATTGACAACTCCAGCAGCTTGAGCTTTGTCAAGATCTCGACTTATAATTCGTTGTTGAGGACCTGTTCCTTTTACTGTTGTAAGATCTAATCCTTTTTCTTTAGCGAGTTTTTTAGCTAAGGGGGAAGCTAATAATTTTTTATCCCCTCTTTCTATCGGGAATTCAAACGTATAATTTTCCAAAGGAAATTCTGGGACAAAGACAGGCTGTTGAAAAGCCGTAGTTTTACTTTTAGGTTCTTTCTTCTCTTTGTAATTTAACTCTGGCATCTCAATGCTGTCAGATGAAAGTTGCAAAGCCTTTTCTTTTACCCCGTCTGCTTGGTAACCTTCTAAACTTTCATTCTGATCGACGGTTAAAATCGCTATAGCTTGATTAACAGCAGCATCTTTTCCTTCCTGAATTAAAATCTGCCTAAGCCATCCGTCATCAATAGCATTATATTCTACAGTTGCTTTATCAGTAGCTACTTCAATTAGCAAGTCGCCAGTTTGTATCGAATCCCCAATTTTTTTATGCCACTTGATCAGTGTTCCTTCTTCCATTGTGGGAGAGAGTTTGGGCATTGTCAGTGTAAAAGGCATACCACTTAACTCCTAATTTTTTTGAAGTGTTTTATAAATTGCAGAAAGAATTCTTTGTTTATTTGGCATTGTTTCTTTTTCTAATACCTTCGAATAAGGCATGGGTGTTTCGCGTTGGCAAACTCTTTCCAAAGGAGCATCTAAATAATCAAAGCAATGTTCCATAATTTGAAAGCCAACTTCCGCCGCAATGCCTGCAAATAAATGTCCTTCTTCAACAATGACACAGCGATTAGTCTTTTTTACTGAATTTGCAATAGTAGCAATATCTAAAGGTTTGACTGTCCGAAGATCAATAAGTTCAGCACAAATTCCCATTTTTGTTAATTCATTTACAACTTCTTTACAAATTGTAACCATGCGGCTATGAGCAATTAAAGTCACATCTGCCCCAGGCACAACAATCTGTGCTTTCCCAATCGGAATTAGATATTCATCGACCGGAATTTCCATCTTATCTCCATAAGAAAGCTCTGATTCTAGAAATAAAACAGGATTATTATCTCGAATAGCAGACTTTAATAATCCTTTCGCATCATAAGCATTGCTTGGAGCTATAATAGTCCATCCTGGTAAATTTCCATAAATAGCTTCTACACAATGAGAATGTTGACTGGAAACTTGTGCTGCCGCTCCATTAGGCCCTCTAAAAACAATGGGAACAGAAAAACGATTACCTGACATATAGTACATTTTAATCGCGTTAGAAATCAATTGATCGGCTGCAACAAATGAAAAATTAAAACTCATAAATTCAACGATTGGTCGAAGTCCAGTCATAGCAGCGCCTATACACAAACCAGCAAAACCTAATTCGGAAATAGGGGTATCTATGATGCGATTTGCTCCCCATTTATCCAACATTCCTTTAGTAATTTTATACGCTCCATTATATTCGCCAACTTCTTCCCCCATGACAAAAACGCTAGAATCCCTTGCCATTTCCTCATTAATTGCTTGTCGTAACGCTTCTCTAATGTCGATAGTTTGCTTTTCAGTGCTCATTGAGTATACTCCTATACAATGAAATTGGGGGCGAATACGTCTTCTTCCAATGTTTGCGGATCAGGCCATGGGCTATTTTCTGCAAAAGACATTGCCTCAATAATTTTCTCTCGGTTTTCTTTGTTCATTTGCTTGACCATATCTTCTGTTAAAATTCCTTTTTTAATCAAAACTGCTTGAAGAGCAAGAATCGGATCTTTTGCCATAATTTGCTTGAGGGTATCTTTTGCACGATAAAGACCCGGATCAGAAATAGAATGTCCTTTAAATCTTTCAGTAACAACTTCTACTAGCACCGGTCTTTGTCTTTGTAAAACTTCTTGATGAATCTGAGCAAAACCACCATAACAATTAAAAAAATCCATCCCATCAAGAGTATAGGCTTTCATGTTATAGCCACTTGCTTTATCTTCCGCCAAACGTTTAACGCTTACAGCTTTTTGAATAGCAGTTCCCATTCCCCATTGATTATTTTCAATAACGTAGATGCAAGGTAAGTTCCATAATGAAGCCAAATTTAATGACTCATGAAAAGATCCTTGAGGAACCGCCCCATCACCCATAAAACAAACAGCAACTTCGTTTTTATTTCCTTTATATTTTAAAGCAAAAGCAGCTCCAGTAGCAATAGGAACTTGACCTGTTACAATTCCAAACCCTCCTAGCAAACGATCAGTGAAAAAATGCATGGAACCTCCCCGGCCCTTTGCATTTCCTGTTGCTCGACCATAAAGTTCTGCCATTAATTCATTAGGAGTAGCTCCGAGCAATAAAGCTAAAGCATGACAACGATAAGAAGTTGCATACCAATTGCTTTGCCCGATGGCTTGCACAGCAGCTGTCTGAATAGCTTCCTGGCCGACATAAGCATGAAAGAATCCCCCTATTTTACCTTGTTGATAGGCCGATTCTGCTCGAAGTTCAAAATTTCGAATCTTTAACATTTGCTGAAAGCATTCAATGAGAGCTTGCGGTCCCAATTTTTTTATGACAGCATCTTGGTCTACAGAAAAAAACTGGGGTAAAACGTCTGTTTTCATTTCTGCCTTACATTTCATTTTTTTGGGATCTTCTTTTATCGCCATTATTAAAAATAGCAAACAAAAAATAAATAGTTTATAAATTTTTTTTTGAATTCTTTTAAAAGTAATTAATTATACCAAAACGGATGAATTAGAAAAACTCAAAGTTAAAGCTGCCCTAATTTTAACCACCTAAACAGTGAATTTATTTGCTTATGCTAAAACGATAAAATTTTCTTTTTAAAAAGAAATGGTATAAGAATACAACCAATTCGTTGACAATTGATAATAACAACCAACTGCCGTTGTTAAAAAGTTGGTTAACTTAAATTTAAATAATGACAGAATTCAAATCTATGGGTGTTTGATCGAAAGAAATTTGCTCTTGCTTCACTTCTTGATTAACAACCGCAGCTACACAAGAATCAGACCATACGTTAATTGCACTTTCTAGCATATCTATCAACGAATAGAAAGGTAAAATAATTCCTAAAATATGAAGAGGCACATTCATAGCGGCTAAAAACGCACTGGCTAAAAAGTAACAACCCATAGGAACCCCAGCATTGCCTATGGCTGCAATTGTTGATAAGATAATCCAAAGCCCCATTTCAGCAAAACTATAGGTAATGCCCTGGCTCATCGAAACAAACAAGACAGTTGTCAATATAAATGCAGCGCAAGCATTCATATTAATTGTTATACAAAGAGGAAGGGTAAAACTGGCAACCTTGCGAGAAATTCCCACATTTTCTTCTGCACAACGCATAGCCATTGGTAAGGCAGCAGCAGAAGATTTAGTAAAAAATGCAATTGACAAAGCCGGTAGCATTCCTTTTATCATAAAAAGAGGTGAAATTTTTTTTAACTTCAGTAATAAAGGTAAAACGCACCCAGCTTGAATAAGGTTGGCGGAAATCACAACGGTTAAATAAAGTGCAAGGCTTTTGACGTCTAATCCTTGTTTTAAATCATACATGAATAAAGTAATAAATGCCCAAATTGCAATAGGCATAAGCGCCACAACCCAACGAGTAATAACAATAATCGCTGCATAAATACTAGAAAAAAAAGAATGAAGGACAGCTCTCGATTGAGTGGGCAAAGAAACAATGGCAAAGCTAAGTAACATTGCTAAAAATAAAACTCCAATCACATTGTTTTCATTAAATGGTTGAATGACATTAGAGGGGATAATTTGGATAAAAAATTTTAGATAGGTTGGTTGCGAAGATTGAGTGATCGTTTCTTGGGCGTTAACAGTGATTTGCCCTCTAACTGGATCAATAACCACAAATAGGATTAGAGCAATTGTCGCAGCGATGATAGTTGTTAAAAGCGTATATTTTGCAACTTTTTTGCCTAATACTTTAATTTGATGCATACTCTCCATTCCAGAAGCTGTCGATACAATGGAAAGAAAAATGATGGGTAAACTAACTAATTTCAACAAATTAATGAATAATTGAGAAATTGTTTCTGCTGTCTGAAAGATAAGAGGCTCTTGAACATAGCCAGCACAAACACCAAGTACGATTGCTAAAGCAAAAAATATATTTGGATTTATTTTGTGTTTGACTTCTTTGCACATTGATAACCTTTTGTTAATGAGCTGAAAAATTTATGCATGTAAGTCTCTTAAACATTCTACTTTTAACAAAATTACAAAGGTTCAAGAGAAGTATTCAACGGAGTAGCTTATAAGTACCAATTTATTAAGTTCAACAAAAACTTAATTTACCTACTTTTGATTCCAGATAGGCAATCTTTTAGTGCCCAAAAATACCTGATCCTATTCTAAGAAGCGTTGCTCCTTCTTCAATGGCAATTAAATAATCGTTTGTCATTCCCATAGAAAGGTGTTTAAAATAAGTGGGATTATTCATTTGTTTTTTCCATTTTTCTCTTAACTCAAACAATTGTCTAAAACAGAAACGCACATATCCCAAATCTGCTGTATGAGGAGCTATTGTCATCAATCCTTCAATGCGCAGATTAGAAAGCTCTTGTAAAGGTGCTAATAATTTTTCCCATTCATCATGCGTTAAACCTTGTTTAGATTCTTCTTTGGAAACATTCACTTGAAGCAAAATAGAAGTGATTTTTTGCTTTTGAAGGCTTCCTTCTGAAATCTTTTTAGCTAAAGAAAATGAATGAACAGAATGAATGAGAGAAATTGAGGAATTTAAAATTTTTGCAACCTTATTACTCTGCAACGTTCCGATTAAATGCCACTGTATGTCCCTAGGCATTTCGGGAATTTTCGCTAATGCCTCCATCACTCGATTTTCGCCAAACTGTCTGCAACCAGATTGATAAACATCTTGCATAACAGTAATCGGTTGGTTTTTTGAAACAACAATCAAATTAACATCTTGTGGATCTCTTCCAGAAGATACCATTTTAGAAATTACCTCTTCTTGAATTTTTTGGTATCTCTCTACAATAGTATTTTGCATAAATTTAATCCCAAGAACGTAGGCTTTTTGGTTTATCTAAAATTTCTCGATAAATGATAATATCTTTTAGGTCTTTTAAATCCCCGATCATTATCTTCACCAATGGTTGCTTGTCTAATAATTCAACACGTAGATCAGCAACATCATTAATAATAAATTTTTGTTTTAAGGAATCTTTTAACTGATCTGATGAAATCATGTGTTTTTCTGGTTTCTTTAAAACATCCTTTTGTTTTTCAAAATTTTTTATCTCTCTGTTAAAATTCAAGGAAGAAATTGAGGGCTTTAAAGAAGGTACTAACTCCTTTTTTTTCTCTTCTTCTCTTTTTGTAAGAAAAACTTGTAGAGGCTCATTCCCCCATTGTTGTTCTTCATGTTCTTCGTCTTTACCTTGAAAAAAATAAGCTTGATTGCGAAAAAATAAGAAGATGAGAGAAAAAAAGCTAATCGCAAATCCAATAAACTCCACAATAGACATAAAAAAAAGACCTTAATTTTGCTTTTTATCTGAATCTGGTTTTGCTAATGCATTACGCATATCCGTATCTGACTGAATATTTTGAATACGTTGATAATCCATAATACCTAATTTTCCACTTCTAAATGCTTCTGCCATCGCTAAAGGAACAGCTGCTTGTGCTTCAACAAGTTTTGCTTCCATATCTCTGACTTTCGCTAAATTTTCCTGTTCTTGAGCAACAGCCATCGTCCGTCTTTTTTCAGCTTCCGCTTTTGCAATTCGAATATCAGATTCAGCTTGATCCGTTCTGAGTTTCGCCCCAATATTTTCGCCTAAATTAATTTCTACGATATCAATGGAGAGAATTAAAAATGCTGTTGAGGAATCAAGCCCTTTTTCAAGCACAAGTTTTGAAATTTTTTGAGGAGATTCTAAAACTTGTTTATGCGTATCAGATCCTCCAATTGCACTCACAATTCCTTCTCCCACACGAGCAATAATCGTCTCTTCCGTCGCCCCCCCAACTAATTGAGCGATATTTGTCCTCACTGTTACTCTGGCACGGCAATTTAATTGAATTCCGTCTTTAGCAACCCCCGTAATATATCCTCCATGATTTGGACAATCAATCACGCGTGGATTTACTGACGTCTGGACGGCAGCTTTAATATCGCGACCCGCTAAATCAATTGCCGTTGCACGTCTCCAATCGAGAGGAATATTAGCTTTATCAGCAGCGATTAAAGCTTCGACTACATTAGGAACATGTCCACCAGCCAAATAATGCGTTTCTAAATCTCCAACATGAATATCTTTTAATCCAGCTTTGTATAAGTTGATTCTGGCATTGACGATTTCCCTTGGAGGAATTTTACGCAAACTCATTCCGATGATATTAAAAAGAGGAATGGGTGTCCCAGATACAAAGGCTTGAAACCATAAACTGATAAATTTACCAATTACACTTAAAATAATCAGCAAGACAATAGCAAGTACAAAGATAAAAAAATAAAATTCTGTTCCATTTTCTAACAGATTTTGTAACAATAATGTCGACATAGTTAATTCCTTCGATGAAATTTTATTCTTCTTAATCTTTTTTAAATTGTTTGAGTGGGAAATAAGTTTTTTACAATTAAACTTTCTTCTTGCCCGGAAACGACAACAACCTCTTCTCCTTTACTAATATAGCCAGTCAATGAAATTGCTTGATGCTGTTCCCCATCTATCAAAATATATCCTCCTGGTTTGAGATCGGTAAGTACCATTCCTAATTTTCCAATCGCATTTCGATCGTATTCGGAAGCCTGAAACCCTTTCTGATCTTTTTTTAAATAGATGCTATATTCTTGCCTAGTGTGCACAATACGCCATAAAGTAAACCGGATTAGCAATACCACACAGCTAAATGTAAAAAAAATGTAAAAAATCGTTGCCCAAATTGAATTTATCTGCGAAGTAAATACGATTATACTAGCAATCAAAAAAATTGATCCCAACACTCCCATGATTGCCCCAGGAATATAAAATTCAATAAAAATAAGAGCAAGTCCACATAAAAGAAAAATAGAAGCTATCATAATATATTTTTATTTATTAAAGGTCTTACAATAATCAGGTTACCCTCAAGGCGAACTATTTCGATTGATGTCTCTGCTTCAATAAAACCACCTGAGCTTATAGCTTCATAAATTTTTTCTTGAACAAGTATTTTACCAGCTGGCTTAAGAGGTGTTAGTACTTTCCCAGTTGCCAATGGCTGAGGAAAATCTAAAGGATTATTCCCAGCAATATACCCCTCTTGTTCAAAACCTTTTAATACAAATTTATTTAAGCCAGAAAACTTAGGTAACACGTACTGTGCTAATAAAGCAATCACAATACTGCTTAAGATCAATGTTCCACAAAACCAAACCAAACGCTTAATCAAATATTGCCCGGCTGCATTAAATGTTTGTGTATCGTATTCAAAATGAATGGAATTCACACCTGGTATCAATAAACCAAATAAACCAAATAAAAATAGTAATCCTCCCATTATTCCCAGTAATCCAAAAGATGGCAAAATGAATAATTCTATTAAAATTAAACCCAGACCACTCAAAAGCAAAATAACTTCTAACCAATTAGCTATTTGAAGTGAAAAGCTAGACAGAACCATTAAAAATAAACAAATTGTCGCAATAGATCCCGGCACCCCAAACCCTGGATTATTGATTTCTATATACCCTCCAATCAGCAATCCCATCATTAATAGGGATGAAACCAAGGGGGTTGCTAAAAAGACGAAAAACTGAGTCTTCCAATCCATTCGATAAGCGTCAATTTCTGCATGAGGAATTTGAGAAAAAAAAGAAGCATGAAAGAGAAGCATTTTGTCTGCTGACCATTTCCCCTTAGCCTTTTCTTCTTCAGTGATAGAAGACAATTTTTGAGGAGCTAACACCAAATCTGCGACTTCATATTGCTTCATTTGCTCCGCATCGAGTGTCAAAAGTTTTCCTTTACCTGTAATCACTTGATCAGGATCTTTACCACCCAGACGAATTTGATTCTCATTTTCAAGTTTGAGAATTTTTCCATGTCTCCAAACTAAAATTATATCTTTATCAACCATCGCTTCAGCAATAAAGGGATTTCGATCAAAAAGCTTTGCGCGATTTGCAAAGTCAGCTCTTAAAGCAGAGTTAATTTTTTCTGAAGCTGACTCCATTTTTCCATTCTCATTCGTATAAACAGGTTCAGCAGCACCCATGCTCGCACCTTTAACGGCAGAAATGAATCTGGTAGAATAAGCGAGCATCGCTCCCGCAGAAATAGCCCAATTATTAATAAATGTCACAATAGGAATATTATATTGAAGATCCATCTCTTTCAAGGCGTCAGAGATTTTTTGTGCAGCAAAGACTTCTCCACCAGGTGTATCTAGTTCAAGAATGATAAATAAGGGGGGATTTTTTTTATAATATTCAAGTCCCTGTTTGATGTAAAGCCAAGTAGACTCATTAATAGAGGTTTCCCGATTGCCAACATACAAATAACCAATCTTGTTATTTTTACTCTTAAATGAAATCTCTTTTTGCAATTTTTGCTCTAAACTTAAAGTTGACAAATCCGTCGTATTAGTTTTAGATTTTTGATCGATTGATTCGAACAAATACTTTTTTTCAAAATCTTTTAAAGGCAAAAGAGCATCAACTATCCCTAAATATTTAAGTTGATTTTGATTTACAACTAGCGTTTGTCCCTCCGAAGAAAATAGCGCGTATGGACTTTTTTTATAAGCTTCGATTTTATCATTAACTTGCAAAAAAGGATCAGTCATCCCATCCGCCAATAAGAATAAGGTAGAAGCATGCGGATTTTTGCTATCAATTAAGCTCCGCACTTGATTACGGAGAATATTGGTGGGTAAATCTCTTTCAGCACTCCCAGGGATATCTCCCCACGAAAAAACTAATGAGCCATACATTTCATCCGCTAAAAAAGGAATGATAGCAGCAGGGCCGGTCACGACATCATTTAAATAAACAATAATTTTTTGTTGCTGTGTTTGTTTCAAAATATAGAGCGATTTGGCAAAATCTAAAACATCAACCAAATCGCCAGAGTTAGAGTTTAATTCAATAATGATAAGAGAGTGAGGTTGCTCGTAAAAGTGTGTTAATATTTTTTGTGCTGGTTCTAATTTACTCTTATCTAAAAATCCCTTTAAATACAGTTTAATAGGTTTTTCTTCCATTCCACAAAGCAAGCAAGTCGAGCTAACGAAAAATAGAAGAAGAGAATAAAGGTAATATTTAAACATATTGAAGTGGCAAAGTTGGTGTCTGAAGCTATTTTTGCGAACTTATTTTTCACATTTCGTCACTGTAGCAAAGATTTTCTTTTTTCTAATAAAAAAAATGCATTTATTCTGCATCTATTAAATATAAAGCCTTTGCATTTTTTACTGATATCCATTTAAGTAAATATTTTTGATTTTTATAGGATTAGAAAAATTTAAGTAGAGCGCGATAGGACCCTTTAGCCAAGATAATTTAGATCTAAAATTCGCATTAACTTCTACTGTACGATAGAAAAATGCGGTGTTCTTATCTCAAGCAATGCTAAAATGCTGCTCTACTAAAAATAAATTTTCCAAATTTGAATTAAAAAGCTAAATGTAGATATTTACAGGCAAAAGCTCTTATTTAAAATAATTAAAAATTGCGAGTTAATTTTTCAACTATCGCCCGTCACTAGATAATTGTTCGGAAGTTAAAAGAATCGCTAATCGGAGAGATACAAGCCTTTTTCCATCTTTTATGCTAAGATAGCTTAGTCTATCAGCTAATGCCTCTTTCAAATGGCAACTTTTTTTAGACAAATCAATTAGGTGTTTTTGCGCGATATCTAAATTTGCAGGAGTTAGAGGTATTTGAGCGAGGGCTTTCATAACTTCACGAGCATATTCATTTATTTTTTTTAAAGAAGTATTTCTAATATAACTTTGTACATACATGGGGGTGTAAGTTTTTTGCCAGCTTTTAATTGCTTCATTGCCATAACCTTCTTCACTTTCGTAATCCTCGTATTTTTTAGACAAAGCCACATAATCTATCTCTGTTTTAGAAGGAAAACAACCAAATAAATTATAAAAATTGTTCATATTAGCTCCTCTTCTGGATTATGAAATTATTAACAAAACATCAAATTAAAATATTTTATATTTATCATGCTAAATGATTTAGAATACTAGCAAAACTTTAATTTTTCTATTTACGGATAAGTTTATTAAAAATAAATATACTAAAAATTAACTGTATCATACTATCACATTCATTGCAAATAAACATCGTTTATATAATTCGTCTAAATGTATTGTTTTTTGCGAACGATTTTATTCTTGTAAATCATTAGGATATATATTTCAGCAACTTTTTTATATTAATTAATAATGAAAATAACCCTTAAACA
The DNA here is from genome assembly GCF_000011565.2 of Candidatus Protochlamydia amoebophila UWE25. Taxonomy (NCBI): domain Bacteria; kingdom Pseudomonadati; phylum Chlamydiota; class Chlamydiia; order Parachlamydiales; family Parachlamydiaceae; genus Candidatus Protochlamydia; species Candidatus Protochlamydia amoebophila. The sequence goes on from NC_005861.2 coordinate 2,106,214, forward strand.
CCAAAAACTTAATTTTTTTGTTTTAAAGCGATAAGAAGGAGTATTCCTTCTTATCGCTAAATCCTAACTATATTCAGCATCTAACTTAAGGTTAGGGTTCATTTTCATAAGCGAGATAAAATGAATTAAAGAAAGGATAAGCCAGCAAAATCACACCGGTACTCATACCTGTCCAAGCAATTATATCTTTCTTATCATTTTCAGGATTTGACGGATTGTCTGTATAAGAAGCCATTAGACCGGTTAAAAATAAACCAAGCCCAGAACCAAAATAGCTAACCCCATAACTTTTATTATTCACATAAGAATTTTTCAATTGATGGCCAGCTCTTATTAAATATCTAGATGCTAAATAATCTAATTTTTCGATTGTTCCTTTTAACTTAGAATTATTTTTGTAATTTTCTTCTTTAATAACTAATTGCATATTAAGTCGATCTAATTTCGCTATATCATAAAGGCGTGTTTTTAATAAGCTCTCACACTTTCCTTGCAATCTTCCTCGTGAGGAAAGGGTCTGAGAAAGGTAATTCATGTAACAGCGAATTTTATCCGTCATAGGTAACTGCTGGTCAGCATTAACAGCTTCTATAAGACTTTCAATATCTCCATCATTAGTTAAAATATTCATATTCTGGCCGACATTTGGAAGATTAAAATCTTGTACATCATAAATGAGCATTGAATTAATCATATCATCACCTTATTAAATGTTAATGAAACAGTAAATTATTTATTTTTTTATCAGCAATTAGTTTAATTATCAAACAAAAAAAATATTTATTTTAAAGCAAGGAATTATTAAGGAAATATTAATTTAAGGGGATCCTAAACATAACATGCTAATTAAAAATTTCCATTTGGCTTTTCTAATGTAAATGATTTTCTTATAAGGTATTCATCATAGGAAGAACTAAAATGACATTATCATGACCAAGTTGCAAATCGACGACTATAAAAAAATGATCATATTTATAATGGAAAGCAGAATCATTCATACCTTATAACTACGGACGTCAGTTTGTCACAGAACATCCATAATAACATGATTAGTGGAGAGAAGCGATCCTGAATTGTTTAAGCATTCCTCAACTAAATTTTACTAAAGAAGGTATCAGCCGCATTTTGTTCATGAAAACGTTGAGGAATTAACAGAAGGATGAATGTAACTGTAATGAGTGCCAACAAGTTTTAAATCGCTGTTATTGAATTAGATGAACAATTGAGCTATGGAGAAATAAGAATAGTCAACAATGGTTGTGACTTGTTTTCACTCTGCTACGAGGCAAGTTTTAGCCATACACGATGGGGAAGCGAATGCGAAAAGGTGCTGGAGGGTTGAAGGAAAAATTGCTAAAAGTTTAAAAAAAGCCGCTTTATTATTTTAATTTGCATTCGAGAATGCTAAATTAAATCTTATTTTATTTTTTCATAAATTAAATGATGTATGGAAATTGCATACAATTATTCTTGCATTTTTTTTAGAAAACTATTTAATTTTGCTATTCATATCTTTCTTTTCAACCTATGCAGCTTATTTTAACTTTTATGTTCATGAAGGCTTTAATTTAAACAAAGTGTAAGATATTATTTTAAATTTTTTTAAAAAAATTTTTATTAAATATTTAAATTATTTTTAAAATTTTAAAAATGAAATTTTATTAAATTAATTTGACTTAAATTTAATTTAAATGTATTATGTTAAACAATAATAATTTATTTTAGTAAATTAATGTTTTTATTTTTAAATTTATAATAGGAGTCCATTATATGCAACCTAGTGAATTAAACCCAATTTCTCAGACAAGGCCGACATTTACATCTCAGGAAAATTCTAATCAGACAAACCTAGATATTCCAGAAGTTACTGATGATAATCCTCAACAAAGCATATCTACAGAGGTTGTTGATAATAGTAGTTCTAGGCAATTCAAATCCGCTGCTTTAGTGCATGAGCAACTGACGTCAGCTAAACTACATCAAGAAATAGATCAGCAACGGGCAATTGTACCGTTACAGGGGCAAGTTAATACTACGTCACCTATGAGTTATGTTGAACTTAGACAAGAAACAGATCCAGTAGTATTTCACGATGCAATAACGAAGGCAAATGCGGGGCCAACTGTATATATTTATTCCGTTGAAGAGTATGCTGAAATGACAATGTTTCTATCTACTGATAAGTCTTTTGGCGTTGCTGTTAAGCTGAATGGAGATATTGTTTCTGTTTTCAAAGATGCTAAAAAAGCTCCGAGAGGCGTTGTCGACATCCTCATTCCCAAAGCTCTAGAGAATAAGGGAACACATTTAGACTGTTTTAATATGCCTACGATCCCTTTACCTCTGATGTATGCTAAACACGGGCTTGTTCCTGTTGCCAAAGTAAAATTTAATGAAGATGAAGCTGTAAAGCCAGAAGGCTGGGATGTAGATAAATATGGAAAACCCGATGTTATATTTATGGCTTACAATCCTGCAAAACCCTACCCTACAGATACAAGAGAGAGGCTACCACTAATAAATGCTGATATTAACAAATTAGAAGCTGTGGATTACGACAGTGCTATAAAAATTCAGGAAGAGAAAGTAAAAGAATTTCATTCTTATAGAGGTTAAAGCCCTTTAATTTTTTAAAGTTTTAAAAATAAGCTATTTGAATATAAATACTACATTTGCTAAAGTAATGAAGTTGGCAAACGTTAAAAATTTTAAATGATCATTATTAAATTGCAAACAAAGGAGATGTTTATGATAAGTGGATTAAATGGATTTGGACATCATTATTTTCCAAGTGAAGAAAATGAGTTTTTTCAGAAAAAGCAAAATTGTTCAGTTGAATCTGCAAATAGAGAAAAATCTTCTATTCATTCGCAGCAAATTTCTGAGCAAATTTCCCGTGTTTCTGAAGCTGATATTAAAAAATTAATGAGTCAAACTAATATTACCGAAGCAAAGGCAAAAGAAATTTTAGAGGATCGAGAGTTTTATATTGAATTTGCTATGAAGCAAGGTTTAACTAGACAAGCGGCAGAGGAAGAGGTAGATTCTGCCTATTAAAATTCAAAGCTAGTTAAAATTTATTTTTCATTAACTCCTTTTTGGTAATTGAGGCACATTAACAAAAATTTTTAAGTTTAAAAACTAAACTGTAAAAAAGTTACATGCTCGACTACCAAAGAAGGAAAAAGTGAAACATATTTTTAAAATTATTTGATAAATCAATATTAGGTAGTGCCAAATAGATAAGTTTATTTCAATAAACTTATCTATTTGGCACTACCCATACCTATTATTTATAAATTAAACAGATCTACCTAATTTTCGTTGGTAATTGGACATTTAAATTTTAATGAATTAAGATCACTATTCTTTATATGTCTCAATTACCCAGAATGAAGTCAACTAAATATTAGACTCCCCTCGAATTTTGCAAATTTTTAAAAGGTAGAATCAACATGCTTTTCTGCCCCTTCTCTGCTTAAACCTTGCTTCATAGCCAATTCAATATAAAACTCTCGATCCTCTAAAATTTCTTTTGCCTTTGCTTCGGTAAAATTAGTTTGACTCATTAATTTTTTAATATCAGCTTCAGAAACACGGGAAATTTGCTCAGAAATTAGTTGTAATTGAGCAGAAGTTTTTTCTGTAGAAAAACTGCTTTTATGATCATTTAAAAAGAAATTATGTTTAAATTCTTCTAGTCCTTTTGTCATAATATCTCCTTTATCTGTAATTTAACGATGCCAGATTAAGATAATCTTAATATCAGCCAACATTATTAATTTATTTAGCAGATTTGTTATGTCTGTACAAATAGCTTATTTAAAAAATAACTTAAAGCAATAAAAATTTCTCAATTTTTAGAATTAAACTCTTCTACTTTCTCCTCCTGAATTTTTATAGCACTGCCGTAATCCACAGCTTCTAATTTGTTAATATCAGCATTTATTAGCGGTAGCCTCTCTCTTGTATCTGTAGGGTAGGGTTTTGCAGGATTGTAAGCCATAAATATAACATCGGGTGTTCCATCTTTCTCTTCCCAACCATCTGGCTTTTCTTTCGGATCAAATGCAACTTTTGCAACCGGAACAAGCCCGTGTTTAGCATACATCAGAGGTAAAGGAAGATTTGGCATATTAAAACAATCCAAACGTCTTCCTCCATTCTTTAAAGCTTCCGGAATTAGAATATCTGTGACACCTTTAGGCACTTCTGAAACAGTACTTTTAAAGACAGAAACAATATCTCCATCTTTCTTAATGGCAACGCCAAAAGACCCAGCATTAGATAGCAACATTGTCATTTCAGCATACTCTTCAACAGGATAAATATATACAGTTTTGCCAGCCTTTGCATTTGTTATTGCTTGATGAAATTCTTCGGCACTTGCTAGTCTAAGTGCATTTGGATTTACAGAAATTGTTTCACTTTCCTGTGCTTTAGCAACAGATTGTTGCTGATCTATTTCTCGATGTAATTTTGTTGACGTTAAATGCCCAAGCACAGAAGCATTATGATTAGCCTGCATAGAAACACTAGTATCACCTATTTCTGTAGATATACTTTGTTGAGAATCCTCAGATGATTTTGAAGTATTTTCTTTTGGTTGTTCAGATGTCATTTCCCTTGATTGCACTAATTCTTCTATTTGAAGAGATGGAGTTGATCCACTAGTCGGTATATTCATACACAGCCTCCTTATTATAAATTTTAATTTAATCTCCTTCTTAATTATTAAACTAATTTATTAATTTTATATTAAAAAATTAAATTATTTGAAATTTTGATTTATTATTAAAATAAAAAATAAAAATACAGGTAGTACTGAATAGGTAAAGCTATTTCAATAAACTTATCTAATTAGATAGATTAATTATTCTAATTCAAGCGGAGAAGAGCAATGAAATGCATGCATTGCGGATCAGATTTGGTAAAGAAAAGAAGATTGATGATCCAAAACAGGAAAAGCAAAATTTTTGCTGTTTAGAGTGTAGCAAATGTGGAGCGAAAACAATGAAGCTAAAATTATTAACGAACAGTTAAAGGAAATTGTCAGAAAAGCTCCTAGAGGAAGGGTGTCTCTTCATGGAATTTTTGATATAAGAATGCCATGTTTGCTCAATTTTATTAATTTCATTATCAAAGATTTACCTGAGGAGGATTTAAATGCACAAGTCACTTGTCATGAGAAAGATGAGTTGGAATTGGCTAAACTTTAAGGAGAGAGCGATGGAGTTTGGTAAGAAATAAGGAAAATGATCCGTAGCTATGGCTCGTCTTCCATAAAAAAAGTCGCCAAGTGCTTGCTAGGCAAGGGGATCCTCGAAATGAACGCTGTGCTTCTTTTTGCAAAATGAGCTGAATCCTTAAAAAAAGCTTTCTATTTCACTGATAAATTTAATGTTTATTATGAAACCATTCCTTGGAGCTAACATTAACCAGTTAGCAAGCAATCGGGTCAGACAAGCGACATGGAAAGATTTAATTGTAATCTCAGACAAAGGTGTACAAAACTTGTAAGGAAAATACTTTCATTTTCTAAAAAACTACCTGATTCCATTTAGTTAATAAAATATTTTATTTGTGATTAAAGACAATTGAGAGCCTTACCTATTTAGCCCTACCTAAATGAGTATAAATTTCTCGGTCTTATAAAATATATTTTGCTTTTGCTTCAGACAAGCTTCTTTGACCCATCAAAATATTTTAATACTTGTTTTAGAAATTTAGAACTTTGTTCTAACGTTGCTTGCGTTCAATTAAATAGAAGGCTTTTCTATATTTACAGATTCAGCAAAATAAGCTTATTTTTGAAAAATTGCTCATCTCATTTATTTAGAAAATAGTGATGCCCAAATTTTTCTATTCCTCTCATCATAAATATTTATTTTCTGAATATTTTCTGGCTGACAATTTAATGGCAATATTAAAATTAAACGATTAATTTCTAAAAATTTTCTTCTAAAAAAGTCAAAATGGCAGATTGCGTTTTGATTAAATTAGACTCTTCATGAGCTTGAGAAATAAACCAAGCTTCATGCTGAGAAGGAGGGATATAAATGCCTTGATCAAATAGCTTTCTGAAAAAGTTTGCAAAAATAGTTGTGTTCGCTTTCAGTGCATCTTCTAAGTTACGGACTCTATTTTTACAGAAAAACAAAGTAAACATGGATCCGGCTTGTTGAATACAAATTGGCCAATTGTTTTTTTTAATGGTTTCTTTAATAGGGTTTAAAAGTAAATCTGTTTTTCTGTGCAATTCTTCGTAAAAACCCGGTTGTTGAATTAAACGTAAGCTTTGCAAGCCAGCTTCCATTGCTATGGGGTTACCAGAAAGTGTCCCGGCTTGATAAACAGAGCCTAACGGGGCTAACAGATTCATAATCTCTTCTCGGCCGCCAAAAGCAGCCGCGGGAAATCCGCCTCCTATAATTTTACCAAAACAAGTTAAATCAGGTTCAACAGGGTAAATGTCCTGTGCTCCTTTCAAGGCGACTCTAAATCCAGTCATGACCTCATCAAAAATCAGTAACGCTCCCATCGCTAAAGTTTCTTTCCTCAAAAACTGCATAAATTCTTGAGAAGCTGGAATAACTCCCATATTTCCTGCAATAGGTTCTAAAATAATAGCTGCTATTTTATGTCGATAATCGGAATGATGAAAGATCTGGCGGCAAGCTTCAATATCATTATAAGGTAAACATAGTGTTTGTTTAACAATATCAGCAGGAATCCCTGCGGATGAGGCTGAGGGAGAAACTTCTAAAACACCGGATCCCGCCTGAACTAAAAAAAAATCAGCATGTCCATGATAATTACCGTTAAACTTTACAATGAATTCTTTATTGGTATATCCACGCGCTAAGCGAACCGCACTCATGGTTGCTTCAGTTCCCGACGAAACAAATCTAATTTTTTCGACTGAATCAATTAATTTAATGACTTCTTGAGCGAGTTCCCCCTCAATAGACGTGGTAATCCCAAAACTGGTTCCTTTTTTCATTCGTTGTTGCACAGCTTCAAGAATAGATGGATGCGCATGGCCGTGAATTAAAGCTCCCCAAGACCCACAATAATCAACGTAAGTTTTTCCATCCACATCCACTAAAGTATCACGATAGGCATGATCGATGATCATCGGAATTTGTCCCATATTAGCGCAGGCTCGAACTGGAGAATTAACGCCCCCAGGAATGACTCGATTTAAGTTTGAATAAATTTGTTGGCTGATGGGACGGCTAATCATATCACTTACCATAGAATTAAAAAACAAAATCGGGGTTTAATTTATTGTTCAAAGCTTATAAAATCGCAAGAATTATGCATATAAAATTGTAAGCTAGAAGTTTTATCTCATAGACCAAAAACAAATTTCTTCAATTATTTAGAAAATTTAGGGATGCTTAGTTGCTAACTTTTTTTAATATTTTTAACCTATGTCTTTCGTCTACATTAATGATAATGTTTAAAATCATTATTGTTTTCTACTCATTTTTGAAGGACATTTTTAGCATTATTCGCCCATTCAAACAAAATTGTGATCAGCGAATAAACAACCTATTTAAAAACTTTTGGAATAAAGAATTAGCTTTTAAAAATAGTAAAAAGACCTTTATTTTAGCAGCGCTATTTTCAAATTTATTTTCATCAATTTTTTGTTACGAAGTTTATTTTGAAGGAATTCAAGATCAAGAAGCTATTTCTTTACTTGAATCAGTTTCACAACTCGTTAAACTCAAAAATTCTCCTCCTGCTACAATAACAGGAATAAGAAGACGGGCGGAATCAGATCTTTCTGACTTAACTTTAGCCATGCAAAGTTTAGCTTATTACGAGGCAAAAGTTTCTTTTCAAGTTGCAGAAGATGGATCTTCTGTCACTATTCAGGTCATACCTGGACCTATTTATCCTTTAGAAGCATTTATTATTCGCTATTTCCAAATGGGAGAAGAGTTAGATTCAGCACTTACCTCTTTCCCGTCATTATGTGAACTAAAAGTAACTTTAGGAGAACGTGCCCTTCCTGAAGTGATTTTAACGGCAGAAGATATATTATTAGATAAGCTTAACCTTCAAGGCTATGCTTTCGCAAAAATCAGAAAAAGAGATGTTTTTGCTGATCTGAAAAAAGATGTTGTCGTTGTCCTATTAGAAGTAGAAATTGGGCCTCTAACTTACTTTGGCCCTATCAAAATTAATGGTTGCGATCGCGTAAAAAAAAGCTTTTTTTATAAGAAATTGCACTGGAATCAAGGAGAACTTTACGACCCTAAAAAATTAGAAAAAACTCAAGAAGCCCTTGAACTTTCTGGATTATTTAGTTCAATTAATATTAGCCCTGCACAAGAACCTGTTCAAGGAAATTTGCTTCCACTTGAAATAAATGTTTTAGAAGCAAAACAAAGAAGTATGGGTTTTGGAGTAAATTATACCACTCAATTTGGACCTGGAATTACGGCCGAATGGGAGGATCGCAATATTGCTGGAGAAGGACAAAAAGTGAGCTTCCGAACAGATTTATGGGAAAAATTACAAGATGCTAGAATTTCTTACTTAATTCCTGATTATCGAAGGCAAAATCAAAACTTAGTCTGGCTCTTAGACTATAATCATGAAAGAACAAAAGCTTTTACCGAAAAAGCACTTTCAGTCTCAGCAACTATTGAAAGGAAGCTTTCAGATCAACTACGCGTCTCATATGGCTTAATGTATAAACTTTTGCGCAGCGAAAGATCTGAACGTAACGGGACCTTCGATTTATTTAAAATTCCGCTTCAGCTACAATGGGCAAATGTAGATAGTCTATTAGATCCGACAAAAGGAGCTGCCGTCCAACTTAGAATCATTCCATCGGTGCAGTTTATTTCTCCTTTTTTTGCCTATTCAATTAATTCATTAACAACTTCTCTCTACCAAGCTCTTACAAAAAATAAAAAGCATGTTTTTGCTGTAAAATTAATGTTTGGAACTATTTTAGGAGCGAGTAAACATGATATCCCTCCTCCAGAACGTTTTTATGCCGGTGCTGAAAATGCTTTAAGAGGTTATCGCTATTTAACTGTCAGTCCAATTGGAAGAGAGCATAAACCCTTAGGTGGACGTTCCTTATTCATTTACTCATTAGAATTACGAAGTAAACTCACGAAAAATTTTGGCCTTGTTACCTTTTACGAAATAGGAAATGTTTTTCAAAATTATTACCCCAATTTCCGAAAAAAATTTTTACAATCGATTGGATTAGGGATTCGATATTATACACCTATTGGACCTTTGCGTCTGGATTTTGCTGTGCCCGTCAACAGAAGAAAACATATCGATAATGCTTTTGAAGTCTATTTTAGTATTGGCCAATCATTTTAATAATAAACACGTTGAATATTATGAAACTATTAAAATCTCTTGTTAAAGTCTTTTTAACATTGCTTACAACTTTAATATTTATTTGGATAGTCTTGATTGCCTTATTTTCTACACGACAAGGGCAAAAATGGGTGGTAGAGAAAGGTCTTGCTTATCTTGAAAAACAAACTGAGACAACCATTCAAACAGAAATATTTGAATATACATTCCCCTTTCATTTACACGTTGAAGGCCTTTCAGTCTCCCGTCAAGCACAGCCTATTTTAACTATAGAAAAATTCAACATTGCTTGTGAATATTGGCAACTGTTCAAAGGCAAGTTTGTGATTTCCTTTTTAAAGGCCGAAAATATTCTTCTACAAAATTTATTAGATATTTACGAATCGCCTAAAAACGAAAATAGTTCGTCTGAAGCCAACTCTAAAACCTTTCCTTTTCCATTATATGTAAAAGTTGGAAATATTGATTTACGTAACATTTCAATAGCACCTACTGTTTTTAAACAACTCAATCTTTCAGCTAACATTATTGAACAAGCTGATGAACTTAAATTCTCTATCAAAGGTACGTTAAAAAATAATCCCTTCAAGAATTTATTTTCTACTCACGCTATTCTCGAAATCGCTAACAATAATTATTTACCCCTTCCACTAGTAGTCAACCTTGATATTGATAACAATCATTTAACATCTAAATTTAATTACGATCATTTTACTTATCCTCTCCAGTTGTCCAACGAAGTCATTCCTATAGACATGAAAATTAATTTTATAGCTTCCCTCAATGATTGGCAAAAAACCATTCAAAATCCCAAACAGCAAGGAAATAAAATTAACGGCTCTTATCAAATCATCGCTTTACTACCTGAAACAGATTCGTTTTATAAAAATTTATTAGGAAAAGAGCTACAATTAGAAGGGAAGTTTTCTTTCAAGAAAAATCACCTTTTATTGCTATCAGAAATCCAATTGAATAGTCAAACTTTCATTTTTAATGGACAAGCGGCGATAGATAAAAATTTTTATATTAGAGAAAGCCTTTTCAACGGAACTATCTTAGATTTAGAAAAATTCTCTTTTTTATCTAATAAGAACATTAAAGGATTGCTAACTTTTGAAGGAAGCATTTTAGGCTCAAGAAATAAACCTCAAATTATTTTTGAAGGGTCAAGCCCAGAGGTGAAATTAGAAAATTATTCCTTTAAAAATGTTCACATATCTTCAAAAACCCATTTAGAAAATCGACATATGATGGGAAAGATTGGGCTCGAATTTGAACATCTTAATCAAAATTGTAACTTAAATTCCAATTTTTCTATTGATGATCAATTACTCACTCTTTCTGACTTGAGTGTCAAAGCTTTAGATTCATTTGCAGAAGGAGATTTAACACTAAATTTACTGAATTTGATCACAGAAGGGCATCTTGATATTCATTTTACAAATTTAGAAAATTTCTCTAATTTTTTTAACTTGCCGTCTATAAAGGGAAATGGTCTGGCTCAGATTAAACTCAAACCGGCCCTCAATATTAATGATAATCAACAACAAGCTATCGATGCAAAGCTTAATGGGTATCAATTAGATATGAATGATCATCAAATTGATGAACTAAGCTACCAAGCAAAATTTTACCCTTCTCCTCAAAAACAAAATTTTTATGTTCTTCAATCGGAAATTGAAGCTAAGGAATTACAATCTACTGACTACTCAATATCAAATATTTCTGTAAATACTACTCAAAACATCAATTTGGATACCTATTCTGTTTTTGATCTATCCACTCAAATACATTTAGATAAAATCTCATCTGTGAGGGGCGAAGCACAATCTGGCCAAATTTATTTTTTCTTAAAAGATCCATTCACAACTCCTCAAGGAGAGGTAAACGTTTCTTTAGAACGCATTCAAACAGAAGCAACTACGTTTAATCATTTAAATGCAATAACTACTTTAAATTCATTTGAAAAAAAGAATCCTTTTCAAATATATATGCAAGGGAACAGCCAAGTCGAGTGGAATGCTGAAGCAAATGGCTTTTGGTCATTTCAAAACGGATTAAACTGTGTTTTAGAAAAACTTGAAGGGATCTACGGTACCCAACCTTTAAAACTTCAAAATCCTTTACGGATTTCATACCAAAAAGGAAATGTTTCTTTAGCAGATTTAAATCTCTCTTTTGGTAAGGCGGAAATCGAGGCTCAATTTCAAAAGATTAATAAAGAGATTATTTTCGACTTCCGAACAAATGATATTTCCACCACACTTATTAAATATTTTTATCCCGATTTACCTATTACAGGGAAAGCCTCCTTTGAAGGACATTTAGGTGGAACAATTGATCAACCCGAAGGAAGTCTGCTTATTTATTTAAGAAATATGCAAATTACCGAAGAAATTTTTGCCCAAAATCCTTTAGTGCAAGGAAATATACAATTGGATCTTAATGGTTCGGGAATCAATTTAAAAAGCACTTTAAATGGAATTGGGAGTTCTCCTGTTCACGCACAAGGAACACTGCCTATTGCTTTTAGTTTATCTCCAATCTCCATGGTAATACAAAAAGATAACCCCTTTTCTGTAACTCTCGAAGCCCGAGGAGAAATTGGTCCTTATATGCACTTATTTTATAATGACACAAGTAATTTGACGGGGCAGGTGAAAATTGCCATTAATCTAAGTGGACAAATAGATAACCCTCAAATCAAAGGCTCAATTAAACTTACCGATGGTGCTTATGAAATTTTAAAATCTGGAAGTATTTATCACAATATACAAGCAATTTTAGAAGGTGATGGTTCCGTTGTTGTTATCAAACATTTTTCTGCAGAAAATAGTAAACATGGTTCTATTACTGCTAAGGGGAAAATTAGTTTGGATAAAAAGCAGCATTTCCCCTTCGATATTAAACTAGAGCCTAAACAAATTGCAATTATGGAATCCGATTATGCTGATATAGAAGCTAGCGGATCCTTGCAACTTGTAGGAAATCTAAAGAAGTCTAAACTTCGAGGTGATTTAACAGTAGATAATGCTGTGATTCATATGGAAGAAGCTTTACCTAAACAAATTAAGTCTGTAGCAGTCATTTTTATTAATCAAAATCCTGATCATAAGTCTAAACGCTCCTCTGAGGTTTCTAATTCTTCTCCCTTAGCATTTGATATCAAACTCCAAATCCCTGGCAATGTCTCTATTGAAGGAAACAATCTTTCATCCGAATGGAAGGGTGCTATTACAATTACAGGAACAGCAAATAACCCCCTTTTGAATGGGGATTTAAGCGTCATCAATGGTCAATATGATTTCAACGGAAAAACCTTTAATCTTTCGCAAGGAAATATCCATTTCGCAGGATCTCCTGGGAAAAAAACGAGTATTTATGTCGTCGCAAGCAAAGAAATTGATCGAATTCGTGCAGATATCATCGTCAAAGGAGCTGCAGATAAATTAGTCGTTAGTTTTCGATCAAATCCTCCTCTTTCACAACGAGAAGTTCTTTCTTACATTCTCTTCAATAGAGGAATTGCCGACATTACTCCTGATCAAGGGGATCAATTAAGTCAATCTTTCATATCTTTAAATGCTAGCGAACAAAATTCAAGTAGTGATGATTTTTTAACCAAAATTCGAAATAATATTGGGATTGATCGTTTAGATATTTCTGCCAACGATAATAATAACAAAGACCTTTCTCTTCAAATTGGAAAATACATTACAGAAGGGGTTTTTGTCTCTATTAACAAAAGTATTAGTGATATAGGGAATCGGCTAGCAATTGAAGCTAATGTTCATAAAAATTTAAAAGCTCAAGCTGAAGTAGAGCTTGGTACTGCCAACCAAGGTAAAATCTCATTAAAATGGAAAAATGATTATTAACTTCTAAGTTGGAATGTTCAGTTCTCTTCTTAAAGCTCCAAAGCCTTTTTATTTTTTGAAAAAATAAAACTTCTCATAATCATTATTCATCCGAATAAAAAAATGGTCTATTGACAAAAAGCAATTAGCTTTCTATTCTACCGCAACTGCATCACCATTATTTTTAACCAATCTTTTGATGCAATCGCGAAACCAGTCGGAAGCGTGAATCGGTTGTTAAACCCGAAATCAGTTTAATCAATAAAAGATTGGCTAAATTCTAAACTTACAGGAGTTGTTTATGGCAATAAAAGCCGAACCGGATTTTCTAAATATCAACCTATTACGACCAATTTTACAAACCTCAGCAGTGACTGCAATAAATGCAATTTCAGGAAAACTTAATCACTATTCAGTTTCTTTTCCACACTTAACTTTAGTGGCTTCTTTGGCTTCTCTAGTTAGCGCTGTTACGAAAAAATTGTTTAACAATGTTATTTCTACTTATATTGCAACAGCATTAGGAATCACGATAAGTTTTGTTGCCCAGCATTTAATCACTAAACAAACAGTAAACTCAAAAACTGTTTTAATGGTGGCTGCTCCGTTAATTTTGACGGAAATATTTTTTGATATTCTCCATTTTACTAGTGGTAAGAATTAGAAATTCTGTTTTAACTTAATGAAATTTTCTGTGCCTTCTGCTTCTAGAGTAGAGGGCTTTTCAATTCTTCTTCACTTTTAAGGCTAATAATAATGGTTAAAACTGGTCAAATAGGGACCTTATCTTGACTCTAATTTTGTCATTTCCTAATATCCGGTTTTATATTATTTTTACAGAATTCAATCCCTTTTACACTTCATTTAAGAAAGCTCTATTTTTAAACAACGTTTCTTTGAAAGTTTGAAAAATATTTCTGATCTAAAAATTTGGAAAAAAATGGCAAAACGAATCAATTCAAATCTATCTAGCCACATCTTTGATTCCCTAACTATTTTTTCTTTTTATCATTTTTATCGTGTATTTTAATGAATTCTATTTTCTTCAATATTTTATCTTCGTTTGGAGATTATATTCTTCTGATTACTAACGTGATAATGGTTTCTTTACGGCGACCTCCGACTTGGATTCTTATCAGAGATCAGCTTTTTGATATTGGGGTCATGTCACTACCCGTTGTTGCGATTACAGGTTTTTCGACAGGAATGGTTCTTGCTGCTCAATCTTTTTTTCAACTTTCTGACAAAGGCTTAGCAAGCGCAACGGGATTAATGGTGGCTAAGGCTATGTTAGTTGAACTGGGACCTGTTTTAACAGCTTTCATGGTTACTGGAAGAGTAGGAGCTGCTATGTGTGCAGAATTAGGAACCATGAGGGTCACAGAGCAGATAGATGCAATGCGCACCATGTCTGTTAATCCACTTGGGTATCTTGTCGCGCCTCGTTTTCTTGCGGGAATGATAATGATGCCATTACTAACAGTATTTAGCGCTATTATGGGGATTTTTGGAGGATATCTTATTGCTGTTTATTTTTATAAAATGCCAGCAAGCTCTTTTATTGATCCTTTACCTCTTCATATCAACACATTTGATTTTATTAGTGGCATGGTTAAAGCCTTTGTATTTGGGATTATCATTGTAACGATTTCTTGTTATAAAGGTATGAAAACCCGAGGTGGAGCTGCAGGAGTGGGACGTTCAACAACCAATAGCGTTGTCATTTGCTATTCTGTCATTCTCATTATAAACTTCATCTTAACTCTTGGCCTAAATTCTTCCTTTAACTTCATTAATGAGTTTTTGACGAAATGGTTTTAAGAGATAATACCAAACGTTAACTTTGCTTAAACATATAGTGATGCACCAATCATGATTCGGGTTCAGAAAATTTGGAAAAGTTATGGCAAATTGCAAGTCCTAAAAGGCCTTGATTTGATTGTGAATGAGGGAGAAACCCTTGTTATTTTAGGTCGATCCGGCGTTGGAAAAAGTGTTCTACTTAAACAAATTATCGGTCTTGAAACCCCTGATAAAGGATTTGTAGAAATAGAAGGCGAAAAAGTAACAAATTTAAATACTCGTGCTTATCAAACGAAAATCAAACCGATGGGGATGCTTTTTCAAGGAGCTGCTCTATTTGATTCAATGAATGTCGGTGAAAATACGGCCTTCTATTTAAGACAGCATCCTGAATCTGCTTATTCTGAGTTTGAAATTCTCGAACGCGTTGCAGAATCTTTAAAAATGGTCGGTTTAGAAGGTACTCAAAAAAAAATGCCTTCTGAACTTTCAGGAGGAATGCGTAAAAGAGCAGCTCTTGCTCGCTTAATTGTTTATCGACCTCAAATTATCTTATATGATGAGCCTACAACAGGCCTGGATCCCATCACCTCTATGCAGATTAGCGAACTTATTAATCAAACAAAAGCAGAGCTTAATGCAACAAGTATTGTTGTTACCCATGATATTCGTTCAGCGTTGGAAGTCGGAGATCGTCTTGCTTTCCACAATGATGGAAAAATTGCTCAAATAGCTCCAAAAAATGATTTTTTAAAAATCGATGATCCGCTCCTTAATGATTTTTTCAATAATGCGTTCATTGATAAAAAAATTTTTTATAAGCCAAAACAGTCGGGAGATTCATAATTACTATGGCAGCATCGGTAAAAAATATTCTAATAGGAATCTTCGTTCTTCTCGCTCTTGCCATTATTGTCTTCCTACTTCTTTTTCTTCATCCTTCTGTCGGAGATAATGCAAAAACATTACGAGTTCGCTTTACCAATATTGATAAAATCAATGTTGGCTCGCGTGTTACATTTGCCGGTAAACCTGTCGGAGAAGTTGTTTCAATTGAAGAGATACCTGATGCAAGAATCGGTCGAATCAACCATCAAGGTGACGTTTATATCTATCAACTAACTTTGAAAGTGGATTCTAGCGTGAGTGTCTATAATTCAGATGAAATTTCTATTCGCACTTCCGGTTTATTGGGTGAAAAAAATATTGAAATCGATCCTCAGCCCCTTAAATCAGGTGGGACACTCATTGATGTCGAAAACCAAATTCTCTATGCTTCTCCTTCTGGATCTGTTGAAGAAACATTAAAACAATTTGATCAAATTTCCACGCAACTCAAGGTCGTATTGGAAGACTTCCATGACACTTTTACAATTTTGAAAAATGAAAAAGTCATTGAAGGAATTGCTCAAACAATAAAAAATATAGGGGAAATTACTCAGGTTGTAAATCAACCAGAAAAATTAAGCCGTATGCTTACTAACTTTGTTAATTTATCTGAACGAACCCACCAATCGTGGAAGACGTTAGATGCAGCCTGTCAAAATTTTTATCAACTCAGTGAGAAAGCTAATATTTCCTGGTTGTCTGTTGAAAATACTTTAAAAGAATTCAATTTAGCGTCAGTCAATTTGCAAAAAATGACGAATCAAACACAACTTTTAGTTGCAAATATGGCGCAAGGAAAAGGAACATTAGGTAAGCTATTCGTAGCAGATGATTTATATTTACGAGTTAAATCTATTTTAAATAAAGGTGAGAACATTTTTAGCGATATTAAGCAGTATGGAATTCTATTTCAACACAACAAACGGTGGCAACGTCTTCAAGCGCAACGAATGAAATTATTACATAAATTATCTGATTCAAACAAATTTGCTAATTATTTCAATGACGAAATCAATCAAATTTCATCTTCTCTTTCTAGTATTTCTATGGTATTAAACGAAGCAGAGTGTTATCCCTATTCATTATTAAATACCCCGGAATTCACCTGCCGGTTTGCGGACCTTATTAAGCGTGTGGGGGAAATGGAAAACGCATTAAAGATGTATAATGAACAAGTCATCGACCAAGAGTAGTTTTTAAGGAGTTAATCGGATGGAAAACATGCCTTATTCTCAAATCCAGAAAGGAACTTTTTTAATTGCCACTCCTGATATTGATTCAGGTTTTTTCTTTCGTGGTGTCATTTTAATTTGTGAGCATAATGCCAACGGGTCTTTTGGCTTATTGATTAATAAGAGCTTAGACTTAGAACTCCCTGAAGAAATTGTAAATTCTGAACACTTAATCAATCCTTATATTAGTATTCGATCGGGAGGACCGGTTCAAACTAACCAAATGATGCTTCTTCATACCTCTAGTCAAATTCAGCAACAAACCTTGATGATTACAGAAGGTGTTTATCTTGGAGGAGACCTACAATTTTTACAAGATGCAATTACAGATCAAAATGGACCTCATATTCACTTATGTTTTGGTTATTCAGGCTGGGGAGCAGGTCAGTTAGAAAGAGAATTCTTGGATGGGCACTGGTTTTTACATCCAGCAGAATTAAGGCATGTTTTTTATATTTCACCTGATAAACTATGGCAACATCTTTTACGTGAAATGGGAGGCAAATATGCTACCCTATCGATGATTCCTGAGGACTTATCTTTAAATTAAAATTTGAAGAAATAACTCAATCTACCAAAATTTTTCCTAATCTCTAAAACATAGCGAGTAAGATTTCATCTACGAGAGTTTTCTCGTTTTAGACTGCCAATGATAATTTTTAAATTGTCAAAAATTATTAAAAGAAAAGAATTTTAAAGTTTTTAATAAACTTTTGAAAAAAATCTAGTTTGATTAAAAGTTTTACTTAACAATAGGTAAAGATCAAGCATAAATTTGCTTTGTGCTTGATCTTGGAATTTAGCAAGAAAATATTAACGTTTAGAGAATTGGAATCGTTTACGAGCTCCAGCACGGCCATATTTTTTGCGTTCTTTCTTACGTGAATCTCGTGTCAAATAACCATGGCTTTTGAACTCATGACGTAAATTTTCATCATTTTCAACTAGAGCTCTAGCTAATCCTAAACGAATAGCTATAGCTTGAGCTTCAACACCACCGCCTTTTACACGAATAACCATATCATAACGATTATTACCGCCGAGATTTTCGAGAGGAGCAAATACGGTTCTTCTTTGAATTTCTAGTGGGAAATACTCTTCAAGGGATCTTCCATTAATATCAATTTTGCCATTTCCACTTCTAAGTCTAACGGACGCAACAGCTGTTTTTCGTCGTCCAGTTGCTACTGTTTCTTCTAACATAATCCTCTTACTTCTTCTTAAATGTTAACGTGGATTGGTTGTTGAGCAGCTAAATCATGCTCTTTTCCGGCAAATACACGCAATTTTTTAATTTGTTGTCTTGCCAAGCGCGTCTTAGGCATCATTCCTTTAACGGCATGCTCAATGATATATTCAGGCTTACGAGCTTTCATTGTACGGTAAGGGATTTCTCTCAAACCGCTCATAGAACCTGTATAATAATGATAAATTTTTTGAGCTTCTTTAGAACCCGTGACTTCTACTTTATCAGCGTTGACCACAATAACACCATCTCCACAATCCATATAAGTTGTGTAAGTAGGTTTATGCTTTCCACGAAGAATTTTTGCAATCTCAGATGTCAAGCGACCTAAAGTCTTTCCGGTTGCATCTAAAACAAACCACTTAAGTTTTATTTCATTTTTATTCGGAGTAAACGTCTTTTGCATGTTTTCGAACCTTATGCATAATTTTCACTCTTTTGCAAAAAAGAGCTCAGGTTAACGGGTAAGTCGTAAACCTGATTATTTAAATAATATAAGCCGTAATCATACTTATTTACACCTATTTTGCCAAGCATTTTTTAATTTTATCTCTTGCAATCGAAGTTTTAATTTTCTGTTAAAAAAAAACAGATTCATTCCGAAATAAAACTAGGGAGGTTTATTTATTTGGCATACAATATATAGGGTATAAATATAGGGCATAAAAAAAATAAATACCAACTCAAACAACTCAAGTAAACTTTGTTAAATCAAAAAAATGTTTTCAAGTTTTTCCTAATTAAGGAGTTAAATTTTCTCATTCAAAAATGATATTAAAATAAACGCAATTACAAAGATGTTTTCGGGTTGAAATAAAGATCTTTTATCATTAAAATTCTTTCTCTCTGCGAATTTTTTTGGCTGGTTTTTTTGAAATAGCGGGTTTGGCTCGATTCAAAAGCCTTTAAATGTTCAGCTTTAATCTTTTAACCCAATACATAATTATGCGATCATTAAAAAAGTTTTTTGTCAAAACTTACGGCTGTCAAATGAATGAACTCGATTCAGAAATTATGATTGGCCAATTAGAAAATCGAGGGCTGACTCGTAGTCATGATGAAAATGACGCCGATCTTTTGATTTTTAACACTTGCTCTATCCGAGATCTCGCAGAAAGAAAAGTCATGGGCAAATTAGGAAAATTAGGATTAACTAAACAAAGTCAAGCAATTATTGGCGTAACCGGGTGTATGGCTAATGCTAAAAAAGACTCCCTATTCCAAAAACTTCCTCATATTGACTTTGTTCTTGGTACTAACAATATCCATGATTTAAACCATGTACTTGATGAAGTTTTAGCTTCAGGTAAGCAATCTATTCGAACAGATGATCATTTTGAATTCGAACTCGATTACTTGAATGCAAAAAGAGAAGATCAAATTAAAGCTTATGTTTCGATTATCCGTGGATGTGATAAATTTTGTACTTATTGCGTTGTTCCGTATACAAGAGGTTCAGAGGTTTCTCGAGCTCCTGAAAATATTTTAGAAGAGTGTCGTCACCTTGTCAATCAAGGCTATAAAGAAATAACTTTACTTGGACAAAATGTCAATAGCTACGGAAAAGACAAACTTGAATGGAAATGCCTTTTCCATGATTTGCTTTATCAATTAGATAAAATTCCAGGATTAGAAAGAGTCAGATTTATGACAAGCCACCCTGTTGATATTTCGAAAGAGCTCATGGAAGCTATTCGAGATCTTAAAACGCTATGCGAATTTGTTCACTTTCCATTACAAGCTGGTTCTAATCGCGTCCTAAAAAAAATGCATCGCATTTATACCGTTGAACAATATTTAGAAAAAGTTCAAATGCTTAAAGAAATTGTTCCCAATGTTGCACTTGGAACGGATATTATTGTTGGTTTCCCAACCGAAACGGAAGAAGAATTTCAAGAAACTTACCGTTTACTCAAAGAAATTGAATACTCCGTTGCTTTCTTGTTTTCATATAGCCCAAGGAAAGGAACTCCAGCCATGCGATGGCGTGATGATGTCCCTGAAGAAGTCAAGCAAGACCGTTTGCAAAGGCTTTTACAACTCCAAGATACTATTTATATGAAACATAGACAGGCGTTTTTAGGGCAAACAGTAGAAGTTCTTGTAGAAAGACGAAACTTTAAAGATGATCGCCTTGTCAAAGGTCGCACGCGTTGCTGGAAAAACGTTTTGTTTACAGGTGGAGATGAGTTGGTTGGAACAATGCAGCAAGTTAAAATTCATGGCTATAGCCATCAAACTTTGTTAGG
Organism: Candidatus Protochlamydia amoebophila UWE25; assembly: GCF_000011565.2. Taxonomy (NCBI): domain Bacteria; kingdom Pseudomonadati; phylum Chlamydiota; class Chlamydiia; order Parachlamydiales; family Parachlamydiaceae; genus Candidatus Protochlamydia; species Candidatus Protochlamydia amoebophila. The sequence goes on from NC_005861.2 coordinate 2,126,849, forward strand.
TGATTTACAGTAACTGACTGATTTAAAAAAGTGGGTGATATAAATACGAATAACCCACTTTTTTAAATCAGCCTTAATGGTTATTCATTTTCGATTTCAATTGTTCCGCAACCAATTCTAGCTCCAGAAGCACCACTTGGTTGAGTTTTAAAATCATCTTCATCAGCATGAATCATAATCGAGCGACCAATAATTGAATTTTTACCATCTAGTTCGATAAACTTATCTACTCTTTCATAATGAGCATGTCCATGGCTATCAGCTTCTAAATTACCAAAATCTCCCACATGCCTTTCCAAACTATCAGGACCGCCATGTTTTTGATTCATGGGATTAAAATGAGCACCAGCTGCTTCACCATTTTTTCCACAATCGCCAAATTCATGGATGTGAAAACCATGTTTACCTGGCGTTAATCCCATTACATCTGCAATAATTTTGACTCCTCCAATAACTTTTGTAAATGTCACTGTTCCTCTGACTTTGTTATCATTAACTCCATGTACAACAGCTTTAGCTTTTTTAATTTGACGAATCTGAATTACACCAGCATCTGCCACTTCGTTATTCTTATTGTTATTTTGTCGTGTATGAGCATGAGAATCTTTACATGCGCAACTTGCGGCTGTTATGACAAGTAAAGCTGCTGCAAAAAACTTTGAAAATCGTAAAGCATGATGAAATGATTGTTTAGACATATACACCTTTCCTTGGTAAAAACTTTTTAATACATGTATGGATAAGTATTGAAGTTTATCCCTTAAGCAAAACCAACTTTAAATAAACATTTGATTCTTCAAATTCTCATTTTTATCAGCTTTATGCATAAACTTTAGAGGATTTCTAAAGCAAATAAAAAATTAACCTACTCTCAATAGTTTTTTTTAAAAGCTAATGACAAAGACTTATAAATTCTTTTTCGTTGAGAACTGGAATTCCTAATGTTCGGGCTTTGTCAAGCTTAGATCCAGGCTCGGCTCCTGCAACCACATAATTGGTTTTTCTGCTAACTGAATCTGAAACTTTTCCCCCTCGTTCTTTAATCAAACTAGCAGCACTTTGTCTTGTATAATGTTCCAAACTCCCTGTAAGTACGAAAATTTTTCCTTGAAAAGCATGGTTCGTAAAAATTTGAACTGTTTTAGATTGGGGACAAACACCTAATTCTAATAATCGATAAACTTCTTGCCGATGCTTTGGATTTTGAAAATGTTCAACCACGGCCTGTGCAACTTTTCCGCCCACTCCCTCTATTTTGATAAGATCTTCCTCGTTTAATTGCATAAGCGTTTCAATAGTCCCAGCTCTTGCCGCTAATAATTCGGCCGTCCCTATTCCTATATATTTAATTTCAAGGGCCATAATAAAACGTTCCAAAGAGACATGTTTAGACTCTTCAATACTTCTCATTAAATTTTGTATGGCTTTAGTTTTAAAATTCGTCAACTGCGAAATTTGCCCTTCAGTTAAGGCAAATATATCAGATGGAAGATGAATAAATCCTTTTTGAAATAACTGAATGACGATTTTTTCTCCCATATGTTTAATATCCATAGCTTGCTTTCCCACAAAATAGATCAATTTTCTAATTTGTTGTTCAGTACAAGAATCTTCATTGGGACATCGAACGGCTACCTCTCCTATGATATTAATGACTTGCGTTCCGCAAGAAGGACAGTAAAGAGGCATTTGCCAAGGTTGGGAATGTAAAGGACGTTGAGATAATTCGACATTCAAAACTTTGGGAATGACATCTCCTCCCTTTTCAATAGTGACTAAATCTCCAATTCGAATATCTTTTCGTTGCACTTCTTCTTGATTATATAAGGAGGCTCGCGCAATCGTACTTCCTGACAAAAAGATAGGCTCTAATTCTGCAACTGGAGTCAAAACACCCGTTCTTCCAATTTGAACAGTGATGTCAATAATTCTGGTTTTTGCTTGTTCAGCAGCAAATTTATAAGCAATAGCCCAACGAGGGCTTTTGCCTGTGACACCCAATCTTTTTTGATCTTTAAAATCATTTAATTTGATAACAATCCCATCGATATCATAAGGAAGAATAGTTCGCAAAGATCGAATTTCTTCAGCAAATTTCCATATTTGTTCAATATTTTGACAATATGCGTGATGTTCTAATGCCGGAAGACCAATAGATCGAAAAAATGAAGGAACTTCAGCTTGCTTTTTGATAGAGGCAGAAGAATCTTCAGCAAGACCATAGAAAACAACAGCTAGCCTTCGTTCCGCAACCATTTTTGGATCCAAGAGTTTTAAAGATCCTGCTGCAGCATTGCGTGGGTTAGCCCAGAGTACTTCTCCATCTTGTAACTTTTGTTCGTTTAATTGCAGAAATACTTGTCGTGGCATGAAAACTTCTCCCCTAATTTCTAAGAAATCAGGAAGATTTTCTCCACTAAGTTGAAGAGGAAGATTTTCAATCATTCGCATATTAGTAGTGATGTCATCTCCTCTTTTTCCATTTCCTCTTGTAATTCCGCGCTTAAAAATCCCTTGTTCATAAATAGCAGTAATTGCAATCCCATCCATTTTTAACTCTACAGAAAATTCTACTTGTCGTTTTCCGACGAGTTTTTGAAGGCGTTTAATAAAATCCTCAATTTCTTCCTTAGAATACGTATTTGCTAAAGACAACATAGGAGTACGATGTGCAACTGTCTTAAAACCACTTGTTAAACTTTCATTAACGCGTTGAGAGGGAGAAAATTCCGTGATCCATTCAGGATGCGATCGCTCAATTTCTTCCAACTTTTTTAAAAGAGCATCGAATTCTTCATCAGAAATAATGGGTTGATGTTCAATGTAATAAAGTTTGTTATGATGCCAAATTTCATGACAAAGTTTTTCATAATCTTTTTGCGTGATCATTGAGACATAACCTAAATTTTAATTTTATTATGTTATTTAATATTTCGAATCGAGAAGTTGAGTTTTTCGCTTCAAATTTGCATGTGAATCGATATTGAGTAAATAAAAATATACAGAGAAATAAAATTTGCCTGTTAGAAGCTACCACTTGTCAATAATGTAAAATGATTTTGTTTTTCTAAGTTCATACACATGAATTTTGAGTCTCTGGGCAGGTTTTCAAAAAAAATTTAAAACGTCTAGGTTACCAAGCAACTAAGAGAGTTTAAAAATTAGGGTAGCAAGAGGGGCTAAGATGAGACGTAACCCTATTACAGACCTAGCTTCATTTCGAATAATTTCTGGGTTCAAATTATGTTTTCCAGAGCCTCCAAATTTCTCTGCATCTGAATTAAAAATTTCTTCGATGTGCTCAAACTGACTTAAGTGTAAAATATAATCAGAGTGATAAAGAGGCGTAAAATTATGGACACAAAGAAGGCGTTCTGTACCCCCTTTACGGACATAACTAATCACGCTATTGTGCATATCTGCAAAATCTACCCATTCAAAAGATTCATGACTAAAGTCTTTTTGCCATAGAGCTGGCTGTTTTAAATAAAAATGATTAATTTCCTGAACAAATTTGTGAATTCCAGCATGGGTAGGAAATTGCAATAAAAACCATTCCAGTCCCGATTTACAATTCCATTCATTCCATTGTCCAATTTCTGCACCCATGAACAGCAGTTTTTTACCCGGTTGACAAATCATATAGCTAATCAATAAACGTAAGTTAGCAAATTGTTGCCACATATCCCCAGGCATTTTGCTCAATAAGCTTTTTTTACCATGAACGACTTCATCGTGTGAAAAAACAGAAATAAATTTTTCAGAGAATGCATAAACTAATCCAAAAGTTAGATCGTGATGATGGTAGTTTCTAAATAACATATCTTTGGAAAAATAACGCAGTGTATCATTCATCCATCCCATATTCCATTTCAAGTCAAACCCCAATCCCCCTTTTTCTACGGAATGCGTAACCCCTGTAAATGATGTAGATTCTTCCGCAATCATCAATGAACCTGGACATTTAGAATGCACAATAGAATTCAAATGTTTTAAAAATTCGATCGCTTGTAAATTTTCTTTCCCTCCAACATCGTTGGGAATCCACTCATTTTCCTCTCTGCCATAATCTAAATATAGCATGGAAGCAACAGCATCGACTCGAAGGCCATCGACATGCATGATTTCTAACCAATACAAGGCATTAGCAATTAAAAAATTGGAGACTTCATGTCGACCAAAATTGAATATATTTGTATGCCAATGAGGATGATAGCCTTGACGAGGATCTGCATGTTCATAAAGAGCTGAGCCGTCAAAACGTGCTAATGAAAATGCATCTGTTGGAAAATGTCCGGGAACCCAATCTAAAATAAGACTTATCTGGTGTTGATGAAGATAATTCACAAAATATTGAAAATCTTCAGGGTGCCCAAAGCGACTAGTTGGGGCATAAAAACCAGAAACTTGATATCCCCAAGACTCATCTAAAGGATGTTCTTGAATAGGAAGAAGTTCTATATGAGTAAATCCCATATCTAAACAATAGGCAGTCAATTCATGGGCAAGTTCTCGATAATTTAAAAATTCTGAATTCGAATCCTTTTTTTTCCATGACCCCAAATGAACTTCATAGATATTCATAGGTAAAGAAGTCCAATTTTTCGCCTTTCTTTGTTCCATCCACGCTTGGTCTTGCCATTGAAAACGCTCAATATTAGCAATTTTAGAGGCCGTTGCTGGACGCAGTTCACTTGACAACGCATAAGGATCGGATTTAAGAATTCTTTCCCCTTGTTGAGTATGAATTTCGAACTTATATTTTTCTCCCTCTTGCAAACCAGGTACAAATAATTCCCAAACACCCGAGTATCCCATGATACGCATAGGATTGACCTTTCCATCCCAATGATTAAAATCAGCTATTAAGGAAACACTTTTCGCATTAGGAGCCCAAACAGCAAATTTTACTCCTTGAATACCCTGATGCGTTGCTAACCTTCCGCCCATTTGGTGATAAAGTTCATAATGAACACCCTTTCCAAACAGATATTGATCGACTTCTCCAAATGTGGGTAGAAATGCATAAGGATCAAAATGAAGCTTTCCATTTTGATGAAATATTTTATAATCTATAGCTGTTGTATGACTAGGAACAATACATTCAAAAATCCCCATTTCATGAATACGCCTAGCTTCAACAATATTTCCGAATAATTCTAGAAAGATTTGTTGCGCATTGGGTCTCCAAAGTCGAATAACTTTAGATCCTTCGAAAAAAGAATGAAGACCCAAAAAAGCATGAGGTTGGTGATGAACAACATGAACGATACGATAAATGTGTTCATTAAATTGAGAGTCAAATTCAGTCTGTTGCATAGTCATCATAGTCTACCTTATTGGAATCAGCAATTGGACTGGATCATAGTCAATTATTTAAAATTGTCAAAGATGTAATAACAATTTTTTTCAAAATTAAAACATTCACCAGACGTTATCCATTCAGTTTCCATCTGACCTTGTTTTTTAATGCGACATTTTTTTACATGGCGAAAATGTAAATGTAAACCTTGTTGTTGAGCAGAATAAAAAGAAGCTTGCCTAATGACTTTTTTAGTCCATTCCATGTTTAAAAGCCCCTGTTCCGCTAATTTTATAGATAATAATCTACCACAATGAAATTCAGGAGGTAAAACAGGCAACAAATAAATATGATTAAACTCTTGCTGAATAAAATGACGTTGCATCAAATGCATTCCCTTCTTCAAAAGGGCTAAAGGGGAACAAACAGGACTTATTGTTTGATCAATAATCCCTTGAAAAAATTCGTCTTCCCAAAAAGGGACTAAAATTCCTTGAAAAGTCGCTTGAAAAATTTGTTTCCAAATGGGAACTGCTTGATCGGATTGATTCTGACTAATAATTTCTTCAATTTTTCGGAAATAGCATCCCATTTCCTCTAAAGCGTTATTGATTCCTAAACTACTGGGGATCCATTGTCCTAAACTATACCAAATGGGAAAGATTTCAGTTAAATCCAACCGACGTTTGATTAAATCCCAATCTTGTTTTTTATGATTCCCTAAAGAAAGTCTTTCTAAAGAGGGAGATTCTAAACTTTGCATCAACTTGATTAAATAAATCGATTTCCCTTTCAACACATATTGTTCTTCATTTTGATTTTTAAAAACGATTCCTTGTTCAGAGGAACGATCTAACATCAGTGATATGCCAGTGGAAGTCGATGTAATAATATAGCGAATCGGTCCGAGAGCTGTTTTTCCCCAAACAAGAATTTTACCTTTTTCTAAATCTGTTTGAATAGTAAAGTCTTCAACAGGACCCTTTAAAAAAATATGATATTCGTTAACAAGTTGAGGGGTAGGTAAATCCCAACGAAACAAACGAATCAAACAAGGAAATACTTGAACAGCAAAAGAGGACATAGGAATTAAACATAAAGTCCCACTTTGGTGACTAAAAGGGCGCAACCGCTCTGCAATCTTAATCATTATTTATTAACTTAAGTTGAGTTTTTACTAAAGATGTTACCTACCTACTAAGGTTGGTATAATTTGAAAGGATTTAGACATGGCTTTCCAATTAGCCCTGCAGGTGTATTAGCTACGAGCTCTACTTCAACAATCTTATTAGATTGAATGCCTTCATCCTGAATCCATACACTTAAGAAATTCTCTGTATGCCCGTGAATTTCGCCAGGCCTTGCTTCATCTATGCTTTCCGTTAAAATCTTCATGCGTCGATTGAGATAACCTTCTCGCAACTTGTAAGCAGTTTGCTCTGCAACGCGTAAAATTTCCTGTTTGCGCATCCGTATCATTTCAGGTGAAACTTTGTTTGGCATCAGATTCGAGCGTGTGCGAGGTCGATCACTGTAAGGAAACATATGCACTTTAGCAAATTTAACATGCTTCATAACTTCTATCGTATCTTGAAAGTCTAAATCTGTCTCTCCTGGAAAACCCACGATAATATCTGTCGTAAAAGTAAAATCGGAGTGAGCCGCTTTTAATTTATCAATAGTATCTAAAAAAATTTGCCTTGTATATTTGCGATTCATACGTTTTAAAATGACATTCGATCCTGATTGCAAAACGATGTGCATCGAATGACATGTATGCTTCCCATTTAGAATGGCGTCACTTAATTCATCATCTACCTCGTCAGGGTCTATTGAAGATAAGCGAAGGCGCTCTAAACCAGGCAATTGATCCACCATTCGAACAAGTTCGGATAGTCTAACAGGAGTTTCCCCTTTAGCAACTTTTCCATCAAAATCACCAATGTTAATTCCTGTTAAAACAATTTCTTTATATCCATTCGAAATCAATGCTTTTGCTTCTTCGAGAACTTCTTCCACACTTCTTGAACGAGAACGCCCTCTTACATAAGGAATAATACAATAAGTACAAAAAGAATTACAGCCATCTTGCACTTTAATAAAAGCCCTTGTATGCGAATCAAATTGAGTGATTGAAAATTCAGGGAGATTTTCTTTAGGGAATAAACGAGCCAGCAACTGTTCTTTTTCCCGATTGGGAATGACATGCGTGACCCCATCTATCTTCTGAATGACTTCTGGTTGCCTTTCGGCAAAACATCCAGCCACTAACAGTTGCGTTCCTTGGTTCTCTCTTGCTAATTGCCTAATAGCATGTCGACTACTACTATCTGCAGATTCCGTAACCGTGCATGTATTGACAATACAGATGTCAGCTTTTTCACCTTCTTTAGCTTCCTGATATCCCATCCTCAGCAATTGATTTTGATAGGCTTGTGACTCATACTGATTTGTCCGACAACCTAAAGTTATAATTTTAAATTTATTAGTTTCGTTTTCCATGCATTTACTTTATGTATTTTCAGATGTAATTCGCTTAAAAATATATCAAATTGAGAAAATAAACTCACGTTAGTTAGCTAACTTGAATGAAAGAATTTTTTTCTTTTAAAAAAATTTTAAATGAAAAGGAGGCTAGCCTAGCCTCCTATAAAATAAATTACCCATTTAGCTAAAATCTTTATTAAAACAAGCTTTATGAAACACTATTTTCTTCAACTGGAAAAGAAAAAGCATCTTCTCTTAAAGCTTTTTCTACAGTTAATTGTATTTCCTTCGCTAAATTGTAAACCAACGCTTCTAGATGTAAAGGATGAGAATCCACCGGTTGATTATCTGGTGTACAAGTTAAGAAATCTAAAATTCTCTCGCGATTGGCATCTAGAGATAAGAAATTATAAAGAATTTTTTTCATTAACTTTTTAAGCCCTGTTTTGTCATAAATAAATTCAAGAACAGACCCAATTATTTTAAAGAAAATAAAATTAAATAAGATATCCAAGGCATTTTTGAGATTAAGCCCCATTTTCCCAAAAGCTTTGAAAATTAGGGCATCAAATTTTGCTTGAGCGGTCTTCCATAAATTCTTAATCGCATAAGAAACACTAGCATCTACAACATCGTAAGTTTGTTGTTTGATTTTTACATCAAGTTCGGCAATTTTTTGCTCACGCTTAATTTTTTTAGCGGTTTCGGAAGAAGGATCAATCGAAATTGTAGGTTCTCGAGTCAATGAGTCTCGCTCAGCTGCACTTTTAAGAGCTGATTTCAAAATTTTTTCTATAAAGTTTTCATTAAATTGTTTTCCTAACGAGGCTCCAACAGCCCGCTTCAATGATGGATTAATTTTACCCGTTTTAGAATTTCTCAATTTATTTTTTACGACTGCAGGCAATTCAATCATTTCTAATACAGCCGCTATTAACTCTGCGGATGCATCATTCAATTGTTCTAAAGAAGGATCTTCAGGAGGAGTTGTATCTAAAACAATTTCTTTATTTAAAGTTTCTTGAGTAATTGCTAGTGCGCTTGAAATAATTTTTTTAACATTTGCCTCATCAAGCACAGTTTCAACAAACGACTGAATTGCGATGGGGAACACATCTGTTTTTAACAATTTCCAAATCGTCAAACGAAGATTTTCAGGAATGAAATCTAAATCTTTTTTACCATTTGGAAATAACATTTTCATCAATGTTTTAGTCGCAGGATCGTGAAAATGTGTTTGTCTTTGAGCTTTAATAATATTTGCATCACTCTTAATAAAATCTTTGATGGATTTACCATCAATAACTTTATTTAGAGCATGTTTGCGACTTTTACTAAGAGGTTGAGCACCTTGAGGGACGCCACGTATTTTTTCGATGACTCCAACCAATTTGTTGATGGATATAGCCTCGTCCCCTTTTTCTTGTAAAGCCACCATATTTGCTAACTCGATCTTCAAAAGGTTTTGCTGTTCAATTGTTAAGCGTTCGTTCAAACGTTTATTGATTTCAGCGACAGACAGATCGTAACTAATCGGTTTAGTTGGAATAGCAGAGTGTAGCTCTGAATCTGCTGCTTTTACAAAATCTTCATGGCTAATGTGGTTTCTACCTGCAACTTTTGCTATTTTTTTAGCTTTGTTATATAGTTCAATATGTTTACCAACTACGCTGAAAAGATTACTCATCAAATTACGATTGAATTGCGCACCCTGCTGTTCTTCAAAATGAATAACTCGTTCAAATAGCTGATGCAGATTTCCTAAAACGAGATTACCTACAAGAGCAGCCACTTTTTGTTTATCTTCGATTAGAACATCCGAAGCTGAAACTTTTTCAATTTTCTCTCCAACCATTTGTTGGAAGGCTGGTGCTTTTGCATAATTGAGCAATATTTTAGCGACTTCAAAATTAGCTTTTGATAAATCTTCTAAATAACTATTTATTCCAGTCGTCGCTTTATTAATCAAACGGTTTCCATTAGGTCCTGCTTCATTGATGATAGAAAGAATAGCTCTCATTACCTCCTGAGATATATCCTCTACTATAATATCGACATAAGCTTTACCTGTTTGAGCTTCCACACCGTATTTTTTTAATGATTCTTTGGTATGAAGAATAGTCTGATTTTGCTGATCTGCTGTTTCAGAAACATGGTGATGAATTTGCAGAACTAATTGGTTAAGCTGATCTTTAACAGCATCATACACTACTTTTCTTAAAGGTTCTGGAATTCCTTCAAAAGCCTCCTCAGAATCTAATCCTAAAATTTCTTTAAAAACTTCGTCATTGAGTTCTTGCGCAACAACTTCGATCTGCCTAGTTTTAGCTTCTTGGTATTTGCGCTCAACAACTGCCAACAGTTTTTCAGTTAAAACAATTAAACTATCCTTACCTCTACTTGGAGGATTTTTCTGAGCTATTTTTACGAACAATCGTAAAAACATAGATTCCACATAATTTGAGGCAAATCCGCTCAAATTTTGATAGGCTGGGTTATCTAAATGCGTTGTTGATTCAAGTTGATTCGCTAACTGTTGAGCAATAATTCCATTCATTTGAGGTAAACCTTTTTGCAAGGAGTTAGTGACTTGCTCAGGGGTTATTAATACATCAAATAACTCTTCCAAAAGTATAAAAAGTTGATCCCTGTAACTTTTTTGATCAATAATTTGAATGAGATTTGTAAATTCAACTTCATTTTCTATATGAAGATGCGCCGTTTGTAAATAGGCATCTACTACAGCTTTATTCGTGATCATTTGCTCGCGAGCATGCTCTGTCAACTCTGCAATTTTGTGTGTAAATTCATCAAGTTCAGCACTTGTCGGTTCACGTCCGGCTAAATCCTTAAAAATAAGATTGGCTGTTGGGCGCAAGCTTCTAAAAACGGAAGGAAAAACTTTAAATACATCTTTTGAAAAAGCTCGGGCGAGATTTCCAAGCAGCTTGGAGCCTGAGGCATGCTTAAGTATTTCTTTATTTTGCTCTTTTTCTATCATAGGCAAAAGAACGGGACTTAAGTGTTCATAAGCCTGTTCTTTAAGAATTTGATAAGCCATTTTTTGCAAAACTGCTGGAATACCAATAATATCTTGCTCAGATTGAACGCCTAAAATATTTTTTAATATTTTTTCTGTCACCAAGCTAGCCGCTTCTTCTTTGGAACGACCTTGAATTAGCGTTGGATCTTGAATAAAATTGTTTAATTTTTCACCAATAACAGCTAAAGAATTTTCTCCTTCATTAGTTTCTGCAATTTTAACAAAAACCTTTAATAAAGTTCCTTCTATATAACGCTCAAGTATACTCCAATTACCTTGAAAAACAGTTCCCGTGCCAGATAACATCTCTTGGATTTGAGGAGCCATTAGAGTATGCAAGCTGCTTGCTCCAGGAATAGCATCGTTTAATAATTCCGCTAAACGTTCAGGAGTCAAGAGAATCTTCTTGATGTGTCCAAGTATTTTTTGATTTTCTAAAGAAGCTTTCAAAAATTCTTGTTCTTGTTCATCTAACGTTTGATTTAAAGCTCTTTCAAACGCTGAAACCAACAATTCGGTAGTAAGGTGTTCTTTCCCTAACTGAATGGACATGTGATGAAGCTCTAAAACCAATTCTTTCGATTTCTTATCCAGATTTAATTCATAAAGCTCTTGATTTTCAGCTAAAATAGTACGAATATGCTCTTCTGATAAAATCTGTCTGCTTTCTTTCAAAACAAGAAGCCGTTCACTAACACGATCAATATCTTCCTGAGGAATCCGTTTTTCTAAAAAATGTTTAATTTGACCTAAATTTAATGCGCTTAACCCTTGCTTTTGCATTTCATCAGTTAAGGCTTGTTCCATAGCAACAATTTGACCTTCAGAAGGGTCTATAATGTTACCCAACTTTAATATGGATTGAGCAAAAGGCTTATAACTTGCCACCATTTTAGGTAGATGATCTATAAGACTACTTGCAGCGACATGTGAAAGTTGAGCTAACAACTGGCTTCCTGTTCCCATTGAAGCCAACATCTGTTGATTAGATTTTGCTTCAACAATAGTTAAAATTATAGGAGAAAGTTGAGCAAAAACTAGTCGGCCTAGCTGCTTTTCTTTCACACTTTCTATATAAGGCCAAATTTGATCTTGAATGGCGACTGGGAGCTCTAATTTTTCTTTTTGGCCCAGACCAATTAAGCCTGACAATTCATTAACCAGAACTTGGAACATGCCTAAATGCTTATCTAATTCTACTGTTAAACGTAAATTTTCTTTTTTATATTCTTGAATTTGGTGAAAAGCATCAATAATAAAACCTTTCTGAATTAATGCTTGATCCCATTGTGCTTGATTAATGGAAGGTTTTTCGTTTTGAACGGCCTTTTCCTTTTCTTGTAAAACCTTCAACAGATAATCATGCTCTTTATTCGCATTTTGAAGCGTTTTTTCCATCACCATCGCTTCAGAAACTAGCGAAAGTTCTTCTGTTGAAAGAGAAAAAAGCGTAATCAACATGTCTAAATGTAATCGCTCCTCTTGTAGCTTTTGCAAATCAATTAAAGCGGCAGATGAAGCTAATTTGTCATCCAATTTCAATTTGAGCGATCGAATGACTGCTAAATCACTCATTAAACTTTGACTTTCTTTTTCGATTTGAAATTGATCTTGAATTGTTTGTCGATAAGCGATAGCCGCTCGAGCTTTATTTAATTGAAGGCGACTCCAATCAATTGATGAATTTTTATTTAATTTCTCAAAAATGTGATTTAACCTGTTTTCCAGAAGTATTACTTCATGACTTGCGCGAAGAAGTTGCTTGTTTCCTTGAATAACAGCTTGGATTAGTAAAGTTTGTTCTGGAGTAATTCCCGAGAATGGATTCGCAATAATTTTTTGAAGGCGTTTGATCTCTTGATCATTTTTAGTGATAGTCCCTTGCAACGCAAGCGCCGTTTTCATTTCTTCAATTTTTTCTGCATTTAATACAGGAAAAGCTTTTTGAAAAGCTTGATGAATATTTGAAAATAATTGAGCAGCATAATCACTGCTGTCTTCATGGAAATTAATTTGGATCGTATTGACCATCGCTTTCAAAATAGCGGCTTGTATCCCTTTCTTTATTAAAGAAACTGATTCTGGCTCTCCAATAGAATTTGCAGTTAAAGCCGTGATGTTCCTCTTAAACCATTGTTTTAAAGTTTCATCAATTTTTAGACCTGGTAAATAGTTGTTAAATAATTCCTCTAATTCGCTACCCAATCCTATTGAATCGATCAAATCAAGGTGGCGAGATAAAGCTGTATCGACAATTTGATGACTAAAGGCCTGGCTAATTTCTAAAAGCTGCTCACCTTCTTGATATTCATTAACTTTTTGTACTGCATCATTATAAAGAGACTGAACTTGTTGAAAATCTGGGCTCATTTCAGTGAGTACATTCTGCAAACTTTTTGCTTTCTCTATGAGCCGTGGTATCAGCAATTTTTCTATTAAAAGTTCAGGTAAAGGTAATTTACGTGCAAAATCTTTTAAGAATTCGTCAGAGATAACTTTTCCCCCTTCAATCGTTTTAATTTTTGCTAGAATCCGGTCTATTAATTCCTTAATAAATTGACCTTCATCAATTGTTTGACCTTCAGGGATAACTAATTCTGCTCCTTGAGCTAATAAAGATAGAGTTAAATTTCTCAAAACACCTTGGGTAAAATAACCCACCTTAAGTAGGTTGGGATCATTCGTATGCAACATTATTTGAACAGATTCTACAATCCAACCTGCTAATTGTTCTTGAGAACATTTCGCTAAAATTGCAGAAGTTGTTTGCGGCTGAACAGCTAGGCTAGGTGTATTTAAAATATCTTCTACCAAACTAATCACTTTTGGATCGGTCTGTATAAATTTTTTTCCTAAATTAAGAATAAGAGCAGCTGGCGCATCGATTAATCCTTCAATATTTACATCTCCAATGCGATCCTGGATTACTCTTTCTCTTCCTTGTCTAAGTGTAAGATCTTTTTCCAGTGGATTATAAGCTTCAACCAATTGATTGGTTAATACATCCATTAGGGAATTGTAAATAAAACCCTCAAGTTTTTCTTGTAAAGATCCCATGCCTATGGTTGATAAATTGAGCTTTGGAATCACCAAATCTTTCACTTTGTTTGGAAAACAGTATTTGATGAGATCATCAACAGCTGGTTTAAAGATAGCTTTTAGTTCTTGTCGACGTTCTATCTCTTTTTCCATACTGAATGCTAAAATTCTCGCCTGATTCCACCGGCTTCCAATTCTTGTCGAATCGTCCGCACCTTGCATGATATAACCTTCGAGAACTTCTTCTGATAAACCTTGAAATTCAGGAAATAACGATGTATCAGAAAGAGATCCTGAAAGCTGTCCATTTGCCCACTGATTTAAAAGAGCTTTCTTTTCTGAATCATCATCAATATTTGGAAAAATTTCTTTGATTAATTTAGCGTGTTTTTGTCTATGCTCACGATACTTTTCTTCAACTTGTGCCATTTTTACTTCAGCGACAGGTTCGGAAATTTTTTGAGCAAATAAAGAAATGATGCTAACTAAAACAGGTTGATTCCCAAAATTTTTAATTGATTTTCCCTCTTTTTGTACATTCACAGCAAGATTTGAAAAAGCAATGGCTAAATTAATATCTAAAAGGTCTTTGATAAGTTGTTTATCTATATCGATAGTAGAGGGAATTAAATTGGTAATTGGCTCGTAAAGAATTTTAGTCACAAATTGTGAAAAAGCAATATATTCAGAACCGACTCCCGAAGCATGAATTCGCTCATAAGCTACTGCAACAAGAACTTCTTTATCTAAATTTTTCGCATAACTTGAAACATACATTTCACCGCCTTTTTTTAAGGCAGCAAATGTCCCTGCTTTCACAGATGAACCAATGGTCTGTAAAGCAGAACTAACAGTTGTAATAGCATTCCAAATACGAGTGGCAGTGATTTCATTTGCTTTTTCAGCAGTTGACTTAGCAGCAGATATTTGCTCAGAATTTTCATTATTAAGAGAGGAAATTGTATCAAAAGGATCTAGTTCTGTTTCTTGTGAATTTAAAAATGGGATCTCTTCTGCTAGAGACTCTCTCGAGTTTATTGCAACCGTTTCAGACCAGTCTAAATTCTCGCTTTGCTCTTCCTCAGTATCAGTATCTAAATTTGACTCAGCTCCATCATCCATGTCATCTGAATCTTTAGGTTCTTTAGGACCTAATATCCCCCACCCCCAATTCAGAGGATTGAAAAATCCACCCCGATAAGTTTGACCATTTAAAACATTTTGGGCTTTTTCATCAGTTCTGGCTTCTGTAGTATCATTGTTTACGTCGTTAGTATTTGATTGATCACTTTGAGAGCGATGGCTTGAAGGTGTGACAGAATTTATCGGTGCCATAAAAACCTAAAAATTATTTATAATTTTATAATTTTTAACATAACTATATTTTAACAAATAAAATTATATTAGTAAATCGATACTCAAAAAAAAATAATATCTTAAAATAAAAACAACTCAATCTTAAAAAACCTAAAAATACATTTACTAAAAAGATTTCTGCATACTTTATGCCAAAAAAATTTTGTAGAATATTTATTTTAACAAAAGGTTTTGATCTTTAAATGATACGTAAGAATTTTTACCAATAATTAAATGATCTCGAAGCGGGATGCCTAGCAATCGACTTCCCTCTAATAAAATTTGCGTCAATTTTAAATCTTGATTTGAAGGCATTGGATCGCCACTTGGGTGATTATGAACAACAATTAAACTGGCTGCTTTGTGGCGAATCGCAGAATAAAAAACTTCTCTTGGATGGACAAGCGTTTGGGACAAGCTTCCAATAGAAATTACTTCATAAGTAATTAAATATCCTTTTGTATCCTGAAATATCGCCATAAAAATTTCTCTATTCTCATTTTCAAGCTCATCTTTGACCAACTGGTAGGCATGAGAGGAATGTTCGATTAAATAGCGAGATTTAATTTGTTGGCGCGTCGCTCGAAATCCAAGATTAAGGGCTGCTTTCAATTGAATGGCTTTTGCAAATCCAATCCCTTGAACTTCTAGTAACTCTGTCAAAGTTGCTTGCATTAAGGCTTCTAATCCTCCAAATCGTGTCACCAAAGCTCGAGATACTTCCAAAACTGAAGCCACTTTTGAACCGCTACCTAAAATGATCGCCAGAATTTCTATCAGCGATAAAGAATCTGCGCCATGCCGAATTAATCGCTCTCTAGGTCTTTCTTCTTTAGGTAAAGACTGAATGGAATGCTCATTTATTCTCATCCCTATCCTATCTTTCTGCTAAGATTTGATAATGCGCATATTTATCAACAATCAATGCTGGCAAATCAACTTTTAGTAAAACATCATTATCTTCATAATCTTGAGATAAAATATGCCCTAAACGGATAATCTCACTCACACTACCGTAATCACTTTGAGGAATACGAAATTCGGCAACTTGTCTTTGGCGGCTCAATTCCTGAATCATGGCTTCTTGAAGCTCTTCAAATCCTATTTTTTTTAAAGCTGAAATCTGCACATTTTTTGGATAACTCATCCTAATTCGATGAATCATATGAGGATGTTCGCATTGATCGATTTTATTTAAAACTGTAATAATAGGCTTTTTTCCTGCTCCAAGTTCTTGTAAAACTTCATAAGTTGTAGCGGCCTGTTCTTCTGCCATGGGATGACTGACATCAATCAAATGTAAAAGAATATCTGCTTCAATTGCTTCTTCAAGCGTGCTTTTAAAGGCAGCTACTAGTAAGTGAGGGAGCTTGCGAATGAATCCAACGGTGTCGACAATTAAAATATCTTGGTTATTAGGCAGAGTAAATTTTCGGGTGGTCGTATCGAGCGTTGCAAAAAGCTTATCTTCCACAAATACGCCTGCATCAGTCAAAGCATTGAGAAGAGTAGACTTTCCTGCATTCGTATAACCAATAATAGCAAAAACAGGAATTGCAGAGCGGACTCTTGATAAACGTTGCGTCTCACGAACAGCTTTAACATCGTCTATCTCTTTTTGTAAAACGTCCATTTTACGTTTGAGAATTCGTTTATCAATTTCAATTTGTTTTTCCCCTTCTCCTTTTAAATAAGCCCCTCCCCCGCCAGAACCTGAAGTTCCCTGCTGACGAGAAAGGTGAGTCCACAATCTTTTTAGGCGAGGAGCTTCATATTTAATTTTTGCTAATTCAATTTGTAAACGCGCTTCTTTAGTGTGAGCTCTCTGCGCGAAAACACCCAAAATCAATTCTGTTCGATCAATAACCGGCTTATTGAAAGCTGCTTGTAAATTTCTCTGCTGAGCAGGCGTGATTTCATCATCAAAAATAATAAGATCTACAGCTAATTCATTAGCGATTTGAATTAATTCCTCTAGCTTACCCTTACTAACATAGGTAGAAGCATCGAATTTTCGTAGTGAGCAAGGCTCTTTTTTTGCAACTTCAATCCCAAATGTATAAGCTAATAAAGCCAACTCTTCTAAGTGTTCTTCACAAAGCCTTAGTTGCTTATTCCCTTGATAAACCGAAATCAATAAAGCTTTCTGGTTTTTTTCTTCTTCATGTAAAATAAAATCTGATTCATCTTTGACAGTTTTATCATTTTTCATTTCTTATTCCTTATAATCATTAAATTCTATCTCTAAGCCATCATAAGCCAGTCTCACATGTTTGGGGAGATAAGCATTTACTTTATCATGATCTAATTCATGTGAAAGATGCGTCAACCAAACAGACTCAGCACCAATTTTATTAGCAAAGTCTAATGCCTCATCAATTGAAAAATGAAGCTGAGAAGCTGTATACTTTAATGCACTAATAACAAGGATTTTTAAATCTTGTAACTGAGTAAAAATCGTTTGTGGAAACGTTCGAATGTCTGATAAATAAGCGAGATCACCAAAACGAAATCCATTAACAGCCATTCCTCCCTGTTCATAGGTCATATAATTAATAGAAGTTCCTTCAAATGTCACGCTTCCTTCAATTAAAGAAGGAAGCGTTTGCAAATGCAAACGTTGAATAAAATCTTTTTTTTCTGTAGCAAATAAATAATGGTAACGTTGTTGGATATCTATTCTAGTGATTTCCGAAAGCAAAATAGGAAGAGGAGTTATTCGTTTATAATAAATGGGACGCAAATCATCAATACCGGCTGTATGATCTTGATGAGCATGAGTTAATATGACTCCATCTAAGGCATGAATGCGATGACGTAAAGCTTGTAAACGGAAATCAGGTCCTACATCAATCAAAAACTGTTTGAAATGAGTTTTAACTAATGCTGAAGGACGTAAGCGTTGGTTAAAAGAAGAAGAAGAATGACACACTTCGCAGCCACAACCTAAAACAGGTATTCCCATCGAAGCTCCAGTCCCAAGAAATAATAATTTTCCCATAATCTAAAAGTTTTGGTTAATCGTAAGTAATGAAAAAAGTTTTTTGTAAAGTTCAGACCGGGAAAAATAAACCCACCCTCCTCTCTTGTCATCTCCAATCAACTGAATGCGGAAATAATGATCAGGTAGGAATAGGAATTGAGCGATTTGAAAAACCAATTGACTTTGTGGATCCGATCTCAATTTCATTGTTAATACCGTCGAATGATGATGAAAAATAAGATCCAATTTCTCATCCACTGACTGCAAAATGTTTTCGGAAGCAATGAATCGATAAAACTCTTGATATTTTTTAAATGTCACAGGACGCATCACAAATTGAGTCAGTTTTGGAACAAAATAAGAAAACTCTAATCTATTAACTACTTGTTGTTCCCTTTTTTCCAATTGAGAATTTTTAAAAACAGTTGAATCAATCAGCATTTTATTTACATCGCTCTGCCCTATAAGATTATAAAGATAAAGAAAAAAAGCAGATAAAAAAACAGCAGACAAAACAACCATTATTAAAAGAAGAACAATTTGCTTCACCTGTTTATGGATGCTTGTGTTTTCCAAAATAGCTGCCTTTTTTACACTTTTTATTCGATTTATACTAACCTCGCTAGATTTAAATGACAATTTTGAAAAACAATCATGTATACAACTCTTTTAACAAAGAAGACGCTTTGTTATTTTTTTCGGAAGAATTGGAAAATTTTAAACAATTTTTACTCCGAATTTGAGACATTAAAGTAATTTAAAACGATTTCTAACATTTTTTTACTATTATGAAAATTACCATTGTAGGAGCTGGGTTTTGCGGCTTAGCCACAGCTTGGCATTTGCTGAATCATCCTCAATTTCAATTCGCGTCTATCCAAATCGTTGATGCCAAAGGCATCGGTGGAGCAGCTTCAGGGATTGCAACGGGACTTTTACATCCCTATGTAGGAGGTCAAGCAAAATTAAATTTATCGGGATGGGAGGGTTTCCAAGCAACGTATGAATTACTTCAAATTGCTTCTCGTGAACTAAAACAATCCGTTTTTAGTGATGGTGCAGGAATTTTACGAATTGCTTTAAGTGCGAAACAACTTATAGACTTTCAAAATTGTGCTTTAAACCATCCAATGGATGTCGAGTGGTTAACTCAAGAAAAAATTCTATCTTGGATACCGGGAATCGCACCAGCTCCTGCCTTATGGATAAAAAAAGGATTAATTGTTTATTCTTCCCTTTATCTTCGAGGATTGTGGAATGCCTGCCAAAAAAGAGGGGCTCAATTCCAAAAACAACATATACACTCCTTACAAGAAATCGAAAATAACGATTATATTATTTTGACAATGGGAGCACAAACTTCGTTTTTACCTGAATTTTCCACTCTACCACTGCGGGTGGTGAAAGGACAAATTTTAGAGCTAGCCTGGCCAGACACTATTCCCCCTTTACCAGTTGCTGTAAATTCTCAAGCATACATTGTGATGTCTAAATCTAAACGCACCTGTTTAGTTGGAGCTACGTATGAAAAAAAATTTTCAAGTGCCGAACCCGAAAAAGAAATTGCAATTACAGAAATTATGCCCAAAGCGCAGGCAATCTTACCCTTCTTAGAAAAGCTTCCTGTCGTCAACAGCTATGCAGGGTTAAGAGGGGTTGGTCCCAAGCATCTACCTTTTATCCATCGCTTTTCTTCCCGTCATTGGATTTTGACCGGCATGGGATCAAAAGGGCTGTTATACCACGCCCTCATGTCCAAGCAACTTGTTAAAGCCATTGCAAAATCAATTTAATTGTATAAAGTCTACTACAAAATAGCCTTCAACAACATATAAAGAATTAAGATGGTTATGAAAGATCTTTTTGTTTCTGCATCAATACATGTGCTTCTGCAGCAAAATTAAAAAAGAAAATTACAGCAGGTGTCAGGAAAGCAACAAAGGGAAGCATAATAAAAAACCATTTTAGGATAGTATAAATAGGCTTTTGACATTCTACAAAGATTGTTCCAGTCATCCATGTAGAAAGTAGTAATAAACCTAAAATAAAAATCAGAGGTAATAAAGACATCATTATTAAAAAAATATTGTTGAAGGGATTTTGCTCTAATCTTTTGACTGTTAAATGAAAAACAGCTCCTTTTTCGATTCCCCTTAAGGCAATGACAGGAGCCACAAAAAATAAAACTAGAAGGCTAAGTACGCATAATATTAACGTACCCAAATTAATGAGAAAAGGAGCAAAAGAAAGAATTAAACCAAAGACTTCCCCAATAACTGGAATTTCTTGTAATAAAACAAAAACCCCTAATAAAATCCAAAGAAGCAAATAACTCAGAATAATCGGAATAGCAAAATACGATGCGCCTATCATGACTTCCCATGATTTGGATAAAATGTTCCAATAATTTACTTCATAATTTTTTACTTCATCATGATAAATGCGGATTAATAAAATTCCTGCAGATAATAAAATTCCCGTACAAATGAAAATAGGTAAAAAAGTGAGGCTGAGTTGTACCCACCGTCCCGCATGAAGAGAAACTCCTCGAAAAAAGACGATTAAAACACCGCTCATGGCAAGAATACAAAAAACCAATAAAAGTTTTTTCTTTGTAAATGTTAAAGCTAGAGCCCGATTAAAAATATGAGAAATTGCATTAAAATCCATTAAATCTTCTATTGTTTATTTTCCTTAAAAAAGTATTTAGGTCTCACAATTGGCGTGCCTTTTCCTTCTCGCGCTTCTTTTCTTTCATAGACGATTTGTCTTCCAATTCCCACTACACGTGCAAGTCCAAACAAAACAGTGTAATATTCAGAACAAGGAAAGCCAGCGGCTGTCAATAAAATTCCTGAAATAGCATCAACGTTGGGATAAGGATCTGAAATTTTAGGATTATTTTGCAACACTTTACTACCCACTTTTCTTAAAAGCTGTGCCATTTTTACAAGAGCATGGGAAGCATAATACTGATTAGTTACTTCGTAAAGAAGAGTAGCTCGTGGATCCTCAACACGTAAAACGGCGTGTCCAAAGCCAAATATCAACTCTCCTTTATCTAAATGAGCCCGAATAAGCCTTTCTAATTCTTCTTCTGTGCTATGTTCGCCTAACTCTTCAACGAGTTGATGAACAAAAGTCAAACAATCTTGATTAGCCTTTCCATGACGTGGCCCTGCTAATGCACACATAGCTGCTGACATAGATCCATATAAATCTTCTAAGCCTGAAGCAACAGCTTTACCAACAAAAGCTGAAAGATTCCCTCCTCCATGATCATAGTGCAAAACGTTAAAAAATTTAAAGGCTCTTGCTAACTCTTGCTGATTAGCATCTGGCACATTAAGCATTTGCGTAAAATTTTCCATATAGCCGAGTTGAGGCTGTGATTGTTTGGTCTTCCCCCATCCTGCATGATGGTTAATAACAGTCGCTGCAATTTCAGGAACTTTCGCGATTAAATTTAAATAATCTTCATGATAATCATTTTTTCCTTCAAATCCACTTGCTAAAAGTAAAGCAATAGAAAAAAGTTTCATAGGATGAATATTTCTAGGCAATTTTTCAATCGATTCAATCAACGCTGTTGAGCAATTGGCTCTTATTAATAAATCTTGACTAAATCTAGAAACCTCTTCAGGTTTACCAACATATCCATGATAAAGCAAATAAATTACTTGCTCGGGTTCCCATTGATCAATTTCTGATACTGGATGCCCTGCATAAAAAAGACCTTTGACAGGATCAACACTTGAAGTTGTGCAGTACCCGACTGGATAACCCCTTAAACCAGTTTCTAAGCTTTCTTTTGTTATTTCGAACAGGACTTCAGACATAACGATTCCTTGGGTTTAATCCATCTTTATATCAAATAAAAAAATAAAATATTTCAAATTTTTAATATTGAACTAACCATCTCTCTTTCTTCTTTTAATTCTTGCTCTGTTAATTTAATTTTTTCCTCCAAAAATGCATCCCATTTAAGCCCTGAAACAATAGAAAGCTCTCCATTTTTTTTGACGCGACAAGGGAAAGAGAAAATTAATCCTTCTTCAATTCCATAAGGATTCCCATCTGACAACAGAGCAGTAGAAAACCATTGTCCGGTGGGGGTTGGTAAAATCCGGTCTCGCATGGCGTCTAATAAAGCACTGGCCGCAGAAGCTGCAGATGATTTTCCTCTAGCTTGAATGATCGCTGCTCCTCGTTTTTGAACAGACTCTATAAAATCTTTTTCTAACCATTGACGGTCGGGAATTATAGTTTCAACCGGTTTCTGACTAATTTTTGCATTCACAAAATCAGGAACCTGCGTCGCAGAGTGGTTTCCCCAAATCGTTACACAAGAGACATCCTTTGTTGAAACTTGACTTTTTTGGGAAAGAAAAAACGTAGCTCGATTTTGATCTAAACGAGTCATAGCATAAAAATTTTCTCTTTTTAAGCTGGGGGCGTTGTTTAATGCAATTAAACAATTCGTATTACAAGGATTCCCGACAACAAATATCTTAGCTGAAGACTTTGCCACAGCATTTAAAGCCTGTCCCTGATTAACAAAAATTTTACTATTTTCCTGTAATAAATCTCTTCGCTCCATTCCAGGACCGCGTGACTTTGCACCAATTAAAAGAGCGTAATCAATGTCCTCAAATGCTTGATACGGATCGCTGCAAATCTTAATGGAAGATAGAAGCGGAAATGCACAATCTTCTATCTCCATTTTTACGCCTTCTAAAGCTGACAAAGCATTTGGAACTTCTAAAACCTGTAATTCAATCAATTGATTAGGCCCAAACAATTCTCCGCTCGCTAAGCGAAATAATAAGCTATAAGCAATTTGCCCCGCTCCTCCCGAAATTGCAATTTTGATTGGTTGAGACATATTCCCTCCGTGAACGTAGTTATCCTCACTATAGTTTTCCCCTTTATATTTCGCAAAAAAATTTATTCAATTTTGATCCAGTTAAACAATTAACAAATAATTAATAAATGCTTAATAAATAAAACTATTTTTAGTAGTAAAATAAAGTTAACAAGATGCGATAAAAAAAGATAATTTAACCTTCATTTTAATAAATAATAAAAAATAAAGGATAATTAAAATGGATTATTCTAATCACCATATCGGTCCAGTTAATGATGGAATCCCTATCATTGGAACTTATCCCTATGAAGGAGAATTAACGATGGGGGAACCACAACAACCTCCAGAACAACAAATTAACGGCCATGCTTATAAACAATGGGTAGAAAGTTACGAAGCTAAATATCAACCAGCATTAAACAACTTACAAAGTAAAATTACGTATGTTTCATTTCAAACTTTTCATGATGAGCTTACCCGAGCTTACCAACAATTTCATGGTAAAGTTAACGATTACATTGCTTTAGTCGAACCCGGAAAAAGCCAAAAATGGGTAACAGAATTAGTGATGCAACAAGGGTTAAACGCAAAAGCCTATCTTTGTGTAGGGGAAGAAGGAGCTGCTAGGTTAGACTATTCTTTAAAGCAAATGGAAGAAAATAGAGACATACCAAACTACGTCATTGTCGATGATGGATCTTACTCTGGCAATCAAATGGCAAATAATATTACTCGTGCTAATGAGATTATTTTTAATAATACGGGCGTAAAGCCTACCTTTCATGTTATTATTCCTTATATTACCAAAACTGCGCTCGATAAATTAGAAGAATTAAGAAAAAGTAATGTAAAAATTCAGATCTATCATGCTGTAATCATGAAAACAATTTCAGAAGAAATTAAATCAAATGATCTAAACAAAATCAAAGATGTCTTTTGGAAAGGCATGAATCAAAATGCGCAGGCACAACGGCCTACCACAGCGGCTCTTCATTGGTTTGCTCATAAAGTTCCCAATCAAATGTCATTCCCAGATGTTTTAGCAAAAGGAACTGTTACTCATCCTAAATCAAAAACAACAAGTGATCCTGTTCCTTTTATTCCTGAATTTACACCCCCTTATAAATCGTAAGAAAAAATATGTAAAAACCAACTTGACTTTGAAATTCGCCAAGTAGAATTTCAAAGTCAACTTGTCTAGTCTCAAGCTCAAGAAGTTAATTTTTTATTCGGAAAAATAAAAATTGGCCCGCTCACTAATAATTTCTAGATTTTTTTGATTTTGCTTTCAGTGCTGAATTGGTGAAATTTTGGACATTACTATTGCTTTTGAGCTCGTTGCTGATTTCATTAAAAATTCTTCCTAAATGATTAGATTGCATATCATCGATCTTTGTTCCATAACCGCTTCCCCAAAATGTATCTGATGTAAATTCTTCGAAAGTCAACGATCGATCCGCCGAAGGCGTTAGCCAAGTTTTAATTAGAGGATTTTGACTCACTTTTAATGCCACCAAACGCCTCATTTCTTGAATTACTTTTTTACCATCTTCAGGAGTTTCCCATCTCCACAAATGAGATCCAAGCTGTTTCACTAATTTGGGGTCTATTGTTATTGCAAATTCTCTGACTTCTTCTGGGCTTTTACCCGCCATTTTAGCTTTAAAGGCCACATAAGCGGCCTCTACGTGGGGATAAATAAATTGATTTTCAGCATCATATATAAGCGTGGGATAAAAATTGGACAACCATTCAAATCCTTTTACAGAACTAAATTGAATATGGGTATCAGAGGCTTTAATGGTTGTAATTTTTTTATTTTGCAAATCTTTTGTCGTTTTAGTCGCATTAAAATCTCGAATCCAAACAGCTAAAAAAGGAGTATTTATTTGACTCGAATCTAGCAAGACTATTTCTTGAATCGTTTGTTCAAATAGAGCTTGGATATACTTGTAGGATTGATCAACGCTCTGCCATTGGCCATTTTGAACCAATAAAATTTTTTCGTTACTGTTTATTTTTTCGTTTTGACCATAGCAAGCTTTCAATGCTGTTTCAAATCTTAATTCTGGATTCATATCATCTCTCTTTAAAATTTATATAAATTTAAAAACTTTTTAGTTTAGATAATAATATTTATCAAATTAAATTTGAATATTTAGAAAATGTTTTTCTTAAATACAAAACAAATTCATGAGTAGCTTTATTGGGAATGCCAGGCAAATCATGGACGGTTGGCAAGGAAGCCTCAAAGAAAAGGGAAGAAAGGGGGCAAAAAAAAGGGCCTTAAAACGGGGTGTTTTAAGGCCAAAAAGAAAAGTTTGGCGGCGACCTACTCTCCCACACTCTTGTGTGCAGTACCATCGGCGATGAAAGGCTTGACTTCTGAGTTCGGAATGGGTTCAGGTATTTCCCTTTCTCTAATGCCACCAAACGAAAATCATAAAAGGTTTAAGTTTCACTTATCAAAATCAGCTCTTGAAAACAATCTCACACGCTTGATTTTTTATTTCGCACCACACTGTTTGTGCTAAAGGGAATGGTTTTCATCCTTTAGAAAAAAAGGTGGTCAAGCCGATCGACCGATTAGTATTGGTAAGCTCAACGCATTACTGCGCTTACACACCCAACCTATTAACCACATGGTCTATATGGTGTCTGATAGGGATACCTTATCTTGAGGGAGGCTTGGCGTTTATATGCTTTCAACGCTTATCCGTTCCGAACATAGCTACCCGGCAATGCTCTTGGCAGAACAACCGGCTCACCATTGGTTCGTCCACTTCGGTCCTCTCGTACTAGAAGCAGCTCCTCTCAAGTATCCTACGCCCACAAAAGATAGGGACCAAACTGTCTCACGACGTTTTGAACCCAACTCGCGTACCGCTTTAATTGGCGAACAGCCAAACCCTTGGGACCTTCTTCAGCCCCAGGATGCGATGAGTCGACATCGAGGTGCCAAACCGCCACGTCGATATGAACTCTTGGTGGCGATAAGCCTGTTATCCCCGGAGTACCTTTTATCCGTTGAGCGACGGCGATTCCACATTCCACCGCCGGATCACTAAGCCCGACTTTCGTCTCTGTTCGACTTGCAGGTCTCACAGTTAACTTGCCTTATACCTTTACGCTCTACTCGTGATTGCCAACCACGATGAGGCAAGCTTTGGACTCCTCCGTTACTCTTTAGGAGGATACCGCCCCAGCAAAACTGCCCGTCTGACAATGTCCGAATCCCAGCTTCATGGGATTTCGTTAGATTCCCGACTTATCAAGACCAGTATTTCAACGACGACTCCAGCTCACCTGACGATGAGCTTTCTTAGTCTCCTGGTTATTCTACACATGACAAGTCAAGAGCCAATATCAGAGTACAGTAAAGGTTCACGGGGTCTTTCCGTCTTATTGCGGGTAAACAGCATCTTCACTGCTACTACAATTTCACCGAGTCTCTTGTTGAGACAGTGCCCAGATCGTTATACCATTCGTGCAGGTCGGAACTTACCCGACAAGGAATTTCGCTACCTTAGGACCGTTATAGTTACGGCCGCCATTCACCAGGGCTTAAATTCAATGCTTTGCACTTAACGTGCTAACATCTCCTTTTGACCTTTTGGCATTGGGCAGGCATCACACCATATACTTCGACTTAGACGTCTTTGCATAGTGCTGTGTTTTTGTTAAACAGTCGCCTGGGCCATTTCTCTGCGGCCACAGGATGCTCTAGCAGCTAGTGCTATCACAACTTGTGGCTCCTCTTCTCCCGAAGTTACGAGGATAATTTGCCGAGTTCCTTAACAAGAGTTCTCTCGCGCGCCTTAGAATATTCTTCCCACCCACCTGTGTCGGTTTTGGTACGGTCACCATCAACGATTAGAGTCTATTTCTTGGAAGCCTTGCGCTACGCTATCGGTTCCCCCGAAGGTTTCCCTTAGTGACAACCTGGTCTTCCGTTAGCGGATTTACCTACTAACCAACCTCATTGCCCCACGGACACATCCAATGGTCCGCGCGCTTAACGTACTCCGTCGACCCGTCACCATAGTTTTAGGTGGCGCAGGAATATTTAACCTGCTTTCCATCACCTACGCTTTTCAGCCTCGGCTTAGGGACCGGCTAACCCAGGGAAGACGAACTTTACCCTGGAAACCTTAGGTTTTCGGCGAGGAGGATTTTCACCTCCTTTATCGTTTACTCATGCCATGCATTATCACTAGTATGCGCTCCAACGCTCCTTACGGTACATCTTCGACGCTGCATACTACGCTCTCCTACCGCTTATTCTTTAACAGAATAAACCCGCGATTTCGGCTCTATGCTTTAGTCCCGGATATTATCGGCGCAGAGTTTCTCGATTGGTGAGCTGTTACGCACTCTTTAAATGATGGCTGCCTCTAAGCCAACATCCCAACTGTTTTAGAAACTCCACTTCCTTACTCACTTAGCATAGAATTAGGGGCCTTAATCGGCGATCTGGGCTGTTCCCCTTTTGACAACGTAGCTTATCCCACGCTGTCTATCTCCCGGACGACTTTACAGTATTCGGAGTTTGATTTCCTTTGGTAGGTCGGTAAGACCCCCGCGTGAATTCAGTGCTCTACCCCTGTAAAGGGCTGTCCGAGGCTAACCCGAAAGTTATTTCGAAGAGAACAAGATATCTCCAAGTTTGATTGGCCTTTCACCCCTATCCACAACTCATCCAAAACTTTTTCAACAGTTACTAGTTCGGTCCTCCACAAGGTGTTACCCTTGCTTCAACCTGGTCATGGATAGATCACTTGGTTTCGTGTCTGCGCCAAATGACTTAACGCCCTTTTAAGACTCGCTTTCGCTTCGGCTTCGGAATGAGATCCCTTAACCTTGCCATTTAACGCAACTCGCTGGCTCATCATGCAAAAGGCACGCCGTCAGCCATTCCCAAATCATTGGGCATAGGCCTTCGACCGTTTGTAAGCTATTGGTTTCAGGTTCTATTTCACTCCCCTAACAGGGGTTCTTTTCACCTTTCCCTCACGGTACTGGTTCACTATCGGTCATTAACGAGTATTTAGCCTTGGAGGGTGGTCCCTCCGGATTCAGACCGGGTTTCACGTGTCCGGCCCTACTCAGGTGCTCATCTGACTAGCTCTCTTTTTCGCATACGGGGCTTTCACCTTGTATCGCCTAACTTTCCAGAAATGTTCTGCTAAAGTTCGCTAGCCGTTGTGATGAGTCCTACAACCCCACTAATAAATTAGTGGTTTGGGCTCTTCCCACTTCGCTCGCCGCTACTATGGGAATCTCTGATTTGATTTCTTTTCCTCTGCCTACTTAGATGTTTCAGTTCGGCAGGTGTCGCCTCCTTAACCTATGGATTCAGTTAAGGATAACCAGACATTACTCTGGTTGGATTGCTCCATTCGGATATCTCCGGGTCAATGCTTTTTTCCAGCTCACCGAAGCTTTTCGCAGGTTTCGCGTCCTTCATCGCCTGTTAATGCCAAGGCATCCACCAATAGCCCTTAATAGCTTGACCAAAAAATTTTAGTCTCAAGCAATTAAGTATGAGTTACGACTCACATAAGCTGATCGCTTATGTCACTTAAATTTTTGTGTGAAGATTATTCTCAAGCGCTGATTTTGATCAGTGAATTTGTGATGACTTTGGTCATCTTTACTTTTCACGTTTCTTGTTCTTTCGAACAATCAACGTTTCAGATTAAACTTGATTCTTAAACTTTTATGACTTTCAAAATAGTTTCTGTCGTTTGACAGTATAAGTAAGACAATGTACGAAGCATAGAGCTTGCCCAACCTGTTTGCTAAATTAGCAAACTGTCCTTTAAAGGAGGTGATCCAGCCCCACCTTCCGGTAGGGCTACCTTGTTACGACTTCATCCCAGTCATCGGCCTCACCTTACACGCCTCTTCCCTTGCGGTTAAGCCAGCGGATTCGGGTAAAACCAACTCCCATGATGTGACGGGCGGTGTGTACAAGACCCGGGAACGTATTCACGGCGATGTTGCTGACTCGCCATTACTAGCAATTCCGTCTTCATGTAGTCGAGTTGCAGACTACAATCTGAACTGGGGCCGGCTTTCGGGATTTGCTTCACCTCGCGGCTTCGCTGCCTTTTGTACCGACCATTGTAGCACGTGTGTAGCCCCAGACATAAGGGCCATGCGGACTTGACGTCATCCTCACCTTCCTCCTGGTTAACCCAGGCAGTCTCATTAGAGTTCCCACCTTAAATGTTGGCAACTAATGATAAGGGTTGCGCTCGTTGCGGGACTTAACCCAACACCTCACGGCACGAGCTGACGACAGCCATGCAGCACCTGTGTAGCAGTCCCGAAGGAAAGGCCTATTTCTAGACCGGTCTACTACATGTCAAGTCTGGGTAAGGTTCTTCGCGTTGCATCGAATTAAACCACATGCTCCACTGCTTGTGCGGGTCCCCGTCAATTCTTTTGAGTTTCAGCCTTGCGACTGTACTCCCCAGGCGGTATACTTAACGCGTTAGCTACGGCACAACTAGGGTTGAGTCCAGTTACACCAAGTATACATAGTTTACGGCAAGGACTACCAGGGTATCTAATCCTGTTTGATCCCCTTGCTTTCGCGCTTTAGCGTCAGGTATAAGCTAGAAAACCGCCTTCGCCACCGGTGTTCTTCCACATATCTACGCATTTCACCGCTACTTGTGGAATTCCGTTTTCTCCGCCTACCCTCTAGAGATGTAGTTTCAAATGCTGTTCCGAGGTTGAGCCTCGGGATTTCACATCTGACTGACACCCCCGCCTACGCGCCCTTTACGCCCAATAAATCCGATTAATGCTTGCACCCTCCGTATTACCGCAGCTGCTGGCACGGAGTTAGCCGGTGCTTCTTTACCTGGTACGCTCAAAATCACTGGATGTTAGCCAGCTCATCTTGTTCCCAGGCGAAAGAGCTTTACGACCCTAAGGCCTTCTTCACTCACACAGCGTCGCATCGTCAGGCTTTCGCCCATTGCGAATGATTCTCGACTGCAGCCTCCCGTAGGAGTCTGGGCAGTTCTCAGTCCCAGTGTTGGCGGTCAATCTCTCAATCCGCCTAGACGTCTTAGCCTTGGTGCGCCTTTACCACACCAACTAGCTGATATCCCATGGACCTCTCTTTAACCGCGAGGTCTTGCGATCCCCCACTTTAATAAAAAAAAGATGTCTTCTTTTCACCCTATCCGGTATTAGCGGTCGTTTCCAACCGTTATCCCAGAGTTAAAGGCAAGTTATCCATGTCTTACTAACCCTTCCGCCACTAAACCCGAAGGTTTCGTTCGACTTGCATGCCTCATCCACGCTGTCAGCATTCAATCTGAACCAAGATCAAATTCTCACAGAAAAATAAACTCTTGAAAACCTGAGTTGATTATATTAATCTGCACTACTTAAATGTAGTGCTATATGTGGGGCATCTTCATGCCTCACACAAGCTCTATTGTTTGCTTGCACATTGTCTTTCTTATACTGTCAAAACAATCTCGCATCGCTCAAGGCGATCGCTATTCTTACGCGTTTTGTTTTTCAACGTTTATTGCGGAAGAGACTACTAACATACAAAATATTCATGTTTTATCGCAACACACTTTTTATCTTTTTTGCCTTTTCGTTTTCAAAACATATTTTAAAGCTATTTTATTTTTTGATTGCTTTTCCAATTTTTGCAAACTCACTGAATTTTTGAGTAACGACAATAAGAAAGAAGAAAAAACTATTTCCTCTCAGTAGTTTTGTTAGAACCCGTCAATGCTATTTACCCTATTCAGCTTTGCTTAGCATTTAGATTTGCGTGTCGGTTATATAATCCAACCGCTTACGAGAGAATATTTTTCTTTAAGATCGAGATCTCTCATCTACAAACATGCCATGGGAATTTCAGATGCTTAAAAAAATGCCGGAAATCATACAAAACTAGAACGGCAAAACAAATGATTGAATGATTGAATAAAGGAAAAAAGCAGCTAATTATTAAAAATTATAAAAAAATACAAAATTATGCCTCGAAATCAGTAGGGATAGTAAAGCTCCAAAGCGAAATAAAAGTCCTCTTTTTAAATATTCCTTCTTTTGAACTCGCTTGGATTTTTTTCTCAATTATTTTTTCTATTTTTCTTTTGCTAAAACTAGTAGAGGGTAAAAAAAACCGCCATTTAAGCACTCTTACGAACATGTTATTAATTACTTAGGCAAAGAGTTTCTACATTTAATGAGCACTAATCGCTTTGTTTATTTAGAGAAGAACCTTCGGGATTGTCACTTATACTTACCAACCTAAAAAGCGATCTATAAACTTAGCAGAACAACATCACCTATTATGAAAGGCTGCCTAAAAACCCAAAATTCAGATTACTATTAAACGGCAGCTAGCTTCTCTCCTTTTGTAAACTAATTTTTCAAATCAGATCTCATAATAGCTTTTCAATTAAAGATGTAATAAAGGCTCGAATATGAAACCGGTACTGCTTGCTAGAGTTTCAAGTAAAGACAAGAGAAAGAACTCAATCAATTCCTGCTCAGGAAGGGTGTTTATAAGAATATGCCGAGAGAAAGGACTTTGTCGTTAAACAATTCTTTGAAATCACTGAGTCATCTACCAAAGGCGCTTGCAAAGAATTTGAAAAGATTTTTGAGGGCATTCGAAACTAGTGGACTATAAAAAGCGTCCAAAAGAATGGAGACAATTGGACGCATGTAGAACTTTTAATTGTCAATTTTTTCTTCTAGCAGATCAAAAAATTGACAATTCCAAATGGAGTTTGAATGACGTTTTCTGCCAAAATCGTGTTACATTACCTCAAGGCTAACCCTACCAATAGGAGAATGTAGAGGTCCGTAATATAAATAGTGTCTACACTTCTTAATCTGATGAATCGTCATAGTCTGATGAATCGTCGTCAGTTGAACAAGAAAAATAATTTCTGGAAGATTTACAAAAGACTTCTGAAACAACCTTACATTGCTTTTCTGAATTCTCTATTAATTTTTCCGCTACAAGTTTAACGGTCATTTTCCCATTTTGCTTTTTCACAATTTTTTTGGCCTCAGCAAAGACCTCTTTAGTTACTTTTTTAAATACAAATTCTCGTACTCCTTCTTCAGTAACAGTAGCTGTCTTATTGGTCCCAGTTATTACATGCTCATATTCAGGATATCTTTCCTTATCAAATTTTCTTTTCTTCAGTATTACATAGCCTGCTACAGAAGCTGCTTTAGTAATATCATACACATAGCCTTGATAAAAATTTACTTTCCTTGGGGGCTGTGCTAAAGTAATATGTACTCTGTCATCTGGATCTTGTACTTTTGCACATGACCTGAAAAATTTCTGAATAAGCGGCGGTAAGGTTTGGTCTTGAAACCTACTTTTATCATGGGGGCAGTTCCAGTGAATCCTTTTGAATTTTACGTTCTCAAATTCTTCTATTTCATGTATTTTCGTTCCGTCAATTCCCAGCTTAACAATAACTCCTCTTTTCTTAAGTTCATCGATCCTCTTTACGGTTGTTATACATTTGTTACAGGAATTAGGCTGTTTAGGCTCATTACTTTTTATATTTGAAACTCCAAGATCTGAAAACTTTTCCAACATATCATCACAGTCAGAATCACAGTCAGAATCACAGTCAGAGCAATGAATTTTATCAATTAACTCTGTTGCAATAATGGAATGAGCCAACGACTGCTCAGAAGAATGGCCAACTTTCGTATCATGTTTATTAATCAAAGCTAAAGCAAATGAGAAATTTCCTTCCCCTATCAAAAGTCTTTTTTTATGATTCCCAGAACAAACGTGCAATCCTGGTCCTGGTATTGATGAAATTGTAGACTGACCCATTGTTGCAACAGACATGTTATTTTCCCTTATATAAAGCTTTTTAATAGAAATAAAATCTTATCACTAAAAAATTAAAATCAATCCAGCATTTGACTTCACCTTTCGATTGAAATGAAGACCAACTGCAAACATTTATGAATTTAAAATTTTTATAATCTATAATTCCTCTTTGATGGACTTAACCAATTTAACTATAAAGTAAATAAGAACATACTTGCACTTTATATTATTAGAATTTGTTGTTTGATTGAGATTATGAATGCGTCAAAAAAATTCCTAGCCAAACCCTTGTCAGGTTTAGCTAGAAGCCGTATTAAGGAATATTAAGATGAGGTGCAATGAGAACATCCCTGAGGTAGTTGTAGGGGATTCTTATATTCTTGTGAAAAATCATCGTGGGATGCGAATCGATTAAGCAAAAAATTAACTCCCATTGAGTAAATGACACCTAAAACTAAAGTTTTAGCCAAAATAAAACTGACATTACTAAAAGTGAAACCTGTTCCATAACAAAAAGGAATACGAAATAAAACTTTAAGAGCTACAACAGTTGTAGTCACGAGAGTAGCTGTTGAAACGAGACTAATACAATGTCCTTTAAAAGTGGTAGGGGGATTAACTCCGCAGTATCCTCCTAATAAACCTCCTAAAAAACTAACTGGGGGGCAAACAGGGCACATAAATACTCCTCATTTATTGTTCGATATCATTTCACATGTATATAATTTAAATTTTAAATTTTTCATTGAAATCGACAATTTTTATACCTTCAAAGAAAACAAAACAAAATTCAGATATATCTGCTTTATTAAAAAAAATATATACTCAATCGAAAATTTCTAAGAAATTTGTCATCAAATTGAAGTTGCTATTTTTCTTTGAAAGTATTTATGCCACTGGTCAATTGATTGACATCCAAACTCACAGACAGATTAAAAGAAAGCCATGCATAACAATTTTGTTTTACGAACAGCAATTCCTGAAAAGTGGATAAAAAAAAGATTATGGAAAGGAATTGTATGGAGTTTGCTTGGACTTATTCCAATGATTTATGTAGGAGGATTTGCCGAATTACCTTTTCTTCAAAAATGGGGAATTTGGGCTTTTTTAATAGGCTTTGGACTAATCACTGCTGGTTTAGTTCCGTATAAACAACTCATTTCTATTCAGCAAAAACCTGATGAATTAAGACTTTCGGAAACAGATCAAATTGATTACTATCTAAAAGGAAAAAAAGTTTTAGGTTTACCAATTTCTTCTATTAAACAAATTGAATATTATAATAAGGATCAAGATTTTGGAATCATTGTTAGACTCAAATTTCCTCTTGCTAATCCTTTTATTATTTATAGCCATCCTTTTAGTTTGGTGAATTTCCAAAAGAAATCATTTTTGGTTGAAAAAGCAGATATTTTCTTTCCTTATTTCACTCAACGCTCTTTCGATGAGCTACAAACTTGGTTATTAACTGAGAGTTGAAGTTTTTTGCAATAAATTTAGATTATAACCCTGTTTGAATAAGATCATGAATATGAAGCAAGCCAATTACTTGCTGTTCAAGGTTAAGCACAGGAAAAACAGAAATTCTTTTACAATAGTCAGCTTCCATCAATTTCATGGCTTCATAAGCCAGAAGTTCTGACTCGATTGACCGAGGATTGGGTGTCATGATTTCAATCATAGAAGATTCTAGTACTTTCCCTCCCACTTTTTGCAACATTCTCCTTAAATCACCATCTGTAAAAATGCCAAGTAATCGATGATCGCGATCAACCACAAGAATACATCCGCAACGTTTGTTGGATAATTCAACGAGAACATTTGTTAATTGATCTTGAGGATAACAAATAGGAACTTTTTCTCCAGTGAGCATAATATCTTTAACCTTCAACGTCATTCGTTTTCCAATTCGGCCTGAAGGATGATTTAATGCATAATCATTTAAACTAAAATTTTTTCTACGCATTAGTGCAGCAGTCACTAAGTCTCCAAAAAGCCCTTGGAAAATCGTTGACATCGTGGGTGCCATATCAAAAGGGCAAAGCTCCTCTTGAAAAGGCAGAGTGATCACATAATGACAAGCGGCTGCTAAACGAGATTGTGGGTTACAAACAACTGCGACTAAGATGCCCCCTTTATTACGAATAGGCGGTACTAAATTCAGCAGTTCATCGCTTTCTCCACTCTTACTTAACATAATAAAGATATCATCCTGAGAAACAATACCAATATCTCCATGAACAGCATCTGTTGGTGAGAGATATAAAGCTTTGGTTCCCGTAGAAACCATTGTAAGAGCAATTTTTTTAGCGACTAATCCACTTTTACCAACACCGGTAAAAAAAATAGATTTTTCAGTTTCTAGTAGAAGTTCCACTAATTTTTCTATAGCAATTAGATCCAACGTTTCAAAGTAATGATTGGTATAAAGATGTTGCTTATCAAGTATTTCTTTCAGCATAGTTACTTTCAGTAAGGTTTTGATTGGATTTTAAACAACGAACGGATTAGTCTCAAGTTTGATTATTTAAAAATAAATTTATGGGAATTTGTGATGGCAGCACAACTGATACCGATTACTGTGGCCGAGGGAGATGGAATTGGGCCGGAAATTATGGATGCTACGCTAAGAATTTTAAAAGCAGCTGGAGCTCCTTTAGATATAAAAAATGTTGAAATTGGAGAAAAGGTTTATTTAAGTGGACAACCAACAGGAATTGAAAATTCCACTTGGGATTTAATTAGACAATCCAAAGCTCTTTTAAAAGCCCCAATTACCACTCCCCAAGGTGGTGGCTTTAAAAGTCTAAACGTGACCATTCGCACCACTCTAGGATTATATGCTAATGTGCGCCCTTGTGTAGCTTATTACCCATTCGTTGAAACCAAATATCCAGGCATGAACGTTGTGATTGTCAGAGAAAACGAAGAAGACCTTTATACTGGAATTGAATATCGACAAACTCCCGACGTCTACGAAGCACTTAAACTCATTACAAGACCCGGATGTGAGAAAATCATTCGTTATGCTTTCGAATATGCGCAAATCTATCACCGCAAAAAAGTCACTTGTTTTACAAAAGATAATATTTTGAAGTTAACTGATGGGCTTTTCCATAAAATTTTTGATGAAATTGGAGCCGAATATCCACAAATTGAAAAAGAGCATTGGATTGTTGATATCGGAGCAGCTAAACTAGCTGATACACCAACAGCTTTTGATGTAATTGTTATGCCTAATTTGTATGGAGACATTTTATCAGATGTTGCTGCTCAAATTGCTGGATCTGTCGGTCTAGCCGGATCTGCAAATATTGGTAATTCGGGAGCCATGTTTGAAGCTATTCATGGATCTGCGCCTAGACGGGCTGGACAAAATCTAGCCAATCCTTCAGGTCTTTTACTGGCTGCCATTCAAATGCTTGTTCATTTAGAACAATCGAATTTAGCTGAACTCATTCATAATGCCTGGCTAAAAACGCTTGAAGAAGGGATTCATACTTATGATATTTTTAAAGAAAAAACAAGTAAGCAGAAAGTTGGAACAAAGGAATTTGCGAATGCCGTAACTGCCCGTTTAGGAAAAAAACCCGAAACATTACCCGCAGCTCACTATAGCACATCTTTTCATATCAAACATTCCAACTTTTCATCTCTTAAAAATTTCAAACAAGAATTATATGGGATAGACATTTTTATTAAATGGAGCGAAGATGTAGAAACATTAGCGACTCTTCTTCAATCCACGTCTAATCACGATTTAAAATTAAAAATGATCAATAACCGAGGTGTAAAAGTATGGCCAAATAAAATGCCTGAAACAGCTTGCATAGACAACTGGCGTTGTAGATTCATATCTTCTACAAATAAAATCGTATCCCAAGAGCAAATTCTCAATTTACTAAACAGACTTGTACAAAAAAAACTTACGCTGACACAAACTGCTTATTTATTTGCTTTTGATGGACAGGCGGGTTATACTTTAGCTCAAGATGAACAATAAAAAGCTAATATTTAAGTCTGAGATGAGAATGAAATTTCGTTAATCAAAAAGTTTCAAGCGATAAATTCTTCATATTCTCTTTAATATGTTTTTTACCCCAATCTGCTACCCAATGAATAATGACAGCTTCGGGATTTTCTCCCTGAGCCATTCTCCAATTATAAATTTGAGGAAGCTCATAGATAGGAAAATTTTCTGATTGTATGATATCAGCTAAAAGGTCTGAATCTCCCGAGAAATAAGCATTACGTTCAATGATCGCCTGTGCCCATGTGGAAACAAGAGGTGATTGATAAGGATAAACCACTACACCTGCATTATAAATTTTTTGCCCTGGCCTAAGCAGACCTTCTTGAATATAATTTTTCAACGCAAATTCTGGTTGAGGTGCTATAGCAAATCCAGACCCATTTTGACATGTTTCAAATAGAGCATCAAGCGAACCTTTAATTTCACAATCGACATCTGTCCATACTGTTTTTAAAAAAGGGCTTTTAATCATTGCAAAAGGCTTTTTTAAACAAAGGGCCCGAATTTTCCAAAACTCTTTATTTAAAAAAAGAGATTTCCATTTTTCTCTCAGTATTCGATTAATTTTATCAGGGGAAACGAGGAAATCCAGAGGTTCAATAAAAGGAATATAAATGCCCTTATCCTTACACCACTCCCTAGCGGCTGCCGACATTCCAAAATCTACAAAAGCGACAGGAAGATGGTTATTCGTTTGATAATGACTCCACCACCAAGGTAATAACCATTCCAAAGTTTGATCGCAAGCAATTAAAATACCTTTATCATATTGAATAAAATCTTTTGATAACCAATTCATTTTTGTAGACTCTGACATATTCTATGATCTTTATACCTAATCTATAAATAAAGCATAAATTAGATTTTCCCTTCGAATTCGACAAGTTCAGTATGGTAATATTTACGTTCGTCCAACTCGCCCTCTTGCTTAGCAATAAACACTGTCACTGCAGCATCGCCTAAAATATTCAATACTGTGGTAACCATTTCTCGTAACCGATCGATACCCACTAAAACAGCTAAACCTTCTAAAGGAAGTCCTAGTGAAGTAAGGACCGCCGAGAGCATCACAAATCCGCCTCCAGGAACCCCAGCGGTCCCGATGGCAGCCATGGTTGCTGTCATTAAAAGTGTAATGTAAGCAGATAGGTCTAATGGGATCGCATAGGCTTTTGCAATAAATATAGCACTCATGGCTTGAAAGATAGCTGAACCGTTCATATTCATTGTCAAGCCAAGAGGAAGGACAAAATTTGAAATATTTTTTGAAACACCTAAGTTCTCTTGTAAACAGTGCATGGCCACAGGTAAAGTTGCTGCGCTACTTCCTGTTGAAAAAGCCATCATAATGGCGTCACCCATTCCTTTAAAAAAAGGTAAAATCTGCAAATGTCCTAATCCTTTTAATAAAATAAGGCTGTAAACAACTGCCAAATGAATGAGACAAGCTAAATAATAAACGCCTAAAAATTTAAACAAAGGGATCAATAAAGAAATACCAAACGTCCCAGCGACCCAAGCCATGATGCCAAAAACTCCAATCGGAGAAAATTCCATCACTAATGAAGTTAAACGGTACATGACATCAGCTAAAGATTCTAAAAAGTTTTTTAAAGGAATTCCCTTTTCTCCAGAAAAATTAATTGCAATTCCTAAAAAAACTGCAAAAACAATGATTTGCAAAATACTCCCACTCGCTAAAGCAGCAACTGGATTGCTCGGAATAATTGAGACAATAATTTCACTAAAAGAAGGAGTTTTTGCTTCTATGATATTGACAGATGTTAAATGAAGGCCTGAACCAACTTGAAAAGAATTAGCAAATAATATACCGATTAAAATAGAAATGACTGTTGTAATGAAATAAATCCCAATCGTTTTACCCCCCACGCGCCCTAATTTTTGAGGATCGTGAATACTTGTGATTCCTATAGCCATTGAAGAGAGAATCAACAAAGGAATAATCATGTTGATCAAATTGAGAAAAATAGTTCCTAAAGGCTTTAATAAAGCAGCCCTTTCTCCCAAAATAATTCCTGCTAAAACACCTAACGCCAAACCAATGAAAATTTTCAGCCACAACTTCATACTTTTAATTCATGCCTCGTCATTAAACAATTTGAAATAGCGAAAGATTTTTAAGAAATTTTAGCTTCAGCCTGTGCAAGAAAGGAATTCCATTCGTTTTGCCCATCGATAACTGTTAAATCGATTTGAATCCAAGCAATTGGTAAACTTAAAGTCATTTGATCTGGTAATTTTACACGATCTTTCTCCGTACAAATCAACCACTCAGCCCCTAACTCTTTAGATTGTAAAGCAAATAATTCTAATTTTCTCTCTTTAATCTCATCGTGATCAGGTAAACAAAATTCTGAAACAACTTTTATTCCCTCAGACTCTAAGGTGCGCTTAAAATATTCTGGATGAGCAATCGCACAAAACATAGCCACTTTAGTTTCATGTAAGTTGTCTATTTGGCATCCCTTTAAATCCCTTGGATGGCAGACTATTCCTTTGACCCCTACTATTGGAGCTAAACTATAAGCTCTAAGCTGATTTTTTACATTCTCAAACTGTTCTGCATCAACAATATTGTTTAAAATTAATAAATCGGCCCGAGATAAAGAGTGGACATCCTCTCTTAAAAATCCTCTTGGTAGATAATAACCTCGGCCAAAAGGATCTGAAACATCTATCACGACAACATCATAATCCCTAGCAATGCGACGGTGTTGCATAGCATCGTCTAATAAAATAACTTGAGCTCCAGCTTTGGCTGCTAAAAAAGATGCTTTTTTACGGTTCCTTCCAACAATCACAATCGATTTGGGAAAACGTTGAGCGTAAATATAAGGTTCATCTCCGGAATAAGAAGCAGGAAAAATTGGTCCCTGCCCCTCACAAAGGATAACTGGGGTTTCTAATTTTTCTACTTTCGATCGATACCCTCGAGATAAAATAGCTAATGTGTAACGTTCATAAAAAGCTTGAGCAAGAAGAAGAGTGACCGGAGTTTTACCTGTTCCGCCAGCGACGATATTGCCAATACTGATGACCAAAGAGACGGGAGGAACGTATCTTTTCATCCATCCTTGATCATAAAGCCAATTTCGAATAGACACAATAAAACCATAAATCCAACTCAACGGTAAAAGTATCCATTTAATAAATGTAGATAATTTTCCTTTTCGTTTTTCTTTAATGATTTCCTTGAGATAAATTTCAATTTTTCTCAAAAACATGCAAAAAACCTTATTAAGCTCGATAAAAATGAATGATAAAATTTTAAAAACTCCCAATCATTAACATTTGATAAAATTTAATTTTTTGCAAATAAATGCACTTCAACTAATTCGATTATGAGATGGATAGCTGCCATATGAGCTTCTTGAATGCGATCCGATGTTTGAAATCCCTGAATAATTAATTCGAAATCAGCAACATCTTTCAACACTCCTCCGTCTTTTCCTAAAAACGCAATCGTATGCATACTTTGTTTTTTTGCCTGCTCAAAAGCACGAATTATATTTAGAGAATTTCCACTTGTTGTGAGACCGATAAAAACGTCGCCAGTTTTACCATAAGCCTCTACGCCTCTTGAAAAGATCCATTCAAATCCTTTGTCATTGGCAGTACAAGTGATATGCCCAGGTTCAGATAAAGCAATGGCTGGCAGAGGTCGCCGTGCTTTTCTGAAATACCCTGTTAATTCTTCAGCAAAATGGCAAGCATCACACAAACTTCCTCCATTCCCAGCAAGAATAATTTTACCCCCATTTTGGAAACACGTAGCTAAAAGAAGAGCGGTCTGTTCTATAAAATTAATTGAAGAAGGAAGTTTGAGTTGTTCAACGGCTTTTATGCAATCATCGATTGCGTCTAATAAATTAGTTTGCATATCAAGAGATCTGAAGATTGAATTGATAAAGTAAATTATAAAAATGGTATCATTATTTTGACTCACTCTTCGTTAAGAAGCAAGGGTTTTCCTTTTTCTTAAACTGTGTTTTTTTTAAATATAAGATGTTTTTTAGAATTTCTTTATGATGCTAACTAATAAGGATACCTATGACAGAAAAAAAACAATTTACTCTTCCTTTAGGATCTCAAGCTCCAAATTTTAATTTAAAAGCAACGGATGAAAAAAATTATCAATTAAGCGACTTTGATTCAGCTAAACTTCTTGTCCTTTTCTTTACATGTAATCATTGTCCTTATGTAATTAACTCAGATGAAATCACGAGAAAAACAGTAGAAAAATATAAAGACCGAGGCGTTGACTTTATTGCTATTAATTCAAATAGTGAAACAACTTATCCAGAAGATTCTTTTCAAAATATGATTGAGAGAATGAAACAATACCACTTTCCTTGGACTTATTTACATGATAGCTCTCAAGGCATCGCTTTAGCTTATGGAGCTTTACGTACTCCTCATTTCTTTGTCTTTGATGATAAACGTCGCCTAATTTACACTGGAAGAGCAGTTGATTCTCCTAGAGAGCCTTTAAAAATAACTGTTAATGATTTAGAAGACGCAATCGAAGATTATTTACACGAACGCCCCATTAAAAAACCCTTAACCAATCCAATTGGATGTAATGTAAAGTGGAAAGGAAAAGACAAGCATTGGATGCCTGATGACGCCTGTGATTTAACTTAACTTTCTATAAAACTATTAAATTTACAATTAAAAATCACTAATAATTTAAATTAATTATGGTTACTTAACTTAATTAGATTTTATTATATTTAATTATTTATTTTAAAATTTTATTTATTTGTTTTAGTATTTGCATTGACAATTTTTTTTGTTCCCGAATTAAGTGTAAAACACTACTATAAATACCGTTCTACATCAATGGGTTTCAGTTTTAATTTTGATAATCCCCCTCTATATTTGTCCATCTCTATTAATTGTTACAGCCCTTTTCTTGCTGATAATGTCTTTATCAAATTTATGATCCTTGTTCAACCTCCTTTTTCCTATCCTTTATTACGTACAAACCATTTATTAACTTTATACAGGAAAAATTTACGTTTAACTAACAGTTATAATTATTTCTGAATATTAATAACCTTTAATCACTTGCGTCATTCGATAATAAAATGAGATAAGCTAGAACCAACGAAGATTTGAATTCCTTGTATATAAAATCGATCTTCTCTAATGTTCAATTTCAATAAATTCATTCGTATTAAGCAAATTTTTATACTTATTTACTCATTAATTGTTGAACTCACTAGAAAAATTTATTGAGTTACCGTTAAATAAATTTATTTTACATGCAAAATGAACAGTTAAAAAAAAGGTTTTGCTTAGGAGATGAAAACGATGTTAATTTCTATCTTTGCCATTGTTCTTGCTTATTTGACCCAGAGTTATTTTCCCTCATTTAATCCTCAGGAGTCTTCGATTTTAATCATTGCGGGAAGCCTACTTGTTCTTTTGCTAACAGTATTATCAATTACCCTTTCATTACTACCTCTACAAAAGCTTGAGCAAAACCTAGTTCCCAATCTTGTAGAATTATATAAACGTAATCGCTGGTTGAAAATTAATCGATTTTGTCTTTTTTTATTTCCTCTTGTTTCCTTTTTTGCCGTAAATTGGATAAATTCAAATTCTTTTCAATTTAAAGAATGGATTATGCCCATTTGGCTGGTAACATTTGGATTGAGTTTAGATTTACTGAAATGCTATTGGCAAAACTTAATGCAATTTTTAAATCCAAGTGATTTTGTAAATATGCTTACGAGGCAAGGTAAAAAAGCTGTTCAAAATGAAAAAGATGACACTTTATGGAGTTGTTTAGATAATTTATCTGAAATAGCTGTAAGGTCTATTGAGAAAAGCAAAATTGCCCTTAGTACTCAAACACTCAAGTCTTTTCCTCCCATTGTGGATGCTTTTTTTGCTTCTTCAAAAAGTATCAGCCGCATAAATGTCGATGCAGAAACAGAAAAAAAGACAGGTCGAGATGAAGCCAGCTTTACAATTTTTTATCTATTGCAAAGATTAGAACTTATCAACGATCGTGCTTTACAAAACCGTTTGGAAACTGTTTGTCGACAGATGATAATGACGATGGGAAAACTCATTGTATCATGTGCTAAATTTGATTTAACCATGGTGAATTTCCCAACACATTTTCTGACCAAATTTGGTTTAAAAGCTTTACAACATCATTTTGAAGAGGTGGGAGTATTAACAACGAGTACTCTACTTGAAATTGCCAAGACAATTTTAAAAGATGTCAACATCAATTATGCTGAATTGCAAAGTCCTTTTCAAGCTATTGTTAATGGATTGAATGCTATTGCCAAAGCGACGTTCAAAAAAGAGAAAAATACGAGCATCAAATTGCTAGTACAACCTTTTGAAGAGTTGAAAACAATGTTTCAAGCTGAAAAAATGGTTAATCATCCAGATACTTCTGTAATTATTCATGAGATTGACCGTATCTTGGAAGAATTTACAGTCCTAGGCCAAGTCATGCGTTCTATTCCTCCCATTCCCAATTTAGAAGATGATTCCCCTACAACAGCAAATTCCAACCTAAAATAACTTATAAAAGTAGAGATTTTTTCCTATTAAAAAGATTTGAAGTAAAGCTATGATAAGCAGTTTCAGGGATTAAAACTAAAAGGTAACGCAGTTTGAAAAAGCATAGTCTCTTGGTGGATGGGGTGTGAAATTTCTAACGATTCGTGATGTAGAGCAATTGCATGGGGAGTAAACGGGTATTGACTTCCATAACGGATATCACCACGAATCGGACATCCTAGATGAGCGAGCTGAGCACGAATTTGATGATAGCGTCCAGTTTCTAATTTGATTTCTAATAAAGCCCCTACGCTCTTTCGTTCTATGACACGATAAGTCAGT
Organism: Candidatus Protochlamydia amoebophila UWE25; assembly: GCF_000011565.2. Taxonomy (NCBI): domain Bacteria; kingdom Pseudomonadati; phylum Chlamydiota; class Chlamydiia; order Parachlamydiales; family Parachlamydiaceae; genus Candidatus Protochlamydia; species Candidatus Protochlamydia amoebophila. Next base: position 2,170,706 of record NC_005861.2, read on the forward strand.
TTTGCTAATTTAGCTTGAGGATGTTTAGAAGAAACAACTTGGGCCTGAAAATCATTATGAATAAGAAAATTCTCTAACGTTTTTTGCTCGTCTACCGGAACAGAATCTACCCATGCGTAGTAAATTTTTTTTGTTTGTTTAGCGCGTACAGAAGCATTTAAACGAGTCAAAGCCTTACTTGTTTTACCAAAAACAACGATTCCACTTACCGGTTTATCAAGGCGATGCACAGCTTCTAAAAAAACATTCCCAGGTTTTTGATAGACGATTTTTAAATAAGCTTTCGCCTGTGATTCTAAACTATCGTGTGCGGTTCCACTTGGCTGGGTCAATAATCCTGCCGGTTTGTTTAAAACAAACAAATGATTATCTTCGTACACAATCGAAATAGAAGCTGTCATCTTATTTTTTCAACTGCCTCTGTCTAAGGACTTCATAAAGAAGAAGGGTTGTTGCCATTGCCACATTTAACGAGTCTGCCACTCCCATCATAGGAATACGCACTTGCATAGTAGCTTGTTTCATCCATCGCTCAGATAAGCCTAATTGCTCAGTACCGACTGCAATTGCAACTGGACTTGTCAAATCTACTTGTGTAAATTCTTTTTCTGCATGAGGTGTCGCTGCTAAAATGTCGATCCCTTGCTTATTCAGCCAAAGTAAAATATCTTCTCCTCTTGCTTCGACTGTAGGAACTGTAAAGAGAGTACCTACACTTGCTCGAACAACATTAGGATTATAAATATCTGTACATCGATCGCAAACAATCAACCCATCAATCCCAACAGCATCAGAAGAGCGTAAAATTGTGCCTAAATTCCCCGGTTTTTCGATTGCTTCAGCGACAACAAAGAAGGGCGCCATTGGTTTTTTAGTCTTCAAAGACAAATCATCTAAAGTTAAATGTCTTTGAGGAGCGATTGCCAATAACCCATCCGGTCTGTCTCTGTAGGAAATTTTGCGAAAAACTTTTTCCGAACAATAAAAAAGTTCTGTTCCACGTGATGTCAATCTTTCAATTAAAGTAGGTTCATTCATTCCCAAAAAAAGAGCGGGACAAATGAATAGTAAATTCACTTCCCAATCCGCATCAGCAGCACGTAATAGTTCTCTATAACCCTCAATTAAAAAAGTTTGCGAAATATCTCTTTCGGGTCGATCACGTAAATGTAATATTTGCTTAACCTTAGGATTTTGCACACTCGTCAGCTCAATCATTTTCTCTCACCCATTTCGCATAAGTGCCGCTTGGAAGCTTCAAAGAATCAGGTCCCTCTAATAACATTTCTCCAAATTCGATCTTTCCTTTCACTCCTTGCATAGCCTGGCTTAATAGATGATGCATAACGACAGGAGAAAATCCTGGAGTATGGCAGGAAAACATCACAAAAAGAGGTCTTTCACTGAGTAAATCACGACAACTTTGGAGAAGTTGAGTAACTTCATCTTCAATTTTAAATAGTTCTCCTTTAGAACCTCTCCCGAAACTAGGTGGATCTAAAATAATGCCTTCATAACGAGATCCTCGTTTTAATTCTCTTGCTAAAAATTTTTTGACATCTTCCACAATCCATCGAATAGGTGCATGCTCGAGATGATTTAAAGCTGCATTTTCTCTTGCCCAGGTCACCATTCCTTTAGAAGCATCTAAATGACATACCGCAGCTCCTGCTTTTGCTGCTGCTAATGTAGACCCTCCCGAATAGGCAAAAAGATTTAAAATACGAGGTTTTTCTTTTTTGGAAGCGTAAGGCCTTAAAATTTTTTGAATCCAATCCCAAAAAGACTTTTGTTCAGGGAAAATTCCTAAATGTCCAAAATCTGTCGCTGAAATTTTAAACACGACACCAGCAACTTCAATGTGCCATACCTCAGGGATATTAGACAGATTCGTCCATTTATTTTCCAATTCTCGAGAAAAACTTGCCTGTGCTTCATTCCATTTTGCCAATGAGAGTTGAGGTTTCCAAACAGCTTGCGAACAAGGACGGGAAAGTACATAGGGACCAAACTGCTCAAGTTTACGACCATTTCCACTGTCAATTAAAGCATAGGATTGAAAAGGTAGTGTCATTATTACTCTTGAAAATAGGGTAAATGTATTTTCCCAATTGTTTTTTTTACAAGCATAACATACATAGAAGAAAGCAACAACGTGATTTATGTGTTGCTTCGCATTCGATCTATTTTTTATTTCTCAGTAAATAATCGACGTATAAATTAAAAAATTAAAAAAAAATAATAATCTTCTAATTATTAAATACTTGAAAACTCAATTAACGAAATGAAAGAGAAAAATTATTTTTCAAATTATTCAGAACAAAAAGTTACACTTTTCTCATTAACATAAGAACAAAGCGAATACTTGAATTTGGCATTGATTTTGCAATCTTGAATCAGTTTATCAGTATAAACGATATCCTTTCAGGAAAGGGGAGATTATGAATCAACGTTTGGCCTGGTTATTCATGACATTATTTGTTGTATTCGCTCTATTTGCGATATCGAAACAAATGACAGAGCCAAAAGGAGAAATACGAGCTGCTTTAGACATTGGATCTGGAGCGACTAATTTAAAAGTCGCAAGAGTCGATCCAGAAACAAATAAAATTATTTCTCAAATTTTTGAAAGATCTATTCCTGTTCCTTATCAAAAACATTTAGAACAGTCTAACGATAATACTTTTGATCAAGTTGTTAAGCAACAAGGGATGCAAGCCATTAAAAGTTTGAAAGAAATAGCTGACGGTTATCAAGCAAAAAAAATCATTGCTGTTGCCACTGCAGCATTTCGACAAGCGGCTAATGCTCCTCAGTTTGCACAAGAAATTGAAAAACAAACAGGTGTGCAAGTAAGAATCATCAATCAAGATGAAGAAGGAATCATGGCCTTTCGAGGTGCTTTAGCACTCTCTTCCGCGGAACCTGAGAAAACTGTGGTCTGGGATATTGGAGGAGGAAGCATGCAACTAACTACACTAACAGAATCCGGAACTTATCTTGTTGAAAAAGGCAAAACAGCCTCCATTTCATTTAAAAATGCTATTATTCAACAGATTAAACAAAAAAACATCGCCACTGAACCTTCTCCTAATCCCATGACTTTAAAAGAAATGAACACAGCTCTCGATTATGCAGGCACTTTAGCTTTACAGACGGATCCTTATATTTTAGAAAAAATCCATCATCCTTCAACAAAAATGATTGCTGTCGGAAGTCTATTTAACTATGGAATTAGACCAGTGGTTGACAACAATCAAAAAATCGAACAAGTTGAATTAGAAATGGCCGTGTATAAAATGGCAGGAAAAACCGATGCTGATCTTTCTGGAGGGACGTTGGCAGAAGTTGCTGTTTCCAATCCCCTCCTTGTTTTAGGTTACATGAAAGCTTTGCAAATATCACGATTAGAAATAATGCAAGTCAATAATGCTGATGGAGCGTTAACTTATCCTCCTTACTGGAAATAAAATCTCTAGTTCCATTTTTTAACTTTTTGACGTTGGGTTGGTTACTCAACGTCATTTGTTTTAAACGATTTATTTTTATTTAAATTATTCAATTAAGGTTGGAGCGTTATGATGGTAATAGCGAACCAAGATAAATTTCTGATGTTTCCACTAATCACTATCAAAAGGATGCGAGAGAAGCCAAGAAGTTGTTACAGAAATGCTTAACCGACAAGTTATTATTGACAATAACAGAGGAATTTTTTTGTAAAGAGCTGAAAAAATGAAGAATAACTCTCTTATTTCGTCGAAAAAATTAAACAATGCAAATAAACTACCTATCTTTCTTTTTTTGAAAAAATTATAAAGAATTGGCCTCTGAAGTATTAGCAATTTATCGATTAAAACTAGTTGAAAAGCTAAGTACTTTTTACTAGTTTTGAACAAACATCTTTTTTTCATTTAACTGGGGATGTTTGTTGATCCAGCTTAAACATTGCTTTCCCAACCTGATAGGGACATTTATTTTTTGTTGATTAATAAGAAATGAAGTGGGAGTTGTGTGATGTCTAACCCATCCTTGCAGACGTTTAAATAAAACCGTATTGGGAAATTCTTCATTTTCTCTGACATTTTTTACTTGAAAAGAGCGATCTTGAAAAAGTTGGGGATAAGAAAATTGAATACCCCAGTAAATGCTATGTTGGCCCAGAATCATCGAACGAAACTTCCCATCAGCCAAAGAGTAATCAAAGCGATGCGATTGCAATTGAATCACAGGTTTTTCCACTCGAATTAGTTTTCGGTCGTTAGCAACAGGTACTTCATAAAGGGCATTTAGATCCAAAGTAAAAACAGTCGAGAAAAACCGCCTAATGAGTTGATCATTCGGATACTGACCATTTTTTAAATTTTGAATATACAACGTATACTGTTTTAAAAATTCTTCTTGGGAAATATCTCCTTCTGAAGATTTTAAAATACTGCTGACATTAAAAATCCAGAAATTTCCAAGCGCTGTCAATAAGCATTTCATTTCTTCTTCATCTAATAAGACTGGGCATTGCAACCATCTTGAAGCTTGAAAAGGGGATTCCACTTTTGTACGAATAGGTAAGGAAGGATACATGGGCACCGTTAAGACTTAAACAAAGAAAGAATAAACAATAAACCAATGCCAATTGAAATAAAGCTATCGGCAACATTAAAAACAGGAAAGTCATATCCCCATAATACGAAATGAAGCATATCCACCACATGTCCATAAAAAAAGAAATCCAAGACGTTACCAATTGCTCCTGCGATAATTAAAATCAAAGGAATTTGCCAGGCTTTTTGTTGGTTAAAATGAAACAAGTACACACACAACCCAACAATCAATCCTATACGAAAGAGCATCAGAGACAACTGGTAATTCCCAAACATTCCCCAGGCAGCCCCTTTATTCGTCATGTGGTTGATCGAAAACTCAATTCCCCCAAAATTCCTCACGACTTCCACCCCTCCATAAGGATACTTATATGCAGAAAAATCCATGTGAGGAACAAGATGGAAAACGAAGAATTTTGAGATCTGATCCAATAATAAAATAGCTAACCCTATCCAGATAAAGCGAAAGAGTAATTGATTTTTATGAGTTGGTATAACTGAGAAATATTCATTCATTTACTTAACTTAAGTCCTATAGCAAACCTTTTTCAAATTTTTCTTGTGCTTTAACAGTCATAACCGCGTAAGGAACAGCGTCTAATCGCGCAATAGGAATATCTTCACCTGTAATGTCACAAATACCATAAGTATTTTCCTCAATTTTTTCTAGAGCCCGATCAATCTGTCTTAAAATCCCATATTCTTTACTTGTGACTTCTAAACTAATGGTACGATCAAAGTCATCTGTCCCTTGATCTGCTTGGTGTTGAGAGTAACCAGTCGCTTCATCTGGTGTTTTTACTTCCGCTGTTGATCCCTTTAATGAATGCGTAAGTTGCATACGCATATCTTCTAAACGTTTTTTAAACTTTGCAACTTCTGTTTTTTTTAATGCCATTTTTGACCTCCTATCGTCTATTTGCGCTTTTAACAATAAAGTTCGAAGCCTATAACAAATCCTTTAATATCGAGCAAGATTTGTCTTCGTCTTTAGATTGAATTGTTTTAATTGCTTCTTCTAACTCACCTAAATCTTTAAATCTTTTATACACACACGCAAAACGAATATAAGCGATGGGGTCAAGACTTTGTAAATGTTTCATGGCCATCTCACCTAACTGTGTGGTGCTTATTTGTTGTATTTGAGACTGCATTAATTCGTTTGTCATTTGAGCAGCTAAACTGATTACCTGATCATGGCTAATTTTGGTATGCCTACATGCAGCAGCTAATCCATTAATTAACTTATGTTGTTGAAAATCCTCATAAGTTCCATCTCTTTTTTGCACTTGTACTGTCAATTCGATTGTTTCAAAAGTAGTAAAACGCTTAAGACAATTCAAGCACTCTCTTCTTCTTCTAATCGCATTCATTTCCATTGCATCTCGAGAGTCAGTCACTTTCAATCCCTCAAATTGACAAAAGGGACATCTCATGCTCAATCCTCCATGAGTTCATTCATTTTCAGTCAAAGTTGTTCATACATCAAATTCGACTTTTCTTCATTGTATAAATTCAATCGCTCCTATTTAAAAATCGATTGAAATAATAAAGTTTCAACTATTCTCTATTTTTATTTTAGCAAAAAATGCCTTAATTTATTTATTCACCAAGTTTTTACGCAGAGAAGACAAAAAAATCAACTTCTAAATTATTATTTGTTTCAAAATCAAATTTAAATTTGGAATAATTTATTAAAAAAAACTTTAAATTAATTATTTAGTTTCTACAATAGCTTTTCCCAATTTAATGAATTTCTCTGATTATTTTTTAATTAGTTCAACTTCCTATTTGTTTACCTTTGATGAATTCTTGATTTTTAAGAAAATGCTATTTATATTTATTTTTAAAAAATTAAAACTAAAATAGTTATGAAAAATCAAAAAACTGTTGTCGTTGGCATGTCTGGAGGAGTGGATTCTTCTGTTTCGGCTCTGTTGATGAAAGAGCAAGGCTACAACGTGATTGGCCTTTTTATGAAGAATTGGGAAGAAAAAGATGAAAACGGGGTTTGCAGTTCAGCACAAGATTACGACGATGTACGTCGTGTCTGCGATCACATTAATATCCCCTATTATGCCGTTAATTTTGTCGAAAATTACAGAAAACAAGTTTTTACCCAGTTTATTGCTGATTTTCAAAAAGGATGGACACCTAATCCTGACATTTTATGCAATCGAGAAATCAAATTTAAAGTCTTTTTAGAAAAAGCCTTAGAATTAGGCGCTGATTTTTTGGCAACAGGTCACTACTGTCAAAATCTTATCCTTGATAAAGGATCGCCATCTTTAGTTAAAGGGATAGATCACAATAAAGATCAAACTTATTTTCTTTACACACTCAATCAACAGATTTTACAGCAGGTGCTTTTCCCTGTTGGAGGGTTAGAAAAAAGCCAAGTGCGAGATATAGCTCGTAAACATCAATTAGTGACTGCCGAAAAAAAGGACAGCACTGGAATATGCTTTATTGGAGAAAGAGATTTTCGCTCATTCCTCAGCCAATATGTGGCTATTCAACCCGGCGCTTTTCAAACATTACAAGGAAAAAATGTGGGAAAGCATATGGGCACAGCTTATTACACCTTAGGTCAAAGAAAAGGGTTAGGTATTGGTGGTGCGGGAGAAGCTTGGTTTGTGGTAGGTAAAGATCACGAACGGGGGATTGTTTTTGTAGAACAAGGAGCCAATCATCCAGCCTTATACTGTGATGAACTCATAGCCACCGATTTATCATGGGTTGCTGAAGCTCCCCTTCTTCCCTATACCTGCCAATCAAAAGTTCGTTATCGACAAAACGATCAGTTCTGTACGATTCATCGGATTGAAAATGGGAAAGCTTTTGTAACATTCGATCGCCCTCAAAGAGCCGTCACACCTGGCCAATCGATTGTCTTTTATGTAGGTAATATTTGTCTAGGAGGAGGGGTCATTCAACAACCGGGACCTACTTATTATGATCAGAAAAAGTCCTTGCCTCACCAGAGCCCAAGAAATGACTAAAAATTATGTTCTTTCTGGTTTGAAATTTTGGCAAGGAGTAAGAAATCTGTTCGACTAAATCTTCAAAAAAAATTCACTTTCTTTTTATTTTTCTACACATCTTCTTGTTGTTTGCAAGCCATGAACGAAATAGTGAAGTTTAATTAGCCTCATTTCAGCTTTATTAACACTCTTTACAAGCTGTACATTTCTGAGGGTTTTGAAATAAATAGAAATAATTTTCTATGTGTTTTATTCCACATAAACAAAAAACTAATGCAACCAAAAGTAGTTTTTTTAATAAATAATGCATTTTCACCTCTTAAAATTTAAGTATATATTCAAATTAGGAATTACATTCTCCGCAAACGCCATGAAGAGTCACCTCACATTTTACTAATTGAAAACCTTCTGGAATGTGGGAAGAGGCATGAACAGCACTTTCTTCCACATCAAATAAGCGATTACAGGATTGACATAAAAAATGATGGTGTTCTTCTAAACCATTATATTCATAGCGAGGGGGTTGCCCAGGTAGCTGGACTACAACTAAAATTTTTTCTTCCATTAACATTTTTAAATTTCGATAAATTGTCGCTAAATTAATCATTGTTAATTCTTCTAATTCTTGAGCACTTAAAGGGCGTTTAACTTGTTTAAAACAATTTAAAATCGCACATCGTTGTCGCGTCATTCTTTTCATTGCCAACCGATATTTAAGTAAAGTTAGTAAACACAAAGGATTAGAATTCCTTATTGCTATTAATAATGCATTTGCAATAACATTACTGCTTTACTGTTTTTCTTGAAACAATTTTTTAAAAAAGGAGCATACTATGTGTGGTGGGGGTGCATGCGTTGGACTAGAAACATTTAAACCTGAAATTAAAATTAAAAAATTTCAAGCCGGTACCCAAGAAGCCCGTGTATCTCTCTATTTGAAACCTAAAGAGCCTTCCCGTCGACTACTTTATGCATTTCAAAACATCGCTTCAGCAGAAAAAATTGCAATTATCGTCAACGAGACTTTCCATCTATTTAATCGCCTTTTAAAATTGTATGCGACTATAGAAACATATGATTTTTTTAAGAGTCTTCATGACGGTGCCCATGTTTTACACGAGGGGTTGCATGGGGTTAGCGTCCTGAGCGATTTATTAAAAATTGCAAATGGAACTTTTATCGTACTTACCAAACAACGGGGAAATCATCCCCCATTTATGGATATCGCTAAAACAGCTGCACGGGTTTCTCATTTTATCGCTCATGGATTATTTACAACATCATTACTTGGTAGACTTAAACTTCTTTCTTTAGATAAATGGGATCAACGACTAGCCTTGTTCAGCTCTACTTTAACATTACTCGGCTATACGATTCATACAACAAGCCTTATTTGGAAGCATTTTTACTCCTCGCAACAACATGAACATTATTTTCAATCAGATTTAATCATTCAAAGTAGTGGACTATTGATTGAATCCGTTTTTATGCTTTCAGAACTCAACATGATTCCAACAAAGTTAGAATTTTCCTTTTTGAAAATAAGATCTATCGTCATGTTAATTCAGAGTTTAAGTGTTTTAAATCGCTTGCATCCTGAAAAACAAAAAATTCGCTTAACATTTCCCCCTCTCAATCCCCCTACTACTTAATGAGAATTGAAGTACAACGATTAAAAAATAGTTTTTAAAGTTATTTTGCAAAATTTTTCCAAGGCAACCTTAAAAGCTATTAATTTTATCAATAAGTAAACGAAGGAGACCAAAATATCTTCTATTATGCTCAAAAGCGAGCCTGGGTAGCTCCAAATGATCTGTTTCTTCTTGGAGAGGTTTGGTAAGATACATTTTCCCCTCTTTTAAAAGTGAGGAAAATTCTTGATTTAATTGCTCTACCTGCTGATCTGTGAGTGTACTCAATAAACGAATGACTAAAACATCTTTGACATAACGACTTGAGTGATAGCGACGATAAAATTGCTGAATATGGGCAACAGCATCATTCACCGATGAAGAAAGGTAAAATAAATTTAAATCCTCCGGACTGATCCATCCATTAGCTAATAAATTTTGACATAGGTAATCTTGCCAGGCTCGCCAGTAGGATCCATTTTCTCCTTCTATAAGAACAACGGGTAGAATATTAGCTTTTCCAGTTTGCATTAAAGTCAACACTTCAAATAATTCATCCTGGGTACCAACTCCCCCTGGAAAAGCGGCTATAGCGTCCGAATGACTCAAAAACATTAATTTCCGTGTAAAGAAATAACGGAAGTTAATTAATTTTGGATCTCCGGCTAGAAGTGAATTGGAAGGAGACTCAAAAGGTAGACGAATAGATAAACCAAAGCGGGATTCTTTTTCTGCTCCTTCCAGTCCAGCTCTCATGATTCCATCAGCAGCTCCAGTAATACAAACCCAGTTAAGGTCAGCCATAGCTGCTCCAAAAAATTTAGCAGCTTGATAATCGGGATGGGATTCAGGTGTTCTAGACGAACCAAAAATACTAATTCGTTTATTTACCGGATATTTATTAAATACACGATAAGCATACCGCATCTCTTTAAAAGCACGCGTCATTAATTTAAGTTGGCCCAGTGCAAACCCTTCTTGACCCATCCTTAAACTTGTTGCAATAATTTGTGCTATTAATACTGATTGAAATGATTCAGGGTCTGCTCCAATAAATTCTATTAACTCATGAATTTTTTGTTGTAGCTTTTCTTGAAGCAAATTTTCTTCACTATTAATTAATAAATCGCCTTTAAGCAACTCTTTGTCTACATTTTCCATTAGAGAACCCTTTAATTATAATCAACAATCTTCGAGAGCATCAACAATAAATACTTAATGAAATTTACTTATATGCTCATTCATGAATTTTTTTAGAGGTAAATTTCAATAACAGCTATTAACTTGACGCCTGATGAATTCATTTTCTCATTTATTTTTAATATTTGGTACTTTGGATTATTTCTTAGAATTGTTATGATGATGGGCGCCTAGTGAATCCATTTTCTTATTTATTTTTAATATTTGATACTTTGGGTTATTTCTTAGGAAGATTTTAATAATGATTAAAATTTATTTGGAGGTAGTCTTATGGATCGTGATGTTCAACCTCGCCGCTCTCTTTTTCGTCTCCCCTCTTCTTTACCTAATCTGTGGGATGAAATGGAAGATAAAATGAATCGTTGGATGGGATGGGAGGCCGATACTGGAATTAGCATTTCAGAAGATGATTCTAATGTTTATGTAGAAGCTCATTTACCAGGTCTAAAGTCTGACGAAATAGACATTTCTTTTTATCAAAATGCAGTTTGGATCAAAGGGGAAAAAAAACAAGAAGAAGATTATAAAGACCGCAAATTTTATAAACGGTCTAAAACTTCTTATTTTTATCAAATAGATATTCCTACTCAAGTCGAAGAAAGCACAGAACAAGCCTGCTTCAAAGACGGAGTATTAACCATCACTTTTAAAAAAAATCCCCGTTTACAAGCACGAAAAATTGCACTCTCAGATAGTAGCGAACAAAAGACTGTGTAAAACAAATTCATCACTCAACTAGATTCTTGTTTTGAAAGACGAGAATCTAGGTAATAAATGAAAAATTCTACACCGAGTATTTAAGAAATGATATAGTCATTGTTGAAATGACAATTGTAAGCAACAAAATTCTCTATCCATAAGCCTAACTACTCTTGTTTAAAAATTGACATTTCCTCAAAACATATAATTAATATCCAAATTTTTAGAAGCGATAACTCTATTTCTTACAAGAACTCTTTCTTAAAGGATTACCTATGGGATGGCGCCCATTTTTTGTCATTTTAACAATCATTACTATTTTTCTATTTACCCTCCCCTCCCTTACCGCTATTCCAACTGTTTTAGTAAGCGTCGCTCCCCACCAATTTTTTGTGGAAAAAATTGCGAATGATACAGTTCATGTCCAATTAATGGTCCCTGCAGGGGCCAGCGCTCATACTTATGAACCGTCACCTAAACAGATGCTAGGAGCTTGTCAAGGAAAGCTTTGGTTTCGCATCGGCGAATCTTTTGAACAAAGAGCTATTCAATCGTTAACTAGCCATAATCCAAACCTTAAAATTGTCGATTTGCGCCAAGGGCTCGATCTCATTCATCAGGATAAAGATACTCAATGTCATTGCTGTTCGGGATCTGAAGATCTCCATTTTTGGTTGAGTGCTCGACTAGCTCAAATTCAAGCAAAAACAATTGCTGATGCATTAATCGAAGCTTTTCCTGAATATAAAAAATTATATGGCAGAAATTTGAAGTTATTTCAGCAAGAGCTTCAAGAACTTGATCAAACAATCCTAGAACTTTTTAAAACATCTTCCATCCATTCAGTTCTTGTTTCTCACCCAGCGTACGGATATTTTTGTAGAGATTATCATCTTCAACAATATTCTGTGGAGCTAGAAGGGAAAGATCCAACTCCTCAACAAATGACTAAGCTTTTAATTTGGGCTAAAGAACACAATATACGGACAATTTTTGTACAGCCCCAATATAATAATAAAGCTGCTCAGCTTGTAGCTGGAGAAATAGGTGCAAAAATCAGGCTATTAGATCCTTATTCTAAACTATATTTTAAAAGTATGCTTGAAATCGCTCATGCTTTTGTCGGAGAATAATACCTATTTATGTTGCCAATTATTAAAGTTGATCACCTCTCATTTTGCTACGATAATTCCACTATTCTTTCTGATATTTCCTTCGAAGTAAATCCTGGAGAATTCATTGGCATTATAGGACCAAATGGTGGAGGCAAAACTACCCTTTTAAAGTTAATTATGGGTTTTTTAAAACCAGAAAACGGTAAAATTGAAGTATTTGGTAAAAACCCTATTGCACAAAGTTTCCAACAACTTGCTTACGTCCCTCAGTCAATTCGATTTGATAGAGAATTTCCCATTTCAGTTTTTGAAGTCGTTTTATCTGGGCTTCTATCCCAACTTCCTTGGTATGGGCACTTTTCCAAAAAAGCTAAATTGGCGGCTTATGAAGCTCTTGAAAAGGTGGGATTAAAAGAATTCAGCCGCGAATCTTTCGGCACCCTTTCTGGAGGACAAGCACAAAGAGTTTTAATTGCAAGAGCTCTTGTTTCCAAACCCCGTTTGCTACTTTTAGATGAACCTACAGCTAGTGTTGACAGCCGTGCAGAAGCTGATATTTATGCATTATTAAAAGAATTGAAAGGCTCTATGACAATTTTGATGGTCACACACGATTTACAAGCAGCGATTGAGCAAGTTGAAAGGTTACTTTGTATTCAAAGACATGTTTTTTCTTTACAACCCGAAGAGGTTTGCGAACATTTCGCAGTGGGACTTTATCATACTCCTCTTATCCCAACCAAACAAACACCTACTTTTTTCTGATTTTCAAATTAAGGTGACTATGCCAACATTTTTTGAAGCCATCATGACCCATTCTCTACTCTTCTCAGCCTTATTAGCAGGGTTTGCTGCCTCAATTGTCAGTGGCATTATCGGCTCTTATGTTATTGTAAAGAGAATTGTGTTCATTGCGGGAAGTATTTCACATTCAGTCTTAAGTGGGATTGGTCTGTGTATTTGGTTAGAAAGAACTCAAGGGATTCATTGGGCTTCTCCTTTACTTGGAGCGTTAACTGCCGCTATTTTATCGGCATTGATCTTAGGCTGGATTCATTTATACTATAGACAAAGAGAAGATTCTGTGATTGCCGCCATTTGGTCAATTGGAATGGCTATTGGCATTCTGTTTATTTCTCAAACCCCTGGCTTCAATGTAGAGCTGACTAATTTTTTGATTGGCAACATTTTATGGGTTTCCCAGACAGATCTTTATATTCTTTGGGGATTGGATATTTGCACGATTTTGCTTGTTTTGTGTCTCCACAAGCGATTTTTAGCAATTTGTTTTGATGAAGAACAAGCTCGCTTACAAGGGCTTCCTGTTAATGGTCTTTACTTATTACTCCTGATTTTAATTGCTATCTCAATTGTTTTGCTTATTCAAGTTGTAGGAATTGTTTTGGTGATGACAATGCTAACGATCCCCGCAACGATTGCCAACTTACTTACGTCTAGCCTTTCAAAAATGATGTTATTGGCAATTTTTTTCAGTAGCTTATTTTGTTTAACAGGAAATAGCGTTGCTTATTACTTTGATTGGCCCACAGGAGCGACGATTGCTTTGATTGCAGGAATTGCTTATATCTTTAGTTTAACTTTTTTTCAGCTTCGCAAACACCTACACCTACCTTTACTGAGGGCAAAAAAAAAGGACTTTGAACATAAAGTCCAAAGTCCCTGATACGGAAAGAGAGGGATTTGAACCCTCGATACCCTTTAGGGGTATGCGTCCTTAGCAGGGACGTGCTTTCGGCCGCTCAGCCATCTTTCCAAATTTTCTATTACGAAAACGACTATCCTAATATCCATCTGGTTTTTATGCAAGTATTGTTTCCAAAATGATTAAGAGAAAAGAAATTTTTGACCTACAAACATAAAACCCCAACCTATGATTGAGGTTTAAAAATTAGTGGGTTAAGAAAAAATTTTTCTTACTTTAAAGGAACTTTAAAATAGAAATTAGAACTAGTATCGTTATTTGAAGGATAGGAATAATAGTAAGAAGGTGAAGAATAATAATAACTACTTCCATGATACCCTAAGCCATATCCCAAGCCAAAACCTCCTAAACCATATCCATAATAGCCATTATGCCAATGTCTACTCTGGTGATCATGATGATGACCTCCATGATGTTTTTTTCCATGATATCCACCATGACCGCTACTATGATGATGTCCTCCTCCGTGTCCATGTCCTCCTTTTGCATTTACAAAATTAAAAGGTAGAAGAAATAAAGTTAGAAAAATTAATCCACAGACTCTCAATTTCAAGGTACGGTACATAAAGCCCCCTTTTATATTTTTTAATGGACTATCTCACTATTTTGCAATAATCATGCCAAATTATTTTATTTAATTTTCATCTAAATTAACCTAAGTCATATATCAATATTATAATTATAAATATTTTTCATATTTTAATTTAATTAATCAAAAAAAATTGTATTTATTAAATGAAATAGTAATCAGTTTTTGTGCAAAAATATTTAAATTTTTACTAGAAATATTAACTTTTTTAGGAGTAAGGGATTTATGCTATTAATAAAAACAACGTTAGATCTAGTAAAATTGCAAGGATGAGAAATTTTGTTGAGGAAATTATCCAAAAGGACAAAACATCTAGCAATATTTCCCAGAAATATGTTAAGTCATTACCCATTCTTAAATAAAAACATTTATCAATAGTTTTCATAAAACGAGGGCATCATTATCCGTTATAATTTACTTAAGACAATTAGTTATATTGCCGATGCAAAATGGTTTGATCATTTTATTTGATAATTCACATTTTTTTAATCACTCATCAATCTCTAATTTGTGAGATAGTACCTGACCTGATGGAAACTGACAAATTAGTGAACAATCCATAGTTGCTTTAAAAGACATATAGAAAGGCGAAGAACTTTCAAAATTATTTTATAATTATGACTGGCGAATTCATTAAGGATAGTTCTGTCAAAAGTATGAGTTTGCTTACATTGTATGAAGATTGTCTTTACTCTTGAATAGGTCGAATGATAACTCTGGCTTGTCGTCTGTTAAATAAATACAGAAAAATCCATTGTATCATCACTAGTAGACGATGGCCAAAACTGACCAAATAAAGAATATGAATAAAACACCAAATCAACCAAGCTAGAAAACCAGAAAACTTAAAATTACCTAAGATAGCTACAGCTCTTCCCCGCCCAATGGTTGCAATCATTCCTTTATCCCAATATAGAAATGGCTTTCGATTTGAAGGTAATATATTTTTTTTGATTAAGTTTGCTACATAATGTCCTTGTTGAATTGCAACAGGTGCTATTCCAGGTAAAAACTCATTTTTAGAAGACACTACAGCAGCAGCATCTCCGATGACAAATACATTTGTAAATCCAGGAATTGTTAAATCTGGCTGAACCTTTACTCTTGATTGTTTATCTAAAGAAACGCCTAAACTTTTAACAAGCGGAGAAGCTTCATTCCCCGCAGCCCAAACAACTGTAAAAGCAGGTAAAAATTTTTCATTCATATAAACACCTTGATCTGTGACTTGAGTCACAAAAGTATTTAAAAGTACTTCTACACCTAATTGTTTTAAATCTTCTAAAGCTCGATTTGCTAATTCTCCAGGAAAACTTGGAAGAATTTGTTGGCCTTCTTCTATCAAATAAATTTTAGAATTAGCGGGATTAATAGATCGAAAATTTTTGAATAGGGTGCGGTGAGCAAATTCCGCCATCGAACCCGCCATTTCAACACCTGTTGGCCCCGCTCCTATGATTACAAAGCTTAAAGATGATTGAACAGCTTCTCGATTTTCACATCTCTCTGCTTTTTCGAATGCCATTAACATTTTTTCTCGAATACGAAAAGCATCTGCCACTGTCTTTAATCCTGGTGCAAAATGTTCCCAGTTATCATGCCCAAAATAGGTATGCCTTGCCCCAGGAGCAAGAATTAAATCATCATAATAGAATTGTTGTCCGTCAACGGCTTGTATGTATTGGTTTTCGAGATTAATTTTCTCAATTTCAGCCATCAAAACTCTGACATTGGACTGATTTTTTAAAATTTCTCTTAGAGGAGTGGTAATATTTTCAACAGATAATGCTGCCGTCGCTACTTGATATAACAAAGGTTGAAAAACGTGGTGATTAGTTCGATCAATTAATAAGATTTCTACCTGGGCATTTTTGAGAGATCGGACAGTATTCAATCCTCCAAATCCTCCCCCTACAACAATTATTTTACGCATTTATCTAACCTTTTTTTCAAATAGACTTTAGATACGGAATGATTTATGGTGATAACCACTTAAGCTTGGAATTTTTTTATCCAAAAGTAGTATTTGAAAAGATTAAGCCGAAGAAAATAGCCATTGCTACTTTTAAAGTTTTATCCTTTCAATATGTGTAAACAAAAATTAACTTTCAGAAAAGAAACTTCTTGTCATCATAGATGAAAGAAATTTCTGCTCATACCTATTTATTTTAAAGATTAACATTAAAAATTGCCATGACAGAAGCTAACGTTAAAGTTAAAATTGCTCCACACTCTAAAGAATCAGAAATGATGGTTATTGGCTGCATGCTGACAAGCATCAATAGTCTGAATATTGCATCTGATTCTCTTGATGACTCTGACTTTTATTTTAATGAACACAAAATCATTTTTCAAATTCTTAAAACTGCTTATAAAAAAGATAAGCCGGCCGATATTCATCTTGTCGCCGAGGAACTCAAACGTGTAGAAAAACTAAGTGCTGTCGGTGGCGTTTCTTATTTAGCTACTTTAGCTCAATATGCCGGAACGTCGGCTTTTATTGAAGAGTACGTTGAACTTGTCAAAAATAAATCGATTCTCCGACGCATGATTCATGCTGCTCAGATAATTGAAAAAAGTGCTTTAGAAGAATCACAAGATGTTCAAGTTGCTTTAGATGAAGCTCAACAACTTTTTTTTCAAATTGGCCAAACCTCTAATCCTACATCAGGACTCATTCTCCAAGATATTTTTTCCGGATTAAAATCTGAATCGGGACTTCCTTATTTAAAAGAGTTACAAGAAAAACAAGAGAGGTACGCTCAACGAGGGCCAGAAGATTCGGGAATTAGTGGAATCCCCTCTCATTTTATTGATTTAGATAAAATGATTAATGGTTTAAATAACTCAAATTTAATGATTTTAGCCGCCCGCCCAGCAATGGGAAAAACTTCTTTTGCCATCAATATTGCAGAAAATGTGTGTTTTAAAAATAAAATTCCTGTCGGTATCTTCTCCTTAGAAATGTCAGCTGAACAATTAGTTCATCGCATTGTTTGTTCACAAGCAGAAGTCCAATCCGATAAAATTAAAACAGGTGCTTTAGATGGAGTGGAATTTCAACGCATTGTTAGCTGCGTCAATGACATGCAAAACCATGTGATGATCATTGATGATCAAGCAGGTTTAAAAATTACCGACTTAAGAGCTCGTGCCCGAAGAATGAAAGAAAGTCACGGTATTGGGCTTCTGATTATTGATTACCTTCAACTGCTTTCGGGATCGGGTTCTAATCGCACCTCAGAGAATCGACAAAACGAAATTTCAGAAATTTCCCGTATGCTCAAGAACTTAGCACGCGAATTGAACATCCCTATTATTTGTTTGTCTCAATTATCAAGAAAAGTGGAAGAACGTCCTGGACACCGCCCCATGATGAGTGACTTAAGAGAAAGTGGAAGTATCGAGCAAGATTCTGATATTGTGATGTTTCTCTTAAGACGCGAATACTACGATCCTAACGACAAACCAGGAATGGCCGAGTTGATTGTCGCTAAAAATAGACATGGAAGTGTAGGTAGTGTCAATTTAACATTTCGAAAAGAATTTGCACAATTTGCAAATTACTCTCCTGTTCGCTACGATCCTTCTCAAATTGATTCAGAAACTGAACAAGCATTTAAACATTTTTCACCCTAAATTTATAAAAGAAATTTACCTGATAAAAGCTTGCATCATAAATCATCTTATTTTAATCTTTTCGCTTCTTTGGAGGGGTGTCCGAGTGGCTTAAGGAGCACGCTTGGAAAGCGTGTGTACGTTAAACACGTACCGTGGGTTCGAATCCCACCTCCTCCGACACTTGGGATGATCTGACACTGCTATAAGCCTATCAAACGGCTCACGCAGTGTTATGATCGCCTTTTTGGCCTACATTTCTAATTTCGAAAATAAGAAATTAAGATTTTGCCGTTTTTTTTCTACTTTCGAACTTTCATAGAGTTTTCTTGCACGTTGAGCTAAATTTAGGACAATTTTGACAGTAACAATAACTGCACAACCTATAGAACGAGTGCGGCAAGAGATTATTCCAACCTCACCTCTAAAAGAGGCTTTTCATCCATTTGCCATTAAAGTCTCAGAAAAAAACCTTCCTCCTATTTCCTCTAAAGAAGAAATGCGCCTAAAAGCGCAAGAAATCGGCCAGTTAGTTTTGGATAAACACGTCAAACTCCGCAACGACGTTTCTTCTTATGGATCGGAAAGAACACAAGCAATGAAATTTATAGAAGAATTAAAAGCGTTGTTGATGTTATTGAAACTCGATGGAAAGACTTCGTTTATATTGTGCCTAAGAAAACAGAAGAGACTCAAAAAAATCTCACTATTCGTAAGTATAACAATGGGGTCATTGAAGAAGTTCAATCTTCAAGAGAAAGTGAAGGTGGAGATCGGTGGACTTATTGGGAAGGATGAAGAATTTATCCAGATGGTGTAATAGAAACAGGAAGATTTGACGATTTTCGCTGGCATAAAGGAACGCATACGGAAAAGGAAACAACCACATATCGGCTTCCAGATACTTAGTAAATAGTTATAGTCTAGACCGTGGCTTAATTTATGCTGATATAGAAGGAGAAAAACGACTCATAGTTATAAATAAAAAACCAGGTTCTGGTGATTATAGTTTCGAATACATTCAGGTAAAAGAAGAATGAAGAAGAACTTAATAAGCAACGAATGCTTCGCTTAAAAGTAGAGCAAGCTGCTTTACAAAAATCTGGATGCTTTTATGGCCCTTATTTCACCTTTCCTGTTAATGAGATGATCACCTAATTTTTACGCTAAAAATAACCCAAGCGTTCATTTCATAATTCAATATAGGGGAAAAATTTCCCCTATCCATCTAATTGATTAGCTTCTGATAACCAACAGATAACTTATATTTTCGTCCTTTATTTGATGAATCAACCATAGTTAAGAAGCCACTTTCAACCCAACTTGCACAAAGGACCGCACTTGTACGTGGTTTAAATCCAAATAGTTCACCGATTTGCCGACTAGTAATTGTTTCAAATTCTTGGAATAATTCAAGTACCTTGCGTTGTTTGGGATCAAGTTTTCTAATAAGAGCGCTTTGATCGGGTGAGCCTTGAGTTTTGGCTTCATTCATGCGTTTTAAAACATTTTCAAATGCAACAGCCATTCCTTCTACAAAATATTCCACCCATTTTGTAATATCTGCTTCAGCACGTCCCATATAGTAATTATGAGATTCTCCAATGCTAATTGCTTCGTAGTAAGCACCTAGATTCCGAGCATAGTATTCTTCTAAAGAATAAAGTCCTTTTAGATCATATCCCCCTAAATGTAAAATTAAAGTGGTAAGTAATCTAGCTGTTCTACCATTCCCATCATAATAGGGGTGAATGGTTGCAAACTGATAGTGGGCAATTCCTGCAATAATAGGACAAGGCAAGTCAGTATTTTTATTAATCCAATTTACCATACCTGTCATCAAGCTTTTTACGTCTTTAGCCTCAGGA
The DNA here is from genome assembly GCF_000011565.2 of Candidatus Protochlamydia amoebophila UWE25. Classification (NCBI taxonomy): domain Bacteria; kingdom Pseudomonadati; phylum Chlamydiota; class Chlamydiia; order Parachlamydiales; family Parachlamydiaceae; genus Candidatus Protochlamydia; species Candidatus Protochlamydia amoebophila. The sequence continues at coordinate 2,190,731 of NC_005861.2, forward strand.
GGCATATAGACAATTGCTTTTGTTCTACCATCTCGAATAACATTCTGACCATCTCTATATGCAGTTGGTTTGGCATTTCCTTTACCATTGGCCATCACAAGTGCATGAAGTATCTGGATCATTTTCTCTGCAATGCTTACACCTTGTGCTGCCCATTTTTCTAATTGAGTTAATGCAGCATAGTAGCCTTTTACCTCATGTTCATCGCGTTCACGTCCAGGAAAGTGGCCCTGGTGCTTTAAAACTTCTTCTACTTGATCTGGATCCAGCCTATTTCCTTCAATCATTGTGGAATAATGAGTGGTATAAAGGCGTGTTGTTTCTCTCAAAGAACTAAGGACTGTTGGCATTAAGGGTAAATGCAATATTTTTTGCTTGGCTGCTTCAATGCGAATCAGACAATTCATGACTTTTGATGAAATGGTATAATTTGGCGCAAACTTTATCAGCATAATAATGGCTCTTTATCTGCATTAGATGATGCCTGTATTATGCAGATAAAATGCAGAAAAAGCAAGGTGCCTTTTATCATAAGACAATATTTAGAACTCAAGCAGCAAATGGAAGTAGTTCCTTTAGAGTAACATCAAATTCACGCCATTGAAAAGTTCGAAGACTGTCCCATGTTTCCCGATCTCTTTAAGCAAATATTGTTTACAATTCACTTTTCTTTGCAAAAACTAATTTTACAAAAAATTTAATCAAGTAAAAAAGCCTTTTAGGTATACTGGCCATTTTTTTTGTAGCATATTCAGCCTTTTTATGAAAAATGTGAATAAGCTCCAAGTAAAATAACTGGCATCTAGACGATTTATTTTATCCAATACACCATTAATCTTTTTTGTAACGCTAGTTTTAGCTTAGTATAACGCTTTAGATTAAGCAATAAATCTGAAATAAGGCTCATATCTTAGTTCAAGCTATATGCTTTCCTTTCTGAGTAACAGAAACTTATGAAAGGTAATTTAAGGCCGTTGATATGCAGTAATTTTTTTCGCTTAACTAACAGGAATTTTTCAACTTTATCAAGTTTGATGTAGGTACCCAAAGAAATTGAAGGCTGATCTGTGAAGAGCTTCAATTGAATTTAATATTCATCGTCTTTATAGATTTATCAAACAACATCGACATCATACTCTAAAAGCTGAGAAACTCAAATAAATAGAAAAAAATTGAGGTTCGATTGCTGGAACAGATGAGTATTGAGAAATTACTAGTGCTCCCCCTTTAAGGACGATAAGTTAAAATTAATATGCATCTAATCAAAATAGCCTGTTGATATAATTTCCTGAGCTTTTTGAATAAGTTCAACTTTAGAAGTGCAACCTAGCTTGCATTTTATTGTCACGATATAATTCTCTACGGTTCGTTTAGATAATTCAAGCTTTGTAGCGATATAATGAGCCGGATAACCATTTGATAGAAATTTAACGAGATCGCTTTCTCGAGGAGTTAGTGAAAAAATTTCATTGAAACCCATTTTCTTCATAAATTCGTCTTTCTTATTAGGAACAACCGGTATTGTAGGCTGTTCATAGAATAGTGAACCAAATTGTTTAGAAAGGTTAACTGGATGATCATCTATTAAGTCAAAAATTTTTTTATTTTCTTTCCTAAATTTTTTAATAAAAAAGCGTAAAGCTGGTAACTCGTTTAATAATCTTTGCTCAGCATAAGGATCATTAAAGCGAGTAGCAAATCCATACGCTTCCACCCCTTCAGTTGTGTTATAAATTAGATTAATGTTAAAATTAATTTGAAAATCGTTCCAAGCAATGTCTAAAACTTTTTTATAGTTTTTATCAACATTTGTTTTCATTAAATTAATCCCTTTTTGCAAATAATCAGGATGACGTAAACAAGAAAAATAACTTAGCATATTATTATCAAAACAAAATTCATTCCATGATGAATGTGTTCCTAAATAAGAATAATCACCCGAAAAAGTAATTTTATAATACCAAAAATGGTTAATCCCAAAGCTATGTAAAGGCATGACCGTTTTTATCATTTGATTATAATAGGGAGAAGAAGAGACTTTTCTTAACATTTCTTGAAATGGTTTCATTTTTTAAAAATTTAAATTGTTATTAATAATTTTAATCTTATGATTTGGGCACTTATGAAACGTCATTTTTCAGTTTTAGCGGAGATAGACCAAATAGTATTTTTTACTTTATTTTAGAGTATTTAACGCTCTTTTAAAAAATTAATTTTCTGCTGAAAATTAGCGAATTATTAATTAATGAAAATTGCCAGATGAATAAATATACATGGAGAAAGAATTTTACAGCTATTCTTTCAAATCAAAAAGAAATTATTAAAGGAAAGTTAGCTTTTAAGACTGAAGAAACTCATTGGTTGGAAACCGAAAAACCGGTAATTATTCTCGTTAGCACCCATTCTTCATTTCATGAAAAAATTAGTGGCGATTTAAAAATGAATGCTTTTGTCTCCACTATCAGAAATCATGTAAAAGGCAAAATTACTGTTTTACTTTCCGATCGCGCACATATTAATACAATGAGCCTCCGATTTCAAAACGATCTACAGAAAGCCCAGGAGGAGTGTTTAATCAAAGCTCACGCGCTTCGCAATCGATATCAATCTTATTTTGAAAACTGCAATGTCGTTTATGGTCATTCTTATATTTCCCAAAATAAAAATTTTGCTTCTTTCTTAAAAGTAATAGAATCTCTAGCTGAAAATGACTCAACTTTTCATGAGCTTTTATTAAAAGACGCGGAATCTGCCTATTCCAACACTTTTATACACTTATTTCCCGATAAAAATCTGTTTATCAAAAACACAAGAGAGGATATCTTAACACAATGCGCAAGCTCATTAGTTCTTATTGATAAAGGTTACCGCTATCAGTTTTATCCAGGAAGTTCTTATGAATCGTTAGATTATTTAAATCGGATTTTTATCTCTCAAGAAAAACAGTTATCATGGATTCGTGTTTTTTTAACGATTGAGAAAAAAACAATCCTTCATAATATCATGCAAAATTAAGTTATTCAAAAGAAAAAAATCGCTCATTTGTCAACTTTTGTCTTTTTAGAATGGCTTGATAACGCTCTAAATCAAAGCGAATCCAAACAGATCGATGTTTTGAGATTTGTACTTTTCCAAGCTGTTTTTTTCCCATTCTTGAAAGAAACTTTCGTTGAGTCATGCAAATTTCTGCTTCTTGCCTAACTTTGGCTTTACTGTTATAAAGTGCTAGTTGCATGGCATCGGCTAAAGTTTCTTCATCGGGATCTTGACCTTTTTTAGTCCGAATCACAATATGTGATCCAGGAACATCTTGTGTATGTAACCACCAATCAGAACCTTTAGCCAGGGCAAATGTCATCTGATCATTGCCCTTATCATTTTTTCCCACCCAAATTGTGGTATTAGTGCTTGATAAAAATTCTCTATAAGGTAGTTGTTTTTTTTGTAATTGTTCTGCAGCTTTTCGAAGAACTAATTTTTTAGATTTGAAAGAACTTAATTCTTCAATCCTGGTCGTTTTTTGCAGCCTATTTAATTGATCGACTTGCGTAAGTAAATCTTGATCGACGTAGAGAAGTTGTTTTTCTAAATGTGGTAAACCTATTCGAAGTTTTTTAGCTTTTTTAAAGCGATATTTGAGTTGTTCACTAGGAAGGAGCTCTGGATCAAGCTTTAAACATACTTCTTGGTTTTTTAACCAATCCCAAAGCGTTAATTGAGACATTCCTTTTTTAAGTTGAGAGAAAGAAGACTTTAAAAGTTCTCCTTCATGTTGAATGGTTTCCCAATCAAGGCACTCTCTTTCTGCTTTTAATAAGTTTTCTCGTTTTTTTTGAAGTTTTTTTATGCCCTTACTTAAATCTTTTTCCAACGCCGACTTGTCTCGTTGAAAAAACCATTCCTGTTCAGCTCTTTTATAAATTTCTTCTAGCTGTTTAGAATCTTTTAAAACGACAGAAGGCTGTACCTGTAAAGGAGAAAGAAAGGGTAATTGATAAATTTTTTTTAATACAGGATAAAGAGAATATAAAATTTTTCCCTGTTCATCTAAAAGGTAATAATTAGGGTGTTTCGTAAAAAACTCGCATATAAGGGAAAATTGGCTTTGATTTTTTCTAAAGCCAAATTTCAAAATACGATCTTGATTTAATTGTTCAATCTCTACCAGAATTGCCTCTGATAAATAATGTTGCCAAGAATTTTCCATCAAGTTTGCAAGAGGAAAAATTTTTTGTTCTGTTAAATAAAAGCATATCAAAGGGGTCTGAAAACTTAAAAAAAGGGTTTTGACGTTATTTTCCTCTTTAAATTGAAGAAAAAATTGGGTTGTTTTATGGGAATGACAAATAAAATAAGAAAGTCCAATCAATTGTTGACGTATCTCAGAAAGTAAAGCAGTGATCTGCAGCGCACTAAAAACAGGTAGATTCATGTTTTTATTATCCAAGAAATATTAAGTTTTCGTCAACGTGGATAAATAACGTTAATTATTTAGTTGATTCAAATACGCAGAAAATGGGTGGTGTTGCATAAAACCTTCTTGATTTTTGATATTAATCAGTTGTAATGAGGGAGCTGATAATTGAAGAAAAGAGATGGTCGCTATGGTTAAATTTTGATAGTCTGTTGTAAGTGAGCGGAGATGGGAAAACTTCCCTTTTAATTTTTTTCTCAGATTGGGCATTGCTTGAATATCTAATGAAAGTAACTGCTCACTATATCTTTCTAATAAATTTGTAAGATGAGGCTCTTCCAGTTGATGAAAAGGAATTCCTAAATGATTCAAATGCAGACACTGGAGATGAAAAATCCGAATATTATCGTTATTATTAGAGGTTGAATGCAAGTGACTGAGAGTTAATTGTTCTAACTTTGAGCAAGCACTGAGATACATCAAAGATTGATCCGTAAAATTCCAAGAAGGATTAGGAGATTTGATATGTAAGGTTTTAAGAAAACGACAACGTTTGGTTAATTTTTGAATCCCCTCATCATTAATTATGGCGTGTTTAGCCATTAATTTGTCCTGTTCAAGCTCGACGACTTTTAATTTTGGGCAATAGTCTCCTAAGGCTTCTAATAGTTGCTGACTAATATATCCTGTATTAAATAAGCATAAACGTTTTAAAGATGATGCTTCTGAAGAGCTTTTGGCTTTGAGAAAAGCAATTAACTCTTTTTCATCGATCAGGCAATTTGTTAATTTTAATGTCTCTAAACATTTAAAATCATGGGGTTCGATTGAAAATTCGCCTGGCGAATGATATGGATTTTCAAATTTAAAAACTTTCAAATTTTTTAAAGACTTTAATTGCGCCAAAAAAGTTTTTGTCATAGGAATGCTTCGATAAAGTTCAAGATGCTGAAGTTTAAGCCATTTGTTTAAGGTTTCTTTTATTGTTTCATCATTTAAAAAAAAACAATCGCTAATTTTAATTTTTTTTAATTGTTGACAGTTTTGAGCAACATTCGAGAAAGCTTGTTGCATGCGTTGAGTATCGCTAGAGCGGTTAGAACAAGGAAGAAACCCTAACTCCAATTCTTCTAATTGGGTTAAGCGACTTGCAATAGTATCTAATAACCGATGATTAACAGCACCGCAATTAGTAAAATTTAAAGTTTTGATGTGACTTGTAAGGGTAAAAAGAGACTCTTGAGTAACCAGAGGAAAACCTGTGAGGGATAATTTTTCTAGACAACTTTTTTTTTTCATTAAAGGATATAGTCCGTAATCAGTCAAAGACCCTTTCCCTGAGCTATCCCAACATTCAAAATGAGTTAATTTAATTTCTGAAAGTGCAAGCTCAAGTAAGGACAGGTCGGAAATGTGACAATCGATGATTTTCAAATTTTTGATTTGTGGGGCATATAAACAAATAATAGCAATATAATCATCAAAGGACAGTGAGGGATGATGATAAAATTCTAATGTTTGCAAATTGGGTGACTGTTGAAGTAAATTTGCAAGTCCTTCTGGAGTATAAGTTCCCCCGTTCAACGCTAAATTTTCAAGCTTTACCGTATGTCTTGCTAGACTTTGCAAATCGCCATCAGAGAGATTGTTTTGTCGAGGAAAAAAAGAGGAAGGAAGGTAATTTGTCCAATCAAGTAAACGGCGGCTCAAGCTATTGGTTCGAATCGTTGAAAATTGATGGGGGTACTGATTAAAAAATTTTCTTAAAAATAAGGGCTCTGTGACTATACTATGAAATATTTTACAAACTAAGCCAATTTGACCAAGTTTATTCCATGTTTTTTCATAAGAAAAAATTTGTTCTAAAATCTCTACCGGCAAAACATTTAGCTTAAGTTCTCCTTCATTTTGTGATTCGCTGTCTTTTATAGTTTTTAGAGAATTAAACAGATTAGGTTGAGAAATTTCTCCCAACGGGATAGTTGTCCTTATTGAGATTGAAACTAGCTTTTTAAGCGCGCGATATAATTTTTCTTCAGGAACAGACAAAACTTGTCTTTTTTTAATTAAGATAACACGTTCATTATTTTCTTCGTATAAATCGGTTAGTTCAGAAAATTTTTTAGGGAACCGAGTAAAAATTTCATAAAATTTAGCTAAAATTTCAGGATAACTAGTTTCTAATAGCTCTTGAATTCGTGGCTGATTATAAGGAAGAGCAAGGTGAATTTCCTGAGCATACTCAGAGATTGAAGTCACTGAACACATAATTTTTCCCTTTTCTAATTAAATTAAAAAAAATTATTACATTTAAATTTAAAAATAAAATTAATTATTTTAATTAATTTTGTTTAATAAGGAAGCAACACGATCTATTTTCCCAGGTAAAGTTAGATCCTTTACGATCAAAATGACCTTCGTAAGCTTGTTTGACGATAAACGGGGCGCTTCAAATTAAGCATTTGAATAACTCCTTTTGTAGTCAAGTCGAAAATTAGAGGAATAATGCGACTCAACTCTGCTTCACTGACAGTTCCCGTACCAAAAGTATCTACTTTTTGAGATAGGGTAAAGAATTTCAATGGCATAGGATAACTGCACTTCACAACGTCGAGCCAATTTAGCAGCCACAATAATTTTACTCTATATAACGCGCAGCATAACAAGCGGAACGACCGACTTTAGAGAAAACTTTTCCCGAAAATGCGCCATCACCATACTTTCCCCTTCTTTTATAAGTATCTACAACAATTTTTCGGCCTGTTAAACCACCATTACCTGCGGGCCCTCCTATCACGAAACGACCTGTTGAATTAATAAAAAAAGAGTATTTTCATCGATGAGATAAGAGGGTACAACATCTCGAATGAGTTGCTTTATATCTAAAATTAGCTCTTTGTCTAACTTCCTCAGAATGTCGAGTTGAAATAACAATGATATGAATTCGAATCGGTTAATGATTTTGATCATATTCAATAGTCACTTGAGATTTGGCATCAGGTCATAAATATTTTAGCTCTCTCTTTTGTCTCTTCATGCACAGTTTTCTTACAAGAGCATAGCCATACATAATCCTCTGATTTCCCGGCCCCTTGTTCCTGGTAAGAACCAAATGCTTCATTAACGCAACCTGGGCAATATCTTGGGATTGCTTACTGAGAGAGTTTATTACGCCACAAGATTGATAATCGAATCCTAACTCGGGATTTTCATAACCAATTTCTTTGATTGTCTGAGTCTACGAGCAATTTCTTGATAATCAGTCGTTGCGTGAATGGTGATCTCTCCGCAATAAAAACCATCCCTCGGCAAACAAGTATTACACAGGCCACTTGAGCATTCTGATCGATCATTAAACAAGCATCTAAATGGCAACTGAAATTTGATCTGCCATTTTCAGGATGTTCAATCGCAACGGATTCAGAAGTAAAAGAAAGTGAGGTATGACTAAACCTTTGCCTACGGGTTTTAATTGTCTGATTTTTCATTTTTTTTAATTTAAAGTTTTCAGGATAAAAATACTCCCTCTCCCCCTTTTTATCCTCTTTGATGGCTTTTAAGGCAAATTTTTTAAATTAAAGAAAGGAATGACCTATACGATAACTCTTTAAAATAGCCATTAAAAAAGTGTTAATTGAATCTCTTCTTCAAGACTTAAACTCATTCCGAGTCCCAAAAGACGAACAGGCGCTTTTTTTCTTTCCCATCCTATTCGAATTAACGTTTGATAAGTTTCTAAATCAAACGCTTTAAAAAAAGTATTTTCGACCGTGGTAGTTGTAAAATCTGCAAACTTGATCTTGATAAAAGGTTTTTTTTTATAATATTGATTAGAAATTTTCTCATATCGAATCATCAACCTCTCTATCAAATTTGGAATCTCTTGATAACAAAGCTCCAAATTATTTAAATCTTCCAAAAATGTGGACTCTACACTTAATGACTTTCGAATACGATCTGATATGACAAAACGATGATCAATTCCTCGGCATAGCTCATAAAGATTCCAAGCCCGGCTTCCAAAAAGTTTTTGCAAAGTTGTAATGTCAAGTGTCTGTAAATCCCCGCAATTCATTAATCCTAAACTGTGTAATTTTTTTGCCATGACATGGCCAATTCCAAAAATCTTCTCAACAGGAAGATGGACCATAAAAGCATCAACTTCTTTAGGTGTTAACACAAACTGACCATTTGGTTTATGCCAATCACTTGCCACTTTAGCTAAAAATTTATTAGGAGCTACTCCAGCAGACGCGGTTAATCCTCTTTCCTTCCAAATTAATTGCCGAATCTCTTGCGCGATCCACGTTGCACTGCCTCTTAAGGCATCTACATCTGTCACATCTAAAAAAGCTTCATCTAAAGAAAGAGGTTCTATCAAATCTGTAAATAGATGAAAAATCTCATGAATAGCTTTACTTTCTCGTTTATATTTATCAAAATCAGGAAATAAAATAATTAGATCTGGACAAAGCTGTTTAGCTTTCCAAGAGGGCATAGCAGAACGTACCCCAAATTTACGAGCTAAATAATTAGCTGTTGCAATAACTCCTCGTTTATCTGGATCACCCCCTACCGCAATTGGCTTTAAAACTAATGAAGGATCATCTCGCATTTCAACAGAAGCATAAAAAGCATCCATATCTATGTGAATGATTTTTCGAAGTGTCATAAATAAAAGAATAATAAATTGCTAAGAAGTTTAATCTGAATATTTTATCACTTATTATTCAGGGATAACGGCACATATAGACAAGGTAGCAGAAAGCAAATTATCTATCGATAGACTCTGAAAATAAAAAACTCATTTTTTAGCTTTGCTAAAGCGTTAAAAAAGATGTATTTTTCTTATCTTTTAGAATCTGCACGCCTTCTATCTTCTCGCCTTTGCTCATAAAGACGATCGTCTAATCGCTTATTTTGAAACATTTGATTGACGACTCGTTGTTGTTGTCGATTTGCAGCATCCATTCTTTGTTGAACGCGTTTTTGTTGACGTTGAGAAGCATCCACGTTGGCTTGTACTTTTAACTCTTCACGATGTAACTCATCCATCTTTTCTTGAATTCTTTGATCTTCCTGCCGTGCTTCATCAACTTGTTTTTGCACGCGTTTAACCTCTTCTTTTTTTTCTTGATCTCGTTTTTGTTGCCGCCACCATTCTTCTCTTTTTTCTTCCCATTTTTCATCATCAATTTTTTGCGATTGCGTTTCTGCAGATAAAGAGAAGAGAAAGCAACTGCTAAAGCAAAAAATAAACGTTCCCAATTTTTGTAAAAATACCATACGTTCCTCTTAGAATATCCTACCTTCAATTAGAGTTTCTCTTTTGATTTACAAAAACAAAAATTTTAACTTTCAGCAGGAAAATTTCCAATTCAGCTTATCCATACCTTCTTTTACAAGATATCTAATCACTTGTATAGGGAAATTTAACCGTCTCACAAATTTGTCGAGTGGTTAAGGTAAATTATTATCTAAGAAATAAATCTGGCTTCTAACCTTAAAAAGCCGAGAGAAAAAAGCCTCCCACGATTAAAAAACTTGAGATTTTACCTGCCTTTTATCCCAAAAAAAACCGAGACCCATTCCAATTGCAGACAAGCCAATGCTTGACATTTCTTTAAGAAAATTCATTTGTAAATCACGAAAAAGAAAAAATCCAATCGCACCAAATCCCATCGCTAAAAAAGCTGCAGATGAAGATCCTTTTTTATTAAACATAGCCGCAAAAACAGGTACAAATAAGCAATAAACAGATAGTTCGTAGCTTTGTATTAACAAATCAACAATTTCGCCAAAACCAAATGAGGCAAGAAATGCGGCCACCCCTATAGCCGTTGTTAATAATCTCGAAATTTTAACCCCATCCATTTTGTCTAAAGTGACAAAGTCAAAATCTTGGCTTAAATTCGAGCTGATTGCATTGAGAAGAGAAATGGCTGTTGAAATAATAGCCATCAGCACAGCACATCCTAAAAAAGCAGCAAAGGTGGGATTGGTGATTGTTTTAGAAACTTCTATAAAAACACTAGAATGACTGGGAATAGATAGACCCATTTGCTTTCCTAATACCCCAAAAAAAATAGGGATAATACTAATTCCAAATGTACAAATAGCCGCACAAGCCGCAGCTTTTGTGACAATGCTTGGGGATTTTGCTGCAAAACATCGTTGTGCCATATCTTGTTCTATGACCATAAAAAGTAGAGGCATTAATAGCCATCCACTGAGTTTAGATGCATAAGGGTCTCCCGCAAAAGCATCAAAACCATTTTTCCAAGAGAGTGCCCATGTAGATTCTTGGCTGATCAAAACAAAGAAAAAACCTCCAACAAACACACAGATAAAAAATAATGCTTGAATAATATCAATGGAAACAACTGCTTTCAAACCACCCATCACGGTATAAATAATAATTAAACCCCAAAAAGCCATAAAAAACACAGGTTGGTCGACACCCATACTGACCATGAATTTTTTAGAAGCAATGACTTGTGCAACTAAAATCATAAAGAGGGAAACTATGGAAAGAAGAGAGGCTATTTGTTTTAAAAATTTCGATTGATAGACAATCTCAAATAGTTGAGCAACAGTAGAAACTTGAAACTGAGCCATTTTTTTTCCAATTCCCATTGCCAATAAAACAAACCCTAAGCATGATCCGAGAGGATATAATAACACTCCCCAACCATAACGGTATGCCTCTTCTGCCGACCCTAAAATCAATCCTCCTCCAATTTGGGTGGCAATAAAAGTCATCAATAAAGGAAAAAAATAAACATCTTTTCCTGCTAAAAAATAATCTTGTTGATTTTTTAAATTTTGTGTGGCTTTTTTCCCTGCTAAGAAACAGATAATTTGGATAATCACCACAAGACTAATAAAAATAGACGTATTCATTTGGTGCCTGTCATAAAAAAACTTGTATAGAATAAGAACTTTAAAAATTTACAAGTAGGTTTTTTAAATCTATTTTTAAATTTTTACGCTTTCAAAAACATTTAAAATTTGAATGGAAAATTTTAATTAACAAAACAAATAAGATTCACAAGAATTTTAATGAAAACAAGGGTGGGAATGATGAAGAAAAATTAAAGAAGAAGGATTAATTAACGGCCTAAAACGGGATAGATTATTTCGTTGCATATAACATCCTTAATTTAAAATTTCTCTTTTTTTATTATTTATAATAGACGCTAAAATAAAAACCACAATAAATTTATTTTATAATAGCGTATTATTTAGAGTCAACGATACATTGCTCAATTTCTAGGAAATAAACGACCCACAACCTTTTTTATTTCAACTAAATAAGAAAGACTTGAAGGGTCCCAATTTTATTATCAAATAGACTTTCTTAAAGTTTTAAGGGATATACAAAGTAAGAAAATTTTTAAAATTTCACCCCCGATAAAAGGATAAAATCCCATCATTATCACATTTTTCCAACCCACAAAAGGAGCTAAGCCTAATACTCCAATCGCAAGTTGCGTAATACAAGCCACAAAACCCATTAAAGCGAGAAACTGAATTTGATGTTTTTTCATTTTTTCTACAGCCCATCCCATTAAATAAACTTGGGCAAGAAATCCAAAAATATACCCAGCTTTAGGACCAAAGAAAACCAGAGGATTCATTTCGAAATTAGATAAAACTGGCATGCCAACCGCTATTTCAGCAAAGTAAGCTAAAATCGCCCATACCCCATTTCTCTTTCCTAGTGTGACTCCAATTATCATCACTGCTAGCGTTTGCATTGTTAATGGAATCGGCGTAAATGGAAGTGCAATTTTTATTTGAGCACAGAGAGCAAGAAAAAAAGAAGCTGCTAACACTTGAAAAGCAACACTCCAATTTTTAATTAGGGAATTAGTTGATTCATCAACGTGGCTAAGATCTACAGAGTTGGCCATTTTATACCTATGAGGGTTCAAAATTTAAACTAGAGATAACCCATGATAAAAAATAAATTCTCAATTAATGTTTGAATTTATCACTTTATTTCTGAGATTACATATTAAGTGCTTCTATAATAAACAAACTCCAGGATAGTCGTCAATAGACTTCTTAAAAAACATTTTTTTATACGATTCTAGTTTAGAAAAAAGATTTTATTTTAGTGAAACTTGTAAATAAGAATCAATTCGATTACACCAACCTTTTAACCAGCGCTGCTCACCTCTTGCAATGGGAGCATTTTGAACTCTTAATTTGAGTATCTCTTTTGCGGCACATACAAATTCTTCAATAGCAACTTTTCCCTGTTCGCTTCCTTGCATTCTTTCCAATACTTGCAATAATCCCCACCCTTGCCCTTGGTAGCATTCCTGAAAAGAAATTCCCTCTCCTTTAAAATTGAGATAATCAAGAAGGACAAACAATCCATTAGAAGTTTGAGCTAAACGATGAAATTGTTTAGAGATTTGATCTTGTTTTTCAAGTTTTGCATGTTTAAGTAAAATAGGAAGAGCATAAGAAAGCCTTTCAACCATAAAACAAATTTGCAAATCAATGTGATCGACTAATAATTGACGAAATTCTTTCATTTTAGTGCTTTCTTGGGCATCCAAAAAGACTTGACGTGTTTGCCAAGGGCATCCTTGCGCTATCTTTAACCATTCGGGTAAAAGGATTCCGTGCTTTTGTAAGTAAATTAATAAAGAAGGAAACATTTCTTTAAAAGGACCTTGTTTCCCCGGTGGATACCAGATGAAATGACCTATTCCAACTGATGCAAATTCCTCTCCTTTATTCCAACTTGTAAGACCTTCTTGCTTAGCCCCACATTCGTTTTTCCAAATTAGCATTCCCATTTTTTGGGCTTCATCAGGATTAATTGAAAAAGCAGGATTGATGACTACTGCCAAACCAGAACAATTAAAAGAGATGAGAAACATTAAAAGTAATAGACGCAACAATACTTTTTTCATTTTCTCCTTTTATTCTTCAAAAATTGTCATTAAATATTCTTTAGCACATTGAAGTGAAACCGCGCAAGGACTGTAAGTATATAGAGTCACATCTGCCAAATCATGTTGGATATTGGAATCGGCAACAACGACAGCGATCATTTCGCTATTTTTATGAGCTTTAATAAAGTTGAAGAAATCTAAATGATTCGGATATTTTTTATGATTGTAAAAAAAGAATACACAAACATTAATTTCTTGACACTTTTCCAAAACGGTTTGAAATTCTTTTAAATTGGCGTCAAACAAAATGACTTGCACATTTTGATTAGGTGTTAACCAATCTGTTTTTTCTAATTCTTCTTTTAAAATGTCAGGTGCAATTAAAGTAACCCTTGGATTCTGAAATGAAATTTTTAAATCCTCATTTAGATTATGCAAGGCTTTTTCTGCAATGTTTTTTGCCAAAGCTTGATTTTTTTGAAGGGAAAGTTCTCTTCTCCTCAATTGTAAATCATCTTCTTCTGATTGAAAAAGATGATAGGATTCCTTAAGAGCAAGAATCCTTTTTACCGAGATATCAATTCTCGCTTCAGAAATAAGATTTTGTCTAACTGCATTAACAAGAAATTGGTGAATTTTTAAAACGTCTTTAGCTTCCAACTCAAACTCGCTAGATTCATTTAAAAGTCGTTTACCTCCTAGCAGTAAGAGATCATGTCCTGCTTGTAAGCTTTTTAAAGCAGCTTGTTCTACAGTTTTGCCATCTTGCAATACCCCTTGCATTACAAGCGAATCTGTTAAAATGATTCCTTTTTCTCCGATCTCTTTTCTTAGAACATCAATCGCAGATTTCGAAAATGTTACGCAATTCAAAGCATCAAGTGCAGGAACAAGCAAATGAGCAGTCATGACAACAGGTGTTTGAGAAGCGAGGGCTTTAAAGGGAACAAGTTCGACTTTTTCTAATTCAACAAGCGTTTTGTTAACGATAGGCAAAGTATGATGCGAATCAGAGTTTGTATCACCATGGCCAGGAAAATGCTTTAGAGTTGCAATCAATCCAGCCTTGTTAAATCCTTCAACTACTTTTGAACCAAATCGAACAATTTCATCTGGACAAGTACTAAAAGAGCGAATCCCAATGACTGGATTACAAGGTTGAGTGTTGACATCTATAACAGGAGCCAAATTCATATTGATTCCCATCGCTAGAAGTTCATTTGCTGACGCACTCGCATACTCAAAGGCTAATTGAGGATCCTTCGTTTGACCTAAAGCATAGTTACCAGGAAAAAGAGTCATCCCTTTGGTTAAACGATTGACAACCCCCCCTTCTTGATCCACTGAAATTAATAAAGGGATTTTATTTTTTTTTTGAAATGCCGCAGCTTGTAAATGGGCGCTTAAATGTTGTATTTGAAGAGGAGAGTTTAAACCATTTGACCATGGATAATAAATAACTCCTCCTACATGGGCTTCATATATCATTTGAAGAGCTTCTTTATTACAATCTTCCCCTCGAAAATGAACGATTAATAATTGACCAATTTTTTCTTCTAAAGTTAAATCTTCAAGCTTAGGAACAGTATTTTCTGCCTTTAATGAAACAAACAAAAAAAATAATAATAATAAATTTTTTTTGTAAATGAATGGAAACTTTTTTGAAATGATAGTAAACATAAAAAAGACCTAAAGAAGAAAAATAATCCTTATACCAGATATTGGAAAAAACAAACAATTCGTGTCTCTCTAAAAATCTTCTTATTAGTCGTAAAAATTTATTCAGAATGGTCTCTAGATATTTAGATTAATTCTACAAAGGAAACCTTATGCTGTTACCTATCCCTGTTTTAAATTCAACAGAAACAGAAGCTATACTACATAAAATTGAAAAATTGCGTTTTTTTTGGAACAAAAGGCAAGAACGTTTTTACACCTTGGGTGCTGCCCTTTATTTAGATAAAAACATCGAACTTACAGTTTACGATAAAAAAATTGAATCTAATAATCTTTTTCTCATGCTTCATTTTTCAGACTTATATGATCGAATCTTAGACATCTTAAAAAAAGAATTAAAAAGCGACGTGATGTATGAGTCTTCTCTTGCACTCCCGGGTTTTCATATTTTTTTATCTTGCCCGGAATTTGTTAAACAAGGTGGCAAAATCCATTTCGATCTTCAATTTAAACAAGCAAATTGGAGCCATTACAAAGAAGTAGATTGGTCTAACCCTTTAAGTTTTACTTTAGCTCTTGCCTTACCTCAACAAGGAGGTGGACTAAATTATTGGGATAAACCCTACGATCCGCAAGATCTTTTAAATCCAGCGCAAGCTGTTAAAGACATTCCAAGCCATTATATAGAATATGAGGTTGGAAAAATGGTCTTACATAACGGTTTGCTTATTCACCAAATTGCTCCAGCCAAAGGATTTAATGAGTCTGATTGTCGCATCACTTTACAAGGACATGCGATCCGGGCAGATGGAACTTGGCGAATTTATTGGTAATTAAAAAACTTTTCTAGCCTGTGGCTGTATTGAATTAATTAACCACTCTTTCACCATTGCCTTTTTGCAACATTCGTTTTGCTTTTTCTAATTGGTGACGAATCGCTTTGTCTCCGAATACTTTTCGGATTTTTTTCTGAAAATCCTCCTCATTTAAATCCCCTAAAAATCCATTTAAAGAGTCTAGTAACAAAATCTGATCATTGTTAAAGCCCAAAGTTATCCAAGCATGGGCTCCGATCACTCGATTATCTTTGACAAGCTCGTCACGCATAATTTGAACCTTGCCAGTGAAACCAATATCAGGATGAGTTTGAATAAATTTATCTAAAAAGAAAGCAGCCACTAGCGAATGATGCCGGCAGACCCCTACTTGATTAACAATAAATACATCAATAGGAATACAAGGTTGGGAGTTGATTTTATATATAGCAGCATCATTTTGAGAATTGGCTACTAGCTTGTTAATTCTCTCATTCGCCAATGAATCTTTAGGAAAGACAATAGTGGACATAAAATAATTTGTGAGTATCAAAAGCTCTTTAGGAGAAAGATTAGGCTTACCTTTAGCTCGCATAAACTTCATAATCAATTGTTCAAATTGATTGTATTTGTCATTGAGTGCAGGAGAATTTTGAGGATCTAATAAAATCATTTCTCTGCTTGCAGATGAACCACAGGAAACAAGAGGTTTTTCAGGTTCTGCAAATTGAGTGACTTCTGAAGTCACAACTTGATAAGTCACTCCATCGATTTGAAGCTGATTTTCAGTTTGTTTATAGCCTGGAATATGAGCTAAATGACCTTGCATTAGTTGAGTACGTTTATTTAATGTTTCTACACCCCATTGAAATAAATCGGGATTAATCGACGCAAGTTTCCTTTGCAAGTCTGCATTATTTGGTGAAGCAACATGGGGAGAGCCTTCCATCCGGTGCTTAAATAATTGGTCAAGCATGATAATAAGGTGATCATGTTTGTAAATAGACACCTTCCACCTTTTACACATTCTATTCCATTCGTCCTCTCCAGCAATTTTACTTATTTTAATTCGGTGCAAATCTTGATGCTTTTGAATAAAATACTCATTGATTTTCTGAATATTAGTAAAGCTGATAGAAAAAAAATGCCGGATCTGTCGAAATTGTAATAATCCTATTTTGTCACATAATGCAGCGAATTTAACCACAAAGCTATTTTTTTCTGCCGATGTAGCTATAGCTAATAAATCATAATAATCCATAAATCAAACTCTATTAATAATTAATTGTTATTATATATATTATAAAAAATTAAAATTAAAAAGATTTAAATATTTTTCTTATTTATAGTTAATATTTTTTAAAAAGATATTTACACAAAAAATTTTCAGGCGAACTAGAAATTGAATAAATTTAAATTTTTTTTGAGATGTTTCAATATTTTGACTTAGAAGTAATTAGTTAGAAGAAGAAGTCTGATAGGCAACTAATTGTTTTTGATGAACCCAATCAGACCAAGTCATTTCAAAATTGGGAACCTCCCGGCAATAAGTATAAAAAGCTCGAATAAACTCGATACGATCTTTGGCAGGTTTTTGTTTATAAGTTTCATTTTTTTCGGCTTGAACAAGATCTGCTCCACCTAACAATGTTTGTCTAGACAAAATATCATTTAATCCGACAGTTTGAGCATTATGCATTATATCATATAAAGTCATAAAGGTTGTTGTACGCCCTTTTCCTCCTTTACAATGTAAATGAATCCAAGAATCGGCAGGAAGGCTTAGAACAATTTCAATAAATTGATCAACAACAGAATCAACCGGTCGATGATGGTCCGTGATTGGCAAACGAATATATGTATAGCCAAAAGATTCTACTAATTCTTTCTCTGTCTTCACTTCTCTAACAAAAAATTTTTGAAAATTCTCGCCTAAATCTTTTGATAAATCAACAATAATAGATCCTTTTTGAGCTGTTAATTTCAATCGTTTTTGCTCATCTAGTTCGATTTGACGAAGAGTTTTACCCACATTGCCATAGTTTAAGCCATCAGTCCAACTGATAGGTGTTCCATCGATAAAACCATGTGATTCTTCTCTTAAATCAAGAACAAACGCTTTCCCCTTGATTTCTTGAGACATGTTTTTTAAATCTTCTTGAGAAAATTGCCCACTACCAGATAAATGAAGTTGAGTCAAACCTTTTAAATTAGCATAATTTCCAACCAATTGAGAAATTTGCTTTGTGCTTCTCCATTTTTTTGGTAAGTGATTTTCAGAATTTAAAGGAGCGTCAACAATGGGAAATAAAGTTGGTTGGTGTTGATAGAGAAATGACTGCGCTACTACCCCTAAGCTAAATAGAAAGAGCAAAATATATATATTTTTCATTATGTAACTTTTGTTTAATCTCTATTTTTACTTTTAGATATAAGAAAAACCAATATTTTAAACTTAATCAAATACTATTGTAAATTAACAGCTGTTAATCAAATATTGATTAAAAATATGTTAAAATATCATTAAGAAAATGTCTAAATATAGAGGAATAGAGAGAACCTTAGTCAAACTAAGGATTTTCATCATTAATTTTTTTTAATTCGAGAATGAAGATATGTTTGATTATATGAGGCGTGCTATTGAAAGTGCTTATGAAGGAATTGATAAAGATGAGGGTGGTCCATTTGGAGCTTGTATTGTCGACAAACAAGGCCAAATACTAGCTGTCACACATAATACTGTGTTGAAAGATCAGGATCCAACTTGCCATGCAGAAATGAATTGTATTCGCGAAGCTGCTCGTCGTTTAAAGACTCACATTTTATCAGGATATACATTATTTACGACCGCAGAACCATGTCCCATGTGCTTGGCAGCTATTTATTGGGCTCGAATTGAAAAAGTGTACATAGGTGTAAAAAAAGAGTGTGCTGCCCGTTATGGATTTGACGACGCTTTTTTTTACGAACAATTATTACTACCCCCGGAAAAAAGAGAGGTTCTAGCTACATTTGATCCAGATTCTTCAAAACAATGTGAAGAAATTTTTGTTAAATGGCATTCATTAAACAGGCGGCTCTATTAAAAACGATATGAAAACAGATGAAATTACCATTTCACATCCTAAAAATAGAGAGGTAAACAAAACAAAACAAATAAATTTTTATATTAAAAAATTTTTAATTATTTTAGTTCTATTATGGAAATTTTCTCTATACAGCTTTGATAATCAAAAAGTTGAAACATTAAATCTAGTCATTGTTCAAACCTACCCACACGATACAAATGCGTTTACCCAAGGGTTAGTATTCTATCAAAATAAACTATATGAAAGCACAGGGCTTTACGGACAATCTTGTTTAAAAGAAATAAATCCTTCAACAGGAAAAACAACTCAAAAGTATTTGCTTCCTCGTCACCTGTTTGCAGAAGGTATTACTTTAAACCATCAAGAACTTATCCAATTGACTTGGAAAGAAGGAATTGCTCTTATTTATCAAATAAATCCTATTCGTTTAATACGGCAAATCAATTATGAAGGAGAGGGTTGGGGTCTTTGCCATGATAAAGAAGATGATTTTTTTTATATGAGTAATGGATCTTCTGAACTCTTGAAACGTCATCCCCGGGATTTTACCATTGAAAAAACAATCACAGTTACCTGGAATGGACAACCCGTGAAGTTTTTGAATGATCTCATCTGCGTGGAAAAATATATTTATGCAAATGTCTGGAATACAGATTATATCATCCGATTAGATAAAGAGACAGGCATCGTCAATGGTATCATTAATGCCTCTCAATTATTACCTAAAAAAATCAAACAAAGTCTTGGATACGAATCCGTTTTAAATGGCATTGCTTACAATGAGTTAACCCGCACATTTTACTTAACTGGAAAATTATGGCCTTACTTATATGAAGTTAAATTTGAGTCTGTTCCATGAATAAAAATCATCCAAATCCTGAAGAGTTAAGAGAGTATTTAGACAGACGGTTTGGACAAGAAGATGCGGTCTTACATCACATACGTCAAAACTCGGTTATTAAAGGCCTTCCTTCCATTCAAATTCCTATTTATCTAGGTAAGCTTCTTCATTTTTTAGCCTCGACTCTGCAAGCTAAACATATTTTAGAGATTGGCACATTGGGTGGATATAGTACAGTTTGGTTAGCTCGAGCATTACCAGAAACAGGATATATGATTTCACTCGAAGCCAACCCCCAGTATTGCCAAATTGCCCAAGAACATCTCCATAAAGCTGAGTTAAGTCACCTCGTTAAAATTCGGCAAGGCTATGCGGTAGATTTATTAGCTCAAATTGCAACGGAGAATTTAGCCTCTTTCGACTTTGTATTCATTGATGCAGATAAAGAAAACAATGTCCTTTATTTAGATTGGGCTATTCATTTATCTCAACCTGGTTCATTGATTTTAATTGATAATCTCATCCCGAAAGGTAAGCATGTCGGTTACCCAAATCACGAAGAAGCTCAAACCATTTATGCTTTTAATGATTATTTGGCTGTTCATCCAAAACTTGAAACAGTCCTCATTCCCACTCTTGTGCGAGAAGGAAGATTAGACGGTCTGGCTCTTGCTCGTGTCAAAAAGTCCTAAACATTCTAATAATTACACTTCTTTTTTGGTGTGCTATTTAATAAAATTAATCTGAAATTTGGATTTTTAGGTAGCCTTTAATAATAGGCGATGTTGTTCTGCTAAGTTAATGGATGGCTTTTTAGGTTGGTTTGGCATTTCTATGGTGTGTCTATTTAATCTAATAAATATTTTTTTAATGGATTATTTACTGTGAAAGTTCTTTCGAAATACCCCCCCTTGTCAACAACTAGCTTCCCAAAAATCCCTTTCGGCAAGGTTTCGGCAACGGAAGACATTAGCAGCATTTACAAAGTTAAGCTGAAAAGCCAAAATTTAGGTTACTCTTGCAATGATTTTTAGCTATATGTAATTTTGTTAAAATATCTATAAATTAAAATTTATTTAACTCATTTGGATGGTCATTTTGAATATTTCTAACCTAAGTTATAGTTATCCTGTCAATGCAACGGCCCCTTCTGACTATCAATCTCAAGAAGTTAGCGATCCTCCTAGAGATGAAGTTAACTCCTTAGCCAATTCTTTGGATAATCTAGAAAAAACTAGTGCACCAACGATTCAAGTTCCCGATCTTTCATCTTCATCTGAAGAACTTCAACTGAGCTTTCAAGAGGGAACTTCTCTAACTATTTCTCGTTCTCAGTTAGCTATGTTAAGGGAAAAATCCCTTTATTTTAAGACTCTTTGGTCAGGGAATTTTCAAGAAACCCTTCAACATCCTCTCGCTTTGACACAAAAAAACTTTACGCTTCTGCTCAATTGCCTGACGGATGCTAACGTTAAAGTTCCTTTGGAAGAGATCCCTTCTTTCATTCAACTAGCCGATTATTATGAACTAACAGAAGTGGTAAAAAACTTAGAAGAGCAGTTAATTGATGGGTACAAATCACAAAGACTTGAACCCTTTAGCTCGACTAAAGAAAGTTTAGTTGGATTAAAAGAGCTTTTAAATTTTGCGCAGCAATATCGATTAAACCCTTTGAAAAACTATTTAGAATTGAACGTTGTGAGCGCATTATTGAACCAGAGTTCTCAGTTAACGGAATTTGAAGAAATTTTAAAGTATTTCTCGAATGAGATAGAAGCACTCAATTTTTCAAACAATGCTGACTTAACAGATGCTCATCTCTTAGCTTTAAAAAATTGTAAAAATTTAAAAGTGCTTGATCTCCAAGAATGCTGGAATTTTACAGATGCAGGGTTAGCGCATTTGACACCCTTAACGGCTTTGCAGCATCTAGATTTAACGGGATGTTTCAGAGTCACGGACACCGGATTAGCGCATTTGTCCCCCTTAGTCGCTTTACAGCATTTGAATCTGATTGGTTGTGATCTCACGGATGCAGGATTAGTGCATTTGAAACCCTTAATCGCTTTAAAACATCTAGATTTAATGCGATGTTGGAATCTTACCGATGCAGGACTAGCGCACTTGAGGCCATTAGTAGCTTTGCAACATTTAAATCTGACAAATTGTGAAAATATCACAGACGTTGGATTAGCACATTTGACACCCTTAGTCGCTTTAAAACATCTAGATTTAATGCAATGCTGGAAACTTACCGGTAATGGATTAGCGCGTTTGAGGTCCTTAGTAGCTTTACAGCATTTAAATTTGAGTGGATGCTCTTACCTTACTGATGCAGGATTAGCGCATTTGAGGCCCTTAGTCGCTTTGCAGCATCTAGATCTGGCTAATTGCTATGAGCTCACCGATGCTGGATTAGCGCATTTTAAATTCTTAGCAGCTACAACACATTTGGATCTGCGTTGGTAAACTCTCAATGATGCTAGATACAAGAATATTGTTCGCTTTTCCAAAGCAAATAATATTCTAGAATTTCTAGTACTAAGCAATGAGTAAAACATGTAATCGTAATGAGCAAATTGAATTCCTATTTTGCTAGATTAGAAACAGCTGTCTACGAGTTTTAAATGCTTGTAATACCACATTTAACCTATTTTCCTTCTTTAAAGAAGTAATCGAGACTATATTGTTCTAAAAATGCAACAAAATGCCTTAGCTTTCGCTTCTATCTTCTTCTTTTCATTTAGAAAGAAAATCAAAGACTTATAGTCTTTTAAGGAAAACGCAAAAAAATCTAAAAATTATGTATTGGAAAATTTGTTTTACATAATCGAGAATATATTGCTATCGTTAAGCCTTACGAGAATTTGTTGGTATTAAATCCATTGCGCTATTTGAATGAAATGAAAACCCTATAGTTTTACATATTTTAGAAAGCGGGATAAATACGAATAAAGAAGTCGCAATAGCCCCGAAACTCATCGCTCGATCAACTCATTTCCCATTTTCATCCCGAAGACTATTAGGATAACGTATACAAAGGAACTTAGAGACATTATTGCAGATAAAGTCAAAGGAAAGAAAAGATCACACAAAAAAAACTAAACATTACTTACTCCTGACAAAGATATCAGGGTAATGTTGAAAGAAAATTTAGAGACTCATCAATAAAAGGGGCTTAAATAATTTTGGAGGTGATATGGAATTAAAAAAGTACCTTAGTAAAAGAAATTTTAACGAGACAACTGAACCACACGAAAAGACTAAAGAACATTCCTCTCAAAGCCTTTTGTTCGTCGTGCAAATGCACAACGCCTCTCATTTACATTATGACTTCCGATTAGAATTAGACGGGGTTCTTAAAAGTTGGGCTATTCCTAAAGGGCCCTCTCTCAATCCCAATGATAAACGTTTAGCCATTCAAGTTGAAGATCATCCTTATTCTTATCATAATTTTGAGGGAACTATTCCAAAAGGAAATTATGGAGCAGGAGAAGTTATCGTTTGGGATAAAGGTAATTATTCAGCTCTAGGAGCAAAGTCCCAAAAAGAGTCCGAACAATTCATAAGACAAGGTTTAAAAAAAGGACATTTAAAATTTGTTTTAAATGGGCACAAACTTAAAGGCGAATTTTCTCTTATTCGATTTCAAGGCGATGACAAGCAATGGTTACTCATTAAGAAAAGTGATGTGTATGCTTCTCAAGTATCCATTCTCGAAAAAAATGAATCTGTTTTGTCTCAACGAATCATTTCTCTAGATCCAAAAAAAACTGGTAAAAATCCCAAAAAAACGCGTAATTCGATCCTTATTCAAAAAGAAATCCAAAAAACGACCATGCCACAAATAATCAAACCCATGCTTGCCACTTTGGTCGATAAACCTTTTGACCATCCCGACTGGCTATTTGAAATTAAGTGGGATGGATACAGGGCGCTAGCTCAAATTCACAACCAATCCGTTTTTTTATGGTCTCGTAACCATCTTTCATTTAACTCACGATTTGATCCGATTGTAAAAGCCTTAAATGAAATGACAGTCGATGCTTATTTAGATGGAGAAATTGTCGTTTTAAATGAAAATGGACAACCGAGCTTTCAACTCGTTCAAAATTACCTAAAAAATCAAGAAGGATTTTTAGTTTACTACGTGTTCGATCTTCTCTACCTAAAAAATAACGATTTACGAGAATTAACCCTTTTACAGCGGAAAGAGCTGCTCAAACAAATTCTACCAAAAAATTCCCGCATTCGTTTTTGTGAACATTTGATTCAAGAAGGAAAAGCCTTTTTTAAAGTGGCTTCTCAAGCTGGATTTGAAGGAATTGTAGCTAAAAGAATTGATAGCACCTACCAATCCACGCGCAGTAAAAAATGGCTAAAAATTAAAACTCATCAAAGACAAGAAGCAATTATTTGTGGCTTCACAACTCCGAGAGGTTCCAGAGAGCATTTCGGATCTCTACTTTTAGGAGTCTACAAAGATAATGAATTGCTTTATGTGGGCCATACAGGCAGTGGATTCGATCAAAAATCGTTAACTTATGTGCGTGACCTCTTAAAACCTCAAGAAACCTGCCCTTTTTCTTTTCCTCCCAAACTCCATCAACCAACCACGTGGGTAAAACCTGAGCTAGTTTGCGAAATCCAATTTGCTGAATGGACAAAAGAAAAAATCATGAGACAAGCGATTTTTATTGATCTTCGCGAAGATAAAAAAAAACAAGAAGTTGTGCTAGAAGAGGAAGTAAAAGTCAAAAAAATTTTACAAGAAACTTCTCCCATTTCTAAACAACAAAAAATAAAACCTAGCATCCATACGGAATTATCTTTTACGCATTTAGATAAAATTTATTGGCCCCAAGAAGGATATACAAAAGGAGATTTGCTTGAGTACTATCGATCGATATCTCCTTTAATTTTGCCCTATTTAAAAGATCGGCCAGAAACGCTCCATCGTTATCCAAATGGAATTGGTCAGCCTGGTTTTTATCAAAAAGATCTCCTTCATGCACCCAATTGGGTTCAAATAGAAACCATCTCTCACGAAGAAAGAGAGGTACACTATATTATCATCAATGATGAGCAAAGTTTACTCTATGTAATCAATTTAGGATGTATTGAATTAAATCCCTTTAATGTTCGAAGGCAATCTTTGCATTATCCAGATTATTTAATCCTTGATTTGGATCCTGAAGGCATTTCATTTGATTATGTCATTGAAGTCGCTCAAGGAATTCACCACATCTTGGATCCGCTAGACATCCCTCACGTGTGCAAAACCTCTGGGGCTACCGGACTCCATATTTATATTCCGATGGGGACTCGTTATACTTTTGAAGAAACCACACAATTTGGCAAATTGATCGCTCACTTAGCTCATGAAAAAATGCCAGATCTCACTTCTTTAGAAAGAAACCCTAAAAATAGACAAAACAAAGTCTACCTTGATTATTTACAAAACAATTTTGGGCAAACTGTCGTTGCTCCTTATTCCGTTCGTCCCAAACCTGAAGCCCCTATCTCTACCCCTTTGTCATGGAAAGAAGTGAAAGTTGGTCTTCGCCCAACAGATTTTACTATAAAAAATTGTTTAAAAAGATTTCAAAAAGTAGGTGATTTATTCAAACCAATTCTTGGTAAAGGAATAAATTTGGAAAAAATTCTCAAACAACTAGATGATTAATTAAAGTTCGTTAAATTTGAATCAGCTATTTTAGTCCTTTTTTTGCCACAGGTACAACGTTGCATAGCTGCGCCACGGACGCCACACTTGTGATAATTTCTCCGCTTGCTTCGCCGTTACTTTGCCAAGTTTTTTGCGCAATGCCACATCTTCTTTTGGAAACGCATCAGGCCATTGGAGAGCTCGTAAAGCAATATAATGAGCCGTCCATTGGCCAATCCCTGCTATCGATGTTAATTGTTTAATTGTCAATCTCAGATTAACGCCTGCTTCTAATTTAAGAGTATTTGATGACATTTGTTTGGCTAATTCAATTATTGTTTGAGCTCTTGCACGAATAATTCCAATAGTCGCAATTTCTTCCCACTTTAAAGAAGAAATGCGTTGAGAACTTGGACATAAATAATGCAACTCTGCAAAGGGAGTTTTAAATTCCTCACCAAATGCTTTTACAAATCGACTAGCGAGTGTAGTGGCTGCTTTGACAGTAATTTGTTGCCCTAAAATAGCTCTAAATGCTAGCTCAAATCCGTCAAATGTTCCAGGAACTCTCAAACCTGGATTTTTTGCCACTTCTTCTGCCAAAAAGGGATCTTGCTCAAGTTGGACAGAAATTTTATCAGGCCTAGCATTTAAATCAAAAAAATTGCGAATTCGCTCTAATAATATCGCTAGCACAGGAACTAAAGAAGAAGCAATTTTGACTCTTAGGCAATGTTTATCCTCTACATGAGAAACGTGAATCCAGCCTTTATACTCTCTAATCTGTACAGTACGTAAATAACAATTATTTTTAACTAGCTCTATCCCCTTTAAAGAACGAATAGATAAAAAATTTAAAAAACCTATCCAATCATAGGGGGGACGATAATTCAATTGCAGCGTAATGTATGCGGAAGGAAAAAAAGTTTTCTTTCGTTGACCTTCTTTTTTTAATTGGTTGGGAGGCATGCGATAATGCTTTTTAAAAGCATCATTGAAACGACGCAGGCTAGAAAATCCACTAGCAAAAGCAATATCTATCACACTCAAATCGGTATCCGTCAATAACTGCTTTGCTAAAAGTAACCGGCGAGTTAATAATAATTGAATAGGTGAGACACCAAATTCTTTCTGAATGACACGCCGAATTTGACGAGAACTTAAATTGAATTTTAAGGCAATATCTTCAAGTCCTAATTCATCGAACAACCCTTCTTGCATAGAAGAAATCAAAAGATTGGCAATGCGATGAGCATCATCCACTGGGGACTGACCCGGTGCTAGCTCTGGGCGACAGCGTAAACAAGGTCGAAAAAATTCTTTTTCAGCTTCCCCTGTACTTTTGAAAAAGCGACAATTTGATTCTTTTGGTCTTCTCGCAGGACAAATACACCGACAGTAAATTCCAGTAGAAAGGACTCCCACATAAAAAATCCCATCAAAACGTGCATCGCGGGAAAGATAAGCTTTGAAATACATTTGTTGTTCTATCTTCATCTTTTTTATGGTAAAAGATTTTCAGAAAATTTTCTAGCCACTTTCGGACATTAAAGTTAGGAAAGGGTTAAAAGATTTGATGACCTAAACTGGCGAGTCTTAAAGTATAAAATTAGATATGCTTGTTAGAACATAAAAGAGAGGGATAAAACATGCATAACAAACATGTAGAGCAGATATTTTTTTCTATCGGTAATTCTAGCTTTGGACAAGTCATTGTTGCTCAAAGCCAAGTAGGGCTTTGCGCAGTTATTCTAGGGGAAAATCCTGCAGAACTTCAATTACTCCTTCAAGCTCGTTTTCCTCAAGCTCATTTAATTCATGATGATTACAAAACAAAAAACATACTTTCTCAAATTATTGAGTTAATGGAAAATCCTCTCAAAAAAATAGACTTTACTTTGGATGAAAGAGGAACCCTCTTTCAAAGATCTGTCTGGAAAGCCTTAAGAGAAATTCCAATTGGAACAACATCTAGCTATGCAGAAATTGCAAAAAAAATTAGCTCGCCAAAAGCTGTTCGTGCTGTAGGAGGAGCTTGTGCGGCTAATCCTTTAGCTCTTGTGACACCTTGCCATCGAGTTATTAGAAAAGACGGAAACTTATCTGGGTATCGGTGGGGAATTGAACGCAAGTTGCAATATCTTCAATTGGAAAGTAAATTAAAAAAATAAAAAAGTCGCTTAAAAGAATATCCCTTAAGCGACTAAATTTAGAAGAAAACAATATCTTTTAAAAAGAAAATATAGAGCTTAAAATACCCTTCTTAGAAAATTTTTTGCTCGGTGTTGTTTTTTTAGTACTGCTCCTCTTAGTGGCTGAGCTTTTTTTTGCTGTTGCTGTTACAACTTTTCTCGCCGGTGCTTTTTTAGAAGCCGTTTTTGCCGACGTTTTTTTAGTTGCTGTCGTTTTCTTGATTGTATTAGTACGAGGAGAAGTTGTTGTCGATTTTTTAGCTGGTGCTGCTTTCTTTGCGGGAGATACCTTTTTTACAGGGGCACTTTTTTTAGCTGGTGCTGCTTTCTTAACTGCCGGACTTTTTTTTGTAAGAGCAGGCTTTTTAGCTGCAGAAGTTGTTGCTTTCTTTACAGCTGGTTTTTTAGCTGCTGTGGCTCCTTTTGCTGTTGTCGCTGTTGCCTTTTTGGTAGCCGTTTTAGCTGTTGCACTTTTTTTAGCCGTTGCTGCTTTTGATGAACTTGATTTTTTCGCCCCACCTTTTAAGCCGCCACCAGTTAACTTGTTAACTGTAGCCCAAGCGCGTTTTTCCGCCTCTTTGTCACTCACACCACGCTTTTCATAGCTTTCTTCAATATGTTCTGCTTGTTTTTTTTGTTTATTCGTATAACTTGATTTATCACCTTGAACCATAACATCACTCCTTTGTTTTGTTATTCTATTGTCATTAAAATATTTTTTAGAAATTCATGCAAATTGATTCTCGCAAAAAACATTTTAAATTAATTTTTCCGATGAATTTTAAATCCCATTTATAAAAAGAAATACAAAGTTTAGAATTTTGGCTAATTGTTACTTGAGTTTTGGAAAGTATTAAGCAACCTATCTATATTATTTATAGGTGATAAAATAGCCCAATTATAAGCTAACCAAAATCATTTTAAACAAACAATTTTTAAATCAATGTACAATTGAAATGAGCGACCCTATTAATAAAAATCCAAATAACATAAAACCTGCATGAACGAAAAAACTTTTTAAGGTTTTTCTATCCCAAAGTACCGGTGAAAAATGCGTTGTCGCCACAAAACCAAACCAAATCCAGATAACAACGACAATCTTTTCTAAAAAATCTTTCGCTTGCGTGATTTGTATAAAGACAGCCAAAGTGTAAGCTATAAAAAAAGAAATTAATAATTCTCCGATATAAGCTAATGCAAGCGATGTTTGTTTAATCGGTGGATTAATAACTCCTTCGTACCGTTTAGAACGTTGCCCAAACATAGCTGGAGAATACCAAATAGTTCCTAATATAAAATAGGCCATTGCCGCAAAAAAAATAGTGGTATAATTTATAGAAATATTTTCTAAAAACATATTTTTCTCCTGATTAGATTTTTTTAATTATTTATAAAGTTTAGGTTATTAATCTTTAGAAGCGATGGCTTCTTTAATTCTTATTTAATCTAATTGCAAAAGCAGGTCAATAGACTTTTAATCCTTAATGAAAACTATTTAGGATTAATAGTAAAAAGGGAAACATTTTTTATGATAAAAAATTCATAAAAAATCTAAAAAAATCTCTTGAGTTATGTGACGATGAGGAATTTGAGATATTTCTTTTAAATCATTAATGGAGCAATGTTTTAAAGAAAACTTCTGTTCGAGTCTATTCAAGAGTTGATCTTGGAACTTTGATTGATCGGAACAAAAATCTTTTAACGAACAAAGGAAATCTAAATGGGATCGATCTTTCCGATAATGGGGTCTTTTTTTAGGAAGAGATAAATATTGCATTTTATCATAGCAAAAGTCCCAAAGCAACGAACTATGATGTAACCACCGATTTTTAGTAATCGATTGCGCATTACCTCCAAATTTCCTTAGGCCCATAACATAATCGTTTTCTTTTAACTGAAATGGGTGAGTTGGGAAAATAGGACGGTAAAATTCTTCTGTCCATTGCATAATATGTTGAGGGAAAGGAGAAATAGATAATTGTGAAGCATGACAAATAAAGGTGACAAAAATGGTATTTTCATCCACAACCACTGTTCCTCCTCCACTAAAACGACGAATCAAAGGAATTGGGTTTTGATAGAAATAATTTAAATTAATCAACTCATCAACACGCCCAGAAATCCCTAGAACAACAGCTGGCGGTGAGCCTTGATTAATTAAACACCAGTTGTCGTGTTTTGTACGTAGTAAAGCTTCTTCCCATTTTAACTGAGTTAAAATAGGAACGTTTTTTAACTGCACAACATTACATTCAAGCATGACCTCTTATGCCTCGGAACAATCAGATGTTAGCCGTTCTTTTTCTATTGGCTCTTGATACCGCGTAAGAGCAATCATTAAAATCGAAATATCTGCAGGAGAAACTCCTGAAATGCGTAAAGCTTGGCCTAAATGGCGTGGAGCGATCTGGTTCAATTTTTGCTTTGCTTCGTTACGCAAACCGTTTACAGTTGAAAAATCAAACCCTATCGGAATTTGAATTTTCTCCACATGCGCCAATTTTGCCACTTCACTTGTTTGGCGATCGATATAACCCGCATATTTTAAATTTAATTCAATTTGAAAATTAATTTCTTCTCCAAAATTTTGCATCACATCTGGATATTCTTTTAGCAAGGAAGCATATGTATTTTCGGGTCGGCATAATAATTGAGTTAATGTATATCCCTTATTAGATACTTGCTTAAATGTTTTTGCTAAACGTTCGCTTTCTTCCTCCATGATTCTTTGCTTTTCTTTTACCCGATCATAACGCGTTTGATCGACTAATCCCACTTCATAGCCATAGCGTCTTAAACGAAGATCGGCATTGTCTTGCCGAAGTAATAAACGATGCTCTGCACGACTTGTAAACATTCGGTAAGGTTCATCTAAACCTTTTGTGACTAGATCATCGATCATCACTCCTATATATGCTTCCGAACGTTTTAAAATTAGGGGGGCTTTACCCATCACTTTATTCGCAGCGTTAATTCCTGCCATTAATCCCTGGCCGGCAGCTTCTTCATAACCAGACGTTCCATTAATTTGGCCAGCTAAGAAAAGGCCTCCAATTTTTTTACATTCGAGAGAAAAATCAATTTGACCACTTATAACATAATCATATTCAATTGCGTAAGCAGGTCTCATGATTTCAGCATGACGAAGTGCAGGGATACTTTTGATAAATGCCAATTGTACATCAAAGGGTAATGAAGAAGAGACTCCATTGACGTAAACTTCTTGGGTTTGGAGTCCTTCAGGCTCCAAAAAAATTTGATGGCGTTCTTTATCCGAAAAACGAACAACCTTATCTTCAATGGAAGGGCAATAACGAGGTCCCACTCCTTTGATTTTGCCTGAATACATAGGAGAGCGATGAATGTTGGATAAAATAATTTGTTTTGTTTCTTCTGTCGTATAAGTAATGTAGCAAGACACTTGCGGCAAACGAGGAATTCCCTCATTATCGTAAGAAAATTTGACTCCCGGATCACCCGGCTGTTCTTCTGTGCAACTAAAGTCAATGGATCGTTTATTGATTCTAGGAGGAGTTCCCGTCTTTAATCGACCTAATTTCAAACCATATTTTTCTAAGCTAGCTGACATACCTACTGAAGGCTGGTCTCCAGCTCTACCCCCCGAATAATTTGTTTCACCAATATGTAAAAGGCCTCTTAAAAATGTCCCAGAAGAAAGAACAATCGCTTGGCAATCATAACTAATTCCTTCTTTCGTAATCACGCCACAAATATGATCGTTTTCAATTAACAAATCTTCAATTGTGCCTTGCTTGATATCCAAGTTAGAGACTCGCTCCATACGGTGTTTCATCTCACTTTGATAAGCAAGTTTGTCGGCTTGCGCGCGAGGTGCCCAAACGGCAGGGCCTTTAGTCGCATTTAACATGCGATATTGGATCCCAGTGACATCAATCACTTTACCCATTTCCCCACCCAATGCATCGATTTCTCTAACGATATGTCCTTTAGCGATTCCTCCTACAGCAGGATTACAACTCATTTTGGCTATTGTATCCAAATTCATTGTGAGTAATAAAGTTCTCAACCCCATTCGTGCAGATGCCAATGCTGCTTCGCAGCCTGCATGCCCTCCACCAATAACAATTACATCATAACGAACAGGAAATTTCCAAAGCATCATTCAAAACACTCATTTAATTAATATTTAAATCCAAAATTTTAAAATAAAAACTCAAGTTTTACAAAATAAATTAATCAATTTAATAAATTTGTATTAGTTGGAGTTATAGATAAGATAAAAAGAAGTTATAGAACTTAGGATGGAGTTAGTAGAACTTGCAAGCTTAAGATAAATTTAAGCTTGCAAGTGGTGATTAAATTTTTCTCTGAGGTCTATTAGAAAAAAATCTATCTTCCTTTGTGCCGATCACGCCGGCTACGCTTCTTACGCTTGTGTTTCGCAATTTTGTATTTGCGCTTCTTTTTAACAGAAGACATATCCTCTCCAATGCTTATTCATATTAGCCCTAAGTCCTGAGTTTATTTAATTGATTAACAATCAAAGTGTTTCCCAATTAAATAAACTCAAAACTGAGATTGTCATTTGCTTAACTTTGTAAACATGGAACTAGTTTAGAAAAAAGAGGATAAAATGTAAAGATTAAGAATTTGAAACAAAAGTCTAATTGAAACACACTAGATTAAGCATCTTCTCTACTTATCCCCTTTTCGATGACCGTAGTTAATAATGAACCTCTAAACTATTCTCTCTCAAACTTAGCATTTAAAAACAAGTTTATATAAAGTGCTCGGAAAACGTAATTTAAGGTTATTCTGGAACATA
Organism: Candidatus Protochlamydia amoebophila UWE25; assembly: GCF_000011565.2. NCBI lineage: Bacteria > Pseudomonadati > Chlamydiota > Chlamydiia > Parachlamydiales > Parachlamydiaceae > Candidatus Protochlamydia > Candidatus Protochlamydia amoebophila. The sequence goes on from NC_005861.2 coordinate 2,223,149, forward strand.
ATGAATTATCAAAAAAGAAAACACCGCTGAGAGGGACTTGAATTGGCTCGATCAACACGTTTTGTTAACGTGGGTCCGTTTCCTAATGGTTTTGCTTTAAATTGCGTACAATTCAAGCGGTACCATTAGCGTCATGGTCCCTTAAAAAAAATAAATATCGTTGATTGGCTTAATATTCAAATATCCCAATCAGCGGTGAAAAAAATGGCTGAAATCTCAAACTTTGAGCTAAATCACTTACAAATTCATAATAACCCATTTTTGCTTTTTTCGACTATAAACTTATCAGTTTAAAAAATTTGTGTTGAGGGAAGAGGGTTTGATTTACAGTCAGTGCATCTAAAAATAAAAACACCTTTCACAACTTTTTGATTCTCATAAAGAAGGGGAAAAAGACCCATAAGTTCTACATGCTTGAAATAGTTTTTTAATTCATTTTGATAAAAGTCTAACTTTTTTTTCCAATCACGCTCTAAATAAGGTTGGTTCTCCATCCAGATGAAGTAACCAGTTTTTCCTGCATAGTCATCCACCATGCTTGGCCAATACGAAAACTGATTTTGACGAGCATGATGAAGGTTAAGAAAATAGGCTCTTTGTTGCAGAGGGCCATAAAAACTTAAGATGCTGGTTGTCTGATATTTATCGCTAACTAAAAAGTCGGTTAAAGGGTTATATTTGGCTTCTAATAATGATTGTTCTAACTGGTCCCAACCCATATTGTGTTTGAAAGGGTTCCACTTATACGTCATAAAAATAGGCCGCCATTGAGATTGGTAAAACAGTGGAAAAGAAAAAAGAGACAAAACTAAGCATCCTGCAGTAGCTACTCCTAATTTCAACCATTTCTCGTGGCGACTTCCTTCGCAAGCAAAACCTGCTAACCAAACAATTGCTGTCGGATACGCAAAAACAATCCAATTTCCCTGAATTTTTTGAAAAAGTGACAGGCCTAAAGCACACGCTAAGCATATTAATGAAAGTCCTCCACAAAATAACAGAGTTTTTTTAAAACTTGTGTGGATAAGAGGCATAGGCTTCATTTTTTTTGCTTGATAAAACCAACTATAAAGTAACAATCCAAACAAAATTGGTGAGATTAACAGAGCTTGAATCACTAAGAATTCAAAAAAATTCCCGCCTGTTGCACCATGCCCACCTTGAAGAGTAGAGAAAACATGACGGAAGGTTGCCCAATCATGAGAAATATTCCACCAAAAACTTGGTAAAAGACCCATTAGAGAAACACAAATCCCACTTACAAGCCTTGTCAAAGAAAGTTGAGGAAACCAAAGATATTGACTGATGAGAAAAAATACCCAAAAAAAATAGATGGGCCATTTAAATAAAGCTCCAGCCATTAAACATAAACCAACCAAAAAAGGAGAAGGGCTAAGATTTTTCCGCAAAGCTCTCACAACAATTATGCATGCTAATGTCCAAAAAATTAAGCACCCTCCATCCGTAATGGCAAGAAAAGATCCTAACAAACCGATAGGAGAAAAAGCCATGACAATTCCACTCCAAAAGGCTGTTCTAGGCTTTAATCCAGCTTCTAACGCTAAAACAAATACTAAATAAGTCTGTAAAAATGACCATATTAAAGAAAAAAAACGAATTCCTAATTCTGTTTGCCCCCACAACTGTGTCCCTAACCAAATTTGCCAAGCAACGCCAGGGGGTTTACTGTAGTAACCCCAATCAAGCTTTTGGCTCCAAGTCCAATATTGAGCTTCGTCAGGTCCCAATCCCACCCCACCCCAAATAATAAATCCGACGATGAAGCAGGTTTTTGCAATTAAAACCCAGATTAAGCGTTTAAAATAATAGGTATGAAGGGACATTATATCCTATAGAATTAAAAAAATTAAATTTAATATAATAACAAATTATTAATTGACAGTCATTAGTATTTTAACTTTAATTAATAATTATTAAATGAATGGTTAGTCTTGTCTATCAGGAAAACTAAAAAGATCTTCAATTGCTTGTTTTGTGACATCGCGACTAATTGTTGCAATAGAATCTGTTAAGGGAATGTCTTTTGGACAAACCCTCACGCAGTTTTGATTATTTCCACAATCATTCACTCCCCCTTCCTGCATCAAAGGCCTTAAACGCTTTTCTTTTTGCGTTTTTCCAATCGGGTTTGCATTAAATAAGCGGACTTGCGAAATTGCCGCAGGGCCTATAAACGGAGAATGCATGTTAACTTGAGGACAGGCTTCGGAGCAACAGCCGCAAGTCATGCAGGTTGCTAAAGAATACATCACTTTTTGCTTTTCTGGACCAATATTTGGTCCTGGACCTTGCTGGTAGGTTCCGTCGACATCAATCCATGCATGCACTTTTTTTAAATTTTCAAACATGCGACTACGATCTACAATCAAATCTCTCACTAAAGGAAATTTGGTCAGAGGCGCTAAAGTAATAATCAAATTCTTTGTTTCATTCAAAATTGGTTCAATAAGAGCTGTGCAAGCTTGCCGAGGATAAGCATTGATAAGCATTGAACAAGACCCGCAAACTTCTTCTAAACAACCTGACTCCCATACGACAGGTTTGACTTTTTCCCCTTTAATATTGATAGGGTTGCGTTGGATTTCCATTAATGAAGAAATCACATTCGCATAAGGAATTAAAGCAAGTTCAAATTCTTCCCAATATTGAGATCCCGGTTCTCCCCGATATATTTTTAAAATGTATGTTCGAACCATCAAAAATCTCCTAGGTATTAAATAGGTAAAATAAGATTGGCAGGGATATTTTCTAATTTGGGTTTAATTTTTTTAGCCTGTGTATAATCTCTTTGAATAGGTTGGAGATGGCGTAAATCTACTTCTGCATATTCAATGCGCGGTTCATCTACCTGATAAGTTGCTAAAGTTGTTTTTAACCACTCTTTATCATTTCGCTCTGGAAACTCTGGTTTATAGTGAGCTCCTCTAAATTCATTCCGTAAAAGAGCACCTTTAGTAATTACCATAGCAATCTCGAGCATAGGCCCAAACTGATTGGCGACAGCATATGTTTGATTAGCAAATTGCGTTCGATCATCTAGCGAAATGTGTTGATATCGCTCTCTCAGTTCCTTCAATTTATTAAGGGTTTTTAGTAGGTCGGCATTATTTCGTTTAACTGTTACATTTGTAAGCATCCAATCAGATAATTCGTCATGTAAACGATGAATATTTTCAATACCCTTCCTCGATAATAAATCTTTTTTTATGTCTTGTTCGGCATTTAAAGCTGATTCAAAAACTGAAGATGGAGTTTCTCGATAAGAATGGGTTAATTGATCTAAATATCTAGGTACTTCTTGCCCGGCAACAAGCCCACTGAAAATACAAGAGAGTAGCGCGTTGGCTCCTAATCGATTAGCTCCATGATATTGGTAATCTGATTCGCCAACATTAAAACATCCATGTAAATTAGTCATTTGTCTAAAACGATCAAACCGATCGTGATCATCCGCAGCTGGCCAATCAACCCACGCCCCCCCCATTGTATAATGCATAGCAGGGAAAATTCGCATAGGAACCTTTTTTGGATCATCACCAGTAAATTTTTGATAAATTTCCAAAATCGCTTTAAGCTTTTGTTTTTTCTCATCCGATAGATGGGATACGTCGAGATAAACCTGCATTTCCCCATTGATCCCTAATCCCATTTCGCAAATACGTAAAACTTCTCTTGCACCAATATCGCGGGGAACCAAATTTCCAAATGCTGGATATAACTCTTCAAGAAAATACCAAGGCTCTCCTGTTTTTCCACATGGAATTTCAGTTCCATCCGCTTTTTTTATCTGTTTAGAAGAATCTCCATAAACCCAAATGCGTCCTCCTTCCCCACGGGCAGATTCTGACATTAATCGGAGTTTATCATGCCCCGGAATAGCTGTTGGATGAATTTGGATAAATTCTCCATTCGCATAAATCATGCCTTGTTTAAATAAACGACCATTAGCAGCTCCAGTACAAAACGTGGAATTTGTCGATTTTTTAAAAATCATTCCAATTCCTCCCGTTGCTATCACAACAGCATCGGCTTTTAGCACATCTAACTTCATGTTAAAAAGATCCATCATGACAATACCTCTAGCGAGTCCTTGTTCATCTAAGATCAGACGCATAAATTCATGAGATTCAAATTTTTCAACTCTCCCCATCACTTCGTATTTTCTAACTTGCTCATCTAGAGCATAAAGCAGCTGCTGTCCAGTAGAAGCACCACAAAAAGCGGTTCGATTATAAAGCGTGCCTCCAAAGCGTCTAAAATCTAAATTTCCTTCCGAAGTTCGATTGAAAGGACACCCAAACCGTGCCATCATCTGAATAATTGCTGGAGCTGCTAAACACATTTCTAAAACAGGAGGTTGGTTAGCTAAAAAGTCACCTCCTTTAATCGTGTCATAGGCATGAATCAAAGGAGAATCATCTTCTCCTTTTAAATTCATCGCTGCGTTAATTCCTCCTTGAGCACATACAGAATGAGAGCGTTTCACTTTTGTGACTGAGACGATTTTGACATTGCAACCATTTTCTGCGAGTTTCATAGCCGTAGAAAGCCCTGATAATCCCCCTCCAACCACGATTACTTCTTTAGCTTTAGACATCTTACCAATTCCTATTAATGTGAGAGATTAAACCAATATGTGCCCCAAATCGCCGCAAACCCCAAAAAAGCAATCATGATCATCAGTAAAGTAGCCATTTTCCTCATAAAATTTTGAGATCTAGCAGTCAAAGAAATCCCCCAGGTGATCATAAATGTCCAAAGTCCATTAAAAGCGTGAAAACAAGCAGCAATCACAAGACCAGAATACAAAAAAATCATGATTGGTTTTTTGAAAGTATCTCTTACAATTAATAATTCAGCGATACCAAAAGTTTTTGATGCGGCCACTAACTGATTTGCGTTTATATGTAAACTTTCAAAAGCCTCTACCCAAGCTTTTTCTTCGCGATTTTTCTGAGCTGCAATTAATTGCTCAGGAGTTTCTTCCAAAGCAACTAAAGGACCTAAATGGGAGAAAATAGTTTGTTTTATCTCTTGAATTTGCGATTGAGAGTAGAGATCAAATCCTAGTCTTTTAGAAAGGGTGTACAAACCATTATCTTTTTCCAAGCGAACGAGATAATAATGTTGAGTGTCCAATTGAGCAGTTACTGGATATTCTAAAAAACGCATATGAATGACATGAGCCACAATTCCAAACAATAAAATCCACGAAGTAATTCTTTGCCATGTATAGGCATGATTGCGAAAATGCCCTGGAAGAGAAGGTTGCGATCCATCAGAAGGCTGAGTATTGTATTTTGCCTGAAATAAATAATGAATGCCCCAAAATCCATGAATTAAAAGTGGTAATCCTAATAAAATGATTTCAATCAAAGGTAAATAAGGTAATCCTTTTATCCAGTTGACTGCCGCTACAAAGCCACTTCCATCATCTCCAATAAAAAGCGCCGCTTGAGAATTAGTTAGTAAATGTTCGATCAAAAATAAAACTAACCAAAGACCTGTTAAAGAATGAGCTCTTCGCCAAATAAAAGCTTTAGGAATAGGAGGAGATTGATAAGTATAAGTCATGGGATACTCAAAAACGATTTCCAATGTTTTGAGTCTATATATACCTAGCTAGTGGATCCAATTCAATTTAAAATTGATCATATATAATGATATTTTCATTCATTATAAAATCAAAATAAATTTATTTATAAAAATAGGAAATAATTAATTTTTACAATCATTAAATGTCAAAAAATTTAAATATAATTTCAAAAATGGATCGTAAAAAAATATTTAACACTTTCAACAAATAAATTTATATCATTAAATTCGAAATAAATAACGTGCATTTTCAGAAGTCGCATGTGCCACTTCCTCTAGAGAAATACCTTTTAAAGATGCAATCAAACGAGCTGTCTCTATGATATAAGAAGGCTCATTGGGGTGGCCCCGATATTTTTGAGGGGCTAGATATGGCGTATCTGTTTCAATCAATAATTGGGACAGAGGAACTTCTTTTGCAACTTGCTGCAACTCAAAACTTTTTTTAAAAGTGACAATCCCACTTAGAGAGAGCATCCACCCTCTTTTAATGACCTCTTCAGCTTCTGCAATTGTTCCTGTGAAACAGTGTAAAACACCTGGAGCATGACGACAGTCAATTCGATATTCTGCGTCAATAATTTCAAAAAAATCTGCAAAAGCCTCTCGACAATGAATGACTACAGGTAATCGACATTCAAGAGCTAAATGCAAATAACGATGGAAGAAGTCTTTTTGAATCTCTTTTGAAGAGTAATCATAATAATAATCTAATCCTGTTTCTCCAATCGCTTTTAAATAACCTTTACGAGCATAATCTGCAATCGTTTCAAATGCTGCTTCACCTTCTTTTTGTACATTATTGGGAGGGGTTGCAGCCGTTTGGAAAATCCAAGGATATTTTTTGGAAAGTTCTATCCCTTTTTTTAACGACTCGGGATCAGTACAAATATTGACTATTTGATGAACGTGCTCTTTTTGCGCTCTTTCCAAAAGAACATCGATTTGTTCGTAAACAGGAGAACTTGTTAAATGGGCGTGAGAGTCAATAAATGAAAGAGAATAGCTCATTCTATCCATGCTACCTCTTTAGAATTCAAAACTGAATTAATGTGTTCTTTGACAATATCAGAAGTGAGTACTTGAGGTAAAATAGTAGGCTCTTGCTTCTGATCACTTCCATAAAAAACATAGAGGGGCACACTATTGCGTCCAAATTGGCTCAAAGCCTCAGTAATCACTGGATCATTCTTGGTCCAATCGGCTATCATTTTAACAACACCTTTTTCCGAAAGTTTTTTATCAACTTCTTTAGAACCTAAAACGATATGATTGGCCTGACAAATCAAACACCATTTAGCGGTAAAATCAATCAGAACAGGTCTTCCTTGTTTTCTTAATTCGGCAACTCGTTCCGGTGAAAATACCTCCCATCCAGCCCACTCTGCATTTCCAATCTGAGAAAAAGTTGAACTATCATTCCACGAATCTTTTGGTAAAATAATAGCTTCTATACCCATTAAGATGAAGAATAAGGCGGTGACATAAGCGATTATTCGCTTTTTTGAACTTATAAGAGGATGACTCCCTTTCCCATAAATCCAAGCTCCTATAGCAAAGCTCAAGAAACCAGCTATTAAGCAAATAAGAGAAAAAGTATTTGTCTGTGCACTAAATACCCACATTAACCATAAGACAGTGATTAGTAAAACAAATCCCATAAGTTCTTTAAAAGTTTCCATCCATGGACCAGGTTTGGGCATAAACCGCAAAAAAGCGGGAAAACTAGCAAGTAATAAATAAGGAAAGCACATTCCTAATCCAAGCAATGTAAAAATTAGTAATGATTGAAAAACAGGTAATGTGACAGCAAATCCCACAGCAGAGCCTAAAAAAGGCCCTGTGCAAGGTGTAGCAACAGCTGTTGCTAAAACTCCACTTAAGAAAGAACCCATGTAACCAGACCATTGAGTTGCTTTTTCAGCTTGCGTCTGCCCCGCCCAAGAAGCAAAAAACATTCCCCACTCAAAAAGTCCAAATAAACTCAATGCAAATATAAATAAAACAGAGGCTAAAATAACCACAAAAATAGGCTCTTGCAATTGAAATCCCCAACCCACAGCTTGACCATAAGCACGTAGAGTTAGCATTGCAGAAGCTAATAGCCAAAATGAGAGAATGACTCCTAAAGAAAACATTAAACCATGTTTGATCGTTAAAGAACGACTTTGACCGGCCATTTTAACAAAGCTCATCACTTTGAATGACATAACAGGTAAAACGCAAGGCATTAAATTTAGAATCATCCCCCCTAAAAAAGCAAATAAAAGAGCAAGAGCAATTCCTCCTTCAAACTCAAAAGATGATGCTTGGGTTTTTTGAGTTTCCATTTCAAGCGTGGAAGATCTTATCGAGTGAGTGTCCAAATGACTGATTAACTCTTTTTCGCCAACTTCGTGGATTGGTGTATCTATATCAAAAGCTTGGACACTTTCTTCATTCCCTTGCTGAGTATGCACCACCAAAACACCTTTTAAAGTCTGACTTTTAGCCCCAATCTCATCGCTTCCTTTTAAATTGACTAAAAATCGCTGATCTTGCTTAGAAGCAGCAGCAAGAACAGGATCAACTTTATAATCAATAACATCCTTTTCTTCAGGAAAAAAATAAACTCCAATAACGGGGTCAACATTTGGTATTTGATTCGCGTGAGGCATTTCAATTTGGACAATTCCTGATTTACGCACAGTTTTTACTTCTGCATGAAAACTGGGAATTTTCAAACGTGCTTGGGAAAAAAGAGTAGCCGTTTCAGTTTTTAATTTTGGCGCATCATTTTGAGTGACAACTTGAAGAGCTGTCGTTGTTGATCCTGGCTGACACGTAAGATCTGAACAAACAAGCCATTTGAGTTTAGCATTCAATTGGAAAGTTTGTCCAATAGAGAGATTAGCAGGAGGGGTAATTAAACTTAGTAGGACAACTTCTCCTTCATATCCAAATCCCACCATATCAGCCACCTTAAATTTTCCAGGAAAAGGCCATTGTAAAGGCCCCACTTCAAACCCGAGAGGTAATGTCCACTCAACTTTTAATGGTATTCCCGCATCCCCCGGATTTTTCCAGTACACGTGCCAATCATCTTCGATTTTAAGATGAAGGGCAACCCAAAAAGGATGGCCTGGCTGAATTGTCTCTTCTTCTTGAATTAACTGAACTTGTACATGGGCAGAACCTTCGAATGTGGCAAAAGACGGTAGGGGGGAAGCAAACCCAATTAATAATAAAAAGAAACGAATATAATTGTTCATTCAAACATCTCCTGGCTTTATACGGCTTATTGAAGCCTTTCAAATGAAGGGGGATGAAATTTCACTTTGCGTGAGTTTTGTTTATTCTTTGAAAGTCAAAACTTTGATCAGTATCAAAAAATCTTCTGAAGGAAAATTGGCAAGCCCATTTTCACAAGTTGATCTTTTTAAAACAAAAACAAAAAACTGAATTTTCGCGAAAATAATTCAAAGTTCGAATCTAAGGTGAAGTCATCAAAAAATTCCTATTTAAATCTAGTTTTTATTTTTACAAAACTTGACAAATAGGGTATAATCACCTATTTGATATTAATCACATTGGATAATTAGTATAATAAATTTGAAAATTTATATTCAAGTAAATTATTATAAATAATAAAGGTATTGTAAATGTATGTAAATGTTAATATATTAGCTAATAATCCTTTTTTTGAAGCTTATTCTCAATCCGATGTATTAGGTAAACTAATTTTTTTAGCTTTATATATTCTTTCTATTTGTAGCTGGATTGTTTTAATTCATAAATTATGGTTGACTTCTCAAGCCAAAAAATATGCCTTCCGATTTCATGAAGCTTTTCAATTACAAAAAGCGAATCCCCTTAGCCTCGACTATGATACAATAAATAACAAAACACACCTTAATCCTTTTTTAGACCTCTATAAAGTTTTAAAACGACAAACTTTAGATGTATTGGCTAAAAATCGCCATTTTCATACTCAACTATCTAACACTCCGCAATCACCCACATTTCTTTCGTTAAGTGATATAGACTACGTTGCCTCTCATTTATCCACTCAAGTTGCTTCTCAAATAAAATATTTAGAAAAAAATCTTTACGTTCTTTCCACAACTGTCAGTTTGGCACCATTTCTAGGGTTATTGGGAACTGTTTGGGGGATTTTGACAACATTTGCGGAATTACAATCTCATCAATCAGGCGGAAGTACTCATCAAATGGTACTCAGTGGACTATCCCTTGCTTTGGCTACCACAGTTCTGGGGCTTCTTGACGCGATTCCCGCTTTAATTGGATATAATTATTTAAAAAATGAAATTCGTGATTTTTCGATGGATATGGAAGGTTTTTCAAACGACATTTTAGCTGCTGTTGAATTACAATATCGCAAAGTAGAAGCTTAGAAAAGGTGAGCACAATGATTAGAAACCGTTTCTCTTTTTCTCACTCTTCAATTCCCGATGAACCTGCCGTGAATTTGACACCTTTAATTGACGTTGTGTTTGTTATTTTGATTATGTTTATTGTAATTGCCCCCTTATTAGAACAAGATCATGTTGAACTTGCTGATGCGCCAAAGTTTAATTTAAATAATCATCAGTCTGTTCAAGAAAATAGTCCGATTACTATTCATGTAAGATCTGATAACACAATTTGGTTAAATCAAGAACTTATACTTCCTCATCTATTAGCCGAAAAGCTTAAACAAATTAAATTGAAACATCCCAAAATTACGCCTCAAATTTTTCATGATAAAAAAGCCTGTTTCGGGACATACCAACTAGTCAAGAATGCTGCAGAAGAAGCAGGATTTTCAAAAGTAGACATTATTTTAAAACCTGCTTAAAGCAACCCATTGCTTATGCACAATGATCCAACTTCTCTCTTTTTTCAAACATATACCCAGCAAAAAGCTTGGTGGTTGATTGCTATTGCGGTCATATTTTTTCATTTACTGATTTTATTAGTTAATTCTACATGGTCAATTTCACCAGAAAAACAACAAACGACGAAATTAGTAGTCTCGACACTTATCTTGCAACCTTCCGCTCCTCCCTCTTCTATAAAAACTTTGCTTACACAAGAGATTGATAAGAGTTTAGTCTCATCCACTTCGTTACCTTTAACACCAGAAAATCCCTTACCTGCTAAGACAAAACCACAAGACTCTTCTAAATCACATAAAGTGACTGAAAAAAAATCTGAACTTAAGTTAGAATCTAAACCCTCTCCAAAAACTGAACCAAAAAAAAATACAGCCTCTTCACCAAAAATAAAAAAAACTGACCCCCCACAAAAAACCACTGAACAAAAACAAGCAGAGAAGAAAAAAGTAAAAGCGACTCCAGCATCAACATTTGAGAAAGAAAAACAAAAAAAAGAGGCTGTTAAAAAAGAAAATATTGCTAAGGAAACTCTTGCCAAAGATGCTGACAAGCGACTTAAGCAAGAATTAGCAGCCTCGCAAGAGGCTGCTCTAAAAAAAGAGCAACAGCTCTTAGCTAAAGCTAAAGAAAATCTAGCCAAAATAGGAGAGGCAAAACAAAAATCCAATTCTACCACGCTAACTAAAATTGGAGAATCCCCTATTCTAAAACAGATTCAAAATCTACAAATTGACACTTTACCTCAAGGAAATAGTGTTCAAGGAGAGTTAAATGGAAGGGATAGCAGTTATCGAGAAGAAATTGCTCAACGATTAAAACTTTTTCTAAAATTACCCGATTACGGATCTGTACAAGTTAAATTGACAATCGACCGAACAGGCAAAATTGCTCAAATTAGCATTGTAAAAAGTGAAAGTTCAAAAAATCAGCAGTACATAGAAAAAAACCTTCCCACGATTTATTTTCCAGCTTTCGGAACTCGATTTGAAGGACTTTCACAATACACTTTTTTAGTTACGTTAAATAACGATTATTAACCTGGATTACAAGTTTATTCACTAAAAAATCTATTAGATTATTAAAAACCCAAGAAATTTTATGTATGCATTTTTTTTTAAAACATCTAACCATTGGATACAATTTCTCATCTGCTTTTGTTTATCTTTAGCCCCCTTTTTTGCTCATTCGATAGACGAAGACCCTATTGTTGTTCGCCTCTCGACAGATTCTTCTCTTGTTCCTCTTTATTTAGCTCCTTTCACTATAGAACAGACAAATTTTTCTCCATCCTATCTTAAACAATTGGAAGATATCTTAACATTTGATCTTAATCACAATGGATCTACTTATTTATCAAAAAGAAATGCCTCCAATGACCAGTTAGCCAATGCAGGTGAGCTAGAAGATTTAGGTATTGCTCAAACTTGGCAAGCACAAAATATTTTTTATGTGATCAAAGGTATTATCAAAGAAAACTTTCTTCAGGTATTTATATTAAATACGAATACACAAAATCTTAAAAAATGTGATCCCGTTATGCTAACCGGTGATTTATCCCAAGATCGCCGATTAATTCATCGTATTGCAGACACTATTCATAAAGCCTTATTTGGAGTGGAGGGAGTTGCCTCTACTAAAATTTTGTACACAGTTAAAACTCCTCTTGTCGATAATAAACAAAAACTTTCTTCCGAAGTTTGGGAAGCTGATTACGATGGAGAAAATGCACGACAAATTACCCAAGAAAAATCTTTTTGTGTGAATCCTACTTACATTCCACCAAAAAAAGGTTTTTTATCAGGCAATTTTCTTTATGTTTCTTATCAAGCCGGACAATCAAAAATTTATATTGCGAATTTAAAAGATGGCAAAGGACAGCGTTTATTGAAGCTTAAAGGTAATCAACTGATGCCTACACTTTCTCAACAACGAGATAAAATAGCCTTTATTAGCGACGCAACTGGCAATCCCGATTTATTTTTGCAACTTTTCAATCCTGAAACAGGTGTTGTTGGAAAACCGCAGCAAATTTTCTCTGCTAAATTAGCTACCCAAAGTACTCCTTCATTTAATCCTGATGGAACCAAAGTAGCTTTTGTATCTGATAAAGATGGTTCTCCAAAAATTTACGTCATTGCCATTCCAGAACCTGGAACAAGTTTAAAAAATATAAAGGCAACTCTAATTACTAAGCGCAATCGAGAAAGTTCTGCTCCTGCATGGTCACCAGACGGAACAAAAATTGCTTATTGCTCCCGAACTGATGGGATTAGGCAAATTTGGATTTACGATTTTACAACCAACCAGGAAAAACAATTAACGCAAGGACCTATTAACAAGGAAAATCCTTCGTGGGCTCCCAATAGCCTTCATCTTGTTTATAATTCAGCTGATACAAATGATAGCCAGCTCTATTTGATTAATTTGAATCAAACGGAGGCAACTCGCATAACTTCAGGAAAAGGAGAAAAACGTTATCCCAATTGGGAGTTACGTTTTGATCGCTAATCGCTTGTTTATCATCTAATTAGATAAGAGATTGAGAATGCTAGTGTTTTTTTTTGCTAATTTGACATGATTTTTGTTAAACTATGTTCGACTTTTTTCGAGATTTCATTAATTTGCTAAAATGTTTTTTTTGAAGCTTTTATGATCAATTTTTTTTTAACGTTATATTTTATTTTTTCTCAAAAATTTAATTACAAATTCATTCAAAATTTTTTTTGCAAATAGAGTAAATTTCAAAAAGAAACCGTTTTTTCACTTACAAAACTTCAATGAGCTCTCTCTAATTTCCGGAGAAAATCTTATGAGAATATATTCTTTTTATTTAGTAGCCTTATTAGGGTCTGCCTGTCTACTTCAAAGTTGCGCAAGAAATGGTAGCGATGTTTGGGAAGATACAAAATCCGCTGGCCGGCACATGAACCGTGGTGTAAGGGCTCTTGGCGGCAAACATGGCGACTCTCGCCAAGTTCATTCAAAAAACGATTTTGAATGCGTAGATGATGAGTATAGCCATCAAGAAGGAGGTTTTCAAGACTGTGATTATTCTCGCGCAGACTTCATTCCCTTACAAGATCAAGCCAACAATGAGTTTGCAATGGCAGATATCCTTGCTCGCCAACCTCGAGAAACGCCTGGTGAAATAGGTAGTTCCATTCCGAGTATTGAATCTTTTCAAGATCCTTGCATGATTCCCCAACTCGCAGCCATTTTTAAAACGATTTACTTCGATTATGATAGCAGTATGATTAAAGGTCAGGCAAATTTACAAACAATTCATCAAATTGCTGATTTCATGCGTCGCCATCCAAATGTTTATATTTTTATTGAAGGGCATACCGATGAAAGAGGACCTCAAGCTTATAACTTGGCTCTAGGTTCCCGTCGTAGCAATGCCGTTCGTAACCTTTTGATTAGTGAAGATGTTAATCCAGATAATCTCTTTACCATTTCTTATGGGAAAGAACGACCCGTCGTCTTAGAAAAACATGAAGAAGGCTGGTCTAGAAACCGTCGCGTAGAGTTCAAGATTTATGAACGTTAAATTTTCTTTCCTTATGGGAACACTAATCATGTTCCCACTTTTAAATTGCATGAGTGCAACTTATCCAAATTACTCGGCACATTCTAACTTGCCTAATCAACAATCTACTCGTCCAGTTCTTGATAATAATACAATCCGATTTAAGAATAGTTTAGCCGATCTTAAACACGAATTAAGTAATCATGAAGCAGAGATACGCATTTTTGAAAACAAATTGCATAATCAAGAAAGTTCACTTGATCAAATTCGTCAACAAATTGTAGATGATTTAGAGGGGCAAAGAGAATATACACGAGCGATGAGTATTAATTTAGAAGGGAAAATTGATACTCTTGATAAAGCTGTCAACGGTTTGATGAATGATCTTAGACAATTAAAAAATCATGCCAATGATTCGGTAAATGTTTTAGCTCAATATAAGCAAAAATTGGTTGATGTTGAGAAAATTCTTGAAGCACAGGATCAGCATATTAGCAGCCTGGAGGCAGCTTTGCATTCTCTCATAGATGTCTGGCAGGCAAGAGAAACAGCAACACAAGAAATTGCAAACAAACAAGCGATAAATTCATCTAAAACATACAAGGTCCAACCCGGAGATAGTTTAGAAAAAATTGCAAAGGCTAATAAAACGACTGTCAAAATTTTGAGAGAATGTAATCAGTTAACTTCTGATCTTATTGTGGTCGGACAAGTACTTAAACTTCCTTAATCTATGGCATTCAATCACCTTGCTTCTTCTCATGCTATTGGTTTATTTGACTCAGGGATAGGGGGGTTAACAGTCATGCGAGAAATGATTCGTTTGCTGCCCCAAGAGAACCTCTTGTATCTTGGGGATACAGCAAGAGTACCCTATGGAAATAAGAGCGCAGCAACAATTATTCGCTATAGCATTGAAAATGCTATTTTTCTACTTGAAAAGCAAATTAAAGTATTGGTGGTTGCTTGTAATACAGCCTCAGCTTTAGCGCTTCCAAAATTAAAACAGCTCTTTCACCTCCCAATCATAGGCGTCATTGAACCTGGGGCTAAATTAGCAGCTGCAACAACGCGTAACAAACGTATAGCCGTTTTAGGAACTAAAGGAACCATTGAATCTGGTGCTTACCAGTCTGCAATTCATCAACTAATTCCTGATGCGATTATCTTTCCAATTGCATGTCCTCTATTGGTTTCTCTCGTTGAAGAAGGTTTTCTCTATCATTCTGCTTCAAAACTCATTATCCAAGAATATTTAAAAAATTTAGAGAAGGCAGATGTCGATACTATTTTGCTTGGTTGCACCCATTATCCTTTACTTAAACCCCTCATTGAAGAAATAATGGGCTCATCTGTTACAATTATAGATTCAGCCTTGACCTGTGCCCAAACCGTCAAAAAACTTTTAGAAAGTCATCAACTTGTCAATTCGAATCAACACGCAATTCACCAATATTTCGTCACAGATGATCCAGAGAAATTTCGCCAACTTGGTGAATATTTGTTTCAATCTCCTCTTCCTTTAGTAGAATTGCACAAAATAATTCATTCGTAATCTATTTGAGTTCAGTCAATTAAAAACCAACTTGTCGCATTTTGTTAGAAAAATTTAATTGTATATTCCCTGCGAAAATAATAACATTTGTTATTTCTTTGGTTACTTTAAATAAATCAAATTCAACATTAAATATTTATATACAATAAAATACATTCTTCAAATAAATAGTTTACAAACAGTTAATTATATAAAATTACAGTTTAACCTTGTGGCAACGATGAGCTATGGTAAGCAGCTTAGGTTTTGTCAATTAAATTAACTCTCACCTAATGGCTTTTTTAAACCTAAATTTTGAGTTTAACAAGATTTTTTCTGGGAAAGCAAAGGCATTCAGACTGAAAAAGTTATGTTTTTTGTTTCTTCTTAGAAACGAAAAAAGAAAAAATGATAAAGATGAAACAAAAAATTACCGTCCAAAAAGGAAAGACTTTCTGAGAAATGATTTCTGCATTTTCTAAAATATAAAATTGCCTTAATTTTTTCCCTTCCTCTTGCGCTTGTAACTTTAATATCCCTTGAACTGTCACCATTTGATTAGTAGAAATTTTATCAATTCCTTTCAAAAAAATTTGTTGTGCTACTTGATGAGAATTGCCAATACAACAACTTTTTAAATTAGGTTGAGAAGCTAGTATAAAGGTATTCCAAGGAGATTGATAAATAAAGCCTTTGATTTGAACGGATTGTTCAGGCACGAAAAAATAATTTTCGCTTTGTAATTCTTCAAAAGTTATTTGTGAGGAAGTTGTAAAGGATAAAAAAAAGAAGCTAAAAATAATAAGTTTTAGAACCCACATTCTCATACCCGAGAAAAACTGAATTAATCCTGCAAAGGATTAATTCAGTTTTAATTTATCTTATTCATCGTCTTTAAAACGATAACCTACCCCTCTGACAGTTTCAATACCATCAAAATTAGGACCTAATTTTTTTCTCAAAGAGGCAATATGCACATCAATGTTACGATCGATGATAAAGGCTTCGTCATTTTGTACATCGTCTAATAATTGATTTCTAGTCAATACCTTTCCACGATTAAGAAGTAAGCGTCTCAAAATTCCAAATTCAGAAAGGGTTAAAGCAATAGATTTATCTTTCTTTCTCAACAAATACCGATCGACTTCCATGGTGTATTCGCCAAAAACTAATGTTTTTGCTTCCTTTTCTCCTTCTTTTCCACGTCTCATAACAGCTTTAATACGTGAAAATAAAACCTTTAGAGAAAATGGTTTAGCGACATAATCATCTGCACCTAGCTCAAGTCCTAAAACAACATCGAGCTCTTCGCTTTTTGCTGAAATTATAATAATAGGAATATTTTCTAAATCAGGATTACTTTTGATTTTACGGCATACATCTAGTCCGTTTAATCCAGGTAGCATAATATCAAGGATAATAACATCTGGTTTTTCTCTTTCTATAGCCAAAAAACCATTTAATCCATCCATTTCCAGATGGACTTTATATCCAGCCAATTCTGCCTGAAGTTTAATCAAAGAGGCTATATCCTCTTCATCTTCAATAAGCAATATTTTTGTTTTTTGCATTTTAATAGCTCCGCGTACTGAATTGGTATTTTATAATTTAAATTTTTCTAATATTCAAGTTTTTTTATTATAATTATTTTTATTTTCATTTGATAACTACAGCTAACATTTAAAATACACCTATTGTTTATTATAACAAAAATTTAAATCATATAAATGTGTTATTACATTAATATAAAATAAAATTTAGTTTTAATTAACAATTTTTAAAACTTTTATTTATTAAATAGTTTGTTTTCAAGGATTTATAAAATGATAATTTTATTAGAAAACTAGCCCTTTTAACTTTATTTTTTTTTTGATGAAGGATATACTGAGTATAAATTTTTCGAAATTAACCTCATTAAAGAAAATTTTTATCCAAAAAAACTTTAAAGCAAAGGATCAGGCAAGAAAAACAACCTTGCAACCTCTGCCGTTTATATTAATAAATGAAATGAATTAATAGGTTTTATGTTCTACGTCATTCTTTTGTATGCTTTATTTGCAAGTGTTTTCACGATTGCTAAAACAGGATTGGAATATTCTCAACCTTTTTTCTTGGTAGGAACCCGAATGTTATTAGCTGGATGCCTTTTATTAGGGTATCAAAAAATTGTGAATAAGGAACACTTCTCATTTGATAAGCAAACTTGGTGGCGTATTGTACAACTTGCGGCTTTTAACATTTATTTAACAAATGTTTTTGAGTTCTGGGGATTAAAATATCTCACATCATTCAAGACATGTTTCATTTATAGTTTATCTCCATTTTTATCAGCTTTGTTTTGCTACACTCTTTTCTCAGAAAAATTAACAACAAAAAAATGGATGGGATTATTAATTGGATTTATGGGTTTTCTGCCTATTTTAATGAATCAAACATCTTCGGAAGAAGCAACCGGCCATCTGTTATTTTTCTCTTGGGCAGAATTATCTGTCATGATGGCTGCTATCTGCAGTGTTTATGGATGGATTGTTCTGATGCAATTAGTTAAAGAAAATAATCTTTCTCCTATAACCGCTAATGGAACAAGTATGTTTATAGGGGGCGCATTTGCTCTTTGTCATTCATTACTGGTTGAAAATTGGTCACCTATTCCCGTTACAAACATACCCATTTATTTAGAATGTACTTTCCTACTCATTTTGATTTCCAATCTTATCTGTTATAATCTTTATGGAACTTTATTGAAGAAATACTCAGCAACTTTTATTTCTTTTGCTGGTTTCACAACTCCTCTCTTTACAGCACTATTTGGATGGGTTTTCTTAGGAGAGGTAGTGACTTGGCCATTTTATATTTCATTTGGAATAGTTTTTTTAGGGCTAGTTTTATTTGATAAAGAAGAATTGCAACAAAGCTATCGAGGAAAATTGCTTTCTCAGCCTCAATTGTCCGAATAATAAAAATTTTCAAAAAATATTTGTTTAAATTTTGTCAACTAATGATATAAAAATTTCTTAGATATCAGGAAAATCAGAGGGTTATGGCTGCTGAAAAAGAAATTATACTAGAATTTGATAGAGAATTTTATAAAAATCGTACGCAAGCCTTGATGGAGCCTGCAATAGAACAATTTTTACGTGTTATCAAATCCTATACACTATTTAATATCTTTTTTCTCAGTTTACTCTCAGCGGAAATAATTTATTTTTTTATCCACCTCACTTTTTTAGCGCAAACATTTGTTTTAGCAATTCATTTAGCATTAATTGTGGCAACAATTTTTTCTTACTTTACTCTAAAAGTTTATTTTGAGAGTCGGAAAACAGAGCAATTAATGGATTTAAAATCTGATTTTATTCATGCATGTGAATTAAATATTCAAGATTTAGAAGATTCTCCAGAATATCATCTCACTATTGCCTATGCCTGTTGTCGACTAGCCGCAGATTTACACGGTAAAGAATATGTCATCTACCAAGTTCCTTTTAGACTAAATTTTTTATTTCCGATGATCGAAAAAATAAGTTGCTGGGTTCATTGGCAAGATGTTCATACGATGAAAGAATTATTGCTTCAAGGATGTATTGAAGAGCACATCAAGTTAGTTAGACTTGAACCAACTGACCTAGAAGCTCATACAGGACTTGCTAATGCTTATGTCATGTTATCTGGACTGTATGTTGATCCTAGAACTATAGAGGGTTTAGATGACGACCGATGGCTGCCAGCCAATAAATACAACGAATCTTTTCAGTTAAAATTTAGATACATTGCCGAAAGAGCTATTGAAGAATTTAAAATTTTAAGTGATTATGCTCCTCAAGATCCATGGGTTCATGCTCAGTTAGCTTATAGTTATCATGATCTTCAGATGCCCGAAGAAGAAATCAAAGAATATGAAATTATTTTGCAACTATGTCCTGAGGATAAAGAAACCTTATTTAAACTGGGTAAACTTTATTTTGAACAGGGCTTAAACGCTAAAGGGCTGCAAATTTACGAAATTTTAAAAAAATCCAACTATAAAAAAGCAGAAAGTTTAATCCATTTTTATGGCGCCTACGCGATCTAAAAATTTGTTATATTCAGATAATTGTATTCATAAAGGAAAATGACGTTATGTTTTGTTCGCAATGTGGCACTGAAATTGGTAAAAATGATCAACCTTGTCCTTCTTGTGGAACCCCCTCTCATAAAAATATTTCTGGCACGTCTGCTACAACTTCCTCTTCTCAGTCCGTCAAAAAGAAAAAAATGCCTCTTTGGTTTAAAATTTTAATTGGGGTAGCCTTTTTATTACTCGTTGGAGTCACGGGAGGAATTTTATTTACAGAAACTCTTGTCGATGTCATTGATAAACAATTAGAGGCTCTTAGAAATAACGAGATTTCCAAAGCTTATTACGAATATACTTCAAAAGAATTTCAAGCAGCGACATCGCTAGATCAATATCGTCAATTTGTAGAAACTTATCCTGCTTTTTTAAACAATCACTCTGCTCACTTTACGCAACGCGCCATTAAAAATAATGTAAGTACATTAAAAGGAAACCTCTCAACTCAAAACCACACTAATATTCCTGTAGAATACAGATTGATCAAGGAAGATGATAAATGGAAAATTCTTAGTATCCGCTTACTTCAATCACTAAGCCCCTATACAGAAAAAACTTTATCAAATGCTCAAGACTTAATTAACGTTGTTCAAAACCAACTTCAATTAATTCAAAATAATCAACTTTTGAAGGCATATGAAGAATATTCTGCAGAGGAATTCAAAGAAACAACTTCAAAAAGTGAATTTGAAAATTTTGTGAAGCGTTATCCCATTTTACAGGATTATCAAACAGCCTCATATCATAAACGGAAAGTAAGTGATGGAATAGGAACACTTGCTGTCATTCTGCAAACAAATCACTTGACCGCTTATGTTAAGTATTATCTTGTTTACGAAGACAACGCATGGAAAGTTTGGAGTATGCGAATCCTATCTCCAGAAGAAGGTGCTCAAGAGTCTCGTCAGCATGCAAAAAAAAATCCTAAACATTTGCAAACAACAAAGATGAGTTTTGGTTCTTATCATTTAGGATCTTCAGTTAATAAAGAAGGATCCATTGATCATCCACAAACAAAATTTAAAGGGGATTTGAAAGATCTTTATATTGATCTAGAAATAGCTAATGCGGCTAAAAACAGTGTTATTCAGTTAAATCTTCAACATTTAGAAAGTGGGACATCGATCCCGGCGAAAGCAATTATTGAAGAAGAGGGGGATACCCTATTGATGTCTGTTTTTACTCCTCCATCAGCTGGCTGGCCAAAAGGACATTACAGACTGATTATCACTACCTCTTCCGGTTTGAATAAAATTATAGATTTTAATGTTGAGTGATTCCTTTATGTATATCATTACAGGACTATATCGCCATAAACGCTTAGTAACTCCTAAAGACGATTTAACACGTCCAACAGCTAGTCGCTTAAGAGAAGCTCTTTTTAACATTTGTCAAAACTTTATTGAAGAAGCAGCATTTCTTGATTTATTTGCTGGATCAGGAGCGATAGGATTTGAAGCTTTAAGTCGAGGAGCCAAATCAGCAACCTTTATTGATTCCAGCAAAGAAGCCTTAAAATGTCAGCAAAAAAATGCCTCTCTTTTAGGAGTCGAACAACAATGTCAACTATTATATGGAGAAGTATTTACTCTTTTAGAATACCTCAAAAAACAACAAAAACGTTTTAATATCATTTTTGCCGATCCTCCCTATGCTAAACAGGTCTATGCAAATGAGCCTTCTTATAGCGAGAAAATTATCCGTTGCATCGATACAAGTGACTTACTAGCAGAAAAAGGAACTCTTTTTATTGAAGAAGACAGTCGTTTTTCCCCTCAATTGAACGATTTAAAAAAACTTCAACTCATTAATAGCAGAAAAATAGGGCATTCTTCTCTACAACGTTATTCATTCATAAACTAGAATAATAAAAATGACTTCGCTTTTTCCACTCTGATTTGAAATTGATTAGATTGAAAAGAAGAACAATTCATCTTTTCAATTTATTAGAGTGCAAATCTTGTTGTTCTTATTGCAGTGGTAAGTCAGTCTTCAAATAAAGAAATCCTCATCATAATTTAGTTTTTTATCCTACTAATAAACTTCAAAAAGTGTTTATCTATTTAAATTTTTGAAATTTTATTGCTTTATTTTAGCACTCTACATACAAGTGATGTATTCAAAAGATGTTTAATTCCAGGCGAGCGTAAGAAATTTATCTATCTCGCGTTAATTTGAAAAGGAGACGATTCATGTTTAGATCTCTGGTCGCTTTGATGGCCATTTGCCTAATGACTTTATCTACGTTGTGTATTGCCAGTTGTCAACAAAGTGTGGAAATGGGTGTAGGTTGGAGACGAGATAAGCTAAATTGGAAGTTAAAAAATATAGAGCTGGATCAGATTTCTGGAAATGTGGATTCCCATATACAATTTAAAAAACTTGAGTTGTACATGGCTTATGCAAAAGCAAAATGGATCGGCTCAAAATATTATGTGCGTTTATCTGCTGACTACGGAACATCTTTCAAAGGAGAAGCAAGAGAGCATTTTCAGTTGGATACACCCTTATTAAACAAAGATATTTTAGTAAATACACATGATCCTATTAAAAAAAGAAGTGAAGTCTACGACTTTGACATCGCCACAGGTTATCCTTTAAGTTTCTGTTACGGACGTTTGAATGTGGTTCCTTTAATCGGTTTTTCTTTTCATCGCCAACATTTAAGAGTTAAAGGAAAAAAAGATTCTTCCTCTTCTTCGTCTTATTTTTCTCCTATCTCTTCCTCTAACCCACTCTATGGTAATGACTCTAATCCTTTTGTAAAACCATCCAGTGACTCAAATCCCATTATCGCCAACAAACTGGGACTTAATGTATCAAGACGGACAAGTACTTACCGTTTCAACTGGTATGGATTTTATTTAGGCACTGATATCGCCTACGCCCTTGATAAAGAATGGACTCTCTATGCAGAATTAGAAGCCCACTGTTTAGATAGTTGCCACCGTAAAAGAAAATCTTGGACAGGTGTGTATTTTGTTGATCATTACCATCGTAATCGTTGGGCTTGGGGTTTCAATACAAATTTAGGAACAACCTTTTGTTTATCTAATTGTTGGTATGGAAAGATTTCCTTGGATTATAAATGGTTGAAATCTCATACCCGTAAAGATGAACTTAAATGGGAATCGGTTGGAATCAACGCAGCATTATCCCATTCTTTCTAAGTCCATCTTAGCTCGATGGGGAACTCCTCATTCACATCGAGCTAAACCAAATTTCTGAAATAGCTGTTAAAAAATGAAGATTGTTTAACCTTGTTTAACAAGGAGAAAAAACTAATTCTTGTTCTTCTTTGGGAAGAGAGAATGTTGCATAAATTTGAATGAGGAATAGTAAACCAAGCACAGCCAACGCTTTGATAGGTGCATAATTCTCAAAAAAAGCTGTCATTAACCCAACTGATCCTGGACCGATTGCTTCAGATATACACCAAACCATCCCCATTAAAAAAGCACTGATAGATCCTGCCTGCCCAGGTGCATAGCGTACACCAAGCGCAATTCCAATCGGATTCACAAGCGTCAATGAAGCTCCTAAAATAAAAAGTAATAGGAGAGAAAGCCACATAGAAAAACTTCCAAAAAACAAGATAAAATAAAAAGTCGCACAACTGACTATCCCAGCGTATAAGATGACTTGCCGAGGAGAGTATTTATCAGCTAAATAGCCAGCTGGCACCATCATACATGCTCCTCCCAAAATTAAGCATAGATGCCCTCCTCCATAATAAATCCATTCGGCTAAACCTAGGGTTTTTAAAGCATCTGGTAAAATAAAAATCATCCCCCATAAAATGGATTGATTGGCCACTTGTGCTAAATAAAGCATTCGCAAGGGAATATGACAAAAAAAAGCCTTAAAATCTCTTAAAATACCCTTCTTTAAAGTATGCTGAACAGATTGTATCACGGGAAAACGATAAAAAATCAAAAAAAAGCTCAAAATAATGGCGGGGATGGCTAGTAAATACGTTTGTCCATTCATATTTTTATACACAAATAAAAAAATCAGTTGGCTAAAAGCAAGTCCTAAACTCCCTCCCGAAGCAAAAATAGCCATTAATAAGCCTCGCCTCGTTGGAATCAAACTTCCCATTAAACTGCCTGCAGCAGGATGAAAGCTACCTGAACCTAAACAGGTAAATAAGTAAAGACAAAATAAAATCCCATAATGGCTAAATTGGACTACAAGTGTACTAGCAACCACTAATAGCAATCCTAAAATCATTAAATGCTTTCGATAACCTCTGTCACTAAATGCTCCAAAAAATAATTGAGCTCCTTCCCCAATAAATGCTCCTGCTGCAACGACAAGGCCAGCTTTGGCGAAATCTAATTGAGCCATCGACTTATAGACAGGCCAAATTCCTAGCATTGTATCAATAAAAAAATGTGCTAACCATGTCAAAGCCAGTAACGGAGCTAACGATAATGGAATAGATTGTTTCGCAGAAAAAACCATACAAACCTTTTTCAAAATTTATCGAATATAACAACAATTTTTATTAGTTAAATTAAATTAATATTATAAATATAATAAAATAATTATAAATTTTTTTAAATAAATTAATGATTAAATAGTTTCGATTATCAATTCAACAAAAACACTTTTTATCAAATAAAATTTCCAAATGATGATGGACAAAAAATTCTTATTGCTTTTATGGTCAGGTTAAATTCAAAAAATTACTTAGTGAATTATCCTCTCTTTTAATTATACCATAGAGGCTTTATGAAAATTAAAAATTTAGCAAAAGTTGTTTTTGCAACACTTTTATTAGCCTCTGTTCAATCCATTAATGCACAAGCAACTTGTAAACAAGCTTCAAGCTATTCTCCCAACTTAAGCAAGGAAGATTGTGGCAGTCAAGTAAGTTTTGATTCTCAATCCCATTCTACTCGGAGTGATTTAGCTGATAATTATTCGTATGGATGTGACAATAGCCTTTACTCTTATAAAGAACATTCTAGAGGGTCTGAAACTAGCTATTCTTGTCGTTCAAAACAAAGTTCTGACAGAATGAACCGTTCTAATAGATATTATAATACAAGTTTTAATGTAGGGAATTATCCCTCTGGGATAAGCAGCTATTCGGGAACAAGTACCGGCTCTGGAATTAGCAATGGATATCATAGCACCCCTAATGGCACTTATAAAACTGATCGTCGGTATTATGATCGAAATATCAAAGCTAATTTAGATGCTTATCATCAAATAAAGAGATAAGAGAACAAAAATATTAACCTTTTGGAGGAAAAAATGGAAAACAAGAAAAAACAATTAGTGAAAGCCGCTTTTGCAGCTTTAGTATTAGCATCTAGCCCTGTTACTGCTCAGACAACAGATGGAACAGCGACTGACGGTTGGGTAACTTCTGAGACATTGCTTGCGACGGCAGGTTGCGGTGCAAGCGACGGTTCTCATGGTTGTGGTGCAGCTACCCCTCCTCCAAAAGAAACAAGTGCAAAAATAGACAACATATTAAACAATTCAAAACACACAACTGCATCTAATAACAACGGTAATACAGATAAAAACAATTATAGCCGATCTAGTAATTCAAATCTAGCAGATGCTACATCTAATACTAATAGTAACTGGAATACGTTATCAACGACAACAAATTCGATAGATGCCAAAAACCCCAATGAAATGAATACAAGTGACGGAGTAACAACAAATCCGACGACTAAAAAATAATTACAAATTAAATTATGCGAGGAAAGTTATGAAGAAAGGTCTAACTCAATCAGCTTTAGCAGCTCTGGTGCTCGCATCAGCTCTGCCTATTGTCGCTCAAGCTGATCAACATTCGCAAGAGTTATTACTTGCAGCGGCTAGCTGTGGAGCTTATCATCCTAAACAAGGCAAAAGAGAAATTGCTGACAACTCTACTGGCACAAATTCCTATGTTGCGAACAATAATTCATACCAAATGAATTCAAATAGTAGCTATGAAAATATAAGCAATACTTATAATGGGACAAGCACAAGTCCAGGAAATGATAGTGTAAGCACTCCAAATCTCAAGAATAATGACTGGAATGCAGCGCATATCTCTAATCATTCTTATTCTCAAACGGGTACGCAGTATCAATCAAACGCTAATGGCTATCACAGTTATAACAATGCAGAAGAAGTTGATTATAATCATGCTACATCTGCAGTGTCTAATACAAGCTCTGAAGAGCAATTAGTGAGTTCACTTAACGGTGAAACACGTAAGATCTATGATAGCTTAAGTACTCAAGGTAAGGCTTTAGCAATTCAATTAGCTAGCCAAGATAATTACCGTGATAAGAATTTGGCTGTTAAAGAAGCGCAAAAAAGAACTGAAAAAGCAGACGTAATGGTTCGTTAATCTGTTTTGTCAAATAGATGCATGTGCGTGCCAGTAGTGGTTGCGCACATTTATTTTTCTAAACACCTTTAAAAGCTGACAAGTCACGTTCAATGACTTTTTAGATAGGCAAAAAATGGCACCCCGTCAAATTCCAAATTTAGGCATTGGTATTGGATTACGTTTTCCCCATTTAGAAGATATTTTTAAATTCAAGCCAGAAATCGATTGGTTTGAAATCATCAGTGAAAATTTTATGTTAGATGAGGGTAAGTCTTTAGAGTATTTACAAAAAATTTTAGAAAGCTATCCCGTAGTTCAACATGGGGTATCCTTGGCAATTGGAAGTTCTGCTCCTCTTGATTACGCGTACTTAAAAAAACTCAAAGCACTCACTAAATTAACAAAAACTCCTTGGGTCTCTGATCACTTATGTTGGGGACACCAACCAGGCGCTCATTACCATGACTTACTTCCACTTCCTTATACACGAGAAGTCGTTGATTATGTGGCAGAAAGAGCTCGGATTGTTCAAGATTATTTAGAAATTCCTTTTGCTTTAGAAAATCTTTCTTCTTATGTGGCATTTACACAAGATCAAATGCCAGAATGGGAATTTTATGCTGCCATTGTAGAAAAAGCAAACATTTACATGATGCTAGATGTCAATAATATTTATGTTTCTAGTCGAAATCATGGATTTGATCCCAAACTTTACTATCAAAATATTCCCCTAGAACGAGTCATTCAAATTCATTTAGCAGGTCACCAAGATTTTGGGGATTATGTCTTAGATACACACGATCATCCCGTCAGAGATGAAGTCTGGGAATTATATGCAGAAATCTATCCATTGACTGGAGGAGTTTCTACTCTTCTTGAATGGGATGACAATCTTTTATCTTTTGAAGAAACTTGGAAAGAAGCTTTAAAAGCCAAACAATTTCAAAAAAATATTTCTTCTCCTTTACCCTCTTCTTTAGTCAACTCTGTTTGAGGATAAATGAATAGAATTCGCAACTCAAGTTATAAACAAGTAAATATTCCAAAAGATCTTCAACTAATCCAGGAATGGTTTGCAAATGTTATTACTACACCTTTAGCAAAAAATGATACGATTCATCATAAAACTAAAAACGGAGATTTAATCTCCGAGGAAGCAAAAAACTATATTGCTCCAAGCCCTACGCTTCTTCCTCATCAATGCATACAAATTTATAATCAACAATACTGGTGGCGATTAATTAACATACTTTATACAAATTTTCCGCTTCTTGTACGTTTGACAGGTTGCAAAATATTTAAAGAAAAAATTGCCATCCCTTATTTATCGGAATGTCCTCCCAATCACTGGGCATTATCATTAGTAGGAGAGCGTTTACCGGACTGGATTTCTAAAAATTATAAGAGACCGGATCATTCACTGATAGAACAAGCTGTTCAACTTGACTGGGCTTTTACAGCTAGTTGGATTGCTTCTAAGCATATTCCTTTGAATCTCTCAGAACTCAACAAACAAAATCCGGAAGAGATTTTAAGAAAAACACTTTTTCTTCAGCCTCATATTCATCTTTTTAAATGGAATGTTAATTTATTTTTATTTCGAGAAGAATTAATAAAACAAGATATCCATTATTGGACGAATCACCGCATTCCCCTACTTAAAAAAGAAGAGATTCATTACTACGTTCTTTATCGTACTGAAAAAAATATATTAGCGTGGAGAGAGGTCTTAGAAGGAGAGTTTTTCTTACTTCAACTTCTTCAACAAGGCATAAGTCTTGAAAAAGCTTGCGAAAAGATTGAACAACAAAGTACAAAACTTTACGAGCAAGCTTGCAATCATCTACAAAAATGGATCCAAAATTGGGCTCAGCAACATTGGCTAATTGAAAAATGAAGAGGTCTTAGAAATAGACCCCAAAACCAGCCCCTAACTTCAAACCATCACAATTTAAGTGCTTCCAAACATGATTCCCATTAAAATCGTGTTTGCGTGAAAAATGAAATTGTTGGACAAAGTAATCAGCAAATAAATCAATAAACGTCGTTGGTCCTATTGTCCATCTTAAACCAACTTTTGCAACAACTCCTACTCCATGCTTTGAAATATGTTTTTTTAAGGAAGAAAAGTAAGAAGAATAGCTACTGTCCCGACTAAAATCTTCCCAGCGATGCTTTATATGCAAAAATGAATAACAAGCTCCAGCTCCCGTATAAATATCTAAATAATTTGTTAAAGGATAGGTAAACTTAAAGCCTAAAGTGAGGGGAAGAATATAAATTCGATTCTTTTGTTTAAACATGCTATAGTCATCGCGCAAATTTCCTTTTTTATTCATCCAATTGATCCCTGCCCAAACTTCAAAGAGTGGGTGAACGCGTTTGGATGTTTCGACTTGGTAGTCAATCAAACAAGAAGAATAAACTTTTCTAAATTGTTTAGAAGAGGGTTGAAAATAAGCGCCTCGAACCTCTAAAGTCCAATCAGATGCACATAAGCAAATAGGAAGTAAAAGAAAAAGAAGGAAAGAATTAAATTTCATATTTTTCAACTTAAGGGTTAAATACTGACGTTATTTCTTATTTCAATTGAAGTTTGAGAAAATTTATAAATTAGCAGATCACAGAAGTCAATAGCATTTGTCTGTTACCCCGCAAAGTTTTGCCTTTTTCTTCATAATTTTTTTACTCTTCAATAATAATAATAATCCTACTACGGTTAAATGATGCGACATTTCAAAGAAGATCGGCTCGAGTGGCTAGAATTTGAGCTTTTAACAGATATTCCTCACTTAAAACATGCTGTTTTTCTACGTAAAGGGGGATATAGTGTTGATCCTTTTAATCAATTGAATGTGAGCTATTCTGTAGGAGACAATCCAATCTCAGTTGAAAAAAATCGTAGCTTGATTGAAAACAGTCTAAAAAATGGCACTCCTCATACATTTAAAATGATTCATGGGCATGCTTGTCATGGCCATCAAGTCGCTCCAGTGGAGATCGATTCTCCTTCAACTATTCTGTTGACAGATGGTTTAACTTGCGCAACACCAGGCATTGCTTTAATGATGACCCATGCAGATTGTCAAATTGCTTTATTTTATGATCCTCAACATCACGTGATTGCGAATGTTCATGCTGGATGGAGAGGTAGTGTACAAAATATTTATGCAAAAACTATTACGCAGATGAAAGATCGATTTGGATCTGACCCTAAAAATCTACTTGTTTGCATTTCCCCCAGTCTTGGACCTGAGGAATCAGAATTTATTCATTATAAAAATGAATTCCCTGAAGAATTTTGGGAATTTCAATTTAAACCAAATTATTTTGATTTTTGGTCATTAACGGAGTATCAATTGCAAAAAGAGGGAATTCTTTTTCATCACATCGAAGTGGCAAGATTAAGTACATTTACAAATCCAAACGATTATTTTTCCTATCGGAGAGAAAAAATAACGGGAAGGAATGCCACAATTATTATGCTTTTGTAAAAAGTAACCCTATTTAAAGTACTAAAAAGGCACATTAATGGTAGATAAAAATTTATTTTGCGATATTTATTTAATCCGGCATGGAGAGACAGATTGGAACATGTTAGGAAAATTACAAGGGCATATTGATATTTCTCTTAACAGCTCAGGTAAGATTCAAGCTCGGAACCTTCAAAAGCAACTGAATCACATTAATTTTGCAGCAGCTTTTTCCTCTGATCTTAGCCGAGCGCGTCAAACGGCAGAAATTGTTCTCGAATCAAAAGACATTAAGATAGAGGAAACAGCTGTTTTAAGAGAGCGACAGCTAGGCGAATGGGAAGGTCAATCAATAGATGACCTAAAAAATTGGTTGCAAAAGAACAGTCAAATTGATTCTTTCACTCAAGAAGATTTTTTAGCCTACAAGTGGGATTCAATATCTGAAAACTATGCAGAAGTATTCAACCGTTTGTCTAGGCTTGTTTTAAAGATCTCTCCATTGTACTTAGGCTCTACAATTTTGCTGTCTTCCCACGGAGGATTATTACGCTCAGTTCTTTATCAGTTGGATTTTAAAAGTGAACTCAGATGGCATGTAGATAATTGTGGATTTATTAAAATACGTGCCAATAATAGAGGTGGAATGACTATTGCGGAATGTCATGGGATTAAGACCTCAAGAGCCTCCTCTTCAACATTTTGACCTTATAAGGGAGTTAAAATCCGAATCCAATAATTGATCTTCATACTATCGATTAGAATTTGTGTCTGTTTGTTGAAAGGATAAAGATTTAAACTCACATATTTAATGTAAGTTGCAAATAACTAATTTGTTAAAAAATTTGTTGCAGCTGCTACTAAAATCCTAACACTTTAATTTCAAATCCATTAAACGTCGTTGCATGAATTTTTCTAGGCATCAGTCTTGATATCACGCCAAATCCCCCTCAATAAATTTTCTAATGTGCTTCAAGTTTACAAAATCATGTAAGTCGATTAAGTGAAGAGATTGAAATTTTGGCTTCATTGTTTTCGCTCCACTGTTTGCCACACTCTAAACAGTGAAAATTTTGCTTTTATTGTCTTGTATCACCCTTCCTCTTTACCAAACCTGAGCCGCAGGTGTGTACATCTCATTGCTCTTCTTCGCTTGAATTAGGACAATTAGTCTACCTAATTAGTTAGTTTATTGAAATAGCCTTACCTATTTAGCACTACCCAAATATGTCAGGGTACGAGTGTATATTGTATCGAGTTTTCTTTAAATCACGAACTATTTTAAAAACATAGGAAAGATATAAATTTAATTTTTAACAGAAAAAATAATTAACATTCAATTTTAATAGATAATAAAAAAAGTTAACTAAATAAAATATCAACAAACTAATTAATTAACAATAAATTATAAACAACTTTATAAAAATAAATAAATGTAAAAAATAATAATTTATTTATAAAATATAAATATTTATTATAAAATTTATTTTTAATTAACAAATAAATTTTATTGAATTTATTTTTTTTAAATTATATAATTAAACAAAAATAAAATTTTGAGGTTTTATGTCTTTACCAATTTCTACATTAACAAATCAAATTATAATTAAATCGGAAAATAAACCAGAAGAAGTAGAAGTAAAAACAACTATTTTTCCTACTAATATTGCAACGACGAAATATTTTATTAATAAAGTTGATGTGGTAGGGGAAACACCTAATTCAGAATTTTTTATGGAATTTTGTTACTCAGGAGAAAAATTTGTTGATCCATTTAGCTGTGATAATACAGAAACGTATATTCGTAGATGGTTAATAGGAAGTAAAGAATTTCGTTTAATTCAAGATAATGAAAATATTTCCTATGAATTACTGGATCGTATTAATAAATCTATTATTCAAAAAAAAAATCTACTTATTCCACAACTTGAAACTATTCAAGATAAAATTAAATGTCTTTTAAGCTGCGAATTAATAATTAATGACAATCATACACCCTCTTTTATACTACCTCCTACTTACGAAATTTGCCATCAATGGGAAATTGAAAATAACGAAATTACTTTGTTAAGGAAAAATAATGATTTAATTTGGCAGCTATTCAATAAAAATACTAAAACAATTGCTCAAGTTCCATTTAATGAATCAACTTTTAAAACTTTTTATTGTGAATCCACAACTAAACGTAAAATCGAAATAGCGCTTAAAAATTATCCCTTGGAACATAAAATTGACTTTATCAAAAAACATCTTGCATTAGTTCCTATCACCCATTCAATCGCTCGTATTCAATTTTTATGTTTTAAGATATTTAGTCAGCACTATGTAAAAAGTTGTTGCCCTAAATATCAATTTCAATTTGCAGCAAAAGAAGAATTGAGTATTTTAGGTTCTGGTAGAGAATTTGTTATTAACACTTCCGATAAATGGATATTTAATGGTCCCAGTTGCGTGTTTAGTCAGACTATCATTAAAACTAAGGAATTAGACCATCCTATCCACCCCTTTTATATAGGAATTGAGCCAATAAGTAAAAAAAGCCGAATAGATGATCGTGTATCCGTGAGTCAACTGATATGGGCTGTAACTTTAGTCGCCCATACAGGTTGTGATGGTAATCATGCAGAAATTCGTATTGAAGGAATCAGTGATGGATTTGACAATAGCCAATTTTCAACTAGTAAAAACCCTATTTCTTTGGAACAAGGTCAATATTTTATGTACGTATCTCATTATCGACCATCAATTGAAAGTGATGTAATTTTTCCAGGAAACGAGGAAGCTGAATATGAAGAAAGGTCTGCAATTTATTTAGCCCCTAGTGAAAAAATAAAAAAAATGCTTATAGAAATTAAAAAAGAAAAAGAGACTCCTCTTAAAGAAAAAAGTCCTTTTTCGTTTTTTGGAAGTGATTCGATAGTTGGTCGAGGATGCCATAATTGCACGACTTGGGCTAGAGAAAAGCTTAAAATGTTAAATATTAATCTTGATGATCAAATAAATTACTTAAAACTAATGTCAAACCAATATAAACAAATTTTAATTACAAAAGCTAAAGATTATACAGAAAAAGATGAGGTACATTTAAGTTGCCCTCCACCTTTACAGAGATTATAAATTAGTTTATTTTAAAAACAATTAAAAATAAAATAAATAATTTTTAATTATTTAATATTTAAATTTAAATAAATGAGGATTAAATGAACTTTAATTTAAATAATGTAACAAACTTAATTGAATTATTTTCTATTGTAAAAAATGCTAAAGAAAATATTTCTTTTTGGGGATATCGTTATATCTATATAGTGGGCTATGAAAATACATTACCAATTGATGCTTTGGCATCAAAACTCATGGAGTTAGTTAGAGTGGATTTTGATTTTAGTGAGGACGAACGATTAATTGGCAAATCTATAACTCCTATTATTGAGAATCTTTATGAACAAAATAAAAAAAGGATTAATGATAAAAATTGGTTTACTCAAATTATTTGCAAAATAAGAGATCTTTGGAAATTTAATAAAGAAGGTGGATACGGAATCAAATTTGAATGGGATAATTATTTTTGGAAAGACACTTTTGATTATTATACAGAACATCAATACAAAAAAATATTTAACAAATATCCTATTCGATGTACAGATTGGCATGATGCTTATACAGGTCCAAATAGATGGCTTGCACCAGCTTGAAAATTTGTCAGGTAATAAGAAGAATCAAAGTTAGATGATAACCTATATAGTTAGAATTTCAAACATCAATCAATAGAACGTATTCAAAATTATAAAAAAGAAATTATTATCACTAATCTTGTTTATTAAATAATGTTAAAACTTTATTTTAATTATATTATTTTATAAGTTAATCAATAAAATTGAATTTCCTATATATAAATATTTAAATAAAATTAGGTAGCCCTAAATAGATAGTGATATAAATTTTTATTTTATGAACGCTTTATTTTTTTATTTTAAAAATATGGGAGCATTTGATGGACATTTTCTGCTTTAATCGCCATTCACATCCCATGCGTGAAAATGGTTCCATTCAAATCGTAAAACAAAAATAGGAATGCGTTGCATTTCGAAAGCAGTCATTTGAGAACCCTCAAAATAAAAACATTTCAAACGAAACTAGAGAACGAATTTGAAGATCTTAAAAGAGTTTCTCTACAAGGAATTGCAAAATATTTGATGTAAGCATGCCTTGGCTATTTAGGGTCCATGGAGCAAACTTTTCAGTTATTGCCAAAAAACTTAAATGCATCAGTCATTGTTGAAAATGAAAAGTTCGGAGTGCTTATCCTTAAAGGAGTTGAAATGTGGAGTTTTGTGGGAAGTTCGAAAAATGTCAGTGGCTATGGCTTTTCATGCATTCAACAACACGCCAAATCTTAGCATGTCATGCAAGAAAAAGGCCAAAAGCTTCAGGAAAGACTTTGATGGCAAAACTGCCTACAAAATAAGAAAAAAGCCCACTTTTTCACAGATACAGTCGTAGCTTAGGATGAAATGATCCCATAGCAGCAGCACAGTCCTGTTGGCAAAGAATCAAGAAGACAAGTGACACGGAAAAAATTGAGTATCCAATCAGACAGCGATGCGCAAGACTCATTCGAAAAATAGGATCTTTTTCAAAGAAAATAGAAAACGATATTGATTGATCAAGGTGTTTATCTGTAACGACAATAGCAATTTGAAATCACTACCTACCTACCTACCTATTTAGGACTACCTTCTATTTGAGAAGAAGCATATAAATTAAGCTGCTGAGTTTAAGAAAATTCAGTGGGAGCTAGAGGAATTTTTTTCCGTTTGAAGGTAGAGTTCGAATATAAATTTGTTATCATCAATCAAATTTTTTTGGAGAAAAAGTTGCCTGATAAATCATTTCTTTTAAATGATCAAAAGAAACTTCTTCACCAAAAGTATATTGGTAAATGTCTTGACGTATTTGATCATAGCGTGCTTGATCAAAACAAAGTTCTTTCTCTAAAATTTGATAAAACTGGGTATAGTTATGAGGTTGAATTTCAAATCCACAGCGGTATAGGAATAAATTTCTATCTTTTTGAACGTCTCGTTTTCGCTGATTTAAGAAAAACATCGGGCGGTTGAAGGTGAGAAAATCATAGCCAATTGACGACATATCTCCTAAATAAATATCAGATCGCGCGAGTAAGGGATAAATCACTGGAAAGTCTTGAACAAAAATAATATTTTCTTTTTTTTCATATTTTCCAATCATTTGATAAAGAGCCGGGCCATCCGTT
Organism: Candidatus Protochlamydia amoebophila UWE25; assembly: GCF_000011565.2. Taxonomy (NCBI): domain Bacteria; kingdom Pseudomonadati; phylum Chlamydiota; class Chlamydiia; order Parachlamydiales; family Parachlamydiaceae; genus Candidatus Protochlamydia; species Candidatus Protochlamydia amoebophila. The sequence goes on from NC_005861.2 coordinate 2,257,913, forward strand.
TCCTCTAAAGCAGGGTGAATTTTAACCAACAAATTGTAATCCTCAGGAAGATTTTCAAATATAGCCTGTGCATGCATAAAGGATGTCGTATGATCTTGGTCATGACAAGTTGGAGCATACAAGATTGTAGTTTGCTTTTTTTTAAATTTCCCCCAAACCAGTTCTTCGGCGATGGAATCAAAATGAGTTTGAAACATTTTGTAGTACAAATATCGATAATTTCCTGTCCTAGGAGCAACATTAAGATGATTTAGAATTTTGAAATCTTTGAACAAATCCAACATGTTTTGTCCGTATATTAATACAATATCTTCCCATACACTCTTTTCTAGCCAAAAGATTTTATCCGAAAAACCATGAGGACAATGGACATTTCTTACCTCTTTTTGAAAAGCTTTTTCAAGCCCTTGAAATTTAGCGTAGAAATCGTGGCGGTGCCAAGGCTCCGACTGAAAGAAGACATCAAAATTTTCAATTAAATAACGAGGTGTAACATCTTCCCAATCATGTAGGAGGATTTTTAATTGAGGATAGAGTTTTTGAGAGTTGATCGCGTGTTTTTCATCCGTTAAGAGTAATGGCATCCCCATTGCTACACAAAGAGGGGCTAAGTGTTCAGTCAAATGAACATATGAATTAGGATTTAAGCCGACACAGGCTTTTTGCTTCATATTTCTACTCTTAAATTAATAATGAGCTACCTTTTAAAGCTTTGTGGATAAATTCAGCCCTTTTATGAGGTATTTCTTCAGGGGTCAATTTTTGTTTTTGGTGGCAGATTAAATGAGCTCGTCTGATACTAAACAACAAATCATTTAATGTCTTTTGATCGATACCTTTCAACCAGTTCAAATCAAGACCCAATTTAAGTAAACTAATGGCCTTCATTGCTTCAATAGATTCAATTTGGTAAGAATGTAAAAGAATCGCATACGCACGACTAATTTTATCTTTGAGATCAGAAATTTCCTGGTCATGCTCTTGTTTCAAAATATTTCGAACACTTTTTTCTTCCAAGGCTAATTTAGTCGCCAAAGTTCTTAATGAAGAAATAATATTTTCTTCTGTCATTCCAAGAGTATAATTATTATGAAAAGCCACAATATCCCCTATGATTTCATGGGGATTTCCTTGTAAACCTGTTTGCTCAATTCCCTCATCTTTATCTTTTTGCAAAACGTCATTCAAACGGTTTGTATAAATCAATCCGGGCAGATGCAAAAAAATAGTCACAATGAGGCCTGTTCCACATCTGGTAGGATCTGCGGTTAAAAAACCAAACTTCGAAGAAAAAGCAAAATTTACTAAGTTATTTAAATTTGTTTCGATTTTAACTAATCGTTCCCAAGCTCCTTCTAATTCTTCTTTAGTATCTACCCAATGCAGCATCAAATGATCGCGTAAATTGAAGACGGCTAAAAATTCTCCCGAGGCATCTAATACAAATGCTTCACCCGTGTTCGCTTGATGAAAGCTTTCTGGTGTTAGAAAATGTTCCACCAACAATTCTTTTTCAATCGGTTGCATATCTTCAGCTTTAAAAAGCTGTGATTTTTTTAATAAATCATTTTTTAAAAGGTCTTTGTATAAAAGAGAAACGATTTGTTTCCGTTTATCTGTCTCCAGCTTACTTGGGAATTTGAATTTTTCTAAATTTCTTAAAAGCGTCAAAGTTGTTCCTAGCCAAATATCATTTCCATTAACACTCCATGGGTTTTGATTACATAATAAAGAATAAGGGTTATTTTGATTCGTCACGCTCTTCCCCTTCTTTTTCTGGTTTTGAATCTTCTTTATGCTCTGTTAAGGCACGAATTTGATCTCTCAACAAAGCCGCTTGTTCATAATCTTCTCGTTGAAGAGTTTCTTTAAGAGCTTCATCAAGGGCTAATAAGCGAGAAGAAGGCTTAATGACTAAAGTTTCTCCAGGAGCTCGACCAATATGAATAGGTGATGATTTTTTAATCGAAACAAGGCGAGAAGTAAGTCGATTAGCGGCTTGAATTTCAGCTAATAGAATATTACCAAATACATTGTAGCATTCCGGACAACCTAACTGATGTCCTCTTTTAACTTCTTCTAAAGTAGTTCCGCAATTTCCACATTCTAGAGCAGCCCCTAAGCCTACTTGACTTTGAATATATTCTTTTGGGCTTGTTCCATGCAGTCTTCTTTCCAACTCTGGACAACTTGCACACATACTAGTATGAGTCATATTCTCACCCACAATTTCTGTGTAGCGAACAGCAATTGGTTTTTTACATTCTCCACATTCAAGTGGTCTATCGGAAAAGTTTTTGTCTGGATTTTTATCGACCATCGAAATAAAACCTCTGAAATTAAACGTTATTAACCAACCAAATGATTTTTATTAAGAATTAGGCATTTAAAGAGTTCCAGCTTATTAAAAATTCAGTCTCATCAACCCTAACATCGTTATCATTAAAGTCATACCAAATCACACTTTAATGTAAAATTTTTTCAAATAGCAATGTAAATTTTTTGCAAAAAGGATAAAAGGAGCCCTTACAAAAGTTTTTAAAAAAGAGGCTTTCGAAGGATCAAACGATTTAAAATTGGGGACTGGTTCGTTTCAATATGTAAGAAATTAAATATTAAAAAAATAAAGAAAAAGCTTTTTGAAAAAAGCACTTATTAAAAGTAATCGCAAGAAAAGAGCTTATTAGAATAAATCTGCCTAAAAGACATATGAGTCTTGATGGACTCGAACCATCGACCCCCTCATTAAAAGTGAGGTGCTCTAACCAACTGAGCTAAAGACTCTTGATGACCCCAAGGGGATTCGAACCCCTGTTATCGGAATGAAAATCCGGTGTCCTAGACCTGGCTAGACGATGGGGCCAGGTAAAAAACTTAAATCGTATTTAGAATAAATAGGATCCAAACTATTCTTCAATTTTTGATTGAAGAGGCTTTATCCTAAAATAAAGCCTCATTTTTTTACAAGCATTAAATTGTGGAAATTTCTTTTTCTTTTTTTTCCGCGATTTCATCAGCTTCTTTACAAAACTTATCCGTTAACTCTTGAATATTTTTTTCGAGTTTTTTTAAAACATCTTCTGCAATGATTCCTTCCGATTTTTGTTTTCTTGCTAATTCATTGGCATCGCGTCTGATATTTCGAATACTAACTTTTGTCTTTTCTTTTTCTTCATGGCAAATTTTTGCCATTTTTTTTCGAATTTCTTCTGTCATAGGAGGAATTTTTATACGAACAGAATGCGCATCAACAATAGGCATTAAACCTAAATTTGCTTTTTCAATACCTTTGCCAATCGATCCCGCATTTTGAGGATCAAAGGGAGTAATTAATAGTTGACGCGCCTCGGGAGCAGAAATCGAAGCAACATCTTTTAGACGCATAGGGCTTCCATAGACTTCTATCATCACATGCTCAACCATTCCCGGATTGGCACGACCCGTACGAATATTTTTCAAATCATTCTTTAAATGTTCAATTGCCGTTATCATTTTGGTTTTAGTTTGATCAACTATGCTCATATTAACTCCTATTATCTATCTAGCTTGTTAGCTTCATGACCAATTTCTCCATCATCAACTAAAGTTCCATGACTATAATCTGTTAAGACATGGTCTAATCTATTTTCAAATAGACGCTTCATGTTAAACACAAAGATAGGAATTTGATGATTTCTACATAAAGCAATAGCAGTAGCATCCATGACTTGTAATTTTTCTGCAAGCACTTGAGAATAAGAAATTCGATCATATTTGACAGCTTGGGTATTTTTTAAAGGATCCTGATTATAAATCCCATCTACCTTAGTCGCTTTAAGCAGTAAATTTGCTTGTATTTCACTTGCTCTTAAAGCTGCAGCTGTATCTGTTGTAAAATAGGGGTTACCTGTTCCTCCGACGAAAATGACAACCACCCCCTCTTCTAAATATTGCAAAGCTTTACTCCATTGATAAGACTCTGCTACTTTTGGACAGTCTAAGGCACTCATCACGCACGTTTTGACTTCTAAACTTATTAAAGCTTGTTGAAGAGCGATCCCATTTAAAAGCGTTGCAAGCATTCCCATATGGTCTGCAGGAACACGAGGCATTCCATTTGCTTTAAGGTTTATTCCTCTGAAAATATTTCCTCCTCCAATCACAATTCCTAATTGGATTCCCAATTGTTGAATTTGTTGAATAGATTTAGTAATTTGAAGGCAAGCTTGTTGCTGGATGCCAAAGCCTTGGTTACCAATCAACGTTTCTCCCGATAACTTGAGTAAAATGCGCTTGGGAAAGGTGCTCATAAAATCCTTAGAAAAGGTAAAAATAATTTAAAATCCTTAAAAAGCTCTAGCTAAACTTTCCATTTGTAAATCAATACTGCGTTTAACTTCTTATAAAACTCTTTTTTTTCAATGACAACTTTTTTGAAAGTTAAAATTTTAAGGAGGCATTAATTGCCTCTTTATTGACAAAAATCGCATGCATTGAAATAAATTTTGGAAACAATTTTTTTTATAAGCACTTCTTATGATGAAACTATTAAGAAATTAAAAGTTGGGCTTACGTTAAACCCGGAATCAAATAGACAAGATCTTTTTAAAGCTTATTTAGACACTGTTCAAATTGAGCAAGCCAAAATGGCTTTTCGTTAAAATCAGTCAAAAACCATTATTTACTACATAAAAAAATCCTATGAGTTAACTCATCAAAATGACCCTTATCTTGTCGAATTAATGAAAATTTATTTAGCAGACAGGTCTTTTAAGTAAGCAGCTTCTCTATTCATCGATATTAATCCCTAACCTGGGGAATATCAATTTAGTTTAAAAAAAGAAGCGTATGAGACTCTGGCAAAAGGAATAAATCCTTTTAATAGTCCACTAACGCTTACATATATAGAAAAAGCATTTAAACTAGACCTGTTTAATAAGCCATATAAAAAGCAAGTTATCAGCTAATCCTTAAGTAAATAAAACATTTACCGATGTGATTAGTTTAGAAGATTTAGAAGAAAAATAAGTAGTACTTCTTTTATTTAACTTCCTAAATTTTTGATTTATATCATTTTGAAAAATGCCATCTCAAACACTATATTGTTTATTTTCAGTAATTTAAAGATCTGTGAAGAAAGAGAGTAGTTAATGCCTTAAATCCGCTATTCTCCTAAGAATATTTATTGATGCCATGCGTTCTTTTTCTTCTTCTAAAGAAAGATTATCGAAAAAATGAACCAAATATCCGTATTTTTTTTCATTACTAATATATTGATCGACATTTTTTTCACGTGCCTTCCTAGAAAAAATGACAAACTCATAATCCTCTGATCCATCAATATAGCTCAGTTGATCAAGATATTTAGACTGAATCAGATAGGTGCAATGAACAACAGGAACTTTGAAAACACCAATCTTTTCATATGATACGATTTTTAAATAGTCGAGATGATAACCGTAATATCCCGTTTCATCAATTGCACAAAAAAAATTACTATAATAATTATTAGTTTCTAAAGATCGTAACAAGGGCGCAATAATAGGCTTATCTTGTTTGATAAGGTCTTTTAAAGTATCAGCTGTAATAAAATTATCACAATCGACAACAAAATAATAATCTGACTTTAAAAGCTTGGCATATTCCAAACTGTCATTTCTAATTTTTGCCAAAATTTTAAATCTTTCTGGAGTCCATTCATGAGGGCGATTTGTTAAAACTGTGTTCAAATCTTGTTTAACAAAGATGACATCCTTATATAAATTTCCTTTTTCTTTAACCCAGGCTTCCAAAATTTCCTGAGTCTTATCAATATTGTTGTTAGTATGAATATAAATTGAGATACATTTCTTATCATAATCTAAATGTTCAATACAATTTAAGAACGCAGGAAGTGTGTGTTCTTTATTACGAGCTAATAAGGCTAAAAGCACAGTTTGTTGATCACTGGAATGTAAATCTACAGCCATTAGCTGGCCCATAAAAATATATAAAAATAAAAAAAGATGTATTCTTCGAAAAAATGAATAAAACATAGGAGCTATTGGTGAAGGATTGTTTAAAAAAACTATAAATTTAATAAAATTGAAAAATAAGCCTAATCATTTCCATCACTCATGGATCTATCACACCAATTCCAAGTCCAATAATGATTTTTACTAACAACTATCGAATCTTGACGATAAACAGGTCTTGTTAATGATGAGTGAGAAGGCGTAACCAAGCAAGTAGATTGATCATGAACAGGATTAAATAATGTGTAAAAATAATCAAACGGAACAATGATTTCAGCTCTTCCTTGCACTCGTGTATGCCAAACAGAATCATGAGTCGCTGCCATTGATAATTCGATAAAATCTCCAAGTGTTGCTAATATTCTGGCTTTTCCACCAATGGTGTGATGCTTTTGATCATGGAAAAAAAAATCCTGGTCATGAGACCGTCTATAATAATATGGTCCAGCAGCAACATAAAGTCCAATATCCTGACAACAAGAAGGTTTGACAAGCCAGGTACCAATTTCAGTGTCTAAGCCAGACCAAACATATCCACGCTCCCGCAATGTTGCAAAATAACTACCAGAATAGTTAAAAAGACAACATTGATCCCATCTGTTTTTATTGACAGGAAGATAGCCATTGACTCTAAATTCAACACAATCTCCTAAAAGTTCCACTCCTAATCCTAATTGATTTAAATCCCAGCCATTAAAACGTCGATAGTCGTAATAACCATTCAACCCAACCATCCATCCGTTATACGAAAAATGGCGCAGCCCAATTCCTACGCTTCCTCCCCACTTACCATGATCAAAAAGAAATGCTTTTCCATCTAAAAAAATCTGAAATGGGCGACAGGAAGAAAAAAAGGGAAAGATCATCCCACCAAATGTCCCATAGCTTTTTTGGCAACCCAAGCTTTTACCAAATGTATAATTCAAATTTAAGACTACCAAATTTTTTGCATCATTCCGATTTTCTCTAGAAAAATAGGCTTCCTTCTCGATATTATTAGGAAAATTTTCTAATGTTATTTCTGAGTATGAAGGAGCAGGATTTTCTTGATGATCTGAAATAAAAACACTTTCTTCAAGCTCTGAGTCTAAAGTTGGATGACCTTCACTAAAATCAGCCACAACTAAATAAGGAAACAGTATTAACAAAATTAAATAGGAATATTTCATTTAAAAACCTCTGGTTTTATTGCTTGAGATAATGATATTGTTGGTAATCTGATCCCCGTGTTCCTTTATTCAATATCACATAAAAAATAATTGAATCTTACTTATTCTTATGAACTACGTCAATCGATTATGCAAACTTAGAGAAAAACTATCTTCTTTGCCTTGCGATGTACTCTTAATTGAACATCCCACCCACATTCTCTATTTAACAGGATTGGAATTATCTGCCGGGAAAATTCTAGTTAGCGAAAATCAAACATGTTTGATTGTGGATGGACGATATTTTGAAATTTGCAACCAACAAACTCTTTATCCTGTCATTCTTCTTCACGAATCTTCTCTCACAAATTGGTTAAAAGAATACCAATTAAAAAATTTGGGGATAGATCCAGAGACAACAACTTTTGGAAGATACTCTTTTTTATCTAGCTCTCTTTCTTCATGCACTATCATCCCTATTCCTTCTCCCTTACAAGAAATGCGTCTGATTAAAGATGAACAAGAGATTATTTATTTAAAAGAATCGGCAAAACTAGCTTTAGAAGGATATCATTATTTAAAAACTTTACTCCAAGTAGGAGTAACAGAGGCAGAATTAGCCTTTGAATTGGAATTTTTCTGGAAAAAAAAGGGGGCGAAACAATTAGCCTTTGATCCAATTATTGCTTTTGGCTTTAATAGCTCAAAGCCTCATTATCGAGCTGATAAAGAAATTTTACAGGCTAACATGCCTGTGTTAATTGATATTGGAGTTGTCGTTCATCATTATCACTCGGATATGACTCGAGTTGATTTTTTTGGGAATGTTTCTGAACAAATTCAGTCTATTTATTCTATTGTTGAGGAAGCAAAGCATCAAGCAATGCATTTATGCAAACCAGGCACTTTGATAGGAGAACTCGACAATACTGCGCGCTCTTTCATTGAATCCAAAGGATATGGCGATTATTTTACCCACAGTCTTGGACATGGAATTGGTTTAGATATCCACGAATCTCCTACCATTCGACGCTCAGGTCCATTTAGTGATTATCCTTTACAAGCAGGAATGGTCATCACGATTGAACCGGGAATTTATCTTAAAGGAGTTGGAGGCGTACGATTAGAAGATACTCTTTTGATTACAGAAACGGGTTATGAGATTCTGACTCAATAGTCATTACAAAATATATTCATTATCTATAAAAAAATTAGGAAATAATTGATTATTTCATTAAGTTAACCCAATCTTAACTAACTAACAGCAAATTATTTACTTTTTCTTAATTAAAATAGTTGTTACAATTTTTATTAAATAAAAAAAGTTCCTGGCTTAAACATGTTTAGTTTCCGACAAAAAATTTTTATTAGCTATGTATTTGTCTTTTGTATCTTCATTATTCCTTTGTTTCCTTTAGTTTCTCATTGGGTTCATCGAATTATCGTCAAAGGGATGGAAAATCGTGCTTCGGAAATTATAGCTCATATTCAAGATGCTCCTAATAAAGAGACTTTAATCAAACGCTTAAAAGATCAAAAGAGTAATATTTTCTTTCGCATGGGAATTATCAGTGAAGAAAGTAAAGTATTATACGATTCTCACGTTAAACGTATTCTAGGGCCTAAGTTTCATCAGAATTATGTCCTAGATCATCCTGAAGTTCGTGAAGCATTTGATTGCGGATTAGGTTTTCACGAAGCATATTCCAAAATTCTTCAGCAAAAGTTTACTTATTTTGCTAAATCGTTTGGTTATCAGAATAAAACATACGTTTTGAGAACCGCCTTTCCTCAGCAATATGTCGATGAAATGACTCGAGATTTTGAAATTGGTTTCTTGGTATTTGCAACTGCGATTTTACTTTTATTTAGCATGATCACATGGATTGCCATGAATCATTTAACAAAACCTATTCAAAAAATCATCCAATCAGCTAGATCTTATCAAATGGGAGGCCAACAAAGCTTTTCAGAGATAGATACAAGTAATTTAAATCCTAAAGATGATTTTACAAAATTAGCTCTTACTCTCAATAGCCTATCAGCAAAAATTAGAAATCATATTCATATTTTAACGCAAGAGCGAGATGAGAAAGAAGCCATCTTAGAATCACTTGTGGAAGGAGTAATTGCCGTTGACCGTACAATGTGTATCGCTTATGCAAATCACATGGCAATCAAATTTATTGGATTAAATCAACTTGATTTAATAGGTCAAAAATTTTCTTCTCTAAACCAAGAAAAATACTTAACACTATTAAGACAATGTCAAGAAGAAGAAAAACCTTTAACAGACACTCTAGAAATAAATATTGAGGGGAAAAAACTTTACCTTGATATTGTTGCGGCTCCCAAAAGGAATAACAGTGGAGCAATACTTGTTCTACAAGATAAAACAGCGCACTATAAAATATTCGAAATGCGAAGAGATTTTATTGCTAACGCTTCCCATGAATTAAAAACACCTATTACTATTATCCGTGGATTTGCTGAAGCACTTTACGATAATCCGGGGCTACCTCAAGATATTCAAAATGAAATTACCACTAAAATTGTCCGTAACTGTAAGCGCATGACGGCTCTCATTAAAGATTTATTAACCTTAGCAGATATTGAGAACATTCCTTCTTCTCGCTTAAGCTTATGTGATCTTTTTGATTTAACAACTCGTTGTCAATCTATGCTTCATGAAATATTTCCTGATGCCGAAGTGAATATCGAAACGTCAAGCGATGACATTAAATTAATAGTAGATGAAGATTTATTCGAATTAGCGATCATGAACTTGATTGAAAATGCTGCGAAATATTCTTCGAGGCCGGCGCATATTTTTGTCAAATTAAACGATTTATCCGATCATATTGTGATTGAAGTTTCTGATCAAGGTATCGGCATTCCGCTTGCCGATCAAGAGCATATTTTTGATCGTTTTTACACGGTAGATAAAGCTCACTCTCAAAAAATGGGAGGATCAGGCCTTGGACTTTCTATCGTTAAAACAATTATTGAAAAACACTTTGGTACAATTACCTTAAAATCTGAACTAGGTAAAGGATCGACTTTCACGATTACCCTTCCTAAATCAATTCGTCCAGAAGTGGAATTCTAAAGATTTTATTTACCGAAAATAGTGAGATTTCCCACAATGCGAGAAAACACTTGATAGGGAGATTTGATGACTAATGATGTTCGCTTAACTTCAGATTTAATTCACGAAGCCCAAAACAAAATTGATCAGATTAGACAAGAAATAGGAAAAGTTGTTGTTGGGCAAACATTTTTGATCGATTGTTTATTAATTGGCCTATTTGCTGATGGCCATCTTCTCTTAGAAGGTGTACCTGGTCTTGCTAAAACCCTGGCTGCCACCACATTTTCTAAAATCATAGACTGTCAATTTAAAAGAGTTCAGTTTACTCCTGATCTTTTACCTGCAGACTTAGTTGGAACCCCTATTTATAATCCTAAAGAGGGAACTTTTAGTATCAAGCAAGGCCCTATTTTTACCAATATTCTACTTGCTGATGAAATCAATCGCGCCCCTGCTAAAGTTCAATCCGCCTTACTAGAAGTCATGCAAGAAAAACAAGTGACAATTGGAGGAGAAACATTTGAGGCCCCTCGACCTTTTTTAGTTTTAGCGACTCAAAATCCGATTGAGCAAGAAGGAACCTATCCTTTATCTGAAGCACAAACAGACCGTTTTATGATGAAAATTTTGCTTACTTACCCATCTCGAGCAGAAGAAAAAGAAATTCTCAAACGTATTGGATCTTTATCCCCCTTACCCGCTATTTCAGCTATCCTTAGTGTAGAAGACATTCTTTTTTTTCGAAAGCTTGTCAATGAAGTCTACTTAGATGAGAAAATTTTTGAGTATATCTTAGATATTATTCAAACAACGCGTAAACCCGAGGATTATCAATTAGGACAGATTAAAGGGTTACTCGAATATGGAGCTTCTCCAAGAGCCACCTTAGCATTAAAACAAGCTGCGAAAGCGCATGCTTTTATTAGAGGGCGTTATTTTGTAAACCCGCAAGATATTAAAGATGTGTGTCTTCCCATTTTAAGACATCGTTTACGACTTTCTTATGAGGCTGAAGCCGAGAATTTAACAACAGATGCTGTCATTCGACAAATTTTAGATACGCTGCCTATCCCATGAATCCAACTCTACTAGAAATTTTTCAACATATCCGCCGCATCCAAATTGAAACAACCCGTAATGTGGATGATCTTTTTGCAGGAATTTACCGCTCAGCTTTTAAAGGTCGCGGCTTAGAATTTGAAGATGTTAGAGAATATCAACCAGGTGATGATATTCGAAGCATTGACTGGAATGTCACAGCTAGACTTCAAACACCCTATTTAAAAAATTTTCGAGAAGAAAGAGAGCTCACAGTGATGTTGGTAGTTGACATCTCTGCCTCGTCTCATTTTAGCCATATCAAACAGTTAAAAAGTGAATTAATTGCAGAAGTTGCTGCTTTATTAGCTTTTTCAGCTATTAAGAATCAAGACAATGTAGGATTGCTTCTATTTTCCAATCAAATAGAACTCTACTTGAAACCTAAAAAAGGGCTTCGACACGTTTTGAGAGTTATTCGTGAGCTTCTATTTTTTCAGCCTCAGTATCGGGGAACAGATCTTCAAAAAGCTTTAAGATTTTTAGGAAACGTCCAGAAAAAACAATCAACTTGCTTTCTAATTTCAGACTTTTTGACACAACCTTTATTTCATGCAATTCATGTCACCGCCAAAAGACATGAACTTATCGGAATTCAACTCTATGACGAATATGAACAAAATTTCCCCTCTATGGGATTAATTTCATTATATGATTTAGAATCAAATAAAAAAGCATTAATAGATTCATCTGACAAGTCCTTACAAAAGTTTTATCAAGAGTCATCAAAATATAGACAACAATTATGGCAAAAAACATTTGCCAAAGCTGGCGCAGCATGGATTTCAATTCGAACAGATGAATCTTCTACTCAAGCATTGTATAACTTTTTTAAATTTAGGCATAAAAAGTGATTTTTTGGATCCGATTCATCCTATTCCTCCCTATATTCCTTCAAGCAGAATTAACATGGAATACTATCCAAAATGATATTTCTATTGGATTAGAATTTTCTTCAGAACATATAACCTTAGAGCAGCCTTTGACTGTGAAGGCGAACATACATTCTCCCTCTTCTGATAAAATGAATAAAAATATGCTTATCCATCAATTGACACATTCATTTAATCCCCTTCAGCCAGTTTTTGCAATCCAGGAAGTTATTCAAACATCCCAAGAAGAAAATCAAAAACAACGTACAAACTTTTCTCTTATCCTTTCTCCATTGCAAGTTGGAGAAATTCCTTTATCCTTTTTAAATATTTTATTTGAAACAACAAAGGAAGAGAAAATCAAAAATATTTTTACACCCATTTTTTCTATCGAAGTGGCAAATTCCGAAGAATTGGATAAACAATTCTTACCTATTGCACCCTTATTCTCCATTGATCGTCAATTTCCTTTAACATTAACAGAAAGTAACCGAATTGATATCTACGAAAATAAAAAACAACTGGATTTAGAAGCAGAAAGAAATCAAAAAATTTTTTCAGAAAGGACGGTTCCTTGGCTAACAATCCTGCTGTTATTGTGTTTACTGCTTGCCTGGTATGGACGAAATATATTTTTCCTCAGGCATATAACTTTGCTCTCAGAAAAATCCCCAGAATTAAACGCTCAACAAACTTTATTGCTATTAAAACAAGAACAACTTCCCCAACAAGGTTTATACAAATCTTTTTACACACAACTTCAAGATCTACTTTTATCGTATTTAGAAAAGCATTTAAAGATGCGCTTAAAATCTTTCACTGCAGAAGAGTTACATTTTCAACTTATTCAATCTAATTTTTCCCCCACATGGATTGATCCCATTATCAATTTCGTAAAAAAAGCCAATCAAATTAGATTTTCTAATGATCCTCTCATAAATATAGAATGGGAGATGGATGAAAAACTTGTGGAAACAATTGTTTTTTCTCACCCATCCAGCAATCAACTTCAGCGTATTTCTCTAAAATCTTCTCGTTTTACTTCTGGTGAAAATAAAGAGCTTTCTAGTTGAAAGTCATTAGAACAAACAAAGAACATCTATTTTTTGCACAGGAAGGAACAAGCCTCGCTCGTAACTCCGATTAAAAAAGAGAAATGCATAAAAAAAAGACTAAAATTCAAGGGAAATTTATTTAGCAAAGGTCTAGATTATTTCTTTTATCAATAGAAAAAAAATTAGTGATTGAGGCTCATTCTAAACTGAACAGCCTCAATCACCAATATAAGAAACAATTTTGAAAATCGGTACGTCCTAAAAATTAGAAACGATAACCGAGACCACCACCGACTTTAAATCCATTCAAGTTAACTTTGTGATGATGGCTAACATAATCACTGCTATTATGAGAATGGAACTTAAACTCTTGGAATACATAATCTACAAATACGTCAGCGAAAACATTTTCTGCCAAAGAGTAGTAAGCGCCTAGTTGCACAATACCGCCCCACGTTTGCTTTTTACTTGTTTCATGAACAAAAGAAGAATGATTTTTAACTCTTACCCAATTGTAAGAAGCACCTGCTCCGACATATAAACTTGCATACGGATTGATATTGAATAAATATTTGACACCCAAAGTTAATGGGATCATACGGAATTTTGTTTTATCATGGTCGCCAATCGAGTGACCTTTCTTTTCAAACCCGCTTATGCCAACCCATCCGCGCCAGTTATTGCAAAAACTTTTAGAAAGCTCAATTTGGTAGTCTGCCCATCCATTTCCATAAATATGCCTAACTTTTTTAGAACAAGGACGGAAGTAAGCAACTCTAGCTTCTACTGCTACATCATCTAAGAATGAAAATGAGCCATAGGAAGGATCACATGAGCCACAATCATTCCATGCTTGTACAGTACTTGAGGCGCTGAAAATAGCTACTGCAGCTAAAAATGTTGAGAAGAAAAGTTTCATATATATCGCCTTTTTAAGGGTTACAGAGAAATTTTTTTAGGCTTTACGCATTTTTTTCGACTATATAAATTGATTTCAAAAAATGCAAGAGCCAATTTTTTCTCTTTTATAAATAAAAGAAAAACAAACAATCGGCCTAAACGCAATTTATCAGTAAATCATTTATTATTAAAGCCTAAGTTAGACGGCGTTTAAAAAGCCACTTTGCGCAAGCTAATGTAAAAATAGCCATCAAAAACATAGGCCATAAATTTTGAAAAACAATATTTAAAGGCATGTTTTTCAAAAAAACCCCTTTCACAATCACTAAAAAATAGCGAAGAGGGTTAAGTAATGTCACGGTTTGTAACCAAGATGGCATATTTTCAATCGGTGTAGCAAATCCAGATAACATCACAGATGGACTCATAAAAACAAATGTTCCTAAAATGGCTTGCTGCTGGGTCATACAAAGAGAAGAAATAAATAACCCTACCCCTACTACCGCACTAATAAATATAAATAAGCTTAAATATAAAATCGCGACAGAACCTGTAAAAGGAATTTGAAAAATAAAAACTGCGGCTAAAAGGATTATTGTTCCTTCTATTATCCCAATTAATAAAGCAGGAATTGTTTTACCCAACAAAATTTCCATGGGTTGAAGAGGAGAAACGAGTAACTGATCAAACGTCCCTAACTCTCTTTCTCGAGCGACAGATAAAGCTGTCACAATTAACCCCACCAACATTGTTAAAATTCCCATCAAATTGGGAACATTAAACCATTCATACAGTAAATTGGGATTAAACCAATGACGCATTATGAGCTCAGAAGAAGAATTTGAAAATCCCGCCTGTTGAGCATAATCGTGATTAAATTGATCAATCACTCTTGCGACATACCCTTGAACAATTTGAGCTGTATTGGATTTTCTTCCATCCAGAATCAATTGAACGTCTGTTGCTTGCTGTTTTTTCAAGTTGCGAGAAAATTGTTCATCTAAGTGAATGACTAACATCACTTCTTGCTTATCTAGGAGTTCTTTAATTTCATGGATAGATTTCAGGTAATAAATAGGAGTAAAGGTACGCGAATCATGAAATCGTTGTAATAATTCAAATGAGGATGGTCCCCTATCAAGATTGAGAATGCCGATCGGTACATTTTTTACTTCTAATGTGCCAGCGAGTGCAAAAACAAATAGCTGAATAAGGGGAGGAACAATTAAAATGAATCGACTCTTTTTATCTCGCCAAACAGCTAAAAGTTCTTTAATAATTAAAGCTATAATACGATCAATCATTCGTTTTTCCTAATCGAGTCTTTTCACTGTTTTTTTAGCAGTTAACAAATAAATCACACAGCCAATCAGTAACATCACTCCTGTATTGGGAATGATAAGTTTCCAAATGTTGCCAACTAAGAAAATCGTTTGTAAACTAGAAACAAAATACCGAGCCGGAATCAAATAGGTAATCCAACGAATAGGTGTTGGCATACTAGAAATTTCAAAAATAAATCCTGACAAAATAAAAGCCGGTAAATATGAGGCAACAATGGCCGCTTGTGCTGCAGTAAATTGATTTTTTGTTAGCGTGGAAATTAGCAGTCCCAATCCCAAAGCTGTCCAAAGAAAGATGGCTGTGACAAATCCGAGTAGTAGCCAAGAGCCTCTTAAAGGAATGTGATAAAAAAAGACTGCGATACACACACAGACAGTCATAGCAAACATTCCTAGAATGAAATAGGGCACGAGTTTACCAATTAATAATTCTGTAATTGTTACAGAAGTGGACATCAAAGCTTCCATTGTCCCTCTTTCCCATTCCCTTGCCACAACCAAAGCGGTCAAAAGTGTTCCAATTAAGGTCATAATAATCGCTAAGGATCCTGGAATTAAAAAATTTCGACTTTCTAATTCTTCATTAAACCAAAATCTTGGCAAAGGGCGAACAAACGGGATCTTTTGGTTAGACTGAATTGTTGATTCTTGAATAAGCCAGTTTTGCCATGCTCCTTGAATATAGTTTTGAACGAAGCTAGCTGTATTTGGTTCACTCCCATCCGTTAAGACTTGAATAGGAGCCTTATGGTAAGAACGCATTTTAAAGGAAGTAAAGTACGAAGGAACAATGACAATTCCTTTAATGGAACCAGCAACCATAAGCGTATTTAAAATATGCCTATCATGAGCCACAGTGACTTCAAAAAAACGAGAATCTTTTAAAGTTTGAGCAAAACTTTGTGCATCTGGGGAAGTATCTTCAAGAATCAATCCTATTTTAATATGATTGGCATCAAGTGAGACTCCATACCCGTAAAGAAATAAAAGTATCAGAGGCAGGATCAAGCTGATAGAAAGACTGCTTGGATCTCTCACAATTTGAAAAAATTCTTTGATTATCAATGCTTTTAAACGAATAAAAGAATTTATATTCATGTTGGATTCTCTTTTTCGTATTCTTCAATAAGGTGAATAAAAGCATCTTCAAGTGTTGGGTAGGGATTTTGAACTGTTTTTGCAATGCTTTTTAAATTCTCTGGAGTTCCCACCTGAATTAAACGACTTCGATAAATTAAGCCAATTCGATCGCAGTACTCCGCTTCCTCCATAAAATGTGTTGTTACCATTACCGTCACACCTTTTTTAACAAGGCCATTAATGTGATTCCAAAACTCTCGACGGGTAATAGGATCAACGCCTGAAGTTGGTTCATCTAAGAAAAGAACTTTGGGATAGTGCATTAAGGAACATGATAAGGCTAAGCGTTGTTTTAATCCTAATGGGAGGGTTTCTGCGGATTCATTTAAATAGTCTTGCAATCCAAAAATAACAATCATCTGATCGATCATTTTTTGACGATGTTTTCCTCTTAAGTTGTAAATACCTGAGAAAAAATTTAAATTTTGAGAGACACTTAAGTTTCCATATAAAGAGAATTTTTGAGCCATATACCCGATTTGAGAGCGCACTTTTCCAGGGGCAAGCTGTAAATTTAATCCATTTACAATGGCGGAACCCGCAGTCGGTTTGAGTAAACCGCACATCATTTTAAATGTCGTCGATTTCCCAGCTCCATTAGGACCTAATAATCCAAAAATTTCACCTTCCTCGACTGTAAAATTAATATGATCTGCTGCTGTAAACGACCCAAATTTTTTAACGAGATCTCTTGCTTGGATAATTTCTTTTTGGCAACTGGAAATTTGAGGAATCTGCACTGCTAAAGGTGAGGGTCCTTTCGGTCCCCCACCTAAAATATCGACAAAGGCATCTTCAAAACGAGGTAGGATTGGGATGACAGTTGCAGATAATCCTGCTGGTAAAGATAAGGGATTCAACTCTACATTAGGATTTTCTGTCACAAGGCGAATATCATTTCCTTGAATTATCCCATCTTTAACAAAAGGTTGATTTAAAATATGCGTGAGAATTTCTCGTCGATTTCCTTGTAAATGAGTGAGTTTGAATGTACGACCTCTGACCCGTTCCGCAAATTCATAAGGAGAACCATGATAAAGTAACTGACCTTCATTTAACAAAATGACAGAATCGCATTTTTCGGCTTCATCTAAGTAAGCAGTACTCCACAAAACTGTTATTCCATTAGTAATTAAATCCTGAACCATTCTCCATAATTCGCGACGAGAAATCGGATCTACCCCAACATTGGGTTCATCTAATAATAATAATTGAGGTTTGCGAAGCAACGTGCAAGCTAATCCTAATTTCTGTTTCATTCCTCCTGATAAAGCTCTAGCCAATCGTTTGGTGAATGGCTTTAATCCAGTAAAATCAAGAAGTTTATCAAATATTTCTTTTCTTTCTTCTTTTTCAAGACCTTTTAAATCGGCATATAGTGCGAGATTCTGATCAACCGTCAGATCTTCATATAAACCAAATTTTTGAGGCATATAGCCAATGAGCGAATGAATATGTTTTGCTTGTAGAACAGTATCGTATTTAGCAACTGTGATAGAGCCACTAGAAGGTAAAAGCAAACCAGCAATTAAACGAAGTAAGGTTGTCTTGCCAGCTCCATCTGGACCGGCAATCCCAATCATTTTTCCAGGCATAAGCTTAGCACTGAGGGAACATAAAGCAGGAGGATGGCTGGGATCAAATATTTTAGAAACATTCTGAAGGAAAACTAAAGCTTCCGTCACAGGATTTCCTTAGTTTGTTTTTTTAATCGAAGTGTTACTGGCATTCCTTGACGCAATCCTTTATCAGGATTTTCAGCAATAATTCGTAAACGATACACTAAGTCTGTGCGTAATTTAGTTGTTTCTACTGATTTGGGGGTAAATTCAGCTACGGGAGAAATAAATCCAATATGCCCCTGATAAACCTTTCCTTCTTTTGTATCAGTGAATATTTCAACCATCATACCGGGATAAATCTCTCCTAGTTCAGGCTCTGCTACAAACGATCTAACCCAAATCGGAGAAATCAATGACAGAATATAAACGGGATCTGCTTCCCTTACAATAGAACCTGGCTCTCTGATACGTGTTAAAATCGTTCCATCATTGGGAGCGTAAATTTCTGTATCTTGTAAATTAGTCAAAGCAACTCCTAAAGCTGCTTGTGCTTCTTTTAAATTTGCCAATAAGACGTCACGAGAAGATAGAGTATCTTCATATTCCTCACTTGAAATCGCTCCAGTCCCAATCAGTGTACGTCTTCGTTCTATCAACTGTTCAGCATTTTTTAAAGAGGCTTCAATTGATTCTACCTGAGCTTTGGCTTGTAAAACTAAATCGACATAAGGCTGTTTATCAAGAGTGGCTATTAATTGTCCAACAGAGACAAAATCTCCTTCTTGATAAGACATCTGATCTACTCTTCCTTTTACTCTAAATCCTAAATCAACTTGCCTCACATCGACATTTCCGTAGAGAGTAATAGAATCCTCACTCTCTTTTTTTTCTAAAAAATAATGAAAGTAAATATGAACTACTGCTGCCAAGATAAAAAGGAAAAGACAAATTAAAGCAAATCGTTTCACAAATCAACCTATTGTCATTTAGACTTTTTTCATTAAATTTGTTCTCAATTGACATAATCTTTTATGCAACAAAAGTCAAAGATTAAAAATAAAACCCATTTTGTTGTTCACGAAAATTTATTTATTTTGCTGATAAAGAAAAGACTTCCCCCCATTCGAGTTTTTTAGCTATCTTGTATTCAAGAGGAGTTCGCTTGGAAATCGTTTCTTGTTGAATTCCGTTTGGAGTGCACAACGTAAACAGACTATGACCGGATCGATGTTGAGGATGGCGTAAAATGCGAGCAGGTGGTAATAAAAGAGAGGACTTAGAAACAACAATATAGGAAAACTTTTCGTCTTCATAATTTAAAGTTCCTCCCTTCAAACGCCTGTGGAAAGAACTTCTTTCGATACGAGCTGTAAAATGGCACCAATCTCCTCTCAGAATCGGACACTTTAAGGCATGAGAGCAAGGAGCTACGATGTGTCCTCCCATATCGATTAATGTTTGGCGAATAAGTCGAATCCTTTCAAAACCAGTCGGAGTCCCAGGTTCGATGATCACCAAAATTTCTTTTGTGGCTTGCCAACACTTCTGTAACACCGGAAAAATAGAGGCAGAAGATAATTCGCCTATTGAATAGGAAAGAGTAACCATATCATGCACCGGAAGCTCCTCTAATAGCTCTAGGTCCCCTATTTTCCATTGGCAATTTTGAAAAACAGCTAATTCTTTCCTCTGAGCTAATTTTTGACCCAGTAGAGCTAAAGACTGGTCTTTTTCAAATAAAGTTGCCGTTTGCAAAGGAAAAATTTGCGCAGCAGCCCACAGAGTTGTTCCAGGACCTGCTCCTAGATCTAATAAAGAATGGATAGATATGCCGTTGACTGTTTTTTTAATTTGATTGAGCGTTTGATAAACGGCAGCATAAGTGGCTGGTAGACGTGTAGCTAAATAAGAAAGGCGTTGCTGATCATTAGTCATGAACTGCTGTTTTTGGTGGGAGCGGTAACGATCTGTTAATACTTCTCTTGCATTTAGCAGTTCATTCCAACCTGCCTGTTCTAACGCTTCAATCACACCATTTTGTAGATCTTCGGGAAGTTGCATGTTTTATTACCTAAGCATGTTTCTTTCGTTTTTTTTATTCAATAAGGAAAAAGGATTAATCATAAGGCTTTTTATCCGTTTTAGTCAGTTTAAAGTTAAGTAATTCGTTACTAATTCCTGGTTTTTGCTTTCCTTTAAAAGATTCAATGAACTGAGCTCCGATATCGGCAGATTTTTCATTCCGCTTGATCAAAATAGCCTCCACAATCTCTTCGTTTCCAAAAATCGCTAAAAGTAATTCCCGAGAAGCAAGCTGAATCTCGATTTGAGGTTTTTCTGTATGCTTGATAAAGTTGAGCAATGAATAATACCCTTTCTCTTGATTGCGTTGTGAAAGGGCAATTTTTTCATCAGTTCCTTCTTTTATTTGCAATTCTTTCAACTTTTTTTTTGTTATGGTTCCTTTTAATATATGATAAAAAGCTTGTTGTAATACAGGATCTTCTAAGCGAATACGTTGAATATCTTCGATTTGCCTAATTTTATTGATTTTATTTAATTTTTCCGCAGCTGCCATGAAATCATCTAACATTTCGTGCACAAAATTGGGACGTTGACTCTCAAGCCTTTTGTAAAAAGCTGCTTGTCCATACAAAACTTTGATTAAATCCTCTGTTATTTGACGTATTTGTCGAAAAACTTCTGGGCTTTTCTCCCGATTTTTCTTATTAAAAAACATTGTAAAGGAGAGCTGACGTTGGGAAGGTTCATATTCTGCATAGAGATTCCTTTGATGCAAATTCAAAGCCTGTCGCTCGTCTTCTTCTAAATAGACTTGATATTGCCGTTGAACAATAACTGTAGATTTAAATTTTTCTAATTTTTCCACTGTGATAACAGCTGTCATTAGAATAAGCATTAAAACGAGAGGTAATACATTCATATCAACCCTCGGATGAATAAAAAATATAATTTTGGCTAGAGGGCAAGACAAACGCAAACTTCAAAGTCTTCGTTTCAATTTTACCTGCTCGTTTATTTAGCGCTTGTGGATTAGTAGCCACGTCAACTTCTAAACGCAATATGGAAGGCATTTGTGAATAGGTTTTAAACCATTCCTGATGCCATTGATTTTTTTCTGGGGTTTTCTTTTCAGGATATGGCTGCATAGGATTAATCGGATGAATATTGGAAAAGCGCTCAGGAGCAGCGTAAAAGTCAAAATTGATACTTTCCACATTTTCTAATAAAATTTCTTTTTGCATCTCTTGATAAGGTTTGTCTGAATAAATTGGCCACATAGCCAAAGCAAGACGATGTTGTTGATCAACATACAGCCTAGCTAATATGTCGGTAGAAAAATTAGGATTAGCTCGCGTTTCGTTATTAAAAGTAAAAATGAGACTAGGGGCATTAGAAATATGATCGTCAGGAGGTTGAGTATAAAAGTAAAATCGTCTAATAGTGCCTTGATTTTCATTGACAAGTCGTTGAAATAAATAATTTAAACGAGTTTCCGTGTAACGCATTTGAAAACTTTCTTTTTCTCTTTCCTCCGTCCAAGTATCAATCAAAGAAAGCTCTCGAAAAAAACCAAAGATAAGTGTCAGTAAAAGGGAAAGCAACAACATGGCAATTAATGTTTCAAGCAAAGTAAAATATTGTTTGCGATGCTTAACAAACTCAGAAGAAAACTCTCTAGCTCTTCCTTTATTCAGTAGCATGTTCTTTTTCAGGAACATCTTTTTCCTCAGAATCTAAAGGTTTTTTGGACCCTGGTTTAAAAGCTCTCTCGCCTCGATCGATGTAAATATGATAAGTATAATCAAACGAACTTTCTTGCTTTTTATCTTGTAGTTGAATGACCAATTCAACTAAATATTTTTTAGCTGTTTTAATATCTTTTTCGGAAGACAGAAAACACAGGGAATAAACAGCTTCATACCCAATTTCCTCCAGTTTTTTTTTTAATTCTTCTCCTTCAAAGGGAGCTTGAAACCGAGCCAAAATTTGATCGAGAGAGATCGTCTGTTTGTATAATTTTTCAATTAAATCGGCATGAATTAGATGAACAAGGTGGTCACGTTGATTGACTTGTATCACATTTGCTTGTTGTTTATTGATGTTAACGTAAATTTGAAAAGAGGGGATCACGCAAATCAAAATCAACAACATCGCAATCATCACCTCCAACAATTGAAAATGACGTTTATTTTTTTGGGGTTGAAGCATTTGATTATTGCAGATCTGAGTTGGTATCAGGATATATCTCTTCATAGATTTCTGCAGGATAAAGACGTTGGCTTTCTTCTATTTTATCCATTTCTTCTCCGGGGGGTTGCCTTCCAATGGGACTGGGATAACCACGTAAATAAATAGTTTCTTTGTTAGCATGCTTACCGGTTAATACAAGTGAGCCTTGACTCATATTTCCCAAGGAAAAAACCAATTTTAAAGATTCCTCCGTTCTTCCTCCCAGTTGATAAGTTTCGATAGCAGATAACATTAATGGGCGCTCAATCATTTTTGCCCAAGCATCGTTTAATGGCTTTTCAATTTCTAGCGAACAAGCCACCTGGTTATTCACCGTATGGCTTATTATAACATACACATCGGCATCTAATAGCAACATTAACTCTTGAGCCGTTCTTAAGCGGTTGAGAATTTCTTGACATTCAGAATAAAAGCATTGTTCATCATAAGCTTTTTTTAATTTCATTCCAGTTAAAGTAGCGCCCATCGATAGGATTAAAAGGACGACTAATACTTCTAATAACGTAAAATGAGCCTTATGCAAGGCATTTTTCACAGACCACTCGTTCAATTATTTTGAATCCTTGAATAAACTGCCCTGCCCTTTTTTATTCAGATAATCTGTATATTTCGCAGAAGTGATTTCAATCTCTCCATTTTCTTTAGTCGTGACAGTATATTCTACCCCCCACCCATCTTTTTCGAGATCACGAGAATTTTTAACGAGCGGTGAATCGCTTAAAATCTTTTTCCAATTCATTGCTACATTTTCTTTTTCTTCCGGATGCATGGCAAAATGTAAATCTAAAACGGTATGAATTTTTTCAATTCCCGCTTTTGTTTTAAAGGCCTTTCCTTCATCTAAACTACCTGTATAGTTATAAGCTATCACGCCTGTAATCATTGCGATTAAGAACATGACGATCATCATTTCTACAAGTGTAACAAAATGCTTTTTACTTTTTACAACTTTCATAACATCCTCTTTATTTTTTCAACCTGCTGAAAAAGAGCTGACATCTGTTAATGGCAACATAATAGCCAAAAGCACTGTGCCAATAACGAGTCCCATCACAATTAAAATAACTGGTTGTGCCAAAGCCATCACCCGATCTAATGTTTTCTCAATTTCTTGTTCATACATATCTGCAATACGACTTAACATCACGATAGACGTCCCTGATTCTTCACCAACAGCTAACATTTTTGAAACCAATGGAGGAATATATTTAGACTTCCCTAATTCTTGGCTTAAAGAGTGCCCTTCGATAATCTTCGCTTCAGCCTGTTGAATTTCTTTTTCCAAAACCACATTATGCATCACTCCACGAGAGATGCGAAGAGACTCTATCATGTTCAATCCCCCCTGAAGAAGCGTTCCCATCGTACGGCAAAATCTTGCCACAGCCGTTTGAATAACTAAAGTATTAATCACAGGTATGCGCAAAAGCGTTTTTTCCATCCATAACTTTCCTTCTGAAGAACGAAATTTCCAAATGACAAAAACTGTTCCTGCTACGAAAGCAGGCAAGTATAACCACCAATAATTTCTAAAAAAGTGGCTTAAACCTAAAATGGCATTTGTAAAAGCATTGAGTTTACGTTCTGCAAAAATTCCTTCTAAAGAGGGAACGACAAATCCAAGTAAGAGGGTGATAATCAACAACGAAAATCCCCCTAAGATACAAGGATAAATCATTGCTGTCGTGATTTGTTTTTTTAATTTCATTTGTTTGGCAAGAAGTTGCGTGAGTTTTTCTAAAATCGGACCTAGCATCCCAACAGCTTCTCCAGCCGCTACCATTCCGCAATACAGTTGGTCAAAACTCTCCGAATACGTTGCCATTGCTCCAGACAAACTCATTCCTGTACGAATTTGTTCACATAAACTTAAAACAACGCGGTGAAAAGACTCTCCTCTCGATTGCTCTTCAATAGCAATTAAGCTTTCATAAAGGGGAATACCAGCATTGACTAATTGAGAAAGTTGAACTGTAAAAGCTAAGAGAGCCTCTCCTTTTAGGTTTTGCTTTCCGTTAATTTTACTTTTTGTTTGAATCTGCGTAATGAGTAATCCTTGATCGCGCAATTTTTCTTTAGCATCACGTTCACTGATCGCTTCAATCACTCCTGTTCGACGTTTTTTTTTCTCATCGACATACTGATATTGATAAAGCGGCA
Organism: Candidatus Protochlamydia amoebophila UWE25; assembly: GCF_000011565.2. Lineage (NCBI taxonomy): Bacteria > Pseudomonadati > Chlamydiota > Chlamydiia > Parachlamydiales > Parachlamydiaceae > Candidatus Protochlamydia > Candidatus Protochlamydia amoebophila. The sequence continues at coordinate 2,282,550 of NC_005861.2, forward strand.
TACCTACCCTTCTTCCTCAATTCCTCTTGCCACGCGCAGTACTTCTGCTACAGTCGAAACACCTTGTTTAACCAGTTCTGCTCCATGACCAAGTAAGCTCACCATTCCTTGTGACAAAGCCACTTTACGCATTTCTATGGCATCTGGACTTTGGACAATTTGTTTATTGATTGCATGATTAACTGGCATTAACTCATAAACGCCCTGACGCCCTTTAAACCCAGTTCCATAACAAGAGGAACACCCTTTACCTCGATAGAGGAAACCATTTTTCAATTCTTCTGACCGAATTCCCAAACTTTGCAACTCTCGAGGACTCGGTTCATAAGTTTCTTTACAATCTGAACATATTCTTCTGACAAGCCTTTGAGCTAGAACACCTACAATACAAGAAGACAATAAATAAGGTTCAATTCCCATATCGACAAGGCGAGTAATCGCAGAAGGAGCATCATTGGTATGAAGCGTACTTAAAACGAGGTGCCCTGTCAAAGCAGCTTGAATGGCTATTTCTGCTGTTTCTTTATCTCTAATTTCTCCCACCATAATCACATCGGGGTCTTGACGTAAGATATGTCTTAAACCCGTAGCAAAATCGAGCTTAATTTTATGGTGGACTCCAATTTGTGCAATCCCTCTTAAATTATACTCTACTGGATCTTCAATGGTCATGATGTTGATCTCATCATTTGTCATATCACAAATAGCACTATAAAGAGTTGTCGTTTTTCCGCTTCCCGTTGGCCCCGTCACTAAAACAATACCTTCTGGTAATGAAACGAGCTTTTGAAATTGCTCAAAAACAGAAGGAAGCATCCCAATTTTATCCAATCCAAGTAAGACATTTCCTTTATCTAAAATACGCAAAACAATACGCTCGCCTCCTGCAATTGGCACTGTACTTACACGAAAATCTACTTCCCGTCTTCCCATACGTAATTTGATACGTCCATCTTGCGGCAAACGATGCTCGGCAATATCTAATTTGGACATGACTTTGATACGAGTCAATAATTGAGTTTGGTAATCTTGCGAAGGAGCATGCCTATTTTGCAAAACTCCATCAATGCGATATCGAACCCGCATTCCATTTTCTGAAGGCTCAAAATGAATATCAGAAGCCCCTTGCTGAATGGCTTCTGTTAAAATTAAATTAAGGAGCTGGACAACTGGGGATTGCAGCTTGCTTTGATCAAAAAGATCAAAAATTTCAATATCGCCTTCTTTTCCTTCTTCGCTTTTGTCTCCCATCCCAGCAATCAGTTGCGAAGCTGCACCATGTTCAGTGTTATAACAATCATGTATAGCTGACAAAATCACATCACGAGGGCTATAAACGGCTTCAATTTCAGCGTTTAAAAAAAACCGAAGCTCTTCTAGTGGAGCTAAATTAAGAGGATCAGCCACAGCGACAACTACGATAGTTCCCTGATCTTCCACAGGAAGAATAATATGCTTTTTGGCAAATGCATAAGGAACTTGTCTATAACGCTCTTTACTTACTCGAAAAGAAGACAAGTCAAGGTAACAAGTCATCCCAAATTGTTCGGCAAGCTTCGCTTGAGCTTGTTCTCCTCCTAATTTTTCTTTTAATAAAAACTCTTTATTTCCTGTTTCCTCATTATCGCCCGTCATATTCTCCTTCAAGTTGGCTATGGTCATCTACTTTGCAGCAATCAGAGATGTAATAACGTTCACGAGGACGACCGAATAATACCGTCATACTCCCTTCCATCAATCTTGTTTTTTCATAACGATGAGCTTCTTGAACACATTCTAGAAAGTAAGGAACATCCCCTGGACGCAAACATAAAAGCTCTTGTCTTAGACATTGGAGCTGCTCTTTTGGATCTTTTACAATATGAGGAGTAATAAAAATAAACATTTCAGAGCTACTGTCTTTAAGGGAATTCGTACTAAACAATTTACCTAGTCCCGGTAATTCTCCCAAAAAAGGAATGGAATCTTTATTATCATTCGTTGTCTTTCGCCTTAATCCTCCTAAAATTATTGTATCTCCATCAGGAACTTGCACTTGATTAGTAATATGGCGTCTCGTCACATCAGGTCGTGAGCGATCTCCTCCTGCATGAATTGTATCAAAAGTAATATCCGTTTCAAGTGTCACATAATCAAAATCCCATTCATCCTCTGTATCATGTTGGTTTAAATGAATAGTCGGTTTAACACTAATTGTAATCCCGTATTGAGCACGCGTAAAAGCATCTTTCAGCGTTGTTCCTTTAGCAGTCTCCACTTCAAAAATCCCCGTATTGATAGAAATATCTTCATTGACAGCGATTGTTGCGGGAGTTTGATTCATGGTCAAAATGGATGGATTTGAATTAATCTGTACATCATCCTGAGACAATAAAAAGCGATAAGCTAAATCAAAGGCTGGAATACCACTACTTGTTTGTTTCCGGCTTAATAAAAAGTCAAAAACCCCTGCGTTAGCTGGAGTAAATTCTCCCTTAACAGGAAAAATGTTATTAAAAGTTGCTCCAGTTAAATTTGTGTTTTTAGCAATATGCTCACCAATTTTTAAAAGATTTAATCCAAATGTATTTTCACGGGTTAAAATCTTTTCAAAAAGTAGTGTTTCAATCTGTACCATTTTTTTAGGAACATCTAATTTTCTGAGTAACTCTTTGATTTTTGGAAGAATGTCAGCTTCCACAACCATCACAATTGATCCAGATTTCGCATCAACAATAAAATTATCTCGTCCTACATTGGGATCTGTTTGGATAAAGGCACCAGGTTGAGCAGGAGCCGGATTAACAATGAACCCTCCTTCTTGGTAATAGCCTTCTTGTCCATATAAGGTTTGGGGAGGCTCTTTTTGTGGGTTAAGAATAGGAGGCGTTATGGGAGGAGGAGCTGAATTATTATCTATAACATTGATTTCAGTTCCTGCATTTCTTGAAACTATTCCTTGTCCGTCTGATCTAACACCCGTCCCTGTTGTGATCATTAAATTGTATACTTTGAATAAAACATCAGCCAGCTCTTCAGATTCAGAATGTTTTACGGTATACCAAAAAACTGTTTTGTCTCTTACTCCGCCAATCCGATTTTCTACATTTCGTACAACGTCTTCTGCTTTGCGGATCTCTTCTTTTGTTCCCACAACAAAAAGTGCTTGCGTCATGTTATCTAAGACAATAATTTTCAATCCATTGACATCTCCTCTAGCATATTGTCGGGAAGATTCTCCATTTGCAGGAATGGCTAAAGAAGTGTCTCCTTCTTCTTGATCAAAAATTGCTGTTAAAATACGGGCCATTTCATCTGCACGAACCTTGCAAATAGGAATGAGGCGATAGTCTTTTTCTCCGCGATTTGAGGCAATAAAATCATAAAGTTTTAAAATATCTTGAATTTCACCCACTTGACCCACTAACAGAATATCTCTTCCAAGAACTTGTAAAACTGTTGTATTATGATTGATAAATCTTTCTAGGAAAGAATAAGCTCGCCGAACTTCTGATGGTTCTGGAGATAATACAAAAGCAATTTTTGAATCTATCGGAAGAATTTCTAAATCTTGCCGTTTGTTAGTAATCAAACGTAGGTTAGAATTATTGAGAGTAATTAAGTAAAGTTGACGCAGGTAAGGGTTCAAAGTTTTAATTCCTACTCCATTTTGATTTAAAATTAATTCTAACATTTCATTCCAAGATGACCTGGGAATTGGTAAATTAGAATCAATACTTAAGCGAATTGCACCTACGTCTGGAGGAATTAAATAGACATAATCTTGAGATCCATAATCAATAATCAACTGTTCTAAAGTTGTATCTGGGGCATGCCAAAGTCCATAAGCCTCACCTTTATTACTTCGGACAGCTAAGTCACGCCATCTATTTTCAAGTTGATTCAAATGCTTTTTATGTTGGTTAATGCGATTGAGTAATTCTTTGTAATCTTCTACAGGAGCCTTTGCTTGGTAAAGTTTAAAAACCTCATCATAAAGCCGTTCAATTTGAAATTGAATGTGTTGAGATTCTCTATTTACTTGCGTCAAGAAACGATCCATTTCTTGATCTAAATCACTTTCAGAAGATTGAAGGTTAGCTTTTTTTTCTGATATTGATTGTGCCCACAATTGATGAAAAGGGGATCCTGCTAGGCAAAAAAGACCTACTATCCAAACCAGTTGCTTTATCATGTTTACCGTCGATTCGCTTTAATCTACTCTTACCAAATTTAATTCAGTGTCAATGAAATCTATTGTCATTCAACACACAACTTTATAAGAAGCCTTGTTTTAATTCTTATTCGAGAGATTAGGAACAACTGGAATACGATTTGCCAAATCAGCTTCAGTCTTACCAACACTAGTAATCCCTTTTTCTGTTTGCAAAATCGTTTCTCCTGGCTCTTTAACCTCTTTATCCTTCATTTCTTTAGTTGTAAAAGATTTATTGCTATTACCTTGCTGTAAAGTCAGTTCAATTGATTGACTATCACTACGAGTAGAATTATATAAAGTTCCCAACATCAATTGGCGATCATCTTTACGCACTAATCTTTCAAATACAAACAATGTCCCAGCCGTTTTACGCTTTACATAATCATCTATTTCCTCAGCAGAAGTAAGTTTTTTCCATCCTTTCTGAGTCATCAAAAGCCAGTCGGAAGGACTAACAATCATTCTTTCATTATTAATTTCAAATACACATTGCGACCTTGTTTTGGCCCCGACAAATTTAAACATATGTTGAATATTTTGAGCATTTTGTACCATCCAAGGTTCAACAGATTTTAATAAATTCAACAGGATCTTACCTTTCCCTTCTACATCCCACAATTCCAAAGTCAATAATCGCTCATCAATTTTTTTGACGACCAAAAGTGGATAAGCCCGTGAACCTGCTCCTGGTTGAATGACTTTCCATTGATTTTCATCCCAAATTAAACAATCTCCAGGGCCAATAAAAACAGAATAAATATTTTCATTTTCCCCAAAATCGACTCTTTGTTTGCCCAAGCAGTGTTGGTATTCGTCTCCTCCGTGCTTTTCTAAAAACCGATCAATCCCAAACCAGCGCGCTTTTTGTCTGGCTAAAAGTGTTCCATCGACTCTCCATGTTCCCAATTCCCAAACTTTCCCAGCAAAGCGAATGAATTCTTTTTCAGGAAGTCGAAATTGATAATGATTTTCAGGCTCTGTAATCAAGTCTCCTTTGTCATTTTCCAAAGTTAACTTAACAACAACTTCAGAATCAGCCAACATTGCTTCTATCCACAAAGACGTTTTTTTATTCTGAGGACTAAAAACGTATTTATTTGGAACACTTTCTTTATCGTAAACTAAGTAAAGTCGCTCCCCAGGAGAAATCGATACAATATTTTTATTTGTATTAAAAGCAAAATGCAACAAGGTTTGTTCAGACTGAGCATCTGGTCTACTGTTTTTTCCATAATAAATCAATTGTTGTCGCAAATCGGGAAGCTGCAAAGAAGGAGAAGCTTCATTTAAAGCTAATAAAGGGCCATTTAACTGTTCATAAGACTCTGTTGATAATTCAAAAGCTCCTTTTGGCAATCCACATAGGTTTGCCTTAGGATCTCTACAAATAATCTGATTGGAATAAGTAAACTTCATCACTCCAATTCCAATAGCTAAAAGACAACAGCTTCCTAAGATAATAGAATTTAAGCCCATTAACCAGCGATTGATCATCTGTTTCTCTTTTTTTTATTTTTAGATTTACCTATTGATTAATAATGGATTATGTCATTTTTATTTAAAAAAAACAAACAATTAGTAAAAACTCATATCAAGTGGAAAATTATTAAATAAACTGCGAGTAAAATTTTAATAGCTTCTAAAATTAAAAAAAAGATTGCATGGTTCACAAATGCATATTATAACGAGTTTTTGGATGTTATAAGAGTGTAAGCTAGGAAATTTGAAACTTATCAATAAATCCAACGAAAAAAGATAGTGTAAAATCAAATGTTTATTCTAACAAAAGATTTAAATAAGGAAAAATAATGAACAGTAACGATTCAAACCAATCTAATAATGAACCTAACAAGCCTTTTACGCCTTACGACGCTTCTCAATTAAGTCAAAATTCAAATCCTGACATGACACAAAAAGACAAAAATTTTTCTCAAAAAGAAAGAGCTGAAGATAAAATTAGAGAACAATTACGTTTTGCTAGAGAATCGAAAAATAATGATGAAATTTTCGATTTTGCAAAAAACAACAAAGAACAAATGATCACTTATCTTCTTTTAGGGCTAGGGATTGTTCTCATGATGTTTATGTACGGTAGCCTATTAGGAGAGCTAATCATTGGAATGGTTGTAGGCTATCACTTTGCATCCGAGATTGTCTTTTATCTCCAAAACGTCAGGCATTTTTTTTCGAATAAAGAGCAACTTCGCTCTATCGTATTAACAGTTGTTCTAGTGGCTTTATTTATTGCAGCACCAGGAATTTTTATCGGCGCAGCCATTATTGCAGCTATACAACAATTCATGCCTAATAAGGGCGGCAATCGTGATGAATAACAAATTGTAATATACAAATGGCGTTGATTCGATGCAGAATTAATCCGCATCGAATCAACGCCATTTATTCTTATAGTCTCTTAAGATTGATGAAATTTTTTACGCTGTTGCGTATTTCCTAAATCTAGGGCTTGTCGATATTTAGCAACGGTGCGTCTAGCGCAGGTAATCCCTTTACTTTTTAGAAATTCCGATATTTTTTCATCGGAAAAAGGACGAAGCTTATTTTCGCCACTGATAATTTCTAAAATAGCCTCTTTTACTGTTTTAGCTGAAAGATCTTCCCCTTCTTCCGACGTATATTTGGTTGTAAAAAAAGACCGGAGAGAAAAAATTCCTTTGGGACTATTGATATATTTATTGGAGACAGTTCTTGCAATTGTCGATTCATGCAATTCTAAAGCATCTGCAATCGTTTTCATGGTTAAAGGTTTTAACTGTCCATCGGGCTGTGTAAAAAATTCATATTGATTAACCGCTAAAAATTCAGCAATTCTTTCAATCGTCGAATATCGCTGTTGCAAATTTCGCACAAGCCACCGAGCTGAAAAAAGGTGTCGCTTAATGAATTGCTTTGTTTCATTTGATGTTGAAGAATCGTTCAACAAGCGCAAATATTTTCGATTAATTTTTAAGGTAGGAGCTCTATCACGATCAACATCAACAATAAGCTTTTCTCCTTCTTGACGCAAAGTAACATCGGGAATAAGTACTTGAGATGTTTGAGCAGAGAAATGCGTGCCAGGATGCAAATCTAATTTTGCGATATCCTTTTCAATCGCTTCTTGAATTTCCGAGAAAGAGCATTTTAATTGTTTTTGAATCAAAGGAATATGATTGTGTAACAATTCATTATAATAATCTTTAATAAGACGGTAAGCAAGTTTTCCCTCCTTATGCAAGCATCTTAATTGAATTAATAGCGACTCCTGAATAGAAGCGGCAGCGATTCCATAAGGCTCAAATTCCTGCATTTCTCTTAAAATATCTTTCACCGCAGACTCTTCAAGATTATGTAAAAGGCAAATTTCTTGAAGAGGTGTTTTCAAAAAACCATTGGCGTCAATATAACCAATTAAAATATCTGCAATAGCCAGTTCTTGTTGATTATTAAATGTATCGATCGCTTGTTGATGCAATTTTTCCAATAAACTTGGATCCGCGCAAATTGAATTTTCTAAATAGCTTTTTAACTTTTCTTCTTCACTGGATCTTTTCATTGGCGTTGTTTCACTTCCTGCAAAATGCTCTCGATAATCTTCATCCAATCGGTTCAAAATAGCCAAATCACGATCATCAATCGTGATTTCTTTTTCCATTTTTTCAGAAGCTGAAGTGCGTTCTTCTATAAAAGCTCCCTCTTTTTCTATAGGGATAATATCGAGCAAAGGATTTGAAACAACTTGTTCTTCAATAAACGGCTCTAATTCTAAGATAGGCAATTGAAGTAAATGAATGGCTTGTTGCATATGAGTTGACATCATCAAACGCTGTGTCAAGTTCATTCCTTGTTTTTGCTGCATTTGCAAAGAAGAAGAAGGAATCCCTACTGTACTCATATGAAATCCTTGGTTGCTTTTATTAACTACCTATTCAAATCAGACATAATAGGTTTATCCTTATCTCAGCAATCTAAAACTTAAATAATGGAGTTAACTTTATAACACCCTAACACAAGCAATTGTCATACAAACACTTAACACCTCAAGCTACATAAATCTACTGACTAGATACTTCACCAATAAATTTCTCAAATGAAGCTTTTATGACTAACCGTGATTAAGTAAGTGAGATACCAATGATAATCCTAAAAAAGGGGTTGATAAAAAGTAGGAAAAAGAAAATGTCAGGAAAATAATTGATTTAGAGATTACGCTTTAAACTTTGGCATAATCATTTAAATGTTTCTGCAGAAGAAAATATTTTGCTTTGGAAAGAAATGCAAAGCAAACCTTACGGCGGATTTTTTCAAAGATGCTTTATAATAAAAAAAGGATTTAATTTTTCCAAGAACAGATTGAGCTTTTGAAAATTGAAAAAATTAAATAAAATATTGTTAATATACGGCCTTATTTTTATTGTCTGCAAATTCAGAAACAGACAAAACTATTTTAGTGTCTGCTTGGAATAATTAACACAAATTTTTAAAGAAAATTTATAAACTTTCGTAATACTTTTAATTCGAAGTCACAAAAATTGAAAAATAAAATGAAAGTTTGAAGCCTTGTTGATGTTGATTGATGTAAAAACCTGATTAAAATTTAGAAAACTATTTCCAAAAAATTATTCATTTACAATTAAAATGAAATTAAAGGAATTAAATTTTAGTATTTACATCAATCAAGCGAAATAAATTCAACCCTTAGCTTTTAGAAAACAAAAAATTTAAATATTTAATAAAATCTTATTTAACTATTTAGACTCAATTAAAAAAATGCAAAGTAAAATATTTATTATAATTTAATTGAAATAATCATATTCTGCTTCCGCAACTTCTTTTGAAACACCCTTTTCTTCCATAATCAAATTAATAAGAACATCACGTTCCTCAAGTTTTTCCAGAGGTTGTTCCTTTTCTTCTTCAATTTCCATTAATTGCTTTTTGTGTATTAGGGTTGAGGGAGTAATGTTTTTGGAATCTTGCGTTTCATACTTTTCAGATTGATCCCAATTAAAATGATGATAATTTGAACTTACCATAGCTCCCCCTTTTTTATAATTATAAACTATATAATATCATTTTTTACTTTTTAGTAAAAAAAATTTGTTTTTCTATAGCCTTTTCATAACTAGAATAAGGCAATTCACTTATTTGTTTTTGTACTAATTCTTTTAATAAAGTAGGATCTTGTGGAGGATTGGCTTCTTTATTATACACCATAAAAATGATATCAGGAGTCCCATCTCGTGTAAAATTCCAATTTTCCGGTGCAAACTCTTCATTAAATTTTACTTTTGCAATAGGTTCCATACGATGTTTAGCATATAAAATTGGCAATATGGGATTGAAACAATCAAGATGAGTACCTCCATTTTCAATAGCTTTGGGAAGAAGTATATCTACAGCTTTTATACTTTTGTCTGTCGCAGGATGTTTAAAAACTGAGACGATATCTCCACTTTCTTTGATCGCTACACCAAATTCATTATCTGGGCTTAAGAACATTCGCATTTATGCATAATCTTCTTCCGGATAAGTAGGTACGGCTGCTCCAAACCACTTTGAGTTTTTGGTTCCAAACATTCCATTTTGTCGATCTTCCTCTAAGCCGGCATTTTTAGCATCAACTATTGATTTGTAAAAAGTAGCCGCGTCTGTTTCTATTAAATCTAATGCGACAGTAGTTATTTGCTGCAATTGTTGAGAAACGAATTGTTGTTTGAATTCAGCATTTCTTTGTTTTTCTAAAAGAGAACCTTGTGTCGTGGCCATTTCAGATGATTCAATTTGTCTCTCGTCTACATTTTTTTCTACTATATGTTTTTTGGGGATTTTCCGTGTCTTGGGTTGGTTGTATAAAAATTTTAGAGTTTAATGATGATGATAATGTAGGATCCATATTATCTCCTTTTTTTATCAAAAACAATTTAAAAACCAATAAAAATTACATTACCCACACTAATTAATTACATTAATAATATTATTTTTATTAATAATCAAATAAAATTTAACTATTTAGTAATACTAAACATTTAAGGTTATATTTGATAAAGAAAATATTCTAATTCAAGTGGAGAAGAGTAATGAGATGTACACACTGCACAGATCTCAAATTTGGTAAAAAGAATGGTGATACAAGACAGGAAAAGCTAAATTTTCGCTGTTTAGAGTGTGGCAAATAGCGAAGCAAAAACAATGAAGCTAAAATCATTAGCAAATAAATAAAGGAACTTGTCAGAAAAGCTCTTTTAAAAAGAGTGTCTCTTCATGGAATTTGTAGAATTTTTGATGTAAGGAAATCATAGTTGCTATGATTTTATTGATTTCATTATCAATGATTTACCTGAGGATTTAAATGCATAAGTCACTTGTCATGAGAAAGATGAATTAAAAGTAACTAAACTTAAAGGAGATGAGCAATAGAGCTTTGTAGGAAATAAGAAAAATGATCAGTGGTTATGGCTTGTCTTCCATAAAAAAGTCGCCAATGTGCTTGATTCATGGCCTCTGTAACCATCTTTTTCCTGTATTTTGAAAAACGTTTTGTTTCCTTTTCTTTGCTTTGTATGGCCTTTAGCACAACTCCTTGCAATTGCCTGTTCAAATAATCTGTAAAAGACACATAGCAAGCAGCTCTTGTCTGTCTTGTGTCTTCAGACCAATCCTGAACTAATTTTATTTGATCCAAAATTGCTTCGTGATTGACAAAAGAAAAAGCTTGCAAACTGATCCTTAAATTAATCAGGCCTTGCTGCGCTAGTTGCTTCATACCGGAATGATAGTTAATCTGAGTCGAACGATTCAAGGTTCCTAACCAAACTCCAATAACTCCTTCTACCATAAATCGATCTAGCGTGCTCCAAATGACATTTGTTTTAAAGGATTGCACTTATTCGTAGGATTCATTGTTAATTGGAATTTCCAAATCACTAGACGTGGGCAAGACTATCATAAAAATTGTCTCAAAAGGATAAATTTATTTATAACTGCTATTTATACCGCCACAATTCCCAACTGTTAGGTGTTGCGAAGAATGAGTTGTTGCGTATCAAAAGTGATTCCATCTTCATCACACGTCAATCCTGCAATTTCCGTGACGATGCGCTATACACTATACATTGTTAATTTTAGTTGAACGTTTAGCAAATAAATCAATATCCTTGGTAGGTCTATGAACCCCTTTGAATCCTAAATTTAGCATGAGACCACCTTTAAGAAATTCATAAAAATAATATGATTCTTCTAGACCCTAAAGAGTTACCAAAAGACCCCCGTTCAAATGATTTTCTAGTTTTCGAACAAAATCCCGATTTTACCAATAATGAAAGATCGCAATTTATAAATAGCCCTCTTTATGGCCGTTTAAAAGCTGACGTTTTTTTGTCACGTGATAAAACAATTTGGTTTCTATTTTTAAAAAATACTTTGGGACATGTATTTTTAGCGGAAGCCGAGTTAGTGGACGAACTTCTTACAATTCGAGGGCTTAAAAAAAGTGGGTGAAATTAGGTGTTTTATCTCTTCCACTTAAAAAATATCCTGATCAATTTGATCATACATTTATTAGTGATTCAGAGCGGGAAAAATTCAACGAGGAAAACGGTTAAATTATGTCCAAACATGAAATTATTTCAAAGAGATGCCTTGCATTCAAAATTATTATCGTATTCCTCTACAGCTATAGTAAACCATCTTCATTGATAATAAGAAGCTGTACTGACTTCATACTTGCGACAAACTTCTACAAGAGGTATTTCTGAGTCGACTTCTTTTAGGATTTTAATAATTTGTTCTTCTATGAAGCTTTCCTTCATACTGTTTTCCTTTTTTTAAAGGATAGCATAATTTTTTTACTTTCTGTTGAACCTTTTTTGCGGGGCAATGCCACCTCAAGCCCTATTTTTCCATTTTCTCAAATAAGAATTATCATTTAGCAATGATAATTTTTATATAAAATCTCGTATAAAAATAAAAAACTGTATACAAAATTATTTAATTATATATACAATTTTTGATTAAATGATTGCGCATTATAGAAAATAAGCACTTTCGCGTAGTTGTAATGTATCTCATTGAAACGGCAATTAATACCTTTTAAAAAAATTTATTGAGTCAAAACCTTTTTGCGAAATGAAAGGATTTGATCATTCAAAGGCAAAAAGTAAAGTTAACATCCACCATATAGGAGAAATACTATGCAAGTTAACAGTGAAACGTTGACAAGGCCCTACCAAAATAATGCTTTTCAAACTGACCCCATTTTGTCTACCGTTTACGGAAATATCGCGAAAATTATACTGACCCAAAACTCAGACCAAGAAAAAGTAAGGCAGATTACAGCTATTTTTACCGAATCTATAAACCTGTCTCGTAGTGTTTCAGATGCTTTAGCTTTACAATGTTTAAACGAATTAGAAAAAGAAAACCTCCTATTATTAGAGGCTAATAATAAAATTGACTCTGGCAAGCAAGAACTTAAAAAGCAAAATGAAGAGCTTCGTTCAAAAATTGAAAAATTGGTCCAAAAAGCCGATTTGGTTCAAAGAAGTCATGATGAAATCAGTGTAAATTTTGGAAACCTGGAACAAGAAAAACAAGCTACTCTTCAAGCACAAGAACAATTAGAAAATGACAATGCAGTATTAACTGCCAAAGTGCAAGAACTTATTAATAAAGAACAAGTACTTCAAACTCAAAAAATAGCTATTGAAAAGGAAAATAAAGACTTGAAACAAGAAATAGATTTATTGAAAGTACAAAATGGAGAATTCGAGGTTCGACAAAACAATATTGAACAGCAGCTTGTTGTTTTGAATCAAGAAAATCAGCGATTAAAAGAACGGGCTGAAGAATTCACTTTCATCGATCAGATAAGCTTCGTTACTAATTTTAGCTGGCGTACTTTTACTAAGTATAATAGTTTGTTTATGAATCATGTTGTATATAGCAAACCCACCCGTAGAAAGTCAACACAGGGAACAAACTTATGATGATCTATCAAGAAGGAATTTTTTCACCTACAGGGCTGCCTTTACAAGATAAACTTTTAGCCATACAGACACGAAAAAAAGCAACACAAGAAAATTTTTTGAAAACTCAACAATCTGATGAAGAAAATCTTCGTTTAGGAAATTTTATCTTAGAGCAAGCAAAAGAAGCAATGCATGCATTCATCCGCATTGAGGAAGAACAAAAAATTCAAATTTTATCCGTACAGAGGGCATCTGCTGATCTTAACAATTTGCAGCAAAGCATAGATGCAGTCGCGGCTAACCAAATCCAGCTTTCGCAAACCCTTCCAGGAATTGAGAAATCATTTTTAGAGTTGACTTCGAATTTAAATGAGCAACAAGCGGAACTTTCAATAATTGCTGAAGATTTCGCTCAAATACGAGAAAGTCAGCAAAAAATGACTACTCAATCTCATCTCTTAAATGAACAAGTTCAACTTGTTAAACAAGAAATGGAACAGTTATCTATCGAAGTGGGGCAAAAAATAAATGTATTTTCACCTTACCTAGTTAAGAAAATCCATAGAGTGTATACGGGAAGTCTAAATCGGCTTCATGACTTGAAAGCGGCAATGAAAAATAAACAAGAAGAGATAAAGTTGAGGGTTAAAGCGCTTTCGTTGCATTCTTGGACTAATATTACCGCCATTGCTTCTCAAACAATCGAATGGACTAAAGGTAGTATTTCAAGTGTGGGAGAAATGAAAAGCACCCTGACAAACCTAGGCAAATGGGGATATACATTGCTTGCTAAAAGTGCCAATCTTACCTATTGGGTGGTACTAGGCATCATGACTGTTTTGATGGCTCAGTCATTTATTTATCATTATCCTTTGATAAGCCTGGCTCTGGGCGGATCTATTGCCGTTATTCATATAAAATACAATCTCATCCAACCAATCATGCGTTCTTTGGGCACGTTAATAGAATGATGATATTAAAGATAGCTAAAACAAAAATTTTCTAATTTTATTAAGCTAAGTCGTCAATCAATAGATATACGACTGTATATTATTTAATTTGAGTGAGAGGTTGATAAAAAAGAATAAGAAAAAATTTATAAGTTTACCGAAGATGTACTCAGAAAAATTTTTGACATCTATTTTGCTTGTAAAGAATTTAAAATTAAAAAATGTATTTATAAATAAGCAAAAAAAATGAAGTTATTTTCAACAAAACAAAATACATTTCCAATCAATATCAACCCTTTAAAATTAACAACTCCTTTAGGAGATATTACATTTGAACATAAAGTGAATAACCATTTTATTAACCCTCATCTATGTTCCAAATTAGAGTCTACAAACCCAAACAATTACTTGGCTATTTGGAATAATAAAGATTATTCAATAAATTTTTTGAGAACAAAATTTAAATAAGGGGATTAGGGTTGAATTGCCAATATTATTCAAAGAAGAGGAAATTCAAATTCACTTTTAGTTGTCTGGTCTTCAAAAAAGGATAGAAAAATATCTACTTGGTAGGTCTGCCGTCGAGCAATCCCCTTTAAAAATTTTGAATCAATCAGGATTTTATTAATTAATTTTATATTATGGATAATATAAGTCTTCGTTTATCTGCTACAAGAGCATTAGCATTATTAAGAATGATTACACCTAACGTAAGAAGAGCTTATATTCAAGAGAAAGACAATATAATCTTTTTCCATTTTTTCATGATCATCAACCTTCAGAAGAAGAAATTGAATTGTCAGATGAGGCAGAAACGCTAGTAATTGCTGATTTTTCAGAACCTTATATGATAGAATATAATAGAATAACTAGTGTTTATCCAGAAAAGATAGAGTGCCCAGGATGTTTATATGCGCGCTATGAGGAACCAACAGAGGAATTAGGCTAAACAAAACTTAAAGTTTGGTGGAAATATATTATGGATATACGTGGACTCCGCTTATCTACTATGCAAGCTTTATGGAGGGTTGTAACACCTAATCTTAGAAAAGTTTCGGTTCAAGCAGATAAATCGTAATTAGTTTAAATGGAACTTAAAATTTGATAAAAATATATTATGGATATACGTTGACATCCTTAAATGTAAATACTTTAACCGCTAGATTTTTTAATAAAATTAAATTTTAATTTTCCATTATTTTTCTTATAAGACTACGCTTGTAGTAGAATAATCTCTGTCAACAATCTCATTAAAATTCTTAGAAAAGCTCAGAATGAAAGCCGAATCTAGTTAGAAATAAGATACTATCCTCTATTTTATAAATGAGTAAAATATCATTCCTAACATGACATTCTCTGTAAGCTACCCAATTACCAGTCAAATTATGATCGCGGTATTTTGATGGTAAAGTTCTTTTTTTAACCAAAAAACCAATAATATCTTGAAGCTCTAGCAGCACATTTTTTTGATGTTTATATTTTTTCAGATCTCTTTTTATGGATTTAGTCAATTCAATTTTAAGCATTAGGATCTATCCCCACCGCCTGCCAAAATTCTTCTATAGAATTGCAGCGGGTGAGATTTTTTCTCTTGTCGATGTCGCTCATTGCTTTTTGCGTCTCAGCATTAGGCTCATTATGGGGAATATTTGGTCTAACGTATGACATGATAAACTCGCTAATAGTCATTTTTTTCTTAGTGGCGAGCATCTTAATATAAGTTCTCTCGTCTTCAGAAACATCGATAGTGACTTTTACTCTATGTGGCTGTGAATGGAAAGTCATGTGCTCTTCCTTAGGTTTATTTCTTTATTCTAACATGAAGACTATTTTTAGTTAATTCTAAAAGTAGGGAAATAGGCACTAAAATTTATGAATTATTCTTGATAAATCTCTAACTTAGCCCTATCTCCGAATAAAACATAAAAAATACGGATTGCTACCTTCGGGATTGTCCTTTTAATATGGGATAGCCTCAAATGTTCACCTTATTTGGCCTAGAAAAGTGATAAATAAACACGTTTTCCAAACGAAAAATAAGGAGTTTATGTTTGAACCATATTTATTGATTCTTACTTATTTTTTAATCGCTCTTCATTGATGAGAATAAATTCTCTTTAAAATGGCTGCCTATTTTATCTCATAATTATTGCAATAATTTTTATCTAAATATCATACTGTTAAAACATCTATAAATTAAAATTTATTTCATTCATTGGGATGGTCATTTTGAATATTTCTAATTTTGGGTTTAATCCTAGTCATCTTGTCCATACAACGGCTCCTTCTTACTCTCAATATCAAGAAATTAATGACCTTCTTGTGGATGAAAATAATGGCTTAGACAATCCTTTGCCTAAGCTAGAAGAAACTAGTGCATCAACAATTCCAGCTCCCGTTCCTTCACCTATATCTGAAGAATTTCAACTGAGCTTTCAAGAGGGAACTTCTCTAACTATTTCTCACTCTCAGCTAGCTTTGTTAAGGGAAAAATCCCTTTATTTTAAAATTCTTTGGTCAGGAAATTTTCAAGAAACCCTGCAACACCCTCTCGCTTTAACAAAAAAAGACTTTACGCTTTTGCTCAATTGCCTAACGAATCCTAAGTTTAAAATTCCCTTGGAAGAGATTATTTCTGCCATTCAACTCGCCGATTATTATGAACTAACCGAAGTGGTGAAAAATTTAGAAGAACAGTTGATTGATGGATACAAATTACAAAGATTTGAATCCTTTAACTCCACTGAAGAAAATTTAGTCAGATTAAAAGAGATTTTAAGTTTCGCGCATCGCTATCAATTAAATAGATTGAAGAACTATTTAGAATTCACCGTTGTGAGCGCCTTATTAAACCAGAACTTTCAATTGGTGGATTTTGAAAAAATTATAAATCACTTCTCAAAGAAGATAGAAGTACTCAATTTTTCGGAAAATACTCATTTAACAAATGCTCACCTTTTAGCATTAAAAGATTGTAAAAATATAGAAGTTCTTTATTTTAAGAAATGTCGGGGTGTCACTGATGCTGGATTAGCGCATTTAGTACCTTTAAAGGGTTTGCAGCATCTAGATCTAAGCTACTGTGAGAATCTCACTGATGCAGGATTAGCGTATTTGAAACCTTTAACCGCTTTGCAGCATCTAAATCTAAGCGGATGCTGGAATCTCACCGATGCAGGATTAGTCCATTTGACACCTTTAGTGGGTTTGCAGCATCTAGATTTAAGCTATTGCGAGAATCTCACCGATGCAGGATTGGCGCATTTAACACCCTTAACGGCTTTGCAGCATTTAGGTCTAAGTTGCTGTGAGAATCTCACGGATGCAGGATTAGCCCATTTGGCACTCTTAACGACTTTGCAACATCTAGATTTAAGCTGTTGTTATAACCTTACTGATGCTAGTTTATCTCATTTGACACCCTTAACGGCTTTGCAGCATCTATATTTAATTGGCTGTGAGAATCTCACCGATGCAGGATTAGCCCATTTGACACCTTTGACGGCTTTGCAGCATCTAGATTTAAGCTGTTGCTTTAACCTTACTGACGCTGGATTATCCCATTTGACACCCTTAACGGGTTTGCAGCATCTAAATCTAAGCAGGTGCTATAAACTTACCGATGCAGGATTAGCCCATTTGACAACTTTAGTGGCTTTGCAACATCTAAATTTAAGCGAATGCCGGCATCTCACCGATGCAGGATTAGCCCATTTAACACCTTTAACGGCTCTACAACATCTAGATTTAAAATATTGCATTAATCTCACCGATGCAGGATTAGCGCATTTAACACCCTTAACGGCTTTGCAGCATCTAGATCTAAGCCGATGCAGGCGTCTTACTGATGATGGATTAGACCGTTTTAAAACTTTAGCGACTTCACTCAATTTAGAAATTGTTAGGTAAAAGAACCTTAATAAAAAAGCAGGAATTCTAGCGCCGAAAATAAAAGAGTGCATTATCCTAAGAAGATCAAAGATAAAATTTCATTAAAGTTTATCGACTCTCAACGAGACGTTTCTCTAAGAAAAATATTCGCTCATTTTGAGTGATACTATACAAACAGTTCTATGTTTGTAGACGCCAAAAAATACGCTTAAAAATGTACTATGGACTAAAATTAAGCCTATAGACTAATTTTAGTAGCGGCAATTTCTCGTCTATATATTTCCTAATCGAATCGTAGACTTAAGGCATTTTCAGATCAAAAATTAAAGAGTCCGTAGGTAAGCTTTATCAATTTTTACATAATTTTTTAATCGCTCTTCATTGATGAGAATAAATTCTCTTTAAATGTGACTGTCTATTTTAACTTATTAATATTGCCATAATTTTTATCTATCCATCATATTGTTAAAACATCTATAAATTTATTTAACTTATTTGGATGGTCATTTGAATATTTCTAATTTCGGGTTTAATCCTAGTCAATTTGCCAATATAACGTCTCCATCTTACTCTCCCCCTCAAGACATTAACGATCACCTTGAGAATGAAAATACCTCCTTAGACAAACCCTTGCTTAATCTAGAAGAAACTACGTCAACGATTCAATCTTCCGCACTTTCACCTTCATCTGAAGAAATTCAACTAAGCTTTCAAGAGGGAACTTCTCTAACCATTTCTCATTCTCTGCTAACTTTTTTAAGGGAAAAATCACCCTATTTCAAGAATCTGTGGTCGGGGCATTTTCAAGAAACCCTGCAACACCCTCTCGATTTAACAAAAAAAGACTTTACGCTTTTGCTCAATTGCCTGATGGACGCTAACTTTAAAGTTCCTTTAGAAGAGATTACTTCTGCCATTCAACTCGCCGATTATTATGAACTAACAGAAGTGGTGACAAACTTAGAAGAACAGCTGATAGAGGGACACAAATCTCAGAGATTTGAATCTTTTAACTCCACTGAAGAAAGCTTAGTCGGATTAAAAGGAATTTTAAATTTTGCGCAGCAATGTCAATTAAACGCTTTGAAAAACTATTTAGAATTGACCACTGTGAGCGCCTTATTAAACCAGACTTCTCAGTTAACGGAATTTGAAAAAATTTTAAACCATTTCTCAAATGAAATAGAAAGAGTCAATTTTTCAGAAAATGCCCATTTGACCGATGCTCATCTCTTAGTTTTAAAAAATTGTAAAAATTTAAAAGTGCTCTATCTTCAAGGTTGCCGTAATCTTACTGATGCAGGATTAGCGCATTTGACACCCTTAACGGGTTTGCAGCATCTCAATCTAAGTTGGTGCAGGAATCTCACCGATGCAGGATTAGCACATTTGGCACCCTTAACAGCTTTGCAATATTTAGATCTAAGCCACTGTAGGAATCTCACTGATACTGGATTAGCGCATTTAACACCCTTAACGGCATTACAGCATCTAGATTTAAGGGTTTGTAAGAATATCACTGATGCAGGACTAGCGCATTTAGCACCCTTAACAGCTTTGCAGAATCTAGATTTAAGCGATTGTGGGCATCTCACCGATGCAGGATTAGCCTATTTAACACCCTTAACAGCTTTGCAGCATCTAAATCTTTACTTTTGCTTTAATCTCACCGATGCAGGATTAGTTCATTTGAGGCCCTTAACCGCTTTGCAAACTCTAGGTCTAAGCCAATGTTGGAATCTCACCGATACAGGATTAGCCCATTTGACACCCTTAACCGCTTTACAACATCTAAATCTAAGCAGGTGCTATAAACTCACCGATGCAGGATTAGCGCATTTAACACCCTTAACCGCTTTACAACATCTAAATCTAAGCTATTGTGAGAATCTCACCGATGATGGGTTAGCGCATTTGGCACCCTTAACAGCTTTGCAATATCTACGCCTAAGCCAATGCTGGAAACTTACCGATGCAGGATTAGCCCATTTAACACCCTTAACCGCTTTACAACATCTAAATCTAAGCAGGTGCTATAAACTCACCGATGCAGGATTAGCCCGTTTGACACCTTTAACGGCTTTACAGCATCTAGATTTAAAATATTGCATTAATCTCACCGATGCAGGATTAGCCCGTTTGACACCTTTATCAGGTTTGCAGCATCTAGCTCTAACTAACTGTAAATATCTCACCGATGCAGGATTAGCCCATTTGACACTCTTAACGGCTTTGCAGTATCTAGCTCTAGCTAACTGTAAAAATCTCACCGATGTAGGATTAGCTCATTTGACACCCTTAACAGCTTTGCAGCATTTAGATTTAAGCGAATGCCGGCATCTCACCGATGCAGGATTAGCCCATTTGACACCCTTAACGGGTTTGCAGCATCTCAATCTAAGCTGGTGCAGGAATCTCACCGATGCAGGATTAGCCCATTTGTCGCCTTTATCAGTTTTGCAGCATCTAGCCCTAAGCCAATGCAGTCGTCTTACTGATGATGGATTAGACCGTTTTAAAACTTTAGCAACTTCACTCAATTTAGAAATTGTTAGGTAAAAAAACCTTAATAAAAAAGCAGGAATTCTAGCGCCGAAAATAAAAAAGTACTTTGTCCTAAGAGAATCAAGGATAAAATTTTATTAAAGTTGATCAATTTCTATTGAGACGCTTATTTAATAGAAATATCCGCTATAAGATGTATTATAGGATGAAAATTAAGCTTATAAACCAATTTTAGTAACGGTATTTTCTATCCGCATGTGTCCTAATCAAATATGCCCTTTAATTGTATCAGAGATTTTATAAGCTGCTTATTTCCTAATCCTATCATCTCGCAGACTTGAGGCACTTTCAAATCAAAAACTAAGGAGTTTATATTTGAACCATATTGATCCTTATTTGTTTTTTAATAGCTCTTCATTGATAAGAATAAATTCTCTTAAAATGTGACTGCCTATTTTAACTTACTTAATATTGCCATAATTTTTTTCTATATATCATATTGTTAAAACATCTATAAATTTAAATTTATTTTACTCATTGGGATGGTCATTTTGAATATTTCTAATTTTGGGTTTAATTCTAGTCACCTTGTCCATACAACGACTCCTTCTTACTATCCTCTTCAAGGTATTAATGACCCTCTTGTGGATGAGAATAATCCCTTAGACAATCTTTTGGCTAATACAGAGGAAACTAGTGCGTCAACGATTCAAGCTTCCGCTCTTTCACCTTCATCTGAAGAGTTTCAACTGAGCTTTCAAGAAGGAACTTCTCTGACTATTTCTCATTCTCAGCTAGCTTTGTTAAAGGAAGAATCACACTACTTTAACAATCTGTGGTCAGGGCAATTTCAAGAAACCCTGCAACATCCTCTCAGTTTAACACAAAAAGACTTTACACTTTTGCTCAATTGTGTCATGGATGCTAACTTTAAAGTTCCCTTAGAAGAGATTACTTCTGCCCATTCAGCTAGCAAATCGTTATCTACTGACAGATGTTGTGAAAAACTTAGAAGAACAGCTGATAGAGGAATATAAATCTCAAAGATTTGAACCCTTTAATTCCACTGAAGAGAGTTTAATCGAATTAAAAAAGCTTTTAAATATTGCACATCGCTGTCAATTAAATACATTGAAGAACTATTTAGAATTTACTGTTGTGAGCGCCTTGCTAAACCAGACTTCTCAGTTAGCGGAGTTTGAAAGAATTATAAATCATTTCTCAAAGAAGATAGAGGGACTTAATTTTTTAAATCAGGCTTATTTAACAAATGCCCATCTTTTAGCATTAAAAGATTGTAAAAATTTAAAAGCACTTTATTTAGAGGCATGTCAGGCTCTCACTGATGATGGTTTGGAGCATTTGACGCTCTTAACGGCTTTGCAGCATCTAGATCTAAGCGGATGCTGGAATCTCACCGATGCAGGATTAGTCCATTTGACACCTTTAGTGGGTTTGCAGCATCTAAAGCTGAATGCATGCTATAATCTTACCGATGATGGATTAGTCCATTTAACCCCCTTAACAGCTTTGCAGCATTTAGATCTAAGCGATTGTATGAATCTCACCGATGCTGGATTGGCGCATTTGAAACCCTTAACGGCTTTGCAGCATTTAGGTCTAAGTTGCTGTGAGAATCTCACGGATGCAGGATTAGCCCATTTGGCACCCTTAACGGGTTTGCAGTATCTAGCTCTAAGCGATTGTATGAATCTCACTGACGATGGTTTGGTCCATTTAAAACCCTTAACGGCTTTGCAGCACCTTAATCTGAGAAATTGCCGTAATGTCACTGATGCTGGATTAGCGCATTTAACACCTTTAAAGGCTTTGCAGCAACTTAATCTGAGGAGATGTGACAAAGTCACGAATACTGGATTAGCTCGTTTTAAAACTTTAGCAGCTTCACTCAATCTAAGAATTATTAATTAAATATAGAAAAATTTTCAATAAAAAGAGAAAACTGGCGGTGAAAATAAAAGAGTACTTTGTCCTAAGTGGATTAAGGATAAAATTTCATTAAAGTTGATCAATTTCCATTGAGGCGCTTATTTAATAGAAATATCCGCTATAAGATGTATTATAGGATGGAAATTAAGCTTATAAACCAATTTTAGTGGCGGCGTTTTCCATCCACATGTTTCCCAATCGAATATACCTTCTAATGGTATCAGAGCTTTTATGACCTGTTTGATTCATGATCAGATGCTCAGGAACACCAAAGATGGCAGCGGTTGTAGCAAATCCAGCCCGTAAGCTATGTCCTGAGAATGAATGTTTTTGCTTTTCTAAATGTTTGTTCCGCTTAATAATCAATGCGACAGATTTGGAAGTTAAAGCTTTATCCATAATTTGACCATGCCGATTAATCGGTCGAAATAATGTCCCTTCGTTAATTTTAGAACAATTAAGCTAATTTTTTAAAGTTCTGACAGGGCAAGTGAGAATGTTTGATCCATAAGGAATAGCCATAACTCTCCCCTTCCTTAATATCTTTCCTAATGTGTTCTAAAAACATAAGCGTAGCTCTTAGGATCAAAGATTTCGTTCTTCTTAGCGCTCATTCAGAACCACTATGGTATTAAGTTAACTTTTTTGCTGGTATTAAAGGAAAGCTGACATGATTTTAGTTTTTGTAAAAAAGGTGATCGGGTAAAGGAAAGAATAGTAGTGCTAGGTAAGATTATGGATCAAAACAAATAGTTTTATGATTAAGATGATCGCTTTTTTTACCCTTATTTCTACTATAAGTTGTTCCTTGCAAAACTATAAAAGCAGCTAACGTTCGAGTTGGAAACAATCTAGTATAGGCCACAAAATTCTCTTAATAATAGGTCTAAAATTCAGCCGAATGTTCTCTAGCCTAAAGATACTCCCCCTCAAAGATACTTTAAATCAATATTTTACTAATTCACAATATAAAAATGTCAATGAGAATGCAATCAAAAAAGGATTCAGTCTTTACCATTTTTGCCTATCTGAATAAGGTGAATATCTTACATTGCGTACGTATTTTATTAACAGAGCATAACTTAGGGCAGCTAAAAAAATAAAATGGATCGTATTTAAAATTTATCCTAAAATTTTAACTAATTTTCTAATGAGACACTAAGATAGATTTTTAACAAATCAATGCACCATGCTTAAGATTTACTTTACGTGAGATCACTAGATGTTCGTTCAGCAACCTCCTCGATATGTAAGAAAAGCTATTGATTATTCTCTTCACCAAATTATCAAGCATGCTTAATCCGTTTTAAAATGAAATTTTATTCTTTATCTTAAAACAAATTACCCTTGGTTTTTGGCACTAAAATTCCTTCTTTTTTATTAAGTTTTTTTACCTAACAATTTCTAAATTGAGTGAAGCTCCTAAAATTTTAAAATTTGCTAATCCTGCACGGGTGAGATTATTACAATAACTTAAATCTAGATGCTGCAAAGCCGCTAAGGGTTTCAAATGGGCTAATCCAGCATCCGTGAGATTGCTGCACCATTTTAGACCTAGAGTTTGCAAAGCCGTTAAGGGTTTCAAATGCGCTAATCCTGCATCCTTAAGTTTTTTACAGTAGCTTAAATCTAAAGTTTGCAAAGCCGTTAAGGGTGCCAAATGGGCTAATCCATCACCAGTGAGATTCTGGCACCGTCTTAGACCTAGAGTTTGCAAAGCCGTTAAGGGTTTCAAGTGCGCTAATCCTGCATCCGTGAGATTATCGCACCCGCTTAGAACTAGGTGCTGCAAAGCCATTAAGGATTTTAAATGGGATAATCCTCTATCGGTGAGATTTTTACAGCTATTTAGAGCTAGATACTGCAGAGCCGTTAAGGGTTTCAAATGCGCTAATCCTGCATCCTTAAGTTTTTTACAGTAGCTTAAATTTAAAGTTTGCAAAGCCGTTAAGGATTTTAAATGGGATAACCCTCTATCGGTGAGATCTTTACAATAACTTAAATCTAAAGTTTGCAAAGCCGTTAAGGGTGGCAAATGGGCTAATCCTGCATCCTTAAAATTTTTACAGTAGCTTAAATCTAAAGTTTGCAAAGCCGTTAAGGATTTTAAATGGGATAATCCTCTATCGGTGAGATTTTTGCAGCTAGTTAGAGCTAGATTCTGCAAAGCCGTTAAGGGTTTCAAATGGACTAATCCTGCGTCCTTAAGATTTTTACAGTAGCTTAAATCTAAAGTTTGCAAAGCCGTTAAGGATTTCAAATGGACTAATCCTGCATCGGTAAGTTTATAGCACCCGTTTAGATTGAGATGCTGCAAAGCTGTTAAGGGTGCCAAATGCGCTAATCCATCGTCCGTAATAGCCTGACACGCCTCTAAATGAAGTACTTTTAAATTTTCACAATTTTTTAATGTTAAAAGATGAGCATCGGTCAAATGGGCATTGTTTGAAAAATTAAGAGCTTCTATCTCATTTGAGAAATGGTTTATAATTTTTTCAAACTCCGCTAACTGAATAGTCTGGTTTAATAAGGCGCTCACAACGGTGAACTCTAAATAATTCTTCAAAATATTTAATTGGTAGCGATGTGCAAAATTTAAAAGTTCTTTGAATTCGACTAAACTCTCTTCAGTGGAGTTAAAGGGTTCAAATCTTTGTGACTTGTACCCATCTATCAGCTGTTCTTCTAAATGTTTCACCACTTCTGTCAATTCATAAGAATCGGCTAGCTGAATGGCAGAAGTAATCTCTTCCAAGGGAATTTCCTTAGAATTCTCTAAGTAATTAAGCAAAAGCGTAAAGTCTTTTTGTGTTAAAGCGAGAGGATGTTGCAGGGTTTCTTGAAAATTTCCTGACCAAAGAGATTTAAAATAAAGGGATTTTTCCCTTAACAAAGCTAACTGAGAGTGAGAAATGGTTAGAGAAGTTCCCTCGTGAAAGCTCAGTTGAAGTTCTTCAGATGTAGGTGAAGGAGCGGAAGATTGAATCGTTGACGCACTAGTTTTCTCTGTATTAGCCAAAGGATTGTCTAAGCCATTATTCTCATCCATAAGAGGGTTATTGATTACTTGAGATTGAGGGTAAGAAGGAGTCGTTGTATTGGCAAGATGACTAGGATTAAACCCAAAATTAGAAATATTCAAAATGACCATCCCAGTAAGTAAAATAAATTTTCATTTTATAGATGTTTTAACAATATGATGGATAGATAAAAATTATGGCAATATTAATAAGTTAAAATAGGCAGTCACATTTAAAGAGAAAGTTTTATTTTATCAATGAAGAGCTATTTAAAAAACAAATAAGGATTCATATACTTTAAATATAAGCTCTTTAGTATTTAAACTGTAAGTGCCTTAAGTCCATGAAATGATAGGATCATGAAACAAAGGGTTATAAGATCTTTGATGCGGTTAGAAGGTATATTCGATAGGGAAACATGTGGACGAAAAATGCCGTTAATAAAATTGGTCTGTAAGCTTAATTCCCATCCTATAATACATCTTATCGCAGATATTTTTCTTAAATAAGTGTCTCAGTGGGAATTGATCAACTTTAATGAAATTTTATCCTTGATTCTCTTAGGACAAAGTACTTTTTTATTTTCGGCGCTAGAATTTCTGCTTTTTATTAAGTTTTTTTTACCTAACAATTTCTAAATTGAATGAAGTTGCTAAAGTTTTAAAACAGTCTAATCCATCATCAGTAAGACGACTGCATTGGCTTAGGGCTAGATGCTGCAAACTCATTAAGGGTGTCAAATGGGCTAATCCTGCATCGGTGAGATGATAGCACCTGCTTAAATCTAGATGCTGCAAAGCCGTTAAGGGTTTTAAATGGGCTAATCCATCGTCAGTGAGATGGAAGCATTGTCTTCAATCTAGATATTGCAAAGCCGTTAAAGGTGTCAAATGCGCTAATCCTGCATCGGTGAGATTCCTGCACCTGCTTAGATTTAGATGCTGCAAAGCCGTTAAAGGTGCCAAGTGGGCTAATCCATCATCAGTGAATTTCTCGCACAAGCTTAGATCTAGATGCTGCAATCCCGTTAAGGATGTCAAATGAGCTATCCCATCATCGGTGAGATTTTCACATTGGCTTAGATCTAGATGCTGCAAAGCCGTTAAGGGTGCCAAATGGGCTAATCCATCACCAGTGAGTTCTTGCATCTGCTTAGATCTAGATGCTGCAAACCCGTTAAAGGTGTTAAACGCGCTAATCCTGCATCGGTAAGATTTTTACAGTAGCTTAGATCTAAATACTGCAAAACCGTTAAAGATGTCAAATGAGCTAATCCCGCATCAGTGAGACTCCTACAATGACTTAGATCTAGATGCTGCAAAGCCGTTAGGGGTGTTAAATGCGTTAATCCTGCATCGGTGAGATGATAGCATTCGCTCAAATTTAGATGCTGCAAAGCCATTAAAGGTGTTAAATGCGCTAATCCAGCATCGGTGAGATTTTCACAGTATCTTAGATTTAAATACTGTAATCTCATTAAAGGTTTCAAATGGGCTAATCCTGCATCCGTGAGATTTATACAGTGGCTTAAATCTAGATATTGCAAAGCCGTTAAAGGTTTCAAATGGGCTAATCCTGCATAGTTAAGTCGCCAGCAATAGCTTAGATCTAGATGCTGTAAAGCTATTAAGGGACTCAAATGAACTAATCCTGCATCGGTGAGATTCTCACAATCGCTTAGATTTAGATGTTGCAAAGCCGTTAAGGGTGCCAAATGGGCTAACCCTGCATCCGTGAGATTATCGCATCCACTTAGATCTAAATGCTGTAAAGCCGTTAAAGGTGTCAAATGCGCTAATCCTATACCGGTAAGTTTCCGACATTGGCTTAGATCTAGATGCTGCAAAGCGGTTAAAGGTGTCAAATGCGCTAATCCATCGTCCGTAATAGCTTGACACGCCTCTAAATGAAGCACTTTTAAATTTTTACAAACTTTTAATGCTAAAAGATGGGCATCTGTTAAATAAGCATTTTCTGAAAAATTAAGTGCTTCTATCTTCTTTGAGAAGCGATTTATAATTCTTTCAAATTCCGCTAACTGGGAGGTCTGGTTTAATAAGGCACTCACAACGGTGAACTCTAAATAATCCTTCAACCTATTTAATTGATAGCGATGTGTAAAATTTAAAAGTTCTTTTAATTCGACTAAGCTTTCTTCAGTGGAGCTAAAGGGTTCAAATCTCTGAGATCTGTATCCCTCTATCAGCTGTTCTTCTAAGTTTTTCACAACATCTGTCAGTACATAACGATCTGCTAGATGAATGGCAGAAGTAACTTCTTCTAAGGGAACCTTAAAATTAGCGTCTATCAGGCAATTAAGAAAAAGCGTAAACTCTTTTTTTGTTAAAGCCAGAGGATGTTGCAGCGTTTCTTGAAAATTTCCTGACCAAAGAGTTTTAAAATAAAGGGATTTTTCCCTTAACAAAGCTAACTGAGAGTGAGAAATAGTTAGAGAAGTTCCCTCTTGAAAGCTTAGTTGAACTTCTTTAGATGAAGGTGAAAGATCGGAAGCTAGAATCGTTGACGCACTAGTTTCTTCTAGATTAGGCAAAGGATTGTCTAAGGGAGTATTTTCATTCTCAAGTTGATCGTTAATGTCTTGAGGGGGATAGTAAGATGGAGCCGTTGTATTGACAAGATGACTAGGATTAAACCCAAAATTAGAAATATTCAAAATGACCATCCAAATAAGTTAATAAATTTTAATTTATAGATATTTTAATAATATGGTATATTTAATTTATATTTGTTTTAATATTATACTTTATAAATAAAAATTATTGCAATAATTAAGAGATAAAATAAGAAGTCAAATTTTAAGAGAAATTTTCCTTTTATCAACGAAAAACGATTAAAAACTAAATAAAAATCAATATAGTTCAAATATAAACTCCTTAGTTTTGTTCTGAAAATACCTTAAGTCTACGAGACTATACAATAACAAAACAAACAGTCTACAAAGGATCTAAAGTTTTAAAACTTGCCAACCCCCAGCATTATTGATTTTTAGAAACCTATTCAAATGTAAGTATACTGCAAAACCCCCTAGAGATGTCAAAAGGGTTAGCCCAGTATCAATTAAATTGTAACAATAGCATTGACTGCTTTTGCAATCATATCAGGGTAATCACTGCTTTCAGCGCATTGAATTAATTTTTTTAAAATATCGACTTTGGCTTCTACTTTAAGATTACAGTCTACACAATAATGAAAAACAGAGTATCCGTCCTTATCTAAATACACGATGTCGGAATCATAAGAAAGGAGAAGACTGATAATTTCTAAATCTCCGCGATTTAAAGCATGCATTAAAGGTGTTTTCCCTTGTCTTCGATCTTGATGATCAATAAGGGTTTTTATCGTTTTCAAGTAGTTCTTTGACTTTATCTAGGTCCCCTTGCTTTATTGCTTTGTATAATTTTTCAATTGGACTAGATGATTTCAGATTTTATTAAATATAATTTAAGTTATTTCTCTGTAAAAGATGAAATATCCAAAAAACTATGACATCAAGCTAGGAGCAATAACAATTGTTGCTGGAGGATCTGTTAACCTACCATAAGCTCTTTTATACCATGTATAGCATCCTTTATAAAATCAAAGAGTAGAACAAATTCGTCCTAGAAAAAATTATTTTCCAAACGTCTTCTTATTGGATTTTAAAATGATTCTTTATCTTGAAAGTTAACTTTAAAGCAAAGCTAGATAAATTCATCAGCCAAAGTAAGCTAGATAGTTAATCAACAAACAAAAAAAAGAAATTGGTAACAAAATTTTTATCAGAACTGGCTAAACGCATTTTAATATATATAATTTTATTCTTCTTATTTACTAATAAAATTTAGGATCTTAGATGTATATACATTAAAGTTCATTGTTAAGGTAAAGATGTTTTTACTTATTTTGAGTTATTTACGTAAATCACTTTTTTTGTTACTCTAAATATAGATAAACAGGAGGTAATTATGCCAAGACCCGTTAAAATTCCCGTTGGTCAACAAACTAAAATTACTTTGACATGTTCAATTGAACAGCGAAAAGCTATTAGAATGTTGGCTGCGCAAGAAGATAAAAGCATGAATGAGTATCTTTTATCATTAGTAGAAGAAAAAAAAATGAGCTGCCCTCTTTGTGAAAACTATGGACCAAATGCTTTAACTATCAAAACAATGGAAGAAGCTGATCGCGGAGAAAATTTAGAAGAATATGAAAGCCTTGATGAGTTCTGGAAATCTATAGGAAAAGGCAATGCTAAAACCGAAAAACACAAAGCAGTTTAAAAAAGATTTAAAAAAATATGAACACAATAAACTTATTTTAAAAGAACTGTATCTTGTCATTGCTTATCTTTTAAATGAACAAGTTTTGCCTAATCAATACCGCGATCATGCTCTACTAGGCAATTGGCAAGGCCGTAGAGAATGCCATATTAAAAACGACACATTGTTAATTTATAAGCTGTTGCCTGAGGAGCGAGCCATACGATTTGAAAGGATTGGTTCGCATTCTGAAGTTCTAAATATGTAATAACGACAAGAAGTTTTGATCTATTCGATAATGGTTTTATGATGGAGCCTAGCATTTTTATCTTACTCTCAATGACTAATATAATTTAACAAACAAAAATTTAATAAATTATTTTTTATGTTTAATTCTTATCCTTTTTAAAAGCTTTATTAGTTCAGATTTTGATTTATACATTAGCAACCATTTGCTGAGCACTTGCCGTGATTAAGTTAAGTATTTTTGTCTTTTAAAACATCTGGAACAATAGGCTTAGCACAAATATTTTCTCTTACAAGTTTTGCACAATATTGATCCCTATATTTTTCTTGAATGGGTTATCCTTCAAGTTTGCAAAGATTTCTCATCATCAAAGCTGCTTCATAGGTTACTTTTTTTCTAAAGCTTTGCTTAAATAAGATTTAAATTCTTCCTCAGTAATAGATGAAATAACTGGGCTATTGTAACATCCAGCTAAAAGTAATAATAATGTTGCTGAAGGATCTCTACTAACGTATCATAAGCTCTTTTATAACAAGCATAGCGTTCTTCATAAAAACAAAGAATAGAGCAAAGCAGGCCTAAGAAAACATCATTTTTCTAATCCTTTTCCCATTCATTTTTAAACTGACTTTTTATTTCAGAAGTTAACTTCAAAGCAAATTGTTGATTTGCTTTATTTTTTTGTATGTCATCAAGATGTTTAGCTAAGCGCATCGCTTCGCTAAAATTTAACGCTAAGCAAATATCTTTGACTAAATAATTTGCCGTTAATAAATCCCAGTATTTTGAGAAAAAAGTTAGTAAATTTTTTGGTTTTTATGAAAAAGGATTTAAAGAGATTATATCAATCCTAACCAATGTTTGTTATGATTTTGATGTTAAACTCCCTTTTAAACCATATATAGGAGGAGGCTTAGGCTATTTTCAAGCTAATGACCGTACTCAATAGCGAAATCCAATTTTTTTCCCCTTCCACCGAATATTATTTAAAGGTAAAGGGCTGGCATGGCAAGCAATGGCTGGGAGATGAAATACCCTTTTTTTCAAAATACTGAAGCTCGGTATTAAATACCGCTTATCACAGCAGGAAAAACATCCAGTAGTATAAAGAGTTGGTTTGTCTTTAACATGCTATTTCTAATTTCTAATTGCGTTCATCAAATTCATGGTGAACGCAACTTTTCTTATCAGTGCTTATTTTATGCAGATAATTTTAGCATTACAACAATGAACAATTAACTTAATGTTTTAATAAACAGAAATAAAAAATTTAGATTTTAAATAAAATTAAACATAATTCCCGATTTTAAAAATATTATTTTCTATCTAAAATTACAATAAGTTTTGTACTGTCATTTTTTTATTTTATATATTCTATCCGATAGAATATATCTATTAAATTAAAAATGCTAAGCTATTACCTTTTAAAAAAGAGGAAAAGTTTTTAATTGATATATTATTTTCATTTTCAAGTTAAGTTGAAATATTTATCCCAATTATTTTTCCTAAATATAATTAGTATAAGGAAAGTTATATGAATTCTACTTCCGAAGTTTTCCACAACAGACAACAAGTGACATGGAGCACCCTATCTTCAAATATGAAAATACTTGTTGAAGAGATGGCGCGAGCTGCAAAAATACCAGTTGCCTTGCCTAATATAGATGGCAAAAGATCTTTTTTTCATGCCATTCAAGAAAGGCATTGCAATTTAGAAGGCTCTTACAACGGTGATTTCTGGGAACCTGCTATTAATCACTTGAAATCTTTTGAGGATTGGGAGTTTATGCTGATAAATAATCCTCCTGGATATAAGGAGTACCTAAAAAGTATAGGATATGACGATGACAATGCGCGAAAGCAGGCAAGAGTATATGAAAATGCTCATGATATTGCTCAAATAATACTACAGCATAGCGATAGCTTTGAGTGGGAAAAAACCTGTGCTTTACAACAAATGGTATGCGACATGTGGAATACGTTTGTCGAGTCAACTGAGTTTTGTACGACTAGTCATTGTTTACCTCCGATTGCTAAGTGGGCAGTCGATGAGATGGGTCCTTGGTCACTTTCACAACACTGCGTTAAAAAAGAGGATCGCATTTCTTTAAGAGGGATTAATCACCCTGTGCCTATCGTTTCTTTTCCTTTACACTATTCTTCTAAAGGAATATTAAGTTGGCCTGTATTAGCTCATGAAATTGCTCACACTATTTTGGAAACAAATTCAAAAGCTAAAATAATTTTATCAGATGCCATTAAAGAAGGCCTTGAGTTTGATTTGTCGCTTTATCCAAAAGAGATAAAAGACTTTTGGGTTGAATACTGGGGCAGCAGGCTTAGCGAGATCGGTGCTGATGTAATGGCTGTTCTTTATATGGGTCCAGCTGCTGCACTTAGCTTAATCGCATATTTGAAAGCTCATCGAGGCCAGGTGTTATCTAACGAAATAATTCTAAAAGACCCTCACCCAGCTGATACTTTAAGAGGGTTGTTAGTTGCTCATGCAGTCTCTTTCCTAAATATTTCTGATCCAGCGAAAGCAACTTGGGTCAACTACCTACTTCACGAGGTACAAAAGGATTTTGACAAACTAGATTGGGAGTTGGCAAACATATGTGCTAGGCGAGTTGCTTACATAGTCATGCATACCCCCATAATCGATGGAAAGTCATTAAAAGATATCAAATGTTGGGATAATGAAGATGAAAGTCTTATCAGTTACTATTTAGACGGTAGAAATGTGCAAGATGAGCTTATTCATTACAGAGCTCCTCATATCATTGCTAGTGCTAATTTATATCTTCTCATGGATGTGCAGTTACAGGATTCAAATGATGTTCGAATTGATCGTATATTTAAGCAAATGATTAATAATTTATACGAAGGTTGCTCGGCACCACTAGAAGAGAAGAACTCTTATTCCATAACTAAAGTAAAAAAACCTAAGAAAAAAAATAAAATAAATCCTGTAGAAGCTACTGCAATAGGAGTTGGGGGGTTAGCACTTGTAGGTATAGGCATATTAGGATTTTTAGCTTGGAGAGAATCAAGAAAATAATATTGTTAATGGATTTAACTCATTATGCATAGAAAAACAAGTTAAATTCAACCTCGCCTGCCTTGCATAGGTCTAGGTTCAAAAGAAAATAGCCAGTTTTTTGACCTGCTCCAAAATTAAAAATTGTAGAGGCAGGTCTCTCTGCTAATTTTCTTATTTAAAGTAAGTTCGACTCATTAATTAAGTTGGGGATGGCATATTAAGATAAGGTCATTATTCAATTAATATTATTAATTGTTTTTTCAATATAGGTTTTGATATTCTAAGTTGAAACATTAAAAATGATTTAAGAAAGCTTTGAAAGGGTTTCACTTATAAAAAAGAGGAACTTATGTTTAGTGATGTGGCATCCAATCAAAGAAACCAATTAGATCTTTTTTTAGAAACAAAACCAAATTACCCTAAACAACAAGTTGTCATGCAATTGATGGATGAATTCAATACAAAGATCAGAAAAAGGGCTCTCAAATAATTTCCAGAGGGATTAAAAAGCATAGAGAATGAAAGTAAAATAGTATAAAAATTTATATTCTTACTTGGTTTGGTCCTCTCGCAATCAACACCGAGCCAAGTACTATGGTGAAAAACAAACAGGCACTTTTATTAAACCTTAAATTTTTTTCCTGTTGGATAAGCTCTTTTATGCTTGGGATAGCAATTGGGATCACGAGCCAGCAAACTCCTCTGCTACGTACATACACTAACCAATTCCTTGAGCCGATAGAACTATCTGTTTTAGTTATACAAGTGTATCTTTCTCATGACGGATGCGACGGGAAACGTTATGTTACCTATCCAGTTATTGGTCCTCAAGAAGTAGCCGTCCTAACGCATTTTTTTAAAGTATTGAAACAGGAAAATTGGCATGGAAATCATGAAATCAAAGCCTATATTTTTCCGAATCAGCCTATCTCATCAAATATGCCTTTAGGCGAATTTGAAAGCACTCTTGAAAAATTGGAAAAATGCGCGGGATTGATTTTTCACAATAATATTCCTTTAAGCTGTCCTCTTCGAAAGCTTTTCAGATAAGGTACGCCAATTAAGCCAATAGGGCATTTTTAGTACGCATTGTAACTTAGATTTTAATTATATTTTTAACTCTCAAGTATAAAATTATAAAAGCCATTTTGGCATCTATCTAGCCTCTTTTAAATCTCATTAAAGCCTAAAATTAAGCTTATAAACCAATTTTTGTGGCGGCATTTTCCGTCCATATATTTCCTAATCAAATATATCCTCTAATCGCATCAAAAATCTTATAACTAGTTGTTTCCTGATCCTATCATCTCGCGGACTTAATGCAATCACAGTTTAAAAACTAAAGAGCTTATATTTAAACTATATTAATCTTTATTTGTTTTTTAATAGCTCTTCATTGATAAAATGTAACTTCCTCTTTAAATGTGACTGCCTTTATTTTATCTCATAATTATTGCAATAATTTTTATCTATAAATCATACTGTTAAAACAGCTATAAATTAAAATTTATTTCACTCATATGGACGGTTATTTTGAATATTTCTAATTTTGGGTTTAATCCTAGTTATCTTATCCATACAACGGCTCCTTCTTACTCTCAATCTCAAGAAATTAATGACCCTGTTATGGATGAAAATAATCCCTTAGTCAATCCTTTGGCTAATACAGAGGAAACTGGTGCGTCAACGATTCCAGCTCCCGCTCTTGCACCTTCATCTGAAGAAATTCAACTAAGCTTTCAAGAGGGAACTTCTCTGACTATTTCTCACTCTCAGCTAGCTTTTTTAAGGGACAAATCGCCCTATTTTAAGAATCTGTGGTCGGGGCAATTTCAAGAAACCCTGCAACACCCTCTCGCTTTGACACAAAAAGAGTTTGCGCTTTTGCTCAATTGCTTAACGAATCCTAAGTTTGAAATTCCCTTGGAAGAGATCACCTCTGCCATGCAGCTAGCAGATTCTTATGAATTGACAGAAGTGATGAAAAATTTAGAAGAGCAGTTGATTGATGGATACAAAACACAAAGATTTGAACCCTTTAACTCCACTAAAGAGAGTTTAGTCGAATTCAAAGAACTTTTAAATTTTGCACATCTTTACCAATTAAATACATTGAAGAACTATTTAGAGTTCACCGTTGTGAGCGAATTGTTAAACCAGACTTCTCAGCTAGCGGAATTTGAAAGAATTATAAATCACTTCTCAAAAAAGATAGAGAGACTTAATTTTTCAAATCAGGTTTATTTAACAAATGCCCATCTTTTAGCATTAAAAGATTGTAAGAATTTAAAAGCACTTCATTTAGAGGCATGTCAGGCTCTCACTGATGACGGTTTGGAGCATTTGACGCTCTTAACGGCTTTGCAGCATCTAAATTTAAGCAGATGCAAAAATCTCACCGATGCAGGATTGGCGCATTTAACACCCTTAACGGGCTTACAGTATCTTGATTTAAGCCATTGCAATAAATTTACCGACGCAGGATTAGCGTATTTGGAAATTTTAACAGCTTTGCAGCATCTTGACCTAAGGGGATGTGACAAAATCACGGATGCTGGATTATCGCATTTGACACCCTTGGTGGCCTTGCAATATCTAAGTCTAAGCCAATGTTGGAATCTCACTGATGCAGGATTAATTCATTTGAAACCCTTGACGGCTTTGCAGTATCTAAATCTAAGCAGATGCAATAAACTCACTGATGCTGGATTAGAGCATTTGGCGCTCTTAACGTCTTTGCAGCATCTAAATTTAAGCAGTTGCAAAAAACTCACCGATGCGGGATTAGCGCATCTGACACCCTTAATGGCTTTGCAGCATCTAGATCTAAGCATATGCAATAAACTCACTGATAGGGGATTGACGCATTTGAACCCCTTGACGGCTTTGCAGTATCTAAATCTAAGCCAATGTGATAATATCACTAATGCTGGATTAGAGCATTTGATACCCTTAACGGCTTTGCAGTATCTAAATCTAAGCCAATGTGAAAAACTCACTGATGCTGGATTAGAGCATTTGACACCCTTAACGGCTTTGCAACAACTAGATCTAAGCTGGTGCTATAAACTCACCGATGCTGGATTTGCCCATCTGACACCTTTAACGGGCTTACAGTATCTTGATTTAAGCCATTGCAATAAACTTACCGATGCAGGATTAGCCCATTTGACACCCTTAACGGCTTTGCAGTATTTAGATCTAAGCAATTGTATAAAACTCACTGACGATGGATTAGCGCATTTGACACCCTTAATGGCTTTGCAGCATCTAAATCTAAGCAGTTGCTATAAACTCACCGATGCTGGATTTGCCCATCTGTCACCCTTAACGGCTTTGCAGCGTCTAGATTTGAGCTACTGTCAGAATCTCACGGATGCAGAATTAGCCCATTTAACACCCTTAACAGCTTTACAACGTCTAGATTTGCGCTACTGTGAGAATCTCACGGATGCAGGATTAGTCCATTTGAAACTCTTAACGGATTTGCAGTATCTAAATCTGAGAGGATGTGGGTATCTTACTGACGCTGGATTAGCCCATTTGACAACTTTATCAGGTTTACAGCATCTAGATTTAAGCAGTTGTGAGAAACTCACGGATGCAGGATTAGTCCATTTGAAACTCTTAACGGATTTGCAGTATCTAAATCTAAGCAGGTGTGAAAATCTCACTGATGAAGGATTAGCCCTTTTGACACCTTTAACGGCTTTGCAGCATCTGAAACTACGCTACTGTATAAATCTCACCGATGCAGGATTAGCCCATTTGACACCCTTAACGGGATTGCAGCGTCTAGATTTAAGCCAATGCTGGAACCTTACTGATGCAGGATTAATTCATTTGAAACTCTTAACGGCTTTGCAGCATCTAAATCTGAGCGATACTAACATTTCACCGATGCAGGATTAGCGCATTTAACACCCTTAACGGCTTTGCAGCATCTAGATCTAAGCTTTTGTAATAATCTCACTGGGGATGGATTAGCCCATTTGACACCCTTAACGGGTTTGCAATATCTATGTCTAAGCTGCTGTGAGAACCTCACCGATGCTGAATTAGCCCATTTGACACCCTTAACCGCTTTGCAGTATCTAGATTTAAGCTCTTGTAAGGAAATCACTGATGCGGGATTAGCGCATCTAACACCCTTAACAAGTTTACAGCATTTAGATCTGAGCTACTGTGAAAATCTCACCGATGCAGGGTTAGCCCATTTGGCACCCTTAACGGCTTTGCAGCATCTAGATTTGAGCTACTGTGAAAATCTCACTAAAGATGGATTAACCCGTTTGACAACTACAACAGGCTTGCAGGGTTAGCGCATTTAACACCCTTAATTGGTTTACAGCATTTAGAGCTGAGTGGATGTGACAAAGTCAAAAAGGTTGGATTAGACCGTTTTAAAATTTTAGCAGCTTCACTCAATTTAAAAATTGTTAGGTAAAAAAACTTAATAAAAAAGAAGAAATTCTAGCGCCAAAAAATAAAAGAGTAATTTGTCCTAAGAGAATCAAGGGTAAAATTTCATTAAAATTTATCGACTGTCATCGAGACGCTCCTCTACGAGAAATACCTGCTATAAGATGTGTTATAGGATGAAAATTAAAATTATAAACCAATTTTAGTGGCGGCATTTTCCGTCAACATGTTTCCTAATCGAATATACCTTCTAATGGTATCAGAGCTTTTATGGCCTGTTTGTTTCATAATCCTATCATTTCATATAATTAAGGCACTTTCAAATCAAAACTGAGGAGTTTATGTTTGAACCGTATTGCTTCTTATTTGTTTTTTAATAACTCTTCATTGATAAAATGAAACTTTCTTTTAAAATGTGACTGCCTATTTTAACTTATTAATATTGCCATAATTTTTATCTATAAATAATACTGTTAAAACATCTATAAATAAAAATTTATTTCGCTCATTTGGACGGTCATTTTGAATATTTCTAATTTTGGGTTTAATCCTAGTCATCTTGCCAATACAACGACTCCTTCTTACCCTCAATCTCAAGAGATTAATGACCCTCTTGTGGATGAGAATAATCCCTTAGACAATCCTTTGGCTAATACAGAGAAAACTAGTGCGTCAACGATTCAATCTTCCGCTCCTTCACCTACATCTGAAGAACTTCAACTGAGCTTTCACGAGGGAACTTCTCTAACCATTTCTCACTCTCAGTTAGCTTTGTTAAGGGAAAAATCCCTTTATTTTAAAACTCTTTGGTCAGGAAATTTTCAAGAAACCCTGCAACATCCTCTCGCTTTAACACAAAAAGACTTTGTGCTTTTGCTTAATTGCCTAGCGAATCCTAAATTTGAAATTCCCTTGGAAGAGATTACTTCTGCCATTCAACTAGCTGATTATTATGAACTGACAGAAGTGGTAACAAATTTAGAAGAACAGCTGATTGATGGATACAAATCACAAAGATTTGAACCATTTAACTCCACTGAAGAAAGTTTAGTCAGATTAAAAGAACTTTTAAGTTTCGCGCGTCGCTGCCAATTAAATAGATTGAAGAACTATTTAGAGTTCACCGTTGTAAGCGCCTTATTAAACCAGACTGTTCAGTTAGCAGAGTTTGAAAGAATTATAAATCACCTCTCAGATGAGATAAAAAAACTTAATTTTTCGGAGAATACTCATTTAACAGATGCTCATTTCTCAGTATTAAAAGAATGTAAAAATTTAAAAGCGCTTCATTTCGAGGCATGCCAGATTCTCACGGATGCAGGATTAGCCCATTTAAAACCCTTAACGGCTTTGCAGCATCTAAATCTGAGTGGGTGCTATCATCTTACCGATGTTGGATTAGCCCATTTGACATTCTTAACGGGTTTGCAGCATCTAGATTTAAGCCAATGCTGGCATTTCACTGATGATGGATTAGCGCATTTAACATCTTTAACCGCTTTGCAATATCTAGCTCTAATGGGCTGTAAAAATCTCATCGATGCAGGATTAGCCCATTTGAAACCCTTAACAAGTTTGCAGCATCTAAATCTGAGAGGATGTGGGTATCTTACCGATGCTGGATTGGCACATTTGGCACCTTTAACGGGTTTGCAGCATCTAAATCTAAGCAAGTGCGAGAATCTCACCGATGTCGGATTAGCGCATTTGAGGCTCTTAGTAGCTTTACAGTATCTTAATCTAGATAATTGTAGAAAACTCACTGATGATGGGTTAGCCCATCTGACACCTGTAACGAATCTGCAGCATCTAGATTTAAGCCAATGCTGGCATCTCACCGATATTGGATTAGCCCATTTGACACCCTTAAAGTCTTTGCAGCATCTAGATCTAAGCAGGTGTGAGAATCTCACTGATGATGGATTAGTGCATTTGACACCCTTAACGGCTTTACAACATTTAGACCTGAGTTATTGCTACAATCTCACTGATGATGGATTAGCCCATTTAACACCCTTAACGACTTTACAGCATCTAGATCTAATGGGCTGTAAGAATCTCACTGATGATGGGTTAGCGCATTTAACACCCTTAATTGCTTTGCAATATCTAGATCTAATTGGCTGTAAGAATTTCACCGATGATGGATTAGCACGTTTTAAAAATTTAGCAGCTTCACTCAATCTAACAATTATTAATTAGAAAAACTTTCAATAAAAAGAGAAACTTAGCGCCGAAAATAAAAGCGTACTTTGTCCTAAGAAAATAAAGAATAAAATTTCATTAAAATTTATCAACTCTCATCGAGACGCTCCTCTAAGAGGCATGCCTACTATAAGATGTATTATAGGATGGAAATTAAGCTTATAAACCAATTTTAGTCGCGGCATTTTCTGTCCACATATTTCCCAATCGGATATATCTTCTAATGGTATCAGAGCTTTTATGGCCTGTTTGCTTCATGATCATATGCTCAGGAACACCAGAAATTGCAGCAGTTGTAACAAATCCAGCCCGTAAGCTATGTCCTGAGAATGAATGCTTCTGATTTTCTAAATGTTTGTTCCGCTTAATAATCAATGCGACGGATTTGGAAGTTAGAGCTTTATCCATGATTTGACCATGCCGATTGATCGGTCGAAATAATGGCCCTTCGCTAATTTTAGAACAATTAAGCCAATCATTTAAGGTTCTGACAGGACAAGTGAGAATGTTTGATCCCATAACTCTCCCCTTCCTTAATAACTTTCCCAATGTGTTCTAAAAACACAAGCGTAGCTCTTAGGATCAAAGATCTCGTTCTTCTTAGCGTTCATTCAGAACCTCTATGGTATTAAGTTAACTTTTTTGCTGGCATTATCTGATCGAGCGGATTTATCGTAAGCATAAACCATCTCCGAGGAAGCATGTCCAGTCACACGCATAATATCGCTGTCTTGGAACCCCTGCTGTTTAAGATACGTGACAGCAGATGCCCTCAAGACGTGCGGGGTGATTTTAAACGGAATACCGGCCTCTTTCCCAGCTTTGGCAAATGTCACAGCAACTTGATTGATCATCACAGGCTTTCCAAATCTCGTAATGAAAACATGTCCTTTTCTCCCGCCAATATGCTCTAGAAGCCTTTCCATAATGCTATTTGAATAGGTAATCACAGTCTCCTTGTAAACTCCCTTCATTTTTGACTGAGGAAAGGTGATTTCGCAGTTCTCTCAATCGATTTGATGGGTTTGCAGGGACAAAACTTCGTTTACCCGTTTGCCTCCCTGCAAAATCACCTTTCCGATCAAGCAATCCCTGGGATTAATTTTCTCCAATTCTTTGAAGAATGCGATCCATTGCGCTTGAAACATTGCCAATGTTTTCACCTTCTCGTTTATTCTAAAAAATGTTTTCGAACTCCCTTCCTTATTTGGGAGAGCCTTTTTTACAACACCTTGCAAACGTCGATTTAAAAACCCTGCAAAGGAGATATAGCAAGCTGCCCGTGCCTGTCGGCTGGATTCAGCCCATTCTTGTATGAGTTTAATTCTATCAATAATAGCCTCATGGTTAGTCAAAGCAAAAGCTTGCAGACTGATGAGAGGGTTGAGCAAACCAAATTCAACCAGCTTTCGAATGCCTGAACGATAATTAATCTGCGTTTTCAGGGTTAAAGTTGGAAGCCTGTAGGAAATTGCTTCTTCTACCGTGATTTCATCCAGTTTTTTCCAAACCAAATTTGTTTGAAATGCTTTTGCCTGTTCATAGGTTTCCAAAGTAGATGAGAGAAGCGGATCAATGATTGTTGGCATCAAGCTCATAAATTACTTCCCTCCCAACAGCCCTTCAAAAATTTCTCTGTGTTCTGTCAGGCATCTCAGATTTTGAAATGGAAAATTGAAAGGGAGCTTCGCTGTGGCAAGCTCGCTTTTTTCATGAGTTGTTTTCTTGATTTCAATCGGCTCTTCATGTGCTTTCTGATTTTTTGGCTTTCGTTTGATCATTGTCACCTTGACTTGTTTATAAGTAGCCTTATAAACAATAGAATCTAACCTATAATTTTTTTGTAGCAATATAATGTTTTACCAATTGATGAGTTGTGACATTAAAACTTCTTAGCTATTTAGCATAAAATACACTTTCCTACATATATAGCTAAAAATCTATTAACCTCTTAACGCCTGATCTTTTATATTTCTTACTGCCATACCATTAAAATGTTTTAAAGTAAAATGAGTGAAGAAGCTGAAAAGTTAATACAAGAAAATGCTAAAGTAATTGACAGTCATGATGAACAAATGGCTAAGCGCCGCACCAAGAAAAAAATAAAGGCTACCATTTATCTAACGGAAGAAGCTGAACAAGCATTTACTGAACTTTACATCCACCGCTTGCGCAAAGATAGAAAGATTGACCGCTCAATCATTGCTTGCGATGCTATCATGGATTTATACGAGAAAGAATGCTGCAAGCCAAACTAAAAAAATGATTCGTTAAAAATACTAATTGTGCTGACCAATTTATTTTATCAAGCTAAAGAAGATTATTTCTCAGCCTATTTAGAATTGGTTAGACGTGGGTAAGAGAGGGAAAGCTGACATGATTTTAGTTTTTGTAAAAAAGGTGATCGGGTAAAGAAAAGAATAGTAGTGCTAGGTAAGATCATGGATCAAAACAAATAGTTTTGTGATCAAAATAATCGCTTTTTTTACCCTTATTTCTATAGGTTGTTCCTTGCAAAGCTATAAAAGCAGCTAACATTCGAATTGGAAACAAGCTACTATAGTATGATCACAAAATCCCCTTAATAATACGCATAAAATTCAGTTAAATATTCTCTAGCCTAAAGATATCCCCTCTCACAGATACTTTAAATCAACATTTTACTAATTCACAGTATAAAAATGTCGATGAAAATGCAATCAAAAAAGGATTCAGTCTTTACCATTTTTGTTTATCTGAATAAGGTGAATATATTACATTGCGTACGTATTTTATTAATCTCTCAAAAATTATGACTGCTAAAGCAATAAAATGGATCGTATTTAAAATTTATCCTAAAATTTTAACTAATTGTCTAATGAGACACTAAGATAGATTTTTAACAAATCAATGCACAATGCTTAAGATTTACTTTACGTGAGATCACTAGATGTTCGTTCAGCAACCTCCTCGGTATGTAAGAAAAGCTATTAATTCTTCTCTTCACCAAATTATCAAGCATGCTTAATCCGTTTTAAAATGAAATTTTACCCTTTATCTTAAAACAAATTACCCCTGGTTTTTGGCGCTAAAATTCCTTCTTTTTTATTAAGGTTTTTTACCTAACAATTTCTAAATTGAGTGAAGTCGCTAAAATTTTAAAACGTGCTAATCCTGCATCGGTGAGACTCCTACAGTGACTTAGATCTAGATGCTGCAAAGCCGCTAAGGGTTTCAAATGCGCTAATCCTGCATCGGTAAGTTTGCTGCACCATTTTAGACCTAGAGTTTGCAAAGCCGTTAAGGGTGTTAAATGCGCTAATCCCGCATCCTTAAGATTTTTACAGTAGCTTAAATCTAAAGTTTGCAAAGCCGTTAAGGGTGCCAAATGGGCTAATCCATCACCAGTGAGATTCTGGCACCACCGTCTTAGACCTAAAGTTTGCAAAGCCGTTAAGGGTGTCAAATGGGCTAATCCTGCATCCGTGAGATTATCGCACCCGCTTAGAACTAGATGCTGCAAAGCCGTTAGGGGTGTTAAATGCACCAAACCATCGTCAGTGAGATTCATACAGTTGCTTAGATCTAGATGCTGCAAACTCGTTAAGGGTGTCAAATGAACTAATCCTACATCGGTGAGATGCTTACAGTTAGCTAGAGCTAGATCCTGCAAAGCCGTTAAGAGTGCCAAATGCGCTAATCCTGCATCGGTGAGATTCTCACAGTAACTTAGACCTAAATGCTGCAAAGCTGTTAAGGGTGTTAAATGGGCTAATCCTGCATCGGTGAGTCTACTGCACCTGCTTAGATTTAAATGTTGTAAAGTCTTTAAGGGTGTCAAATGCGCTAACCCAGCATTCGTGAGTTTACTACATCCACTCAGATTTAAATATTTTAAAGCCACTAAAAGGGCCTCAAACGTGCTAACCCATCGTCAGTGAGATTACTACATCCACTCAGATTTAAATGCTGCAAAGCCGTTAAGGGTATCAAATGCGCTAATCCAGCGTTCGTGAGCTGATCACATTTACTCAGATTTAAATGTTGTAAAGCGATTAAGGGATTTAAATGCGCTAATCCAGCATCCGTGAGATGCCAGCAATTGCTTAGATCTAGATACTGCAAAGCCTCTAAGGGTGTCAAATGCGCTAATTCATCGTCCGTGACACCACACCAACTCAAATTTAAATGTTGTAAAGCGGTTAAGGGCCTCAAATGCGCTAATCCAGCACTCGCTAATCCAGCACCTATGCCGCC
This sequence comes from Candidatus Protochlamydia amoebophila UWE25, assembly GCF_000011565.2. NCBI lineage: Bacteria > Pseudomonadati > Chlamydiota > Chlamydiia > Parachlamydiales > Parachlamydiaceae > Candidatus Protochlamydia > Candidatus Protochlamydia amoebophila. The sequence continues at coordinate 2,326,442 of NC_005861.2, forward strand.
ACATCCACTCAGATTTAAATGTTGTAAAGCGGTTAAGGGCCTCAAATGCGCTAATCCAGCACCCGTGAATTTACTACATCTACTCAGATTTAAATATTTTAAAGCCACTAAGGGCCTCAAATGTGCTAATCCAGCGTCCGTGAGCTTATAGTTACAGCATTCACTCAGATTTAAATGTTGTAAAGCGGTTAAGGGACTCAAATGCGCTAATCCAGCATCCGTGAGATAACCATGTCCACTCAGATTTAAATGTTTTAAAGCTACTAAGGGTGCCAAATGCGCTAACCCTGCGTCAGTGAGGTTGTAGCAATAATTCAGGTCTAAATGCTGTAAAGCCACTAAGGGCCTCAAATACGCTAATCCAGCAGCAGTAAGGTTAGGGCATTTTCGGAAATAAAGCGCTTTTAAATTTTTACAATCTTTTAATGCTAAAAGATGGACATCTGTTAAATAAGCCTGATTTGAAAAATTAAGTGCTTCTATCTTCTTTGAGAAGCGATTTATAATTCTTTCAAACTCCGCTAACTGAGAGGTCTGGTTTAATAAGGCGCTCACAACGGTGAACTCTAAATAATTCTTCAATCTATTTAATTGATAGCGATGCGCGAAATTTAAAAGATCTTTTAATTTGACTAAACTCTCTTCAGTGGAGTTAAAGGGTTCAAATCTCTGAGATTTATATCCCTCTACCAGCTGTTTTTCTAAATTCTCTACCACTTCTGTTAGTCCATAATAATCGGTGAGTTGAATAGAAGAAGGGATCTCTTCCAAGGGAATTTCAAACTTAGGATTCATTAGGTAATTGAGCAAAAGCGTAAAATCTTTTTGTGTTAAATCAAGAGGGTGTTGCAGGTTTTCTTGAAATTGCCCTGACCACAGATTCTTAAAATAGGGGGATTTTTCCCTTAACAAAGCTAGCTGAGAGTGAGAAATGGTCAGAGAAGTTCCCTCTTGAAAACTTAGTTGAATTTCTTCAGATGAAGGTGAAAGAGAGGGAGCTGGAATCGTTGACGCACCACTTTCCTCTGTATTAGCCAAAGAATTGTCTAAGGCATTATTCTCATCCACAAGAGGGGCATTATTCTCTTGAGATTGGGAATAAGAAAGAACTGTTGTATTGCCAAGATAACTAGGATTAAACCCTGTATTAGAAACGTTCAAAATGACCCTCCAAATGAAAAAAATAAATTTTATTTTATAAATGTTTTAACATTATAATGTATAAATAAAAATCATGGTAATAGTCATAAGATAAAATAAATGGTCGCATTTTAAGAGAAAATTTGATTTATCGATGGGGAACTCTTAAAAGATAAATAAGAAATGAATTTTTATTTATCAAAAGAAAATCATTTAACATTCAGATAATTGAATTAAATCTTTGTTTTTTAAGATTAAGGGATGTCATATTGTTCATTGCCATAAATTAGCCAGGTTCTAATTTTAGAACTAAGATTTGTTCTAGTCACAGATTAAATCAAATTAATGTTGCTTATCCTTTAATAGTAAATAGGATTTATGATATCTGAACCAAATTTTTCAGCAAGAAAGCTTTCTTTTTAATAATGCTCTTCTGATATTAGGTTCACTTAAAAGAGTTCTGGCAAAAATCTATGAAAGTATTAATTAACACTCCTTTTATTTTTAATAATTTGTTCTGAATTAAAAGTTTTTTTCCAATCCAGGTTTTTAAAATTTTCTTTGTTTAAATTTTTAGCAATAGAAGGGAGAGATTTATTTAATGAAATAGGTGATTTAACAAAATTTTGTTTGGTTGAGGACTTTGTTTTTAAAGCTTCATTTTTTTGATAGGTCAGTGATTTGTTGCTATCATTGATCTCATTTAAAGACATAGATGTCATTGATATATTTGTATATGTCGTCTCATTTTCATGACCACCTAGTTCGACTTTTGAGAACACCTGTTTCGATTTTTCTAAATAGGGGGTACAAGAATTCGAGCCCATGGGACGTAAGTTTTCATTAAGAGCTGTACGCATGTATTTGCCTATGTGTTGGGGCATAGGAACAGTAGGATCTAGTTTAGCTCTTTCGACTCTTTCCCAATAAACTTGAAGAGCTGTTTTGATTTTCTCGATCCCAAAACTTTTAATCCACCATGTGGCATGGTTCTTTTCAATGGGATCACCCATTTCAGGCTGAATATTTAGCAAATAATTCAAAAAGCTTTTTTGTTCATCCGAAAATTTAACAGACCAATCTTTTTCTTTGGTTTTAAATTGAGGAGATTCTGTTTGAATGGAGGGAGTTTGTGGAGTTGATGGATTAATTTGCATCTCTGAAATTGAAGATGATAAGAATTGATCAATCTGCTGAGTAATGGAAGAAATCTTTTCTGGATAAATTCCTATATACATAACATTATTAAGCAAGTAAGGCCCTATTTTCGTAGCGCAAAATTCTCGAAAAATAAGCCCTTTATTTTCTAAGAAAATCAAAGCATTTCGGCTTTGTATTTCGCTAAAACCGAACTTTTTATTAAAATATTTATAATTCAACTGTAAAAGATCATCTTTGAACTTTTTTCCATAACCTACTATTTCGCTCGTTTTAATATCGTAAGTGGGAATAGGTCGGTACCAATAAACAATGTCAGCTAAGATTAAAGCAGCATTGGTTTGAATTTTACTTTTTTCATTGCGAAGATGAGCGTACCACTCATTGGGAATAATATTGCCTTGTATGGCAATTTTTCCCACCTGTTCAACGATTATATTGATGGTATAAACCACAAAATTCTCCTGTTTGTTGCAGGAGACGTTAAAATCAAAGTATTTTTAAGTGTTTAATTTTTAATTAATAAGAATAAAAATGCTCAGAACTGTATATAAGCGAAAAAAGTTAGAACATTAAAAATTTTGGATAACGCTTACTTTGTGGCAAAAGAACTAGGTTATTTATAAGATTAGTGGTGAGAAGAAGCTGTAGATAACTTAATTCTTACCGAACAAAAATATTTAACTTCCGGAATGAATTCGACTAAAGAAAAACAAAACAAATAACCCATAAATTTTCAAATAGTGTTCACTTTCTATGGAATTTCTTTAACAAAAAAATTACTCAATGGCCCGAAATATAAAATTTCTGAGGCTTTAAAATCTTCTTATCTTCGAGAATTTGAAAATCTATTACAGTCTGCTCAAAAGAAAATATTATGAAAGTAATTGATTGGGATTACGCCTTAAACTTTGGCATAATCGATTAAGTACTCCCGCCAAAATTAGACAAGATATCGTTGAAGCCATGAAAGAATTGAATAATTTGCTATTTGAATAATTGCCTTATTGGTTTACGCTTGCGTAATTTTAAAAATTATTTAATGCTTAAAACGCGAAATTACAGCAATAGAAAACTGTAAAAGAAACGAAGGAAAAAATGCCTTGTATTGGGTTCTGGTCAGAATTTTGAATATAAAGCGCGTTGTAAAGAAGCGTTGAAGATCACGATTGGCTTTAAAAAAGAAACAGAGAGAAAATTTAAAATGCTGGCGATACTTTTTATAGTGATCATTGCTTTCACTTTTTCATTCACCTGGTGGCATAGGCTATTCACTGAACTTGACTACTTTCAAATCGACTACACAAAAGAAACAAAAAAAAGGATGTTATGGGTGATCTTTGGAAACCTTCTAAGCTTAATACTGCTGTTCTATCTCTTACGATCTGTATTTTTACACTTAGTACCGTAGCTCCTCTGGGTGCTGACCCACAACAAGTTAATTTCAACCTTAATGATATTGGCTTTGCCTTACGCATCGAAAAGCTTGTTGAGAAGTTGAATCATTACCGCAAAAAGGGCGATAGCAAAAAGCTCATGGAAACCATGTTCGATATGAAAGCTGAAGTCGAGGGCTACACTGGCCAGAAAATTAATCTTGATAAGACTATTGATCAGATAGAACAACGAGTCAAAAATCAAGGTGGAAAGGTCGACAAAAAGGTTATCAAAGAGCTCAAGAAAGACTTTAAAAAACAGGAAAAAAGAACTAACCATAAAGCCCTCTATATGGCTAACTGTATGGAATTTGATTTACCTTACCACGCCGAAGATGAACAACTTCTCTTTGATAATCATATCAACCTGGCTAAGCATAGTCATGGTGACAAAGGTGATGAGATATGTGTGCCATTACGTGTCACTATCGGCATTACAGTAACTCTTTGCGGTCTATTCCTTTTGTTCGTTCCAATTCCAATATGCAAACAATATGCCCCTTATGTTATCGAAACTGGACTTGCTTTCTTAGTTGATGAAGGAATCACTCAATGGGAAGATAAAGACAAGGATAAAAAATGAAAGAAAACAAAATATATTCCATAAATGGGATTTTTTTTAGGTAAAGGATATGATTATGGAAATTCTAGCAACTTTGAATCAGTAAATTGAGGCAGCGAAGAAAACAACTGCTGTAAATTTTTTTATGTATATTTATATAAGTAATGCTATTCACATAAAAATATTTGAGTATGCGAGTCAACACTCTTTTAATTGAAAAACAATTGAATGACTTTTAATTTGAAAGCGGATTGAAGCACTTTTCTGATTGTAGTAGATGAATACAATAGAATTACGGATGTGGTGTAATAGCAATAATATATAAGTATCCACGGCTAGGGCCATAGCACCAAAAGACGCGATATGCACCAAGTGTTTTATTTTGAGCATATGACTCAAAAACTTCCCCATCAAAAGGAGAGGAAATAGCCCCAAATTTGTGAGTATTTAATGAGGGATGACACAAATTAATTTGCATAAGACCTAATGTCTTAGCCACAGTCTTGTATTGAGAATTTTTGTCCTTATTGCTTTCTAACGCTAAAAATTGATCTTTCGCCTCAGTCGAATACTTAAGCTTAAATTTCATCATCGTTTATGAATTCCGAAAAATCTCTGTCTAGTTCGCTAATTCTACCCTCTTTAATATCTTCAATACCTTTCATCAGTGAGGACATGGTTAATGCTGGAACTTCTATTAAAGGCTCGAGTATAATTTTTCCATCCTCTTGATAAGCTCGAAATGAACTAATTTCGAGACCTTTGGGTAAAAATTGAGTTAAGCAAATTCGGTTTCTTGTATCAAGTTGAAGCTTAACTTGTTTTTGATTAATATATTTTCTCATAGGCCAACCTTGTTGCAATGTAACAATGTTGTTATAGCAACATATTACTATTTGAACAAATTCAATAATTATTTAATTCTAGTATTGCAAGTACTTTTATGGGCACAGAAAGGCAATTAAACCTTTGGAATATAGGTACTTCTGTAGAAGAAAATATTTTGTTTTGGAAAGAAATGCACGATTTGAAAGGAACGCAGAACAATCTCCGCCGCGGATTTTTTCAAAAATACGATATAATAAGTAGAGAAATTAAATCTCCCAAAGAACAGATCGAAATTTTAAAAAATGAAAAAGCAAAATAAAAATTCTATTCTAGATTTAGGCATTTCACATTTTTTATGGCGATACGGACTAATTATATCTAAAAGGTTTTTGCTCATTCTTCTTGGGTATAAATCATTTTATTCTGAATCTCATACAAAAACGAATGCCAAAAGCGCCAAAAATTCAAGAATATTAAAAAGTAAAACAGTATTTTATTAAGAATAAATAATTTTTGTATTCTCTTAATCTTTCGATTTTAGATTGTTGGTTTATTTCCATCGTTTGAAAACTTTTTAAGACAAAATTTAATAATACAAGATTTATGGTTTTTTTGGACGGCGTTGATAAACTTTCATTTGATAAGGCGCACCGGTATCTAAAACCTCTTTGAGTGATATCCACGTTTCGCGAAAAAATTTAAAGGAATGCTTGTAGAGTGATTGCTAAGCCTTAATTTTTCCTGAAAATTGCTAAAAAATTTCTCTCAAGGCGATTAATACAGTCTTTTTTGATTCGAGAAAGAGTTCAAAAGGAAGACCCAAAAAGCTCTCTTATAGCGCCGATGACATTTGAGATGGATGAGTTTAAATCAACAAGCTATGGCAATTTCCTAATTCGAATAATTTCCATTCCTATTTGATTTATTCAAAGTTAGTCTGTAAATCATTTGCACTATCTTAAGATCGATTTCTTTTGCATACATAATAGGAGATTTACCAAATTTTTCATATGTTGCTGTAAGCTGGAGGTCGAGAGGACAATTAATGAGCAATTGAATGGAATCCAAATCTCTATATCCCATGAATCTGGTAACATTATAACTCATCTTCTAAGTTAGAAATACGGAGAAAACTCTACAATAGTCATAAACTTCAGGCCGTTTATAAGACAAAATTTTCTATGATGTAATGAAACTAGAATTTTCATCTCTTTAATGAAAAAGTCGCGCGCGCATAATCAGAAAGCAAGCAAGCTAGAATTGAATTTCATACGATTAGGAAAACGATATGTAGCAGGCTGCTGAGGGCTTGTAAGCACAAGCCCTCGATGAGACGATCGTATCGAATTTTTTATATTTATCAAAGCAAGGTTTCGACATTCCCTTCATTACCATTTTCTCTACAATATTCATCAAGAAATTGATTAAAAATATTTCGATCGGAACTATTTTCTGATTCATCAAGCTTTAAATTCTTTATGATTTTACCGATTAGTTGACAAAAATCTTTGTACGCATTCAGAATTGATTTAAGCGGTTGTAGTTTACAATTGATTGCTGCTTGGGAGTGTTTCAAGCGATTTAGCTTGTCAGAATAGTTACGAATACTTTGTTGTTTGTTGCTTTCTATTAATTCGCCTTGACTTTTAAGTTGTTCTATCTCAACAGAAAGAACTGAGTTAAATCCCTCGAATCCACTGATTCGAGTTGTTAGCCTTATTTGCCGAGCTGTTAAATCGGCTAAATCTTGATCAATTTGGATGAGTTCTGTTTTTGAAGAGGGATGATCTTTTGTTTTAACATAAAGTTTTACTTCTGCTTTGCAGTCTTCTTGGTATCCATACCAACCAGGTTTATAAGAAACTATATATTTTCCTTCGTTAAGTTTTGATCGATCCTCATTGCAAAAAGACCCCGTTGTTTCTTCTTGTCTTTTGCCGGAAATTAATTCTACATGATTGATAGGTGTATTTTTATCATCGATACTAAATATATATTTGGTTGCTAGAAATCCGGCTGCGAAGAAAGAACGAGGATTGATGGGCTTGTCTGGGCTCATCTTCTTCCAAAATATCCTTCTATCCGTTTGCAATTTATTTTTTCGCAGCTCTTTTTCGGCTATTTTTTCTTTAATCTCTTTTAATTCAATTTTTGAATCAGCAATTATTTTTGTATTTGATTCAATAGCTTCCCTTTTTTTACTAATTTTTGTCTCAATATCAGTTTTTTCCGAATAATTTAAAGAACTTATTTGAGACTCGATTTCGGCAATTTCAATTTTGAAATCATTAAGTTTTCGATTACGTTGTTTTATTTTTGAAAGGAGATAAAGAAAATAGCCAGTCGTTTCCCGCAAAGTGGATTTAAATTTATTGTGCCCTCCTTCAACAAAGTTTTCCATCGTGAAAGATAAGGGGTTAGAAGATAATTCAAGGGAAATCTTTTTGTCCTTCCAATCTTTAATTTTTTGCCTTGTATCTTCAGCAAAAATGTCCGCAACGATAATATTATCTAATTTCAATAGTTTTTTTAATATTTTTATTTTTTCTTGATAACCAACTATTCGAGGATCGTTAGCACGTTCTTTAATTGCGAGTTTTTGATCTTTGGATTTTTGCCCCCAAAACCAATTCCACCAGGTTTGCTCCTGCGGTAATAATCGATTTCTTTCCAATTCTAAATTACGGATAGCTCTTAAAATATCTTTAGTAACTCCTTTCTTACTTTTTCTTTCATGTCGTGCTTTACTTAGCTTGTCATTAACCACAAATAGTATAGAAGACATGACGCTTTTATCTGTTGGATTTCTTACAACTCGTTTCAATCGATCAATCATTTCTAAAAAAACATAAGCTCTGTCTTCAAAAGATGCCGAATTTATTAAAACAATCATTTTTCTTGGGGAGTAGACTTTCGTTGCCATACGTATGGCTTCCGCATTGCAGATGTCATTTGCAGGGCCACCGGTATCAAAAATTCCAGCTGTATCAATATAGTTTTCATAAACTGCAAACGCTTTTGTCTTTGCAATGTCATGCCCCATTTCTGGGTAAAGAGTACCTTGTTTAGTTTTATAAACAGCTACTAACTTTTTTGGGACATAGAGATTTTCCTCTATTTCAGATTTATCAATAGCTGAAAAATTTTCTGGTGAATCCGTTATTGGAATTTTATCATAAATAATTTTCGCTCCCTGTAGATAACCAATAAGTGTGCTCTTACCGGCGCCACTTCTGCCTATAACCAGTGTATAATCTTCTGATGAACACCCTCTAAACTTGGCTTCAATGTCTGAGAAAATTGTTGCCATGGATGTAAAGAGTTCATTTAATTGAATTGTTCCTAACTCAAACTTGAGCTTGTGACTATTATATGTGTCAATTTGTTCGGCAAGCTTTAAAAAATTTACAGTAATTGGTTCATGAGGAGTTTCAACTACAGGAAGATGTTTAGGATAAGTTTTAGGGAAGCAAGGGATGGGCACAGAATTATATGAGGTCAGACATTTTTCATTAATGAAACATTTTCGAGTCATTAATTGATTAACCTTTGCCAGATAGTCATTGTTAATAGTTTGAATAACCTGGTTAATTTCTTCCCCATTCTGAGGTAGAGAAAATTGATTCGTAGGAATAGAATAGCCGCCAAAGCCTTTAGCATGCATCGTAATGCCCTTAATTTCCCTGTTTGCTAGCGATTTATTTAATCCATCCGCATGAGCTTTCAAACCAACAGAGCCTTTTTCAACACCTCCTTCTATTTGAAAGTTTTTTTGAGATCCCTCTTTTTGCGACTGAATATCAATTTCAAAAAAAATTTTATATCCTGTATAGACCCAAACGGAGCTGACAAAGGAATCACCTTTAACTTCACAACCAACTGTAAGAAGCTTTTTTCTTAGCTCGGGAAATTTGTTAAGTGTGCATTTACTGTAATCAATATGACAAGCGGCAAAGACAATTTTATCTACTCTTTCTCCCGCATTTTTAGAGTTTTTATAATCAACTCCAGTACCGATAGTTGCTATGGGACAGGTCAAATTAAATTTCCCACCATATTTGTTTTTAATTTTTTCGGAAGCTTCCTCATTTGTTGCCCCTATTGCATATTCATCGCAAGAATTAGCAGATTGAACATTGACCAAGTCGGTTGGAAATTTTACTAAGGTTCTTTGTAATAGCTTGCTCCCACTATTTTTAGCCAAACGGTTATATCCATGCCCTAAAAAATTTAAAGCATAATTCTTAATGGCTTCTATTTTTGTTTTTTGACCAAAGATATCCGCCTGTATTTGATTTGCTTCATCAATTGAAGAATTAGACGTTGTATTGATGACGGCAAAAGGGGATGTTAAGTTGCCTGTATACATGAACTCCTCTTTGTATAAATAAGACAAAATAAATTTTTAATTCGTAACGACATTTAAGCTATTTAAATAAGAAAAATCTATCAAACTAAAATTAGATAATGGAGTGTTAGATAATGGAGTGTAAGTTGTCTTCTTAAATTTTAGCGTTTTTTTTGAATTATTAAAAAATAAATATTTTAAAAATTTTATAATATTTGATTTTTTATAAAAGTAACAGACATAACATTTCTAAGTATATCTTAAGGGAATTTATGACCCGTAGAAATGTAAAAGACAATTCGAATCACTATTATTGAAGGAACAAGTTTAACGTTTATAGCATATGAGTATTTTATTACTTTATGGGAAGAAATGATATTGGAAGTCGTTGTCGAATATGCCAAGACCGAAAAATTAAATGTTGTTAGAGAAATTCAATTGTAATTTGATAGATTAATTGTTCTAATTCGAGCAGAGAAGAGCAATGAAATGTACGCACTGCGGATTAGATTTGGTAAAAAAAAATGGTGCTACAAGGCAAGAAAAGCAAAATCTCTCTTAACAAACTGGTTATCATGGGGTTCTGGGCTAGGAAGGATGATTAATATTTGTGAACAACAAGGAATACCTGTTCCCAAATTTGAAGAGTTAGGAAATTTTTTTCGCACAACTTCATATCACGGTGTTAGTAACTTTACCAAAGTTGAACAGTGGCAAAGACAAATTATTGAGTACTTAAAACTCCATAAAGAAATACTACCTAAGAAAGCCCAAACAATTTGAAATGTTAGTTCAAATACAACAAGCTCGAGATCAAAAAAGAAATTTAGTTTAAGGAGTTAAAAAGCTATATAGATTGCTATTGCATTCAAGAAAGAACTTCGCAATATGCCAGAAAATTAATTGAAATGGTACATACTTTATTTACAGTTACAACCGGCAATAAGCATTAACTGCTTAAGAAAACGGTTTTTTATTTTATAAATCATCTTATTTATTCTATTTAATAAAATTTTTTAGTTGCCATTTTTGAATTAATTTAGCCTAGAATAAAATAACCTTATTAAATATAATTACGATTATTTAACTAATCATCTTCTCTTAATAAAGATAGAGGCTTTATGCAGATTTCTTTAAAATCCCCTATAGAAACTTTACCTGAAGAAACGAAGGTTGCCATCTTTAATCAACTTAAGAGCCCAAAAGACCTTGCCATGGCTTCTTTAGTTAGTAAAGCCTGGCAACAGCTAGCAGAGGATCCCTCCCTATGGAAAGCCCAGTTTTGTCGCCAATGGAAAAAGTTGACATTCTCGACCCGCCCAACCTTAAATTCAAACTGGAAGAAAATTTATAAAAAAAAGCATCAAATTCTAAAAGAAGTCAAACGTAACAAACTCACATTATGTGAAGATCGTTGTAAGTATGATACCTATCAATTACCTGGCTTTGCAGCAAGCGAAACGGTTAAACTAAAGGTAGAAAAAAAAGTGGCTTTCATCCAAGTCACCCCTGGGACTGCTCAAGTCTATTCTCTTGAGGAAAAAGGCTGTCAATTAGTTTTTGATAACCTAAAAGACGAAAACTCTCGTTTGATCCACTATCTAGAAGGGCATATGATCCAAGTGACGCAAGAAGGTTCCCTCTATCGCTGGCCACTCAAAGAACCTTTTCCTTCGCAACCCTTAAGCAGGGTGAGAAATTTTGAGGAAGCCCATGTTGACCAAGAGTTGCTTATTTTAGTGTTGCCTCAGCGTAAGCAATTTGCCATTTTTAATATAGAAAATGGCTTAAAATGTTACGAATCTCCCTTTTTCCGCTCTTCCATCCGCTCGCTCGATTGCCGCGATAACCAAATTTTGATTCAATGTGAAGATGGCGCGCTTTATTTTATCAAAGTTATTCGAAAAGAGAATGCCTCCCAAAATCTGGAACCGATTCTTTTGGACGGGCTCTTTTTAGATCCTTTGTGCAAAGAGCTCGTGCAATTTGATGAAAAGCGCATCATTATTTTGGGGAAGGATGCGAAAAAACGCCTCTGTACAGTTTGGGATGCTGCTAGCGGAAAAAAAATCTTTGAGGGTTCTCTTGAAAGAGAATCCAAATTTCATCTCAACTCCAAATCTAAATGTATTACTGCTTCAGCCTATAATGGCGAAAAACTCGCTGTGGGTTTTGACAAGGGGTATGTTGTTTTTTATGAACCCACTACTGGAAAAAGGATTGCATCGCACTCTTTTGATCTTTCTCCTGTCCAATTTCTTAGCTTCGACTGCGATCAAGAACATTGCTGGGTAGCCACTAATCCTTACAATTTAATTGAGTGCTTAAATATCACAGATAAGCCTAAAACAGTGGGAGCTTTTTGCCCTAATAGGCTAACAAAAGTAGATATAGAAGGTAATTTAATGGGTATTTATGTAGATGAGCGCCGTTTGGCTTGCTACGATAAAGGAGGGGAGTTAGATGTTTGGGACTTTGCTAAGGCCTCTCTCTCCCATTTCCCCCCTTAAGCTTTGAAATTTAGCCTATTCAGTCGACCGTTTAATCAAGGCTTGTTTTAAAGCTTCCTCTTCATAAGTAAAAGGATCAGCTTGTTCCAAATCCTGGATAAGCTGAGCAGTAGCCCTAGATTGTAGGTTTAATAAATCTTTGACAAAAGAAAGCGTGGAGCTAGACACAGGATAATGAATTAATCTAAACTGGGAGTTTATTGACCATTCAATTATTTTTTTTGAAGTGTTTGTATAGTTTTTTCTTAAAAAAGCATCTTCAGGCTCTTTTTCTTTTCCTAGTTCCTGCATTAAATCTCGATTTTGCTGAATTATTCTCTTTATTTCCTCTAAATCCTTTTGTAAGCCGGTTTTTTTTATCACACTTTTATAAGCTTCATAACGTTTAGCTTCGCCATATGATAACTTTTCAGCTAAATCTAGCTTTTTTTCAGGTTCAAGATTTAGGAAAGATGAATTTTCTGGTAGATTCTCTTCTAGTGAGAACAACAACCACTTTTCTTCTGGAGTCAAATCCTTTTCTTTCAATTCTTGCTCAATTTTTTTTTGTTCCCTCTCTTTTTCTGTTACATTAATTCTTAGTTCCTCGATTTGTTTTTGATGTTGAAAAAAAGGGACTTGCCGATACTGTTGATAGCGATTTTCAAATATTTCATCCATCCATCCTGTTAACTCTGTTCTAAAGTCATGGAGCGTTTTTTGCGCTGTTTTCATTCTTGCTTGTTCTATTTTAAAATCCACAATCGCTATATGGGAAGAAGAATGATTAAGATCTGCTAATGCATCGAGAATGCGCATGAGTTCATTAACGGTGCTTTGCACCTCTTTTAAATTTTCTAACTTTTTGTACAGGGGGGTGTAGGTAGCACTAGTTTGTGCAATCTCTAACCCGTTAAAAAGTTTGCCCAGCTTCTCCAATTCTTTTTCTAAAGCGGAAACTAAAGCAATTTTTTCTTGGATAACCCTTAGGCTTTCATCTAGGTTTGCAATCATGAGTCTGCCTACTTGTTGAGTGCCTTCCAAAGGGCTAATTTCTTTTGTGGCAATCGCATTAAGGATTTGCATAGCATCGGAGCGCACTTTTTTTTCAATTAAATCGTCCACTTTATTTAAAGCAGAAGGAGCTATTAAAGTATGATGGTTTAAAAAATAAAAGTTCGTGTTTGCCCATAAAGAGGGATTCGCCCACTTTTCAAACATTTCATCCACATGCGCTCTCTTTAATCGTTTATTTTTTAGTAATGCATTAATAACAGTTCTAGGAATCCCAATTGTTTGCAGTTTGCCTATCATCTCTTCCGTTAGCCTTTTCCTATCTTGTATGTATTGGAATAAACCATCTTTTAATTCTGTTACTAGGGCTTGATCCTCTATAGAAAGAGGAAATGTCTGCTTCCATAAATTTTCAATTCCATTAGATGCACGAATTTTATTGTCTAAAATTGCTTTAATGGTCTTTTGAAGCCCTTCTTCAGAAACATTTAGCTCAAGGAGTTTTTCTTTTAACGAAATAGGAATTTCTCTTTGGTTATCACGCAATTCTCGTACCGCTTCCAATAAAGACTTTTTTAACTCTTGATGCTCTGTAGAGGAAGTAAATGTCTCTTTCCATAAGTTTTCAATTCCATCAAATGCACGAATTTTATTGTCTAAAATGGCTTTAATGGTCTTCTGAAGTCCTTCTTTAGAGACATTTAGCTCAAGGAGCCTTTCTTTTAAAGGAAGAGAAATTTCTCTTTGGTTTTCACGCAATGCGCGTACTGCTTCCAGTAAAGACTTTTTAAGCGTATAAAGATAAGTATCATTTACTTCGGCAAATAAAGAATGGTGACAAGCTTCTGTGCCTGTTTGTTCTGAGCCGATGTAAAATTGTTTTTTGGCTGGTAGCCAATCAATTTGACATTCCAAACCAGAATAAGCTACCCCCATGTGAAAAAAAAGAAGAAGCCGCGCTTGCGCATGCATGTCAATGAATTCTGCAGGGGGATTTTCATTTTTATCGCCATGATTGTTATAGGCATCCATTTTAAGAATGAATTGGCCAAACTTCAAACAAAGAGGTTTGTTTATTTGAGAAAAGATTTCTACAGCTTCTGCAATAAATCCTTTTGCATTGATATAAATTTCCCTATTGCTCTCCAATCCAGAAGAGCGCTTTTCGAGTTTAGGTGGGTTTATTTTATCCCCTGCTTTGGACTTTTTTCCCCTAGAAGATATGGCAGCTGGAAAAGTTTCTTGATAAACTTTACTCTCTTTTTCAGTGCTTTTTCTTGTCGGCAAACTCCTGCTGCTATTCAAAGAACTAGTATCCTCGGCTTCTAAAGCCTCTTCTTCTTCTTTTGTTCGCCTAGGCAACTTATGAGGAGGGGATGATGTGGGCGTAGATAAATTTTGAATGGCGGTCTGAGCTGCTTCCTCAGTTTTTTGCTGGGGATCCTCGACTATTTTTTCCTTTCCTTTTTGTTTTCTTTTTTTTCCTTCTGCAGCTTGCGACGCAGGTTGTTGGATATTTTGTCCTTGAGATGGATGACTTGGAAAAGGTCCGGTTGGGTTGACCATGGCTAACCCCCCCTTTTTTCCTCCTAAGGTGCAATTTGTATGCCAATGCAAACTAAAGATAAAAATTTGTTTTTAATAGCGGGAAAATGGGAGTGATCTGGGAATGCGATAGAAAATCAAAACCTAGCAAATTCTCCATGAAAACATCTAGGTAAAAGAAATAAATAGCCGTTTTTTGGCCTGCTTAAAATAGAAAATGTTTAGAAGCAAAGATTTTGCTGCTAATTTTTTTTCTTAAAATGAGGTCAATTTATCAAGCGAAATAGCTTAACGTATTAAGCCAAGACTATTATTTAATTAATATTATTAATCATTTTATAAAATAGATTGTTGTTATTACAAATTGAAACAAAATAAATAGCTCTAAAATAGGCTTTTGAAGGCCTGATCAAAAAAAAGGAGAACTTATGTTTAGTGATAGGGCATCCAATCAAAGAAACCAAGTAGATCTTTTTTAGAAACAAAACCAAATTACTCTAAACAACAAGTTCTCATGCAAATGAAAGAAGAAATCAATACAAACATCGGCAAAAGCGCTTGAAAGCCCTTTTAAAATGGATTAAAAGGTATAGGGAATGAAAGAAAAATAGTATAAAATTTATACTCTTGCTTAGTTTGATTCTCTCTCAATCAACACCGAGTCAAATACTATGGTGGAAAACAAACAAAAAATTTTATTAAAATTTAGTTCTTTTTCCTTTTGGATAAGCTTTTTTATGCTTGGGATAGCAATTGGGATCACAAGCCAGCAAATTTTTCTGCTACGTACATGCACTGACCAAGTCCTTGAGCCGATAGAATAATCTGTTTTAGTTGTACAAGATAATCAGCAAAATAATTTTCTTCCAAGCTACCCTAATTCCTCATTCCTCTTTTGTTATTCATCGGCCAGGTTATTCTTTACACTATGATGCACGCCACCTTAAGCCAGCATGGGTTTATGAACACCTAGCTGCCGAGCATCTGCAAGGCAATGCTGAGAGATCTCTAGCTTTCAAAGAAGATGAAAAAAATTCCTCTACATTTAAGAGCCACTTTAGCAGATTACAAAGGAAGTGGATTTGATCGCGGGCATATGACTCCGGCAGCAAATCACCGTTCAACTTTTGACATAATGGAAAATACTTTTTTTCTGACTAATATATGCCCTAGAGTCCTTCATTCAATAGAGGTTATGGGTCTAAATTGGAGAGATATATACGAAATTTGACAAAAACCTATCAAAACGTCTATGTGGTCACAGGGCCTTTGTATCTTTCTCATGAGTGATGCGACGGGAAATGTTATGTTACTTATTAAGTTATTGGTCCTCAAGAAGTAGCAGTCCTCACACGTTTTTTTAAGGTATTGAAACTGGAAAATTGGTAAGGAAACCATGAAATCAAAGCCTATATTTTTCCGAATCAGCCTATCTCACCAAATTGCCTTTAAGCGAATTTGAATGTACTCTTAAAAAAGTGGAAAAATATGCGAGATTGATTTTTTAACCTTTATTCATTTTTCAAAAAATCCTTTGTAAATTATCCTAAGAAATTTTTAATACTATACGATAAATACCATTAGCAATCTGTTGTTAGTAACTTGTTGATCAGTGATTAGTTTTAAATGATGTAGCAATGCTTAACCATCTCTTCAAGGATGCTGCAATAGAAAAATAACAGGGAAAAGAGACCCAAGCTTATATTTTTTAAATGATAAAATTCTTTCAAATATGCTTTCAGAATTTTAAATTGACAATTTAAAAAAGGTGGTAATTTTGGGATGACAAGCACCGACAAATTCAAATAAATTTTTAAGCTTTTTGTTTGCTGCTATAAGAACCTAATAAATTAATTTTCAATCAAATAAATTTAGAAAATAAAGGAGTAAAAATAGGTGCATATTTGTCATAAGCTTATGGGAGTGCCTCCCCCTATCAAACAACACAGATTAGTTCACATACCGAAAAGGAAATTTTGCAACTAGGTTACCAAGACCTTATCTATAAAAATGAAGACGAAAGAGAAATTTATTCAAAAATTCATGAAATAGGGGAAACAATAAAAAATTTTTATTGAACTACTTTTGAACTAGTCGGTGTATATGGAAAAGGAAAGATCCCGCCATTTTTTGTCCATTACCCTGAAAAAAATGCCTATTATGCTCCTTGGAAAGAGGAATGTTTCGCTTTTGATAACGAATTTGCTTCTCAGCCAGAGGTTGTGTGTCATGAGATGTCGCATGCCGTGATTGAAAATCATAATCGACTTGGTAATCAAGAAGAAACAGGGGCGTTAAATGAAGCAATTGCAGATACTGTTGCTATAGCATTTAAACAAAAAATAGATCTTACTGATAATCCGTGGGAAATTAGTGATATTCGTAACTTAAGCACAGCTCCTAAAAAATTTAAGTCCGTACGTATCTGTACCAAAGATAATGATTTCGGATATATGCATAAAAATAATTTAATTATTAGCCACACATTTTATCTTGCTTCAACAAACCTGAACTATGATTCAACAAATTGTGATTTGCTTTTAGGAATTTGGTTTAAGTCTATGTTATAACTTGAAGATAAAAGTTTTACAGGATTTAAAAATAAGACACTTAAAGTTAGTAAGGAAGTTTTTTCAAGTTGGCAGTATTATTATCAATGCAATCAAGAGAGCTTGGGGAGAAACCTCTTGTTTATTTCCAAATGCATAATCGAATTTGTTAAGTTAATTTGTCCTCTTAACATTCTAGGCAAATGAATGTGGAATATTAAAAAAAGATAGGGGAAAAGTCATGCAAGTGTATCCAACAACATCTGTTTCTTCAGAAATTCATTATCATGTCCAAGAACAAAGTTTGAAGCATAAATTATCTTCAACCGCTGAAAAAATTATACAACTTAATCCAAGTCTACTCTTAGGTGAGTCTAATTTATTCAACTATGATTCGACAAACCACGCCATTGTGTTAGCACCCCAGTTTCAGAGTCTCTTAACATTACTCGTTCAGCTAGATGAGTTAGATTGTAAAGCTTTAACAGCAAATTGCTTGTATGATCTGAATTCAATTCTCCAGCAATCTCAAGGTATTCGAGGAGGCTTATTGCGTAAAGAAGGAACAGAAAGATGGCATTTAGAAGATAATCTTACTAAGCAAAAATACAGCCAAACTTTCAATGTATTATTACAGCAATTAGGTTTCGTTTTTCCAAAATCTATTGATAGTGAAATGACCGTTGATCACTGTATTGTTTTTGGAGCCCGTACTGAACGTATGGAAACACGAATAATTGAAACATTGTTTTATTTGCAAAACAACCTTAAAGTAACTGGGCATATTTTTTTATTAGGTTCTAACCGAAAATTAATTCAAGCAGAAATAGAGCATCTTAAAAGCAAGCTAGAGAAATTGGAGGAATCTCAAAGGAACTATTGGAGTGAAGTATTTAATGACCCTGAGCAAACTACTGAAGCAAATGCTTTTGTTTTTTTATGGAAATGCATTGTTCCTCAGCAAACGCACACTCTTTTAGAAGATAAGATTGTTGGCATTAAATCCACTCGAATTGGAAATTCTTATATTGAACAATTTGGACATCGTGCGACTACAGAGATTACAATCGAAGATTGGTTGACCTTCTATAAAGCCGGAGAGCCTCAAGCTATTTTTGCTCTCGCTGAACAACCTTATATTCGTTTAGCTGATCAGTTAAAATTTACAGTGCTTTCCAAAGGTAAAAAGGCCAATACAGATGAGCTAATAGAACGAATTAAGAACACAACTTTTTATTTTGCCTTTCCAAACTCAAGCTTTAGCCCACTTATAAGTGTGATATTAGACGAAATTGGCCGTAATGTATACCGGATTTCCGATACTTTAAAGTATCTTGAAAGTCTCGAGTAGTGTAGGTGCAGGATTCATACTTCACAGTTTGGCAGAAAATCTTTATTGCCTATACGCCAATAAAGGGCTGTAAGCTCCTTGGTAATTGACATTGCCGCTCTCAGTTGCGACTCTTGAATATCTTTCTTAATGTGTTACAAAAACATGCATAGCTCTTAGGATCAATGATCTCGTTCTTAACACTCATTCAGAACTTCTATGGTATTAAGTTAACTTTTTGCTGGCATTATCCGATCGAGCGGATTTATCGTAAGCATAGATCATCTCCGAGGAAGCATGTCCAGCAGTCACACGCATAATATCGCTGTCTTGGAACCCCTGCTGTTTAAGATAAATGACAGCAGATGCCCTCAAGACGTGCGAGGTGATTTTAAACGAAATACCGGCCTCTTTCCAAGCTTTGGCAAATGTCATAGTGACTTGATTGATCATCACAGGCTTTCCAAATCTCGTAATGAAAACATGTCCTTTTCTCTCGCCAATATGCTCTCGAAGCCTTTCCATAATGTCATCTGAATAGGTAATCACAGTCTCCTTGTAAAATTCTTTCATTTTTGACTGAGGAAAGGTGATTTTGCATTGCTCCCAATCAATTTGATAGATTTGCAGAGGCAAAACTTTCAATAAAAAGAGAAACCTAGCGACGAAAATAAGAATACTTTGTCCTAAAAAGATGGGGTTTTAAAATAGCTTTGAATGAGGTTCATTTTATTTTTTTAGCTGCCCTAAGTTATGGTTGGTTGATAAATTACGTATGGAATGTAATATATTCATTCTATCCAGATAGGCAAAAATGGTAAAATTTGAATCTTTTTTGATTGCATTCTCATCGACATTTTTATACTGTGAGTTAGCTAAATATTTATTTAAAGCGTCTGTGAGAGAGGGTATCTATTCTTTTAGACTGGAGATTGTTTAGCTAAATTTTAGTCTTGTTCATTGAAAGATTTTGTGACTATTTGCGGAATTGATAACTATCGTAGCTTTTTTCCAAGTCGAAGGTTAGTTGCCTTTATATGCTTTGCAAGCAACAACTTATAGAAATAAGAGTAAAAAAAGAATGATTGTCTTAATCAAAAACTATTTGCTTTGATCAATAATCTTACCGAGCCCTACTATTCTTTTCTCTATCTAATCCAACTTTTTCATAAAAATTAAAATTATATGAATTTTACTTCCTTTACTCATGCATTCTTCAAAATGCACTGAGTACAAATTTAACTGATTAGGATTCGGCAAAAGGTCTACGAACGCAGGGAGGGTTAACTTCATTTTTATCTATTTTTTAATATATTCTATTTTTTTGAAATTCTGCTCTTTTACCTTCTTCTTTTTCATGATAAAATGCCGAATTATTTAAGCGTATTTTTTGGCATTTACAAGCATAGAACTGTTTGTATAGTGCCTTCAAAATGAGCGGATATTTTTCTTAGATAAGCGTCTCGATGGGAATTAATAAAGTTTAATGAAATTTTATCCTTAAATTAGTTGAAGATGCTAAAGTTTTAAAACGTGCTAATCCATCATCGGTGAGATTCTTATATTGGGTTAATGCTAGATACTGCAAAGCTGTTAAAGTTCTCAGATGGGCTAATCCATCACCAGTGAGATTCTGACAGTAGCGTAGATCTAGGTGCTGCAAAGATGTTAAGGATCTCAAATGGACTAATCCCGCATCGGTGAGATTCTTATAATGGATTAGTGCTAGATGCTGCAAAGCTGTTAAGGATCTCAAATGGGCTAATCCGTCATCAGTAAGATTCTCACAGTAGCTTAGACCTAGATACTGCAAAGCCGTTAAGAGTTTCAAATGTACTAATCCTGCATCGATGAGATTTTTGCACCAACTTAAATCTAGATACTGCAAACCGGTTAAGAACGCTAAATGCGCTAATCCAGCACCGGTGAGATTAATGCAATATTTTAAATCTAGATGTTGTAAAGCCGTTAAAGGTGTCAAATGCGCTAATCCTGCATCGGTGAGATTATTGCAATCGCTTAAATCGAGATGTTGCAAAGCGGTTAAGGGTGCCAAATGGACTAATCCATCATCCGTGAGATTACGGCAATTTCTCAGATTTAGATGCTGCAAAGCCTTTAAAGGTATCAAATGAGCTAATCCTACATCAGTGAGATTTTCACAGTAGCTCAAATCTAGACGCTGCAAACCCGTTAAAGGTGTTAAATGCGCTAACCCAGCATCGGTGAGTTGCCAGCAATAGCTTAAATCTAAATGCTGCAAAGCAGTTAAGGGTGCCAAATGGGCTAATCCATCATCTGTGAGATTACGGCAATTTCTCAGATTTAGATGCTGCAAAGCCTTTAAAGGCATCAAATGGGCTAATCCTACATCAGTGAGATTCTCACAGTAGCTCAAATCTAGACACTGCAAAGCGGTTAAGGGTGTTAAATGCGCCAATCCTGCATCGGTGAGTTTATGATAACCGCTTAAATCTAGATGCTGCAAGCCTGTTAAGGGTGTCAAATACACTAACCCAGCATCGGCGAGTTGCCAGCAATAGCTTAGATCTAAATGCTGCAAAGCTGTCAAGGGCGCCAAATGCGACAATCCGACATTGGTAAGATTTTTACAGTAGCTTAGATCTAGATGCTGCAAAGCCTTCAAGGGCTTTAAATGGGCTAATCCAGTAGCAGTGAGATACTCACAAATCCTTAAATCTAGATGCTGCAAACCCGTTAAGGGTGTCAAATGGGCTAATCCTGTATCAGTGAGGTGATAGCACCCACTCAGATTTAGATGCTGCAAACCCGTTAAGGATGTCAAATACGCTAATCCATCATCAGTGAGATACTCACAAACCCTTATATCTAGATGCTGCAAACCCGTTAAGGGTGTTAAATGCGCTAACCCATCGTCCGTAATAGCCTGACACGCATTTAAATGAAGCACTTTTAAATTTTCACAATTTCTTAAAGTTAAAAGATGGGCATCGGTCAAATAATCATTGTTTGAAAAATTAAGAGCTTCTATCTCCTTTGAGAAAGGAATTATAATTCTTTCAAACTCCGCTAACTGAACAGCCTGGTTTAATAATTCGCTCACAACGGTGAATTCTAAATAGTTCTTTAACATATTTAATCGACATTGACGAGCGAAATTTAAAAGCTCTTTTAATTCGATTAAACTTTTTTCAGTGGAATTAAAGGGTTCAAATCTCCGTAATTTGTACCCATCAATTAACTGTTTTTCTAAGTTTTTCACTACTTCTGTCAGTTCATAATAATCGGCGAGTTGAATGGCAGAAGTAATCTCTTCTACAGGAACTTTAAAGTTAGCATCCAACAGGCAATTGAATAAAAGCGTAAAGTCTTTTTGTGTTAAATCGAGAGGATGCTGCAAGGTTTCTTGAAATTGCCCCGACCATAGATTCTTAAAGTAATGTGATTTTTCCCTTAACAAAGCTAGTTGAGAGTGAGTAATAGTCAGAGAAGTTCCCTCTTGAAAGCTTAGTTGAATTTTTTCAGATGAAGGTGAAAGAGCGGGAGCTGGAATCGTTGACGCACTAGTTTCTTCTAGATTAGGCAAAGGATTGTCTAAGGGATTATTTTCATCCACAAGAGGGTCATTAATGTCTTGAAGAGGATAGTAAGAAGGATCCGTTGTATTGACGAGGTAACTGTGACTAAATCCTAAATTAGAAATATTCAAAATGACCATCCCAATGAGTGAAATAAATTTTCATTTTATAGGTGTTTTAACAGTATAATATACAGATAAAAATCATGGCAATAGTCATAACCTAAAATAGGTAAGCACATTTAAAGAGAAAATTTCGTTTTACCAATGGAGAGTAAAAAACAAATAAGGACCAATATGGTTCAAACATAAACTCTCAGTTTTTGATCTGTAAGTGCCTTAATTCCATGAGATGATAGGATCAGGGAATAAACGGCTTATAAGATCTCTGATACAATTAAAGGGCATATTCGATTAGGAAATATATAGACGAGAAATTGCCGCTACTAAAATTAGTCTATAGACTTAATTTTAGTCCAAAGTACATTTTTGAGTGTATTTTTTGGCGTTTACAAACATAGAACTGTTTGTATAGTATCTTCAAAATGAGCAAGTATTTCTCTTAGATAAGTGTCTCGATGGGAATGGATAAAGCTTAATGAAATTTTATCCTTGATCTTCTTAGGATCATGCACTCTTTTATTTTCACCGCCAGGTTTCCCTTTTTATTGTAATTTTTTTTATTTAATAATTTTTAGATTGAGTGAAGTTGCTAAAGTTTTAAAACGAGCTAATCCCGCATCTGTGACTTTGTCACATTCCCTTAGATCTAGATGCTGCAAAGCCGTTAAGGGTGTCAAATGCGCTAATCCTACATCTGTGAGATTCCTGCATTGGCTTAGACCTAGATATTGCAAAGCTGTTAAGGATGCCAAATACGCTAATCCCGCATCGGTGAGATTCTCACAATCGCTTAAATCTAGATGCTGCAAAGCCGTTAAGGATGCCAAATGCGAGAATCCGGCATCGGTGAGATTCCAGCACCATTTTAGATTGAGATACTGCAAACCCGTTAAGGGCGCCAAATGGGCTAATCCTACATTGGTGAGATGATAGCATTTACTCAGATTTAGATACAGCAAAGCTGTTAAGGGTGTCAAATGGGCTAATCCCGCATCGGTGAGATTCTCACAATCGCTTAAATTTAGATGTTGCAAATCCGTTAAGGGTGTCAAATGGGCTAATCCTGCATCGGTAATTTTCCAGCAGTAGCTTAAATTTAGATGCTGCAAAGCCGTTAAGGGTGTCAAATGGGCTAATCCTGCATCGGTGAGATTAACGCAAAAGTAAAGATTTAGATGCTGCAAACTCGTTAAGAGTGCCAAATGGGCTAATCCATCATCTGTAATAGCCTGACACGCTTCTAAATGAAGCAATTTTAAATTTTCACAATTTTTTAATGCTAAGAGATGGGCATCGGCCAAATGGGCATTTCCTGAAAAATTGAGTGCTTCTATCTCATCTAAGAAGTGATTTATAATTCTTTGAAATTCGGTTAACTGAGAAGCCTGGTTTAATAAGGCGCTCACAACAGTCAATTCTAAATAGTTTTTCAAATCGTTTAATTGACATTGCTGCGCAAAATTTAAAAGTCCTTTTAATCCGACTAAACTTTCTTCAGTGGAGTTAAAGGGTTCAAACCTTTGAGATTTGTATCCATCAGTCAACTGTTCTTCTAAATTTTTTACCACTTCTGTCACTTCATAATAATCGGCTAGTTGAATGACAGAAATGATTTCTTCCAAGGGAATTTCAAACTTAGGATTCGTTAAGCAATTGAGCAAAAGCGTAAACTCTTTTTGTGTCAAAGTCAGAGGATGTTGGAGGGTTTCTTGAAAATTTCCTGACCAAAAAGTTTTAAAATAAAGGGATTTATCCCTTAACAAGGCTAGCTGAGAGTGAGAAATGGTTAGAGAAGTTCCCTCTTGAAAGCTTAGTTGAATTTCATCAGATGAAGGTGAAAGAGCGGGAGCTGGAATCGTTGATGCACTAGTTTCCTGTGTATTAGCCAAAGGTTTATTGTCTAAGGGATTATTTTCATCCAAAAGAGGGTCATTAATCTCTTGAGTTTGAGAGTAAAAAGGATCTGTGGTATGGACAAGATGGTTAGGATTAAACCCAAAATTAGAAATATGCAAAATGACCATCCCAATGAATAAAATACATTTTCATTTATAAATATTTTAACAATATGATGGATAGATAAAAATTATGGCAATATTAAATAAGTTGGAATAGGCAGTCAAATTTAAAGAGAAAATTTCATTTCATCAATGAAGAGTGATTAAAAACTAAATTAAGGATTAATATGATTCAAACATAAACTCTCAGTTTTTGATCTGTAAGTGCCTTAATTCCATGAGATGATAGGATCAGGGAATAAACGGCTTATAAGATCTCTGATACAATTAAAGGGCATATTCGATTAGGAAATATATAGACGAGAAATTGCCTCTACTAAAATTAGTCTATAGGCTTATATTTTAGTCCAAAGTACATTTTTGAGTGTATTTTTTGGCGTTTACAAACAAAGAACTGTTTGTATAGTGCCTTCAGAATGAGCAAATATTTCTCTTAAATAAGAGTCTCAATGGAAATTGAGAAACGTTAATAAAATTTTATCCTTTATTTTCTTAAGGCAAAGAACTCTTTTATTTTCACCGCCAGGTTTCTCTTTTTATTGAAAGTTTTTCTATTTAATAATTTTTAGATGGAGTGAAGTTGCAAAAATTTTAAAAAGAGCTAATCCAACATCCGTGACTCTGTCACATCCCCTCAGATTTAGATGCTGCAAAGCCATTAAGGATGTTAAATGCACTAATCCCACATCGGTGAAATTTCCGCAGTAACTTAGGTCTAGATGCTGCAAAGCCGTTAAGGGTTCCAAATGAACTAATCCTGCATCGGTAAGATTCCAGCACTGGTTTAGACTTAGATGCTGCAAAGTCGTTAAGGATCTCAAATGGGCTAATCCATCACCAGTGAGATTCTCACAGTAGTTTAGATCTAAATGTTGTAGAGCCATTAAAGGTGTTAAATGCACTAATCCCACATCGGTGAGATTTCCGCAGTAACTTAGGTCTAGATGTTGTAAAGCCACTAAGGGCCTCAAATGAATTAATCCTGCATCAGTGAGATTCCAGCATTGACTTAGGCGTAGATATTGCAAAGCCGTTAAGAGTTTCAAATGGCCTAATCCTGCATCGGTGAGATTTCGACATTGGCTTAGACTTAGAGCTTGCAAAGCGGTTAAGGGTGTCAAATGCGCTAACCCGTCATCCGCGACTTTGTCACAGCCCCTCAAATCTAGATGCTGCAAGGCCGTTAAGAATTTCAAATGAACTAATCCTGCGTCGGTGAGATTATTGCAATAGCTTAAATCTAGATACTGCAAGGCCGTTAAGGGTGTCAAATGGGCTAATCCTGCATCGGTGAGGTTATTACAATCGCTTAAATCTAGATGCTGCAAAGCCACTAAGAGCTTCAAATGAACTAATCCTGCATCGGTGAGGTTTTCACAGCAGCTTAGATTTAGATGCTGCAAAGCCACTAAGGGCTTCAAATGAACTAATCCTGCATCGGTGAGATTCTCACAATCGCTTAAATCTAGGTGTTGCAAAGCTGTTAAGGGACTTAAACGGACTAATCCTGTATCGGTGAGTTTATCACAAAAGTTAAGATTTAGATGTTGCAAAGCCGTTAAAGGAGTCAAATGCGCTAATCCTGCATCAGTGAGATTTCTACAATTACCCAAATTTAGATGCTGTAAAGCTGTTAAGGGTCTCAAATGGGCTAATCCTGTATTGGTGAGTTTATCGCAAAAGTTAAGATTTAAATGCTTTAAAGCCACTAAGGGTGCCAAATGCACTAATCCAGCATCAGTAAGATTACGGCACTCTTGAAGATGAAGCTCTTTTAAATTTTTACAATTTTTTAATGCTAAAAGATGAGCATCGGTCAAATGGGCATTTTCTGAAAAATTAAGTGCTTCTATTTCATTTGAGAATTGATTTATAATTCTTTGAAATTCCGTTAATTGGGAAGTTTGGTTTAATAATGCGCTTGTAACGGAAAACTCCAAATAATTCTTCAATGTATTTAATTGACAGCGATGCGCGAAATTTAAAAGCTCTTTTAATTCGACTAAACTTTCTTCAGTGGAGTTAAAGGGTTCAAATCTCTGTGATTTGTATCCAATGATCAGCTGTCCTTCTAAATGTTTCACTACTTCTGTCACTTCATAATAATCGGCAAGTTGAATAACAGAAGTGATCTCTTCCAAGGGAATTTCAAACTTAGGATTCATTAGACAATTGAGCAAAAGCGTAAACTCTTTTTGTGTCAAAGCCAGAGGATGTTGCAGGGTTTCTTGAAACTGCCCCGACCACAGATTGTTAAAGTAGTGTGATTTGTCCCTTAACAAAACTAGTTGAGAATGAGAAATAGTTAGAGAAGTTCCCTCTTGAAAACTTAGTTGAACTTCTTCAGGTGATGATGAAAGATCGGAAGCTGGAATCGTTGACTCACTAGTTTCCTCTATATTAGCCAAAGGATTGTCTAAGGGATTATTTTCATCCACAAGAGGGTCATTAATCTCTTGAGATTGGGAGTAAGAAAGAGTCGTTGTATTGACAAGATAGCTATGCCTAAATCTTGAATTAGAAATATTCAAAATGATTCTCCAAATGAATTAATTTCGATTAATTATAAATGTTTTAATAATTCGATAAAATTCAAATATAAACTCCTTAGCTTTTGATATAAAAATGCTTTAAGTTTAGATTGTCAAAAGGCTACGCAAAAGGATTTTTGTATTTTTGGAGACTGTTTTAGTTAGTAAAATAGTTGGATAGTCATTTTAGCATGACAATTTCCCTTCCCATACCTACAAAATATACATATCAAATTATCTTAAAAGCAAAGTAATGATTAAAAATGGCATTTTCTCTTTGAATGCTATAAAAATTGGGTCAGCCTTCTTAATTTAATCCTAAAAAATTTAGACTCCCACCGTTTTTCTTTGCATCTTAAACTCTCCTTTTGTTGTTTTCCCCCTTTAAATGCCCTTATCCCTATTTTAACTTCCCCTAGTTTATTGCAAAATAATAAAATTACGATAGCAAGACAAGAGAATAGCCTGGGCAGTGAATATGGAAGGGAAAAGCCGGATGACTAGAAAAAGAGTTTTTTAGCGATTTTTTTTGCTACTGATTTTCTATCACTCTCAATGCTTCTCTTTTTATTAAGAAACACCGGAAAATAAAAAAAAATTGAAGTAAATTTGTTCCCCCTATTTCGATTGAATAAATAAAAGGCCACCTCTTATTACTCCCATTCACAAAAAGAAACGGAAAAAGGTTCAGTAAGAATTTAACACCGGTTTTTTAATTACAGAGCAAAACTTTTCTATAGCTTTAAAGCCTGGTTAATCATTATTTAGCCAAATGACAATCTCTCTCGTTAAGATCTGCTGATCCATTTATAGTTTGACTACTTCTCTCCGTAAAAACAAAATATTATTAACAATTTATTCATTGGATAGGTGAGCTATGAATGTAAATTCAATTCAGTTTAGCACGTTATATAATTCTCTTATTTTCCAAAGCTTGCCCAAAATTCCCATATTAGATCATGTAAAAGGTTTAATTGAGGCCTATAAAACAAAATTCGTTACCGAAGAAAATATCATCATCAGTGCCAAATGGCTCATCGAAAAGATCAGTCAATTAGAAGATTTTAGTATCCAGCGTGAATGTTTCTGTCGCTTGCTAAAATTAGAGGTAGAAGAGATACAAAATTTAATAGTACGGGATGCAACGTCTTTTTTAAATTTTACAACAATTTTCTATGATATTCAGCATGAACAAGCCCAAGAGTTAATTGATCTCGAAAGAATCGTCAGTGAAATCATGGAAGCAAAGCTAACTTCAGGTCAATTTAATTTTCTGGTCCCTATTTGCATAATTTACCAACGCATACTAGAGCACCTATGGTTGCTTCCCTATCTTGAATTTGGCAATCACTGTTCAAATCTACTTGCCCAGAATAAAGACTCCATTCTAAACAATATGAAAGGATGGATAGAAAGCCTCTATCAATTAGCTAATGAGAAAAAAATTGAATTTTTTATTCCAAAAAACGTAGAAAATTCTGTTCTAAGGCTTTTTGAGCCACTATCTGAAACTGTCGCAAAAGAAATTGAGGAACAAAAATCAGCCATTCATAAAAATAGAAAATTACCTTTAGAGTTTTTAACAACCATGGCAGATTTTTACGAAAAACAAGGTGATTTTCCTTGTGCTATCTCCTATGCAAAAGCTCTTTTAGGAATTCTAACAAAGGAATTCCCAGAGATGTCACAAAATAAAGGGTTATTTAATAAAGTTAGAATGATTCATGAAAATCTTGCAACGTGGAACAAATCTCTTAAGCAGTATCAAATTGCTACCTATCACAGCAAAGAAGCATTAAAAATAACGGAAGCACTAAATGAGCTTCATGAAGTATTCATTTATTTAAAAAATATAGGCTCTTTTTATGCAATGCAAGGACAAGGTGATTGCGCGCTTTTTTTTTATAGTGAAGCTCAAACGATAGCACAAAATCTAACAGATCCTAAAATTAAAAGCCGAACTCTTGTTGATCTTGCAGAGGTTTATCTTTCCTTAGATAAGAATGAAGAGGCAGTTCAATGTTATCAAGATGCATTAAGCCTGACAATAGAGAGAATCGAACAAGCACACATCTACACTAGGATCGGTCACGCCCAAGCTAACGCCCAACGCTATCAGACAGCTGAAGAGGCTTATCACGACGCATTAAATATTCTCCCGCCAGACAACTTTCTGGAAGCAATAAAAATCCATGAAAACTTAGCCACATTATTTAATCATTTAGACAAATATGAAACAGCTATTTTTCATGCTGAAAAAATTTTAGAGCTAACGCAACATCCATCAGTTCAAATAGATGAATCACAAGTATTAAATAGTAAATTCGGGGCGTTGACAACTCTTGGAAAAATCTATACTACTATTGAAGATCGCAGAAAAGGACTTGATTATCACACGCAAGCTTTAAGTGTCGCTGAAAAATTAAAAACTTTTTCAGAATATTTAGGACCAGTATATACGAATCTCGGTGCTACATCTTACTATTTGAAAAGTGATTCTGAAAGCATAAATTACTATATTAAAGCATTAGAAATAACAGAAGATCGCCTTAAGCGAGCCAAACTTTTAATAAATTTGGGACATGCTTTTTACCGCTGTGGTAAGTTTTCTGAGGCTGTTAAACATTATAAAGAAGCCGTTGAAATAAGCGATAAAACAGAGATAAAAAGCAGCAGCTTTAATGGCTTAGGTTTATGCTACATAAATTTGGGAAACGAGAAGAAAGCGATTCAAAGCTTTGAAAATTTCGTTTGTTTATCTCAGGAGTTACGAAATCGCCGCAAAAAAGCAATAGGCTATCATAATTTAGGGGTACTATATAGTAAAACTGATGCTAGCCTAGCAAAGAAACATTATCAAAAAAGTATTGACGTTTACGCAACCTTACATCAAGAACTTAAAAGTCATCACCATTGGCAAATTATTTTTTTTGAAGAACAAGTAAAACCGCTTTTATGTCTGGAATTTCTTTTTTTACAACAGGCTAAAAATGAAAAAGCTTTGCAGATCACAGATTTTAGACGTTCGCGTGCCTTAGTTTCCGCTCCGACAGAAAAATTCCAATTTCAGAAAAATAACTCTTTTTTTTCTTCTGGGCTCACATCTCAAAACATGCAAGCCCTTGCTCACAAGATGAGCACTTGCTTGATCGTTTACTCTTTTGCTTCCGAAAATATGGACAGCATCACTATTTGGGTTATTCCTCCGGAAGGTAAAATAACCTGCCAGCAGCTGCCCTTAGGAATTTTGAAAGAAGAGTTTGAAGAAGCAACTTACGTTTTTCAAACGTTTCCTTTTATCATTGAGCCAACAGTTGCTAAAAGAAGACTCTTTCTTCGTCCAAAAAAAACTCGCGGCTCCACTACCCATGCTTTTTTAGATGAGTTAACCCGAGGAGATCCCGATGAGAGTACAGACTCTGCCGTTTTAAAATCTTTTAAAAATCGCCTTTCTCTTTGGTATGAAGCCCTTATTGCGCCAATTGAATCTTATCTTCCTAAAGACCCTCAACAAGTCGTCACCATTGTTCCAGACGGTTTTCTATCTCAAATTCCCTTCGCTGCCTTTTTAGATAAAGAAGGAAAATATTTCATAGAAAAACATCCCATTTCCATTGCTCCTTCCATTGAAATACTCAAATTATTAGATGAAATTCCTAAAAAATTCTCAATACATTCTCTCGTCATTGGAAATCCCACAACACTCTATTCAAAAGACTCGTTACCATTTGCAGAAAAAGAAGCACAAAAATTAGTTTCTCCTCTCCTTAAAACAGCTCCAGAAAGAATTCTCTTACAAAACAACGCTACTGTTCAACATGTTGTAGAAGGAATGCGGAATGCACGCTGGATTCATTTTGCTTGTCATGGATTGACAGAGGCAAAGCCGGAAGAAAAGCTTGATTCGCATTCTGTTTTTGAAGGGCTTTTCAAGCTCGCTCCCGATGAAAGCCATCCTCAAGGGTATCTCCATGCACAAGAAATTGCGGCGCTTACACTTCATTCGGAGTTGGTTTTCATGAGTACATGTTTTTCTGGCAGAGGCAAGCTTCACGGGGAAGGAAGCGTCGGCCCCGTCTGGTCCTTTCTTGCAGCCGGAGCACTGTCAACGGTGGCAACTTATTGGAGACTACCGGACAGCGATCTAATCCTTCAGATGGTTGACACCTTTTATCGCCACTTTTTGGGTATAGAGGTAAAAAAATTAAACAAAGCCCAAGCATTGCAAAAAGCCATGCTGATGGCCATTGCGCAAAAACGAGAAAAACCTCATCTATGGGGAGCTTTTTTCTTATCGGGACTAAGTGAATGAATTAGATAAAGGCTTTAAAATAGCCTGATGCTGAATATGGCTGCCAATTTTAAAATCATTTAATTCTTAAAGCGCGAAATGTCAGCAATAGAAAACTATAAAAGAAATGAAGAAAAAAATGCCTTGTTTTAAATTCTGGTCAGAATTTCGAATATAAGTAATCTGTATTAAATTTTAGCTATTGAGCTTTGACTTTTTTTTAAATCAGAAAAATTAAAGCTCAATATTTTTTAAAAGCCAGCATGCTTATATTCAGGAGTTTGAAATTGATCTTCTTCGGATTCTTCGTCATAAACAGTATTATCAGAGGTTGTAGATAAAATACCTACACCTGACCAGGCTTGTTGAACTATATCAGCCATTTCAAATTCTTTAGCTACTTCTATAGTTCTATGAGCGAATGTTTCAAAAGTTTCATTGCTTTCTAGTGTTCTATCTTGAGAAGCTCTAAACCAAATTTGGGCAATCATTCCCCACGTTCTACTACCTTCTGATTGACACGCTAAATAAAAAGCATGGCTTGGAATGCAGCTGTTATCATGCATATGGCCATAATCATTTTCTTCATCGTATCTAGGCAAATCTCGTTCATCTTCATCAAGATCTTGTTTGTAATTTCTCTTCCTAGTAGATGGAATAGATAGATCGCGAAGGTTCCCAACCCACCATGTTTTCCTATTCACTAAAATTTGTCCATTAATTAACCAAATTTTACTATTATCTAACTCTTGTGGCTTGAGCAGTTGCAATTTATGCTCATTTAAAACTTGAATTTTAGAAATGTTTAGCATTTCTCGATCAATTCGCTTAACTTCGCGTTTATTTGATTTTTGTTGCTCTAACAATTGAGATTTATGCCTTAAAATTTGAATTTCGCGATTATTTGCCTCATGTTGCGCGAGCGTCAGAAAACCACGCTTATTTAACTCTTGAATTTCGTGATTATTTGTCTTTCGAATTTTACGGATGTTTAGTACTTCTTGATTAATTTGCTGAATTTCGCGGTTATTTGATTCCTGCTGCCTAATCAATTGATTTTTATGCTCATTTAACTCTTGAATTCCGCGATCATTTGACTCTTGTTGCTTGACCAATTGAGTTTTATGATCATTTAATTCTTGTCGTTTAAGCTGATAATTATTGTCATTTTCTAAAATTTCTTTATCTATTGACCAATGTTTAAAAGCAATTCCAAATACATCCGCTAAAGATTCATCCAAGGCACCTGATTGCCCTTTGTAAGTGAGCCTTCTGTTCATGATGGCGTGAAAATATTCATGAGCGACCACTTCCTCTGTAACTGCAAAGGTATTGTTAAATTTGAACTGGCACACTTCGTTAATGGTTTCGCTAGAGCAACTCCACTGAGCATTATGTTCTTGCCAATTGATGTAAAGTTTAGCAATTTTTCCTTGACCATCAATTCCCCTAAAATTAAAAATGTTCTCAAAAAATTCGTAAACTTTCTTTACAGTTTTATAAAGTTCTGCAGCGACAGGATCACCAGAGGTTGCGCATTGATTATTTTTACAAATTTCTCGCCCACCACGTATTGTGTAAATCTTAATATCTGGCTCAGGATAATTCCATTGTATTCCATAGTTAGTTTTTATTTGGCTAGTGTCTGCTGGAGCATAAGTTTTACAAACAGGATAACGTTGCCCTGCAGGACGTAAGCTTGAATTGTTCATATTTTTTTTCCTATTTACAATGCATTTTCTACAATAAAAATATTTATCAATTAAATGTTTTATTTTCTGTTTGTGTATATAATAGGTTTAAATTATTGGATAGAATAAAATAAAAAAATTCTATTTTAGAATTGATGTTGCCCCGCAAAAAAGCCCAATAGAAAGCAGAAAATCATGCTATCCTTTAAAAAAGGAAAGCAGCATGAAGAAAAATTTCCCAGAAGAACCAATTACTAGAAACTTAAAAGAAGTTGACGCTGAAATACCACTTGCAGAAGTTTGTCGCAAGCACGGGGTCAACGCAGCTTCTTATTATCAATGGAAAGCAAAATTAAGTGGAATGGAATTTTTTTGAAGCTTAACAATCAAGAAATCCTGAAGTAGACGATAAGTTTAAAACATTTGTTGCTGATTAAGCTTTAGACATTATGGCTTTAAAGTGTTTTCTGTCAAAAAAGTGGTAAGCTCAATTGCTAAGCGAATTTGTGCTAACGCATGATGAAAAACTATCGATTTAAAGATGCGCTTTAAATTGTTGGTATTCCATCGATCAGTTGGGTGGTAGTTGTCAAAAAGGCAAGGGGAGATGAATAAGAGAAAGCACCCATTAAAGCAACATCTCTTGAAAGACCTCGATTTAGTTATCGACGTATTCATCTTATAAGAGGCGTTAAGATTAGCCATAAGAAGCTTTTTAAGCTTTATTGAAAAATAGACCTAATAATGGGTCAATGTCAATCACTATCTGACGATGCATGTTTCAAATAATTCTTAAATAAAGTTAAAGGCATTTAATGGAAGTTTTTTTTAAGGAAAAATAGCAATTTCGTTTAAGCAGCGGAAGTTAACGTTGTAGCGACCAAAGAAATTAACCATTTAATTTCCCTTGATTGCTCATTTGTGAGGGTGAATCTCATTTTTTTGATGTGGTATTGTGTTTTTAATTGAGTAGATAGGCGCCAAGATTTGAGAGCTCAAACCTCGCAATTGTTTTTAAGATTAGTACAGCCATTTTTTTAAAGATATCAATGAACATTTCATATAACATATTAGTTTGCATTCATCCAAAGATATAGCAATTAGTCTTCTTTGCATATCTAAAAACAAACTGTTTATATAAATTAATTAACCGCAAATTTTGCTTTGCTTTTCATGAAAAAAAGCTTATTTACGCAGATTTTTGAAAGATTCAAGATGTGTCAAATGGTTTGAATGAACACTTCCAAAATGTTGAAATTCTTATCATCTATTATTATCCCAATTTTAAAGTGTTAATTTTAATTTGAAATGTCATATTTATTTACTTTCACAGATATTTCTTTTAATTTAAAATTGTTAAAAAACAAATTTAAATGATTTAGTAATCAAAAAGTAAAAATAGTTAAGCATTAAATGTAATAGCCTAAAATTAAATAATTTTTTTTGAGGAGGGTATTAATATGTGGCCGATTTCCAGTGGCTTACAGCCTTATTCCATTCCTTACCCCGACAATAATGAGTTCAATAAAGCAGAAATGCGAGTTGGTGAATACAAATCGATGCAAGATGATACCATAAGAGCTTTTATAGACAATCTTTATTGTGCAACCTACCCTATTTACGGAAGCTGGGGTTCATTCCAAGGGAATTGTTTTGCCATAGCTCCAGATCTCCTACTGACATGTCGACACTGTTTAGAAGAAGGAGAAATCAGAGGAACTTTTGGAACAGGGAAACTTATTTTTGATGGAATTAGGTATTGTGGGCTAGATTTCGCTGTCTTATGGGTGGAAGGAGGCCGATTCAATCCAGTCACTTTAGATTCAGACAGCGATGTAGAGGAATCGATTCAAATGTATCATAAAACAGAAGGTTTATCTTTAAATAAGTATGTAAAGCTTTTTACTTCTGAGAGTAAACCTTATGCTATGCCAGGAAATTTTGTCTTTTCTCAAACAACAGATCCTGGGGAAACTGGAGCCCCTAGAATGTCTCTGCGGAACGGATATGTCAACATTATGCACCAGGGGAATGGTGAAGGGCTAACAATGAATGCATTTTACGCAATACTTATGCAGGCACAGAATGAAGGTAATGGCAATGCTAATTATATTCTTTCAAAAATCAAAATGGAGCATTTAGCGACAAGAATTGTAAATTGGTCATCTTTAATAATAAGATCAGGAGATATAAAAGAAGAGAAGCCAAAAATAAATGAAGATGTAAGGATTTGTGATCCAAATAATCCACGGAAAGTACTTGCTACATTTCATTGTAGAGAAGTAGGCGAAGGAAAAGGCAATAGGTGGATTACAATTCACAAGAAAGGAATAGCAAATTCTGAAATTACTTATGCAATCAGTCCCAACCCTCATGTTAATAAAACATACAAAAATGATGGGGAAAAAAAATTTTATCGAACATTGGCAGTATCAATAGGGACATATTATTTATCGAACAAGACTTACCCTATTGAAGGGGCTATTAAATTATATAATCAAAATTTTATTCTCACTAAATACTCAATTGATTTTTAATTTAGCTAAACTTGTATAACTAAGCTTAATAGATTTTCTATTTATGACATAAATAAAAAATCTATATATTTCCTTTATTTCCAATTCTTCCTTCATATTTTTTTATCCATTTTCTAAAAACTATAAGCTACTAGAGATTGGGAAAGAAAATAAACATAACGTTTTTTTAGATGCTCGAGTTTCCGCTAAAAAGTTTTTAGAAAACGCAGGAGTAAAAACATTTTGAAATACAAAAACTACATAGGATTTGTTTAATTTGACGAGGAAGTGATGATTTTTAATGGAAAGTCTTAAGGCTTCGAGATGTTATACTTTTCTTGGTAAAACTCTTGAAGAAATAAAACAAAAGTTTGAAACTTTTATTAAAGTATTTATTAATGCTGAATTAAA
Source organism: Candidatus Protochlamydia amoebophila UWE25 (assembly GCF_000011565.2). Taxonomy (NCBI): domain Bacteria; kingdom Pseudomonadati; phylum Chlamydiota; class Chlamydiia; order Parachlamydiales; family Parachlamydiaceae; genus Candidatus Protochlamydia; species Candidatus Protochlamydia amoebophila. Next base: position 2,361,981 of record NC_005861.2, read on the forward strand.
TGATTTCATCGCTTCAGGCAAACAGAAAAGATTCAGTTAACCTAAGTCTAAAAGATGTTGAGTACATTTCTCTTATTTTTGTTTAGATACTTAAATTCAAAGTAGATAAGTAAAAAAGATTTATATCCCCTTTCCTAATAAAGAGAAGGGGAATAAGGCATTTTAGAGATACAAAAGACGCCTTAAATAATTCCGATTTGTGGATCGGCAGTAGCACTTGTGCGTGTTTCTTGTCTTTTAACCCAAGTGTAAGGTTCTTGTTCAGGATTTTTAGAATTTTGATTTATTCTAATTTCCATACCAATATTATGACTAGCGACTACGCAATTACCCACAGTTTGCTGAACACTAGGAGTAAAAACTTTAGAAAGTTTGAGTAAATGTTGCGTAGCTTCATACAAGACAGCTTTTCTCTCTGAATAAGTTACTATTAAGTCCACATTATAAATCTTATCTTTCGCTTTGTCTTCAGGCAATAAAGACGCAATGAGAATGTTTAATAAATAATTCTTTAATGGCTTTGGGTTTTTCTCAATTGCTTGAAGAGGTAATAAAGCAATACAAGAGGGATAGACATAATTTACTCCATTTATATTTATAAAAGGATGATAAGCAGTACTATCGCTCCATAAACCTGCATTGTCAACGCGAATTAAAACATTATCTTGCATACGTCGAAAACTCACATAAACACAGTGGTCTATAGAACCTGAACTATAGCTTACCTCTTCTTCATGCTTAAGGTTTTGGATAGCATTTAACATTAATTCAGCATGAGGATTAAAGTCATTTTTGATATCTTGCAAGAGATGATATAATCCATCTGGGTTTTCTTTTTCATTTTTAATAGCATCAGCAATGACTGATTCATAATTTTTTTCTACTTGTGTTACTTCGTTAGCGACTCGAAGAGTGCGAAGTTCTACACAAATTTCTTTTACAAGTCGTTGAGTCAATTCGGTACGCGGTGTGTTAATAGATGGATAAGAAAATTTAGGTAATTTGCGTTTGGAAATATCTTCATTAACTAAGCTCATTGTTAACCAAAAAAGATAACTAATGCGAAGAGGAAGAAAATCTGCTGTATTCCAGCCTGATAAATTGATTCCTTTTACAAATTGGCAGGATAATGAGCCATCTTCATCTGTAATACAAGAAGGTGGAGTATTGGTAACAACTCCTGCTAAATCTGCCAGATGTCCATGGTAAACACGATAATTACGTGGGTCCTTTCTATACGTAGTAATAACTTTAGCAAGCAATTCAGAGATATTTCGGTCAATCAAACTCTGTTCTTTTTGATGATCAAGGCATTCTAATTTTTTGGCTACCTCTTTAATGCGCTTTAGTGTAGTGCTCCCCAAATAAACCGGACCATCTGGCTTGCTTCTAAGATATAGGAGTAAGACTAGATTTATGACTAATTGTAAATTAATTACATCAGTAGAAAGAAGAAGACGATGGTCCTTAGAAGAAAAAAAACAGATTATTGAAAAAACATATCAAGAAGGTCAATCTGTTTCCCAAATAGCAAGAAGATATGATATAACACCAAGTCAACTTTTTGCATGGAGAAGGCAAATGGAACAAGGAGCACTACAAGGAATTAGCAGCCGAGAAGAACTAGTTCCCAAAAGCCAAGTGAAAGAAATGGAAAAGCGAATAAGAGAACTAGAGCGGATGCTTGGGAAAAAGACACTTGAAAATGAAATTTTAAAAGAGGCTGTAAGGCTTGGGCAGGAAAAAAAACTCATCTCGCGGCAGCCATTGCCAAGCTTAAGCGATTTAGCCTAAGGAAAATAGCAGAGGTGATGGAAGTATCAAGATCCAATCTTATAGAGCAGCTTAAAAAGCATTTACCTCATCAGCCAATCTTTTATTCTAAAGCGGAAAATGAACAGGTTTTAGCTTTAATCAAAGAGGTGGTTAAAAACAGGCCGACTTACGGTTATCGTAGGGTCCATGCGATTGTCAATAGCCTTCTCAAAGAGAAAAAACTTAAAGTCATTAATCATAAGCGGGTTTTTAGACTGATGAGGCAGCATCATCTTTTGCTACAAAGGCCAAACAGGCGTCCTAAACGCTTACATACAGGCAAAGTAGAGACTCTCTACAGCAATACACGATGGTGCTCAGACAGCTTCTCTATTCAATGCTTAAATGGTGATCGTGTTCATGTCGCCTTCTCGTTGGATACATGTGACAGAGAAGTCATGCGTTATATTGCCTCTACAATAGGTATTGATGGGCAGATGATTCGAGATTTGATGCTTGAGACTATTGAATATAGATTTGAACAGCCAAAAGCTAGAGTACCTCTTGAATGGCTCTCTGATAATGGCAGCTGTTACACGGCTAAAGAAACTGTCAATTTTGGTAGAATGCTTGGTTTAACCATTAGAACCACGCCACCTTATAGTCCAGAAAGTAATGGCATGGCAGAAGCTTTTGTCAAAACTTTTAAAAGAGATTATGTTTATTTCGGCAATCTGGCAAGTGCTGAAGCTGTTTTGCAGCAATTGCCTATTTGGATCGAAGACTATAACGTTAAAGCCCCTCACAAGGCTTTAAATATGCTCTCTCCAAGAGAGTATTTAAGGAAATTAAAAATGGCAGGCTAGCGGTCCGGTTTTATAGGGGCAACTCCATTTAGAATATCGTCGCATTCTTTTTCTAATGAACTAAGCATGGGATATGGCATGGGATATGGGGCAATAGATAGAACTGAAGTTCTGCTAGTAAGTGCATTCATATATTCTCTTTTATCAAGGATTAATGGAATTAAATTAATGTGCTGTTCTTTATTTATTAATTTAATATTTAGATAATCGCAACGCAAATTTGATTTAAGCGATAAATAAGAGAGAAAGCTGTCGCACGAATTAACAGACTAAATACGTTTAATTGGCATCGATAAAAAGTTATTTAGAATCACTAAATGCTTCTTATATATATTATAAGCAATACTATTCATATAAAGGCATTTAAATACGCTGAATAATACACTTTTAATTGAAAAAAGCAATCAGATGAATTTCCGATTTTACAAGCCATTTTGCAAGATTTTTATTGTCTGAATATTAGCAGTTTTGGGCTTTAATTTTTCTTTTCTTAAGACAAGAAAATTAAAGCCCAATGTTTTTTTAAGAGCCAACACGCCTATCGCCTGTGTTCGGGAGACTGAGATTGATTTCCTTCAATTTCTTCGTCATATTCATTGTTTTCAGAGGCAGTAGATAAAACACCTACATCTAACCAGGCTTGAAAAACTATACGATCCATTCCAAATTCTGTAGCTTTTTCTATCGTTCTATTAGCAAATGTTTCAAAAGTTTCATTGCTTTCTAGTGTTCTATCTTGAGAAGCTTTGAACCAGATTTGAGCAATGATTCCCCACGTTTTACCACCTTCTGATTGACACGCTAAATAAAAAGCATGGTTTGGAATGCAACTATTCCTATGCACATAGCCATAATCATTTTCTTCTTTATATATAGGTAAACCTTGTTTATTAAGATCTTCTTGGTATTGCTGCATAGACGATGGAATAGACAAATTGCGAAAGCTCCCCACCCACCAATTTTTAGGGCCCTCTAAAATTTGTTCGTCAATCAGCCAGTGTTTAAAAGCGATTCCAAAGACATCCGCCAACGATTCCTCCAATGCGCCCGATTCTCCCCGATAATTAAGCTTATTGTGCAAAATTGCATGAAAGTATGCATGAGCAACAATCTCTTTAGTTACTGCATAGGCATCGTTAAAAGTAAACCAACATACTTCATTGATGTTTAAGCTAGAGCAACTCCATTCTGCATTTCGTTCTTGCCAATTAATGTGAAGATTAGTAACAGTTCCCTGATCATCAATTCCCCTTAACTTAAAAACTCTCTCAAAAAACGCGTAAACTTCAACTACAGTTTTGTAAAGCTCTGCGGCGATAGGATTTGATGAAGCTTCACATTGATTATTTGTACAAATTTTCTGGCCATTGATTACAGAGAAAATTTTAATATCTGGATCAGGATAACTCCATTCTATCGCATAGTCAGATTCTATTTGCTTAGTTGCAGGATTCAATTGAGCATAAGTTTGACTAAAAGAATAATAATCTTGTCTTGAGAAAAATCTTGAAGGCTCCATATTTGTTACTCTCTATTATATTTATAAACAAATTTTGTAAATTAATTTTTTAATTAAATATTATGTCTTATTCTTTTTATGTTATTAACATCAATTATTAGTTATAAACAAAATGGTATAATTTTTATTTTAAAATTTGGTAAAAATTTTTTTATATAAATAAGATTAAAAAATATTTATTCCCTACATTTTATATAATGTTTTTTATTACCCCCTTTTATTATTTTAATAGTTACTTAATAAAATAAATTTTTATTTATGATTTATCCAAACTTTCATAAATAGCAAATATAATCTTGTCAGCTTCTTGATAGGCCCAAAATAAACTAATTTCATGACTTTCGGCAAAAATTGAATTAAACAAATTTGATTCCTTGTATCAAGTTGAAGCTTAGTTTATTTGCCGAAGAGCTTGCTAGTCTTAAAGATTCCTATGTTCTCATTGAAACCTATGAGTTTTCAAAATCATCTGCCTGGTAAAACATAAATTGAGCACCCTCTAAGTTAGCATCATTTATTCCCCCTTGTTCTTCTTTATCTTTTGCCGCTTGTTTATGCTTTAACTCTTCTTTCTTGCGTTGTTCATTCTTAGCAATATCATCTTTTATTTTGGCGAAAAAAGGAACAATCCCTGAATTTTCTTCTTCTTTGGATTCTATCTCTTTTTCTTCAACGATAGTTTTCATTGAAGAATAAATTTTTAATAAATCATTCGGAATTAAAATGCTTTGCATCATGTCCAAAATGCCAGCAAAATTATTGATAAGTTCATGGGGAATTTTTAATATTTTTTCATAGCATGTTTGCAAATTGTGCCCTCTAAAATAAAGCAAAAATTTAGGATATTGTAGTTCAGGTTCGGCAATTCTTTGATTTTTTAAAATGAGTTGCACATTTTCCCTCTCTTTACTATCCCAATCGATTTCATTTGATTCATTCATGATTTTTATATCACGTTGCTCTAAACAACTTACTAATTTAACCCAATCTTCTTTATATTTTTTGTTAGAATTTTCTTTTAATTTTTCAAAAAAGTTTTTCAATGTTTCCACGATATTCTTTTTGTCTCGCGTCCCTCTAAATAAATCTTTATTTATTTTATCGAAATGTAAAGTTCTTGAGACGTTAGATTCATCACGGTTTGTTTCAATTGTTTGTTCGAATTCCTTTTGTAATTCCCCTAAAAATTCTTTAAAAAAGTGAACGGCTTTTTCAGGTTCTTTTATAATTTGTTCTATCGTATCAAATAATTTTCCGAATGTCGTTTTATTTTCTAAAATTGCTTGACATATGTTTATTTGATTTTGGATAAAATTAGCTGAATCTGCTTTATCTTTATTGTTAGAATTTTCTTTTGATTTTTCAAAAAAACTTTTCAATGTTTTGACGACAGCTTCTTTGTCTTGTTTTCTTCCAAATAAGTCTTTATTTGTTTCATCAAAATATAAAGTTCCTGAGATGTTAAATACATCGCAGTTCGTTTTTGCAATTGATTGTTCGAATTCCTTTTGTAAACCCCCTAAAAATTCTTTAAAAAAACGAACGGCTTTTCCAGGCTTTTTTATCATTTGTTCTATCGTATTAGCTAATTTTCCAGAGGGCATTTTACCAATTAAAATTGCTTCACATACGTCTATTTGATCTTGGATAAGCTTAGCTAAATCTGCAAAATTTTGCTCTCTACACGCAAGAGCTTTTTCACATTCTTTGCGCAAATGAATATAAAAAGTATCAATGATTTGTTGGCAAAAATTAGAATCCCTCATCCGGTTTTCAATTGTTTCATCCGCCAACGGTAAAGATGGAAATAGAGCTTCAAATTTTTCCATACAATCTTTTACATAGGGCTGCAGATCAGAATCAATGCTAAAGTTTTCACGAATATAATTGAGGCACAAAAATAAGTGGATAGGATCCAAAATATAGTTTTCTATACTGTAGCGCTTTAAAGCTTTTAAATTTCTAGGAGCATCTACATGATTATGATTATCACCATCAATTAGACCGAAAACAAATGGGGATAAAGGTTCGCTAGTTTGCCCCGCTACTTTTTCAATAAGTGATTTGATGACACCACAACTAGAGAGATGATCCTGCTTTCCTGCACCATGCACCTTGAAAATTATTTGAGATTCTACCATACGCGTATCGTTTAATCGTTTCGCTAGAATTGAATAAAACTGTTTATCTTTATCTCCTTCAACAAACACCACTGCAAATGGCTCATTCACATAAACCAAATTGCCACTCAAAATATTCATTGCTTGTCTCTTATTTGCAACAGGCTTGATGGTGGGATTAAAATCAGGTGGTTCATTTTCTAGGATAAATAAAGATTTTTTGGGAACAAAACTAACCGTTGTCGGATTATGGGTTGTCATAATCACTTGGATTCCAAGTTCTGTAACTAATTTTGTTTTAATTACATCGATGACCTCTTTTACCATGCTCGGATGTAAATGCGCATCTGGTTCGTCTAATAAGATAACACTCTCTTTTTGAATATTACGCTGATCGAATCGCCAGAGAAGTATAAGAAGTACAATTCTTTCCCCTGAAGATATATTACTTAAAGGAACCGTCAAAGAATATTTCATCCAGGGAGCTGTGCTGGCAAAAGTTAAATTAACGTCCTTGAATTCACCATTATTAACGTTCCAGGCAAAGCTTGTTTCAGACAAAATATATTTAAAATTGCATTTAACTAAGTAATTGTTTATTTCCGCAAAAGTCCTTTTAACAGCCTCTTGTTTATCTTTTGTTTCGTTCAGCATCTTATCCAATAATTTATCAAATGCCAGCTTTGCCACTTGCTGAATTGAATTATAGTCTGCAATATGTGGTGTATTTCTTTTATTAAATTGATTTTTTAATTCACGATCAAAGATAGCAAAAGAAAAAGAATCGAAGTCTTTTTTATTTATTACTTGAAGAGTGGACTCGATGACCTCATCAAACAATGGTTGAGCAGAAGGAGTATTTGATCTACTTTGCAACAATTTATTTGCTGCATATTTGCTCAAGTCTCGAATTGAGTTTCTTAACTCTTTGTCCAATTTATCTTTAGATTTATCTTCTATGTCCTGTCTTAATGGTTTGAGCCCATCCGTATTTTGTAAAGAGCAGATTTGAAAATTATTGTTCGAGAGTTTAATCTCATTTTGTTTGCTAAAACATCCAAATAAGATCGCTTGCAAAAGATTTGATTTTCCTACCCCATTTTTACCTGCGATCACAGAAAACATAGGAATGGCTTTCCACTTAAAACCACCCGGTAAATTTTGGTAAGTTGTATTTTCTTTGACTTTTAATTCGCTCAAGTAACCTGGCTTTGAAAGTTTATATTCATTGGTAGGAGAATGTCCACTAGATAGAGTAGGTGTTGCTGGCATTTTTTTTTGGAAAGATAAGGTAGATGCTTGTGGTAACCTGCTATTTAAGGTAGACGCTTGTGGTAAACTGCTATTTAATGCTTTTTTAGCGGAGACAAAATGCCTCCCTAAATCTACAATAAAAATGTATGGTTTAGTTTTTTTTTCCTCAGGGATTTTTTGCCAAACTTGCCGAATTGTTTCGTCTCTTTGTTTAAACGTAAGCATATCGTTGAGCCCGCAAGCAGATTGATCTTGATTAACTGTTAAAATTCTTATTGAAATATCAAGAGCTCTTGCTAATAAGTCGCCCTCATCCATGACCTCTATCCAATTTCCGCTTTGCTTGATCTCTTCCACCCTATTTTTATTTTTTGGTCCTAACGGGGATCTCTCGTATTGACTAGCAAGCGTTTCTCTTAAATAAGAAATTTTATCTGATTGTTCATTTAGCAAGGTGATATTTTGTTCAGGTAATGTGTTATAGCTGTTTAAAAAAGCATGAAAAAAACAGTCGCCATCGGCTTTAGCTCCATCTAATTCAAATCCTTCACGATATAAATAAAGAGCAGCTGTATTTACGGCTTTTACCTTTTCAGAAGATATAATAGTTTTTGAATCTAGCCATAGTTCGCAAGCTATTTTCTTCTCACCCCATACCAATTCTTTGTAGTCTGCTTTAGAATACAACCTTTGATTTTCCGGTTTAGGTTTACTAGCAAAGACTTTTCGATAAATTTGATCCCATAGAGAAATATTTGTTCCGGAAGGAGGGGACAAAATGTGTCCTTCCCATAATTTACTCACCTGCTCGCATCGACACAAATCTTTGGATTCTAAAAATTTCCATATGTTAGTTGAAATTTGATCGTGGCCAAATAAAAAATCTTCCGTTGAATTCATGTTGAGCCTCAAATAATTAAGCAAATTTATTTATTATACGTTCTTTCAAATTCAGCGAAATGGTCATTTTTGAAAAGAAGTCACCAATACACCTGTGATTAACCACGCAGATGGATTAGAGAAATTAAAATTAATGTTTTTCCGCACAATCCCGCCTTTTCATTTATTAGAGCATGTATGCCATAAAATAGAATATTTATGTAATAAAATTTATTTGACAATATTGGAGGATGTAATCAAATGTTTGAAACAGAATGGGATTAATAAAATTAAATTTTAGAGACAGATCAAGTTTTCTAATAGACCCTTACTTATTCTGCTAAAAACTTAATAGATTTAATTGCACAATTTTTTGATAGATTTATCATAAATTATTTAATATAATAATTTTATTAAATTTTAATTATACAATTCATTAAAATAGATTTAAAATATTAAGTTAATATTTAAAATTTATTAGGTTTTATATAAATGCTTATAAAACAAATTAGGGGAGGCTTAATGTTTGGTGGAAAATCAAATACCACGCTTGATACTAGACCTAGATATGAAAGTTCGGATATTAACTCACATTATCCAAATTCAGATGCTGAAGAACGAGAGCTTTGTATAAAAAATTTTTTTGCCATACTGGATATGGGTCTGCAGACATTGCAGACATCGCAGACAAATCCGCCTGGTTTAAATAGTAAGAAAAAAATTGATTTGATAAGTCAAAAAGTCTCAACGAATGACGAAAGTTCTATTCCTAGCTCTGATGATGAAAGTTCTGGCTCCAGCTTTGATTCTGAGAAAGAACTTTATTTGATTAGCGATCGTATGAACTTTACCGATCGGCATAAATTTTCGCTAGAGACTAAAATAGTGAATGTCGAACTTATTTCTTCTACTGTTCAAATTTACTTGGAAGAAAACATACAGACATACAAAGATTTTAAACTTAAAAATTTTTCTAATCGTAAAATTTTAATTCTTATTCATGGATTCACAGTGAAATATGAGAATGCATCGAAAACACTACGACACCTTGCCGATAAAGTTGGGGATAGATATGACGCTGTTATTGGTTATTTATATCCTGCTTGCGCAAAATTTTACCAATATAATCAAGCAAAAGAGAATGGATTGTACGTAGCTGAAAAGCGGCTACCGGAGATATTGCATTCAATACAATCAGTAGCGGAACGTGTAGACATTGTAGCTCATAGCATGGGAACAATAGTTGCCATGCACGCATTAAATCAAAGCGCCAGTCCAAAAATTGATAAACTCTTCCTTCTTGGAGGAGTACTTGAAGAAAAAAGTATTTTTGAATGTGATGGTCAAGGATGTACTACTTTGAAGCGGGCATTATCTAATGCTAAAAACATCTATGTGCTTTATTCCTGTAATGATAAAGTCCTGCCATGGCTGCATGTTATCGATTCTACGCAACCTCTTGGACGTCTCAGTAAAAATATACAGCAAAAACCTATCGCAAGAAATGTTTGCCTAATTAATACTTCTTCCGTTGTGAAAGGCCATAGTGCTTATTTTCAAAGTCAAGAGATCTTTAAATTTATATACGATGATGCACAAGGTAACAACAGCCTAGAGGGTACTTCTTTCTCTCTTACTTTCGATGGATTATCCTCTTCGGAGCATCCTATAGTCTGTCCTAAAGGGAAAAGTAATGCCATTTCGAGAGGATTTTCTAAAAAATTTGTTGCCTTTAAATTCCGAGGAAAAAAAGCACTTTCCAAAGATTAACACATAAAAGTAAGCTCTAAAATCAAGGCCAAATTCCAGCCAAATGGGTATTTTTGACCTTCATTTTAGAGCCAATTAACTTATCCTATGCACAAAATGAGGAATAAAAACGAAAAATTATGAGCTTAAATTATTCAAGCAAAACAATTCTTACTAAAATAAACAATTAGTAGGATCAAAAGTTGTGTATTTTAATGATCAGAACAAGCGTAAGTTCCGTAGAGTTTTGTCTATCAAGTAAAAATTTTCAAAAAGGAGGCTTTCCTAAAAACTTAAGTTTTAAGCGAAATACAGTTATTTTTTGAGAATTTATTTTCAAGCAACTCTTTCTTTGCTGTCGCGTTTTGTAATCTGCTTTAAAATACAATTCTTTATTTTCTAGTTTACTACTAAAAACTTTTCGATAAAGTTCATTTCATAAAGAATTTTCTTTTCCCTAGAAAGCTATCTGTTAAATTCATGTTGAGCCTCAAATAAATTAAGCAACTTTATTTATTATACGTTCTTTCAAATTCAGTGAAATAATCATTTCTTGAAAAAAAATCATCCGCACACTCTTGATTAACTCCATAGGTGATTCAGAGGAATTAAAATTAATGTTTTGCCGCACAATCTTGCATTTTCATTTATTAGAGCATGGATGCCATAAAATGAAATATTTATGTAATAAAAATTATTTGACAATATTGGAGGATGTGATCAAATCTTTGAAACAGCATGGGATTAATAGGACTAATTTTGAAGATAAATTAAGCTTTCTAATAGCTTCTTACTTAATCTGCTGAGAAATTTTGCAAGTTTAGAATTTATTAAGCTGGATTATTCAGCTTATAGCCCAAACTTAAATCTTATTGTACGGCTGGGAAAACTATGCATAAGCCAATACGTAACAATTGCTTTTCAAATTTGCTAAAAATTAATAATTTAATTATCCATTTTTTTGATGGACTTATCTTAAATATTTTATTATAATAAATCTATTAAATAATATATTATTAAATTAATAATATATTTTAAATTATCAACTTATTACTTTCAGTTTATTAGTTTATATACAAATGCTTATAATAACAAGTTAGGAGGCCTTAATGAATTCTAGTATCACTGGATCGGATTCTAATCCACTTTTTCACGTAAATGAAGTTTCGGTTGTTAATCCACTTTTTCCTCCAGTGAACTGTGAAAGTACTAACCCATTTTTTTGTACATCTGATTATTCAAATTCAGATACCGAAAAAGATCTTCATATCAAAATGATGGCAGCCTCAGTCACAATGGACCTACATACAAGTCCGATTTGTTTAAAGAGTGGAAAAAAAGTTTATTTGTTAAGTCAAAAATCCTCAAAAAATGATGAAAATTCACAATCAAATCTTCTTACTCATAAATACAATTATCCTTACTTAGATTCTGATTCTGACTCTGAACAAGAAATTTATTTGATTAGCGATCGTATGAACTTTACCGATCGCCATAAATTTTCGCCTGAGACCCAAATAATGAAGGCTGGTCTTATTTCTTCTACTGCTCAAATTTACTTGGAAGAAAACATACAGACATACAAAGTTTTTAAACTTAAAAATTTTTCTAATCGTAAAATTTTAATTCTTATCCATGGATTCACAGTAAAATATGAGGATGCGTTAAAAACATTACGAAGCGTTTCTGATAAAGTTGGGGATAGATATGACGCTGTTATTGGTTATTTATATCCTGCTTGCGCAAAATTTTACCAATATCGTCAAGCAAAAGAGAATGGATTGTACGTAGCTGAAGAGCGACTACCGGAGATATTACATTCAATACAATCAGTAGCGGAACAAGTAGATATTGTGGCTCATAGCATGGGAACAATAGTTGCCATGCATGCATTGAATCAAAGCGCCAGCCCAAAAATTGATAATCTTTTCCTTCTTGGAGGAGCAGTTGAAGAAAAAAGTATTTTTGAATGTGATGGTCAAGGATGTACCACTTTAAAACGAGCGCTATCTAATGCTAAAAAAATTTATGTGCTTTATTCCTGTAATGATGCGGTCCTGCCATGGCTTCATATTTTCAATTCTACACAAACTCTTGGACGTCCAGATAAAGTTATACAACAAAAACCTATCGCAAAAAATGTTTGCCTAATTAATACCTCTTCCGTTGTAAAAGACCATAGTGCTTATTTTCAATGTCAAGAGGTCTTTAAATTTTTTAAGCTGATTATATACCATGATGCACACAGTACCAGCATGGTAGGCACTTCTTTTTCCCTTACTTTGAAAGAAGTAACCTCTTCTGAACCCATAGTCTGTTCTAAAGGGATAAATAATGCTATTACGGGAGGATTTTCTAAAAAATTTGTTGCCTTTAAATTCGGGAGAAAAAAAGCAAGCTCCAAAGATTAAGACACAAAAGTAAGCTCTAAAATCAAGGCCAAATTCCAGCCAAATGGGTAATTTTTAACCTTCATTTTAGAGCCAATTAACTTATCCTATACACAGAATGAGGAATAAAAAACGAAAAATTTTGAGCTTAAATTATTCGAGCAAAACAATCCTTACTAAAATAAATAGTTAGTATGATCAAAAGTTCTGTATTTTAAAGATCAAATTAAGCGTATTTTAGTGAAGTTTTGGCTATTAAGCAAAAACTTTCAAAAAGGAGACTCTCCTAAAAAACTGGGGTTTTTAAGCGAAATACGATTATCCTTTGATAATGTTATCAAGAATAATCGTTTGCATATATTTAGTTTTTTTGAAGTAGGCAAAAAACGATCTTATTTGATCATCGATTGTTGGACCTAAACTTCCAAACAAGTTATTCAAAAAAATAAGAAATTTTTAATAATTTTATAAAGCTTATTATTTTTTAAGTAATAAAAATTTTTATAAGATAATCAAACTTAAATTTTTTCCTCAAATCTTCACCGCCTAAAATCCCGCGAACAAGCAAATCAACATATTAAAAAAAATCAATCAAATCTATGATATAGAAAACCCATTCTATAGTCTATATGAACAAGTCTCTTCTCTTGTATGACGAAGTTTGAACTACTATCTTACATATACACAATTAGCTTTTATCTGCTCTTTCGTTTTTGCTAATTGGTCTTTAGCTTTCTCAAAATCTTCTTCAACAATTAATTCTTCCAGTTTTTTGAAATTTTTTTGTATGTCTTCTTTCAAATCTGAAGAAAAGGTTGTAGGCAGTAAATTTAAATAAACGGGAAGGGATTTTTCAATAAAAGGGTTGATTTCTTTTTTGGTTAAATCTTTAGCTTGAGGGGTAAGGTATGTGATCACTTCTTCACAAGTAAATAAAAGATCTTGTATTTGCATACTTATATTTAGTAAATCTACTTCGTTTGTATTTTCTTTTTTACTATTCTCTTGCCATAGTTCATTACTTGATATGCCTTTCTGAATGCATTCTTGGAATTTTTTATCCTGAACACTAAGATAAAATTTTAATGTAGCAATTCGTTTGTCCAAATGATTAGCAAAATCCTGTTTAATAATATAAAATTTAGGATGAGTGCTTTCTTGCATGGCTAAATTTCTATGTTCCTTTAACCATTCGTAAATAAAGGTAGTTTTTAATTTTGTTCTACCAATGTAACTATCAATAATGTCCAAATGATCTAGATTGAGATCTTCTTTTTTCAGCGTTTTACTCAGGCTCATTAACAAATTCGCCTGAAATTGCAATCCATTAAGGTTAATCATAATTTTTCCTTTATTATTTTTCTTATTTCTTCACGATCAAAAATTCTCATATAAAAATTAAATAGTTATAATTAATTCTCAAATAACATAAACATGGACAAGTACATGAGTTTTGAAACTTCCAATATTTATCCTCATATATTTCCAGCATTTAAAGAATTAGAAAAAAAGCAAATATTTTCTAATACAAATGTATATGTAGAAATTGGAGTAAAAATATTCTCAAAGTTGAGTATAAAAGATTTAAGTTTCGCGAAGCAAGTTTGCAGGGAATGGAAGCAGCTCATTTCAGAAAAAAATGTATGGAAAACAAAATTAAAACAGTTCTTTTTAGAAAAAAAGTTAGCGAAAATTTGCATAGAACATTTGGATGAACAGCAGTCGATAGAAAATTTATCTGATGAGATTCATCTTTATATTTTTTCCTTCTTATCTTTTCAAGACTTAGCCACTGTCCGTAGAGTGAGCAAACAGTGGTATTCAAAAACCTCCGATGACTTAATTTGGAAGATTTTTCTCGAGAAAATTTTTCCTCTTTTTTCTTATGCATCAAAGAAAATGGGAATTCATCCTAAAGATCAATTAATGGCTCAAGCCAATATAAAAACAAACCGGGTGCAAAAAATTATCGATTTAACAGCTGCTGCGTTGGAAAAAGGGCATGAATGGAACCCCTACGCATACTTTTCTCCAAATGGTCGGAGAGTGGTTGTTACTAGTAATGAAAGTATTAGTCTTTGGGATACCCAAACAGGAAAATTTCTAAAAAATTGGGGAAAAGGATGGGAAGACCGTCCAAATATATCCTTTTCCCCTAATGGGGAGCGGATAATTAGCTCTCCTTGGCAAGTAATGAACTCTCTTTGGCAAGAAGGAAGTTGTGATCTTTGGAATGCTCAAACAGGAGAATTTTTACAGACTTTGGAAGAAAAGTGTTGTAACGTATATTTTTCTCCAAATAGCGAACAATTGGCTACTATTAGCCTTACATCGATTCGCCTTTGGGATGCTCAAACAGGAAAATGCTTACAGTTTTTGGGATACAACCCATCTCTTAATGAATCTATATCTTTTTCTTCGGATAGCCAGCGAATAATTAGCAATGACGGCACATCTGTTTGCCTTTGGGATGCCCAAACAGGAAAATGTTTACAGTCTTTGGAAAATATTACATTGCTTACAACATCCTTTTCTCCGAACAGTCAGCAGCTGGCTATTTGTGACACGTTATCCATTCGTCTTTTTGATGCCAGAACAGGAAAATTTTTACAGACTTTAGAAAATGGCTGCCTTCTCAATTCAAACGTATCTTTTTCTTCAAATAGTCAACGGTTCATTACTAATAATGGCAAATTCGTTCGTCTTTGGGATGCCCAAACGAGAAAATGTTTAAAAACTCTTAAAGAAGGTCCAGAGTACACGACAACCTTCTTTTCTCCGAATAGCCAGCGAATAATTACTAGTACCTGCAGATCTATTTGCCTTTGGGATACTCAAGCAGGCGAATATCTGGAGACGTTGGAAAAAAACAAATGGGGCATAAAAGTGAATTTTTCTCCAAATAGCCAGCGAATAGTTACTGCTAGCTGCCAATTTTTTCGTCTTTTTGATGCCCAAACAGGAAAATGCTTACAGCAGACGCTGGAAAAAGGCCAATTTAGCGTAAAAGCGGTCTTTTCTCCTGATAGCCAGCGCTTAATTACTTATCACGGCCAATCGATTTGCCTTTGGGATGCCCAAACAGGGGTTTGCTTAAAAACTTGGGAAGAAGAAGAAGCGCATCAAATAGATTTTTTTCCAAATAGCAAATGGATAATTACCGATAACGGCAAATTCGTTCGCCTTTGGGATGCTACAACAGGAAAATGCTTACACGTCTTGGAAAATCGTCTAGAATCTCAAGGAGTAACTTTTTCCTCTAATAAAAAGATATCAATTTCTCCCAACGGAGGGCAACTATTGATAGATATGAAAATTTTCGATTATTTCCCTTCTAAAAAAGAAGATTTTGAGTCTGAGGAAAACACCTCTTTAACACAAGAATCGACAGGACGAGAATCAAAAAAGAGAAAAGTCAGAAGTGTTAAAGGTAAAGAAGATAGCAGCAAGTTCTCGTGCGAATTACAGCGTAATCCGGCTTTTTCAAAGAAAAAAAGAAAAAAAGAGGATTAATAAAAAATTCATTTAAATTTTAAAAGTCTTTTTAAAGAGGGACGAGTTAAAAGCTAGTTTTTAACGCCAATAACTAGTTGCCGCGTTAAGTTAGCCATGTACTAAGACTTGCCGAGGCTAAATCTCGGCAAGCGCATAAAACATTCAGCTATAGCTAAAGCTACAGTCGCGCAGGTGAAGCATTTTGATTTCATCCATAAATGTAAAGTTTGTTCTATCGCTTATCACGAACAATGGCTCTCAATAACTGTGAACAGAGCAATCTTTATCTTTGGGATTACCTCACTTGCATTTATCAAAAAGCAAGAAAGCTTTATGTCTTAAATAGAATGGCCTTAGAAGTAATAAGCCATGCCAATTTTAGCTCCTTTTCCACGCAAACCGTGTTTTTCCCGAGAAAGGGTAATATTATATCCCACCCCAGCTGTTAAAGTCCAATTAGCGTTAAAGCTATAATCTAGACCTAAGGAGTAATTGGGACCATTGGAATGACTTTTACTAGAAACAATAGGTTTGATTTTGGTGTGCGTATGACACCAAGCATATTGGCAAATCCCTACCACAGTCAGCTTATCGGTCAATTTATAAGAAAAATCTATTCCCACATAGGGACTGGAAGAGCGAAATCTTTCTTTTAAATCAAATAGCTGAAAATGTTCAAAATCTACATGTGTTTTTAAATAACTAAAAGTAACTCCAATAGAAGGGAGAATCATAAATTTATCAGTCACAGGAATGTATTGACCCAATCCAATGTATCCAGACGTAAATTGTGCATGCTTTTTACCTTCCCCAATCATAAAGCCGCTTTTAAACGCTAAACCTTTCCAAACTAATAGCGTAAGATCCCCTTTGACAGCTCCAAATCGAATCGTGTCTTCTGTTTTCCCAGATTCGAGAATATCAACTGAAACAAAAGTTGGCCCGATATCTATCTTTCCATGAATTTCTGCTGCGAGATAAGAACTAAAAAAACTCAAGAGGCAAAAGCTTAAAAAGCGAAAATAAGAAAGAATCTTCATAACTGTCCTATGATTACAAATTTACAAAAGACTAATCGTTTACCATTTTGCTAATGGGGGCATTGAACAAAGAATTGCTTCAGTATTTCCTCCTGACTGAAATCCAAATCTCGTTCCTCGATCATAAACTAAGTTAAATTCTGCATAGTGAGCTCTATGCTTCAATTGAATCTCTCGTTCTTCTTGATTGAACGGTTGTGAGATTCGACGCTGATAAATAGGCATAATCGCTTGAATAAATGAATGGCCAACCGATTCCCATAATTGTTTGTCTTTTTCAAAATCTCCGGTGTTGTAATGATCAAAAAAAATTCCTCCCACCCCACGTTCTTTTTGGCGATGAGGAATATAAAAATACTCTTTAGCTTGCTGAGAAAATTGAGGATATAAGTGAGAACCAAAAGGAAGTAAGGCTTGCTCTGCAATAGTGTGAAAATGAGTTGTATCTTCTAAATAAGGAAATCCCATAGGAGTCAAATCGTAACCCCCTCCAAACCAATAACGATCTTTTGTCTCAATAAATCGAATATTAAAATGCGAGGTAGGTACATGAGGATTGCTCATATGGGTAATTAAGCTTACTCCTGTCGCAAAAAAAGGTCCCTCTGCTTCGCCTAAAGGAAAACGAGTACCTCCAACTCCAGACCAATTAACAGCCGCTTTCTCAAAAATATTTCCTCTTAAAACGGCAATTTCTCCTCCACCTTCTTCATGATGTGCCCAACTTTTACGTTCAAAGTGATGGGTTTTTTCTATCTGTTCAAAAGAAGTGATTATTTTTTCACGCAAAGATTTTAAAAAATCAATGAGTTCTAAACGGGAAGGGTGGGGAAAAACCATAACTTATCTTTTTTGAACGAAGGTTAATGCCTAACTTTATATTTACATTTGTTTGCGTTTAAATAGTTATTCCTTTGAAAAACAAGGATAAAACTTTTCAAATCAATAGGCTGTTTCCAGGTTTAGGTATGCAATCTTAAAACCCTCATCGATTAAGAGCCAGTAAAAAAATAGTCTTTCTTAGTCAAAAAACTTTTAACATTGTTTGAAACGACAATACGTTAAAGATCTTAAATAATGCCTTCTCTTTGATATTCAATAAGATCGATTCGAAAATGAGCATCTAACCTTGCGCAAATGTTTTTATTATTTTCTACCTTTAGGTGATGAGAACTAAATAGATGAGTTTATAAAAATAAAAAGTCCGTGTAAAGCACCCCAAACTATTCTCAATTAAGAGTTAAATAGGGAAATAGCATCACAAAAAGGGTTATGAAGACTGTTTTCTTATGTTAGAACTTGTTACAACTGTTTATTTTATATACCCGTAGGAGCTTTAAAAATTATTTTACTTAGACAAAGGAAAATTTTTGTTAAAAGCTAGGCTGAAGGGAAAATAGAATCTGTTTTTAATCTGCTAAGGAAAGTTAAATGTTTCTTCTGTTTATAGCGAAAATGATACGGCAGCGATTCAAAAAAACTTTGAAGCTGTTGTTATTATAGAATGAGGGGGTTGATTAAGCCATCAAGGTGTTTTAGGCTTGCTCGACAAGTAAAAATATTCAAGCGAGTTGATGTAATAGCAGAATTTGATAACCCTGTTGTTATCTCAACTTGTTATTTATCCTCCACTTCATCTATTTTTTTATTGATAGAATCATTTTGATTCTCTATCGGAAAAGTGGTATTAGCAGCAATTTGTAATTGTTTCCAAGATCCTCGGTCGAACCAACCTATACTTCCATTCCAAAAATAATATAAACTGATAATGCCCCAAAAAGGTAAAATCCAATAAGTCCAAACCAGAAATCTAGGTATTTTTGCATCAAAAGAAGCAATTGCTGGATCTCCATAAATTTCCATTTCATGAGAGGTTTCGCTTTCTTCCCAATGATTTTGACCTGACTCCATTTTTTTTCTCCTTTGAATTTAATTCTTGCTCTTCATCCATCATTTGATATTTTGCTTCCTCATCCATACTCAACCGATCAGTTTTCCATAAGTAAAGAAAAATGATAAAAGCACCTCCAACCAAACTAATCACCAATGCATAATGTAATAAATTTCCATATATTCCGAATCCATCTATGACTGCGTATTGATTCATTGGAGTTTACGCTGGCCTTCAATAATTTCTTTTGTTTTAATAGGATCTTTTCCCAACCACCAAGCCTGATTAGGAGCCGTAATGCGAGTTCCTTTGGTCATCATATATTGATAAATTGCTTCAAATTGATAATTAGGAATACCAATTGCACTTTTTCCGGTTTCCTTTGGATTAGCATCAAAAAAATGTCGAAAAGAAGGCATCAGAGATCCCGCACTTGCCGTTTTAGGTGCCCAAAAATGAGCTTTATGCCAATCACGACTAGGTTTTTTTACTCCTACGCGAGAAATATCAGGTCCAATCCGTCTTGTTCCAGCAAAAGTAATTTTTTGATAAATATACTCATTTGCAGAAGAGGGAGGAGCTGGATAGGAGTCTGATCCATTTAAAACGGTATCCTGAATTAGTGTGCGCGTTTGGTCGGTATGGCAATACCAGCAGCCTTCAATTGCATACAAATGTTCACCAAAAAGAATGAGATCTTGCCTTGAGTGAAAACCCATCGCAGGGCTTTTTAATTCATCCATCTGTTGAATAGGCCTACCCAACGGATCATATCGCCATCTTTTTGCATTGCCATGGCCTTCTTCAATAATGCGAAATTCTTGAGGATTAAGTGAATAAATGACCCCATAATCTCGATGATAAGGCTGTTTGACACTATCATCTAAAATTGTGAAATTTTCATCGACCCAATTTTGCAAAATTCCCCCTGAAGGTTCGAAAGAAAACACTTCTTGCATTTCGGGGTCATATAACTCCAAAACTTGAAATTTCAATTTTCCCAAATTTGCCGATGAATCCTCTTCTTTTTGAGCTATTTTCGTTGTTGATTGTTGAGAGGCTAATAGCTGCTCGGCCTGTTTTTTAGCTTCACCTTGTGGTTCTCTCAACAATAAAAGACGTGAGGTGAGCTTAAGCGTTGAATCATTTACTTTCGTGATATATTTCTCTAATCCTTGAGAAGTGACTAAACGCAGGTTATTAGATTCTTTGAAAGCTAACAGGCTATAATTCTGCTTTAAATGGCGTACATATTGTAAATCACTCCCTTCGACAGAGGCATTACTAATATAAAGGTTAGGATCTTCTACTTCATACATTTGAACTTGGTAAGGACTTGTTGGGCTTGTCCAAGTTGAATCGACATAGGTTGGAGCAATTAAGACAACAATAATAGAGGTAGAAAATAAGAGAATAACACCTATAATCACCCACAGGGCTGATTTATCAAGACGATGCAAAAAATCATAAGGAGAGGAATTTTGCTGAGAAGCCTTATCTTTTTTTTGATTTTCCTGCGTCATGCCGCCAATCTCACTTCTCGAGGTTTTTCTAAAACAATTGTATTAAAGATATTAATCGCAAATAAGATGTTGCCGATTAAAATAATGATTCCCCCTAATCCCCTTAAAATCCACCAGTCGCGCATATCAGCCATAGTTTGAATAAAGGGAATGCGAGTCAAATTATCATGAAATTCTGCATAAGAAGATCCCTCTGCCCAGTTAGCCCACATCAATCCCTGCAAAAAACCACCTAGCCATAGAGAAAATAAAAATAATAAACTTCCCCATAAATTTAAGGCAAAATGCCAATCAGCAAGCTTTGTAGACCATAATGGTTTTTTCACTATTGTTGGAATAGCTTGATAAATTCCGGCTATCGCAAAAAATGTAAAAGTACCATACAGTGAAATATGAGAATGTCCAATAACCCAATCTGTTTTTGAGGTAATTTCATTGACATTTCGCAAAGCTTGCAAAGAGCCTTGAGCACACGTAATGAAATAAAAAATATTACCCATCATTAAAAATCTAATGGGGGCGCTTTCTAAATACTTTAGCCAATCTTTTTGCAAGGTGGCAAATAAGTTAAATACCACTGTCCATACTGGAATAAACATCCAAATTGAAAATATGATGGAAGTTGTTTGAAGCCATTGAGAAACGGGCCCGTGAATAATATGATGCGTGCCAATCCAAGCATAAATAAAAGCAATAGACCAAAATCCTATCATTGATAGGCGGTGGCTATATATGGGTGTACCCGCTATTTTAGGAAGAAAATAATAAGCTGTGGCTAATCCCATTGGAGTATAAATTAATCCAACAAGGTTATGAACATAAAACCAACTAGCATTAACTCTTGACATACCTTCAGGTAGCCAATTAATAGCAATACTTCCCACAAATACAACAAATGTTGTCCAAATCAATGTCCCCATGCTGTACCAAAGAGAAACATATAATTTTTCAAAACGTCTATTTGCTATTGTCATAAAAAAATTAATGACGATAAAAATCCACCCTAACACAAATAAATATTTAACGGGAATCCAAGAGACCCAATCGGGCAGTTCAGCATATTCCCAACCAAAATTTGTTCCCCAAGGAAATGAATTGACTCCTAATGTCAATGAAAGCCACCACAGAGCAGCTCCCCAAAAAGCAAGTTTAGAGCTCCATATAGAAATGCCACAAAGACGAGGAATAAAATAATACATTAACCCTATATCCACGGATAGTAACCACAACAATGTGACAGTCCCTACGTGTACAGGTCTGACACGACCAAAATGAATATACTCACCAGCAAAATAATCAGGAAAAATAAAACCGTTGAAAGCAATAAAAACACCAATGATCATTCCAATAATCATAAATATGATGGAGGGATATAAGAACAATTTAGCTGGTCTATCGTCATATGTAACCATGTCACACTCTTTGCAATTTGAATTAAAAGTTTAATATCGTAAAAATTTATTCTTGAAAACGCTTTTTTGTCTAAATTTCTCTATCAATTTTGTTCAGAGGGATTTGTAGAATTAATTGAAATTAAGGGAAGTTTATCCAAAATGAATTTTTGTTTATTTAACAAGGTTAATGCTTCTTTCCGTGTATCGGTTATTAATTTAAACTTCAAATTTTAAAGTGCTTCAAAAGCTGCTTTAGACTATTTGTAATATTTTCATAAACAACAGCCAACGTTACCCTTTCTTGTACAATGTGCATTTCTTTTTCCAGCCAAGCAATTTTTATCTTTGGAAAGAATTTTTTCAGGCCGGCCAATTGAAAAAAACTCTGCAGAACTTTCAATGCATTAGGGTATAAGAAACCTAACTGAGAAGCTCCAAGCATTTGCCTAGCCCCCAATTAATAAGTAAGCTCCGACTTTCTTCCATTAAAGCTAAAAAGCGGCATAAAATTAAAAGTCTCTTATTATTGAAGTTGATATTTAATGAATTGCAATGTTTAGTTATAATTTTCTAACCTATTAATGATCAGGGTCCTCCTCATGAAATATCTGATATTTGATCGACTCAGAGTCATCAAATTGTCCTTTTCTCGAATAG
Organism: Candidatus Protochlamydia amoebophila UWE25; assembly: GCF_000011565.2. Classification (NCBI taxonomy): domain Bacteria; kingdom Pseudomonadati; phylum Chlamydiota; class Chlamydiia; order Parachlamydiales; family Parachlamydiaceae; genus Candidatus Protochlamydia; species Candidatus Protochlamydia amoebophila. Next base: position 2,384,513 of record NC_005861.2, read on the forward strand.
TAAATGTAAACAGCTAATCCTGTTAAAGAAGCTGCAATTGAGCTCATAATTGTCCAAAAAAGCATTTTTTTACCCTATCCAAGAAATGAATAATTCATGACGCTCAATCGTCACAGCGTGCATTAGGCATTTTTTAGCAACAAAACCACAACGAATTCAAAGGTCATCCTCTTTTAACTCGCTGTAATCCATCTAGGTTAAATTTCCTTCATTTATCAAAGCTGGTCTATAATAATTGACTGCTAAACGCAAACTCTCTTCTCTTGCCTCTAAATTGAGTTTATTAACAGGAATATGTTTTAAACAATTATTAAGACCAAAACATCAACAAAGCCATTACCTGTTAGACAAGGAGTTCCCTCAAAAACAGGCAAAATATAGCATTGTAGACATCGATTTGCTTGTTCACAGACCACTTAAACGGTATAATTATTCTTTAATAAATTTTCATGCATGATAAGAATAGCAATCTAACAAACTTCTTGGTTTTTAAAAAGTTTATTTCATAGATAAATTTTAAAATTAAAAAGATCAATATGGGAACGAATAAATAGGGATAAAGTTCGCAAGGCTGCATTTTTCATTTAATTCTTACGAATTTCCAAAAAAATTAGACTTAAGTGAATCAACCTATAAAAAAATTTAAGTAAGGGGTGAAATTACCAGAGAAACTCTTTTTTCTAAAAACTTTTTCAAAGAGTAGATTTTAAGAAAAACACGCTTTATGATCATGAGAAGAATTGAGTAAAATTTACTAAAGAAAAAAATCATAAAGATGCCTTTTTTTAATATTAATCGTATTTCTTGGATTTAATTAAACAATGAAGAGAACAATAAATTTATTTTGAGGGCTTATGAATCAATTTCGTCAAATTGTCAATTTACTCAATGAAATTGGAATGCTTGCACAAATTCCTCGATCTGGTTTCGCTTTTTTAGGGACGGGGAAACAATCTATTGCTGAACATAGCTATCGAGTCTCTTTAGTTGCTCATGCCCTTGCCCATCTTATGGGCGGCCCCATCGATAGATATAAACTAGTCATGATGTGTTTATTACATGATTTACCAGAATCACGCATTGGCGATCTTAACTACGTTCAAAAAAAATATGTCACCCCCAATATTTCTAAAGCTCTTCACGATTTATCCAATGAATCTGTTTTAGGACCAGAAATAGTCAATTGGATTGAAGAGTATGAAAAAGGGGAATCCTTAGAAGCTCAAATCGCTCATGATGCCGATCAAATTGAGTTTCTTCTAGTCTTAAAAAGAGAACAAGAACTAGGTCATCAAAAAGCTTTAGAATGGTTTCAAAGAGTCAGGCAACGTATTAAAACAAAGGTTGGTATAAAATTGGTTGAAACTATTTTAGAAACATCTACCGATCAGTGGTGGATAAAAAACCCGGATGACCCACATTGGATAGATGGAGGGAAAAAACCACACATACACTCTTAAGTACTGTTTTGAAGTTAAACTGATAAACTTCAGAGTTCATTCATTTGATTAACGAATTAATTATTTGTTTGTTTACCCACTAGTTTCGCCAAATAACTCTTTTTGGAAACGCTGTTCTAAAGAAGGGATAATATTTAACATCTCTTTAAAAATTCGGTATTTTTCCAGGACTTGTTGGGATTGGGTGGAATAAGTTTGCTTAATTGCTCGAATGAGTAAGTTTTTGGGAGTATGCTCTACATCGATAAACTCTATAATTTGCGTTTGATAACCTAAAGCCTCTAGCAATTGCACACGAGCAGCATCTGTAGCTAATGCGGCAAAACGCTCTTTTAAAATTCCATGTTTTAGAAGAGGGTCAAGTGCCTCATTTTTCACTTGTCGAAACAGCTCATGCTGACAACATGGAACGCTCAAAATGACTTTAGCACCCCATCGCACTGCTTTTTCTAGAGCGGCATCAGTGGCAGTATCGCAAGCATGTAACGAAATGACAAAATCCACTGGTTGGTGAATATTGAAATGATTGACATCTCCGACATTAAACTTTAAATGCTCGGCATATCCCAATTTGTGAGCAAGTTGATTACAAAATTCAATCACATCTTTTTTAAGGTCGACCCCATGCATTTGAACGAAGTATCCTTTGCATACTTTTAAAAAGTAAAAAAGAGAAAATGTTAAATAGGCTTTTCCACAACCAAAATCTACAATATGGATGGGTAAAGAGGGATTAAAATGACAAATTATATCATTGACCATTTCTAAAAAGCGGTTAATTTGCCGAAATTTATCTTGCTTTTGTGGATAAATTTTTCCTTGCTGATTCATAATTCCTAATTCAATAAGAAAAGAAATAGGAACTCCTTCTTCTAAAAGATAGTTTTTGGAGCGATTATGAGATAGGGAAAGAGACGATTTAGTCGGTGGTTTTTTAAGTATCGTTAAATGCTTTTTTTTACTAACCAAGATATGGTAATCTGCAGATGCTGTGTACAAAAAAGTTTGTCTAAAATGAGGAATCATTTCTCTTAAATATTTAAGAGCTTCTTGTGTAAAATAATTTTGGTGCGCCGCTTTATCTTCTAATTGTGTAGTCAATTGATAAGCAATTTGCCCTTTAATTAGTAAAGGACGCAACATCATTTTTTGTTTTTCTTTTACGAAAGGGGAACTCAAAGTTCCCATTACTAATTCTTGCCGATCTAAAATTTCTTTTAAAAGAGAATCTAAGTCAATAGACATGTAAGTCCCTAATTAAAAAAAGAAGTTGGTACATGTTCCCACTCATCAGCAAATTGATGAACTCCTTCTACAGTTGGGGAGTAATCTTCAATCATTTTTTCAAATAAATCATCTTTAAGGGTAACACCATAAATTCCGATTTCTGCACATTTGATGACTTGGTCAACAGAATTTAAAGAGGCTCCCATAATTTTAGTTTGCAGTTGATACTGCTGAAACGTCTTTGTCAGCGACTCTAACATTGGCCAAGGATTTTCTCCTAATTTTTCTATCCGACTAATATAAGGAGCCACATAATTAGCTCCAGCAAGAGCAGCCATCAATGCTTGACGAGGATGGAAAATTACTGTTGCCATTGTAGGAATCCCTTGCCTAGCTAAAAGGTGTAAAGCTTCTAATCCATTTTTAGTCAAAGGAACTTTAACAATAATTCGATTAGAAAAAGAATAAAGCATCTGCCCTTGCTGCAACATGTCATTTGTCTCTTGAGAAATTACTTGGACTGTGACAGGTCCTTCTTGATAGTGAAGCAAGTCTTCTAAAATGCTTTCCATATCTTTTTTAGCTTGAGCAATTAAACTGGGATTGGTGGTAATACCAGATAAAATACCTACACGAACAGCTTTTTGAATAGTTTTAACATTAGTTGTATCAAGCCAAATTTCCATTGGATTCCTCATTTATCCATTAAGGATAAAAAACTATAGATTTATTATTGGGAAAATTACATTTATACATAATCGCTCAAGCTACATTTTTTTGGCGAAAAAATATACACATATCTCAGAATTTGATAGTTATACTTGGAAAACTACTATTTTTGTGAATCAATAGAATGCCATAAAGAATTTAATGTAACATAAAGGTGTAATTAGGCAAAGAAAGGGAAACACGCTCTCTTTCTGTTTACTCCGTTTTATGTTTCTCTTTGTTTAACGAATATTCAATAAATTGTTCTAAGATAATTTGAAATTTTTTGACATAATCTACTGTGTCTACTCTTTTTTCATATTGATTAAGGGCGTGTACAGACCATTCTCGATAAAGAACCGGGTTTTCAATCAGGCGGCATGCTAATTCAATGTAATCGTCTACTCGACCCGTTTTAACGACATAATCAATACCAAAGTAAGTTGCTGCATAACGAGCCTGTTGAGGTCCATTTTCTTCGTACATAGAAACAACTGGGCATCCAGCTGCCATCGCATCTAATAGGGCTAACCCACTGCCGAAAGGAAATTCATTGAGATAAAGTTCCATTGAGCGAGCATATTGACTTGGATTGGAATGTGTGCCAAGAAAAAACAACTTATCTTTGACACCATATTGATCTAAAATTTCTTTCCATTTTTCTTGTTTTGTAACCTCTCCAATTGGTGCATAGATAGCTTTCGGACATTTTTTCAATATTTTAGCAATCGCATGCAACATTTCTTCAGACACTCGAGTATCCAAATGATGAGAAATGGTTGTTAACACAAAACTATCCTTAGGTAAACCAAGCTCTTCTTTAGAAAAAGGTTTTTCATTCCATCCTTGGCGAACATTAATAGAAAAAGGGAGAACACAACTTTCCATCCCTTGTAAGCGAAATTTTTCGCGATTTTGCACGTAAGCTTCTTCCGTACTCAAAATAACTAAATCAAAGCATGGGAATAAAGGAAGAGTTCCATGATCAAATAAAACGCGAATGGGGACAGAAGTTGAACTACTAATTAAACTATTTAATTCATCAGGTCCATGAAAAATAACGACATCAATGGACTGCTGTTCTAAAAAATCCAGAGCCTCTTTCACGGTCAATTCATACGTAGGCGAATCGGGATCAATAGCAACCTTTACACCCAATTGTTTGAAATGATTCAAAGTTAAATTGCCTCTAATAACAGAAGAGCCAGAATGGTAAGAGTTGATTGGATAACTTAGTAAATGCTCGGCTAGTCTTTCTGTACTAAAGATTGAAAGGTTAAACCATTTTTGATCTGTAAATGTACAGATTGTTGTTAAAAGCTTTGAAGGGGCATGTCCACCATCTACTATTTGAGGAACGATATGAGCAAGTTTAATTTTTTGATTGGGTTGAAATTTTTTAACTTTCCTTTGAGTCATTCTTTCTTGAATAACTTCTTGCAAGTAGTTTCTTGTTAAAGGACCTAAATCAGCCCCTAACGGAATAGCTCCTTTATGAGGATCATACCATTGTCGTAATCCTTGCTCAATACCCAAGGCAACGGCACGATTTGTTCCATATCGATGAGATTCCATATCAAAAACAAATTTTTTACCTAAAGCATATAACCCATTGCCTTGCTCCGTATCTCGCTTAAGTAATTCTTTTGATTGAATTAAACATGCTTTAAGGGCTATTTCAAGAGCTGGAAAAAACTTTTCTATTTGTGGATTAGGCACCATCTCAATCAAATCGAAAGAATCGTTTTGCTCCCAAAGCAAATGTTGGCTTAAAAATTGTTGATGAGGATAGATATCTAAAACATAGAGATAAACATGCTCTCTCATAAATATTTCATGGATGTCTTCAAATTGCAAAATTTGAAATAAATGAGAAACTGTTGGAAAAATGATCAAACATTTTTTAGAACAATACGTTTGTAGAAAAGAATGATAATCAAATCCTTCAACAGGTTCTAAAAATATTAAAGGCCAGCCTGAAATATTTTTTTGTTTGGGGTTGATTTTCAAAGAATAAGAAAAACAATGCCAAGGCTGTTTATATACCGTCAAATTTTCACCCAGTGATTGGATAAAAGTTGATTTAACTTGCTTTAATCTTTCCCATCCTTTTAAAACCACCAATTTTTTACTAAATAAAGTCTGAATTTGCAATGGAAAGCTTTTAAGTAGTTCTTCTAGCGGAAATTCCTGAGATAAAATTCCTTTATGAATCCATTGAAAAAATGTCTTCAATTGGGGAGGACAATGCTCATCAAGACTCGAAGGATTAGAAAAAAAAGTAAATAAGTCATATTCAAGACGAATGCATTCTAAAAAACGTTCTCCTAAAAACTTTAAAGAGGGATATTCTTGGCATAAAGACTCTAAAACTAAAAAAGTAGCTTTAAATTCTAATGCGCCTTTAAACACTGCCGCATCAACAAAATTAACAAAATAAAAAAAGACTCGATCTTTCGAAAATAAATCATCATAAGCAATCATCGGAGAAGGTAAAATTAATCGTAAAGCTTCTGTTTTTGATTCCTGCTCATACAAATCTATAAATTGATCTAATAAATCTTTAATCATCCTAATCCTAAAATCGAGTTATTATGGCCTAATTTTCACTCATAGCATTTATTTGAATAAGCAGCACTCAATTTGACAACGATTTCATTGTTTAAGGAAAGGCCACTACTTTTCATTCTGAGATTAAAGCTTAGTTAAGGAAAATTGAATCGGATAAGGAAAATAAAAAAAATGAAAATCTAAGATTAAAATTTTGATAAAAAAATTGAGCTTAAAATAAAGCCCATCAAATGCTTTGATGGGCTTAAAAAATTAGATTTCAAAAATTTGAGGCCTATTCATCGCTATCTTTTGGTTTTAGCCGATTTACATTAAAAGTCTCTCCCTCATTAGCCTTAAATTGTGACTTGTCATTAGTTTCAGCTTTTTTTAATCTACCCATTTGTTGGGCAATTTCATTACTTTCTGGAGCAGTGGCTTGTTTTGGAGGAGTACTTCTTAATTTAGCTCTTCTAATTCCTTCTAGATCAATTCCCTGTGGTTGTTGAGGTGCGGCTGCTTCTTTGGCTGCAGCTTTTTTATTTGGATCAAATGGGTCAGGCTTATATTGAGGTTCTACCCCATTGTCGCCCATATATTTTTTATTTCCATGTTTACCATTTAATCGATGATTAAGTAGCACGACAAAACCATTTACGCCTTTAAGTCTTATAAATGAGTTCCATTGATCCGAATGTTTTCCGAATTCTTCGGCCATTTTTCCACTAGAAATTGTAGCCCAATTGGCAAAAATATCATCTAATAAAGCTTTATTTGCCTGGTATCTAGGATATAATACAGCGTCATCTTCTGGAGGTACTTTACCTCCAAAATATTGACCTAAAACGAACTTAATTTCATGATTAGTCAATTTTTTTGCGTGTTGAATAAAATCTGGATTATAAGCTGGAACATCAGGATTTTGAAGATTCAAAGCAGGAACAGCTGCAGCTGTTCCTTCAAGCTCTTTATATTTTTTTTCTATTTCCAAATCTAACTTCTTAGCGTACTCAGGCATCGTTGCTCTTAATTCACGAGCTATGCTTTCAAGAGCTTTAAGTTCACCTTTAATTTCATTAGCATTCGATGGAGGCGTAAATTTAAAAAGAGAAGTGGGATTCGCCCTTTCTTTTAAAAGTCTGTCTAGTCTACGTTCTTGACCTATGTTATGCGATTCTTGAGGTGATAACTTTGGCACAGCTACTTTCGGTTGAGCTAAACCGCCGCCAGGAGGTGGAGGAGGAACACCCATTCCCGGAGGGGGTGGAGGGGGTGGAATGTTACCAGGAGGAGGGGGAGGAGCGGGAGGTATATCTGTATTTAGGACAGGAGGCGCCGTTGGAATATCTGTGTTAAGTAAAGGTGTGGGATCTTCTGAAGGAGGAGGATCTCCAGCTTTAATATCTGAAGTCAAATGACTAGCTTTAACGTCTGCATAAGGAGAAGCTAAATGTGAAGTCTTTTGATCTGAAGAATTTGTATCCGCAAATTGTTGCATTTCCTTTGCCACGTTTTTAATAATATTTTTCAACGCTTTTAAATCTTGAGATTCTGTTATTAATTTTGCGTATTCCTTATTATTAAAAATTGATTTAATCAACCCTTTTAAACCTGTCGTTTGCTCTTCAATATGTTTCATCCGCTTATCGATAGAACTTTTCAAATTTTTAACTTCGCTAAACTGTAAAATTTGTTTATTATTACTTATAAAATGTGCAACTTCTAAATAAACAATTCTTTCTGTTTCAGTATTTGGAGTAGATTTATCTTCTTTTGATAGGTTAACAAATTGTCTTCCTTCATGCTCCACCATCCCTAAAGTTTGCCCTTTAACAATAGATTGGCTAATCACATCGATTTGTTGATTAACAAAAGACCTATCAGGAATAGAATTATTCATAAATCTCTCCTTAATTAGATTTAATTTATAAATTAATTATAACAATTAAATATTAAGATTAATTTAATTAATTAAATATTTTAATAATTTTAATTAATAGATCTGTTATTAATTTTATTAAGCAAAATTCATGCCAATTCAATAAGTTTTTAGAGAATCAGATAGGTTTAAAGATTTCTATCTGACTATGGGGAGAAAAAAAAGCATGGAAGGAATGATTACAGGGAAGAAAGTTTGAATAAAGACTGTTGGAAGGAGAAAATTCTAAAATTTTTATTAGCGAATACTTAAAGGGAGAGTGATAAACAAATCCTTTTTTTAAAAGAGATTGTTTTAAAGTATAAACCACATAACGCTCTAGCAAAAAAAATTCAAGGCTATCGGGTTCAGCAAATATATCATGGGACCTTAATGAATTTTGCCAAGAGAGTAAAGGATGCTTCTCTTGGTGAACCATCAAAGTAGACTTCTCAGAGTTTCGAAGAATTTCCATTTTAGTATAGTGATAGGGCAAGGTCAAAAACTGCTTGGCTAATTCTACAACTAGTTTTTGATCAGCTAATAAAGAATAAAACCAGATACCCGGAACTCTATTTTGATCGTAAACATATGTTTGAATATTTAAAGCTAAAAAGTTTTCAAACCGAGGTGAGAAAAAAAAAGATTTCAATTTCGCTTCTTCCACTTTAAAAGCTTGAATACCCATGTAAGCCTTTCCTTGAAAAGTATCTACGAATAACTCTTCAGGCAGCGTCTTTTGTATCTCTTTTGGATCACATTCCCAGTTCACAAAAAGGATATCACTCCATTTTTGATCCATCAAAGAAACTTGATTATTGGGATAGTTTTGGACTCGTAAACGATCATCAAGGGTAGGTTTGGTCATAAAGTGGCAAATGAAAGGTTTGAAAAATTTAGGTAGGACTGTTTAAAAAAACATTTAATTGTCCCTTCTTCAGCAAGCTAAAAAATAGTTTTTGCAATTTGAGTCAATTTTCCTAAGCTCTGCTAAATCTCTTATGCATGAACGTTTCTTAATTAAGCACAACAATCAACTTTTTGAGTTTGAGCTATGTCTTCACTTTCAGTCGAATCACCTAAGGGGAAATCCAAAATTAAATTTTTAATGACTTCCACGTCAGAAGCTTTGCTAATCAATTCTCGAAACAGCCTTGTTCCAGATGATTTTTTTAAATACCAACAACCGACTCGGCGCATATCTATACACACCCGTTGATCGGGATGATAATGTAATGTCTCTAAGAAATGTTGGTAAAGAGCTTGCCGGCAATCTTCCAACGAATGACAAATAGCAGTTTTTCCTTCTAAATAACGTAGAATGTCTTGAACAATCCAAGGCTGTCCCAACGTTCCCCTTGCCACTAAAACGGCATCACATCCTGTTTCACAAAACATTTTTGCTGCCGATGGACCATCTAAAACATCACCATTTCCAATAATCTTAATCGATTTAGCGGCTAATTTTCCTCGCTTAATATATTCCCAATTAGCTGGTCCACGATATCCTTGCTGGCGCGTCCGCCCATGAATACAAATTGCTTGGGCTCCCGCTTGTTCCACTATTTGAACAATATTCTCAACTTGAATCTGTTGCTCGTCCCATCCAGCTCTGATTTTTACAGTCACGGGAATTTTGACGGCCGACACCATATTACACACGATCTCGCCAATTAATTCAGGCGTTTTTAATAATCCCGACCCACTTCCATCTTTTGTAATTTTGTCAACTGGACAACCGCAATTCAAATCAACAATGTCAAATCCTAATTCTTCGATAATTTTAGCTGCTTGTCCTGCAATTGAGGGCTTACTTCCACATAATTGCCCTCCAATCGGATGCATATTTGCTGCGTAGTCTAAAATATGATATGTATGCGGATCGTGGCGAATCAAAGCATCCATCTTTACCATTTCGCAATACATTAATCCTGGTTTATATTGAGCAGACATTTTACGAAATGGAAAATCAGAACACCCAGCTAAAGGTGCATAAAAAATTCGATTAGGAAGCTTTTTAGAGCCAATTTGAATAGGAGCTAAATATTGTTTCATTAACGCATAAAACCAAGTAAAAAGTTAACTAGCAAATTTTGTATAAAACTCAAACAAATAAAAGCCACAATAGGACTAAAATCCATCATTCCGAAAGGAGGAATAAATTTTCGGAAAAAATTTAAATATGGCTCTGTATAGTAAGTAATAAATTGCATAGCTCGGTATTCATATAGTTGAGGAAACCATGAGGCAATAATGCGAGCAAATAGCATAAGAGTATAAATTTGAAAAAAACCGTGAATACATTGAATCAAAATAAACATAACTATCATTAATTTTAGATTAAGATATATAAGTAACTATAAATAAAATACTTGCTTGAAATAATACAAAATTTATATTACGATTTGCAATTAAATTTATGAATTTCCAAATAAGCTTATACCAGAAAAACAATTCAAGAAAGACCGAAATTTTACAAATATTCAAAGAAATATCTTAATGAATACACTTAGTGTTAAAAAGCATTAAAAATAGGCGACATGTTAAAGCTTCTTTCCTCTTTAAAATCTATTGGACTTGAACTAAATTCTAATTCTATCAAAGGTGCAGAAGTTATAGAAAGGTTTGGCCGCCCAATTTTAAAAGAACTTTTTACAACTCCTTTGAATTCTTTAAGCAATGTAAAACAGCTTTACATACAACATCCTATTCTAACGACAGGATTAGATGGGATGCAAGTTCTTTTACGTTCTTTAACAATTCCGTTAACGAAAACAAAAGATATTGAAGCAACGCTTCATTTTCAAGCAGAACCTCTACTTCCTTATCCTATTGATCAATCCTTACTTTCAAGCCAGGTTATCAAACAAGAAAACGATGAAACCAAATTGCTTTTGTTTGCAACCAAAAAAGATCTTTTACAAACGCATTTAGAACAATGGCTATCATTTGGCATTGAATCTGAAAAAGTAAGTTGTACTCAAGCTGCGCTTGGGCAATTTAGTAAACAATACTTACCACACGATCAAACATTTTTGATCATTCATTTTGAAGAAAAAATTGTTACCGCTGTTTTAATCAGCGAAAGTTTGATACTTTCTTCGTTTACCCAAAAGGAAGAATTAAAAATTTTACAGAATGAAGATGATTTAGATCAATTTTTTGGACAATTAAAAAAACTTGTCACTAAAATCACTCTTTCTTTTGCAAAAGAGAATCAAAAAATTATTTCAGGAGTTATTTTTACGGGTGAAATTGCAAAATGGCCTTCTATTTATGAACAACTCTCTCAATCTATTCAGCTTCCCCTTTTACCACTTGTTTCGACAGAAGATTCTTTTTCAACTCAAGAAAAATTATGTTATGCGGTTCCCATTGGCTTAGCGTTCGGAAGTCTTCCAAAAGCCACTCCTTCAATTGACTTTCGACAAGGAAAAATGTCTTATCCTCATCCCTGGAGAAGACTTAAACTTCCTATCGCGCTTTACTTTGGCTTAATGTTTTGCCTAAGCTTCCTTTTTTATTTTTTTGGCCAATCCTATTTAAGCCATCAAGAAAGCCTTCTTAAACAAGAATATGTAAATACACTAGCTGGGATGAATAAATCTTACGAACAATTCGAAAATTCTTATTTAACAAAAAATCTATCGGCTCGGGAAAAATCCCAGGGAGAAGTTGTCGAAATTACGCAGTTAAATCGACAAGATCTTTTAGATCGCTTGACTTTTTTACAAAAAGATTTACAAGCAACACCAGACTCATTTCCTTTATTTGCTAATATACCCAAAGTCAGCGATGTTTTAGCGTGGCTAAGCCTTCATCCAGCTGTCTCTTTCCTTACGCAAGAGGGAAAACGAGAGCACCACTTGCAAATTGAAAGTTTTAACTACACCTTAATTAAACGACCGATGCAAGGAAAAAAACAAGATAAATATCAAGTGAAAATAGAATTAGAGTTTAGTAGTGGAACTCCCAAGTGGGCTCGCGAGTTTCATGACGCATTAATAGCTTCAAACGATTGGGTAGATCCAAAAGGAGAAGTAAAATGGAGTTCAAATCGTGGTCGTTATAAAACCTCATTTTTTTTAAAAGATAAAACCATTTATCCTAGTCAATAATTATGCTTAATATCATCCCTCTCAATCGTGCGATAAGTTATCTCCTTGTCATCGGTGTTCTTCCTTTTTTATTTGTTATTTTCACTTTTTTTTCTCAAAAATCAGATTTGGAAGAATTACGAAATGTATTAGAAACTTTACAATGTCAAGCTTTTGTCAAAGAAAAGAAACAAGCCTTAAATCTTGCTGTAAGACAACATTTTCGTGATGCTGATCATTTTTATATTGATAAACACTTAGAAAGTTTAGTGTTTTTAGAACCAGAAATCGAATCCTTACAAAGAATTGTTGCCGATAAAAATTTTTCAGGTGATGAAAGAATAAAAAAAAGATTGGAATTATTAACTAGCTCCTCAAATAGTTTCATTTTTTCTGAAGGTATTGTTCAAACATTTCCTCTCTTTCAAGAAACGATTGAAACACTTGTTCACCCCGTTGAAGTCAATACGCATGATTTGCAAAAAATCTTAGCTCTCATTGAAGGAATCCAAGTGGGACCTTATTTACCAGGGCCTAATCGCCCTCAATTACTTATTACTGAGTTTAAGTTAGATAAAAAGAAAGTTTATGAAAAAAATGAAGTTTTTGTTCTTAATCTTAAACTTCTGAAAAGAGAATTTTTATGATCAAAACGAAAGCATTTAAACAAATGACCCTATGGGTTTTTCTAGCATTTTTAGCCTTAACTTTTTCTAGTGCTAAGCGAAACACCTATCGCAAACGCCCTCTACCTTTAACTAGCATTCATATCATTGATAGAAATGGATTTGCGGAAACAATTAGCAATAAAGATCGGCTGAATCAATATCAACAAACAGATTTTTTATCCTCTCAACCTTATCAAAAAGTGCTTCGAATTTATGCAAGAGATTCAAAAGGAAATGTACGATCTGTTGTTACGACCTATCACGCTAATGGAAACCCCAAGCAATTTTTACAAATTTTAAATGGAAGAGCTAATGGGTGTTACTATGAATGGCACGAAAACGGATCTATAAGTCTTTCCACAAAAGTCATCGGAGGAGTTGCAGATGTCACACCTTCAGCAGAAAGATCATGGATTTTTGATGGTTCAAGCTATGCATGGGATGAAGATGAAAACCTTATAGGTGAGATTTTTTACAATCAAGGGTCTTTAGAAGGAATTTCAACTCATTACCATAGTTGTGGGCAAGTATGGAAGCAAATACCTTATAAAAAAAATCAAATTGAAGGTGTTTGTGAAATTTATAAAACAAATGGCGAAATCCTCCAACAAATCAATTACGTTCAAGGACAAAAACATGGACCATCGTTTCGCTACTGGGACAACAAAAATTTAGCCAGCCAAGAAGAATATTGCAAAGGTAAGCTAGAAAATGGTCAATATTTTGATCAGCAAGGAAATTCTGTAGCAGAAGTCAAGCAAGGAACAGGTTTTAGAGCTGTATTTGGGAAAGATTATATTAAAGAAATTCAAGAATATCGAGAGGGAATTCTTGAAGGAGAGGTAAAAGTTTTTACGGCTTGTGGTAACCTTAAGCGTGTTTATCACGTTAAAAATCAAATTAAACATGGAGAAGAAGTGGATTATTATGACAGTATCAACCCACAAACAATCCAACCCAAACTAGCGTTTTATTGGTATGAAGGAAAAATTCAAGGACATGTGAGAACTTGGTATTCAAATGGCGTCCAAGAAAGTCAAAAAGAAATGGCTAACAATGCTAAACATGGGGTTTCTACAGCTTGGTATCAAGACGGCAATTTAATGATGATTGAAGAGTATGATAACGATAAATTAATCAAAGGGGATTACTTTAGAAAAGGAGAAAGGGCACCAGCTAGCCAAGTTATTACAGGTAAGGGAACTGCTACAATCTTTGATGCAGAGGGTCACTTTGTTCAAAAAATTAATTATGTGAATGGAAAACCCGATTTTTAAACTTGATTTAACTTATTTGGATGGTCATTTGAATATTCCTACTTTAAATTATAGTTATCTTGTCAATACAACGCCCCCTTCTGACTATCAATCTCAAGAAATTAGCGATTCTCCTAGAGATGGAGATAACTCCTTAGTCAATCCTTTGGCTAATCTAGAAGAAACTGGTGCATTAATAATTCAAGCTCCTGATCTTTCATCTTTATCTGAAGAACTTCAACTAAGTTTTCAAGATGGAACTTCTCTAACTATTTCTCATTTTCAACTAGATTTGCTAAGGAAAAAATCGCCCTATTTTAAGAGTTTTTGGTCAGGAAATTTTCAAGAAACCCTTCAACATCCTCTCGCTTTGACACAAAAGGAGTTTACGTCTCTGCTTAATTGTGTCATGGATGCTAACTTTAAAGTTCCCTTGGAAGAAATCACTTCTTCTATTCAATTAGCTGATTATTATGAGCTAACAGAAGTGGTAAAAAGCTTAGAAGAGCAGCTAATTGATGGATACAAATCACATAGATTTGAACTCTTTAGTTCCACTAAAGAGAGTTTAGTCGGATTAAAAGAGCTTTTAAATTTTGCGCGTCAATGTCAATTAAACAATTTGAAAAACTATTTAGAATTTACCATTGTGAGCGCCTTATTAAACCAGACTTCTCAGTTAGCGGAGTTTGAAAAAATTTTAAAGCATTTCTCAAATGAGATAGAAGAACTCAATTTTTCAGACAATGTTTATTTGACTGATGCCTATCTTTTAGCGTTAAAAGATTGTAAAAATTTAAAAATGCTCAATCTCAAATCTTGCAAAAATCTTACTGATGCTGGGTTAGCGCACTTGACACCCCTAACAGCCCTGCGACGTTTGGATCTGAGTTTTTGCAGGAATCTTACCGATGCCGGATTAGCGAATTTGACACCCTTAATTGCTTTGCAACATTTAGACCTAAGTTGGTGTAAAAATCTTACTGATGCAGGATTAGCCCATTTGACACCCTTAGGGGCTTTACACTATCTCGATCTAAGCATTTGCGGTAAACTCACGGATGCAGGATTAGCGCATTTAACACCCTTAGTCGATTTACAGCATTTGAATTTGCGCTATTGTCAAAAGCTCTCGGATGCTGGATTAGCGCATTTAAGATCCTTAGTGACTTTACAACATCTTGATCTAAGCTATTGCCAAAACCTTACTGATGCTGGATTGGCGCATTTGGCCCGCTTAACCGCTTTACAGCATCTCAGTCTGAATCGTTGTAAAAATCTCACAGAAGCAGGATTAGTGCATTTGAGGCCTTTAGTGACTTTACAACATCTCGATCTAAGCTATTGTCAAAAACTCACTAACGATGGATTAGGGCTTTTTAAATCCTTAACCGCTTTACAGTATCTCAATCTGAATCATTGTCAAAAGCTCACAGATGCAGGATTAGCGCATTTGTCCCCCTTAGGGGCTTTGCAGCATTTAGATCTGTGGTGTACTAATATCACGGATGCTGGATTAGCCCATTTGAAACCCTTAGGGGCTTTACAATATTTAGGTCTAAGTAGATGCACTAATCTCACAGATGCAGGATTAGCGCATTTGTCCCCCTTATAGGGGCTTTGCAGCATTTAGATCTGTGGTGTACTAATATCACGGATGCTGGATTAGCCCATTTGAAACCCTTAGTCACTTTAACGCATTTGAGACTAAGTGAGTGTGATAATCTCACGGATGCTGGATTAGCCCATTTGACACCCTTAGTCGCTTTGCAACAATTAAATCTGAGCGGTTGTAAAAAGCTCACGGATGCTGGATTGGCCCATTTGACATCCTTAGTCGCTTTGCAACAATTAAATCTGAGCGGTTGTAAAAAGCTAACGGATGCTGGATTAGCCCATTTGACACCTTTAGTGGCTTTGCAGCATCTAGAGCTGACTGGGTGCTATAATTTCACTGATGCTGGGTTAGAACGTTTTAAAACTTTAGCAACTTCACCCAATTTAATTTAAATATTGCGTGAGGTATGGTAATAAAGATTATAAATACCGAAGGCTATAGTAAAAAAGGCACACTTTAGTGCAAACTCCTTCTCTATAACTATATTAAAAAGCTAAATCTCGTTTCAATTTTTTTTGAAGCTGTAATAATCTATTCCATCCAGCCTTTTTGAATTCAGCCTCTTAAGTCATGTGGGTAAGCCATAAAAATATTTACAAAAAGCGCCATGTAAATTTCAATTTAAAATACTATAAAACAAATTTTCAGTTAAAAGAAGGCCCAAAGTATCTACTCTAATAGCGCGCTGTTTTTGCTCACACATAGAATTCATAACAGGTGAATTAAATTGTTCGCCTTTTTCACAGCCGATCTCTTTTTTGGATCAATAGGTGTTTGCATTTTGGTTCATTCATTTGTGAAAGAAAAGAAATTTAATCAAAAAATCATTTCAAAAAAAGCTCTTCTTCTCTGGTGTCTTAATTGTAAATTAGATATAATAAGGATCTTTTTAACAGCTAATTTGCCTTCTGGTATTAACTCAAACCTACATGCTATCGAATCTCAATTTTTTAATATTTTGCCGAGGTTACGATTTTGTTACATCACTTGTGAAAAATTAATAAATTATCAAACTATGCTTTTAAGCTAGCCTTCACAGGTAATTTTTTAAATACTAAAACCTGTTTTGATGTGTCATATAATGAAGTTACTTTTACAAAAGATGTTAGTAATCTCAACTTTCGTTAATAGTTAACTCAAAAAAGTTTATTCAAAGGAGTCTTTATGTCTCAATCAGCCCCTCCAGATTCTGAACGTAAAAAAGCACTTGGCCTGGCCGTTTCTCAAATTAAAAAACAATTTGGTGAAGGTGCTATTATGTCTTTTGGCAAGCACTCTTCTGAAAAAGAAATGAGTGTGATTAAAACAGGTGCTCTTGCTCTGGATATCGCCTTAGGAATTGGCGGTGTTCCACGTGGACGCGTTGTAGAAATTTATGGACCTGAATCATCTGGTAAGTCAACTTTAGCTCTTCATATCGTAGCTAATGCTCAAAAAAATGGGGGGTTAGCTGCTTATATTGATGCGGAACATGCCCTTGACCCTAGTTATGCTGGTAAAATTGGTATTAATATAGATGATTTGATGATTTCACAACCTGATAGTGGGGAAGAAGCTTTAAACATTGCAGAGATGCTTGCACGTTCTAACGCTGTAGACGTGATTGTCATTGACTCTGTTGCCGCTCTCGTTCCTAAATCTGAACTTGAGGGAGAAATTGGAGATCAATTCATGGGTCTTCAAGCTCGCATGATGTCACAAGCATTAAGAAAATTAACGGCCTCTCTCTCAAAAAGCAATACATGTGCTATTTTTATTAACCAAATTCGAGATAAAATAGGGATCGTTTATGGAAATCCAGAAACGACAACAGGGGGACGTGCCTTAAAATTTTACTCTTCGGTACGATTAGATATTCGTCGTACAGGAGGAATTAAAGGACCGGACAATACTGAAATTGGTAATCGGGTAAAAGTAAAAGTTAGTAAAAATAAAATGGCTCCTCCTTTTCAAATTGCTGAATTTGATATCTTATTTAATGAAGGTATTTCTCGTACAGGTTCTGCGATTGATATGGCAACAGAGTATAATATTGTTGATAAAAAAGGGGCCTGGTTTAGCTACAAAGGGCAACGCTTAGGTCAAGGAAGAGAAGCGGTCAGAGAAGAGTTTAAAAATAATCCAACGCTTTTAGAAGAAATAGAAGCGCTAATTTTACAACAGTATAAAGAAAATCGTTCCAAGCCCGCATCCAAAAAAACTTCTATCGGTGCTGCAATAGAAGAAATTGAAGGGGCATTGAACGAATAATTCGTTCTATCGATGTTGGATAAAGCTAATTCTTTATTCAGCATCGATTTAAAGGCTATACTTTGCGTACCTCATGTATACACAGCCTTTTCTATCATTTATAGCTAGAGTCATCTTGCGAATCAGGTTATAATTCTCCCAATCTCACAAAGCTCAAGAAAGAAGTTGTACTTGCTCAATAAGAAGGCAAGTTAAAGCTTGAAGATCTTCTGATTGAAAATCAAGCGCAGTTAGTGTTTGATTAAATTGATGAATTTCGTCATGAAATAATTGAGTCGCAGCTGGTTTACCATAAACATTTGCAAAATTCATTGTGTGATCATGAAAGGAGTCTTGCTTCATGTCTCCCAAGTCATCGGCAATTTGGAAAGCCATTCCAAAGTGTCCTGCACATTTTTTCACGAGGGACAACTTTTCCAAAACCCCTCCTCCAAAAATCCACCCTAAGACAAAAGAAATTTCAAATAACGTAACCGTTTTCTTTTCAATCACTTCTTTTAAAGTCTTTAAAGAAAGATTAGGAGGATTTAAATCTAAATATTGTCCCCCCGTTGCCCCTAAAATTCCCGTATTTTGCGTTGCATTTTCTAAAGCCAATACACATAAACGCTCTTTTTGATTAACGTAGGGGTGTGCACTATCTTTCAAAATCGCGGTATTCCGAGCTAAGCAAGCGTAGCCAGCGGCAATCAAAGTATAGGTCGCCAAAAGAGAAGTCGATTCCCCAAAAATTTTATGTAAGGTAGGAGCATTTCGCCGTTCATCATCGTTATCCATACAAGGCAAATCATCTGCAATCAAAGACGCAGTATGAAAGTATTCTACACATAAAGCAGCCTGTGAAACATCGACTTGAAAACCAAGGGCTTTAGCAATCATCAAAACGAGAGCAGGTCTAAATCGTTTTCCACCATTTAGTAACGCATATTCACAAGCATCTCTTAATGATGTTTTATCACCCAAACAATCCATATTATTTTGGATAATTTGTTCAACATGAGACTTATAAGGTTCTAAAATTGAATGAAAAGACGGTTTGGTTGTTTGCATAAAAGCTCAAATAAAAAAAGTATTTTGAAGGAATTCTGGCCGCTATTATAAGCGATAAAGCATTAATTGAATAGCGATACATTTTCTCTACCGGTCAAGTTTTCTGAAAAAAAAAGTTGTACTGATAACGAATTTATTTCCCAAAATTCCAGGTGATTAAAACAGGTTTTAAATTAATAAGAAGAAATTCGAACTTGAGAGCCAGGTTTGACGATAGAACGATGAGGAATCCAACCGCCGATATTTAAACAAGGGTAAGCTCTAACGTCCATTCCAATCAAAGAACCAGGATTTGTGACTGTATTACAACCGATTTGACTTCTATCTCCAATAATCGCTCCAAATTTACGAAGCTGAGTATCGAAGTGCTGATGTTTATAAACAACAGAGACGGTTTGTTGATCTAATTTAAAGTTTGCACATTTCGTCCCTGCGCCTAAATTCACATCATGTCCTAAAATAGTATCTCCCACGTAAGCAAAGTGAGCTGCATGCGCACGATTTAGAAATAAGCTATTTTTGACCTCAGTATCATGCCCTATCACGCAATAATCTCCTGTAATGACATAGCCTCTAATATAAGCGCCATGGCGAATCACACAATGATTACCAATCCAACAAGGACCTTGAATATAGGCGCCAGGCTCCACAATTGATCCTTCTCCAATAGTAATTTCTTCTGGACGAATTAAATAGGCTTGAGGAGAAATAGAACCTAAGAGCACGCCTAATTTTAATTTCTTTAAATAAGAAGCTAATCGAGTTAAAATAATCCAAGGTGCCGGATCTTTTTCAAAAAGAGCGGTATGAGTGAAGGTAGAGAGATTGAAGAAATCAGAAGATTTAATATCCATAGAGTGACGATTGTTTCCAAAGCACAGTTAATAAGATTCTAAATCTTCTCATGAAGCAAATAAGATTTCCACAGCTTTCTCTAAAGAAGAATATATTATATATAAAGTTCTTCTTCTTCTTTAGAAGGTGTGGGAAAGTTGATAAGTAAGTGAATAATCGAGATAAATGCTCTGTTAATAATCTGTTTAAAACAAGTTGAAAAGTTAGGCTTTATTAACATAAAAAAAATCATCGACCTTTTATCAACGATGTTGCCAACATAAAAAGCGTACTTATGAACGCATTTTATTTGTGCAAAGATGGTATTTTTTCATTCCTCCTTTCGTAGATAAGGTCGGATGATAATGAAAGTTTTTAGTGTTTCTAATCATCAGTATAACTATTTATTTTAAAGAAAAAATTCATGTTATTTCCCATTTCCAAACAAGCACTTTCTTGCCCTCATTTTGATTCGTGTGCAGGGTGCTCTCATCAGCTTTTTGTTGAACCACCCATTTGGCGTGAAGTGATTGAAAATTTTAAAGAAACATTAAATCCTATTTTGCATCAAGGAACATTAACAGGTTGGAGATGTCGGGCGAAATTAGCTGTGAGAGGAACAAAACAAAATCCTATCATAGGATTATTTAAAAAAGGGTCTCACGAAGCGCTAAATATCCCATTTTGTTTAGTTCATCACCCTCGCATTAATCAAGCGGTTACTATGATTCAAAACTGGATGGAAAGACATCAATTAAATCCTTATCAAGAGCATTCACAAGCCGGAGATTTGCGCTACTTACAATTTGTTGTAGAGCGAGCAAGTGGAAAAGTTCAAATAGTGTTTGTTTTAAATTTTAAAGATTTTTCTTCGCCAGAATCCCAAATATGGCGCAAGCTTCTCCTAGAATTGGCTCAGGAAACGACAAATGCGTTTTGGCATTCTATTTGGGTAAATTTTAATCCCCATGCTACGAACACAATTTTTACAGACAAATGGGAGAAAGTGTGGGGTGAGCCTTATTTGTGGGAAAGTTTTGATGGTGTCAAAATTTGTTTTCAACCCTCTAATTTCGCTCAAGCTAACCTTGATCTTTTTGAAAAGCTGTTAAAAAAAGTAAAATCATGGGTTCGGGAGAAGGCTAAAGTTGTCGAGTTTTTTGCAGGAGTGGGAACAATTGGGTTGTCTGTTGCCGCAAAATGTTCTTGGATTAAATGTGAAGAAATCAATCCTCACTCCAAAGAGTGCTTTTACTACGCAAAGCAACAATTATCTAGTGAAATTAGCCAAAAAATTATGTTTTATACAGGATCTGCGGATGAAAATTTAAATCTACTACAAGGTGCTGATACTGTGATTGTAGACCCTCCAAGAAAAGGATTGAGTCGAAAGTTTATCGAAGGTTTAACGCAATCTTCTGTCGATCAATTGATCTATGTAAGTTGTGGATGGGATTCTTTTAAAAAAAATAAGGAGACACTTATTTCGCAAGGATGGAATCTAAAAAAATTAGAGGGGTATAGCCTTTTTCCTGGTAGCGAACATATTGAATTATTGACTCTTTTTGAGAGATGAGTTTTTTGAGATAAGCAAACATGGATTCAGTGAAATTTTAAAAAATTTATTAAATGTTGATTGAAATGACAACCAAAGTTTGATACAAATCGATAAAACGAATCAATTCATGGAAAAAATGGAAAATTTTGCGCCCATGCTTTCGCATGTTGAAATTTTATTACGTTTAATGTTAGCTGCAACAATGGGCGGTTTAATTGGCCTAGAACGAGAACGCACAAGCTGGTTTGCTGGACTCCGGACGCATATGTTAGTTTGTATGGGATCGAGTTTATTGATGATTGTGTCTCAATATGGATTTAATGATGTGTTAAGGTCGCAATTAATCGTTTTAGATCCCTCACGTGTGGCTGCTCAAGTCGTCAGTGGAATTGGATTTCTGGGTACTGGCACTATTTTATTTTGGAAAAATACGATTAAAGGATTAACGACTGCAGCTAGCTTATGGGCTGTTGCTGCGGTTGGCCTTTCTATTGGAGGAGGTCTTTATTTAGCCGCCATTTCCATGACGGTGATGATTTTTATTGTTTTAGCATGTGTTAAACCATTGGAAAACTATTTCTTTAAAAAAAAGTTTTTTAAAGAAATTCGATTTACAATGAAACCCACAGTTTCTATTTCATCTATTGAAGATGTTTTAATTAAAATGCAGTTGCGATTAGATTTAACTAATTTTCAAATTGAACCAGAAGGTGAAAAGGAGTTGGTTCGATTATATTTTAAATCTGTTTCTAATATTAATACTTTATCAGTTTTAAAAGCTCTAAAAGAACTTCCAGGTATCGAAACAATTGAAGCGATCGAATAAATTTGATCCTGTTTTTGACATGCTCTGTAAATTTATTTTATTTTCTCCAACGTGATCAATTGTTAAAATAAAGCTGGAAACAAATTTAAAATCTAAAGTTGAAGATGCTTCAATGTAAGAGACTTTAAGTAAGTTTTTAGTCGAGACTATAGTTTATATAGGACTATTCAGGAAATTGTTTCGTATTTGTTGTTCAACAATCTGATTTATTCAGTTTGACATTACTCCATAATTAGGTTCATTTTAAAATAAAAAAACGCACTATCTATGCGTTGATTGTTTTTAGCTCATAAGTCTTTCTAAATTCTTCCAGACAAAGATCATCTAGCGCTATGAAGACACTATTTATAATGGTTTTCTCTCCATTCTTAGGATTCATAATAATTGAACAATCAGCACCAACAATTTCAAGAAGATTGCCATCAATTCCCTAGTGAGGAACCTGCACAATATTGTACCACCAACCATCTTTCACATTCCGTTTTAGTTCGACACCAAGAGGGCCATAATCCCAAAAATTGCTTAATCCTCCATAAATTTTAGAAGATTAAAAAATAAAACCACTTCGCTTACACAGCGCAACCAGTTTTTCCATTTTCCCTACAGTTTTAATTTCAGCCCTATAAATTCCTTTCATTCTCAGAGATTTGAAATAATAATAAATACTGTACAGATGTTTAATTGAATCAAAATTTAATCAAAAACTTTTCCTTTTTTCACTCCATTTCTTAAATCAAATAACAAAATCCGGCCAAATCCGGCAAATGCGTTGCCGGATTTGGCATAATTTTAGAAAAATAAAGAAGGTTTTATGGATATTGAAATTCTTATTAAACAGCCTGAATCAAAGATATTAGAATTTAAAAGCGACCTTTCTTCCCTGACGTCTATTCTTAAAACTATCGTTGTTTTTGCTAATAAGGCATTCTCAATGAGAATGCCTTTAAGTGATTGATATAAAAGATTCTGGGTGAGAAGATTTGAACTTCCTATCCCTTGCACCCCGTGCAAGTTTTTTATTGTTTCATATCGTCTCATTTAGTCTCATACTATCTCATAAAAACATCTTCCACATCATATCTTGGAAGCTGATTTATAAGATTTATTGTCTTATCATGTTGCCATAATTTTTATGGAATTTCAAATGGTCTTATGATTTTTCATTTATTGAAGCTGATAGCCTTATACTTTTACCGGCTAAAGACAATGATGAATCGATACCAAAAGGTTCTTATGTCGTTCGATATTTTTAGATGAACTTGGTGTTCAATTTAAGCCACTGGTTAATTTTTGTTACGAGATCCGAAAACAATGACGGAAGACCTTCAACATTCTCTTCGCGTAAACTCTTTAAATACTCACTCCAAAAACTTTGCATACGGATAATTTCATCCTCTTGAAAAGAAATTGGTAAAAGTAACTCTGTTTCTCGATGTTTGAATACAATCCGAATGACATTCTCTAAACTCTTAAATGAGAGAAGTGCTGATGACAATATCATGGAGTAAATGTCGTGAAAGTCCTTCATACGACTATTGAAAGATCCCCGATGTATGATAGTCTCTAACTTTTCAGCAAAGATGAATTCTTTCGGATAGCAAGCCAATTCGACGCTGTCTTCAAAAAGATCACCCTTTGAGTAATTTGTGAGTCTAATTTTATATTCAATAGGTTCAACAATATCTCCAAAGCCAATATCTATTGCGACCTTAAATCGAGTACGCCCAAAATAAGCCATTATAGAAATTTCAACGCCTGGATACCCCATGTGAGGATGGGTTAATTCGCTAGCCTTAACTTCTTTAAAGATGAATCCATCATTGATATCAATCTCCGCAATTTCTTCAAAAACAACCCGCAAAGACAAAACTTGATTGCTGATTTTTTTAGCTAAAAAATCCAAATCGGTTGTTTCTCTTCCAATCTCTAGGTATCTAGACAGGAGGATGCCGCCTTTCAATACAAATTGATCGCGATATTTCGACCTAGCTAAGCGGACAAGGAAGCGTTCTAATGTCAGAGATTGCCAAAGATCTGCAGGATCTCGATTTTTTTCTTTTGCAATAGTTCTAAGTTTAGCTTTAAATGATTTTTCTAAGTCTGTTGTCATGTCGTACAAGATAAGATGTAAGGAGTGATATCCACCCGTAATTTTTTTGCGTAAGCGCCTAATTTTTTCAGATCTGCCTTATTGGCAGTATTTTTGAGATATCTTTGAAGAGCTTTGATAGCAATTTCTTTGCTAAGATAGCGAAAGGCATCGATGATGCAACGTTCTTGATCAAAAATTTTCACCTTATATTCCCCTAAAACAATTTCAGTTTTTCCAAGATTAGTATTACGCATTCTAATGACTTTTGTATTCGGTCTTTTAGGAGCATAAGATTCATGAGGAATAGCTATCCAAATTTCTCTCATTACTTGATCTGTTAATTCGTAATAGCAAAGAGCAGAGATCAAACAGATTACCCCTTTGGGAATACTTGCTGCTATTAACCCTAAGTTTTCCCATTGGAAGTCAACTTTAGGTTCATACTCAGTAAAGCGATACGTTCCAGGGTAAATCCTTTCAAGAATGCCTTTTTTGACTAAATAGGCGATAGCATGTCTTGGCACATTCCGATCAGCAGCTTGTTCGACTGTGAAGAAGGGAATGTACTGAAAAGACTTTAACTGTTCAGCGTATTTTGAATTTCTCATATCTTAATTCTACAAAATCTACCCAATTCTGTCAATCGGGAAGGTTTTGTAGAATTTAAGGAAAAAATCCAAGGGTTTGAGCATACTGCCACTTCTCATCCGACAAGCCAAATTCTAGTTTAAAATTACCTGGATTCTCGCATAGATTTTTAGGCCAGATTTTCATTTGCTCAGGCATACTAATTCGGGCTAGTGTTAGGTGTGGCCTATAGTCATTATCGCAAGCATTTAGAGGCTTCAAACCGAACTGCTCAAGCACTTCTAAAGCAGCATAATGCACTTTCATAATAGGAGAATTTTTATCTCCTCTTTTAACGGACAATTCTATCCAAGTAGTATTTGCGTAAAGACCAGCTCCTTCAACAAAAGCTACTCCAATAAATGGAGGGCTAAAAGGAATAATGGTTTCTTTGCTCATTTTTTCACACATTTTGGTCCAAACTTGATATGCGAGATCAGATGACTCACATTCAAACTGTACAACAGTAATGTGTGGAGAAGATGTTCCATCTCTTGCCAGCAAATAGTTGGGTTGATAGTCGCTATAAAGAGCTTGTGATACTTCTATATATTTTAGAGCCTGTTCTGCAGGCGGCGTTAGGACAATTGTATAGGGCATAGATTCCCTTCCCTGTAATTAAATGTTTAAATTATTGTTGGAAAATCTCAATGCTAGGCAATTCTTCGTAAGAGGGAAGCACTGCTGATGCCTTAGAGAAAACTTGATTAATGGTAAATTGTTTGGGTACAGCAATGACAGTCATCCCAGAGCCTGCTGCAGCATCTACACCGGCTGCGGTATCTTCAAAAACCAAACAAAGTTCTGGAAGTATATTCAACCTTTTAGCCGCTTCAATATAAATATAGGGCTTCGGTTTATTTTTACCTTCTTCATCAATATAGCCTTCTAGGTCATCAGAACCAGAAATTACCAAGTCAAAGGCATTATCTAAACCAATTTGTTGTAGATTAATCAAAATCTCTTCTTTTGGGGCTGAAGAGGCAAGACCTAGTTTTAATGCTAACCTTTCTTTATTTTCGGACAACGCTTTAGCAAAGTCCACCATCGGTTGAATTGCTTGAACTCCTTGTTTTTGAAGAGCCTTGTATTTGTCATTTTTCAAATCAATAATTTGTTTAGGCAGCTTTAATCGTTTTGACCGTTCTATCATTGCAAGAATATTTTTTGAGCTATGTCCGACAAGTGGCATGTACTCTTCAATAGAAAAATCAACATTGTAACTAGCTAATGCTTCTTGCCATGCTAAAAATTTCAAATATTCTGTATCAACTAAAACTCCATCACAATCAAAAATGACAACTCTTACTTTATGGTATAAATCTGTAGAAGCAGACAAAGATATAACTCCACAAGCGAAAAAAACTATAAATAACGTTATGCTATGTCTGATTTGATCGATCAATTTAAAATGCATACATTTCCCTCTTGATCGATATTGAACTCGTTAAGAAGAGCATATGGTCTCTCTTTTGCGATTCCTGCTGCTTTATTAAAATTCAAAGGGATCTTCGGATTAGCTTTATTTTCGAAAAGGGATTGCTTATGTTTTTCCAAAACTTTTGCAAGGAACGGGAGTCCCAAAATTACAGCTTTTGAAATTCTTTCTTCTCGAGTTATTCCTAACTGAGGGTTAAAGGAAATCAGCTCTAATTTTTAAATAGGTATTGTAAGCATCCACTTCTGTTTTCTTAGAGTCAGCCAGAACTTTGCAAGCACCCATAACAGATTGCATAGCTTGATGAAATGATTCAGTATAGACTAAAGAAGATCGATTATTTACATGGCCTAGAGCTCCAGCGACATCACAGGTATGCACAAAAAAGTCAAATGCGAAAGCTATAGGAAAGGAAGAGAGAAGGGAACTTTGTTTTAACTTAGAAAACATGCCAGGCCCTCCTTCAAGATGAGTCACATGACCATAATGAGCTAGATTAGCTGTTTGAAGGAGTAATTTTTTAGCTGACGGAGCCAATTCATCAAATGTTGGGCAATGGTTTGGATAACGCTCCAGAATCTGCATCGCTTCTCCATGGAAATCATCGTGATCAGGGGCATTAGCACCATAAGGATTAAAAATTTCTCTTGCCTTACCACTCTTGCCTATATCTCCCAGTACAAGAGAAGCTTCCATAGCTTGTATTATTTCCAATTCAGACATGCGGTATATTTTGATTTTATTAAATCGATTCCTTGTGCGTGCAATCTTTCGAAGCTTGTCCTTGAAAGTTTTGCATTACCTTGTTAATCTACCATGAATTCCTGATAAGCATTTTCGCTACCATCAAGGATCAATTGCAAACAGCGAATTGTCATAATCGTTCTGTCAAATTCAATAAATTTTTGACCAAAGAGTTGTTCTGAATAAGGACTATTTTCAGTCGCTTGCCCTTCTTCTGTTTTGCGTACTTCGCCATCTGCCAGCCAGAGAATTTCGGGATACTGTTGAATGCATTTTTTTACCCATTCTATACCTTTTACTTCAGAAAAGATGACTGGCTGGTATTGCTTAGATAAAGAAGGATCTTGAACTTCATAAGCATTCATGCCGAATGGTGTTGCTAAAAGAGAGCCTATTATGAGAAATATCTTTATTTTTTTTCATATTACGAGAAAAACTTTCGTGCATCATTCACCACCTAAGCCTAAATACACAAAAGGCATTCTCAATGAGAATGCCTTTAAGTGATTGATATAAAAGAATCTGGGTGAGAAGATTTGAACTTCCGACCCCTTGCACCCCATGCAAGTGCGCTAGCCAAGCTGCGCTACACCCAGATAAAAGATTATATTTTGATGAGACCTTCAAATTGGAGTTTAGTTTCGAACATTCTGACTGCTATACGTCCACATTCTTCGATAATTTTTTCTAAAGGATCTCCAGCATGTACATTAGCTTGACTAATATCTACACTAATAGAAGAGCTAAATGTCACTCCTCCTTTCATTCCTTTTACGCGGAAATTAGCGAACATACCATCTTTTTTCTTTGTAATGCTAATAAATCGAACAACATTATTTTCAGCTATATCCATGGTGATTTTAACCTATAAAATGGTCAATACTATAAATGGAATAATCATTCTAGTCAATCTTGATCAAATATTCGTTTGCATCACAGGCAAAAGCAGAAAAAATTTTGAGATAAGGGGCTGGAATTTTTTTAGGTTTATAGATGGCAATTAAATCCATATTATCATTGGTTTTTTGGTAAGTTAGCGAAGCAATCAAATGATGGTAGATAGGATCTACAATTTTAAATTGTTTATCTTTCGGATATAAAATTGCTATTGCTATAAGTTTTTTAGCTTCGTTATAAAAATTAAATTGGGCTGCTTCTTGAGTAAAAAACTTTCCTTCAATAAAACCAATGAGGCGATTATCAATATCAAATAAGTCGATAGCTGTACCCCAACTAAAAAAAGTTCCTAGACTAATGAGTCGGCAAATCCCCTTTGCTTCATATAATCCAAAACGATTATATAAGTCATATTCAGTAGTTAAATGAAAAACACTTTTTACAACAGTTCCAACAGGCTGTTTCTGCCAAGTCATGTCAAAAATTGTGGAAAAAGTGTGCTCTTCTCTGGAAACTTGATAATAAGATTCGCTTTCTAGACTATATATAGATTTGTATAAGCCTAATATCAAGATAGTGAATAGATAAATCCATTTATTTAACATATTATCTTTACAAAATAAAAATTATAATGATTTTTACTTTTGAGATTAACATTTTATATGAATAAAGAAAATTATTAAATTTATTTACAAATGGAGTATCAAATGAGAAAGGAATGCTAAGTTATAATATTTATTTTTGATGTTTAAGGACTTTATGTATAACAAAAGGCGCTAGTATATTCAATAAAGGTTTTGTCTTTGAGTTAGTTAGCACAAAATAATTAATTATTAAAACAGATCGTTCAGAAGCACTTTATGATTGTTACAGGTAAAATTTTAGCTAATTTAGTGATAGGCGTAATTCTTTTTAGAAAGGAAAAAATTTCTCAGTTTGTTCAAAGTTAAGTAAAGAGATAAGAGTATTAAAAAAGCTTGATATGAAGAAGAAATTTCGCCAACTCGTTCGAATCCTATAAAATTGATAAAGTAGCATGCGCGTCAGCTAAAAAGCAGTAATATTTTTCATGCAAGAGCAAGAAATTTGGAAAATTCCATTGGCAAACTTCCCATGTAGTTGTTTTATCCTTAAAATAAATTTTGGATTATGAAATACCTGTTGTCTCACATGGTTACTAGACTTGGTCCATTAGAAGCACTCATGCTAACTTTTAAAGTTTTTTGTAGCCTTGACCTAACATCCCCTTTTTTCCGATTAATTAATTTTTCAATTCCTTTTAATTAGACTAAATAAGAGAAAAAGATATTTTTAATTCTTTTTTTTAATAGGTCAAGGATTTGGATGTTATTAGTTCATTTTGTGACAATTTCTGTAGCAAATTGCTCTATTTAAAAGGAGTTAATTTCTTTATCAGGCAAAATCCCTAGATTTTAAAATTATTAGGTTGGCTACACATTATTGCTTTTTAGTCAGGTAATCATTTGTCAAATAGCCTATCTTCTGCTTTGCCTAGTAAGGTTTAAAGTCATTCCATTTCAGGTTTTTGCAAGCTAAACGTCGCTATGCAATTGTAGGAGTTTTTATTATTGCCGCTTTATTAATTTTGATATTTTAACTCAATTGCTATTGGTTATCCTTTAATAGGATCAAATGAATTTGCGATTTTTAGTAGAAAACGGCGTTACTTATAAACTTAACTGTAGTAAATATTCACATTTAAAATTAAGTTCCTCAATTTAAAAAATAGAATAATAAATTTTGCAGACTGATTTTTAATTATTTAACTCTTATATAAATCAAATCATGTTTATCATGCTCATCTAAATAAAAGCGCCATTTTTCAGCAATCGCATTGAATTCTTCTAATAAGTTTTTTAGTTCTTCCAGATTAAGAATATTTGCATGCCCTAAATAATGGAGATAAATTTGATAGCGTTGTTCATCAATAAACAAATATGTGTATATAGAAGAAAGGTGGGAAAATGGGGATTTATGAGATAAACAATCCCTTACACTAGAAGGAATGTAATTGCCCCCATGATAAACAGAGGAAGATAAGGATAATTTAGAATCGTTGTCTAAAAAACGTATATTAATATCCGATCCTTCGACTGGGATCTGGATTCCACTTCCTTCGGCCAATTGATGCAATATTTTTTGAATATCTTTTTCAATTAACATTTCCCACCTAAGAGTTATTTATTTTCCTTCGGTCACTCCAATTTTAAACTACCTATATATTAAAAATATAAACTAAATTTACTGGTTAGCCAACAAACGGTATAACTATATTATAAATTTAATTTTATTAATTAGTAATTAAATGTTTCAGTTTTTGAAAATTTAATGAAAAATAAATAAATGTAAACTCAATGCCAAAAAAATGACAAAATTTGGAATTAAAAATTTAAAAAATAATAACAGAAATTTTAGGAATCTTTACTAGAAGACGAGAAATAGCTTTTTGCAGCTTGAAGTATTTGTTCATGCATTTTTTTCCAGGCTGCGTAAGACAATTCCGCTTCTTGCATAACTTTTTGAAGTTCAATTTCCTTAGTTTGGGCAAAAGAGGGTTGTTTAGTAAGAGTAGAGGAAAAATAAGCATAAATAGGGCTATAATTTTTAGATTTTTCTTCTTTTGAAGTGACACCAGGAAGTTGAATTTGGAGATTGCGATCAATAAAAGGACGGGTTTGCCCTTCAATTTTATATGGAAAGAATTTTTCTCTGCAAAATTCTGAATATGCCATGATAACCTCCAAAGTACACTTTTTTTCTTTTTAGGTACTCAAGAGTTTCAAGGCAAGCTTATTTTTTCTTTTTTTAATTTTGTCGAATGGAAGTATAGGTATTTATTTTTCATTCTAATTATCAAGACTCCAATCAATAGGGCATTTGCCTTGCTGTTCGAGTAAAGCATTAATTTTAGAAAAATGACGACAACCGAAAAAACCATTGGCAGCTGAATAGGGAGAAGGATGTGCAGCAGTGAGAATATAATGACGCTTAATATTGACAGATTCTTTTAAAAAACGACATTTATCTTGAGCGGATTTTCCCCATAGAACAAAAATAATAGGATCTTGGCGTTCGATAAGTTGAAGAATAGCTGCATCAGTAAATCGCTCCCATCCTCTGCCATGATGAGACAAGGGCTCACTTTTTTTAACGGTTAAAGTGGCATTGAGAAGTAAAACGCCTTGTTTAGCCCACTTTAACAAACAACCATGGGAAGGAATTGGTAAGAGAATGTCAGTTTGTAATTCTTTAAAAATATTTTGCAAAGAAGGGGGTGGCCTTATTCCCTTAGGGACACTAAAGCTAAGTCCATGGGCTTGCCCTGGGCCATGATAAGGATCTTGACCCATAATAACTACCTGTACTTTTTCATAAGGAGTATTATAAAATGCATTAAAAATTAAATCATGCGGAGGATAAATTGGGCTTGGAGAGGAGGTGTATTCATTTTCAATAAAGGTTGCTAAATTAAAAATATAAGGTTGCTCAAGCTCTTGTTTGAGAACTTTTTGCCAACTTGGTTCTAAAATAAAAGGAGTGTAGTTCTTATCTAACATTAATAACCTATAAGATTTTGCATCTGCTCAAGTAAGTGATGAATTTGTTTCTTTTGAGCAGAAGTAAAGTTAGGAGAATTCTTCTTAATTTGATTATAAAGGCGGTCCAGATTTTGAATGAAGCCTTTTCCAACTTTTTTTTGACGTTTATCTTGATTGTCCAAAGGAAAAGTTTGTCGAATTAAAGTTAAAACTTCGGCTTTTGTTTCCCCTTTGTAGTTTTCTACAATGATTTGTTTTTTCTCTAAGCTTCCAGAGCGGGTTGCCAATACATAAACAGCTTGGCGTGGCATCCATTCAATTTGAGGCCGAAGAGGTTTTGGCATAGACTCATAAAATTCATAATATTGCATGAGGTTGTAGGGTGTTTGACGGTTGCCGTAAGCAGCTATCAACCAAGCCGTAAATGCTCCATCACGATAACGGGTGAGTACTTGATGCGCTTTTTTAATTCTCTCTCCATGTAAAATAGCAGCTTGATTGTTGATAGCTTTGACTTCTGAAGTAAGAGAGATTAATGTTTGTAAATCATTATTAATATCGTCGCTTTCTGTGGCATAAGATTTTAATAACAACTCCAAACTTATTTTTTCTTTATCACTTAATTCAGTCACACTAAAGATTCCTGAAAAGCTCGTTAAATTTCCTGTTGCAGATTGTTTGGCCATTTCTGCCATTTTCGAACTATGAGAAGATTTTTTTGCTCGTTCAGAGAGAATGGAATTGACATTGGCCATTATGACAACCTTATGATTAAATGATAAAAATTCTTATGTAAAGCCGATTTACATGAGAAAATAATTTAAAGCCTTTTTAAAATTTCTTTCGTAACAGCTAGATAATCTTCAGCAGCTCGACCTTCAGGGTCGGTTTCAAAAACAGGTTTACCAAAAATAGATGCTTCTGAAACAGAGATATCTCGTCTAATTTTATTTTGTAGTATCTTTTTAGGAAAAGCGCGTTCTATTACTTCTAAAAAGGCCTGATTACTTTTTCCTCTTGCGTTCCAAAATGATAAAATTACCCCTAAAATGTTTAGAGGATGGCGTTGACTAATACTGTCCATAAATTGACTTAATCGTTCAAGGCCTTTGACACTATAAAACTCTGGTGTAATGCAAACGAGTGTGTGTTGAGCAGCAATGAGAGCAGATTCGGTCAACCAGCAAAGTGAAGGTGGAGTATCAATAATAATGTAATCATATTTAAGAGGAGCAATAAGGTCTCGCAATTTTTCGTGAGAATAACGATCAGAAGCTAGTTGCCCTGTTACTTCAACTCTTTCTAGCCATGTGTCAGCAGGAATTAAGTCTAAATTTGGGAAAAGAGTTTTTCTAATGACTTCTGAAATTGTTTTATTACCTAGTAAAACTGGAGCTAAACTATCATTTTCATCAGGATCAAATCCTAAGCCTGTCGATAAATTAGCTTGAGCATCAAAGTCAATAAGTAATACTTTTTTCTTATGAAACTTTGCCAAAGCAGCCCCTATGTGTAAAGCTGTCGATGTTTTGGCCGTTCCTCCTTTAAAACTGCTAATCGCAATTGTCTTCATTTTTTAATTCCTTTCTGCTGAAGCGTAAGGAGAATGGGATTGACGTTGTTGTTTTTCAATTTCTAACTTTTGTATAAATTCATCAATTTGAATTTCACCATGGACGACATTATCCCGAGTTCTTAAATTAGCCGTTTTGTGTTCAACTTCTTGGTCCCCGATCGTTAAAATATAGTTAAATTGAGCCAGTTGCGCATTACGAACTTTTTTGCTGACAGATTCTTGGGTGCTATCCACGTCAACATGAAAACCTGCATTTTTAAAACGTTTAGCAAGTTCTCTTGCATAAGGTTCGTGGCGATCAGCGACCGTAATGAATCGGATTTGTGAAGGGCTTAACCAAAGAGGAAATTTACCTACATAATGTTCGATTAAAATACCAAAAAAACGTTCGATTGAGCCAAATATTGCGCGGTGAATCATAACAGGGCGCTGGCGAGTTCCATCCGAAAAAGTGTATTCGAGTTCAAATTTTTCAGGTAGAGCCATATCTAGCTGAATAGTTCCACATTGCCAACTACGATTGATTGCGTCACGAATATGAAAGTCAATTTTAGGTCCATAAAAGGCCCCATCTCCTTCATTAATGCGATATTCTTTTCCCATTTCATCTAGAGCGCCTTTTAGCCCTGCTGTCGCTACTTCCCATTCATGATCAGTACCAATAGTGTTTTTTTCAGGACGAGTCGATAATTCTAAGCGATAAGAAAGACCAAATGTAGAATAGATTTCATCTGCAAGAGCCAGTACTCCTAAAATTTCTTGTTGGATATCGGACGGTTTCATAAAAATGTGAGCATCATCTTGGTGAAAGCTACGTACTCTAAATAATCCTGATAAAGATCCTGAGGGTTCATAGCGATGAACATTTCCGATTTCAGCTATCCTTAAAGGTAGTTCACGATAACTATGCGTATGGCTTTTATAATAAAGCATACAACCTGGACAATTCATTGGTTTAATGGCAAAATCACGATCTTCAATTTGTGAGATAAACATATTTTGACGATAATTACCCCAATGACCAGAAATTTCCCACAACTCTTTTGTCATCATTGTTGGTGTTTTGATCTCAATATAATCGTGGCGGCTGAGACATTCTCTAATGTAAGCAACCAATTGATTCCAAACAATTAAACCTTTAGGGTGGATAAAAGGCATTCCAGGAGCCTCTTCTTTTAAGGAAAATAAATCTAATTTCGCCCCTAATAATTTGTGATCACGTTTTTTAGCTTCTTCTAATTGATGTAAATAATCTTTTAAAAGTTTTCGATCCGGAAAAGAAATGGCGTAAATGCGCGTAAGCATTTCTTTATTAGAATCTCCTCTCCAATAAGCTCCAGCTGTTTTCATTAATTTTAGAGCTTTTATTTTTCCTAAATTAAAGAGATGGGGGCCTCGACAAAGATCATAAAACTCGCCTTGCCGATAACCTGTTAATGTGCTTTCGTCTTCAAAACTGTTAATCAATTCACACTTATAAGGATTATTCTGAAATTGTTTTAATGCATCGGATTTTGTTGAAATAACTTCTCGTTTGATTTGAAAATTTTCAGAAATAATAGCCTGCATTTCTTTTTCAATTTTTTCAAAATCGGCATCAGAAATGGTCAAATTGGCAAAATCGTAGTAAAAACCATTTTCAATAGGGGGTCCAATAGTTGGCTGTGCATCTGGCCATAAACGTAAAATAGCTTGTGCGAGAACATGAGCAGAAGTGTGCCAAAAAATTTCTTTTCCTTCAGGATCGTTAAAACCCCATAAAATAACCTGATCCCCTTCTTGTAAAGGATAAGAAAGATCAACTGTTTTTCCATTGATAGAAGCTCCTAAAGCTTCATGTGGCCCTTTCAAATTCAATTTATCTGCTAGATCTTTAGCGGTGCTTCCAGAGGGCATTTCATAAGATGATTGATCTTTCAATTTAATAAACATGGATTTGTTATTCCTTATCACTTTGATTTTACCAAATTTCAGAAATCAATTTTTAACTTTCTGATGACTTCTTATTTACAAGTTTATTTCGGTATTTCGTATAAAAAGGAGTTTACATGAAGAAGGAAAAAAAATGAAGTTTGTAAACAACCATTGACATTACCCCTCCAAAAAATGTCCAACAGAAAGTAGAAAATCAGGCTATCTTCTAAAAAAAGGAAAACAACATGAAGAAAAGATTTACAGAAGAACAAATCATTGAAATCTTAAAAGAAGTTGACTCTTAAATACCCCTGGCAAAATTTTGTCGTAAAAGTGTCGTAAAAACAAAAATTCACTATTTCTATTGCATCTACACTTACGGCCATTGGACGAACAAGAAGATTTTTAGAAGCACATCACACCACCCATATAAAGGGTACAAGGGTACACATTTAAGCCTTGACCAGTCCGAAAGACTTATAACCGGCGAAAAAATATCAGATGTTGACTTTGAGGATGTCAAAGAACTGCTAAATTATAGAAAAGCCTTCGATTTCGTCGCAGATTATGTCTTTTCACAAGGACTTATAACAGAAGGTCTAATTAGAGAGATTCATAGACGTCTTGTCGAAGACGTAAGAAGAAATAGCGCTCAGCCAGGGCAATATAGAGTCATTCAAAATTATGTTGCTAATTCTAAAACAAAAGAAATTATTTACACACCACCGGCAGCTTATGAAGTCCTCATGTTTATGGCCGAATTGGTGGACTGGCTACAAAATGAACAAACCATCCCTCCAGTACTTTTAGCAGGGATTGCACAGTTTCAACTCGTTCATATACACCCGTTTTTAGATGGAAATGGCCGAACACCTCGGATATTGTCTACGCTATGTCTCTATCGATCGGGTTACGACTTCAAGAAACTTTTTACTATTAGTGAATAATACGTCCGAAAAGGATGGTCTAGTTCTTCTTGCATACGATCAACAAGTGTTTGAAGGGAAGTGTTAACTTGCTTATTTTCAATAGATTAAGAAGGTGAAATAGTATGCTCTATGGTATAAAAAGATATAATAAATGTTATACACAGGTTAAATTTTTTTT
The DNA here is from genome assembly GCF_000011565.2 of Candidatus Protochlamydia amoebophila UWE25. Classification (NCBI taxonomy): domain Bacteria; kingdom Pseudomonadati; phylum Chlamydiota; class Chlamydiia; order Parachlamydiales; family Parachlamydiaceae; genus Candidatus Protochlamydia; species Candidatus Protochlamydia amoebophila. Next base: position 2,420,488 of record NC_005861.2, read on the forward strand.
AACCTGTGTATTAGTCAAAAAAAGCTATTTAATTAGCTTCTATCACAATGCATCTTATATAACACAATGCATAACGAGGGCAAATAATCGATCGAATCTTTCCCAAAAACAAATCTTGCCATGTCCAGACATCTAGAAATATGATTCATTAGATCTAGTAAATTACTTTCTAAATTACGCCGTTCGTCCTCATTCAACTCAAGCACTGTTTTATAGTCTTTAACCCAATTTTGAAGTTCAAGTTCATTTAAAGCATTTAAATTTATTAGGCTAAGTTCCGTAGTAAACTTTTTAATTTCTTCTTTGGATTTAATTGTGAATTGAATCCTGTCGCTCAATTTTTGTAATTCTTCTCGAAATATAAGTTTACTGTCATTTTTTCTTAATTTATTTCCAAGGTCTTGGTAAGCTGTTTTTTGTCTTGCTATTGTTTGCTGGGATTGATTTAGCTCATGTCGAGTTTGGTCTAATCTTTGTGCTATTTGAGCACATGCTACTTCTTTTTCAGCCAATCTTTGTTTTGCTTGATCGCGATCTTTTCTAATTAAAATACCTTCCTGAGTAAGATTTTCACATTTAAGCTTTTCATTAGCAATTATTCTTGTTTTTTCAGAAATCTCTGAATTACTACTTCTTTCCAACTCAGAATAGCGACTTTGTGCTTCACTTAAATCTTTTTTGAGTTTTTCTATTTCTTCTTGCTGTGTTTTCTTTTGATTTTCAAGTTCAGTTTTTTCTTTGTGTAAATCTTCTAATGTCGTATTTAAACTCTTTCTTTCATTAACAAGTTCGGCATTTTCATTGATAAGTCTTGTATTTTTTTCAGAAAGTTCTTGTTTTTCTTTTTCATATTTTTCAAGCGTTTCTTGAATTTCTGCTATTTGCTTGACTTTTTCATTTAACGTTTCTTGAGTATTTTTCAAATTTCTTTGAACTGTTTGAAATTCTTTTTGAAGCAGACTTATTTGCTGCTCTTGGTTAAGCATTGTCTCTTTAAATTTAACATTATCCTGATTAAGAACCGTGATTCTTTGAGTAAGATCAACATTATTTTTTTTAAGTTCAATATTATCTTGCTGTAGACTACGGACCTGGTCAGTAACTATTAAAATTTCCTTAGAAACGGTTTCGACTCTTTTTATTAATTCTTTATTTTTTGCTTCTGCTGCATGGGTACTAACTGCTACAGCTTCTTTAACTAAACTTCTTATTTCTTCTATTGAAAAAACATCAAAAGATTGGATTTCCATAATATCACCTCTTGAAAATGTTTGAATTCAAATTAAAAAATTTATATTTTATAAATATCTTACTATTTTTATGTTAAAAGGTATTGATATAATCCATATAAAATATTTTTAACCTTTTTAATCAACTAATTTTGTTCTTTAAATTATTCATCTATCTATGTTCATATATTTAAGTAACTTATTTTCTAATCTTTAATTCAATAATTTATTTTTATATTTTCGACACTGAAATAAGGCTAAATCAATAAGGATATTGCTTTTCATATCGATAAAATTTAAATGGTTATTATATTATTAAGTGATATAAGAGATTTTTTATTTATTAAATAAAAAGAGAAATAAGAAGCATTTATCGATCAACAGATTTATTCCGCAAAGAATCAATAAATGACTAGACGTATGTCACTTTTAAAGTAGGTTTGCTAGCAAATGGCTGTAGCTAAGCTGGCTTTTTTAGCAGCTGTAATAGTATTATTTATTGTTATGAGCTGAAGTTCGAAAGGGCTATTAAGAAGTAATTGGAAAGAATTAAAATCTTTATTCTTGATGAATAAATATAATAAAAGCTGTCTAAGTTTATCGAAATGAGGCCCCCTCTTCACTTAAAATTTTTGATGTCTGGGCCAAATTTATTTGCGCTCCACGCTAAGCCAAGAGCTTAGCACTCTCATAATAACCTGACTCCACAGCAATATGCAAAGGCGTATGACCTTGATTATTTTGGGCATGAAGATCAATTTTTTTTTGCGAAAGTAAAAGTTCCATAATTTCCAGATGCAGATTTTTGGTGGCAACATGCAAGCTAGTAATTTCATCCTCATGCTTTGCATTCACTTTATGGGGGGATTTGTGTTAAACTCAAGAAGCAGCCTTGTCATCTCTAAATTTCCGTGAAAAACAGTCCAATACAAAGAAGGGTAGCCATCAAAGCACTGTTGAAAATTAATTTTAGCTCCTAATTCAAGTAATAAACGAGCAAATTCAACCTGATCTAATAGCTCCTTAAGTTTAAAAATTCTTTGCCTAAATGTTTGCCGAACTTATTCATAAAAGGTTTAAATATTGGTTCATTCGATTGATGAAATAAAATAACAATTGTCAGCATCTCTGAAATTGAACATTCAAATTAACGTCCTCGCTTTGTCTTGTCATGATCAATTAGGCGTTTATCTCATTTTCGCTCAAAGAGCTTTCAAAAATCATCTAGAGGACAATATAAGTTGATTAAATTCATTTCACCTTCTCATGTCATGTTAAACATGGGTGATGAAAAAAAATGTTTTAAATCATACAGAGGTCTCTTGTTATTTAAATTTTACTCTTATTCATTATTAAATTTTTAACTCCAAAATTTAGTTTAATAAACTTAAGCAATTTTTATATCAAAATTTAAAAATTGGTATTTAAATTCTATCGATTTATAACTTTTTTTAAAAATTCTCAATTGATAAAACAATTTTCACTTTAAATTTAAACAAGATTTTATTTCATATTGCAAATATATTAATTTATATATAATATATAATTTAATATTTTTAATTTAAAAATTATTTAACTAATATGGATGGTAATTTTGAATATTCAGAAGGCAAAATCTAATCCTGGTCATTCCATTGTCAATACAGACACTCATTCTTACTCACAATCAAACAATCCTTTAAAATTTTTTGAACGAATTAGTTTATTATGCAAAACAATTTTTCAGTGTTTTCTCAACTTATTCTTTAACTGTATCACAAGAGATCAGCTTCAATCCCAATGGAGAGAAGTTTTTTGGGGGCAAAAAGAAATTATCATTTCTAATTTTACCACTACCCATTCTGCAAAATCTGAAATGCCTTTATTAAGTTCGAGCCAAACTCCGTTTTTAACAGAAAGTCAAAATCGAGAAAGTAGCGATTATCCTGAGGATGAAAGTAACCTGATAATAAACTCTTTAGATATTCCAACAAACTTAAATACTTCGAACAAACCTTTCCTTGAAGAAATTAATGCAACAACAATTCACTCTTCCGACTTTTTATCTTTACCCCAAGAATTTAAACTGAGCTTTCAAGATGAAACTTCTCTAACTATCCCTAATTCCCAACTAACTTTGTTAAAGGAGAAATCGCCCTATTTTAAAAGTCTTTGGTCGGGAAATTTTCAAGAAACTCTTCGGGAACCTCTCACTTTGACACAAAAAGAATTTACCCATCTGCTCGATTGTTTGTTGATTGTCGATTTTAAAGTTTCTATAGAAGACATCCTTACTTTTATTCAACTAGCCGATTATTATCAACTGGCCGAGGTTGTGAAAAATTTAGAACAGCAGCTAATTGACACCTATAAATCAGAAAAATGTGAGCTATTTAACTCCACCGCAGATAGTCTAATAGAATTAAAAGCACTTTTAAATTTTGCGCAGCAATACCAATTAAATAATTTAAAAAATTATTTAGAATTGACCGTTGTGAGTTCCTTATTAAATCAAGCTTCTCATTTAACCGAATTTGAAAAAATTTTAAAGTGTTTCTCAAATGAGATAGAAAGACTCAATTTTTCAAAGAATGCCTCTTTGACTGATGCCCATCTTTTAGCATTAAAAGATTGTAAAAAATTAAAAGTGCTTTACCTTCAAGAGTGCAATAATCTGACCGATGTTGGATTAGCATATTTAAGGCCTTTAATTACTTTACAGGGTTTAAATCTGAATAGTTGTAAAAAGTTCACTGATGCTGGATTAGCGCATTTGGACTCTTTAATAGATTTAACGCAGTTGGGACTGGCTAAATGTCATAACATTACAGACAATGGATTAGCATATTTAAGACCTTTAATTGCTTTACAGGGGTTAAATCTAAATGGTTGTAAAAAGCTTACTGATGCTGGATTAGTGCATTTAAAATCTTTAGTGACTTTAACGTATTTGAATTTAAGTCAGTGTGATGATCTCACTGATGCTGGATTAGCGCATTTGACACCCTTAGTCGCTTTACAACATTTAGACCTGAGTTTTTGTTGCTACAATATCACTGATGCTGGATTAGCGCATTTGACACCTTTAGTCGCTTTGCAAAATTTAGACCTGAGTTTTTGCTACAAACTCACTGATGATGGATTAGCGCATTTGAAACCCTTAGTCGCTTTGAAACAATTAAATCTGTGGGCGTGTAGTAATCTTACTGGTGCTGGATTAGCCCATTTGACACCCCTAATCGCTTTGAAACATTTAGACCTGGGTTTTTGCTACGGTCTCACCGATGATGGATTAGCGCATTTGAAACCCTTAGTTGCTTTGCAATACTTAAGTCTGAGCGGTTGTAAAAAGCTCACTGATGCTGGATTAGCGCATTTGACATCCTTAATCACTTTGCAACAATTAAACATAAGTTCATGTGCTAATCTCACTGATGATGGATTAGCGCATTTGAAACCCTTAATCGCTTTGCAACAATTAAATCTGAGTAGTTGTAAAAAGCTTACCGGTGTTGGATTAGCCCATTTGACATCTTTAGTCAATTTAACGCATTTGAGTCTAAGTGAGTGTGGTAATCTTACTGATGCTGGATTAGCGCATTTGGCACCCTTAGTCGCTTTGCAACAATTAGACCTAAATTTTTGCTACAATCTCACTGATGCTGGATTAGCACATTTAATAACTTTAGTCGCTTTACAACAATTATATCTGAGTGCGTGTGGTAATCTCACGGATGCTGGATTAGCGCATTTGACACCTTTAGTTGCTTTGCAACAATTAAATTTGAGTGGTTGTAAAAAGCTTACTGGTGTTGGATTAGCCCATTTGACATCCTTAGCCACTTTAACGCATTTGAGTCTAAGTGCGTGTGCTAATCTCACTGATGATGGATTAGCGCATTTGACAACCTTAGTTGCTTTAACGTATTTGAATTTGAGTGATTGTAATAATTTTACTGGTGCTGGATTAACCCATTTGAAACCCTTAGTTGCTTTGCAATACTTAAGTTTGAGCGGTTGTAAAAAGCTCACTGATGCTGGATTAGCCTATTTGAAGCCCTTAGTCGCTTTACAACAATTAAATCTGAGAGGCTGTAAAAAGATTACTGATGCTGGATTAACGCATTTAATGTCCTTAGTCGCTTTGCAATGCTTAAGTCTGAGCGGTTGTAAAAAGCTCACTGATGATGGATTAGCCCATTTGAAACCCTTAGTTGCTTTAACGCATTTGAGTCTAGGTGAATGCGTTAAACTTACTGACGATGGATTAGCGCATTTGACACCCTTACTTGCTTTAACGCATTTGAATCTGAGTGATTGTAATAATCTTACTGTTGCTGGATTAGCACATTTGACACCCTTAGAGAATTTAACATATGTGGATTTGAATAATTGCAATAATTTCACTGATGTTACATTGACGTATTTGACGTCCTTATTAACTGTCCAGCATTTCAATCGAACTTGGGAAGAATGTTACTTTAAACTGAATTAATGCATTTGATGAACTTAGCAACTATAATATAAAAAAGTATTCAGATCATTCTTTCTTTTATTTGGGCTGTAATTCCAAAATATTTGATATTCTTTAGAAGACTGATTTTAGACATAAGATTAAATATTTTGGTTATTTAAACGTCCGGAATAATGGGACCTGCTGAAGGAAGAAAAATGTTCTCAAATCTCATATCATCTCAGATTTTTTGTTAATACTTGTCCTCAAAGACTAGAAATATCGCCAATCGTCAGTTTCATTAACCGTATTTCGCGTTCAATATTAGGCTAAGGATGTTTTTTGAAACAAGTTGCATAAAAAGCAAAAAAATTAGGATATAAAGCCTCTAAAATATTTTCCAATTTATCTTTGATTTCTTCTGCTTGATACTCATCTTTCAAGTGTGCTTGTCAGTCTTGTTTTTTAGTTGCTTTTGGAGGGGTGATTTATTTGGATTATCATATAATAGAAAGGGTGAACAGCATACTATTTATTAGTATGATTGCGGCTTATTTATTGATGATCAGTTTAGCACCCAAAGAAATTAATCTTTATTTATTAGAGAGACAAAATTGGAATCTAAGCCATCTGTTTTGTATTGTACCGCTCATGTTAACAACTTTTAGTTTTCCTGGAATTGTTCCCTACCTTAATAGGAATTTGAGAGCAATTCAAATCGCTATTATTGAAGGAACGAGTCTAACATTTATCGTTTATTGTTATATGGTTATTAATTATTTTAGGAACTGTCCCAAATGAAGAAATTCATGGTCTACAAGAAGCTTTAATCTGTGATATTCCAGCTACAGAATGCTTACATTGCGCCATCAAAAATTCACTATTATCTTATGTTGCCCAATTTTTTACTTTTTGCTCTAGCTACTTCTTTTTTGAGTATTGCTTTAGCGCTTTTTGATTTTTCGTTAGACGGCTCAAGATGTTTCTCCACTAATCCTTTTGTCTCGAGCTTGCGAAGAATCTGAATAAGCTTTTGCAGCCATAATGCTTTTATATTTCTCTAATTAAATACGTTTATTATAAGTGAACATGTGATAAAAATCAGGAACTCCCTTTAAAGTTGCTATCGATATTGGTTTTGGAGATGTCGTTAATACTGTTGAATATCAATTCTCCTTACAACATGCTCTAAAGGAGCCCTTTTTGAAGGCAATATAAAGCTAACCTGTTATCCAAAGGAATTTATTTTTGTCGAAAAGTTAGAAACCATTGTCTATCGAGGCTCATTTAATAGCCGTATGAAAGACTTTCACGATCTTTATTCTATGATATCCTCTTCTCAATTGCCATTATTTTATAATCTAGAAGGCGTTATACGCTTAGTATTTAAGCATCGGAAAACTCCACTTACTTTTCCGATTACCTATGCCAAGGATGAAATGAAACAAGTGTAAAATTTTTGGAACGTGTATTTAAAAAATTTACGTGTAGAGAATTCTGCTGACCTACCAATCATTATTACTCAAATTATAGCTACACGATTAACAATTGGCTGAGATTAAATACCGGATTAGTTGGTAGCGACAAATGAAAACCTTAATCTGTAAAGTAGTGATACCTAATTCTATTTCATGTCGATAATAGCCACAATATCACTGCCTTACTAAAGTAGGAACTCGTTTATTTCAATTTTTTACTCATCGGTTTGTTTTCTCTTAGAAGATGAGATAGCAGAAAAAAATGCTCCCTTTTGATCAGAAAGATGGTTTTTTTTAGGTCGATAGAACGAAAGAATGGTGTTAGCAACTTGAAAAATACCAATCCAAGCAAAAATTAAACAAATCTTATTTAAAAAAGAAATTGAAAAATTTTTATGAGAGGGTAGCCTAGCCATTAAGCTATTGATAGGTCCAAGCAATATAATTTTTCTTTTGGTTATTTGCTGGGAAACCAATTCTGTACAAGTAGAAGAAGTTGGAGTCATGGCATTTTGCATAGGGGAGAGATTAAGAAGTTCTTCAATCTCACGTTCCTTTCCCTTAATTTCTTCCATTATTTCTCTAGCTTTCTTTCTTTCTTGAAACTGGTTAGTTATCTTGTGCTGAAACTGTTTGTTATTTTGTGTTAACTTATTGACGTTTTCCCCAAATTCTTTTACTCCTTGTGCAAACTGTTTGCCATCTACCCGAAGTTTTTCCATGGCTTTTGCAAGCTGTTTGTTATCTTCTCGAAGCTCTTCCACGCCTTGTGCAAACTGTTTATTATCTTCTCGAAGCTCTTCCACTCCTTGTGCAAGCTGTTTATTATCTTCTCGAAGCTCTTCTACACCTTTTTCAAACTGTTTGCCAACTTCTTGAAGCTCTTCTAAACCTTGTGCAAGCTGTTCGTTATCTTCTCGAAGCTCTTCCACGCCTTTCACAAGCTGTCTGTTATCTTGTTGAAATCGTTTTGTTACTTGTCTAAAGTTTTCTAATTCCTTATCTAGTTTCTTATAAGATACTTGGAGCTCCTGAAAAGCTTGATTGAATGTTTTTAAATCAGCGGATTTTTTTTCATTTATTGTATTCATGGACTCTATGTAAGAGCGCAGTATTTCACATTGTGTTTGCAAGGAAGCAAGGATAGGATTTTGTTTTTTCCCCCCATCAAGTTCTTCCTGAGTGGGAATAGAGGTATACACTCTTATTTCCTCGATCGCTGCCTGACTTTGATTAATGATTTCCCTTATTTCATCCTGAAGGAGACGAGTTTCTGCAACCGTTTGCTTAAACTCTTGTTGTTGGACTTCTAAATCCTGGACTTGGGGAATAATAGTGGAAAGTTTTTCGCCAATTTTGTGACAACCGCTATCAATTTTATGGCAGGCAGCGTTGGTAAGAGAATTTTTTTTCTTTAAATTAAAGATGTAGATTTTTCGCTGCAAAATAAGTTTGTGCAAAAGTTGATTTTGCTCTTTCAAACGTTCTGAAAATTCTTTTTTGAGAAAAAAATTGTGGCAGTAATCTTCTAACGTTGCGGAAGAGTCAAGCTCATTCTCTGGGGAAGGATGGTCGAGTTCTTCTTGCATACGATCAACAAGTGTCTGAAAAAAAACACTAATTTGCTGAGCCTCAAGTGATGAAGAAAACAACATAAGGATACCCCTTGTATAACAAAGATATAATAAATATTAAAACAGGTTAGAATTTTTTCCAACCTGTGTTTTAGCTAAAGCAATTCTTTAATTAACTCACCTTTCTAACTATTGCTGTTGTAATCAATGTATTGCAAAATTGTAATACAAGATGTTTCCATGAAATTAGGTTGGTTGGGCTTGCTAGCTGCTGATGAAGTTGAGATATTTTAGTTTCCAAGCTTTTTCGGTCTTCGATATTTAAACCGGCAAACATAGCAAAATCTAATATCCACATTCTAAACAGCTGAGGATCTTGCAAATTTATATTGCTAAGTCTCGAAACAATCTTTTTAAGTTCATTTTTTTGAGCTTGTACACCTTCTTGCAATTTAGTGTAATTGTCTTTTATTTTTGTTAATTCATCTTCATGAGTATTGAGCATTTCATCTAATTGCTTTTGAATTGAATTAATGAGATCTTCTTGCGCTTTCTCAGCATCGATCTTGGCTTTATTTAAATCTTCTTTTGCTGCTGCATATTTTGCTTGCTCTAAATCTAATTTCTGCTTTGTATCAGTATGTTCTGCTTTTTCTTTAAACAAAATTTGGTTTGTAATAGCACGTGCTGTTTGCTCTATAAGCAAGCTCTTGCTTGTTTCAGAGTGCGATTTTTGTTCTTTGTCTAACATCCGGCTTGCTGTAATATACTTTTCTTGTTCTTCAAACAATTTTTGTCTTGTTTTAATATGTTTTGTTTGCTCTAAACTCAATTTGTGTTTAGCTTCATCTCGGTCTTTTTCCGTTTCAACTAATTTATTTGTATTTGAAAGAGCTTCTTTTTCATAATTTTCGCATTTAAGCTGTTGCTTGGCTATTATTTTTGTTTTTTCAGAAATTTCCAATTGATGGTTTTTTTCCAATTCAAGTTGACATTTTAATGTCTCATCTAAAACTACACTGAGCGCTTCTATTTCTTCTTGATATGCTTTCTCTTTATTTTCAAGATCAGCTTTTTCTTTGCGTAAAGCTTCTAAAAGTGCATTTAAACCCTCTTTTTCCTTGACAAGTTCGGCATTTTCATTGACAAGCTTTGTATTTTTCTCAGAAAGCTCTTGTTTTTCTTTTTCGTATTTTTCAAGCGTTTCTTGAATTTCTGCTATTTGCTTAGTTTTTTCTTCTAAAGTTTTTTGAGTAGTTTTTAAAGTTCCTTCAACTATTCGAGATTCTTCACTAAGCAAAGTTATTTTCAGATTTTGTTCCTCGATTTGATTTCGAAGACTGTCATTATCCTTATTAAGAATGTTAATTCTGTTATTAAGGCTAGTATTATCATCACTAAGAATGTTAATTCTGCCATTAAGACTAGTATTATCATCTTTAACTCTAGAGAGTTCATTAGCAAGCTTTCTAACTTGTTCATCAGCTTTTTCCTGAGCTTTTAAAAGGATATTATCAAGATTCGTGATCCTTGCGTCCATTTCTTTCTGCGCTTGAAGCAATTCTTCTAAATTCGCTGGTGATACTGTAGCTGCTGGTGATGCTGTAGCTGTAGATAATATCATAATATTTACCTCTTGAAAATTGTTTAAATAACTTAAAGGAGTTGATTATTTATAAATGCCTTTTTTTATTGCTATCAAAGTCATTTGTATAGCCAATATAAAAACTTGTTAACATTTTTAATCAAATGTTTTTTTATTTAATACATCCAATTTATTATAATATATAATTTTAAGTAACTAAATTTGTAAGCTTTATATTGACAATTTTATTTTTATAAAATTTAAAAAATTGAGGCTAGATAAGGAGAAATTGAATAACCTAATTTTGATAAATTCATTTTTATATCGATAGAATCTAATTATAAAAGCTATATTTTTGTTTATTTAACGGTTTGTAATTAAAAAAAATAAGAGAGATATACCGAACAATCGCCTATTTAGCATTTGATTAATAAAGAATTAATGAGTAGCTAGACGTATGTCATTTTTAATGCCGTTTGTTTGCGACAGCTGTAGCTAAACTAGCTTTTTCCAACAGCTGTAATACTATTTCATAATAATATTTTGAACGGCATAAGAGGTGCCTTGTAGGTATTGAGCTAAGTTTCACATCAATAACTGATGTAAAGAGTTTAAAGTTGCAAGATGTGGCTTTTGAATGCTCTTTAGATATTGAGTGAACGGAGAAGTAGAAATCACGTGGCTAGCTCTCTTTTCTATTTCTAAATTGAGTGCTTGATTCAAAGCGTAGCGGGTTACAGTTTGGCTAGCTTATGCAGGATCTAATTTTTTACCAAAAGTCGCGCAGAAAAGCGTTTCAGTTATTATTTTCGTTAATTTTCTTTACTAATCCTTGCTTTTTCTCGACTAATCTGTGCTCTTTCTTGACTAGCTTAAGCTATTGCTCGGTTAGCCTGTGCTTTCTTTCAACAGCTTCGAGTTCTAATTAAGCTTGAGCTTGTTTTTGAACAACAAAAGTTTTTTCTTTAGCATGTTGGACATAAAATTGAAATTAGGACATGAGTTTGTTCTTAAGCTCATTTCTGATCTGATCAAATCTTTCTTTGAAAACAAATATTTGTGTCTCGCTATAACTACTCCTGTTTGATGAAGGTTGCCTTAAAATCTCCTTAATTAAATTAATTATATGCCTCTTAATTTTGCAATTAGTCGTAGTAAATTATCTTAATTGTAAATTTTTTATTATATGATTTCCTAAAACAAAAAACAGATTTAGATATATCTAAAAGTATGTTTTACAAAAAAAATTAAGTTTTAAAGAAAAAAATACGCATTAAATTTTCTTATTAAAAAATATTTGATTGTTTTAATATATTTTGTATGAGATCTAGCTTTACTGCAATAAAAAGTAAAATGCTTTTAAATCAGCTGATTGCTACTTTTAAAAACATGAAAACATAGTTAAAAAACGAACATGAAAAAAATTAAAAAATATGTTGAAGTTTTAACTGAAATATATAGGATAAATTGGAGGGATTTATGACAATTAATCTTAGTATTGACAATCCTTGTGAGGTTATTATCGGCTCTCTTAACATTCTTAATTCTTGGGATCAACTTCACAAAGATGTCCAAATCGACAGTAAAACAGGCCTTTCTTCTTCCCCTCCTTCTGTAACTAAAGCTGCTACGAAAAGGTTTTTTGACAATATTGGCGCACCCTCCTCCTATTCTAAGGTAAAGTTTTTAAGCGATATGGATATTCAAATGTTTGCCTTTTTTAATTTTAGCCTTTACAAATTTTATTTTTATCAAATCAAAGACCTTTCTGATTTCAATGATTCTACCCAATTATCACTACAACTTGACAAAGCTAAACAGATTGCCGCTAAAGCCATTCAAGAATATCAAGCCTGTATGAAGCTTTTAGAAAATGGCCTTGCTCGAGAAATGATCAGTTTTGTCCCGACTTTTATATTCGATTATTTCTGCAACTATGAATTTGTAAATATAACAAAAATAATTGAACCAGATTTACTTGCTCCACCCAGTGAATATGCCGATTATTTAATTGATCTATTTCCTAAAGCAAAATTGGGAAATTTTTGTTTAATCGCTCAAAAAGTACAGTATATTAAATTACCGTTTGAATCCTGGTCTATTATTGATTGTGCAGAGCATACAGAAAAGATGGTACCAGCGGAGGTTTTTGCGAGAGTTCATCATCGTGCGATGGAAGAAATCAAGTATTTACTTCACCAACATTTTGTTACTAAACTTGATAGAGAACTAATTGATGGATATTTTGATACATCCAAATTTTTTCAAATTCATAAAAAAAGGATAGAAGTGTATGAACAACATTAATTTGGCTAATCCTAACGCTTATTATCCAGAAATATTGACACAAGAGCTATCAAGTTCTACAATTTCTTGTGAAAATCCTCACTATGTAATCGTGAAAGCTCCTCAACAAGAAGATCACATTTTATCGAAAACAACCCTTGTTATCCAGGCGATCTTTAATTTTTTATTTCAAATGTTTGAATGCATGTGCCATTACGCTCGTTTATTGGCAAATGGGCTTATTTCAATAAAAACTAAATTAATAGGAATAGATCTCCATCTCCACTTTCATCTATTTACTGTTAATATTAATTATGATGTTTCCAACCCACAAAATACTTCTCCGAGCGGAGTTTTGGCCTGTTAAATAGCAATGATATGTGTTTTATTTTGGTGTGAGAAGAAAAGGTTGAAAATTAACGACTTGAAAAGCTTTCTGATGCTTATGAGAATAATCCTTAAATTTTATAAGCATCTTTTCCTTTTTAGCAAACATCCTGAAACTACAGCCACTCTTTAAGATTTTGTTTGAGTTAATCAAAAATCATTTTATGTACCTAATAGCTTAGATACTATTGTAGCCAAAGAATTTGTGGAAAATATTGGCTAAATAAACAATTCAAGAAAGGAACTGACACGAAAAAATTGGAAAGGTCATCGACCAACTAACGAGTCTAGTTGATTGATAAAAACAATGAGTATTTGCTAATCGTATTAAACTTCCAATGTTCCGTTTCGTTTAGCGATAGTGTCAGTTAAGCTTTGCTTTTCTTCGTCGGTAATGTCTTTTTTCATCGCAATAACTCTGACAAAACTAAAAAGGCCTTGATATAAGAGGTGCTTGATTATCTTTCATGAACTGTATAAAAGAAAGCATAGGAGCAATCGTGCTTGTTCTTGTTTTTATGTCTAAAACAAAAGCTTTAACAAAGCTTTATCTAATCCATAGTTCAATACAATAGTATTTGCTTCATCATTTGTCATCTTGTCTAAATTTTTCTTTTGAAAAACTCCGTAGAAAAGTTTTGCTGTTATTAAATTCATAGTGTATTTAAATCATCTCTTTTTATTAATAAGCTTGGCTTTTTCATTAATAAACAATGACTTAAGAGAACGTTTTATGCGCTATATAGAGGCCAGGGATTTAGCGTAACAGTGGCAACAATTTTGGTTTAAGCTTTAAAGTAATTTGGAATTGGGTCCAAAAGAAAAAAGAAGGAAACCTGATACCAAAAATAAGAGTAGCCTCTCCTAGAAAGATAAAGGATTAAATTTTACTAAAATTTATCAAGTCTCACCCAGATGCTTATTTAAGAGAAAACGTTGCTCATTTGCCGTCAACTTACAAGCTATTTTTTATTTTTGTAAACGACAAAAATCACCAAAAAGAGTGCATTCTATAAGAAAGAGATGAAAGCAAAAGAGCTGAGTTTAAAAAAATAGAAAGGATACTACTAAAAAATTACGTTTATACAGATGAAAATAGAGTTAATCCATCCGTTGATAGTTTTTTGGATAAATCCCTTTCAGTTAAACTTACACTCAGTACAGTACCCAGGAAAGCGTGGTCGAAGAGAGAGTTTTCTTACTGTAAAAATGGTTTTGATATTGCTGCTCCGCTTTGTTACCAAGGAACATGCAATACAGAATTGTTTAATCTATGACTAGAATAATTTTTAGTTCCAGATTAAAACCTAGCCAAATTGGAATTTTGGACAATGCAATATTCCATCGATTGCAAAAAACAAAAGGTTTAATTCAATCGCTACGTATCAAGTGCTTTTCTTGCCGCACTATTCAACTGACTTGTATCCAATAAAATTATGTTGTGTCAATTTCAAGAGAACGATTAGAGGAAATCTAAAAAAATTTACTCCTTTATCTGAGGCAATCGATTATTCGTTTTTAGCCTATTCATAATAAAAATGTAATTTTCAATTTAATTCATTATACATGCAAAATATGTTTACGTCCGAATTGCTGAGTAAATTTTGATTCGGCCAACTAACACTTCTTGAGATCGCCTTAAAAGAGTAAACTTTCCGTTTTCAATTGTTTTAACAAAAACTGTCTCTAAAAAAGTGGTCGTTTTTGTTGATTCTTGAATAATTTTATTTTTCAAAATAGAGTGTTTAATCTCTCCTTTAAGAATTTCTTCATTGAGAATTTCTTTTTTAAGAGTTTGCTGTTTAATAGAATCAGCTTTGTCTGCTACTTGCCTTTGTTTACTTTCCTCATTTCTAGCTTCTTTAATTTTTGCCATCATCATAACTTGTAGATCTTTTGAAGACCTGCTAACAAGTCTGATAAAAGCTGCTACATTCAGAGGTGTTCCGTTTGCAATCGCGATTTCTTTTTCTTTTCTTTGGTCAACTTTCTCTTTTGAGCTACTATGAATAATTTCTTGGTGGCGTGCTTTATCTGAAGTAAGATCTTTATTTGTCTCTGAATCACGTGGTGATAAAATTGCTAAATGAGGATTATGTACATGAGCATATTGAGTAAAATGGGCAATCAACTTTTCTTTGATTTCTTGCCTTTTTTCGTCGGATAAACCTTTAACATGGTTTAATAATTTATCTGCTGCGCGCTCAATAGCTTCTTGAGGATCATCTGAAATGTCTTTCAATTCCTCTAAAGCATTTTGCATTAGCTTATCAACATCAACCCCTTCTCCAAAGTCACATCCTTCAAACATTTCTTTTAATGTATCGATGTTATCAGCCATCTGCTGATCTATTTGGGTTTCTACTTCAACCTTCTGATTTTCAACCGTAGCTTTCTCATTCACATCGACTATATCTAGATGATGGACTTCTATTTTTTCTACTACAACCTCTGCTTTGACTTTTTGATTTTCATCTTTGAAAATAACGGTTGTTTCTTTGTCTTCAACTATATTCGTTTTCTCCTCCAAATTTCCCCAACCATCATCAGTTTCAAAACTATCAAAACTATCAAAGTCATCATCATCAAAAGAAAGCGGTTCTTCAGCTTTGGTTTTAAGAATTTCTCCTTCAATAGGGGAATCAAAAGAATCTACTAAATCCATTTGTCCTAATTCTTCAAAACTCTCTTGGCTCGAAATGATAATCTTTTCTCCTGTATCTTTAACCTGACCTTCTAACTGATTGGTGTATTCATGACCACCATTCACAGTTTGATCACCATGTTGATTTTTATTAAGTTGTAAAGGAGAAGAAAAAGAACTAATTGGTTGATTGTAGTGAGAATAATCATTATTCATACAAAAACCTAATTTAATAAGATTTATTCTTAATTATAGCATATTAATTTTTTATCAAAGCTAAAATCAAATATTTTTTTTAAGTAAACATCTTGACAAATAAGTAGTTGTTAGTAAGACTAAATTTTTAAAGATTGTATTAATTTTTCAATAAACCTTAATTAAGGAGTTTGCTTATGCATGCTACTGGTGGTTATCCTTCACATCATCAAAACCTATTACAAGACGTTAAAAATGTTTTACATACTCATGTTGAGCTTTCTCGATTGAAAAAACAGGCTCATGCTGAAACTCTAGCTGCTCATGCCGAGACTTTAGCTGCTCAACAAAAAGCTGCCAAAAGCGGGCAAGAGGTTCTGAAAGCTCAACAAGACCTTATATTGGCAAACAGAGAATTGCAAGGCGCACAAAAAGAGCTACAACATGCACAAAACAATTTGGCTGCCGCAAAAGCTATCGTTTTAACCAACATTTTCCAAGGCGTTTTTTGTTTACCGAAAATTGAAACAACCGCTACTGATTATGCCTTAGAAATGGCTGCTAAATATCAATTGGATACTGCACTCGAACTCAATCAAAGAGAAAGAACAAGTATCATTAAATCTATGGCTCCTTTTATCGCTTACCTCAAAAGTCATTCTGATGTTCAGAAATGCAATTTTAAGGCCATAAAACAAGTTAATGATGTAAAAAGTTTTGCTCAATACTTACAAGATGCTACTTGCAAAGTTAGATTAGTTGGTTTTAATAAAGATCTTAGTGTCGAAGACCAACAGGCTTTAGCAGCCGCTGTTATGAACAGAAAAGGGACGTTAAAAGTCCAGTACCTTTAGTTTATTAGTTATTTTTTATCGATTAACTAGTAAATGAATTAGTTGATCGATAAATTTTCTTTAAATTTCCTTTTTTTTAAATTTCCTTTGATTAATCTCAAATATTTTCCTTTATAAATTTTTCCTTATTGGCTGTAGCATTTCCAAAAAATTTAGATAGATCCGACTAACAAAATTTTTCGTTTAAACTTATTAAATTTTTTTAAAATTATAGATACAATATAGATTTAAATAAAAAAGAGGGATTTTTATTTAAGAATACTGGGCCATCAAGGCCATATTAGAGCCATTAAGCAATTATTTCTCTGGTATCACTATGGTCAATAGGTAGTAGAATCGTAGGAGGAGGTACTTAAGTAACTATGGCTAGGCGTTAATTTAAATGACCCCGAATGTCAATTTCAACTAACCGTAAGGCTGTATGGCTTGGAACACGTCGTCCTGATTCCCATGACTGAATAGTTCTTGGACTAACGTTTAAGATCTTAGCAAAAATACCTTGAAAATAGTGGCATTTTTTTCTAATTCTTTTAATATTTTGGGCTTTGTAATCAGCTAGAGAATCGGATATTTCAATTATTTCTGATTTAAGGGTAATTTTGCCTTGAGCATAAGTAAAAGCTTCTCCTAAAACTTCTTTTATCTCGTTAAAAAATTTACTTATGAACAACATTAAATGATCAGATTAATGATAATTTAATATCCTAAAAATTAATAGAGTAATTCTTTAAAAGGCATTTAAATTATTCCTAGTTTTTAACAAAAGGATTATTATAAAGAAACTAAATTACAATCCTTTATAAATATCTTTTCTTGCATCAACATCTAAAACTAAAACAATTAATTTATCATATTTAATCTCATAAATGATTCGATATCTACCACATTTTACACGATAGGCGTTGTATCCTTTGAGCTTAATTGCCCCGTCTTGCCTTGGATCTACAGATAAAGCTTTAAGTTTAATTTTCTTCTCGCTTAGTATCTTAAATTCTTTTTTTCTAGTTCGTAATTGTATGCAAGCTTATAATTCATCCCAACCTATTTTTTTCATCATTTCTTCATGAGATATAGTTTTAGAGCCATTTTTTACAAATCTGTCATGAGCTGCTTCTGCATCCTTGCAGTCTTGTTCATATTCTAACATTTCAAGTTTCTCAATAAATGCTTGAGTTGCCAATTCTTTAAAGCTCATTCCAAGATCAATAGCACATTTTTTCAAACTATTATGAATAGCTACTGGGATTTCAAAATTAACTCTAGTTTTTTCAACGTGTTTCATATAGACAACCCTTTTTTCTATAGAATAAGATATTTGATAATTTGATGGGATGATAAGTTTATCATTATTATCACACTAAACTTAAATAAGTTAGAGAGTTTTTTAGCTTAAAAAGCTCTTTATTCCTAGGAAAATTTTTGGTAAAGCATCCATTAAATTAGTTTTCTTGATAAAGACTACATTTTAAATGTTGGTTTCCACTTGCTATTTTGCAATCAAGCCTTCATGCGCTTACCCGATAAGCGGCCCAATTGTGCGAATCGAGATGTTCATCTTACTTTACTGTATTTTCGCTAAGACGTGGCATGAAGTAGTGACCATAGCGTTCTTTGTTGAATACGCTCAATTTACAAAAAATGATAAGCTTATACGTCTTTGGCTGCAGATGAGGCATAACCAGTTCTAAAAAACATTTTTAACTAAGCGTTTTGGCTTATATCCAAACGAAGAAATGCAATACGCTTGTAGGATCCTTATTC